>NZ_KE386594.1:22241-63973 GCF_000427825.1 Thermocrispum municipale DSM 44069 | reverse complement strand
TCGCCGCGTTCATCGCCTCTCGCCCCGAGCTGCTCCACATCCGCACCCGGCGTCGCTCACCCGGCCAGAACGGCGTGCGGGAACGGGCATTCGGATCGCTGAAGTACGAGCACCTCTACCGGATGGAGATCGACGACGGGCAGACCCTCGCCGCCGAGGCCGAGCGCTACCGGCACGTGTTCAACCACATCCGCCCCCACGAGGCACTCGGCATGCAACGACCGATCGAGATCCACCAGCAAGATCAACAAGCACAACTTTCATCCAAGAAAACTGAGCCAGATTCTTGACGCGGGACACGTCCAGCGCCCGGATCACCCGCTTCTCCGACACCGGGTACGCCGTCCCCAGCGTCTGCGCGAAGAAGCTGACCCGCAGCTCCTCCAGCATCCAGCGAATGTTGTTCAGCTCGGCGGGCACGTCGTGACCCGGCGGCACCTCGGCCACCAGGGCGCGGTACTCCTCGGTCAGGTCACGCACGATGCGCATCCGCTGCGTGTCCCGCGCGCCGTCCCGCGGCAGCTTCTCCAGTCTGCGCTGCACCGCGCGCAGGTAGCGCTCGATGTCCGGCAGTCGCTCGAACCCGCTGTCCGCGATGAACCCGTCGTAGACCAGCCCACCCACCTGTTCGTCGATGTCCGCCATCGCCTCGTCGAAGCCACGCATGGCCTCGCGCCCGGTCCGCACGTCGTGCCAGGCGACGAGAACGCGGCGCACCCGCTCGACCGTCTCCAGCAGCGTCGGCCCGAGACCGGCGCGGACCGCGTCGGTGAGCTTGGCGAAGCCGTCGGCGTCCCAGGCCGGTCCCCCTGCCTCGGCCATCAAGTGATCAGCCGCGCAGGCGATGCAGTCCTCCAGCAGCCCGGCCACACTGCCGTGCGGGTTGTGCGCCAGCTGCAACTTCTCCTTGCTGGTCAACGCCTGGCGCAGCAGTTTCTTCGGCGACGGGACGTTGAGCAGGATCAGCTTGCGGGTGCCGCGCCACATCGCTGCCTTCTGCTCGCCCTCCGTGGGATAGACCCGCACGTCGACGGCCTCGCCGGCGTCGGTCAACGCCGGATACCCTTGCACGGTCGAGCCGCGAGTCCGGCTGCTGAACTCCCGCGGCAACTCGTCGAGCTCCCACGAGGTGAGCCCGCGTCGCTCGATCTTCTCGGCGGCCCGCGCGATCGCCGTCTGCACCTTGGGTGCCAGACGCTGCCGCAGCGCATCGAGATCCTTGCCTTCGCCGAGCGTGCGGCCCTTGCCGTCGACGACCCGGAAGGTCATCCGCAGGTGATCGGGCAACGCGGCCAGGTCCCACGCGTCGACCGGAACGTCGACGGCCTTCAGCCTGAGCAGTTCGTGGCTGAGCGCAGGCAGCAGCGGACCGTCGTGCTCCTCCAGGGGCCCGAGCACGGCCTTCGCGGTGTCGGGAGCGGGCACCAGTTCGCGGCGCAGCCGCTTCGGCAACGTCTTGATCAGTGCGGTGATCAGTTCCTCGCGCATGCCCGGCACCAGCCACTCGAAGCCGCGGTCCTCGACCTGGTTGAGCACCTCGAGCGGGATGTGCACCGTCACGCCGTCGGCGTCCGAACCCGGCTCGAACTGGTACGTCAGTGGCAGATCCAGCTCGCCCTGCGGCCAGTGCTGCGGGTAGTCCTCGTCGCTGATGTCCGCGGCGGCCTCGGTGACCAGCATCGTGGGGTCGAAGTCCAGCAGCGACGGACGCTTGCGACGTTCCTTCTTCCACCACGCGTCGAAGTGCCGCGCGGACACCACGTGGTCGGGGATGCGGGCGTCGTAGAACTCGAACAGCGCGTGGTCGTCGACCAGGATGTCGCGGCGACGGGCCCGGTGTTCCAGCTCCTCGACCTCACCGAGCCGTTTGCGGTTGGCGTGGAAGAACGCGTGGTGGGTGTCCCAGTCGCCCTCGACCAGCGCATGCCGGATGAACAGCTCGCGGCACAGCTCCGGTTCGATCCTGGCGTAGTCGACCTTGCGCCCGGACACCAGCGGAACGCCGTAGAGCGTCACCGTCTCGTAGGCCACGACCGCGCCCCGCTTGCGCTCCCAGTGCGGCTCGGCGTAGCGCCGTTTCACCAGGTGGCCGGCCAGCGACTCGACCCACTCCGGCTCGATCTTGGCGCAGATCCGACCCCACAACCTGGTGGTCTCCACCAGCTCGGCGGCCATCACCCAGCGCGGGGTCTTGCGGAACAAGGCCGACCCGGGAAACACGGCGAACCGGCCGTTGCGGGCGCCCAGGAAGTCTCGGGTCTCCGGATCCTTGAGCCCGACGTGGGACAGCAGGCCGGCCAGCAGGCTGGTGTGGATGCTCTGGTAGTCCGCACGCCCGGTGCGTTTGCCTGCGGTGATACCGACTTGCTTGGCGGTGTCCCGCAGCTGCGCGTACAAGTCCTGCCATTCGCGTACGCGCACGTAGTTGAGGTACTCCTGCTTGCACAGCCTGCGGAACCGGCTGGACGACAGCTCGCGCTGCTTCTCCCGCAGGTAGTCCCACAGGTTCAGGTAGCTGAGGAAGTCCGACGTCTGGTCGGCGAACCTGGCGTGCAGGGCGTCCGCCGCCTGCTGATGTTCGGCCGGTCGTTCGCGCGGATCCTGGATCGACAGCGCGGCGGCGATGACCAGGACTTCGCGCAGGCAGCCGTTGCGGTGGGCCTGCACGACCATGCGGGCCATCCGCGGGTCGACCGGGAGGCGGGCGAGCTGCCTGCCCACCGAGGTGAGTTTGTTGCCCTCGAGCGCCCCGAGCTCCCGCAGCAGGGCGAGGCCGTCGGCGACCTGCCGCCGGTCCGGCGGATCGATGAACGGGAAGTCGGCGATGTCACCCAGCTCTGCCGACGCCATCTGCAACAGGACCGACGCCAGGTTGGTGCGCAGGATCTCCGGGTCGGTGAACTCCGGCCGCGATGCGAAGTCTTCCTCGGAGTACAGCCGGATGCAGATGCCGTCCGACGTCCGGCCACAGCGGCCTTTGCGCTGGTTGGCCGACGCCTGGGAAATCGGTTCGATCGGCAGGCGCTGCACCTTGAGCCGGTGGCTGTAGCGCGAGATCCGCGCCGTGCCCGGGTCGATGACGTATTTGATGCCGGGAACGGTCAGCGACGTCTCCGCCACGTTGGTGGCGAGCACGATGCGTCGGCCGCGGTGCGGCTGGAAGACCCGATGCTGCTCGGCCGCCGCCAGCCGGGAGTACAACGGCAGCACCTCGGTGTCGCGCAACTCCATCGCGTTCAGCGCATCGGCGGTGTCCCTGATCTCCCGCTCACCGGACAGGAAGACCAGGATGTCGCCGGGCCCTTCGGCTTGCAGCTCACGCACCGCGTCGCAGATCGCCTGGATCTGGTCGCGATCCTGGGTCGCCGGGTCCTCCGGGTCGACCACCGGCCGGTAGCGGACCTCGACCGGGTACGTGCGGCCGGAGACCTCCACGATCGGCGCGGGCTTGCCGTCGGTGGCGAAATGCCGGGCGAACCGCTCCGGGTCGATCGTCGCCGAGGTGATGATCAGCTTCAGGTCCGGTCGCTTCGGCAGCAGCCGTTTGAGGTAGCCGAGCAGGAAGTCGATGTTCAGGCTGCGCTCGTGCGCCTCGTCGATGATGATCGTGTCGTACGAGCGCAGCATCCGGTCCCGCTGGATCTCGGCGAGCAGGATGCCGTCGGTCATGACCTTGACCAACGTCCGGTCGCTGACCTGGTCGGTGAACCGGACCTGCCAGCCGACCGCGTCGCCCACCTCGGTGTTCAGCTCGCTCGCGATGCGTTCGGCCACCGTGCGGGCGGCGATCCGCCGCGGCTGGGTGTGGCCGATCATGCCGTGCACGCCGCGCCCGATGTCCAGGCAGATCTTGGGCAGCTGGGTGGTCTTGCCCGAGCCGGTCTCCCCCGCGACGACCACCACCTGGTTCTCCGCGATGACCCGCGCCAGGTCGTCCACCCGCTGACTGACCGGCAGCTGCGGCGGGTAGGTCACCTTCGGCACGCTGTCCCGGCGGCTCTGCACCAGGCGTTCGGCGGCCTCCAGGTCGGCCGCGATCGCGCTCAGCGCTTGCTCGCTGCGCGCTTTGTCGAGCCGCCGGCGGAACCGAGGGCGATCGCGCAACATGAGCTCGCCGGTGCGCCGGCGCAGCGAAGAGGGGGTAAGTGACATCGAGTAACCAGCCTATCCGGCCCGGCTCGGCCGGCTCAGCCGAATATCGCGCACGCCGCATCGCGCGACCCCGGTGACTCGGCGTCGCGTCCGGCTGGATCCGGTCCGCTCGACCCCGGGACTCGGCGTCGCGTCCAGCTGGATCCGGTCCGCGGCTCGCGCGGCCGATGGCCGCTCCCACCCCACCCGGCAGCCATGACCGATCACGATACGCAACCGTTGCGCATATCGAATTCAGGAATTGCCACGGCCCGTCCCGCCGAGGGTGACCGAGCGGCCGCACACGTATTCCACCGCCTCGGGGCGCGCGTTCGTCGCACGCGCGCACATCCCGAAGATCACGTCGGCAAATCGCACAGGTTCTCACATCTCATCGGCTATGGCACACCGGGGCGACAGTTGGATCACATTCTCCGATCTTGAACCGGCTGGATCGCTCCCGCGATCACAACCCATTTCACCCACCTGGAGGCGAGCCGAATTCGAGCCCGATCAATGGTATTTCGGCTGGTCAGACGGCTACTACCGAGATTTGCCCGATTCGGGCATAACGCACACAAGTGCGCGATCTTCATCGCCGCGCCGCCGCGCCGAGAATTCCTTGAATACGTTGACCCGCTGGCTAGACTTGGCCACCACCCACCGGCTGAGAAAGGCGGAGCCGTTTTGAACCTGTGGGAATACGTCGTCGATCGCTGGGACAAACTGTCGTTGCAGGCCTGGCTGCACACCAGCGAGGTCGTCCAGGCAACGTTGTTGGCGACGCTGCTGGGTGTGGGCATCGGAATCGCGGTCTATCGCTCCCCCGCGGGGTCGGCGATCGCCACCGCGCTGGCCAGTGCGGTGCTGACGATTCCGTCGTTCGCGCTGCTCGGTCTGCTGATTCCGGTCCTCGGACTCGGCGTGGCGCCGTCGATGACCGTGCTGGTGCTGTACGGCCTGCTGCCCATCGTGCGTAACACCATCGTGGGGCTGTCCGGGGTCAATCCGGCCATCGTGGACGCCGCCCGCGGCATCGGGATGAGCCGGATCAGCGTGCTCACCAGGATCGAGCTCGCGTTGGCCTGGCCCGCGATCCTGGCGGGCATGCGGGTGGCGACCCAGATGCTGATGGGTATCGCCGTGGTGGTCGCCTACGCCAAGGGCCCGGGACTCGGCTCCGAGGTGTTCGCCGGCCTCACCCGCGCGGGCAGTGCCAACGCCACCAACCAAGCTCTGGCCGGAACCATCGGCGTGGTCATCCTCGCGCTGGTGCTGGACGGCATCTACCTGCTCATCAATCGTCTGACCACACCGAGGGGCATCCGTGACTGACGTGACCGAATCCCAGGAAAGTGTGCAGCCCGGCGGGGCCGCGGAGAGCACCACGACCGGCGCGGAGATCACCCTGACCAACGTCACCAAGCGCTACCCGGGCAGCAAGAACCCCGCGGTGGACGACGTGACGATGACGATCCCGGCGGGCAAGATCGTCATCTTGGTCGGGCCGTCCGGGTGTGGCAAGACCACCACGATGCGGATGATCAACCGGCTGATCGAGCCGACGTCGGGCACCATCCGCATCGACGGCGAGGACACCCAGTCGCTCAACCCGGACAAGCTGCGTCGCAAGATCGGCTACGCCATCCAGCAAGCCGGCCTGTTCCCGCACTTCACCGTGGCGCAGAACATCGGCGTCGTGCCCGGGCTGCTCGGCTGGGACAAGAAGAAGATCGCCGACCGGGTGGACGAACTGCTCGACCTCGTCGGCCTGGACGTCGACACGTTCCGCAACCGGTACCCGCGGCAACTGTCCGGCGGCCAGCAACAGCGCGTCGGCGTCGCGCGGGCGTTGGCGGCGGATCCGCCGGTGCTGCTGATGGACGAGCCGTTCGGCGCGGTGGACCCCATCACCAGGGGCAACCTGCAGGACGAGTTGCTGCGCCTGCAGGACGAGCTGCACAAGACGATCGTGTTCGTCACGCACGACTTCGACGAAGCGGTCAAGCTCGGCGACAAGATCGCGGTGCTGGGCAACTCGTCGAAGATCCTGCAGTACGACACCCCCGAGGCCATCCTGGCCAACCCGGCGGACGACACCGTCGCCGGCTTCGTCGGTGCGGGCGCCTCGCTCAAGCAGCTCACCCTGCTGCGCGTGCGGGACGTCGAGCTGCGCCAGGAAGCGGTGACGGTCAGCGTCGACGAGTCGCCCGCCGCGGTGCGGGAGAAGCTGGCCAATTCGCGTCACCTCTATGCGCTGGTGCTCGACCGCCGCAACCGGCCGAGCCGCTGGGTGCACGCGCGTGACCTGCCCAGGGCGACGTCGCTGGCGACGGCGGGCAAGCCGCTGCGCGACATGGTGAGCACACAGTCGACGTTGCAGGACGCCCTGGAGGCGATGCTGGCCGAGGGCGGGGCCGTACCGGTGACCGGTCCACAAGGCCAGTACGCGGGCACGATCCACCTGGAGACGGTCATCGACACCATCCAGACCTTGCGCGAAGAGCGCAACGACGACGGCGCCGCGCAGGAGGAGCAATGACCACCACCCTCGGGTTCTCCACCGAGTCGAGCTCGCGGCGGGCGGAACGGGTCCGGCTGCTTGCCCAGCCTGCGATCGTGCTCGTGCTGGTCGCCGCCGTGCTGATCTGGGCGTTCAGCCAGGACCTCGACGCCACCGACCGCGAGACACTCAACGGTCCGTCCCTGCTGACCATGCTGTACGAGCACATGCTCATCACCGTGCTGGTGTCCGCGCTGGTCGTGGTCATCGCCGTCCCGCTCGGCGTCCTGCTCACCCGGCCCGGATGGCGACGGCTGGCTCCGATCTTCATCGGATTCGCCAACATCGGCCAGGCAGCGCCGGCGCTCGGCGTGGTGGTGCTGTTCTTCCTGCTGACCGGGGCCGAAGGCGGGCTGTGGGTGGTCGTGCTGCCGCTGGCCTTCTATTCGTTGCTGCCGGTGTTGCGCAACACCATGGTCGGCCTGCAGGAGGTCGACCCGGCCCTCATCGACGCCGGGCGGGGCATCGGGATGTCCTCGGGCGCGGTGCTGGCCCGGATCGAGATGCCGCTCGCCGTGCCGTTGATCCTGGCCGGCCTGCGTACGTCGCTGGTGCTGGCCGTGGGCACCGCGACATTCGCCGCATTCGTGGACGCGGGCGGGTTCGGCGTGCTGATCGACACCGGCTACAAGCTGAACCGCCCGCCGTTGCTGATCACCGGCGCGGTGCTCGCGGTCGCGCTGGCACTGATGGTGGACTGGCTCGGCTCCGTGGCCGAGCAGTATCTCGGACCGAAAGGACTGCGATGAGGCGTGCGCGCAGGGCACTGACCGCACTGCTGGCCGCGGCGTCGGTGGTGCTGACGTCGGCAGGCTGCGGCTTGACCACCAACGCCGCCCTGCCGTTCGACGTCCAGCCGGGCAAGATCCCGCACGTTCCCGAGCTCGAAGGCGTCTCGATCACCGTCGGGTCGAAGGACTTCACCGAACAGATCCTGCTCGCCTACCTGGCGGAACTGGCGCTGTCGGCCGCAGGGGCAGACGTGCAAGACCTTTCGGACATCAAGGGTTCCAACACCTCCCGGCAGGCGTTGCTGAGCGGGCAGATTGACATCTCGTGGGAGTACACCGGCACGCTCTGGATCAACTACGAGGGCCACGAGCTTCCGGTGCCCGGCGGCGAAGAGGCCCAGTACAAGGCCAGCGCCGAGCTGGACGCCAAGAAGAACGGCGTGACGTGGTTGAAGTACTCCCCGCTGAACGACCAGTACGGTTTCGCCGTCACCGAGGAGTACGCCAAGAAGCACAATCTGCGCACCAACTCCGATCTGGCGGCGTTTCTGAAGAAGAATCCGGACGAAGCGGTCTTCTGCCTGGAGACCGAGTTCATCAGCCGGCGCGACGGATTCCCGGCGGCGGTGAAGAAGTACGGATTCTCCGACCCCGTGATCAAGCAGTTCGGCACCGGCGCGATCTATGCCGCGGTGGACAGCGGGACGTGCAACATCGGCGAGATCTTCACCACCGACGGCCGGATCGCCGGGCTCGGACTGCGCGTACTGGAGGACGACAAGAAGGCGTTCCCGCAGTACAACGCGGCGGTCACGCTGCGCACGTCGTTCTTGCGAGCTCACCCGAAGATTCGTGACGTGCTCGAGCCGATCTCCGATGCGATGACCAACGAGCAGATGATCGAGCTGTGCAAACGTGTCGACATCGACGGTGAGGATCCCGGGAAGGTGGCGCTGGACTGGTTGGTCGGCAAGGGATTCGTGACGGTGCCGGAAACCTGATAACCCGACACAAGGAAGTGAGGCGACGATGTCAGGTGTCGACCGGAGGAATGTGCTGCGCGCCGCGGGCGCGCTGGGCGTCGGGATTCCCGTGGCATCGGCGATGAGCGGCAGCGCGAGCGCCAAGCCGAGCCGAGGCAAGTTCACCATCCGCAAGGAGAAGTTCGGCACCACGCCGGACGGTGACCAGGTCGACGTGTACATCTTCAGCAACGGCCGGATGACCGTGTCGATGCTGACCTGGGGCGCCACGGTGCAGCGGCTGGAGGTACCGGACCGCCGCGGCCGGGTCACCAACATCAGCCTCGGCTTCGACAACATCGACGACTATCTCGAGCTCAGCCCGAGTTTCGGCGCGACCATCGGCCGGTATGCCAACCGGATCGCAGGTGGCACGTTCACGCTGGACGGCGAGACCTACCAGATCCCGACCAACGACGGCGACAACGCGCTGCACGGCGGCCCGGAGGGCTTCGAGAAGCGCATCTGGTCGACCAAGGTCGTGGAGAAGCCCGACGCGATCGGTGTGGAGTTCACCTACGTCAGCCCGGACGGTGAGATGGGCTTCCCCGGTGAGCTGACCACCACCGCGACATACCTGCTCAATCGCCGCGACGAGCTGCGCGTCGACTACCACGCCACGGTCTCCGGCAAGGCGACCGTGCTCAACCTGACCAACCACACCTACTTCAACCTGGCCGGGGAAGGCAGCGGCACGGTCGACGACCAGTACCTGTACCTCAACGCCGACAGGTTCACGCCGGTCGACGAGACGCTGATCCCCACCGGGGAGATCGTGCCGGTGGCCGGGACGCCGTTCGACTTCACCAAGCCGCACCGGTTCGGTGAGCGCAACCGGGACGACCACGAGCAGCTGGGCTTCGGCCGCGGCTACGACCACAACTGGGTGCTCAACGGCAAGGGTTTCCGGGTGGCCGCGAAGGCCTGGGACCCGCGCAGCGGCCGCAAGCTGACGGTGAAGACCGATCAGCCGGGCGTTCAGCTGTACCAGGGCAACTTCCTGGACGGCACGTTCACCGGCATCGGCGACCGGGCCTACCGACAGGGCGATGCGTTCTGCCTGGAGACCCAGCACTTCCCGGACTCGCCGAACCAACCGAACTTCCCGTCCACCGTGCTGCGGCCCGGTGAGGAGTTCCGCTCCACCACGGTGTTCGGCTTCTCCGCGTTCTGAGTCGGCCGACCACGAGGGCCCGGCGACTGCTCGGCCCTCGTCGAGGGTGACGAAAGCCCGGCGAGCGATTCGCCGGGCTTTCGTCGTGTCGTGCTCAGGTCACAGCAGGTCGTCGCACGAGACCGCGTCCTGACTGCCGCCTGCCTCGGCCTCCCACCGAATGTCGGAGAAGGTTGCCGACAACGCGCCCTCGGTGTAGACCAGCCACGCGGTGTTGACCCGCTTCGGGTTCCAGTCGTACTCCTGCTTGCGGGTGAAGCAGGACAACGGGATGGTGACCGTGGTCTTCTTCCCGGTGTCCAGCCGCTTGAGCACCTTGTCGATCGACACGGTGGACCGGCACGGGTGCACACAGTGCAGCTCCAGCGACGTCACCTTGGTCGGTCGCTTGTGCACCGCGACGTCGAACGTGATCGCGCCGTCGGAGCTGAAGTAGCGCGACAAGTCCCTCGCCTTGCTGGCATCCGGGGAGCTCTGGAAGTACAGCTGGGCGGGGCCACTGCCGTTCCAGCTGGCGTGCACCCCCTGGTCGTCCACCCGCGCGGTCAGCGAGCCGTCCCGGACGGTGCCGTTGGTCAGGTCGGTGCCGCTCCAGTTCGTCTCCAACGACCCGATGAAACCGGCCCACGGGGACACGGCCGCGCCGTCGAACACCTTCAGCGGGCCCGGTGAGTTGCTCGGCGCGCTGCCGGGCTTCATGTCGGCGCCGGCGGAGCCGGGAGCCGCGGCGCTGGACGGCAACGGCGCGCGCGTCTCGTCCGCGACACGTTCCGCTTCGGTGGATGCGCCTGCCGAGACCGTCCCCCCGGACGCGCCGGCCGCTTCGTTGTCGCCGTCCGGGCTCCGGGAAAGCAACACCACGGTTGTCACGAGCGCGACGACCGCCACGACCGCCGCCGCGACCAGCGCGATGCGGGTTCCGCGACGCTTCGGCTCCCCCACCCCGTTCGCCGGCTGCCCGAACGCGGCTGTGGCGGGCACTCCCGCTGGAGCAGCCCCGCCCGGAGCCGGTGCGTGCTGTGCCGCGGGCGGCACCGGCATCGGACCGGTCCCGGACGCGCGCGGCGGCTCGGACGCCATGCGGGCGGCGATCGAGGCCGCACCGAGCGCCACCGTGAACTTCGGATGCAGGCTCACCCGCACCGGCCTGCCGAACTCCTTGGAGATCAGCTGCGGAACCAGCGGGATGCGGGACGAGCCGCCTGCCAGCAGGATCCCGGACAGATCGTTCGGCTGCAGGCCCGCGTTGGTCACCGTGCGCTGCAACGTCTCGGCCGTCAGCTCCACCGACGGCCGGATCATGTCGTTGAACTCCAGCCGGGAGATGGTCAGCTCGCGCGGTCCGGACGGCAACGGCACCGACAGCGTCACGTCCGGTTCGATGGACAGGTCCTCCTTGGCCTTGACCACCATGGCGCGGATCTTGGCCAGCGCGGTGGCGTGCTCCGGATCCTCCTCGTCCAGCTCGGTGATGGCGCCGTCGAGCCGCTCGTCGATGTTGGCGAGCAGTGTCTCGTCGAAGTCGACGCCGCCCATGTGCTCGATGCCTTCCGGCGTGCCGAGGATCTCCATCCGCCCGCCACGCACGCGCAGGATCGTGGTGTCGAACGTGCCGCCGCCGAGGTCGTAGACCGCGACCACTTCACCTTCGCCGAGCCTGCGCTCGTTCGAGTAGTGGGTCGCGGCCGCTTCCGGCTCGGTCACCAGCCGGTAGCTCTTCACCCCGGCCAACTTCGGAACCTCGGCGAAATGCTCCCGCCGGTAGGGGCCCCAGATCGCCGGGCAGGTCAGCACGATTGACGTCGGCACACCGCCTTGATGGCGGTTCACCGCGGCGAGCACGTCGCGCAGCTGGGCCGCCATGAGCGCAGCCGGGGAGAACGACGCCCCACCCAGAACCAACCGGGACGGATCACCGAGCCTGCGTTTGAACCCCCTGGCCAGAGACGCGGGATCCGTCGCTGCCTGGAGGGCGTCCAGCCCGGTCAACACCGAACCGTTCGGTCCTGGACAGGCCACTGACGGCACGACCATGCTCGGCGACAGTGGCACCATCCGGGTACCGCCCGGACCTCCGACGGCAGCCGACGAGAATGAGGTCCCGAGGTCGATACCCACGCTGAACCACATGACGGCACCCTTCCAACCGCACGAAAGTGCAGACGAACGCAAGCAAACAATAAGCGTAGACCCCCATCCGGTCTACAGCACTGGACCTATCGAGTGAGCCGCACGCTCGGGCACGAAACTGGCCCCACAGAACAACACTCACGACACAACACCCACGAGGCGAATGTCGGATCACCCGACCCCCGCCACCACGCAAATGTCGGGTTATCCCCCAGGCCGGCAGGGATGGCCCCCTTGAGCCGCCCGGGGAAACTCGCCAATCTTGACCGGTGCCGGGTTACGCGCTGGTGTTCTCCGCGAGGGAAGGTCGTCTGCCGCGGCTGTTGCGCGTGCCCACATCCGAAACCACGACGTTTCGGTACGAACTCGAACGCAGGCTGCACGACGAGGTCGCGGTGGGCATGTCCGCGATCGCCGCGCAGCTCGACCTGGTCGCGGTCGCCTCGGCCGACCCGGATCTGGACGACAAGATCGGTTCGGTGCGCGCCACGTTGTGTCGCGTCGTGGAACACGTCCGCGATGTCGGCAAGAGCGTTTTTCCTCCCGTCCTGGGCGGCACGGATTTCAGCGCGGCGCTGACCGCGATCGCCGATCACCGCGACGTGAAACTCCAGCTCGATCTACCGTCGTACGAATTGCACGCGCAGGCCCGCGCCCGGGTGGGTCTGCTGGTGTGTGATCACTTGAATACGCTCAGCCCTGGCACCGTGGTGCGGGTGCGAGTCCGGGGCAGGAGGTTGGTACGGGTGCGCATCACCGAAAACCCTGATCATGTCGAGCACAAGGGCCGAGCGCGGGTGGCACGGCCATGAAGGTTGCCATCGCCGAAGACGGCGCATTGTTCCGTGAAGGACTGGTGTTGCTGCTGGAGGCCGCCGGTCACGAAGTCGTCGGGTGTGTCGGCGACGGCGATTCGTTGTTCGGCATCGTGTCGACCACCGATGTCGACGTCGCCATTCTCGACATCCGGATGCCGCCGGAGCCGGATGGTGGTCTGACCACCGCGGCCCGGATTCGCGCCGCCAAACCGGACGTCGGATTGTTGCTGCTGTCCCACTACGCCGAGACGCACTATCTGATGAAAACGCTGGAAATCGGTGCCGAGCGCATCGGATACCGGCTCAAGGAACGCGTCGCCGGTGTCCAGGTGCTGGCCGACACGCTGGACCGGATCGCCGCCGGGGAGATCGTGATCGAACCGGTGCTGGCCAAACGCCTGGTGCAGAACCCGTCCGAACGCACCGACAGCCCGCTGGCGAAACTGACCGAACGGGAACTGGACGTCCTGCGGCTCATGGCCGAAGGACGGTCGAACGCCGCGATCGCCAAAGAGCTGTTCGTCTCGGTCAAAGTGGTGGAAAAGCACATCGCGTCGGTGTTCGCCAAGCTCGGCCTGCCCGCGGATCAGACGATGCACCACCGGCGCGTGCTCGCCGTGCTGACCTACCTGCGGGCGTCGAAGATCGACGGCTGACGTCGCCATGCGTAGGTCCAGGCGCGCGGACAAGGTGTGGCCGAACGCGGCAGGCATCCTGCACCAGCTGCAGGAGCACCACCAGCGCGCCGCCGCACGGGCCCAGTTCCTGCGGTCGGAGCTGGCCGCCGCCCAGGTCCACCACGCCGAAGTCCGTGCGCTGGAGCGGCGCCGCCTCGTGCAGGCGGTGACCACGACGACCCTGCGTGACCTCGACGCGATCCGCACGCGCCTGTGGCGCCTGCGCGACCTGCTCGCCGAAGGGCTGCCACCGGAGCCGGCGATGCACGAGCTCGGCGAGGTGCGTGCTGCGCTCGACGAGATGATCGACCGGTTTCGCACCACGGTGCGGGGCGTCTATCCGGCCATGCTGCCCGATCGCGGTCCCCGGGCCGCGCTGGAGGAACTCGCCGCCACGCTGGCCAGGCCGGTGCGGTTCGACGGCGACCTGGGCAGGCGGGTCGAGTGGCAGATCGAGTCCGGCTTGTATCACGCCGTGGCGTCCGTGCTGAACCTCTACGCCGCCAAGCAGGAGACCGTGGGCAGGCACTTCATCGGCTCGCCCATCTCGGTCGTGTTCGGCCACGACGAGGCGTTGCAGGTGCGGATCAGCGCGGACAAGGAGGACATGTCGGCCGACGAGTTGCGTGCCGCGCTCGGCCACGACGCCGCCCGCCTTGCCGTGCTCGGAGGCACCATGCGGTGCTCCACCGTCGGCGGGCGCGCGGTCGTGGACATCACGCTGGCGAAGCAGGTCGTTCCGCCCGACCTGGACACCGTGCCGGCGCAGTACGCGCACAGCACGCTTTTCCATCAGGTGTGGGAGCTGGCCAGGCAGGGGCGGAGACACGTCGGCTACGGACCCGAGCGGGCGGCCTGGCTCGCGGTGGCGGAACGCATGATCAAGCCGCCCCGCATCGCGGTGGTGCACGGGCCGAACCGGGACGAGATCAACCTGCCGTCACTGTCCAACGTCAGCGTCATCCCGGTGCACGAGACGCCGGACGCCACGCTCGCCCGCGAATTCCTCGCCGACGACGGTCCGCGGGGCGCCATCGACGGCGTGGTCTGTCTTGCCGCACCGCAACAGGACTTCCGCACGACGCTGCGGTACGGGCGGCACCGGGTCATGCTGGTGGAGACGGACGACGCGTGCGCCGTCACCGAGGTCGCCGAACGCATCCGCGGGCAGGCGCCGATCATTGCCGCCCGCCGAGCACTGGTGTCGATGCGCGGGTTGATGGACGGCCTGCCGGTGGAGCACGAACTACGCCACACGATCGACCGGATCATCGCCGAGCGGCACGAGATCACCGAACTCGATCTGCTCGACGACATCGAACGTCCCGACACGCCGGTGCTGCGGATGGCCGGAGACCAGGTGCGCACCGCGGCGGCCCGGCTGCTCGGCGCGCACGGGTCGGAGCCATGGGCGCGCCTCGGGCTGAGCCCGAACGCCGATCTCGCGGTGGTGCAGGCGACCGCGCACCACTCGGCGCGCTACTGGCGTTCCCGCGCGCAACAACCGACCACCGGCGGCCGGGATCGGGAAGTGTACGAAGCACTGGCGGCCACCGCGGAACGACTCGTCGACGTCGGGTGAAGGACACGAAGTGATCAAAGTGCGGTGCCGGACCGCGGTGCGCATGAACTAGGCGACGTCAAGCGGCCGTGTGGGTGACAAGCCACTGCGTGCAGTGGGACCTCCACCCCAGAAAGGTTGAACACGTTGCGAATCGCCAAAGCCGCCGGCATCGCCGCACTCGGCTGTGTCGCCACCGCGGTCGCGCTGTCCGGTTGCAGCCCGTCCGAAGCGGATGGCGCCGACGCCGGCACGCCTGCCAAGTCCGCCGCCAAGCCCGCTGGTGCCGAGAAGATCACCGTCGACGGGCAGTCGGTGAACGTCTCGTGTGCGGGCACGTCGGATGCAGGCGAGCCGGTCGTCCTCCTGCTGGCCGGATTGGGTGACGACCTGACCAAGTTCGCGGACATCCAGAAGACGCTGAGCGAGGACCGCAAGGTGTGCTCGTTCGACCGACTCGGCCAGGGCGCCAGCGACAAGCCGAAGGGCCCGCAGGACTTCGCGGCCGTGGACAAGGTCGTCACCGGCGTCATCGACCACGTGGCCGCGGACAACCCGGTCGTGCTGGTCGGCCACTCGTTCGGCGGGCTGATCACCGGCCGGTACGCGCCGGACCACACGGACAAGGTCAAGGGCGTGATGCTGCTGGACGCCACCTCGCCGACGGTGGTCGCCG
The DNA here is from genome assembly GCF_000427825.1 of Thermocrispum municipale DSM 44069. Taxonomy (GTDB): domain Bacteria; phylum Actinomycetota; class Actinomycetes; order Mycobacteriales; family Pseudonocardiaceae; genus Thermocrispum; species Thermocrispum municipale. Next base: position 48,490 of record NZ_KE386594.1, on the reverse strand, counting down.
ACACCCAGGCGGTGATTCCGGAGTCGGCAGAAGGGCCGGCCGCGCAGCTGCGGCAGCAGATCGTCGCCGTGGCCGAGGGGCAGAACCCGGAGATGCTGGCCACTCCGGACGGTGCGGTGAAGTCGGCGGGCGACATCCCGGTCCGGGTCATCCAGCACGGCAAGCCGTACCTGGAGCAGGCGACCCCGGAGTACGGCAAACAGCTGGAGAAGGCATGGCAGGCCGGGCAGAAGAAGTGGCTGAAGCTGTCCGGCAACAGCACGCTGCAGACGGCCGAGAACAGTGCCCACCACATCTATCTCGACGAGCCCGAGCTGGTCGTCGAGGCCATCGAGGATCTCGTCGAGGAGGTCGACGAGAAGGTGGCGGAGTAGCCGGCGGCCGTCTGCACACCGCGGCGGCGCTTCCCGGGTGGGAGGCGCCGCCGCTTGCCTGTCAGCAAGAAGTCACCAGCTTCGGCTCGGAGTGTGGCGCTCGGTTCCTTGCGAGCCGAGCGCTTTCGTTGTTCCGCTCGGGTGGCGGCCCGGCCCATGGTGTCCGTGCGTTGCCCCGCCCGGGCGAGCGCACTTTGCTGCCGCGTCCAGGCGAGCGCACTTCTCAGCAGATGGACTCGACGGTTCCGCTCAGCCGACCCTGGCCTCGGCGCGGTCGGTGATCGGACGGCGCGGGACGGGCACGTGCGGTGTGGCGACGCGCCGGGCCTGGCGCAACGCCAGCACGGCCGAGGCCACCACCCACCCCAGAAGCGCTCCGACGGTGTTGTTCATGATGTCGTCGACGTCGAAGATCCGGTAGACGAACGGCGCGGTGCCGAAGTTCGCGGTCAGCTGGGCGATCTCGATGGTCAACGAGACGACGGCTCCGATCGCGGTGGCGCCGATCGCTCCGCGCCGCCACGTGGCACGCAGGTACATGCCGAGCGGAACGAACAGCAGCACGTTCAGCGCGGCCTGCTGAAACGTCTGGGTGGCCAGCGCGTTGGCCACAGTCGGCGCCAGACCGTATTTGTGCATCTCGGCACCGATGTCGTCGATCCACTGCAGCGGCACCAACTGGACCGTTTGTTCCAGCCGCGGCGCCGACGGGTCCGGCAGCGGCAACATGACCGCCGCAACCGCGAGGCACGCATACAGGAGGAACGCGCCGAGAACGAACACCTGGCGACCGTCGATTCTTCCGTGCCGCGTGTGCTGCACGAGCGCATACGGCAGGAGAACGATCGAGCCGATGACAATGAATCCGATGAACCCGTAAATGAGGGCGATGACCTGCGCGTTCGTCATACCGGAAACGCTAGGAAATCGGCCCCGTAGACACTTCGGCCAGAAAGCCCGAGCGCCGCGTGAGCGCCTCGGTCGATCGGTCGAAACCGACCACAGTTCGCCTCGGCCGATCGGCTATCTCCGCAGGTCAGAAGCATGACCCGTATGCTTGGACACATTGTCCGAATCATCCACTCCGGCGCCGGGCTGACCGCGCGGGGAATTGCTCGAACGGCGTCAGTTGCGTCGCGAACAAATTCTTGCCCCAGGCTCGACGATTTCCTTTTTCTCGACTTTCCGTGATCGAGGGCCGCGGCCCGTCCTGGTGCGGCGGAGAAAGCCGATTCCTGGCCGAGCCGGAGCAGCTCAGAGCGGGATGCGACCGGAGATGATCGTGCCGTCCGACGACGAGTCGATCCGTACCTCGCCGCCGACCACACCGATGCGGGAACGCATGTTGTGCAGGCCGGACTTCAGCGCCGCCTCGTCGGTGAAGCCCGGACCGGTGTCGGCGACCACGAACTCCAGCGCATCGACCACGTCACGAACCGTCACCTGGATGCCGGCGCCCGGTGCGTGCTTGTGCGCGTTGTTGACCGCCTCCAGCACCGCGAAGTAGACCGCGGCTTCCACGGCCGACGAATACGTGCGACGCAACTGGCTGATGTCCAACGTGACGTCGGCGTGGTCGGCCAGTTCCGCCGTCAGCCCAGCCGCCAACCCGCCGGTGGCCAGCGCCAGCGGCAGCACCCCCGCGGCGGTGTCGACCAGGACCCGCTCGGCGGTGTCCAGCCTGGTCAACAGCGTCGGCAGGCGATCATGAATGGCGTCGTGCGAACTTTCGGCAAGCGACATCATCATGCGCAGCGCCACCAGATGATGCTGCGCCCCGTCGTGCAGATCGCGCTCGAGCGACCGACGTTCCTGCTCCATTTCCACCGTGACCCGCCACCGGTGGTCGAGCAGCTCCCGGGCCGCGGCATCGCCTTCCCGGCGCAGCCGCTCGGTCTCCAGCGACAGGCGGATCGCCAGCATCGGTGCCCCGAGCGCTTCCAGCACGGTGGGGAGCGGACCGATCGTCTCCGGGGCGACGGCGATCGACCCCTGTGGCACGCCACCGAAGTGGACCTCGTGCTGCGACCAGCGCGTCGCCCCTGCCCCCCAGTGGAACTGCTGGTCCGCGACGCTCACGACACACCCGGTCGCGCCCGTGGACGTACCGATCACCGCAGCGAGTTCCTCGGGTTTCGGCGCGCCGGACAGCTGCGACAAGTACGCGGACAGCGCTTCGAGCGCTTTCTTGTCCCGTGTCCGCATCGACCGATGGTAACCATTCGTGTGCGCCGACACACAAGCCGCGAACCACGGCGGGCCCCGCGGACGTCATCCGAGGTCAAACGCGCAATGCGCGCTGCCCCTTTGCCCGCGGCGAGCGCGTCAGCTCCGCCAGCAGCTTGCGCATGTCGGCTTGATCGACTTCGTCGGTGGCGACCTCGACCGCTCGCTCGGCCAACGCGACCGGAGTCTCGCCCAGCCACACCAGCAAACGGACCAACTCCGGCAACAGCACGGCGGTTTGCTCTCGCGTCAGAACCCCGCTGTCCGAGGCACGTCGCATCAGCGTGGCGGCGGTGACCGGGTCGCCTGCTGACAGCTCGCTGCGGTGCTCCACCAACCAGCCGACGCTCGAGGCGTCCAGGATTTCAGGCCCGTTCACCAGTTGCTGTCCCACCCGTTCGGCGGCACACCCGGCAGTGGCCAATGCCTCGGCCACCCGCCGGTGTGCCGCCGCCCGCGCCGACTCCGGGGTTCGGGCGTAGAGAGCTTCGTAGTGCAACGGATGCCGGAACGACAACGTGTCGTCCGACGCCTGCAGGATCTTCATGGCCATGGCCGCCTCGACGTGCTCGGCAACCTCCAGCGGCGGCGCATCGGCCACGGCCATCAGATGAGTCACCGCGAACTCCGGTCCGAGCAACGCGGCGGTGGACAGTACGCGCAGCGTTTCCGGCGGCACCGAACGCAAGCTGCGGTTGACCGTCGACAACAGTGTGCGCGACAGGACCGGCCCGCGCGGTTCGATGTCCGCAACGCCGTCGACGACATGGATCTCGTCGCGGCGGAGGAGGTCGTCGACCATCACGGTGGCGAACAGCGGGTTGTCCGCGGCATACCGCAGCTGGGAACGCAAGACGCCGCCCACTCGCGCCTTCAGTTTGTCCTCCACGATCCCGACGACGTCGTGTTCGGAAAGCGGGGACAACGCCACGACGGTCGCACCCCGAGCCGCGATGCACCGCTTCACCTTGGCCAGGTCCGACCGTCGAGTGCCGGAGGACACGGTGGCTACCAGCAGCAGGGGCAGCCGGCGCGTCGCGGTGGCCAGCCGCTGCCACAGCACGACGCTGGCCTCATCGGACCACTGCATGTCGTCGAGCACCACCACCAGCGGCCCAGCCGAGCACGTCTTGCCGACAAGCTCGACGAGGCGGTCCGCGGCGGCATCGACGGATTCGTCGTCACCGGAAGCCACCGTGGCCGCGGAGCCGAAACAGCGGGTCATGGAGCTGAGCGGCTCGCCCCGATCGGCCTCGCCGGCAGCGGCCCACGCGAGCTGCAGGCCACGCTGTTCGGCGTCGGCGAGCGCGGCGGCGAGCAATGCTGTCTTGCCTGACCCCGGCTCGCCTTCGACCAGCAGTGTGGCTCCCCTGCCGGCGGCGACGGCGGTCGTGAGTTCGCCGAGCAGCTCGAGTTCCTCCTCGCGCCCGCGCAGCCGCACCTGACCTCGTTCGGGCAGCGGGCCGGGAGTCACGAACAACCAGCGCTGCTCCGGCTCGGAGCCGGCAAGGATCTCCCGGTGCAGGTCGTGCAGTGCTCGCGACGGCTCGACACCAAGCTCCGTCCGCAGTAGACGCTGCGCGGTGTAGAAGACCTCGAGCGCCTCGCCGGACCGGCCCTCCCGATACAGCGCCCGCATGAGCACCGCATACAGCGATTCCCGCAGCGGATGGCGCTCGGTCAGTACGGTGAACTCGGGGATGAGTTCGCGTTGCCTGCCCAGCTGCAGCTGCACGTCGGCGCGCAGCTCGACGGCGTCGAGGCGAAGTTCTTCGAGCCGCGCGCGTTCCCGCTCGGCATACGGCCCGGGTATCCCGAGAAAAGCGTCGCCCGCCCACCGGGACAGCGCACGGTCCAGCACAGTCAGGGCCGCTTCCGGCCGTTCGGCGACGAGAGCGCGGGCCTGGGTGACCTCGCGATCGAATTCCGCCGCATCGACTTCTCCCGGCCCGAGGCGCAGCTGGTAACCGTTGCCGCTGAAGCTGAGCAGTTCCGTCGGGTTCGCCGACGTGCCGGTTGCCCGCAGGGCGCGCCGCAACCCCGAGATGTAGGTGTGCACGCTGCCGCGAGCGCTCGCCGGCGGTTCGCCGTCCCAGACACCGTCGAGCAGCTCGGTGACGGTGACGCGGTGACCGGAGTAGGTAGCTCCGCGGGTGGCGAGTATGGCGAAGACGGCCATCTGGCGCGCCTGCCCCAGGCCGATCTCGACCCCGTCCAGCCACGCTCTCGGCTGGCCGAGTAGTTGCACCCGCAGTCCGGCGCCGTCCGTGCGCACCTCGACTACCACCTCCGGACGAGCCCGGCTCGTCATGCATGCGGCCTGGACACCGCTCGTCATTCGTCAGGGCGCTCGATCCGAGACACCTCCTGACATCACGACCACGAGTGGGCGGTGGAAAAGGTTCACCGAGCGCGCATCGGAGACTCCGCGCCGTGGTCGCGGCGGCGCGAAGATCGCAGCATCGGCGGCTCCACCGATCCGTCCACTCCGACCGGACCAGGCCACGGCGGCAGCAGCAACCTGGCCAGGGCGGCGAGCATCGCGGCACGCTGAGCGGCGGTCACCAGCGGCTGTCGCACCGCTCGCCGCAACAGCTCGGTCGCCGTCGCGGGGGCCGCCTCGCTCAGCTGAGCGACCGAGGCGAGCACCCACTCCGGTACCCACTCCGCCTGCAACGCCCCGGACGTCTGCAGCAGGAGCTCACCGACCACCTCCACCGCGATGCCGGCCTCGGCGAGCCTCGCGGCCAGCTGCTGCCGCACCAGGGTGCGGATGCTCGACGGGGTCTTCTGCTCATAGGCTTCGCGAACCAGTGGGATCCGGAAGCCGATGCGCTCGCCGTCGCGGACGAGCACCCCGGACGTCGTTGCTTGGTCAATCGCCTCTCTGAGGCTGTCGCCGTGCTGGTCCATCGCAACCGCTACCGCGTCCACCGGCACCGATCCGCCGAGTAGGGCGACGGTCGTCAGCACCCGCTGAGTCCGCCGGGACAGCGACACGTGCTGGGCGGAGACCAATTCGCGCAGCTCGTCCTCCCTGAACTGGGGCAGGCAGTCCAGCAAGAAGCGGGCATAGGCCGGATTGCCACCGGATCGCTCGTCCAGCGACATCACGTGCTCACTTGTCGGTGCGTGGCCGAGCGTCGACTCCGCAAGCGCGCGCAGCTCGTCCGCGGTCAGCGGGGCGAGGGTCAGCACCTCGCCGTCGAGAGCGATGTCGTCCACCACGCGCTGAAACTCGTCACTGCGGGGGTGCGGCCGCGCGGCGACGATCAGCAACAGCGGCAGGTGTGCGGTGGCCCGGTGCAGGTCGCGCAGGATCGTCACGATGTGGTCGCGCGCGCAGTGGAAGTCGTCGGCCACGATCACGGTCGGCGACCTTGTCGCGAACGCGGTCAGGGCGGCCGTGCAGCGGTCGAGCTGGTTCACCCCGTCGACGCTTCCGGGCGGTTCATGGCCGAGGGGCGTACCGTGCACCAGCTCGACCGAGGTCATCGCCGCCAGCTCGTCGGTGGTCGACCACAGCACCGTGACGTCGGCGGCACGAGCAGCAGCGATCACTTCGAGGAGGAGAGCGGTCTTGCCCGCGCCAGATTCTCCCTCGATCAGCAGGCTGCCGCCGCGCCCGCCGGTCAGGTCCTTCAGTGCCCGGTCGACGACGTCGAGTTCGGTGCGGCGGCCGACGAACGGTACTGCCCGCGGGGGCAACTGCGGCGCATCCGCGCCCCACCGATGAGCCTGCCGCGGCGCGTCCGGCCGGCCCGACCGGATCCGCTCGTAGAGCAGAGTCAGGGCGGGGCCGGGCTCGATACCCGTCGCGTCGACGATCGCCTGGCGCGCCTGGTGATAGGCGTGCAGCGCCTCGTCCGTCCGACCGTCCTGCCACAACGCCTGCATCAACAACCGGTGCAGGTTCTCCCGCAGCGGGTATTCGCGGGCGCGTTCGGCCAGCTCGGCGGCCACCTCGGCGTGCTCGCCATCGGCCAGCCGGAGCTCGGCGAGCCGCTCGACGGCGTTGAGCCACTGCTCGATCAACCGTGCTCGATGGGTGGCCGCGGCGGGACCCGGCACGTCGGCCAGGGGCGCGTTCTGCCAGATCGCCAGCGCGTTTCGCAGGGCCTCGCGTTCGCCGGCGAGATCGTGTTCGTAGTGACAGCCTTCGGCCTCGCCGAGGAGGTCGGCGAAGCGGATGACGTCGATGCGGTCGGGTGGGATGTTCAGGCAGTAACCCGCTCGAGTCGCGGTCAGGATCGGTTCACCGGAGGGCGTGGACATTGCGCCGAGCACTCGACGCAAGGCCGAGATGTGCGTGTAGACGCTGCCTGCCACCTTCGCCGGTGGATCGTCGCCCCAGACCGCGGCGATGAGTTCATCACGGGGCACGAGGCGACCCGGATTCATGGCGAGGGCCGCGAACACCGCCCGTCGCCGCGCCGGACCCACCACGACGCCCTTGTCGTTCATCATCACGCGCGGCGTGCCGAAGAGCCTCACCTGGCATTCGTCGGCAGCGTCCATCGACAGTCATCCCCTAGCTCGGGTTCGCCGCCCCGGCGGCGCACACACCGTCTCGTCGGGCAGCCAGAAGTGCAGGTCAGAATATGCCGACTTCATGTGGACTGCAACCTACTTTGTATGTACTTGTTTGGGTTAGCGTGGGTTTGTCTCACGCGTCGAGATCTCCGGTGTCTTACGGGCAGCGCGTTCGCGTAGTCGGGCAGCCCTGCTACTCACGCGTAGCGGCCCCGGCGAACCGCCTGGTTGACTAGGCGGACAGCCCGCGAGACGCACTCGGAGACCACAGTGGATGAGGCAGCACAGGCATGGACCGGTGATGCTCTGCATCGGATGGCCGCCGACGGCAGGGTCGTCCTGACCGACCGGGAGCTCGCCACCGTGCTCGCCGGCATCGAGCGGACCCTGGCCACAGTGCACGGCTACCTCGACGATCTACACCATGCACGCACGATCGGCCCGCAAGCGTTCACTGAAGGACGGCTCGATCAGAAAATCATCGATCTGTGCGTCTCGGAGATGGCCCAGCCCGGCCAGCTCGCCCATGCGCTCGACGAGCTGGCCAAGTTCGCGGCCGCATTCCGGCTCATCGCGACGACGTCCACCGAGGGCAAGGGCCACTGTACGACTCACTGCGACACGTCGACCGAGGCGTGAGGGCTCGCTCTCGGCTGATCCCGACGGCGCCGGTCGAGACACGCGGCTCGCCGGCCCGGCTCGCACCGCCACTCGGCTCGCGCCCCGCCGACCCGGCCAAGCCTGGGCCCTCGCCCCCGATCGGACACGCCCCCACACACCACCAACGCTTTCACCAACACGCCCCCACACGCCACCAAACAGCCCCATATCGTGGGCGTTGAGATTTGCTGAAGCGGCGTCACTCATCCTGCTGAGGTCAACGGGTCTGTCGCATCACGCGGCGGACCGCGTCCACAGCCAGGCTTCGGACAGCGGAGGCACCGTGAACGACGAATCGACGGAAACCCCGGTCCGGGTGACCATCTGCGCACCCGACCCGATCACGGAAGCGGGACTGACCAACCAGGTCACCAGCCAGGACTCGTTGCGGCTGGTTCCGTGGTCCGGACGGGCAGGCGCCGACGTGCTGGTGTTCTGCGCGGGCGATCTGGCCGCCGAACGGGGTATTCCCACGCTGCGGCGGCTGGCGTCGGAAGTCGCCAAGCCCGTCGTTCTGGTGGTCGACAAGATCGAGGAAGCGGACCTGATGTCCGCGGTCGCCTGTCGAGTCGTCGCGGTCCTCCCCCGAGTGGCCACCACTGGGGAGCGACTTGCCCACGCGGTCCGCACGGCAGCGGCCGGCGGCGGGATGCTGCCGCCGCACATGCTCGGCGACCTGCTCAAGCACCTGGAGCACCTGCAGCGCGAAGTGCTCGACCCGATCGGCGCCAACAGCGCCGGGCTGACCACCCGGGAGATCGAAGTGCTCCGCCTGATGGCCGACGGCTACGACACCGCGCAGATCGCGGAGAAGATGTGCTACTCCGAGCGGAGCGTCAAGCACATCATCCAGGGCGTGACCCAGCGGCTGAACCTCCGCAATCGTCCGCACGCCGTGGCTTACGCGGTGCGCGCCGGCCTGATCTGAGCCACGGCCGCCACGGGCCTCCGTGGCCCGGGAACAAGCACGGATACCGCGCCCGCGCCGCCACTGACCCTGTCGACCGTCGGCGGACCAGGATCGCACCCCGCGGCTTGGTAAACGTGACACCAACCCCCGAAACAATGTCGGCCACGAAATTGTAACGGCCGAGAAACAAGTTCTGCCAATTCACCGTTCTCGCTCTTCCGAGGCGACGGCGGGCCGGGCGCATCCCCGGCCCGCCGTCGCCTTTTCGACATGATTTCACGTCCTCCCCGGCAGCCGTCCGCTCCACCCGGACGTGCAGGTAGACGGCACTTTTTTCAGTGACTGGCGAGTAATGGGGGCTACCCCTACCCACGACCTCGGGCCAGCCCCGGGAAATGGCGGGTCCGCACCCGACGAACGGAGGGACAGACCGCACGACGGCCCCCAAGAAATGGACCACCATCTATTTCCAGCTGGCGGAAACGTTCCCCTGCAAACGACATCCGAAAGGCTTTCAACAAATGACCGGCACCGATATCAACCAGGTGATCACCGAGCACGGCCCGGCCCTGCTCGCCTACGCCATCCGGCTCACCGGCGACCGGCATCTCGCCGAGGACGTGCTGCAGGAGACCTGGCTGCGCGCGTGGAAGAACGCCGACCGGCTCACCGAGGACCTCGGTTCCATCCGCGGCTGGCTGCGCCGCATCGCCCACAACGTGGCGGTCGACCTGCACCGCAGCCGCAAAGCGCGGCCGACCGAGGTCAACTTGTCCGACCCGATGCTGCACAATGCCGCGACGGTGGCCGACCCGACCGACTTGATCAACACCCGCATCGACCTGAACGAGGCACTCGAGACGTTGTCCCCGTCGCACCGCACCACCGTGCGCCAGGTGTACTTCGAGGACAACACGACCGCCACCACCGCCTCCGTGCTCGGCATTCCGGCAGGCACGGTCAAGAGTCGAATTCACAATGCCCTGAACAATTTGCGCACGGTACTGAGCCCCACTACTCAGCAGGCCGCCTGAGCATCAGGAATCAACCCTCCTCACCATCGCAACGCTGCACTTTTCTCCCGTTTCAGCAATCCAATCGCCGCAGGACCTGATCACCCCGGGTCACTGCGGCGGATTGCTTTACAGAGAAATGCATCATCCGTCGTCAGCAGCCGGCCCAGCACCACCATCTGCGCAATTCACCCACATCGGTGAGATTGGCCGCTGCAACCAACTCCGTGCGCTGCTCAGAAGCGTGCTGGCATCTCGGTGCCAGCCGGTTCCACGGCCCAAATGGGCCGCTTACTCTCGCTCATTCGTCGAGAACTGAACCGCGTCGCGAGCAGGCCTCGTGTTGTGCCCGAGGCACATTTGCCGCCACGGCAGGCACATCACGAGTCCGCCAGGGGCAGTGACAGTGGCTGGTGTCACGGAAAGGATGGCTGCCATTTCTCCGTTTCGCCGAACGTTCGTCACCACGCTCGTCGGTGCCGCGGTGATCTGCGCTCCACTGGCTTTCACCGACGACACCGACGACGGGAGCGAACTCGCATCCCCGGGGGCCCTCTCCCCTTTCGACACGGTCGACGACTTCGTGCCGGTGGGTGCCACCGCCTTGACCTCGATACCGAGCGAGCATTCGATCGGGCTCGCCACCGGCGCGTTGTGGACCGACGACGCTGCTGTGCCTCATGTCGCGCGCGGTAGTGCCTCGTCGATGTCTGCGACCGTTGGTTCGGACACCGGCAGGCCGGAGTGGCTGCCGGACACCAGTTCGGACGATCGCCCGACGGCCGTTCGCGGTAGCGCCGCGACGAAGGTGCGCCAAGCGCGTAGACCGAGATTCGTTCTGCCCGCCCATGGCACGCTGACCTCCGGCTTCGGCCCGCGGTGGGGCACCATGCACCGCGGCATCGACATCGCCAATGCGACCGGAACGCCGATCCGGGCGGTCGCCGACGGCACCGTCATCGAGGCCGGTCCGGCCGGCGGCTTCGGCCTCTGGGTTCGGATCCGGCACGACGACGGCACGGTCACGGTGTACGGCCACATGTGGGAGTACTCGGTGCATGCGGGTCAGCGCGTGCACGCGGGCCAGCAGATCGCCACCGTCGGCTCCAACGGCCACTCCACCGGGCCACACCTGCATTTCGAGGTCTGGATCAACGGCGCCGCGGTCGACCCGCTGGCCTGGTTGCGGGGCCGCGGGATCTCGATCGGGTGATCGATGAACTCCACGACCGATCGCATCCGTGCAGGTAACGAACGAGCCATCGAGCTACCGAGGTGATTGCCGTGGAAAACCGTGAACTGTGGGTCCTGTACCAGCACTCCCCTGTTTACGGCGCGCCCACGGCGCCGGTCGCCGTGGTCGGCATCGACGAGCACGACGACGGCGTGGACACTCACGTGGAGTGGCTGACCGAGGAGCCGACCGGTACCTGGCCGGAACGTCTGGCCAGGGTCGAGTCCGACGACCTGCCGATGCTGCTGGGAATCTGGCAGCACGACACCAAGGCGCTGGCCGTGCCCGTCACCGACATGATCAACGCGCCCGATCTGGCCAGCGCGGTGCGCGCGCACCGGGCCGAACTGGTCGCCACCGCGGCCTGAGCCGGCGACTCGGTCGGTTGGCTCACCGGCGACCAGCCGCCACCGCCGCAACACCCGCCACCGCTGTCCATCGGCCATCCACCGGACCCACCACCTCTGTCCACCGGCCGCCACCGATCCACCAGACCCACCACCGGTTTCCACCGCCACCAGACCCACCACCGGTTTCCACCGCCACCAGACCCACCACCGGTTTCCACCGCCCGGTCTTTCCCCGGTCGGGAAGTACGGCACCCACTTCCCCCGCACCACGGAAACAAGAGGCCTCCGATCGTGCCGGTCGGAGGCCTCTTGCTCTTCCTGCAAGATGGCGACTGTCCCGCGAACCTTCGTCGACGACGCCGCACGCTCGGTAGACAACCGTCGCGCCATCTCGGCGATCAAGCGCTGCCGTGCTCGCGTTCGACGCGGGATCGGCAAATGGCGTGATCATCTCTGCCGACGACCGTCCACGACGTAGTCGTTCACCGCCGCTCAGTCGTTCCAGACGTCGTCGAGCTCGTAATCCGCCACACCGGACGTCGTCCAGCCGGTCGGTGTCGCGGGGTACGCAACCGGGTCGACCGAAGGGGCAGCCTGGCTGATCGGCGCCAAGGCAGGGAACTCGTCAGCGTCCGAGCTGACGAGCGGCACCGCAGCGCACGTGTCCACGGATACGCCCGCCGATGCCGGCGCGCACGTCTGAGTGGGAGGCGACGCGGGGGACGACTGCGTCGACGTCGTCTGAGGCAGGGCGTCCGGGCCTTCCATGTAGTACCCGGCGGCGACCTCGTGGCCGTCCGGCCATCGCCGCACCGTCACTTCGGTGATCACGCCGTCCGGTCCGATGTCCGCGCGAACGTGCTCGACGAACTTGCGGGCCTCTGCCACATCCTCGGCGCTGTGGTGCCGCGCGAACTCCCGCAGGAGCTTCTCGTCCTCGGCCATGCGCCGCTGCATCTTCTCCCAGGCTTCCCAGCTCGAGTCGTTCGTCATGCCGCGCTCCCCGCATACTCTTCGTCACCCTCCCCACGGCGCGCGGATCCGATCCGGTTCACCGCCCACGGACGTGGGACAGGCCGGCGCCCGGGAGAAGAAACAGGACCCCGGCCCGGGGCCTGAGCTGCTGCGCCGCGCTCAGGTGCGCGGCGGGTCCGGTGGACGAGGCGCTACGACCGCGCAGGCTGACCAGGGCTCGCGAGAGGGCCCGTGCGCGGTACGCCGCCGGTCGAGCCAACTCCCCCGCCTCGCCCGTACGGACGCAGGGCTGCCCCCCAGGAACGCAGGGATGGCCCCCTTGAGTACGCGCACACAAGTCGCCAATCTTGTGCGGTGACGGGTTACGCACTCTTGTTCTCCACCAAGGACGGGCGCGGGCCACGGCTGCTGCGCGTGCCTGGGCCGGGCATGGCGGCGTTCCGGTACGACCTCGAGCGCACCCTGCACGACAGGGTCGCCGTCGGGGTGTCGGCGATGGCAGCGCAACTCGACCTGGTGTCGGTGGCGTCGAAGGACGCGGCGCTCGACGCGAAGATCGACGCGGTGCGGGAAACCCTGTGCCAGGTGGTCGACGATGTGCGCGAGGTCGGCAGGAGCATCTACCCACCCGTCCTCGGCGGCGCCTGCTTGGGTTCCGCGCTGGTCGCCGTCGCCGATCACCGCAATCTCCGGCTGCGGCTGGACCTCCCGTCACACGAGTTGAGCGCCGACATCCGAGCCCGGGTCGGTCTGCTCGTCAGTGATCACCTGAATTCGCTGCCTCCGGACACCGTGGTTCAGGTGCGCGTACGGGGCCGATCGGTGGTGCGCGTGCTGATCACCGAAAACCCCCATCGCGGCGTCTTGCGGCGGCGTCCATTGCTGGCGGCCCTGCTGTACGGGTAGCCGAAGATCGAACGTTGCTCCGCGCGCGGCTGGTGCGGGCCCGCCGGATCGCACGGCCAAGCCCACCCGGCACGAGATGCGCGGCCGCGGAATAGGCGGCCGCACGGGGAAGTTGTGCGACTCGTGAGTCTTGAGATCGGCGTCGTCCTTCCTACGTCCACCCCCGACCCTGCGCGTCCGATCCTCGGCGACGTGCGGGCGAGTGCCCGGTTCGCCGAAGAGCTGGAACTCGGCTCGGTGTGGTCGACCGACCATCTGATCGCAAGTGCCCCAATCCTGGACAGCACCGTGGTGCTGTCCACCGCCGCCGCGGTCACCGAGCGGATCACCGTCGGCTACGCCGTGATGCTGCTGGCACTACGACCCGTGGCATGGGCGGCGAAGCAGATCAGCACATTGCAGTACGTCTCGGGCGGGCGCGTCGTGCTCGGCGTCGGGACCGGCAACCCTGCCCACGGCGACATCGGCTGGCGGGCCGCCGGGGTTCCGTTCCGCGAGCGCGGGGCCCGCACCGATCGAGCGCTCGAGGTCCTGTCCGACCTGGTCGAAGGCAGAACCGCCCAGATCGACGACAGCGAAGTGACGCTCGCGCCCGGTGCGCCGATGCCGCCGGTGATCGTCGCAGGCGATGCGGCGGCCGCGCTGCGCCGTGCCGCGGCTTACGGCGACGGCTGGGCGTGCGTCGGACTGAGTCCCGACGCGGTCGCAGCGCGACTCGAAGAGCTTGCTGCGCTCGCGGCGGACCATCAGCGCCCCGCACCCGCAGTGACCGTGGTCGCACCCGCGTTGAGCGAAGACCTCGGCGAGGCCGTCGAGACCCTGGCGGCCTACCACGAGGCGGGCGCGGAACGGGTGATTCTGGCTCCCACCGAACATGGTTGGCAGCGGGACTACGAGCACGCCGCCGCCCTGCGCAGCGCGATGGCGGGCGGCTAACCGGCGAACGTCAGGACATCGACTCCTTCTTCGACCCGGCGACATGGCTCGGCGTGATCGGCGCCGGGATGTCCTGCGGCAGCAGCACGCACAAGTCGTCGATCGTGGGGTCCTTGATCTGTCGCGTGCGCCGGGCGTGCCGGGTGATCGCGGCGTCCAGCAGCTGCCTGGCGTACCGTCCGTTGCCGAACGACTCGCCGCGGTGCACCGACACCAGGTGCTTGCGCAACGCCGCCACGGTCGGTCCGGTGCACTCGTAGCCTGCCTTCGTGGCGTGCTGCGTGACGATGGTGACCAGCTCGTCCGGCGTGTAGTTGGCGAACCGGATGCGGTGCGAGAAGCGCGACGCCAGACCGGGGTTGGCGGCCAGGAACCCGGCCATCTCGCCCTCGTACCCGGCGGCGATGACCACGACCTCGTCGCGGTGGTCCTCCATCAGCTTCACCAGCGTGTCGATCGCCTCCCGGCCGAAGTCCGGTCCGCTGCCACCCTTGCCCGACGACAGCGTGTACGCCTCGTCGATGAACAGCACACCGCCGCGGGCCCGGTCGAACGCCTCGGTGGTCCGGCGCGCGGTGTGGCCCACGTACTCGCCGACCAGGTCGGCCCGCGCCACCTCGGTGACCTGCCCCTGTGCCAGCACCCCCATCGCGGCCAGCAACGAGCCGTAGAGCCGGGCCACCGTCGTCTTGCCGGTACCCGGCGGGCCGGCGAAGATCAGGTGCCTGCTCAGCGACGGCGCGGGCAGCCCCATCTCCTGCCGCCTGCGCGACGAAGCCAGCAGGTCGATCATGGCGGCGACCTCGGCCTTGACCTCCTCGAGGCCGACCAGCCCGCGCAGTGTCTCCAGCAGTTGCTCGACCCGCTCCTCGTCCATCCGGCCGGCACCCGCGCCGACCGACGAACCGGGCAGCGGCGCGATGTCCTCCGGCAGCAGTCTGGTGAGCGCCACCGCGTCGGCGTCGGGGTCCTCGGCCAGCCGGTAGGCCTGTCTGCCGAGCATCTCCTCGAAAACCTTCCTGGCCGTACGGCCGTTGCCGAACGACGCGTCGCGGGGCAACGCGGTGAAGTACGAGTGCAGCTCCGCCCTGGTCTCGTACTCCAGCCGGTAGTCGTGCTTGCGGCACATGCCTTCCACGATGGTCACCAGCTCGGACGAGGAGTAGTCGGGGAACTCGATGGTGCGGGAGAACCGCGACGACAATCCGGGGTTCGCGGCGAGGAACTGACGCATCTCGTTGGTGTAGCCGGCGACGATGACCACGACCTCGTCGCGGTGGTCCTCCATCAGCTTCACCAGCGTGTCGATCGCCTCTTGACCGAAGTCCGGCCCGCCGCCGCCGTTGTTGCCCGCCGACAGCGAGTAGGCCTCGTCGATGAACAGCACACCGCCGATGGCCTTGTTGAACGCCTCGGTGGTCTTGATGGCGGTGCCGCCGACCACCGCCGCGACCAGATCCGGCCGCGCGACCTCGACCAGCTGGCCGGTGCTCAGCACGCCGAGGGCAGCCAGGATGCGCCCGTACAGCCGCGCCACCGTCGTCTTCCCGGTACCCGGCGAACCCGCGAACACCAGATGCCTGCTCATCGGCGGCGACGGCAGGCCGGCGGCCGCTCGCCGCTCGGACATCTGGATGAGCCGGACCAGCGTCTCGACCTCGCGCTTCACGCTGTCCAGCCCGACAAGGGACGACAACTCCTCCAGCAGCGCCGACACCTCGTCGTTGTCCCAGTTGCCGCGCGAACCGGGCTTCGCTGAACCCGCGTCGTCCTTCGGCCGGGCCGGGCGCCGGGACGGGCCGGCGTCTTGGCGGACGCTCTCGTCGACGTCGACCTCACCGTCGGTCTCCACGACGATCCCGTCCTGCACGTTGTCCCGCACCCGGCAGGCGACGATGAACCCGCTGGACTGCTCGCGCCAGAGCACACCCGTCTGGCACTCGCGCACCTCGCCGCCCTCGATCTCCATGCGGGCCTGACCGGTCGCCGTCATCCCGGCGCCTGCGGTACCGATGACGAAGCAGTCGGACGCCGACAGCTTGGCGTGCCGGTCCACCACGATGCCGTTGCTCGCACCACCGGCGATCTCGCACCCAGCCATCTGCAGCAACCCGTTCGCCGAGGCCACCACGGCGTCGTGCTGGGTTCCGGTGATCACGCACTCGGCCATGTCCACCGACGAGCCGTCGAGCACCTGCACCGCATGGCCGCGCGCGTTGTCCACCGATACCCGGTTGAGTTCGGCCGACGCGCCCTTGACCACGACGATGGCCTGCGCCGTGGTGTCCCGGATCCGGCACTCGGTGAGCATCGGCCGGGACTTCTCCGCCACCAGCAGGGCGACACCGTCCACATTGGACACATCGGTGTCGGTGACGGTGAGTTCGCTGTTGTCCTCGACGACGATCGCCGACCCCTTGATGTCGGTGATCCGGCACCGGTGCACCTCGCCACGACCGTGGTCGGCGGCGAGGATCGCGCTCTGCGCGTCGCTGATCACGCAGTCCACCATCGTCGGCTGCCCACCGGAGCGCGTCACCAGCGCGGTCGTCGAAATGGACGTCACCGTGCAGCCGGACAGCTCCGCGCGCCCCGACTCGTACACCAGCACACCCGCGCCGCCCGCGTTGCGGATGGTGCAGCCGCGCGCGATCAGTGCGGCCTCCTTGCGCGCGATGATCGCCACCTCGGAGTCGGCCGAGATGACGCACTCCTCGAGGCTGAGCACACGGCCGCGCGGGTCGACCGCGATCTCACCCTGCGAGTGGATGAACTCGATTCCGGACACCTCGGCGTGCTCCACCGTGGAGGTCAGCACCGGTTTGCCCTTGGCCTCCACCCGGACCTCGCCGGGCGCCCCCGAACCGGACAACGAGATCTGCCGGTCGATGACGATCGACTCCTGGTACAGCCCCGGCCGGACCGCGACGATGTCGCCTTCCTGCGCGGCGCTGATGGCATCGCTGATGGTGCGGTAGCAATCGGGATCCGTCGGCGAGACACCCAGCACCGAACGAACGCCCGTGGGTCGGGTGGTGATCACGCGGCAACTCCTCCGATAGGTGACAGCGCGGCACGCACGTAGTACCGCGCGAGCGGGGTCAGGCGCCCGGCGGCCCTGTTCGCCTTGGCGTGTGCCTCCAGGGCCGGGTCGGGGGCGACCTGGTGACGGTCCAGGTAGTAGACGGTGGCGGCGGACCACACCCACGTGCCGTCGCTGAGCAGGTCGGCGGGAACGGCGTCGGGCACACCGGCGATGACGTCGGGCAGCCGATTCGTCGCGGTCAGCACGACCTCGCCCGCCTTCAGGTAGTCGAGCAGCTGTTGCCGCACCTCCGGGTCGACGACGAGCTCACGACCGGCGCCGAACCACGGGCCGCCGGGATCGGCGCCGTCGAAGCTGCGGGCGACGCTGATGCTCGGCACCGGGTCACGCGCCCACAGCAGGTCCGAGGCGAGCAAGGCGTCCTCGTGGTAGCGCGGCAGCGAGGCATCGGCGGCGAAGACCTCGACCCTGGGTGACTCCTCCACGTCGGACAGCACGCGTTGTGCGCGGTCGGTCACCGCGGCCGGGTCGGCGTTCGCACCGACCTGCACCAGATACACCCGGTCGGCGCCCATCCGCATGGTCGCCCAGCACGCCTCGGTGCCGGCCATCGCCGAGACCGCGCCGACCACCGCGTGGTCGGCGGCCTCGTGGCCGCGCAGCTCGGGGAAGAACCGGAACCGCCGCGGCGTGTCGGCGATCCGGGTGTCGATCGCTGCGCGTAACTCGGCCAACCGATCCAGGTCGCCCTCGGCCAGTACCTCGCGCGCTGTCGCGAGCCACCCGTCGGGAACCTGACCGGCGAGTGCCAGCAGCTCGTCATGGTGACTCATCGGCACCTCCATCACGCCCCGGAGACGATGTGGAACCACGGCCTGACCTCGGGCCCCTCGGGGGTGGCGGCCGCCACGGTGCGGGCCGTGGCGGCCGCCTGCAGCCGGGTCAGGGCCGCGTCGTGCGCGGCGCCTTCCTCGGCGAGCAACAACCGCTGGACCGGGGACGACTCGACGGCGAGGACCCGCAACCGGGTGTGCCCGGTCAGCACGACGTCGTCGGGGTGGGCGCCGTCGCCGTTCTTGGTCGAACGCACTTCGTCGAGCAGGCCGTCGAGGCGGCGCCCGGACGTCGTCCAGATCAGCGCCTCGGGACCGCCCGGCGGTGGCGCGACCGCCACCGGGGACGTCAGTACCGGGGCAGGCACCCGCACGATCATTTCGGGTTGCAGGTACAGGTTCGTGGGGATGCTGCGCACCACGACCGCCCGCGCGGTCGGCAGCCTGCGCAGGCCGCTGGCCAGGCACACGTAGAAGTCGTTGTCGTACGAACCCGCCGGGTTGTCGGCGAACACCCGCACCACGGACAGCTCCGCGAGCACCGCGGCGTCGTCCTTCGCGCCGAACCGCAGCCCGGGACGCTCGGACAGCAGCCGGGTGACCGACCTGCTCGCGGAGTCGAAGACCGAGCCGAGCTTCTTCCGCACGCCGCGACGCTGCTCGTCCGTGCTGCGGACGCCTTCCGGCACCTCGATGGCGGCCGCCGGAGCCGGTCGGGCGAGCGTCTGCGATCGAGGAGCCTGCTTCGCCGGCCGCTGGGTGACCGCCGTGTTCCCGGTCCCGGTCTGCTCGGCGCGCGGCTTCGCTTCGGTGACGACTTTCGCCCGCTGGTCGGTGTGGTTCTGTCGATCGGCCTGGTGGGCGGTGTGCTTCTGTCGGTCCGCCTGCGGCTGCTGCTCGGTGTGCTTCCGTCGATCCGCCTGCGGCTGCTGCTCGGTGTGCTTCCGTCGATCCGCCTGCGCCTGCTGCTCGGTGTGCTTCCGTCGATCAGCTTGCGGCTGCTGCTCGACGCGGGTCGCAGCCGGCGGGGGCCGCAGTTGGGACACCGTCGCGAGAGTGGTCGGCAGCAGATCGGCCTCGGAGCCACGAGCAGCCACCGGCGCCGGTTTCTGAGTGGCCTGCGCGGACGTCGTGGTCACTGCAGCGGCTGTGGTGTTCGCTCCGGCATTCGGCGCACCGGAGACCACATCCCCTGCCGGCTTCTCCGGTGCCCGTGGGGCAGAACGGGCGGCGTGGGACGTCGGCGCCGGTACCGACGGTGTTGGCCTCGCCGGTGCGGCGGTTGGTGACTCCTGCGTCGCGGTGGCGACGCCGAGTCCGCCGGAGTGCGGGAGCGGAGTCGCCGATGCTGTCCGGGTGGCGACGGGCCCTTCCTTCGACGAGGCTGCGGGCGCTTGCGAAGGCTGCACAGGCTGCTGCGGCGTGGGTTCGGGCTGGGGTGCGGTGGCCGGGCCGGAGGGCGGAAGCTCGGCCACCGCGGCCGCGGGCCCGCTGTGCACCGGCGCCACGCCTGCAGGGGTGCGGTCGTCCCCACGTCGAAAGGACTGCGTGTCCGGGTGTCGCGGGGCACCTGCCCCTGGGTCCTGCCGTGGCCGGGGGGCGGGCGGCAGCATGCTGCCGGTCAGCACCGACCGCCGCACGATCGGCTGGGCGGGGAGGATCCGCCCGTCCACCGCCACGTAGACGGCACCCGTCGGCGTTTCGGGCCGGTCGGCGACCGAGGCAGACCTGGACGGCGTGGCCGAAGCGTCCGGCTGTGTTGTCGATGCGGGCCGGGACTGTGCGCCGTCGTCCGGAGTCACCTGCTGCGCCGGCTGCGGCACGGACGCGAGTGCCACCATCGGGGGCGGTGTCGTCGCCGGCATAGGTGCGCGCGTCGGCACAGGCCCGGGTTCTCCCGGCGGCGCGGGCTCGCGGTCAGCCGGCGGCACAGGCTCAGGTCCGCCCGACAACGCAGACTCGGGGTCGGCCGACAACGCGGGCTCAAGGTCGCCCGACAACGCAGACTCAAGTTCGCCCGACAACACAGGTTCGGGTTCGGCCGACCGCGCGGGCTCAAGTTCGCCCGACCGCGCAGGCTCAAGTTCGCCCGACGGCGCAGGCTCCCGATCCCCCGTCGGCGCGCCGGCTGGTGTCGGTGGTACCAGCCGCCACTGTGTGGCCGGGGACTGCGGCTGCGGCGCCGAGGTCTGCGGGCTCGCCGGTTGCGGCGCAACCGGCTGGGTCGGGTTCGCGGTGGGAAGAACGACACCCGACTCACCGCGGACGACGGCACCGGCGTGCTCACTCGCCGCGAGCGCGTCGGCGGCGATGTCGTCCACGGGGAGCAGGCGCAAGCACTGTCTCGTTCCTTCCGGCAGCTCGCGCAGCACGTCATCCAGGGCGATGACGACCTCGATGGGCACCCCGACGTCCTCGGCGGGCACGACGACGACGTCCGCGGTCGGGCCGGTCCCACCACCCCACGCGGGCATGGCGCGCACCGACTCCGGCCGCACCAGCAGCCCACGCGGCACCACGTCGACCCGCCAGCCGTCGAAGAGCCCGAACGACCCCGGCTCGACCTGCAGCAGCCCGGGCGGCGACGACCACCGCGTCAACCGGGGAGGACCGGCAGGCCGGTACACGCTCTCCTGGACGAAGGGCCGCCAACACTCCACACCGTCCTGGTCCACGAACACCAGCACGCCGTCGCTGGGGACACCGTGCACCGCTCGTACCGGGGCGGACAATGCCTCGGCAACCGCTCCAGCCGCCTGCGATCCCCCGTACCAGCACAGCACGGCGTCGTCCCGCACCCCGTCCGGCAACGCGCGCAGGACGTCGGCCACCGACCGCGGATCGGGTGGCTGTTCCCCCGGCGCGCCCAGCACGACGTACATCCGCTCCTTGTCCGGCGGCTCCTCGCACAGCTCGTCGTCGGACAGGTCCACTCCCCCGGGCTGTCGCAGCCACAGTCCGGCCGGGATCCGGAGAATCTGCAGCCCGGAGGCGTCCAGGTCGGGGATGTCGCTGTGCCAGTCCGGCTCGGGTCGGCCACCGGTCGGCGGCGCGGCGAGCTGGACCGACGTGCCGCCGGCTGCCGGCCGGCTCGGCGCCGGCGCCTGCCCTGTCCGGTTCGTGCTGCTCGTCTCGTCCACCGCGCCTCCTTCACCACCGCACACGGTGCTCGAGGCGGCAACGGTTCACGCTCGGACGGACCAGATCGAAAGCCCTGGTCACCCGGCCTGCGGCCCCGTGTACGACGGCTACGACGACGGCTCCGCCTGCGGACCGGGTATGACGAACACCGCCTCGGCGCCCTCCCCCGAGATCTTGCGCAGCAGCCCGGCGGCGGCGAGCGCGTTCAGCACCTCGGCGAGCACCTCGGCCGAGACGAACGGCATGCTGCCCACGACGTCCGCCACCCGGACGACGTCCCCGGGCTCGAACCCGGTTTCCAGCTGGGACCGGATCCTGGCGAACAGCTGGGCGGCCTGCGGTGACAACGGCGGCGCCAGCCCCATCTCGACCAGACCCGGTCCATCGGTGTAGACGTACACGGTGTCCCGCGCGGTCCTGGGCACGTTCCAAGTCGCGGGTGTCTCGCCCTGGTACTCCGGCGTCACCGTCCAGGTGGCCACCGCGACGACCAGGTACGGCAATGCCGCCCGTTCGTCCTCGCGGGCTGCCCGGTCGACCTTCGTGCTCACCACCGACGTGCGCTGCCAGCTGAGGCTGGGGCCGCTGAACCGGGCGTAGGCCGATCCTCGGTGGTGCACTCCGGCGATGTCCGGCACGAGCCGCGGGAACTCCGTGAGCGCCCCGGCCTCCAACCGTACGTCGCCCCGCAGCGACGGACCCGCCTTGACCTTGTCCTTGCCGGAAACGGTGGTCGACCCCTCGGTGGCGAACTCGCCCGGTTCGTCGCCCAGGGCCAGCACGGTGACGCTCTCCAGTGACGCGCGCAGTACCAGCGCCGACAGTGGGTTGGGTACGCCGTAGCCTGCGCTGTTGAAGCTGTCCAGGGCGAGACCGTCGATGCGATAGCCCCGCTCACTCATCGCCTCCGGCAGGTGCGCGGCGAGCGAGGTGGGCCGCGTGCCGATGTTGATCGCGTCCAGCGTCATGGTGGCCGCCTCAGGCACTGGCGTGGGCGTCCGCCCGGACGACTCGCCCGGCACCGTCCCCGCGACGATGTCCTGGACGACGAAGTGCACGTTGATCGAGTTCGCACGTACGTCCCGGTGGGTGGGCAGTGCTGCGACGGGCTCTCGTTGCGGTTGCCCGGGGCCGAGTTCACCGCTCGGCACCGTCGTCCGCACCGCGTTCGGGATGACGTCGAGTGCGAGGCGCTTGCTCGTAGCCGCGGGAGTGAGCCAGTCGACGGCGCCCAGGCTCAACACCCGCAGCACCCGCCTGGCGTGCGCGGTCTTCACGACCGTCAGCTCAAGGCCCAGTCCGTGCGAATAGACCACCTGCTCGCTCTCCGGGGTTTGGTACGACGTCGTGTCGCTGTCCTCGACCGACACCGACGCGTCATGCGACGCCTTGAGCTTGCCGACACCGCGGAGGATGGCACGGACCGATCCGACCGGACCGTCCGATGCGACACGGAGCGCGGTGCGGGAGACCACGCTCCTGGTGCGCGAGTCGCCGGAACCGGTGGTGGAGGTCTTGGTCGCGGTGATCTCGCGCGTGCTCGTCCATCCTTTCGTGGTGGTCAGGTACTGGCCCAGTTCCTGGGTGGCGCGCAACGTCAGCGCGACGGTGTACGCGCCAAGCGGCCCGACGACACGGGTGGACCACCTGATGCCCGGCCCGCCGAGCAGGTCCTCGTAGAACGACTCGAGCTCCCGCGGACCCAGCTCGGGGACGACACTGCGGTGCAACTCCTCCCCTGCCCGGCGTACGGAGTCGCTCTCGATCCAGCCGAGCAACGCCCGGCCGGTGAGGTAGTCGGCGAACCGCGACAGCACCGAACGCGGCACCGACTCCTCGGGCACCAGGCCGAGGAGGGACGGCAACGCGTCCAGCACGGCCGCCGCAACCTCGGGCCGGATCGACGGTGGCGTGTGTCCGTCGCGGTCGTGTGCGGGGACCGACCGCGCAGCGTGCCGCTCGTTGCGCTCTCCTGCGCTGGTCGGGACAGCCCCTTCGGCCAGCACCTGGCCGATGTCGGTGGCCGGGACGAGGATCCGCAGCGCGTTCTTGCGGTGCGACTCCCGGTTGTGCCAGCCGTCGTCACCCTGCCTGGTCACCGTCTGGTCCCTCGCCGCGTCTCGACCGCCACTGAGCACGGTGAGGTCGTAGGCGACCGGGTACACCAAGCCCTCGTAGGTGACCGTCACCGAGCGTTCGTGCTCGGCATCCTCCGAGCCCTCCTCCGTCACGGTCCAGCCGTCGGTATAGCCCAGGATCTGCCGATCGGTGTTCTGGGCCTGTGCGGCAGACGCCGCGTGGCTGAGACGTGTTCGCACGCCGTAGGTATCGCCCGTGCTCTTCTCGCTCCCGTGGCTGACGCGGCCACTGACCTGGTACGTCCAGGAAAGCTCCATCTTCTGTGCCTCACCGGCCAGCCGCGGGTTGCTCAGCGCGATGTGTGTCTTCACGTCGCCGATCCGTTCGCCCCCGCCGTCCGCGCCGGCGCGCTGGTAGACCGGTGTGCGGTGGGCGCCCGTCGTCGCCTTGGCGAGATTGACCGCGATCTCTTTCGCGCTGGCGTGCTCGTGGACCACGTGCCGGACGAACGGGCGTCCGGCCGCGGTCTCCCCGAGCCCGGCAAGCGCTGCGGCGGCCGTGCCGAGCGGCAGGTCGAGGCCGTGGACGACGAAGTGGTCCGGAAGGGATCCCGGGGTCCAGCCCTCCGGCCGTTTCGGGACGGTGCGGTGCACGGCTTCGAACGCTTCGTCAGCCTCCCGCGGGACGGGCGTCGGCGTGAAGTCGCCACCGGTGAACGTGGCGGCGCGGCCACCGTCCACGGTGCGGACGACAGGTCGGTCGGTGCCGTCGTACACGGTGATCTTGTAGTAGCTGACGACCCCGTCGTGTGCGCTGCTTCGGGACGCCTTCCAACCTTGTTCGTGTCCGGTTCCGCTGCCCGTTCCGATGCTGGTGGCCGTCTTGTCGATCTGGCCGGACATCTGAACGCGGACCATCCCGGCGAGCGACTCCGGCTCCCCGCCACGGACGCCGCCACCGCCGGTGACCGTGTAACCGCTCTTGACCTTGTCCTTGTGCTCGATCGACCGTTCGACGCCGAGCGAGCCCTTCAGCGTGACTCCCGGCAGCGCGGTGCCGGTGCCGGCACCGGCCTGCGCCGGCCGGTCGAACGTCCCGTACCGGTCGTTTCGCCGTCCCTCACCGCCGGGTTCGCGTACGGCTCGCACGACGACCTGCACGTACTCGGTGTTCTCGGCGGCTCGACTGTGCGTTTTCGACACGAGCAGCACAGACATGCCTGCGCCGTCGATGTCCGAGCTGCTCTTGGCCGCCGCCTGCGCCGAGAACAGCCTGCTGATCTTGGCTTCGTTGGCGGCTGCGTGCGGCGCGAACGGCTCGCCGTCCTCCGGCAGCACCCCCGCGGGCAGCGCTTCCCGGATCGCGGCCACGACACCGTTCAGGTTCGGGTACCGGGTCTGCCCGGTGAGAATCTTCGCCGGCGAGAACGTGTCGGCCGCCGCGGCATCGCCGCCGACCGGCTCGCCCTCCCCCACCCGGGCGCGCCAGCTGACGGCGCCCCCGCTCTGCCGGAACTCGCCACGCTCTTGCACACCGTCGTCGAACCGGATGCGCAGACCGTAGGTGAGGTCAGCGACCTCGCCCGCCAACTCACCCTTCGCCACCCAGGTCAGCTCGTTGGTCACTTCGCTGGTGCGCGTGCTGACCCGTTTACCCTGATCGATCCGCTTGCCCTGCACCGCCCCTGCGCCGCCGACCACGATCGGCACCACGTCGGCGTCGCCCCGGACACCTCCCGTGATGGTGGCCGGCTCGACATCCGTGGTGTCCACGGCGCGCCCCGTCGTGCGGCTTGCCTTGCTGGTGACCTTGCCCGCGGCCGGTGGGGTGTCCTCCGGTCTGCGCAGCTCGCGCGCTGCACCCTTGTCCACCCAGATGTCCACGATCGCGGTTCGGCTGCGACCCCACTGGTCGTGGAGCTCCACCACGTCGCTGACCGTGTGCCCGT
The DNA here is from genome assembly GCF_000427825.1 of Thermocrispum municipale DSM 44069. GTDB lineage: Bacteria > Actinomycetota > Actinomycetes > Mycobacteriales > Pseudonocardiaceae > Thermocrispum > Thermocrispum municipale. Next base: position 23,326 of record NZ_KE386594.1, on the reverse strand, counting down.
CCAGGAGCTCGAGGCCGCGCTGCGACAGGGCATCCCCGCTGGTCATGGTGCGCAGGGCCGAGCGCACCGGGGAGCCGATCTCGTCGGCGATGCCACGGAAGTGCGGGTGCCGGTGCAGCAGCGCCTTGGCCCTGTCGAACAGTCCGTTGCCCGCGGTCAGCCGCACGGATGGCTGGCTGATCCCCGCCGTCTGCTCCGGCTCCGCGTCGTAGGCGCGAACGTCGCCCAGCTCGTCCGCGGTGCTCAGCACGGCACCGCCGGGCACGGTGCCGGACAGCTGGACAGGTTCGGCGTCGTTGCGCAGGAACGTCACTCGGTAGCGCAGGTCGTGGCGCGACGTCGTCCGGGCACCGTCCGGTTCGATCGACGTGGCGGCCGATTCCTTGCCGGTGCTGGAGATCTCCCAGCTCGTGCGCGGTGGCCGAAGGCCCTTGAACGCGACACGGGCGTACGCGCCGGCATTCTCGGTCGACAGCAGCTGCCGCCTGACGCCGATGCCGCTGTCACTTGCTTTGACGCCGGCGTACTTGTCGCTGTCCTTGCCGAACTTCCCCGAGCTGTTCTCGACCTTGTTGTCGGCATCGTCCGCTCTGGCTTTGCCCTTGCGGTCGCCGACCATGCCGTGCCTCGGGGTCGAGTCGTCCTCCACCCACAGCTGCACACTCAGCTCGACCGCTTCCTGACCACGGCCCGCAGCGACCGTCAACCGCTCCGGACCGGTCGCCGGGGTGAAGCTCGTTCGCAGTGCCGCGTCGGAGATTCCTGCCAGGATCTGCGCGCGGATGGGCTGCGGCGTACCTGCCGCCTCCATCGCCTGTTCGACCTCGGACCGCATCCCTGATGCGTCGATCTCGTCGACTCGGACGAGGTTCAGCGGCAGCAGTCGTCGCACCTGTTCGGTGCGGTCGCTCACCGGGGCGGGCCCGGGCTGTTCGCCGACGGACTCCGCAGCCTGCGGGACTGCTGCGTCGACGTCATCCGCCGCCGGGACGGTCTGCTCCGCCTCGCCCCACACCGGGCCGTCCACCTCGACCTCGCCCTGAGCAGAGGTAGCCACCTCGACGTCATCCGCGGCCGGGACGGTC
>NZ_KE386594.1:0-22216 GCF_000427825.1 Thermocrispum municipale DSM 44069 | reverse complement strand
GCTCCGCCTCGCCCCACACCGGGCCGTCCACCTCGACCTCGCCCTGAGCAGAGGTAGCCACCTCGACGTCATCCGCGGCCGGGACGGTCTGCTCCGCCTCGCCCCACACCGGGCCGTCCACCTCGACCTCGCCCCGCACCAGGCCGCCCGCCTCGACCTCGCCCCGCGCCGACGTATCCGCCACGACGTCCCCTTGCTCGGGGGTCGTCATGCCGGCAGCGTCCTGCCCCGGTGTCGTCGGCTCTGCGTCGTCCTGCCCAGGTGTCGTCGGCTCTGCGTCGTCCTGCCCAGGTGTCGTCGATTCGGCGTCGTGCCCCGGCACCGCCGTCGTGGTGTCACCCTGCGCGTGCGCGCCGGACTGCTGCGCGCCGCCTGCCGACGGGGGCTCGACGCTCCCGATCGGCAGGTTCCCGGTCTCCCGAGGTCGGCCGTCCGACCACATGTCGTTCTCGGCCCGCCACCGCAGCAACACCTCCGGTAGCCCGAGGCTGTCCGCCTCCGGCTGCGGCAGCGCGGCACGCCACGCCCCGCCGGTGAAGCTGTCAGGCAAGAACTCCGTGAGGTCCTTCAACCGCGCAGATTCGATACGGAAGCCACGCCAGGTCTGCACGGATCCCGAGCGGTCGAAAAGCCGCGCGAGGAAAGCGTCGTCGACGACGGACTGCCAGCGGCCACCGCGGTACTCGGCGTTGGTGACCGACCGCACCCGCGACCGGAAGGCGTCCACGCTGCCGATGAACGCCAGTGCGGAAGCCAGCACCACGTGCGGGCTCTCGTGACGGTTGAGCAACCCCCGCACCGCGGTCAGGTCGACGTCGCCGTTGCGGTTGTAGATGGAGTGCACGAGCACTTCCTGCACGGATGCGACCAGCCGCCTGCTCGCCGCGCGGTCGGTCAGCCTGACCGGCGGTTCGGCGAACTCGTCCACGGGCTTGCGCCACGCCTGGTCGTTCAGCTGGCGAGTCGCCGCACGGGCGGCGAACTTCATGCCGGGCAGGACGCTCACGTCGTCCTCGAACGACGTTCCTGTGCGTGCCGCGGTGGTGTAGTGAGCCAGCGCGTGGCGGCCCTTCTGGTCGACGTCGAACTCGTCGCTGCGCAGGCCGAAGAAGCGGTGCGGGAACGACTCGAACAGCTCGAGTTCGGTCTTGTCGAAATTGTTCTTGATCTTGTGGAGGTAGAGCAGCGGCAACGGGTGTCCCTGCGGGGCGACGACCGCGTCGTTGGTGATCGGGAAGTATCCGCTGCGCTGCCAGTCCACCGGGGCAGGCCGCCCACCGGGGAACAAGATCGCGTAACCGTTACCCCGGGCGTCGCCGTTGACCGTGGCGAACACGTCCGGATCTGTGAGGACGGTGTCGCCGTCGAGGTACGACCCGAACAGCGCCGTGAGCATGCGTCGCAAGGTGTCGCTGGCCGCGCCGTAGCCGGGCGGGGAGGCCTTCAGTCGCTCCAACCGGGCATATCCGTCGATCTCCGGCATCGACGTCGCCAGCGGCAGTTCGTCGACGTTGACCAGCCACAGGTCGAGTTCTCGCGCCAGGCGCACCATCCGCTTCACGCCGTCGAGCCTGCCGCCGTCGACGCCCTGCTCGATCTCCGCGACCGCGGCCGCGACGTCCTCCCGCGCCACGTCGGTGATCACGACCATCGGACCGGCGAAGCCCGCGCGCCGCGTCTCGCGGAGCCCCAGCACGAAGCCCGCAGTCCGCCCGGAACCGTCCAGCGGGCTGCCGAACCACATCGACACCGTGCCGACCGCGTACTGGCGCCGGTCGGGGATGGCCCTTCGGTACTCCGGCGGCAGCTTGCCCCGTACCGCGTCGAGCAGCCGACGGTCGGTGTCCGACCACGGTGACTCGAGGATCGTGACGTCGGCGCCCGCCTCCGTGAGCTTGTCCGGGGTGAACTTTGCGGCATCCAGGTCGGACCGCACCATGTCGGCGTTGCGCAGCAACCCCCAGCGTTGCCGCAACGACAGCGCGGTGAGGTCGACGTCCAGCGCGTCCGGCACGGCTGGTGGGTCGGTCAGCCCGGTCAGCCGTGGACCGCGCGCCGGATGCTCGATCACGGCGCCGCCCTTGCGCTGGAAGACTTCCGCTGCGGTCTCTTCGGCACTGCGGACATCGTGACGGATCCAGTCGATGTCGGCGCTGGACAGCTGCGTGTGCGGGCCGCCGATGGTTCCGGTGACCTCCGCGGCTTCCACCGGCGCCACCCATTCGAACTCGGCGAGGGCCTCGCGGAGCGGCACGTGGCCGTCGGTGGTTTCGGCGAGCACTGCGCCGTCCTGTTCGGTCAACACGAAAGTCCGGTTGCTGTCCAGGTCGAGCAGCATCACCACGCCTTCGAAGTTCACCAGCTGCATCTGGTGGCGGAGCCCGCCGTCCTTGCGCTGCGCCACCACGGTCAACTCCGCGTCCAGGCCCGCGTCGAGTACGTCGCCGAACACCTCCGGGCCACGCGGACCAAGCAGGTCCTTCTCGGTGGCGATCACAGAGCCGGATTCGGGGTCGACGCCGCGCACCGTGAGGGGCTGCCCGCCGCCCACCGGTGCTGCGTCGATCGGGCGCGGTTCCGGGCCCACCAGTTCGCGGATCAACGCGCCGCGGTCGACCGGAGCGTTCTCGCCCGACGCGGCGGCCGGCGTCTCCGGGCCGCCGATGACCGACCAGTATTCGTCGAGTGTGGTCGGCACGGTCGCCGGGGCGCCGAGGAGCGCGTCGAGGAACTGCACCTGCCCGCGAGACGTGACGTGGAAGTTGACCGCGTGCAGCCACTCCTGGCCGGAGTCGCTGCGATACGGGATGACCAGGGCGCCGTCCGCGCGCGCAGACCGCGGACCGGCGATCCGCTCGAGCATCTCGGCGTAGCCGGTGCTGCGTTCGAGCTCGGCGGCGAACGACTGCGCGACGTCCGGCAGCGTGAACACCCGATTCGCCGGTGGCCGCTGCGCCTGATGCAACTCGCCGCTGACACTCGTGTTGTACGCCGCGACCGCGGCCGGCAAACACGCCGCCTGGTACGCCCGCAGGCTTCGCCAGAGTCCGGGATACCTGGCCTCTCCCGCGACCTCCGGCAGCCATGGCTTGTTGATCTGCACCCACTCCAGCAGGTCGTCCGGGGTGGCGAAACTGTCCCTGGTGACCACGCGCGGATTCGGGAGTCCGGCCAGATCGGTCACGATTTCCCTGGCGAGGTCGTCGGCGTCCTTCAGCGCCGCCTCGCGGCCGACCGTCGGGGTTGCCTCGGCCACCGCGTCGGCGAAGAGGCGCACCACCGCATTGCCGGTCGGCGTGTCGACGAACTCGGCACCACCGAGTCTGCCCGGCACGATCTCCCTGAGCAGCCGCACGGCCGCGTCGACGGCCTGCCGATCGGTCGGCGTCCCAACGGTGGCGGCACGTGACTGCACGGAGTCCTCGGTCCAACCGCTCTCCGGTCGGTCGAGATTCGCCGCCTCCGGGGCCGTGACGTTCTCCACGGTCTGCGGATCGGCGGACAGCTCGGTATCAAGCCACTGTTCGGTCCCCGCCCACGAGTCGACTGCGACGAAGGTGTCCGGGACATCGATCTCGACGAACGGCTCCGCGCGGTCGCTGTCGGGGACCTCAGCGGTGAAGCCGAGGTCGCGGGCGATCTTGTCGACGACGGTCCGCACGAACTCCGAGAAGTTGTCCGACCGCGTCTGCGGGAGGTACTGCTGAACCGTCGCGTCCCCGCTGAGCGCCGCCGCGACGACCGAGCCGACGTCGTCGCGCAGGCCCAGCCGCGCGAAGAACGACGTGCGTGCGACGAACTCGCTGTCGTCGGCCGTGGGGATCGTGTACTCGAAGAAGGCCAGGTCCCGAAGAAACCGGGCCTTCGTGTTGCCTTGCTCGGTTTGTTGTCGTTCCGCCTCCACTTGCCGTGCGGCCAACGCGCGCACGACGTCGACGTCGAAACTTCGCACCTGCCCGGATGATCTCGGCGCAGCGGCGACGGTGGACGAAACGTCGTGAGCGTCGACGCCACGGATCGGTCGCGACATCTGCTCCGACCGGTCGTCCGCCTCGCCGGGCGTCTGCTCGGACGGGCTCGGCTGGGTCTGGGTGCCGGCCCCGCCCCCGGACTCCGCCTCGGTCGGTCCCCCGGGCTCCGCCTCGGACGTTTCCCCGGACTCCGCCTCGGGGCCCGGTGCCGGCGGCTGCGCGTCACCGGGCAGGCTGGGGTCGACCGGCGGAGGTGGCGGCGCGGGCCGGCCGCCCGCGTCCGGCCCGTCCGGCCGTGGCTGAAGGTCGGCGAGGACCGAGTTGACGACCACCCGCACGAACGCGTCGATCACCAGGACGGCCAGATTCTGCACACCGCGCTGGACCGCTTGCTGGAGGATGTCGTTGCGCGCGGCCGGAGGGAGGGCGCGGAGCAGCGGGATGAAGCGGGACTTCGTCGCGTCGTCCGCCGCACTGATCAGGGTGTCGAGCAGGCCGCGCAGCTGCGGGGGCAACGACCTGTGCCACGCGTTGATCTCCTGGGAACTGCCCGTCGGGATGCCGCGAAGCACGGCAGGCATGAATGGTCGCAGGTCACGATCGACGGCAAAGGCATGGACGATCACTTCGGCGACCGCGTCCTGGACGCCGTGCGTGGTGAGCAGTGCCGACGCCGTCGGGTGCGATTGGAGGTACCGCTGGTAGCCGGCGCGGATCACGTCCACCGCGCTCCTGGGGAGCGAGGCGGGAACTCCCTTGGCCGCCAGATGACCCGCCACGGCCAGCAACAATTGCGGCGTCCACGCCCGCCGCTGGTCCTGCGGCCTGGGCGGAGCCTGCGCCGCCCTTGCTTCGGCGGCCTGGCTCGACTCGGCTTGCCCCGACTCCGCCTGGTCCGAGTCCAGGCGCGGCCGACGCACTTCCGGCCCTGAGTCGGCGGCATCATGGCCGCGCGTCCGCTTGCGGCCCTGCTGTTCCGCCTCGGCAGCGGCCCGCTGGCCACCGGCTTCCGTGATGCCCTCGAGGACCTCGCCGACCCCTTCTTCGTCGTAACCGTTGCGCGCCATCCACGCGGCCACCACGGCGACAACCCGGATGACATCCGCGTCGGAGTACATCGGGGTCGGCAAGCCCCTCGCCCGCCGGTCCGCCAGCAGTTGCGAGACCTCTTCGCGGACATCGGCAGACACGTCGGCCAGCGGCGGGGCGCTCCGCAGGAGTTGCCGGAACCTCGCCGGAGTCCAGCTCGTCCCCAAATCATCGGCGATCTTCTTGGACACACGCTGCGCGGTCGCGATTCTGGTGTCCTCGGACCCGGGATGGTTGGCGAAGACGTGGTCGAGCAAGCGTTCGACATTGTTCCTGACGCCGGGGTCCAGCAAATGCAGGATGTGGGTGGACATCATGACGGCCTCGGTGTCCATGACCGAGCTGTCGTCGGTGTCGTCGGCCAGATAAGCGGCCTCGACGTCGAGCTTCTGCACCGACCAGTCCGTCTCCAGGAACAGCGTGCCGATGTCGGCCGCCCTGCCGTGCTCGGCGGCCAGGAACGACGGAATCCACGTCTCGGTAGCAGCCAGGCCCGTTCCGAGTGTTCGGGCAAGCGCCAGCGACAGCTTGTAGCCGGCTACCACGCCGTCCGGCGAATACGACACACGATGAGCAACGAGCGTCCGTAGCGCGTCGAGCTCCGTCTCGGCGGAGCGTCGGTCATGGGTGTGGGCGACGATGGCCTCCGCGACGCGGCGTGCGTTCATCTGAGACTTCGGCGCGGCGACCGTCAACTGGAACTCCGCGAACTCTGCTTCGTCGCGAACGGAGCTGCGAGTCCACGGCTTGCTCTGCAGCGTGGCGTCCAGGTCGGTCTCGCTCGTCCCAGAGATGAACTCGGACACCTGGCTCGACACCGCTGGATCGCCGACGTTCAGCTGGCCGGCGATGTGACCGGCCAGTCGGTACGCCCCTGCGACACCTTGCGGGGAGTGGACGATCCGGTGCGTGACGAGCAGTTCCAGCGCCGTCCTGGCCTCGCCGGTCAAGCGCTCCCCGGTGTGCTTGGCGACGATGTGCCCGGCGAGTCGCTTCGCGCGAGCGCGTTCGGAGGGATCGAGCAGAGTTACCTCGTAGTCGGCAACCGTCACTTCGTACAGCAGCGACTGCGCGTTCCAGGCGACCTGGCTGAGCAGGGTGTCCTTCTGCTCCTGGGAGAAGCCGGCGGCGAGAATCGGTGGCCGCCCCGGTCCGCCCGGCAGCTGTGTCCCGAGTTGCTCGGCGAGGTACCGCGAAAACGCGAACGCGCCGGCGACCTTGGTCGGAGAGTTCAGGACGCGATGTGCGATCAGAGTCGCCAGCTGAGCCCGGTGCGCTTTGATCGGCTCGCCGAGGTGGGTGAAGAAGACGACGTGTTTCGCCATGCGCTCAGCCGCGCGGCGCGTCGTCTCGTCCGCCGAGATGTCGGCTTCGGCCCCGCGGGCCTCGTAGGCGACACGATCCAGCGACCATGCGATGTCTCGCAACGCCGCCTCGAGCTCCGCCTGATTCTTGACCGAACCGATCACGGGCGACGGCAGCGGATCCGCAACTTGCCTCCCCGACCGCTGCGCGAACCGCATCGCGGTCGACCACGCGTGCTCGACGTTCAGGTTGTTGCCGAGGTTCAGGGTCACCAGCGTGCCGAGCTTGTCCGTCTCCTCCGCGCTGAGCCGCGCGGTGTCGTGCGTTCGCTGCACGAGTTCGCGCCCCAGCTTCACCATGCCGATGAACTGGTGAGGACCGATCGGTCTGTTGGCCGGCGGCGCGTGATCGGCGGGATACGAACCGGAAGTCTGGTCGTCGCGGGCGCTGAACAGGCTTAACCCGTCACTGTCGTAGCCGACCACGAAGAGGTTCGCAGCCAGCCGCAGGTCCAGCACTTCCTCGTTGGTGATCCGGGATCCGTCCCGGTTGAAGGGGGTGTGCCGGTAACCGTCGCCGTGCCGCACCGGCAGCACATTCACGATGTAGCTCGGGCGGCCGTCGACGCCGGCGGCGATCACCGTCGCGGTGGCACCCTCCGGTCTCGTGGATCTCGCCAGCCGCCCCATGATCACATCGATCCCATCGCGGCCGAAGCCCGCGTAGTACAGCCTGGCCACCGGCTTCCGGTCGTCCCTTCCGCGGCGTACGGGAGGCACGGGCAGCCCGTGCGATCTCCGGTACTCCAGGTGCGCGTCGAGTGCGCCGTAGTCGAGCACGAAGTGCCGGTTGTCGGAGGCGGCGTGGCCGACGAAGTTGCCATCCGGCACCACCTCGGTCACGTCGTTCGGCAACGGAATGTAGGAGTGCCGCGCCGGAGTCGTGAGCGCGCCGCGGAATCGCCGCCGCGGTCGCCGCCCTCCCGCGGCCGGGGCGGTGATCGCGAAACCCATGTCGCGCGCCAGTTGCGCGGTGAAGGCCGGGATGTCGACCCAGTGCGGATACCTCGATGCGAAGGACGCGACGAACCGGGCGATGTCGGTCATCGACAGCGAGGTCTCGGTGAACAAGCGCTCGCTGTCGAAGTGACGTTGCACCTCCGTCTGAGCTGCGGTGAGCACGTCGTCGGGAAGTGATTCGGTCCACAACGTCGAGCGCGTGCGCGTGATTTCGGCGACGAAGTCGACCGCGGGATCGGTGTCCGCCTGGCCGACCACCGGGTCCGCATATTCCGACGTCAGCGTCCCGAGTGCGTCACCGAGGAGTTCCGAGATGTCGATGGGGTACACCGGATGGTTGATGCCGATCGACGCCAGCACGATCGCGCCGGCCATTTCTTCGGGAGTGGTTCTCAGTTCGGCGAGCTTGTCGACGTCGTGGATCCTGGCGTCGTCGTTCGCCTGGTCGACCAGGTCTTGATCGAGGTCTTCCGCAAGAAGTGCCGCATCGCCGACCAGCTCGCGGTACGCGTCCGGTGTCAGGTCGGCTCCGAGCGCGCGCACCCACTTCTTGACGAGGTCCTTGGCCGGTTCCGAATTCTCGTTCTCGATCAGGGTGGCCGCGACCAGATCCCGCAACGACGCTTTCAGACCGAGCTGCTCGTAGGCGTCGGGCCGGGCGAACGCCATCAGCAGAGCATCCGCATTGTGCCGGGCATCCTCGACGGTTTCCTCGTCCCGCACCCCTGCCAGCGTCTCGGCCGCGTTCTCCGCTGCGGAGTGGAACAGGAACACCGTCCGCGGCGACTGCGCGACCGCGGGCGCTGCCGGGGCCTGGGGCGCTGCGTGACGCCTGGATCGCAACGCGTCGGAGATGAGGTCGCGTGCCGGCTTCAAAGTGTTGAGTACGTCCCCGATGACGCCGGAGATGTGACCCGGTGTCATCGCGTCCGAGCCCCCGTATTCCAGGACGTACGCGACCATCGCCGCCACGTCGTCGACCGAGAACCCACGCTCGATCAGCTTCGCTTCGTCGTGCTGACGCTGCACCACCGCGACGGCCTTGGCCACCACGTCCTTGTTCATCTCGCCCAGGTCGGCGAGTGCCTGATCACGTAGCTCCGCGAAACTCTCGGCAGTTCGCGCCGTGCCCAGGCCCTTCGCCATCCCGCGGAGCTGACCGATCAGCTCGGCGGTGCTGGGCGTCCGCGTCGACAGGCGCGCGATCGCCAGGGGCATCCGGTCGGCCAGCCCGAGACCTTCGAGCGCCTGCATGTCATGGAACACCAGCATCCATGCCTTGGCCTGCTGGATCTTCTCCAGTGCCGCCGGGCCGGTCTCGGGGTTGCTGCGCTGGAATTTGCCTGCCTCCGTGGTGACCCACTCGCTCCACTGCTGCGGCGTGGCCGACTCGTCCAGCTCCGGGATCACGGACACCGTCGACGCGATGCTCGGTGCTGGGCTGGCAGCGCGCGACACGGGAGGCTCCGAGCCGGCTGGCGTCCCGGGCTCCGGATCGGCCGGGGATTGCGAGCCGGACTCCGCAACGGCCGCGGACTGCGGCGCTGCTTGCTGCACTGCCTGCGACGGCGAATCAGTCGCAGTGCTCGACGGCGCAGGAGCGGGGCTTGACGCCGACGGGGTTTCCGCCCCGCCGCGTAGGGGGAATCGCAGCGGCCGGTTGACGTCTCCGCCGTTGGCGGCCGCCCACTCCCTCAGCGCCTCGCGCACAGCGCGGATGGACTCGGCGAGCTGGTCGCCGCCGGCGCCCCGGTGTGCCTTGGCGGCGACATCGCGCAGCCCGAGCTCGTACAGCCGCTGGACCCCGGAACGCACCCAGGCGGTGCGGCTGTCGTCATGCGCGCGCACCTGGTCGGCGAAAGCCCGCACGACCGACCACTGCGGAGTGTTCTCGACCCGCGATTTCGCCCGCAGCCACACTCGGTCGGGCAACCCTGCGAACTCGCGCGCGGCCGCCGCTGCGCGCTCGCGCAGCTCGTTCGCCGCCGGCGTCGCGGCGAACGTGTCGCCGCCGTCCGGGGTGAGGTGCATGTCGTCGACCGCCGCGGGGTTGCGCACCAGGCCGTTGGCCGCGGCCCACTCCCGTACGAGTGTGTCGATCTTGGTCACGACATCGCGCACGTTCTCCGGGATCGCGCCATCGCCCTTCGGGTGGCCCTGCGCCCACGACTCCTGGACGGCGTTCATCACCACCCACAGGGCGGGCCGCATCAGGGTCGAGCGGGCTTCCCGCCTGCCGGGCACCGTCCGGGCGGGATCGTTCGCGGCCTCCAGCTTGCTCACGAACTCGGCGACGTCGCGCAACGCCCGGACGGCGACGCCGTTGGCGGCCTGCTTGTCGCTTCGGCTCAGCGGCGCGAAGTCGGCCTCGGCCGTGCGGGCGTGCTCCTGCAAGTCCGCCACGCTGGAGAACTCGACCGACCCCGCCCCCGGCATCTTGACGTCGGCATCGACGTCCACGTCCGGCGCGGTGAGCTCGGTCGACGGGACGGTCGGCCCTGACCAGGCGCTGCGAGCGTCCGCTGACGACGCGAGATCATCGAACGCCGCGTCGGTCGCGGCCCGCTGCCTGCCGTACGCGCCAGTTGTCTGCGCCCCGGCACCCGCTGGACGCCCGTCGCTGTCACTGTCCGAGACGTCGGAGTCCTCGCTGATCGAGTCCCTGTCCGAGGGCCCTTGACGCGACGGACCACCGTTGTCACCGCTGTCCGGCCGGGTCGTGGTCGGCGGTGGTGCGGACGGAGTCGGCCGACCACCCGGCCACACCGGCTGAACGATCGTTTCCGTACGGCCCGCTGGGAGCCTGAACTGCAGGCGGATCGGAATGAGGGATGCGAGCGCCCGGGCAGCGTCCGTGCCGATGATCTCCGCGGCCTGTCCCAATGCGTCGCGCAGCGCACTCTCCACGGCGGCCGCACGCGTCACGCCGGCTTGCCCGTCATGCTGCGCCGACAGCACGAGCAGGGTCGGCGCGTCACCGATGCTGCGCCGGTTCTCGTCGACCATGCGCTGCACGATCGGCGCGATCATGGCCTCCGCCGCGTCGCGCAGCGCGCCGTCGTTACGCACCAGCTGCTCGGGCAACACATACGCACGGGTCGAGGCTGTCCGGATCGTCTGGGCTAGGGCCTGCGCGGCTTGGAGACCGGCTTGGTGTCCACGAACCATGCCTTGCGCCGCGACCAGGTACTGCATGTCGTCGAGCGTCAGCTGGCCGATGCCGGTGTGGTACTGGGTGTCGCGGCTCAGCTGGGCTTGCCGCAGCCAGCCGGCCGCGCGGTTCAGCCACATCGCCGAGCTGCGCCCGTCGGCCTCGACCACCTCGCGGGCGACGGCGACGCGCCTGTCGAACCCGACGCTGGACCAGCTGGTGACAGGCCGCCACTGGCGTACGACGTCCCGCAGTTCCTGCGCGCGAATCTGCATGTCGATCAATGCGGGAACCATCTGCACCGCATTGCGCAGCGCGGTGTCGGGGTCGGCGGCAGGTGGCCGGCCGTTCTCGGATCTGCGAGCCGCCAGGACCTGCTCGACGAACCGGTCGACCACGGCATCCAGCGCCGCGTCGTTGTCCCGCGTGAGGACGAACCGGACCCGTTCCGGCGTCGCCACCTGCGCCAACAGCTCGCGCAGGTGGTTCGACACCCAACTCCGTTCGTCGGAGGTCATGTCCTCCTGCGGGCGGGAAAGACCGGTCACGTAGCTGCGCGGGTGGATGCCGGTGACCAGCCGCGGTATCAGGCGACCCGCCATCAGATCGACGAGGCGGCCCATGCCGGCGGCTCGATCCTCGGTGCTCACCGAACCGCCTTGCGCCGCGCGGGCGTCCGTGACCGTGATCGCCGGGGTGTCGGACGTGGCCGGCGCGTCACCTGTCGCCTCACTCGAAGCCGGCGCATCCGACGTCGCCTGCGCGCCGCTCATGGCCGACGAACCAGCGGCTGCGGGCGCCGATGGCGCGGACGCGGACGGCTGTTGGGCCTGACGTTGAGCTTCCTCGTCGATCAACCTCGTGAAGTTGTCGAACACCTCCCAGACGCTGTTCGCCGAGCGGATGTTCTCGAAGCCTTGAGCCAAGGCCAGGGCGAGGAGGTCCAGCTCCTGCTCCAGCGCGCCCGCGTTCGCCGCGTCCGCGATGAAGTGGCGGCGGTTCGCGGTCCGGAGCAGGGCAGACCGGGCGTAGCTGCGGAAAGCGACTGTCAGCCAGTCGTGCAGGCGCCCGGCAGTGCTCTCGGGAAATTCCTGCGTCTGACCGGCCGTGTCGGCGGTCCGAGTCAGATGCCGCACAACCATCGGTTCCACGCGTGCCAGCATCGCCTCGGCGACCTGCTCGGGCGTCACATGCAGCCGCTCGACGAAGGTGTCCAACAACATGGCGAAAGCGTCGATCCACTCGTCGGCCCGCGGCGGCGCGGTCAGGCCGCCGAGCAGCTGCTCGTCCGGCATGGGGAGCGAGGCCAGTGCCACTACCGACGCCATGTCCTCCCGTACCTGCTCGGCATCCGCGGACTCGAAGATCCCACGCAAATACGAGTTGCGCGCCATGCGCTGTCGCAAGTCGGACATGGCCTGCCGGCGCACCTCGCCCCAATCGCGCCCGGCCTGCTGCGCGAGCTGCTGACCCGCGACGTTCGCATCCTCCGCCCAACTCCGCAGAACAGCGGTGTCCCACCACAGCAGCGGTCGCACGACTTGGTGCAGCAGTACGGTTGCCCAGGCAGGAGCCACCTGCGCCTGCCCGCCGGCCCGCCAGGCGGCGGCCACGATGGCCACCATGGTGGGCATCGGGGGACCGAACAGCACGGAGCGCAGGGCCAGGTCGTCCCCGGCAGCATGGATGAGCGCTTGCCGAGCACCGCGCCGGTAAGCGTCGGCGTCGAACGGGTCGCCGTCTGCGAGGTCGCTCAGCGAGTCTTGCGCTCTGGCTCCCCAGGACTCGAAGTCCTCCGCGGTCCACCGGGGAACGTCCGACAACTGCGGCACCGGCGAACGGGTGACTTCCAACCGCACGAAGACATCGCGTGGCAATTCGGCCTGACGGCTGTCGATCGGCACCCCCTCCAGGTCAGGGAATCCGAATCCGCCGGTCGACATGTGGTTTTCCCGCTCGTCGTCGATCGCTTGCCAGAAGCCCGTGTGCACCGCATCGGCGAACAGCAGGAGGTCCTCCGGGCCGACGTCGGCAATCACCTCGATCCGCATGTCCTCGGCGCCCCACGCGCGGTGGGCCAGCCAGTCCTGGAAGTGGTATCTCCCGATGTGGCTCGCGGTGTCGACCACATGGTCCACCACGATGCCCCCGCTGGGTGGCGACGCGATGTGCCACACCACCGTCCGGGCCGTCGGGTCGCTGACCAGCTGGACGTCGAAGATGTTGCGCGGCTCCGTCATCGACTCGGTGGTGTCGAGGCTGTCCACGGACGACTGGGACGAATCGGCGTCCTCGCTCCACCGAACCCGAACTTCGACGTGCTCGCCGGGTTCGAGCTGCGCGCTGGTCAGCACCTCGGCCCGGCTCAGCACACGCTCCACATCGGCGGCCGCTGCCGAGAACTCGTCCCAGATGCTCGTGCTGAGGTAATCGACCACTCTACGCAGGCCCTCCGCAATGTTGTTCGCCCGACGCGCGCCCGCCCCCTCGCTGTCGTCCGGGTAGGCGACGGTGAACACCGGGTCGTAGGGCTGCCTGGCACCCAGACGTTCGAGTGCCGCCAAGGTCGCGGAACGCACGATCACGGCCAGCTCGCCGTCGTGGTCCCCGGTCCGCTCCACTTCACCGGTCTCGAACTCCAGCCGACGTCCGCTCAGCATCTGGTCACGGAACTGGTTGACGGCTGCCACGAGGTCCGCGGCGGCGGCCGCGGCAGCGGCAGGCCCCCCGAGCACGTTCTCCCGCGCCACGAGGTACCGCATGCTCTCGTAGTCGACGAGACCCGCAGGCGTGTCGTAGATCGGCTGTTCGACGAGACCTGCTCGCCGCAGTACGTCGGCGGCGTCGGCGAGCCGCTCCTGCACCGTCGACGAGTTCGATTCGGCCTGAACCTCGACCATGGCCCAGGTCACTTGCTGTTCCAGCTCCTGGCTGGTCCATTCCGAGAACGGCCACCACCGCGACTCCTGCTGCTCGCTCCGGTCAGCGGTCGTCGACTCGCCGGGACCGGCTTCACCCTCGGCGTCGACGGTGGTCCGGGCAGTCTGCTCTGCGCCGCTCTGCTCCCGGTCATCGGTATTGCGACCCTCCGACGAGATGTCCTCCGCTTCGCGGGACATCGGCTGGTCGCGGTCGCCGGTCGCACCGCTCTCGTCTCTGTCGGGTGGCGGGGCCTGCGGCCGGCTCGCGTCGGCAGGCAACTCCGGAGTCACGGTCGCCCCCGCCGACCTGGCCGCCGGTGTCGTGGCAGGGCCCGCCTGTGATTCTCCGCTGTTGCGTCGGCTGAACGCGCGGCGAACCTTACGGCCGCCCGACGACGCCTTGGGCACCTCGGTGCCCTCCCGCAGCACGGCTGTCGTCTGCCCGCCCGCTGTCGGGTTGCTCAACGGAACGTCACCGATGATCAACTTGAGGATCTCGCCGTACCGTTCCGGCGTCGTCAGGTCGTTGATCACCACGTTGCCGTCGCGGTCGACGCTCCAGAAGCCGCCCATGATCGTGCCCTGGATCTCGATCCCGGCGTTCCGCAGGAACTCGTCGACCAGACCGGCCATGTGCCCGTTCTCGTGCGCGCTGAACGCCACCGGCTGGTCGGGGTGCCAGTGTTGCTGGTCGACCGTCCTCGCCGCCTCGGCGTCGAAGCCCACCGGCGCGACGCGGTTCATCCACACCACGTGGTGCACGACGTTGGTCTCGTTCGGCTGCTCGAACCGGAAACGCACCAGGTCGCCCGGCTGACCGGCCGCTTGCTGCTCGGCAGTCGGAGGCAGCCGCAGGTTCAGCGAGTTCCAGAACCCGGCGCCGGCCTCGAGCTGGTGCCAGGCGCGCTCACGCCAGCGGAGGTCGTGCTCCGCGCGGTCCGGAGTGACCGGGCCCTCGATGCCGCGCACGTCCACCACGAAGGTGAGTTCGCTGATCGTCTCGCCGTCCTGCACCGCTCGCCGGACCTCGAACGCCGAGCGCACCGCCGGGGAGCTCTCCACGTCGAACGGGGAGGTCGCGCCGGGGCGGCGCCTGGGGAGGGCGCGAACGGCGCCGCGCTGGACCGGCTCCGTGGCGGCCAGCTGGTCCCGCGGGTAGTTCACGAAACGCTCGTAGCCGTGGCCAGGCTCGGCGCCCGAACGCTCCGGGTGCAGCTCCGGCGGCGTGGTGTCGGTGGTGTCGGTGGAGTCCCGCTCGTCCGCTCGCGTTTCCGCAGGCTGCTCGGTCGTGGCCGCATCGTCGACCGTGTCGGGAGACGCGCCCTCGTCCACCGGCGCATCCGTCCGCTCCCCCGCAGGCTGCTCCGTCGCGGCCGCATCCTCGGCGGCCGTGTCGACGGCCTCCTGCGTCGCCGCCCGCGCGTCCTCGGCCACCTCGGAGGACACCCGCCCGTCTGAACGCGTCTGCGCAGGCTGCTCGGTCGTGGCCGCATCGTCGACCGTGTCGGGAGACACGCCCTCGTCCACCGGCGCATCCGTCCGCTCCCCCGCAGGCTGCTCCGTCGCGGCCGCATCCTCGGCGGCCGTGTCGACGACCTTCGTCTCGTCCGGCCTCGCCGCCGCGTCCTCGGCGGCCGTGTCGACGACCTTCGTCTCGTCCGGCCTCGCCGCCGCGTCCTCGGCGGCCGTGTCGACGACCTTCGTCTCGTCCGGCCTCGCCGCCGCGTCCTCGGCGGCCGTGTCGACGACCTTCGTCTCGTCCGGTGTCGCCGTCGCGTCCTCGCCACCCTCGGGCCGGGGCTCGCCCAGCGCATCGGTGCTCGACTCAGGCAACGCGCCGATCAGCGCCAGCACGGACGGGTCCACGTCGATCAAACTCTCGCCGTCCTCGGCTGTCGCCGGCCCTGCCTCGGACCCGGCGTCCTCGACGACCGCTGAGTCCGTACCGGGGTCCGGCTCCGACGGGGTCGAGGTCCCGCTGCCGGACGACAACGTTGTGACCACGGACGCCGCGTCGAGCTCACTGCCGGCGGTCAGCTCGGCGGCCGAGTCGTCGGGCCTTGTGTACGGACGTGGCCGCTGCCCCTCGTCGGCGAAGAACTGCACGCTGGCGGGCCCCTCACCGTGGGCTCGGGTGAACACGATCCGGTCGCCGACGACGTCCTCGATCCGCACTTCCCGGGCATCCGGCGCGAGCCGCAGCAGCTGCTCGAACCGCGCGACGACCGAGCGACGCAACTCCTCGGCGGCGTTCTGGTTGAGGTCACCGACGACGTGCACCTGCAGGCGCGGCTCCGCGCCGTTGCGCGAGGACTCCAGCATCCGCTTCGCGAGCCGCCACAACGCCAGATCCTGCTCGGTGTCGATACGGCCGGTGCCTGGGTCGGTGATGGTCACGTCCGGCTCGGCCTTGAGGACGACACCGTTGCGCGCCCGCTCGAGTTCGAGGTCGCGATGCGCCTTCGCCTCTTCCCACTCGTACGTGGCGATGTTCAACGCGTCCTCCGCGGCGCGC
Source organism: Thermocrispum municipale DSM 44069 (assembly GCF_000427825.1). Classification (GTDB taxonomy): domain Bacteria; phylum Actinomycetota; class Actinomycetes; order Mycobacteriales; family Pseudonocardiaceae; genus Thermocrispum; species Thermocrispum municipale. The sequence continues at coordinate 6,245 of NZ_KE386594.1, read as the reverse complement.
ACGGCGTCCTCGACGGCGGCCACATCCTCGGCGTGCACGCCGCGTTCGACGAGCGCCCCGATCGAGGCTTCGACTTCCGGCCGCTCCGCCGCGACCCCGAGCACCTGGCGCACGACCTGCTCGTCCAGCACCGGCGCTTCGTACAGCCGCCTGATCTGTGCCAGCTGCTCGCGCACCGCGGCAAGCGCGCTGACCGCCCTGGTCCACGCCGCGTCCTTCGCCGCGAACGCCGCCTCCGCGTTCACCAGCGAGCTGGGGATCCGGTCGTTGCGGTCGGTCCGGTGGATCACCGCCGCGTTCTCGATGGTGACGTCGCCGACGGCGGACACCTTGCGGGTGAGCTGCACCGTCTTGTCCGTCATCGGGACGGAGCGCACCTTCGCGCTCGGGGTGGCGACGAACCGCAGCCGCACATCCTCCAGCCACGAACTGCTCAGCTTCGGCTTCTCCGCGGACGACTCGGCCGTCGTGGACGAGGCCGTCTGCTCGGATGCCTCGGCCGCCGTGGTCGGAGAGCTGTGGTGGCCCAGCAGCGTGATGTGGGTCAGCAGGGCAGGCAGACCGGCAGCCACGAGGGGAGCCGAGTACAGCTCGACGTGCAGCGGCCGCTCGGACACCTCGTGCTTCTCGGTGACGGTCTCCTGCTGGTTACCGCCGAGTTCCAGCCGCGCGCTGGTGGACACCAGGTTCGCCGAACTCCCCGGCGCGGCGAGCAGTGCGAGATCGATGCCGGTCTCGGGTGGCAGCGGAAGCGGCACCCAGCCGGAGTACATCGCCTGCAGGCCGCCTTTGAGGACCTCGTCCACCAGGAACGCGCGCAGGCTCATCCGGACCGCGTCGGTGACGGTCCCACCCGCCTCGGTGATCACGTTCTCCGCGACCGCGACCAGCGCGTCCAGGTCCGACAGCGCCCACTCCGGGGCACCGTCGCCCTTGGTCACGAAGAAGTCCGACACGAACGAACCGTTCGCCGGCGGCGGCGTCAGGGTGCCCGGCTCCTCCCGCCAACGGCGGTTGGCCTCGACCGACGGCTTCTCGCGCCGCACCTCGGTGTCGCGCACCAGACCGAGCTGGTCGTCGGCCAACCCGAGCGAGGTGGCGTCCTCGAGTGCCCTCTGCACGTCGAATGCTCGCGACCGGACGACGTGCGCGAGCTGCCGACCGTCGCGCCACACGGAGATGTCGAACGCGAACTCGAGCCGTTCCTGCTGCATCGCGCCGGACACGGTCGCGGTCTGCTCCGCGACCCGCGCGGCCGTCTCGGTCCTCGACCTCGACGTCGTCCCGATCGCGGCCTCCGTGTACGTGCCCACCGACCCCGCGGCCCAGCCGGGCTTGCCCAGGCCCTTGCTCGGGTCGCTGAGGAAGCCGACCAGGTCGAAGAAGTGCTCTGGGGTCAGGTGCGTCAGGTTGAAGCTGTTGATCTTCGACAGCAGCACGGACAACCGGTCGGTGAACGTCAGCTTCCCCGGGACGCGCTCCCCCGGCACCGGCTCGGCCACGCGCTTCGCCGTCAGGTGCAGCTCGTAGGTCTGGCCGGTGCGCTTGTCCTCGAGCCGCAGTGGATGCAGTTTGCGTCCGGTGGAGGCGTCACCGATCTTGCCCCGCACGTCGCGCAAGAACTCGGTGATCGTCGTGTAGTTGTCTTGCGCGCCGTGTGCCGGCGAACGCGGAATGATCCGGTCCGCCACCTCCTTGCCCACCGAGTCGACCAGGCTCCGGTACAGGTCGGGGATCGCGTCGGTCAAGTTGATCGGGTTCGGCACGTGGTTCAGGCCGCGCGACCATCGCTGACCCTCGACTGCCGCGCCGTCCGGGCCTGTACCGGCGCCCGCGCCGTCGTCGTCGAACCAGGTCCCGAACGCCATTTCGGCCATGGCGAGGCGGGACTGTTCCTGCTCGCTGGCGGCCACCATCTCGCGGTACTCCGCCTCGGTGGCCCACACGTAGACCTCGCCCAGATCCAGCTGTTCGGCCGCCCGCCGCAGCTGTTTGCGGGGCACGTCGCGATAGTCGGGCCGGGGTTGGCCTGGCTGCCGCTTCTTCAGCACCCGCCTGCCGGCCTTGCCGTAGGGCTGGCTCTCCACCACCTGGACCGTGCGCAGCTTTCCGCGAACCAGGATCTTGCGCTCCGGCTGTCCCTCGGCCGACGTCGTCCCTTCCGCGTCGACGCGCGCACCGGGTTGGCGGCCCAGGGTGGTCGTGAACATCCTGGGTATGAACGCGTTGAGCAAGGTCGGCTTCAGCGGTCCGAGCGTGCCCGGGTCGGCCAGCAAGACGTCCTGTCCGGCGCCCTCGGACGTCCATTCGATGCCGCGTTCGTGGTCGACGATCGTGTAGCCGCTGGACTCGTTGGTGCCGCGGGTCCACTTCGAGTACGGCAGCGCCACCGGGTCGAGCAGCATGGCCGAGTGGGCCATCACCACGTGGTGACCGGTGCTGTTCTTCTGGTTCGACGGTGACACGTGGAACGTCTCCGGCCCGCCGAACGGCACCACCTTCGACCGAGAGTTGTTCTGGTACGCCGCGGCGATCCACGCCTCCTGGCCGCCGTCGAGCGGCTTGCCCACGACCGCCCGGACCATGCGGCGGAACGACTCGGTCATGTGTTGCACGGCGTCGACGGGACGGGCCCACTCCAGCTTGTCCAGCAACGGCGAGTAGGTGCGGCGCAAACGGTCCTGGCCGGGCTCGCCGGTGTGGTTGATCGCCACGTCGCTGAGCCTGGTGACGGTCGGATCCGGCACCTCGCGCTGCTCGGTCAGCTCCGGGATCGCCGCGTCGGACTGTTCCACGAGCGCGTCGAAGTCGACCTGCACCGGCTCGGCTTCCAGCGTCTCGTTGGCCGGCAGCGGCCGCGGCTGCTCGGAGTGCCGGGGACGCAGCGCCTCGGACAGGTGTCCGTCGTCGATCCAGTACGTCCCGCTGATGTGGTAGTTGACCCGGCCGGTGTAGCGGCGATAGGAACCGGGCTCGATCGAGCCGTCCGGATTGAGCGCGCCGGACGTGGTGGTGGTCTTCGAGCCGCTGCCCGACCCGATGGCAACCGAACGGCTGCCGGTTCCGATCGACCGGAAACGGCCCTGGACGTAGCCACTCCGATGGCTGCCGATGAGGTAGACCCGGGGCACCAGTGCGCCGAGGCCGCCGGTCCTGGTCGACTTCTTCTTGTACTCGACGCCGCGCTTCGTCCTGTGCGTCTCCTGCGAGCCCTGCTCGATCTTGACCAGGTCGCCGGCGCGCGCCGTCTCGATCTCGCGGACGACGGTGATCTCGGCGTGGTAGGTGTGACCGCGCCCCTCGGACTCGAAGTGCAGCCTGAGCACCGGGCTGGCGCCCAGCGCCTCGTCCCGCACCTGTTCGCGTGCGGACACCGCGTGGCGAACCTGTTGCGCCAGCTTGCGCCGCAGCATCGGCTCGCGTTCCCGCATCCCGAGCAGCTGCCGGACCTGCTGTTCGAGCCTGCGCATCAGGCCCTGCTCGAACACCTTCTCGTCGGACGGGTCGGTGAGGAATCCGCTGTCCCGCCAGGACCACCGGTGGTGTCCCGGCAGTTCCGGCAACGCCGCCAAGATCTTCTGCGCGACCTGCGCACCCGCCCCGGTGTGGTGCAGCACGGCGCGTTCCAGGGAGGCCGGGACACGCCTGCCGGTCAGCTCGAGGCTCCGGCCGGAACCATCTTCCTCGCGGTCGGGTTCGGCGGGTCCGATGCCCGCTTTGCGCGCGTCGCTGGTCGTGGCCCACCGGCGCGCTTCGTAGGCGTCCTCGAAAATGATCTCGGGCTTGCCGACCTCACGCACCTGCAGCTCGCCCTTGGTGACGAACAGCGTCACTTTCTCCTTGGTGACCTGCGTCCGATCGGACGAGTCCTCGTTCGTCAGCGACTGCCCGTGCTGCTTCGATGCGCCGCCGATGAACTGCACACCGCCGCCCACCAGGAGGTCGCCGGCCGGAAGGACCGGGCCGACACCCAGCTCCACGTACCCTTCGCGCTTGGCGTCGGCAGTGGAGCTGACGTCGTGTCCGACCGACGTCGTGCGGGCCACCTTCGCGCCGTCGACGTCCTGCAGGTACTCGACGGTGTGCACGACCGCACGCTTCTGCAGAATGACGCGCTTGCTCCGGAACCGGAGCTTGAGCCAGTTCGGCCCCTTCACCAACGTCTCCGTGGTGACCCAACCCTCGCCGTTGCGCGCCTGCTCGGGCGTGACCTCCATCAACGGCAGGCTCGTCTTGATCGCGTCTTCCGACAGGAACTGCTCGACCTGCAGGCGGGCGGCCTGGTTCCGGCGCAGCAGGGCCTTCGGCAACCGTGCCTTGATCTTGTCGACGATTCCCGGCTCGGTGAGTGTCTTGCCCTTGTAGGTGGCCCGGCTCTCGGTGTTGAGTTTCAGTTCTTCCACCACGGCCGGCGGCAGTGGGGCCTCGGCGGGCCTGCCCGCGCCGGAGGACCTCGCGAACACCTTCGGCACCCGCATCGGCACCTGCAGCTGGTCGCGGACCTCGACGTTGTCGGCGACGGTGTTGCCCGCCTCGTCGACCACGGTGGCGACCACCCGCACCGGCACGTCCGTGTTGACGGCGGTCGGGACGCTGATCTGCATGGTGGACGCGACCGGAGCGTTGATCGACTCCGACCGGGCGGCATTCGGCCGCAGCAGGTTCACGAACGCCAGGAAGTTGATGAAGAAGCCTTCCGCCTGCGTCGGTGTGAACCCGGCGAAGATGTGGCGCCGATCGCGGTTGGCGCTGCGGGACACCCCGGACTTGCTGTTCGCCGTCGCGGTCCCGCCGGCCTCCTCCACTGCGCCGTTGGCCAGCGCGACGTCGTTGAGCTCGGGGAAGACGGTACGCAGCGTGACGCGGTGTGGTACGCCGTTGACCAGCACGGTGAACGGCCCGGTGGAGCCGTCGCGCAGGCTCTGTGGGTTCGTCGTCAGGCGCTCGCGAATCGCGGTCATGCCGACGACGTCGGCGTCCTGGGGCCACATCGCGCGCAGCCCGTTCAGGACGTTGTCCACGTTGCGGGCTTCGCCGGTCTGCTCGGGGCCGGTTCGTGGCGTCGATTCGGCGGGGAGCGGGATCGGGGTGGTGATCTCCGCGGGCGGCAGGATCGGACCGTCATCGTCGATCAGCTCGGTGAATCGGGACGGCCGCCCCGACCCGGATGGGCGCTCGGTACCGGTCGACACCTCCGGCCCCGACTCGACAGCCCGCTCCTTACCCTTCGGCTCACGCGACCGCGTCGGATCGACATCCTCCGGCGAAACGAACGAACCGTCATCGGACTCGTCGGCGAACCGGGACATCCGCCCCGACCCGGACGCACGCTCGGTACCGGTCGACACCTCCGGCCCCGACTCGACCGGCACAGCGCGCTCCGTGCTGGTCGACGGCTCGATCTCTGCGAGCGAGGCGTCGTCGGTCTCCGGCAGGGGCACGTCCGCCGGGTCCACCTCGGCAACGGTGGACGTCTCGTGCGCGACGGTCTCGGCCTGGATGTCGTCCGAGTCGACCGAGGTCTCCTGGTGCGGTGCAGACTCCGCCGCAGGTTCGCCGGCCGTCTGGTCCAGCGGAACAGGCTCTGGCGCCCTGGGCCGCGGCGCGTCGTCCGGCAGCTGCGGCGTCACCTGACCACGGCGGAACCCGTTCTGCACGGCCCAGTCCCTGGTCAGGTCTCCGATCCGTCTGACCAGGTTCTGCACCGGCATCGGCATGTTCTCGGGGGCGACCCCGATGGCTCCGCGACGCCAGATCTCGAACGCCAGCGCCTGCTCGGCGAACACCATGACCGTTCTGCGGTACATCACCAGCCGGTCGTCGTTCCGCGGCGTCAACCCGTCCAGGTAGGCCCGCACAACAGCCAGGTTCTCGTCGGCGGCGATCCGCAACGACAACTGCTCGTCCTGCGGAAGCTGCTGCAGGGTCATCGCCGCGATGCGCCCGTCGGCCTCCAAGCGGGCAAGACGGGCACCGATCGACTGGTCCTCGCTGTCGGCGACGGCCTGGTCCTCGGCGTAGCTCGGCAGCGCCGCGTCGCGACCACCGGGCGCATGCTCCGGGCCGGTCGCCGGGTCCGCGGTCATCCACTCGGCCAGGCCCGGGTCACCGATGCGTCCGTTGCTCGGGCCCGCCTCGGGCTGCTCGATGCCCGGCTCGCCCGCCGCCATGAACGCAGCCATGTCCTCGGTCAAACCCGGATCACCGAACCGCCCACCACGCGGCCCAGCCCCAGACTGCTCGAC
>NZ_ATYT01000016.1 GCF_000427825.1 Thermocrispum municipale DSM 44069 | reverse complement strand
CATGGACGCCAGGCCGTCGAGGTCGCCGTCCTTCATGTAGTCCAACGCTGTGTTGGCTGCCGACTCGGGGTCGCTGGTGCCGCCACCGCCGAGCAGGACGATCAGCAGGATGACGCCGCCGATGACGACGAGGGCGCCGACACCGCCGAAGATCCACGGCAACGGGCTCTTCTTCGGCTGCTCACCGCCGGGGAAACCGCCAGTGGGCGGAAAGCCGGGCGGCGGGCCCTGCGGTGGGCCGTAACCGCCCGGCTGGCCCTGCGGCGGGCCGTAACCGCCCGGCTGGCCCTGCGGCGGGCCGAAGCCCGGCTGCTGCTGCGGGAAACCGCCGCTGGGCGGCTGGCCCTGACCGGGGTAACCGCCCCCAGGCTGTTGCGGATACGGGCCTGGGCCGGGGGGTTGCGACATGCATTACTCCTTGCGTGAAGTCTGGGAGGCGCTGCGCTGGCCAACACCTGCGGCACGGCGAGTGCCAGGAACGCGCCAGAGTCAATTGCGTGGGCGAGTCTAGGCCATCCGGATGATCGCCAACGGCCGGATCGACAAAAGTGTGTCGACCATTCCGGCGGGGTGGGCGACCGAAAGGTGCAGATCGGACAGCTCGGGCATCAAATTCCGTCACGGAGAGTCGTGCTCGCTTCGGGGCGACATGAGCGCGAGACCGCAGCCGGAGCCGGCGGACTTTCCCGCACGGTGACTGTCGCAGGTCCGTCGGTATCGCGCGTCGCCGGCGACTCGGCGAACCGAATTTGTCGGTGGCGGCTGCCATACTCCGCGCCATGGTCTCCTGGACAGAGTTCGAACAGGAAGAACCGACGTTCGCCGCGGAGGTCCACGAGCGTTTCACGGCGACCAAGCATCACGTCCTGGCGACGCTGCGCGCGGACGGGTCGCCGCGGGTCAGTGGCACCGAGGTCGATTTCAGTCACGGGCACCTGCAGTTCGGATCGATGCTCAAGGCGCGGAAAGCCGCGGATCTGCAGCGCGACGGCCGCTGCGCGCTGCACGCCAATCCCGGCGACGGGTCGATGACCAAGCCGGACGCGAAGGTCAGCGGAGTGGCGGCCGAAGTGGACGATCCCGAGGTGAAGGGCTTGCTGGAGCCGGGGGAGGCACCGCCGGATTATCACCTTTTCCGGCTCGATCTGACCGAAGCGGTGCTGACCAAGCCGGAGGGCGATGTGCTGGTGATTCGTCGCTGGACACCTGGTGCAGGAGTGCAGCGGTTCGCGCGGCAGTGACCCGCATGATCACGTGCGGCGGGCCCTAGGCGGATCGTGGCAGGCTGGTGGCCGTGTCCAGCCAGACGTGGTTCGAGTTCCCGGAGGGGAGTCGGTTCGGGGTGGCGACGCTGCCGTACGGCGTCTTCACCCGCATCGATCGGCGGGGTCCGGCAGGCAGACGGCGGATCGGCGTCGCGGTAGGGGAGAGCGTGCTCGACATCGGTGCGGTGGCGAGCGTGCTGGGCGAGGAGTTCGCGCCGCTGCTGGATGCCGAGGTGCTGAACCCGTTCATGGCGGCCGGACGGTCGGTGTGGGACCAGGTCCGCGAGCGGATCACGGCATGGCTGACCGATCCCGAGTACCGGCCCGCGGTGCTGGCCCATCTGGCGCCGATGGACGCGGTCGAGCTGCACGCGCCGTTCGAGGTCGCCGATTTCGTCGACTTCTCCGGCTCGGAGGAACATGCGCGCACCGCGGGCCGCATTTTGCGCCCGAACCAGCCGCCGTTGCCCGCCAACTGGAGACATCAGCCGATCGCCTACCACGGCCGGGCGGGCAGCGTGCGATTGTCCGGCACCCCGGTGGTGAGGCCGGCGGGCCTGTTCCTGGCCCCGGACGGCGAGACACCGATCTTCGCGCCGAGCCGCAAGCTGGATTTCGAGGCAGAGGTCGGCTTCGTCGTCGGGACCCCGAGCGAGCACGGCCGACCGGTGTCCGCGGCCGACTTCGCCGACCACGTTTTCGGCGTGTGCCTGGTCAACGACTGGTCGGCCCGCGACCTCCAACGCTATGAGTCCACGTCCCTCGACCCCGCGCCGGCCACCTCGTTCGCCACCTCGATCTCCCCGTGGATCGTCCCGCTCCAGGCGCTGGAGCACGCCAAGGTCCCGGCGCCCGACCAAGATCCCGAACCCGCGTCCTATCTGCGTGGCGGCCGCGACTGGGCGTTGGACATCCTGCTGGAAGTGCGGATCAACGGGCACGTCGTCGCCAATCCGCCGTTCGCCGCCATGTACTGGACGCCCCCGCAGCTGCTCGCCCACGTGACCGTCAACGGCGCCGCCCTCCGCACCGGTGACCTGTTCGCGTCCGGCACGGTGTCCGGGCCCGAGCCGAACCAGCGCGGGTGCTTGCTCGAACTGACCTGGGACGGTACGGACCCCGTGCTGCTCGGTGACGGCACCGAGCGTTCGTACCTCCTGGACGAGGACCTCGTCACGATCACGGCGACCGCGCCGGGCCCGGGCGGGGAGCGGATCCACCTCGGCGAGGTCACCGGCCGCATCTCGCCCGCGGCCGAGTGAGGAGGACGTCGAGCCGGGTGTCACGCCGCTCGATCAGCAAGAATCAGGAGGAATACGCCTCGAGCAGTTCGTCCACCTCGTCGTCGGTGACCTGAGTGAAGTCGTGATACCACTCGCCGACGGCACGGAAGTGCGGCGGCCGCCGAAGGCAGTACACGGCGTCCGCGGCCGCCTCCAGGCGGCGGATGGCCGCCGACGAGCCGACCGGGACGGCGAGACTGACCGAAAGCGGCCGTTGGTGAAGCACCGCGTGCACGGCGGCCAGCGCGGTCAGACCAGTGGCCAGACCGTCGTCCACGATCAGCACGTCGCGGCCGCGCACCGGAACGCGCGCCGAGGATCGGTACCGCTCCTGCTTGCGTCGCGCCTCGGCGATGGTCGCCTCCGTACGGCGCGCCAGATCCCGACGGGAGAGGCCGAGCGCTGCCAGTGTTCTGTCGTCGTAGAACACCGCGCCGTCAGCGGTGACCGCCCCGACGGCGAGCTCTGGTTGCGCGGGTGCGCCGATCTTGCGAGCCACCACGACGTCCAACGGGGCCTGCAGCTCAGCGGCCACGCCCGCGGCTACCGGCACCCCGCCTCGAGGCAGCGCCAGCACCACGGGAGCGGTCCAGCCGTACTTGGTCAGTTCCATACCCAACTGCCTGCCTGCGGACACCCGATCCCGGAAGCGCATACCCACCTCTCCATCGTCCTCGCCCCGGTGAGCGTTCGCGAGCCGCTCCACTGGTGTTGTGCCCGGGATTGGCGCACACTTGCATGCGAGGTGGCGTATGACACAGACACAACCTGCCCGTCCTGGTCTCGAGCGGCCGCCTGAACCGGTCCCGCCGGTAGGTGCTCCTGCTCGTCCGCCCCGCGGTAGCGCGTTCGTGCGCGTCCTGCGCACCACCGATCACAAGACCATCGGCGTGCTCTATCTGGTCACCTCGATGGGCTTCTTCATGATCGGTGGGCTGATGGCCCTGCTGATGCGCGGGGAGCTGGCCGTCCCGGGCCTGCAATTCCTCTCGTCCGAGCAGTACAACCAGCTGTTCACCATGCACGGCACGATCATGTTGCTGCTGTATGCGACACCGATCGTGTTCGCGTTCGCCAACCTGGTACTGCCGCTGCAGATCGGCTCGCCGGACGTCGCGTTCCCGCGGTTGAACGCCTTTTCCTACTGGCTGTTCCTGTTCGGCGGACTGATCGTGCTGTCCGGTTTCGTGACTCCCGGCGGAGCCCCGGACTTCGGCTGGACCGCCTATCCACCGCTGTCGGACGTGGCGCACGCGCCCGGCGTCGGCGGGGACCTGTGGATCTTCGGGCTGATCGTCTCGGGTCTCGGCACCATCCTCGGTTCGGTCAACATGATCACCACGGTGGTCTGCCTGCGCGCGCCGGGCATGACCATGTGGCGAGTGCCGATCTTCACCTGGAACATCCTGTTCACCGCCGTGTTGGTGCTCGGGGTGTTCCCGGTCCTGACCGCCGCGCTGTTCGGGCTCGCGGCGGATCGCCACCTCGGCACGCACGTGTTCGACCCGGCCAACGGCGGGGTGATCCTCTACCAGCACCTGTTCTGGTTCTTCGGCCATCCCGAGGTGTACATCGTCGCGTTGCCGTTCTTCGGCATCATCACCGAGGTCATCCCGGTGTTCAGCCGCAAGCCGCTGTTCGGCTACAAGCTGATGGTGTTCGCGACGATGGGCATCACCGGTCTGTCGTTCACCGTGTGGGCGCACCACATGTTCGCCACCGGCGCGGTGCTGTTGCCGTTCTTCAGCTTCATGACGTTCTTGATCGCGGTGCCGACCGGGATCAAGTTCTTCAACTGGATCGGCACCATGTGGCGGGGCAAGATCACGTTCGAGACGCCGATGCTGTGGGCGGTGGGCTTCCTCGCCACGTTCCTGCTCGGCGGCCTGACCGGGATCATCCTGGCCGCGCCGGTGCTGGACTTCCACGTGCACGACTCGTACTTCGTGGTCGCGCACTTCCACTACGTGCTGTTCGGCACGATCGTGTTCGCCACGTTCGCCGGCATCTACTTCTGGTTCCCGAAGTTCACCGGCCGGATGCTGGACGAGCCGTTGGGCAAATGGCACTTCTGGCTGACGTTCTTCGGTTTCCACACCACGTTCCTGGTGCAGCACTGGCTGGGCGCCGAGGGCATGCCCCGGCGGTATGCCGACTACTTGCAGTCGGACGGGTTCACCACGCTGAACATCATCTCGACCATCGGTTCGTTCATCCTCGGGGTGTCGATGCTGGTGTTCGTCTACAACGTGGTGCGCAGCTACCGATTCGGCGAGCGGGTCACCGTGGACGACCCGTGGGGTTACGGCAACTCGCTGGAGTGGGCCACCACGTGCCCGCCGCCGCGGCACAACTTCACCGAGCTGCCCAGGATCCGCTCCGAGCGGCCCGCGTTCGAGCTGCACTACCCGCACATGACCGAGCGAATGCACATCGAGGGCCACGTCGGATTGACCGGCAAGCCGCGCGGCGAACGGTCGATCGGCGAGGTGGGCGCCAGTGCGGTGGCCGACGGCGAAGGCGAGGGAGTCCCGGGCCCGAGCGACCCGAAGTGATCACCGGCCGAACTTACCGTCGGTCAGTTACGCTCCCGGCATGAAGTCCTTCGCCGGTAAGGTCGCCGTGATCACCGGGGCGGCATCAGGAATCGGGCGCGCCCTCGCCGAGGAGCTGGCCGCGCACCGCGCGATCCTCGCGTTGTCCGACATCGACACCGAGGGGCTTGCCGAAACGGTCAGGCGTTGTGAGCGCGCGGGTGCGCAGGTCCTCCGGACAGAGCTCGACGTGTCGGACAGGGCAGCGGTGTATCGGCATGCCGAGCAGGTCGAGGCCGAACTCGGCGGCGCCAACCTCGTGGTGAACAACGCGGGCGTCGCGTTGTCCGCGTCCGTGGCGGAGATGAGCTGGGACGACCTGGAGTGGATCGTCGGGATCAACTTCTGGGGCGTGGTGCACGGGACGAAGGCGTTCCTGCCGCAGCTGATCGCGTCCGGCGACGGTCACGTGGTGAATCTGTCGAGCGTGTTCGGCCTGATCGGGGTGCCGAACCAGAGCGCGTACAACGCCACCAAGTTCGCGGTGCGCGGGTTCACCGAGGCGTTGCGGCAGGAGATGAAACTGGCCGGACACCCGGTCGGCGTGAGCTGTGTGCACCCGGGCGGGATCAAGACCAACATCGCGCGCAACGCCCGCGCCGCGGCAGGCCTCGACCAGAAGGCGCTGGCCGAGGGGTTCGACAAGATCGCCATGACGACTCCGCGCGCTGCCGCCCGGCGCATCGTGCGGGGCATCCGCCGCAACGAGGCTCGTATCCTCATCGGGCCGGACGCCTACGGCATCGATCTGCTGCCGCGGGTGCTGGGATCCGGCTACCAGCCGGTGGTCTCGCGCGCGGTCGGTCAGCGCAGCCCGGCGGCTCGGGCCAGCTCCAGCGCCAGGTCGTCGGTGCGGAATCGACGGTCGACGTAGATCAGTGCGGTCACCGCGGCGAAGAACGGCGCGGTCAGCGACCCGGCAAGGATCGAGCCCAGCATGGGCAAGCTGAACACCCCGTGCGCCGGGGTGAGCGGCCCGGTGAGCCACGCGGCGAACGCGTTCACCCCGAGGATGATCACGAACGCCACGGCGAGGATGCCGAACACCGGCAGCCAGCTGCCGAACACCAGCTGGCGGGAACGCCGCAGTGCCGTGGTGATCGTCGTGCGTTCCAGCACCAGGGCAGGCGCAGCCAGGCTGAACACCACGGCGAGCCAGACCCCGGGCACGATGAACGCCAGCAGACCGACCGCGACCAGGACGCTGACCAGCACGGTCAGTCCGAGCAGGGGCAACGCCAACGGTTTGATCTCCCGGGCCGCCTCGCCGAGCGTGATCGGCTTGCCCAGGACAGCCCTGCCCACCGCGACCGTGGCGACGCCGGTGACCAGCACCAGCGCCACCGTGCTCAGCAGCGTGTCGATGCCGCTGATCGGCAGCAGCTGCATGATGTAGTCGTTGAACTGGGCCTGCGTCGGGCGCATCGGCAACCGGGGCAGGTCGGCCAGCATCGGCGCGGTCAGCAGGTGCACGACGGCGCGGGTCAGCGCCAGAGCGACCAATGACGTGCCGAACAGGAGCCCGGCGTGCTTGCGCAGGACGTCCATGGCGGCGACGAAGATCTCGGACATGGTCAGCGGGCCGAGCGGGATCACGCCCGGCTGCAGCGACCGCAGTTCTGGCCATGGTGGCTGGTTCGACGGACGGTTCATCACGATCGAGCCTAGCTGGCCCGGCTACGTGCGCGACGTCCACCTGCACACCTACGGTGGAAAAGTCTGTTTCCGATCGCTGACCCGCGCTGGGGGTGGCAAGAGGGGAGTGCCATGCGAGTGAGGTTGCCGTCCGTACGGTCGATGGGCGCGTTGCCCGACCCGGTCGAGATGGCGCGCCGGGCGAAGACCTCGGTCTACCGTGACGGCGCGTTCCACAACCCCGGGCGGACCCAGGTCGTTCCGCCGTCGCAGGACATGCGATCCACCGCGCGGGAGTTCTGGCGCCATCGCAAGCTGCGCAAACCTGCCGTGCCGATCCCGCTGACGGCTGCGCAGCCGCCGGCCCCCGACGGACTGCACATCACGTGGTTCGGTCACGCGTCGTCGCTGGTGGAGCTGTCCGGCACGAGGCTGCTGCTCGACCCGGTGTGGAGCCTGCGCGCATCCCCGGTGCCGGTCGGACCGCGGCGACTGCATCCGGCTCCCGTCCGGCTCGCCGAACTCGGTCGGCTGGACGCCGTGGTGCTCTCGCACGATCACTACGACCACCTGGACACCCCGACCATCGACTGGCTGCGCGACAACAGCGACGCGTGTTTCGTCGTCCCCCTGGGCGTGGCGGCTCACCTGCGGTTCTGGAACGTGCCGGAGGAGCGCATCGTCGAGCTGGACTGGGCCGAGTCGACCGAGGTGGCCGGGGTGCGGTTGACCGCGGCTCCTGCCTGGCACTTCTCCGGTCGCGGACTGCGCCGCAACCCCACACTGTGGGCGTCGTGGGTCATCGCGGGGCAACGCGGGAAGGTCTTCTACAGCGGGGACTCCGGTTACTTCGACGGCTACCGGGAGATCGGCGCGGCGCACGGGCCGTTCGACGCGAGTCTGATCCAGGTCGGCGCCTACGACGCGAGCTGGCCGGACATTCACATGACACCGGAGGAGGGTGTGCGCGCGCAGCAGGACCTGCGGGGCGGGCTGCTGATCCCGGTGCACTGGGGCACGTTCACACTGGCGCCGCATCCGTGGGCGGAACCGGCGGATCGGGTCGTCGCGGCGGCGGAGGACGCCGGTGTGCCGATCGTGGTGCCGAACCCGGGGCAGCGGATCGACGTCTCAGACCCGCCCGCGCAGACAGCGTGGTGGAAAGCTCACGTCGCGTCGGTGTAGTCGGCCAGCCTGCCTGGCGCGGGCGGTCGTGGCTCCGGCGACGGGTTCGCGCAGGCCTGGCATGGGCCGCCGAGGTACCGGCGGCGGGCTCGCGCCTGCCTGGCACGGGCGGTCGTGGCTCCGGCGACGGGTTCGCGCCTGCCTGGCACGGGGCGGCCGTAGCTCCGGCGACGGGTTCGCGCTGCCGAAGGGTCATTTGGCGTCGGCGTAGCAGTCGACGACCGCCCCGGTGAGCGGGAACCGGACCGGGCATCGCCGGCCGAACACCAGCCTGCCCGCGTCGGCCGCGCACTCGTCCAGCACCCGGCATGCCTCGGCCGCCTGCTGCTCGGGACAGTGCACGATCACCTCGTCGTGCTGGAAGAACACCAGCTGAGCGTCCGGTGCACGGTCGCGTAGTTTGCTGCGGGCCGACGCGAGCAGCACGGCGGTCCAGTCGGCGGCACTGGCCTGCACCACGAAGTTGCGGGTGAACCGCCCCCAGTCCTTGGCCGCGCGACGGGCCGCGGCCTCGTGCGAGTCGTCAGCGGAGCCGGTGAGCGATCGCCAGGACGACGACGGCGGGGGAGAGGTGCGGCCCAACCGCGACCGCACCAGTTCACCCCGCTCGCCGGCCACGGCAGCCTGCTCCACGTAGCCGACCGCGACCGGAAAACGGTGCCGCAGGACCGCCAGCAGCGCCCCGGCTTCGCCTGCGGTGCCGCCGTACATCGCGGACAACAGGGCGATCTTGGCTCGTCCGCGGTCACCGCCGAAGGCGTCGGCGGCCAGGCTCGAGTAGAGGTCTTCCGACGTCGAGACCGCCGCCAGCCGCTGGTCACCGGAGATCGCCGCGAGCACGCGCGGCTCGAGCTGCGCGGCGTCGGCCACCACCAGCTTCCAGCCTGGATCGGCTCGCACACACCGACGCAGGGTCTTCGGGATCTGCAGCGCCCCGCCGCCGCGGCTCGCCCAGCGGCCGGACACCACGCCACCGACGACGAACTGTGGACGGAAGCGGCCGTCGTGCACCCATTCGGTCAGCCAGTTCCAGCCGTGGGCGGAATGCAGCCGGGCCAACTCCTTGTATTTCAGCAACGGTTCCACCGCGGGGTGATCGACTCCGGCCAGCGCGGCCGCCCGGCTCGACGGCACCTCGATGCCTGCCCGGGCGAACGCCCGCACCACGCTGGGTGGGTGGTCCGGGTTGACCGGATGGCCGAATGCATCCGCGATGCGCTCGGCCAGCTCGGCGAGCTTGGTCGGCCTGCCACCCGCCACGCGGGCACCGAGCACGTCGGCGAGCAGCTGCCGGTGCACGTCGGCGTCCCACGGCAGGCCGTCCGCGGTCATCTCCGCCGCGACCAGCGTGGACGCGGACTCCGCCGCGACGAGCAACCGCAGCCGTTCCGCGTGGGGCAAGCGGTCCAGCCAGCGTTCCTGCTCCGCGAGCACCACTGCCGCGGCCTCGGTCGGCTCGACGCCGTCGGGAAGGGCAGGACCCGTTGGCTCGAACAACACACCTTGCGCGGACGATTCGTGGGGGTCCTCGTCGTCCGGGGGAGGCGGCGCACCACGAGCCCTCGCGTACGCGGCGGCCAGGCCCCGAGGTTCGCCATGCCGTCCTTCGTGGGCGAGCAGCAGGCCCTCGGTCACGCGGAGGTCATGACATCGCCGCACCCGGACACCAGCGGACAACAGCGTCGGGTACAGGCGATCGGTCGAGGGAAAGACCCACGTCGGCGGGGAAGCTTCGCTCGTCTCGATGGTCCGCACCAGCGCGACGAGTTCCTCGGCGGTCAGGCCTCGCTCGGCCGGGGCGGCATCGTCCAGCCTTCGGATGCCGTACCGGCGGCCGACTCCGGCGTCCGACTCCTCCGCGACGACGATCCGCACGGGATCATTCTCGCCGCCGGGACCGACAGACACGACGAAGGCCGCCCGCGCATGGCGACCCGGGCGGCCTTCGTTGAAGCGAACGTCAGCTGGGCAGCCGGTTACCGGTGACCGTGGAGAACGCGTGCGCCTCCTCCGGGCGGATACGCAGGTGCAGCGTCTCGCCCTTCTGCGGAGGAGTCCGCGCGTCGACGCGCGCGATGACGTCCACACCACCGGCGCCCCCGGCGGCGTCGTGGCCGGGCAGGGTGGTGTAGCAGAACGCGTCCGAACCGAGCTCCTCGACGACCTGCACGGTGGCCGGGAACCCGCCCGGCTGGGTGTCGGCGGAGACGACCTCCAGCGACTCGGGCCGGAATCCCAGCACGATGCTGTCCGAGCCCTCGCTCACCGCGGCATCGATGGTCGCGCGCGGCACCGGCACGGTGACCCCGGCGATCTGCACACCACCGTCGGTGATCTTGGCGGTGTGCAGGTTCATCGCGGGCGAGCCGATGAATCCGGCCACGAACGTGTTCGCGGGCTTCTCGTACAGCGCCCGCGGGGTGTCGCACTGCTGCAGCACGCCGTCCTGCAGCAGGGCCACCCGGTCACCCATCGTCATGGCCTCGACCTGGTCGTGCGTGACGTACACGGTCGTGGTGCCCAGCCTGCGCTGCAGCGCAGCGATCTGGGTACGCGTGGACACGCGCAGCTTCGCGTCCAGGTTCGACAGTGGCTCGTCCATCAGGAAGACCTGCGGCTCCCGCACGATCGCCCGGCCCATCGCCACGCGCTGCCGCTGACCACCGGAGAGCGCCTTGGGTTTGCGGTCCAGGAACTGCTCCAGGTCCAGCAGCTTGGCCGCCTCGGCGACCCGCTGCTTGATCTCCGACTTCGGCTTACCGGCGATCTTGAGCGCGAAGCCCATGTTCTCGGCCACGGTCATGTGCGGGTACAGCGCGTAGTTCTGGAACACCATCGCGATGTCCCGCTGCTTGGGGGCCAGGTTGGTCACGTCCCGGTCGCCGATGCGGATCGCGCCGTCGTCCAGCGGTTCCAGCCCAGCGAGCATGCGCAGAGACGTCGATTTGCCGCAGCCGGACGGCCCGATGAGCACGAGGAACTCGCCGTCTTCGATCTCCAAGTCGAGAGCGTCGACTGCGGCTCGCTCCGAGCCCGGGTAGCGACGGGTCGCCGCCTCGTACTGCACAGCTGCCATGTTGTGTCTCTCCCCTAACCTTTGATGCTGCCCGCGGTCAGCCCGCTGACCAGGTAGCGCTCGATGAATGCGAACAGTACGACCACCGGGACGACCGCGACAAGGGAGGCCGCGAACAGGTACTGCCACTGCACCTGGTACTCCCCGATGAAACTGGTGATGCCGACGGTCAGCGGTTGCGTGTCCGCGTCGGTCGTCAACGTCAAGGCAACGATGAACTCGTTCCACGCCGCGATGAACGTGAAGATCACCGCGGTGATCACGCCCGGCACCGCCAACGGCAGCGTGACCTTGGCCAACGCGGCGAAGCGGCCGCAGCCGTCCAGCAGTGCCGCCTCCTCCAGCTCGACCGGGATCGAGGAGAAGTAGGCGTGCAGGATCCAGATGGAGAACGCCAGGTTGAAGCCGGCGTTGGTGAGGATCAGCGCCAGGTAGGTGTCGGTCAGCCCGAGCACCTTCATTTCCCGGAAGATCCCGATCACCAGGGCCGTTGGGGCAAACATCTGCGTGACGAGCACGAGCAGCAAGAACGCCCGCCTGCCCCGGAACTTGCGTCGCGCCGTGTAGTAGGCGGCGGGCAGTGCCACCGCGACGGCCAGCAGCGTGGACAACCCGGCGATCACGAGGGTGTTGCGGAGGTAGTCGGCGAGCGGGATCCGCTCCCACACCTCGATGAAGTTGTCCCACTTCCACGTCTCGGGCAGGTAGCCCTGCTTGCCTGCGAACACCTCCGACCGCGGCTTGAGCGCGGTGACGAGCATGTACAGGTACGGCGCGAGCACGAAGAAGGCGACCAGCCAGGCCAGCGCCCCGACCAGCGCGGTCCGGATCGGGTGAGCCCGCATCAGTCGACCTCCTTCCACTTCACGGCCCGCAGGTAGAACAGCACCATCACCACGATCATCAGGAAGTTCAGCACGGCCATCGCCGCGGACGGCCCGACCTCCTTGTCCAGCCGCAACAGCTTGAACATGAACGTGGTGGTGGTGTCGGTGTCATGCCCCGGCCCGCCGCGCGTCATCGCCCAGATGATCGGGAACGAGTTGAACACGTTGATCACGTTGATCACCGTGGCGACCAGCACGGCAGGCTTGAGCAGGGGCAACGTGATGTCGCGGTACGCCCGCCACCGCGAGGCGCCGTCCACCTGCGCGGCTTCGTACACCTCGCCGGGGATGGTTTGCAGTCCGGCGAGCAGCACGTAGGTGGTGAACGGCAACGAGACGAACACCGCCACCCACATCAGCCACAGCCAGGCAAGACCCGGCTCGCCCAGCCAGTCGCGCGGTGCGTCGATCAGGCCGAGGTCCAGCATGATCGTGTTGGCCATGCCGTGGAAGAAGTCGAGGATCCAGCGCCACACGATGGCCGTCATGACCACCGATGCCGCCCACGGCACGATCAACGCCCAGCGGACCAGGCGCCTGCCGGGGAACCGGGCGTTGAGCAGCTGTGCCAACCCGAACGACAGCAACAGCGTGATCGCGACGACGCCGACCACCCAGATCACGGTGCGGATCAGGACCGGGACCAGGTCCGGTTCGTCGAACAGCTTCTCGTAATTCTCCAGCCCGGCCCAGCCGCGGATGACCCCGGAGCGAGAGACCTCCCGCACCGAGGTCAGGGCCATCTCCACCACGGGCCAGAACACGACGCCGGCGATCAGCAGCAGCGCGGGTCCGATCCACAGCAGTGGCGTGAGCGGATGCTCGGCGCCCGGCCGCTTGCCGCGGCCGGGGGCGGGGCGGCCCGCGCCCGGTTTCCCGGTGGGCGGGCCGCCTGCCTTGCCCCGCGACGCGGTCGCCGGAGCCGTACTCGATGTCGCCGTGTCGGTCACGACCGGTCTGCCCCTCAGCCTTCCGCGGTCTTCTGCAGCTGCTCAAGCACCTTCTTCGGGTCGGTGCCCCGCAAGGCCTGGCCGATGTCCTGCTTGACCGCACTGTCGACCGCGGTCCACTGCGGATCGGTCACCGGGTAGAACTTGGCCTTCGGCAGCGCCTCGATGAACGGCTCGAGCTTTTCGTCGTCGGACAGCTTGTCGCTGGCCGACTGGGTGGTGGGCAAGAAGCCCTCGGTGGTGATGAACTTGCTGTAGTTCTCCTCCTGGTAGAAGAAGGTGAGGAACTTCTTCAGCGTCTCCTGGGCACCCGTGCCGTTGTCGAAGGCCATCAGGTAGTCCTGCACACCCAGCGTGGTGGGTTCCTGGCCGTCGTTGACCGGGTTCGGCGCGACGTCGTACTTGAACTTGTTGCCCTGGTCGGCGATGTTGTTGTGGGTCTGCGGCAGGCCGCGGATCATGCCGATCTTGCCGGCGGCGAACGCCTCGATCACGTCCGCGCGGTCGGTCTTGGCCGGGTTCGGCTGGGTCAGTCCCTCGTCGACCATGCTCTTGAGGAACTGCAGCGTCTCCAGGTTCTCCGGGCTGTCGATGGTCCAGTTGCCCTTGTCGTCGACCCAGTGCCCGCCGTTGCTGTTCATCCAGATCTGGAACTCGCCCTGCGCCTCCTCGGGGCCGAGCGGCAGACCGTAGCCGATGTAGTCACCGGGCAGGTCGGAGATCTTCTTGGCCGCTTCCTTCAGCTCGTCCCAGGTCTTCGGCGGCTCCTTGACGCCCGCCTTGTCGAACAGGTCCTTGTTGTAGAACAGCAGCCGTGCGCTGGCGATGAACGGCAAGCCGTACTGGTCGCCCTCGTACTTCGAGTTCTCCGCGAAGCTCGGGATGAAGTCGTCGATGACTTCCTTGGGCAGCACGTCGCTCGCCTTGAACAGCAGCTCGTCGGCGGCGAAGTCGGCGTACTTGTTCAAGTTGAGCAAGTCGGGTGCCTTGTCGTTGAGCACCATGTTCTGCACTTGCCCGTCGATCTCGTCCCAGTTGATGACCTGCAGATTCACCTTCAGGCCCGGGTTTTCCTTCTCGAACCGGGAGATCAGGTCCTTCCAGTAGGGCTCGGTCTTGTCGCTGTACTCGGCCGCGACGAACGTGATGGTCTTGCCGTCACCTTCCGCCTCGTCGGACCCGCAGGCAGTGGCCGCGGTGAGCGCCAACGCGGCGATCGCCCCGAGCGCGGCGATTCTCCTGCCCGCTCGGGATGCTCTGCGTGAAAACCTCATCCTGACGCGCCCCTTTCTGCTGTTCCTCGGGCCTAGCGCGTATCACGAATGCGTGAATTTGTGCAGTGTTACCTACGATCGAGCATAAATCAACAGGTCTAGACCATTTGTTTATGCACGAATGACCTTCAGTCCCGCGGCGCTGAACCGATCGAGCAAATCTTTCGGGGCCGATCGATCGGTCACCAGGACGTCGACGTCGTCAATCGGGCAGATCCGACTGAACGCGTGCCGCCCGAGCTTAGACGCATCCGCCACGATGACAACCTGCCGCGCCCGGGAAGCCATCAGCGTGTTGATGCTGGCCTCGCCCTCGTGGTGGGCGGATGCGCCGTGCGAGACGTCCAGTGCGTCCACCCCGAGGAAGACGATGTCCAGGCTGAGGTTGTTCAGGATGCCCTGGGCGAGTGGGCCGATGAGCTCGTAGGACTGGGTGCGGGCGACCCCGCCGGTGACCACCACCTTGATATGCGGCCGCACGGTGAGTTCGTTGGCGATGTTCAGCGCGTTGGTGACGAACGTGACCGATTGCGGGCCGTTGCCGTCGGTGGCGCCTTCTTGCAGGTCGGCGCGGGTGGCGATGGCCCTGGCGACCTCGGTCGTGGTGGTCCCGCCGTTGCTGCCGATGATCGCGCCCGGGCTGACCAGCGCCGCCGCCGCGCGGCCGATGCGTTGCTTCTCCTCGGCCTTGCGGACCGACTTGTAGCGCAGCGGCAGGTCGTAGGCCGTGGCGTTCGGCACCGCCCCGCCGTGCGTGCGCGTGAGTAGTTGCTGTTCGGCGAGCGTGTCCAGGTCACGCCGAATGGTGGCGGGCGATACCGCCAGCTCTGCTGCCGCGTCGTCGACGTTGAGCTCGCCGCGCTCGGCGAGCAGTTCGAGCAGCGCGTTCAGCCGGGCGTACTTGCTCATGGCCGAGCCTCCTCCGGTGCCTGGGCCGGCTGTTGCGTGATCATGCTCATTTCTGCGACTATCATGCAACATTGCGCAGCGTGGCTGCGAGAGTCCAGTCGACTATGCATCCGAGAGGGGTCCGGAGATGACCACAGCGAGGCGGTATGCCCAGGTGCAGGAACGGGGGCCGGCCCAGTGAGTCACGTCGAGGTGGAGATCGCCAGCCAGCCGGACTGCTGGCGTAAGGCCGCTGAACTCGCCGCCACGCACGCCGCGGTGCTGCCGCGTCCGGGGGAGCGGGTGGCGGTCACCGGCTGTGGCACGTCGCTGTTCATGTCGCAGGCCATCGCGGCGCTGCGCGAGCGGCACGGAGGCGAGCTGGGCGGAGAGACCGACGCGGTGGCCGCATCGGAGTTCCCGGACACCCGCCGCTACGACCGGGTGCTCGCGCTGACCAGGTCCGGCACCACCACCGAGGTCGTCGACCTGCTGAAACGGCTGCGCGGGACGGTGCCGACCACGGTGATCACGGCCGATGCTGAGACGCCCGTGGCGGACCTCGCCGACGAGTCGGTGGTGCTGGACTTCGCCGACGAGCAGTCAGTGGTGCAGACGCGATTCGCCACGTCGGCCCTCGCGGTGCTGCGGGCGCACCTCGGCCAGGACCTCGAGCCGCTGATCGCCGCCGCGGAGACCGTGGTGCACGAGCCGTTGCCCGAAGGTGCAGTGGAAGCGCGGCAATTCACCTTCCTCGGCCGGGGCTGGACCGTCGGTCTGGCCAACGAGGCCGGGCTCAAGCTGCGCGAGGCCTCGCTGTCCTGGGCCGAGTCGTACCCGGCGATGGAGTACCGGCACGGCCCGATCAGCGTGACCGACGAGCGCAGCGTGGTGTGGATGCTGGGCGAGGCGCCGGAGGGGCTAGCCGACGACGTGCGGCGTACGGGTGGTCGCTGGGTCTCCTCGGACCGGGACGCGATGGTCGAGCTGATCAGGGCGCAGCGACTGGCCGTGGCGCTGGCCGAGCGGTCCGGCATCAACCCGGACGAACCGCGCAACTTGGCGTACTCGGTCATCCTGAACACGTGAGCGATTGCGTCATCGCCATCGACGTCGGCGGTACCGCGATCAAGGCGGGCCTGGTCGACCACGATGGCACGTTGCATCTTCCGCGCAGCGTGCCGACGGACCGGGCCGCCGGCGCCGATGGTGTGGTCGGGCAGCTCGTCGCGAGCATCCAGGAGCTGGACATCGCCGCGCGACGGCAAGGACACACCCCGGTCGCGGTCGGGGTGGCTGTTCTCGGACTGACCGACGACGAAGCGGGCATCGCGGTGTTGTCGGCCAACATGGGATGGCGCGACGTGCCCCTTCGGGCACTACTGCAGGAGAAAACCTCGCTTCCGGTCGCGTTCGGCCACGACGTGCGCGCGGGTGGCCTGGCCGAGGCCGTGCTCGGCGCCGGACGCGGAGCCGGTGACCACTTGTTCCTGGCCATCGGAACCGGGGTCGCGGGCGCGATCATGGTCGGCGGCGAGCCCTACCGAGGGACGGGCTTCGCGGGCGAGATCGGTCATATCGAGGTGGACTCGCCGTCCGCGGGACCGTGTGGCTGTGGAGGTCGGAACTGCCTGGAGACCGTGGTCTCGGCACGGGCACTGGCCCAGCATTACGCGGAGCGCACCGGGGAGCAGGTCACCGCCGCCGAGGTGGCCGCACGGGTGGACTCCGGCGACGACCACGCGCGCGAGCTGTGGGCGGAAATGGTCGACGCATTGGCCGGTGCGCTGTGCCTGTACTGCTCGCTGCTGGCCCCCGAACTGATCGTGATCGGCGGGGGCCTGGCGGAAGCGGGCCCGCGGCTGTTGGAACCGCTGCGTGCGCGCTTGGTCGAGCGACTGAGTTTTCAGAAGAAGCCACGGCTGGTGCAGGCCGAGCTGGGGGAGCGGGCGGGCTGCCTCGGCGCGGGCCTGTTCGCCTGGCAACGTGTTGGCCGGCCGGTGCCGGTACGGGAGCGGAGCTGATGACCATCTACCTGGCCGAACGATTGGTGACCCCGCGCGAGGTGCTGACGCCCGGGTGGGCCCGGGTGGACGGCGACCGGATCACCGAGGTCGGCTCGGGAACACCCGCTGAGCCCGCGGAGCGCTGGGACGGCTGGATGCTGCCGGGTTTCGTCGACATGCACGTTCACGGCGGCGGGGGTGCGAGCTTCACGCACGGCGACCCGGACCAGGCGCGCGTGGTTGCCGAGTTCCATCGGCGGCACGGCACGACGACGATGCTGGCCAGCCTGGTGACCGCGCCGCCTGCGGAACTGACCGTCGCGTTGGAGCAGCTGGCGCCGTTGGTCGCCGACGGGACGCTCGCCGGTGTGCACCTCGAAGGGCCGTTCCTGGCCGAAGCACGTTGCGGGGCGCACGACCCGCAACTGCTGCTCGAGCCGGACGGCGCCGTGCTCGACGAGTTGCTGCGCGCCGGTCGCGGCACCGTCCGCATGGTCACCGTCGCGCCCGAGCGGCCGGGTGGGATGGACCTGATCAAGCGGTTGACCGCGGCCGACGTGGTCGCGGCGGTCGGGCACTCGGACGCCGACTTCGCGGTGGCGAGCCAGGCGTTCGACGCGGGCGCCACGGTGGCGACCCACCTGTTCAACGGCATGCCCCCGCTGCATCACCGCAAGCCAGGTGTGGTCGGAGCCGCGCTGAACCACTCCTCGGCGGTGGTGGAGCTGATCAACGACGGCATCCACCTGCATCCGGCCGTGGTGGCCGGCGTTTTCGCACAGGTCGGCAGCTCGCGGGTGGCGCTGGTCACCGACGCGATGTCGGCCGCCGGTGCGGGTGACGGGGAGTACGAGCTCGGTGGCCAGCGTGTTCGGGTCGAGGACGGGGTCGCGCGGATCGCTGCCACCGGATCCATCGCGGGCAGCACGCTGACCATGGATGCCGCCGTGCGCAATGCCGTGGCGGCCGGAGTGTCGATCGTGGACGCGTCGCGCTCGGCGTCGGCCACCCCCGCGCGGGCGGTCGGGATCGTCGATGTCGGCCAGATCGCCGCCGGACAGCGTGCCGATCTGGTGGTTCTCGACGAAGAGTTGCAGGTGCGCGCGGTCGCCCGCGGAGGTCGGTGGGAGTGATCCTGACGGTCACGCCCAACCCCGCGCTGGACGTCACGTACTGGGTCGACGACCTGGTCAAACACGACTCCACCCGGGTGCGTTCGGTGGCTACCCGCGCCGGCGGCAAGGGCGTGAACGTCGCCAGGGTCCTGCACGCCGCCGGGCACGAGGTCCTGGCGTGCGGGTTCGTCGGTGGCGCGGCCGGGGAACGGATTCGCGAAGAGCTCCGGTCGGTCGGTGTGCCCGAGGCGATGACGCCGATCGCGGGAGAGACCCGCAGGACCGTCGCTGTGGTCGACTCGGACGCCACGTTGCTGCTGGAACCAGGGCCGTCGGTGTCCGAGGCCGAGTGGCAGGCGTTGGTCGAGGAGTACCGGCAGCGGCTCGACGACGCCGACGTGGCGGTGCTCAGCGGGTCGTTGCCGCCGGGCGCCCCTGACGATGGTTACGCCGAACTGTGCCGGCTCGCCGGCGCAGCCGATGTGCCGGTCATCCTCGATACCTCGGGGGAGTCGTTGCGGCTCGGCCTGCGTGGGCGTCCGGCGATCGTCAAGCCGAACAATGCGGAGCTGGCGTCGGTGGCGCCCGGTGACACCGAGGCGGCGGCGGCTGAGGTGCGAGCGCGCGGAGCAGGGAACGTGGTCGTCTCGTTGGGCGAGCAGGGCCTGCTGGCGGTCACGACCGAGGGCACGTGGCGAGCTCGAGCCGAGCCGGTGGAGGGTAATCCGACGGGCGCAGGCGACGCCGTGGTCGCCGCGCTCGCCGCGGGCGTGGCGATCGGACAACCGTGGCCGGAGCGGCTGGCCGAAGCGGTCGCGCTCGGCGGCGCGGCCGTGGCGGCACCGCTGGCGGGCGATGTGGACAAGGACACCTACCACCGGCTGCGCACGGAGGTGCAGGTGCGAAAGGAAGACTCATGCCGTTGACACCCACCGCCGAAGTCGTCGCCGCCGAGTCAGCAGCGGGTGCGGCGACCGGAGCGTTCAACGTCATCCAGCTCGAGCACGCGCAGGCAATCGTCGCCGGCGCCGAGCAGGCGGGCCGGCCGGTGATTCTGCAGATCAGCGAGAACTGCGTGCGCTATCACGGCGGCCTGGAACCGATCTGTGCGGCGACGCTGGCCGTCGCGCGGGCGGCGACGGTTCCGGTCGCGGTGCACGCCGACCACGTGACCAGTGAAGAACTGGCCCGCGAGGCCGTGGAGCTGGGCGTCGGTTCGGTGATGTTCGATGCGTCCGCCCTGCCGTACGAGGAGAACGTGGCGACGACCGCCGAGATCACGCGCTGGTGTCATGAGCGTGGGGTGTGGGTCGAGGCCGAGCTGGGGGAGGTCGGCGGCAAGGACGGAGTGCACGCGCCAGGGGTGCGGACCGATCCGGCGGAGGCCGCTGAATTCGTGTCCGCCACCGGCGTCGACGCGCTGGCCGTCGCGGTTGGTTCCAGCCATGCGATGACCACCCGCGACGCGAAACTCGACTTCGATCTGATCACCCGGCTGCACGAGGCCGTGCCGGTGCCCCTGGTGCTGCACGGCTCGTCCGGCGTGCCCGATGCCGACCTGACCCGTGCCGTGCGCGCAGGCATGCGGAAGATCAATATCGCGACTCATCTCAACGCGGTGTTCACCGACATCGTCCGTGCGCGCCTTGCGGAGAACCCGAAGCTGGTCGACACCCGCAAGTACCTCGGTCCCGCTCGGGACGCGGTCGCCGCCGAGGTGGCGCGACTGCTCGGCGTCCTCTCCGGCTGACCTGGCGGCTGTCGTCGGGTCGTGCCGCTCGCCGACATATGCAACATGTTGCACTGCGTTGTGTTGCATATTAACGTGCTCGCATGGCGCTCGAGCATGCGATCTTGGTGTCGTTGCAGGAGAAGTCGGGTACCGGCTACGAACTGGCCCGCCGGTTCGACAAGTCGATCGGATACTTCTGGGCGGCCAGCCACCAGCAGATCTACCGCACGCTCAAGCGCATGGTCGACCTCGGCTGGGTCGACGTCCAGGCGGTGACGCAGCAGGGCAGGCCCGACAAGAAGGTGTACCGCGTCGGCGCGGCGGGCCGAGCGGAACTGCGTCGCTGGTTGGCCGAGGAGGACGAACCGGCCCCGCTGCGTAACGACCTGGCGGTCAAAGTGCGGGGCGCGTCGATGGGCGACGTCGACAAGGTCATGGAGCAAGTCGCCCGGCACCGCGACCGGCATGCCGAGCGGCTGGACGTCTACCTGGCCATCGAGAAGCGCGACTTTCCGGACCCGAGCAATCTGTCCGGCCAACGGCTCCACCAATACCTCGTGTTGCGCGCAGGCATCCGGTCCGAGCAAGGCTCCCTCGAGTGGTGTGACGAGGTGCTGGCGGCAATGCGCAAGGACTGCGAAAGGACACCCGGCGATGAGTGAGTACCCGAACCTGCTGCGGCCGCTCGACCTGGGCTTCACCACGTTGCCCAACCGCGTGGTGATGGGCTCGATGCACGTCGGACTCGAGGACCGGTTCAGCCGGTTCCCGGCGTGGGCGGAGTACTTCGCCGAGCGGGCCAGGGGCGGTGCCGCGCTCATCGTCACGGGCGGCTTCGCACCCAACAAGACGGGCTGGCTGTATCCGTTCGCGTCGAAGATGACCACGTACACCGAGGCCCGCAAGCACAAGATCGTCACCGACGCGGTGCACGACAACGGCGGCAAGATCGCTCTGCAGCTGCTGCACGCCGGGCGCTACGCCTACCACCCACTGTCGGTGTCGGCGTCGGCCGTCAAGGCCCCGATCAACCCGTTCGAGCCGCGCGCGATGAGCGACCGCACGATTCGCAAGACGATCGACGACTTCGCCCGGGCGGCGATGCTGGCGCGCGAGGCGGGCTACGACGGCGTCGAGATCATGGGCTCCGAGGGCTATCTCATCAACCAGTTCCTGGCGCCACGCACCAACAAGCGCACCGATCGCTGGGGCGGCTCCGCGGAGAACCGCAGGCGCTTCGCGGTGGAGATCGTGCGAGCCGTCCGGCAACGCGTCGGGCCGGACTTCATCATCGTCTACCGCTTGTCGATGCTGGACCTGGTGCCGGACGGCCAGACCTGGGACGAAGTCGTGGCGCTGGCCGAGGCCGTGGAACGAGCGGGCGCGACCTTGATCAACACCGGCATCGGCTGGCACGAGGCGCGGGTGCCGACCATCGTGACCTCGGTGCCGCGAGCGGCGTTCACGCAGGTCACCGCGAAGCTCAAGCCGCACGTCTCGATCCCGGTCATCACGTCGAACCGGATCAACATGCCGCAGGTCGCCGAGGAGGTGCTGGCCCGCGGTGACGCCGACCTGGTGTCGCTGGCCCGGCCGCTGCTGGCCGACCCGGACTGGGTGCGCAAGGCGCAGACCGGCCGCACCGACGAGATCAACACGTGCATCGCGTGCAACCAGGCATGCCTGGACCACACGTTCTCGATGAAGCCGGCTTCGTGTCTGGTCAATCCGCGCGCCGGCAACGAGACGACGCTGCGGCTGCTGCCCACGCGCCGGGCCAAGCGGATCGCCGTCGTCGGCGCCGGGCCCGCGGGTCTGGCCGCGGCGACCACGCTGGCCGAGCGCGGGCACGACGTCGACCTGTTCGAAGCGGCCGACGAGATCGGCGGCCAGTTCGACATCGCCAGTCGCATCCCGGGCAAGGAAGAGTTCGCCGAGACGATCCGGTACTTCAACCGGCGCATCGAGCTCACCGGCGTCAAGCTGCATCTCGGCGTCCGGGTCACGGCCGAACAACTGATGGCAGAACACTTCGACGAGGTCGTCGTGGCGACCGGGGTGGTCCCGCGGGTGCCTGACATCGAAGGCATCGACCACCCGTCGGTGTTGTCGTACGTCGACGTCGTGCGGCACGGCAAGCCGGTCGGCCGCAAAGTCGCCGTCATCGGCGCCGGCGGGATCGGTGTCGACGTGTCCGAGTTCCTCACCCATGACCGGTCACCGTCGCTGGACCTCGCGGCATGGCAACGCGAGTGGGGAGTGGCGGACCCGGCTCGGGTGCGCGGTGGGCTGACCGAGCCCGCGCCGGAGCCACCGAGCCGGAAGGTGTACCTGCTGCAGCGCAAGACGTCGAAGATCGGCAAGGGGCTCGGCAAGACGACCGGTTGGGTGCACCGCGCCGCGCTGAAGGCCAAGGGCGTCGAGGAGATCACCGGGGTGGCCTACCGGCGCATCGACGACGAGGGCCTGCACATCGCGTACGGCAAAGACCATCGCCTCACCCGGGTACTCGACGTGGACAACGTGGTGATTTGCGCGGGTCAGGAGTCGCAACGGGACGTGGCCGACGAGCTCATCGAGCGAGGCGTCGTCACGTATGTCATCGGTGGCGCGGACGTCGCCGCTGAGCTGGACGCGAAGCGGGCCATCGACCAGGGCACACGGCTGGCCGCAACGATCTGAAGGAGAAGCCCATGGACTCAGTGCAGCGCTTCCGGGACGCGATCGAATCCGGTGACTTCGAACGGGCGCTGCGGGAGTTCGCCCCCGACATCACGTTCCACAGCCCGGTGAAGTTCACCCCGTTCGAAGGCATCGAGCAGGTGTCGGCCCTGTTCCGGGTGCTGGCCAGGACCTTCGAGGACTTCCGCTACGTCGGCTCCTACTTGGGTACCGACCAGCTCGGCCTGGACGGGGAGCAGGCCGAGTCGCACATCCTGCGGTTCCGGACCACCGTCGACGGCAAGCTCGTCGACGGCATCGATCTGATCCAGCTGGACGACCAGGGGCGCATCGGGACGTTCACGGTGATGATCCGTCCGCTGTCGGCAGTACAAACCGTCGGGGCGGCGGTCATGCGGGGGCTGGTCGAGGACGGCGTCGTGCCCGCGCCTGCCTCGCCCTGACGGTTCCGGTTTGTCCAAGACACGGCTCGGCGACCGGCGCACGATGAGCCCATGAGCACTATCACCGCTGTCTATCCACGACTGGTCGTCGGCGACGCGAAGGCCGCGATCGAGCTGTACGGCAAGGCATTCGGCGCCGAGGAACTCGAGCGGCATACCGACACCGGTCGGCCGGACGGCAAGATCGTCCACGCCATGCTGCGCATCGGGGAGACCCTGGTCGCGGTCAAGGACGAGGACGACCACGACCCGTCGCCGGCAACGCTGGGCGGAAGCCCGGTGGTGATGGCCGTCGAAGTCACCGACGCCGACAGCGCCGGTGCGCGGCTGACCGAAGCAGGCGGCACGGTCGTTTTCCCGATCCAGGACTGGGACTACGGCCAGCGCGCCGGACGGTTCGCCGACCCATGGGGTCACTTGTGGATGGTCGCCCAGAACCTCTGAGGCGGGCGCGCAGCTAGCTGGTGAACGCTTGCAGGAGGGTGGCCGTTCGCTCCGGGGCTTCGATGATCGGCGAGTGTCCGACGCCCGGGAGCATCTCGATCACCGCGCCCGGCACGGCCCGGTAGTCCTCAGCCGATTCCGGGCGCCATCGCTGATCCTCCGCGCCGAAGATCACCAGCACCGGTGTCTGCAGCGAGGCCAGCCGGTCGGGAAGAGCGCGTTCGTCGAGATACGCCTGGATTGCGTGGGAGGTCGCGGCGAACACCTCGAAGTCGACGTTTCGTGCCTCGTCGATCACCGCTTGCGGGACGGCGAAACCCGGACCGAACGCCGAGCTGAGAAACAAGCGCAGCTGGTCGTCGCTGAGGCCTTCCGGAGTCACCGGCCCGATGTTGCTGTCGGGTCCGACGAACGCTCCCATGTGCGGTCCGGTGTTGATCAGAGCCACCGAGTGCACGAGGTCGCGGCGCTGTTCGAGCAGGGCAGTGGCCACCGCGCCGCCGCTGGAATGCCCGACGACCGTGGCGTTCGTGACGCCGATCTGATCCAGTGTCGCCGCCAGCCGGCGAGCTTGCTCAGCGAGTGCGTACGAGGTCGCGATTGATTTCGGTGACTGTCCGCAGCCGGGGAGATCGACGCGCACGACGTGGTGGGACGTCGACAGGTGGGGCACCAGCGCGTCCCACGTTCGCGACGACGCTGCTGTGCCGTGAATCAGCACCATCGTCGGGGCGCTGTCAGGGCCATCGTGGAGCACGTGGAGTCCGGGATGTTGAGCGGTCATGCCGCCCAGCGTGCCGGGTGCAGCGCGGAGTTGGCTTGGACAAATGTTCCGTAGCATGGGGCCTGTGTCCGGCCGCCAGTCATCCCTGCTGTGGGACGTGGCAGCGCCGACGCGTCCGAGCGAACTTCCCGGTGCGGCGATGGCCGGATTCACCGATACCGGCGTCGCGCGCTATGACCTGCGGTTGATCCCGCACCCCGCGGTGACGTTGATCGTGATCTTCGACGGTGACATCGCGGTGGACGACGCGGCCGGGCGATGTCATCGCGGCAGCTTCGTCACCGGCATGGGATTCGGCGAAGTGATGCGTGCGCGCCGCGCGATGGCGTTCCGGTGTTTGCAGGTTCGGTTGGTTCCGGTTGTCGCGCATGCGCTCCTCGGTCCGGCAGTTGCCGAACTGTCCGGGGTGGTCGACGCAGATGATGTGCTGGGTTCGGAAGCTGCGCTCGTCAGCGGCCGCCTGGCCGACCTGGACGACTGGCAGGACCGCTTCGCGTGGATGGAGCACTGGCTGGCGAGCAAGCTGACCGGCCGAGTCGACCCCGAGGTCGCCTGGGTGTGGCGGCGCATCCGCGCAAGCCGCGGCCGAACTCGCGTCGAGCCCCTGGCCGCCGAAGTGGGCTGGAGCCGCAAACGGTTGTGGGCGCGCTTCCAGTCCCAGCTCGGAATTCCGCCGAAGCGCGCGGCCACCCTCGTTCGGTTCGATCACGCCGTGCACCAGTTGGTGGCCGGCCGCTCGCCAGCCACGGTGGCGGCCGAGTGCGGTTACGTGGACCAGTCCCACCTGCACCGGGAGGTCGTTGCATTCACCGGACGCACACCCGCCGCGGTGGTGGACGAACCGTTCCTCGCGGTCGACGACATAGCGTGGGGCCGGCCGGGTTAGCAGCGGGTGGCCGGGTAGGCCACTCAGCAAGTGGCAGTCTCCGCGGCGTCGTGTCGCGTGGCCGGGGTTGCGATCCCAGCGGCTACCTGCTCACGAAGCGCGAAACCGCGCACCCCCCGGTACGGGAAGTGCGCGGTTTGTGCTGGTACGAGCCCAGGTCGGTCGTGATCGACAAGAGTGCCCCCGGTGAGACTCGAACTCACACTGGACGGGTTTTGAATCCGTTGCCTCTGCCAATTGGGCTACGGGGGCGGACACGCACGATCTTAAGGGATGGCCCGCCGTCGCGGTCGTGCGGCCCGGAATGCCTTCCTCGTGTGCCTGCGCGCGCGTTCGATCCACCCGGCTTGCGGCTCGCCGGTGCCCGATCGGGTCGGTTCCCGTGACGCTTGTCCCGGTTCGCGGGCATTTGCTGCGGCCCGGTCTCGCCCCTCGCTAGTCTGGTGCCGCTACCAGCGAGATCAAGCGAGCACCCAGGAGGTCTCGGTGACCGAGACGGCCACCGCCCAGGACAGGGCCGAGCAGAAGCGTCGCGTTCTCATCGCCGAGGACGAGGCGCTGATCAGGCTCGACCTGGCCGAGATGCTGCGCGAGGAAGGCTACGAGGTGGTGGGCGAGGCCGCGGACGGCGAGCAGGCCGTCGAGCTGGCCGCACAGCTGAAGCCGGACCTGGTCATCCTGGACGTGAAGATGCCCAAGATGGACGGCATCGAGGCCGCGTCGAAGATCACCGGCGAGCGCATCGCCCCGGTGGTCATCCTGACCGCGTTCAGCCAGCGGGAGCTGGTCGAGCGGGCCAGGGACGCGGGCACGATGGCCTACCTGGTGAAGCCGTTCGCCAAGCGGGACCTGGTGCCCGCCGTCGAACTCGCGGTCAGCCGGTTCGCCGAGCTCCAGGCGCTCGAGTCGGAGGTCGCCGACCTGACCGACCGGCTGGAGACCCGCAAGATCGTCGACCGCGCCAAAGGTCTGCTGATGACCACGCAGGGCCTGACCGAGCCGGAGGCGTTCCGCTGGATCCAGCGCACCGCGATGGACCGGCGGACCACGATGAAGTCGGTGGCGCAGGCTGTGGTGGACAGCATCAACGCGTAGCCAGCGCCTTTGTTCTTGTTACGGCGTTGGCAAATCTTGTTGCCAATGCGTGCCGTCACGCGCGACACCAACTAAGGTGCTGCCGCGATGGCCAATGTCGGCCGACGGTTGCACTAGAGATCAACAGCGGCCAAATGGGCTAGTGGAGCGCCCGAAGCGACCTTTTTGCGCAGATTGTCGTCGCTCTGAGTCATGGTTGTTGTTGAATGTTGGCCGCGCGGAGTACGAGTGGCTATAACGTTCTCTGCAAACCGTCACGATGTGGATACAGGCACGCTCCGTGCCTGGGCAAGCAGCGGGGACGGCAGTTAGGTTCACCCACCGGGTCCGATTCCCAGGGGGTGGGTCGCGCGTTGGCGACGACCCCATACGACATGGAGGAAGAAGTGGCAAGAGCACGGATTACCGCAGCTCTGGTGCTGGCGGCGGCCGCGTCACTGGCTCTCAGTGCTTGTGAGGCGCGAACCGACCAAGGTGGAAGCGCGGGGAACGAGCCACAAGCCGACGCGCCCGCCGAGCCGGCGAACGCTCACAAGCCTGAAGGAGACGGTAACGCCAAGTGCAGCAACGTCGCCATCGCTTACGCGGGCACCATCAACGGTGAGAACGCCGCGCTGGGTCAGAACATCCTGAACGGCGTCAAGCTGGCGGTGAAGAAGCACAACGACGCCAACAAGGACTGTCAGGTCGAGCTCAAGGAGTTCGAGACCGAGGGTGTTCCGGAGAAGGCGCCCGGCATCGTCACCCAGATGGTCAACACCAAGGAGATCGTGGGTGTCGTCGGCCTGCCGTTCTCCGGTGAGTCGAAGGCCGCGGGCAACATCTTCGACAAGGCGGGCCTGCCGCAGATCTCCCCGTCGGCGACCAACCCGGCGCTGGCCGAGAACGGCTGGAAGACGTTCTTCCGCGGCCTGGGCAACGACAACGCGCAGGGCCCGGCGGCGGCCAAGTTCCTGACCGAGAACCTCGGCGCGGAGAAGGTCTGCGTGGTTCAGGACGACTCCGAGTACGGCATCGGCCTGGCCGAGGCGGTCAAGGAGGCGCTGGGCGACAAGGTCGTCTGCAACGAGAAGGTCAAGACCAAGCAGAAGGAGTTCAGCGCGGTCGTGCAGAGCATCAAGGCTGCACAGCCGGACGCTGTCTACTACTCCGGTTACTACCAGGAGGGCGCTCCGTTCGCCCAGCAGCTGTTCGACGCCGGTGTCGAGGCTCAGCTGGTGGGTCCGGACGGTGTGAAGGACGTCGAGTACGTCAAGGGTGCGGGTGACGCCGCGGCCGAGACGTTCTTCACCTGCCCGTGCGTGCCTGGTGAGGGCTTCACCAAGTTCGCCGGTGAGTACCGCGACATGTTCGACAAGGACCCCGGCACCTACTCGGTCGAGGGTTACGACGCAGCCACCGTGCTGCTGTCCGGTATCGACGCGGGCAACACCGACCGCAAGAAGATGCTGGAGTGGATCAAGAACTACGACGCCCAGGGCCTGAGCAACAAGCTGGGTTGGGACGACAAGGGCGAGCTTGCCGAGACGCCCACCGTGTGGACCTACAAGGTGGAGAACGGCAAGATCGTCCGGAACGTCGAGATCAAGTAGGACGATGACGAGGGGGAGATGGAGCCGGTGAGCCTGTCTCCCCCTCGTTGCCTATCCACTCACTCTTTCTGGTAGGAAGTCCCCGGCAATGACCACACCCGGTCAGTAAGCCCGGCTCGAGAGAAAATGAGTACTTGAGTGCACCACGTAGTTAGTTCTGCGCACATCCTCGCGCAAGAGTCAGATTCGTGGATCAATACCGACACGTTCATCGACCTGTTCTGGGCGAACACGATCGGTGGCCTTGAGTACGGCAGCATCTACGCGCTCATCGCACTGGGCTACACCCTGGTGTACGGCGTGCTGAAGCTGCTGAACTTCGCGCACTCCGAGGTCTTCATCTACGGGGCATACGCCACCTGGTTCACGTTCTTCCTGCTGGGCTTTCGGCCCGGCCCGACGCCCGAACTGGCGACCGGCGAACTGATCGCCTTCCTGTTGCTCGCAGTGGTGGTGGCGATGCTGGTCTCCGGCACCACGGCACTGGTGCTGGAACGCGTCGCCTACCGGCCGCTGCGGAACCGGGGCGCCCCTCGACTGGCGTTTCTGATCACCGCCATCGGCGCCTCACTGGTGCTGCAGCAGATCCTGTTCCTCTGGCGGGGCGGCAATGCCGAACAGGCGATCCGGCTTCTTCGGCCGGAGACGCTGTTCACCGTCGGCAGCGCCTCGATTCAGAACCTGACCATCATCATCGTGGTCGCGTCGATCCTGATGTGGCTGGTCGCGGACACCTTCGTCAACCGGACCCGGTTCGGTCGCGGTATCCGCGCGGTCGCCCAGGATCCGGAGACGGCCACGCTGATGGGTGTCAACAAGGAGCGCATCATCATGCTGACGTTCGTGGTCGGCGGCCTGTTGGCCGGCGCGGCCGCGCTGTTCTACATGATGAAGATCCCGCAGGGGGCCCAGTACAACGGCGGATTCCTGCTCGGCATCAAGGCATTCGCCGCGGCCGTGCTCGGCGGCATCGGCAATCTGCGCGGTGCGCTGCTCGGTGGCTTGCTGCTCGGCGTCATCGAGAACCACGGCCAGGCGCTGTTCGGTGGGGAATGGCGCGACGTGGTGGCGTTCGTGCTGCTGGTGCTGGTGCTGATGTTCCGGCCGACAGGCATCCTCGGTGAATCGCTCGGGAAGGCACGGGTATGACCACGACCAAGACTCCGTCGACGGCCAAGCCCCCGACAGCACCCTGGCGGACGAGTATCTCCGAGCGCTGGAACAACCTGAGCCGTTTCCAGCAGTGGGTGATCTTGATCCCGGTTGTGGTGCTGATCTTCGCACTGCCGTGGCTGAACCCACCGATCCTGACCACCGAACCCGGTTACGACTTCTCCATCGCGATGTTCGACGTCGCGCGGTACTGCCTGATCGCGATCGGGTTGAACGTGGTGGTCGGCCAGGCCGGCCTGCTCGACCTCGGCTATGTCGGGTTCTTCGCCATCGGCGCGTATGTCGCGGCGCTGTTCACCAGTCCGGACTCCACGCTGTGGAAGATCCCGTACCTAGCGGCCGTTCCGCTGGCGATGGCGATCACCATGGTGTTCGGCATCATCCTCGGGTCTCCGACGCTACGGCTGCGCGGTGACTATCTGGCCATCGTGACGCTGGGCTTCGGCGAGATGGTGCGACTGTTTGCCGACAACGTGGACGCGCTGCGCGGCAACCGCGGGTTCTCCAACATCGGCGCCCCGCCCGGGACGCGGGAGAACGGTGAGCCGTTGTTCGTCAACTTCGACGGCAAGCCGTGGTACGTGCTGTGCGTCGCGGTGATCATCATCGTGTTGATCCTGGCAGGAAACCTGGAGCGGTCGCGGGTCGGTCGCGCTTGGGTGGCCATCCGCGACGACGAGGACGCCGCCGAGCTGATGGGCGTGCCCACGTTCAAGTTCAAGATCTGGGCGTTCGTCATCGGCGCGGCGATCGGTGGCCTCTCCGGTGCGCTGTACGCCGGTCAGCAGGGCTTCATGAACAACCAGAAGTTCGACGTGCTGACCTCGGTGCTGTTCCTGGCCGCGGTGATCCTCGGCGGCTCCGGCAACAAGGTCGGTGTGCTGCTCGGGGCGTTCGTGGTGGCCTACGTGCCGCTGCGCTTCCTGAGCATCGCCGAGTGGAAGTTCATGATCTTCGGGGTGGCGCTGACCATCCTGATGATCTTCCGTCCGCAGGGCCTGCTGGGTGCCCGCCAGCGCTTGCTGGCCTACGGCAGGCAGGCCTATCAGCGATTGGTCGGCCGCGGTGAGATGGTCAGCAGCGACACCGCGATGTCTGCCGAGAAGGGCGGCTTGATGAACGGCGGAAGCGGGGCACCGAAGTGACGGAGAAGAACAAGAACGAGCCGGCGCCCGGCGGCATCGTCGCCGAGGTCGCCCAGATGACCGAGGTGGAACTGCGCGAGCACGAAGCCGAGGTCGCCGACGTGGTGGCGACCGACCGCGAGTTCGCGGTCGGCCAGGGAGAGACCCTCCTGGAGATGGACAACGTCACCATGAGGTTCGGTGGCCTGGTCGCGCTCGACGGGGTCTCGTTCGACATCAAGCGCGGCGAGATCCTCGGCCTGATCGGGCCGAACGGTGCGGGCAAGACCACCTGCTTCAACGCGATGACCGGTGTGTACCGGCCGACGTCCGGTCAGGTGCTGCTGGAGGGCAAGCCGCTCGGGAAGACGACCAAGCACAAGATCACCCGCAAGGGCATCGCCAGGACGTTCCAGAACATCCGGCTGTTCGACGAGATGACCGCGCTGGAGAACGTGGTCGTCGGCACCGACGCCCGGCACAAGACGTCGGTGGTCGGCGCCCTGCTGCGGCTTCCCCGGCACTTCGCCGAGGAGAAGGCGGCGGTCGAGAAGGCCATGGCGTTGCTGGAGTTCGTCGGCATCGCCGACCGGGCGGGTGACAAGGCGAAGAACCTGCCGTACGGCTATCAGCGACGGCTGGAGATCGCGCGTGCGTTGGCCACCGAGCCGAAGCTGTTGTGCCTGGACGAGCCCGCCGCGGGCTTCAACCCGGCGGAGAAGGACGAGCTCATGGAGCTCATCCGCAAGATCAGGGACGACGGCTTCACGGTGCTGCTCATCGAGCACGACATGCGTCTGGTCATGGGTGTGACGGACCGGATCGTGGTGTTGGAGTTCGGCAAGAAGATCGCCGAGGGCACGCCCGAGGAGATCCGGAACGACAAGGCGGTCATCGCCGCGTACTTGGGGGTGCCTGACGATGACGTTGCTTGAGCTGGACTCCGTCTCCGTCCACTACGGCCGGATCCGCGCGGTGCACAACTTGTCCCTCACCGTCGGCGAAGGCGAGATCGTCGCGTTGATCGGCGCCAACGGTGCGGGCAAGACCACCACGATGCGGGCCATCTCGGGCATCCGCCCGGTGTCCGGCGGGAAGATCATCTTCAACGGCGAGGACATCACGCGCATGCGTGGTGAGAAGCGGGTCGAACGAGGCATCGCGCAGTCGCCGGAAGGTCGCCGGATCTTCCCGGGCATGACCGTGCTGGAGAACCTGGACATGGGCGCCTACGCGCGCAAGGACAAGGACGGGATCGCCGAGGACCTGGAACGGGTCTTCGAGCTGTTCCCGCGCCTGGCCGAGCGCAAGGACCAGGCGGGCGGCACCATGTCCGGCGGTGAGCAACAGATGCTGGCCATCGGACGCGCGCTGATGGCGCGGCCGAAGCTGCTGCTGCTCGACGAACCGTCGATGGGGCTTGCGCCGCAGTACATCCAGCAGATCTTCCGGATCATCACCGAGATCAACGAGCAGGGCACGACCGTGCTGCTGGTGGAGCAGAATGCGCAGCAGGCGCTGGCGCGGTCGCACCGTGCTTACGTGCTGGAGACCGGCGAGATCGTCAAGGCAGGCACCGGTAAGGAACTGCTGGCCGACCCGTCGGTCAAGGAGGCCTACCTCGGCGTCGGCTAGGTCCGACCCGACGGCCGAGTGAGCCGCCGGTTGCCTGCAGGCCCCCGGCGGCTCACTGCTTGCGCTGGGGGTTGTCCCGCAGCACGCAGGTCAGCCGCGCCGTACAGGTACGCCGCCCCTGTTCGTCGGTCAGCTCGATGGCCACGGTCACCGTGCTCCGACCGACGTGCACCGGGGTGGCGACACCGGTGACGACTCCCTCCCGGACCGCCCGGTGGTGGGTGCAGGACAACTCGAGCCCCAGCGAAACCCGCCCTTCCGTCGCGTTCAGCGCCGCACACATCGAGCCGAGCGACTCCGCCAGTGCCGCGTTCGCGCCGCCGTGCAGCAGGCCGTAGGGCTGCAGATTCCCCTTCACCGGCATGGTCGCGACCACGCGCTCCGGTGACACTTCGACGTAGCTGATGCCGAGCTTGTCGTCGAGCTGTTGCTCGGCGTACTCGGGCGCGATCGTGTCGCGGAAAAGGGCTGCAATCTTCGCTGGATCGTTCAACACCTGACTCCCACTCGGCTCGCCGAGACACTTCGGAACGTTGTCGGTACTGCACCCTAGACTCGCTGAGGTGAGTCCTCGCGCAGAAGCCACCGCAACCAGTGACACGTCCGTGCCCAAGTTACTGCTGATCGACGGCCATTCCATGGCCTATCGAGCGTTCTACGCGCTGCCGAAGGAGAATTTCGCCACACAGACCGGTCAGCACACCAACGCGGTGTTCGGGTTCACCTCGATGCTGATCAACCTGTTGCGCGACGAGCAGCCGACTCACCTCGCGGTGGCCTTCGACGTATCCCGCAAGACGTTCCGCAGCGAGCAGTACAGCGAGTACAAGGCCAACCGCAGCGCGTCCCCGGACGAGTTCAAGGGGCAGATCAGCCTGATCGAGGACGTGCTCACCGCGCTGTGCGTGCCGTTTCTGTCCAAGGAGGGCTACGAGGCCGACGACGTGATCGCCACGCTCACCACGCAGGCGGCCGGCGAGGGCTTCCAGGTGCTGATCTGTTCCGGTGACCGGGACACCATCCAGCTGGTCAACGACCAGGTCACGCTGCTCTACCCGAGCCGGGGCGTGTCGGAGATGTGGCGGCTGGACCCGGCGAAGGTGAAGGAGAAGTACGGCGTCACCCCGACGCAGTACCCGGACTTCGCGGCGTTGCGCGGCGACCCGTCGGACAACCTGCCGAAGATTCCCGGCGTGGGGGAGAAGACGATCTCCAAGTGGCTGCAGGAGTTCGGCTCGCTGTCCGAGCTGGTCGACCGGGTCGACGAGGTCAAGGGCAAGGCCGGGCAGGCGCTGCGTGACCACTTGTCGTCGGTGTTGTTGAACCGCCAGCTCACCGAGCTGGTGCGGGACGTGCCGCTCGAGGTCGGGCCGAAGGACCTCGCGGTGCGACCGTGGAACCGGGACGCGGTGCACCAGCTGTTCGACGAGCTCGAGTTCCGCGTGCTGCGGGACCGCTTGTTCGAGTCGCTCAGCTCGGCCGAGCCGGAGGCGGAGGCGGGTTTCGAGGTCAGCGGCAGCAAGGCCGAGCCCGGTTCGGTCGCCGGCTGGCTGGGCGCGCACGCCGGCAAGGGCCCGGTGGCGCTCGCGGTGCGCACGACGGGCTCGTCGATCAACGCGGACCTGGTGTCGCTGACGCTGGCCACCCCGGACGGCGAAGGGCTGTACATCGACCCGGCCGAGCTGACCGAGTCCGACGAGCAGGCGCTGGCGTCCTGGCTGGCCGACGGGGCGGTGACCAAGATCAGTCACGCGGCCAAGACGGCGTTGCACGCGATCCGGTCCCGGGGCTGGGTGTTGCGTGGCCTGGACATGGACACCGAGCTGGCGGCCTACCTGGTCCGGCCCGGCCAGCGGTCGTTCGCGCTGGACGATCTGGTGCTGCGCTATCTCAAGCGCGAGCTGCGCACCGAAACCGCCGAAGAGGGCCAGCTGTCCCTGCTGGACGGTGACGACGAAGGCCCCGGTGGCGATCACGAGCTGGTGCAGGCGGAGCTGGTGCGCGCGCGGGCCATCGGTGAGCTGGCGCAGGCGCTGGAGTCCGAGCTGGCCTCGCTCGGCGGCAGCAAACTGCTGCGGGACATCGAGATGCCGCTGTTCGAGGTCATCGACGAGCTGGAGCGCGCAGGCATCGCGGTCGACGTCGAACAGCTGACCGCGCTGGAGGCGCACTACGGCGAGCGGGTGAAGAACGCCGCCGAGGCCGCCTACCAGGTGATCGGCAAGCAGATCAACCTCGGCTCGCCGAAGCAGCTGCAGGTGGTGCTGTTCGACGAACTGGGCATGCCCAAGACCAAGCGCACCAAGACCGGCTACACCACGGACGCGGATTCGCTGCAGACGCTCTACGAGAAGACCGAGCACCCGTTCCTGCAACACCTGCTGGAGCACCGGGACGCCACCAGGCTGAAGGTCACCGTGGAGGGGCTGCTGCGGTCGGTCGCCGACGACGGCCGCATCCACACCACGCTGCAGCAGACCATCGCGGCGACCGGACGGCTGTCGTCCACCGAGCCGAACCTGCAGAACATCCCGGTCCGCACCGAGGAGGGCAGGCGCATCCGGGAGACGTTCATCGTCGGTGAGGGCTACGCCGAGCTGATGACCGCCGACTACAGCCAGATCGAGATGCGGATCATGGCGCACCTGTCCGGCGATGCGAAGCTGATCGAGGCGTTCCAGTCCGGCTTCGACTTTCACGCGGCGACCGCGGCGCGCGTGTTCGACGTGGCGCCGGAAGCGGTCACCCCCGAGCAGCGGGCCAAGATCAAGGCGATGAACTACGGCCTGGCGTACGGCCTGTCCGCGTACGGCTTGTCGCAGCAGCTGCGCATCTCCACCGAGGAGGCGCGGGGGCTGATGGACGAGTACTTCGAAAGCTTCGGCGGCGTGCGGGACTACCTGCAGTCGGTGGTGCAGGCGGCGAGCAAGGCCGGGTACACGGAGACGATCTTCGGTCGCCGCCGCTACTTGCCGGACCTGAACAGCGACAACCGGCAGCGCCGCGAAATGGCGCAGCGGATGGCGCTCAACGCGCCGATCCAGGGCAGCGCGGCCGACATCATCAAGGTGGCCATGCTGAACGTGCACCGCGGCCTCGCCGAGTCGGGACTGCGCAGCCGGATGCTGTTGCAGGTGCACGACGAGCTGGTGCTGGAAGTCGCGCCGGGCGAGCACGAGCAGGTCGAGGCGCTGGTGCGCGAGCAGATGGGTGCGGCCTACCAGCTGGCCGTGCCGCTCGAGGTGTCGGTCGGGTTCGGCCGGTCCTGGAACGACGCCGCGCACTGAGGACGGCGGACCGTGGCTCGCGCCGACCGCGACGCGAGCCACGGTGGTGCGCCGGTCAGCCGGCGAGGAAGTACGCCAGCGCGCTCGCGGCCAACGCCAGGTAGAGCAGCGGGAACGCGATGTTGTAGTAGACGGACGCCCGGACGTGGGCGTCGACCGCGCAGAGGTAGAACAACACCAGCCCCACCGCCGCGGCGACGCCCAGCGGTGTGATGCCTGCCAGCCCGATGGCCAAGCCCGCTATGCCGGCTGCTTTCAGCAAGCCCAGATACGGAATCAGCTCGGGCTTGACACCGACCTCGGCCGAGTTGGCCAGCACGAACTTGGCGCGGGCCAGGTCCGCCACCATGACGAACGCGTTGGCCACCATGCACACGATCGTCAGTGGGAGTAGCACCGCGGTCATCAGTGCCTCCCGACCTGCCGTGGGCCAACCCCGGGCCTGCTGATCTGTACGCTCAAGGAATCCTCCGTTCTGCCGAGACCGTCATTGCGTGTTGGTCGCCCGTCATGACGTCTGGCAGGACCGAAAGGTGACCGCTCCCGTGAACTTGACCGACACTTTCCAGGCGGAGCGCCCTCGGCTGCTGTCGCTGGCGCACCGGATACTCGGCTCGCTCGAGGACGCCGAGG
Organism: Thermocrispum municipale DSM 44069; assembly: GCF_000427825.1. Lineage (GTDB taxonomy): Bacteria > Actinomycetota > Actinomycetes > Mycobacteriales > Pseudonocardiaceae > Thermocrispum > Thermocrispum municipale. The sequence continues at coordinate 65,982 of NZ_ATYT01000016.1, read as the reverse complement.
ACGCGGTACAGAACACCTGGCTGCGCGCGCACACCGTGCAGGACGAGATCGAGAACCCCGCAGGCTGGCTCACCACGGTGACCGCGCGACTCTGTCTCGACCTGCTGCGGGCCTCCCGACGGCGCGGCGAGCTGCCCCTGCTGGCTGACGCGCTCGCCGATCAGCAGCTCGCCGCGGACGAGGAGTTCCTGCGGCGTGAGCAGGTGTCGCGGGCCCTGATGGTGCTGCTCGACCAGCTGACTCCGACGCAGCGCGTCGCCTACGTCCTGCACGATCTGTTCCGGGTGCCGTTCGACGAAATCGCCGGCGTGCTGGACACGACACCGACGAACGCGAAGAAGCTGGCCAGTCGTGCCCGGCAGAGGATCGCCGGGGCATCGGTCGTCGAGACCGCACAAACATCGGACTGGCGCGTCGTGGAGGCCTTTCTCGCGGCCGCGCGCGACGGCGACATCGACGCGCTCGTCGGCGTGCTGGCTCCGGACGTGGTCCGGACGGCCGCGCCGGAGCTGTTGCCGGACGGCGAAGCCGTGACGGTTCACGGGCATCGCGCGGTGGCCGGCGAGGCGCGACTGTTCGCCGACCGCGTCGACGTCACCATCCCGATGGTGGTCAACGGCGTTCCGGCCGCCGTTCTCGCCCCGGGGGGCCGCCCGCTCGCCAGGATCATGTTCGACATCGTCGACGGACTCATCACCAGGTTGGACATCGCTCCGCTCGTGCCGACCGATCAGCTGGGCGCCCCTGCTCAGTGATCGGCCCGGCCGCCGGCCGGGCCGGGATCTCATCGACTGGACCGGCCGCCGGCCGGGCCGGGAGCTCATCGACCGACCGGCCGTCCGCCGGGCCGGGATCGTGCTGCGTACCACCGACCGGTTCCGCCGATCGGATGCCCGCCGACCCGACGGGTGGTGCGGATCTGCGTGGGTGATGGAACCATGGCGAGGGAAACGCGCAGATCGGACATATGGTCGGACGTCCGACGGGCACCGCCAGGTTTGGCGACCAGAGGGGCGGTAACTCTGCAAGCGACCTCGCGCTGCAACGCCCGGCGAGCGCCAGGCGGTGTCGCCGCAACGACCACGGAGGTGTTCGGATGAGCCTGCCCGCGCCCGCTGACGACATCGACGTCGTCGTGACCGGAGCTTCCAGCGGCATCGGTGCCGAGCTGGCCCGCCAACTGGCACAGCGAGGACACAACCTGGTGCTCGTGGCCCGCCGCGAGGAGCGCATGCGCAAGCTTGCCGACGAGCTCCACTCGGCGCACGGAGTCGACGTCGAGGTGATGGTGCACGACCTGGCCGTGCCCGAGGAGCGCACGAAATTGATCGACCGGATCCGCTCCCGGTCACGGGTCGTCGGCGGGGTGTGCAACTCCGCCGGGTTCGGCACGTCCGGTCAGTTCGCCCGGCTACCGCTGGAACGTGAGCGGGAAGAGGTCGACGTCAACGTGACGGCCTTGCTCGAACTGACCCACGCCTTCCTGCACGACATGGTGGCCAGGGGCAGCGGTGCGATCCTCAACCTGGCGTCGCTCGCCGCGTTCCAACCCATGCCGGGCATGGCCACGTACGCGGCGACCAAGGCGTTCGTGTTGACCCTGTCCGAAGCGATCCACGAGGAACTGCGGGGGAGTGGCGTCTCGTGCACGGCGGTGTGCCCGGGCCCGGTGGACACCGAATGGGCGCGGATCGCCGGGGCCGAAGCGGTCGCGATTCCAGGGGGAAAAGTCAGCGTGGAGCGGGTGGCCGAGGAATCGATCGCGGCGATGGAACAAGGCAAGCGGGTCGTGGTGCCCGGCATGGTGCCCAAGACGCTGGCGGGCGCCAGTCGCGTGACGCCCCATTCCGTTCTGCTGCCGATGATGTCGTTCGCGCGCCGGATGCGGGGGTAGGCCATGCCGAAACGTGCACTGGTGCTGGGTGGCACCGGGATGTTGGCGGGCGTGGCAGGCCACTTGGTGAACGAGGGCTGGCTGGTGGTGCTCCCGAGCAGGCGCTACAGCCCGCTGCCGGACTACGCCGAGCCCGGCCGAGGTCGGGCCCTGTGGGTACAGGCGCGCTGGGAACGACCGGAGCGCCTCGTACGGGATACCGCCGACGCGCTGGACGGCCCGGCGGACCTGCTGGTGGCGTGGGTGCACAACGAGTACCGGCGCTCGGTGCTCAACGCCGTCGAGCCGCTGCTGGTTCCGGACGCCCCCGTGGTGGAGGTGTTCGACGCACCACCGGACGACCGGTTCGGGGCGGGCCCGGAACCGACGCTGCCGGAGCATCCGACCCAGCAGGTTCTGCTGGGGTATGTGCGGGACGGTGACCGGATGCGCTGGCTGACGCACACCGAGATCGTCGACGGGGTGCTCGACGCGGTGAAGCGAGCGATCCGGGGTGCTCCGACCACCGAGCACTACGTGGGCCAGGCGCGGGCCTGGACGCACTGAAGGCGGGTCAACGCAGGTTCGCGGCCGGGCGGCAGATCCAGCGCGTCTGCACCGGCCGGTAACCGCGGCGCGGCCAGAACACGGACGAGAGCGGGTTGGCCACGTCGTAGAACAGGAACGTGCCCTGCTCCAGACCCGGCTCGAGCAGCCGAAGGGAGCCTTCGGCCAGCGCGGCCCCGACCCCCTGCCCACGGAGGTTCGGCTGCACCGCGACCTGGCCCAGATACCCCCACGTGCCCGCGGGCAGGAAGCGGCTCAGCGTCGGGCTGTCGGCCGGGTCGGTCACGCCGCACACCGCCACGCCCACCGCGACGCCGTCGAGCTCCGCCAGATACACCCGCCCGCCGAAGTACACCGCGCGCTCGGCGTTGATCCGGATCAACTCGTCGGCGTTGTCGCGTGGTGTCGCCCCCACGACCTGGGCGGAGAACCGCATCTCCTCCGCGGCCAGCTTGGCCACGTCGTCGAGGTCGCTCATGGTCGCTTTCCGCACCCGCACATCGGTGCTGCGATGCAGCGTCGACAGCCCGAGCGGGCGGGTCGCCAGCACCGTGGTGGGCACCAGCCCGTGCGCCAGCAAGACCGGGAAGACAGCGACGTCGTGGCTCGGCCAGGTGACCTGAACGGCCGTGTCGCCCGACAGCTCGGTGGTGGGGACCTCACGTCGGAGCCAGCCCGCGAGCGCGCTGAGCGCCGCGTCCATGCCCGCCGCGCCCGCGTCGCCGATCGCCGGGGCGAAGTCCCACACCACGCGAGCGTTCCACACGCTGAGCAGGTCCTGCGGTCCGTGCACCAGGCGATACACCCGCCCACCCACGACCCGTCCGTCGGCCAGCGTGGCCGTGATCTCCGCGCTGTGCGGACCGCTCATGTGGCCAGCTCGCAACGGAAGATCGCGGTGCCGGGGAACAACTCGCCACGCTCCGGGCCCCACTGGCCCCACACCAGCTCGTGACCCTCCGGCCATTCCGGTTCGACCAGATCGTCCAGGACGAACCCGGCACCGCGCAGTGCACGGATGTAGTCGCCGAGCGTGCGGTGATACTCCACGTACGTCGCCTGGCCCTGCGCGTCGATCTCCACATACGGGGTGCGGTCGAAATACGAATTGATGACGCGCAGACCAGCCGGGCCCGGGTCGTCCGGGAAGATCCAGCGCATCGGATGCGTCACCGCGAACACCCAGCGTCCCGCCGGTCGCAGCACGCGGGCCACCTCGGTGAAGACCGCGTCCAGGTCGGGGGTGAACGGCACCGCGCCGAAAGCGGAACAGGCGATGTCGAACGTGCCGGACGCGAACGGCAGACGTGCCGCGTCCGCCTGCACCAGCGGGGGCTTCAGGCCGGTCCGCCGGTTGGCTTCGTCGGCGTGCCGCAGCATGCCGCCCGACAGGTCCATCGCCACCGCGTCGGCGCCGACCGAGGTCAGCCACCGTGCACACATAGCGGCCCCGCAGCCGACCTCGAGTACCCGTTTCCCGGCGACATCGCCCAGCAGGTGTGCGTCCTGTTCGCGCAAGCCTTCCGGGCACCACACGAAATCGGCATCGCCGAGAAAGTCGCCGTGCTCGGCGAGGTAATCGTCGGCGTCGGCGTCCCACCACGCCCGGCTGGCCACCACCGCTTCGGCATGGCCGACGGGACGGCGCGCCACACCCGCCGTACCGAGGAGACGTTCGGCGCTCTCGTGGCCGCCGGCGGCCTGGTCGGGATCGCTCACGCGGTGATCGTATCCGTGACCCACCCTGTTTGTGCCGGGGTAGCGGGGACAAGTACGATGGGCCAGGCGCAGTGGGTTCGCGCTGCCTCGCCACCCGGTGTCCGCCGGGTTCCAGGTCCGCGTACCGAATTGCGGTGGTCCGTCGGCCGTCATTTGTGAGGGCGTTGGATATCTACCGCGTCGGCCGCTGCGCAGCAAGACTTGTCCAACAGAAACAACGACTACTCAATCCATACCGGAGCAACCCACCTAATGGCCACCGACACCACCGCCGCCCCGACTGACCAAGAGCAGACCTCCCAGGTCGCCGTGAACGATATCGGGTCGGAGGAAGACTTTCTCGCCGCTATCGACAAGACGATCAAGTACTTCAACGACGGCGACATCGTCGAAGGCACCATCGTCAAGGTCGACCGCGACGAGGTCCTACTCGACATCGGCTACAAGACCGAGGGCGTGATCCCCTCCCGCGAGCTGTCCATCAAGCACGATGTCGACCCGGCTGAAGTGGTCAAGGTCGGCGACCAGGTCGAGGCCCTCGTTCTCCAGAAGGAGGACAAGGAGGGTCGGCTGATCCTGTCCAAGAAGCGTGCTCAGTACGAGCGTGCCTGGGGCACCATCGAGGAGCTCAAGGAGCGCGACGAGGCCGTCTCCGGCACCGTCATCGAGGTCGTCAAGGGCGGCCTGATCCTGGACATCGGCCTGCGGGGCTTCCTGCCCGCGTCGCTGGTCGAGATGCGCCGGGTGCGCGACCTGCAGCCGTACGTCGGCCGCGAGCTCGAGGCGAAGATCATCGAGCTGGACAAGAACCGCAACAACGTGGTGCTGTCCCGCCGCGCCTACCTGGAGCAGACCCAGTCCGAGGTGCGCAGCGAGTTCCTCAACGCGCTGGCCAAGGGCCAGGTCCGCAAGGGCGTGGTGTCCTCCATCGTCAACTTCGGTGCGTTCGTCGACCTGGGCGGCGTGGACGGCCTGGTGCACGTCTCCGAGCTGTCCTGGAAGCACATCGACCACCCGAGCGAGGTCGTGCAGGTCGGTGACGAGGTCACCGTCGAGGTCCTGGACGTCGACATGGACCGCGAGCGGGTCTCGCTGTCGCTGAAGGCGACGCAGGAGGACCCGTGGCGCCAGTTCGCCCGTACCCACGCGATCGGCCAGATCGTGCCGGGCAAGGTCACCAAGCTGGTGCCGTTCGGCGCGTTCGTCCGCGTCGAGGACGGTATCGAGGGCCTGGTGCACATCTCCGAGCTGGCCGAGCGCCACGTCGAGCTGCCCGAGCAGGTCGTCCAGGTCAACAGCGAGGTCATGGTCAAGGTCATCGACATCGACCTGGAGCGTCGTCGCATCTCGCTGTCGCTGAAGCAGGCCAACGAGGGCTTCAGCCCGGACGCCGAGTTCGACCCGACGCAGTACGGCATGGTCGCCGAGTACGACGAGCACGGCAACTACATCTACCCCGAGGGTTTCGACCCGGACACCCAGGAGTGGCAGCCGGGTTACGAGGCCCAGCGCGAGGAGTGGGAGAAGCAGTACGCCGAGGCGCACGCTCGCTACGAGGCGCACATGCGGCAGGTCGCCGAGGCGGCCAGGGCCAACGCGGAGGCCGCGGCGGCCGGTGCAGGCGACGCGGAGGCCGGCGAGAGCAGCTACAGCAGCAGCTCCGACGAGGGCAGCGGCACCTTGGCGTCCGACGCCCAGCTGGCCGCGCTGCGGGAGAAGCTGTCCGGCGGCAACTGATCACGGCATGACGAAAGGGCCGGCCCGGTGTGGGCCGGCCCTTTCGTCTACCCCGCTCGTGCTTGATGGCTCGCCGTCGTTACGCGGCCTGGGCCTCTACGCTTTCGCGGCCACGGGTGCCAGCCGTCCGGCCTTGGCGCGGCGACGCAGTCCGGCCAGGCTGTGGCGGGCAGGAACCAACAGGGCGGCCAACCAGCCGCGCCGGTATTCCGCGAGAGCATCGGCCACAGATCGAATCTCGACGCAGTGCACCAACCCCGGCGTGCCCAGCCGGTGTTTCCCGACGTAGTGCGTGCGCATGGGTCCTCCATCTGGGCGACACTTCGTGCCGGACAGTACATACAGACGCCGGTATAAGCAGGTAAGCGCACGGCGTGTCACTCACTTCAGTCCCAATAGTCACAGCATCTTGATCTAATCCCGGCTGGAAAGGGTCCGAATCCGTCCGTTGCGGGTATTCGACGAACAAACGGTGCACGTGATTGGATGATCACCATGCTGCGAGTGGGCTTGACCGGAGGCATCGGTGCCGGCAAATCGACGGTGGCGGCCCGCCTGGCCGAGCACGGAGCGGTGTTGATCGACTCGGATCGCTTGGCGCGTGAGGTCGTCGAGCCGGGCACGCCCGGGCTCGCCGCGGTGGTCAAGGAGTTCGGGGACCAGGTGCTGGCCGACGACGGCTCGTTGGATCGTCCCGCGTTGGCGGCGGTCGCGTTCGCCGACCCGGACGCCCGCAACCGGCTCAACGGCATCCTGCACCCGCTGATCGGTCAGCGCACCACCGAGCTGATCAAGGCAGCGCCGCCGGAAGCGATCATCGTGCACGACGTGCCGCTGCTGGTGGAGAACTCGATGGCGCCGATGTACCACCTGGTCGTCGTGGTGCACGCGGACGTTCAGACGCGCGTCGAGCGCATCATGGCCAACCGGGGGATGACGGAAGAAGACGCCCGGGCGCGGATCGCGGCGCAGGCTACGGACGAAGAACGCCGCGAAGTGGCCGACGTCTGGCTGGACAACAGCGGGTCGGAGGACGAGGTGCTGGCCGCCGTGGACGCGTTGTGGGCGGACCGCCTGGTGCCGTACGAGGCCAACGTGCGGCTACGCAGGCCGGCAGACCCGCCGCCGGCACACAAGCCGAATCCGACGGTGCGGTACCAGATGCGCAGGCTCGTCGAACGGCTTCGCTTCGTCGCCGGCGATCGGGCGGAGCGGGTCGAGCCGGTGATGTCCGAGTCTCCCGAGGACCCGCAGCCCGCGGTGATCGACATGCGGCTGACGGTGCGAACGCCGGAGGATGTCGACGCGCTGATGGATCCGCTCGCCGAAGCGGGCTTCCCACGCGCCAACGACCACCACGCGAGCGCTGACCCCGGGCGGCCGGTCCGGGTGTGGTTGAAGTCCGCGGCCTGATCAGTCCGCCTGCAACAAGCCGCGTTGGAAGGCCACGGCCACGGCGGCCGCGCGGTCGTTGACGCCCAGCTTCGAGTACACGTGCAGCAGGTGCGTCTTCACGGTCGCCTCACTGATGAACAGCTTCGCCGCCGCCTGCTTGTTGGTGGCTCCGCGCGCGACCAGCCGCAACACCTCGATCTCCCGCTGCGACAGCGGCTCGGTCTCCGGCTGCCGCATCTGCCCGATGAGCCTGCTGGCCACCGCCGGGGAAAGCACGGTTTCCCCGCGCGCGGCCGCCCGCACGCCGCGGTACAGCTCCTCGCGTGGAGCGTCCTTGAGCAAGTAGCCGGTGGCGCCCGCTTCGATCGCCGGCAGCACGTCGGAGTCGGTGTCGTAGGTGGTCAGCACGAGGATGCGGGCGGGATTGCCGAGCCGGGCCAGCTCCTTGATCGCCCACACCCCGTCCGACGACGGCATGCGCAGGTCCATCAGCACCACATCCGGCCTCAGCCGCTCCGCAGCGGCCACCGCCTCTGCGCCGTTCGCGGCTTCGCCGACCACGTGGAAGCCTTCCTCCGGGGTGAACATCCCGCGCAATCCGTCTCGGACGATCGGGTGGTCATCGGCGATCAGCAGCGAGATGGTCACTCGGCCTTCTCCTTGGTCTCCGACGGAACGGCCAGCACCCCGTCCGGTGCGCGCAGCTCGCCCGATGGCGCGGTCAACTCCAGCGCGGGAAGGCTGGCCGAGATGGCGGTGCCCGCGCCGGGCTCGGACTCGATGCTCACCGTGCCGGCCAGCCGCTGCACGCGGCGCCGCATGCCTGCCAGTCCGAATCCGCCGTCGCTGTCCTTGTTGCCGACGGCGTCGGGGGAGAAGCCGATCCCGTCGTCCCGGACGTCGAGCGTGATCTGATCTTCCATGTACGACAACGTCACGCCGACCCGGCCCGCTTGCGCGTGCTTGTCCACATTGGACAGAGCCTCCTGGGTGATGCGGAGCAGGGTCGCTTCGATCTCCGGATGCATCGGGCGCGGTGTCCCGGTGGTGGTGAACGCAACCTGGGTGTCACGGATGGACGACCAGCGCTCGGTGAGGTCCTGCAGGGCTTCCGGCAACGGGGCCTTGTCCAGTGCTTGCGGTGTCAACGCCTGCACCGACCGGCGGGCCTCCGCCAAGTTCTCCCGAGCCAGGGCCGCTGCCGTGTCGAGATGCCGCCGCCAGCGGACGGGGTCGTCGGCGGCCTGCTCGGCCGCCTGCAGCTGCGTGATGATCCCGGTGAAACCCTGCGCGAGGGTGTCGTGGATCTCGCTGGCCAGCCGCTGCCGCTCGTCCAGCATGCCGGCTTCGCGTGCTTGCACCAGCAACTGGGCGTGCAGTCCTGCGTTCTCCTCCAGTGCGCGTTCCAGCTTCGCATTGGCCTCTTCGAGTTCGACCAAGGCCTCTTTGCGCTTCCGGTTGTGGACTTGCGTGATGTACGCGATGTAGGTGAACGCCCCGGCCACGGTGGCGTTCACGGCGACGAGCATCAGCCACGTCGCCGCCGCGCGCGGTGTGGTGGGCAGCTGGCCACCGCTCTGCGTGATCGCCATCAGCACCGCCGTGGCGATCTGACCGGCAAATCGCCACGGCCCGCGCAGGCACTCGAACGAGTGGACGAAGCCGACCCATGCGTAGATGCCGAACCACGGTGCCTCCAGCACCAGCGTGGCGGTCATCGCGAGGAAGCCGACGAAATAGACGGCCATCAGGCCGGGCCGTTCGTCCCGCCAGCGCGGGTGCGCGGTGAGGAACCACCACGTCCACCCCGCCGCCACCGCGCTGACCGACAACACCAGCCACAGCCGCTGTGGGTAGCCGGACTGAATCAGCGAGATGGTCACCGACGCAGCCAGCATCACGTAGGGCAGCGCCGCGAACAGTCGTGATTCGCGGCGCTCCCACGCGTCGAAGCCCGCTTCCCGGTCGACGGCGGCGACCGGGAAGCGGGGCGAGCTGGTACGCACGCTTGCCTACTCCCAGGAGAACAGCCGAGCCGCAGCGATTCCCGTCACCACGATCCAAGCGAGCATGACACCGATGTGCAACAACTGCGGCGAGCCGCCCGCCGCGGTGTCGGTCAGCGCCTGCACGCCGGCACCGAGCGGAGTGTAGTCACTGATCTGCCGCAGCGTGTCCGGCATCGCCGCCCGCGGCAGCCACAACCCCGCGAAGAACAGGATCGGGAAGAACAGCACCTGCCCGGCCGCCGCAGCCGCCTTGGCGGTACGCACCACGGCGGCGATGAACAGCCCGAGCGAGAGCATGGCGACCAGGCTGAGCAGATAGACCAGCGCGTAGCCAGGCAGCTGCTGCGGCAGGTCGACGTCGAAGGCCAGCTTGCCGATCGCCAGCAGGACCGCGGTGACGCCGAGCGCCGTCACGACGAACACGATCAGGTTCGCCACCAGCATCATGGCGGGGGAGACCGGCGTGGTCGATATGCGACGCAGGATGCCGCGTTCCCGGTAGCTCGCCAGCTGGTTCGGCAGCCCGGACAGCGCGAACATCGCGATGGCCATCGCGACCAGGATCGGCACGTACAGATCGATGGTCCGCACCCCGGTGTCCGGGTTCGGCTCGCGGAACGGCGGGATCGCGCCGAGCACGATCAGCAGCAGCGGCGGGAACAGAATGATGAAGAACACCGCGGCCGGATCGCGCAGCAGCAGCTTCGCCTCGGTCTTGGTGAGTTTCGCCAACGCCGTCGTCACGTCAGTTTCCTCCCTGTTCTGCGGCTTCCAGGCCGCGGCCGGTCAGCGCGAGGAACGCGTCGTCCAGCGTCGACTGCTCCAACCGAAGTTCGGATGCCACGATGTGCTTGCGAGCCAGCAGTGACGTCACCGCATGCAGCGCGTTGCCGTCGCCGGTGACCACCAGGTGCGAGCCCGACTTGGTGACCGAGTGCACCTCGGGCAGCGCGAGCAGCTCGTCCTCGGCGATCGGCTCGGAGGGCCGGAACCGGATGCGCTGCTCGTCGTCGACCTTGGCCACCAGGCCGGAGGGCGAGTCCAGCGCTACCACGCGGCCGCGGTCGATCAGCGCGAGCCGGTCACACAGCCGTTCCGCTTCCTCCATGAAGTGGGTGACCAGCAGGATGGTCACGCCACGGTCGCGGACGTCCTCGATCAGATCCCACGTGTCCCGCCTTGCCTGCGGGTCCAGGCCCGTGGTCAGCTCGTCGAGCACCGCGATCTCCGGATTGCCGACCAGCGCCAGCGCGATCGACAACCGCTGTTTCTGGCCCCCGGACAGCTTGCGGAACGGGGTGTCCCGCTTGTCGGCGATGCCCAGCGTCTCCAACAGCTGCTCCGGATCGGCCGGGTCGGGGTAGAACGAGGCGAACAACTCCATCGCCTCACCCACCCGCAACTTGTCCGGCAGCTGGCTCTCCTGCAGCTGAGCGCCGAGCTTGCGTGTCACACCCGCGCGATCGGTACGCGGGTCCATTCCGAGCACCGACACCTTCCCCCGGTCAGGCACCCGCAAGCCTTCGATGCACTCGACGGTGGTCGTCTTGCCCGCGCCGTTGGGGCCGAGGATGCCGAAGATCTCGCCCTTCTCGACGGAGAACGACACGTCGTCGACCGCTACTTTGTCGCCGTAGCGTTTGTGCAACCCCTGTACTTCGACTACCGGCATATCCCGCCTTCCCCTCGTCCTACACCTTCAGCGTCGAACATGACGGGGGTCGGGCGAATCCGCAGCCCGGTCAGATCGGTATCGACCGATCGGTTGATGTCAAGATCAACCGATCTTGTGGAACGGGGTCAGCTGTGCCTGCGCCAGCTCAGTGTGATCTGTCGAGTGGCGAGCCATCTGTGCAGGTCGTGCCCGTGCGCGGCGAGGGCCGATGCGGCTGACGTCGCCGTGTGGATGGCGTGGACCGCGTCCTGTTCAGGGATCAGCCCTTGAGTGGTCGCGGCGATCAACTCGTCGGCGTCGACCAACTCGACGTCCTTGCCGGAACGCAACACCAGGTCCAAATAGAGATCACGGGTCGTCCACGTGTCACCGTCGACGTCGATCTGCACGACGTCGAGATAGAAGTCCTGGTCGCGCTCGTGGCCCGGGGTGAAGTGGAAGTCGCTGATGCGCAGTCCGACGTCGGGCAGCAGCCAGGATTCCAGGTAGGCGAAGTTCTTCCGGCCCGGTGTCGGCCGTGCCATGTACAGCCCGAACGGCTCGACGCGGTACTCGTCGACCGCCCGCACGATGCCCTTGTTGTCGGTGTTGGTCATGGCGGCCACGTCGAACCGCTCGACTTTCGGCGGGTGCACGGAATTCATCCTGCCCCAGGCGGCCCGACATTGTCGGTGGCTGCACCTACTCTGGATACGTGGCATTCGCAACCGAACGACCCGTTCTCGCACACTCGGAATACCGCCCGGTCTCGGACATCCCGCGCAAGGGCGGCAAGTTCCAGGTGGTCAGCGAGTATCAGCCGTCCGGCGACCAGCCCGAGGCGATCGACGAGCTGGAGCGCAGGCTGAAGCGCGGCGAGAAGGACGTCGTGCTGCTGGGCGCGACCGGTACCGGTAAGTCGGCGACCACCGCGTGGCTGATCGAACGGATGCAGCGGCCGACGCTGGTGATGGCGCCGAACAAGACGCTGGCCGCCCAGTTGGCCAACGAGCTGCGCGAGCTGTTCCCGCACAACGCGGTCGAGTACTTCGTCAGCTACTACGACTACTACCAGCCCGAGGCGTACGTCCCGCAGACCGACACCTACATCGAGAAGGACTCGTCGATCAACGACGACGTCGAGCGGCTGCGCCACTCGGCGACCATGAGCCTGCTGTCCCGGCGCGACGTGATCGTGGTCGCGTCCGTGTCCTGCATCTACGGCCTGGGCACGCCGCAGTCGTACCTGGACCGGTCCATGCTGTTGCGGGTCGGCGACGAGATCGACCGGGACGATCTGCTCCGCGCGCTGGTGGATGTGCAGTACACCCGCAACGACCTGGCGTTCCAGCGCGGCACGTTCCGCGTCCGGGGTGACACGCTCGAGGTCATCCCGGCCTACGAGGAGCTGGCCGTGCGGGTGGAGATGTTCGGCGACGAGATCGACAAGCTGTATTACCTGCACCCGTTGACCGGCGAGATCGTCAGCGAGGTCGACGAGCTGCGCATCTTCCCGGCCACGCACTACGTCACCGGCGCCGATCGGATGGAGCGCGCGGTGCGCGACATCGAGCGCGAGCTGGAGGAACGTGTCGCGGAGCTGGAGTCGCAGAACAAGCTGCTGGAGGCGCAGCGGCTGCGCATGCGCACGCAGTACGACATCGAGATGATGCGCCAGGTCGGGTTCTGCTCCGGCATCGAGAACTACTCGCGGCATCTCGACGGGCGGCCGCCGGGGTCGGCGCCCGCCACGCTGCTGGACTACTTCCCGGAGGACTTCCTGCTGGTCATCGACGAGTCGCACGTGACGGTGCCGCAGATCGGCGGCATGTACGAGGGCGACGCGTCGCGTAAGCGCATGCTGGTCGAGCACGGTTTCCGGCTGCCGAGCGCGCTGGACAACCGGCCGCTGACCTGGGAGGAGTTCACCGACCGGATCGGGCAGACGGTGTACCTGTCGGCGACGCCGGGCCCGTACGAGCTCGGCCAGACCGGTGGCGAGTTCGTCGAGCAGGTCATCCGGCCGACCGGTCTGGTCGACCCCGAGGTGATCGTCAAACCCACCAAGGGCCAGATCGACGACCTGGTGCACGAGATCCGGGTGCGCGCCGAGCGGGACGAGCGCGTGCTGGTCACCACGCTGACCAAGAAGATGGCCGAGGACCTCACCGACTACCTGCTGGAACTCGGCATCCGGGTGCGCTACCTGCACTCCGAGGTGGACACGTTGCGCCGGGTCGAGCTGCTGCGGCAGTTGCGGTCGGGCGACTACGACGTGCTGGTCGGCATCAACTTGCTGCGTGAGGGGCTCGACCTGCCGGAAGTGTCGCTGGTGTCGATCCTGGACGCGGACAAGGAAGGCTTCCTGCGCAGCGGCACGTCGCTGATCCAGACCATCGGCCGGGCGGCGCGGAACGTGTCGGGACAGGTGCACATGTACGCCGACACCATCACCGACTCGATGCAGTACGCCATCGACGAGACGAACCGGCGGCGCGAGAAGCAGATCGCCTACAACAAGGAGCACGGCATCGATCCGCAGCCGCTGCGCAAGAAGATCGCCGACATCCTGGACCGGGTCTACACCGAGGCGGAGGATTCCGAGCAGGTGCAGGTCGGTGGGTCGGGCCGCAACGCGTCGCGCGGCAAGAAGCCGGAGCAGGGCGACCGGGTGCGGAGCTCCGGTGTGCTGGTCGACCGCGACGTGAAGGGCATGGCACGCGCCGAGCTGGCCGATCTGATCGCGCAGATGACCGAGCAGATGATGCAGGCGGCGCGGGACCTGCAGTTCGAGCTGGCCGCCCGGCTGCGGGACGAGATCGCGGAGCTGAAGAAGGAGCTCCGCGGAATGGATGCTGCCGGGGTGCAGTGACGCGCCGAGGGCACGGCGTGGTGGGGGGGGCGGCGTGGTCGGGGGCACGACGTGGCCGGGGGCACGGCGTGCCCAGGGGGTGCCGCGCGGTCGGGGGCACGGCGTGGTCGGGGGTGCGGGCAGTTCGGGTGGCGAGCGTCGGCCGCGGCTGGGCGCCCGCGTTGCCGGAGCTGGGTGCCGTCCTAGGCGCAGCGAGACCCTGGGTTCGCTGCTGTCACAGCAGGGCGCCAGTGCCCGGTCTCAAGCGTGGGTGGCACGCTCGCTCCGGCCCCGGTCGTGCGCTCGTTCCGGTGCCAGGCGAGGTGGCGCGCCCACTCCGGAGTCGGCGAGGGTGCCGTCGTTTCGGGCCTTCACACGGCTGCGCGCGCGTCCCGGCTTCAGCTCGTGATGTCCTTGCGCGCGAAGTGCCGCCCGGCCAGCAGGCAGAACACCGTCCCGTAGCACACTGCGCTGAGCGCACCGTTGGCGATGTTCGTCCAGTTGATCTCCGCGGCCATCAGGTCGGTCCACGCGTACGCGTAGTGCGTCGGCAGGAAGTTGCGCAGGTCCTCCAGCGCGGTGATCTGGTCCAGCATCAGCGACACGATGGAGGCCACCAGCGCACCTCCGACGGCCCCGAGCGGAGCGTCCGTACTCACGCTCAGCAGCAGCGCAAGCCCGCCGATCCACACCAGGTGCACGACGATGTAGCCGATGCTCATGACCAGCGAGACGACGGCTGCCCAAAACGGCGCGGCCTCACCGGTCGGCGCTATCGCGTCGCCGGCGCCGTAGAAGATCACCCCGACGATCAGCGCCATCAGCGGGAGCACCGTGATGGTCATGACCGACAGCGCGGCGGCGACCAGCGCCTTCTGCCGCAGTAGACGCTGCCGAGGCACCGGGATGGCCAGCAGGTACTTCAACGACGACCACGACGCCTCGGACGCGATCATGTCGCCGAAGTAGAGCGCCACGATCAGCGGCAGCAGGAATCCGCCCGCCACGATCAGGTTCACCACGACGAAGTTCGGCGCGCTGACCGTGGCCAGGTCGATGAACCCGCCCTGCCGGGCGTTCGCGTTCGCCGTGCCGATCTCGAACGCGACGACGAGCACGATCGGCAGCAGCGCGACCAGCCCCAGCAGCAGCTGGGTGCGGCGACGGCTCAATTGCCGCCGCATTTCCACCCCGAACCGCAGTGTCCGGCGCGGGTCGTAGCCCTCCACGCCACCGGCGGCGGTGATGCCGGTCGACTCCTTCTCGGCGGCCGACGTCAGGTCGTCCAGCGCCGCCGGGTCGGTGTGCACACCGGACACCTCGTTCCGCTCGTGCTCGCTCATTCGTGCGGCTCCTCTCCGACGAGCTGCAGGAAGGCGTCCTCGAGCCGCCGCCGCGGGCCGGCCTGCTCGACCGCCACGCCCGCACCGACCAGTGCCGCGACCGCGTCGCTGCGCGCCATCCCGTCCAGGTTGGCGTGCACGACCCGGCCGTTGGTCTCCACGGCCGTCACGCCGTCGACCGCACGCAGCGCCTGCGCCGCGTCTTCCGGCTTGTCCACGACGAAGGTGGCTTCACCACCTGCCGCGACGATCTCGCCGACCTCGCCCTCGGCGACCAACGCGCCGCGGTGCATGACCACCACGTGGGTCGAGGTCTGCTCGACCTCGGCGAGCAGGTGGCTGGACACCAGCACCGTTCGCCCGGTGGCGGCGTAGCGCTTGAGCACCTCGCGCATCTGATGGATCTGCGGCGGGTCCAGCCCGTTCATCGGCTCGTCGAGCACGAGCAGCTCCGGCAGCCCCAGCATGGCCTGGGCGATGGCCAGCCGCTGGCGCATGCCCTGGCTGTACGTGCGCACTTTGCGGTCCACCGCGGACCCGAGCCCGGCGATCTCCAGCGCTTCCTCGAAGTGCGCCTTCTCCCGCGGCCTGCCGGTGGAGTCCCAGTACAGCTGAAGGTTCTCCCGCCCGGACAGATGCGGCAGGAAACCCGAGCCCTCGACGAACGAGCCGATCCGGGACAACACCGGCGCGCCGGGATACACCCGATGCCCGAACACCCTGATCTGGCCGGACGTCGGGGTGATCAGGCCCATCAGCATGCGCAGCGTGGTCGTCTTCCCGGCGCCGTTCGGCCCGAGCAGACCCAGCACCTGGCCCTTCTGCACCGTGAAGGACAGGTTGTCGACGGCGGTCAGCCCGCCGGGGTAGGTCTTCGTCAGCCCCTCGATCACCAGCGGTGTGTCGGACAGTTCGTCGTCCACGCTGCGTGCTCGCCTGCGTCGAACCGCACCGACGGCCGCGACGCCGACACCGAACAGCAGCACCGCGGCGATCCCGAGCAGCTGGGTGACCGGCCATTCGCCGCCCGTCGCCGTCCCCCCGACCGTGGGCACGCTGATCGGGCCCACCAGCGAAACCCGGTAGGAGGCCGGTTCGGTCGCGTTGTGGTACGCCTGGTCGGTCGTCGTCACCACGACCTGGATGCGATGACCGGGGTCGACCGGCTTGACGATCCCCGGCAGGCTCACCGTGACCTCCACCGGCTCGCCGGTGCGCACGTTCGGGATCCGCACCGGCGCGACCGCGTTGCCGGGCAACGTACGGCGGTTCTCCGGGTCGACGGTGTAGAACTTCACGAACAGCACGGCGTCGGTCGTCTCGCCGCGCGCCCCGCCCGTGCCCGGCATCGGTGTGATGCGCAGCCGCACGGTGGCCGATCCGGTGGTGGTCAGCTGGGAGTCCAACGGAGCGGACGTGAACGCGGCCGCCTGCCCGGGCAGGTCGACGCCGAACAGGCTCGCGGCAACCGAGGTACGCCCGGCGATGGCGTTGATTCCCGGCACGCCGCTGACGGAGGCCGGGGTACCACCTGGCGGGTTCACGATGGTCTGCTGCCCGCCGCGCAGGGGCACGTCATGCCGCGTCACGTGCGCGTTGCCCAGCCCGGGGTAGCTCGTCGCCTCGACCGTGCGTACCGACGGCGTTCGTGACGCCTGGAACGACCCCTGGATGTCGTAGCGGAACGGCGGCAGCGGGTTCTTTTCCGGCGCGTTCGGCCCGCCGAGCTGGAAGGCCAGCCAGTCGCCGATCTTCGCGCGCAGCTGCGGCCCCGGACCGCCTCCGTCGTGCCCGCCCGCGTACCAGACGACCTGCACGTCGGCTCCGGCCGCGGCGATCTGCTTGGCGTTGGCGTCCGCCTGCTCCAGCCCGAACAGCGTGTCCCGCTCGCCTTGCACCAGCAGTGTCGGTGCGGTGATGTTCTTGGTCACCGACTTCGGCGAGACACGCGCCAGCAGCTCGCGGGTCTGTTTGCTGGGTCGGCCGTCCTGTGCCATGTCGGCGTACGCCTGGCAGACCTTCTCGGTGAAGCGACCGCACGGGCCGACGGATGCGCCGTCGCCCTGCTGACCGGGCAGGCCGGCGCGCGGTGAGGCGATGCCGCCGCCGAGCGAGCCATTGGACAGGGCACTCGCCGCTCCGGCACCCTGTCCGCCCGGCGCATCGTCGGGATCGGCACCGGCTTCCGGTGCGTCGACCGGTGGGCCGGCGCCCTCGCCCCGGTCGGGACTGCCGATGCCACCGAGGAACAGGTTGCCTGCCCACGCTTCCTTGAAGACGCCGTCGGCCGCACCGATGGACTCGGCGGGCGAGGTCGGCGCGAACGTCCCGGTCGTACCGGTGTTGGGGATGAGGGCCTGTTCGAGGTCGTTGTAGGTCATCACCGGGACGATCGCGTCGACGCGGTCATCGGTCCCGGCAAGCAGCAATGCCAGCGAGCCCGCATACGAGGCGCCGACCACCGCCACGTTCGGATCGCCGTCGGCGTCCTTGGCCACCGTCGACTGTGCGGCGAGGTAGTCGAGCAGCTTGCCAGCGTCGGCGACCTCGGCGTCCGGGTCGTTCAGCCCGATCTTCCCGGTGCTGCGCCCATGGCCGCGCGCGGAGTAGGCCAGCACGACGAAGCCGCGCTCGGCGAGCTCCTGGGCATCCCGCGTGGCACTCTGCTTGCTGCCACCGAAACCGTGCGGCAGCAGCACCGCGGGAGCCGGCGTCTCGCGCGCGGTCTCCGGGATGTACAGCGTCGTGTCGATCCGCTCCCGCTGCGGCGAGCCGGGAGCGCGCGGCACCTGGATGAATCGTTCGGCGGTGGCGACGTCCGGCGGCTGCGGGCGCACGGCATACGCGATCCCGCCCGCTGCCGCCACGACCGCGGCAACGAGGGCGATGACGACGACGAGCCTGGGCAGGCGGCGCTGGGGGAGGCGCAGGATGCGCATGTGCCCGACCGTAGCGGGCGGTAGCTGAGAAGCCTTAAGGGTCCGGCGAACCGCAGCCGAACCGTTGCGATGCGTCCGGTGCCGTGCCCGGCGGGCACGAAGGAACCGTTTGCGAGCTGGGCAAACAGCGCTCAGATGATCACCAAGGTGTCAAACAGCGTGACGACGGGTACTTTCACTGGCGTGAACGCCCGACATCGGCCAAGATGGTCCGGAACGTGGAGGGGAGTATTCCCTCGCGGCGGAGTCGTCAGCACGGCGGTCGCGGCACTTGATGCCGACGGCACCCGGCTCCGTCGGCCGGCCAGACCGGTGGAAGAGACCTCCGGGAACTCATCTGCCCCGGAGGTATACGTTTGATGTCCGTACCCGTCTGGCTGTGGCTGGCCACCCTCGGCGGTCTGCTCGTCCTCATCCTGATCGACCTGGTCATCGTCGACCGCAAACCGCATGAGGTGACGACCGGAGAAGCGGCCCGATGGGTCACGTTCTACATCAGCTGCGCGGTGCTGTTCGGCATCGGTGTCTGGGTGTGGGGCGGCCACGACCCCGGGGTCGAGTTCTTCTCCGGCTACATCACCGAGTACTCGCTCAGCGTCGACAACCTGTTCATCTTCATGCTGATCATGGGCTCCTTCAAGGTGCCCGCGATCCACCAGCACCGAGTGCTGCTGATCGGAATCCTGCTTGCGCTGGTCATGCGGGGTGTCTTCATCGCCATCGGCGCGGCGCTCATCGAGCGATTCGTCTGGGTGTTCTTCCTGTTCGGCGCCGTGCTGGTGTGGACGGCGATCTCCATGCTGCGCGGTCAGGAGCAGGAGGAGTACCACGAGAACGCGCTGCTGCGCCGCACCCGCAAGATCTTCCCGGTGACCGACGACTACGTCGGGCACAAGATGTTCGTCAAGCGCGACGGCAAGCGCTGGATCACCCCGATGTTGATGGTGATCATCGCCATCGGCAGCGCGGACCTGCTGTTCGCGGTGGACTCCATCCCGGCGATCTTCGGCATCACGCAGGAGGCCTACCTGGTCTTCACCGCCAACGCGTTCGCGTTGATGGGCCTGCGGCAGCTGTACTTCCTGATCGGCGGGCTGGTCGAGCGGCTGGCCTACCTGAACTACGGCCTTGCGGCCATCCTGTTGTTCATCGGGGCCAAGCTGTTCCTGCACGCCGCGCACGAGTACGGCTGGGTGCCGGACGCGTTCGAGATCAACAACTGGATCTCGCTCGGCGTGATCGTCACGGTGCTGGTGCTCACCACGGTGTTCAGCCTGCTGAAGAGCCGGAAGGACCAGCGGGCTGCGGAAGCAGGCGAGCTGCCGGCGACGGATTCTCAGCCGACCAACACGTAGTTCAGCTCGGCGCACACCCGGGCCAGCGGCAAGTCCAGGCCCGGGTGGTTCAGCGGGAGCAGCACGTCCGGGCTCGGCGGCAACGCGTCGCCACCCGGTGGCTCCCACAGCGCGATGGCCGGGTCACCGGAGTCCATCGACGAGCGATACCAGACGCCGTCCAGCTCAGGGTGCGCCTGGCGGATCACCCGGGTCCACCGCTGGGTCATCCGCTTCGGCCCGGAGGAGATCTCTTGCGACGCACCTGCGCGGGTCGGCCACAACCCGGTGAGATCCAGCAGCCGCAGCGTCCGGGCAGGACGTAACACCACCAGATGCGGTGAGCGTGTCGTCCGGTCGACGGTCGACGTCGTCTGGAAGACCTCGGCGAGGCTGGTCCGCACCGACAGCGCGAAGTAGAGCACGCCGGGCTGTGTCTGGTCGACAGGCGCGTCGTCGTCCTGCGGGTCGAAGCGACCGTGGGGGAGCGGTCCGGCATAGCGGAACTGGTTCCACTTCTGCGGGTGGTTGCCCAGGGCGGTGAAGATCCGGACCAGACGGGTCGCCGGGTGCACCGCGACGATGTCCTCCGACGGTCGCAGCGCGCGTGCCAGCTCGTCGGCCGACGGCGGCGAGGGAAGCCGTGCCATCAAGCGGTTCCTCAGCCGGCTTACGCCGCCGTGCCCAGCGCCGCGATCAGCTCTGCGACGCGGAGCGGGTCGCCGTGTGCCAGCAGCCAATCGCGCGGCGTGACCGGTTTGCCGTGCAACTCCAGGTCGGACTGCGGTGTGGTCATGAACGCCGCGACGACGAGCTGTGGCTGATCGTCCGGGACATTGCGCAGGACGATCTCCAGGCCGGGCAGCGTGCCCCGCTCGGTGAACTGCCACGCGGGCAGCCGCCAGCCGCGTTCCTTCCAGCCGAGCAGCTTGCCTTCCTTCAACCGGTGCCGGATGCGGCTGGTGTCGACCCCGAGCCGCTGCGCCGCCTCGGCGACCGAGTACGACGTCTCGGCGAAAGCCGTGGCGGTGGCGACCGAGCGTGCACGCGGGTCCGACTCGCCCTCCTGCGCGTCACGCAGGTCCAGACCGACGTCGGTGAGAACGCGTTGTTGTTCCTCGCTGAAGTAGTCGCTCGGCGTACTGTGCGGCGGCGCGATCCGCCGGGCCGCATCGGCGACCAACCGGAGGAATTCCCGGGCGTCGACCCGCAGGCCCGCCTCGGCAAGAACGCTGTCCAAGCCCGTCGCCGTGGTCATACACCCAAGATAGCACGAACGTGCGCTTTCGTGCGCCTTCTTGTCAGGGAGGCACGATTGGTGGCTGGTCACGACCCCGGAATCCGTTAGCGTTGGCGCACGACACGGCGCTGTGTTCACCCAAGTGGAGTACGACGGCTGGGCCTGGTGCGGTGGTGTGTCCCGCCGGTACTCCTTGACAAGAAGGCCGGGCAACCGGTTATCAGGGCACGAACGGCCGTCGCGGTTCGCTCCGCGGGGGGGTCAGGAGGAAACGACATGGCAAAAGGCAAGCGCAGGGCGGTCAGGGCGGCAGCCATCGCCGCGATCGCCTGTGCGGCAGGGCTCGGTGCCAGCGCGACGGCTGGGGCTACCGGCGAGCAGGCAGGCAACGGGCCGGTCCAGCCGTACATCGTGGGCGGCGAAGAGGCCGACATCGAGGACTACCCGTTCACGGTGCGGCTGACCACGCCGGACGGCTTCGGGTTCTGCGGTGGCACGCTGGCGGCTCCGGACAAGGTCGTCACCGCGGCGCACTGCGTCGACGGCGCCGGGCCGGACGACCAGAAGGTGGTGTCCGGTCGCACGATCATGAGCTCGGACGAAGGCGCCGTCTCCGACGTGACCGACGTCTGGGTGCACCCGTCGTACGGCACGGACGGCAGCAACTACGACGTCGCCGTCCTGACGCTGGCGGAACCGGTGGATCAGACGCCTGCGGAGCTGGCCACCGCTGACGACGCGGCGTACGAGGCGGGCACCACGGTGACGACGCTGGGTTGGGGCAACACCACCGAGGGCGGCCAGCAGTCCGACCACCTGATGAAGGTGGACGTGCCGATCACCTCGGACGAGGAGTGCGACGCGGCGTACGGTTCGTCGTACACCCCGGACGGCATGGTCTGCGCCGGCTTCCCGGACGGCGGCAAGGACGCCTGCCAGGGCGACTCCGGCGGGCCGCTGGTCGCGGGCAACAAGCTGGTCGGTGTGGTCTCGTGGGGCGAAGGATGCGCTCGGCCCGGCAAGCCGGGTGTCTACTCCCGCGTGGGCACCTTCTACGACGAGCTGCAGGAGCAGATCGGCGGAACCTCTTAAAGAAAGCTGAATCGACGAGCGAAGGGGCGGGCCTGAGCGGCCCGCCCCTTCGTCGTGCTCCCGGTCAGTCGTCGTCCCGGTCGTTGTCGTCGTCATCCTGGTCGTCATCGTGGTCGTTGTCGTGGTCATCGTGGCGATCGTCGTCGCCGTGCCGGTCGTCGCGGTCGTCGTACTCGTCCTGGAATCGGTCGTCACGGTCGTCGAACCTGTCATCACGGTCGTCCCGTTCGACGCGGGTCACCGTGCCGGTGGAGGCGTCGACGCGCACTTCGATCTCCCGTCCGCTCTTGACCACCTCGACCTCCCACTCGCTGCGCCCGTGTTCGAACTCTCGCTCGATGTCGACCGCTCGACCGCCGCCGACGTGCCGGACGGCGACCGCGGCCGCCTCGTCGGCGGACAATGCCTGGTCGCTCCAGCCGGCCGAGGATTGCTGCGTGGGGGAGTGGTTCGGAGTGGCCGGGTCGGTCTCCTGAGCCGTCCGGCCGGTCCGCTCGGATGTCCGGCTGGTTTGCTGTGCCGCGGGCTGAGCGGAGGTCGTGCCACCTTCGTTCATCTCGGCGATCAGAACACCGCCGGTCACCAGTGCGGCCGCCGCGGCCAGTCCTGCCAGGGTCGTGGTCGCTTTCATGGCCGTCCTTTCGTCGCTTCGTGCTGTCCCGATCGACGATCCCGCTCGGCGAGCTAGCGGTGCGCTGCGTGACGGTTAAGGCGGGGCAAAAACACCATTCGTGGCCATGTGCCGCAAATCGTCTGCGTGCCCGGGCAAAAGTCACGGTCCGTGCGGGCCAACCGTTGATCTTCACGTGCTGTCCCCGGATCGCGAGTTGGCAGCGTGGTGTCGAACCCCTGCTGTTACGTCCGAACGCACCAGAGGAGTCGGCTCCGGTGGGTGACGGTCCGTGGCCGTGCCGCCGAGCCACGGAGGAGAGTGCATGACAAGGTCACGCATCGCGGTCAAGGCAGTGACGGTCGCGGCCATCGCGTGCGCGGCGGCCCTCGGTACCGGCTCGACGGCGACTGCCGCCGAAGGCCCAGTTCATCCGTTCATCGTCGGCGGGGAAGAGACCGACATCGAGGACTATCCGTTCACGGTGCGGCTGATCACGCCGGAGGGGCGCGGGTTCTGCGGTGGCACGCTGGCGGCTCCGGACAAGGTCGTCACCGCCGCGCACTGCGTCGAGGGAAACGCGCCGGGGGAGCAGAAAGTGGTGTCCGGTCGCACGGTGATGAGCTCCGACGACGGCACCGTTTCGGACGTGACGAACGTGTGGGTGCATCCGTCGTACGGGTCGGACGCGTTCAACTACGACGTCGCCGTGTTGACGCTGGCGGCACCGGTGGATCAGGCGCCCGCGGAACTGGCGACCCCCGATGACACTGCGTACGAGCCTGGCACCGTCGCAACGACGCTGGGCTGGGGTGCCACCTCCGAGGGTGGCCAGCAGTCCGACCAGCTGATGAAGGTGGACGTCCCGGTGAACTCCGACGAGGACTGCCGGGCTGCCTACGGCCAGTTCTTCGTGCCCGACGGCATGGTGTGCGCCGGTTATCCCGAGGGCGGGAAGGATGCCTGCCAGGGTGACTCCGGCGGACCGCTGGTGGTCGGTACCACGCTGATCGGCGTGGTGTCGTTCGGAGCCGGTTGTGCGCAGCCGGGGTATCCGGGCGTCTACGCCGAAGTGGGCGGCTTCTACCCCGAGCTGCAGGAGCAGATCGGCGGCAACACGCCCTGAAGCCTGTTCGCGCCAAGGGGCGGGTCGCACAGCGGCCCGCCCCTTGGCGGTTTTGTCGGTCAGTCGTCGCGTTCGACGCGCAACACCGTGCCGTTCGCGGCGTCGACATCCACGTCGTATTCGTAGCCCTTGTGGTACACCTCCACGCCCCGAACGGCCCGGCCGTGCTCGAACTCCCGCTCGAGATCGACGATCTCCCGGCGCGACCTGGTGATTCGCTACGTCACGGTTAACGCAACCCCAAGATCATGAACGGCATCGGCGGAGCGCGCGTGAGGGTTCTGCAGGGCTCTGGCCACGGCTTTCAGGGCACTCCGGCGAGCTCCATGCGCACGCTGAGACCGCCGCTCGGCGAGCGGCCGAGGGTCAGGCTGCCGCCGCCGCGTCGGGCGGTGCGTCTGGCGATGTCCAGGCCGAGACCGCTCGAGCCACTGGCGGATGCCCCGCGATGGGCCAGACTGCTCTCCGGCAGACCGGGGCCGTCGTCCTCCACCCACAGGACCGCGCCGCCTCCCGGCCGGGCTTCGAGCCGCACGCTGAAGTCCGTTCCGTCCGGAGTGTGGGCGAAGACGTTGCCGAGCAGTGCGTCGAGGCTGGCCGCCAGATCGCCGCGACTGGGCTGCACCTGCAACGGTCCGGGCGCGATCTCGCAGCGCGGGGTACGTCCGGTGTCCTCGGCCAGTGCGGCCCAGAATTCCACCCGCTCGCGGACCACCTCGGCGGCGTCGCACCCGGCGGTCGGCTCGGTGCTGCGGCGCCGCGCCTGAGCGATCACCTGCGTCACCGCGCGCTGCACCGCGTCGACACCGTCGCTGATGCGTTCGGCTTCTTCCGGGTTCGTGAGCGCTTCCGCCTCCAGGCGCAATGCGGTGAGGGGCGTGCGGACACGGTGCGACAGGTCGGCGACGGTTTCCCGTTCCTCGGAGAGCAGTTCGTCGATACGGCTGCCGAGGTGATTGAGTGAACGCGCGACGACGCCGATCTCCGCAGGCGACTCGGGATCGGCCCGCGCGGACAGATCGCCGCTGGACAGCCGGTGGGAGACATCGGCGAGTGCAATGGTCGAGCGGACCAGCCGCCGCGCCATCCGGTCGGCCACCAGCAAGCTGACCACCAGCAGCGTGACGCCCAGCCCGGTGAGCAGCAGCCACGCGCGGTCGACACCTGCCCGGAGCTGATCGTCCGGCACGAACGCGCGGATCACCGCGTTGCGGCCGGAACCTTCACGGACGGCGAAGACGATTTCGCGCCCGCCCGAGACGTCGGCCGACGCGCTGGTGCCCCGGCTTGCCAGTCGAACCAGCGGACTGCGCGGAGCGGCATGACCGAGGCGGGTGCCGTCGCCGAGGAACACGGTCAGGTCGTGCTCGGAGGCTTGGTCGGCCTGCGTCACGGTGACCTCGAGCGAGTCGCGGTCGGTCGTCGCGATCAGCGAACTGAGCGCCTGGGCCTGTGTGGTGGCCGCCTGCACGGCGCGGTCGGCGGCCACATCGCGGACCAGAATGGCCAACGGCACCAGGAAGGCCACCAGCACCAACGATGTGGTGGCGCCGACCAGCAGCAGTACGCGGCGACGCATCAGCTCTCCGGCGCCGCGATCCGCACGCCGACGCCGCGGACCGAGTGCACGTAGCGGGGTTCGTGCGCCGTTTCACCGAGCTTGCGACGTAACCACGACAGGTGGACATCGACGGTTTTGTCCGCTCCGCCGTAGGGAAGCTGCCACACCTCGGCCAGTAGTTCTCGTTTGCTGACGACCTCGCCCGCTCGCGCGGCCAGGTAGTGCAGGAGGGCGAATTCGCGCGGAGTCAGCTCCAAGTTGCGCCCCTCCAGCGTGGCCTGGCGGGCGCGCGGGTCGACGCGAAGGTCGCCGACTTCGATGACCTCGTCGGCCTTGCGCTCACCACCACGCCGCAGCACCGCGCGGATCCGAGCGTCCAATTGCGCTGCGCTGAACGGCTTGACGACGTAGTCGTCCGCGCCGGCGTCGAGCAGAGCGACGATCTCCGACTCGTCGTCGCGCGCGGTGGCCACGACGACGGGGACCTTGCTGGCGCCCCGGAGCATCCGCAGGACCGTTCGGCCGTCGACGTCCGGCAAACCCAGGTCCAGGACCACCAGATCGGGTTGCGAGCTCACCGCCTGCTCCAGACCGGCCATGCCGGTACCCGCCGACGCGACGGCGTGCCCGCGATCGGACAAGCCGCGGATCAGCGCAGCGCGAATCGCGGCGTCGTCTTCGATGAGCAGCACGTGGGGCACATGGTCAAACTTAGGCCACCCGCGGCCTGATCAGGGCGTCGACAACCGTTCGATGGGGTTGCCATAGCGCAGCCTTAACCCGGGCGGCGTGCCGGAGCGGCGACGGACCTTGGCGCGGCGCCGTGCCCGAGGTGGCGGGAGACGCCCCTTGGTTCGGCGCCTCAGGTGGCGGGAGACTCCCTTGACCCACCCCGCGGTGGGGGAGAGGTGCGGGAGGAGGGCGGCACCACCCTCGTGCTCAGTCACAGCTTCGACGACCGTCCGGGTGCCGCGAGCTTCACCACCGGCTGGGAGCAGTGCCTCGCCGGGCTTGCCGAGTCGCTCGACGGGCGCGCGCCGACCCCGCCGGAGGACCGCGGCGAGGCTCGGCACGAGGAGCTCGTCGAGTTGTTCGGTCTCGACCGGCCGACGATCAGCACGACCGGTACCGGCTGGCGGCTTCGCTTCGAGCGTCAGCTGATCTGCACCGCCGAGGCCGCGTGGGACCTTGCCGTCGGCCCGTCCGCACTGGCCGTCGGCGAAAAGTTCCGCTCGCCGGTTGCTCCCGAGGTCATGTTCGGCACCGTCGCCGAGGTCGAACCGCCTCGGGCCCTCGCGCTGACGACGGCGCCTGGCCGGCCGGGCGATGCCGTGCGCTTGACGCTCGGCGAGGGCACTGGTCACGGTGCCCGGTTGATGCTCGAGGTCAGCGGCACCGATCCGGATGAGCGGGACGACGCCGTCCCGGCGTGGGGTGCGGACGTCCTGGCCCGCATCGTGCGTGAGGTGGCGCGACTGGCCGGAGTGCGCTGACCACCGCCGTCCGGGGCCGCAGTCCTCCTGCGTCGCTGCGCGAGGGCGGGAGGCGGCCTGCGGATCGACCGTCAGGCGGTGAGATGCGCGCCGCCGTCCACCTCGACGATCGTCCCGGTCATGCTGGGGTTGGTGGCCAGCAGCACGATCGCCTGTGCGACGTCGTCCGCGGTGGCGATCCTGCGGGTCGGCAGGCCGGCGGCGACCGAATCGAACAGGGCGCGCCGGTCGGCGTCAGGCAGCATGTTCCACCACGGGGTGTCCACGTAGCCGGGTGAGACGGCGTTGACCCGGATTAGCGCCAGCTCCGCGGCCAGCGGTGCGACAAGTCCTTCCACGGCGGCGTTGAGCGAACCGATGCCCGCGGTCCCCGGCATCCCGGTTCGAGCGGTGACGGCGCCGACCAGGGTGATCGAGCCGTGCCCGCTGAGGTGCTTCACGGCGCTTTTGACGGCGGTGACGGTAGGCCAGAACTTCTCCTCGAACGCGGTGCGCAGCACGTCGATGTCGAGGTCGACAAACGTGCCGGCTCCGGTGTTCCCGCTGAGCGTGACGACCAGCCGGTCCACCGTTTCCAGCTCATTCAAGAGCGACACGAGCGCAGGCGCGTCGGCGGCGTCGAGCCGATGGGGCACCAGGCCCGGCTGCTCGTCGACGGCGGCCTGAAGCCGGGCGGCGTCGCGACCGGCGATGTGGACCGTGTCGCCCGCCGCGTGCAGCCGGGCGGCGGTGGCCAGGCCGATACCGGAGCTGCCACCGATCACGAGGGCAGTGATCACGATCAGACTCTCCATTCACGAGACGCTACGGTTCGAAATTACGGTAGCATTTTTACGAACCGCTGCGTCTCGTATTTGCTACAGTGGCGCCATGACAGAGCCGCACGCGCCACGCCGGGGTCGCAAGCGCAGCGAGCAGTCACGCCTGGCGATCCTCACCGCCACCTTCGAGCTCACCCGTGACGAGGGCTACCGCGCGCTCACCGTCGAAGGCATCGCTGCGCGTGCTGGGGTCGGCAAGCAGACGGTGTACCGGTGGTGGCCCACGAAGGCCGACGTGCTGCTCGAGGCGCTCGCGACGAAAGCGGAGCTGCACGTGTCCGTCGCCGACCGCGGGTCCTTCCGGGCGGACCTGGAGCAGTTCCTCCGCGACTCGTTCGCCTTGCTCGGCGTGCCGGGGGTGGCTCAGGCGCTGCGCAGCCTGATGGCCGAGGCGCAGGTCGACTCCCAGTTCGCGAGCCGGTTCCGGGAGGGCTTCCTGGACCGGCGACGTGCCGCCCTCGCCGAGCTGCTGCAGCGTGCCCGGCGCAGGGGAGACGCGCCGCCTGTCGCCGACGAGCTGGTGGCCGACGTGGTCTTCGGGGTGATCTGGTACCGGGTGCTCGCCACCAACCGGCCCTGGGGTGAGGCGGACCTCGTCGCGCTCCGGGACCTGCTCACCTCCACGTTCACCAACCCCGACCCGTCCAGCCGCATCGGGAGCACTCATGTCTGAGCCGACCAGCGACCGCGTTGTCGTCCTCACCGGGGCCACCGACGGGCTGGGCCGAGCGCTCGCGCTCCGCCTCGCCGCAGACCCGGGTACCCGTCTCGTCCTGCACGGCCGCAGCGAACGCCGTCTCGACGTCCTGCGCGCGGAGCTGGCCGCCCAGCCCGCTGCGATCGACACCGTCCGCGCCGACCTCGGCGAGCTGGCGCAGGTGCGCCGCCTGGCCGACGATGTCGCCGCCCTCACCGATCACGTCACCGTGCTCGTCAACAACGCCGGCGTCGGCGCGGGCGAGCCGGACGGCACCGGGCGTCACCTCACCGTGGACGGCAACGAGCTGCGGTTCGCGGTCAACTATCTCGCCCCGTTCGTGCTCACGCAGCGACTGTTGCCGCTGCTGGACGCCGGGGCTCCGGCACGGGTCGTCCACGTGGCATCCATCGGTCAGAGCCCCATCGACCTCGCCGACCCGACCCTCGCACACGGGTACGACGGGTGGCGCGCCTATGGGCAGTCGAAGCTCGCGCTCATCACCTACGGCCTGGCGCTCGCGAAGCGGCTCGACCCGGCACGGATCACCGTCAACAGCCTCCACCCGGCCACCTACATGCCGACCAAGATGGTGCTGCAGTCGGTCGGCCACAGCATCGACTCCCTCGACGTCGGCGTGGACGCCACGCTTCGTCTCATCCTGGACCCCGCCCTCGCCGGTGTGACGGGACGCTTCTACAACCGGGCCGTCGAGGCGCAGGCGCACCCCGACGCTTATCGGGAGGACGTCCAGCAGGCGCTGTGGGAGCTCAGCGTGCGTCTCACGGGCGAAGGGTGACGACGGCGCCCGCTCAGTCTGCCGGGGTCGTTGTAGTGGCGGCGAGCCGACGGTCGAGCAGGACGAAGACGACGGCGGTCAGCACGGTGAGCACCGCCAAGCCGACCCGGTCTGCGAGCGTGCGCTCGACGAACGCCGTGATGGCCAGCCCGGCGACGCCGTGCCCGACGAGCGCTCCACCGGCGACGGCCAGCGTGTGCCGAGGTGTCCACCCGGTGGAGCTCCCGGCGCTGCGCAGCATCAGTACGGCGCCCACGGTCAGCAGGACAACTGCTGCCATGGGGATGGCGACGGTGTCGCCCCGGGTGAACGCCGGCTGCTCGGCGCCGAACATCGGATGGCTCAGCGCCAGGAAGGCGAGCACTGCCACGAACGAGCCGAGATACCACCACGCGGGACGCGCCACCGGGCGAGTGGTGGGTCTCCCACCGGTCCGCGGCAGCAGCCGCAACGCCACCACACCCAGCACCAGCACAGCGACGACCACGGCCAGGACGAACGGCAGCGGGGCCTGATAGCCGGGGTCCTGCGCGACCGGGACGGTGAACCGCAGCACCGCAACGCCGAGGGCGGTCACCGTCGCGGTCAGGACCAGGCCGCCGGTGCGCAGGTACGGCCGTCGTCCGTGGGAAGAGAACGACAGCTCGGTCAGCGCGATCGGGATCGCCACCGAGAACACCGTGTGATAGATCGCGGTGGCCTCCCAGTACGCGAGGTTCACACCGCCCACACGCATTCCCCACTCGGCCGCATCGTAGAGCCGTGGACTGGTGAGCGCCTGCAGCCCGATCCCGTCCTCGAGCATCCCGTACGCGATCCCGAGCAGCAGAATGCTCGGCCATCCGCGCCCGCGCGGCGCACCAGCTCGCGGATCAGCAGCACACCGGCGCCGTAGATCGGTACCCACAGCAGGACCAGGTATGCCATCCGCAACGGGGTGGATCCGAACGTCAGCTCGGCGGCCAGCGGCGTGATCACGACGAGGGACCACGCCGCTTTGCGGTTGCCGGTGGTCGTGCGCTCGGCTCGGTCGACGGACATCATCATGTGTCCCCGCCCTTCGTGGTCGCGGCCCGGAACAGCCGCAGCAGCTCGCCGGTGTAGTGGTCGAGGTCGAGCGCGGGGTCCCGGTGCCAGGCGTCGAGCAGACCGTTGAGCGCGTGGCGGACGGTGCGGGCCATGACGGTGGCGTCGAAGGAGCCGAGCTCGCCGGCCTCCTGCCCTGCGCGAAGGACGGTGGCGAGCGCGTCGATCTCGCGATCCTCCCGGGCTCGAACCGGTTGCCAGTCGGCGGCGCGGGTGCCGTGCACGATCTCCTCGAGCGCGCGGATGTAGTCGGGATGCTCCCGATAGAAGGCGACGCTGCCGGTGATGAACGCCGCCAGCCGTTCCGGCGCGGTGCCCGCCCGGTCGATGCTCGGCCGGACCGCCGCGTAGCCGGCCGCGTAGATGTGATCGAGGACGGCCTCGATCAGTGCCTCGCGGCTGCGGAAGTGGTAGTGGATCAGCGGTCGGCTGATCCCGATCCGCTGGGCGATGCGGCCCACCGACGCGGCGGCGTAGCCGAGCTCCGCCAGCGTGGTGACGGCGGCTCCGACGATCTGCGCTCGGCGCGCCTGCTCGACGAACGTGGACTTCACAGCAGGAAACTAACAGGGTTGTCAGTTGTCTGACAACTATGTCAGCGTAGGGCGGAGGAGGGATGGACATGACCACCACCGAGGGCTGGCACCTGCCGGATCGGGTCCGACTCACCGACGGCGAGGTCGCCGCCGGGGTCGTCGGCGACGGCCCGCCCGTGGTGCTCACGCACGGCACCCCTGCCTGGTCGTTCCTGTGGCGCTCGGTCGTGCCTGCGCTGGCCGCGACGCACCGGGTCCACGTGTGGGACCTGCTCGGATTCGGGGATTCGAGCGCCGATCCCGGGGTCCGGCCGACGATCGCCCGGCAGGCTCGCGCGCTGGCCGAGCTCGTGGAGCACTGGGGGGTGACCGATGCGGTGCTGGTGGGGCACGACATCGGCGGCGGGATCACCGCGCGGGCGCACTTGGTCGAGGGGGTGCCTGCGCGAGCGCTGGTGCTCATGGACGCGGCGGTGATCGGGCCGTGGAACACGCCGTTCACCGAGCACCAGCAGCGCTATCCCGAGGCATACCGCACCATGCCGAACGACGCCTTCACCGACCTGATCGCCACGCGGCTGCGCACCGCGACGCACAACCCCATGTCGCCCGAGGTGCTCGCGGGCTACCTGCGACCGTGGGCCGGCGCCGGCGGGCAGCAGCGGTGGGTCGACCAGGTGGAGGCGGTGCAGCACACGGACACGGCCGAGGCGGTGTCCCGGCTGGCGAGCGTCGCCGTTCCGACCCTGGTGCTGTGGGGCGAGGAGGACCGCTGGCTGCCGCCGACGGTGGCGGACCGGCTCGCCGCCGCGATTCCCGGCGCGCGCCGGCACCGCATCGCAGGGGGTGGACATTTTCTGGCTGAGGACCGGCCGCACGAGGTGGCGCAGGCGATCGCGGCGTTCGCCGACGGGCTGCCGACCCGGTGACGCCGACGCGACGGCGTGCCCACTCGGGTGGGCAGCGGATCAGCGCTGCCCGGACGGCGAGGTCGTGCGCGACGAGCCCCGCCTGGCCGTACCCGGGGCTTCCGCGCGTCGACGACGGCGTCGACAACCGTGTGATGGGACTGTCATAGCGCGGCCTTAACCCGGCTGCGCCATGCTGGAAGAGTGGCGGAGAAGAAGACGCGGATCGTCGGCGTGGTCCTGGCCTGGCTGCTCGCCGCAGG
This sequence comes from Thermocrispum municipale DSM 44069, assembly GCF_000427825.1. Lineage (GTDB taxonomy): Bacteria > Actinomycetota > Actinomycetes > Mycobacteriales > Pseudonocardiaceae > Thermocrispum > Thermocrispum municipale. Next base: position 34,329 of record NZ_ATYT01000016.1, on the reverse strand, counting down.
CGCGGCCACGCTGATCGGTGTGGTGGCCGTCGGGGCCATCGGCAGCGGGATCGTCGCTTCGCCGCAGCAGCCGCTGTCGGCGGAAGAGGTCGACCAGCGCCTGGCCGCGCCACCGCCGTCGGACGTTCCGCCCGCAGGGGAGCCGACCCGCACCACCCGGCCGTCATCACCTCCGCCGTCGAAGAAGCCGGCGACGAAGTCGTTCACCAGCCGCGGCGGCAACGTGGTCGTGCGGTGCTCGCCGTTCGAGCTGGTGCAGACGGTGCCCGCGCAAGGGTTCGAACTGGACGACGTCGACGAGCGCAGCGACGGGGGAGCGCGGGTTCGCTTCGAGTCGGACGAGCTGCGGGTGGAGATGCACCTCAGCTGCCGGGACGGCGAGCCCGTCAGCAGCACGAAAACCGAAGCCGAGGACGACGACGACGACTAGCGGCCGCCTGCGCTCACCAGCCGCGCTCCCACCACTCCTTCAGCTTCGGCCGCTCCGCGCCGAGCGTGGAGTCGTCGCCGTGCCCCGGGTAGAACCACGTCTCGTCGGGCAACACGTTGAACACCCGCTCCTCGACGTCGGTCATCAACTGCTTGAAGTTCTCCGGACTCGTCGTCTTGCCGACACCGCCGGGGAACAGCGAGTCACCGGTGAACAGGTGCGGGTGCCCCTCCGGGTCGCGGTACAGCAGAGCGATCGAACCCGGCGTGTGGCCACGCAGGTGAATGACCTCGAGCTCGCACGAGCCGACCGAGATCTTGTCGCCGTGCTCGAGCAGGAAGTCCGGCGGGACGGGTAGCGGGTCGGCGTCGAGCGGGTGGGCTGCGGTGTTCGCGCCGTTGGCCCCGGCGACTGCGCCGAGCGCCTGCCAGTGGTCCTGATGCTGGTGGGTGGTCACCACGGTGCGCAGCGTGGGACGTTCCCGGTCGTAGCCGATCAGGTCGGAGATCCGATCCGGGTCGTTCGCCGCGTCGATCAGCAGCGCCTCACCGCTGTCCCGGTCGACCAACAAATAGGTGTTGTTGTCCATCGGGCCGACCGACAGCTTGGTGATGGTGAGCGCGGCAAGCGTGCGCCGCTGGGCATCCCCGCCAGGCTCGACGTGCCCGGTGTAGTCCTCACTGATCCGCATGCGTGCAGGTTATGACGTGTGGCACACCGGGCTCCACCCCGCCCGTGGTCAGGGTGATCACACCCCCTACCGTGGCGACCCCATGACCACCCGCCGCAGGCTCGACTGGGACCTGATCCGCGTTGTCGCGGTGTTCGCGGTCCTGCTCGGCCACGTCACGGACCTCGGGCCGGTCCTGCACCCCGAACTGGGCGGATACCCCTTCGTCGTCGCTCCGCAGTTCGGCGCCGCCGCGCTGATGATCGTCTCCGCCTACTTCGCGTGCGAAACCATCCGGCGGGGCAACCCGGGCCGTTGGCTGCGCAACCGGCTCGCCAGGCTCCTCCCGGCCTATCTGACCGCGGTGGTGGTGATCTACGCGATCGGCTCGTAAGCCATCCCGCGGTTCAACGCCGACCCGGATCGCTGGAACTGGCGGGAGTGGACGTTCGGCGACCTGGTGGCGAACTTGACCATGACGCAGGGATGGCATCCCCATCCGGTGTATCTCGACAACGCCCACTGGACGCTCCCGGTGCAGGTCACCGCGTTCGTCGCCGCGGCGGTGTGGTGGTTCCGACGCGGGGGCGCAGGCGTCCGCGGTCTTGCCCTCGGACTGGTGGTGGCACCGGTCACGGTGCTGCCGCTGCGGCTGCTGCCCGATTCGCTGACCGGAATCCTGGCCGTGTTCTACACCGGCACCGGCCTGGGCCGGGTGGCGCTGTTCGGCCTCGGCATCGCCTTGTGGCTGTGGGGCCGTGGACGGCTACCCGGCTCGACGTTGACGGTTCTGGCGGCGCTGGCCGTCGGGCAGTACGCGTACACCGTCGACCGCAAGATCGAGTCCGGCCTGGCCCTGGCCGTGATGGTGGGCGCGATCGCGTTGGCCGCGCGCTGCCCGCGCTGGGACGAACGGGTGCCGGATGCGGTGCGGCGGCCGATCACCTGGCTGGCAGGCATCAGCTACGGCGTCTACCTGCTGCACCAGCAACTCGGCTTCATCCTCGCCAGGGTCCTGGTCGACAACGGGATCTCCGGGACGGGCCGGCTGGTGGTGGTGATGCTCGCCGCAGTGGCCGCAGGCTGGGCACTCACCGTGCTGGTCGAGCGGCCCGCGCACCGGTTGTTGACCCAGGTCCGCGACCGCCCCAGCCGGAGATTGTCGGTGGCCGCGCCTAGCATGGGAAAGGTCGGCTAGGTCCGACCGTTGTCGCTGCATATATCCAGCTAGGGAAGGGGCCACCCGGGTGTCCGATCGTCTCGTCGTCCGAGGTGCGCGCGAACACAACCTGAAGAGTGTCGATCTCGACTTGCCGCGCAACAGCATGGTGGTCTTCACCGGGCTGTCCGGGTCGGGCAAGTCGTCACTGGCGTTCGACACGATCTTCGCCGAGGGGCAGCGGCGCTACGTCGAGTCGCTGTCGGCGTATGCGCGCCAGTTCCTCGGGCAGATGGACAAGCCGGACGTCGATTTCATCGAGGGTCTCTCGCCCGCGGTGTCCATCGACCAGAAGTCCACGTCACGCAACCCGCGATCCACGGTCGGCACGATCACCGAGGTGTACGACTACCTGCGCCTGCTGTACGCGCGGGCGGGCAAGCCGCACTGCCCCCAGTGTGGTGAGCCGATCGCCAAGCAGACGCCGCAGCAGATCGTCGACCAGGTGCTCGCGATGGAAGAGGGCATCCGGTTCCAGGTGCTCGCCCCGATCGTGCGCGGCCGCAAGGGCGAATACGTCGACCTGTTCGCGAACTTGCAACAGCAGGGCTACGCGCGCGTGCGGGTGGACGGCCAGGTGTATCCGCTCACCGATCCGCCGAAGTTGAAGAAGCAGGAGAAGCACGACATCGCGGCGGTGATCGACCGGCTGACGGTCAAGGCGTCCGCCAAGCAGCGCCTCACCGATTCGATCGAGACGGCGCTGCGGCTGGCCGACGGGCTGGTGGAGCTGGAGTTCGTCGACCTTCCGGAGCACGACCCGGGCCGCGTGCGCGGATTCTCCGAGAACCTCGCCTGCCCGAACGGTCACGCCCTCGCGGTGGAGGATTTCGAGCCGCGGTCGTTCTCGTTCAACTCGCCCTACGGTGCCTGCCCGGAGTGCACCGGCATCGGCGTCCGCAAGGAGGTCGATCCGGAACTGGTCGTGCCGGACGACGAGTTGTCGCTGGCCGAGGGCGCCATCGCGCCGTGGGCGGTGGGGCAGACATCGGAGTACTTCCAGCGCTTGCTGACCGCGCTGGCGGAGACGATCGGCTTCCGGATGGACACCCCGTGGCGTGACCTGCCGGCCAAGGCGCAGAAGGCGGTCCTGCACGGCACGAGCGAGCAGGTGCACGTCCGCTACCGCAACCGGTACGGCCGTGAGCGCGCGTACTACGCCAACTTCGAGGGCGTCATCCCGTTCCTGGAGCGTCGCAGGGAGCAGACTGAGTCCGAGTACATGCGGGAGAGGTACGAGGGCTACATGCGTGAGGTGCCGTGCCCGGCCTGTCAGGGCACCCGCCTCAAGCCCGAGATCCTGGCCGTGACGTTGGAGCACGAGACGCAGGGCCCGCGGTCGATCGCCGAGGTCACGGCGCTGTCGGTGGCCGAGGCGACGGAGTTCCTCGACGGCCTGCGGCTGGACGAGCGTCAGACGATGATCGCCGGAGCGGTCCTCAAGGAGATCCAGGCACGGCTGCGCTTCCTGCTCGACGTCGGCCTGGACTACCTCTCGTTGGACCGCGCCGCGGGCACGCTGTCCGGTGGCGAGGCGCAGCGTATCCGGCTGGCCACGCAGATCGGCTCCGGCCTGGTCGGCGTGCTGTACGTGCTGGACGAGCCGTCCATCGGCCTGCACCAGCGGGACAACCACCGGCTGATCGAGACGCTGTCCCGGCTGCGCTCGCTGGGCAACACGCTCATCGTGGTCGAGCACGACGAGGACACCATCCGCGCGGCCGACTGGGTGGTGGACATCGGTCCGGGCGCGGGTGAGCACGGCGGGCAGATCGTGCACAGCGGACCGTACGAGGAGCTGTTGTCCAACCCCCGTTCGCTGACCGGTGACTACCTCGCGGGCCGCAAGGAGATCCCGCTGCCGGTGTCCCGGCGGCCGGTGTCGAAGAAGAACAGGCTCACCGTGGTGGGTGCCCGCGAGCACAACCTGCGCGGCATCGACGTGTCGTTCCCGCTGGGCTGCATGATCTCCGTGACGGGCGTGTCCGGCTCGGGCAAGTCGACGCTGGTCAACGACATCCTGGCCACCGTGCTGGCGAACAAGCTCAACGGTGCGCGCCAGGTGCCGGGCAGGCACACGCGGGTGCGCGGTTTGGACCTGGTCGACAAGCTGGTGCGGGTGGACCAGTCGCCGATCGGCCGCACGCCGCGGTCCAACCCGGCGACCTACACCGGGGTGTGGGACCACATCCGCAAGCTGTTCGCCGCGACCACGGAGGCGAAGGTTCGCGGCTACCAGCCGGGGCGGTTCTCGTTCAACGTCAAGGGCGGCCGGTGTGAGGCGTGTGCCGGTGACGGCACGATCAAGATCGAGATGAACTTCCTGCCGGACGTCTACGTGCCGTGCGAAGTGTGCAAGGGCGCCCGGTACAACCGCGAGACCCTCGAGGTGCATTACAAGGGCAAGACGGTCGCCGAAGTGCTGGACATGCCCATCGAGGAGGCGGCGGAGTTCTTCGAGCCCATCAAAGCCATCCACCGGCATCTGAAGACGCTGGTGGACGTCGGCCTCGGCTACGTGCGGCTGGGACAGCCCGCTCCGACGCTGTCCGGGGGTGAGGCGCAGCGGGTGAAGCTGGCCTCCGAGCTGCAGAAACGCTCGACCGGGCGCACGGTCTACATCCTGGACGAGCCGACCACCGGCCTGCACTTCGAGGACATTCGCAAGCTGCTGGCCGTGATGCACGGGCTGGTCGACAAGGGCAACACGGTGATCGTCATCGAGCACAACCTGGACGTCATCAAGACCTCCGACTGGATCATCGACATGGGTCCGGAGGGCGGCTCGGGTGGCGGGATGGTCATCGCCGAGGGCACGCCGGAGGACGTCGCAGCCAACGACGCCAGCTATACGGGTCAGTTCCTCAAGCCGATCCTCGGCTGAGCAGGGGAGCGGCGTCGCCGCGGTGGGCGCTCATCGCCGCGCGTGATGGCGCCGCGTCGAAGCGGGCCTGCCCGCCACGCGCCGGGGCTGTTTGCCCGGGACACCCGGGTGGCGAGCTGCCCGTTCCTGGATGTTCCCGTCAGGAGCCACCAAGCCGCTGGCGCCGGCACCCGCACGGCGAGCCTGCTGGCGCGCCGCGCCGCATACTGAGCCCATGGGCCTGCACCAGTACTGGTTCCGCACGCTGTGGCACCTGGCCGCGCCCGCGGAGGAGGTCTTCCGCGAGGTGACCGACGTGACCGGCTACCCGCGCTGGTGGCCCGATGTCCGCTCGGTGCTGCGGATCGACGACGACACCGCGGAACTGGTGTGCCAGGCGCTGCTGCCGTACCGCATCGTGGTGCGGATGCGCCGCGTCGAGCAGGATCCCGCCGCCGGCCGGCTGCACGTGCGGCTGACCGGAGACCTCGACGGCTCACTGCGTGGGGTGGTGCGCGAAGCGGGCGGCGGCACCAAGCTCGAGATCACGCAGGACGTCGTCGCCCGTAAACGGCTGCTGCGCTGGGCCGCACCGGTCGCTCGTCCCGCGTTCCGGCTCAACCACGCCGTCATGATGATGCGCGGGCAACGCGGCCTACGCGCCCACCTCGGCGCGTGAGGTCGACGAGCCTTCGGTGCGTGAACCCGGTGGCCTACGCGGCCGCCCCGGCCGCCGAGAACCCCGGTGCCGAGGCAGCGACCTCGGCCACCGGGTGGCCTCACCGCAGTGTGTGGTGCGCGAAGAACCGCAGGATGATCGGCGTGGCGTCGAACACCGACGGCTCGGCGGAGTCCGGGTTCGGCCGCGTGCTCGGCCAGTCGTGTCCAAGGCTCGCGATGGCGTAGTGCACGACCTGGCCGCGCCGGTCGCAGCCGACCCATCGGCTGCGTTCGACACCCTCGCCCAGGTCCTGTACGACGGGCCGCACGCGGCACCCGTTCCGCTCGGCCCACGCTGCCAGCCACTGCGGGATCGGCGGCAGACCCTTGGTCGAGTCCCCTTCGTACGGGATGGTCTTGTCCGCCTTGCCGTGGATCTCCAGCACCGGAGCCGGACGGTTCGGTCGACATTCGCCGCCCTGCGGGTAGAAGGCCCCGGCGACCGGCGCGAAGGCAGCGATGCGATCCGGCATCCGGCAGGCCAGCACCCCGACGAACCCGCCGCCGTTGGACTTACCGGTGGCGTAGATCCGCGATCGATCCACGCACAGGGTCCTCTCCACCTCGTCCAACAGGTCCGCGACGAACCGAACGTCGTCGACCTCGGGGGAGTAGGGCGCACCCTGCCAGGACGGCTCGCCGTCGTTCCCGATCAGTCCCTGCGGGTACACCGCCACGACACCGCGGCCGGAAAGCTCCGACAGTTCCTCCTGGTATTCGGCCGTGCGGGTCCGGCCGTGGAACGACAGCACCACGGAATGCGGTCGCGTCGGCCGGTACTGCTTCGGCACGTGCAGCCGATAGCTCCGGGTGCCTCCCGCGGACTCGATGGTCCGCTCGACCGTGATTCCTGGCGCCTGCACGGGCTTGCCGCATCCCGGCGAGCCGTGAGACACCGCGCCGCGTACCTCGGAAGGGGTGGCGGCCGCGGCGGCCGGCGCCGCGGCCGCGGTGGTGACGACGACCGCCGCCACCACCGCGGCGCACAGACACCCTGATCACGTCGTCACCTTCTCGCGTTCCTGCTCCGCGGCCGCGCCGGCGTGATGATCGTCGACCATGGTCTGCTCGTCGAACGGCAGCTCACCGGAGAGCACCAGCCGCGCCTGCTGACGGTCGAGCTCGCCGGTCCATTGGCCGATGAGCACCGTCGCCACTGCGTTGCCGGCGAAGTTGGTCAGCGCGCGAGCCTCGCTCATGAACCGGTCGATGCCGACGATGAAGCCGACACCGTCGACCAGCTCCGGACGGTGCGTCTGCAGACCACCGGCCAGCGTGGCGAGCCCGGCACCCGTGACACCTGCGGCGCCCTTCGACGCGATGATCATGAACAGCAGCAGACCGATCTGCTCGCCGACGCCGAGCGGGCTGCCCTGGGCGGTGGCGATGAAGAGCGTGGCCATGGTCAGGTAGATGGCCGTGCCGTCCAGGTTGAACGAATAGCCCGTGGGCACGGTGATGCCGACGACGGGCTTGCCCACGCCCATGTGCTCCATCTTCGCGATCAGTCGCGGTAGCGCGGACTCGCTCGAGGACGTGGACAGGATGAGCAGGAACTCCCGCGCGAGGTACCGCAACAGCTGCAGCAGGTTGACCCGAGCACCGAACCACAACACGGCCCCGAGCACCACGAACACGAACAGCACGCAGGTGGCGTAGAACCCGAGCATGATGACCGCGAGGCTCTTCAGCGCCTCCCAACCGGTGTCGCCGACGACGGCGGCGATGGCACCGAACGCGCCGATGGGAGCCGCCCACATGATCATCGCCAGGATGCGGAACACCAATCGTTGAATGTGCTCGATCCCGCGCAGGATCGGCTCCCCGGCGCGGCCGAGCTTCTGCAGTGCGAAGCCGGCGAGGATGGCCACCAGCAGCGTCTGCAGCACCGAGCCGGCGGTGAACGCCGACACCAGCGTGTCCGGGATGATGCCGAGCAGGAATTCCTCGGTGGACTCGCCTCCCTCGGCCGACTCCTGCGCCTTGGCCACGGCCTCCGGGTCGAGCCGCATGCCCTCACCCGGGTGCAGCACGTTGCCGACGATCAGGCCGATGGCCAGCGCGACGGTGGACATGATCAGGAAGTAGGTCACCGCAAGCGCGCCGACCTTACCGACCTTGGCCGCTTGGGCGACGGAGCCGATCCCGAGCACGATCGTGCAGAAGATGATCGGGCTGATCATCATCTTGATCAGCTTCACGAACCCTTCGCCGAGCGGCTTGAGGTGCTCGGAGGAAAAGTCGGGGAAGGCGAAACCCACGATGATGCCCAGCACCACGGCGCCGATCACCGCAAGGTAGAGGTAATGCACCCGGTCCCGCCGGGGCGGTGCTTCGGCGGCGGTAGGCTCCTTCGCCATCACTGCCTCCTGGATCGTCGGATATGCGTCGGCAGAACTATCCGGGTGTCTGTGATGACGGTCACGGTTATGTTCATTCCGTTCACCGACGGGTAACGGGGAGGCAACTATGCCCGACCAGGCGAAGCGGCCTCGCAGGCCGTGGAGCGTGGCGCGCCAGCTGCTGGTCCTGTTGCTGGTGATGGTTGCCGTGCTGGTCGGGGCAGGGGTGGCGCTGGCCTACCTGGAGGCCTCCCGCGCGACCGAGGATTCTGCTCGGGAGGAATCCACGTCGGTGGCCATCGCGGTGGCGCAGTCGCCCGACGTCGCCGAGGCGTTCCGCTCGGAGAACCCCTCGGCCCGGTTGCAGCCGCTCGCCGAGAAGGTCCGGGCGAACACCGGGGTCGACTTCATCACCATCATGGCTCCGGACGGCACCCGCTATTCGCACCCGAATCCGAAGCAGATCGGCGGCAAATTCCTGGGGAATCGCGGCCCGGCCCTGCGCGGGCAGGTCTTCACCGAGACCTACACCGGCACGCTCGGCCCGTCGATCCGTGCCGTCGTCCCGGTCTACGACCGCGCCGAGATCGTGGGGCTGGTCAGCGTCGGTATCACGCTCGAGGCGATCACGGCCGAGCTGAACGAACGACTGTGGCCGTTGGCGCTGACGGCCGCGGCGGTGCTGGCCGTCGGCGTCATCGGAGCGTGGTTGCTCAGCTCGCGGCTGAGGAAACAAACGCACGGCTTCGGGCCTGCTGAGCTGGCGCGGATGTTCTCCTACTACGAGGCGATCCTGCACGCGGTCCGGGAAGGCCTGATCCTGGTGGACGCCGACGGCCGGGTCGGCTTGTGCAACGACGGGGCGCGGACGCTGCTCGGCCTGTCCACAACTCCGCCGGAAGGCACTCCGGTGGCCGAGCTCGGGCTGCCCGAGACGCTGGCCGACGCGCTGACCTCGTCCGAGCCTCGCTCGGACGAGATCCACGTGACCGACGACCGCGTCCTGGTGGTCAGCACGTCCCCGGTGTACAGCGGCAACCGCGCGATGGGCAATGTCGTCACCTTGCGCGACCACACCGAGCTGGAGGAGTTGACCGGTGAGCTCAACACGGTTCGCGGGTTCGCCGAGTCACTGCGTTCCCAGGCGCACGAAGCGGCGAACCGGCTGCACACCGTGGTGTCCCTGGTGGAACTCGGCCGTATCGAGGAGGCCGTCAAGTTCGCCACCGCCGAATTGGAAATCGCCCAGCAGCTCACCGACCGCGTGGTGGGGGCTGTCGCCGAGCCGGTGTTGGCCGCCCTGCTGCTCGGCAAACTGGCCGAGGCCAACGAACGCGGAGTCGATCTGGTGCTCGAGGAGGACGCCGCGGTGGACGACGCACTGATCGGGGAGCAGGCGATCACACCCCGCGATGTGGTGACAGTGCTGGGTAACCTCATCGACAACGCTGTGGAGGCGGCCGTGCAGGGCGGCAGGCCAAGGCCGCAAGTCCGCGTCGATCTGCGTGGCGAGGGCGGTGAATTGTTCATGCGTGTGTCCGACAACGGCGCGGGCGTACCGGACACCGACATGGTGTTCCGGCGTGGCTGGTCGACCAAGTCGACACCCGGCCATGGGCTCGGCCTTGCCCTGGTCGGCCAGGTGGTACGCCGTTACCGGGGGTCGGTGGACGTGCGGAATGCCGACGGCGGCGGGGCAGTGTTCACCGTACGGCTGCCCGTGGGGGTGCGCGCGTGAGCGAGAGATCCGACATCGTCGTGCTCGTCGTCGAGGACGAACCGATCGCAGCGCAGGCTCACCGCGAATTCGTCGAGCGCGTCCCGGGCTTCACGGTGGCCGGGGTCGTGCATTCCGGCGCGGAGGCTTCGCGGTTCCTGCAGTCCGAACGCGTCGACCTGTTGCTGCTCGACTTCTACCTGCCGGACACCCATGGCCTGACGCTCTGCCGCGGACTGCGTGCCGCCGGCAACCCGGTCGACGTCATCGCCGTGACGTCCGCCCGCGACCTGGACGTGGTGAAGGCTGCGGTCTCGGTCGGCATCGTGCAGTACCTGATCAAGCCGTTCACGTTCGCCACGTTGCGGGACAAGCTCACCGCCTACGCCCGCTACCGGCAGACGTCCGGCGAAGCCGACCAGTCGGTGGTGGACCGCATGCTCGGCACGTTACGCACCGTGGACCACGCAGCACTGCCCAAGGGCATGAGCGGTGAGACGCTGGAAGCGATCACCAATGCGCTGCGCGAAGCATCCGAGGAGTTGTCGGCGGCCGAAGTCGGTGAGCGCACCGGGGTTTCCCGTGTGACCGCCCGCCGCTACCTGGAGTACCTGGCCGACAACGGGCTGGCCGAGAGGAGGCCGCATTACGGCCACGTCGGCCGACCCGAGCTGCGCTACCGCTCGGTGGTGAAGCAGGCATGATCGATTTCTCCCAGCTGCCGGTTCCCGTCGTGCAAGCCCCCATGGCGGGTGGAGTGTCCCGTCCCGCACTGGTGCAGGCAGTGGCGGAGGCAGGCGGCCTGGGCTTCCTCGCCGGCGGCTACCTGCGGGCCGAAGCGCTGCGTGATCAGATCGACGCAGTACGGGGGAGGGTCGACGGCCCGTTCGGCGTGAACCTGTTCGTCCCGGAGCCGCCGCGCACCGAGGTGGACCTCCGGGCGTACCGGCAACGTCTCCAGCCGGTGGCCGAGCGCTACGGGGTGACCGTCCCGGAGCCGAACTGGGCGGACGACGACTTCTTCGGCGAGAAGGTCGAGATGTTGCTCGAGGAGCGGATCCCCGCGGTGTCGTTCACGTTCGGCATGCCCGAGCCGAAGGTGATCGAAGCGTTTCGCGCCGGCGGCAGCACCGTCATCGTCACGGTCACGACGGCCGAGGAGGCGCGAGCCGCTGTGAACGCCGGGGCAGACGCGCTGTGTGTGCAAGGGCCGGAAGCGGGCGGACATCGCAGTACGCACCGGATGACCGACGAACCCGGCCGTACCTCGCTCGTCGAGCTGCTGCGCGACATCCGTGTCGGAATACCGGTCATCGCCGCAGGAGGGATGACCACCGGCGCCGACATCGCAGCGGCCCTGGCCGCGGGTGCCACAGCCGTGCAGCTCGGCACCGCCTTTCTCCGCAGCGACGAATCCGGCGCGAAGCAGCCGCACAAGGACGCGTTGGCCGACCCGCGCTTCACCGACACCGCGGTCACCCGTGCGTTCACCGGCCGACCGGCCCGCGCGCTGCGCACCACGTTCGTCGAGTCCTTCGACGACGCAGCGCCCGCGGTCTACCCGCAGCTGCATCAGCTGACCGCGCCGATTCGTGCCGCGGCAGCAGCAGCGGGGGAGGCCGACAACCTCGCGCTGTGGGCGGGTACCGGATACCGGCACGTCCGCACCGGGCCGGCGGCGGACATCGTCGAGGAACTCTGGCGGCAGGCGGTCCGGCTGCGTTAGTGGACCGGCCCGGTGTACTTCTCGCCAGGACCCTGGCCTGGTGGGTCCGGCACCGGGGAGGCCTCGCGGAACGCGCGCTGCACCGACTGCAATCCGTCGCGCAGCGGCGCGGCATGCGCGCCCAGGTACTCCGCGGAGGCCGTCACGAGCCCGGCCAGGGCGGTGATCAGCCTGCGGGCCTCGTCCAAATCCCGTCGCGGACTGGTGTCCGGGTCCTCGTCGGCCAGGCCGAGGCGCTCCGCGGACGCGGACAGCAGCATCACCGCGGCCCTGCTGATCACCTCGACGCTGGGCACCTCCGCCAGCTCTCGCTGCGGCAGGTCGGAATAGTCCACACCCCTGCCCGCGTTCGAACTATCATCAGCCACGTCTGGTACCCTGCCATGAGCCACTCACACTCGGTTTGCCGGGTGTGAGCAAGTGGAGCCCCGCTCCCACCCGAGTCGCCGCCTCGAGGCGGCCGGGTCCGGTCTCGCCGATGACAGCATCGGCGAAGCGTCCGCACCGCGGGCGCGATCGGAATTGCGGGCCCCACGTGCCAATGGCAGGNGGGGCCCGACGCTTTTCGGCGTTGAGGGGCCCCGTACAACACAACAGGAAAAGAACCGATCCAAGGAGGCCCCATCAGCTCCGACACGCGCATCAACGAGCGCATCCGCGTGCCCGAAGTTCGGCTCGTCGGTCCGAACGGCGAGCAGGTTGGCATCGTCCGCATCGAAGACGCACTGCGACTGGCTCAGGAGGCCGATCTCGACCTGGTCGAGGTCGCCCCGCAGGCACGCCCCCCGGTGGCGAAGCTCATGGACTTCGGCAAGTTCAAGTACGAAGCTGCCCAGAAGGCCCGTGAGTCCCGCCGGAACCAGCAGCAGACGGTGATCAAGGAGCAGAAGCTCCGGCCGAAGATCGACGCCCACGACTACGAGACGAAGAAGGGCCACGTGGCCCGCTTCCTCAAGGGCGGCAACAAGGTCAAGGTCACCATCATGTTCCGCGGCCGCGAACAGTCCCGCCCCGAGCTGGGGTTCCGGTTGCTGCAGCGGCTGGCCGACGACGTCGCCGACCTCGGTGTGGTCGAGTCGGCCCCGAAGCAGGACGGCCGCAACATGGTGATGGTGCTGGCGCCCATCAAGCAGCAGAAGGGCAAAAAGGCCAAGGACGCCGAGTCCACCAAGAAATCTGCCCGGTAGGGCAGTGACCAGGGCGGAACCGAACACCGTCGCCGGTGTGACGGTGTCGGTCTGCCATGAGTAAGGAAGAGATTTCATGCCGAAGCAGAAGACGCACAGCGGTACCGCCAAGCGGATCAAGGTCACCGGCAGTGGCCGGCTGCGTCGTCAACGGGCCGGCCGCAGGCACCTGATGGAGCGGAAGTCGAGCCGCGTGACGCGCCGTCTGGAAGGCACCGGCGACGTCGCCAAGGCCGACGTGAAGACCGTCCGGAAGCTGCTCGGCCGCTGAGGCTGCCGACCAACCGACCCCGACCCACCCCGGGGCGATGATCCGCCCCCGAGATTCGACAGGATGGACCCATGGCACGCGTCAAGCGGGCAGTGAACGCCCAGAAGAAGCGTCGCGCGATTCTTGAGCAGGCAAAGGGCTACCGCGGGCAGCGCTCCCGGCTGTACCGCAAGGCCAAGGAGCAGTCGCTGCATTCGCTCAACTACGCCTACCGGGACCGCCGGGCGCGTAAGGGCGACTTCCGGCAGCTCTGGATCACCCGGATCAACGCCGCGGCTCGCGCCAACGGCATGACCTACAACCGATTCATCCAGGGCCTGAAGGCCGCCGAGGTGGAGGTCGACCGCAAGATTTTGGCGGAGCTGGCGGTCAACGACGCCACCGCGTTCACCGCGTTGGTCGAGCTGGCCAAGCAGAACGTGCCCGCCCAGGACGTGAAGAAGTCGGCCTGATCGCCGGAGAGATCTTCACGCATCGGACCCCACGGGTGGCAGCCGCCCGGAAGTTGACCGCTCGCTCAGCGCGGTCGGCGACCGGGCGGTTCCTCGTGGAGGGGGCGCAGGCGGTCCGGGAAGCGTTCGCGTACGCCGCGAACAGCGTGCACGAGCTGTTCGTCACCGAGCAGACGGCGAGTCGGCACGCGGACCTTTTGCAGCAGGCCGAGGCCGCGGGCACCAGGGTCTCGACGGTGACGCCACGAGCGGCGGAGATGCTGTCGGAGACCAAGACACCGCAAGGCCTGGTCGCCGTCTGCGACACGGTGGATGTTCCGATCGCCGAGGCCCTTTCCGGCCGGCCGCGCCTGGTCGTGGTGCTGTTCGAGGTGTCCGATCCGGGCAACGCGGGCACGGTGGTGCGGGTCGCGGACGCAGCGGGCGCCGATGCGGTTGTCTTCGCCGGTGACGCCGTCGATCCGCACAACGGCAAGTGCGTGCGGGCCTCGACGGGCAGTCTCTTCCACCTTCCGGTGGCTCGGGCACGCGATGCCGCCGAGGTGTTCGACGCTTGCCGCTCCGCCGGGCTCCGCGTCGTCGCCGCTGACGGCGCCGCCGAGCACAAGCTCGACGACGTCGCGGTGGAGGAGGCGCTGACCGGCCCGACGGCGTGGGTGTTCGGCAACGAGGCGCACGGCCTGCCTGCCGAGCTCACGCGGGCCGCGGACACCGCGGTGGCGGTGCCGATCCACGGCGCCGCGGAGAGCCTGAACCTGGCGACGGCCGCGGCCGTGTGCCTGTACGCGACGGCACGCATCCAACGCATAACCTGCAGGGACGACGAACCGAGAAGAACGAGCTAGCGGGGGAGGCAGGGGCCGGTCCTGCTCCGTTGCAGGCCATGCGGCACGATCCAGATGCACGCAACGTGGTCTTGAAAGCCGGCCGAGGAGACATGAACGCAACACCACCAGCCGAACTCGCGCAGTCCGCACTGGACGAAGCCGTTCAGTCCGCGCGGGAGGCCTTCGCCGCCGCGGCGGACCTGGAAGCACTCGCCGCGGTCAAGCCCGCGCACCTGGGCGACGGGTCGCCGGTGCTGCGCGCCCGCCGCAAGATCGGCTCGCTGGACGGGAAGGACCGGGCGGCCGCGGGCAAGCGCGTCAACGAGGCGCGGCAAGCCATCCAGACCGCCTACGACGAACGGCTCGCGCAGCTGCGTGCGGAGCGGGACGAACGTGTCCTCCGCCAGGAGACGGTGGACGTCTCGCTGCCGTGGGACCGGATCCCGCGCGGCGCCCGTCACCCGGTGATCACGATGGCCGAGCGCATCGCCGATGTCTTCGTCGCCATGGGCTACGAAGTCGCCGACGGCCCCGAGCTCGAGGCCGAGTGGTTCAACTTCGACGCGTTGAACTTCGGCAAGGACCACCCGGCACGACTGATGGCGGACACGTTCTACGTCGCGCCGGAGAACTCGCGGCTGGTGCTGCGCACGCACACCTCGCCGGTGCAGGCTCGTACGCTGTTGCACCGCGATCTGCCGGTGTACATCGTCTGCCCGGGCCGCTGCTACCGCACCGACGAGCCCGACCCGACGCACCTGCCGGTGTTCCACCAGGTCGAGGGCCTGGCGGTGGACAAGGGCCTGACGATGGCCGACCTCNAGGGCACGCTGGACGCGTTCGCCCGCGGCGTGTTCGGCGAGAAGGCGCGCACCCGGCTGCGCCCGCACTTCTTCCCGTTCACCGAGCCGTCGGCGGAGGTCGACGTGTGGTTCGAGGAGAAGAAGGGCGGCCCCGGCTGGGTCGAGTGGGGCGGTTGCGGCATGGTCAACCCGAACGTGCTGCGCGCGTGCGGGGTGGACCCGGAGGTGTACAGCGGATTCGCCTTCGGCATGGGCCTGGAGCGCACGCTGCAGTTCCGCAACGGCATTCCCGACATGCGTGACATGGTCGAGGGCGACGTGCGGTTCACGTTGCCGTTCGGGATGGAGGCCTGCTGATGAAGGTTCCCTACAGCTGGCTGACCGAGCACTTGGCGCTGGAGGAAGGCCTCGGCGTCGACGAGCTGGTCGACGCGTTGATCCGGGTCGGGATCGAGGTCGAGGACGTGCACCGGCTGGAGCCCGTGCACGGGCCGCTGGTGATCGGCCGGGTCGAGCAGATCATCGAGCTGACCGAGTTCAAGAAGCCGATCAGGTACTGCCGGGTGGACGTGGGCGACACGGTGGCGCCCGACGAGGACGCCACCCGCGGCATCATCTGCGGCGCGACGAACTTCTCCGAGGGCGACCTGGTCGTGGTGGCGCTGCCCGGTGCGGTGCTGCCCGGCAACTTCGCCATCAGCGCGCGCAAGACCTACGGCCACCTCAGCGAGGGCATGATCTGTTCGGCCCGCGAGCTGGGCATCGGTGACGACCACACCGGGATCCTGGTGCTGCCGCGCAACTCCGCGACGCCGGGTGAGGACGCCCGCGAGGGGCTCGGGCTGGACGACGCCGTGCTCGATCTGACCCCGACACCGGACCGCGGCTACGCGCTGTCGATCCGCGGCATGGCCCGCGAGCTGGCGTGCGCGTTGGACCTGCCGTTCGCCGACCCCGGCCTGCGCGAGGTGCCGGAGACCGAGGGCGACGCGTGGCCGGTGCGGATCGAGGACCCGGCCGGGTGCAAGCGGTTCGTCGTGCGTCGGGTGAGCGGGCTGGACCCGAAGGCGCCCACGCCGTGGTGGATGCAGCGACGACTGATGTTGTCCGGCATCCGGTCCATCTCGCTCGCGGTCGACGTCACCAACTACGTGATGCTCGAGCTCGGGCAGCCGCTGCACGCCTTCGACGCCGACAGTGTCAAGGGCGAGCTGGTGGTGCGCAGGGCCAAGGAGGGCGAGAAGCTCACCACGCTGGACGACGTGGAGCGGACGCTCGACCCGGAGGACATCGTCATCTGCGACGAGACCGGCGTGATCTCGCTCGCCGGGACCATGGGTGGGGCGACGACGGAGATCACCGCCGAGTCCACCGACGTGCTGCTCGAGGGCGCGTTCTGGGATCCGGCGTCGATCAGCCGCACGTCGCGTCGGCACCACCTGTTCTCCGAGGCGGCCAAGCGGTTCGAGCGGCACACCGACCCGGCCGTGGCGCCGGTGGCGGTCGAGCTGGCCGCGACGCTGCTGCGGGACTACGGCGGCGGCACGATCGAGCCGGGGCGTACCGACGAGGGCGGGGTCGAGCCGTTGCCGCCGGTGACGATGCCGATCTCGCTGCCGGACCAGGTGGCCGGTGTGTCGTACGAGCGTGGGGTGACCGCGCGGCGGCTGACCCAGATCGGCTGCAAGGTCTCGATCGACACCGCCCCCGACGGCACCGGTCTGGTGGTGGCCGAGCCGCCGACCTGGCGTCCGGACCTGAAGCAGCCTGCCGACCTGGTGGAAGAAGTGCTGCGACTGGAGGGTTACGACACCATCCCGTCGACCCTGCCCGCCGCTCCGGCAGGAAGTGGTCTCACCGCCGAGCAGCGGCGTAAGCGTTCGGTGGCGCGTGCGCTGGCGGAGGCCGGGTACGTGGAGGTCGTCCCGGCGCCGTTCGTGTCCGCGGAGGTGTGGGACAAGATGGGCCTGCCGTCCGACGATGTCCGACGGCAGACGGTGTCGGTGCTCAACGCACTGGACGCGGAGAGCTCGGAGCTGACCACGACGCTGCTTCCCGGCCTGCTGGACGCGCTGTTGCGCAACGAATCGCGCGGCTTGCGGGACATCGCGCTGTTCCACATCGGCCAGGTCTTCCTGCCGCAGAAGGGCGCGCCGCAGGTGCCGGACCCGACGGTTGCCGAGCGTCCCTCGGACGAGGAGATCGCCACCCTGGAGGCCGCCGTGCCGAAGCAACCGGTGCACGTGGCCGTGGTGCTGAGCGGTCACCGTGAGCGTGCCGGCTGGTGGGGTCCGGGCCGTCAGGCGAGTTGGGCGGACGCCATCGAGACGGCGCGCGTCGTGGCCGACATCTCCGGTGTGGAGCTCACCGTGGAAGCGGCCGACCATGCGCCGTGGCACCCGGGCCGGTGCGCACGGCTGCTGGTGGGCGACTGGCCCGTCGGGTACGCGGGCGAGCTGCATCCCAAGGTCGTCGAGGCGATGGGCCTGCCGAAGCGGACCGCGGCGATGGAGCTGGATCTGGACGCGATCCCGGTGGTGGAGAAGCGGCCCGCGCCTGCGATGTCGCCGTATCCGCCGGTGTTGATGGACGTCGCGCTCGTGGTCGATGCCGCGGTGCCTGCCGCGTCGGTTGCGAAGGCGCTGCGTTCGGGCGGCGGCGACCGGTTGGAGGATGTGTCGCTGTTCGACGTCTACACCGGCGAGCAGATCGGTGAGGGTAAGCAGTCGCTGGCGTTCAAGCTGCGGTTCCGGGACCCGGAGCGCACGCTGTCCAGCGAGGAGGCGGTCGAGCTGCGCGATGCGGCGGTGGCTGCTGCCGCGGAGCAGGTCGGGGCGAGTTTGCGGGCATGAGGTAGCGGCGGTGCTTCGCCTGGCTCCGCCACCACTTTTCCGCCTGCACTCACGTCGTGGGGGCGGTCGGCCGTCGCGCGTCTTGCGCGCCGTCAACCGGCCCGTTGATTGACACGGCCCGGCGGTCGCCACTGGTCGTCGTGGGCCGCGTCAGCCGCGCACCGGGTCTCCGGCCGTCACAGGCTTGCCCGCGGTCCATCCCTGCGGCTTCACCCGCCGGACTCCACGGCCCAGCGGTCCGTGACGCGAGTGGCGCCGAAGGTGTCGCAGTACCGGATTTTGCGGCGTGAATGGCGACGTAGGTGTCGTCATTCGCGCCGAGCCGGGTTTTCTGGCTGGATCCGGACTTAACGTCTGGGCCATGACGACGATCGAAGAACACCGGACTCAGTTCCGCAGGGACGACCACGACTATCGCCTGGAAGTGATCGCGCAGGAGGATGCTGCGGCAGCCGAGCGGCAGGTGACCGTCCGGCTGAACGTGTCGGGGCCGGACGGTCGGGCCGTCGCGACGGGGCAGGTCGAGGCTGCCTCGAGCGTGCTGGCGGCGGTGGCCGAGGCCCTGGCCGACGAATTGCTCGCCGCGGCAGGGCAGCCGCGGCGGTATCGCCATCGGCGGCGCGAACAGCCGAGCAACACCGGGCGACCGTGGACGGCCGCGCTGGACGCGGAGTTGGAGAAGCGGTGGATAGCGGGGGAGGACCTGCGCGACATCGCGGAGTCGTTCGGCCGTACCCAGAGCGCCATCCTGCGCAGGCTGCCCCTGATCGGCTGCGACCCGTACACCCCGGGCGCGTATCTGCCACCCCCGCCCAGCCAGCGCGACGACGAGGCCTTGGCGAGCTAGCCGCACGCGTGCACGCTGCAGACCGCCGGGTCAGAGGTGTTTGAGAGCTTCACGTCGAGACAGCGGCGAAAGGTCCGGGTGGGCGTCGACGAAGGCGCGCACCCATCCGGGTTCGGTCTTCGCGTAGTCGCGCAACGCCCAGCCGATGCCCTTGCGCAGGAAGAAGTCCTTGTCGTGCAGCGTGGCGGCGATGACGTCGGCCAGCAGGTCGGGGTCCGTTTGGTCCTTGGCGGTGACTTGGCAGATCACCGCCGCGCGGCGCAACCAGAGGTCGTCGTGCCGAGCCCATGAGCGCATCAGCGGCGTCAACTCGTCACGGTAGTTGCGCAAAATCGGCCCGACGCGCCGGATGGCCAGTTCGTCGACGAAGTCCCACCACGCGCCGGTGACGATCAGCTCCTGGTAGAGCGGCACCGTGTCGGGGTCCTGCCACGCGCGGGCCATCCGATGGCCGGTCAGCTCGATGGCCAGGTAGCGCTCCTCGCGGTAGGTCGCCTCGTGCCAGAGCCGACGGACCGTGTCCTGCCACGTCGCCCGGTCGGTGATGACGTGCTCGGCGAACAGCCGGCGGGCGAGCTGTGCGCGGGCGGGCTTGGGCACACCGCGAAACGGCATGTCCGACTTCATGTAGCGCTGCATCTCCGGGGCCTTGGCCGGATCGGCAAGGTCGGCGAGGCCGTTGCGAACGGCCCGAATGAGCTCGTGTGTCACGGCTGTGACGGTAACGCCCGAGACCGACGACACGCGAAATCCCGACGACCGTCGGATGGCGTGCGGTGAATGATTCACCGAGTATTGTCGCTTGGTCATCGAGCGGCCCGGGGGATCGGGTGAATTAGTCGACAGAGGGACAATGATGAAGAAGATCATTGCTGCGGTAGCGGCTGCCGGAGTGGCGACGGGCGTCGCGCTGCTGGCGCCGACCGCGGGGGCGACACCACAGGCAACACCGAGTTACCAACCACCACCCGTCGAGTGGGGCGAGTGCGAGGACGAACGCCTGGCCGAGGCGGGCGCGGAATGCGGATTCGTCGAGGTTCCGCTGAACTACGCGAAGCCGGACGGCAAGAAGATCAAGCTCGCGGTCTCCCGCATCAAGCACACGTCATCGGAAGCCGACTACCAAGGCCCGATGCTGGTCAACCCGGGTGGCCCGGGCGGCTCGGGGCTGCGTCTGGCCATTCTCGGTGAGTACGTGCCGAACGGTGTCGGCGGTCAGTTCGACTGGATCGGCTTCGACCCGCGCGGTGTCGGTTCCAGCGAGCCCGCGCTGAGCTGCAAGCCGGACCACTTCGGGTACAACCGGCCGGAGTACGTGCCGACGACCAAGGAGCTGGAGCGCACGTGGCTGCGGCGGTCGGCGGAGTACGCGCACGCTTGCGCGGAGTCGGACGCCAAAGAGCTCCTGCCGCACCTGAAGACCCGTGACGTGGTCAAGGACATGGAGTCCATCCGCAAGGCACTGGGCGTGGAGAAGATCAACTACTACGGGTTCTCCTACGGCACCTACCTCGGGCAGGTCTACGCCACCCAGTACCCGTCGCGCATCCACCGCGCGGTGTTCGACGGCGTGGTGAACCCGTCGACGGTGTGGTACGAGGCGAACCTGAACCAGGACATCCACTTCGATCGGGTCATCAAGATCTACTTCGACTGGATCGCCCGGTACGACGACGTCTACCGCCTCGGGGACAAGGCGATCGAGGTCGAGCAGGAGTTCTACAAGCAGAAGAAGCTGCTGGACCGCAAGCCGGCGGGCGGCAAGATCGGCTCGTCCGAGCTGACCGACCTCTTCCTCCCCGCCGGCTACGGCCAGTACCAGTGGGACGCGATCGCGAAGGCCTTCTCCGCCTGGGTGCACGACAAGGACTGGAAGGGTCTGAAGGAGCTGTACGACGCCGGCAGCGAGATGGGCGACGACAACGGCTTCGCCGTCTACATCGGCGTGGAGTGCACCGACACGCAGTGGCCGACCAGCTGGAAGAAGTGGAGTGAGGACAACTGGCGCATCCACGAGTGGGCGCCGTTCGAGACCTGGGCCAATGCGTGGTACAACGCGCCGTGCCTGTACTGGCCGGCCAAGGCGGGCACCGCGCCGAAGGTCGACGGCAGCAAAGCTCCGCCGATCCTGCTGATCAGTGAGGAAGAGGACGCCGCGACGCCGTTCTCCGGTGCGCTCGAGGTGCGCAAGCGCTTCCCGAAGTCCAGCCTGATCAGCCTGCCCGGCGGCACCACGCACTCCGGCTCGCTGGGCGGCAACGCGTGCGTCGACGACCAGATCGCCGACTACCTGGCGACCGGCAAGCTGCCGGAACGTAAGAACGGCAACGACTCCGACGCGCAGTGCACGCCGCTGCCGAAGCCGGTTCCGGAAGGCGCGAAGCAGTTGCGTGCGGTCAAGTCGGCCAAGCAGCCCGCGGTGCTGGAAGAGGCACTGCGGCCGGCCCGGCACGGCTGACCTCGCGGTTCGTCTGCGGTGAGCGCCCCGGTAGGCCAACGCCACCGGGGCGCTCCCGTGTGTGGGCACGCCGGGCGGTGGACCTGTTTGCGGCGTCGTCCAAGTGTGCGCCCGCGAGCGCTCTCCGTCGCGCGCCCGCGATCACACCCGGTTCGCATGGCTCAGTTGTGCTCCGATCACACTCGGTTCGCATGGCTCGGTTGTGCTCCGCGAGCACACGTCGGTCGCGTAGCGCGGCTGTGCTTCGGGAGCACACGTCGGTCGCGTAGCGCGGCTGTGCTTCGGGAGCACACCTCCGCTCGTGTGGCGCGGCTGTGCGCTCGCGTATCCCGTTCGCCGAAGTCCTCCGCATCGGCGGCACCCATCCGGATCGAACGAAGCTGTCGGGCGTTGGCGCGACCCTGGAACCCGCCGGTGGCGTCGTGTCCGTCGTGTTGTGTCATTTCCACGCTCGGCCTGGCAAATTCGTCGATCCGATGCTGCAAACGGCCCGCCGTTACCGAGGCCCTCACGGCAGCTCTCGTCGCGCCGCCGGAGTCCTGACACCCACGGTGGTCGGTTCATCCCGGTGACTTATGCCAACCTGGATTGAGTGAATTTTCAGGGCCATGCATACTTATTCACATGGTTTCGGTAGCAGTGGCGGGCGCGAGTGGGTACGCCGGTGGCGAGCTTCTCCGGCTCCTTCTCGGGCACCCGTCCGTCGACATCGGCGCGCTGACCGCCGGAGGTAACGCCGGCACAGCGCTGGGCCAGCACCACCCGCACCTGGTTCCGCTCGCGGACCGAGTGCTGGAAGACACCACGCCAGAGGTGTTGTCCGGGCACGACGTGGTGTTTCTGGCGCTGCCGCACGGGCACTCGGCTGAGCTCGCCGCCCAGCTCCCCGAGGACGTGCTGGTCATCGACCTCGGTGCGGATCACCGGCTGCGCGACGCCGAGGACTGGACGAAGTTCTACGGCAGCGAACACTCCGGCACGTGGCCGTACGGTCTGCCGGAGCTCCCGCTCGCCGACGGCACGCGCCAGCGCGACCAGCTGTCGGGTGCCCGACGAATCGCCGTCCCGGGTTGCTTCCCGACCGGAGGATCTCTCGCCCTTGCCCCCGCCCTGATCGCCGGTCTCGTCGAGCCGGACGTCACCGTCGTGTCCGTGACGGGCACCTCGGGCGCGGGAAAGTCGCTGAAGCCGCACCTGCTCGGAGCCGAGGTCATGGGCTCCGCGTCGGCGTACGGCGTCGGCGGCGTTCACCGCCACACCCCCGAATTCCGGCAGAACCTCGCTGCAGCCGCGGGATCGCCGGTCACCGTGTCCTTCACTCCGGTGCTGGCTCCGATGCCGCGCGGAATCCTGACGACCGCGAGCGCACCGCTGATCGACGACATCGACGCCACGGCCGCCCGCGCGGTCTACGACAAGACGTACGGCGACGAGCCGTTCGTGCACGTCCTGCCGGAGGGCTCCTGGCCCACCACGAAAGCCACCCTCGGCTCGAACAACCTCGCTCTGCAGGTCGCGGTCGACACCGACGCCCGCCGGCTCGTCGTCATCGCCGCGATCGACAACCTGACCAAAGGCACCGCGGGTGCCGCCGTGCAGTGCCTCAACCTGGCCCTCGGCCTGCCGGAGACCTCGGGCCTGCCAACCACAGGAGTCGCACCATGACCACCAACGCCGTGCCGGACCGGGCCCAGGGCGTGGTCGCCGCGCAAGGCTTTCGGGCAGCCGGCGTCGCCGCGGGCATCAAGAAATCCGGCGCCAAGGACCTGACCCTGGTCGTCAACGACGGCCCCTCTCGCATCGCAGCGGGCGTGTTCACCCGCAACACGGTGAAAGCCGCGCCGGTGCTGTGGTCGCAGCAGGTGCTCACCGCCGGCAAGCTCACCGCCGTGGTGCTGAACTCCGGCGGCGCCAACGCGTGCACCGGCCCGGAAGGCTTCCAGGACACGCACGCCACCGCCGAGCACGTTGCCGAGGTGCTCGGCACGGGCGCCATCGAGGTCGCGGTCTGCTCCACCGGTTTGATCGGCGAACGCCTGCCGATGCAGGCCGTGTTGGCCGGTGTGGACACCGCGGCACAGCAGCTCGGCGCCACCCCGCAGCACGGGCTGGACGCGGCGACCGCTGTCATGACCACGGACACCGTGCCGAAGCAGTGCGCGTTGACCGTGGGGGAGTGGAGCATCGGCGGCTTCGCCAAGGGCGCGGGCATGTGCGCGCCGAACATGGCCACCATGCTGTCGGTCGTCACCACCGACGCGGTCCTGCCCAGCTCGGCCGACGCCCAGGCCGCACTGCGCGCGGCCGTCGACGAGACCTTCAACCGGCTCGACGTCGACGGTGGGACGTCCACCAACGACACCGTGCTGCTGCTCAGCTCCGGCGCCAGCGGTGTGCAGCCCGACCTGGAGACGTTCACCCAAGCGCTCACCACCGTGTGCCGTGACCTGGTCGCCCAGCTCCAGGCGGACGCCGAAGGCGTGACCAAGCACGTGACGATCACCGTCGCCGGCGCCGCCACGAACGCCGATGCCGAAGTGGCCGCCCGGGCTGTGGCCAGGGACAACCTCTGCAAGACGGCGTTTTTCGGCTCGGACCCGAACTGGGGCCGCATCGCGATGGCCGTCGGCAACGCCGCCGAGTTCGATCCGCAGCGGCTGGACATCACGATCAACGGCGTCCAGGTCTGCGTCGGCGGTGGTGCAGGCGAGGACCGGTCCAAGGCCGACCTCTCCGGCAAGGAGATCACCGTCGAGATCCACCTGCACGCGGGCGAAGGCAGCGCGACCGTGCTGACCACCGACCTGTCGCACGACTACGTCGAAGAGAACAGCGCGTACTCCTCATGACCGTCGACGAATCCCCCGAACACACCATCCCCGCCGACGCGCGGCTGGCCACCGCGGCCGAAAAAGCAGGCGTACTCATCGAGGCGTTGCCGTGGCTGCAGCGCTTCCACGGCGCGACCGTCGTGATCAAGTACGGCGGCAACGCGATGATCGACGACGAGCTGAAGGCCGCGTTCGCGCAGGACATGGTGTTCCTGCGACTGGCGGGGCTGAAGCCGGTCGTCGTCCACGGCGGCGGCCCGCAGATCTCCGCGATGCTCGACCGGCTCGGCATCGACGGCGAGTTCCGCGGCGGCCTGCGAGTCACCACACCCGAGACGATGGACGTCGTCCGCATGGTGCTCACCGGCCAGGTCAGCCGGGAACTCGTCGGCCTGA
Organism: Thermocrispum municipale DSM 44069; assembly: GCF_000427825.1. GTDB lineage: Bacteria > Actinomycetota > Actinomycetes > Mycobacteriales > Pseudonocardiaceae > Thermocrispum > Thermocrispum municipale. Next base: position 9,718 of record NZ_ATYT01000016.1, on the reverse strand, counting down.
TCAACGCGCACGGCCCGTACGCGGTCGGGATCTCGGGCGAGGACGCGCGCCTGTTCACCGCGACCCGCAAAGAAGCCACGATCGACGGCGAAGTGGTCGACCTCGGCCTGGTCGGTGAGGTCACCAGCGTCAACCCGGACGCGGTGCTGGACATCGTCAACGCAGGCCGGATCCCCGTGGTCTCCACCGTGGCACCGGACGCCGACGGCGTGGTGCACAACGTCAATGCCGACACCGCGGCGGGCGCCCTGGCAGCGGCTCTCGGCGCGGAGAAGCTCGTCGTGCTCACCGACGTGGAAGGCCTCTACGCCGCCTGGCCGGACCGGTCGTCGTTGATCGACAAGATCCAGGTCGACCGGCTGGAGAAGATGCTCCCGACGCTGTCCAGCGGCATGATTCCCAAGATGGAGGCCTGCGTGCGGGCCATTCGCGGTGGCGTGCGCTCGGCGCACGTGATCGACGGGCGGATCGCTCACTCGGTGCTGCTCGAGGTCTTCACCTCCAGCGGCATCGGCACCATGGTGCTGCCGTCCGACAAGGAGGCCGACAATGCCTGACCCGACGCCTCACCCGGTTCAGCCCTCGGGCTCGAACCAGCTGGCCCGGCAGCGCTGGCAGTCCGCCGTGATGAACAACTACGGCACGCCCGAACTCGAACTGGTTCGCGGCGACGGCGCCGTGGTGTGGGACGCCGACGGTCGGTCGTACGTCGATCTCGTCGGCGGCATCGCGGTGAACGCGCTCGGCCACGCCCACCCGGCCGTCGTGCAGGCGGTCAGCGAGCAGGTCGCCACCCTGGGCCACACGTCCAACCTCTACATCAACCCCGTGGCCGTCGAGCTGGCCGAGCAGTTGCTGCGGGTGGCCGAGCTGCCCACCGGCAAGGTGCTGTTCTGCAACTCGGGGGCCGAAGCCGTCGAGGCGGCGTTGAAACTCACCAGGCTGACGGGCCGCACGCGCGTCGTGGCCTGCGAGAACGCGTTCCACGGCCGCACGATGGGCGCCTTGACGCTGACCGGCCAGCCGCCGAAGCGGACCCCGTTCGAGCCGCTGCTCCCCGAGGTGCAACATGTGCCGTACGGCGACGCGGCCGCGTTGGAAGCCGCCGTGGACGGGGAAACCGCCGCCGTGTTCCTCGAACCGATCCTGGGTGAGGGCGGCGTCGTCGTCCCGCCGGAGGGATACCTTCGGGCCGCGCGCGAGATCACCCGGCGGCACGGCGCACTGCTCGTGCTGGACGAGGTGCAGACCGGGATCGGCCGCGTCGGCTCGTGGTTCGCCTTCCACCAGGCCGGGGTCGTGCCGGACGTCATCACGTTGGCCAAAGGCCTGGGTGGCGGTCTGCCGTTGGCCGCGGTGATCGGTGTCGGACAAGCCGGTGACCTGCTCCAGCCCGGACAGCACGGCACCACGTTCGGCGGCAATCCGATCGCCTGTGCCGCCGGCCTCGCCGTCCTGCGGACCATCCGGTCCGACGGGCTGCTGGAACATGTCGGTCGCCTCGGCAAGACACTGCTGGCCGGCTTGGAGTCTCTCGACCACCCGCTCGTCACGCAGGTTCGCGGTGCGGGCCTGCTCATCGGCATCGAGCTGGCCGAGCCGACGGCCGGTGCAGTCGCCAAAGCGGCTCAGGAGGCGGGCTTTCTGGTGAACCCGGTCCGCCCGGACACGGTGCGGCTCGCCCCGCCGCTGATCCTGAGCGAGCACCAGGCCGAGGCGTTCCTGGCCGCGGTCCCGGCGGCCCTCGATGCGGGAGCGGCCACATGACGAGCACCAGGTCGAGCAGGCGAGCGTGGTGGGGGGAGCGACGATGACCCACTCGGCAGCAACGACCCGCGTGGCCCGCCAGGCGCGCATCGTCGAGCTGGTCTCCACCAAGGCGATCCGGAGCCAGACCGAGCTCGCACGCATGCTGGCCGCGGAGGGTATCGAGGTCACCCAAGCGACGCTGTCGCGCGACCTCGACGAGCTGGGTGCGGTCAAGCTGCGCGGCGCGGACGGGGGCGTGCCGGTCTACGTCATCCCGGAGGACGGCAGCCCGGTCCGTGGTGTGCAGGGCGGCACCTCCCGGCTGTCCCGGCTGCTCAGCGAGTTGCTGGTGTCGGCGGACAGCTCGGCCAACATCACGGTCCTGCGCACGCCGCCTGGTGCGGCGCAGTTCCTGGCCAGCGCGATCGACCGCTCGGCACTGCACGAGGTGGTGGGCACCATCGCCGGCGACGACACCGTCCTGGTGATCGCCAGGGAACCGGTCACCGGGGCGCAGCTGGCGCAGCGGTTCACCGACATGGCCGACGGGCACCGCCACGAAGACCGCCACGAAGACCGCCACGAAGACGCTGACAAAGAAGGAAGAGAAGATTGAGCAAAGTTCTTACGTCGCTGCCCAAGGGGGAGCGGGTCGGCATCGCGTTCTCCGGCGGCCTGGACACCTCGGTCGCCGTCGCGTGGATGCGTAGCAAGGGCGCGATTCCGTGCACCTACACCGCGAACCTCGGACAGTACGACGAGTCCGACATCGATTCCGTACCCGGCCGGGCCAAGGAGTACGGCGCCGAGATCGCCCGTGCGCTGGACTGCCGCAGGCAGCTGGTCGAGGAGGGCATCGCCGCGCTGACCTGCGGAGCTTTCCACATCCGCTCCGCCGGACGGGTCTATTTCAACACCACGCCGCTCGGGCGCGCGGTCACCGGCACGATGCTGGTGCGCGCGATGCACTCCGACGGGGTGGACATCTGGGGTGACGGGTCGACGTTCAAGGGCAACGACATCGAGCGCTTCTACCGTTACGGGCTGCTGGCCAACCCGGAGTTGCGGATCTACAAGCCGTGGCTGGACCCGGAGTTCGTCGCCGAGCTCGGCGGGCGCAAGGAGATGAGCGAGTGGCTCACCGCCAACGGTCTGCCGTACCGGGACCCGGCGGAGAAGGCCTACTCGACCGACGCCAACATCTGGGGCGCCACCCACGAAGCCAAGACGCTCGAGCACCTGGACGTCTCGCTGGAAACCGTCGAACCGATCATGGGCGTGCGGTTCTGGGACCCCGAGGTGGAGATCGAGCCGGAGGACGTGACGGTCCGCTTCGAGGCAGGCCGCCCGGTCGCCATCAACGGTGTGACCTACGACGACCCGGTCGAGCTGGTGCTGGAGGCCAACGCGATCGGCGGCAGGCACGGGCTGGGCATGTCCGACCAGATCGAGAACCGGATCATCGAGGCCAAGTCGCGTGGCATCTACGAAGCCCCCGGCATGGCGCTGTTGTGGATCACCTACGAGCGGTTGCTCAACGCGATCCACAACGAGGACACCATCGCCAACTACCACTCCGAGGGCCGCAAGCTCGGCAGGCTGCTCTACGAGGGCCGGTGGCTCGACCCGCAGGCGCTGATGCTGCGCGAGGCCATCCAGCGCTGGATCGCCTCGCTGGTCAGCGGCGAGGTCACCGTGCGGCTGCGGCGCGGCGAGGACTACACGATCGTCGACACCCAGGGCGAGAACTTCTCCTACCACCCGGAGAAGCTGTCCATGGAGAAGGTGTCCAACGCCGCTTTCGGTCCCACCGACCGGATCGGTCAGTTGACCATGCGCAACCTGGACATCGCCGACTCGCGTGACAAGCTGGAGTTCTACGCCATGCAACCGCTCGACCAGGGGCAGGTGCTGGTGGAGAACGGCACCCTGTTCGGGGAGCTGCCCGCCGGTGGCGCGGACCGGATCACTGCGAACCCGACGGTGACCGGCGACGACCAGGCCGCGCTGGACGAGGCCGCGATGGAGTACGGGACCGACTGATGACAGACAACCAGCAGCCGACGTCGTTGTGGGGCGGCCGGTTCGCCAGCGGCCCGGCGGAAGCCATGGCCGCGCTGAGTGCCTCGACGCATTTCGACTGGCGGCTCGCGCCGTACGACATCGCCGGGTCGCGCGCGCACGCCCGCGTCCTGCACAAGGCGGGCCTGCTGAGCGCCGACGAGCTCGCAGCCATGCTGCGGGCCCTCGACCAGCTGGCCGACGACGTCGAGTCCGGTGCGTTCAAGCCCGAGCCGTCGGACGAAGACGTGCATACCGCGCTGGAACGTGGCCTGCTGGAGCGGGCGGGAGCTGAGCTCGGCGGGAAGCTGCGTGCCGGCCGTTCCCGCAACGACCAGGTCGCCACGTTGTTCCGCATGTACCTGCGCGACGCGGCCCGGCGGGCCGCCAGCGGCGTCTTGGACATCGTGCAGGCGCTCGTCGACCAGGCTCGTCGTCATCCGGACGCCGTCCTGCCCGGCCGTACACACCTGCAGCACGCACAGCCGATCCTGCTCGCGCACCATCTGCTGGCCCACGCCCAGGCACTGCTGCGGGACGTCTCGCGGATCCAGGATTGGGACGACCGTGCGGCCGAGTCGCCGTACGGCTCCGGCGCGCTGGCCGGTTCCTCGCTCGGCCTGGATCCCGAAGCGGTTGCGAGCGAGCTGGGTTTCCCGGCCGCGTCGCAGAACTCCATCGACGGCACGGCGTCGCGGGACTTCGCCGCCGAGTTCGCGTTCGTGCTGGCCATGCTCGGCGTGCACCTGTCCCGTATCGCCGAGGAAGTGATCATCTGGAACACCGCGGAGTTCGGCTACGTCACGCTGGACGACGCGTGGGCCACTGGCTCGTCGATCATGCCGCAGAAGAAGAACCCGGATGTCGCGGAGCTGACCCGCGGCAAAGCGGGCAGGCTGATCGGCAACCTCACCGGCTTGCTGGCGACCCTCAAGGCGCAGCCGCTGGCCTACAACCGCGATCTGCAGGAGGACAAGGAGCCGCTGTTCGACTCGATCGAGCAGCTCGAGCTGCTGTATCCGGCGATCGCCGGGATGATCAGCACGCTGACCTTCCACACCGATCGGATGGCCGAACTCGCGCCCGCCGGGTTCACGTTGGCCACCGATGTCGCCGAGTGGCTGGTCCGCCAGGGTGTGCCGTTCCGCGTGGCGCACGAAGCCGCGGGCGAATGTGTGCGCGTGGCCGAAAGCAGGGGAGTCGGGCTCGAGGATTTGACCGACACCGAGCTCGCCGCGGTGCACCCGGCACTGACGCCCAAGGTGCGCGAAGTGCTCACGGTGGAAGGCTCGATCGCCAGCCGTGACGCTCTGGGCGGTACGGCGCCTGCCCGCGTGGCCGAACAGCTCACCGTCGTGGCTGCCCGGGTCGCGGAAGCGCGCGCCTGGGTCACCGGCTGACGCCGACTCTGCTGCGTCCCGCCGAGCGCAGAGCAGCAGAGTTGCACAATATCTATGCAAAGGAAGTGTGCATAGATATTGTGTACGCATGCGAGATGTGGAGCCCACCGAGTCGCACGTCGTTCTCACGCCGGAGGCCCTGCGCGTGCTGGCGCATCCGCTGCGGGCCCGGCTGCTCAGCGCGTTGCGACGGGACGGGCCCGCCACGGCTACGGAGCTCGCGTCGGCCCTGCACACGAACACCGGTGCGACCAGCTATCACCTGCGCAAACTCGCTGACGTCGGGCTGGTCACCGAAATCGGGGGCCAACCGGGACGCCAACGACGGTGGCGGGCCGCGCAGGAGTCGCACGGGTGGTCGGACGCCGATATTCCGGACGACCCGGACGCTGCGGCTGCGGCAGGCTGGCTGCGCAGGCACTACTGGCAGGAGGAAGCACACCGGGTCGCGCAGTGGGAGGAGTACCGGCCGCAGTGGCCGCCGGAGTGGCGGGAGGCCGCCGGACTGTCGGACGCGTTGCTGGAACTCGACGCGGACGAGTTGCGCGAGCTCATGGCGGAGCTGCACGAAGTGCTGCGACGCTATCGGAACAGACCGGGACGCGGGGACGCCGCGCGACGGGTAACGGTCTACCTGCATGCGATGCCCACTGATCCCACGACGCCACCGTCGGGCGCGGCACCGCAGTGATCACCGCTGGTCAGGCGCGCCGCCGCTATCTGTGGCTGCTGGGGTTGCGCTGGTTCCCGGTAGGCCTGACGCTTCCCGTCGGCGTGCTGCTGCCGCTGGATCGCGGGGACTTTCACTGGTCGATGTGGGAGTGGCCGCGTCGCTGCAGGACCTCGTCGTGCTGGCGCTCGAATTGCCGACCGGCGGGCTCGCGGATGCATAGGGGCGCCGACCGGTCCTGCTGCTCGCGGGCGCATTCGCCGTCGTGTCATCGACGCTGATGCTGTTCGCGTACTCGTTCGCGGCGCTGGCGTGCGCCTACGCGCTTCAGGGCGCGTTCCGGGCGCTGGACAGCGGACCCCTCGAAGCGTGGTTCGTCGACCGCATCCTGGCTGCCGACCCGAAAGTCCGGTTGGACTCGGCACTCAGCGGCGGCTCGGCGATGCTCAGCGTCGGCATCGCCGCGGGAGCGTTGACCGCCGCGGGCCTCGCGGCGTTGCCGGTCACTGGGATCGAACCGCTTGCACTGCCGGTGCTGGTGGCGGTGCTGGTGGCGGCCGCGGGCCTGGTAGCGGTGGCGGTGCTGGTCGTCGAACCGGAGCAGGGCAGGGGAACGGTCGGTGAGTCGCTCCGCGACGTGCCACGGTTCATCGCCGACGGTGTCAGGCTGATCCGCGGATCGAAGGTGCTGGCGGCACTCGTCGCTGTCGAACTGTTCTGGGGTTTCGGTGGTGTCACGTTCGAGAACCTGATGCCGGTGCGACTGGCCGAGCTTGTCGGTGGCGAGCGACCGGCGGCCGTGCTGATGGGACCCGTGACGACCGGTGGCTGGGTGGCATCCGCGGTCGGTGCGGCGGTGATCCCGTTGCTCAGCAAACGCATCGGGGTCGCGTGGTCGGCATTGCTGCTGCGCGTACTGCAGGGCGCCGCCGTGATCGGTATGGGACTGCTCGCGGGTGTCGCCGGTCTGCTGACCGGGTTCCTGGCCACGTATCTGGTGCACGGGGCCGCGAACCCACTGCACATGACGTTGTTGCACCGCGAAGTCGAATCCCGGCACCGGGCCACCGTGGTCTCGATCAACTCGATGGCCGCTCAGCCCGCGGGGAGCCTGGGGCTCGTCGTTCTGACATCGGTCGCTGCCGGGTCGTCCGTCGGACTGGCCATCGTCATCGGTGGGGTGGCGCTGGCCCTCGCCGCGCCGCTGTACCTGCCCGCGCTGCGGGCCGAACGGTCTCGCCGGCGCGCGGGGGAGCGGTTCGAACCGGCTGCGGCCGGGCCGTAAGCTGCCGCTCGTGACCAGGCTGCTGACCCGCGAAGAGCTGGCCGTGGACCCGGTCGATGCCGCTCACCTGCTGCTCGGCTGTTCGATCGAGGCCCACGGGGTACGCGCCCGGATCGTGGAAGTGGAGGCCTACCGCGGCGCGGACGACCCTGCCTCCCATTCGTACCGAGGGCGCACCGCACGCAACGAGGTGATGTGGGGGCCGGCGGGCAGGCTGTACGTGTACTTCATCTACGGCATGCACTTCTGCGCCAACGTGGTCAGCATGACCGATGGCGAGGCCGGTGCGGTCCTGCTCCGTGCTGCCGAGATCGTCGATGGCGTCGAGCTGGCCGCGCAGCGTCGCCCCGCCGCGCGGAAGCCGTCGGACCTGGCGCGCGGGCCTGCGCGGTTGTGCACGGCGCTCGGGATCACCCGCGAGCACAATGGTGTCGACGTCACCGAACCGTCGTCGCCGATCAGGTTGTGGGCGGCGCCGGAGCCGTGCCGGAAGGTGAATTCGGGTCCTCGCGTCGGCGTCGCCGCAGCGCACGACACGCCGTGGCGGTTCTGGGTCGATTCCCCGGCGGTCAGTCCCTACCGCCGAGGCGGCAAGCGCAGTAAGGAAAGATGAACGCCGTGAGTGAGCAGATTCTCGACGAGCTGTCCTGGCGCGGGCTGATCGCGCAGTCCACCGACCTGGAGGCGCTGGGCAAGGACCTGGCCGCCGGCCCGCTCACGCTGTATTGCGGGTTCGACCCGACCGCGGAAAGCCTGCACGCGGGGAATCTGCTGCAACTGCTGACGCTGGCCAGGTTCCAGCGTGCGGGCCACCGCCCCGTCGTGCTCGCCGGGGGAGCGACCGGCCAGATCGGGGACCCGCGCGACGTGGGCGAGCGGAGCCTGGTGAGCCCGGACGTCGTCGCGGCACGGCTGGAGAAGATCCGCGCGCAGCTGGAAAAGTTCGTCACGTTCGACGACACCCCGACCGGTGCGATCGCCGAGAACAACCTGAACTGGTTCGAAGGCTTCGGCGCGTTGGAGTTCCTCCGTGAGGTGGGCAAGCACTTCTCGGTGAACACCATGCTGGCCCGCGAGACGATCAAGCGCAGGCTGGCCACGGACGGCATCTCCTACACCGAGTTCAGCTACCTGTTACTGCAGTCCTACGACTACCTGCAGCTCTACCGCCGGTACGGCACCAAGCTGCAGATCGGTGGGTCGGACCAGTGGGGCAACATCGTCGGCGGAGTGGACTACATCCGCCGCGTCGACGGCGCCACCGTGCACGCCTTGACCACGCCGCTGGTGACCGATTCGGAAGGCCGCAAGTTCGGCAAGTCGACCGGTGGGGGTTCGCTGTGGCTCGACCCGGAGATGACGTCGCCGTACGCGTGGTACCAGTACTTCGTCAACGTGGCCGACGCCGATGTGATCCGGTACTTGAAGCTGTTCACCTTCCTGTCGCAAGAGGAGATCGCCGAGCTCGAGCGGCAGACCGAGGAGCAGCCGTTCCGCCGGGCCGCGCAGCGCCGGTTGGCCGAGGAGCTGACCACCCTGGTGCACGGTGCTGATCAGACAGCCCAGGTCGTCGCGGCAAGCCAGGCCTTGTTCGGCAAGGGTGAGTTCAGCGCACTGGACGAGCCGACCCTGGAATCGGTGATGGCGGAGGTGCCGACGGGTGAAGTGGCACTGTCCGACGAGCCGACGATCGTGGACTTGCTCGTGGCCGCGGGCCTGAGCGAGTCGAAGGGCGCTGCGCGTCGCACGGTCCGTGAGGGCGGGGCGTACGTGAACAACACCAAGATCTCCGACGAGGAGTGGCGCCCCGAGCCTGCGGATGCTCTGCACGGCAAGTGGCTGATCGTCCGGCGGGGTAAGCGGAACGTCGCGGGGGTGCGCTTGTTGGTGTGACGGCAGGCCGTCCCCGAGCGGAGGCGCTCCGATGGGCTTCGCAGGTCCCGAACGCGTTGCGGCGTGCTCGGCGGCCGGGTGCGGGCCCGCGGGGCGCCTCTTCGCTTGAAAACGGCCTCTGACCTGCGTAAACGATCTTAAGGGACCCCCCGTTTTTGGGGGTCTGGAGCTCGTGTAAAGTTCTCTCACGTCGGAGCGAGCCGGACCGAAACGGACCGGGAAGCACCGGCGGGGGCAAGGCTCCCGGCCCCAACAGGGAGCAAAACCCGAAGCTTCCAACCCGCAAGGGTTGATGCGACGTGTTGTTTGAGAACTCAACAGTGTGTTTGTGAGCTTAGCCAGTTGATTTTTTGGAACCCTGTTTGGGTTTCTTTGAGTTTGCGGCCGGCATACATTTGTTTGTGTGTTGGTTGTTTTTGTCAGGATTCATTGTTGGAGAGTTTGATCCTGGCTCAGGACGAACGCTGGCGGCGTGCTTAACACATGCAAGTCGAACGCTGAAGCCTGGTCTTTGACTGGGTGGAGGAGTGGCGAACGGGTGAGTAACACGTGGGTAACCTGTCCCGTACTGTGGGATAAGCCCTGGAAACGGGGTCTAATACCGCATAGGACACTTCATCGCATGGTGGGGTGTGGAAAGGTTTTTCCGGTATGGGGTGG
>NZ_ATYT01000015.1 GCF_000427825.1 Thermocrispum municipale DSM 44069 | reverse complement strand
CTGAAGGAGTCACCGATGGAGGTGCCGCCGTACTTCTTGCGCTGCTCCTCGAGTGACTGCAGGATGTCCGCCCAATCCCCGATGAAGCTCATTGCGGCCCTCCCGACGGCTTCCTGGTCATCGCTCCGGTCGCTACGGTAGCAACTCAGCGCAGACGGTGGGCCACTTTCCGGATACTTCACACAGGCTCGAGAACATGCCACTGACCGCGCCTGATCAGCACCAACGCAGTCGAAGCGAAGCGGCAGGCGTCAGCCGGCTTCGCCGACGAGCACGGCAGCGCGGCGGAGGCCGTCGAGGGTCTTCTCGTCGGCGGTGGGGTTCAGGGCGTGGGCGGCGAGCCGGAACAGGGTGGCCCGCAGCAGCATCTGGCGCCACTCGGGCAAGTGCGACCACTGCTGGATGAGGCTGGCCCCAGCGACATTGGCCACGACGGCGTCCACGACCACCAGCGCGGTGGCCCACTCCGCGGGCCGGTAGTACGGCCGAAAATCCAGCACGGTGGGCATTCCGTCCCCGGTGAGCCGCACGCTGCTGAAGAGGCTGCCGTGCACGACCTGGCTCGGCAGGCTGGTTTCCCGCGCTGCCCCAGCCAGGATCTCGAACCACCGGCCGCCGTTGGCCTCATCGAGTTCGGCTTCTTCCTCGCCCCAGGCGACCCGGTCGGCCTTCGCCAACAAGTCCTTGCGCTTGTCGATGAAATCCGGGCGTGGCAGGTCGATCAACGCCTGGTGGAGCTTGACCGAAACGAGCACGATGTCGTCGACCGGCGGACGCTCCCCTGGCACCTCGTCGCCTTCGTCCGGAGACAGCCGGTAAGCCATCCAGCCGCCCACGATGGCCCGTCCGTCCGTGGCCCGCGCGGGACGCGCAATCCGGACATCCGGCAGCGAGACCTTCCCGAGCGCGCCGGAAGCCCAGACCGCCTCGGCCGAGTCCGTGGCGGGCCGCAGCACGACGCCGTCGCCCCGCCAACCCGCGTCGTCGTCGAGCGGCTGCAACTGCTCAGGACTCACACCGAATGCAGCGCAAACGCGCAGCGGAGGGCGCTCGCGGGTCAGGGTCACGGCGGCAGACTAACGCGGCCACCCGTCACCCCAGTGGGTGACACTCCGCATCAGGCCCTCCAGCACTCCTTATGGTGCAATCCGACCCTCCGTACGCATCACGGTGCGCTGCGTGACAGGGCGAGTCGGAAATCGCCCTGCGCGACAGAACGGGCCGGCCCGGCATGACACGGCGCCCCGCCCCGCGTGACAGCACCGGCAGGCCTTCGCCGCGAACACTCTTCGGCCTGCGCTCGGCCAGTGGCGAGCCAGCCGGACTGCTGAGGGGCGGCCGCGCAGGGCCTCCGGGCATCCGCGCCGGCATCAGCCCCCAGACATGCGCCAGCGGGCGCCCGAAGGCGCCCGCTGGGTCCAGCGTCTCAGTACGTCGGCAGACTCGGGTCGATCTGCTTCGCCCAGGCGAGCACACCGCCGCCCAGGTGCACCGCGTCCGAGAAGCCCGCACGGTGCAGCGCCGCCAGCGCCTCCGCGGACCGGCCACCCGACTTGCAGTGCAGCACGATCGGCTTGTCCTGCGGCAGCTCGGCCAGTGCCTCGCCCGACAGGATCCTGTCCTTCGGGATCAGCTTCGCACCGTCGATCCGGACGATCTCGTACTCGTGCGGCTCACGGACGTCGATCAGCTCGAAGTCCTTGCCCGAGTCGAACATCGCCTTCAGCTCGTGCGGCGTGATCGTGCTGTTCTGCGCCGCCTGCTGCGCCTCGTCCGACACCACACCGCAGAACGCCTCGTAGTCGATCAGCTCGGTGACCTTCGGCGTCTCCGGATCCTTGCGGATCTTCACCTCGCGGTAGCGCATCTCCAGCGCGTCGTAGGTGATCAGCCTGCCGAGCAGCGGCTCACCGATCCCGGTGATCAGCTTGATCGCCTCGGTGACCATGATCGAACCGATCGACGCGCACAGCACGCCGAGGACGCCGCCCTCGGCGCAGGAGGGAACCATCCCGGGTGGTGGCGGCTCCGGGTAGAGGTCGCGGTAGTTGAGGCCCTTGCCGTTCGGCGCGTCCTCCCAGAACACCGAGACCTGACCTTCGAAGCGGAAGATCGAGCCCCACACGTACGGCTTGCCCAGGATGACCGCCGCGTCGTTGACCAGGTACCGCGTGGCGAAGTTGTCCGTGCCGTCCAGGATCAGGTCGTAGTCACGGAAGATGTCCAGCGCGTTCTCGCTGGTCAGCCGCTCGGTGTGCAGCACGACGTTCACGAACGGGTTCGTCTCGGCGATCGACTCCTTGGCCGACTGCGCCTTCGACTTGCCGAGGTCCGACTGCCCGTGGATCACCTGACGCTGCAGGTTGGACTCGTCCACGGTGTCGAAGTCGACGATGCCCAGCGTGCCGACCCCGGCCGCGGCCAGGTACAGCAGCGCAGGACTGCCCAGCCCGCCGGCGCCGATGACCAACACCTTGGCGTTCTTCAGCCGCTTCTGGCCCTCCACCCCGACGTCCGGGATGATCAGGTGCCTGCTGTAGCGGGCTATTTCCTCTTTGGTCAGCTCGGCCGCGGGTTCGACCAGCGGCGGCAGGCTGCCTGACATTCGACCTCCAGGTTCACGCCACGTGGATTGTGCGGTGGTCTCCTTCGATCCTCCCCGCACGAACGGCGTCCGTCCACATCATGACGGTGCCGTCCACACTCTGGAACAACACGAGGTCGTGGCCCGATATTCCGTCACTCCGCGCCGGGATTCGGCCACGCGTTCGGCTTGCACACCTTGCCGTCGCGCGGCACAGCGCTGTAGTTGGTCGGATCGGCCTTGTTCAGCTTCGCCACGTAGTTGTTGGCCACGCCGAACGTCTGCTGCATCATCACCGGCGCCAGCGCGCCGTTCCGTTTGCAGCCCACGTGGCCGTTGTTCAACGCGTGCCCGACCTCGTGGTTGATGGCGTACTGACGATAGGCGGTCATGTCCGAGTTGAACGCCTTCGCACCGCGCACCCAGCGCGCCAGGTTGATGATCACGCGGTCCATGCGCCGCTGGTAGCACGACGACTCGTACTTGATCTGGAAGCCGCACACGTCGGCTCGGTGCGTGGTCGCGGGCGAGGTCAGGCTGATCCGGAAGTCCGCGTCCGCGGGATCGTCCACCCGCTGGAAGCGCACCTTCCCGCCGCCGGTCCAGCTGCGCGGATCCGACAGCGTGGCCTCCACGGTCTCGGCGAACGCGTCGTCACCGGTGTAGCTCGACGGATCGAGCCCGTTCTCCACCTCGACCGTGTACTTGTACAGCCGACCGCCCGCCTTCCCTACCGGCGGGCTGGAGCCCTTCACCACATGCCAGGTGCCCCGGCCCTTCTTGGTGAACTTGCCGCCCGCAGGCAACTCGGCGGTCGGGATGCGCAGATCGACCGGCTCCGCGGGATTCTCCGTCGCGCTCGGCCCCTCGCCACCGGAGGCGGCACCCGCGGCAGGTTTCTCCGCCGCCGCAGTCTGCTCGGGCGGCTGAGCACCATCACGGGAGTCGAGCACCGCCAGCACGGTGACCACCAGCAGCACCGGGAGCGCATAGATCCGCCAGCCGTACTTCTTGACCCAGCTGGACGGGCCCGCTGACCGAGACCGCGGACGCGCACGCTCGGGCCGCTCCGGGGCCGGGCGCCACGCCGCCTCCAACGGCTCCGCAGCGATCCTCCTGCCGCCCGGCCGATAGCGCGGAACGCGGTCGACAGACCTGCGTTCGGGTGGCTGTGACGTGCGGACGCGTGCGCTCCGCGTTCGTCTCGTCACCCGATCATTCACGGTCCACAGCCTGCCACATCACGAACCGAGCACTGCACCGACAGGCTGACATCGCGCCCATCACCCATCACCCGACCGGCTCAACGCTCCGTTTCCGTCTCCTGCCACAGCTGCAGCGTGGCCTCGGCGACCCGCCGCGGCTGCTCCATCTGCGCGACATGTCCAGTATCCGGCAGCATCAAGAGCCTGCCGTTGCGGAGTGAGCGCACGGTCCGCGTGGCCTTCCGCGAGCTGATCACGCGATCCCGCGCACCCCAGACCACCAGCGACGGCGCGGTGATCTGCTCGAGCGCGCGCCACATCGACCGCGGCCCCCACGCCACCCAGCCCTTGAAGATCCCCAGGGTGGACCGGCCCATCGCAGACACCGCCCACTGGTAGCCGCTCCGCTGCTGGTACTCCTCCACCAGTTCGGCCACCCGATGCGGCGGATAGCGCGACGGGTCGTGGAAGCACAGTTCGAGCACCTGCCGCACGCGCTGCTCCGGCGTCATCTCCAGCAGCTGCTTGCGCGCCCGCGTCCCCACCACGGGCAGGTAGGCCAGCGCCAACCGGGGATCGGACAGCCGGCTCAGACTCGGCCGCAGATCCGGCACCGCGGGCGAGATCAACGTCACCGATCGCACCAGCTCCGGCCAGCGTGCCGACAGCAGGATCGCGATGGCACCGCCCATCGAGTTGCCCAGCACGTGCACCGGTCCCGTGTCCAGGCCGCGCACATACCGCGCCACCCGATCCGCATGTTGCCGCAGGCTGAAGTCGAAATCCGCCTCCGGCTCGGAGAACCCGAACCCGGGAAGGTCGACGGCGACGCCCCGCGCCCACGGCGCGAGCAGCCTGCCCATGTCGGTCCAGTTCGTCGACGACCCACCGAGCCCGTGCAGGTACACGGCGGTCGGAGCATCCGGAGGGCTCAGTTCCGGCTCGGTGCGCCGGACGTGCAACCGGACGCCGCCCGCCTCCTCCACCTTGCCCTGCCACGGCGGCCGGCGCTCGTCCAGGTCCGGCAATTCGAGGCCACGGCGGGTGGAGTCGCCGTCGGACACGGTGGGATCAGCCATAACACCAGGATGACGCACCTCGTTCACGGTGCGCCAACGGGCAGATCCCACGCACCGCGGACCAGCCGCGACACCGACGCAGCTTGCGCCACCCGTATTACCGACGGGTACTGTCGGCATCGGCGAGATCCGCCCTGAGCGAGACGACAACGCGCGACAGCGCACGACAGCGGAAGGCCGGCCATGACGGACACGACGAACGCGCAGGCCACCGGGGTTCTTGCCCAACTCAAGCGCGGCGTGCGTATGCCCAAACGCAAGCGCCGCGCCCAGCTGCTCGCGGTGGCCCGCGACGTCTTCGCCGCCAACGGCTACCACGCGACTGCGATGGACGAGATCGCCGAGCGGGCCGGGGTCTCCAAGCCGGTGCTCTACCAGCACTTCCCCGGCAAGCTCGAGCTGTACATCGCGCTGCTGGAGACCAACGTGGAGCAGCTGGTCGCCGAGGTCACCAAGGCGATGACGTCGACCTCGGACAACAAGCAACGGGTGTACAACGCGGTCGCGGCCTACTACGACTTCGTCAGCTCGGACAGCGGCGCCTTCCGGATGGTGTTCGAGTCCGACCTGCGCGGTGAGCCGGCCGTGCAGGCGGCCGTGGAGCGCGCGACGTCGGCCTGCGTGCACGCGATCACCGACACCATCACCGCCGACGCGGGTCTGCCGCCCGCCAAGGCTCAGCTGCTGGCGTCCGGTCTGGTGGGGATGAGCCAGGTCAGCGCCCGCTACTGGCAGGACAACCACTCCGCGGTCGACCGCGACGAGGCGATCGCCTTGATCGCGCAGCTGGCGTGGCGCGGTATCGGCGGTGGCTTCCCGCTGAAACAGTCCTAACCCGCCGGAACAGCCGTCCGGATCAGCGACGTCAGCCGCCGCGCGACATCGGTGGTGCGCTCGTGCATGAGCATGTGGCCCGCGCCCGGATACAACACGTAGCTCGTTCCCGGCAGCTGCTCGGCGATCACCTTGGCGTGCTCGACCGAGCAGAGCCGATCGCGGTCACCGGCGAGCACCAGGGTCGGAATGTCCCGCAGCACGCTCAACGCGACCGTGCGGTCGTGCGCGAAGATCGCGTCCAGCAGCCCGCCGATGGTCGCCGGGTGAGCCGCTAACGCCGCTCTCGCAGTCTCGACGACGTGCCGCCGCGGCGCCCGCCGCCCGAAGACCAACCAGCGCACCACCGGGCTGAGCACCTGCGGCACCGCAGGCAACGAACCGTTCTCCCGGCGTTCCAGCAGACCCCGCAGCACAGGCTCGACACGCGGCACGCTCCGCCCGAGGGCACCGCGCAAGCCCAGCGAGATGCGGTGCATGTTGCCCGAGGACGTCGCCACGAACGCCATCCCGGCCACCCTGGCGGACACCACGTACGGGTGGCGTTCGGCCAGCGCCATGAGCGTCATCCCGCCCATCGAGTGGCCCACCAGCACCAAGGGGCCCGTGGTGCGTGCGGCCAGCAGCTCCGCCAGGTCGTCGGCCAGTTGTTCCAAGGTCCGCGCGCCGCGCCGCGCCGGGTCCGATCCGCCGTGGCCCCGCAGGTCCATACGAACCACCCGCACGTCCGTGGGCAGTAGCGCGCAGACCCCGTCCCAGCAGCCGCTGTGCTGGGTCCATCCGTGCACCAGGACGACGGTGACCCGGGCGTCCGACGGCCCACTGGTCCGCACCAACAGCTGCGTGCCGTCCGCCGTCGTGAACCGGTCGACCCGCTCAGCGCCGGTGGCGTAGGACCGTTGCCGTCGAGGTTCCACCAGGCTCACGCCGTCCACCTTTCGCCGAAGTTACTGTGACGAGCAGTAACAGTTACCTCGCGGTATGGTGATCGACATGGCCGACGGTGTCAAGAACGGCAGCACGCGCTCGGACGCCCGGCGGGACCGCTGGCGACGTCATCGCATCGAGCGCCGCGCGGAGTTCGTCGAGGCCGCGCTGCGGGCGATCGACAAGCACGGCCCGGACTTCGGCATGGAGGACGTCGCGGTGGAAGCGGGCGTCACCAAGCCGGTGCTCTACCGACACTTCACCGACAAGGCCGACTTACTCGTCGCGCTCGGCCAGAAGGGCACCGAGATCCTGTTCAACCGGCTGATGCCCGCGCTGAACCAGGAACTGGCCCCGCTACCGCGCATCCGGCGGGTGATCGACGCCTTCTTCACCACCGTCGAGGAGTACCCGAACCTCTACCGGCTGCTGGTGCATCCGCCGCCGCACGCAGCCGAGCCGGCCAGCACCGACATCGCGCAGGAGGACAAGCGGCTCATCGCGTCGGCGGTGACCGCGGTGCTCGGCGACTACATGCGCGCGTTCGGGATGGATTCCGGCGCCGCGGAGCCGTGGGCGCACGGCGTGGTCGGGCTGGTGCAGAACGTCGGGGAATGGTGGCTGGAACGCCGATCGATGAGCAAAGAAGCGGTGGTGGAATACACCACCGAGATCATTTGGGCGGCCATCGACGGAGTCCTGCGGCAACACGGCCACACGGTCGATCCGAACAAGCCGCTCGAGCTGAACAAGGTCATCACAATGCGCGACACCCGCGGCGATGCCACGGGTGTCGACGAAATCGCTGAGTGATCCGGCCGGCTACTTCTTTTCCACGACCGCGAACCCGACCCGGCGGGTGTCGCTCGGCGCGATCTCCACGTAGGCGATCTTGTCGGTCGGCACCAGGTAGGTACGGCCCTTCTCGTCGGACAGCCGCAGCAGGCCATCGCCCTTGTCCAGCGTGTCGGTGACCAGCTTCTCGACCTCTTCCTGCGACTGGTTGCTGGACAACACCAGCTCGCGGGGCGACTCATCGATGCCGATCTTGATCTCCACCCGATGCCTCCTGCTTGAGCGTCCGCTACGACTGCCAGGCTATCCCACCGCGGAGGTGGCCATCAGCCCAGGCCGAGCGCCTGCATGCGTTTGTGATGCCGCTGCTGCAACCGCCGGAACAACGCGGCGATACCGCTCATGTCGCCCGAGCCGGAGACGATCAGCTCGGCCAGCCCGTCCCGCTCGGCCGCGACGTACTGCGACTGCGTGAGCGCCTCGCCCAACAGCCTGCGACCCCACAACGCCAGCCGGTCGCGCAACGTCGGATCGGCCTTGATGGCGGCCGCGACCTCACGCTCGGCGAACTCCGAGTGGCCGGTGTCGGCCAGCACTGTGAGCACGATCTCCCGCGTCGCCGGGTCCAGCCAGTCGGCCAGCTCCCGGTACAAGTCGGCGGCCAGCTGGTCGCCGACGTAGGCCTTCACCAGCGACTCCAGCCACGTCTTCGGCCGGGTGCCCGCGTGGAAGGCGTCCAGCGGCTTGATGAACGGCCGCATCGCGTCCTCCACCGATACCCCGTGCTCGGCCAGGTATCGGTCGATCAGCTGGTAGTGCGCCATTTCCGCGGCTGCCATCGCGGACAGTTGCGCGCGGCCGGACAGCGTCGGCGCTCCCCTGGCATCCTCCGCCAGCCGGTCGAACGCGGCGAGCTCGCCGTAGGCCAACACGCCGAGCAGGTCCACCACACCTTCACTGAGCGGCTCTTTGGCAGCCTCAGTACCTCGCTGTGCCTCGGCCTTCTCCTGGTCGGAGTTGGCCGTTCGGGGGGTGCCGTCGGTCATGCTTAGACCCTAACTCCGATTCGGACCGGTAGACTGCACCTCGAGAGCGATATCGCATCTCGCGCGCCGGAGGAGTTTGTGGCCGCGCGATTCGAGGAATATCGAGCGATATCGAGGCACTGTGCGTGCACGCTATGCCGACCATGATCGGCCATTGGGGATTTCCCACCGTCAGCTGTGCGCGCTGGAATGTGAGAGAGGCGATCACGCTGACCATGACCGACACGCCTGGCGAGCGATCCGAGATCACGGATACCCCCGGGCCGACCGACCCTGTCACGCTGGAGCACAGCGAGGCCGGTGTCGACGAGACCGATCCTTCCCATCCGCTGCAGGCAGGCGCCCCGGTCCGCCCGGAGGCCCCCAAGTTCAGCGACTTCGACATCAAGCCGGAAATCGTGCGTGCGCTGGCCGAAGCAGGCATCGAGCGCACGTTCGCCATTCAGGAACTGACCCTGCCGCTGGCACTGGCCGGCGACGACGTCATCGGCCAGGCGCGGACCGGCACCGGTAAGACCCTCGGCTTCGGCGTCCCGATTCTGCAGCGGCTGACGCTGCCCGGTGACGGAACGCCGCAGGCGCTGGTCGTCGTGCCGACCCGTGAGCTGTGCCTGCAGGTCACGCACGATCTGCAGGACGCGGGCAAGTACCTCGGCGTCCGGACCCTGTCGATCTACGGCGGCCGCCCGTACGAGTCACAGATCAAGGCGCTCAAGAAGGGTGTCGACGTGGTGGTCGGCACCCCGGGCAGGCTGCTCGACCTGGCCGAGCAGCGGCACCTGGTGCTGGGCAAGGTCTCCGCGCTGGTGCTCGACGAGGCGGACGAGATGCTCGACCTGGGCTTCTTGCCCGACATCGAGCGCATCCTGCGGATGGTGCCGGACGAGCGGCAGACCATGCTGTTCTCGGCCACCATGCCCGGCCCGATCATCACGCTGGCCCGCACGTTCCTGAACCGGCCGACGCACATCCGCGCCGAGGAGGTCGACCAGGGCGCGATCCACGAGCGCACCGCGCAGTTCGTCTACCGGGCGCACGCGCTGGACAAGCCGGAGCTGATCGCGCGGGTGCTGCAGGCCAAGGATCGCGGCCTGACGATGATCTTCACGCGCACCAAGCGCACCGCGCAGAAGGTCGCCGACGAGCTGACCGAGCGCGGTTTCGCTGCCGGTGCGGTGCACGGTGACCTGGGTCAGGGCGCCCGCGAGCAAGCGCTGCGGGCGTTCCGCTCCGGCAAGATCGACGTGCTCGTGGCCACCGACGTCGCGGCCCGCGGCATCGACGTCGACGACGTCACCCACGTGATCAACTACCAGTGCCCGGAGGACGAGAAGACCTACGTCCACCGCATCGGCCGCACCGGTCGTGCGGGCAAGGCGGGCGTGGCCGTCACGCTGGTCGACTGGGACGAGCAGACGCGCTGGAAGCTGATCTCCGACACGCTGGGGCTGGACAAGCCCGAGCCGGTGGAGACCTACTCCACGTCCGAGCACCTGTACACCGATCTCGGCATCCCGCGGGACGCCACCGGCAGGCTGCCGCTGGCGAAGCGGACCCGCGCCGGGCTCTCGGCGGAGAAGGCCGAGGACTTCGGGGGCAAGCGCAAGAGCGGCCCTCGGTCGCAGTCGCCCGCCAAGCGTCGGCCGCGGAAGCGCACGCGCGGCTCCCGCTCGTCCTCCGAGGCGAAGCAGGAGACCTCGGTGACGCAGTCGACCAGTGCGCCGGAGGCACGCACCAGCGATGCGGATTCCTCGGCGCCCGGAAAGTCATCCGGGGCGCGGCGTCGCCGTCGGCGCCGTCGCAGCAGCAGCGCGACCAACTCGGCGGGCGGGGACGCCTGACCCGTGCCCGCCTCGCCCGAGCCCCCGCGTGAGCCCGGCAGGCGGGCGGGAGCACGTTCGCCGTGGACGCGACCGCGGGACAGGATCGTCACCGCGGTCGTCGTCGCGGTCGTGGTTGTCGTGGGGGCGCTCGTGTGGGCGCAGAGCGACAGCAGGGCGACCAGCCGCTCCACGGCCGCGCGGGAGCAGACCGAGCTACCCGAGCCCAAGGAGCCACCAGGGCAGCTGAGGGAGCTGTGGCGGGCGCCGAGCCCCAAAACGATCTTGCCGGTCGCGCATGGCGCCACCGTGGTGACCGGTGAGGGCGGGAAGGTCACCGGACGCGACGCCGAGACGGGTGAGCAGGTCTGGCACTACGAGCGCGATCTGCCGCTGTGCACGGTCGGCGAGGCGTGGTCGAGCGCGTTGGCGGTCTATCGCAAGTCGTCCGGGTGCAGCGAGGTCTCGCGACTCGATCTCGCCACCGGGCGGCTGCAAGCGCAACGCAACGGCGACGCCGAACTCGGCACGCGCCTGCTCAGCGACGGGACACATGTGCTGGCCACCGGCCGCAAGCTGCTGAACGTCTGGAGCAGGGATCTGATCCGCACGATGGAGTACGGCCGGGTACCTGCACCGGTGGAACCGGACCGCCAGCACCGGCCGGGCTGCTCGGCCACCAGTTCGCCCAGCAAGGGCCAGGTGGAGACGTCGACCCCGCCGTCGCAGGAGCGGCGATGCCTGGCCGACACCGGTGTGCCGCCGCGCTCGGACTGCGCGTTGAATTCCATGGCGCTGCTCGCGGGCAAGATCGCCATCACCGAGCGCTGTGCGGGTGACCGGTCGGACTGGTTGACCGTCATCGGCACCACGAACGAGCAGGACGGCGAGAACAGAAGCGACGAGCCGAAGGTGTTGCTGTCGGCCGAGCTGCCCGGGGCGGATGCCCGCGTGGTGGCGGTCGCGCGCGACGAGGAACCGCGGGCCGCCGTCGTGCTGCCGCACACGCGTCAGCTCCTGATCTACGCCAAGCCCGGCAAACTGGTGAACCAGTACAGCCTGACCATGCCGACCGAAGAGCTGTTGGACGCGCACGTCGACGGGACTCCGCAGCTGACGCACGGTCCGTCTTCGGTGCTGTGGTTCAGCGGGTCGGCCACACTCGCGATGGATGCCGAGACGCTGCGGCCACGCTGGACGTTGCCCAACACTCGCGGCACCGGAATGCAGTGGGCAGACAGCATGGTCGTGCCCATCGACGGCGGGATCGCCGTCATCGACGAAGAAACCGGTGAGTCGTCGCGCACGGTCGCCATCGATCGATCCGGTTACGAGGGTCCGGTGCGGCTCAGCCACGTCGGGCCGGTCCTGCTCGAGCAGCGCGGGGACACGCTGGTCGCGCTGCGCTGACCGGTCAGGTGAGCCAGTAGAACCACAGCACGGCGGCCACGATCGCCAGCACGACCGCGATCGCCACACCGGCTGCCCGGCCTTGCCTGCGATCGGCGACGGCGGCTGCCGCGATGGCGGCCACCGAAGCCACCGCGTGCCCGACGACGGGCCCGGTCCCCGGACCGTTGAGTCCGTGCGATTCGGTGACCAGCTCGGCCACCACGAGCCCCACGGTCAGGACCGCGAGCCCGGCGGCCAATGACCCGGCGAGAAACCGCACGACGCCACCGCCCACGGCGTCGTCACGACTTGGCCGGCTCACCTCCACCACCTCATCCACCCACATACTCGCCAGGCTAACTGTCGCCGTCCTGCGGCCGGGGAGCGCCAGGTCCGGCGCGAGGAATACCCCGGTCAGCGGTCCGGAATGCGGGGCCCTGTTCGCACGGACCGGGCCTGGCAGGAGCCGCGTGCCGAGGCAGGGCCACGCAACGGCACCGGCACGAGTCGCGTAGCCGACGCGGGCCAACAGCGGCTCCCGCAGCACCTCCGCGTATCCGACGCGGGTCACGTAACGGCNCCGGCACGAGTCGCGNAGCCGANGCAGGGCCACGCAACGGCACCGGCACGAGTCGCGTAGCCGACGCGGGCCAACAGCGGCTCCCGCAGCACCTCCGCGTATCCGACACGGGTCACGTAACGGCCCCGGCGCGAGTCGCGTGCCCGACGAGGCCACACAGCGGCCCCGAAAACCTCCGCACAGTCCACTCCGGCGACAGCCATCGGTCGTCAGCTACCCGCGATGAACCCCCGCACCGCCTCGGCGACCAGCTGCACCGCGATCGCGGCCAACAGCAGACCCGCGATCTTCGCCAGCAGCGTGATGCCGCTTTCCTTCAGCAGCCTGATCAGCCCGCCGGCGAACCGCAGGCACAGGAACAGTGCGATGTGCACCAGCAGGATCGCCGCGGCCAGCGCCAGATACGCGCTGATGTGGCCCTCGGCCTCCCGGACGAACACGATGGTCGCCGCGATCGCACCGGGCCCGGCCAACAACGGGGTGCCCAGCGGGACGAGGGCCACGTTCACGTCCTCGGCTGCCTGCGGCTGCGTGCTCTCCCGGCCGGTCAGCAGGTCCAGCGCGATGAGCAGCAACAGCAGACCGCCCGCGCCCTGCAGCGCCGGGATGCCGATCCCCAGGTACACCAGGATCGCCTGGCCCGCCACCGCGAACAGCGTGATGACGAGCAACGAGATCAGCACTGCCTGCCGCGCCGCTTTGGCCCGAGCCGCGGGCGGCTTGCGGCCGGTCAGGCTCAGAAACACCGGGACCGTGCCCGGCGGGTCCATGATGACCAGCAGCGTAATCACCGCAGAGGTGAAAACCTCGACGTCGAAATACACCGCGTCAGCCTCTCACCGGTGTGCGTCCGTTCGCACGAGCGACGAGTCGTTCGTAGACCTCCGGGTCGGTGGTCTCGGCACCGATCGGGGTCGGCTTGTTGGCACCGTGGTAGTCGCTCGACCCCGTGGTGAGCAGGTCCAGCTCGGCGGCGAGCTTGCGCAACCGCTCCCTGGTGCCGGGGTCGTGGTCAGGGTGGTCGACCTCGACGCCGGACAGTCCAGCCTCGGCCAGCTCGACGATCACGTCGTCCGCCACCGTCGGGCCCCGCGAGTACGCCCACGGGTGGGCCAGGACGGCCACGCCGCCCGCGTCGGCGATCATCGCGATCGCCCGCTTCACCGGGGTGTCAGCTCGCCGCAAGTAATACGACCCCCCACTGCCCAGGTACTTGTCGAACGCCTCGCTGACCGTGCTCACCAGGCCCGCCTCCACCAGTGCGCGCGCCAGGTGCGGCCGTCCAGCCGCGCCATCGGCTGGGAGTGACGCCATGACCTCGTCCGGGTCGATCGGCAGGCCGTCCGCGGCCATGCGCACGGCCATCCGCTGCAACCGTTCCCGCCGCTCCACCCGCAGCCGTCGCTGCTCCTCGACCAGCGCAGGTGCCTGCGGATCGAACAGGTAGGCCAACAGGTGCACGCTGATCGGGCGGCCGTTTCCGGCGGTGCTGACGCACGACAGTTCGGCACCCCTGATCAGCGTCAGACCGGACGGCAGGGCGCCGACCGCTTCCTCCCAGCCGGCCGTCGTGTCGTGGTCGGTGATCGCGACGACGTCCAGCCCGGCTGAGGCCGCCGCGCGCACGAGCTCACTCGGCGTGTCCGTTCCGTCCGACATGACCGAGTGAGTGTGGAGATCGATGCGCACCCACTGAGTCTGCCCGAACCCGCCGGATTGCGCCGTCGCAGGTGGTAGAGGGTGTGCGCTGGGTCAAACGGGCCGACTGCGAAACCGGCGACGTCGCCCCGTGCCGCACCGCGGCGTTCCCGGCTCAGCCGACCGGCCGCTTGCCCTTCGCGATGCGCTGCGCCTTGGCCATCGAGAACCGCTGAGCCTGCGCCTTCTTGTCCCCGAACACCAGCTCGGAGATCGAGTCGTAGAACTCCTCCGGCCGCGGAATGAAGTCGATGTTGTTCAGCGCCTGGATCTGACCGGCCGACTCGACGATCACGGTGCCGTAGCCAAGCAGCCTGCCCACGAACGGCCGCTCGTACGTCAGGTCGGTGACCTTGCTGATCGGCATCATCAGCACCTTGGTGGTGAAGATGCCCCTGGTGAGCACGAAGCGTTTGTCGGTGACCACCAGGGTCTCGACCCACCACTCCATGACCTTCCACGCGAAGCGCAGCACCACGAACAGCGCGACGTACCAGAGGATGTTCTGGAAGATCCACTGCGACGGCGGCAGCAGGTACGACACCATGATGGTGATCGCCAGCAACGCGGCGGACTCGAACGCGTCCCAGAGCAGGACCGCCCAATGCCGACGAAGCCGGATGACGCGCCGCTCGGTGTCGAGCAGATACTCGTCTGGATCCCGAGGAGCCAGCAGCATGGTCGCTCTGCGCCCTGGGTCAGCCGTTGAACACGTTGCTGACGAAGGTGATCAACGACTCAGCGGCGTCCTGCAGCATGCCCAGGATGTTGTGCACCAGGTTCGCCGACGCGCCTGGCTGCGAGATCACGAAGAACAGCACCAGCAGGGTCCCGGCCACAGCAGCTATCTTCTTCGCGTTCACTGGCGATCAGATCCCGTCTACTCGTCGCTCACGTCACCGGTTCGTTCATACCGCACCAGGTGCGGTCTTCCGCAAGGCAAGTCCCGCAGACGGGCCAGCCCCAGCGAATATGCTACCGGGTCACTACTCTCTGTGGCTATGGCGACCGAAAAATCCACAGTGCGTTGCGTCGGCGCGGTGGTGCACGACGAGCACGGCCGGTTGCTGATGATCAAGCGCGGTCACCCGCCCGCCGCCGGAAAGTGGTCTCTACCTGGGGGAAGAGTCGAACCCGGGGAATCCGACGCGGTCGCCGTCGCGCGCGAACTGCGCGAGGAAACCGGATTGGAAATCCGCTGTGAGGGGCTCGCCGGAGTCGTGATTCGCGGCGAATTCGAGATTCATGACTACTTTTGTTCGGTCACCGGCGGAGTGCTCCGTGCGGGTGATGACGCCGCAGATGTTCGCTGGGTCACAGCCGACGAGTACACCCGGTTTGATCAGGGCGGTGCTCTGGTGGAGCAACTGACGGCCACGCTCCGTGGTTGGAACGCCCTTCCGCGCTGACGGACAGCGACCGCGCGTCCGAGCGCGCACCAATTCATCCGGCCGGGTTTAGCCCATCCAGGTCATGCGTTTGCCGTGATGAGCGTGCTGCGCGACGACCCGGCCGGTCGGTTCACCACCGGCCCATTGCATGACGGCCAGCGTGCTCAGCCCGGTGTTCTCGTAGCTGACGTCGTCGCGCCCGGGAGCGATCAGGTCCATGCCCGTCTCGTACGGGCCGCTGGCCACCCACCACACCGGTCGCTGCCGTCCGATCTCGGCCAGCCGGGCCATGAACTGCTGACGCCGGGGCACCTCGAGGTAGGCCATGGCCTGGCTGGTCAGCACCACCAGCGGCAGGTCGGCAGGCAGCCGGCCGACCGCCTCGGCCAGGTCGTCCACCGCGTCGCCGGGCATCAGCTCCGGCGGATCCTTGCGCTGCGCGGCGGCCGCGGTGTGC
Organism: Thermocrispum municipale DSM 44069; assembly: GCF_000427825.1. Lineage (GTDB taxonomy): Bacteria > Actinomycetota > Actinomycetes > Mycobacteriales > Pseudonocardiaceae > Thermocrispum > Thermocrispum municipale. The sequence continues at coordinate 89,151 of NZ_ATYT01000015.1, read as the reverse complement.
AACAGCCGCACTCGCTCCACCTGGTCCGGCCACACGCACGCCTCGAGCCACGCGAACTGGTCCTCGTCGGCGAGATCGACCGGTGCGATGTCCAGGCCCAGCCGGGCGCCGATGGCCAGCTTCTTCGGCGGCTGCGTGAACCCGCTGCCGTCGACGACGCAGTGCAGGCACACGGCGGCCTTCGCAGGTCCGGCGGACAGCTTCTCGCCCTCGTACAGGTACTCGTACCGGTACTTGTCCATATTCAACAGCAGGCCCGCGCTGGCACCGACCTCCAACAGAGCGATCGGCGAGCGGGCCTGCTTGGCCGCGGCCGCGATGACCGGGTAGACGACCGCGGCCCGCTGCACCTCGTTCGTCTGGGTGGAGCGCGTCGCGCACATCTCGCGCACCTCGTCGGCGCGCTCCAGCACGAACGACTTGAACAACGGCCACGTCTGGTCGTCGACCCCGTCGAAGCCGCCCATCGTCGGGTAGTACCTGCTCAGCGGGTGCACCGGCGACTTGGCCAGGAGCCGGTGCACCACCGCGAGCAGCAAGGTCGGCCGCGCCTGGTACAGCGGCGCGGCCGACAGCAGACCCGCTACCTCGTCGTCCTCGGCGGCCCGGCCCGCCAAGTGCGCGTACAGCGGCGAAGTCTGCGCTTCGGACTCGGCGAACGTCCGCAGACGCCGCCGGATCACCGAGAGATCATCATTCATGGGGCTCCGGTCGACCTGGCTGCTCTCCACCCCGCGTCTCGCCGTAGGACCGCTTCGGCACCATCACCTTGCGGCGGAAAGTGCACACGATCGTGCCGTCCTGCTTGTAGCCGCGGGTCTCCACGTACACCACGCCGCGGTCGTCCTTGGACTTCGACGGCGTCTTGTCCAGTACTTCGGTCTCGCCGTAGATGGTGTCACCGTGGAACGTCGGCTTGATGTGCCGCAGCGACTCGACTTCCAGATTGGCGATGGCCTTGCCGGAGACGTCGGGCACCGACATGCCGAGCAACAGCGAATAGATGTAGTTGCCGACCACCACGTTCTTGCCGAAGTCGGTGGTTTCCTCCGCGTAGTGCGCGTCCATGTGCAGCGGATGGTGGTTCATCGTGAGCAGGCAGAACAGGTGATCGTCGTACTCGGTCACCGTCTTGCCCGGCCAGTGCTTGTAGACGTCACCGACCTCGAACTCTTCGTAGTAGCGCCCGAACTGCACTGTTTCGGCCTCCTCAAGTGGGGGGAAATGAGCACGCAATACCACTGCAGGAGTACCCTCGATCATTGGTGCTCGTTGGTCAACGAGACCCTTGACACGCTGTGACCGGCGTCGAACGCGAGGAGGTGAGGAACCCGTGAGTACTGGCGATAGTCCCGTGCACCGAAGCCAGCCCCCTCTCCCTGGCAGGAGTTCCTCATGCCCGCGATTCCCTCTCTTGGCGCATTCCGTTCCCGTTCCAGGACCGTCCACGGTCCGGTGAAGCCGCGCACGCCGTCGCCGCTCGACTCGTGTGTGGTCGACTGTGCCGTGTACGTCAACGGGCGCCGAAAGCCCGGGCACTGGACGCACAGCGAGGCCATCGCCGAGGTGCGTGCCACAGGTGAGGGCTTCGTGTGGCTCGGGCTGTTCGAGCCGGACGAGGACCAGATGGCGGCCATCGCGCGCACGTTCGAGCTGCACGAGCTGGCGGTGGAGGACGCCGTCCAGGCGCATCAGCGGCCGAAGCTGGACCGCTACGAGGACACCTTGTTCATGGTGTTCAAGACGGTGCGCTACGTCGAGCACTCGTCGCCGACCACGGCCAACGAGATCGTGGCCACCGGCGAGCTGATGGCGTTCCTCGGCAAGGACTTCATCATCACCGTCCGGCACGGCGAGCATGCCGAGCTCGGCAAGGTGCGCAGGCAGCTGGAGGACGACCACGAGCAGTTGTCGCTCGGACCGTCGGCGGTGTTGCACGCCATCGCCGACCACGTGGTGGACCAGTACATGGACGTCACCGACGGGTTGGCCGACGACGTGGACATGCTGGAGACGCAGGTCTTCGCTCCGGACTCGCTGATCACCGCCGAGCAGATCTACTTCATGAAGCGCGAGGTGCTCGAACTGCGGCGGGCGGTGTTGCCGCTGGCCACGCCGTTGCGCAGGCTGGCCCAGGGCTACAGCAAGCTGGTACCCGACCAGGTGCGTTCGTACTTCAGCGACGTCGACGACCACCTGACGACGGTGTCCGAGCGGGTGGCCGGCTTCGACGAGATGCTCACCACGCTGGTCGACGCCACCCTGGCCAAGATCACGCTGCAGCAGAACACCGACATGCGCAAGATCACCGCGTGGGCGGCGATCATCGCGGTGCCGACCGCCATCGCGGGCATCTACGGCATGAATTTCGACTACATGCCGGAGACCCATTGGAAGCTCGGCTACCCGGCGGTGCTCCTGCTGATCGCGGTGGTTTGTGTCACCCTCTACCGGCGGCTGAGACGCAACCGCTGGCTGTGAAAGCCCCGTAACCTGGGGGTATGGCACGGGCACTGGTGGTCTCCGACGAGGTGGACCACGCGCTGTGGTCGGACATCGGCCGTGTCGGAGACGTCGACCTGCTGCTGTCCGCAGGCGATCTGCCCTTCGACTACCTCGAGTTCCTGGTCGACGCGTTGGAGGTGCCCGCCGTCATGGTGCCGGGCAACCACGACCGGGACCTGGGCGGCTATTCGCTGAGCGCAGGACTGACCATGCGGTCGGGCTTCCCCGAGCGGTGGCCGGGCCCGCGCGGCTGGTTCAACGCCGACACCAGGGTGGTCGAGGCGGCCGGGCTGCGGATCGCCGGACTCGGCGGGTCGATCCGCTACAACGAGGGTCCGAACCAGTGGACGCAGCAGCAGGCGGCCCGGCGAGCGCGGCGGCTGGTCCGCCGGGCCCGCGGCCCGGTGGACGTGCTGCTCGCACACAGCCCACCGCGCGGCGTCGGCGACGGGGACGACGACCCGCATCAAGGGTTCGACTGCCTGCACGACGTGGTGCGGCGGCTTCGTCCCCGGTGGCTGCTGCACGGGCATGTTCACCCTTACGGCGAACGGTGCAAAGACCACATACTCGGTACGACGATCGTGCGCAACGTCGTCGGCAGTCACATCATCGATCTCGTTCCTGCTGAGCATTCCGCGGAGATCACATGAGCAAGACCACCGGCTTCCCGAGGGCCGATGCCGAAAGCGACTTCCTGCGGGCCCGTCGCAAGCAAGTGCGCGCCTCACTGGCCGCATGGCTGCGCCGTGAGCCGGACGACATCAACGTCATGCTGCCCTTCGACGAGGTGGTCGAAGCGCTGGGTCGCAAGGGTGAACGTCGCCTCGGCCTGCGCGTCATCCGGATCGACACGATCGTGGGCAGCGTCGACCGCAGCCGTGATTTCGACCGTTGGTTCCGGCCGACCAGCGGCCGGGTGCGCGCGCGGTGGGAGCGGCTGGCGGCGGCCCACCGGCGTGGCGAGACCATTCCGCCGATCGAGGTCTACCGGGTCGGCGAACTGCACTTCGTCAGCGACGGCCACCACCGGGTGTCGGTCGCCTGCGCGCTCGGGCTGAAGGAGATCGAGGCGTACGTGACGCTGGTGGAGACGGTGCTGGACGCAGACGGCATCCGCTACCGCGGCGATCTGATCGTCAAGGACTACCACCGGATCTTCCAGGAGCGGGTGCCGCTGATCCCGGAGGCCCGCGCCGACATGAAGCTGTCCGACCCCGAGCAGTACGCCGAGCTCGGTGAGGCGATCGAGGCGTGGGGATTCCGGCTGATGCAGGACGAGGGCGAGTTCATGGACCGGGAGACGGTGGCCAACCGCTGGTACGCCGAGGAGTATCTGCCCGCGGTGCGGCTGCTGCGGGATGCCGACCTGATCGGCGACCGCACGGACACGGAGGCGTACCTGGACATGGCGGGCAAGCGCTACAAGCTCATGCGCACGCACCGCTGGGACGACGAGGTCATCGACACCCTGACCAAGAACTGACCGGCGAGGGTCCGACGCTCGTGTCCGGCGCGGGCCACCGCTGTGGAGAGGCTGACGGCCGCGGGCGGTGATTTCCGCTAGGCCCGGGCTCCGCTGGGTATTGCCGCCGTCGCGCGAAGCGAACCGGGTTCCTCGGCTGCGACCGAAGTTCGCTGGAAGGCGGTGGCGACGGCCGGCTCTGGTGCGACGCCGCGGCCGGCGGCAGCGGCGGGCCCTGGTGAGCGGAGGGGCGCACGGCTGCGTGGCGCAAATCCCATGGGCCGGCGTCGGCGACGGCGTGCGGCGCTCATCCGCTGCTGGGCGATGGCCGGACCCGCTGCTTCTGATGCGGCGGCCGAACCCCCGCTGGTTGCGCAGCGGCCGGAGCCCGCTGGTGGTGCGGCGGCCGAACCCCCGCTGGTGGTGCAGCGGCCGCTGGCGGCGGACTGGGCTCGTGCGAGGCCAGCACGGTCGGCGACCGGCCAGGCGTGCGAGAGACGACGGCCGGGCGCTCGGGCGTGACGCTCCCACGCACACAGCAAACGGGCCGTCGCACCCGTGGCGCGACGGCCCGTTTCGCCTGCTCCTACTCGACCGAGACCAGGTTCTTACCCGAGGACGGGTCGAACAGCTGCAGCTTGTCGGTGTCGAACCACAGCTCGATCGGCTCGCCGGCCCTGGCCGTGGTGGCCGCCGACAGCCGCGCGGTGAACCCGGTGTCCGACCCGGTGTCGGTCCGGCCCGAGTCCGCGGCCAGCTCGGCCAGTTCGGCGGATTCGATCGCCTCGGACTGCTCGACGGTGAAGTGCGCGTAGGCGTCCGAGCCCATTGACTCCAGCACGTCGACCTTCACCGTCACCAGCCCGCCACGCTCGCGCGACGCGTCGTCCATCAGCGAAGCGTCCTCGAAGTGCTCCGGCCGGATACCGACGATGACGTCCCGCTGCCCGGAGCCTGCCTGCACGGCGTCCTTCAACCGGTCCGGCAGCGGCACCGTGCCGAGCGGGCTGCGCACGCTGCCCTCGGCGATCTGGCCCGGGAAGAAGTTCATCGAGGGCGAACCGATGAAGCCCGCGACGAACAGGTTCGCCGGGTTGTCGTACAGGTGTTGCGGGGACCCGATCTGCTGCACGTGGCCGCCGCGCAGCACCACGACCCGGTCGCCCAGCGTCATCGCCTCTGTCTGGTCGTGCGTGACGTACAGCGTCGTGGTGCCCAGCTGCTTCTGCAGCTTCGACACCGACGTCCGCATCTGCACCCGCAGCTTGGCGTCCAGGTTGGACAGCGGCTCGTCCATCAGGAACGCCTTCGGGTTTCGCACGATCGCACGGCCCATCGCGACCCGCTGACGCTGACCACCCGACAGGTTGGCCGGCTTGCGGTCCAGGTGCGCGGTCAGGTCGAGGATCTCCGCCGCCTCGTTGACCTTGCGGTTGACCGTCGCGTCGTCCACCTTGGCCAGCCGGAGCGGGAAGGCCATGTTCTCCCGCACGCTCATGTGCGGGTACAGCGCGTACGACTGGAACACCATCGCGATGTCCCGGTCCTTCGGCGCCTTCTCGTTGACCCGCTCGCCGTCGATGCGCAACTCACCGCTGGAGATGTCCTCCAGGCCGGCGACCATGTTCAGCGTCGTCGACTTCCCGCAGCCGGACGGGCCGACCAGGATGATGAACTCGCCGTCGGCGATGTCGATGCTGACCTCGGAGACCGCAAGGGCGCCGTCCGGGTACCGCTTGCTCACCTTGTCCAGAACGATCTCAGCCATAACTACCCCTTCACAGCACCCGACGTCAGCCCCGCAACGATGCGGCGCTGGAAGAACAACACGAACACGATGATCGGAATGGTGATGATGACCGCGGCAGCGGACAGCGAGCCGGTCGGTGTTTCGAACTGCGATGCCCCGGTGAAGAATGCCAGCGCGGCGGGCACCGTGCGAGCGTTCTCGGTCGAGGTCAACGAGATGGCGAACAGGAAGTCGTTCCAGCAGAAGATGAACACCAGGATCGCTGTGGTGAACACCCCTGGCGCCGCCAGCGGCGCGATGACCTTCCGGAACGCCTGACCGGGCGTGGCCCCGTCCATCTTCGCCGCCTTCTCCAGCTCCCACGGGATCTCCCGGAAGAACGCCGACAGCGTGTAGATCGCCAGCGGCAGGGCGAAGGTGACGAACGGCAGGATCAGACCCGGCCACGTGTCGAACAGCCCCAGCGCCCGCTCCATCTCGAACAGCGGCGAGATGAGCGAGATCTGCGGGAACATCGCGATCAGCAGCGAGACGCCGACCAGTGCCCGCTTACCGGGGAAGTCCAGCCGCGCGATGGCGTAGGCGGCCATCGTGCCGAACACCACCGCGATCAGCGTCGCGATCACCGAGATGCCGATCGAGTTGATCAGCGGCCGGATGAACAGGCTGACGTCGGCCGAGAAGATCGTCTCGTAGTGCTCGAAGCTGATGTCGGTCGGGAAGAAGCTCTTGTCCGCCAGCGTCTCCGACGACTTCAGCGACAACGACAGGATCCACAGCACCGGGAAGAGCGCGTAGACGATGACGAAGATGTCGACCAGCGTCCACGCGGTCTTCTTGCCTGCCGGACTCTGCAGGATCGCCATGTCAGCGCCTCCCCTCGGTGTCACTGCCCGGGGCAGCCGTGCCGAACAGCTTGATGAAGACGAACGCGATGATCGCGACCGAGATGAAGATCAGCACCGACATGGTCGCGCCGATGCCCAGGTTCAACCCCTTGATCAGGTTGTTGTAGGTGATCATGGACACCGACGAGGTGTCGTTCTGCCCCTTGGTCAGCACGAAGATGTTGTCGAAGATGCGGAACGCGTCCAGGGTGCGGAACAACAGCGCGACCAGGATGGCGGGCTTCATCACCGGCAGCATCACCTTGGTGAACCGCTGCCAGGCGTTCGCCCCGTCCATCGCCGCCGCCTTCAGCAGGTCGTCCGGCACCAGCGCCAGGCCCGCCATCAGCAGCAACGCCATGAACGGCGTGGTCTTCCACACCTCGGCCAGCACGATGATGAGCAGCGACGGGATGGTCTGGGTCAGCGGCGCGTCGTCCGGCCCGGTGAAGTAGCCGTACACCTGGTCCCAGGCGAAGTACCAGGAGAACGCCGCCACCACGGTGACGATCCCGTACGGGATCAGCGAGACCGTGCGCACCAGGCCGCGGCCGACGAGCGCCCGGTGCATGACCAAAGCCAGCACCATGCCGAGCACCAGCTCGATGGCCACCGACACGACGGTGATCGCCAGCGTCACGCCGAAGGCGGTCCACCAGTAGCCGCTGGACAGCACCGCCACGTAGTTGTCCAGCCCGACGAACTCGGTGTCGTCCGGGAACCGCAGGTCGTAGCGCTGCAGCGACAGCCACAGCGAGTAGATGATCGGCCATGCGGTCACCGCCACCATGACGATCACCGCGGGCGCGCACAGCAGCCAGGCCAGCCTGCGCTCGGCCCGCTTGCCCTCGCTCAGTGCCGACTTGCCGTTCTTCTTGCCGTTACCGCGCTTGGCGTCCTCCGCCGGCTCGGCGACGGCGGTCGAACCAGCGGCCGTCTCGGCCGGGTTGGGCCCTTGTGTCGTCATGGCAGCACCCCTTGCGACTGGACCGCGTTGTTCAGCTCTTCCCGCAGCTCCTCAAGGGTGGCCTGCGGATCGATCGATCCCGGTGGCGACAGGATCTTCGACGTCACCGTGGACAGGTTCTGGTACACCGGGGTCAGCGGCCGGACCGCCGCCGTCTCCAGCGACTTCAGGATGTCGTCGCGCATCGGGTAGGCGTCCACCATCGACTGGCGCTTGCCGCTGGTGTCACCGTCGCACGGCGCGATCGGCTCCTCGTCCTTGTACAGGCTTTCCAGCGTCGGCGGCACACCACCGCAGATCGCCGCGTACTTCTGGTTCTTGGCCTGCCGCAGGCAGCGCGCGGCCTTGAACGCCAGGTCCTTCTTCTCCGAGTAGGCGCTGACCGCGATGTTGAAGCCACCGACGGTCACCCGGCCCGGGTTGTCGCCCACCCCCGGGTACGTGGTCCACGCCAGGTTCTCGAACCGCGGCGACTTCGCGTCCCGCGTCGCCGCGTAGACGAACGGCCAGTTGATCTGGAAGGCGGCCTGGCTGTCGCCGGGCGAGAACGAGTCGACCACCTGCTGCTCTTGCGCGTTGCTCAGCGACGGGCTGTTCAGCCCCTCGTCGACCATCTGGCGCATGATCTCCAGCGCCCGCCTGGCCTTGTCGTCCAGCGTCACCTCGGTGCCGTCGTCACTGAGCACCTGGCCGCCCGCGGAGTTCACCAGGCTGTTGAACGCCACCACCAGGCCCTCGTACTGGGCCCCGGTGTAGAGGATCTGGTACGGCTTGCCCTGCGCCTTCAGATCGCGGGACATCTCGATCATTTCTTCCCACGTCTTCGGCGGCTCCGGCGTGAGCGACTTGTCGTACCAGAGCAGCTGAACGTTGGTGTTCATGGGCGCCGCGTACAGCTTGCCGTCCCATGTCGCGGTCTTGAGCGGCACTTCCAGCGTGTCCTCTTCGACCGACGCCTTGTCCTCGCCCGTCCATTCGGCCAGCCACTTGGCCTCGGCGAACTCGGGGACCCAGGTCACGTCCAGGCCGAGCAGGTCCAGGTCGGTGTCACCCGCCGCGAGCCTGCGCACCATCTGTTCACGCTGTCCGTCGGCGTCTCGTGGCAACTGGCGATGCACGATCTGGTACTCGCCGTTGGCTTCCTCGTTACACGTCGCCACGATGTGCGGCACATACTGCTCCAACGCGTAGTACAGCGTTACGACGTTGTCAGCTTCCGAGCTGCAACCAGCCACCACCCCCGCCGCGGTCAGCAATGACCCGGCCATCGCCGCCGCTCGGGTGCGTGTGCGATCTCGGCGCACCGGTCCCTCCTTTTCCCGTGCCGCACGCAGTGCGACCACGGGTCCGGTGGTGGGGCGCCCGGGTTCGCACCGCAACGTGCGTCAGATCGGAACCCGGACCACGCTGCTGTATCGATCCGGGCAACACGGAACTTATTCCCGGTGATCAGCCGTCCGCAAGGGTTTCGCAGGAATAGGTAGAAGGTCTAGACACGACTGGTGCCGAAATTGCGACAACAGGCCTAGCGGCCGGTGTCCGCAAATTGCCAAACGCTAGTCGTTTCGTTCTTCGTTTGCCTGCGCGGGACGATCACCGGTGCCCAGCGCGAGCTTGGCCAGCAAATCCCGGCCGCGCTCGGCAGAACGTGGCAGACACAGCACGTCGTAACGACCCGCGACGAGTTGACTCGCCGAAGAAAAGTCGCGTTTCCCCTTCGTCATGGCGTAGCTGATGGCGGCGAACACCGCCCCGAACAGCACGCCCGCGCCCAGGCCGACCAGCACGGGTGCGGCGGAGAAGCCGCGCTGGCTGTCGAACGCGCCGAGCAGCAACCCGACGAGCAGGCCGAACCAGGCACCGGACAACGCGCCGGTGGCGACCACCTTGCCCCAGGACAACCGGCCCATGACCCGCTCGACCAGCATCAAGTCGACCCCGACGATCGTCACGTCACCGACCGGGAAGTCGTCCTCGGCCAGGTAGTCGACCGCGCGCTGGGCGCCCTGATACGTGTCGTAGGAACCGATCGGCCAGCCGGTCGGCGGCGTCGGCAGGCGCGGCGGCAGCTGTGCTCGCCCCCGACCGGAGAACTGTCCGCTCATCGCCCCNCCTGCCGCTGACGTCGCTGCATCCATCCATCCTGCCGCACGTTGCGTGTGACATGCGAACGGCCCGCGACCTGGGGGCGCGCGGAATCAGCTGTCAGTCAGGGGATGGCACCGCCGGGCGGCACCCCGCGACCCGGGGCGCGCGGAATCAGCGGTTGCGGTACTCGCGCAACAGACCCCGGCTGATGATCGTCTTCTGGATCTCCGACGTGCCCTCGCCGATCAGCAGGAACGGCGCTTCCCGCATCAACCGCTCGATCTCGTACTCCTTGGAGTAGCCGTAGCCGCCGTGGATGCGGAACGCCTCCTGGGTGACCTCGGCGCAGTACTCCGACGCCAGCAGTTTGGCCATGCCGGCTTCCACGTCGTTGCGCTGGCCGGAGTCCTTCAGCCGGGCGGCGTTGACCATCATCAGGTGGGCCGCCTCCACCTTGGTGGCCATCTCGGCCAGCTTGAACGCGATCGCCTGGTGCTGCGCGATGGGCTTGCCGAACGTGGTGCGCTCCTGGGCGTACTGCACGGCCAGCTCGAACGCCCGGATCGAGATGCCGCAAGCGCGCGCGGCGACGTTCACCCGGCCGACCTCGACACCGTCCATCATCTGCGCAAATCCCTTGCCGGGCGCGTCACCGAGGATCTTGTCGGCGCCGATGCGGTAGCCGGAGAACACCGCCTCGGTGGTGTCGACACCCTTGTAGCCCATCTTGTCGATCTTGCCGGGGATGGTCAGCCCGGGCGCGACCTCGCCGAAGCCCTCCGGCTTGTCCACCAGGAACGCGGTCAGGTTCTGGTGCGGCTTCTCCGCTCCCTCGTCGGTGCGCACCAGCAGCGCGATCAGGTTCGAGGTGCCGCCGTTGGTCAGCCACATCTTGCTGCCGTCGATGACGTACGAGTCGCCGTCCTTGACCGCACGCGTCTTGATGGCCGCCACGTCCGAGCCCAGGTCCGGCTCGCTCATCGAGAACGACCCGCGAATCTCCCCGGTGGCCATCTTGGGCAGGTAGTACTGCTTCTGCTCCTCGGTGCCGTGCTGCTTGATCATGTGCGCCACGATGAAGTGGGTGTTGATCACCCCGGACACGCTCATCCACCCGCGCGCGATCTGCTCGACGACCAGCGCATACGTCAGCAGCGACTCGCCGAGCCCGCCGTATTCCTCCGGAATGGTCAGGCCGAACAGGCCCATCTCCTTCATGCCCTCGACGATGTCCGTCGGGTAGGTGTCGGAGTGCTCCAGCTCCTGGGCGTGCGGGATGATCTCCTTGTCCACGAAGTCGCGGACGGTCGCCAGGATTTCCTGCTGGATGTCGGTCAGGCCTGCGGTCTGGGCAAGGCGGGCCATGCGGCACTCCTTCGGGCTCGAGCCTGCTGGTCGCGGTTGATTACCCCGCAGTATCCATCGCCTACCCGGTGGCGAGAAGTGATCCACGCCGCTGAGTGACGGGTCTAACGTCGCCACACATCACGCGGGTCGCGGCGGCAACAAGCGGCCACCGAAGGTTATCCATGCGTTACTCATCAGCAGCTTGGTCATTTTCGCGTTGCGGCAATCCGTCCGTTGACGCTGGTAGCCGTCCTTCTTTCGGGGTAGGCGCAGAATTGGGCTGCTCCGCCGCTTTATTACGTTCGGATTTCGTTTCCGGCTCGGCTTGCTCGGTGTGTGCGTCCAGGTATCGCAACAACTCCACCGGAAATGGCAGCACCAGGGTGGAATTCTTCTCCGCGGCGACCTCCACCACGGTTTCCAGCAGGCGCAGCTGCAGCGCCGCAGGGGTGTCGGACATCTGCCGCGCGGCCAGCGCCAGCTTCTCCGACGCCTGCAGCTCGCCCTGGGCGGCGATGACCCGCCCCCGACGGTCCCGCTCGGCCTCCGCCTGCCGGGACATGGCCCGTTTCATCGACTCGGGCAGGGCGACGTCCTTGATCTCCACCCGGTCGATGTGGATGCCCCAGTCCAGTGCCGGGCTGTCGATCATCAGCTCGAGGCCCTGGTTCAGCCGCTCGCGGTTGGACAGCAGGTCGTCCAGGTCGCTCTCGCCGATGATGCGCCGCAGCGACGTCTGCGCCACCTGGGACACCGCGAACCGGTAGTTCTCCACACCGACGACGGCCTGCACCGGGTCGATCACCTTGAAGTAGACGACCGCGTCGACCCGGACGGTGACGTTGTCCCTGGTGATGCCGTCCTGCGCGGGCACCGGCAGCGTCACGACCTGCACGTTGACCTTCCGCATGCGGTCGACGACCGGGATGATCCACGCCAACCCGGGTTCACGCGGGGGTCGGATGACGCGGCCGAACCGGAAGACCAGCCCACGTTCGTACTGGGCGACGGTGCGCAGCCCGCTGGCGGCCGCGCCGGCGAGGAGCACTACGAGGCCGATGAGAACGTACAGGATGACGTCCATCTCACCACCTGCTTCGATGCTACGCCCGGCTCGTAGCATGGGCCTATGACCAGCACCCAGCTGCCCAGCGACGACGACGTACGCCGGGCCCTCTCCGCGGTCAAGGACCCGGAGATCGGCAAACCGATCACCGACCTCGGCATGGTGAAGGACGTCCGGATCGACGCCGACGGGACCGTCACGGTCGGCATCTACCTCACCGTGGCGGGCTGTCCGATGAAGGACCGTCTGACCAGGGACACCACCGAGGCCGTACAGCGGCTGGGCGTGCCGGACGTGCGGGTCGAGCTGGACGTGATGAGCGACGAGCAGCGCACGGAGCTGCGTCGCAAGCTGCGCGGGGACGTCAAGGACCCGCTGATCCCGTTCGCGCAGCCCGGTTCGTTGACTCGCGTGTACTGCGTGGCCTCCGGCAAGGGCGGCGTCGGGAAGTCGTCGGTGACGGTGAACCTGGCGGTGGCGATGGCCCAGCGCGGGCTGTCGGTCGGCGTGGTCGACGCGGACATCTACGGTCACTCGATCCCGCGCATGCTGGGTACCAGCGAGAAACCGACCAAGGTCGACGACATGATCATGCCGCCGCAGGCGCATGACGTGAAGGTCATCTCGATCGGCATGTTCACCCCGGGCAACACGCCCGTGGTGTGGCGCGGGCCGATGCTGCACCGCGCGCTGCAGCAGTTCCTGGCCGACGTGTTCTGGGGCGATCTGGACGTGCTGCTGCTCGACCTGCCGCCCGGCACCGGTGACATCGCCATCTCGGTGGCGCAGCTGATCCCGAACGCGGAGATCCTGGTGGTGACCACCCCGCAGCAGGCGGCCGCGGAGGTGGCCGAGCGGGCCGGCGCGATCGCCTTGCAGACCCGTCAGCGGGTGGCAGGCGTCATCGAGAACATGTCGTGGCTGGAGACCGAGGACGGCCAACGCATCGAGGTGTTCGGCTCCGGCGGCGGCCAGCGGGTGGCTGATTCGTTGTCGAAGTCGGTCGGCGCCGAGGTGCCGCTGCTCGGCCAAGTTCCGTTGGACCCGCGGCTGCGGGAGAACGGCGACAACGGCACGCCGATCGTCCTGGCGAACCCGGACGCTCCCGCGGCCCAGGTGCTGCGCACCGCGGCGGAAAAGCTGTCGGTGCGGGCGCGGGGTCTGGCCGGGATGATGCTGAACGTGACTCCCGCCGGACGCTGAGTCTGGTTCCGCGGGTCGGACACTGAGGCTGAGCCGCCCGGCTTCGCGGCCCGGACGCTGAGGCTGGTTCCAGGGCCCGGGCACTGAGGCTGGTTCCAGGGCCCGGGCACTGAGGCTGGTTCCAGGGCCCGGGCACTGACGCCGAGCCGTCCTGGTTCCGCGAGCTGCGCCGGCGATGCTTGGCCACCGCAGGCTCAGTGCGACGCGGGCTGGGCATGCTCGCTGACGCACCGACGGCCGCTTCCGCACATGATCACGGCAAGAGCCGGGTTCGCGGTGCCGCGACTTCCGTTTGGCGCGACGGCACGAGACAGGTCGAGCGGGCAAGGACTTCGCTCAGCGCGTTGCAGACCGGTCGCTGAGGCCACGTCCGGATCTACCGCGACTTCTCAGCGCGTTGCAGGCCGGTCTCCTAGGTCGCGTCCGGATCCACCGGCGGCTTCTCGCCAGGGCTCAGCGGCTCGGACTCCTTGCGCCGCGTACCCGACGAGCCGTTGCGGCCGTTGTTCACCGGTTCGTTGAACCCGAGCGGGTCGTCGTCGCCGTCGAACAAGTGCTGCGTGACCACCCGGCGCGGGTTGAAATTCCGCAGCTCACGCAGATCCTCGATGGGTTTGCGGAACTGTTCGTACTCCGGGCCGATCTCCTGGCGCAGCTGCTCGCGCGCGCCGGTGGCGAACTCCCGCACCTTGCGCACGGTGCGGCCGACCCACGACATGGCCTCCGGCAGCCGCTCCGGACCGAGGATGAACAGCGCGGCGACGATCAACACCAGGACTTCGCCCCAGCTCACACTCTCGAACATCGACGTACCATCCTCAGCAGGAAATGGCTGCCCCAGCCAGCTCTAGCCTAGCGGCCGGTGTCCGGGTCGTCCGACCCCAGTTTGACAGTCGTGACGATTTCCCGGCCCTCCCGTACCAGTTTCACCGGTACCTGCTGGCCGACGTCGTGGGCCCGGACCGCGACGGTCAGCTCGGCGGCGTTGCGCACCATCCGCTCGCCGACCCTGATGATCACGTCGCCTTCCTTGATGCCGGCCCGTGCGGCAGCGCTGCCCGGGACGACGTTCTGCACGCGCGCGCCCTCCGAGGTGTTCGCCGCAACGGAAGCCGCCTGCACGCCCAGCTCGGGGTGCGCCACCTTGCCGTTCCGCATCAACGACTCGGCGATCTCGATGGCCTGGTCGACCGGGATGGCGAAGCCGAGACCGATGCTGCCGCCTTCCTGCCGCTCGTTGGTCACCGTGCGGATCAGCGAGTTGATGCCGACCAGCGCGCCGCGCGAATCCACCAGCGCCCCACCCGAGTTACCGGGGTTGATCGCCGCGTCGGTCTGGATCGCGTCGTAGACCACCGTGCCCTCACCGCTCTCCGACGGTGCGCTGATGGGCCGGTTGACCGCACTGACCACGCCGACCGTGACGGTGTTCTCCAGTCCGAACGGGGACCCGACCGCGATCACCGGGTCACCGGGCGCCAGGTCGGCCGACTTGCCGATCTGGATGACCGTCGGATTGCGCACGTTCACCTTGATCACGGCCAGGTCGGTCTTCGGGTCCCGCCCGACGATCTTGGCGGGCGCCCGGGTGCCGTCGGTGAACACCGCGGTCAGTTTGGCCTGCGAATTCTCCGCCGCCGGGGCCACGACGTGGTCGTTGGTGAGGATGTAGCCGTCCTCCTCGATGACCACACCGGAGCCGAAGCCGCCGCCGGAGCCGGACTGGATCTCGATGGAGACCACGGCGGGCACGACTTCCTCCACCGTCTTGGCGACCGTGCCTGGCGGACGTTGCTTACCGGAGCCGATCTGCGCCAGCGTGACGTCCTTGCCCAATTCGTTGCCCTGGTCGGCGATGTACCAGCCGACGAAGCCACCGAGCGCCCCGACCAACAGCACGACGACCGCACAGATGACAGCCGAACTGCGGCGCAGGCGCCCGCCGAGCACGACCTCGGTCAGCGACAGCGCGACGCCGCGCCGCCGTTGCGGCTTCTCGTCGTCGTCCTCGGGCTCGTCCCGCAGCGCGGGCTCGCTCAACGCCACTGGTGCGCCGGGATCCCGCCAGGGATCTCCTTGCTCGCCCCACAGCGGCTTCTCGGCGTCGTCGTCGGCCTGCTCGTCGTCGCCCGGGGGACGCTGCAGAATGACGCCGGCGTCCTCGGGACTGCGCCCGAAAGCCTCGGTCAGCGCGGGTGGCGGAGCGGCACCCCGCGTGCCGCCGGCATGCTGCACGCCTTGCGCGGACCGCCTGCGTTGCTCGTCATCGAAAGAACCGGTGACCCCCGCAGGCCTGCCGAACACTTCTGCGGCCTGAGGATCCACCGGTGGCCGGTCCAGGCCGCGCGGCTGCAGGCGCGGCCCTCCGCCCCGGGCGGGGTCGCCGCGCCTCGGCTCATACGGGTTCTCCGACATCACTGATCAGTGTGCCGGGATGGGGGTGAAGTCAGCGTTGCACACGCTCCCCACCTCACCCATCGACTGCTTACCGCGAAACGCCGAGCTGGACCACGTTGTTGAGCCCGGACGCGGGCGCCGAGTGCAGGCTCGGCACGGTACGCGCGGCGTCCTGCACCGGACGCGGACCGGGCGCCTCGTTCGACACTCCCTCGTCACCGTCGTCGACCCCGAGGGCCAACGCCAACGCGGACAGCATCAGTCCGGACATCACCATGCCTGCGCCCTGCACGGCGCGGCGGCTGTACTTGCGGCCCCCCAGGCGGTTGGCGCCCGCCCCGAGCGGCGTGGAGGAACCGAGCGGCTGGGTCGAACCCAGCGCGGCGGCCTGCTCGGGCCGCTGGACCGCGACCAGGCGACCGGATTCGTCCACGGCCAGGTTGTCCGGCACCGTGGAAAGTTCGGTGGTGTTGGGGATCGAGTGCAAGCTCGCCAGCAAGCCCGCGGGCACCGAGGGTGCGTCACACGACGTCATGGCCGCGCGGACCTGGCGCTGGGCCTCGACCTCCGCGGCACAGCTGCTGCAGCGCATCAGGTGGCCTGCGGCGCGCTCATGAGCGGCCAGCGACAGCTCGCCGTCGACGAAAGCGACGATGGCGTCCGGCAACAGGTGCGATTCGGGCAACTGCCAGCCCGGCGACAAGCGCACAGTGGGACCGGATCGGCGCGGACGGCGCTGACCCGGCTTCTGGCGGGCATCGCTCATGCTGTCGACCTCACGGTGCTCTGCTCGGCTCGGCGCCGTTCGAGTGCTGCGCGCAGCTGCTGGCGCCCCCGGTGGATCCTGCTCCTTACGGTACCCAGTTTCACGCCGAGCGTGGCACCGATCTCCTCGTAGGACAATCCCTCGACGTCACACAGCACCACGGCGGCACGGAACTCCGGCGGCAACTCGTCGAGCGCGGCCTGCAGATCGGGGTCCAGATGTGTGGCGGAATAGACCTGCTCGGGGCTCGGGTCGTCACCCACGATGCGGTCGGTGTCCTCCGGCAGGCCCTCCATGCGCACCCGGGAGCGGCGACGGGCCATGTCCAGGAACAAGTTGGTGGTGATGCGGTGCAGCCAGCCCTCGAAGGTGCCCGGCTTGTAGGACGACAGCGAGCGGAAGACCCGGATGAACGTCTCTTGCGTCAGATCCTCGGCATCATGCGGATTGCCGGTCAGGCGATAGGCCAACCGATACACGCGCGGGGCGTGCGTGCGCACGATCTCGTCCCACGACGGCGGCGTCCAGGCCGCGTCGTCGGCGATCTCCGCGACTTCGCCGGTCGGCGTGGTACGGGCGTCCTGCTCACTTACGGTCTGCAGTTGAGGCACCTCCATCGGGCTTGTCACTCGGGACAACGCCGGTCGATCCGTTTCTGTTCCCACCTGTGAGGTAGTTCCCACTCCGTGCACGGCGCACGCCTCCCCCTCGGTTCTCTCTGTGTCGTTCACTGTGACCGTTGTCGTTACGACTCTGGTGAGAATCGGCTGAGAGCAGCCTGAGAAGCCGGATGCGCTCGAGATGTGCTTTGCGTCGTGCCTTCACCGGTTTGCCCGGGCTCGGCGCTAGCCTGCACGAGTGACCAGTGCCGCCGAGACTGTCGACGACTACCTTCCGGATGACGACGTGGTGCTCGCCGCCCGGGCCCGGGCGGCCGAGCTCGGCTGCCCCGCGGTCGCGCCGTCCACCGGCGCGGCGCTACGGTTCCTGGCGACCACGGTCGGCGCGAAAGCCGTCGTGGAGCTGGGCACCGGCGCCGGGGTCAGCGGCCTGTACCTGCTGCGCGGCATGGCAGGCCGCGGTGAGGGCGGGGTACTGACGTCCATCGACATCGAGCCGGAGTTCCATCGCGCTGCGCGCCTGGCGTTCCGCGAAGCGGGATTTCCCGCGGGCAGCACACGGTTGATTCTCGGCCGGGCGGTCGACGTGCTGCCTCGGCTGACCACCGGCGGCTACGACATGGTGTTCGTCGACGCCGCCAAGGTGGAGTACGCGCACTACTTCGAGCAGGGCGTGCAGTTGCTGCGGCCCGGCGGGGTGATCGCGTTCAACGACGTGTTCGGCCAGCACCGTCCTGGCGACCGCGCTCGGCGCGATGCGGAAGCCACGGCGTTGCGCGACGTCGCGCGGGCGGTGGCGCTCGACGAGCGGCTGATGCCCGCGCTGCTGCCGGTGGGCAGTGGGCTGCTGGCCGCCGCGCGGCTCGAGGTCTGACCTCTACCGCGCGGCCCGCCTTCGGTGGCCTCTTACGCGTAGCCCGCCGCGAACTCCACCAGGGTGCGCGCGGCGAAGCCGGTCCCTCCCGGCGTCACTTCGTCGTACGGCTTGTCGGCGCGGGCCGTGCCCGCGATGTCCAGGTGCGCCCACGGCAGGCCGTCGGTGAATTCACGCAGGAACAGGGCCGCGGTCACTCCGCCTGGGCCGTCGGGCGCCTGCTTGACGTCGGCGATCTCGCTGCGCACCGCCTCGGCGTGGTCCTCGATCAGCGGCATCCGCCACCACGATTCACCGACCCGCTCCCCTGCCTCACGCAGCCGCTTGGCCAGCTCGTCGTCGCTGGCGAACACCGCGCCGTTGCGCAGGCCGAGCGCGACCTTGATGGCTCCGGTCAGCGTCGCGACGTCCACCACGACGTCCGGCTTGAACTTGTCCACGCCGTAGGCGAGCGCGTCGGCCAGCACCATGCGACCTTCGGCGTCGGTGTTGCCGACCTCGGTCGTGATGCCGCCGTAGTGCCGGACCACGTCGCCCGGGCGGTAGGACGAGCCGGACACGTGGTTCTCCGCGGCCGGGACCAGACCGGTCACCCGCACCGGGAGCTTGGCCTGCGCGATCGCCCGGACCGCCGCGATGACCGCGGCACCACCGGACATGTCGGTGCGCATCAGGTGCATGCCGTCGGCGGGCTTGAGGGAAATGCCGCCCGTGTCGAACGTGATGCCCTTGCCGACCAGCAACACGTGCGTGCCCGCGTTGCGCGGGCGGTAGGCCAGCTCGATGAGCCTCGGTGGCCGGGCGGAGCCGCCACCGACCGCCAGGATCCCGCCGAACTTGTTCTCGGCCAGCCACGCTTCGTCCCGCACGGTCACGCGCAGCCCCGCGACGTCGTCCGCGACGCGCTCGGTCGTGCCGGCCAACCATGCCGGGTCCTTGACGTTCGACGGGCTGTTCGCGAGGTCGCGCGCCAGCGCCGTGGCCGCGGCCAACCGCTCGGCCTCCCGCACCGTCTCGGTCAGCTCCGCGCCGCCGAGCAACACGACACTGCGCAAGGTGGGCTTGGGTTCCTCGCTGCTGACGGTGAACCGATACCCGCCGAGCAGGACGCCGAGCACGAACGCGCGCACGCAGTCGGCCGACGGCTCGGGCGGCAGCGCGACCTGGACCGACCGCTGCGCGCGGGACACCGACTCGGAGCGCTGGGAGAGGCTGGAGTTGACCGCGCGAGCCAGCGCCCCGCCCGCGGTCCGCCACGCCGACGGCTTCTCCGGGTCCGCGCCGATGCCGAGCAGCCAGCGCGCCGGGTTGCTCAGCGCGTGCACGTCGCCGGCTTTGCCGGTCACCTGGCCGCCGGGAGTCCACTCGTCGGGGAGTTGCTGCGCTGTCCAGAGACCGTCTTCGGCGAACTCCGCCGCATCGTCGTCGGTCGCTCGGACCAGTCGGACCAGCGGGACGCCGCGGCGTTGCTGGTCAACGACACTGATCTCCGGCAGCCGGGTAGGAACCGTGGGCACGGGCACGCGCACGATCGAGATCCACTTCCTTTCGCCACGCGGTGGGGGCCGGGCTCGGCGAATCTACCGCCCTTGCTGATCGACGGGGGCCGGCGGTGTCTCTCCCGGCGCACTGAGGAGGCGAAGCTGCTGCCCGCGCGCGTACGCCACGCGGGCGGCGGCTCCGCCTCCTCGCCGCACCGAGCCCAGGCCACCACCGCCGCAGCTCCCCGCACGGTCGCCGCGGCGCGCGCCATGCCCGCGCGGCAGGCCGTGACCGGCCGTCAGCTGGTGGCTTCTTGCAGGGCCGCGCCGAGGTCCTTGGCCTCTTCGGCGGTGAGTTCGACGACCAGCCGGCCGCCGCCCTCCAGCGGTACCCGCATCACGAGGCCCCTGCCCTCCTTCGTCACCTCGAGGGGACCATCTCCGGTCCGGGGCTTCATGGCCGCCATAGCGTGCTCCCTCCGTCTCAACCACGTCACCGGTTCGCCCGCTGCGCACGGGCTGTGCCGGGTGTGCGCCTTATTCTCCCCTATTGCTGATCTAGCCTTCCACTGGAGGTAACTACCGACCGACGCAGGAGGCGCGCAGTGTCCACCGCCCACGATGTAGCCGCCGACGAAGTGCTGACCACGTCCGATGCCGACGGCGTCCGGACGATCACGCTGAATCGGCCCCAGGCCTACAACGCGCTCAACATCGCACTGAAGGAGGCACTGCGCGACGCGCTGATCGCCGCGGCCGCGGAGGAGGAGATCCGGGCGGTCGTGTTGACCGGTGCGGGCAAGGCGTTCTGCGCCGGGCAGGACCTCAAGGAGCACGTGGGGTTGCTGCAAGCGGAGGACCCCGCGCCGCTGCGCACGGTGGAAGAGCATTACAACCCGATCGTGCAGGCGATCGCCGACATGCCGAAGCCGACCATCGCGGCGGTGAACGGCAGCGCGGCCGGTGCCGGGGCGGCGTTCAGCTACGCGTGCGACCTGCGCGTCGCCGGTAAGAGCGCATCGTTCACCGGCGCCTTCGCAGGCGTCGGGCTCGGACCGGACTCCGGTGCGTCGTGGACGCTGCAGCGCTTGGTCGGGTTCGGTCGCGCCACCGAGCTGATGCTGCTCGGCCGCAAGGTCGGCGCGGAGGAAGCGCTGCGCATCGGGTTGGTCAACGAGGTGGTCGACGACGACGCGGTGCTGTCCCGCGCTCAGGAACTGGCGGCTCGGCTGGCCGCAGGCCCGACGGCGGCGTTCCGGGAGATCAAGCGGGTGCTGGCCGCGGCGAGCACGTCGACGTTGGCCGAGGCGTTGGAGAACGAGAAGGCGGCGCAGACGCGGCTGGGCGCCACGCACGACCACCGGGAGGCCGTCGACGCGTTCGTGAACAAGCGGGCGCCGCGGTTCACGGGCAAGTAGCGGCTGGTCGACGCGCGGCTGGGTCGGCCCGCCCGCCGCGTGCGGCCCTGTCCCCCGGAAGCTGATCGCCGGGCCACGTCGGCGCGCGACCATCGGGCTCCGGCGGACGCGCGCCGGCGTGCGGCCGTCTCGTTCCGCAAGCGCGTCAGCGTGCCGCCACCCCGGCCCGCCAGCAATCCGCCACGTGGTCGTCCACCATCCCGGTGGCCTGCATCAGCGCGTAGCACGTCGTCGGGCCGAGGAACTTGAAGCCGCGGCGCTTCAGTTCCCTGGCCATGGCGTGCGACTCCGGGCTGGTAGCGGGCACGTCCTGCATGGCACGAGGGTTCGGCCGCGGCGGTGGGGCGAACGACCACAGCAGGTCGTCCAGCGGTTCGTCGAGCTCGAGCACCGCCCGGGCGTTGGCGATCGCCGCCTCGATCTTGGCCCGGTTGCGCACGATGCCGCTGTCGGCGAGCAGGCGCTGCACGTCCTCGTCCCCGAACGCGGCGACCTGCTCGGGGTCGAACCCGGCGAACGCCGCCCGGAAGTTCTCCCGCTTGCGCAGGATCACCAGCCAGGACAGACCGGACTGGAACGACTCCAGGCACATCCGCTCGAACAGGGCCTGCTCACCGCGCAGCGGCACGCCCCACTCGTTGTCGTGATAGGCCACGTAGTCCGGCGTGGTCGCCCACGCACACCGCACCAGCTCAGTCACTTTCACCCCGCTGCCATTGCCGTTCGACGGAGCGCGCCAGTGTGGCCAGCGAGCGGCGGAAACCAGCCCGCACCAGCGGGGACACCGCGCGCCAGCCGAACCTGCCGACCGCGCCGAACGGTTGCTCGAGGTCTTCCGACCAGCGCAGCACCGACCCGTTGCCTGCCTGCTGCACCTCGATGACCCCTGGGCCGCGGATCAGCTTGCCGTCGTGCATCACTTCGACTCGGTGGGGCGGCTCCCACGCCGTGATCACCATGGTGTCCAGGAAGCCGATCGGCCGCCTGCCCGTGTAGGCATGCACGCGCGAACCAACGCTGCGGCCGTCGCCTTCGACCACCTCCACCGTCGTGCCGAGGATCCACTGCGACTGCCGCGGCCAGTCCGTCACCGCCGCCCACACCTGCGGCACCGGCGCCGCGACCGGCATCTCGACGCTCAGCCGGACCCTGCTGCTCACCGCTGCTCGCCGCGGTCTGCGGACGGCACGCCGTACGTCGACCGGCTACCGGGCTCCGCGGCTGGCACGCCGTACGTGGGATCGAGCTGGGCCAGCCTGGTCCGCAGCTCGTCCAGCTCGGCACCGACCCGCTGCAGCACCCAGTCGACCTCGGACATCTTGTAGCCGCGCAGCACCGGCTGGAACCGCACCTGGGCGAGATCGGCACCGGTGATGTCCCGCTCGGGCAGCCGCGTGGGCGAGACGCCGGGCGGCAGCGGCTCGAGCTCCTCGCCACGCCCGAACACCACGGAGGCGAGCAGGAAGACGACGGCCGCCACCAGCAGCATCACGACCAGATACACCAGCGCTGTTCCCACACCCCGATCGTGGCACATTCCCCCGACGATGCGGGGCGGGGAAGGTCAGCGGGGCTGTCCGGGAAAACAGATCGCCGCCGAATCGGCTCAGACCGGGGGCAAGGCGCAGGCCGCGTGCCTCCGCAAGGCGCCGTCCCGAATGTCTCCCGGCGCAGCGTGCCTGCTGTATGCCTGCCACGCCCCCGACGCTGTGCCCGCCACGGACCTCCCGACGCCGTGCGTCCGCCCCGTGCCCTTGACAACGACGCCGTCGGGAGCACGCGCGGGCGGGCGCACCGCGTCAGGCCAGCGCGCGTAGCACCCGCCCCGGCGGCCGATCGCCCCGGATACTCGCCACCGTGTCCACCACCCGCCGCGTCGGCAGCACCTGGTGCGCCCGGAACACCCGCGCACCGGCCATCGCCGCCACCGCGGTGGCCGCCAGCGTTCCTTCCAGCCGCTCCTCGGGCGGCAGACCGCCGAGCGTCTCGCCGATGAAGTCCTTGTTCGACAACGCCATCAACACCGGCCACCCGGTCTCCACCAACCGGTCCACGTGCCGCAGCAACGCCAGCCCGTGCCAGGTGTTCTTGCCGAAGTCGTGCGTCGGGTCGATCAGCACCCCGTGTCGCGGCACGCCGATCGACACCATCCGCTCGGCCCCGGCACACAGCTCCTCCACGACCTGGGACACCACGTCTTCGTAGTGCACCCGGTGCGGGTCGGTGCGCGGCTGCACTCCGCCGGTGTGCGAGCACACCACCCCGACCTCGAACTCCGCGGCCACCTCGGCCAGCCGGGGATCCGCACCACCCCACGTGTCGTTGAGCAGGTCCGCACCCGCGGCGCACACTTCCCGGGCGACCTCGTGCCGCCACGTGTCCACGCTGATCACCAGATCCGGATGACGCTCCCGCACCGCGGCGACGAACCCCACGACCCGCCGCGTCTCCTCGGCCACGTCCACGTCCTCGCCGTGCGAGCCGGCACGCACTCCCCCGATGTCGACGATGTCCGCGCCTGCCTCGACCGCCCGGTCGACCGCAGCGAGCGCCGCCGCTTCCTCGAACGTCGCGCCGCGGTCGAAGAACGAGTCCCGCGTACGGTTGACGATGGCCATCACCGCTGGCCGGTCGGCAGGCAGCACCCGCGTGCCGAGCTGGACGTGCTTCATAACGGCGATGCTAAGCGCCGTCAATGCTGTGTTACTGCTCGGCCGGACGCTGTGGCGACGGCGTCATTCGTGCCATCCTGGAATACGTATCCCTGAAGCCGCAAAGGATGTGGTCATGGACGCGCGCAGCGCGCTGCAGCAGGTCATCCGGAAAGTTCTCGCGCCCATCGCCCGGTTCGTCTACCGGCCGGTCGTCGAAGGAGCGGACCGGGTCCCGCGCACCGGCCCACTGATCGTGGCGGCCAACCACCGAGCGGCGATCGACACGTGGGTCATCCCGTTCGTCGCACCGCGTCCCGTGCGATTCCTCGGCAAGGCGGAGTACTTCCGCGGCAAGGGGCTGCGCGGGCGCATGTTCGCGGCGTTCCTGTCCGCGCTGGGCTTCATCCCCGTCGAGCGGGGCAACGCC
Organism: Thermocrispum municipale DSM 44069; assembly: GCF_000427825.1. Classification (GTDB taxonomy): domain Bacteria; phylum Actinomycetota; class Actinomycetes; order Mycobacteriales; family Pseudonocardiaceae; genus Thermocrispum; species Thermocrispum municipale. The sequence continues at coordinate 65,236 of NZ_ATYT01000015.1, read as the reverse complement.
TACGCCGGGCTGGAGGCGCTCAACGCCGCTCGGAAAGTACTCGAGGACGGGGAGGCGTTCGGCATCTATCCGGAGGGCACCCGGTCCCGGGACGGCAAGCTGCACCGCGGGCACACCGGGGTGGCGCAACTGGCCCTGGTCACCGGCGCGCCGGTGATTCCGGTGGCGCTGATCGGCACGGAGAAGGTGCTTCCGGTCGGCAAGCGCATCCCGCGCCTGGCGAAGGTGACGGTCCGGTTCGGCGAGCCGCTGGACTTCTCCCGCTACCGCGGGTTGGAGTCCTCGCCCGCCGTGCGCCGGTCGGTCACCGACGAGATCATGTACGCCATCCTCGAGCTGTCCGACCAGGAGTACGTCGACCGCTACCACAAGCGGCCGGACGAGACCGCCGCCGCGTGACGGGCGAGGAAACCACCCGGCGTGCCGTCGACGAGTGGCACGCCAGTGTCAACGCGCGCGATTTGCCGCGTGCCGCCAACGCCGTCGGCGACCCGATCGTGGTGCTGGGGCCGCGCGGCGCGGGACGGATCACACCCGATCAGTTCGCCGAGTGGGTGAGGCGATCCGGCATTCACCTCGAGCCGCGCGCATGGCACCAGGTCGGCGACCGGCTCGTGGTCGTCGAGCAGGACGCCACGTGGCCGGAGAGCCCGGAGCCGACCCGCGTGGCCACGGTGTTCCGCGTGCACGACGACAAGGTCACCGCCGCGCTGCGTTTCCCGGACGTCGACTCGGCGCTGCAGCTGGCGCACATCCACCAGGAGCTGGCCGCCACCGAGTGATCAGTGGACCTCTTCCCAGGCCCGGTAGGCCTCCTGGACCACGCGCACGGCGTCGTCCACGTCGTCGGTCAGGTGCAGCAGGTCGAGGTCCTTCGGGCTGATCTTGCCCTCGGCCAGCACGGTGTTCTTGATCCACTCGTACAGGCCGCCCCAGTAGTGGGTGCCGAACAGCACCACCGGGAACTTGGTGACCTTCTTCGTCTGCACCAGGCACAACGCCTCGAACAGCTCGTCGAGCGTGCCGAACCCGCCGGGCAGGCAGATGAACGCCTGCGAGTACTTGACGAACATCGTCTTGCGGGCGAAGAAGTACCGGAAGTTCACGCCGAGCTCGACCCACGGGTTCAGGCCCTGCTCGAACGGCAGCTCGATGCCCAGGCCCACGGACAGCCCGCCGGCTTCCGACGCGCCCCGGTTGAGTGCCTCCATGGTGCCGGGGCCGCCGCCGGTGATCACCGCGAAACCCGCTTCGGCCACTGCGCGGCCGATCCGCATGCCCAGCTCGTACTCGGGCTCGTCCCGCTTGGTGCGGGCGGAGCCGAAAATCGTCACCGCGCGGGGTAGTTCGGCCAGTGCGCCGAAGCCCTCGGTGAACTCCGCCTGGATGCGCAGCACGCGCCACGGGTCGGTGTGCACCCAGTCCGACGGCCCGCGCTGGTCGAGCAGCCGCTGGTCGGTCGTGGTCGCCTCCCTGCGCTGCGCACCGCGCAGCACGACCGGGCCCTTGTGCTTCTCCCGCGGGTGTTCCGGATAGGTGTAGTCGGCGTTCGCACCTGGATCTGCCACGGGTGCGAGCCTAGCTCCGCTCCCGCCGCAGCCCGCACAGAGTACGGGATCAGCCCCCGGTGAGGAACGTGCGCAGCACGTCGGCGACCTGGGTGATCTCCGCAGCCCGGACGTGCTCCTCCTTGGTGTGCGCCAGGGTGGGGTCGCCCGGTCCGAAGTTCACCGCGGGCATGCCCAGCGCGGCGAACCGCGCCACGTCCGTCCACCCGAGCTTGGCGACGGGCTGCCCGCCTGCCGCCCGTACCAGCTCGGCCGCGGCCGGTTCGCTCAGTCTGGGCAGGGCCCCGGCGGCCTCGTCGACCAACGTCAGGTCGTAGCCGTCGAACACCTTCCGCACGTGGTCCAGTGCCTGCTGCGGGGTCCGATCGGGTGCGAACCGGTGGTTGATCGTCACGGTGGCCTCGTCCGGCACCACGTTGCCCGCCACACCACCGCCGATGGCCACCGCCTGCAAGCCTTCGCGGTACTGCAGGCCGTCGATGTCGACCTGTCGCGGCTGGTACTCGGCCAGGCGGCGCAGCGGCTCGGCGAGCGCGTGGATGGCGTTGCTGCCCATCCACGCCCGCGCGGTGTGCGCCCGCTTGCCGGTCACGGTCAGCTCCACACGCAGCGTGCCCTGGCATCCGCCCTCGATCACGGCGTTGGACGGCTCACCGACCACGGCGAGGTCGCCGCGCAGCCACTCGGGCCGGTTCGCCTGGATGCGGTTGAGGCCGTTGCGGGCGGCGTCGACCTCTTCGCAGTCGTAGAACACGAACGTCACGTCGTGCCTGGGCTCGGTGACCGTGGCCGCCAACGACAAAAAGACCGCGTCGCCGCCCTTCATGTCCACGGTGCCCAGGCCGTGCAGGATCTCCTCCTGGCCGCTTCCGGTGCGGCGCAGCGGCAGGTTGTCGTTCTTCGGCACGGTGTCCAGATGCCCGGCGAAGATCACCCGCCGCGGCCGCCCGAGCTGCGTGCGCGCCAGCACCGCATCGCCGTCGCGCACCACTTCCAGGTGCCCGGCCTGCGTGCGCAGAGCGTTCTCGACGAGGTCGGCGATGGCGCGCTCGGAACCCGATTCGCTGGGGACGTCCACCAACGTCGCGGTGATCTCGACCGGATCGGCGCGCAAGTCCAACTCGGGCATAGCCGCACACTACCGGCGGGCTACGGTTGGGGCTGTGAAGCCCGTTGGACGTCTGCTGGCCTGCGCCGTGGCGCTGGGGTTCGTACTCGCCGGGTGTGGCGAACAGAGCGCAGAAGAAGAGCCCGTCGACCTGCAATCGTTGCAGCTCAAGGTGCGCGCGCTCGCGGTGGACACCTGCCACACCCGGCCGCGCGACCAGGCGCCGCGCAAGTGCGAGAAGTACATCACGCAGATCGCCAATGCGGCCCGCACGGTGTCCACGGCGGGCCGGATCAACCACGAGGGGCTGCGTGATCCAGGACGCGAGATGACCCGCGCGGTGCGCGACTACAACCAGGGCGGCTGCGACAATCAGCGCCCGAAGTCCGTCTCGGCCTGCTACCGCGCGTTGGAGACGATCGCGCAGGCCGTCAAGGATGTGGAAGCCGAGCTCGAGGAGATCGTTCAGTGACCCAGCTGCCGCCCGACCCGCAGACCACCGGCGCCACCGGCGTCGGCATCGCCACGGTGACCACCGACGGCACGGTGCTGGACACCTGGTACGTCCAGCCGAAGCTGGTGGACGCGTCCGAGGAGTCCGGAACGCAGCGCCTGTCGGCCGAGGAGGCAGAGAGCGCGCTGGGCTCGTCGGTCGCAGGCCTGCTGGGTCCGGACACCGACCGAGGCGTCGAGGTCGTCGCTGTGCGCACCACCATCGGCAAACTGGACGAGCCACCTGCCGACGCGCACGACGTCTACCTGCGGCTGCACCTGCTGTCGCACCGCCTGGTCCAGCCGCATGGGCAGAACCTCGACGGCGTGTTCGGTCTGCTCAGCAACGTCGTGTGGACCAACTTCGGCCCGTGCCCGGTGGAGGGCTTCGAGGCCACGCGCATGCGGCTGCGCGCCCGCGGACCGGTGACCGTCTACGGCGTGGACAAGTTCCCGCGCATGGTCGACTACGTCGTCCCGACCGGCGTCCGGATCGCCGACGCCGACCGCGTGCGGCTGGGCGCCTACCTCGCCCCCGGCACCACGGTGATGCACGAGGGTTTCGTCAACTACAACGCCGGGACGCTGGGCGCTTCCATGGTCGAGGGCCGGATCTCCGCCGGTGTGGTCGTCGGCGACGGCTCCGATGTCGGCGGTGGCGCGTCGATCATGGGCACGCTGTCCGGCGGTGGCAAGGAGGTCATCTCCGTCGGCGAGCGCTGCCTGCTCGGCGCCAACGCGGGCATCGGCATCTCGCTCGGTGACGACACCGTGGTGGAGGCCGGCCTGTACGTCACCGCGGGCACCAAGGTGAACGTCAACGGCACGACGCTGAAGGCGCGTGAGTTGTCCGGCATCTCCGGTGTGCTGTTCCGGCGCAACTCCGAGACCGGCGCGGTCGAGGTGGTTCGTCGCGAAGGTGCGAGCATCGAGCTGAACGAGGCCCTGCACGCCAACGACTGACCTGCGCCGGCGGGCGCGGTAGCCGCCGCGCCCGCCTTACGCGGCCAGCCGGGCTGCGGCTGTCTGCGCGCCTTCGTCGGTGACCGTCAACGAAATCCGCACGTGATGCTTGCCGCGGGGACCGTAGAACGTGCCCGGAGCGACCACGATGCCGCGCTCGGCCAGCCAGTCGACCGTTTCCCACGTGTCCTCGCCTCGGGTCGCCCACAGGTACAGACCCGCCTCGGAGTGGTCGATCGAGAAGTCGTTGGCCAGCAGCGCCGATCGCAGCACCTCGCGCCGCTTGGCGTAGCGCTCCCGCTGGGTACGCAGCGACTCGTCGTCGGTGAGCGCGACCTTCATCGCCTCTTGCACCGACCGTGGCACGATCATTCCCGCGTGCCTGCGCAGCTCGTGCAGGTCACGCACCAGCTCGGCGTCGCCGACCACGAACCCGGCGCGATAGCTGGCCATGTTCGCCGACTTCGACAGCGAGTGCACGGCCAGCAGCCCTTCGTGCGAGCCACCGCAGACGTCCGGGTGCAAGATCGACAACGGCTCGGCCTCCCAGCCCAGCGCCAGATAGCACTCGTCGGAGACCACGACGGTGCCGCGCTCGCGCGCCCATTCGACGACCTTGCGCAGATGATCCACCCCGAGCACGCGCCCGGTCGGGTTCGCCGGGGAGTTCAGCCACAGCACCGCGGGACGCTGCGGCCCGATGCCGAACAGGCTGTCCGACCGCTGCACCTTCGCGCCGGCCAGCACCGCCCCGACCTCGTAGGTGGGGTAGGCCAGCTCGGGGATGACGACCACGTCGTCCCGGCGGACACCCAGCAACGTGGGCAGCCACGCGACGAGTTCCTTCGAACCGATGGTAGGTAGCACCGCGGCCGGATCGACGCCGGTGACGCCGTGCCGCCTGGCCAGCGCCTCGACCACGGTCTGACGCAGCTCAGCCGTGCCGTAGGTGTACGGGTAGCCGGGGATCTCGGCCACCGAGGACAGTGCGGCCTGGACACCGGCCGGGACCGGATCGATCGGGGTCCCGATGGCCAGGTCGACCACCCCGTCGGGATGCTGCGCCGCCTTGTCGCGATACGGGCGCAGCTTGTCCCACGGGAAGTCGGGCAGACTCGGCGCGGAGCGGCTCACCATTCGGCCCACGCAGCCGGGGTCACTCGCCCTGCGGCGGCAGGTCCTTGATCCACTGCGGGTCGTCGGCCACCTTGCCGACCTTCGCCGCGCCGCCAGGCGACCCCAGCTTCTCGAAGAAGTCCACGTTGGCCTGGGTGTAGGCCGCCCACTCGTCGGGCACGTCGTCCTCGTAGTAGATGGCCTCGACCGGACAGACCGGCTCACAAGCACCACAGTCGACGCATTCGTCCGGATGGATGTAGAGCATCCGCTCGCCCTCGTAGATGCAGTCCACGGGGCACTCGTCGATGCACGCCTTGTCGAGCACGTCGACGCAGGGCTCGGCGATCACGTAGGTCACTGGGCTCTCCTTGAGTCACTGCGGAGTGCGGCACGTCCGGGTTAGCGGCAGATTACGCCGACCGCCGTGCCGGTGCGGTAGGTGGTCGGCTTTACCCGCCCTGGGCCCAGGCTGTTTACCCAGGTCGGCCGCGGGTGTCACGTTGATCACCCGTGACCAGGAAACGCGGCGTGGCCTTCTTCTCCTCCGCTTCGTGAGCCTCCTCACGCCGCTGCTTGCGTTGCATGGCCCGGTTGAAGCTGTCGGAGATCTCGTCCACCAGGTCCTCGTTGACCCGGTCGTCCTTGCGGAACAGGCTCATACCGCCACCGTACTCACGCTGGGGCCGCTGTCAGGGCCGATCGCACGCTGGTCGCCACGGACGGCGTCACCCGTGCAAGGATCGGCAGAGTGAAGGTCACAGTCATCGTCGGCGGCGTCGGCGGAGCGCGTTTCCTGCTCGGGGTGAAGGCGGCGCTCGGGCTGCCGCCCGTCGGCGCAGCGGAATCGGAGACAAAACACCAGGTCAGCGCGGTGGTGAACACCGGGGACGACATCTGGCTGCACGGTTTACGTATCTGCCCGGACCTGGACACCTGCATGTACACCCTGGGCGGCGGTATCGACACCGAGCGCGGCTGGGGCCATGCGAACGAGACGTGGACGGTGTCGGAGGAACTGAAGGCCTACGGGGCGGACCCGGACTGGTTCGGCCTCGGCGACAAGGACATCGCCACCCACCTGATCCGCTCGCGGATGCTGCGTGCGGGCTATCCGCTGTCGGCGATCACCGAGGCGCTGTGTGACCGGTGGAAGCCGGGCGTCGCGCTGCTGCCGATGAGCGACGACCGGGTGGAGACGCACGTGGTGGTCGACCTGGCGCAGTCCGGCGAGCGGCGCGCGATCCACTTCCAGGAGTGGTGGGTGCGCCATCGGGCCAAGCTGCCCGCGCACGCGTTCGTCCCGGTCGGCGCCGAGGAGGCGAAGCCGGGGCCGGGCGTGCTGGAGGCCATCGCCGAGGCCGACATCATCCTGCTGGCGCCGTCGAACCCGGTGGTGTCGATCGGTTCGGTGTTGTCCGTGCCCGGGTTGAAGCAGGCGGTGCGCGCGGCGTCCGCACCGGTCGTCGGCGTCTCGCCCATCGTCGGCGGACGCCCGCTGCGCGGGATGGCCGACGCGTGCCTGGCCGCGATCGGTGTGGACAGCACCGCGGAGGCCGTCGGACAGCACTACGGCTCCCGCAAGGACGAAGGCCTGCTCGACGGTTGGCTGATCGCCGAGGGCGAGCGGGCCGACGTGCCCGGGGTCGAGGTCCGCGACATTCCGCTCATCATGTCCGACCCGGACGCCACCGCGGCCATGGTGCGCGCGGCGTTCGAGCTCGCGGGAGTACGGCCATGAGCGACCACGCCGCGGAGAAGGTGGAGATCCTGCCGGTCACCGGGCTGCCGGAGTTCCGTCCGGGCGACGACTTGACCGGCGCGATCGCGCACGCGGCGCCCTGGCTGCGATCCGGCGACATCGTCGTGGTGACCAGCAAGGTCATCTCGAAGGTGGAGGGCATGGTGCACCGAGTCTACGGCGACGCCGACGAGCGCGAGGTGGTACGCCGACGGCTGGTCACCGAGGAATCCCGCCGCGTGCTGGCCACGTTCCGGCAGACCCAGATCACCGAGAACAAGCTCGGCATCGTGCAGGCAGCCTCCGGCGTGGACGCCTCCAACGTTGACAAGGGCGAGATCGCCGTCCTGCCGGAGGACCCGGACGCCTCGGCGAAGGCGCTGCGCAACGGTCTGCGCGAGCGGCTGGGCGTGGAAGTGGCCGTGCTGGTGACGGACACGATGGGCCGTGCCTGGCGGATCGGCCAGACCGACACCGCGATCGGGTCGTCCGGGCTGCGCGTGCTGCACTCCTACGCGGGCGAAGTGGATTCGCACGGCAACGAGCTCGCCGTCACCGAAGTCGCCGTGGCCGACGAGCTGGCCGCGGCGGCGGATCTGGTCAAGGGCAAGCTGCGCGGCGTGCCGGTGGCCGTGGTGCGTGGGCTGCAGATCGTCGACGACGGCTCGTCCGCCCGGGATCTGATCCGCCCGGCCGAGGAGGACTTGTTCCGCCTCGGGACGGCCGAGGCTCTTGCGGAGGGGCGCAGGCAAGCCGTGCTGGTGCGGCGTTCGGTGCGGGCGTTCAGCGACGAGCCGGTCGACTCGGAGGCGGTGCGTCGCGCCGTCGGAGCGGCGTTGACCGCGCCGGCGCCGCATCACACCAAGCCCGTGCGGTTTCTGTGGCTGCGTGACGCCGAGCGGCGCACCAGGCTGCTCGATGCCATGCGTGAGGTGTGGCGATCGGACTTGGAAGGCGACGGGTTCACACCGCAGCAGATCGAGAAACGGCTGGCCCGCGGTGACCTGCTGCGCCGGGCGCCCGAACTGATCGTGCCGTTCCTGGTGCCTGACGGGGCGCACAAGTACCCGGACCAGCGGCGGGCCGCCTGCGAGCACACCATGTTCACCGTGGCCGGGGGCGCTGCGGTGCAGGCGCTGCTGGTGGCGCTGGCGGCCGAAGGCCTCGGGTCGTGCTGGGTCGGTTCGACGATCTTCGCGGCGCCCACGGCCCGGGAGGTGCTCAGGCTGGACGACGGCTGGTATCCGCTCGGTGCCGTGGCGGTCGGCAGGCCTGCTCCCGAAGCCGGAGACCTGACGCAGCCACGGCCGCCGCACCCGGTGGACGAAGGGCTGATCGAACTGTGAGCTTGCACGCCGCCGCTGCCGACCTGCTCGCGTCATGGCGCCCGCCGACACACGAGCAGGAGTCGCTGCGCCAGGCCTACTTGTCGTTCCTGGCCGCCCGCACGGACGCCTGCGCTCGCTCGTGCGCGCCCGGGCACCTCACGGCCTCGGCGGTGGTGCTCGACCACGACGGCAGCAACGTGCTGCTCACGCTGCATCCGCGCGTCGGGCGGTGGCTGCAGCTCGGCGGTCATTGCGAACCGGACGACGAGTCACTGAATGCGGCCGCGGCCCGCGAGGCCGCCGAGGAGTCCGGGATCGCCGGCCTGCGGTTCGCCCCCGAGCCGGTTCACCTCGACGTCCACCCCATCACCTGTTCACTCGGCGTGCCGACGCGCCACCTGGACGTGCGGTTCGTCGCGTGGGCCCCGGTAGGCGCGCAGCCGGTGTGCAGCGACGAGTCGGACGATTTGCGCTGGTGGCCGGTCGACGCCCTGCCGGAGGGCAGCGAGGACCTCGTGCCGCTGATGGCGGCGGTGCGGGCCGCACACCGCACGGTGGGAGCGGTCGGATGACGGTGCGTCTGCGGATCGACCCGAGTTCCTCGGTTCCACCGTTCGAGCAGGTCCGCAACGGCCTGGCGGCCCGGATCAACGACGGACGGCTGCCGGTCGGCACCAAGCTGCCCACCGTGCGCGCGCTGGCCGCTGAGCTGGGCATCGCGCCGAACACCGTGGCCCGCGCCTACCGCGAGCTGGAAGCCGCCGGGCTGCTGGACACCCGCGGCCGTGCGGGCACGTTCGTCAGCGCGCAAGGTGACACGACCCGGGCACGGGCAGCCGAGGCCGCCGCCGAGTACGTCGACGTCACCGACAGCCTGGGCCTCAGCCGCAAGGAAGCCCTCAAGATCGTGCAGGCGGCGCTGGAGCAGGACTAGCCTGCGGAGAACCGCACGCCCCCGTCGGGCAGCTCGACGCCCGGCCAGATCCGGACCCCGTCGAGCAGCTCGCAGTCGGCCCCGACGCGCACACCGTCGCCCAACACCACGCCGCGCAGCTCGGTCCGCGGCCCGACGACGGCGCCGGTGCCCAGCACCGAGTCCACGACGACGGCGTCCTCGGCGACCCGGACACCGTCGGCCAGCACGGACGACGTGATCCGGGCACCGGAGGCCACCACCGCGTCGGCCCCGACCGTCGACCCGCCGTCGACGGTCGCCGCGGGATCGACCGTGGCGGTGGGGTGCACCAGCCGGTCGGCCGGACCGTCGGTCAGCATGCCGCTCGGCGCGACGCCCCGCACCAGGTCCGCCGAACCCCGCACGAACGCGGCGGGCGTGCCCACATCGAGCCAGTACGACGAATCCACGTGCGCCTGCAGGTGCCTGCCGGACGCCAGCAGCTGCGGGAACGTCTCTCGTTCCACCGACACCGGTCTGCCCGCCGGGATCTCCTCGATCACGGACCTCCGGAACACGTAGCACCCCGCGTTGATCTGGTCCGTCGGCGGATTCGGCGTCTTCTCCAGAAACGCCGTCACGCGTCCGTCGGCATCGGTCGGGACGGACCCGAACCGGCTCGGGTCGTCCACCTTGACCAGGTGCAACGTGACGTCGGCTCCCGTGTCGCGATGGGTCGCCAGCAGATCGAGCGGGTTCGCGGCGGACAGGATGTCGCCGTTGAAGACCAGCACGTCGTCGGCGCGCAGCAGGTGCGCGACGTTGCGGATGGCGCCCGCGGTGTCCAACGGCTCGGACTCCACCACGTACTCCAGCTCCAGCCCCAGCCGGGACCCGTCGCCGAAGTACTCGGAGAACACCTCGGCCCGGTACGACGTGCCCAGCACGACGTGCCGGATGCCTGCGGCGCGGATGCGGGACAGCAGATGCGACAGGAACGGCACGCCCGCGGTCGGCAGCATCGGTTTCGGCGTGGACAGGGTCAGCGGCCGCAGCCGGGTGCCCTTCCCTCCGACCAGCACGACGGCGTCCGCTCCCGGGTCCGGCGTGGCGTCCAGCGCGGCTGGGGGATCCTCACTCATGCCAGCGATCCTGACACAATGTGGCCGAAGCGTTTGCACGAGCACCAAATGGGCGACACCTGGCCGGTCTCGGCGTGATTTCCTGACGGAGATCACCTGTCCGGCCTACCCTTGGACACAGTGCACGGGCGCACCACCTCACCACTCGGGCGCCCACCGAGCAGGGAGGTCGGGGATGGATCCTCTCGCTAGGGCAGATGCGTTGCTCAAGCGGGCACAGGAGCGTGGCGCGTACGTCGTGACGCCGGAAAGTGCGATTTCTCCGATGGACGCCGCCAATACCCAGCAGATCCCGCGCGAAGTGGTGCGCGGGGCGGAAGCGGCGATGGTGGACCCGGACGCCACGACGATCCTGTCCGACGAGGAGATCCGCGAGCAGGACGACGACTACCTGGCCGAGCCGACGCCGACCCAGCAGGTCATGCCGGGCGGCGCGGAGCAGACCGAGGACGGCGAGGAAGAGATCGTCGTGGAGGAGCACACCGACGACCTGCTGCCGACGACCACCCAGCGGCGGCGGACCAACAACCTGGCTCAGCGGCTGGAAGGCTGATCGGCCGCGCGGTGGCCGGTGCGCTTGCGCATGGCGACCCGCAGCCGCAGCGCGAGCCCGAGCCGCAGCAACCACAGTAACGGCTTGCTCCACGGGCGTGAATAGCGTCCGGCGAGGTAGCGGTATGCGCTGTCGTGGTGGGCGGCGAGCATCGCCGCGGTCTCCCGCGAGGTCGCGTGCCCGTGAATGTGCATCACCTGTGCGCTGGGCACGTAGACGTTCAGCCAGCCTGCCCGGCCGAGCCGCTCGCCGAGGTCGACGTCCTCGAAGTACATGAAGTAGCGCTCGTCGAAGCCGTCGACGTCCTCGAACGCCTGCCGCCGCAGCAACAGGCACGACCCGGACAGCCATCCGGCGGCGCGTTCCCGCGGTTCACGGCCGGTCTGCAGGTAGGCCCTGGTCCACGGGTTGTTCGGCCAGATGTCGGCGAACACGGCGTGCCCGGCGCCGCGAATCAACGACGGCAGGCTCCGCGCGCTCGGGTAGATCGACCCGTCCGCCTCCCGGATCAGCGGGCCGAACGCACCGCCCTGCGGCCAACGCTCCGCGGCCTCGAGCAGCAGGTCGAGCGAACCCGGCTCCCATTCCAGGTCCGGGTTGGCGATGACCACCCACCCGTACGAGGAGTCCAGTTCTGCCACGCCCCGGTTGGCCGCCGTGCCGTAGCCGAGATTGCCGCCGGTGGGCAGCACTCGCACGTTCTCCCGCTCGCGCGCGGCCCGCTGCGGTGCTCCGTCGGCGGACCCGTTGTCCGCAAGGACCACGGTCACCTCGCGCGACGACGCCTTCACCAGCGTGTCCAGAAAGCGCTCCAAGACCTCGCCAGACGTGTAGGTCACCGTGACCACGGCGACCCGATCGCCGTAGCGGGTTCTGGCTGTCACGCGCGACATTGTCCTCGGCGGCCTCATCTGCTTCCCGACCGGGCCCGCGCGGCCCGCTGGTAGATCTCCCGATGCCGCTGCGCGCTCGCTCGCCAACTGAACTCTTTCGCACGCAACACGGCTGCCGCACCCAGTTCGGCTCGCTTGCCCGGGTCGTCGAGCAGCTCACCGAGCGCCGCCGCCACGTCGCCTGCCCCCACGCCGCAGTACGCCACCGCGTCTCCGCCGACCTCCGGCAGGGCCAGCCGTCGCGTGGTCAGCACACAGGCGCCGCAGGCCATCGCCTCCAGCACGGGCAGCCCGAACCCTTCCCCGAGGCTGGGGTACACCACCAGCTCCGCCCCGCCGAGGTAGCCGGCGAGGCACCGGTACGGCAGGTACCCGGCGCGCACGACCCGGACGTGCGGCGGCACGGTGGCCATGGCCTTGCCGATCCGGTCGTCCCAGCCCGGTGGGCCTGCCAACGCCAACGCGGGCGGATCCGCCCGGTCGCGGACCGCCTGCACGAACCCGCGGATCAACGCGGGCACGTTCTTGCGCGGCTCGAGCGCACCCAGGAAAGCCACGTACGGCTGCTCGCCCAGGCCAGCCGCCGCTCTCGCCTCCGCGATCTCCTCCGGCGACGGCGGGTGGAAGCTGTCGGTGTCGACGCCGTGCGGGATCACGCTGAGACGCTCGGGATCGGCCGAGGCCACCGCGGTCAGCTCGCGAGCGGTCGCCTCACTGGGAACCACACAGCGGTCGGCCCTGCGCAGCGACAAGCGGGTCCAGGAACGGAAGAATCGCACCTTGACCGCCGAGTGCAGCACCGGCTCGGTGAAGAACGTCGCGTCGTGCAGCGTCACCACCGACGCCGCCTTGCCCGCCAGCGGCATCGTGTAGTGCGGGCTGTGCACGACGTCGACGCCGAGCTTGTCGATCAGCCGCGGGAAGCCGACCTGCTCCCAGGCCAACCGGGCCGGCGGCCGGGCGATCGTCTGCGGCGCGGCGACCACGTCGGAGTGCGGCGCGATCTCGCCGTAGACATGCTCGTCCCGCTGCTGGCAGACCACCACGAGGGACGCGCCGTCGGCGTCCAGGGCAGCGATCAGCGCATCGACGTAGCGGCCGACGCCGCCGCGATCGGCGGGCACGGCCGTCGCGTCGATGAGCACCCTGGGCTCGGCGAGCATGATCCGAAGACTACGACGACCGTCGGCGCCGGTGGTCAGGAACCGGCAAATCCGGCTTGCTCGGTGTGCAACTTCCACAACGACTCGGCCGTCCGCTGCCACGAGAACTCCGCGGCCCGCCGCCGTCCCGCTTCCGCGAGCACCGCCCGTCGCCGCTGGTCACCCAGCAGCCTGCCGAGCGTCTCGGCGAGCGCGGTGTCGTCACCGACGGGCACGACCTCGCCCGCGCCGGCCGCGACCTCCACCAGCGCAGGGACGTCCGAGTGCACCACGGGTGTTCCGCAGGCCATCGCCTCCAGCACGGGAAGTCCGAAACCTTCCGCCCTGCTCGGGACGACCACCGCCGTCGCGGCCCGCACCGTCGCGGCCAGCTCGTCGTCGCCGATCGCGCCGAGTTGCCGAACCGCGCCACTGGGCAGGCCGGTGCGCTCGGCGAGCGCGACCGGGTCCAGCCCGCCCCAACCCTGCGGCCCGGCCAGCAGCAGCGGCGGCGGCTCCGCACCCGTGCGGTGCAGCCGCCCCAACGCGGAAATCAGCACGTCGATGCCTTTGCGCGGCTCGAGGGTGCCGACTGCCAGCAGAAACTGCTCGGGGAGGCCCGGCGGCCGGGCTTCGTCCACGCGCGGGTCGGTGAACAGCTCCGCGGCGGCGTGCGGAATCACTTCCACGCGAGCCGGCCCGTTCACGCATGTCGCCAAGTCGTCCGCCACGGCCTGAGTCGGGACCACGACGGCGTCCGCGACGTGCATCGCCCGCGCAATGGTCGCCTTGTGCCAGCGCACTCCGCGCGGCGTGAGTGTCTCCGGGTGGGTCCACGGCACGGTGTCGTGGACCGTCACGGTCAACCGGGCATCACGGGGTTTGAACGGCGGCGCGAACGGGGTCGGCGCGTGCACAGCTGCAGCATCGCCGGGCCAGTACCGCACGCCGTATTGCCACAGCAGGGTCATCGCTCGCCGTGGTAGCGGAAGCACCCTGGGCCCGTGCGCACCGTCGAAGCGTGCCCGCTCGACATCCGAGTGGCGGCACACCACGGTGCCCACGGACCACGACCTCGGCGCGGTCGCCACCAGCGCGGGCACCAGCTGCTCGGTGTAGCGGCCCGTGCCGCCCGGGACGGGGGCGAACAGTTGCTCCGCGATCACCAGCAGCTGGGGCATGCGCCTATTCTCGGTGATCGTGGCGGACACCGAAGCGTCAACCACCGTGGTGGTCGTGACCTGGCGCGGGGCTGCCCACATCGGCGCATGCCTGGACGCGTTGTCCGCGCAAGAACGCAAGCACCGGATCCTGGTGGTCGACAACGCCTCCGACGACGGCACGGCCGACGTGGTCGCGCAGCATCCGAGCAAGCCAGAAGTGCTGCGTCTGGAGCGCAACACCGGGTACGCGGGTGCGCTCGCCGCTGCGCTCCCCCGGGTACGAACTCGCTACATGGCGTGGCTCAACGACGACGCCGCCCCCGCGCCGGATTGGCTGGCGCGCATGGAGCACGCCCTGGATGCCGAGCAGAACGTGGCCGCGGCCAGCGCCCGCCTGGTCGACAGCGCGGGCCGCACCCAGTCCGTGGGTGTAGCCCTCACCCCGCTCGGTTACGGCCGGGACCTCACCCGCGCGGTGTCCACCGACGTCTTCGGTTTCTGCGGCGGCGCTGCCGTGGTTCGCACCAGCAGTCTGCGCAAAGTCGGCGGCGTCCCCGCGGAGTTCTTCTGCTACTACGAAGACACCGACACGTCGTGGCGGCTGCGCCTGGCCGGGTGGCGTGTGGTGTCCGTCCCGCAGGCCGTCGTGGTGCACGCCCATGGCGCCAGCACGAACATCGGGTCGCGGGATTTCCACCGCTGGAACGAGCGCAACCGCCTGCTGATGCTGGCGCGGTGCGCGCCCGCCGGTGTCGCGATCACCGAGCTGATCCGCTTCGCCGTCATCACCGCGCTGCTGCCGTTCCGCACGGCACCCCGAACCCCGAACTTCCGTATCTCGTTGCGTCTACGAGTGCTCGGCGAGACGCTTCGTATGCTGCCGACCGCGCTGCGTGCCCGACGATCGCTGGCCGGAGTCAAGGCAGCCACGCGTCGCCGCGTGTGGCGCACGTGGGTCGGCCGCTGACGCTGAGCACCAGGGACGCTGTTCCGCCGGGGCGGCACAACCGACACCGGCGGGACGATCCGAGGGCGGAGGCCGCCACAACCCGGCGGCCGGAAAGGGATAGCCGATGACGCGCACCCGCATCGCACGAAGACTGGCCGTGGTGGCGGCGGCGGTCACCGCGACAACCGTGATCGCGTGGCCCGCACACGCCGCGTCGTGGACGCCGGCGGCCACGGTGTCCGCACCGGAAGGGGTGGCCGGCCAACAGCAGGTCGCCATCGACGGCTCCGGGACGGCGACCGTGGTGTGGGCGGAACGCCGCACGAACGACGTCGACGTGATCAAAGCGGCACGCCGCTCGCCCGGCGGGTCGTGGTCCTCAGCTGTGACATTGTCCAACAGCGAGCGCCATGCGGCGGAGCCTCAGGTGGTGGCGTCCGACAACGGAGCCGTGGTGGCGGCATGGGTGGAGGATGCGGCGGCGTCGCCGACCGACAGCCGCCGGATCATGGCCGCCACGCTGGGGGCGGGCGGCTCGTGGAACGCGGCGAAGGCGGTGTCGGCCGCCGGCGGGGTCAGCAGGCCGAGGCTGGCGGGCAACGCAGGCGGCGACGCCATCGTGATGTGGCACCAGCGCAACGGCCTGCGCACGTCGCGGCTCAACGCCGGGGACACCACCTGGGCCACGCCGCAGGCCGTCTCGGCGTCGGGCAGGCAGCACGACATCGCCATGGCCACGACGGGGGTGGCCTACGCGACGTGGAAGGACGCCGACGGCGAGGGCATCGACCGAGTGAAAGCCGCCCGCGCCACACCGAACGGGTCGTGGGAGTCCGCCGCGACGTTGTCCCGGTCCGATCGGCACGGCGAGGAACCCGCGGTCGCGGTGGACGACAACGGCAACGCGCAAGTGCTGTGGGTCTTGCGCAGTTCGCGGCGGGTGGTGCAGGCCGCGCAGCGCACCGGAACCGGTAGCTGGACGGCCGCGCAGTCGTTGTCCGACCTGGCGCGCAATGCGGTGAAGCCCGAGGTCGCGCTGGACGCCGAAGGCAACGCGGTCGCCGTGTGGCAGATCAACCTCGACTCCACGGCGTCCGCGGTCGCGGCGGCGACGCGCACGACAGGCGGCACGTGGAGCGCGCCGCAGGAACTGACCGCGGCAGGCGCCAGCCCCCAGGTCGGCATCGACGACGAGCGCAACGCGCACGTGGTGTGGCTGGTCAACGCACGCTCCGACAGCGCCGATGACCGGGTCGAGGCGATGGTCCGGCCTCCGGCAGGCGTGTGGTCCGGGCCCGACACGGTGGCCGCGGAAAGTCACATGTGGAGCGTCGCGCTGGCCGTCAACGGGGACGGACAAGCCGCCGCGGCCTGGCGGCAGACCGAGTCGGACTTCAGCAGGGTCCGGGCGTCCGCCACGGAGTGAGCTCCGGCTAATCTTCGGGGCACCATCCGGGCGAGAAGGGAGCCTTCGTGGCGCAGGCCGATCCGCTGCTCTCGGTCGTCGTGGTCAATTTCCGCCGCGCGGCCGACACCCTGCACTGCCTCGAGCGGATCACCGCCGACCTGGACTACCCCGAGCTCGAAGTCATCTGCGTGGACAACGCCTCCGGCGGCACGGACGCCGACCAGCTCACCGCGGCGGCCAAGCAGCTGCCCGGGGTGCGGGTGGTGCGTTCGGAGGTCAACCGGGGCTTCGCGGGCGGCTGCAACCTCGGCGCGCGACACGCCAAGGGCAGCGTGCTGGCGTTTCTGAACAACGACGCGCGGCCGGACCGGAATTGGGCTCGTGCCGCCGTCGACGTGCTCAAGGCCGAGCCGACCGTGGCCGCCGTGGCCAGCAAGGTGCTCGATTCCGACGGCACCCACGTCGACTTCGTCGACGCCGGGCTGACCTGGTTCGGCATGGGCTACAAGCGACACGCCGGACGCCCGGTGGCCGAAGTGCCCGCCGAGGAGCTCGACCAGGCCAAGGACGTGCTGTTCGCGACCGGATCGGCGATGTTCGTGCGCGCGTCGGTGTTCGCCGAGGTCGGCGGCTTCGACGAGCGGATGTTCATGTTCTACGAGGACGTGGACCTCGGCTGGCGGTTGAACCTGCTGGGCTGGAGAGTGTGCTACGAGCCGGCGTCGGTGGCCTACCACGAGCACCACGGCACGATGAACGCGCTGGACAAGCCGGAGTCCGGCAGGGAGACGTTCCTGCTCGAGCGCAACGCGTTGGCTGCGCTCTACAAGAACCTGTCGGACGAGACGCTGGCTCGTGCCCTGCCCGCGGCGCTCGCGCTGGCCGTGCGGCGTGCGACGGCTCGGGGCGAACTGGACGCCACGCAGCTCGATCTCGCCGCGGGGGTCACGCCGCCGGAGACCTCCCCGGTGCCGATCCCCCGCACCACGCTCGCCGGGGTGCTGGCCATCGACCAGTTCGTCGAGCAGCTGCCCGAGCTGCAGCGGGAGCGTGAGCGGGTGCAGGCGAGCCGGACCCGCTCCGACGCCGACCTGCTGCCGCTGCTGCGCAAGGCGCTCGAGCCCGCCTACCCACTTCCGCGTTATCTCGCCGCGCACGACATCCTGACCGAGGTCTTCGGCATCGCCGGCGCGTTCGGTCACCGCCGCAAGGTGCTGGTCATCACCGGCGACGCGATCTCCGGGCGGATGGCCGGGCCGGCGATCCGGGCGTGGAACATCGCG
Source organism: Thermocrispum municipale DSM 44069 (assembly GCF_000427825.1). Taxonomy (GTDB): domain Bacteria; phylum Actinomycetota; class Actinomycetes; order Mycobacteriales; family Pseudonocardiaceae; genus Thermocrispum; species Thermocrispum municipale. The sequence continues at coordinate 47,492 of NZ_ATYT01000015.1, read as the reverse complement.
CGCATCCTCTCCGCCGAGCACGACGTCCGGCTGGTCACGGTCAATCCGGCGAACGCACTCGACGAGCTCCCCGCCACCGAATTCACCGTCGCCGAAGCCCGGCACCGCGACCTCGCCGAGCCGATCGCGTGGGCCGAGATCGTGGTGCTGCAGGGCCACGTGCTGGAGATGGCCCCGGCGCTCAAGGAGCGGCACAACGGCAAGATCGTGGTCTGCGACCTGTACGACCCGATGCACCTCGAGCTGCTCGAACAGTCCAAGGACACCCCGGACGACCGGCGGGCGGCCGACGTCGCCGGGGTGACCAGGGTGCTGGACGCGCAACTGGAGCGCGGCGACTTCTTCCTGTGCGCCTCCGAGCGTCAGCGGCATTTGTGGCTCGGCCATCTCGCGGCGATCGGCAGGCTCACGCCGCGGCTCTACGACGCCGACCCGACGACCCAGTCGTTGCTGGCCGTGGTGCCGTTCGGGCTGCCGGAGCAGCCGCCGCGACGAACCGGGCCCGGACTGCGCGCCACCATCGACGGAATCTCCGACACCGACCACGTGATCATCTGGGCGGGCGGTGTCTACAGCTGGTTCGATCCGCTGACGCTGATCCGGGCGGTCGACCGGCTGCGCGAGCGGCGCGGCGACGTGCGGCTGGTCTTCCTCGGCATGAAGCACCCCAACCCCGAGGTCGGCGAGATGTCCATCGCGGCCCGCAGCGTGCGACTGGCCGACGAGCTCGGGCTCACCGGCAAGCACGTGTTCTTCAACCAGCAGTGGGTGCCGTACGCGGAGCGGCAGAACTGGCTGCTGGACGCCAACTGCGGCGTCACCACGCACTACCAGCACGTGGAGACCACGTTCGCGTTCCGCACCCGAGTGCTGGACTACCTGTGGGCCGGGCTGCCGATCGTCACCACGGACGGTGACGCGTTCGCCGACCTGGTGCGAGCCGAGGGGCTCGGTGTGGTGGTCCCGCCGGAGGACCCCCATGCGCTGGCCGAGGCGTTGGAGAAGTGCCTGTACGACGCGGAGTTCGCCGCAGGCTGCACCGAGCGGATGGCCGCGGTGGCGCAGCGGTACACCTGGCCGGAGGCGCTGCGGCCGCTGGTGGAGTTCTGCCGCGACCCGCGCCCGGCCGCCGACCGGCTGCCCGGCTCGGCCGATCTGACCGTCGAACCGAAGCCGCGCGGCCGCGAGCGCATCCGCCGCGACGTCGCACTGGCCCGCGAGTACCTCGCCGCGGGCGGAGTCACCGAACTCGGCCGACGAGTGGCCGGACGGCTGCGTAAGGTCATCAGACGTGGCTAGGTCGGCACAGCCCGCGTCCGAGCCGGAAGCGACCCCGCTGCGGGTCTTGTTCGACGGCACCCCCTTGCTCGGTGAACGCACCGGCGTCGGACGCTACACCGTCTCGTTGTCCGAAGAGCTGGCCTCGATGCCCGAGGTGCGCTCGCGCGGCGTGGCGTTCACGCTGCGCGGTTGGCGGAAGCTGCGGCGGGTGCTGCCGCACGGCGTCACCGCCGCAGGGATGCCGGTGCCTGCCCGTGCGCTGCGCGCGGCGTGGAAGCGGAGCCGCTTCCCACCGGTCGAGCTGTTCGCCGGCCCTGCCGATGTGGTGCACGGGACGAACTTCGTCCTGCCCGGCACGTTGCGCGCCGCCGGTGTGGTGACCATCCACGACCTCGCGTTCCTCGACCGACCCGAATCCGCAGGCGAAAGCGACCTGCCGCAGCTGGTGCGGGTCAGCGCACGCCGCGCCAAGGCGATCTGCACGCCGACCGCGGCCGTCGCCGACCAGGTCGCCGAACGCCTCGAGGTCGCCCGGGACAAGATCGTGGTGACCCCGCTGGGCGTCGACCCGTCGTGGTTCACCGCGCGCCCACCCGGCGAGCAGCTGCGCCGGCGCTTGTCGCTGCCCCCGAAGTACCTGCTGTTCGTCGGCGCCGCGGGCCCACGCAAGGGGCTGCGCTGGCTGTCCAAGGCGCACCAGGCCGACCCCGGGTTGCCGCCGCTGGTCTACATCGGCCCTGGCGTGTTCGAGTCGTCGCCGCGCTCACAGCACGCCGGGTACATCTCCGACGTCGACCTGCGCAGTGTCATGGCCGGGGCGAGCGCGTTGGTGCTGCCGTCGCGCGACGAAGGTTTCGGGCTGCCGGTGTTGGAGGCAATGGCGTGCGACGTCCCGGTCGTCTGCACCGACGTCCCCGCGCTGCGGGAAGTGTCCGGCGGGCATGCCGAGCTGGTGCCGTACGGGGACGTGGACGCCTTGATCGCGGCGATGAACACGGCAGTGTCCGACTCGCACTCGCCCGAAGCGTCGGTGGCGCGCCGGGCCCACGCCGCGACGTACACCTGGCGAAGGTGCGCCGAGCTGACCGTGCAGGCCTACCGCAAGGCCGTCGGCTGACTACTCGCGGATCGCGTCGCCGTGCTCGCGCACGTACGCGGCCAACGCCTCACGCCACTCGGGCAGCGGGTCGAGACCGGCGTCCAGCCACGACTTCGGCGAGAGCACCGAGCGCGCCGGCCGGGGTGCGGGACGCGGGAAATCCTCCGTCGAGCACGGCTGCACCCGCTCCGGATCGGCGCCCAGCTCCTCGAAGATCGCCCGGGCGAAGCCGAACCACGTGGTGCTGCCTTGGCACGTGCAGTGCAACGTCCGCTGCGGCGGGCCCTCTCCGGTGACGATGCGCTCGCCGAGTTGCAGCAACCCGCGCGCCAGCGCCTTCGCCGACGTCGGTGACCCGTGCTGGTCGTCGACCACGCGGATGGTTTCCTTCTCGCGCTCCAGCCGGGCGATGGTGTGCACGAAGTTCGAGCCGCCGACGCCGTAGACCCAGGCAGTGCGCACGACCCAGGCGTCGGCACCGGAGTTCATCACCGCGACCTCGCCTGCCGCCTTGGTGCGGCCGTAGGCGCTACGCGGGGACAACGGGTCGTCCGGCTCGTACGGCCGGTCGGTCTCGCCGGAGAAGACGTAGTCGGTCGACACGTGCACCAGCGGCACCTGAGCCGATGTGCACGCCGCGGCCAGCAGCCTCGGGCCGTCTGCGTTGACCGCGAAAGCCTTGCGCTCGGCCGTCTCGGCGGCATCGACCGCGGTGTAAGCGGCCGCGTTGATCACCAGCGGTCGAGCCTGGCGTCGGCGGGCCCGCTCGGCCAGCTCGCGCACGGCGGACACGACCTGGCTCGCGCTGGTGACGTCGAGTTGGGCGCTGCCAGGGGCGAGCACCTCGGCGCCCGCTTGCCGCGCTTGCTTGTCCAGCTCTTGTCCCAGTTGCCCGGTTCCGCCCGGGACCAGCAGCGTCAGTGCCTGCATGCGGTCGCCTTCATCCGTCCAGCCCTGCACGTTTGCGCAACGGTTCCCACCAGCTTCGGTTGTCGACGTACCAGCGCACGGTGGTGGCCAGTCCTTCGGTGAACGGCACCGCGGGACGATACCCCAACTCCGAGCTGATCTTGCTGATGTCGACCGAGTAGCGGCGGTCGTGACCCTTGCGGTCGGTCACGTATTCCACCATGTCCCAGTCGGCACCGACAGCCTCCAGCAGCAGGCCGGTCAGCTGCTTGTTGCTCAGCTCGGTCCCGCCGCCGATGTTGTAGACCTCGCCGGGGCGGCCGCCGTCGAGCACCAGCTGGATTCCCCGGCAGTGGTCGTCGACATGCAACCAGTCGCGCACGTTGCCGCCGTCGCCGTACAGCGGCACCGGCTTGCCGTTGAGCAGGTTGGTCACGAACAACGGGATGACCTTTTCCGGGTATTGGTACGGCCCGTAGTTGTTCGAGCAGCGGGTGATGCACACCGGCAAGCCGTGCGTGCGGTGGTAGGCGCGGGCCAGCAGGTCGGACGACGCCTTGGACGCCGAGTACGGCGAGTTCGGCTCGAGCGGGTGGTCCTCCGGCCACGAGCCCTGCTCGATGGAGCCGTACACCTCGTCGGTGGAGACGTGCACGAACCGGCCGACCTCGGCCTCCAGCGCTGCTTGCAGCAGTGTCTGAGTGCCCAGCACGTTGGTGGAGACGAACTCCGCGGCGCCGTCGATCGAGCGGTCGACGTGGGACTCCGCAGCGAAGTGCACCACGGCGTCCGCGCCACGCAGCACCCGGCGGACCAGCTCGCCGTCGCGGATGTCACCGCGCACGAACTCCAGCCGTTCGGAGTCGGCCACCGGCGCGAGGTTCTCCTCGTTGCCCGCGTAGGTGAGCTTGTCCAGCACCACGATCCGCGCATCGGCCAAGGACTCGTAGGCGCCGCTGAGCGCCTGACGTACGTAGTGCGAGCCGATGAACCCGGCACCGCCTGTGACGACCACCCGCATGCATACCTCCAACCGCGCGACAGTCTAGGGATAGCTCCACACGATCGCGTTCGGCCTGGTTCACTATTGCCTGATGAAATCGATGGTGAGGCGGGCGTGGAACCTGGTGATCGCCGTCTTGTCCGTCGCCACCATCGTGGCGGCGGGCTACACGTACCTGAAAGTGGACGATTTCCGCGAGGGCGTCACCAGCAGCCCGTCGCTGGAGGACATCCCCAACGCCCCACCGACCGATGACGGCGCGGAGGACATCCTGCTGGTCGGCTCGGACAGCCGCACCGACGCGCAGGGCCGTCCGCTCTCACCGGCGATGCTGCGCAAACTGCGCACCGAGGCCTCCACCGGCGTCAACACCGACACGTTGATCATTTTGCGCTTCCCACGGGACGGCGGGTCGCCGCGCGCGGTCTCGATCCCGCGGGACAGCTGGGTGAACGTGCCGACGGGCGGCAAAGCCAAGATCAACTCGGCGTTCAACACCGCGAAAGTGGCCGAGGCCGCGCGGCTCCGTCAGCGCGGCGGCATGAGCCGGGCACAGATCGAGCGGGCCTCCGACGAGCGCGGCCGCAAGGCGCTGATCCAGACCGTGCAGGACTTCACCAAGGTGCGCATCGACCACTACGCCGAGGTCAGCCTGCTCGGGTTCTACCTGCTCACCGAGGCCCTCGGCGGTGTCGAGGTGTGCTTGGCCGCGGCGACGTCGGATGCCGACTCCGGCGCGAACTTCCGTGCGGGGCGGCAGACGATCAGCGGCGGCGAGGCGCTGTCGTACGTGCGGCAACGCAAGAACCTGCCGCGTGGCGACCTGGACCGGATCGTCCGGCAGCAGACGTTCCTGGCATCCGCGCTGCACAAGGTGCTGTCCACCGACACGCTGACCGACAACCGCAAGCTGCGGAAGCTGGTGGATGCCGTGCGGCGGTCCGTGGTGCTCGACGAGGACCTGGACATCCTGGAGTTCGCCCGCAAGGCTCGCGGCCTGTCGTCCGGGCAGGTCAAGTTCGTCACCATCCCGGTGGAGAACATCGCGGGCACCAGCCCGGACGGCAAGCAGAGCATCGTGGTGGTCGACGCGAACAAGGTGCGGAAGTTCATCCGCGACCTGATCAAGCCGAAAGCCGGTCATCGGTCGAGCGGCGGTGGCAGTTCGCCGGGGGCGGCGTTCGGCGTTCAGCAGCAGGACAACGACCCGATCCGCGGCGGCCGCGCGCCTTGCGTCAACTAGGCGCCACCCTCGGCAGCGGCTCGGCCGCACCCAGCCACCCCACCGCCCGAGCTGGCGCAGTTCGCGAACGTGCGCGGCGCGCCCCGCGCCCCACCCGTCCGGTTAGGGTGCAAGTGTGAACATCACCGAGACCCTGCTCGGCCCGCTACTGTCGTCCTCCCCTGCCCGCCCGCTGCTGACGCACTACGACGACGCGGCGCAGACCCGCATCGAGCTGTCCGGCGCGACGCTGGCGAACTGGGCGGCCAAGACGGCCAATTGGCTGGTCGAGGAGTTCGACGTGGAGGTCGGCGACCCGGTGTGCGTGCGGCTGCCGACGCACTGGCAGACCGCAGGCGTGCTGCTCGGCGCCTTCTGGGCCGGCGCCCACGTGGTCACCGATCCGCAGGACGCCCGCGTCGTGTTCGTGCCGCCGGGCGAGCACGACTTCGCCGCTCCGCAGGCCGTCGTCGCCCTGGACCCGCTCGGCCGCGGCGTGCCGGGTGGTGTGGCAGCGCCCGCTTTGGACTACCTGGCCGAGTCTCGCGTGTGCGGGGATGTCTTCACTCCGATGGAATCCGTACCCGACGACTCCCCCGCGCTGGAAGATCTGACCGCGGAGCGGGTGCTTGCCGCGGCGCGCAAGCACGCCGACGACACGGGCTTGCACCCGCAGAGCAGACTGCTGTCGACGATCGACTGGACACTGCCCGACGGCCTGCTGCGTGGGCTGCTGGCACCACTGGCCGCCGGTGCCTCCGTCGTGCAGATCACCGACGCGAACCCGGAGAAGCTCGACTCCCGCCGGGAAACCGAGCGCACCACCGTGGATTTGCTCGGCTGACATCACCGCAGGTGCCGTGCGTCACGCGCACGGTCACGATCCGGCATCACGCGTGACGATCAAGGCCGGGCCCACGATGCAGGGAAGGACGAGCGGCATCCCGCTCGGATTCACTCACGCTCGAGGACTTCCCATGACCCTGCCCGTGCCGCCTGCCTACCCCCAGCCGACGCCACTGCCCCGGCGGCGCGTCGTGCCGCTCAACGTCGTGATCTTCATCGTCATCGTGTCCGTCGTGGTCACGGCGCTGGTCACCGGCCTGCTCGTGCGCGGCCTGGGCGACTCGGCTGATTCGTCCTCGACGACTTCGAACTCGTCGGCATCCGGACCTCAGGCGGCAGCTCCGCCGATCGACTACAGCGCCGAACCCGAGCCGGAGCCCGAGGTCGTACCGTTCACGCCGAAGGACTTCAAGCTCAGCGTGAAGGTGCTGTCGAAGGAATGCTTCGACTCCTACGGATGCAACGTGACCTTCCGCATCATCCCCGAGTACGTCGGCAGTGCGCTCGACTTCGAAGAGCGCACAGCCGAAATCTCCTATCGGGTCACCGGGATGGAGAACGAGGCCACCAACACGTTCACGATGACCAACGGCGAGTACTACAAGTACGAGCTGGAGCACTTCGGCACTGTGCCGACGTCGTCGGCCAAGATCTCCGCGAAGGTCACCGAGGTCACCGAGTAGCGCCCCGGCGGGCCCGCGCGCTGCCTACTTGAGCAGCGAGCGGGCCATCACCAGCCGCTGGATCTGGTTGGTGCCCTCGTAGATCTGCGTGATCTTGGCGTCGCGCATCATCCGCTCCACCGGGAAGTCCCGGGTGTAGCCCGCGCCGCCGAAGATCTGCACCGCGTCGGTGGTGATCTCCATCGCCGCGTCCGAGGCGAACGTCTTGGCCGCGCTGGAGGCGAACGACGCATCCGGCTCGCCGCGTTCGACCTTGGCCGCCGCCGCGTACACCAGGTGCCTGGCCGCCTCCACCTTCATCGCCATGTCGGCGAGCATGAACTGGATGGCCTGGAAGTCGGCGATCGCCTTGCCGAACTGCTTGCGCTCCTTGGCGTAGGCCACGGCCGCGTCCAGCGCGCCCTGCGCGATGCCCAGTGCCTGCGCGCCGATCGAGTGCCGGGTGTGGTCCAGCGTGGTGAACGCCAGCTTCAACCCCTGCCCCGGCTCACCGATGATCCGGTCCTCCGGGATCGTGCAGTTCTCGAAGTAGATCTCGTTCGTCGGCGACCCTTTGATGCCGAGCTTGCGTTCCTTCGGGCCGACCACGAAGCCCGGGTCGTCCTTGTGCACCGCGAACGCGGAGATGCCCCTGGCCGGGCTGGGAGCGTCCGGATCGGTCACCGCCATGACCGTGAACCAGTCCGACATGGCCGCGTTGGTGATCCAGCACTTGGTGCCGTTGAGCACCCAGGTGTTGCCGTCCTTCACCGCGCGCGTGCGCATCGATGCGGGGTCCGAGCCTGCCTCGCGCTCGGACAGCGCGTACGACGCCATCGAGCCCGCGGCGACGTCGCCGAGAACCTTCTTCTTCAGCTCCTCGGACCCGCCGAGGATGATGTTCATGGTGCCGAGCTTGTTCACCGCCGGGATCAGCGACGAGGACGCGCACACCCGCGCGACCTCCTCGATCACGATGTCGGTGGCGATCGCGTCGGCCCCTTGGCCGCCGTAGGCCTCCGGGATGTGCACCGCGGCGAAGCCCGCTTTGGTCAGCGCATCGCGCGCCTCGGTCGGGTAGCGCTCCTGCTCGTCGACATCGGCCGCGTACGGCGCGATCTCCTTCTCCGCGAGCGACCGCACGGCGGCACGCAATTCCTCGTGCTCCTCGGCAAGCCGGTACAGCTCGGACACCTGAACCTCCTGTTGCCACCAACATGGCCCGCGGCGGGTTGCCGCCCCCTAAGGCTATCGGCCGATTAGTAGGACGTCCTAGGAAGTATTCGTGAAGCTCCTCACCGCTAGCATGCTCGCCACCCGCTTGATCGACACAGAGAGTTGACTTCATGACGTTCACCATGACCCGCCGCAAGGCTCTCGGCTTCGGCGGAACGCTGGCAGGGGGCACCCTGCTGGGGACCGGCCTCGCGGTGGCGGACGCACTGAACTCCACCGAACCCGCGGACAAGATCGCCAACACCTACGCCAAGGTCACCGAGGCGGCAGGCGGCACATGGTCGTCGATGATCTCCCTCAACGAGGGGGCGCGGTCCGCGAAGTGGTGCTCGCCGAACCCGACCGCGTCGTCGAGGCCTACAGCGTGAACAAGATCCCGGTCGCGGTCGCCGTGCTGGACAAGATCGACCGCGGCGAACTCACGCTCGACCAACGGGTCGAGGTCACCGAGGACATCGTCGTCGACGACACCGACGGCATCTTCGGGTTGGACGGCGCCTACCCGTCGTCGGTCACCCTCGGTCACACCCTGGCCACCATGCTCACCGTCTCGGACAACACGTGCGTGCGGCTGTGCGGGCTGGTGTGCCCGGCGCGGGAACTCAACGAGATCCTGCGCAGCAAGGGCTTCGAGCACACCCAGGTCGACCCGGTGGAGAACCCGAACCGGTTCTTCCTCGGCAAGACCACGCCCCGGGAGACGCACACGCTGCTGCAGAAGCTGGTCGCCGGCGAGCTGCTGTCCGAGGAGTCCACCACGTACCTGCTCACCGTGCTGCGCTCGCTGACCGCGTTCACCGACGGCTTCCGCCTGCGACTGACCTCGCCGGAGCGGCTGCGGGTGGCCACCAAGGCGGGCTGGTTCGCCGACGGCCGCAACGAGGCGGGCGTCGGGTTCAGCCAGGACGGAGTACCCCAGGCCACCTACGCGCTGTTCGCCTCGGGCACGTTCACCGGTGGCGAAGCGGTCGACGAAGACTTCGGCGCGACTCACCCGGCGGTGCAAGCTCGCGCCGAGCTGGGCCGGGTCGTGCTGGACGCGGTCGCCGCCGTGCCGACCCAGCGCACGTCCGCCAACCGCTACCCGGCGCCGGAATACCGCCCGTCCAACGGCGGCTGAGGCGTCAGCCGAGCGACTCGCGCAGCTTGGCGTCCTTGTCCAGGACCAACTGCTCGAGGTCGCGCTGGAACTGCGCCATGCGTTCGCGCAGCGCCGGGTCCGATGCGGCCAACATCCGCACCGCGAGCAGCCCGGCGTTGCGCGCCCCGCCGACCGAGACGGTGGCGACCGGAACTCCGGCAGGCATCTGCACGATCGACAGCAGCGAGTCCAAGCCGTCCAGGTGCCGCAGCGGGACCGGCACCCCGATCACCGGCAGCACGGTGGCGGAGGCGACCATCCCCGGCAGGTGCGCCGCACCTCCGGCCCCGGCGATGATCACCTTGAGGCCGCGGTCGGCGGCGCCCGCGGCGTAGTCGAGCATTCGCTGCGGTGTGCGGTGCGCGGAGTACACGCCGACCTCGTAGGCCACGCCGAACTCGTCCAGCGCATCGCCTGCGGCCTTGAGCACGGGCCAGTCCGAGTCGCTGCCCATGATCACGCCGACCGACGGCTGAGCTGCCTGCATAACGCGTTCTCCTTAGTGGATCTGGTAGCCGTCGAGCCACACGGCGTGCGACAGCCAGTGCGCGGCGAGCCGACCGCGCTCCCGCAGCGTCTCGAGATCGTCGCCGAGAAAGTTCACGTGTCCGAGCTTGCGACCGGGTCGCTCTTCCTTGCCGTACAGGTGCACCCGTGCGGTCGGGAACCGGGCGAAAAGGTGGTGCAGCCGCTCGTCCGGGCTCATCGCGGGCGACTTGGGCGCACCGAGCACATTGGCCATGACACAGACCGGGGCGAGCGGATCGGTCGCCCCGAGCGGGTAGTCCAGCACCGCGCGCAGGTGCTGTTCGAACTGCGACGTGCTGGAGCCGTCCATCGTCCAGTGGCCGGAGTTGTGCGGCCGCATCGCCAGCTCGTTGACCAGCACACCGGAGTCGGTCTCGAACAGCTCGACGGCCAGGACGCCGACCACCCCGAGGTCCTCGGCGATCCGCAGCGCGAGTTCCTGGGCGTCGTGGGCGGTGTCGACGGACAGCCCCGGCGCGGGGGCGAGCACCTCGGTGTTGATGCCGTCGCGCTGGACGGTCTCCACCACCGGCCACGCCGCACCTTGACCGAACGGGGAGCGGGCGACCAGCGCGGACAACTCGCGCCGCATGGCCACCCTCTTCTCCACCAGCAGCGGGGTGCCCGCGTCCAGCAGCTCGGTGACCAGCTCGTCGGACTCCTGCGGCGAGTCGAGCATCCACACGCCACGGCCGTCGTAGCCACCGCGCGCGGCCTTGAGCACCACCGGCCAGCCGTGCTGCTCACCGAAGCGACGCACGTCGTCCGGGTCGGCGACGGCGGCGAACGGCGGCACCGGACAGCCTGCCTCGGCAAGTCGCCTGCGCATGCGGAGCTTGTCCTGCGCGTGCAGCAACGCGTCCGGGCCAGGGCGCACGACCACACCGGCGTCGACCAGCTGGCGCAGGTGTTCGTTGGGCACGTGCTCGTGATCGAAAGTCAGCACGTCGACGCCGGAGGCGAACGACATCAGCGCGTCGAGATCGGTGTGGTGTCCCTGCACCACCTTGCCCGCGACCAGTCCGGCGGAGTCGTTCTCGCCCGCCGCCAGCACGTGCAGGGATTGCCCGAGAGCGATTGCCGCCTGGTGGGTCATCCTGGCCAGCTGCCCACCGCCGACCATGCCGACGATCGGCAGCCCAGTGTGTGCGTCCATGACGAGCAAAACCCTACCGTCGGCGCAGCAGCACGCCGCCGAGCACCAGCGGAACGTACAGGTACAGGTTGCCGAGCACGTGGTCGACGATCGACCAGCCGAGGTCCGGGTCGCGGCCGCCGGGCAGCCAAAGCAGCAGGTAGCTGGCGAAGACCACGGTCAGTGCCGCGGTCACCCACCACCGCGCCCGCACGAGGAGCACGATCAGCAGTGGCACCGCCCACACCCAGTGGTGCGTCCAGGAGACCGGGGAGATCAGCAGGCCGTAGAACGCGGTCACCAGCAGCGCGGGCAGCGGTTCACCGCGCAGCTGGAACCGGCGCATGAGCAGCACGGCGGGCGGGGCGAGCACCAGTCCGACCGCGAGCGCGGCGAGCAGCGACCACGAAGCGCCGTCGGTCAACCGGAGGACCAGGCCGTTGAGCGCCTGGTTGTCCGACCAGTGGATGGTCCCGATCCGCTTGGGGTCGTTGACCGCGTGCGTGAAGTAGCGGATCACGTCGTGCGGGCTGATGAGCAGCAACACCGCCTGCAGGCCGACGAACGTGAGCACCGAACGGACGGCGTCGCGCCAGCGGCCGATGAACACCAGGTGCGCCACGAAGATCAACGGCGTGAGCTTGACCGCGGAGGCCACGCCGATCAGCACCCCGCCCCATCGGCTGCCGCGTGCCCCGATGACCAGCACGTCGACCATCACCAGGGCCATCAGCACCAGGTTGATCTGGCCGAGCGAGATGGTGCGCCACACCGGTTCGAGCACGATCGCCGGCGCGGTCAGCACCACGGTGGCGGTGGCGGCGTTGGTGAAGAACCGCATGCCGACGGCGCGCAGGGTCAGCCACACCACCAGGGCAAGACACAGCACCGACAGCGCACCGAGCGCACCCCACGCCACCGGGATCGCCAGCGGCGCCAGCGGGACGAACAGCAGCGCCGCGGCGGGTGGATAGGTGAACGGCAGCAACGCCCAGTCGGGTTGGTACGCGGGCAGTGTGGGGGTGTCGTAGAGCGGATCGCCGTCCAGCAGCGTGTTGGCTCCTGCCCGGTACACCACGCTGTCCATGCCCAACGGCCACCCGGACAGCCACCCGACGATGCCTACCACCAGCGGCAACGCCGCCAGCAGCGCGATCAGCGCGACCGCGACACGGTGGGCGCGGAACCGGCGCTGCACGGGTGTGGACACGCAGCAAGATTAGGTCGTGCCTGCTACGGCGCTACGACCGGCTGATGGTGCTCAGCACCGCGCACGACTCGGCGTAGGTGGGCTGCAGCCGCACCGTGCCCAGCGAGGGCGGCTGCACGTTGCGCAGCTGCCGGTCCCCGTACAGCTGGGCGATGATCTCCCGCCGCACCGCGACCGCCCTGGTGGGCAACTGCTCGTCGCGTTCGGTCAGCACGGCCAACGTGGACGGGCCGAGGCACGCCACCGTCTCCCCGCCGTCGAACACCTTGCGCAACGCGTCCGCGGTCAAGATCATCACGGTGAGCCGCGACCAGCCCGCCATGTCGTTCAGGTTGATCGCGGCCCGCAGCAGGACGTAGTCCTCGGGCACCGAGCGTCCGGCGCGCGCCGCCGCCCGATACAGCTCCGCCAGCCTTGTCCGCAGGTAGGCCGCCGTCGGGAGCTCGGTCAGCGGGTCGGTCACCTCGGTGTTGGTCAGCTTGTCCAGCGCGACCTCGGCCCACGCGATCGCGGTGATCCGCAGCAGCCGCGACGGCGTCGCGTCGATGTCCGGCGTCACGAACCCGTCGGCGGCGTCGGGGTCGACCAGCACGGCGTGCAGCGCGGCCAGGTCCGCCAGCGTCTCGTCGAGCCCCGCTCCCGCCGCGGCGCGCGCCCGGCCCAGCCCGGACAGGACCTGGTCACTCGGGCCTTCGGTGAGCACCGCCGCGCACACCGCGTCGACCTCGGGCAAACCCCAGTCGCTGGGAAACCGCCATCCCGCGGCGAGGCTCGCGGTCCGCCAGCGGGCACGCAGCACACGCGAGTCGACACCGAGCGGTCGAGCCTCCGCCCGGCGCGGCTCGTCCGGAACGGAGGACGCGCCCAGGGCTGGCCCGTCTGTCACTGCATCGACCCCTTAGCTCCCCGTGGTCTCGTTCAGCGAAGTGACGGGCTCGTCCGCCTGCCGTGACGCCATTTCCCCGGCGAGAGTTCGTGAGGGTTGTTCACCTTCCGCACTACTCACGGTTACGCTTCCCAGCCTCATGGTGACGCGGCGGCGTTGGTCCGTCACACTGGTGCGCGGACGCCGTCACTGCTGTGCGCGCAGCACAGTAGCGGAGCGCCCGACTGGGAGGAGGAGAACCCCGTGACGACCGCACCAACTGGGGGTGCTGAGGCCCAAGGCCCCAGTGACGCCGAGCTGATCGACGCGGTGCGTAAGGGGACCATCTCCGCCTACGGGACGCTGTACGAGCGGCACGTGCAGGCCGCGTACAACCTCGCTCGCCAGCTGGCCAGGTCGAGCGCGGAGGCCGACGACCTGGTCGCGGAGGCCTTCGCCAAGGTGCTGGACACGCTGCGGGCGGGCAAGGGCCCCGATTCGGCCTTCCGCGCCTACCTGCTGACGTCGCTGCGGCACGCCGCCTACGACAAGACCCGCAAGGACAAGCGGGTCGACCTCAACGAGGACATGTCCGAGGTCAGTGGCGCCCTGGGCGCTGCGCTGACCGTGCCGTTCTCCGACACCGCGGTCGCCGGGCTGGAGCGCACGATGGCCGCGCGGGCGTTCGCGCGGTTGCCGGAGCGTTGGCAGGCGGTGCTGTGGCACACCGAGATCGAGCAGCAGTCGCCCGCGGAGGTCGCGCCGCTGATGGGGCTCACGCCCAACGGCGTCTCCGCGCTGGCTTACCGTGCCCGCGAGGGTCTCCGGCAGGCCTACCTGCAGGTTCACCTCGCCGAGACCACGGCCGACCGGTGCCGCGCCACGGCGGACAAGCTGGGCGCGTGGACCCGCGACGGGTTGTCCAAGCGCGAGCGCGCCCAGGTGGAGAACCACCTCGACACCTGCGACCAGTGCCGCGCGCTCGCTGCGGAGCTCGCCGACGTCAACGGTGCGATTCGCGCCGTCGTCGCCCCGCTGGTCCTGGGCGGCGCCGCACTCGGCTACCTGGCCCTGGCCGGGGCCGCGAAGGGATCTGCGGCGACCGCAGGCGCAGCAGCCGCCAGTGCCGGAGCGGCTGCCGCCGCCGGGTCGTCCTCGGGCGGTGCGGCGTCTGCCGGTGCGGCCGCACCTCGCCAGCTGCTCGGCGTCGGCGCCTCCGGTGCTGCGGTGGTCGCTGCGGTGGCTGTCGCGCTCGCGTCCGGCGGGCCGGATCCTCTGCCCGCAGCGCAGCCGCAGCCGCAGGCCCAGCCACCCGCGGCGGAGTCGCCGCAACAGCCGCCCGCCGCCAAGCCGGCGCCGCCGAACGAGCCGCAGCAGCAGCCGCCGCCTGCTGGGCAACCGGAGTCGCCTCCCGCGTCGGATTCGCCTGCTCCGCCCGCCCCGCGACCGGAGCCGCCGCCGCCCGAGCAGCCGCTGCCCGCGGACATCTCGGTGGCCCCACCGGGTGGCAGCCTCGAACTCACCCCCGGTGGCGGCCCGACCGACTTGCCCATCACCGTGCGCAACGACGGTGGCCGCAAGTCCAAGCCGGTGATCGTCACGCTGAACCTGCCGCGCGGCGTCACCGCGGTCGACCCCGCGGGCGGCGGTGGCAGCACGGCCGGCCGCACCGCGTCCGTCCCGCTCGCCTCGGCCCCGCAGGCCGCGGCCAAGAACCAGTACGTGAAGTGTCCGGGTGGTTCCGGTCAGGTCACCTGCCGCACCCCGGACGGCCTCGAACCGAGAGAAGCCGCCACGCTGGTGTTCCGGCTGGTGGCGGATTCCTCGGTGCGGAACGGGCAGATCACCGGCACGGTGTCCAGCGGGTCGACCACCACGCTGAACATCCGCATCCCGGTCCGGGTGGAGGCGAAGGACGGCGTCACGCTCGACGCCCGCGCACACGGCTGGCACTTGGCGGCCGAGGTGACCAACAGCGGCGAGACGACCAAACACGCCACGGTCACGATCAACCGCCCGATGCTGATCAACGACTGGTCCGGTCTGGACTTCACCTGCCTCAGCGGGCCGAGCGCCACGACGTGTTCGAGCAAGCGCGCGCTCGAACCGGACGAGAAGGCCTACCTGCTGGTCCCGCTCTCCCACGGCGGCTTCCCGAACAACGTCACGGTCGCCGCCCGCATCGGCAGCGCATCGGCCTCCCGGACCGTCCGCCCGTGGTGCTTCTTCGGTTGCTGGCCCGGGCTGCTGCCGGACGCGGTCCCGCAGTCCGAGGCGCCGTCGACGGATCCGGTGGAGTCCTCCACGCCGGAGTCGGTCGAGCCGAGCGAGTCGCACCAGCCTGCGCCGCCGTCGAGTTCCACCGAGTCGCCGTCGTCGACGCCGGAGGGGCCCAGCAGCGGCACGCCGAGCCAGTCGTCGTCGCCGCCGAGCACGACGACCACCACGAAGAAGCCGCCCGCGTGGGAGCGGCCGAACCCCAAGCCGCGGTCGAACCGCGACGCCGAGCGCATGTTCCGCGACTGGCTGCACTGGTGACGCAGACCGGCGCAGAGACGAGGGCCATACCGTGTCCGCCCCAACACGGCCTACACGGCCCGGCCCATAGACTGCCCCGCGTCACCGTTCGTTGGGAGTCAGTGCCGTGACCGTCGTGGAGAGCTTGCTCGCGCGCGTGCCGGAGCCGCTGCGCGGGGTGCTGATCAAGCACCGGGAGAAGCTCAAGTTCGCGGTCGTCGGCGCCACCACGTTCGTCATCGACAACGTCGTCTGGTACGCGCTCAAGCTCACCGTGCTCGAGGAGAAGCCGACGACGGCGAAGGCGTTCGCCATCGTGGTGGCCACCATCGTGTCCTACATCCTGAACCGGGAGTGGTCGTTCCGCACCCGCGGGGGCCGCGAACGGCACCACGAAGCGGCGCTGTTCTTCCTGGTCAGCGGTGTGGCGCTGGTGGTCAACCTGATCCCGCTGTTGATCTCGCGCTATGTGCTCGACCTCGAGGTGCCGCACGTGGCGCGGTGGGTTCAGGAGGTGGCCGACTTCACCGCCGGATCGATCATCGGCATGCTGCTGGCAATGGTGTTCCGGTTCATGGCGATGCGGAAGTGGGTCTTCCCGGACGAGTTGGGCGGCAGGCGCAACGACGTGACCTGATCACCGCGGATGGCCGCTTCTCAACGGCGGCTCGCTCAGATCGGTCGACTTCGGCACCAGCAGGAAGACGCTGAACGTGGCGGGCCGCGGCGAAGCGAGCTCCAGCCGTCCGCCGTCCGCCTCGGCCAGTGCCCGCGCCAGCGCCAGGCCGACCCCCGTGGATCCGACACCGGAGACGCCGCGGTCGAAGATGTGCGGCGCCAGGTCCTCGGGGACACCCGGCCCGTTGTCACTGACCGACACCACGACACTGCCGTCCCCGGCGCGCGCGGACAACGTGACGGTGCCCGCTCCGTGCCTGCTGGCGTTGTCCAGCAGGACACCGATGACTTCCCGCAGGCGGGCCGGGGTCGCACGGGCGATCAGGCCCGCCGGGATGCGCAGCTTCAAGCCGCGGTTCTTCGCGGTGAAGACCGGCCCCCAGTGGCCGGCGATCTCGCGCAGCTGCGCACCGACGTCGACCGGCTCCGCACCGGCTTCCCGCGCGGCGCGCGCGGCCGCGAGCAATTCGTCCAGCGCCGCGGTGAGCTGATCCGCCTGCTCCTGCGCCGCCCGGGCGTCCTCGACCACGTCGCTGTCCGAGTGCGCGGTCAGGGCGTCCAGGCGCAGCTGCAGCGCGGTGAGGCGGCTGCGCAGCTGATGGGACACGTCGCCGACGAACTGCCGCTCGCGGCGGATCAGCGCCGACAACGCCTCGGCCGACGCGTCCAGCGCCTCGGCGATCATGTCCAGCTCCTGCATGCTGTAGCGGGCGGCATCCGGCCGGAAGTCACCCGCGCCGAGCCTGGCCGCGCGGGCCGAGATGTTGCGCATCGGCCGGGCCAGCCTGCGGGCCGTCACGCCGGCCACCACCATGCCGGTGCCCACCGACAGGATCGCGAGCAACACCACCGCGATGGTGACCTGGGTCTGCCGCGTCCGTACCGGCTCGGCGGGGATGGTCAACTGCACCTGACCGCCGCCGCCCAGGTTCGCCGTCTCCGCCAGCACCTCGCCCTGCGGTCGGTCGCCGTAGTGGTATTCCTGCCCGTCCTGGCCGCGCACCAGCAGGAACCCGTCTTCCGGGATGGCCAGCCGCACCTGGCGGGTGTCGATGACCTCACCTGCGGCGATCGTGTTGTCCAGACTCTTGGCGATGCGCTGCGCCCTGGTCGCCAGATCCTCTTTCGCCAGGCTGGACACCAGCTCCCACGCGGTGAATCCGAGCGGGATACCGAGCGCCGCTGCCGTGACCGCGACGGCCAACAAGATGGCGAGCAGGATGCGGCGATGCACGGGGCTAGTCTGGCCTCACTCGACGTTGAAGCGAAAGCCCACGCCACGCACCGTGGCGATGTGTTCGTTGTCCGCCGGCTGGGACCCCCTGGTGCCGCCCTTGCCGTCGATGTCCCCGGAGGCGATGGCGAGCTTGCGGCGCAGCCACGAGACGTGCATGTCGAGCGTCTTGGTGGTCTTGGAGTCCAGGTCGTTCCACACCTCGGCGAGGATCTCCTCCCGGCTGACCACCTGGCCCGCGCGGCTCATCAGCACGCGCAGCAGTTCGAACTCCTTGTTGGCCAGCTGCACTTCGACCCCGTCGACGGTGACCAGCCGGGCGGCGAGATCCATCCGCACCCCGTTGGCCTCCAGCACCTCGGGGGCCTGCCTGCGCAGCAGCGCGCGAATCCGGGCCAGCAGCTCGGCCAACCGGAACGGCTTGGCCACGTAGTCGTCCGCGCCCGCGTCCAGACCGACCACGAAGTCGACCTCGTCGGTGCGCGCCGTGAGCATCAGCACCGGCAGCTCCGCGCCGCGCGCGCGCAGCCTGCGGCAGACCTCCAGGCCGTCCATCCTGGGCAGGCCGAGATCGAGCACGATGAGGTTCACCGGACGCTGCTGGGTCACCTCCAGCACACTCGGCCCGTCCGTGACGACCTCGACCACGTACCCCTCGCGGTCCAGCGCCCGCGACAACGGCTCGGCGATGGCGGGGTCGTCCTCGGCGAGAAGAACCATGCTCACGGCCATTACCATACGGCGACCTGTCGATTACGGCGTGCGAGGATCTCAGCGTGACACGCGCCTACACCGACGACATCGATCTGGCCAAGCGGCTCGCGGACGTCGCGGACGCCATCACCGTCCCCCGCTACACCTCCCGTGACCTCACGGTGCGCACCAAGCCGGACCGCTCTCCGGTCACCGACGCCGACCTGGCGGTGGAGGAGGCGATTCGCGGCGTGCTCGCCACCGAGCGACCGCAGGACGCCATCGCCGGTGAGGAAGGCGGAGGGTCGATCGGCGCGGGCCGCACGTGGGTGCTGGACCCGATCGACGGCACCAAGAACTTCCTGCGCGGCGTGCCCGTTTGGGCGACGCTGATCGCACTGGTGGACGACGGGAAGCCGGTGGTGGGGATGATCTCCGCGCCGCTGCTGGGCCGCCGGTGGTGGGCCGACGCGGGTGGTGGCGCCTGGGTCGCCGATCCGTCCGGCCAGCGGCGGTTGCGGGTCTCCGCGGTGGCTGAGCTGTCGGACGCCTACCTGTCGACCACGAACCTGAACACGTGGGACGAGTACCACTCCAAGCAGGCTTACCTCGATCTGGTCGCCGCCTGCTGGGAGAACCGGGCGATGGGGGACTTCTGGTCGCACTGCCTGGTCGCCGAGGGCGTGATCGACATCGCGGCCGAACCGATCGTGAATCCGTGGGACGTGGCGGCCGCGCAGATCCTGGTGACCGAGGCCGGTGGCCGGTTCACCGACCTGACCGGGGCCGAACGGTTCGACGGCGGCAACGCGCTGTCGACCAACGGGGTGCTGCACGACGCGGCGCTGCGGGTGTTGTCGTCAGGACTGGTCGACCGGTGACTTCGTCGGCTCGGGCTCGGGCAGCAACCCGACCGCGCCGCGGGCGACCTGCGACCACGCCAACCGCCCGAACAGGTAGTGGCAGGCCACCTGCTCGTTGGTGAAGCTGGCCCAGTCGTAGCGGTTGCCCTGCTCGCGCCAGAACACCTCCCAGGCGGCGACGGTCTTCTCCACGCCGGACTGCTCGTCCTCGACCACCCGGTCGGTGCGCAGCAGGCACCACGTGTTGTCCGCTTCCTTGCCGATCGAGATCACCTCGAGCGGCACGCCGATCGCGTCCAGCCAGCTCGGGAGTGACTCCATGTTCATGCGCTGCCTCCCGGTTGCTCCCCGGCGTCGGTGTCGGTGAGTTCGTCGGTGACGTCCCGCAGAAACCCGAGCACCACGAGGTCATCGGCGGGATAGACGGTCCGGAATCGTTCGGCGCCGCCCGGCTGACCGAACCACGGCGCCACGATGCCCCGCCACACCGGCAGCGGCCGCAGCACTGCGTAGCGCCGATAGCGGAGGTGCGGCCCGGGTGGCGGGAGGGATCGTTTGCGATACGCCGTGCCGTCCGGGTGGAAGACCCGCCCGCGTGGCTCGCCGAAGCGGTCGATGATCGTGCCGGGCTCGAGCAGCACGGGCACGCCGGGCTCGGCACAGCCCTCCGGAAAGGCTTCCCCGGGCGGCCAGGCGTACTCCAGCGGCTCACGGTCAGCTTTGACCAGGTAGCGGCGCTCCCATTCGGCTTCGTTCGAGTCCGCCAGCGGGTCGTAGTCGTCGAACAGCGGCGCGAGCGCAGGATGGTCCAGGTCGAGGCCGGGTGAGGCGGCCGCCCGCTCCGGCAACACCTCGGCGTCGTCGAAGACCGCCGACTCCGGGTGGTCGTGCGGCGGGAAGCGCAGCGCGGCTGGCGCATCCGCTTCTCCGGTCGGGATCGGCAGCTGGCGGCTCGGCTCGCTGGTGGCCTTGGGCAGGTGGCCGATCGGGAACATGTGGACCCGGAACAGTGCCACGATGCTGGCCCGGTCCTTGCGCGGCGTGCCGTAGGCGGGTTGTTCCGGCGCGGGCCGTGGTTGCGGTTCGGGTTGCGGTGGCGCGACGCCGGACTGCTGGCCGCGCGCCGACACGTTCGGCGCCTGCGATGCCCCTGCCGTCCAGGCTGCCGGGGGCGGTGTGCCGGGACGTGCTGCCGGGTTGCCGCCTGCGGCCACCCGGGCGATGCCACCGGCCTGCCTTCCGGGTTGTTGCCCTGCTTGGGACGGGTCGCCGCCGACCACGCCGGGCATCGCGGGTGGCGGGGCACCACCGGGCGCCGGCATGGGCTGGCCGATCGGCCCCGCAGCGGGTGGCAGGGGTCCGCCCACCGGCGGTGCGGGCGGCTGGGCCATCGGCGGCACACCACCGTCGACGAATCCGGCCAGCGACGTCTGACCTTGGGGTTGCGGCGGCATCGGGACGCCAGTGCGTGGGGTGGGCGCCTCCATCCATGCCGGGAGCCGGTTGCCCATCGGCGGGGTCAGCGCGTCCGGTCCGCCATCGGGGACCGGTCCCCCGGTGTGCGGTACGGCCTCGGAGATGTCACCTCGAGCTTCCTCGACATGCTCGCGGAGACCCTCGACGCCTTCGCGCACGTTGTCCGGAACGCGATCTGCGTGCCCGGGCGCGTGGCCCCGGACATCCTCAGCGTCTTCAAGAACTTCGGCGCGGATGTCTCCGGCGGCTTCGTGCACGGCGTCCCGGGGGTGCTCGACACCTTCGCGCACGACGTCCCCGGCGTGCTCGACACCTCCGCGCACGACGTCCCGGACTCCCCCGACGCCTTCGTGCACGGCGTCCCGGGGGTGCTCGACACCTTCGCGCACGACGTCCCCGGCGTGCTCGACACCTCCGCGCACGACGTCCCGGACTTCCCCGACGCCCTGGCGAGCGTCTTGTCGAAGGTCGGTGACCTCGTCCTCGACGTCGTCCCACTCGTCCTCGACGGTTTCGGTCACCGCGTCGGTGGCGCCGATGACTGCCTCGAGCAGCGAGCCGGTCCCGTTGTGGCCCGGATGGGGCGACACCACCGACGACGTGGTCACTTCGCGTCCGGTGTCCGCGACCGCGTCGGCCAACGACTCGGTTACCGCCGTGACGTTCGTCGACACCGCCGACCGCAGCGTCTCCAGGCTGAGCAGCGCCTCCGGGTGACCGCCGTCCGCCGCGGCAGCCGCCGCCTGCTCCGTTCGTGCGGCGTCGACCAGCTGGCGGACGATCTCGACCTTCGCCGCGCCCACCTGCCGGGCGGCATGGTCCAGCCGGTCGGCGGCCCGCTCGGCTTCCTGTGCCGTTCCGGTCAACAGCCCGGAGTCCGCGGCGACGAACGTCGACCATTCCCGTCCGGCTTGCTCGGCGGCCTCCCCCGCCATGCTGGACACCGCTTCCGCCGCCGTGGAATCCGCGTCCGTCGCCAGCGCCCGCAGACCCCGTGCGGCTTCCCGCCAGGCATTCGCCTGCTCGTGCAGCGCGTCCTCGTCGGCCTCCGGCCACTTCGCGCCGACCCGGCCGGCGATGTCGGCCAGCTCCGCAGGAAGCTCGATACCCACGGGTCAGACCTCCCCGAGCTCGCGGTCGATGCGGGCTGCGCCCTCCGCGGACTCGTCGTCGGTCGACCGGTAGGTCTTGGCCGCGTCGCCGAACTTGTCCCCCATCGAGGTCAGCTGCGCGCTGATCTCCTCCAGCCGCTGCATGGCCCGATTCGCGGCGTCGACGTGCGCACCGGCGAAGCGCTCTCCGATCTCGTCCGATCCCCACGGGGCCTTGCCGTCGACGGCCGCGCGCAGGTCGTCCGCGATCCGCTTCGCGCGCTGGGCGTGCTCGCTGAAATCACGTGCCCGCGACGCGAGGCGCTCGACGTCAGCTCCGTGATCGGGGTTCATCGGCCTTCCCCACTCGAGTCGGCAGCACCGTCATGATGAGCACGCAACTCCGCCGGGGAAAGGTCGGCCGTGCCGAGCAGCAACGCCTCCGGATCGACACCCGACGGCAACGCCGGCGCCAGCGCCGCACTCGCTTCGGCCACGGCGGTGGTCGCGGCCCGTTTGGTCAGCCGGACGATCTGCTCGGCGAGTTCCGCGGGCGAGAACGCCTCGTAGGCCTGCTCGGTGATGGTGAGCGCGGTCAGCGTGCCCCGCGGGCCCACGGTGGCGGTGACCGAGCCGTCGGACGATCTGGCCGTCGCGATGATCTTGCTCAGCGTGCGGTGGACCTCGGCGAGCTGTTCCCGGCCGCGCCGGTAGTCGGCGAGAAGCTCATCGACCCGCGCTCGGTACTCGGTCACGGCGCCCTCCCGGTCCCAGTGGCGTCCCTGCAGTCCCTGTCGAGTCGATCGACGGCGCCCCGCCCCTGGGACGGCGCGGTGCGCGATCCGGTTAGACGCTAACGCACCACGCTCGGTTCCCACGGGTTTTCGTTCGTGCGCCGATCGTGATCAGGACTACGTCCCGGACGCCCCGGCAGGCCGCCGCCGAGCCACGCAATCGGAGCCTGCGACGATCCACCGGTCGCGGCAAGGCCGCCGCGGCCCAGCACCCACCCCGACAGCACGAGAATCCCGGCCAAGTTCGTGCGCGTCGCCCTGTGCCGGGCTCATTCAGCCAGCGCACGCACGACGCGAGACGGCGTGGGCCTCCCCAGTTGCTCGGCCATCCACGTGCTGACCCGCACGAGCGCGTCCAGGTCCACGCCGTGCTCGATCCCCAGCCCGTCCAGCATCCACACCAGGTCCTCGGTGGCCAGGTTGCCGGTCGCCGACTTCGCGTACGGGCACCCGCCGAGACCACCCGCCGACGAGTCGACCGTGGTGACGCCCAGCCGCAGCGCGGCCGCCGTGTTGGCCAGGGCCTGACCGTAGGTGTCGTGGAAATGCACCGCCACCGACTCCACCGGCACCCGCTGCGTCACCGCCGCCAGCACCGCCTCGACGTGCCCCGGTGTCGCGACGCCGATGGTGTCGCCCAACGACAGCTGCCAGCAGCCCATCTCGTGCAGCCTGCCTGCGACGTCGGCGACCTGCTCCGGCCGCACATCGCCCTCCCACGGGTCGCCCCAGCACATGGAGACGTACCCGCGCACCCGCATGCCCGCCTCCTTCGCGCGGGCCAGCACGGGCTCGAACAGCCCGAACTGGCCCTCGAGGGTGTTGTTCAGGTTCCGCTCGGCGAACGTCCGGGTGGCGCTGGCGAACACCGCGATGTCCTCGACGCCGGCCTTCACCGCGCGATCCATGCCGCGCTCGTTGGGCACCAGCACCGGGTAGCGCACACCGCTGCGGCGTTCCAACCGCTCGAGCAACTGCTCGGCATCGGCCAGCTGCGGGACCCACTTCGGATGCACGAAGCTGGTCGTCTCGATCGTGGTCAGCCCCGCATCGGCCAGGCGCTGCACGAACTCGAGTTTCACGTCGACGTCGACCATCGACTTCTCGTTCTGCAGTCCGTCGCGCGGCCCGACCTCCCAGATCGTCACCCGCTCCGGCAAGCTCGCCGAGCGATGCACCGACGGCAAGCCGACGTCCCGTGCTCCGGCCACTTCGTCACCGTCCCCTGTGCGGGTACTCCTGCGTGCCTTGCGGCCCCTGTTGCTCGACCCCGTAGTCGTCGTACGGGTTGTCGTTGAGCTGGCGGTAGATCCACGTGTGGATCTTCTCCACCTGCGGGATGTCCTCGAACTGCAACGGCTCGTCGGAGGCCGACTCGATGATCAGCGTGCCGCACCCGAAGATCCGGTCCAGCAGGTCGTGCTCGAACCGCACGCTGTTGATGCGCGCCATCGGGATGTCGATACCGGTGCGCTTGAGGACGCCCTCCCGTGCGATGACCCGGTCGGTGGTCACGACGAAGTGGGTGGTCCGCCAGCGCACCAGCGGCGTGAGCACCAGCCACACCAGCAACACGAGGCCGACGACGACGACGGCGATGAGCGCGACCATGTCCCACGGCGGGGACGCGTCGCCTGCCAGCACACCGAGCCAGATGGCCACGGCGAGCAGCAGCGCGCCGAACAACAGCGGAAAAATCAGCATCTTGAAGTGCGGATGCTTGTGCGTGATGATCTGCTCGCCCTCACTCAGCAAGCCCTTCGGGTAGCCCACCTCAGCACGCTCCTGTTTCGTGTTCCTGGCAGCTCACTCACCGTATCCGTTTCCGCGCCCGGCGCAGGCTGCAACCCGATAAATTCGCCGGCGCGTCAGTGATCAGCGCACATGGACGACGTCACCGGCGAACACCGTGGTGGTCGACCCGTCGGCGGTACGGACGACCAGCTGCCCCGTGCGGTCGATGTCGACCGCCTCCCCCTCGAGTTCCCCGTCCGGCAACAACACCCGGACGCGTGAATTGAGCGTCGCGCACGCCGCACGATAGGCGTCCAGCAATCCTGCCGCCGACAGGTCACCGCCGGCTGCCCGCCACGCCTGCTCCCGTTCGTGCAAGGCGTGCAGCAACGACGTGGTCAGCGCCGTCCGGTCCGGATCCCGCGCGCCCGCTTCCGCCAGTGACACGGCGCGTAATCCGCCAGGTCCGGGCTCAACGTCGCCGAGCGGGTGGACGTTCAGCCCGATGCCCAGCACGACGGCGGGCTCCGGCGCGTCATGCACCAGCTCGGAGAGCACACCGGCGAGCTTGCCGTCGCCCGCGAGCATGTCGTTGGGCCACTTCAGCACGGCCTCCACCCCCACCGACCTGGCCACTTCGAGCACCGCCAACCCGGCGACGACGGCCAGCGAGCCCAGCCGCTCCGGGGCGACACCGCTCGGCCGCAACAACACCGACAGGTAGATCCCCGCGCCCGGCGGCGACGTCCAGCTCCGCCCGCGCCTGCCCTGGCCGGACGTCTGCTCCTCGGCGAGCAGCACGGTGCGATCGGCCGCGCCCTCCGCGGCTGCGACCCGCAAGTCGGCGTTGGTCGACCCGGTCGAGGCCACCACGTGCACCGCGGAGTACGGACCAGCTGGGGCAAGCAGCGCGGCGCGCAACGCGGCCGCGTCGATCGGCTCGGACATGTCGCAAAGCCTACGGTGAGATGGCCTACGTCACGTGCTGAAAATGCGTGAACTGCCGTTAGGCTCGCAGGCTATGAGTTCTGCGACGGAACCGATCGGCAACGTGCCGGAAACCGAGCCGGACATCCACACCACCGCGGGCAAGCTCGCCGACTTGTATCGGCGCAACGACGAAGCGGTGCACGCCGGCTCCGCGCGAGCGGTGGAGAAGCAGCACGCCAAGGGCAAGAAGACCGCGCGAGAACGCATCGACATGCTGCTCGATCCCGGCTCGTTCGTCGAACTCGACGAGCTGGCCAGGCACCGGTCGACCAACTTCGGCCAGGACCGCAACCGTCCGTACGGCGACGGCGTGGTGACCGGCTACGGCACCGTCGACGGCCGTCCGGTGTGCGTGTTCTCCCAGGACGTCACGGTCTTCGGTGGCTCGCTCGGCGAGGTGTACGGGGAAAAGATCGTCAAGGTGATGGACCTGGCGATCAAGACCGGCAGGCCGATCATCGGTATCAACGAGGGCGGCGGCGCGCGCATCCAGGAAGGCGTGGTGTCGCTCGGCCTGTACGGCGAGATCTTCCGTCGCAACACGCACGCCTCCGGTGTCATCCCCCAGATCTCGTTGATCATGGGAGCGAACGCCGGCGGGCACGTGTACTCGCCCGCACTGACCGACTTCGTGGTGATGGTCGACCAGACCTCGCACATGTTCATCACCGGCCCGGACGTCATCAAGACGGTCACCGGTGAGGAGGTCACGTTCGAGGACCTCGGTGGTGGTCGCACGCACAACACCAAGTCGGGCAACGCGCACTACCTGGGCACCGACGAGGAAGACGCCATCGCCTACGTCAAGGAGCTGCTGAGCTACCTGCCGTCGAACAACCTGGACTTCCCGCCGGTGTTCGACGCCCCGCAGCCCAGCGGCCAGACCGTCGCCGACGACATCACCGACGCCGACCGCGAGCTGGACACGCTGATCCCCGACTCGCCGAACCAGCCCTACGACATGCGCGAGGTCATCGAGCGGGTGCTGGACGACGGCGAGTTCCTCGAGGTGCACGAGCTGTTCGCGCCGAACATCGTGGTCGGCTTCGGCCGGGTCGAGGGCCATGCGGTGGGCATCGTCGCCAACCAGCCGACCCAACTGGCCGGATGCCTGGACATCAACGCGTCGGAGAAGGCCGCCCGCTTCGTGCGGACCTGCGACGCGTTCAACATCCCGGTGCTGACGTTCGTGGACGTGCCGGGCTTCCTGCCCGGCACCGATCAGGAGTGGAACGGCATCATCCGGCGCGGCGCGAAGCTGATCTACGCCTACGCCGAGGCCACCGTCCCGCTGGTCACCGTCATCACGCGCAAGGCGTACGGCGGCGCGTACGACGTCATGGGTTCCAAGCACCTCGGCGCGGACATCAATCTGGCGTGGCCGACCGCGCAGATCGCCGTGATGGGTGCGCAGGGCGCGGCCAACATCGTGCACCGCAAGACGCTGATGAAGGCGGCCGAGGAAGGCAAGGACGTCGAGGCGTTGCGGCAGGAGCTGATCCAGGAGTACGAGGACACGCTGTGCAACCCGTATGTGGCGGCCGAGCGTGGCTACGTCGACTCGGTCATCCCGCCGTCGTACACGCGTGGCTACGTGGCCCGGGCGCTGCGGATGCTGCGTGAGAAGCGCGAGTCGTTGCCGCCCAAGAAGCACGGGAACATCCCGCTATGAGCGAGGAGAAGAAGCCGTTCCTGCGCATCGTCCGGGGTACGCCGGACGACGAGGAGCTGGCCGCGCTGACCGCCGCGCTCGCTGCGGTCGCGGCAGGCGCCCAGCAGAAGGACGAACCGAAGCCCCGGTCGGCGTGGGCTGATCCGGAACCGCGGTTGCGGCAACCGCTGCGGCCCGGGCCCGGTGCGTGGCAGGCATCGGCCCGCAGCCGGTAGCGCGGCATCGCACCAGCTCGCACGTCGTGGCGCGGCGTCGCACCAGCTCGCAGGTCGTGGCGCGGCGTCGGCCCGTCGCAGGCGGCGAGCACTCCGGCCGAATCGGCACAAAACCCCAAAACCGGTCGCTACTCGCCGCCGTTGCCGTTATCGTCCGCGCTTATGTCTGACACCCAGCCCGGCAGGCCGCGGGATCTCATCAACTCCGTGACCGCCGCGGACGAACGGAAGATGCTCGAAGCGTTCCTCGACTACCTGCGCGGCGCCGTCGTCCGCAAAGCGCGCGGAGTGTCCGAGGAGGACGCCCGCCGGAGCCCGGTCGACAGCGGAACCTCGATCGGCGGACTGGTCAAACACCTGCGCTGGGTCGAGCACGAGTGGTTCGCCGTCCAGCTCACGCAGACCCCGCGGGAAGAGCTGGAGACGCCGCCGTGGGTCGAGGACCCGGAGGCGGACATGCGGCTCGAGCCGGACGAGAAGATCGACGAGGTCATCGACGCTTACGAGGCCCAGTGCGAGCGCTCCCGCGAGATCGCCGCGGCCTACGAGCTCGATCACGCGGTCACGCTCCGCAGCGGCAGATCGATGACGACACGGTGGGCCTACCTGCACATGATCGAAGAGACCGGTCGGCACGCCGGGCACTTGGACATCCTGCGCGAGATGATCGACGGCACCACCGGCGACTGATTTGTCGACAAATCGTCGAGTTAATCTTGGCGAACGCGGCCGCAGGCGGTGACCCCGCGCGCCCGAGAGCCCAACCCGGACCGCCGACCCTGCCACCGCAACGGCTGGGCGGGCACCGGGGCGGCTTAGACTCCGCACTCATGCAGTTCGTGCTGGCCTCCGCATCTCCCGCCCGACTTGCCGTGCTGCGCGCCGCCGGGATCGACCCCGTCGTGCGCGTGTCCGGGATCGACGAGGACGCCGTCGCCGCCGAGCTGTCCGACCCGACACCGGAACAATTGGTCGTGCGGCTGGCTCAGGCGAAGGCCGCCGCGGTCGCCGACGAACTGGCTGCGGAGGGCCACACCGGGGAGTCGGTGATCGTCGGCTGCGACTCGATGTTGTCGTTCGACGGCGAAGTGGTCGGCAAGCCGCAGACCAAGCAGATCGCCCGCGACCGCTGGCTGCGCATGGCGGGCAAGTCCGGCACGCTGATCACCGGGCATGCCGTCGTCCGGCTCGACGGCGACGTCCGGGTCAAGGAGGCCGCGGCGAGCAAGTCGACCGTGGTGCGCTGGAGCCGGCCGAGCGAAGAAGAACTCGCCGCCTACCTGGAATCCGGTGAGCCGTTGCAGGTGGCGGGCGCGTTCACCCTGGACGGCCTCGGCGGCTGGTTCGTGGAAGGCGTCGACGGCGATCCCTCCAGCGTCATCGGCATCAGCCTGCCGCTGACCCGGCGTCTGCTCGCCGAGGTCGGCATCCGCGTCACCGACCTGTGGGGATGACGGGAATTATTCCCGCTCCCGCATAGTGGGCGAACTGTCCACGCTCACCTGATCGGTGGACCCTCTATTGGGGCGCCTATCCGGCGTCCGGTTCACAGGAGGGCACCGTGTCACAGTCATCCGACCGGGAGAGGTCGTTTCTTCGCACCTACACCCGCCCACGCGTGTTCGGCACCGCAGTCATCTCCGCGTTGCTGCTCGGCGTGCTGGTCGGCGTCATCGCGCGCACCACGGAAACCACGTGGCTGAGTGAGGCGCTGGACGCCATCGGGTCCACGTTCACCACGCTGCTGCAGCTGGCCGTTCTTCCGTTGGTGTTCACCGCGATCGTCGTGGGCATCAACTCGCTGCGCCAGCTCGGCGGTGGCCGGGAAGCCGCGCGGCTGGGCGGCAAGACGGTGTTGTGGTTCGCCACCACATCGTTGATCGCCGTGCTGATCGGCATCGCCGTCGGACTGCTGTTCGACCCGGGTTCCGGTGGGCTGAGCGCGACACCGACCGAGGAGAACACCGCCCGCGCCGCCGAGAGCATGTCGAACTGGGGCTCGTGGTGGAGCTTCCTGGAGAGCCTGATCCCCAGCAACGCGTTCGCCGCGTTCGCCGAGGGCGGCACGCTGCAGGTGGTGTTCCTGGCTGTGATCGTCGGCGCGGCCGCCTACTCGCTCGGCGACAAGGCCAAGCCGTTCGTCGAGCTCAACGCCAGCGTGTTCGCCATCGTTCAGCGCTACCTGGGCTGGATCGTGTTGCTCGCGCCACTGGGCGTCTTCGGTCTGATCGGCGCCGCGACCGCCACCTACGGCGACGAGCTCTTCGGGCCGCTGGCCACCGCCACGGCCGCCGTCTACACCGGGACGCTGCTGGTCATGCTGGTCGTCTACCCGATCCTGCTGCGCTTCGTCGGCAAGGTCTCCCCGGCGCGGTTCTTCAGCAAGGCGTGGACCACGCTGCAGTTCGCGTTCGCGTCCCAGTCCTCCGGTGCCACGCTGCCGCTGACCAGGCAGACGGCGGTCAACCTCGGTGTGCCGCCCGCGTACGCCGGGTTCGCCGTCCCGCTCGGCAGCACCACGAAGATGGACGGCTGCGCGGCGGTCTTCCCCGCCATCGGCGTCATCTTCATCGCCAACATCTCCGGCATCACGCTGTCCGTCGGGCAGTACCTGGGCATCGTGGCGGCGGCCGTGTTCGGCGCGTTGGCCACCGCGGGTACCACCGGCTGGTTGACCGCGCTGACCCTGTCGGCCACCGTGGTCGGCCTGCCGCCGGAGCAGATCGCGCTGGGCATCGCGTTGTTCTACTCGATCAACCCGATCATCGACATGATCCGCACCGCCACCAACGTGGCCGGGCAGATCGTGGTGCCGGTGCTGGTGTCCCGCTCCGAAGGCCTGCTGGACGACGAGGTACTGAACTCGCCGACCACGCCGCCGCTACTGGACGACACCGGCACGGCGCCGTCTGCGAAGCGGGAACGGGATGCGGCTGCGGAGCCGGCAAGGGCATAAGCCACCATTGCGGATGAGGCGCCCCGGTGGGGACAGCACCGGGGCGCCTCTCTCGCGTCCATGCCTAGGGGCAGTCGCGCAGTTCCCAGTCGCTGAGCGCGATGTCCGGCCACCCGGGCACCTGCGTCAATGAGCTGTATGTCGCCGAGCATCCCAGTGGCGAGCCGTCCAGGCCGTAGACGTGCAGCCGGATGGGCACTTTCCTGCACAAGTGCCCCTGACCCGCGCAACCCGGCACCTTGGCCACTGCGACTTCCGGCGAACGGTCCCCGGTGATCTGCGCCAGGTCGACCAGCCCGGCCTCGGAGTAGTACGGCTGCTCGACCGTCGTCCACCCGCCACCGGTGCGCACGAACACTTCGCCGATGACGCCCCCGTCACTTCCGCCGCGGACCAAGCACGCGCTCGTCGGCCCCTGGAAACACGACAGCGACTTCTGCGTCAACCGCACGTCCATGTCCGCCAACGCGGTACCCAGCAGCGAGGCGCCGTCGGGTTCGAGGAAGCGCAATCGGCCGTGTCGGCCGTTGGCGTCCGCCAGCAGCTCCACGGTCGTCTGGCCGACCGGAACGCTGGTGAGCACCTCGCACGGGTTCTCCCCGCACTTGGCGGCCACGTCGTCGACACCGGCCACCGGCCCGGTCGTGGCGTCGGCCCGCGCGGATTCGGTGCGCTGCATGCGCAGCACGGCTGCGGTCGCCAGCGCGGCCACCGCCACCACGATGGCCACTACGACGGTCACTTTCACCGGACGCGGGGTTCGTCGCACAGCGTGACGATAAACGAGGACGGTGCGCGGTGCCCGCCACCGCGGGCCATCCGATCGGGGATTCACTTAGTGGGAGCTTCGCCACTTTGCCGAACGATCGTCGGGGCCGTGCAGCAGGCAACCACCCGGCACCCCAAGATCGTCATCGTCGCAGCTCAGCAAGGCTGTTCCGGCCAGAGCCGGCGTAGCGTCGACAGCAGCGGAAGGCCGTGCCGAGCGGGTGCGATGCGAGCGGACAGTGAGCCGTCTCTCAGCCACATCGCCCGTTGTGATCCGTACACTGCTCGCAGGCCACCACCGGGCTGCTGTCCGTGAGCAGCCGGTCGCAACGCTGCAGGAGGTAGGCGTGCCGCAGAGTTCAGCCCAGAATCTTGCCGGGCCGGTCACCAAGGTTCTGGTCGCGAACCGAGGCGAGATCGCCGTGCGGGTTATTCGGGCCGCGCGGGACGCGGGACTGGCATCGGTCGCGGTCTATGCCGCCCCGGACCGGGACGCGCCGTTCGTCCGGTTGGCTGATGAGGCGTTCGCGTTGGGCGGCAGCACGGCGGCGGACAGCTACCTGGTGGTCGAGAAGCTGCTCGAGGTGGCCGAGCGGTCCGGCGCGGACGCCGTGCACCCCGGCTACGGCTTCCTGTCGGAGAACGCCGACTTCGCGCAAGCGGTCATCGACGCGGGCCTGACCTGGATCGGCCCCTCCCCGCAGGCGATCCGCGACCTCGGCGACAAGGTGACCGCCCGCCACATCGCGATGAAGGCCGGTGCGCCGCTGGTGCCCGGCACCAAGGACCCGGTGTCCGGTCCGGACGAGGTGGTCGCGTTCGCCGAGGAACACGGCCTGCCGGTGGCCATCAAGGCGGCGTTCGGTGGCGGCGGTCGCGGGCTCAAGGTGGCCCGCACCATCGAGGAGATTCCCGAGCTGTTCGAGTCGGCCACCCGGGAGGCGGTGGCGGCGTTCGGGCGCGGTGAGTGCTTCGTCGAGCGTTACCTGGACAAGCCGCGGCACGTCGAGGCCCAGGTGCTGGCCGACCAGCACGGCAACGTGATCGTGGTCGGCACGCGCGACTGCTCGCTGCAGCGCAGGCACCAGAAGCTGGTGGAGGAAGCGCCCGCGCCGTTCTTGACCGACGAACAGCGGGAGAAGATCCACAGCAGCGCCAAGGCCATCTGCCGCGAGGCCGGCTATTGGGGCGCGGGCACGGTGGAGTACCTGGTCGGCCAGGACGGCGTGATCTCGTTCCTCGAGGTCAACACCCGGCTGCAGGTCGAGCACCCGGTGTCGGAGGAGACCACGGGCATCGACCTGGTGCGCGAGCAGTTCCGCATCGCGGCCGGGGAGAAGCTGCGGTTCACCGAGGATCCGCAGCCGCGCGGCCACAGCATCGAGTTCCGCATCAACGGCGAGGACGCCGCCCGCAACTTCCTGCCCGCGCCCGGCACGGTCACCACGCTGCGACTGCCGAGCGGCCCCGGCGTACGGGTGGACACCGGCATCGAGGAGGGCACCGTCATCGGCGGCCAGTTCGACTCGCTGCTGGCCAAGCTGATCGTCACCGGATCGGACCGGGAGAACGCGCTGGAACGCAGCCGCCGGGCGCTGGACGAGATGCAGGTGGACGGCATGGCCACCGTGCTGCCGTTCCACCGGCTGATCGTGCGCGACCCGGCGTTCACCGCCGAGGACGGCTTCACCGTGCACACCCGGTGGATCGAAACCGAGTGGGACAACACCGTCGAGCCGTTCGCGGGCGACGGCGAGGCCGGCGACGAGGAAACCGACGAGCGGCAGAACATCGTCGTCGAGGTCGGCGGTCGCCGTCTCGAGGTGTCGTTGCCCGCCGGGCTGGCGGCCACGGGCGGCTCGACGGCCACGCAGAAGGCCAAACCGCGCAAGCGTGGCGGCGGGAAGAAGGCCGCGGTCTCCGGCGACGCGGTGACCGCACCGATGCAGGGGACGATCGTCAAGCTGCCGGTGCAGGACGGCCAGCAGGTCGAGTCCGGCGAGCTGGTGGTCGTGCTCGAGGCGATGAAGATGGAGAACCCGGTCACGGCGCACAAGGCGGGCACGGTTACCGGTCTGACGTGCGCGGTCGGCGACACGGTCAGCCAGGGTCAGGTGCTGTTCGAGATCAAGGACTGACGGCGCAGCCAAAGTGGTTGTCAGGTCCGTACGATCGAAGTGTGACCCCCGATCAGCCCGAGCTGCGGCTCAGCGACGCCGAACGTGAGCAGGCGCTGGAAGCGTTGGGCGTCCACCTGACCAACGGGCGGCTGGACCTCGACGAGTACGGCCAGCGCTCGGCGCAGATCGTGGCGGCGAAAACCCGGGGCGATCTGGTTCCGATCTTCCGCGACCTGCCCGACCCACACCCGGAGGTGCTGGTCAGCAAGCTTCCGCAGGATCAGCGGACGGCGCCACCTGCGCCATCGTCCGCACGCCCGCTGGCGCAACGCTTCGCGGCGAGTGTGGTGCCGATCGCGGCAATCATCTCGCTGGTGCTTTTCCTGACGGTCGCGCGCGGCATGTGGATGGTATTCCTGCTCCCCGCGCTCGCCGTGATCATTGCGGGAATGATCGGTAAGCAGGGATACCGGTGAGGGGTGCAGATGGAGCCAGTTGAGATCAACGCCGGCCGGTGCTACTTGCGCGCTTTCCGTGCCGACGACCTGTTGGACGACCGGGTCGCGCTGGTAGAGGCGTTCGGCGACGAGGCGATGCGCACGTTCGTGCGGCAGTTCCGGGTCGACACGATCGAGGACGCGGATAACTACATCGCGACCAGGGCCCGCGAGTGGGAGAACAACGAGCGGGCGTCGTGGGCGATCGCGGAGCCGACCACCGGGTTCCTGCTCGGCGAGGTGGGCCTGAAGAACCTGAGCCCGTCGGCGACGGCCGTCCCGGAGGCCGCGATCTGGGTGCACCCGGTCGCGCGCAAGCGCGGTATCGGGGAGGCCGCGCTGGCCGCCGTCGTGCGGTTCGGATTCGGCGCGCTGGAGTTGTCCCGCATCGACTACGTCTGCGACGACGCGAACACCGCGTCGGCCGCGCTGGCCGCTCGCTGCGGGTTCACGCACGTCGGCCCGACCACCACGCCGGACGGCGCACCCGCGCAACGGTGGACGCTGACGAACGACTAGTCCGGCATGCCGACCGGACGGCTCGGCGTGCCCTTCGCCCTAGTCCTGCAACGCGGTGACCCCGGCTCGCACGTCGGGGGCCTCGCGCCTGCGCTTGTCCGCGGCCTCGTCGTCCGGCTGCTGCTGTGCGGCCCGCTCGGCGGCCACGCGCGCGTTGTACAGCTCGACCTCGCGCTTGATGGTCTCCTCCGACCAACCGAGCACGTCCGCGACGAGCTCGGCGACCTCCTGCGCGCACGCCACGCCGCGGTGCGGGTACTCGATCGAGATCCGCGTCCGCCTCGCCAGCACGTCCTCCAGGTGCAACGCGCCTTCGTGCGTGGCCGCGTAGACCGCCTCGACGCGCAGGTAGTCCGGCGCCTCCGCGATCGGTTTCAGCAAGTCCGGGCGGCCCTTGGCCAGGTCGAGCACCTCGTAGATCAGGGAGCCGTAGCGGTCCAGCAGATGGCGTGCCCGATACGGGTGCAGGCCGTGCCGCAGCGCGAGCTGATCGGCCTGGTTGACCAGCGCGTGGTAGCCGTCCGCGCCGAGCAGCGGCACCTTGTCGGTGATCGACGACTGGACGCGGATCGGTAGCTCGTGCGCGGCCGCATCCACCGCGTCTGCGGCCATGACCCGATACGTCGTGTACTTGCCGCCCGCGATGGCCACCAGACCCGGCGCCGTGCGGGCGACCGCGTGCTCACGGGACAGCTTCGACGTCTCCTCCGACTCGCCGGCCAGCAGCGGCCGCAGCCCGGCGTAGACGCCTTCGATGTCGTCGGTGGTCAACGGGGTGTTCAACACCGCGTTGACCTGATCCAGCAGGTAGGCGATGTCCTTGGCGGTCGCCGCCGGGTGCGCCAGGTCGAGGTTCCAGTCGGTGTCCGTGGTGCCGATGATCCAGTGACCGCGCCACGGAATGATGAACAGCACCGACGTCTGGGTGCGCAGGATGACGCCGGAGTCGGACAC
The DNA here is from genome assembly GCF_000427825.1 of Thermocrispum municipale DSM 44069. Taxonomy (GTDB): domain Bacteria; phylum Actinomycetota; class Actinomycetes; order Mycobacteriales; family Pseudonocardiaceae; genus Thermocrispum; species Thermocrispum municipale. The sequence goes on along the minus strand of NZ_ATYT01000015.1, from coordinate 12,584 downwards.
GATCTTCTCCCGCGGCACCACGATGTGCACGCCCTTGGACGCCCGCACCCGGAAGCGGCCCCGGCTGCCCGAGATGTGCAGCACCTCGTCGGTCCACACCCCCGCGCAGTTGATCACGACACCGGCGCGAACGTCCTGCTCCTCGCCGGTCTCCACGTCCCGCACGCGCACCCCGGACACCCGGTCCGACTCGTGCAGGAAATCGATCACCTGGGTCGAGGTGCGGATGACCGCGCCGTACTGCGCCGCCGTCCGCGCCACGGTCAGCGTGTGCCGCGCGTCGTCCGCCTGCGCGTCGTAGTAGCGGATCCCGCCGACCAGCTTGTCCCGCTTCAACGCGGGCACCATGCGCAGCGCGCCGGCCCTGGTCAGGTGCTTCTGTCCGGGCACGGACTTGGCGCCGCCCATCCGGTCGTAGAGGAACAACCCGGTCGCGGTGTACGGCCGCTCCCATACCCGGTGCGTGAGCGGGTACAGGAACGACACCGGCTTGACCAGGTGCGGAGCGAGGCGGGTGAGCATCAGCTCGCGCTCCCGCAACGCCTCCCGGACCAGCCCGAACTCCAATTGCTCCAGGTAGCGCAGGCCACCGTGGAAGAGCTTGCTCGACCGGCTGGACGTCCCGGCGGCCAGATCCCTGGCCTCGACCAAGGCCACCCGCAGGCCCCTGGTGGCCGCGTCCAGCGCCGTCCCCGCGCCGACCACGCCGCCGCCGATGACCAGGACGTCGAATTCCTCGTCGCCCAGCCGCCGCCAGTTGTGTGCTCGCTCGTCGACTCCCAGTCGCCCCGAGGGCGCGGTGGATCCCGTCGCGTTCATGCCTTCACGGTACCGTCGTCGGGCAGGATGAGCCCGTGGAAACCTGGCGGGTCGCGGCATCGTCGAAGTGGACATGACACGAGCGCTGGTGGCGGCCGTCCTGGCCGCGTTGCTCCTGACCGGATGCCAGGCGGAGGGAACGCCGACTCCCGACCCGGCGGAGCCTCGCACCGAGCAGGTGAGCGTCGAATTCGACACCCTCGCCCTCACGCTCGAGGTACCCGTGTGGCTGGGTTCCGGCCGGCGGGAGAACGAACGCGCCAGGTGCCCGGCGGACCGCCACACCTGGTACAAGAACCCGAGCAACGCCGACCGCGCCCAGCTGACCGTGGCGACGACGGACGCAGGCTGTCCCGATGAGCAAGCGCTCAACGGTCGCTTCCCCGCGTGGCACGGCGCTGATCAACTACCGACGGACGCCGAGCCCGTCGAGACTCCGGTCGGCCAAGGCCACCGGTTCCCGCTGAAGTACACCGAGTGCACCAACGAGTGCCGGTCGTTCGACTACACCGTGATCTTCGTCGAGCTGGACGGGGGCCGGTCGTTCTGGCTGCAAGCCACCGGGATCGAGCGTTCCGTCCTGGACGCTGTGGTGGATTCGCTGCGGCTGGCCTAGTGCCGCATCAGCCGACGCCCGGCCTAGTCCAAATCGTCGTGCCGCATCAGCCGGCGCCCCGCCTCGGTGATCGACCCGGACAGCGACGGGTACACCGAGAACGTGGTGGCGATCGACTCCACGGTGAGCTGGTTCTGCACCGCCAGCGCGATCGGCAGGATCAGTTCGCTCGCGCCCGGCGCGACCACCACGCCACCGATCACCACACCGGTCGCCGGCCGGCAGAACAGCTTCACGAAGCCGCGCCGCAAGCCCTCCATCTTCGCCCGGGCGTTGGTGGCCAGCGGCAGCATGATCGTGCGGGCGGGCACCTCGCCGGAGTCGATCGCCGCCTGCCCGATACCGACCGTGGCGATCTCCGGGTGGGTGAACACGTTCGCCGCGACCGTCTTGAGCTTGATCGGTGAGACGCCCTCGCCGAGCGCGTGCCACATCGCGATGCGGCCCTGCATGCTCGCCACCGACGCCAGCTGCATCAGGCCGGTGCAGTCGCCCGCCGCGTAGATGCCGGCGACGCTGGTCCGGGAGACCCGGTCGACGGTGATGTAGCCGCGCTCGTCGGGCCGCAGGCCGACGGTCTCCAACCCGATGTCGGACGTGTTCGGCACCGAGCCGACGGTCATCAGCGCGTGACTTCCTTCGATCGTGCGTCCGTCGGTCAGGTGAACTCGCACGCCGTCCTCGGTGCGGTCGACCCGGTCCGCCCTGGCCCGCTTGACCAGGGTGGCGCCGCGCTGGTTGAAGACCTCCTCCAGCACCACCGCGGCGTCGGCGTCCTCGTGCGGCAGGATGCGATCGCGGCTGGACACCACGGTGACGTGCACGCCGAGTTCGAGGTAGGCGGAGGCGAACTCCGCGCCGGTCACCCCCGAGCCGACCACGATCAAGTGTTCCGGCAACTCGGGCAGGTCGTACAGCTGACGCCAGTCGAGGATCCGCTCTCCGTCCGGCACCGCACCCGGCAGGACCCGCGGGGTCGACCCGGTGGCGATCAGCGCGACGTCCGCCTTCAACACCTGCTTGCTGCCGGACGGCTCGGTGACCTCGACGTGGTGTTCGGCCAAGCCAGGCTCGGGGTCGCAGAACCGCGCGGTGCCCGTGATCACCCGCACGCCCTCGCGCTGCAGCCGCGCCCGGATGTCCGCCGACTGGGCCAGCGCCAGGCCCTTGACCCGGCCGTGCACCGTGCGGTTGTCCACCCGCGCCGACTTGGTGTCCAGCTCGATGCCCAGCTCCCCGATCCGGTGCAACCCGGCCCGCGCGCCGGACGACGCCAGGAAAGTCTTGGACGGCACGCAGTCGTACAGCACGCAGGCACCGCCGAGGCCGTCCTTCTCGACCACGGTGACATCGGCCCCGAGCTGCGCGGCCACCAAGGCGGCCTCGTAGCCTGCGGGCCCTCCGCCCATGATCACGATGGTCGCCACCAGGTTGCCTCCTCACCGCTCGGCCTCGCCTGGGAGGTTAGTATCTCGAGCGTGCCTCTCTACGCCGCGTACGGGTCCAATATGGATCCCGCGCAGATGATGGAGCGCGCACCCCATTCCCCGATGGCCGGGACCGGGTGGATCGAAGGATGGCGTCTGACCTTCGGTGGCGAAGATCTCGGGTGGGAGGGTGCGCTGGCCACCATCGTGCCGGACCCTGACTCCCGCGTGTTCGTGGTGCTCTACGACGTCTGTGACGCGGACGAGCGCAAGCTGGACAGCTGGGAGGGCGGCGAGCTCGGCCTGCACAACAAGATCCGGGTCCGCGTGCAGACGCTGGACGGCCCGGTGCTGGCCTGGCTCTACGTGCTCGACGCCTACGAGGGCGGATTGCCGTCCGCGCGTTACCTCGGTGTGCTCGCCGACGCGGCTGAGGCGGCCGGAGCGCCCGCGGATTACGTCAACGACCTCCGGACCCGTCCGTGTAGCGGCATCGGCCCGTAAGGACGTCCCAGACACACGAAAGGCCGCCTCCGCGATCGGAGGCGGCCTTTGTCGTGGGTCTCAGGCAGCCAGGGCCGACAGGGCGGTGTGCACCATCACCCGGGTGCCGGTCAGCAGCGCCCGCTCGTCGAGCACGAACGTGCCCTGATGCAGATCACGCTGCGGACCCTTGCCGTCCCACACGCCCAGCCGCGCGAACGCGCCCGGGATGTGTTCCAGGTACCAACCGAAGTCCTCGCCGCCGGAGGACTGCTCGGTGGAGGTCAAGCCGTCCTCGCCCAGCGCGGCGTCGACACCGGCCGACAGGAACGCGGTGCTCTCCGCGTCGCACACCACGGGCGGCACGCCCCGCCGGTAGTTCAGCGTGAACCCGACACCGGTCGGCGCGAGCAGCGACTCGACGGCCGGGTTGACCAGCGACTCCATCTTCAGCCACACGTCGTGGTCCGCGGTGCGCAGCGTGCCGAGCAGGGCACCTTCCTCCGGCACGGCGTTGGCCGCTTCCCCGGCGTGCACCGCGCCCCAGACCAGGATCGTGCCCGACCGCGGGTCCACCCGGCGGGAGATCACCGCGGGCAGGTTCGTGATGACCGTGCCCAGCGCGTGCACCAGGTCCGCGGTCAGGTGCGGCCGGGACGTGTGCCCGCCCGGAGAGGTCAGGCGCAGCTCCAGCAGGTCCGCCGCCGACGTGATGGCGCCGACCCGGACGCCGACCTGGCCGACCGGCAGTCGCGGGTCGCAGTGCAGGCCGAAGATGCGGTCCACGCCGTCCAGCACACCGGCCGCGATGGCGTCCAGCGCTCCGCCGGGCATGACCTCCTCGGCCGCCTGGAAGACCAGACGTACGCGGCCGGGCAGCTCAGGCGCGGCGGCCAACGCGGAGCCGGCGGCCATCAGGATCGCGGTGTGCGCATCGTGCCCGCAGGCGTGCGCGACACCGTCGACGGACGACGAGTACGGCAGGCCGGTGGCCTCGGTGATCGGCAGCGCGTCCATGTCCGCGCGCAGCGCGACGCACTTGTCGCCGCTGCCGATGTCGCAGACCACCCCGGTGCCCAGCGGTAACACCTGCGGCTGCAGGCCGAGCGAGCGCAAGTGCCGGACCACCAGCTCGGTGGTGCCGTACTCGCGCCGGGCCAGCTCGGGGTTGGCGTGAATGTGGCGGCGCCACGCGACGATGTCCGCCGCATGTCGCTCGAGCCATCCGTCGAGCCAGTCGGGGCCGCGGCCCGCACCGAGATCTTCCACATCAGCCATGGTGACGCCGTCCGGGGTGATCAGCCCGTCGAGGCGCGCGTCGGTGATGGTGGGATCCCCGATGGGGCTACTGTCGCGGCGCCCGGCATCGGGCACCGACTTGAGGACGTCCGCCTCGACGCGCTCCAGGCGTCCGCCTGCCGAGCGCGAGTGCGGGGACGTCGTCGTCATGACTCACCTCCAAGCTGGTCGGACTCCTGAACGTGCGCCGCCGCAAGAAGTACCAACAAGAACTACGGGCCGCAGGCAATGAACGACTCACTGCGAGACTCGCGGTGAGCCTAATCCTGCCGGACAAGGGATCCGACCACGTCCCTGCAGGTGAGACGCCGAGCCCGGCGGTTGCGTTCCTGCGACAAGCGGTGACCGGATTTCGGTCACGCTGTAGTTGGTCGTCGATTGCGGCCGCGGTGAGCTACTGCTTGCTCTTGGCGGATCGCACCCGCCGGCCCCACAACACGATCAGCAGCAGGCCGACGGCGACGCCTCCGACCACCAGTTTACGCCTGGCCTCTTCCGACTCCGCACGCTCGGTGGTCTCCGGGTCGATGACCGGGCCTATCCCTGCCGATTCCGCCCCGGACCTGCTCGGGGTGCGCGACGCGCTGGACTTGGACTTCGTGCGCTCGGCCGAGGAGCTCGTGCGCGGCTTCTTGGCCGGCTTCTCCGCGGATTTCTCGGCCGACTTCTTCGCCGACGAGGCGGTGGTCTGCTCGGCGGCCGGCTTCGGCTGGGCCGACGTGTCGCCCTCCCGCTGATCCGACGCCAGCCCCAGGATCGGCACCAGCGCGGCGAGCACCGCGACGACGAGCAGCGCGTACCCGGCTATGCGCAGCTTGTTGAGGCCGCGCTTGTCCTCCTGCTTGGGTGGTTCGCCTTGCGCCTGGCCGACCGGCACCAGCTCTTTGCCGCCCTGCGCAGGCTGCTCACCTGCGGTTTCGTCGGCCGCGCCTTCCTCGGGCCGAGGCGGCTGCTCTGCGTCACCACCGCTAACCGTCATGGGTGACAACTTACTCGTCGAAGGCGTCGAGGATGCGCTGCGCCGCGAGGCTCGCGGTGATCTCACCCGCCCGTACCAGCTCCTCGACCTCGGCCGCCACCGCGCGCACCGCGGGGCGTTCGGTCAACCGGGCCAGCAGCTGTTCGCGCACCATCGACCAGGTCCAGTCGACCTGCTGCCTGCCCCGCTTGGCGTCCAGTTCACCGGACTCGCGCAGCAGCGTGTGATGCTCGACGACCTTGTCCCACACCGTGTCCAGCCCGGCGCCGGTCAAACCGCTGCAGGTCAGCACGGGCGGGGTCCACTTGGCGCCCTTGCCGTACAGCATGCGCATGGCGCCGGACAGCTCGCGGGCGGCCTTGCGGGCCTCCTTCTCGTGCTCGCCGTCGGCCTTGTTCACCGCGATCACGTCGGCCAGTTCGAGGATGCCGCGCTTGATGCCCTGCAGCTGGTCCCCGGTCCTGGCCAGGGTCAAGAACAGGAACGTGTCGACCATGTTGGCCACGGTGACCTCGGACTGGCCGACACCCACGGTCTCGATCAGCACGACGTCGTACCCGGCCGCTTCCATCAACACGACGGACTCACGGGTCGCCCGGGCCACCCCACCGAGCGTGCCGGCGTTCGGCGACGGCCGGATGAACGCGTCCGGGTCGTTGGCCAGCTTGGCCATACGCGTCTTGTCGCCCAGGATGCTGCCGCCGGTGCGGGTCGACGACGGATCGACGGCCAGCACCGCGACCTTGTGCCCGTCGCCGGTCAACCTGGTGCCGAGCGCCTCGATGAACGTGGACTTGCCGACACCGGGCACACCACTGATCCCGACGCGGTGCGCACCGCCGGAATGCGGCAGCAGCTCCTGCAGCAGCTCGTGCGCCTTCTGCCGGTGTTCGGCTTTGACCGACTCGACCAGCGTGATCGCCCGGGACAGGATTCCCCGGTCACCGGCGCGCACGCCCTTGGCGTACTCGGCGACGTCGATGGCGCGACGCGCGGCCATAGCTTCAGCCCACTCCCGTCGTGATCACTCGGCGTGCAGCTGCGCGGTGAGCTGCTCGAGCAGGTCCACCGCGGCGTCGGCGATCACCGTGCCGGGCGGGAAGATCGCCGCCGCACCGGCCGCGCGCAGCGCGTCATGATCCTGCGGCGGGATGACGCCGCCCACCACGATCATGATGTCCTCGCGGCCGAGCTTGGTCAGTTCCTCGCGCAGTGCGGGTACCAGCGTGAGGTGGCCGGCCGCCAACGACGAGACACCGACGACGTGCACGTCGGACTCGACGGCCTGGCGGGCCACCTCGGCGGGCGTGGAGAACAGCGGGCCGACGTCCACGTCGAAGCCGATGTCGGCGAACGCGGTGGCGATCACCTTCTGCCCGCGGTCGTGACCGTCCTGGCCCATCTTGGCGACCAGGATGCGGGGCCGACGACCCTCTTCGGCCGCGAACTGCTCCACCTTCTCGCGGGCCGCGCCCACGTTCGGCGCGTCGCCGACCTCGTGCCGGTACACACCGGAGATGGTACGAATCTGGCCGGAGTGCCTGCCCCAGGCCTTCTCCAGGGCCGCCGAGATCTCCCCCACCGTGGCCTTCGCCCGCGCCGCGTCGATGGCCAGCGACAGCAGGTTGCCGTCGGACTCGGCCGCGCGGGTCAGCGCGTGCAGCGCCCGGTCCACTTCGTCCTGGTCACGCTCGGCGCGCAGCCGCTCCAACTTGGCCAGCTGCTGGGCGCGCACGCCCGCGTTGTCGACCTTGAGGACCTCGATCTCCTCGTCCTGGTCGACGCGGTACTTGTTCACGCCGATCACCGGCTGGCGGCCGGAGTCGATGCGCGCCTGCGTGCGGGCGGCGGCTTCCTCGATGCGCAGCTTCGGGATGCCCGCGTCGATGGCCTTGGCCATGCCGCCGGCCTGCTCGACCTCGGTGATGTGCGCCCACGCCTTGCGGGCCAGGTCGTAGGTCAGCCGCTCGACGAACGCCGAGCCGCCCCACGGGTCGATCACCCTGGTCGTGCCGGACTCCTGCTGGAGCAGCAGCTGGGTGTTGCGAGCGATGCGGGCGGAGAAGTCGGTCGGCAGCGCCAGCGCCTCGTCCAGCGCGTTGGTGTGCAGCGACTGCGTGTGGCCCTGGGTCGCGGCCATGGCCTCCACGCAGGTGCGGATGACGTTGTTGAACACGTCCTGCGCGGTCAGCGACCACCCGGAGGTCTGGCAGTGCGTGCGCAGGCTCAGCGACTTCGGCGACTTCGGGTCGAACTGTTTGACCAGCTTGGCCCACAGCAGCCGGGCCGCGCGCATCTTGGCGACCTCCATGAAGAAGTTCATGCCGATCGCCCAGAAGAACGACAGCCGCGGTGCGAACTTGTCGATGTCCAGCCCCGCGTCCAGGCCCGCGCGGATGTACTCCACGCCGTCGGCCAGCGTGTACGCCAGCTCCAGATCGGCGGTCGCCCCGGCCTCCTGCATGTGGTAGCCGCTGATCGAGATCGAGTTGAACCGCGGCATGTGCTGCGAGGTGTAGGCGAAGATGTCGGAGATGATCCGCATCGACGGCTGCGGCGGATAGATGTAGGTATTGCGGACCATGAACTCCTTGAGGATGTCGTTCTGAATGGTCCCGGTGAGCTGCTCGGGCTTGACGCCCTGCTCTTCGGCCGCCACCACGTACAGCGCCATCACCGGCAGCACGGCGCCGTTCATGGTCATCGACACCGACATCTTGTCCAGCGGGATGCCGTCGAACAGCTGCCGCATGTCGTAGATGGAGTCGATGGCCACGCCCGCCATCCCGACGTCACCGGCGACGCGCGGGTGGTCGGAGTCGTAGCCACGGTGGGTGGCCAGGTCGAACGCGACACTCAGACCCTTCTGGCCTGCGGCCAGGTTGCGCCGGTAGAACGCGTTGGACTCCTCGGCGGTGGAGAACCCGGCGTACTGGCGGATCGTCCACGGCTGGGTGACGTACATCGTCGGGTACGGGCCGCGCAGGTACGGCGCGATGCCCGGGTAGGTGTTGAGGAAGTCCAGTTCCTCGGTGTCCGAGGCGTCGTAGAGCGGCTTGATCTCGATGCCTTCTGGTGTCTCCCAGGTCAGTGCGTCCGGACCCTTGCCGGTCGCCTCCTGCACGGCGGCCGCCCACTGATCGCGGTCGGCGGGCTCGGACTGCCCGAGGTCGATGGTGGTGAAGTCGGGGATCGTCATGCTCACGCCACCTCCAGGTGCTCGAGCGTGGCGGTCAGCACCTCGAGCGCGTTGCATCCGGCGTAGATGAAGCCGTCGACACCGGTGTAGGCGTCGCTGGGTTTGCCCGCCAACAGCACGCGCGTGGCGCCCGCCTTGCGGAGGGCGGCCGCCACCTCGTCGGCTTGTTCCTCGTAGGCGAGATCGGTACCGCACAGGCAGGCCACCGACGTATGGCTGCACAGGTAGGCGGCCACCACGTCGGCGGTGGACGCCGTGGCACCGGGATTGACCGCCTCGATGCCACCCGCCGCGAACAGGTTGGCCGCGAACGTGGCGCGCGCGGTGTGCTGCGCGATCGGGCCGAGCGTCGCGAGGAAGACCCTGGGACGGCCACCGGGGTTGGCCTCCGCCCGGTCGCGGAGCCGTTCGAACTCCTGCCCGTAGCGGATGGTCGGCAGTCCCCCGCTGCGGCTCGCGGGCAGCGGCTTGCGCTCGATGGCGCGCTCGTCCAGGTTCGGGAACTCGGAGACGCCGGTCAGCGGGTCTTTGCGGGTGGCCAGGTTCTTCGCCCGGGCCTGCCAGGTGGCTTCCAGCCGCTCGGCCAGGGCGCCGCTGTCGAGCGCGGCGACGATCCCGCCGAGCGACTCCAGCTCCTGGAACTCCCGCCAGGCGGCGCGGGCGAGGTCGTCGGTGAGCTTCTCCACGAACCACGAGCCGCCGGCGGGGTCGATCACCCCGGACAGCTTGGATTCCTCGGCCAGGATCGAGGAGGTGTTGCGGGCGATGCGCCGGCTGAACGTGTCCGGCAGGCCGATGGCGGCGTCGAACGGCTGCACCGTGATGGCGTCCGCGCCACCGACCGCCGCGGCGAAGCAGGCCACCGTGCCGCGCAGCATGTTCACCCACGGATCGCGCTTGCTGATCATCGCCGACGACGTCACGGCGTGCTGCACCTGCGGCACACCGGCAGCGCCGGACACTTCGCAGACCCGCGCCCACAGGCGACGGGCGGCGCGCAGCTTGGCGATGGTCAAGAACTGGTCGGCGGTGGCCGCGTAGCGGAATTCCAGCTGGGCGGCGGCCTGCTCGGGGCTCAGGCCCGCTTCGGTGAACGCGCGCACGTAGGCCACGCCCGCGGCCAGGGCGGCGGCGAGCTCTTGGGCGTCCGAACCGCCTGCCTCGTGGTACGGCGTCGCGTCAACCACCGTGCTGCGCGCTTTCGGGTGAGCGGCGGCGATGCGGGCGGCGAACTCGGCGGCAGGCGCCACGTCGTGCGGCTCACCGGTGCGCGCTCGCAGGCTGATCGGGTCGGCGCCGAAGGTCGCGACGACTTCGGTGTCGGGAACCTTGCGTTCGGCGAACAACTGGAGCAGGGCGTCGGCAGCCTCGGCGTAGCGCTCTCCGACATCGAGGACGACGGGTGCCATCTCGACGTAGACGCCGTGCAGGATCTCGGGCAGTTGCGCGGGCGGCAGGTCCCGCAACCAGATGCTGCTCGCCCCGTTCTCCAGATCGGTCAGGATCGCCGCGTTGGTCACGCCCACGTCCGGGTCGGTGTGCAGGGGGCGGTTGTCCCAGCCGGTGCCACGGCCCTCCGCGCGGCCTCCGCGCACGTACGGCGGCAGACCCGGGACGCCGGACGGCGGCAGACCCTCGAGGTCCTCGGCCGTGTAGAGCGGCTTGATCGTGATGCCGTCGTACGTCGTCGACTCCAGCGCTCGCTCCGGGACCTCACCGGGCTCGCGGCCCTTCTTGCGCAGCACACCGGCCACCAGGTCCTGCCACTCCTGGTGGCTCGGTGCCGGGAAGTCCGCGGCCAAGGTCAGGGTTGCTGGCTCTGCGTTCGACTGATCCGACGCCCTCGTCATACCCAGCAATGCTAGGCCCCAGCCGCGCCGACGCAGTGTGACGCTAATCCCGATTCACATGTCGTGATCGTCTGGTCGGGTGAACTTGCGCGCGGATCGATCGATCTGAGCGACCCGTCGCATGGCCGACATCAGGGCGTCGCCGAGCACGGTGCCCGCGACGACGATCTCCACCTGCTGCTCCAGCGACCTGCCTTCGAGCAGCTCGACGTCCAGATCGGCGACCTTGCCGATGAGCTCGGCCCGGGCATCCAGCTGCTGCAGCAGGACCGGCTCCAGTTCCTGGATCGTGGCGATCACCCTGGCCAGCGCGTTCACCGGGGGCCAGTCGGGCGGCACGCGCCAATCGTGGTCGACGAGCAGCTTGTGCACGCGCTCCCGCGCCGCCTGCGCGTGCTCGCTGTCGTCGTCCGGGTCCAGGCCGGGCTGCGTCACGGTCGCCTGGGCGACGCCGAAGATCTTGTGCTGATCGAGGTCGTCGGCGTCCACGGCGTCAAGAACCTCGGTGACTTGTGCCAACGACAATCCGCCCACTTCGAGCAGCGCGCGGATCAACCGCAGTCGGCGCACGTGCTCGCGGCTGTAGCGGGCTTGGTTGGGGCTGGTTCGTTCGCCGGCGGGGAGCAGACCCTCGCGCAAATAGAACTTGATCGTGGCCACCGGCACGCCGGACTCGCGGCTCAGCTCGGCCATGCGCATGGGCTGCTCCTTTCCCGGATGGGCCGTCCTGCTCGTCTCCCGCATCTCACGGCCGCCCAGTTTCTCACTTGACTTTATGGATAGTGTAGCTATCTAATATGGATAGTAATGCTATCCACTCTCGAGGTGATCCCCTTGACTCCCACGTCCTCCCTTCCCCGGTGGCGGGACAGCGTTCGCGGTTGGGACACCGCGATGCTGGCGCTGGCCGGGCTGATGACCGTCATGACCGTGGTGTCGATCGGCGGCCTGCTGCTGGACGAGCGCATGCTCGGCGGCCAGCCGATCTGGACGAAGCCGCTGAAGTTCTCGATCTCGATCGCGCTGTATGCGCTGACCTGGGCCTGGCTGGCGTCACTGATCACGCGCGCGCCGCGGCTGAAGTGGTGGGGTTCGCGGATCGTCGTGGCGCTGTTGTTGGTGGAGATGGTGGCCATCGTCGGGCAGGTCGTGCGCGGTCGGGCGAGCCACTTCAACAACGAGACGCCGTTCGACAACTGGGTGTTCCGGGTGATGGGTGCGGCGATCACCGGCGTGTGGATCGTGACGCTGGTACTGACCGTGGTGATCTCGCGTAGCGCGGTGTCCGACCCGGCGTCACGAGCAGCGATCCGGCTGGGCCCTGCCATCTCGTTGTACGGCATGGCGGTCGCGTTCCTGATGGCTACGCCGACCGCGGACCAGCTGGAGCGGATGCAGGCAGGCCGGCACAGCCCGATGATCGGCGCGCACTCGGTGGGCGTCGCGGACGGCGGTCCGGGGTTGCCGCTGCTGGGTTGGAGCACGACCGGTGGCGACCTGCGCATCGCGCACTTCATCGGGTTGCACGCGCTGCAGGCGTTGCCGCTGCTGGCGATTGCCCTGAGCGTGCTGGCCGCCCGGTGGCCTGCGCTGCGGGACGAGATCGTCCGTGCGCGACTGGTGCGAATCGGCGCCGCCGCCTACTTCGGGCTGTGCGTGCTGTTCACCTGGCAGGCCCTGCGCGGCCAGTCGATCGTGGCTCCCGATGCGATCACGCTGACGGCCTTCGGTGTGCTGGTTGCGGGCACGGCGCTGGCCTCCGCGTGGGCGGTGCGGGCTCGCTCGCCGCGACGCGAGGAGGTGGCTGCCTAATGTGTTTGTCAAGCAGCGGTAGCCGTGTTTCGCCGGTAGTCGGGTTGGTAGGGCTGGCGGGTGCGCAGCAGTGCGTGCAGGACGTTGATGCGTCGTCGGG
>NZ_ATYT01000014.1 GCF_000427825.1 Thermocrispum municipale DSM 44069 | reverse complement strand
CGTCGATCCCGACGGCCACTCTCATCGATCCCTCGCTTCCCTCGGTGCCGGTATGACGCGTCCCCGCTCCGCCGTCAACGCCCTACATAGCGATCGATCGCAGTGCCTAATCAGCGGTCAGAACAAGGAGGCGGGACAGGGGGCTCAGCCACCTGAGCCATCGAGGGCAGCCAGCATGAAAACCATCCCTGCCCCGCCTGCGTCCCCCGATCATTCCGGACGACCGGAGGTTGACTTGAAAGGTAGGGCGCTCGTGACGGGCGGCGCCCGCGGAATCGGCCTGGCCACCGCCGAGACGCTGGCCGGGCAGGGCGCGGACGTCCTGGTGGTGGACATCGCCGAGGAGGCGGACGACGTCATGGCGCTACGCCGGCGCCACCCCGACCGGCGAATCGGCTATCGCACCGTCGACGTGCGTGACGAGCGGCAAGTTCGCGCCGCGGTGGAAGCCGCGGTCGAGGAGTTCGGCCGCCTCGACGTGCTGGTGAACAACGCGGGCACTGCGAGCAGGTCGGGGTTGGACACGCTGTCCGCCGAGGAGTGGCAGCGTGACATCGACACCAATCTGCGCGGCACGTTCCTGTTCTGCCGGGCCGCGGTGCATCCGCATTTCGCCGAGCAACGCAGCGGTCGCATCATCAACATCAGCTCGATCTCCGGGATCATGGGCGGCCCGCGGTCGGGCGACGACTCGGGTGGCCGCTCCGGCCCGGCTTATGCCGCGTCGAAGGGCGGCATCATCGCGCTCACCAAGTGGCTCGCCAAAGAGGTCGCCGAGTACGGGATCACCTGCAACTCGGTGGCACCCGGGCCGATCGCCACCGCGCTGACGTCGTCGGTGACCTACGCGCTGGACGATCAATTGATCAAGCGCATGGGCAAGCCGGAGGAAGTGGCCGCGGCCGTGGCATACCTGGCGTCACCGGGCGCGGCGTACGTGACCGGGCAAGTGCTGCGGGTCTGCGGGGGCGCCGCGATCAGCTGACCGGTCACTGCACCTGGCGGGTCGGATACCGGTCCCGGATCGTCTGGTTGAAGTACCGGCCGGGGCTGGCCGAAGTCATCAACGCGGTGTACACGCTGCGCGGGACGACGAAGTAGCGGTACACCTCGCGGTTGGTGAACTCGACCTCCAGCACCGCCTCGTCCTCGGCGTAGCCGACCGATCGCAACACGGTCGAGGACACCGGCACGCGCTTCATGTGGTCGAAACTGCCACATCGACAAGATCATCGGGTCGGATTTGCCGCATTTCGGGAAGCGACAATACGACAAGGCCCGAACCCATCCGCGTGGATTCGGGCCTGTTCACATTTGTCGGGGTGACAGGATTTGAACCTGCGACCCTCCGCTCCCAAAGCGGATGCGCTACCAAGCTGCGCCACACCCCGCCCCAGCCGCCGGGCCGTGCTCGGCCAGCATATCGGTACCCGCTAAACTGGCGGCGCACCCGGTCGGTGAACCGGGGGTTGCGGGCGTAGCTCAATGGTAGAGCCCCAGCCTTCCAAGCTGGTGGTGCGGGTTCGATTCCCGTCGCCCGCTCAACGCGGTCTCTGTTGGTCGGCCAGCCGGAAGTGGACGATGTCGGTCGGGGTGTCGTCCTCGAGTCCCCTGCAGTGCGTTCGCAGTGCCCGGTGCAATTCAGCCAGGTCGGCGAATCCGTCCTGCCGAGCGGCCTCCTCCGTCAGCTTGCCGATGGTGCTTTCGGCGGGCAGCGTGTTCGCGTCATGGTCGAAGACCAGCTGGCAGCGCCTGGTGACGCCGGGTCGGCGACGCGGATCGTGCTGGTCTTCCGCCCGGCACGGACGTACGCGAGGTATCCCTCCCACATGTAGAGCGTCTGCGGCACGTCCGGCTCGGTGGCCCGCCAGTCGAAGACGTACGGAAGCAGGTCGCGTACCGGGACGGACTCGTGGCCGATCTTCGTGCGCACCGCGGCGCGGACGTCCGGGTCCAGGTGAACAACATCTGACGGCAGCGGCCGCACGGCGAGATCACCCCGCGGTCGTGCACCGCCACGATGCACACCAGGGGAAGCTGCGCGTGCGGCGCGGCCACCGCCTGCCCGATCGCCACCGGCTCGGCGCACGGGCCACCGGTGAAGTGATGAACGTCGACTCCGGTGAAGATGTGGCCTGCGGAGTCCATCACGGCTGGTCCTCAGACCGATGTGCCTCGCGCAACGTTGTCGTCGCCGCCTCGACCAGGCGCTCTTCTTCCTTGGTCAGCACGCCTGGAGCTCAACCGCCGCAGATCCGGGACCGCGGTGTCCGGGCCGGCCGCGGAAAGACGCCCGCGGCGCGCCAGCGCACGATCGATCCACGCGCAGATGGCGAAGAACACGCCTGCCTGCACCGCACCCGCCACGATGCACAACACGCTGCCGAGTGGGCCGGACGTCGATTCGATGGCCGCGATCAGGTGAGTGAGCGGTCGAGCGACCAGACACAACGGCTCGGCCCAGTAGGAAGCACTGGGTTGCGCGACGAGGTGCCACACCACCACATAGCTGCAGACGCCGGAGACGAAGACGGCGTAGCTCAACGCGAGCCAACGTACCCGCCACGGCGCCGGATTCACCGAACGTGCCCGCATGCTCGGCTATCGAGCCACCGGCCGGCAACGTTACCGCCGGCACGGCCATCCGCGAGACAACGTGTTCGGTCGCCACGCCGTAGCGGGCGACGCCGGGTGCCGGGAACGATGGGGCCGCCGGTTACGTTGACGGAACAACGTCGCCGAATGGCTGGGAGTGGGAATGATGGGCGAAGCAGGTCTGCTGATCATCGTGCTGGTCGTGGTGGTGCTCGGCGGGTTCTACCTGGCCAATCAGCGTTCCACCCAGCGCAGGACCGAGATCGAGGACGCCAAGGCCGAGGCCCGCAGGTGGGTCGAGCGGCTCGGTGGCCAGGTGCTCAACCTGACCGGCACGAACGAGGCGTCCAAGCAGGCGATCGCGGATGCGTCCGAGCGCTACACCGCGGCAGGGTCCCAGCTGGAGCAGGCGCAGACGGCGCACCAGGCGCGGTTGGTCATCGACACCGCGTTGGAAGGCCTCTACTACGTGCGGGCCGCCCGCACCGCCATGGGCCTGGACCCGGGGCCGGAGTTGCCGCAGGATCGCGAGCGCGAGCGTGCCGGTGCGGTGACCGAGCATCGCAGTGTGGACGTCGAGGGCAAGCATTACGAGGCCTCGCCCGAGCCCGACGACCGGACTCCGTACTACTACCCCGGTGGCCGGGTCGCCGGTCGTGCCGTCCCTCGGGGCTGGTACTCCGAGCCGTGGTGGAAGCCCGCGCTGGTGGCCGGCGCCTGGGGCTTCGGCTCGATGATGCTGTTCAGCGCGATGTTCTCCGGTATGGCCGGGGTCGCCAGCCCGGCCGCGTGGGAGGCGGGCGCCATGAGCGACGCCGACATGGCCGGTGGCGACATGGGCGATGCCGGCGGCGACATGGGCGGCGACATGGGCGATGCCGGAGGCGACTTCGGGGGTGGCGACTTCGGCGGCGGCGACTGGGGCGGCGGCTTCGGCGACTTCGGTGACTTCGGCGGGTTCTAGCGGACCGCACCTCGCGCCGCGATGATTCCGAGGGTTTCAGCCCCGCCCGGCACGCCGCGACGATCTCGCCGGCATCCGGCGCCACGCCGTGTCGATTTCAGGGATTCTCTCCAGCGCCACGTCCTTACGCCGCCATGACGTCGGCGGCGCCACTCAGGCCGCGACGACTTCGACGGCTATCCGCCCCGACCCCGGCGCCGCCCTGCCGACGGCTGCTGTAACCGGCCTTGCCGCGTGGGCGTCAGTGGCGGCGGGTGCCACCCCTGACGCCCGCGTGCAGCCGCGTTGTCAGTGCGCAGGCTTGGCCAGCTTCGCCAGCCGTTCCGGGCGCGGCCACCGCACGTCGTAGGCCCAGCCGAACTTCTCGAAGAACCAGATCAGCCGTGCGGTGATGTCGATCTGCCAGCGGCCGACACCGTGCCGGGCCGACGTCGGGTCGGCGTGGTGCAGGTTGTGCCACGACTCCCCCATCGACAGGATCGCCAGCGGCCAGAAGTTCGCCGACTTGTCCCGCGCCTTGTACGGCCGGTCACCGATGATGTGGCAGATCGAGTTGATCGACCACGTCACGTGGTGCACCACCGCCACCCGGACCAGACTGCCCCAGAAGAACGCGGTCAGCGCACCCCACCACGACCAGGTCACCAGGCCACCGATGACCGCGGGGGCGAGCATCGTGGCGATGGTCAACGGCCCGAACAGCTTGTGCACCAGCCGCATGTCCTTGTCGGCGAGCAGGTCGGGCGCGAAGCGCTCCTGGTTGGTCAGCGTGCGGTTGAAGATCCAGCCCATGTGCGCGTGCCAGAAACCGCGCATGATGGCCAACGGCGACGTGCCGAACGCCCACGGCGAGTGCGGGTCGCCCTCCCGGTCGGAGAAGGCGTGGTGCCTGCGGTGGTCGGCCACCCAGTGCAGGATCGGGCCCTGCACGGCCATGCTGCCCATCACCGCGAGCACGATGCGCAGCGACCGTTTGGCCTTGAAGGAGCCGTGCGTGAAGTAGCGGTGGAATCCGGTCGTGATCCCCAGCACCGACAGCGTGTAGAAGGCCGCCAGCAGTGCCAGGTCGAGCAGGGTGACGCCCCACCCCCACAGCAGCGGAATCGACGCGATCAGCGCCACCGCCGGGATGATGGCGAACAGGTACACCGTGATGTGGGCGGCCATCGGGCGCGGCCCACTCTCGATCGGCTTGGGTCCGCGCTTGGCGGGTCGTTCGGACTCGGTCCGGGACTCGGTCACCGAGCCCCCGTCATGCGTTTTCGAAGGGGAAGCGTCGACGCTCACCGTGGTTGTTCCTCATCTCTTTCCCAGCAGCGCACCTACCGGGGTGCGCACACAAACTCGCGGTGGTTGCAGATCAGTCGGGCCACCCCTCGCACCGAACGGTACACGTCCGATCGGCGCGGTAGGAGGTTCTTCACTTGACTGGACGTGGTTACCGCTCAGTACTGGCACTGCGGGCACCAGTAGAGCTTGCGTCCCTGCAACGTCCGCATCGCTACCGTCGTGCCACATAGCAAGCAGGGGCTTCCCACTCGGCGGTAGACATACACCTCTCCGCCGTGTCGATCCTGTCGCGGCGCCCTGCCGGTGACTTCCGGTGCGTGTTCCGGGCGCACGGTGTCGATGCGGCCGCGTTCGACCCCGTCGGCCATCAGCTCGACGAGATCGCGCCACAGCTGCTCGGCCCGCTCCCGGCCGACCGATTTCCCGGGCAACATCGGGTTGATGTTGTGCCGGAACAACACTTCAGCCCGGTAGACGTTGCCGACGCCGGCCAGGACCTTCTGGTCCATCAGCAGCGCAGCGATGGGTGACGAGGAAGACGTGATGCGTCTCAACGCGGGCTCGGGGTCGGCGTCCGCACGGAGCGGGTCCGGTCCGAGCCGGTCGGTGATCTCTTCGACTTCATCGTCGGTCAACAATTCGCAGCGGTTCGGGCCACGCAGGTCGGTGGCGTGCGTCGGCCCGACGATCCGCATGCGCACTTGGCCGATCGGGTCCGGTTCCGGCCGTTCGAACTCGGTGAACGCGCCGTACAGGCCGAGGTGGATGTGCACGACGCCCTGGCCGTCATACCGGTGGAACAGGTGCTTGCCATAAGCCTCGGCGGCGGTCAACACCGTGCCGTCGAGCAACGCAGCTTCGGCGGCGAACCGCCCCTGCGGACTGCTGACTGCGACCGGATGCCCGGCGTAGCGAGCCTGGTGGAGCCGGGCCAGCCGGTGCAGCGTGTGCCCTTCCGGCATTCAGCTCGTCGACGCGTCCGGCAGCGCCGGCGGGGTGCCGGTGCGCTCGTAGTCGGTCAGCTGGCCGATCCGGCGCACGTGCCGCTCGTCGGTGTCCGGCTCGCCGGACAGGAACGCCTCCACGATGGCGGTCGCCTCCTGGACGCTGTGCATGCGGGCGCCGAGGCCGATGACCTGAGCGTGGTTGTGCTCGCGGGTCAGACGGGCGGTCTCGATGCTCCACGCCAGGCCCGCGCGAATGCCCTCGACCTTGTTGGCCGCGATCTGCTCGCCGTTGCCCGAGCCGCCGATGACGATGCCCAGGCTGCCCTCGTCAGCGGCGACCCGCCGGGCGGCCTCGATGCAGTACGGCGGGTAGTCGTCGGCCGGGTCGAACTCCGCCGGCCCGACGTCGGTCACCTCGTGCCCCTGCTCGCGCAGGTGCTGCACGAGATGGTTCTTCAGTTCGAAACCCGCGTGGTCGGCGGCAAGGTAAACACGCACGGTGGGGAGTCTGCCAGCCCGTGATGCGGCGCGCCTGACGGGCCTGGCCCTGGTGAGGCTCAGCGCACGGTATAGGTGGACACGTGCCTACTCCTGCCTCCGCCGGCCGCTGGCTGACCCTGGCCGACGGGGTCCATGCCCGCCGCTACACCGAGCTGGACCAGACGCTGGGGCTCGTCGTCGGCTCGGAGCGCGCGCTGGTCGTGGACACCGGTCGCGACGAAGAGCACGGTGCGGAGTTCGCGGCAGCGATCGCCGACCTGACCTTGTTGCCGACAGTCGTGGTCATCACCCACGCACACTTCGACCACTGCCTGGGCACGGTCGCTTTCCCAGGCGCCGACGTCTGGGCACACGAACGCTGCCAGGTCGACGAGCACGTCTTCGTCGAGCGGGCCGAGTACTACCCGGGTGCGCCCGAACCACCCCTGGTTGCCCCCACCCATCGCGTGCGGGACATGGTCGAGCTCGACCTGGGCGGCCGAACGGTGCGCCTCGTCCACCCCGGTCGTGGCCACACCGACCACGATCTGGCGGTGTACGTACCCGATGCGAAGGTGCTCTTCGCCGGAGACCTGGTCGAGCAGGGCGCCGATCCGTCGATCGGTCCGGATTCGTTCCCGCAGCAGTGGCCGAGCGCGCTCGACGAGCTGCTCCAGCTGGACGCGACGATCATCGTGCCCGGGCACGGAGAGCCCGTCGATCGCGCTTTCGTCGCCTGGCAGCGCGACCGGATCAGCGCTGGATCGACTTGACCTCGAGGAATTCCTCCAGGCCGAACTTGCCGTACTCGCGGCCGTTGCCGGACTGCTTGTAGCCACCGAACGGCGCCAGCGGGTTGAACGAGCCGCCGTTGACGTCGACCTGCCCGGTGCGAATGCGCTTGGCGACCTCGATCGCCCGCTCGTCGGTGCCTGCGAAGACCGCACCGCCCAGCCCGTAGATCGAGTTGTTGGCGATGCGGACCGCGTCGTCCTCGTCGGTGTACGGGATCACCGACAGCACCGGCCCGAAGATCTCCTCCTGGGCGATGACCATGTCCTCGCGCACGTTGGCGAAAACCGTCGGCCGGACGTAGAAGCCGCGCGGCAGGTCGTCCGGCCGCTCCGGGCCCCCGCACGCCAGCGTCGCACCGGCTTCGGCTCCGGCGCGGATGTACCCGACCACGCGGTCGCGCTGCACTTCGCTGACCATCGGGCCGAGCCTGGTCGCCGGGTCGGACGGGTCACCGGGCTGGTACTTGGCCGCCGCCGCGACCGCGAGCTCCACCGCCTGGTCGTGCAGCGACTCCGGCACCAGCATGCGGGTCCAGGCGTTGCAGCTCTGACCGCCGTTGAGATACGCGTTGGCCACGCCGAGTTTGACGGCCTTGGTCAGGTCGGCGTCCTCCAGGATCACGTTGGCGGACTTGCCGCCCAGCTCCAGCGCCACCCGCTTGACCATCTGCGCCGCGGCGGCGGCAACCGCCTTGCCTGCCCGCGTCGAGCCGGTGAACGACACCATGTCCACGTCCGGGTGCTCGGCCAGTCGCGCGCCGACCACCGGCCCGGTGCCGTGCACGACGTTGACCACGCCGTCCGGCACCCCTGCCCGGCGCAGGATCTCCACCAGCAGCCCGGTGTTCAGCGGTGCCACCTCGCTCGGCTTGAGCACCACCGTGCAGCCCGCGATCAGCGCGGGCCCGAGCTTGGCCATGATCTGGTGCAGCGGGTAGTTCCACGGCGTGATCGCCGCGACCACGCCGATCGGCTCACGCACGATCAGCGAGTTGCCGATCTCCTCGGTGAACGCGAAGCCGTCGTCGTCGACCAGGTCGGCGATGCCCTTGGAGGTCGCGGCGGGCAGGCTGGCCTGCACCTTCGTCGCGAACGTGATCGGCGCGCCGACCTCTGCCGACAGGATCGCGGCCAGTTCGTCCCGCCGCTCGGCGAGCCCGGCGGAGATGGCTCGGACCACCGCCGCCCGTTCGCGTGGGGTACGCGCGGCCCAGCTGTCGAACGCGGCCGCCGCGGCGGCGACGGCGGCGTCGGCGTCCTCTGCGGTTCCTGCCGGTACCGAGCCGATGACCTCCTCGGTCGCCGGGTTCAGCACGTCGATCGATTCCGCTGACTCCGAGTGTTCGACTCCGTTGATGAAGTGTCCGACACGGGTCAGAGCGGGCGCAGCCATGACAACTCCTCGCAAATCGACGGCACGATCCCTTACTACCTTGGCACAGCTGCCCTGCCCGGCACGGTGCGCGCACTGTCGGCGGTGCGCCCCGATGATCATCGACACCGCTGTCGCCGGAGGCTTCCTGGCTCGGGCACGGAGCCCGGTCGGGCCTCCGCGGCGTGCTGCTGCACGCCGGCCACGCCGACATCCTCCGACAGTCAATCGACGACGGGCTGAGCCGGCTCGGGTCAGTCGAACTTCAGCTCACCGGTGCGGCTGCGCTTGAGCTCGAAGAAGTCCGGGTAGCCGGCCAGCATCACCGCGCCGTCGAACATCTTCAGCGCGTCCTCGCCGCGCGGGATGGACTGCAGCACCGGCCCGAAGAACGCCACGCCGTCGACGTGGATGGTCGGCGTGCCGACGTCGTCGCCCACCGGGTCCATGCCGCGGTGGTGGCTGGCCCGCAGTGCCTCGTCGTACTCGGTGGACGTGGCGGCCTCGGCCAGCTCCGCGGGGGCACCGATCTCCGCGAGCACCTCGGGGATGATGCTCGGGTCCTGGCCGCGCCCCTGGTTGTGCGCCCGCGTGCCGTAGGCGGTGTAGTAGTCGCGCAGCGCCTTCTGCCCCAGCTTCTGCTCCACCGCGATGGCCACCCGAACCGGGCCCCAGCCGAACTCCAGCAGCTCCTTGTAGTTGTCCGGCAGGTCGTCGCGGTTCTCGTTGAGCACCGACAAGCTCATCACGCCGAAGGTCAGATCGATGTCGCGGTGCTTCTCCACCTCGAGGATCCAGCGTGAGGTGATCCAGGCGAACGGACAGATCGGGTCGAAGTAGAAGTCGACCTTGGTCCGCTTGGTGCTCGCCGGTGCTGTGCTCATCGACACTCCTTGCCGGGGTTGGGGGAAAATTTCGTTCCACGATGCCCAACCACGACAATGGCGAACTTGTTCCCAGCTGCGCCACGCAAGCGGTCATTGTGGCGCCAGATCATGATTTGATGCAGCAGATTCCATCGTTCTCTCTGTGCAACCGAGGTGCTTGTGGTCGCCCCCAACCTGACTCGTGACGAAGCCAGAAGCCGCGCCGAACTCATCGGCGACGCGCAGTACGACATCGAGCTGGACCTGACCGACGGAGCAGGCAGACCCGGCGAGGAGACGTTCCGCTCGACCACCACGGTCACATTCGCGGCACAGGGCTCGGGCCCGAGCTTCATCGACATCGTGGCGGCGCACGTGCGGTCGGCAAGCCTGAACGGCGCCGAGCTGGACGTCGCAGGCTACGACGAGGAGCGCGGCATCGCGCTGCCCGAACTCGGCGAGTCCAACACGGTCACCGTCGACGCCGACTGCCGCTACATGAACACCGGCGAGGGCTTGCACCGGTTCGTCGACCCGGTCGACGGCAACGTCTACTTGTACTCGCAGTTCGAGACGGCCGACGCCAAGCGGATGTTCGCCTGCTTCGACCAGCCGGACATCAAGGGCGTCTACCGGATCACGGTGATCGCTCCGCGCGACTGGAAGGTCGTGTCGAACGCCCCGGTGAAGGCCACCTCCGAGACCCCGGAGGGCGCGATCCGGCACGAGTTCGAGCCGACCGAGAAGATCTCCACCTACCTGGTGGCGCTGATCGCCGGGCCGTACGCCGAGTGGCGGGACGAGTACCGCGACGAACACAAGACGATCCCGCTGGGCATCTACTGCCGGGCGTCGCTGGCCGAGTTCATGGACGCCGACCGGCTGTTCACCGAGACCAAGCAGGGATTCGACTTCTACCACCGCAATTTCGGCGTCACGTACCCGTTCGCCAAGTACGACCAGCTGTTCGTGCCGGAGTTCAACGCGGGCGCGATGGAGAACGCCGGCGCGGTGACGTTCCTCGAGGACTACGTGTTCCGCAGCCGGGTCACCCGCTACTCGTACGAGCGGCGGTGCGAGACGCTGCTGCACGAGATGGCCCACATGTGGTTCGGCGACCTGGTCACCATGCGCTGGTGGGACGACCTGTGGCTGAACGAGTCGTTCGCCACATTCGCCTCCGTGCTGGCGCAGGCCGAGGCCACCGAGTACAAGCACGCGTGGACCTCGTTCGCCAACATCGAGAAGTCGTGGGCCTACCGGCAGGATCAGTTGCCGTCGACCCACCCGGTGGCGGCCGACATCCCGGACATCCAGGCCGTCGAGGTGAACTTCGACGGGATCACCTACGCCAAGGGCGCCTCGGTGCTCAAGCAGCTGGTCGCCTATGTGGGCCTGGAGAACTTCCTGTCCGGGCTGAAGGTCTACTTCAACCGGCACGCGTGGCAGAACGCCACCCTGGCGGATCTGCTGGCCGCGCTGGAGGAAGCCTCCGGACGTGACCTGTCCTGGTGGAGCGCGCAGTGGCTGGAGACCACGGGCTTGAACGAGCTGCGGCCGTCGTTCGAGGTCGACGACGAAGGCAAGTTCACCTGGTTCGCGGTCAAGCAGGCGGGCGCCAAGCCCGGCAAGGGTGAGCTGCGGACCCACCGGCTGGCGATCGGTGTCTACGACGATGTCGACGGCAAGCTGGTGCGGACGCACAGGGTCGAGCTGGACGTCGACGGCGAGTCCACCACGGTCGACGAACTGGTCGGCGTGCCGCGCGGCAAGCTGGTGCTGGTCAACGACGACGACCTGACCTACTGCGCGATGCGGCTGGACCCGGAGTCCCTGCAGACGCTCGTCGACCGCATCGGCGACATCACCGAGCCGCTGCCCCGCACCCTGTGCTGGTCGGCGGCCTGGGAGATGACCAGGGACGCCGAGTTCAAGGCGCGGGACTTCGTCGCCCTGGTGTGCCGCGGTCTGCCCGCGGAGACCGAGGTCGGCGTGGTGCAGCGGGTGCTGCTGCAGGCGCAGACCGCGCTGTCGTCGTACGCCGACCAGGAGTGGGCGGCCAGCGAGGGCTGGCCGACGTTCACCGCTGCGGTGCTCGCCATGGCCCGTGCTGCGGAGCCGGGCTCGGACCACCAGCTGGCTTTCGTCAACGCGTTGACCGGCTCGGTGCTGGACTCCGCCACGGTGGACTTCCTGGCCGGCCTCTACGACGGTTCGGCGACGCTGGACGGCCTGACGGTGGACACCGATCTGCGCTGGCGGCTGCTGCACGCGCTGGTGGCGCACGGCCGGGCGGAGAAGCCGGAGATCGAGGCGGAGCTGGCGCGGGACAACACCGCGACCGGTCGGCGGCACGCCGAGCGCGCCTTGGCGCTGCGGCCGACCGCGGAGGCGAAGGCGGAGGCGTGGCAGCGCGCGGTGCACGACGACGAGCTGCCCAACGCCATCAACGACGCGATCATCGCGGGCTTCAGCCACCCTGGCCAGAAGCATCTGCTCGGCGACTACGTGAAGCAGTACTTCGAGGTGGTCGACGACGTGTGGAGCCGCCGCACCTCGGAGCGCGCACAGGCGGTCGTCGTCGGGCTGTTCCCGTCGTGGGAGGTCGAGGAATCGACCGTCGCCGCCGCGGACGAGTGGCTGTCCGCGGAGCGTCCGGCAGCGCTGAAGCGGCTGGTGACCGAGGGACGCGCGACCGTGGTTCGGTGTCTGGCCGCCCGCGACTGCGACCGCGGCTGAGCACAAACGAACGCCGGGCCTGTCCGCTGCGTGCGGACAGGCCCGGCGTTTTCGCGTCTCAGGCGTGAGAAGACATCGTCAGCGCGGCGGGCGGCCCGCCTGCTCGTCGAGCATGCGCAGGCCGTTGACCAGCCCGCCGACCAAGTCGCCCTCCTTGAACGAGGCGACCATGTTCATCACCGCGAGCTTGCAGGCTCGGGCGGGCAGGCGGGCACCGGCCGCTTCACCGGTGACCAGTTCGACGACCCGCTCCGCGGGCGACACGGCGATCAGCACCGAGCGCGGCGCCTGCTCGCCGAGTTGCTCGAACAGCTTCTCGGCCTCGACCCGGCTGTCCTCCCCCAGCTTGCCGAGGTAGATGCTGAAGAACAGGCCGGTGTCGCGGCTGGCCAACGTCAGCGCTTCGTCCAGGCGAGCCAGCTGCGCAGGCGTGAACGGCTGGTCGGCGTCGGTGAATTCGTGCGGCTTGGCGACGGACACCCGGCCGCTGAGCGTGACCGCCGCGCCCTCCTCGAGCGTCTCCGGATCCACCTTCGGGAACGTGAGCTCACCAGCTGCCACGGGCACCTCCCAAGGTCATGCGACCCGGCTCGGTCGACTCGCCGGCGTCCTCCGGCACCGGCGGCAGCACGTCCGGGTGGGCACCCCACCACATCGGCGGGTAGTTCCAGTCCTGGCCGGGCCGGTACCGCGTCCGGCCGGACAGCTTCGACCGCATCGTCAGCAATCCGACAATGGCGCAGAACGCACCGGGGATCACCGCGAAGATCAGGATCGTCTCCATCACGCTCACGCGTGCAGGGTAGCCGATCCCGTTCCCGCACACCGAGCGCGGCGAGCCAGACGTGTTCTACGCGACTGATCCGAGGTACAACTGCCACTCCGGAAGGGCGTCGTTGACCTCGGCGAGCAGCCGCCAGTGCGGTCCGCGCGGCGCCACCGGCTCGACCCGCAACGACCAGCCGAGCTCGGACAACAGCCGGTCGGCCTTGCGGTGATTGCACTTGGCGCAGCTGGCCACGCAGTTCAACCAGCTGTGCGCGCCGCCGCGGCTCTTCGGCACCACGTGGTCGATGGTCTCCGCCTTGCCGCCGCAGTAGGCACAGCGGTAGCCGTCACGGTGCATCAGGGCCGCGCGCGTCAACGGAACCTTGGCCCGGTACGGTACCCGCACGTAGTTGTTCAAACGGATGACCGACGGCAGCGGCACCGAAGCCGAAGCCGAGTGCAGCACCATTCCGGAAGGATGTCCGTGAACCACTTCGGCCTTGCCGCACACCAGCATCACCACAGCGCGGCGCAGCGGCAGCGCGGTCAGTGGTTCGAACGTGGCATTGAGCAACAGCACGCGGGAACGCGTCCAGTGCTGACGTATTCGGTCCTTGGGAGAAGCATCACCACGGCTGTGGTGGCCCGATTTGTGGCGCCTCGCCTCGCGTCGTGATGGCATGCCACCCAACGAGCGGGCGGCCCTGATCGGGGTCGGTTGTAACTTCGGCACTCGACTACCTCCATACCGCGCAGGCATAGTCCGTGCTGTGCACGCCTAGTCGACCACGTATCGAGCCGAAACGCACGCCTCTTTTGCGACGTGTTACGTGACAGCGGCCGCATATCGAGTGTGCACGATGGAATGAACAGGACAGTGAACCAGGCATGAAGGGAACGGTCGCGAGCGTCATGCAGCTCGATCCCAATGATCCGCCGGAGTGCGTTGCCGACGCCGGATCGTGGTGTCAGCAGGTGTGGCACCTGACCGGCAACCGCTGGCTGGCCGGGTCGGCGGAATGGCTGGTCGCCAAGCCGCTGGCCATCGTGCTGACCATCCTGGTCGCGCTGCTGGTGCGCTGGCTGGTGCACCGGCTGATCGACCGGCTGACCAAGCTGCCGTCCGGTTCGGGCGACAAGCGGCCGACATTGCTGCGTCCGCTGAAGGAAAAGGCGCCCAACCTGCTGAATTCCACGTTGATGGAACGGCGCAGGCAGCGCGCCAAAACGATCGGTTCGGTGCTCAAATCGGTCGCGTCGTTTTTGATCATGAGCATCGCGGTGATGCAGATCCTGTCGGTGCTTGGGGTCAATCTCGCGCCGATTCTGGCGTCGGCCGGTATCGCCGGTGTCGCGCTCGGTTTCGGTGCGCAGAACCTGGTGAAGGACTTCCTGTCCGGCATCTTCATGATGGCCGAGGACCAGTACGGCGTCGGCGACGTCGTCGACCTGGGCGACGCCACCGGCACGGTGGAGGCCGTCGGACTGCGGATCACCACCCTGCGGGACATCAACGGCACGGTCTGGTACGTCCGCAACGGCGAGATCCTGCGGGTCGGCAACTCCAGCCAGGGCCACGCCAACGCGGTGGTGGACATGCTGCTGGCGCCGGGCTCGGACATCGAGCGGGCCACCCGCCTGATGCAGAGCGTGGCGACCGAGGTGACCAGCGAGGAGCCGATCTCGGCCGATGTGCTCGAGCCACCGGAGATGCTCGGTGTGAACTCCATCACGGCGGAGGGCATCACGCTGCGATTGTCGGTAAAGGTCAAGGCGGGATCCCAGTGGTCGGTGCAGCGCACTCTGCGCGCGCGCATCGCCACCGCGCTGACCGAGGCCGGATTCGAGACCCCGTCGTGGCGGCTGCTGGTGCCGCGCAACAACGACAACCAGAAGTGACAGGATGGACGGCGTGTCCGAGCAGCTGACGTTCTACGAAGCGGTGGGTGGCGAGGAAACCTTCCACAAACTCGTCCACCGCTTCTACCAGGAAGTGGCCTCCGACGAGGTGCTGCGGCCGCTGTACCCGGAGGAGGACCTGGCGGGCGCGGAGGAGCGGCTGCGGCTGTTCCTGATGCAGTACTGGGGCGGGCCGCACACCTACTCCGACCGGCGGGGCCATCCGCGGCTGCGCATGCGGCACGCGCCGTACAAGATCGGGCCGATCGAGCGCGACGCGTGGCTGCGTTGTATGCGGGTCGCGGTGGACGAGAGCGGGATCACCGAGCCGTACCGCACTCAGTTGTGGCAATACCTGGAAATGGCCGCGGACAGCATGATGAACTCGTGGGTGTGACCGAGGCGCTCAACTGGTGGCGCACCGCCACCGTGTACCAGATCTACGTCCGTTCGTTCGCCGACAGCAACGGCGACGGCGTCGGTGATCTCGAAGGCATCCGCAGCCGCCTTGATTACCTGCGTGATCTCGGCGTCGACGCGGTATGGCTGACGCCGTTCTACCGCTCCCCCATGGTCGACAACGGCTACGACGTGGCCGACCCCCGTGACGTCGACCCGTTGTTCGGTGACCTCGACGCGTTCGACCGGCTGCTGGCCGATGCGCACGAGCGCGGCATCAAGGTCACCGTGGACGTGGTGCCGAATCACACCAGTTCGCAGCACCCGTGGTTCCAGGCCGCCCTGGCCTCCCCGCCGGGCAGTCCCGAGCGGGCCAGGTACTGGTTCCGGGACGGCAAGGGTGACGACGGCGAGCAGCCGCCGAACAACTGGCTCAGCTGCTTCACCGGCCCGGCGTGGACCCGGGTGGCGGACGGTCAGTGGTATCTGCACCTGTTCGCTCCGGAACAGCCGGATCTGAACTGGGCCAACCCCGAAGTGGTCGCGGACTTCCACAAGACGTTGCGGTTCTGGCTGGACCGCGGGGTGGACGGCTTCCGTATCGACGTCGCGCACGGCATGTCCAAGCCCGCCGACCTGCCCGACATGGACCCGCGGGCGATGTACAACGTGGTCGAGCACGCCACCTACACCGATCCCCGGTTGAACCACGAAGGCGTCTTCGAGCTGCATGAGGGCATCCGCCGGGTGCTCGACGAGTACCCGGGTACGGCGGCCATCGGCGAGGTGTGGACGTTCGACGACGAGCAGATGGGCCAGTACATCGCGCCGGGCAGGCTGCACCTGGGGTTCAACTTCCGGCTGGCACTCACCGACTTCGACGCCGACCAACTGCGTTCGGCGATCGACCGTTCGCTGGCGGTTCCGCTGCGCGTCGGCGCCCCGCCCACATGGACGCTGAGCAATCACGACGTCTGGCGACAGGTCAGCCGGTACGGCGACGGCGAGGTGGGCTTGGCGCGGGCGCGCGCGATGGCGCTGGTGGAGCTGGCTCTGCCCGGCGTGGTCTACCTGTACAACGGCGAGGAGCTGGGTCTGCCGAACGGCCCGCTGACCGAGGAGCAGAGCACCGACCCCGGTGGCACGTCCGACATGCAGGGCTCGCGCGACGTGGCGCGGATTCCGCTGCCGTGGTCGGGTGACGAGCCGCCGTTCGGTTTCACCAGCGGGTCGCAGACGTGGCTGCCCATGCCGGCCGACTGGGCCGATCGCACGGTCGAGCGCCAGGAGGCCGACCGCTCGTCGACGCTGTGGCTGTACCGGGATGCGCTGCGGCTACGGAAGTCGCACCCTGCGATCTCCGGCGACAAGGTCAGCTGGGAAGACGCGCCGTCCGGGTGTTTCATCATGCGACGGCCGGGCGGTTTGGCGTGTGTGCTGAACACGTCGGACGAGCTGGTGGACCTGCCCGCCGGTGAAGTGCTGCTGACCAGCGCGCAGCTGCAGGGCGGGAAGTTGCCGCCGAACTCCGCCGCCTGGGTCGTGTAAGCGGCCGGGGCAGGCGGTGCTTGGCCGCCGGACTCGTCTCCCCTAGAACACCAGCGGGAGCAGGGCGTGCCTGCGGCGAACCACCGCACCGAACCGCGCGTCGATGCGCAGCCACGAGTCGTTGGCCCGCACTCGCACGACGTCGTCGCTGTGTTCTTCCGGCTGACCGGTGAAGCCCATACCGGCCAGTGCGAACAGGCACCGCATCGGGACCTTCAGGTCGACCTGCCCGTTCGACACGGTCAGCACCGGCTGCTCCAACAGCGACGCGGGCGGATTGCCCATCGGCCCCGCGTTCTCCTTGGCCACGGTCAGGCCACGCTCGGTGAGATCGCTGACCACCGAGACCGGGACGTCGTCGACGACCGGCCAGGAACCTTGTGGCGGAAGCTCGGCGCGCCAGAGCAGATCACGAGCCGGACCCGGATCGACTTCG
Organism: Thermocrispum municipale DSM 44069; assembly: GCF_000427825.1. GTDB lineage: Bacteria > Actinomycetota > Actinomycetes > Mycobacteriales > Pseudonocardiaceae > Thermocrispum > Thermocrispum municipale. Next base: position 90,860 of record NZ_ATYT01000014.1, on the reverse strand, counting down.
TCGGAACGCACCACGGTCAGCGCGGCGAGCAGCTCGTTACCGCTGACCGTCACATCCGACGGGGTCAGTTCGGCCCGCACCGCCCGAGTCGCCAGCACTTCGAACGGTGTCGTGGCCCAAGCCTCGACCACTCCCCCGCCGTCACGCACGCGCATGCGGACCGGGACCTGGGCATCCAGCCGGACGGCGCGGGCCACGAACGCCGCCAGGTTCTCCCGCTGGGCGGGGTCGTCGATACGCAGTGCCGTCACATGCTCAAGCTACCAACGCCGCCGCGGCGCCCGACGCCTCATCCGCGAGTGCGGATCAGAAATCGAACAGCGGACCTTTCCGGGCGATCATGAAGCACCGGTTCGGGAACGTCTCGGAATACTCGACATCCGATTCTCCCCAGTGCCCGGAAATGCGGCCGGTGATCGGCTGGTAAACGAACACACAGGGTCCGTCGGAATGGCTGACTTCCGCGGGGTCGCCGTTGACGTCGGCCAGCATCTGGCAAGCCTTGTCGGCGTGCGGGTGGGTGCCCCCGACCGGGTCGCACTCGAGCGTGACCTCGGTCTGCGCGCCCGAGTCGTCTTCCACGACGACCTGCAGCTCGGTGGCCGGATCCGGCTCGGCAACGGCCATCGGCGCCACGACCGCCAGCATGACCACCGGCACCGCGGCAACAATTGCTGAACGAGAGATACGCATGATTGCTCGACCGTAGTGCGGCCTGCTCCGCCGGACGGGGCAACGACCCGATGGGATGACGGAAATCGCCCCATCGGGCCGGTGGGAATTGCCGCTACCGAGCCATGCTGCGCAATTGCCTGGTCGCCACCGACAGCGCCGCCAAGTCGAGCCTGCCGACCCGGGCGATGTCGTCCAGCGCCTCCCTGGCCCTGGCGAGCCGAGAGCTGTTGGCCTTCTCCCACTGCCCGATCTTCACCTCGACCGGGTCGCCCGGGTCGCTGATGCGCAACGCGTCCAGCGTGATCGCCCGCAGGGACAGGTAGATGTCGTCGCGCAGCGCCAGTCGAGCCAGCGCGTGCCAGCGGTTGCCTCGCTCCAACGCGGTGACCGAGGTCAGCATCCGGTTGATGCCCAGGTGCTCGGACAGCGCGTAGTACAGCTCGGCCGTCTCCAGCGGGCTGCGCTCGCGATCGATGCCGATCTCCTGCTCGGCCAGCTCGGCCACCTCGGTGATGTCCAGCAGGCCGTAGGTGAACAGCAGCGCGGCGATCCGGCCGGCGAGCTGCTCCGGCACACCGTCGGCGATCAGCTCGTCGCGGCGCTGACGCAGCTCGGCCAGCTCCTCCCCACGCAGCAACTCCGGCACCTTCGGCTGCAGATCCTCGACGACGCCGGCGAACCGACTGATCTCCGCGCCGACGGCCAGCGGCTGCGGCCGCGACGACAACCACCAGCGCGCGGCGCGGTCCAGCAACCTGCGGGTCTCCAGCACCATCCGGTCGGCGACCTCGGTCGACACGACGTTGTCCAGCGCCTCGATCTCCTGCCACACCGTCGGCAGGTCGAACACGTTGGTCACCACGGTGAACGCCCGAACAGCGTCGGTCGCCGTCGCGTTCATCTCCTCGGCGAGCCGGAACGCGTACGACAGGCCGGCGCCGTCCACCACCTCGTTGACCACCTGGGTGGTGATGATCTGCCGGTTCAACGGGTGCTGCTGGATCAGGTCGGCGAACCGTTCCCGCAGCGGCGTCGGGAAGTACAGCGGCAGCCGGCGCGCGAACACGTCCTGATCGGGCAGGTCGGAGTCGATCAGTTGGTCCTTCAGATCCAGCTTGACGTGGGCCAGGATGGTGGCCAGCTCGGGCGAGGTCAGCCCCTCGCCCGCGGCGAGGAGCTTCTTGAACTCGTTGTTGCTCGGCAGCGCCTCGAGCTCCCGGTCCAGGCCCGCCTTCTCCTCGAGGTAGGACACCAACCGCTGGTGCACAGACGCCATCGGGGCGTTGTGCGCGCGGGACACCCCGAGCACGGCGTTCTGCCGGTAGTTGTGGCGCAACACCAGTTCGGCGACCTCGTCAGTCATCGACTCCAGCAGCGGAACCCGCTCGTCCTGGCTCAGCTCGCCGCGGGCGATGGCCTGCTCGAGCAGGATCTTGATGTTGACCTCGTGGTCGGAACTGTCCACCCCGGCGGAGTTGTCCAACGCGTCGGTGTTGATCTTGCCGCCGTTGCGGGCGAACTCGATCCGGCCGCGCTGGGTCAGGCCGAGGTTGCCGCCCTCGCCGACGACCTTGACCCGGAGCTGGTTGCCGTCCACCCGCACCGCGTCGTTGGCCTTGTCGCCCGCGTCGGCATGGCTTTCCGTACTCGCCTTGACGTAGGTGCCGATGCCGCCGTTCCACAGCAGGTCGACCGGCGCCAGCAGGATCGCCCGGATCAGCTCGTTCGGCGTCAGCTTGGTGACGGTGTCCGCCAGCCCCAGCGCCGCTCGCATCTCCGGCGTGATGGCAATCGTCTTGGCCGAGCGTTCGAAAACTCCGCCGCCCTTGCTGATCAGGCTCCGGTCGTAGTCCGCCCAGGTCGACCGAGGCATCTCGAACAGCCGCTTGCGCTCCTGGAACGACGTGGCGGCGTCCGGGTTCGGGTCGACGAAGATGTGCATGTGGTTGAACGCCGCAACCAGGCGGATGTGCTCGGACAGCAGCATGCCGTTGCCGAACACGTCGCCGGCCATGTCGCCGATGCCGACCACCGTGAAGTCCTGCTTCTGGGTGTCGATGCCGAGCTCGCGGAAGTGCCGTTTGACCGACTCCCAGGCGCCTCGGGCGGTGATGCCCATTTCCTTGTGGTCGTAACCGGCTGACCCGCCCGAGGCGAATGCATCACCGAGCCAGTGGCCGTAGGCGAGGCTGACCTCGTTGGCGATGTCGGAGAACGTCGCCGTGCCCTTGTCCGCCGCCACCACCAGGTAGCTGTCGTCATCGTCGTAGCGGACGACCTGCGGGGCGGGCACCGTCTTGCCGTCACGCCGGTTGTCGGTGACGTCCAGCAGGCCGGAGATGAACATGCGGTAGCAGGCGATGCCTTCCTTCTGCGTCGCCTCCCGGTCGGCCGCGGGGTCACCCGTCGGCGCGGGCGGGTTCTTCACCACGAAGCCGCCCTTGGCGCCGACCGGCACGATCACCGCGTTCTTCACCGCCTGCGCCTTGACCAGGCCGAGGATCTCGGTGCGGTAGTCCTCGCGGCGGTCCGACCAGCGCAATCCACCGCGTGCGACCGGGCCGAATCGCAGGTGGACACCTTCCACCCGCGGCGAGTACACGAAGATCTCGAACCGCGGCCGGGGTTCCGGCAGGTCGGGCACCGCGGTGGGGTCGAGCTTCAGCGACAGGTACGACCGGTGCTTGCCGTCGGAGTCCGTGCGGTAGTAGTTGGTCCGCAGCGTGGCCCTGATCAGCGTGAGCAGGCCGCGCAGGATGCGGTCCTCGTCGAGGCTCTGCACCGAGTCGATCATGGACTCGATCTCCGCGGCGTGTTCGTCGACGCGTGCGCGGCGCTCCGGGCTCGCCGTCTCGCCTTCGGCGAGACTGAACTTGAGCTCGAACAACTCCACCAGTGCCGCCGCGACCTGCGGGTGCGCCAGCAGCGTGCGCTCGATGTACGCCTGCGAGTACGGGGTGCCCGCCTGCTGCAGGTAACGCGAGTAGGCCCGCAGCACCGAGGCCTGGCGCCAGGTCAAGCCGCTGCGGAGCACCAGCCCGTTGAGGCCGTCCACCTCCGCCGAGCCGTCCCACATGGCCCGGAACGCGTCCTGGAACCGCGTCCCCAGGTCCACTTCGGTGTCCGGGTCGGTGATCTTGGCGAGGGTTTGCCGGTCGACGTGCAGGCCGAAGTCGTAGATCCAGGCGCGGCTGCCGTCGGGCATCCGGATGTCGTACGGCCGCTGGTCGAGGACCTCGACGTCCATCTGTTGCAGCATCGGCAGCAGCTGGGACAGCGAGACGCCTTCGCCCGCCAGGTAGAGCTTGAAGCGGTGGCTGGCCTCGTCCTGCTCGTCGTGACATTCGTAGAGCTGCATGCCGACATCGCCCTGGCCGGACAGGGCCTCCAGACGACGCAGGTCACGCAGCCCGGTCGCGGCGTCGAAGTCTTCCTTGTACGACTCGGGCAGCGCGTCGGCGAGCCGTTCGCCGAGCTGGGTCGCGGGCTCGTCGCGGTGGCCTTCCTTGCGACCGGCGGCCACCCGCTCTTCGTGGATGGCCTCGATGAGCTGGTCCTCCCAGCCGCGGACCGCTTCGGTGAGCCGCTGCTGGATCCGCCGCATGTCCGGCTCGATGTGCTTGTCCGGGTCGGTGTAGGCGGTGAAGTGCACCTGGGCGAACAGCGTCTCGCCGAGCCGGACGGCGAACTCGACCTCCTCCGCGCTGAGCTCCTCGCGCAGCACTTCCTGCATGGCTTGGCGGGACCGCGTGCTGTAGCGGTCGCGCGGCACGAAGACCACACACGAGTAGAAGCGGCGGTACGGGTCGCGACGCAGGAACGCGCGGATCCGTCGGCGATCGGCCAACGCGATCGCTCCGCTCGCGGTGGCGTAGAGGGAGTCGGCGTCGGTGGAGAACAGCTCGGCGCGCGGCCAGCTCTGGATGACCTCCAGCATCGCCTGCCCGGAGTGCGAATCCATCGGGAAGCCTGCCCGGTGGATGACCTCGCGGATCCGGCGATTGATGACCGGGATGTCCAGCACGTCCTCGTGCAGCGCCGACGAGGTGAACATGCCGAGGAAGCGGTGTTCTCCGGTGACTTCGCCGTTCTCGTCGAACGTCTTGACCCCGATGTAGTACGGGTGCACCGGCCGGTGAACGGTGGAGCGCGCACTCGCCGGGGTCAGGACCAGCAGCGTCTTGGCCAGCGCGGTTTCCGCGAGGTCGGTGCCTGCGGTGAGCTTGCGCGCGGCCAGGCTGTCCTGGCGGAGCACGCCGAGGCCGGTGGCCAGCACCGCCCGCAGGACCGGCTCGTCCTTGCCTGCCGGCTCCGGCCGGTCCCGCACCACTTCGTACTTGCGGTAGCCGAGGAAGCGGAAGTGGCCGTCCACCAGCCAGCGGAGCAACGCGGCACCGTCGGTGACCTCGGTCCGCGGCAGCGGCGGTGGTGAGGACTCCAGGTCGTTGGCCAGTGCGAGCGCGGTGTCGACCATTTTGACCGAGTCCTCGACCACCTCACGCACGTCGGTGATGACGGAGATGAGGTCGGTCTCGACCTTCGCGGCGCGCTCCGCGTCGGAGATCTGGTCGACCTCCACCGAGATCCAGGATTCGGCGGACGCGCCTTGGGGCGGATTGTCCAGGTCCGCCATGGGGTGCAACTTTTGCAGGGTGCCGGTCAGGTCGCGGCTCGCCAGCAGGATGGGGTGGATGATGCGTTGCACCGGCATCCCGGAGCGAGCGAACTTGGCCACCACGCTGTCGACCAGGAATGGCATGTCGTCGGTGACGACCTGCACGACGGTGACGCCTGCTGCGCCGTCACCACCCGCCGGGTTGCTGATCTTGACCACGGGCCGCCCCGGTGGACGCTGACCGGCCAGTTCCAGGTGGCTACGCACCGAGGCGACCAGGTCCTCCGGAGAGTCGTCGACGATGTCTTCCGGTGGCACGTGCCGGTAGTAGACCCGCACCAGGTCGGAGATGTCCGGCGCCCGTTCCGTTGCTGCTTCGATCAGCCGATCCCGCTGAGCCTCCAAATCGTCGGCATCCGCCGACCCCCCAGGAGATGTGCTGGAGACCTTGGTGGACGTCATGGCGCGAACAACCTCCGTTGCGGCAACGCTGCACAGTCAACGCCTCACACCCTAGCCTGCTGCGGCGGGGTTCGGGCGGTGGACGGGAGACCGCCCGGGCCGGGCGCTACAGTCATCGTGGGCCGATGTCCGCCAATGTCGGTCCGCGGACAAATCGCCTGTTCGAACCACTGTTTCGCGGCGTTGAACTGCGCTGTGTCAACGTGCCGACCCGTGGCTCGCCAGAGGCGCTCAACGCTTGTGTGTCCCGCACGATGTCCGCGCATCCGAGGCCCTGTGGTCCTCAGACCTCATGACCCGCTTGGCGAGGGGTTTCCTCGTCGCCCCCTGCTGACTGGCGATGTGGCGCTACAGGTCGCCGCGATGACCCCAAGGCCGATCATCGCGTTTGAAACGACGTCCGTTGGTGCGCCCGGACTCGGCCATCCCCGAGCCCTCCTGGCGCCGATGGCGAGCCCGTGACGACAACGACCCGGCGAGCTCATCGTCGTCATCCGGCCAGTTGCTGAAGACGGCCAGCAAGCTGTCCAGCCGTGGCGGCTCGGTGCGTCCGCTGGATGTCGACCCTCGGTCGGCCCCGTCGGCTTTCGCCGAGCGCGTCTCGGCTGCGCCTTTCGACTCGCCCGCCGACACTTCTTCCAGCTTGGCGGCGGAATCCCTCGCGTTCTCGATCGCGCTCTCCGCTCCCGGCTGCTTCTCGGGAGCTTCGGCCGCGTCCTGCGCGTTCGATCCGTCTCGCGCGTGCTTCGCTCGCGTCGGCCGATCTTCGTCCTGCGCTGCGCCGAAAAGCTCGCTGGCGGCGCGAACGTTCGACCCCTCCGACACGCTTCGCGTTCCCGCGGAATCGCCACTGGATTTCGAGTCACCGACCTGTGCCGAGGCAGCGTGTTTTCCGGTCGACGCTGCCCACGGCTCGGCTGACGGAAGGCGCCGCAAGTTCGAGTTCTCCTCGACCGAGTCCGCGCGCCGCTTGTCACCGTTGTTCGAGCGATGGGCGCCATCGTTCTCGTTCGACGGGTGCTCGTCCGATTCGGCCCTCCGCGAGACCACGTCTGGTGAGTCCGATGTCGTGTCGTCCGTAACTCGTCGGCGCCGCCCTCCGGTGCCGACGCTCACGCCCAATCGCTCCAGCACCGAGCGCGCAGCCGTCCCACCTTCAGCGCGCCGACGCCGGGGTGTCGCCTCCGCCGAGCCGGTGGCTTCTGGCTTGGACTCGGTATTCGACCGCTCAGCTTCCCCGGGGCTCGTCTCGGCCTGCCGGTCCTGAGACTGTGACTCCGTCGGCTTCGGCTCCGACTGCTCCAACCCCGCCAACCACAGCTTCGGGATGTCCGAGCTGCTGCGACCCTTCTCGTCGGTCGCCCCACCGTTGCGCGGGCCCGCCGATTCAGGTCGGGACGTTCCCGTTGATTCGGAATCCGCCGGACGTAGCCGGGGGCGCTCGTTCTGCTCGCCTCGGTTGATGGTCGGGTCGAGGACCCCGGGCAGCGCGATGGTCGGCAGGTTCACGATCGGCAGCGTGACCTTGGGCGTGACTTGAGTCGACTCGGAATCGGGTTCACGCGGGCTGCCGACCGGTTCGGACCGCTTCTCGGTCGGCGAAGCCGAGGTCGTCGCCGGAGGTGTCGCGGGCTCCTCGGCGGGTCGAGTGCTCCCGTCCTTGCCCGCGCTGCGATCGTTCGCCGACCGACTCTCGTTCGCTGCCCGGCCACTGCCCTGCGCTCGGCTGTCCACCGAGTCCAGCAGCTGCACCAGATCCACCACGCTCTGTTCGCCTCGGCCGAATTCACCGGTCAGCGACCCGATGGCTTGACGCTTGGCGCGGCCGTAGATGTGCTCGCACCGGCGAGCTTCGCGGATGGCGTGCAGTGCCGAGGTCTCCCGTCCCGCCGCCTCTTCCACGTGGGACAGCTCGAGCCACAGGCGCGCTTCGATCCAGGTGAGGTCGTAGCGCTTCACGCTGTGCAGTGCGTCGCGGACGAGCTGACCTGCCGCCTCCGCCTCGCCGGACGCCAGGTGGACGCGGGTGGCCAGCGCCAGCCGCAGCCAAGCCAGGGGCCCCACCGCTGCTGCGCGCGCCGGCTCCGCCAACGCGGTGTGCGCCAGCTCCACCGCCCGGCGGATCTCACCACGGTCCAGCAGCACGCACGCCATCTCCAGCACGATTCGCGCACGCAGCTGCATGCCGTCCTGAGCTGCCGACTCCAGACCGTCGAGCAGGTCCAATGCGCGCTGAGCGGTGTCCAGCGACGCGGCGAGATCACCGTGCCTGCGCTGATGCGCGGCCGTCCTGCTCGCGACCATCGCGCGGAGCAGGATGCGATCGACGTCGGACAGGTCCGGATCCGAGCGCACCAACCGGTCGGCCTCGTCCAGGGCTGCTTCCAGGATCGTCTGCCTGCCCACCGGCGCCAGGCACCCGACCAGTTGCATCAACGCCATCGCCCGGCACACCGCCGGCAAGTCGCGCTGTCCGAGGATCGGCCGAAGCGCTGCCAACCCGGTCATCGGCACCCCAGCGCTACGCGCGCACACCGCCAGCTCGACGCGCATCTGAGCCGCCAATTCGGCGTGCCCATCTGCCTCGGCGGTGCGCAGCACGGTGACCGCGCGATGCACGACGTCGGCCCGCTGCCCCATCCTCATCCGGGCGAAGACCGACAGCCCTTCGGCGTTGACCCAGAGCTTCTCGGAGCCCGCGGCTTCCGCCAACGCGGCCGCCCGTTCCCCGAGGACCAGCGCCAGCTCCGGCGCACGAAACCGCAGCTGCGCCCCTTGGGCCAGCAGGCGTTCGGCAGGAGTGACGTCCGGCCTGATCACCGACAGCGCTGGGGTGCCGGCGCCCGACCGGCGAGCGCTGTTGCGTGCGTGACCAGCAACCCCCTGCTCGTCGTGCATGCCTGCAGCCACAAGGCCTCCGGTGGTCGTCGGTGACGGTCGCTGGTCAGTCGCGTGTCAGCTTCCGATACGTCACCCTATGCGGACGGGCTGCCTCAGCACCCAGCCTTTCGATCTTGTTCTTCTCGTAGCCCTCGAAGTTGCCCTCGAACCAGAACCACTTCGCCGGGTTCTCCTCGGTACCTTCCCAGGCGAGGATGTGGGTCGCCACTCGGTCCAGGAACCACCGGTCGTGCGAGATGACCACCGCACAGCCGGGGAACTGCTCGAGCGCGTTCTCCAACGAGCCCAGCGTCTCGACGTCGAGGTCGTTCGTCGGCTCGTCGAGCAGGATCAGGTTCCCGCCTTCCTTCAGAGTCAGCGCCAGGTTCAGCCGGTTGCGCTCACCACCGGACAGCACGCCCGCGGGCTTCTGCTGATCCGGTCCCTTGAACCCGAAAGCGCTGACGTAGGCCCGCGACGGCATCTCCGTCTGGCCGACGTGGATGTAGTCGAGACCGTCGGAGACGACCTCCCACACCGTCTTCTCCGGGTCGATACGCTCGCGAGTCTGGTCGACGTAGGACAGCTTGACCGTGTCGCCGATGCGGACGGTACCTGCGTCCGGCTTCTCCAGGCCGACGATCGTCTTGAACAGCGTGGTCTTGCCGACGCCGTTCGGGCCGATCACGCCGACGATGCCGTTGCGCGGCAGGCTGAACGACAGGTCGTCGATGAGCACACGGTCGTCGAAGCCCTTACGCAGGTTCTCCACCTCGACCACCACGTTGCCCAGGCGGGGCCCCGGCGGGATCTGGATCTCCTCGAAGTCCAGCTTGCGGTGACGCTCCGCCTCCGCGGCCATCTCCTCGTACCGCTCCAGACGAGCACGGGACTTGGTTTGCCGCGCCTTGGCGTTGGACCGCACCCACTCCAGCTCTTTCTTGAGCCGCTTGGCGAGCTTGGCGTCCTTCTTGCCCTGGATCTCCAGCCGTTCCCGCTTCTTCTCCAGGTACGTCGAGTAGTTGCCCTCGTACCCGACGACGCGGCCGCGGTCCAGCTCCATGATCCACTCGGCGACGTTGTCCAGGAAGTACCTGTCGTGTGTCACGGCCAGGACCGCGCCCGGGTAGTTGGCCAGGTGCTGCTCCAGCCACAGCACGCTCTCCGCGTCCAGGTGGTTGGTGGGCTCGTCCAGCAGCAGCAGGTCCGGCTTGGACAGCAGCAGCTTGCACAACGCCACCCGGCGGCGTTCACCACCCGACAGATGTGTGACCGGCTCGTCCGGCGGCGGGCAACGCAGCGCGTCCATCGCCTGCTCGAGCTGGGAGTCGAGCTCCCAGGCGTCGGCGTGGTCAAGCTCTTCCTGGAGCTTGCCCATCTCCTCCATCAGCTCGTCGCTGTAGTCGGTCGCCATCTTCTCGGCGATCTCGTTGAAGCGGTCGAGCTTGACCTTGATCTCGCCGAGGCCCTCCTCGACGTTGCCGCGGACCGTCTTCTCGTCGTTCAGCGGCGGCTCCTGGAGGAGGATGCCCACACTGGCGCCCGGCTGCAGCTGGGCGTCGCCGTTACTGGGCTGCTCCAGGCCCGCCATGATCTTCAACACGGTCGACTTGCCCGCGCCGTTCGGCCCGACGACGCCGATCTTGGCGCCCGGATAGAACGCGGTGCTGACGTCGTCCAAGATCACCTTGTCGCCGACCGTCTTGCGCACCTTGCGCATGGTGTAGATGAACTCGGCCATCTGTCAGACTGCCCCCGCCCCGCTCGCTCGAGCGCGTCGTACCGCTGTAGTCATGGAGTCTGATGGTAGAGCCGTCGCCACGGCGCCCTGTCGGCGGCCGTCGGCAGCACTCCGCGTAGTCGGACGCTCCGCGTCGCCTGCCCCAAACCGCCTGAAACCGCTCAAGCCGCTACGGGCTGTGCACTTGTGGACGTATCACCGACCCTGAGCCTGCGCACCTCCGCAACCGCTCGAGTCAGGTTGGGACCGACCGCGAAAGCATCCAGCTCCGTGGCATAGCGCGTCTTGCCGCCGTCTTCGTACTCGCGAGTGCGCAACCGCCCACAGACGATCACGTCGTCGCCCTTGGCCAACGACATCGAGACGTTGCGCGCCAGCCGGCGCCAGCACGTGACCCACACCGAGAACTTGCGACCGTCGACCCAGTCCCCGACGGTCTTGTCGAATCGTCGCTCGGTACTGATCACCAAGAATCCAGCCATTTCATTGCCCTCCCCCACATCCCGCCGCTCCACGTCAGTGGCTACGCGCCCGCTGACCGTCACCACCGTTTCACCAGTTGCCATCGGTATCTCCTCACCTCGTTTCGTTTGTCCCAGAGTGCAGGCGCAGCACGGGGAGACCCAAGGCCTCGACGAGGCGGGTGTGGACAACTGGCGGGTAGTGGATAACTCTCGGGCTACTGCTCCGATTCGGCGGACTTGCCCGCCATCTTCGCCAGCATCGCGTTGTACGCCGCGAGCTCGTCGTCCTGGTCGCCCAGACGACGTGCCCTGCGGTCGACCCGGCGGGCTTCTCGCTCGTCGGCTTGCGCCCACTGCACCATGAGCGCCACGAGCACGATCAGCGCGGGAACCTCACCGAACGCCCAGGCGATGCCGCCGCCGAGGCGTTGATCGGTGAGCAGGTCACCGACCCACGGCAGCTTGAGCTGGGTGTAGAACTCCTCGCCGATCACCGTCTGCGAGCTCATCAGGATCACCCCGAAGAACGCGTGGAACGGCATCGACAGGAACATGACACCGACACGGCCGAGCGGCATCAGCCGCCGCGGCGCCGGGTCCACGCCGATGAGCGGCCAGAAGAACACATAGCCCGCCAGCAGGAAGTGGGCGTTCATGGCCAGATGCGCCCAGTGGTATTCCAACGCGACGTCGAACAGTCCGGAGAAGTAGAGCAGGTAGAAGGACCCGACGAACAGCAGCAGCGCGATGATCGGCTGCGTGAGCCACCGCGCGACCGGTGAGTTCACCGCGGCGAGCAGCCACTCTCGGGGGCCAGGCGGTGCGTCGCGGCCCGCGGGTGGCAAGGCACGCAACGCGAGTGTCGTCGCGCCACCGAGAACGAGCAGCACCGGCGCGACCATGGACAGGAACATGTGCGTGCCCATGTGCACGCTGAACATCGCGGGCGAATACCGTCCGATCCCGGACGAGGTGGCGATCAGCAGCGAGGCGCAGCCACCAAGCCATGCGACGGTGCGGCCGACCGGCCAGTGATCGCCGCGCTTGCGCAACCGTCGGACGCCGGCCAGATAGAGCACGGCGAGCGTGATCGCCGCCGTTCCGTACACGAAATCGAACCGCCAGTCGAACAGCAGGCGACCGAAAGTGGGCGGACCGTCCAGCTCGTAGCCGATCAACAGCTCCACTCGGCCGGGCACCGTTCCTTCGTCCGGGCTCGGAGTGCGCGACAGCGCTCCGGCGATGCCGAACGTCAGGCACATGAGGAGGATCTCGACGCCGGCCAGCTGCAGCAGCGGCCCCCTGGTGCCGGATTCCTGCAGCGCACGAACGCCACGCGCCCGCTGCTGTTGCCCGAACACACCGAGAACGCCGAGGGCCACGATCTTGGCGAGCAGCAACAGGCCGTAAGCATCGCTGAACAGCTGATCGGGCGTGATGCGCACCAGGCCGTTCACGACGCCGGACACCGCCATGACGATCCAGCAGACCAGGGCCAGGCGCGAGAACCGCCGGGCTGCGAGCGGAAGGTTCTTGCTGCCCCGTTTACCCAGGGCGAGCAGCGCGATCAGGCCGCCGACCCACAGCGCCGCAGCGATCAGGTGATACAGCAGGCTGTTGGTGGCGACGTCGTGGGCACCGCCGCTCGCCGAGTGGCCGATGAGGGCAAGTGGCACCAGGCCGAGGAGGGAGAAGCCGAACAGCGTCACCGTCCATCCCCAGGTCAGCGTCAGCTGCGCGCCCACCGCGACGATCAGCGCGACGCACGCGGTCACCAGCCATGCCCGCGGCGCTTCGACGACGTCGAGGATGACGACGAAGACCTCTGGGTCGAGGACTTCCCCGACGGGGCGTCCGGCACTTTCCGCGGCGCTGAAGTAGGCGCTGGCCACAGCGAAGACGAACCACAGCCACGACGTGAACGCCGCTACGCGTAACGCGCCGTAGCCGTCGGCGGCAAGCGTGCCTGACTTCTGCGGCGGGACGAGGAACGCGGCCAGCAGCAACGAACCGATCACCACGACCGCGGACACCTCGGCGAACAGCCGAACCACCGAGACGCCGTAGGTCGTCAGGGGGCCCGGGTCGCGCAGACCCGTGATGGCGGTCAGGTTGGTCCCACCCGTTTGCCTGAGCAGCACCACCGCGACGACGACGGCGACGAGGCTGCCCAGCATCACCAATGCGGTGACGCCGAAAGACCTGGGCTTCTTCCTCGTCAGCTGCTCGGTGGCCACGACACGAAGCCTAGGCCGGTGCGCGGGATCACGAACGCGCGGGTTTACCACAGCAGAGCGCTGCGTGCAGCACGTAACCGGAATTTGTGGATAACGCGCCCTGCTCGGTGCGCCGGCAAGGACTTATCCACAGATTCGCCGGAGCACCCCCACGGCGTTGCTGATCATGTGACGGTTGATGGCGAGACAGGCCCTTGGGGGAAGGACGAACAATGACCGACAGCTTGCGCTCTCGCGCACTTCGAACCGTTCTGCTCGCCGTAGGTATCGGCATGGTGTTGGGCTCTGGTGCGACAACGGCCGGCGCGACCGAGCACTCGACGCGCCCGGTAACAGCCGCACTGAGCGCCGAGTCGCCTGTCGAAGCCAAGGCACCCGTCGGAGAGGCCGAGTGCGAGCCAGGTGAATTCTGTCTGTGGGAGCGTGCGGACTATCGCGGCGAGATTCTTCGGCTGGACCTGCGCAACGCCAACCCGAATGAATGCATTCCGCTTCCGGAGGGCTTCGTCGGCCGCTCGTTCGCCAACCGCACTGCCGACCGCCATGTGACGGTCTACCAAGGCCGGGACTGCTCGACGGAGGGCGACTTCACCACGTATCCCGGTGGGGGCACGTTCGTCCCGCAAGCTCCGTTCGTCGTGCGCGGCATCCAGGTGTGGGAGTAGGGGTGAACGAACTCCGCGTGCCGTGCGTGGCTCCGCCCGGCTCGTCGGTGGCGGGTGGGCGCTTGCCGCCTAGTTCCCTTCCGCGGCTGCGGCCAGGTTGTTCACCGACGCAAGCAGGTTGTCCTCCGTAGTGGATCGCGCGCGCTCCAGCCGGGTCGGGTCATCGAGCTGGGTCCAGTCGTAGGTGTGCGTGACCCTGGTGCGTGACTCTCCGAGCGGCTCGAGCTCCCACCGCCAGAGGTGGCCCGGCGGCTGCTTACCGCTGTCGGCGGGCCGCCAGGCGATGCGGCGATTCTCCTCGAATTCGACGACGTGGTTGTCCCGCACACCGCCGTTGGTCAGGTGCATGCGAAAGACATCGCCAACGGCGGTGACGCGCTGACCTTCGTCGGCGCGGGCGAGGTTGTCGTTGCCGTCCCAGCGCGGTTGCTGAGCCGGATCGGCGATCAGGCTGAACAGCGTCTCCGCGCTGGCGGCAACGTCCCGGGTGACACGAACGATGCGTGGCTCGTCGGCGTCGGGGTTCATGAGCACATCGAAGCACTCAGGTACCGGTCGGCGCCACGACACACATCGGGCCGGGCGTGCAGCACCAGCCGCCAGGGTCACCCCAGGTGCGGCACGATCTCGTTGACCACGAGGTCGATCTGGTCGAGATCGTCCAGGTCCAGCACCTGGAGGTAGACACGGGAGATTCCGGTCTTCTCGCGCCAACGCCCGAGCCGGTCGACGATCTCGGCAGGCGTGCCTGCCAACGGGTTGTCGGCCAGATCCTCGGGTGAGCGGCTCAGCTGCTCGGCACGACGAGCCACCTCCGCACTCGTCCTGCCGATCACCAAGGTGTGCACGAGCGATCGCTTGATCTCCGACGGGTCACGGCCGATGTCGTCACAGGCCCGTGCGACCCGGTCGAACTGGGCGACAGCGGTGTCCGGGTCACTGAACGGCATGTTGAACTCGGTGGCGTAGCGGGCCGCCAGAGCGGGCGTCCGCCGTCGCCCGTTCCCGCCGATGATGACCGGGATCTTGCGCGTCGGCTTGGGCAGCCCGGGCGAGTTCACCACGGTGTAGTGGGCGCCGTCGAACGAGAACGTCTCGCCCTCCGGGGTCGCCCAGAGGCCGGTGATGATCTCCAGTTGCTCGGCCAAGCGCTCGAACCGCTCGCGAACCGGTGGGAATGGGATGCCGTAACCGGTGTGCTCGGCCTCGAACCAGCCCGCGCCGAGCCCGAGTTCGATGCGACCACCGGACATGACGTCGGCCTGAGCCACCGCGATCGCAAGCGGCCCGGGCAGCCGGAATGTCGCCGAGGTGACCAGCGTGCCCAGCGCGATCCCCTTGGTCTGCACCGCCAGCGCGGACAGCGTCGTCCAGGCGTCCGTCGGTCCAGGCAGGCCGGAGCCACCCATGCTCAGGTAGTGATCCGAGCGGAAAAACCCGTTCAGGCCTGCCGCTTCGGTAGCTTGAGCAACGCGAAGCAGATCGCTGTACGTGGCACCTTGCTGCGGCTCGGTGAAGATCATGAATTCCACAGCCGCCGATGGTAGTCGCAGCGGTGGACCGACCGGCGAAGGAGCGTTCCACGACATGACGGAAGCTGCCTTCGGCTGGCGGTACGTGGCGTATCAGGCATCGAACGACCTGGTGCCGTTCTATCCCCTGTACGCGGTGCTGTTCGCCGACAGTGGCCTGTCCGAAGCCGACATCGCCGTGCTGCTGAGCCTGTGGATGGTGGCCGGACTGGTTCTGGAGGTGCCGTCCGGCGCGTTGGCCGACACCCTGTCGCGCCGCAAGCTGCTGATGTTCGGCACGCTGGCACGGGCCACCGGTTTCACGTTGTGGGTGGTGTGGCCGACCATGCTCGGCTTCACGATCGGGTTCGTGTTGTGGGCGCTGGAGGAGTCGCTGAATTCCGGGACGTCAGAGGCCCTGCTGTATGACGAACTCGCCGCCCTCGGCGTGGAACAGAACTACCAGCGCTGGGCGTCCCGTACCTATACCGCGGCACTGGCCGCCCAGCTCACCGCGACCTTGTCGGCCGCTCCCCTGTTCGCCTGGGGCGGCTATCCGTTGATCGCCGCCGTCAGCGTCGGCGCGGGACTCGTCGGCGTGGCGTTGGTGGCCTCGATGCCGGAGCGACCACGCGTCGAGAAGGTCGACGGCGGCTGGCGTCACTGGCTGTCCATGCTGCGGTCCGGCAGCGTGGAAGCCGGCCGGTCACCGCTGGTGCGTCGCCGCGTCCTGGTCTACGCGGTGCTTGTGGCCGGTACGGCGTTGGACGAAGCCTTCCCCCTGCTCGCGGTGGAAGTTGGCGTGGCCACCGCACTCGTCCCGTTGGTCATCGGGGCGACCGTGCTCGGGCAGCTCGGCGGCTCGGCGCTGGGCGGTCGCCGCATGGCCGATCGACCGCTCGCGGGTGTCCTGCTGGCGGCGACGGGCATGATCGTGGCCGGGGCGTTGGCCGGCAGCGTGTGGGGTTTCGTGCCCATCGCGCTCGGCTACGGCGGGCTGCAGTACGGAATCGTCCTTGCCGACGCCAAGCTCCAAGCGTCCGTGGAAGGCCCCGCGCGGGCCACAGTCACATCGGTCGCAGGTCTTGGTGCGGGGATCGGCGCTCTCGGTTCTTATGCGCTGTGGGGTGCGGTCGCCGAGTTCCACGGCAACGGTTTGGGCGTCGCCGCAATCGCACTGCTGTTGCTGCCGGCCGTTGTGCTGCTGGCGTACCGCACGCCCGGTGCCAAGACGCGCTGAGGATCAGCCGAACAGCACGGTCGACTTCTGCCGAGACCGTGCCGCGCGAACCGCACCAGCAAGGGCTGCGGCGGCGAGGGCGGCAAGGCTGGCAGCGGCAACCTCGGGCGCGGTGGTGGCAACGGCGATCCACGCGAACGCCCAGCAGACCGCCAGGACGAAGCCCGCTATCGCAGGTAGCCACCAGATCGCGGCGACGACCAACACTGCGGTCACGACAAGGGCAGCCACCGACAACCACGCGGAGGGCGCACTCGCGACCGCAGCGAGAGTCGTGCCTGCACCCGCCACGGTCGCGATAGCCACCCAGCCGAGGTAGACGGTGATCGGCAGGCGCAACAGCAACCGGTCCGCCCATCCGCCGCCCGGCGATCGCATGCGGTTGGCCGCGCAGGCCAGGACCACCAGCAGAGCCACGATGGCGACTTGCGCCGGGATGAACGATCGTTGCGTGAACAGCACGATCCAGGTCGCGTTCAACACCCCGGCGGCGACCAGCCACCATCCCGAGCGGCGGTGCACCACGCGGGCACGCTGTCCGGGAAGTACTTGCCGCACGGCCAGAATCAAGAACGCCGCGTAGATCAGCGACCAGATGGAGAACGCGGCGCCTCCGGGTTGCAGCAGAGTCGGATAGGCGTTCGCCACAGAACTCACCGACTCGCCCAGCAATCCGGGCCCGCCGACGATACCGCCGGCAATTTGCAGCACGGCCGCGGCCAACACCGCGAAAGCTCGTACGGAGTCCGCGCGAGTTGACGATTCCGGACTTTCGTTCACTGGTCACTCCCTTGGCGCGGTCGTCGCGGGTGAATACCACGAACGCATGCCTGATACCCATCGTTCACCGCAGTGAGCGATCTCGCCGATTGCGCCGGTTTCCCTGGAGCGTCTCGAGCTGCCGACCTTGTTCGCCGTCCAGGTGCCGACTTCGGATTCGGGTCCGCGCGGTATTCAGTCGCCTGTCGTCGCCCTGCCCAGGAATGTCAGGTACCGGTCAACTCCCCTGGCTGGCGGCTGAGACATGCGGAAACTGGTGCCGCTCATTCATCGCCGGGAGGTATTGATGAAGTCTCAGTTGTTCCAGCTTGCCGCGGTCGCCCTGCTTGCCGCCGGCGCGCTCGCGACGTCCACCACGACCAATGAGGACGCTTCGTCGTCGGCGCCGTCACGACCGACATCCGGCAATTCCGGAGAGTGCCAGTGCCCGGCCGACGTGCTCGACCTGCAGAGCTGGAAGGTGACCCTGCCGACCGGTGGTGACGACGCCGAGGAGATCAAACAGCCCGAGCTGGCGACCTTCGCCGCGGACCCGTGGTTCGTGGCGACGGAGAACTGTGACGGCATCCGATTCCGCTCGGCGGTCAACGGCGCCACCACCGGCAACTCGGCGTACCCGAGGTCGGAATTGCGCGAGATGGTGTCGGACGGAAGCGACGAAGCCGGCTGGTCGACCACCGAAGGCACGCATACGCTGACCGCCAAGCTCGCGTTCACCGCGACGCCGAATGACAAGCCGCACGTCGTCGGGGCCCAGGTGCACGGTGGGGACGACGACGTCACGGTGTTCCGGTTGGAGGGCACCGAGCTGTGGATCACCGACGGCGACGAACCGCACCACCACTTGATCACCGACAACTACCAGCTCGGCACGGTCTTCGAGGCCAAGTTCGTCGCCTCGGACGGAAAGATCGAGGCCTACTACAACGGCGAACTGCAGACGACGGTGGAATCCGACGCGTCGGAGGCCTACTTCAAGACCGGCGCCTATACCCAGGCGAACTGCGAGAAGTCCGACCCGTGCGACGAGAGCAATTACGGCGAGGTCGTGCTGTACGAGCTGAACGTCGAACACCGCGAATAGCCTCAGCCGCGCGCCGCCTCGGCCACCGGTGGTAGGCGGCGGGTGGCCGGAAGAGGAGCGGTCACCGGACGGTCGGCGGGGGACCGAGCCTCGACAATCCGGCCGTCCCACACCGACGCCAATTCGGAAAAGGGTGGGAACAACCCGCCGGACCGTCGCGCAGTCGGACGCAATCAAGGCCTTACGTCGCCTTCCGCCCGTAGGCTGAGTGCATGGCCGACAAAGAGTTCAAGCGCGACATGAACTACATCCCCGACCGCATCACCAAAGACGCCCGCGTCCCGGAACACGGACCGGTCAACGGTGAGCTGTGGCCGGTGGAGCCGGGGCGGTACCGGCTCATCGCGGCGGCGGCGTGCCCGTGGGCGAACCGCACCCTGATCGTGCGCAAACTCCTCGGGCTCGAGGACGTCATCTCCGTCGGCATGCCGGGGCCGACGCACGACGAGCGCAGCTGGACGTTCGACCTCGACCCGGGCGGCCGTGATCCGGTGCTGGGCATCGAACGCCTGCAGGAGGCCTATTTCCGACGCATCCCGAACTACCCGCGCGGCATCACCGTGCCCGCCATCGTGGACATTCCGACGGGTCAGGTCGTCACCAACGACTTTCCCTGGATCACGCACGACTTCTTCTTCGAATGGTCCGACTACCACAAGTCGGACGCGCCCAACTTGTGGCCCGCGGACGTTCGGGAAGAAATGGAAGAGGTGATGGAGCGCATTTTCCACGGCGTCAACAACGGCGTGTACCGCTGCGGGTTCGCCGGGTCGCAGGCGGCCTACAACGAGGCCTACGACCTGCTGTGGGAAACCATGGATTGGCTGGAGAAGCGGTTGACGGATCGCCGGTATCTGATGGGCGATGCGATCACCGAAGCCGACGTGCGACTGTTCACCACGCTCGTGCGGTTCGACGCGGTGTATCACGGCCACTTCAAGTGCAATCGGAACAAGCTGACCGAGATGCCCGCGCTGTGGGCCTACGCGCGCGACCTGTACCAGACGCCGGGCTTCGGGGAGACCGTCGACTTCGAGCAGATCAAGCAGCACTACTACATCGTTCACACCATGATCAACCCGACACAGATCGTGCCGAAGGGACCGGACCCGGAGGTGTGGTTGACTCCGCACGGCCGCGGCTAGCGCCGAACATCGGGCCGCGCCTCCGTGATCGGCCGCCGCGCCTGAGCGAGCACGGAGTTCGGACACCGCACATTGTCGGTGGGCACCGCTAGCCTTCCGGCATGCGAGTCGGCATCATGCTCATCCCTGAACACCGCTGGGCACAGGCGGCGCCCCAGTGGCGTGCCGCCGAGCGGTACGGATTCGATCATGCCTGGACCTACGACCACATCGGCTGGCGTAGCTTCGTGGACAGCCCGTGGTTCAGCGCGATGCCGACTCTCACCGGCGCCGCGCTCGTCACCGAGCGCATCGAACTCGGCACGATGGTCGCCTCGGCCGCTTTCCGGCACCCGGTCCCGTTCGCCCGCGAGGTGGTCCATGTCGATGACGTCTCCGGCGGGCGGCTCCTGCTCGGCCTCGGCGCCGGGTCGATGGGCGCCTACGACTATGCGGTCCGCGGCGAGGATCCACCGACGCCGAAACAGAAGGCCGATCGCTTCATCGAATTCGCCGAAGCGCTCGCCGGGCTGGTGCACACGGACAAGTTCAGCTACGAGGGCGAGTACTTCACCGCCGTCGAGGCGCGCAATCTGCCCGGTCCGACGCGTCAGCCTGGCATTCCCTTGCTCATCGCGGCCAACGGTCCCCGCACGATGCGCCTGGCAGCAAGCTTGGGTGACGGCTGGATCACCACGGGTCGCGGCGGCGCGGACGCGGAGGAATGGTGGCGGGGCGTCACCGAGCTCGCGTCGGCCTTCGACAACGCGCTGGACAAGGCGGGGCGCGACCCTGGGGACGTTCGCCGGTACCTCTACGCCGATGCCGGCCCTGCCTATTCCTTGACGAGCGTGGCCACTTTCCGGGAGACCGCCGAGCGCACGAAGGAGCTGGGTTTCACCGACCTGGTGGTGCACTGGCCGCGTCCGGAGCCGCCGTTCGCCGGTGATCACGCGGTACTGGACGAGTTGGCAGGCGGGGTGCTGGACGAGGTCCGCGCCGAGTGATTCGCTGGCTCACGTGACGGACGACGCCGCCGCGGCGCAACTCCGACGGTGCGGCGCGTCCCAGCCAGGTGATCTGCTGACGCGGCTTCCGGATCACCGAAGCCGAGCACGCCGGTGGTTCGCTTTCCGCCCCGTCGGGCACCCGCGACCATGCTCAGACTCGGATATCCCGTCATCGGGGTGGTCGACATGCAGCGCGCCATCGACTTCTGGTCGGCCGCGCTCGATCTCCACCCCAAACCCGGTACGACCACCGAACGTTGGTGCAGTCTGCAACGCGCCGACGGCACCGAAGTCGTGGGATTGCAGCTCAGCGAGTCCCCGGTCGAGCCCTATCCCCGCGTGCACATCGATCTCTTCGTCGACGACGCGGCCGAACAAGAAGCCGAGATCGACCGCCTTGTGCAGCTCGGTGCCCGCAGGCTGGACTGGGACCGCTACCCGCCCGATTCGGATTTCGTCGTGCTCGCCGATCCGGACGACAACCCGTTCTGCATCGTCGACATGAGCTGAAACCTGTGAGCGGAGCACTTTCGGCCCTACCGACTCCCTGGATTGGTATCTAACATGTCAGTTTATGGAGACGCTCCGTCCGGTCCGGCGCACGCTGCTCCGCGACACGGCTTACCAAGCCATCCGCGACGCCATCGTGCGCGGTGAGCTCCCTCCGGGATCCACACTCAGTAATGCCGAGCTGGCCGAACGACTGGGCCTGTCTCGCGCACCGGTCCGGGACGCCCTGGCCCGGCTGGCCGACGAAGGCCTGGTGGAGACCAAGCCGCAAAGCTTCACGCGCGTCACTCCCCTGGCGCTGCGCGACGCCCAGGACGCGGCTGCCGTCGTGCGCGCGATGCACGAACTCGCAGCCCGCACTGCCACCCCGGCGCTGACCGACGACGACCTCGCCACGATGCGAGCCGCCAACGAACAGTTCGCCGCGGCGACGCGTTCGGAAGACATCGACGCAGCACTACGAGCGGACGACGAATTCCACGGAGTGCTCGTGCGGGTGTGCGGCAATCGTGCGGTGGCTGCCACGATCGAGCGCTACACGCCGCTCATCCGCAGACTCGAGCGCCTGCAATTCCGCAAGGCCAGCGCCGAACGCTCCATCGCACTGCACGACGAACTGCTCCGCGCCTGCCAGGCACGCGACGCGGCCAAAGCTACCGAAGTCACCACGCGTACCTGGCGCCAGCTGGAAGACCTCGCTACTACCGACGTCAACTGAGTGGAGGCCGCCATGTCCATCTCCTCCTTCGAGCGCTATCCCCTGCTGTTCGGCCCCTCCCCGGTCCACCGGCTCGACCGGCTCACCCAGCACCTCGGCGGCGCGACGATCTGGGCCAAGCGGGAAGACTGCAACTCCGGCATCGCCTTCGGTGGCAACAAGACCCGCAAGCTCGAGTACCTGGTCGCCGACGCCCTGGCGCAGGGCTGCGACACCCTCGTCTCCATCGGCGGCGTGCAGTCCAATCACACGCGCCAGGTCGCCGCAGTGGCCGCCCGCGCCGGGATGAAATGCGTCCTGGTCCAGGAAAGTTGGGTCGACTGGCCGGATGCCGTCTACGACCGGGTCGGCAACATCCTGCTCAGCCGACTGACCGGCGCGGACGTCCGGCTCGTCCGCGCCGAGTTCGGCATCGGCTTCAAGGAAAGCTGGGAGCAAGCCATCCGCGACGTCGAGGAATCCGGCGGCACGCCGTACGCCATTCCGGCGGGCGCCTCCGACCACCCGCTCGGCGGTCTCGGTTTCGCCAACTGGGCCCACGAAGTGGCCACCCAGGAACGCGAACTCGGCGTCTTCTTCGACACGATCATCGTCTGCTCGGTCACGGGCAGCACCCAAGCAGGCATGATCGCCGGATTCGCCCAGCTCACCGACGCGGGCGGCCCACAGCGACGCATCATCGGCATCGACGCGTCGGCCAAGCCTGCGGAGACGCGCGAGCAAATCAGCCGCATCGCCCGCAACACCGCCAAGCTCATCGGTGTGCAACGCGAACTCCGCGACGACGAGATCGTGCTCGACGAGCGCTACCACGCCGGGGTCTACGGCATTCCCGACGACACCACGATGGAAGCCATGCGGCTGGCCGCTCGCACCGAGGGCATGATCACCGACCCGGTGTACGAGGGGAAGTCGATGGCCGGGTTGATCGACCTGATCGACCGGGGCGAGATCGGCCGCAGCGAGAACGTGCTCTACGCCCACCTCGGTGGCCAGCCGGCCATCAACGGCTACAGCGCACTGTTCTCCTGACAACCGCGACGCGGCCGCTCTGCGCCTGCCGTGGCGCTCGGACACCGTTGCTTGAGCAGAAGCCGACAGGGCCAGGACACGCGGCGGCGGAGTCACCAATTCCTCGGCCGGCAGTTGCGGTGTCGCTAGGGTTGCCTCGGGTGTCGCGAGGAGAATCCATGCGGGCGTGGGATCACAACGATCTCTACCACCGGAAGCTACTGCGTCACGTGCCTCCGCACTGTGACCGGGCCTTGGACGTGGGGTGTGGGACGGGGACCTTCGCCAGGGCGGTGGCGCGGAAAGCCCGGGTGGTGGAAGGCGTCGACCGGGCACCCGAAGTGATCGCCGCCGCGAAGGCGCGCAACCCACAACCGTCCAACGTCCACTACCGCGTCGCGGACGTGCTCACCGAGGATCTGGGCACGGAACGCTACGACTTCATCAGCTGTCTGGCGGTGGTGCATCACATGCCGTTCGCGACGATCGTGCCGCGGCTGCGGGAAGCTCTGCGGCCCGGTGGGGTACTCGCGGTGCTCGGCCTGTACCGGGAACGCACTGCCACCGACTACGCCGTCAGCCTGGTAGCGGTGCCGCTGAACTGGTTGGGCACCGCCACATTCGCGGTGGCCGGCCTGGCACAGACACCGTTCCGGCGCCAACGCGGCCAAGCCCGTGAACGCGTCCGCGCGCCCGTTGCCCCACCGTCGATGACGCTGGCCGAGATCCGGGAATTGGCCGCAACCCTGCTTCCTGGAGTCGTGATCCGACGCCACCTGTTCTGGCGCTACTCACTGTTGTACCGGCGCCCGGATGCTCCCGACGCGACGGCGAGCTGATCGGCCGCCCGGAGGTCCCGGCGTCGTTCCGCAGCCGGGTATCAGGTCGGCCTCGTCCAGCCGCACGATCCGTGCGCCGTACGCCACACCCCGCGAGAGTAGACAGACTTGTCTGTTCTATGGCAGGGTGAAGGTTCGCGGTTGAGCTGACAGCCGGAAAACCTGAATCACCCTTCGCGCGCGGCTGACCGCCCCGTGCAGCAACACCACGGGAGCTGTTTTGACCTCGACCACAGCCGCCGTCCTCACCCCGGAACGGCCCACTACTCCCCCACCGCCGTCCCGCAGACAGTCGCACGGCGAGTTCGACAGCCTCGAGCCGCTGCTCGTCGAGCACTTCGAGCTGCCACCGGGCGACCCCAGGCGGGCCGTGCTGCGCGAGCAGATCATCGACGCCCACCTC
The DNA here is from genome assembly GCF_000427825.1 of Thermocrispum municipale DSM 44069. Classification (GTDB taxonomy): domain Bacteria; phylum Actinomycetota; class Actinomycetes; order Mycobacteriales; family Pseudonocardiaceae; genus Thermocrispum; species Thermocrispum municipale. The sequence goes on along the minus strand of NZ_ATYT01000014.1, from coordinate 66,891 downwards.
CCGCTGGCACACCGGCTCGCCCGCGGTTATCAGCACCGCGGCGAGCCCACCGCCGACCTGATCCAGGTCGCCATCATCGGCCTGATCAAGGCCGTCGACCGGTACGAGCCGTCGGTCGGCCGTGGCTTCCTGCCGTACGCCATCCCCACCATCCGGGGCGAGCTGCGACGCCACTTCCGGGACAGCACGTGGGCGCTCCGCGTCCCGCGCCGCCTCAAGGAACTGCACATCGCGCTGCAGCGAGCCAACGACGAGCTGATCGAGAAGCTCGGCCGCGCTCCGCGACCCAGCGAGCTGGCCGGCCACCTGAACATCCCGATCGAGCAGGTACACGAGGGCCTGTCCGCCGCAGCGGCCTACCACCCCGGTTCGCTGAACCGCCCGGCCGGCTCCGCGGACGACCCGGGCAGCGAGGTCGGTGACTTCCTGGGCGGCGCCGATGCCGGCTTCGACAACGTGCTCGACGTGGTCGACCTCGAACCCGCTCTGGCCCAGCTGCCGGACCGCGAGCGCCACATCCTCATCCTTCGCTTCTACCGGGAGATGACCCAGTCGGAAATCGCCCGCGTGGTCGGGCTGTCGCAGATGCACGTCTCCCGCCTGTTGGCGCAATCGCTGCGCCTGTTGCGCGAGGTGCTGAGCCAACCCGTGCCGCTCGACCGTGCCGGTCATGACGCGGCATGATCATCAATGCAAGGGGTACCAGTGAAAGCATGACCGCACATGGGATCCCACCAGGACAACTGACCGACGAAGACCTGCGCCGCGAGATGCGGCACCTGCACGACACCCGGCACGGAACGGTGCTCGGCGGCACGGCCGCAGCCTTGCGGACCCACACAGAACGCATGCTGGAACTCGAGCACGAGTTCTTGCGGCGCTTCCCCGACGAAGGCGCTCCCGATGCTCGTCGCACCCGCAGTGGCAGCAGGCACGCAGCAGGCCAGGACGACACCACCCCCGGTGGTCGTTAGCGATGCGAAGGAAGGCGTACGGTAGACGCTCATGACGGCTGATCCCGAGGACCACCGCAATCCTTATGTCGCGCGGGAACGGATCCTGCGCACCGCGTACGAGTTGTTCTCGCGCAGAGGGATCCGCGCGGTCGGCGTCGACGAGGTCATCGAACGCTCGTCGGTGGCGAAGGCGACGCTCTACCGGCACTTCCGCACCAAGAACGATCTCGTCATCGCGTTCCTCGAGCGCAGGCAACAGGTATGGACGCGGGACATGGTCCGCGACGAGTCGGAACGTCGCGGCAGCACCCCGGACGAACAGCTGCTCGCCATGTTCGACGTGCTCGACGAGTGGATACACAGCGATGACTTCGACCGCTGCACATTCATCAACGTGCTGTTGGAGATGGGTCCGGATCACCCGGTCAGCCGGGCGGCCATCGACTGCCTGGAAGAGCTGCGCGGCATCGTCAAGGAGCGCGCCGAGAAAGCAGGCTTGCACCGCACGGAAGAGTTCGCCCTTTCCTGGCACATCCTGATGAAGGGGTCGATCATCGCCGCCTACGAGGGCGACGGGGAGGCCGCGCGCCGCGCCAAGATCATGGCGGCGGACTTGATCGAGCAGCACCGCACGCCGGACGGGCCTGAGCGCGTCCCTGCAGGCAGCAAGGCCGGCGGCAGCTGACCACCGCTGCGGGAAGCTTCGTCGCGCTGGAAAACCACGGCGGCTGATGCGGAAGCTCCGTCGCCACGGACACCACCGCGGCTCATGCGCAAGCTCCGCCGCGACGGAATCCGCCGCGGCTGATCACCGCACCATGGCCCCGGGAACATCCGCCTGACCTGACCACCAGCGGCATCATTGCTCCGGTTTGTCCGCCGACGCCCTGCGGGTAGCCGGGCGCATGGTGTCTTTCGGCTACTTCCTGGCCTCCGAGGAATACGGGCCGGACGAACTGGTGCGGCAAGCGAAACTCGCCGAGCAGGCGGGTTTCGAACGGCTGTGGATTTCCGATCACTACCACCCGTGGAATTCCGAACAGGGCAACAGCCCGTTCGTCTGGTCGGTGATCGGCGCCTTGTCACAAGCGACGGATCTTCCCGTCACCACCGCGGTGACCTGTCCGATCATGCGGATTCACCCCGCGGTGATCGCCCAAGCCGCCGCCACCGCGTCGGTGCAGACCCACGGCACGTTCCGGCTCGGCGTCGGCACCGGCGAGGCGTTGAACGAACACGTCCTCGGTGACCGTTGGCCCCCGATCGGCGTGCGGCTGGAGATGCTCGAAGAAGCTGTCGCGATCATCCGCGCGCTGCACACCGGCGAGCAGACGACGCACCGCGGCAAGTACTACACGGTCGAAGAAGCCCAGCTTTACACCACTCCCGACCAACCCGTACCGGTATACGTCTCCGGATTCGGCCCGCAAGCCACCCGCTTGGCCGCGCGCCTCGGCGACGGGTACTGCACGGTGACACCCAACAAAGAACTGATCGACCTCTTCCGCGCCGAAGGCGGCGGCGACAAACCCGTACAGGCCGGAATGAAGGTGTGTTACGGCCCGGACGCCGAGGCTGCGGCAAAGACTGCGCATCGTCTGTGGGGCAATCAGCTCGTTCCCGGACAGCTCGGCCAGATCCTGCCCAATCCGAGCGATTTCGAGCAGGCGACCACACAGGTCACCGTCGACGCCGTGGCCGGCGCGATGGCGTGCGGCCCGGACAAGCAGCGGTATTTCGACACCGTCCGGTCCTACCTGGACGCGGGTGTCGACGAGCTGTACATCCAACAGATCGGTCCTGACCAGGAGCAATTCTTCGAGTTCTGGACCGAGCAGCTGGCCGGCGAGTTCTGAATTCCACACCGAGCCGGTTCCGAATGCCGGTGAACGGTTTTCGATCTGTCGCCGCGAGGTATTCAGCCGCATGGAGCTCATCGCCCCGCCGGGGGTTTATCGACCACAGAACGACACCTGGATGCTTGCCGAAGCGGTGGCCACCGCCGGGGTGCGGGATGCGGACGTACTGGACGTCGGCACCGGCACCGGAGCGCTGGCCATCGCGGCGCTGCAATCCGGGGCCCGGTCCGCGACCGGGCTCGACGTCTCGGCCAAAGCCATCGCAGCGGCCTGGTTGAACGCCCGCAGGCACCGCGTGCCACTGCGCGTGCGCCGCGGCGACATCCGGAATCTGCGCAATCAGCAGTACAACGTGGTGCTGTCCAATCCCCCGTACGTACCGAGCATGCTCGCGCAGGCCTCCGGCGCGGCGCGCGCGTGGGATGCGGGCGTCGACGGCCGGGAAATATTGGACCCGTTGTGTTCGTCGGTGAATCGACTGCTCCGCCCGCAAGGCTTTCTGCTCCTGGTGCAGTCGGTGCTGAGCCACCCCGAAGTGAGTGTCCGGATGCTGCGCGAAGCCGGCCTCGACGCCGACATCGTGGAGCGACGCACCCTGCCGTTCGGCCCCGTGCTGCGTGGCCGGGCCAAATGGCTGGAACGCCGGGACTTGATCGAACCTGGTCAGCGGAGCGAAGAATTGGTGGTCATCCGTGCGCAACGATGAGCTGCGACGCCGGATCAGAGTCAGCAGGGGCGGGCCGATGCTGGTCGAGGGGCCGGTCGAGATCGAAGATCACGAGGGCGAGGTGGTCCGCTCGGACCGCTTCGTCGTCGCGATCTGTGGCTGTGGCCGCAGCAAGACCTATCCGCTGTGCGACACCAGCCACCGGCGCAAACGTCGCCACACCCGAAAGCAGTAGGCCACGCCGGGTCCAGCAACGCCGCTCCGGCCCCGAAGTCGGCGAGCAGCACCGCTGACCATCCTGGACAGAGGGCCAGCAGTGCCGCCCCGATCAGCAAGTCACGTCGGCAACAGCGCGGACTCGCCCGCTCGCCAGGCTTGCAGGACGTGCTCGCCGAAGCGGGCCTCGACAAGCTCCGTTGCCTGAATACCGAGCACGACGTCGGCGGCCAGGTCCGGCTCGTCCTTCAGCAACGCATCGACCACGTCGTGGCGCATGACCTGCTCGTGCACCGCGTCAGCCTCGATGTGCTCGGTGTAGAAGCGCACGCACCGCTCGTCGGCGTCGAAACGCTGCAGAGCGGTGACGATGTTCTTCGCCGAGGGCGCCGTGCTGATCTCCGCCGCGGCGAAATGGCCCACCAACGCTCCCCGCAGCGAGCGATGCAGTCCGAACATCGACATCAGGTTGACCACGGCGAGCATGGCCGCGGGCGCTTGGTCCTGGTAGTGCAGATACTCCGAACTCAGGCCCGCTCCGTCGAGCAGATCCGCGTACAGCTTGGCGTGCAGGTTCTCCGCCCGGCCCCCGCCGAACTCGTCGTACTCCACCGCGACCAGTGCGGCCTTCGGCTGTCCCTGCAGCCGCGGGATGACCCACACGTGCGGGTCGGCTTCCTTCAGGTGGTAGATCGAGCGCAGCGCGAAGTACTCCTCGAGCTGCCATCTCTCCGCTTCCTGAGCCAAGTACCCGGACAGCCCTTCGCCGTCGGCGGGCAGCACGAGCAGCTCGTCGAATTCCCCGGCCACATCGGTTCCGCCGCCCACGTCGCGGCGCAATGCCTCGAGGAACTGACGCTCGAGATCACGCCGAACGGACAGCAGTCCGGGGTCCCACTCCCAGTCGTCGCTGACCCCGGCGAAGCCGCGGTAGTGCAGCTCGTAGCACACGTGCAGCGCAAGGTGCAGGTCCTCGCCGTACGGATCCATATCCGCGAGGACCACCGGCAGGTGACCGTCGGACGTGAGCGCCTCGATGAGTGCCGCGGAGACCTCTCCACGCGCAGCGGGCACAGTCGGTTGCATCGCACCTCCAGCAGATGTCATGCCGGGGCTTCCCGCTGGACGGCCGCGGTAATCGCGACCGTGTCCAGCACCGCCGACATGCCGTGCTCCGCCGCCCGACGCTGGCGCTCGGCGCCGGTGCCCATGGCTAACAGACGATCGACCAGCAGCCGAACCTGTTCGAGATCGCCGGCCGCGGCCAGCGCAGGCCGGACGTGATCGAGCAGGTCGGCGAGCAGCACGATCCCCAGCGTCTGCTTGCCGCTGACCGGGTCGATGGCGGGCCCGGTCAGGCCGTAGCGCGAAGCAGCCCACAACGCGGCCGCCGCCACGGTGTCGGAACAGTCGGCGGCCGGTATGCCTGCGGCCATGTCGTCCAGCTCCTGGCGGACCAGCGCTCGCGACAACGCGGCTTGCAGCAAGGATCCCTCGACGTCCGGGGCGGCGTCGGCCACCCGGAACTCGACGGTCGGCTGGGTCGGTGACGGGCGCACCACCCAGAAGGTCATCCGCTCGTCGATCAACACTCCGGCGTCGACCAGCGTGGCCAGCACCCGGTCGTAGTTGTCGACCGAGCCGAACTTCGGTGGCACACCGCTGCCTGGCAGCCTGCTCTGCAGCACCATGCGCCAGCTGCCGTACCCGGTGTCCTGGCCGTCGGCCAGCGGCGAATTCACCGAGATCGCCAGCAGCGTCGGAAGCCACCGCCGCACCCGATCGACCACCGCGACGGCCGCCTGCTTGTCCGGCACGCCGACATGGACCTGGCACGCGCAACACCGGTACTCACCGAGCACCAGCCCGTAGGTCAGTCCCATGCGCTCGAACCGCTCCCCTGGCGTCAACGGCGCGGCAGCGTCCACCACCGGCACACCCGCCGACTGCAACCCCACACCGACCGCGTCTGCCCGAGCCGCCAGATCCCCCCGCAGGTTCATCAGCTGCGTTCTGACATCCGCAAGTGACGTGCATACGCCGGTGGCGGTCTCCACCTGCGCGGTGGACAGTTCGTACTCCAGGCTCGAGCCATCCTGGTTCTCCTCGGCGTCACCGATGAGGTCCGCGGCGCGCGGAACCGGGTGCCCGGAGAAGGGGTCGACGACGAGGAATTCTTCCTCCACTCCGACGGTGTGCGTCATCGATGCGTTTGCCGGCCGGCGTCGAGTTCGCGTCGACAGTGCTCGTGGGCTTGCGCCAGCACGCTGGAGTCCAGCCAGGCGATCGGCTGGATCTCGACCAGCAACGGGTCGTCGTCCGGCCCGAAGTCGATCTGTTTCCCGGTGAGGATCCACGGATGCGCTCCTTCTCGCAGTTCCCGCAAGTACTGACAGATCCGCCTGGCCACCCAGTCGATCGGTGGCAGCGTCCGCCACTTGGGTGGCCGCAGCGAGTTCGCGGACACCCCCGCATGAGCAGACCGCTCTCGTGGTCCTGGCTGGGGTGCTCGGCATCGGACTCAGGGCCGGCCGAATACCGCAAGTAGGCCGGCACGCCGAGGTCGAGAATCCGGACGAGGTCGGTCAGCTCCGCGATGTGCCCCATGTCCCCGCCCAGCGCGCGCCAACGTGCGTCGATCGATGACATGAGGGCGTCTACCCGGAGACCACCGCGGTGAATCGCGCGCGTCCCGCGCTCACACAGCCAGGGTTAGCTCGGCGTCTTGGCTGGGTAGCCGTTTGTCAGGTCGGGGTCGAGGAGGTAGTGATGCTCAAGCACTTTGGTCGGAAAGCCAGCCAGCGGCTCACCGCGGCGAAGATCCGGACGCGCGCCAAGAAAGCCGCGCTGATGGCGTCCCGACCCGATGCCCAGCTCCGGCCGGTGCAGGCCCACAAGTGCACACCACACACGCTGGAAGCGATTCTGAGCAAGAACACCATCCACCGGCGTCCGGCGTAACCCGGTCCGTCGCAGGACATGAGCATCACGGTCGCTGATCACCTGGTAGCGCGCCTGCAGGAATGGGGGGTCGCCCAGCTTTTCGGCTATTCCGGCGACGGCATCAACGGCATCCTCGCCGCACTGGGTCGCGCGGGTAACCGCCCGCGGTTCGTGCAGACCCGCCACGAGGAGACCGCCGCACTGGCAGCGGTCGGGCGGGCGAAGTTCAGCGGACAGCCCGCGGTGTGCCTGGCGACATCCGGCCCGGGCGCGGTGCACCTGCTCAACGGCCTGTACGACGCCAAGCTCGACCACGTCCCGGTCGTCGCGATCGTCGGCCAGACGGCCAGGACCGCGATGGGCGGCAGCTACCAACAAGAGATCGACTTGCAGGCGCTGTTCAAGGACGTCGCGCACGAGTACCTGGTCGAGGTCAACGCCGCCGAGCAGCTGCCGAACGCGCTCGACCGGGCCATGCGCACCGCGCAAACCCGGCGCACGGTCACCGCGTTGATCATTCCCGCGGACGTCCAGGACCTGCCGTACCGCGCGCCGGCGCACGAGTTCAAGCACGTACCGTCCAGTCCGCCCGCACCGCTCCGGACGACGTCGATCCCCGACCGAGCACAGCTCGCCGCGGCCGCCGAGGTTCTCAACGCCGGATCCCGCCCGGCGATCCTCGTCGGGCAGGGTGCCCGCGGCGCGGGCGACGAGATCCGCCGAGTGGCCGAGCTGCTGGGTGCCGGGGTGAGCAAGGCGCTGCTCGGCAAGGACGTGCTTCCGGACGACCTGCCGTACGTGACCGGCTCGATCGGCCTGCTCGGCACGCGCGCCAGCTGGCAGCTGATGACCGAGTGCGACACGCTGCTCATCGTCGGCTCGAACTTCCCGTACTCGCAGTTCTTGCCGGAGTACGGCCAGGCGCGCGCGGTGCAGATCGACATCGACGGCGGCTCCATCGGCATGCGGTACCCCGTCGAAGTGCCCCTGGTCGGCGACGCGACCGCCACATTGCGCGCGCTCCTTCCCCTGCTGGATTCCGCCGGTGACCCGTCGTGGGGCGAGTGGGTACGCGAGATCGTGGCGGATTGGCACACGGTGGCCGAGCAGCAGGCGATGCTGGACGCCAACCCGGTCAACCCGATGCGGATCGTGTGGGAGCTGTCCGTTCGCCTGCCGGACAATGCCGTCGTCACCGCGGATTCCGGATCGGTGGCCAACTGGTACGCCCGGCAGCTGCAGATCCGCGGCCAGGTGCGCTGTTCGCTGTCCGGCACGCTGGCCTCGATGGGTTGCGGCGTGCCGTACGCCATCGGCGCGAAGTTCGCCGACCCGCACCGACCCGTGGTCGCGCTGGTCGGCGACGGCGCCATGCAGATGAACGGCATGGCGGAGCTGCTGACCGTGCGGCACTACCACCACTTGTGGCCGGATCGGCGGTTCGCGGTCTGCGTGCTGCACAACAACGACTTGAACCAGGTGACCTGGGAGCAGCGGGCGCTCAGCGCGGAACCGAGGTTCGAGCCGTCGCAGGCGCTGCCGGATGTCTCCTATGCCGACGTCGCCACCGCCATGGGGTTGGACGGCATTCGGGTGGAAACCCCGGAAGCCCTCGGACCCGCGTGGGACCGCGCGCTGGCGGCCGACCGCCCGGTCGTGCTCGACGTGGTCTGCGACCCCGAGGTGCCGCCGATTCCGCCGCACGTCGGACTGGATCAGCTCAAGGCGACCGCGGAGGCTCTCGGCAAGGGCGATCGCGGCGCGTGGCGCATGCTCATGGAAGGCATCCGCGCCAAGGCGCAGGAACTGGCCCCCGGCGAGTAAGTCACCCGACGGGGTTCTCCACCACGAGTGCTTGATCGCCACCGGTGGTCGGCGCGACGGAACCCGCTGCGGGCGCGGATGCGGTGTGCGTCGGCGCCGGGGCGACGGATCCCTCCGCCTGCGCGACGATCGCGAGCGCGGCCGCGCCCGTTTTGAACAAGGGCTGCTTCGAGACGGGATCCCACGTCGTCGGAGTCAGCTCGTTGGCGGCTCGTTGCCGGTCGTCGGCCTCGGCATCCCAATAGCCGTAGTGGAACGGCAGGAACAGCACCCCACGCCGGATGTCGGTGGGCCGCACCCGGGCTAGTACCTCTCCCCTGCGTGTCTCGACGCGCACCAGATCACCCTCGGTCAGGTCGAGGTCGACGGCGTCCGAGACGTTGATCTCCACCCACACCTGCGGCGCGGAATCCGACAGCTGTCGTACTCGGCCGGTCTTGGTGCGCGTGTGGAATTGGGTCAGCGTGCGACCGGTGATCAGGTAGAAGGGGTAGACGTCGTCGGGCCTCTCCTCGAGCGGGACGTACGGCGCGGCTTTGATCATCGCCCGCCCCTGCGGGTTCCAGCGCCGGTACTCCTCCTCACTGACCGGCTCACCCGTCACCAGATCCTTGCCGAACTGCTCGCAGTAGTCGGGATGCGCGGGGAAGCCGTCGGCGTGCAGGCGTTCCGCTCCGTCGGGATGTTCGGCGTCGCACGGCCAGGGAATCCCACTACCGCCTCGCAGCTTCTCGTAGGACAGTCCGGTGTAGTCGCACGGACGGCCGGCGCTGGCCCGCTGCCACGCGGCAAACGCGGACGGGGCGTCGTGCCACGGTGGGAACGGCGCGCCTTCGCGGTCGACCAGCCGCATCTTGCGCGCGAAGTCGAGGAAGATCTCCAGGTCGGGTCGCGCCTCGCCGGGAGGCTCGACGGCCTTGTCGGACAGGTGCACCGTGCGGTCGGCGTTGGTGAACGCGCCCAGCTTCTCGCCCCACGCCGCTGCCGGGAGGACGACGTCGGCCAGTGCGGCGGTTTCGGTCAGATACAGGTCCTGCACGACAAGGTGCAGATCCTCGCCACCGAGCAGCCGGCGAATCCGGTCCAGTTCCGGCAGCGACACCGCGGGGTTCGTCCCGCTGACCCACAACTGACGGATCGAGCCGTCCTCGATGCCCGCGATGATGTCCATCGCCGGGGTCGGCGGGCCCGAGTGCGGGATGTCCGCCAGGTCGACGTTCCACAGCTCGGCGAGCTCGGCCATGTGGCGTTCGTTCGCCCAGTTACGGAATCCGGGCATGTCGCCGTCGGCACCGCATTCCCTGGTGTTCTGCGCGGTGGGCTGGCCGTTCATCTGGAACACGCCACATCCCGGTCGCCCGAGCATGGCGCGAACGAGGTGCACGTTGTTGACCGCGACCGACGCCGCGGTGGCCTGATGTGACTGGTAGAAGCCTTGCAGGACGGTGGACACCAGGCGCTCGGCCGTGCCGAGCACGCGGGCGGCTTCGCGCAGTTGGCCGGGATCCAGCCCGGTGATCTCGGCGACGCGCTCCGGCGGGTAGTCCGCCACCACCGAGACCAGATCGTCGTAGCCGACCGTGGCGCGGTCGATCCAGTCCTCGTCGACCCAGCCGTTGACCACGATTTCGTGCAGCAGCCCGTTCATCAGCGCCATGTTGGTTCCCGGCAGCGGCGCCAAGTGGATGTCCGCTTCGCGGGCGACCCGGGTCGGGCGCGGGTCGACGCACAGCAGCGTCGGCGGATTCGGCCCGGCGCGGCGGTCGAGGATCCGTGACCACAGCACGCTCTGCGTCTCCGCGATGTTGTGGCCGTACGCGGCGATGACGTCGGCGTGGTCGAAGTCGGTGTAGGAGCCCGGCTGGCCGTCACAGCCGAAGCTTTCCTTCAGCGCCTCGCCCGCGGTCGCCGTGCACAGCCGGGTGTTGCCGTCCAGGTGTGGGGTGCCGATGCCGCCACGGGCTATCGCCGCGAGCGTGTAGTACTCCTCGAGGAACAGCTGGCCGCTGGTGTAGAACGCGAGCGCGGTCGGGCCGTGCGAATCGAGCAGTTCGCGGCTGACCGCCACGACGCGGTCGAGCGCGGTGTCCCAATCGGTCTCGACAAGGCGTCCGTCCTTTCGTACCAGCGGACGGGTCAGGCGATCGGTCGAGGCATTGGCCTGCCAACCGAACAGGTCCTTCACGTCGAGCCGACCGTGGTTGATCCGGTCGACCGCGCGCCCGCGCACCCCGACCATGCGCCCGCCGGCCACCGCGATGTCCATCGCGTCGCCGTTGGAGTGCAGCACCGAGGCGGTCTGCACCCAGACGTCGACGTCGTCGACGGAGATGCCGTCATCGAGACGCATGTCGACCCGGACCGGCCAGGTCTCCCCTTGGCCGTAGGGGGTGCGGCTCCCCCATGGATCAGCGACGGCGTCCCGGCTTGTCCGTACGTTCTTGCCTGCCATGCTCCGGCCTACCCGAAGCCTCGGGAAGCGAACCTTCGCGCGCGGCCGCTACGGACGTACCACTGCCGGGCAAGCGCCGCAGCCAGCGCCAGCTCGACCAGATCGCCGCCGTAGTACATGATCTGCGCGCCACCCTGCACGTCCGCAGCGGTGAAGTTCGTGCCGGGCGGCGGCCAGGCGTGGAGCGTTTTGGCCAGGATGGCGTGTGCCGCGCCTGCACCCAACAAGGTCAGCCCCCGCCAGACCACGTTCCACCGGCGCCGGACCGGGTCGAGCTGGCACACCACGAACGTGAAGAGCAACCCGGCGAGCACGACGTGCAGCTGCACGGCGGAGCGCAGCCACTCGTCGTGATGGGTCGCCGAAGCCAACGATGTGCGATACAGCAGCCACAACCCACCGACGTCCAGCACCGCAGCCAGCGGTGGGAACAGCAGCACGACGGCCGCTCGCGAATGAGCGACCGCCAGCACGCCTCGACGCACCGACGACGGCGCAACCCGCAGCATCAGGGTGACCGGCCGCCCGAGCACGAGCAGCAACGGGGCAGCCATCGCGAGAACAACGTGCTGCGCCATGTGCGCGGTGAACGGACCACCGGGCACGGGGACCAGCAGCGCGGCAAGGAACGCGAACCCACCGGCCGCGAACGCGACATCTCGGCGACGCGGCCAGGTGTCCCCGCGTCTGCGCAACGACGCCGCCGCGCGCAGATATGCGGCCGCTGCGAGCACCACCGTCGTGCCGAGCAACCAGTCCACGAACCCTGGTGCGGTCATGTCCGCGCCCGTTTCGCGCGCACGGCCAACCCCACGCCGACGGCCGACAGCGCGACCCCGACCCCGCTCCAGACGAAGTCATACGGAAGCGTGTCCACGCCGTAGCGCACCTGGTGAACGCGCAGAACCTTGTGGTTGACCAACCCGTCGAAGAGCTGGAATCCACCCAGGCCGAGGAACAAGCCCGCCCACGCATGTGGCACCGACAACGCATTGCGCCGACGCAGGTCCGCGTACAGCACGAGTCCGGCAGCCAGCCCGACAACCTCGGCGGTGTGCAGCAAACCGTCCGACACCAACCCGAGCTCGGTGGTGGATCGGTCGTAGAAGTGGTGCCAGGCCAGGATCTGGTGGAACACGATCTCGTCGATCGCCGCTATCAGCGCGGCGCCGATCAACGCGAGGACACCCGTCGAACGCCCTGGAAGGATCCGCGTCTGGTGCATCCGAGCCACTCCCGACGGCCGCCGATACCGCGCCCACGGCTACCCGCGGCGGCCCGGCGCGAAAACGCCAGGTGCGAGACTCGCGAACGGGCGTGAACTCGGCGGAAACGCCAACGTCGAGGCCACCGGCGCGCTACCGTGAGACGTCATCACCATCAATCGCTGCCCTGCTGTCGGGAGGAAGCTCGATGCACAGCCCGTCCGAATCCGTTCCACGCGTGCTGGGTGAAGACGAGCCGGCACGTGAGGCGATCGTCCAGGCGGCAGCCGCACCGTTGCGCGAAGCGTTCGGCGTGCGGATACGGCTGGACGTCGAGCGGGTGAACCGGCTCGGACCGTGGGTGTTCGTGCAGGGCACGATGCGCGGCTCGGACGGCGGGCGCCCGAACTACGCAGGCACTTCCTACCAGGCGGCGGCCGCTGACGGCACCCTGTCCGACACCTACGCGGCGCTGCTGAAGAAGGACGAGAATGCGGTCGCGGACGCCGACGTGCGGTCGTGGCGGCTGCTCGAGTACGCCATCGGCCCGACCGACGTCGCCTGGCTGACCTGGCCGGACGAGCACCAGGCCCCGCGCTCGGTCATCGGAGTCTGACCACCTGGCAAGCCCCGACGAAAGGCGGCCGCCCCCACCACGTGGCGGGGGCGGCCGCTTTCTCCGTCCCTACGGTTTACGTCGGCGGAGTCAGGACCTCCACGAGGCCACCGCCACCTCCCCAGCTGATGCGCTGCGAGCCGTCCGGGTTCACGTTGTTCGAGCCGATGAACCGGCCGTCGCCCGCGTAGAGCACCACGTGCCCGCCGTTGTTGGAGATCACCACGTCGCCCGGCTTGGCCTCGGACAGCGGAATCGAACGCCAGCCGTCCGCCTTCAGGTTGGCGCGTAGCTGGGCGACCGAGGCGCTCGCCTGCTCCTTGTCGATGAGACCGGCGGCTTCCAGACAGCCGGAGACGAAGTTGGCGCAGTTGACGTTGTTCGGCACCCACGACTGCATCGCAGGCAGCTCGCCGCTCATCTTCAGGTCGCCGGCGTTGCGGCCGAGGAACCGCTCAGCGATCTTGGCCGGGTTGTCGCCGCGCGCGTCGATCGGTTTGGCCGGGCGGCCGTCCCCGGGCACTCCGACGGCGCCGCCACCACCACCGCCGCCACCACCGCCGCCGCTGCCGGTGACCGGACCCGAGCTGGTGGGTTCGTGCACCGGCTGCGAGCTGCTGGACGTCTTGGTCTCGGTCGACTTGGCGGGCACCAGCTCGACGAAGCCGTCCTCGATCTCCAGACCGAGCGGCTTGAGCAGGTCGTCGATCTCCTTCTCCGCCTCGTCCAGCGCGCGCTCGATCTCCTCCTTCTTGCCGTTGGCGTCCTTCTCGTTGAGGGTGCGCAGCCGCTCGATCTCCGACGCCGCGGCGGCGATCTCGTTCTCGTCGTCCGAGCTGTTCTTCCTGCTGCGGGCGGCGGCGATGAGCTTGCGGTTCTCCGCGTCGTTGTCGTTGGCCTCCTTGGCCAACTGGGCGACCTTCTTCTTGACGTTCTCCAGGATCTCGGCGACGCGCTCGAGGATCTTCTTCGCCGCCTCGGCGCGGTCGCTCACGTTGTAGCTGGCCTTGCTCAGCTTCTCCAGGTGCTCGGCGACGGCTTCCGCGTCCTTGCCGTCCCAGTTGCGCAGGACGTCCTCGCGGAACACCTTCAGGTCGTCGCCCAGGTCATTGGTGCTGGTCGCCGCGGTGCTGACCTTGCGGGCCTGCTCGTTGACCGCGGACGGATCGAGCTTCTCCGACTGCTTGGCGTGTTTGTCGATGGCATCCATCGCAGGCGGACGGTCGCGCGACGGGTCATCGAGCGTGCTCGTTCTCTCTTCCGCGGTCGTCATCGGCTACCCCTGGTTCCCCTCTTCGTCCCGGTCACGCCCGCCTGGAGCCACCGAAGGTGTGTGCGGTTTCGTCTTCGTCGTTGCGCAACCTCTCGGCGGCATCGGACAGGGCGTCCGCGGCCGCCTGCACCAGCTTGCTCGCGGCCCTCAGTTCGCTGTTGACATTGCTGTAGAAGCCTTTGACCGTCGAGCCCGCCGACGCGGCGTTGTTCAGATGCCCGAACGCCGTGCCAGGATCACCGTCACCCAGATCGTCGCTGGTCTTGTTGTAGCCGTCGGTCAGCCCAGCAACCTTCTTGGCCAACGAGGCAATCGCCTCCGGGTCGTAACGGCGGCTCATGAACGTCCCCTCTTTCTCCGCACTCGCCACAGTCATCGCAGGCGCATGCTGTCTGCCTGGGAAGTCTATGGCGTGGTGCACGCTTGCGGGCGGCTTTCCGCAATCGCGCCCACTGTCGGGCGTCTGCGCGAATGTTGGACGCGAGATTCCGCCGAAGCGTTCCCCGAACAGCGCTCGACCGAGCTGACAACGTGAGTCAGCTCGGTCGTGCGCAGGTGTGCTTACCGACGCTGGGCGGCAGCCATCTGCCAGCTGTCGATGCGCTGGATGATCGGCACCAGGAACACCGCGGCCCCGACAACTGCCAACGCTGACACGTACGCCGCCGCCACCCCGTTGGAGAACGTCGCGCTCGGCTGGGGCGAGGTCAACGTGGTCGCCAGGTCGTACACCGAGAACAACGAAGCGAACAACGACACGATCCAGCACGTCCACCAGCCGACCAGCAAACCACGACCACTGTTGTCGTCGTCCGGCTTGCTTGCCTGCCAGATCTCCGCGACCACGAGGTAGGGCAGCAACAGGTTCACGCCGGGCACGAACCACGACCAGATCGCCTTCGGCCGTGAGTGGTCCAACTGCCAGTCGGCGACGGCGCCGGCAACCGTGCGTGCCCGCCACAGCCACACCAGGAACGCCACGACGGCCCCGAACCACATCACCGTGGTCAGGTCGTTGAACAACTCCCAGGCGGCGTAGTCGTTCGCGACGTCGACCGGCGCGGAGACCTCCGTGACCTCCGACGGGACGTCGTCGGGCAGTTCGGAGAAATCCGGGGTGTAGTCCGGGTCGCGCCCGGCCGCCAGGTCGTCGAGCTGGGCAAGCACCTCGTCCGACACGGTGGGCATGGTCAGCGTCAAGATCAAGTTCAGAATCGCCACGAACACGACGGACACCGCGGCGAGGGCGCCCCGGGTGCGCGTCAGCTCGACCTGCTCTGGTTGTGGCGTGATGTCGATGGTCGTCATTCCTTCCCGTCCTCTCTCGGCTCGGTCCACATGCAGCGACCGGAGAGGCGTGGATTTGGTTGGGGTACTCGTCGTCCGAAACGGAGCGGCGGTCATGGCGCCACTCGGGCGATGACCGGACGAACCGCCCGAAGTTGATCTCACGGCGGCCCGTCAGCGCCACGTTTGCGCAGTGCAGGTGGGTCGCCGGCATCTGGGGGGCTGCTCGGCGGATTCGTCGTCGAGGGCCTGGAGTTCCACGCGCTCTACCGCACGCACCTGGTGGGAGCCCGGCTGCGGCGAGCCGGACCGCCCGTCCCCACCGGTGGACTCCGCGATCTGGTCGGTGTCGACGGCGTTGCAAAGCCTGCTGGACAACGACGACGCGGCCGTCAGCAACGACCCGCTGTACCGGCCGGTCCGGTCGTGCCGTTCCCACTGGCGCTGTTCGCGCTGCCGGCGGCGTTCGAAGCGAGCCCCTGACACCTCGCAACGGCACCGGCGATCGATGCAAGAGCTGCTACGACGGCAAGCGCGCTGTTCACGGCGAGCCAGACCAAGTGATCTTTTCGCGGTTCGACACGCTCTCGGGGCAATCCGAAGCCGACCCCGAGCGGCAACCACGGCGGCACATCAGCTTCCGCAACCGGACGCGGCGCAACGTGCCCGACATCTCCCGGTCACCCCCGGCGTCCCTTTGGCCCCTTGACCGGAGAAAATACAACTGTATATTTACGTCGACAGGAGGATCAGCATTGAATACTTTGGCAGACGATCGCGACGATTCCGGCGCTTCCGACGGCTACGACACCCCCACGCTCGCCGAGCTCTGGCGGTCCCACCGGACCGCGGCGAACGCGAGCGAAGCCGTCTATCTCGCGCTGCGCGACGCGATAGCGGCCGGGTCCATCAAGCCCGGCGAGTACCTGCGGGAGCCGGTACTCGGTGAGCTGTTCGGCATCAGCCGCACACCGATCCGCGAAGCGCTGCTGCGCCTGGAAACCGAGGGTTTCCTCGAGCGGACCACCGGCCGCAGGCTGGTGGTGGCCAGCGTGACCCCGGAAGAAGTGCTGGACGTCTACGCCGTGCGGGAAGTGCTCAACGGGCTGGCCGCACGACTGGCCGCGGAGAACGCGTCGACCACCGACCTGATCCGGCTCCGCAGGCTGCACCGGGAAATGAAGTGGGCATTCGACGACGGCGACATCGCGCGGATGGCCAGCCTCAATTTCGACTTCCACGACGCCATCTGCGTCGCCTCCCGCAACGCGTTCCTGCTGGAGATGTTGCGGAAGGCCCACGACACGCACCACCGCTACCCCGGCTCGACCTTCTCATTGCCGGAGGAAGCCGCGAAGTCGATCGAGGAGCACGACGAGATCCTCCAGGCGATCGAGTCCGGCGACGCGAAGCGCGCCGAAGAACTGGCGCAGCATCACACGGCGCGGGCGCGACAGGCCCGCATCAAGATGCTCGACGGCACCGTCGAGGAGCAGCAGCGCCAACGCAAAGCACAGGAATCGGCGAAAGCGGAGAACAATTCATGACCAGCGACACCGCGTTGGCGAGCGAGCCGACATTGTTGATCAACGGTGCGTGGCGCAGCGCGCCGGCACGGTTCGACGTCCACGACCCGGCCACCGGCGAGCGAATCGGTTCGGCCGACGACGCGGGAGTCGACGACGCGGCGGCCGCGGTCGACGCTGCGGCTGCCGCTGCGGCCGCGTGGCGAGCGACCGCACCGGACGAGCGCGCCCGAGTACTGCGCGACGCCGCGGCCGCCATCACGGCCGACGCCGACCGGCTCAGCCTGCTGTTGACCAGGGAAAACGGCAAGCCGCTCGCAGAAGCGCGGGGTGAGCTGGGGAGTACCACCGGGGCGATGACCTGGGCGGCCGAGCAAGCCCGCAGGGCCGACGGCCGGGTGATCGACCTCGGCGGCAGCAGGCGCGGCGCGGTGCTCAAGCAGCCGGTCGGCATCACCGTGGCGATCTCGCCGTGGAACTTCCCGGCCAGCATGTTCCTGCGCAAGATCGCGCTGGCCCTGGCCGCGGGCTGCACGGTGATCGCCAAGCCCGCCGAACAAACTCCCCTCATCGCCAAGGCCTTGGTCGGCCACCTCGTCGAGGCCGGCCTGCCTGCCGGCGTGCTCAACCTGCTGACCACGTCGCAGCCCGATCCGCTGGTGAAGGCACTGCTGGCCGACCCCCGGGTGGCGAAGATCAGCTTCACCGGGTCGACCGAGGTCGGGTTGATGCTGCAGCGGCACGGCGAGGGCCTGCTGAAGCGAGTGGCGCTCGAACTCGGCGGCCACGCGCCGGCGATCGTGCTGCCCGACGCGGACGTCGACGAGACCGTCGCCGGCGTGGTGGCCTCCAAGTTCCGCACCAGTGGTCAGAGCTGCATCGCCACGAATCGCCTCTACGTCCACGAATCGCTCTACGAGAGGTTCTGCGCGGCGCTGGTCGAGCGTGTCTCCCGGCTACGGGTCGGCCCGGGCACCAGCGACGGCGTCGACCTCGGGCCGCTGATCGACGAGTCCGCCCTGCGCAAACTCGAGGAGCAGGTGGCCGACGCGGTCCGACTGGGCGCGAAGGTGCTGACCGGGGGCTCGCGGCTCACCGACGGCGAACTGGGCAACGGCGCGTTCTTCAGCCCCACCGTGCTGACCGACGTCAGCGACTCGGCCGTGCTGGCCCAGCAAGAGATCTTCGGTCCGGTGCTGCCGGTGTACTCCTACGCCGACGAGCAGGACGTGATCGCCAAGGCCAATGCCACCAGCTACGGGCTGGCCGCCTACCTCTACGGCGCCGACACCGGCCACCTGTGGTCGCTGGCCGAGCGGCTCGACTTCGGCGTCATCGGCATCAACGACCCGTTCCCGCTGGCACCGCAGTTGCCGTTCGGCGGCATGAAGAACAGCGGCATCGGCCGCGAGGGCGGTTTGGAAGGAATCGACGGTTTCCTCGAGACGAAGGCGGTGGCCCAGCGTGTCTGATCTCGCTTCGGGGGTGGGCAGCGAGGCGGTCGACGCGTCCGCTGTCACCAGCAACATCGGCGCGGACGGTGTCGCCGACCAGCTCGTCGCGGGCGGAGTGTCGACGTTGTTCGGCGTGCCCGGCGTCCAGCTCGACTTCTTCGTCGACGCGCTGGCCAGGCGGCAGGAGCTGCTGACGTTCATCTCGTGCCGGCACGAGCAGGGCGCGGCCCACATGGCCGACGGCTACGCCAGGGCGAGCGGCCGGCCGGGCGTGCTCGCGGCCGTCCCCGGCCCGGGCGTGCTGAACACGATGACCGGCCTGGCCACGGCGTTCTCCTGCTCGTCGCCGGTGCTCGCCCTCGCGGTGAACTTGCCGACCTGGGCCATCGACGGCGGCCGCGGCCTGCTGCACGAGATCCGCGCGCAGGAGACCGTGTTGCGTTCGGTGACCAAATCGGTCCGGGCGGTCCGCTCGGTCGGCGATCTGACCGCGGCCGTGTGCGACGGGCTGGTCGCGGTGCGCAGCGAGCGCCCCCAACCGGTCGCCATCTCCATCCCGGAGAACCTGTTCAAGGAGGAGCTCACGGGTTCCTCCGTCGCGGTCCCCGGCAGCCCCCGCCGCGTCGTGCCGGACCCGAAGTCCGTGGCTCGCGCCGCCGAGCTGCTGGCCTCCGCGGAGCGTCCGGTCATCCTCGTCGGCGGTGGCGTCGCCGCAGCGGACGCCAGCGACGCACTCGGCGCACTCGCTTCGAAGCTTCGCGCACCCGTGGTGACGACGGCCAACGGCCGTGGCGCGCTGTCCGACCGCCACCCGTGGACGCTCACCAGTCTCGGCGGGCGCGAAGTCATCCCCGCCTCCGACCTCGTGCTGATCGTGGGCAGCCGCGGTGTCCGGATGGACGGTTCACCGCTGGTCACCGACACCCCGACGATCCTGGTCAACGCCGACCCGGCGTACTTGGGCGCACCGCACCGGCCCACCGTCGCGCTGCACAGCGACGCCCGTCTCGGCCTGGAGGCGCTGGCGGCGGAGCTCGGCGAGACCCGCTCGATGTGGATCACCGAGGACGTCAACCGGATCCGCACCCGGTGTGCGGCGCAGATCGCCGAACTCGGCGAGATCTCCGAGTGGGTCGGCGCGCTGCGCGACGGCATGGCCGACGACGACATCCTGGTCGGCGAGCTGACCCAGGTCAGTTATCTGTCCCGGGTGGCGTTCCCGGTGTACCAGCCGCGCACCTACCTCTCCGCCGGCTACCAGGGCGCCCTCGGCTACGGCCTGGCGACGGCGATCGGCGCGCAGGTGGCTCGCCCCGACGTGCGCGCGGTGTCGATCTCCGGCGACGGCGGCTTCGCCTACGGCATGGCGGAACTGCTGACCGCGGTCGCCTACCGCATCCCGGCCACGTTCGTGGTCTTCAACGACGGCGCGTACGGCAACGTGCTGCGCACCCAGCTCGAGCAGTTCGACGGCCGAACGCTCGGGACCACCTTGCACAACCCGAATTTCGCCGACCTCGGTCGGGTGTTCGGGCTGGACAGCTTCACGGCAACGTCGCCGCGCCACCTCACCCAGCTGCTGAAAGAGGCGGCGACCGCTGATCGTCCGACGCTCGTCGAGGTTCCGGTCGGGGCCTTCCCTGACCCAGGCCCACTCGTTCGGGAGGGAAGCCATGTTCCGCAAACGTAGTCAGACCACCGCCCTTGCCGACCAACCCACCGAGACATCCGAACCAGGCGGCGGCTTCCCGCAGCTGTCCATGCCGTCACCGCTGCGGCTGACCGCACAGAACGTCACGCAGGTCTTCGGCGGCCGCGGCAAGCAACCCGTGGTGGCGCTGGAGAACTTCTCCCTGGACGTCGAGCCCGGGGAGCTGGTGGCCATCGTCGGGCCGAGCGGGTGCGGGAAGACGACGTTGCTGCACGCGTTCGCCGGCCTGATCAAGCCCACCGCGGGCGAGATCCGGGTCGGCGGGCAGCAGCTCAAGTCGCCGCGGCGGGACGTGTCGATGATGTTCCAGGCGCCGACCCTGCTGCCCTGGAAGACCGTGCTCGGCAACTGCTTGTTGCCCCGCGAGCTCGAGCACCGCATCGACGAGGACGACCGCAAGCGAGCCAGAGAACTGCTCACCTGGGCAGGTCTGGGCGACTTCACCGACCGCAGACCGCACGAGCTGTCCGGCGGGATGCAGCAGCGGGTGGCGATCTGCCGCGCGCTGATGGCCAACCCGTCGGTGTTGCTGCTCGACGAACCGTTCGGCGCGCTGGACGCCATGACCCGCGAACAGATGAACGTCGACCTGCGGCGCATGTGGGCCGCCAGCGGTGTCACCACGGTCCTGATCACACACGACATCTCCGAAGCCGTTTACCTGGCCGGACGTGTCGTGGTGCTCTCGCCGCGGCCGGGACGAATCCTGGAAATCATCGACGTCCCGCTGCCCAAGGACCGGGACGTGTCGCTCATCCAGTCGCCGGAATTCGCGCAGACGTGTGGACACATCCGCTCCTACTTCATCCGGGAGGACCGCCATGCAGGTGTCTGAGCAGCGCAAACCCGACACGGAACCGGAGCACACCGAACGACTGGACACCGAAGCGGCAGCGGCTCTGCTCGACGGCGTGCGTGATGGGCGGGCGCACGCTGCGCAAGGTGGCGCCGCCGGTGCTGCTGGCCGTCGTGGTGGCGGCAGGCTGGGAGTTCCTGCCGGGGATCCTCGGCCTGGAGAAGTTCATCCTGCCGCCGTTGTCCGACGTGCTCGCCCAGTTCGGCTCCGCGTTCCTGCTCGACCAGATGTGGACCAACGGCTTGGTGACGTTGCAGGAGACCCTGCTCGGCCTGCTGCTCGGCTCGGTGGTCGGCATCGTCGGCGGGCTCGTGCTCGGCGAGTCGGCGATCGCCAGGGCCACGTTCTACCCCTACCTGGTCGCGTTGCAGTCGTTGCCCAAGATCGCGCTCGCTCCGCTGTTCGTGATCTGGTTCGGCTTCGGCACCACGCCGAAGGTGCTGGTCGCGGCGACACTGACGTTCTTCCCGCTGCTGGTCAACACGATGAGCGGTGTGCTCAGCGTCGACCGGGCCCGGGCGCAACTGTTCCGTTCGCTGTCCGCATCACGACGACAGACCTGGACCAAACTCCTGCTGCCGTCCGCCCTGCCGTCGGTGCTGGCGGGGTTCGAGGTCGCCACCGTGCTCGCCCTGCTCGGTGCGGTGCTGGGTGAGTTCGTCTCCGCGCAAGAAGGACTCGGCGTCCTGCTGCTGCAACAACAAACCAACTACGACACCGCGGGCGTGTTCGCCACCTTGATGGTGCTGGCCGCCATCGGCGTCGTGCTCAACCAAATCGCCGTGCAGCTGCGCAAGCGGCTTGTCTTCTGGTGACCGGTGAAAGGAGAGGAATCGTCGTGAGCATTCTGCGGACAATGAGGTCCGCCGCCCGACTCTCGCTGGCGGTCCTGACATGCGTGGCAACAGCCGCTCTCGGCGCGTGCGCCGACGACAGCGGCCCCGGCGGTGACGGCAAGACCGTGACCTTCGGTGTCTCCGCCACCGCGCCAGGCGGCAACATGCTGCAGCTCGCCGTCGCGCAGGCACAAGGCTACTTCGAAGAAGAAGGCATCACGGTCCGGCCGGTCTTCCTCGGCGCGGGCGGCAAGGTGGTGCAGGCACTGGCGTCCGACAAGGTGCAGATCGGCACGGCAACGCCGGACCTGGTGCTGCAGGCCACGGAAAAGGGCCAGGACATCCGGATGTTCTACAACTGGACGTTCACCAACGTCACCCAGTTCGCCGTGTTGCCGGACAGCCCGGTCAAGTCGATCGCCGACCTGAAGGGCAAGACCGTCGGCGTGCAAGATCTCTCCTCCGGCCCGACCCAAGTGGCCAAGGCGGCCGCGGTCAAGGCGGGCCTGGACCCGAACCGCGACCTGAAGTTCGTCGCGGTGGGCTCCGGCGCGCCCGCGCTGGATGCGCTGAAGCGGCACCGGGTCGACGTGCTGGTCGCCTACGACACCTTGTTCGCGGCGATGACGTCCGGCACCGGCGAGGAGCTTCGCCTGTTCCAGCCGGAGTACATCAAGGATCTGTTCGCCTCCAGCCTGACCGCGCAGAAGGAATGGCTCGACGAGAACTCCGACGTCGCCGCGGCGTTCGGCCGCGCGTGGGCCAAGGCGTCGGTTTACGCGGAAGCCAACCCGGAAGCGAGCATCGAGATGATGTTCCAGCGCTACCCGAACAGCAAGGTCGGCGCGGACGACGACGCCGCGATGAAGGCGGCCATGGCGCAGTTCACCATCCGGCAGCAGTCGCTGTACGGCGGCGGCGAGCCGCCCGCCGAGCAGACATGGGGCGAGTACTCGGAGGAATCGGTGCAGAAGTGGATCGACTTCGCCACCGAGCACAAGCTCGTCGGGCCGGGCATCAAGCCGGACCAGGTCTACACCAACGAGCTGGTCGAGAAGTTCAACGACTTCGACCCGGAGAAGATCAAGAAGGCGGCCAAGTCATGAGACAGACCGTCGCGCAGAAGATCATCGCGCGCGCCGCGGGGACGGAGACGGTCGAGGTCGGCGACTATGTGACGGTCACGCCCGACTACACGGTGATGCAGGACATCTACTTCTACAAGAACATCAAGATCTTGGAGAAGCTGGGCGTCCACGAGATCGCCTACCCCGACAAGGTCATCGCGGTGCTGGACCACACCCCGCAGGCCGCGCACGGGTCCATCTACGTGGACCGCAACCGGGAGAGCCGGGAGTTCGCCCGCCGGACCGGGTTCGACAACTTCTTCGACGTCGGCCGGGCCGGGTTGCGCCACCTGATCATGGTCGAGCAGGGCTTCGCCCGGCCGGGGCTGCTGGTGTTCTCCGACGAGCCGAACATCTCCAGCATCGGGGCGGTCGGCGCGCTGAACGTACCGATCAGCACCGAGGTGATCGTGTCGATGGTGCGCGACTCCAACTGGGTGCGGGTGCCCGCCAGCGTCCGCTTCGAGCTGGTGGGGTCGCTGCCACCGGGCGTGTGGGTCCGGGACCTCGTGCAGGCGATCTGCCACGACTACGGCGGCGGCGACGGGCTGATCCAGCGGTGCGTCGAGTTCGGCGGGCCGGCGCTGTCGACGTTGAGTCTCGACAGCAGGCAGGGACTGCTGGCCGGGATGTATCACGCAGGCGCGGACACCGCCCTCGCCGACGTGGACGACGTGGCGTTGGCGTACGTGCAGGAGCGGGCGGACGGGCGGCCGTACGAGGTCTTCACGGCCGACGCGGATGCCGAGTACGACGAGGTCAGGACGTGGGACCTCAGCGCGCTCGAACCGTTCGTCACCGCGCCGCCGAAGCACGCCGACGTCGTCCCGGTGTCGGACGTCAGCGGTCGCCGTATCACTCAGGCGACGATCGGGTCGTGCGCAAGCAATCGGCTCGACGACCTGCGTGCGGCGGCCGAGGTGCTGCGTGATCATCCGGTCGCCCCCGGCGTGACCATGTACATCACGCCGGGCAGCCCCGCGGTGTACTCGCAGGCGGCGCGGGAGGGTCTCATCGAGTTGTTCACCGAGCGCGGCGCGACCGTCCTCTCCCCCGGCTGCACCACGTGCTGGGGCTACCTGGGCGCGCTGGGCGACGGTGACGTCACCATCTCGACCAATCAGGAGCACTACCCGGGGCGCGCGGGGAGCAGGAAGGCCGACATCTACCTGTCCAGTCCGTACGTGGTCGCAGCGTCGGCCGTGGCCGGGGAGATCACCGATCCGCGGCCGCTTCTGGCCCGGGAAGGGAAACCGCATGTCCACAGCTAGTTCCACGGTGCTGCGCGGCCGGGTGTGGAAGTTCGGCGACTGGGTCAGCGGCGACGACGGGATCGTGCGGTTCTCCGAACTGCGCAATTTCGCCGACGACCACGATCCGGCGGAGCTGGCCAGGCACTGCTTCGCCGGATTGGTGCCCAACTTCGCCGAGCGCGTGACCCCCGGCGACATCGTGGTGGCCGGGCGCGGCTTCGGGATTCCCAGCCATCCCCCGGCGCCGATGGCGCTGCGGGCGGCCGGCATCGCGGCGGCCGTCGTGGAGTCGACCGACACCGCGTTCATCCGCCGCTCGTTGAACGCGGGGCTACCGGTGGTGACCTGCCCGGGCATCACGGACGCGGCGAACGAGGGCGACGTGCTGGAGGTCGATCTGGCCGCCGGGCGGGTGACGGTCAACGGCACGGTGTTCGCGGTCAAGCCGTTCGCTCCGGCCATGCTCGAGGTCGTCGACAGCGGCGGCCTGGTGCCCTATCTGGCGCGGTATCTCGCCGGCAATGCGCGCGCCTGAACCTCTCTGCGTGAATGACGGTTAGGTCACAGCTAATTCAGTAGCACCTCGGGTAGCCTTCTGGTGACTGCATACGTCGAATGACGTGAACGATGATAAGTCACCGGAGGGTTAGCGATGGCGGAGCGGTTCGTGCGGCTCGAGCTTGACGGCGGAATCGCCACAGTGACGCTCGACCGTCCGCCGCGCAACGCGCTCAGCCTGGCGTTGATCGATCAGCTCGTGGCGGCGTTGCGGCAGTGCGGGCGCGACCCCGAGGTGCGCGCGGTGATCCTCACCGGGGCGGGCGACATGTTCTGCGCGGGCGTCGATCTGCTCGACGGGGCAGCGTCGATTCGCACGTTGGTCGACGACGACGGCGGGGATCGCCCGGGTTACCTCGAGCCTGCCGGCCGCGTCACTGCGGTGATCGACCAGCTGCCCGTTCCCGTGGTGGCCGCGATCAACGGCGATGCGGCAGGTGGCGGCGCCACGATCCCGCTCGCCGCCGATCTCCGGTTCGCGGCCGAGGGCGCACGGTTCGTCTTTCCCTTCACGCGTCTCGGCGTGTGCCCGGAGGGTGCGTCGACGTACTACCTGCCTCGCCTCGTCGGACCGGCTGTCGCGGCAGACTGGCTGTTGTCCGGTCGCCCGGTCGACAGCGCAGAAGCGCACGCCTGCGGACTGGTCAACCGCGTCGTAGGTGCTGACGAGCTTCTTCCCGCGGCGCGCGAGTGGTGCGAGCAACTCGCTGCACGCACTTCCGCGACCGCGGTGGCGCGTACTCGCACCCTGCTTCGATCCGCACCTGGCACGCGCGCCGGTGCGTCGGCGGCGGAAAGCTCGACCATCGCCGACCTCGCTCACGAACCCGATTGCCTGGAGGGCGTTGCCGCGTTTCTCGAGCGTCGCCGACCGCGCTTCGGCGGGCGCCCTACAGTAGGTGCGCACCGGAACGGCCAAGGGGGGACATCGACGTGACGAAAGCCGTCACGGACACCACGGGCGAGAAGGCGACCAACCGTCCGCGGCAGCGGCCACGCGATCGGAAGAACCGCATCCTCGCGGCAGCGGCGCAGCGGTTCTGGACGCTCGGCTACCACCAGGTCTCCATGGCGGACATCGCCGCCGACGTGGACATCACGGCCAGTGCCCTGTACCGGCATTTCCGCGGCAAGCAGGATCTCCTCCTCGCGGTGCTGGACGAGCAGCTGCGCGCCATCGAGGAGGTCGACCCGGCACGCGCCGATGATTTCGCGGCCGAGTTCATCGATGTCTGCCTGCGGCAGCGGGAATTCGGCGTGCTGTGGGAGCGCGAGTCCGGCCACCTCCCGGACGACGAACGGGACCGATTGCGGCACCGGATCCGCGTCCTCGCGGAGCGGGCGGGTGCCGACATCGAGGACCGGTCCACCGCCGACGTGCGGTCGTGGGCGATCCTGTCGGTTCTGGAAAGCCAGTCCTACTACCACGGGCCGCTGGATCTGGCGCACGTCAAGGACGTGCTCACCCGGGCGGTCTCGGCGATTTCGACGACCCCGCTTCCGCCGGACGAGCGCGTGCTGGTGGAGCGTGCCGGCGGCATCCGGCCGGCATCGCGCCGGGAGCATCTGCTGGCCGTGGCGGTGAAGTTGTTCGCGGAGCGCGGCTATCCGTCGGTGGGCTTGGACGACATCGGCGCCGCGGCAGGCATCGCCGGTCCCAGCGTGTACAACCACTTCACCACGAAGGTCGATGTGCTGTCCGCGGCACTGAACCGAGGCAACGAGACGCTGTGGCTCGGGCTGCACCAGGTTCTCTCCGCGGCATCGACACCCGCCGAGGCGCTCGACGGCCTGGCCCGGCACTACACCGAGTTCACCGTGGCCAACAGCGACATCGTCACCATCCTGATCGCCCAGACGATCAACTTGCCCGAGGACCGCATGTCGGTTTTCCGCCGGGCCCAGCGTGACTACCTCACCGAGTGGGTCACGCTGCTTCGCGGTGCCCGCCCCGAGGTCAGCGAGGACGACGCGGCCGTTCTGGTCCGGGCCGCCATCACGTTGATCAACAGCCTGGCCCGTATCCCCCACCTGCGGACGAAACCCGGCCACGTCGGCAACACGACCAGGCTTGCCCAGGCCGTGCTGCGCGCATAGCGGCCCCGCTTACCCGGGCCCTGCCACACGCACAGCGGCCCCACTTACCCAGGCCCTGCCACGCACACAGCGGCCCCGGCCTGCCCGACCCGCGTCGTGGCGGCCCCGCTTACCCAGCCCGCGCCGGGCACACAGCGGCCCGTGGCACCGGGTGGCGCCACGGGCCGCCTGCCGCTACAAGGTGGCGAGGATTTCGTTGGGCAGCGTGCCGAGCACGGCGTTGTTCGCATTGCCGATCCGGCGCAGCAGCTCGGCGGTGATCGGGACGGGATTCTGCTGCGTCCCGATCCCCGGCACCTGGTCGGCGACACCGACGGCGGCGTCACTGGCCGGCAACACCGCGCGCACGAACGCCGCGTTGGCCGCCTTCGCGATCGGGTCCAGCGGCGTCGGCTTCGGCGCAGGCACCTCGGGGATCACGCCCGGCCGGGTGTTCTTCGTCCCGGCTCCGCCGACGTGCCGGTCGACGAATTCCATGATCTTCGCGTTGGTGGTGGCCGCACCCAGCTCCAGGGTGATGTCGTGCCCGGTGTTCGCGGGTGCGTACGCCTCGACGGTGGCCTTCGGACCGTACCAGCCCCGCTCGTAGGCGGCCAGCTGAGCGTCGGACGCGCAGTCGGTACTGCCGAATCCGCAGAAGAGGTCGTCACGTTGGCCGGTGACCACGAAGACCGGGATGTCGAGGGTCCGGTCGACGTTGTTGGTGTTGTACATCGACGCGCCAGTGACCAGGTCGACCAGCGTTTTGGTGGTCTTGTGCTTCTCGTCCAGCGCGATGATCTCGGGGTCGACGTTCGCGGCGTTGTAGAAGTTCTTCCGCGAACCGGGAATGCTCGTGACGTACAGCGGGTCGAGTCCGGAGCCGGCGAACTTGGGATCGAAGATCGCGGAGTAGTTGCGTCCGATCACCTTGATCGGCCCGCCCGCGACCTCGATGGTGTGCGTGAAACCGGTGGTGACGAGAGCGTCGATGTCCTTGAACTGCCCGGCTGCCGACGAAATGGTGAGCGAACCCAAGCTGTGCCCGACGCCGACGACTTTGCTGAACTTGTGCCCGAGCTGTCCGGAGCGCAGCGCCCGCACGACCTTGTGCACCGTCTTCACGCTGGCCTGAAACGTGGAGAAGACGCTGACGGGTTTGATGGACGCACCCGACCCCATCGGGTCGATGGCCAGCGTGGCGTACCCGGCCTTGTTGGCGGCACGCACGTAGGAGTAGGTGTCCGGCTTGTACGGCATTTGCCAGTAGGTGCGGTCGTAGGTGTAGCCCGGTACCAGTAGCTGAACCGTCGTGGCGCCGTCCGGGACGCACAGAGTGCCGGAGATCGCGCCGGACTGCGTGCCGACCTTGACGGGAACTTCGACGTTCTTGCACTGCGTCGCCGGTGCCGCCGCCGGTTCGCCGACGGCCGGCACCGCGACGCCGATCGCGGCCAGCGCGACCGCGACGGCAAGGGTCAGTTTGCCTTTTCTGCGCATGCTGCTTCCTCGTGATGACTGGATGACAAAAAAATGCGCGCAGGAGTCACCGAGCAGCCGTCCCCGCTGGGACGGCTGCCACATCAGGTGGCCGGCGCGAAGGGAGCGGAGCCCAGCTCCGCCGACGGGCCGCTAGCTGGGGTCAGTGCACGGCACGGTGATGCTGATCCCAGTGCCTGCGACGAAGCTCCCTTTTGAGGATCTTGCCGGCACCGGACAGCGGGAGCGCATCGACGAATTCGGCACTGCGGGGGGCCTTGTACCCGGCGATGTGTTGCTTGCAGAACTCCCGCAGTTCTTCCGCCGTGGTCTGCTCGCCGGGACGCAGCACGACCACGGCGTGAACGCGTTCGCCGAGGTCGTCGTCGGGTACGCCGATGACCGCGCAGGACTCGACGGCCGGGTGCTGTGCGACGACCTTCTCGACCTCGACGCTGTAGACGTTCTCTCCCCCGCTGACGATCATGTCTTTGATCCGGTCGACGATGTAGACGTAGCCGTCATCGTCCATGTAGCCGCCGTCGCCGGTGTGCATCCAGCCGTCCCGGACCGCGGCGGCGGTGGCCTCCGGCTGGTTCCAGTAGCCCAGCATGACGTGCCCGCCGCGGCAGACGACTTCGCCGACGGTTCCCCGGGGCACTTCGTTGTCGTGCTCGTCCACGATGCGCACCTCGGCGTGCGGCGCGGCCTTGCCCGCGGCGCGGCGATGCGCCGGGTCGTGGTGGTCCTCCGGCAGCAGCAGCGTGGCGACGGGCGACAGCTCGGTCATCCCGTAGGCCTGGACGAATCCGGCGTTGGGGAACAGCTTCATCGCCTTCTCCAACACCGGTTCGGAGATCGGCGAGGCACCGTAGATCATGTGCCGCAGGCTGGACAGGTCGTACGAGCCCGCGTCGGGGTGGTTGACGAGCATGCCGATCATCGTGGGTACCAGCAGTGTGGTGGTGATCTGGTGTTCGCTGAACGCGCTGAGCACGGCGACCGGGTCGAACGCGGGCACCATGACGTGCGTACCGCCCAGCGCGGTCTGCGCAGCCCAGGCCGCACCGTCGGCGAGATGGAACATGGGAGCGGCGTGCAGCAGCCGTCCGCCCGGTTCACAGAAGTGGCCGGTGGCCGCCGACCCGAGGGCTGAGGTCAACAGGTTGGCGTGACTGAGCATGACGCCCTTGGGGTTACCCGTCGTGCCGCCCGTGTAGTAAATGCCGGCTAGTTGGTCGCCACCGCGGCGGGCATCGTCGACCGGATCGGTCTGCGCAACGAGGTCCTCGAACCCCAGCATGCCGTCCGGCGGTTCGCCCTCACCGAAGTAGATCACCGTGGCGAGCCCGCTGTGCGCTTCGCGTAGCGCGGGAACCATTCCTTGGAACGCATCGTCGACGATCAGCACCTTGGCGTCGCACTCGACCAGCGAGTAGCTGATCTCGGCCGCGGCCCAGCGGATGTTCGCAGGCACGAAGACCGCATCCGCCCAGGCGATCGCCAGCAGGGCCTCGGAATATCGGTCCGAGTTCATACCCAGGATCGCCACTCGGTCCCCGCTGCCGACGCCCAGGGCCCGCAGCGCACCCGCGAACCTGGCTACCCGGTCCGCGGTCTCCACGAAGGTGCGAGTTCGCTGCCCGAAAACGGTCGAAGGTGCCTCAGGAGTCTGTTGCACCGACCGATGCAGTCCTTGCGTCAGGTACATCCGTCCGCCCATCCTCACCGCTCTGTGAATGCCGGAAAGTCAATGATCTGCTCAAGATGGACGGTAAGCACCAGCTTGTCAAGCTGGACTACGCGGAAAAGTGAATCATGGGTAGTTCCTGAGCGAAATACTGCGCGCAACGCGAGCAGCGCACCACCCGCGCTGCAGATCGGATGCAGGACAAGAACAAGAGCCGGCACGGGCAGGCGCCACGGTTCGCCGGCGAGCGTTACGCGCCTTTGATGCCTATCGGCGTTGCACCATGACCGTCGACCGCCAGCAGGCTCGACAGGAGGCCGGGAAACCGATCATCGAGCTCGTCGGAGCGAAGGCGCACGTAGCATCGCGTGCCCTCTTCGCGCGTCCGGGTGACCCCCGCCGACCTCAACACTTTCAGATGATGACTGAGCGTGGACTTCGCAACCGGGGCGTCGAGCTCACCCCACTGGCGCTCGACCCCGTCGGACAGCAGCCGGACCAGACCAAGGCGCACCGGGTCGGCCAAGGCGCTCAGCACCGTGGTCAGCTCGATGTCCTCGAGGTCGGGATGCTGCGCGTCCTTCGCCACAAGTCCAGTATCCCATCGTTCCGCGGACATCTTATTCGATGTTCGTCGAACATCGAATAAGATGCCGGCATGACTCGACCCCACCCCCCTGGCTGGCTCATCGGGCTGTTCATCGCCTCCCTGGCGCTGGGCACCGACGAGTTCGTGATCGCCGGGCTGCTTTTCGAACTGTCCACAGATCTGCGCATCTCGACCGGCACCGCAGGCCAGCTGGTCACCGTGTTCGCCCTCGTGTTCGCGCTGAGCGCGCCTGCGATGGCGATGCTGTTGAATCCGTACCCTCGGCGTCGCGTGATCTTGATTGCGCTGGCCGTGTTCACGGTTGCCAACGTGTTGGCGGCAGTGGCGCCGACGTTCGCAGTCCTGGTCGCGCTCCGTGCCGTCGCAGGTCTGGCCGCTGCGGTCGTTTCTTCCCTCGCGTTTGCCATCGCGTCCGAAGCAGCGCCGCGCGATCAGCAAGGTCGCTACCTCTCCGCCGTCACCGCGGGCCTGACCGTTGCCTTGTTCACCGGTGTGCCTGTCGGCACGTGGCTGGGCGGCTTGCTGGGATGGCGCGCGACGTTCGTCCTCATCGCGGTGGTCGCGGCCGGCGCGATGACGTTGCTGGCCGTCGGGCTTCCGCAGCTCACCGGCGCCCCGGCGATCAGCTTGCGGGAACGGTTGTCCCCGCTGCGTAACCGGCCGGTGCTTCGTCTCGTGGTCGCGGTGTTCCTGTCCGGTGTGGGCGGATTGATGTTCTACAGCTACCTCTCCGCGCTGCTCCACCAGCACCAAGGCGATACCAAGGCCCTGCCCTGGGTGCTCTTGATCGTCGGGATCATCGGCGTGCCCTCGGTCTTTTTCGGCGGCACGCTTGCGGACCGTCACGGTAGCCGCGTCAGCCGGCTGACGGTGATCGGCGGTCACGCCATTGCGCTTGCCCTCAACGCCACGCTTTTCGCGCTCCGGGCGCCGTTCTTCGTCGTTCTGCTCGGTATCGGGGTCTGGGCCGTGTTCGCATGGGCCCTCAATCCTCCGATGCAGGCCGGCGTCATCGAAGCCGCGCCGGAGGCAGCCATGACGGCCATCTCGCTGAACATCGCCGGGTTGTATCTCGGGACCGCGGCGGGCGCCGCTGCGGGCGGGTTCATCGCCGACGGCCCTGGCCCGCTGTGGATTCCCGTGGCGGGAACGGTGGCGCTCACCGCGGCATGGGCAAGCGCTGCGTTCCGCACGCAGGCGGCAGCCAACTCGCCCGGAACCGCCCGGTCCGCCTCGCCCGCGGCTGATGCCCTTGCGGGCGATCGGCCTTGACGAACGAGCACCATCCCCGACGCTCGACGTGAGCTCCAGGACGGTCCGTCACGACGCCGTGATCGCCTCCGGCCGCAGGTTGATGCGTCGCAACAGCTGGGCATTGAGTGCGACCACGATGGTGGACACGCTCATGAGCACGGCGCCGACGGCCATGGGCAGCACGAACCCGGCCCACGCGAGCACGCCTGCGGCCAGTGGGATGGCGGCGAGGTTGTAGCCGGCCGCCCACCAGAGGTTCTGCAGCATCTTGCGGTAGCCGGCCGCGGACAACTGCCGGACGGACACGACAGAACGCGGGTCGTTGGCGGCCAGCACGATGTCGGCCGATTCGATGGCGACATCGGTACCCGCACCGATGGCGATACCCACGTCGGCGCGCGCGAGCGCGGGCGCATCGTTGACACCGTCGCCGACCATGGCGACCGTGTGACCTCGGCGTTGCAGCTCGCTGACGGCTTGATCCTTCTCTTCCGGCAAGACCTCGGCGAACACTTCGTCGATGCCCAGCTGGTCGGCGACGGCGTCGGCAACTTGCCGCGCGTCACCGGTGATCAGCGCGACCTTCACGTCGAGCCGGTGGAGAGCGTCGATCGCCGCGCGGGACTCGGGCCGAACCTGGTCCTCCAACGCCAGCGCGCCGAGCACATCGTCGTCGCGAACGACGTAGAGGACCGCGGCCCCACGCTGTTTCCAACTCTCGACCGCAGGCTCGAGGTCACCGGGAATCTCCCAGCCGCGTTCCCGCAGCAGGGTTGGCCCGCCGACGACGACCCTTCGGCCGTCGATTGTGGCCACTACGCCCCGACCAGTCATCGATCGCGCATCGGCGACGTGTCGTGGTGCGATGTCCCGCTCACGGGCGGCCGTGACGATGGCGCGGGCCAGCGGGTGTTCGCTTTCCGCTTCGACCCCGGCTGCCAGGGCCAGCAACTCCTCGTCCGTGACGCCGCCCGCGGCAGCGACCCCGATGACTGCGTGCTCGCCCTTGGTCAGGGTGCCGGTCTTGTCGAACAGAACGGCGTCCACCGAACGCATGCGCTCGAGCGCAAGCCGGTCTTTCACCAGGATGCCGTTCCGCGCGGACTTCGCCGTGGAGATCGAGATGACCAGCGGGATCGCCAGACCGAGGGCATGCGGGCAGGCGATGATGAGCACGGTCACCGAGCGCACGACGGCGGCGTCGGCGTCACCGAGCAGGGCCCACACCACCACCGTGATCACCGCGACGGCGAGGGCGACATAAAAGAGGAGCGCGGCCGCCCGGTCGGCGAGTACCTGGGTACGCGATTGCGACGCTTGCGCCTGCGCCACGAGCCGTTGGATGCCGGCAAGCGCGGTGTCGTCTCCGACGGCGTCGACCCGCACGCGAATCGGGCTGTCCGTGGACACGCCGGCTGCGATGACCCGGTCGCCAGCGGCGCGGGCGACCGGCCGCGATTCGCCGGTGATCATCGACTCGTCGACGTCCGCTTGACCGCTGACGATCGTGCCGTCCGCAGGAATCCGTCCGCCCGGTCGCACGAGGACGACGTCACCGACGGCAAGGTCTGTGATCCGTACCGTTTCGATGCGCCCGTCGTGTGTAAGGCGTTCGACTTCGTCCGGGAGGAGTTCGGCGAGCGCGGCAAGGGCACCGCGGGCCTGACCGATCGCGCGCATCTCCATCCAGTGGCCGAGCAGCATGATCACGATCAACAGCGAGAGCTCCCACCACACCTCGACCTGGAACAGGCCGAGACTGGCGGCCATGCTCGCCACGAACGCGACGCTGATCGCCATGCCGATCAGCAGCATCATCCCGGGTTGGCGGTCCCGCAGTTCGTGGATCGCGCCGCGCAGGAACGGCTCACCGCCGTAGAGAAAAATGACCGTGCCGACAACCGGGGCGACGAGCGCCGAACCGGGAAAGTCCGGAGCCGTGTAGCCCAGCCACATCTGGATCATGTCGGCGTAGAACACGACCGGGATGGTCAGCGCCAGGGACAGCCAGAAACGGTTGCGGAACATCTGCGGCGAGTGGCCCGCGTGCTTGTCGTGGCCCGCGTGCTCGTCGTGGCCGGCGTGTGTGGCGTGCCCGGCGTGCGCCGCATGCTGGTCGTGTGTGGCGTGCTCGGTGTGCGCGGCGTGCTGGTCACGCATGCCGTGCTCAGGATGCGTGGCGTCCTGTCGGTGCGTTGCGGACTCGGCATGCCCGGCGTGCTGTCGGTGCGTCGCGGGCTCATGACGCCCCGCGTGCTGGTGATGACTGGTGCGCTCTCCGCGCGCCGCGCGCTGGGCCGCCACCTCGTGCTCATCCGCGGACTCGGCATCAGCCGGGTGCGAGTCGTGCCGGCGCGGGCCGCGGTGCGCGTGGTCCATGACAGCTCCCCTCGATCGGCCCTCGCCTCAACATGATACCCCCACGGGGTATTCCCGTCGTGCAGCGTTTCGACCCGATCGGCGACACGGCATTCGTGCGCGGTAGCTGCCACGCACGGGCACCTCACTGTGGACTCATGCGGCTGCCATCGGATCGGCGAAAGTCGACCTGTACGACCTGCCGGAAGCGGCGATGACCGGCGCGCCAGGTGAATACCTCACGACATCCGTGTCACGAGGGCGTTGAAACTGCACGCCACGAGTTGATTTCGCGACAAGAATGCGATCAGGACTTGCACTTCTGTGCACTGATAGACGCGTCACACCAGGTCGGCCGAATCCCAGCACGCTCCGTGTTCGAATCTTTTTCAACTCCACTGCACAATGATCCACCCCAGTGATCAGGCCCGGTTGATGCGCAGTTTTGTGAACTCCTGACACGATCCCGGACGTGTGAGCAAGCGCTGATCTCGCGACCCCGTAATGCCGCGGCACAAGAAAGGCTGGACCTTGTCAACTCTGACTATCTTGTCGTTACTCCTCGGTATCTGCTATATCGGCGGCGGACTGGCAAAACTGGGCGGTGTCGGCGTCATGCGCGCCGACGCCGAGCGGTTCAAGATCCCGTACTCCAAGTACCGCCTCATCGGCGTCGCCGAAGTGGCCGGCGGTATCGGACTCGCCGCCGGTCCGTGGCTCTCGCTCCTCGGCGTGGCCGCCGCGGCCGGACTGGCCCTGCTGATGGCTGGAGCCGTCCTTACGCACGTGCGCGCGCAGGACCCGCCTGGCAGAGCGGTGCCCGCGGGGATCTTCGGTCTGTCGGTTCTCACCATCGGGTTACTTCATGTTGTCAGCTGACCTGCACGTTCTTCGCGACGAGCACGTCGCCGCACTCGACCCTCTCGACTTCGACCGACGCGTCGGCGACCTGTGGCGCATGAACGCCGATGCCGACGCCAAGTGGCTCGTCACGGTGCTACGCGACGTGACTCCGGCCGCAACCGACGTCGCCGATCTCGGGACCGCCGAATGTCTGGCGGCGATGCGGGACCTTGGGATGGTCATCGGCTCCGTCAAGCGGCACGGTATGGAACCGCTCGACGCCGTTCCCGACCTGGAAAAAGTGCTGATCATCCTCGGCGACCGGACCGGAATGGTGCCGCGGGACACCGTGCACCATTACATCCGGTGGAATCCCACCGGGCCGCGGGAACGCATGTACACCGGCCACCGCATGGAGCGCCTGCTCATGTCGTCGGTCCGGGTCAGCCTGCCGCGAATGAGCGCTGCGGTTGATTTGTGCCGCCAATTGTGGGACATCTCGCCCAACGATTTGTCATTCGCGGTTGTGGCGCAAGAACTGGTTGCCCTCCTGCGCTCGATGGAAGATGCCATCGACATCGCTGTCGCCAACGTCACACCCGAATTCTTCGCCCGGACGATGCGCCCGTTCTTCGAAGACATTCGGGTAGGAGATCGACGATTTCTCGGTCCGGCGGCGGCCCATGTCCCGCTCGCACTGGTCGACATGGCCCTGTGGGCCAGCGATCACGGCTCGCCCGAGTACACGAAGTTCGCCGCCGAGTCGGCGTGGTACGGCCTTCCGGGCTGGCGCGACCTGTTCGACGAGTGGGTCGCGGGGCCGTCGGTGGTGTCCCGGCTGAAGACCGCGATCGCGCAGGCGAACGGTG
This sequence comes from Thermocrispum municipale DSM 44069, assembly GCF_000427825.1. Lineage (GTDB taxonomy): Bacteria > Actinomycetota > Actinomycetes > Mycobacteriales > Pseudonocardiaceae > Thermocrispum > Thermocrispum municipale. Next base: position 31,093 of record NZ_ATYT01000014.1, on the reverse strand, counting down.
CTACCCCTCCGCACTTGCGAGCCGGCGCGGAGGCAGTGGCCCGAGGCCTGCGAGCGCTCGTGGCATTCCGTGGCAAACACCTCACCATGGCCCGCAAGTCCTACGCGCACGAGCTGCGCTTGTATCCGCTGGGCAGCGGCGGCGGCAGCATCGACCTGCTGGCCGAGATCGTCGACGTGACGAAACAGAACGCGACGCAGGTGCGCCGGTGGCTCGACCAGCCGCGCCGAGCGGGGAAGCGGAGGGTTCTGTGCGAGTCGTGATCGCGGGCGCCGGCATCGGCGGCCTGACGACGGCGCTGGGCCTGCACGCGGCGGGGATCCGAGACGTCACGCTGGCAGAGGCGGCGACAGACCTGCGGCAACTCGGTGTCGGCCTGAACATCCTTCCGCATGCCGCTGGAGTACTCGGTGAACTGCACCTGCTCGATCGACTCACCGCGTCGTGCGTGCAGACCCGGGAGCTGCTGTTGTGCAACAGGTTCGGTGACCTGATCTGGCGGGAGCCTCGCGGCAAATACGCCGGGCACGACTGGCCTCAGCTGTCGGTTCACCGCGCCGACCTGGTGGCTGTCCTGGCGCAGGCGGTGCGGGAGCGGCTGGGCGACGAGGCCATCCGGTTGGATTCGCGCGTCGTCCACGTCGACACGGACACCGGACACGTTCACCTGTCGCACCGCGGCGGCCGGACCACCGAGACCGACGCCGACGTCGTGGTCGGAGCCGACGGCATCCGTTCCGCTGTCCGAGCCCAGCTGTACCCGGACGAGGGGCAGCCGTCCGGCAACGGCCTGGTCATGTGGCGCGGTACGAGTGTCGCCGAACCGTTCCTGACCGGACGCTCCATGGTCGTCTCCGGCGATGACGTGCACCGGGTGGTGACATACCCGGTGCGGCGCTTCCCGGACGGCAAGGTGCTCGTCAACTGGGTCGCGGCACGGCCGGCCGACCTGGAGACCGCGGTTCCCGAGGACGCTCTGCGGTACTTCGGCGACTGGACCTTCGAGTGGTTGGACATCCCGGCGATCCTCGACGCAGCCGACGACGTCCGGATGTACCCGATGGTGGACCGCGAGCCGCTGCCCCGGTGGAGCTTCGGCCGAACCACCTTGCTCGGGGATGCCGCGCACGCGATGTACCCGATGGGCTCCAACGGAGCTACCCAGGCGATCCTCGACGCCGCGGAACTCGCCCGTGTGCTGGCCGCAGGCGACGCCGTCGAGTCCGCCCTCGCCGAGTACGAACGCGCACGACGACCAGCGACAACGCGGCTACAAGCCAGCAATCGTGCGCACGGTCCCGAACGCGTCATCGCGCTGGCTCACCAACGCGCACCCACCGGGTTCGACGACATCCACGACGTGATCTCTCCCGACGAGCTCGCGGCCGTCGCCGACGACTACGCCGCCGTGTCGGGCCTGGACCAGCGACCCTTTCACCCCGCCGACCGCTGAGGGAGAAGATGCAGACCGTATCCCACCAACCCTTCACCTACCCCGCCGACGGCCGCCACGAGCCGATCGCCGTCGTCGGGATGGCGTGCCGGCTTCCGGGAGCAGACTCCGTGTCCGCACTGTGGGAGCTGCTGCGCGCCGGACGTGACGCCACGAGCCGCACGCCCTCCGACCGGTACGACGTCGACGAGCTGTACGCTCCGGAGCCCACACCGGGCAAGGTGATCAGCCGCAGGTCCGGCTATCTGGACGACCCCAGCCAGTTCGACGCCGCCTTCTTCGGTATGTCGGCTCGCGAGGCCAAGAACCTCGATCCGCAGCAACGCCTGCTGTTGATGACGACCTGGGAGGCCTTCGAGGACGCCGGCATCCCACCCGCAGACGTAGCGGGCAGTCGCACCGGTGTCTACGTCGGGTCGATGCATCTGGACTACTGGGACCTGCAGGCCCGCCGGGGCCTGGAAAACCTCGGCCCGAGCGCCATCTACAACTACCGCTGCGTCCTGTCCGGACAGCTGTCGTACGTGTTCGACCTGCGCGGCCCGAGCATCGCGCTGGACACGGCGTGCTCGTCGTCGCTGGTGGCCGTTCACCTCGCGTGCCAGAGTCTGCGTGCCGGAGAGTCGCAGCTGGCCGTCGCCGCGGGCGTCAACCTCAAGCTCACGCCGGACGAAGACGTGCTGTTGTCCCAGGTCCGGATGCTCGCACCCGACGGTCGCTGCAAGTTCGGCGACGCGTCCGCCAACGGGTTCGCCCCGTCCGACGGAGTCGGCGTCGTCATCCTCAAGCCACTGAGCCGAGCCCTGGCCGACGGCGACCGCGTGCGTGCCGTGATCCTAGGCAGCGCCATCAGCAACGACGGTGCCAGCAGCGGATCGTTGCTCGCACCGTCCGTCGAGGGTCACACGCAGATGTTGCGGTGGGCCTACGAAGACGCCGGTGTCGACCCTGCGGACGTGGATTTCGTGGAGGCCCACGGCACCGGCACTCCGCTGATCGACCCGGTGGAGTTCGCCGGTCTCGGCGAGGTGCTCGGCGCGGGCAGAGAGCCCGAGCGGCCGTGTTTCGTGGGGTCCGTCAAGACGAACGTCGGGCACACCGAAGGTGCCGCCGGCGTCACGGCTCTGATCAAGACCGTGCTGTGTCTCGAGCACCACGAGGTCGTGCCGAGCCTGCACTTCAACACCCCGAACCCGAACGTCGCATGGGACGACCTGCCACTGGTGGTGCCCACTGCCCCGACGAAGCTGCCCGTGCTCGACCGGCCGGTGATCGCGGGCGTGAGCGGCCAGGGCATCTCGTCCGTCAACACCCACCTCGTCGTGGGCCAGGCGCTACCAGCGCCCCAGCGAGCGGAACCCGATACCGGGCGGACGCACTTGTTGGTGCTGTCCGCACGCAGCCCGGAAGCGTTGGAGGATCTCGTGGGGTCCTACGTCAACTATCTCGGCCCCGGCGGCGACGGCCACGAGCTGAGTCTGCGTGATATCTGCTTCAGCGCTGCGCGCCGTCGTCAGCAGTTCGAGCACCGCCTCGCCGTCGCCGGTCGCACGCACGCCGAGTTGGTGAGCGCGCTTCGGGACCGCAACGTCGTCGCGCGGGAGTCCGCCGTGGGCGACGCTGCGGCGGCCTTCCTCGACGGAAGGGATGTGGACTGGACGGCGATTCTCGACCCCGGAGCCCGGTATGTCCCGCTCCCCTCCTACCCGTGGCGCACCGAACGCTACTGGCTCGAAGGAGTATCGGCATGAGTCATGCAGTCGTGGCGGGCGTCGGCGGATTCGTCCCGGCCGACCATGTCGACAGCGACACCCTCAGTCGCCGACTCGGCCTGGCCGACGGGTGGGTCCAGAGCCGAACCGGCATCGAGCGCCGTCATTACGCCGAGCCCGGGGTCGGCACCACTGCGCTCGCGGTCGAGTCCGGACGACGCGCTCTCGCCTCCGCAGACATGAACACCGTCGACGCCTTGATCGTCGCGACCGCCACGCCGGACCACCCGATTCCGGCGACAGCACCTGCCGTTGCCGCAGAACTCGGCCTCGGGCCGGTTCCGGCATTCGACATCGGTGCCGTGTGCGCGGGCTACGTCTATGCGCTGGCCGTGGGTGCCAGCCTGATCGAGTCCGGATTGGCAGGCAGCGTGCTCGTCGCGGGCGCCGAGGTGATGTCCGCCGTGGTCGACCCGGACGACCCCAACACCGGGCCGCTGTTCGGGGACGGCGCGGGCGCCCTGGTGCTCCGGGCGGGTGGCGCGGACGAGGCGGGCCGGGTGGAAGGCTTCGACCTCGGCAGCGACGGCGCGCAGGCCGAGCTGATCCGCGTCGAGGTCGGCGGCTCCCGGCAGCCATATCGTGGCGTGTTCGAACCGTCCGCGACGACCATGCGCATGAACGGCAAGAAGGTGTTCACCGAGGCCGTGACCAGGATGTCCGAGTCGTGCGCGGCGCTGTTGGGCCGGACCGGGTATGCGATCACCGACGTCGACCGCGTCGTCGGACACCAGGCGAACGTCCGCATCCTGCACGCCATCGCCCGACAGCTTGATCTGCCGAAGGAGCGTCTGGTCACCAACGTCGACCGGGTCGGGAACACCTCGGCGGCCTCGATCCCGCTCGCGCTCGTCGACGCGGCCGTGGCGGGCGAGATCCGGGCGGGCCAACGCCTGCTGCTCACCGCGTTCGGCGGCGGGCTCGCATGGGGATCGGCGATGTTGACGTGGCCGCAGGTGACCGTTCAACCCTCGGGATCCAGCAACCCGCACTCCGAAAGGCACACCGAAGCATGAGCACCATCCACGAACGACTGGTGACCATCCTGGCCGAGTGGTCGACGGCCGCCCCGGAATCCATCACCCCGGACAGCGACCTCGAGTCCGGCCTCGACATCGACTCGTTGTCCCGGCTGGAATTCGTGCTGGCACTGCGCAAGGAATTCGGCATCCCGGTCACCGATGAAGAGGTCTTCGCCGCCCGAACCGTCGGCGATGTGCAGGAACTCGTAGCGGCCGCGCTCCAGTCCGAGCAACCGGCCCGGTGAATCGGGCGAAGACGGGGAGCCCCGTCCGTTGCGGCAGGCTCCCCGTCTCTGCCTGGCGCGCCGCTGAGTGGGTATCTCCGTCGGACCGGCGCGACCGACACAGCGATTGCGCGCGAACCACACCGCGGACGACACAAAGAAATGTCAACCGACGCTCGCGGCCCACGGGACACATCCGGCGCGGCGTCCGATCGTCAAGCTGCGCCCCCGGCGGGGCTACACGCAGACGGTCCCGCTCCTGACCAGCGGTTTTCCAGCGGAATGCTGGTGATCGAGAGCAGCTTCCAGGTCGACAACCCTGGTGGTGATGCCTGATGGGCACTCACGACGACACGTCCGTGCCGCAGACGCCGACAGAGCACTCGGTCATCATTCGAACCATCACTGTGATCATGGGAATGGTAGTTGGACTGACGTTCCTCTTCGGCTTCGGCAATGTTCTCAACCTCGCCCTTCGTCTGGGCGTGCCGGTCTGGGTTGCGCCGCTTGTCGCGCCCGCAGTCGATCTTTCGATCCTCGGCCTCTTGTTGGGGACGCGACACCTCGCGCTCGCCGGTGCCTCTGCGGACGTGCTGCGCCCGGCCCGACGTGGATCCGGTGACCGAAACCACAGTCAGTCCCGAGCTGGCCTGCCCGATCGCGCCCGTGGTCGATCTCGTGTTCAGCCGGTGGACCACGCCAATCCTGTGGACGCTGAACGAGTACGGCAGGCAACGTTTCGTGGAGCTGTCCCGCCGCATCACGACGATCACGCCGAAGGTCCTGACGCAGCGGCTGCGCCAACTGGAGCGCGACGGGCTCGTGGTGCGCACCTACCACGCCGAGGTGCCGCCGCGGGTGGAGTACGAGATCAGCGACCTCGGCCGCAGCCTCGCCCCGCTGTTCGCGACCCTCGCGGAGTGGTCGCCGAACCTGGAGAAGGTCGAACAGGCCCGCGCCGAGTACGACGCGCAGCAGAAAAAGCGCCCCTGAACTCAGGCCGTCAGGAAGCTGATCACGCTGTGCGGCGCGTTCTCGTCGAACAGCATTTCGTGCGTGTGGCTGCCCTCGACGGCCGCCGCGGTGCTGCGCGGGAACAGGGCCTGCTCGTATTCCGCCAGGGCGGCCTCGGGGTCGCCGGGATGGGCGGCGATGGCCTTGCCGAGCTCGGCGCCGTCGAACATGGCCAGGTTCGCGCCATCGCCGGACGGGGCGAACAGGTGCGCCGCGTCGCCGAGCAGCGTCACGCCCGGCACCCGGTCCCACTTGTGCCCGATCGGCAGGGTGTTGAGCGGACGCAGGACCGGCGCGGTGTCGCTGTCGGTGATCAGCGCGGTGAGTTCCGGCGCCCAGCCGTCGAACTCTCGCGCGACCCGCGCGAGGGCGGCGGAGTCGCTGAAATCGATCTCCGCGAACCACTCCAGTGGTTTGGTGAGCGCCACGTAGGTGTGCAGCGTCCCGCCGCTCTCGCGATGCGCCATGATCCCCTTGCCCGGCACGAGCGCCATCAGCGCCCCACCGCCGACGGCTCGCGCGGCGGCGGGGTGCCGGCTGTCAGCGTCGAACAGGTAGGTCTCGACGAACGACCGGCCCACGTACCGCGGCACCGCGCCGGAGACCAGCGGCCGCACGCGTGACCACGCGCCGTCCGCGCCGACCAGCAGGCTCGTGACGACGGTCCCGCCGTTGGCGAAAGCCACTTCGTGGCGGCCGTCGCCGAGAGCGCGGACGCCGGTGACCTTGTGCCCCCACCGGACGGTGCCTTCCGGGAGCGAGTCGAGCAGGATCCGCCGCAGCTCGCCGCGCTGGACCTCCGGGCGCCCGGCCGTGCCGTCCTCGGGCTGGTCGAGCAGGACCGCACCGTCCGGCGCGAGGACCCTGGTCGCCTCGCGGCCCTCCAGGATGATGCCGCGGAACTCGTCGAACAGGTTCGCCGCACGGAGGGCCTGCTGGCCGTCGTGCTCGTGGATGTCGAGCATCCCGCCCTGGGCGCGTGCGCCCGCGGACGCCTCCGCTTCGTAGACCGTCGCCGGGATGCCGTGGACGTGCAGGACGCGAGCGAGCGTGAGACCGCCCAGCCCGGCCCCAATGATCGTGACGTGCATTGCCCCTCCTTCTTCGTGGAATGCCATTCCATATTGGAACGGCATTCCAGATGTGTCAAGATGGGGGCATGCCACCACGGACCCGGCGCACGGAGGCGCTCTCCCGGGAGCGAATCGTCGAAGCGGCCGTCGAGCTGCTGGACGCGGCGGGCGAAGCCGGGCTGACGTTCCGGACGCTGACCGAACGGCTCGCCACCGGCGCCGGCGCGATCTACTGGCACGTGGCGAACAAGGACGAGCTGCTGACCACGGCGACGGACGCGGTCGTCGCCCAGGCGCTCCCCGCCGCGTCCGCGGGTTCGCCCCAGGAGGAGATCCGCGCCGTCGCGCTCGGTTTGTTCGACGCGATCGAGCGACACCCGTGGCTGGCGACACAGCTGTTGATGCAGCTGACCCGCAACCCCGGGGGCCCGGTGGCGCCGCGGATCTTCGAGGCCATCGGACGCCACATCGGCGCGCTCGGGGTGCCCGAGCGCAGCTGGTTCACCGCGACGTCGGTGCTGGTGCACTACATCCTCGGCACCGCGGGCCAAACCGCGACAGCCGAAGTCAGCACGACGCGAGAGGCCTTCCTCGACACGGTGGCGAGTAGTTGGGAGGACCTCGACCCGGAGGCCTACCCGTTCACCCGCCGCGTCGCGAGGCAGTTGCGCAACCACGACGACCGGGAACAGTTCCTCGCCGGAATCGATCTTGTGCTGGCCGGCGTCACCACCCGCCACTCGTCGTAGGCACCCTTGCGCCGCGAGCGGGCGTGCGCCGCGCATCAGTTCTGCTTCGCAGACTGAGCGTTCGTTTGCACCGTCAACATGCAGGTTCGCTCATTGAAGAACTGGAGCGTGTACTGTCGGCTTATGAGTGCCGCCCGGGCCAGCGCCGCTTCGCTGGTCACTCCTGCCGAGATCGCGCGGCTGGCGAAGGTGACGCGGGCTGCGGTGTCCAACTGGCGCAAACGATACGAGGACTTCCCGGCTCCTGTGCGTGGTACCGGCCGCACCGCCCTGTTCGACCTTGCCGAGGTCCGATCCTGGCTGGACCGGCACCGGAAGGGCGACGATCCCTCGCCGGAAGTGGTGCTCTGGCACGCGCTGCGCACCCGGTACGGCAGTGAGATGGTCCGTGGCTTGGCAGACGTTTCGAGACTGCTGACCACCGGATCAGCCCAGGATCTCGAACCGGACCTCATCCCGCTCATCCACGATCTGCTCGAAGAACGCGCACCGGCTGAAGTCCTCACAGCCCTCGTCGAGCGGATGTCCGCGGGCGAGTACACCTCGACACCTCGCCTGGTGCGCGCAATCAGCCACTTCGCCGGCCCGGTGACCGGAACCGTCTACGATCCGGCCTGTGGCATCGGTTCGCTCCTCCTGGCGTTCGCGACTCCCGGCACGTCCCTAGCGGGGCAGGAATGCCACAAGGCCGCAGCACGCCTGGCCGGAGCGCGCCTGAAGCTCGTCGACCCGGACGCCGCCGTGCGAGTCGGTGACTCACTGCGGCACGACCAATGGGATCGGCTGCGCGCCGAACTGGTCGTCTGCGACCCGCCGGTCAACGCTGCGGACTGGGGCCGCGAAGATCTGCTCCTGGACGCCCGCTGGGAATTCGGCGTTCCCACCCGTGCCGAGGGCGAGCTGGCCTGGCTCCAGCACTGCTATTCCCACGTTGCCCCAGGCGGCCGGGCAGTGGTGGTGATGCCACCCTCGGTCGCTTATCGCAAGGCCGGCCGTCGAATCCGAGCGGAGCTCATACGCCGTGGCGCGCTTTCCGAGGTCATCGCCTTGCCACCGGGGATGGCGGCGCTTCATGCACAGCCAGTGCAGCTGTGGCTGCTGGACAGGCCGGTCCACGCCGAGTCAGGGCGCGACACGGTGCGGATGGTGGATCTTTCGGCGAACGACCCGGACGAGACGCTCGAGCCCATCGCAAGCCAGATCACGGACGTACCACTGATCGACCTGCTGGACGAGGACGTCGACCTCACACCGGCTCGCTACGTCGCCGCACAACATGTCGACCACCTGGCCGAGTACGCCGCCGCCTGCGCGGCGGTGGCGACCACGCTGCACGAGCTGCGTGAGCTGCTCCCCGAACTCGGCAAGGGCCTGGGTACCCTCGACGGCCCGTCGATCAAGGTGGCGGATCTCGTGCGCGCCGGACTGGTCTCGCTGACCGATGACGGAGCGACCTCGACGAGTGACCGGCTGGACACCGACTTCCTGCGCGGCTTTCTGAGCAGCGCCGCGAACGTCAAGCGCGCGACCAGTGGCAGCGGCAGTTTCCGCACCGACGTCACCGGCTCCCGGATCCCCCAGCTGAGCGTCGACGAACAACGTCGTTACGGCGCGGCGTTCCGCGCGTTCGAGGAGTTCGATCGGTTGCTCGCGGAACTGGCGAAACTGGGGCAGCGCGCTACATCTCTGGGCCGGGACGGTCTCACCCTCGGTGCGCTGCGCCCAGAACCAGGGAATTAAGCGGGCAGGAAAGGGCTGGGCGCGCCACTCCACGACACGGACAGGCGTTCGCGGGCCCGGGTGCAAGCGACGAACAACAGGCAACGCTCCTTGAGCAGGTCGCTCGCATGCTGCTGCGGGTCCACTTCCACGGGCGTGACCTCCTTGGCGAAAGGGACCGCGCGGGCTGTGACGCCCACGACCGCGACACAGCGGAACTCGAGCCCCTTCATCGCGTGCATGGTCGCCAGCCGCACGCCCTCGGTCCCGGCCGCCGGACGATCCTTGACCAGAACCGCCGGGATGTCGTCGGCCCGCAGCCGGTCACGCACCTTGTCCAGGAGGATGTTGAACCGAGTGCACACCGCGATCTCGTGGGGCAGCACGCCTTGCCCCAGCCATTCCCGCACGCATTCGACGAGCGCGTCGATCTCCGAGTTCTCGTCGGGGTATCCCGCGATGTGCGGCCGGGTGCCGTGCAGCAACGAACGGTAGCCGATCAGGCTGTCGTCGCCCTCCCCGCTGAGCTGGTCGATCCGGACGTCGGCCATCACGCCGGTGGACCAGCCGAGGATCTCGGCAGTGCTACGGTAGTTGACACGCAGCCTGCTACTCCGTCCAGTGACCGTGATTCCCAGTGTCCGCAGCGACACCCGCGAGTCGTAGATCCGCTGATGAGGATCGCCGGTGATGAACAGGTCGTCCGGTCCTTCGGGAACGGCCGCCCGCAGCACCCGCCATTGCGCCGGGTGCAGGTCCTGCGCTTCGTCGACCACCACGTGGTCGTACCGGTGTCGAGTAACTTCCCGGCCCGACAAGAGCTTCGCGGCTTCCGCGCAGACCAGCAGATGCGTGGTCCGCCCCGCGAGTTCGGTGAAGAACGCACCCATTGCCTGCCACAGGCGCTCCCGCTGCGACGTGCGCAGCGCAGACCCGCGACCGCGTCGCTCGGCCCGGAGGTAGCCAGCCTTGTCCTCGATACCTTGAGCCAACACCACGTGCCGGAACTCCTGCAACAGAAACTGCTCGGTCCACGGCAAGTCGAGGCGACGGGCAAGGCGCCGCCAGATCTGCCGCTCGTCCGCATCCCCGATCGGCGACGGCACTCGCCCGGCAATATCCCGCACCACCCGGTTCGCGAACGAGTCAACCGTCGTGACGTCTACCCGGGCCAACTGCTCCTCGTCCTCCAGCAACAGCGCCAGGTTCTCCCGCAGCATCCCGGCCAGCGCATTGGTGTAGGTGGTGAGCAGCACACGGCTGTCGGACGCACGGGACAGCAGGTGCTTGACTCGGTGCAGGGCGACGACCGTCTTTCCGGTCCCCGGCCCACCGGTTACCTGCGCCGGCCCACTGTAGGAGGTGCGGTAGGCAACGCGCCGCTGAGACCGGTGCAGGAACACCCGCCACGCGGCGAACGGCTTGTCCAGCGCCTCGGCAAGTTCGTCCGGGCCGGTGACGAGCTTGATCCGGTTCGGCGTGTTGACGATCGCGATCGCCAGACTGTCGCTCGTGCCGTCACCGCTGGTGGCCGCCAAGCGCTCCGCGACGACGTCCCGGTAGACCTCCTCGGGGGTGAAGCCCTCGGCGAGGAACTGCAGGACCTCGAACTGATCCTCGGGCAACACGCCGGCGAAGGCCTCCAGCTGGGCCTCGTCGACGATGGCTCGCGCCGCGCGCAGGACCTGGTCGTCGATGCCGAGCTCTCGCAGGACCGTGTCGGAGTGGCGGGCGAACAGCAGGTCCGGTGCCTTCGCGGCCACCTCCTCCAGAGAGGGCGTCAGCTGTTCGATCGCGACCACGTTGCGGACCTCCAGCCCACGGGTCGCGGTGTTGACGGTGTAGAGCCGCTTGGCCGCCCAGGAGTAGGCGTCGTCGTGCGGGACGACGTTGAGCAGCAGGAAGATGTCACTTCCGTCGTCCGGGGCGAGGACGACGCCGCGCCAGAAATCGGTGATGCGGATGGTCCGCATGCGCGGGTCGCGTGCGTTGTCCACCGACTCCAGGTGCAGGCCCTTGTCCGCGTACAGCTCGGCGATGGACAGCTGCTGAAATTTGCCCATCGCTTTGCGGACCCCAGCCTTGATTTGCTTCTCCAGCAGGTCGTACGTCTCCCAGAAGCTGTGGGCGAAGGCGAGTTGCGGCATGGTGGTCCTTCACTTCCCGATGAGTCGGCGGGCCAGGAGTGCGACGCTGCTCAGCAGGTCACCGGGTGGCTGGTCGAGGTCGAGAGCGTGCTGGTGGATGACGACTCCCGCGTTGCGAATCCGGTGCCGGGTGTGCGGAACCTTGCCTTGGGCATAGACGAGGTGCCCCTCCGGCAGGTTCAGCGCTGTGCAGTAGGCCAGCATCTGGTAGAGGTCGGCATCCGGGAAGCCCTGCGGCTTTTCGGTCTTGTACTTGGCGTCGGCCACGGCGAGCGGCGTGCCGTCGTCGGCGTAGTGGACGAAGTCGGGGATCATCCGGATCGCCCTGTCCTCGTCGAGATGGTGGCCGGCCTGCAGAACGCAATGTCCAGTGTGGTCGGTCAAGGCTTCGCGGAGAGCTACGGTGAGGAAGTCCTCGAAGACCCGGGCCATGTCGAACGTGAACCCTTGCACCGCGACGTCCCCGTAGCGATGCTCGACGGACGCGTTGCGCAGGACGAGTTCGGCCAGGCGCAGCGCGTGGTGGTAGCGGACGTTGAGCCGGCTCGGGCGCCAGGAAGGCAGGACGGCACCGCGGGGAATCGGGCTGACATCGATCAAGTCCGCCCGCAGCCGAAGCAGCCGCCCGCGCACGTCATTGGGTACGGTCAGGCGGAGAAGCGTTTCACAGGCCGAGCGCAGGAGCCGGTTCTCGGCGATGTCGGTGGTGTACTCGTCATGGGCGATCTCCACCGGCACCAGCCTGCCGTGGTACCGACGGACTTGCTCTGCGAAGCGCAGTCGGCCGCGCATGACGAGCGCGGTCTCCTCGATCGCGACATAGCCCTTGAGCAGCCCCTGCCGCAGCGCATGTTCCGCTTGGCGCGTGAACAGTCGCGCAAAGGCCGGCAACAGCTCGTGTTCCTCGGCCACATCCACCTGCTCGTCCCGCCAGCCCTTCGGGCTGCGGGTGTAGCCGAGCAGGAACAGCAGCCGGGCCACGGGCAGCTTGGGCTGGATCCGCACGGTGACCGCCCGGCCGTCGGGCACCGGTACGGTCGCCACTCCGACCACGCCCTTGGCCCGGACCCGCCATCGTCCGCTGGTTTCCGGGTCCGGCGAAGCCTCGACCAGCCCTGAGCGCGCCAGGGCACGGCCGGCCGCGTCGTCGAGCGGCACAGACCGAGGCGCGGCGTGTTCGACCAGGGCGAGCGTGGTCATGCCGGGGCGTTCGTGTCCGCAGACGATATGGCGGCGCGAAGGGAAGCGAGGCCGTAGCGGTGCTCGACGTCGATGCCTTCGCCGTAGTGATGTTCCTCCAGCAACGGGAGGATCTTCGTGCGCCAGGCGCGGGCCAGGCCGTCCCCACGGTGGACGCCCGGTTTCATCAGGTACGAGGGTCCGACCTGGAAGTCCGGGTCTCCGATGCGGGAGTTCAGCTCATCGAGCAGGTCGGCTGATTCGGGGCCGTGACCCTCACGATCCAACCAGCGGCGGAGCAGGCCACGGGTCGGTTCGGTGCGAGGGGACAGCTCGAGGAACGAGAACCGTCGGCGCATCGCCGCATCAACGAGGGCAATGGACCGGTCGGCGGTGTTCATCGTACCGATGACGAACAGGTTGGGCGGCAACGCAAAGTCGTCTCCGGAGTAGGTCAGGCGAACGGACCTGCTTCGATACTCCAGTAGGAAGTACAGCTCCCCGAACACCTTCGCCAGGTTGGCTCGGTTGATCTCGTCGATCACCAGGAAGTGCGGGATGTGCCGGTTTCCCTCTTGGGCGGCCGCGTTGGCGATCTCACGAAGTGGGCCGTCGGTGATGCGGAAGGCGACGTCCCTGGTTCGTGGGTCCTCCTGGGGCCGGAAGCCCTCGAAGAAGTCCTCATAGGAATAGGACGGGTGGAACTGCACGAGCTTGACCTGCTCCGGGCCGCCGCCGAAATACTCGGCCAGCCGCAGGGCCAAGTAGGTTTTGCCGGTGCCGGGCGGTCCGTAGAGGATGATCTGCCGGTCTTCCCAGAGCAGGTCCCGCAGCTCCTGCAACCACCCAACTTCGTGTACCAGCAGTTCCTTGGCGAGATCGTCCGTCGCTTCGGGCAGTTTCAGCTCGCGCCGAGCCATCAGCGCGGCAAGTTCTGCGCTGGACTCGCCGTCGGCCTCCTCGACTTCTTCGGCCAGTTCCTCGTCGCTGCGCCCTAGACCAGCGACCATGCCCTCTACGCTGGTGAGGTCAACCACGTCGTGCTGGATGGACAGTTTCTGTTGCAGCGCCTCAGGCAGGTCCAAGTAGGGGTAGCCGACGTTGCGCCACTCGACGGGTCGCCGCAGGTTCGATCGGCCCCCCTCAGAGGCCACCTGCTCGACATCGCCGGTGATCTCGCCGACGTAAAGGTCGCCGTTGGAGATCGTGCACACCGTGTCTCCCGGCTTCATCCTGGACAGAAAGGTGTGCAGCGCCTCGATCAAATGGGTGCGCTGACTGTAGGTGAGGACCGATTCATAGTCCTCTTCCACCAGCGTGCGCAGCTCGTCCTTGCTCACGCCCTGCTCGACGCCTTCGCGCAGGTGGTTGGCGGCGAGGCTGACGAGGCCGCGCGGCAACCACAACCGTTGCACCAGGTCCAGGCCGGCGACGTTGGAGCCGCGGACCAGCCAGGTGCGGTTCGGCCCGTACCAGGAGGCCTTGAGGAAGTCCGCGAGCGGACGCCCGTCGGCCGTCTTCCACTCGGTGTAGCCATTGGCGGCCCGGCCGAGCAGAATCTCGGCCCCCGCCGAGGGCGAGTTGCAGGTGATGTCCTCGGTCGTCTCCAGATACCCCGGCCACGTTGTGGATTCCCTGATCAGGCCGTCCGCCCGGAGGCTCTCACGCAGTCTGTGTGAGGACTTCATCGTCGCGGGGAACGACGGCACCTCCTCCGGACGCACCGGAGACCCCGCACTGACCCTGAACTTCTGGCTGCCGTTTGTGCCCTTCTCGGTGAGCAGCTGTCCGCGGGCGACGGGGCCGTTGTAGGGAAGCCGGAGCTGGAACTCCGGGTAGGGGCTGTCCATCAACGTGCCTCGCTACTAGCCGCCGCAGGATGGCGGGGCCCGTGTCCCGGTGGCGGGGTGAGGGTGGAGGTGTAGTTCTCCCCGTCGACGAGTGGCGTGGTCAGGCTCACGCCGGCCTCGGCCATCCGGTCATACTCGGCGAGGATCAGCTCCTTGGTGCGGTAGGTGCCGTATTTAGCCTCATCCTTGCGCTTGACGATCGGGAAGGTGTCGAGGATGTAGTCGGCGTCGTCGCGGGAGATGCCGTAGAGGTGGAAGAAGAGCGCATCCAGCTCGGCGCGGATGACGGCGCGGCGGTGCTCGTCCCAGATGAACGGAGCACCGGAGTCACCAAGGTCTTGCGCGAAGGGGGCCATGTCGTGTGCGGTGTAAACCAATTCGAGGATGCGCAAGCGGACAGAACAACCGTGGATTTGCAATTTTTCAGGTTCAACGAGCGGCAACTGTGCAAATTGAAAAAAGTTTAGATTAGTTCCGCCAAGCTTCTGCCGTAAGACATAATCCGAGCTAATTGACACCATGTTAGCATATAGAAGATCAGCCGGGCTCTCCGGGGACGGTAGGATGAGGTTTCCCGAATCTCCTAGGCCACTCTTAGGGAAGGCAAAGCCGATGACGGTGCGCTCGTCCGTAGCCCGACAGATCTTTCGGAACCCGACACTCCAGTCGCGGTCCCAGGCCCTGGCGGCGAGGCGCGTTGTCACGCCTGCCTCCATGATCTCCTTGCCGTCCTTGTCGACTCGGCCGCTCGGTACGTCGTGTCCGGGCACCCAGTAGCGGGGCAGGACGACAACGTTGGGATCCTGCTTTTCCTCCAGGGCGAGCTCGTGGGTTGAGCCGTCCTCGTCGTAGGTAGCCCAACGGTGGTCGTAGTGGTGGAGCATCTTCGCCTCGTACAGCGGCAGCATTCGTTGCGCGCCGCGGGTGAAGACGTTGCCGGAGAGGGTCCAGCCTTCGGCTTCGAGCTCCTCTCGCGAGTGGAATAGGTGCGAGTCGTTGGACATGTCGAACATCCGCATGAACGACACGTTCCACGGGTTACTGCCGCCGCGACCAGTCTCATCGGGCTCCTTGACCAGGACCGGGACACGCCGGTAAATGCCGAGCGTGATCTCGGCATCGCGCCGACTGCGGAAGACCGGGCAGGTGCCGGTGTTGGGGTTGAGAAGGGTGATCTCCTCCGGGGTGAGAGCGAAGGCCTTGTTCGCGTCGTCCAGCTCAGTCGGGTCATGCAGGAAGAACGCGAAGCTCGCCGCCGGCTCACGCAGCGCCCCGCCGACGAGGGACAGGATGCAGAACTTGAACGATCGATGAACGCCCGGAAACAACGGTGATGCGTTCTCGAAGTCGTAGAGGGCTGCGAGGGAACCATGCGTCACGAGGTCTTTGAAGAAGTACTGCGTCGTGGCGTCCGTGGCGATACCGGTCGGCACAATGACACCCATCCGGCCACGCGGGCCGGTCAGGATCCGGTCGACCTCCGCGAAGACAGCATACGTATTGATGTCCCCGCGGCCAGTCAACGGGTAGCGGCCGCCCATGCGGAGGAAGTGGCTCTCCCCTTCTGCCTTCCGCTTCGCCGTTCCGAAGTCCTGGTACAACGCGGACCGGTCGGGATCGTTCTTGAGCGCCTCGATCAGCTTCTTGCGCGCCGCCGCGTTCTTGGCCGTCGCGATTTCTGCGTCGCGTTGCGCGAAGAACTCCTGCTCCTGCAGTTTGATCCGTTCCCACGGCGGGTTGCCCAGCACGCAGTCAAAACCGCCGGCCCAGCCGGTTGCCTCGGCCGCACCGGCATCCGACTCAGGGACGGTGAACACCTCGGGGAACTCAAGGTGCCAGTGGAAAAATCGGTACTGCTCGCGAAGCCGGATGACCTCCTCATGGGTCCGCTGCGGGGCGGCATCGGCCTCCGGGTCTTGCAGGTTGCGGAAGACCTTGTCGGTGATCGCCAATGGGGCGTCCGCCGTCTTGGGCCACAGGAACGCGGCGCACCAGGCGTCGGCCACGCCCTTGGCAACCTGGTACTCCGTTGACCTCATGAACTGCGCGTAGGCAGACTCTTGCCGACGTACCTGGGGAAGCTCGTCCGCGGGCAAGCTCGCGATGCTGCGCACCGCCGCAGCGAACGTCTTGTTCGACACCTTCACCTCGATGTCGACGTCGAACAACTCCTGCTGTCCCACACGTTCACTCCGGTTTCGCTGCGCGAGGGACTTCGCGATCTTCTTGTCGTCGCCCTCAATGGGCTTGAATGCCTCGTCCGGAATACCTTTCTGCAGCAGTTTCGGCGTCGCGCCGAGCAGGGCGTTGCCGCACTTGACGTGGGCATCCAGGAAGCTCAGGGGCTTGCCCGGGTCGAGCGCCTCCAGCCACAGCGAGACCTTCGCGAGCTCGACGGCCATCGGGTTGAGGTCCACACCGTAGATGCAACGGGCGATGACCTCGTGCAGCGCACGCTGCACCTCATCCCGCGTCGGTTCCGGGTTACCTTCCCGCACGGCTGCCACCCGCTTGGCGATGCGCCGTGCGGCGGCGACCAGGAAGTGTCCCGATCCACATGCGGGGTCGCACACCGTCAGCGACAACAACTCATCCACGATGGACTCGGTCGCGTCGGCCCGACCCGCAGCGGAGGCGGCCTGCTCGCCCCGCTTGACCGCATCGTCGATCACAGGATCGAGCGTGGAGTTCAGCAGGCACTCAATGAGAGAGGACGGCGTGTAGTACGAACCGGTGGTCTTGCGCGCGTTGCCCGCCAGTTCGACCAGCTCGAACGTCCGCTCCACGGCACTGTGCTTGGGCACGAGTTCCAGCAGCGACTCGTAGATCGACCCGAGTTCTTCGGCGTCCAGGTGCCGGTAGTCGACCGCGCGCAGGCGACCCGACCCGGCATCGCGGACCTGGCACAGGTACCGCACGGCCGCTAGCAAGTATTCGTTCGATAGGGACAGGCCGTCCAGCGGCTTGTCGGCGTCCTTCCGGTCGAAGATGCCGCCGAGGCCCGGCAGGCCGAGCTCCGGCCGCCCGTTCTCATCACCCAGCGCGTCGAGAACGATGCGCAACGCCTGATACAGGTCGTCATGCGCTGTGCCACGGCGCCGCCGGGCATGCTCCCGCAGCCTGGCAGTTGAGAAATACCGGGCATAGCGCTCGCGCGCCAGCTCATCGGCCTGAGGCGGCGGCAGCGCGCCACGGTCTTCGGCGACGAAGATGAACAGCAACCGGTAGACCAGCCGCAACAGCGCCGCGTGCAGTTCGTGGACGTCCAGGTTCTCGCGCAGCTCCGTGTTGTCCGGATGGCGCAGGAAACCGGTGCCAAGCGTGGTGATCGCGTCACGAACGCCGTCTCGCAACTGGTCCAGGGCTCGGGTGCCGGATTTGATCGCTTCCAGGCGCCACTTCTCCAGCCAGCACGAAGCCGGCGCCGCGCCTTCGGCGATCGCGAAGCGGGAGACGTGCAGCAGCCGGTACAGCAGGACGAATTCGCTGAACAGCTCGCCGTCGAAGATGGCTTCCAGGTCGAACTCGACGTAGGCGGCAGTGGCCAGTGCGCTGGAGTCGCGCAGCAGCCGGAGCTGCCTGCCGTTGGTGATGATGCCCCACAGGTGCGCCTCCGACCGGTTGAGGCACTCCTGCACCAGCGATTGCGGCGGCACGCTGCCCGGCCCGCCAGGCCGCTTGTCCAGCGAATGGTGCCAGGAAGCCAAGTGGATCGGCACATGGTTCCACCGGTGGCTGACGGGGAAGGTCTTGGTGCCGTCGTCGGTGGTGATGCCCGTCGCGCCGAGCGATGTCAACTCGCCGAAACCGAGTTCGTCGAACAACGGCACGAGCCACTGCGTCCGCGCCTGGCCGGTGTGGTCGACCGGCGGATCGGCCTCGGGGGCGACGGGCAGTTTTTCCCGCAGCTCGGCCCACACCGAGCGTAGGTAGTCCCACCGCCGTTCCGCGTCGTCCCGGACCGAGCGGGAGCCGACGACCCGGTAGTCGCCGGGCAGGCACCCGCTGACGTCCTTGCCCTCCGAGATCCGTACCAGCATGTCTGCGGGCAACAGACCGCCGACGGTGTGCACGGCGGTGAAAACCTGGTTACGAGCGATGGCGGACATCAGGCGGCCCCTCCCGAGACCGGCAGATAGACATAGGCGCCAAGGATGTCGGCGGGTTTCTGGGCGGTGACCCGCACTCCTCGGACGATCTCACCGGAGGCGGTACGCACCCTGCGGTGCGATGCGAGCAGCTCCGCAGCGAGCTCGTCCCCATAGGACTCGAGGTGGGTGTTGGTCTCAGACAACTGGTCCAGCACCCGCTGCATCGTGCGCTCGCCGAACGCGGGGTCGGTATTGGCGTCGGCGGTCAGGTCGGCCAGCCGCAGCGCCTCCTCGGCGGGCAGCCAGGTCGCATTCGTCGGCGAGCCCTGGAACGCAAGCATGCGCGCGTCCTCGGCGACCAGCTGCCGCTCCCCCGTCCGGGACGGCAGGGTGAGGTGGAAGCGGTAACGCACCAACAGCAGGGTCGTACGGATGTCCACCCCCTTAGTGCGGATGACACCGCAGCGCCGCGCCGGACGCGGACCGCCGGCCTTGGGGTCGAGCGCCGCGTTGAGCACATACCCGGCCAGCGCGCCTACCACCGGGTCGGTGCGCACCAGCGCCACTTCGCCCCGCGCCACCGCGGCCGTGGACCGGAACGGCACCGGCCGTCCCGTCTCGACGGAGTCCCCGCCGAGCACCGGCGCGACGGCGTCACGCAGGCCGACATGAGTACCGCTCAGGTCGGCGGTGAAGCCGCCCTCGCCGTCTTCCCGCAGCACGGCCTCCAGCGACCGCAAAGCCTGCCGGACGAACCCGCGCACCTCACCGGCCCGCCCCAATGTCTCCCGGACGGCGGCGACCTCGCGGGCGACGTCCTGCGGGTGAATGGCGCGCTGGGCGAACCGCGACCGGGACGTCTTTTCCCGCTCCGCCGCCGACTTCCAGTCCGCCTCCAATACCTGCGCCTTGTGTTCCAGGGTCTCCAGCTCGAACAGCTCTGCCTGCTCGGGCTGCTGGTCGCGCATCAGCAGCCATTCGACGATCGCGTCGGTCACCGCGGCGGACGCCGCATCCGGCACCGAAACCGAGATGCCCAGGTCCTTCTGGATCTGCCGGTGCTTCTTGATGAGCACCTCCAGAACCTTGCCGTCGATCCCGTTGTCACTTCCATAAAGCGTGACCACCCGGACGGTGTCCCGCCGCTGCCCGTACCGGTCGACCCGGCCCTCCCGCTGGTCGTGTCGGGTCGGGTTCCACGCCAGGTCGTAGTGGATCACCGCGTCGAAGTGGTGCTGCAGGTTGACGCCCTCTGACAGGCAATCGGTGGCGACCAGCACGCGGCGCGCGGCCGGATCGTCGCCCGCCTCCTCGGCCAGTTCCTCGATCCGCTGCAGGCGTTGCTGCGGCGACAGAGTGCCGGTCACCGCCCGGACCACGACCTTTCTGCCCAACTTGCCGGCCAGCTGCTCAGCCACGTACTCGGCGGTGGGGATGTACCGGCAGAAGATGATCGGGTGGTAGCCCTCAGCGAGCAGCGCCTTGACTTCCTTCGTCAGCACCGCAAGCTTGGCGTCTTCCTCCGGTCCCTCCAGCCGCTCCGCACGGTCGGCCAAGGCGGCCAGCCGCGCGCTCGCCCCCTCGGTCTCCGCGCCGGGCGCCACGTCGAACCCTTCGAGCGCGTCGCCATCGCCCGTGTCCCGCACCAGCGGGGTTCCGAGACGGTCGGCTTCCTCGACGGTCTCGGCCTTCGCTGTGGCGGACCGCGTGCGCAAGGTCTGGGCGGCGGCTCGCGGCGAGGACACCAGGGACCGCAGCAACGCGATGGCCGACCACCAGGCGACCCGGGCCTCCCGCTTGCCCTGGTTGCCTGCGGCACTCACCCGCTCACTCGCGTAGGCGATGGCGTCTTCGAGGAGGTCCCGGTAGGCGGGAGACAGCTTGTAGGTCCGGTCCTTGAAGTAGCGGTCCGACGGGAACTTCGTGTCCTCCCGCAGGCTGTCGTCGGCCAAGCCGTCCTCGGTGGTCAAGAACTGCCGCACGTCGGCTCGCTTACGGTGCACGAAATGTGCGGCGAGCAACGCTCGGCCCGCATCACTGTCCAGGTCGACGGATACCAGGTCAGGCCGGACCAGCCCGAGCAGCGCACGGAAAGCGCTCTCTTTACCGCTGTGCGGGGTAGCGGTCACCAGTATCAGGTGACGTTGCTCGTCGGCGGCGATCCGCTGCAGTAGCTCGTACCGCAACTGACTCTGCGCCGATGCCGTGTCCTCCGCGGCCACACAGGTGTGCGCCTCGTCCACGATGACAAGGTCCGGACAGTGCCGGACGAAGTCGTCGCGGTGCCGGGTGGACTTGATGAAGTCCGTCGAGACCACCACGTGCGGGTGCCGGTCGAACAACGACTGCCCAAGGTCCAGCCCACGCTCGAGTTTGGACACCGTAGAGGCAAGCACCAGTTCGGCGTCGATGCCGAACTTGGTGCGCAGCTCCTCCTGCCACTGCTCGGCCAACGCGGGCGAACACAACACTGCCAGTCCTCGGGCGCTGCCCTGCGCCAGCAGCTCGCTCGCGATGAGCCCGGCCTCGACGGTCTTGCCGATGCCGACATCGTCGGAGATCAGCATGCGCACGGTCTGCTGACGCAGGGCCATCATCAACGGCACCAACTGGTAGGCCCGCGGTTCGACCGCGATGCGGGCAAGTGACCGGAAGGGCCCGGCGCCGGAGCGGAACCCGATCCGCAGCGCCGACCGCAACAGCCCGGCGGCGAGCTCGTCACCCAGGTCGTCCGGCGACGGTCGCTCGAACTCGGCGTGACGGACATCCTCGAACGCGGGGAAGACGGCCGCGATGTCGTCGTCGGCCCCGCCCAGCGGGCGCAGCACGAGCATGTCGTCTGCGCTTTCCGGCAGCACCACCCAGTCCCGGCCGCGGGCGGAGACCAATGAGCCGGCCGTGAAAGTACTCGTCATGTCCTGTCTTTCGTCTGGTCAGGCGCCCACGGCGGGGCCGAAGTACTGCTTGAACCGCTCGGCGACGGCCGACCAGTCCTCGTCATACCGGAACCGCACCACGTCCCAGCCCCGGTCGAGCAACCTGTCCTCTGCCTCGGCGTCCCGTTGCGCGACGAACTCGTGATCGTGCACGGGGCCGTCGACGAAGACGGCTACGTTGGCGCCCTTCATCCGGTAGACGAGGTCGGGGCGGGCCAGAGCTTCCGGGATGAAGGTCTGTGTCTCGTCGGGCAGGCGCAGGCCCTGCTCCTTCAACCAGCTCAGGAGCTTTTTCTCCAAGCTGGTTTCCGTCTGGTTCGTCAACCGGGCCAGCTGCTCAGAGCGAGACTCGCCGCGGCCAGTGGCGAGCACCCGCGCGTCGGCCAAGCGAAGCAGCAGGTCCCGGATGCTGTGCCGGTCGATTGCGGCGTGGTGCAGCTGGTTCCCGTAAGTGAGCAGGCATTCGTAGCAACCACGTGCGCAGGGCCGGTCCGGGTGCTGGCCGCCGCGGTCGGTGCCGTCCGGCTCGAAGTGGCAGATGTCCAGCGCGGTCCGCACCGCGGTCGGCAACGCTTCCGGATCGGACTGCAATCGCCTCAGCACACCGGCGCCGCCCTCGGCCGCCTCGGTGAACAGCATCCGGTCCCGGTCACCCCCGTCCGGCGGCAGCAGCTCGCTGGTCAGCTCCGAATCCTCCAGCTCGAAGGCCGCCTCGATGCCTCGTTCGAGGGCGTACATCAGCGACAGTGCGACCGCCTCCGGCAGCGGAACGGCGAGCTTCAGCACCAGGATGTTACGGCTGTCCTGGACGTAAGGGATCACGCGTTTGCGGGGTCGCTTCTCGTTGCCGTCGGCATCGACGGCCGGCATCTCACTGGAATCACCGGAGGCCTCCTTGGCCTCGCGTTCGGTCAGCCACCGACCGTCGACAGGGTCGAGCCAGAAGCCGGGCGGCTCGTCTTCGGCGGCCCGCAGCCGGCCGATATTGCTGATCCGCACCGTCGCCGAGTCGCCATAAGCGAGAGTGGCGATCTCCCCGCCCGCGTCGGACACGGTGGCGTCTCGACGGCCTGGCCGGGCGCCGTGTTCGTGAAAACGGTACGAGGTCACCAGGCGGAAACCCGCCCGCCGGCGTTCCTCCTCATCGGAGGAAATGCGCTCCCGCCTGCGGGTGTAGACGGTGTGCAGGTGCAGCAGGCCGACCGTCTTTTCCGTCAACGGCGCGTCACACATCTCGCACCGGCTGTCGTCAACGTCATGGTGGTAGCCGCAGGCCGCACAGCGCTTGGCTTCAGTCGTGACGACGTCGCCAGAAGCGTCGGGGGGTAACTGGATCCGGGTGACCTGGTAGCGAGAGCCCTCATGGTAGATGAGCGCCCCCGGACCGAATTCGCGAATCGCCAGGAAGCGTGGTCGCTGCAGATAGTCGCCGTCGGCGAACCGACGACCCGACATCGGAATGTAGGCAGCCAGCGGCAGCCGTGGGAACGAGTATCCAGGCAGGAAACCCTCGCTCGCGAGGTAACGGTAGGGGTTGAAGTCGGCCAGCACCGAGCTGCTGTCCACGCTTTCGTTCTTCAGCAGGTTGAGCTGGGTCTCGGCTTCCCGGCGCCGGCTCACGGCGCTGTTGCGATCGCGTTCGGACAACGTGTGGTCCAGGACCCGCCGGTTCTGCTCCGCCTGATCGACCAATGCGGCGCGGAACAGACCCCGCCACCGGTCGAAACTTCGGTCGAACTCCTCCGGAGCGCGCCGCACCGTGTCCTCGAGCCACTGGTCGTGCCACCAGGCCGTGTCCGCGAACTCGGTCAGCAACTGGGCGAACACCTCGCGGGCCGCCGCGACGGCGCGCCGCTGCACCTCGGAGTCGTGCACGGCCGATTCGACGTGCTCGTGCAGGCGCAGCTTGGGATCGGGGCGACGGGCGTCTTCGGGATAGCTGATGTCGATGATCCCTGGGATGGCGTTGCCCAGCTTGAGCGCCGACTCGGCCAACCAGATGGCCTGCACGTGCGACCGCACCAGATCCTCGTTCGCCAGGTCGAGCCGGGGCCGGGCGACGGCACCGGCCACCATCCGGTCGGAGCGCCGGAAGTAGTACTGGTCATGGCTGTTGCCAGTGGCGCAGTAGGTGGTCACGAGTGCCGGCTGTCCGGACCGGCCCGCCCGGCCACTGCGCTGGGCGTAGTTCGCCGGGGTCGGTGGCACGTTGCGCATCATCACGGCGTTCAGCTCCGAGATGTCGACCCCGAGCTCCATCGTCGGCGAGCAGTAGAGCACCTTCAGCTCGCCCTTGCGGAACTCCTCTTCACGTTCTTCCCGCTGCTTCGGGTCGACCTGGGCAGTGTGTTCCTTGGCGACCATGCCGCCCAGCGTGCCCGCCGTCTCGCGATAGAGGTCGCGGAAGAACGTGTTGACCCGCGGCCCGTCACCGCTGGCGTAGGTGCGGGTGAGCGGGTCGTGCGTGCCCTGCTCACCCGTGCCGGCCTGCCAGATCAACGCGCGGGCGGCGATCCGGTAGCCGGTGGCCGGGACCACTCCCGTTGATCGCCGGAACCGCCCCGCACGCTGAACCGGGGCTTCGACCTCCCGCAGGAGTTCGTTCCTCGTCAGCACCCGCATCAGGTCCACAATGACCTGCTGGGTGTCGTCGACCGACAACTCCGGGAAATGCTGGCGGCGCAGGTACTTGCCGAACTTCGCCCGCCCGGAAAGGAACAATCCCGCACGGTCGATGCCCGGACGGGAACCCTGCGCATAAGCAGTGCCGACCTCTGGACGGTCGTCCTTGGACAGAACCCATGGACCGGTCAGGCGTTCCTCGCTTGCGCGCTGCAGCGTATCGAAGTCGTCCCGGAAGTATTGGACATCGATGGCGAGGTTTCGACGCATCTCGTCGAGCAGCGTGCGCATAATCTCCAGGCGGCGTCCCGACGCGGCGCCCTCAAGGTACGTGCCGTGCCACTGCTCGTCCCGCTCCGCAAGCCAGTCCAGGTCCTCGTAACCGATCCTGAGAAGACCAGTCTGCTCCAGGTTCGGCATGGTGACCCGCCACCCCCGACGCAGATCCAGGTAAAGCCGGAAGGCGACGACGTCCCGCAGCGTTCTCGCGGCATTGCGCGCCAGCGACGGCGGCAGATCCGCCGAACCGGCGTAGTCGGCTGGCCCCACGCCCAGCGCATCCACTACCCGGGAGGCGAGCTCCTCGTGGCGGATACCCCCCTCCCCGGCCTCGACCGTCGCCCGGTACAGGGCCGCCCGCAGCTGCGTAATCTGCACGAAGTCATTGAAGTGTCCCGCCTGCAGCGAGGCATCCTGCCGGTTGTCGACGAACGTGAGCAGCTTGCGGGCTCGCTTGTCGAGCGCCTCTGCAGGAATGTTCTTCAGGGACCGCACGATGGAGGCGGACACCAGCGAGGTCGCCGACGAGCGGCCCTCCTGGTCGAGGGTGGCCAGCTTTGCGAAGTCCTTACCACGCACCTGCTCATAGCTCACTCCGCAATGCAGGCAGAACCGGAACGGAGCCGGGATGAACGCCGCCGCCAATTCACCCTGACTCTCGTTGCCGTAGGGGTCGACGGTGACCGCCCTTGGCAAGTACTTGCGATAGCTCTCCCGCACCGACTCGGTGCCCAGATCGTCGATCTCGAGCCACGACTCCGGCAGCCGCCGGTCTGCGATCGCCTCGTTCTCGTCCGCCGGCCAGGCACGCTCGGAGTCGATGTAGAGATATCCGTCGCCGGTCCGGCCGCCGCTGGCGGCGGTGTTCTGTCGCGGCTCGTAGACATACCCGCCACCCTGCGCCGTGCGCCAGACGCTCAGGTACTCCTGTCCGCATTCCCGGCAGAAGGCGAGGGGCACCAGGATCTTTCCGTCCGACCCCGGCTGCACCCGCTGGTAGTCGCGCGTCAGGTAGCGACTGCCCTTATCCTCGATCGTGACGTAGACCGTGTCCCCTTTGGACAGGAACTGATGGAGCCGGAAGGCAAACAGCGGCCGCTCCGTAACCGGATGCCGCGCCTGTGAGCCCGCGCGGAGCGTCTTGCGGATCGCTTCCGCACACACGTCCTTGCTCAGCCCGCTGTCCCGAGCCAGCTCGGCAGCGGCATCCTCGATTCGGGCCGGTCGCTGCCGGACCAGGCTGTCGGTTTCCTGCTCCAAGCGAAGGCCGAAGCGAGTCTCGATCCAGCACGCCAACGGGTCGGAAACCAAGTCCGCATAAGCGTGCGGCGCATCCGGCGCCATAAGGCGCTCAGCGGGCACAGTGGCAGGCGCCTCCGCTGTGGCCCGCACCAGGGTTTCCCCGATGACGTTCTCTGGCCTCACCTCGGTGCCGAACAGGGTCGTGGCCGCCCGCGCGACGACCTGGCGCTGCTCGGCGAAACTGCCCTCGCTGGCCATCGTGGCCGAGGTCCCTACACACTGCAGCTTCTCGGCCCGGCACGCTTCCCGGACCCGGCGGATGAGCAGCGCGACGTCCGCGCCCTGACGACCGCGGTAGGTGTGCAGTTCGTCGAAGACAAGGAACTCCAGCCCACCCGCCATCTTGATGAGCGAGCGCCGATCGTCCGGTCGGGTGAGCATCAGCTCCAGCATCACGTAGTTGGTCAGCAGGATGTCTGGCGGGTTGTCCCGGATCTCCTTGCGGCGCTCGTCGCCCTCCTGTCCGGTGTAGCGCGCGTAGGTGACCGGCTCCCTGCCCTTGCCGTAACCGTCGAGCAGGTACTTGTCGAGCTCTTTGAGCTGGCTGTTCGCCAGCGCGTTCATCGGATAGACGATGATTGCGCGGACCCGTTTGGCGGCTTGAGGACCCTCCGCCTCGCGTTCCCGCAGGATCTTGTCGACGATCGGCACGATGTAGGACAGGGACTTACCGGAACCGGTACCGGTGGTCAGTACATAGGACTGCCCCGACCGCGCGATGTCGATCGCTTCGCGCTGGTGCCGGTGCAGCGTCAACGGCCGTCCGTCGCACACGGTGCCACCCTCGGTCTTGCCCGCCTGGAAGATCCGTTGGCACTCCTTGTGCAGCACACCGGTGTTCGCCAGCTCCAGGACCGTGCCGCCGGAGGCGAAAAACGGGTTCAGCGACAGCCAAGGGTCCGGCCACTGGGATTTGGCGGTCAGGTCCTTCTCGACGTATTCGGCGATCGCCTCGTCGCGGATGATCGTTCCGCCCTGGGTGAAGGCCCGGTAGTCCGAGATGAGCCGCTGGTGCACGTCGAAGACGTCCATCCCGTCGGCGGGTGGCTTCGGCGGCGCGTCCGTCAGTGCCGGCTTGGTGGTGGCCGTCGAGGAAAGGCCACGCAACGGATTCCACTCGTCCCAGCCCGGGACGCCCTCCTCGCCGACAGCGAACGGCAGCAGTGCTTCGCGCACGGCGACGGCGTCCTCCGGGCGCTCAGCCGGGTCCTTGCAGAGCAGGCGCTCGATAAGGCGAGCCAGGTCGGCAGGCACATCGGACCGCACCTGCCGCACCGGCGGGACGGATTCGTGGAGGTGCTTCTGCCCGAGCTCGTGAGCGGAGGGACTGGAGAACGGCGGGACTCCGGTGAGAAGCTCGAACAGCACGCAACCGAGGGAGTACAGGTCCGCGGCCGGCCCCACCGTCGAGTCCTGGAACTGCTCGGGAGCCATGTAGCGGGCCGTTCCCACTGTGACCCCGGAGCTCGTGATCTGCGGGCCCACCACGTCGTCTGCAATCCGGCCCATGCCGAAGTCGAGAACCTTGACCACGCCGGTGCGCGTCACCATCACATTGGACGGCTTGACGTCGCGGTGAACCACTTTTTCGGCGTGGGCCGCGGCCAGCCCGTCGGCGATCTGCGCTCCGAGGGCCGCCACCCAGGAGACCGGCGCCTGCGGACACTCCGAGACCAGCTCGCGCAGGGTCCGGCCGTCGAGAAGCTCCATCGCCAGGTAGGGCAGGCCGCTCTCATCCACCCCACCGTCGACCAGGCGTGGCAAGTTCGGGTGGTCGAGGTGCCGCATGATCCGCACCTCGCGTTCAAATCGCTGGATCGCCTTGGGCTCAGGGGCGGAGCCGAGGAGCACGCCGGCGCGACTGCGCAGGATGACCTTGATCGCGACCAGCCGATCCGCCGAGCCTTCGTCCGCCTCGAGGTCCTCCGCCCGGTGCACCTCACCCATGTTTCCCTTGCCGATAGGGCCAAGGAGCCGGAACCGATTTGCCACGACCTCGCGGTTCACCGACACTGCGCCCTCCCATGATCTGCGCCCAACCTACCCTTGTACATCGGTAGAAGAGCGGCGTTCATGACAGAGTACACAGAAGAAGCTTCACCAACCAGATGATTTCCCGTTGACTCTGTCAACAGGTCAAGCTCGGGAACACGTGTCAAGGTCGAGCACGAGAACGTCGGACGACACCAAGAGGCAACCTGGCCGACATCACCGTGACGGACTGACCACCACCGCCGACGCCCTGAGCCCACGGCGACAACGGTGCAGAGAGCAGCGGCGAAGCGAACCCGACGAGAAAGGGAGGGCAGGAGCGCGACCTGTCCCATCCTTGTGGTGCCCCCGGCAGGACTCGAACCTGCGACCTAGAGATTAGAAGGCTGATTCGAGCTAGCGGTGTGCTCACCTGCGAAAACGCGCCTGGTCCGGGAGCGTCCGGGCCAAAGTATCTTAGTCATAAAGACTGTCCACAGTGGACACAGTAACAACCACAAGATCAAACACGAGAAGACCAGCGCACGGGGCTGGATGGGTCATGAGGAAGATCGCCGTGCTTGCCGCGTTCACCGCCCGGTGGGCTTGTTGGCTGGGTGCTCGGGCAACGACGAGCATGAAGTGAACCAAGAGCAATTCCAGTACCGACATCACCAAAGCCGGGTACGCGCCACCGGACTTGCCAGGATGGGCAGAGATGGAGGACGACGCACGGACCATCTGCTCTTACAAGCCGACGCGCTACCAGCAAGCCATGATAACGCTGTATGAGGCGGACATCTTGAACATGGCTGGGATGTTCACCAAGCACTTCTGCCCACACCGGATCGAAGAGTTCAACAAGTTCGCCCAGGCCCATCAACCGGACGTAGTCATCGAGTCCGGGATAGATATCTTCGCGAAGTGACCGTCGGGGCAAAAGGAAAGACCCCTGGCAGCCGGAGCTGGATACCAGGGGTCTTTCGCTTGTGGTGAGTTCAGAACTCGCCCTTGACGACGCCGTCCTTGAAAGCCTCCCACTCGGTTTGGGTGAAGCGCAGGATCGGGCCTTCACCCTTGTCCTTGGAGTCACGCACGTAGACGTTGTCACCCTGGAAGGCGACCTCGACACACGCACCGTGTGTGTTCGACCTGGACGACTTACGCCAGCTCAGCTTCTGCGGTTCCATTCCTCCGCTACCTCCCGCATGAATTCGACCGTCTGCCGCCTCGACAGCGCCTCGGCTCGGATCAAGTCCCACCGCTCCTTGGTCTGCGAGACTACATTCTGGTCATTCAGCAATATCCCCTTGGTCGGGGTATCGACGTACACGTACTCGCGCCCGTCAACCGTGGCGATGATGAACGACCCGTCGAGGTGCACATACGTACCACAGTTGGCGGGAACGACTTGCATGACCAGTTTGTCAGCCAGGTCAATCAGGTGCTCCAGCTGCTTCGCCATCACATCTGGGCCGCCCACCGGGTACCGCAGCGCGCGCTCGTCAATCAAGGCGACATAGACCACTCCTCGGTCCAGCACCGATTGGCGCTCCAGCCGCGCGGTTAGTCGAGCCTCGTCGCCACTGAGAAGCTCGCGTGCGTACTCCTTAGTCTGTAGGAGACCGGGCACCACCGACAGCTCGAACCACATGATGCGGGTGGCCTGCTGTTCGACGTCGAACCAGTCCCGCAGCCACTCGGGAGTTGCGTCGTGGGTGAGCGCGTGCCGACGGATCCGAGCCAGCAGCCCGCCCGTTTGGAGCGCTTCGTCGAGAGTGTCGGCGAACTCCTGGCTGGGCGCCTTCTTGCCGGTCTCGACCTTCTCGATGAGGCTGACGGAGAAGGCAACCCGCTCGGCCAGCTGTTCCCGGGTGAGCCCGGCCCGCTCTCTGGCTAGCCGCATCTCGCTCGCGAACAGTCCTGACACCCGGCTCACACCTCACTCGCACTAGCTCGTCATGTACCCGCACACAACCGCCATGCGGGCGTGGTCTGCGTCTCAGAGTAATCGCTTCGACACAAGATGAACCCATGACCTGGAACTCGGGACCTTGCACGTACTTAACCGGAGGAGCCGCCTACATCGTCACCGACGCCTGCCCTGAGGTGGTTCGCATTGGCGACGACGAGGTGCGGCAGGACGAACGAGAGCGCGTTGCGCTGGACGAGGGTGTGGGCTTTCCACCCGTCGAGCGGGGGCTGTACCAGTCGTGATCGAGTACAACCCGGTCCTGTTCGCCGAAGTGGCGCGGGTGAACCCGGGGTTGGTGTCCACCCTGTCGGTCCTTGACGGGCACCTCCGTAACGGCCCGCTGCCCCCGCCGGAGGTCCTGCAAGCCTACGGGCAGCACATCTGTCGGCTGGGTGCGGCGATCATCGGTTACGCCGACCAGCTGGCCAACGAGTCCGCGATCGAGGTCCACTCTGTTGGCGGTCCACCCGAGGCGCCGACTCAGGAAGGCTAGGAGCATGAGCTGGAAGAGGGGCGAGAAGCTGAGCGGGCACTACTCCGGCAACCCCCGCCGCAACGAGGGCGGGCGGCACTCCAAGCCGTGCAGGGTGTGCGGCGGCAGCGGTAAGGTCTGGGGTACCGTGGTCAACCGGAAGACCGGCAGCAGGGACCCCCACCAGGAGCCATGTAGCGCATGTGGTGGCACCGGGATTGGATGATGCGAGGAATGCACCCAGGCGAAGCACCACACTGCACCGCCGACGGGATGAAGCGGGTGCTCTCCGAGAGCGCTGCCGACGCCTTCATCGCGGTGTCGAGGGGCGGCCTGAAGAAGCAGCGCTGCAGCGTCGTGCCGGAAGCGTGGCACCTCACGACGGACGAAGACGAAGAGTTCCTCGCGTTCTACCGGTCTTGGCAGGGCTGAGAACGCAAAAAAGCCCCCACTCCTCCACCAAAGAGAGGCCGGGGATTTCTTTCATTCCGCACCTGACAAGGAAGCAGATCTAGACATCGACCGTAACTGTCAGGGCTGCGGCCTCAATCTCCGGCGCCCCGGCGGGCTGTTCCTGCTCGCCAGACAGGCCCCGAACTTCTCGCCCACCCGCGGACATCCGTCGATGGCGCCGCGCGGTTGAAAGCCTTGAGCCGCCGATGCCAGCCCGGCAACGGCGCGCGGAGGTCGTCGACTGGGAGGCGGCCGTTCCTGATGACCAAGGTACCAAATCAAAAGTCTCTTGGTCTTCAAGCCGTGCGCTGCCGCCAAAAACAGCGTTTCCGCTGGTAGCGCCCCCGGCAGGACTCGAACCTGCGACCTAGAGATTAGCGGGCGGTCTTTTGCGATGTCGCGCAATGTTTGTTGACTGTTGCTGCTACCTGCATGGATGTCGCTCGCGAGCGGGTTTGGCGCGCCGTTGTTTGGTGACGTTTGCCATCCTTTGGGTTGGGTTTCGGTTGGCTCCCTGCCTGCACGTGGGTGGCCTGGTGTTCCATCTGTCGCGCGTCAGACTTTGTGGCTCAGGGGTTATGTAGGTTCCTGAGCAGGAGGTATGACGATGAGCCGTCCCCCGGTGTTCCCGGTGGAGGACAAGATCCGGATCGTGCTGAGCGTGCTGTCCGGGGAGATGACGATCGCCGAGGCCGCTCGGCGGAACAAGGTCTCGGAGCAGTCGGTGTCGCGGTGGAAGGCCCAGTTCCTCGAGGGCGGCCGGGCCGGGGTTGCCGAGGGCGGTAAGGCC
>NZ_ATYT01000013.1 GCF_000427825.1 Thermocrispum municipale DSM 44069 | reverse complement strand
CGCGAAGGCTCCGCGATCCCGGTCGCGTCAGTGGGCGAGGTACCGCAGCTGCCGGGGGCTTGGCCGCGAAGGCTCCGCGATCCCGGTCGCGTCAGCGGGCGAGGTATCGCAACTGCCGCGCCTTGGCCGCCTCGAACTCTTCCCGAGCCGCCGCCGTGTCCGGGCGCGAGGACACTTCCGGTACCCCGACCTCCCACCACGCGCCGGCCTCGGTCCACGTGCTCGGGTGGGTCCGCAGCACGACGACGGCGGGCCGCCGTTCGGTGAGCGCACGTTCCCGAGCCTTCGCGTAGGCGTCGGCGAACTCGTCCGGCTCGGTCACCGGCAACACGAAGCAGCCGAGCGAAGCCGCGTGCGCGACGAAGTCGACCTGCGGGGGAGTGGCGTGCGCCGTGCGGCATTCGGAGAACATGTTGTTGAACGCCGCGCCGCCCTGGCCGCGCTGCAACCGGTCGATGACCGCGAAGCCGCCGTTGTCGCACACCACGGCGACGAACGGGTGTCCGGCGAACGCGGCCGAGTACAGCTCCGAGTTCAACATCAGGTAGGAACCGTCGCCGAGCAGCGCGGTGACCAGTCCACCGCGCTCCAGCCGGTCCTGCCGCGCCATCGCGGCACCCCACGCGCCGCACAGCTCGTACCCCATGCAGGAGAAGCCGTACTCCACGTCCATCGTCGGCTCGGTCGCATCCGTCACCGTCCGCCAACCACCGACCAGCTCGCCCGGCAACCCGCCGGACGCGGTGAGCACGTAGTCGTCCGGCCCGCTGGCGGCATTCACCTCGCCGACCACCTGGGCGTACGTGGCTACACCGTCGACGGGGGAGCGCAGCGTGTCGACGTGTGCGTCCCACTTCGCCCGCTCGGCGGCGGCTCGCTCGGTCCACGACGGGGACACCCGCCAGTCACCGAGCGCGCCGGTCAGCTCGGTCAGCGACTCAGCGGCGTCGCCGACCACGGCAACCGCACCGTGCTTGACCGCGTCGAAGCGCGCCACGTTGATCGACACCATCCGCATGTCGGGCGCGAACACGGTCCACGACGCCGTGGTGAAGTCCTGCAGCCGGGTGCCGACCGCGAGCACGACGTCGGCTTCCGCGGCCAACGTGTTGGCCGACGACGACCCGGTGATGCCCAGCGGGCCCGCGTAGTTCGGGTGGTCGTGCGGCACCAGCGTGCGACCCGCGGTCGTCTCCACCACCGGGATGCCGTGCTTGGTGGCGAACTCCACCGCTTGCCGGCCGGCCAGCGCGTACCGCACGCCGCCGCCGACGACCATCAGCGGCCGCTCGGCCTGACGCAGCACGTCCGCGGCCTCGGCCAGCTCGCGGGTGTCCGGCCGTGGCTTGGGAATACGGTGCACCACCGGCTCGAACAGGGCCCGCGGGAACTCGTGCGCCTCCGCCTGGACGTCCTGCGGCAGCGCAAGCGTCACCGGGCCGGCCGTCTCCGGGTCGGTCAGCGTCCGGACGACCTGGGGCAACGTCGCGATGAGCTGTTCCGGCCGGGTGATCCGGTCGAAGTAGCGGGACACCGCCCGGAACGCGTCGTTGACCGTCATCGTCGGCTCACCGAAGTGCTCCACCTGCTGCAGCACCGGGTCGGGCGCGCGACCGGCGAACGTGTCGCCGGGCAGCAGGAGGACGGGCAGCCGGTTGGCGTGTGCCACCCCGGCGGCGGTGACCATGTTGAGCGCACCCGGGCCGATGGACGAGGTCACGACACCGATCTGCCGCCGCTGGGTGGCCCTGGCATAACCGGTCGCGGCCAGCGCCATGCCTTGTTCGGTCTGCCCCCGCCAGACCGGCAGTTGGTCCTGGTATTCCTCCAGCGCCGAGCCGAGGCCCAGCACGTTGCCGTGGCCGAAGATCGCGAACACGCCGCCGAACAGCGGCCCGGTCGATCCGTCGGGCAGCTCGACCCGCTGCGCGGTCAGCCAGCGGACGAGCGCTTGCGCGGTGGTCAGCTTGAGCGTGGTCATCGCACCAGTCCTTGCGCGTTGGTCATCGGGCAGCGCGGATCGGGCTTCTGATCGGCCCACGAGTCGCGGACCCAGCTGTGCGCCGGGTCGTCACAGAACGCCATCGAGCGCTCGTCGGCCGGGCCGGCGAGCACGTTGAGGTAGTACATGGTGTAGCCGGGTGCGGCGATGCACGGACCGTGGTAGCCGCGCGGGATGAGGAACACGTCGCCGTCCCGCACGGTCACGGTCGCGTCGATCGCCCCGTCGCTGGTGTACGTGCGGTGCATGCCGAAGCCCTCCCTGCTCGGCTTCAGCCCGTCGCCGCCGGCGATCCGGAAGTAGTAGATCTCCTCGTTGATCACTTCGCACTCGGTCGCCTCGTCGTGCTTGTGCGGCGGATACGACGACCAGTTGCCGTCCGGTGTGAGCAGCTCGCACGCGTTCAGCTTGTCGGCGTGCTCCCACACGCCCGGGACGCCGAAATTCGTCACCTGCCGGGTGGCGTTGCCGGAGCCGCGGACCTCGACCGGGACGTCCTCCGCCGGGCCGTAACGAGGCTCCAGGCGCCGCGTGCAGCGCGCCATCGGCAGCGCGACCTCGGTCGGCTCGCTCTGCTCGGCAGGGGCTTGCAGGCGCACCTCGGCATCCCGCGGGACGTAGGCGAAGTCGGTCACCGCGGTGAACACCGAGTCCCGGCCGCGCAGCACGAACCGTTCGCCGTCGACCGACACGGTGCAGCCGCCGGACAGCGGGAGTACGAACGCCTCGTACCCGCCGGTGCGGACGACGCGCTCGGTGCCGGGCCGCAGTCGCAGCACCCGCAGCCCTGTGTAGGTCCAGCCGGCCGACTCCGGCGTCAGCCGCACCGGGTCGTCGCCGTCGGCCAGCGTGCCGTGTGGGCGCAACAGTTCAGACATCCTCGTTCGCCTCCACCGACTGCAACGTCTTCGCGGCAGCGGCCACGGCGGCCGCGACATCTCCATCGGGCGGATACAACAGCGCACGACCGACCACCAGCCCGCGCACCACCGGATGACGCAGCGCGGCTCCCCACGACGCCAGGTCCTGCGCCGGATCGTTCGACGGCGCGCCGCCCAGCACCACCACCGGCAGCGTGGTCGCCTCCAGCGGCTCGGGGGAGAGGGCGGCGGGCAGCTTCAGCCACGTGTAGGCCGACGTGGTGCCCAGCCCCGACGCGATCGTCACGGCTCGGGCCAGCGATGCGGAATCCTTCAGCAGCTCGAGCTTGCCGTCCACCCGCCGGTACGGCAGCGGCTCGACCATCGCCAGCAGGCCTTCGTCGGCCAGTTCTGAGACGGCTGCCGCGGCGGATTCCAGCGTCGGAGCGGTGGCCGGATCGTCGTCGACCAGCCGCAGCAGCATCTTGCCGCCGTCCAGCCCGTACCGGGCGATCGACGCCGCGTCGTAGCCGGTGAACCGGTCGTCGATCTCCCACGTGGCACCCGCCAGGCCACCCCGGTTCATCGACCCGATCACGACCTTGTCGTGCAGCGCGTCCAGCAGCAGCAGCTCTTCCACCACGTCCGGGGAGGCGAGCACGCCGTCCACCTCGGGGTTGGCCAGCGCGGTGAGCAGCCGTTCCAGCAGCGAGCGGCGATTGGCCATGGCCAGCGGGTCCCCGCCGATGGCCAGCGCGCCCCGGGCGGGGTGATCGGCCGCGACCAGGAACAACGTGTCCCGGCCCGGTCGCAACAGGCTGCGTCGACGCCGCCGTGCGGCGTACGCCCTGGTGACCGCCGACGGGTCCGTGGCCCGGACCCGCAGCAGGTCGGTCCATTGCGCGTCGGTCAGTCGCACAACATCTCCTCGATCTCGGCGCTGGTCGGCATCGCGTCGGCGCAGGCGAGCCGGGCGGCCACCAGCGCGCCCGCGGCATTGGCGTAGCGGCCGATCTTCTCCGGCTCCCAGCCGGACAGCAGGCCGTGCGCCAGCGCACCGCCGAACGCGTCACCGGCTCCGAGCCCGCACACCACGTCGACCGGCCGGGGCGGCACCGTCCACGAGCCGTCCGCGGTGGCCAGCCGCACCCCGTCGCCACCGAGCTTGATGATCGCCAGCCGGACGCCGTGGTCGAGCATGCGTTTGGCGGCTTCGTCCGGGTCTGCCGTGCCGGTGGCCACCTCGACCTCGGTCCGGTTGCCCACCGCCACGGTGACGTGTGGCAACATCCAGCCGATCTCGCTGCGCGCGGTGTCGATGTCCGGCCAGAACATCGGGCGGTAGTCCAGGTCGAGCACGGTGTGGCTGCGCCGCCCGCGGCGCTGCAACAGTTCGCGCTGCGTGCTCCTGGCCGGTTCGGCGCTCACCCCGGTCCCGGTCACCCACAACAGCGGGACCCGCTCGACGAGATCCCACGGCACGTCGTCCGGGGTCAGCGTCAGATCCGGCGCGATGGGCAGCCGGTAGAACAGCAGCGGCGGATCCTCCGGCGGGTCCAGCGCACAGAACACCACCGGCGTCTGCAGATCCGGTGCGGTGGCCACGTGATCGGGCGACACCCCGAACGATCGCAGCGCCTGCCGGACGTAGTCACCGAACGGGTCCGGCCCGACCTTGGTCACCACGGCGGCGCTGCGCCCCAGCCGGGCCGCAGCGACCGCCACGTTCGTCGCCGTCCCACCCAGCGACTTGGCGAACGTCGACACCTCCGCCAAGCCGACACCGCTTTGTTCCGGGTAGAGGTCGACGCCGACCCTTCCGACAGTCAGGACTTCGACGGTCACGAGGTTTGCACTCCGCGCAGTTCGTGTTCCAGTGCCTCCAGCTCGGCGCCCCCGGCCATCTGCCGGGTGAGCTCGGCCAGGGTGATCTCCGCCTTCGTGTAGTTGCCCAGCGGCGCGCCGCGCTTGAGCAGCAGGAATCGGTCACCGACCGGGTAGGCGTGGTGCGGGTTGTGGGTGATGAGCACTACGCCGAGGCCGCGGTCGCGTGCCTGTGCCACGTAGCGCAGCACCACACCGGCCTGCTTGACGCCCAGCGCCGCGGTCGGTTCGTCCAGGATGAGCACCTTGGCGCCGAAGTGCACGGCACGAGCGATCGCCACGCACTGCCGCTCACCGCCGGACAGCGTGCCGACGGGCTGTTCCACGTCGCGCAGGTCGATACCCATCTCGGCCAGTGCGCGCTTGGTCGTCTCCCGGCCCTTGCGTCCGTCGAGCATGAAACCGAACTTCTTCGGCTCCGCGCCGAGGAAGAAGTTGCGCCACACGCTCATCAGCGGCACCACGGCCAGGTCCTGGTACACCGTGGCGATGCCGGCGTCCAGCGCCTCACGAGGCGAGGAGAACCGCACCGGCTTGCCTTCGAACAGGAACTCGCCCTGGTCGTGCTGGTGCACCCCGGCCAGGATCTTGATCAACGTGGACTTGCCCGCCCCGTTGTCACCCAGCACGCAGGTGACCTCACCGGCCCTGACCTCGGTGGAGACGTCCCGCAGTGCGATGACGTTGCCGTAGGTCTTGCCGATGTTGCGTACCTCGATCAATGGGGTGCTCATCGTCTGACCCTTTCTGCGCGACGCCGTAGCGCGTTGTTCACCAGCACCGCGGACAGCAGCATGATGCCCAGGAAGAGCATGAACCAGTCGCTGTTCCACTGCGCGTAGACGATGCCCTGCCGGGCCATGCCGAAAATCAGCGCACCGATCGCGGCACCGACCGCGGACCCGAAGCCACCGGTCAGCAGGCAGCCGCCGACCACCGCGGCGATGATGAACTGCAGCTCGAGTCCGATGCCCTGGTTGGCTTGCACGCTGGCGAACCGCAGGATGTTGATCGAGCCGACCACCCACCCGGCGAACGCCGTGGTCATGAACAGCAGGATCTTGGTGCGAACCAACGGGACACCGACTGCCCGCGCGCTGGTAGGCGCGCCGCCCACGGCGAAGATCCAGTTGCCGAATCGGGTCTTGACCAGCACGAACGCCGCGATCACGGTCAGCAGGATCCACCACAGCACGGACACCCGGAACGGCTGCCCGCCGATGGAGAACGTCGAGGCGAACAACATCCCGGCCGACTCGTAACCCTCGGTGGCGCGCATCCCGGAGACTTGCACGGTGCCGGTCACCAGGCGCGTGACACCGAGGTTGAGTCCCTGCAGCGCCAGGAACGTGCCGAGCGTGACGATGAAGCTGGGCAGCCCGGTGCGCATGACCAGCCAGCCGTTGAACCCGCCGACGGCCAGCGCGAACACCAGCGACAGCAGCAGCGCCAGCCACACGTTCAGCCCGGCCTGCGTGGCCAGCAGCGCGGTGACCAGCGCGGTGGACGCGGTCATCACGCCCGCGGACAGGTCGAACTCGCCGCCGATCATCAACAGCGCCACCGCGATGGCCATGATGCCCAGCGTCGAGGCGTCGTCGAGCCAGGTTGCCACCCCGCTGAGGGTGAGGAACTGCTCGGTGATCACCGAGAAGAACAGAAACACCACCAGCGCACCGAGCGCGGCGCCGATCTCCGGGCGGACGATCAGCCGGTTGGTCAGGCTGACCGATGCCACCCGTTCATCCTTGGTCGACGTCGTGGCTCGGTCCGATTCCTGGCCCGAGCCAGACGTCGGGGTTGTCACGGACATCGTCCTCCCTACCGTGTGCCGCGCTCGGCGTATTTCGCGACCTTGTCCACGTTGGACTTGTCGACGAAGCCGGGACCGGTGAGCACCGGCTGCCCGCCGCCGAGCGTGTTGGCGTTCTCCACGTACAGCTTGAGCATCACGATCGGCAGGTAACCCTGCTGGTACTGCTGCTGGTCGACGGCGAACTCGATCTCACCCGCCTGCACCGCGGCGACCACGTCGGAGTTCAGGTCGAACGTGGCGACCGTCGGCGAGGAGTTGGCGTCCTTGGCTGCGTTGACCGCGTTCACGGCCACCTGCGGGTTCAACGTCAACACCGAGTCGATGGCGCTGTCCGCCTGCAGCGCGCCGCGGATCCGCGACTCGATGTCGGTCGGGTTGTTGATGTCCACCTGCAGGTTCTTGACCTGGCCGCCGAACCCGCGCTTGGCGCCGTCACAGCGCTGGTTCAGGCCGATGTTGCCCGCCTCGTGGATGACGCACAGCAGCTTCTTCTTGCCGTCCTCCTTCAGCCGCTTGCCCGCTTCCTCGCCTGCGATGTCCTCCTCTTGCCCGACGTGCGCGATGGCGCCGAACTCCTTGCTCTGCGCCGAGCCGGAGTTGATGGTGATGACCGGGATGTCGGCCTCGACCGCGTTCTCGATGGCACCCTTGAGCGCGTCCGGATTGGCCATCGACACCACGATGCCGTCGACCTTGCGGGAAACGGCGTTGTCGATCAGCCTGGCCTGCGCGCCCGCGTCGCCGTCGGAGGCGTACTCCACGCCCACGCCGAGCTGCTCACCGGCGTCCTCCGCGCCGTTCTTGACCACGTTCCAGAAGGCGTCACCCTGTGTGCCGTGGGTGATGACTGCGAAGTTCAGGTCACCGTCGCTGCCGCCTCCGCCACTGTCGCCGCCCTCGCCGGAATTCGTGCCCGCCGGTCCGGTGCACGCGACCATCAACGCCGCGCTCGCGGCAATGGCCAGTCCGGACAGCAGACGCCGGCGGCGGGGGGAGTGATTCGCCCTCATAGTCAACCT
Organism: Thermocrispum municipale DSM 44069; assembly: GCF_000427825.1. GTDB lineage: Bacteria > Actinomycetota > Actinomycetes > Mycobacteriales > Pseudonocardiaceae > Thermocrispum > Thermocrispum municipale. The sequence continues at coordinate 108,645 of NZ_ATYT01000013.1, read as the reverse complement.
CCACGGTGAGATGTCAGCGGCTGGTTGCGCCGATGATCGACTTGAGGTAGCGCATGGAACGCTCCGTGTCTACCTTCGGACGGTCGTCGCTTGCCGTGTCGTGCTCGGGCAGCGCCGTGTCCTGTTCCAGGACGTACCAGCCTCGGTAGTTGGTCGAGTGCAGGACCTGGAGCATTTCGGCGACATCGACGTCACCATCGCCCAAAGGCGCATACAGGCCCTCCGACACCGCTGCGGTGTAGGTGATCTCGCCGCGGCGAACCTGCTCGGCCAGCGCCGCCCGCACGTCCTTGAGGTGCACGTGGCCGATGCGATCGGCGTGCCGCTGCACCAGTTGCACCGGGTCGGTGCCACCGACCAGCAGATGGCCGGAATCCAAGCACAACGGCAGCGTGGAGTCGTCGACGAAGCGCTCGACCTCGGCCTCACTCTCCACATAGGTGCCGACGTGCGGATGAAGCACCGTGCGCAGGCCGTACTCGGATGCGGTTCGCGCGACCGCTTCGGCGGCCTGCACCAGCGTCTTCCACTGCTTGTCGTCGAGCTCGGGACGCTCGTCGTAGCCGGTCAGCCCGGTGGCCGCGGCCAGGACGAGGACCTCCGCGCCACCCGCGGACAACTGTCGCGCCGACCGCGTCGCCACCGCGACCGCGTCGTCGACCGACGTGTGCAGCGGCGTGGCGAGAAAGCCGCCGACCAGCGACAAGCCGAACTCGTTCAACAGCGGCGCCGGGTCGTCCGGGAGGTACCCCGGGGGACCGAGCTCGGTCGCCGTCAGTCCCAGCTCGGCCATCTCACCGAGGACCGTCTGCGGGTCCAGCACGCGACCCCAGCCAGGTACTTCGCACACGCCCCACGAGATGGGGGCAGCGGCCAAGCGGATCGAGTTGGTTCGACTCATCACCCGGCCTCCAATCGCACGGGCTTGCCGGTGCGCAGCGATTCGTCGCACGCTTCGGCCAGCCGCAGGCTGTACAGGCTTTCGCGCGCCGGCGACGGGTTGGCGACCTTCCCCTCGATGACGTCGGCGAACACGCGCAGCTCGTTCAGGTAGGCGTCCTTGTAGCGGTCCATGAACGACTCCCACGGCCGGGTCGGCTCGACCTGCTGCGGCTCGAGCCGGACGACCGGGGTGCGTTCGTTCCACCCCACCGCCAGCACTTGCTTGCTGCCGTACACCTCGAGTTTGCAGTCGTAGCCGATCGGATCGTGCCGTCCCGCGGTCATCTGGGCGTGCGCCCCGGAGGCGAACCGCAGCGTCACCACCGCGTAGTCGACATCGCCGGCGTCGGCGAACGCCTGGTCGACCAGCACCGAGCCGGACGCCGACACCTCGACGACTTCCTCGCCCACCAGCCATGGGACCGCGTCCAGGTCGTGGATCATGCAGTCCTTGAACAGCCCGCCCGAGGTCGGGATGTACTCCTTCGGCGGCGGCACGTGGTCGAGCACCGACGACCGCACCAGATACACCTGGCCCGCCTCACCGGACCGCACCCTGCGGTAAGCCTCGACGGTCGCCGGATCGAAACGTCGCTGGAACCCGACGACCACGTCCACGCCGGACGATTCGATGTCGTCGACCAGCGTGGTCATCGACTCCAGGTCCCCGGCGAGGGGCTTTTCGCACAGGACCGGTGTTCGTCCGCGCACCGCGCGCCGGACCAGGTCCGAGTGCGTGTCGGTCGGCGTCGCGACGAGTACGCCGTCCGCCGCGAGCAGGTCGTCGAACGACGCCACCGCGGTGACGTGCGACGGCAGCGCTGCGGCGACCGCTTCGGCTCGGCCGGGGACGGGGTCGAAGAGCAGGATCTTGTCCGGTGCCGCGTCTCCGTCCAGCTCGGTCAGATGCGCAGCGTGCATCTGACCGATCCGGCCGACTCCGGCGACTCCAATGTCCATCTGTCCTGGCAAACCTTTCGAGTGACTTCCGGAGTGCTATTAGAGCGCTCTAATCGTGACGAGGCTCTCATGTTGTAGCGTTTCGCGCGGAGTGTCAACCCTGCGACACAGCTGCTGGAGGTACTCGGTGGCAAGCCGGCCGACGATGGAGGACGTGGCGGCGCGAGCCGGAGTGTCACGCGCGCTGGTCTCGCTGGTCATGCGCGGCGCGCCGAACGTGAGTCAGGCTCGTCGGGACGCGGTGTTCAAGGCCGCGGAGGAGCTCGGCTACTCGCCGCACGCCATGGCCCGGTCGCTGGCTTCCCGCACGTCGACCGTGCTCGGCGTGATGGTCTCCGACCTGCACAACCCGTTCTTCGCCGAAGTCGTCGACGGGTTGGAGGCGGTGGCCCGCAAAGAAGGTTTCGAGCTGATCATCAACACCGGCAGGCGTACCCCGGCCGGGGAGCGGCAAGCGGTGCGCAGTCTGCTGTCGTTCCGCCCGGCCGGGCTGGCGCTGCTCGGGCCCGCGGTCGCCGCGGCGGAGATCGAGGCGGCGGCCGACCAGGTGCCGGTGGTGCTGGTGGCCAGGGCGACGCGGCTGGGCTCGGTCGACACGGTCAACGATGACGGCAGGGCGGGTTCCGAGCTGGCCGTCGACCACCTCGTCGAGCTGGGACACCGGCGGATCGTGCACTTCGACGGCGGACGCGGGTCGCAGTCGGCGCTGCGTCGCCGTGGCTATCTCGACGGGATGAAGAAGCACGGGCTCGCCGCGTCGGTCATCCGCAGCGAGTACACCGATGTGGCGGGGGCGAAGGCGGTGAAGACGCTGCTGGAGCGCGACGAACCATTGCCGACGGGCATCGTCGCGGCCAACGACATCAACGCCATCGGGGCGATCTCGGCGCTGGAGGAGGCAGGGCTGCGGGTGCCGGAGGACGTGTCGGTGATCGGCTACGACAACACGTCACTGGCCGCGTTGGCGCACGTCGGCATGACCACGGTGGATCAGCCGCGACACGCGATGGGACGTCTGGCCGCGCAGGCCGTGCTCGAACGCGTGCGAAACGGCCGCACCGAACCCGTGCGGCATCTGTTGCACCCCAAAGTGGTCCACCGGCACACCACCGCCCCGCCACCTGCGGCACAGTAGGGGCGTGGAAGCGGCGTGGAGCGCGGCGGACACCGAGGTGTTCGCCCGGTACGGAGACGCATTCGTTCCTCATCGGCGTGCGCAGATCGACATCGTGTGCCGGCTACTCGCGGACATACCGGTCCCGCGGGTGCTGGACCTGTGCTGCGGCGAAGGTCTGCTGTCCGAGGAGTACCTGAGGCGTCAACCTGACGCCGAGGTGCTGCTGTTCGACGGGTCGGCGGACATGCTCGCGGCGGCCGAGCGGCGACTCGAACGTTTCCGGCCGCGGTTCTCGGCCGTCCAAGCCGACATCGCCGACCGTGGCTGGCGGTCGGCCACGAGGTTCGGCGGGGTGATGACGTCGCTGGCGGTGCACCACTTGGACGGCGCAGGCAAGCGCGAGCTCTATCGCGACCTGTGCTCGATGCTCGAGCCCGGCGGGATGTTCGTGATGGCCGACCTGATCGAACCGGCGGGCCCGCTCGCCAAGAATCTTGCCGCCGACGAGTGGGATAGCGCGGTGCGGTCGGCCTCCCGCGAGCTCTACGGCAGCGATGAGGCGGCCGAAGTGTTCGAGCGCGAAGAGTGGAACTACTTCCGCCTGCCCGGCCCGGACCCGCTCGATCGGCCGTCGTCGGTCGCCGAACACCTGACGTGGCTGGCCGAGGCGGGCTTCGTCGAGGTCGACGTGGTCTGGCTGTACGCCGGGCACGCGGTGTTCACCGCGCGCAAGCCCTAGGTCAACACGGTCGGCATCGGGTCGACCACGTGCTTGCGGTGGTGCTCGAAGATCAGGTTGGTGTGTACCTGGGCGACCTCTTTGCGGGTGGTGAAGGCGTCGAGCAGGACGCGCTGCAGGTGCTCGGCGTCGGCCACCGCGACATTGACCAGGAAATCCTCGGGACCGGCCAGATGGGCGACGTAGAGCGTCTCCGGTAGGTCGAGCGCGTATTGCATGAACTGTTCGACGACGGCTCGGGTGTGGGGACGGATCCGTACGAAGATCGCCGCCTGGACCGGCCGCCCGAGCTGAGCCAGATCGACTTCGGCGTGGCTGCCGACGACGACGCCCCGGTCGCGCAGCGCCCGCTGCCGCATCAGGCACGTGGACGGTGCGATGTTCACCCGGGCGGCCAGCACCTTGTTGGACACCCGAGCATCGTTCTGCAGCTCTCGGACGATGGCCGCGTCGATCGCATCAAGCACGGAAACTCCCTGGCGTTGCCGAATTGTGTTCGCTGTCTGCCGCGTTTTCCAGGTCACTGTGCACCATTTGGGCAGCTGCACGGAACCCTGTGGAGGTCAAATGCCTGGCTTGCGCACGACAGCGGTACACGGTGGACGCGACGATCTGGCCGAGCTCGGGGTGCACGCGCCGCCGATCGATCTGTCGACCACGTATCCGATCCCGGACCAGGCCACCGGTGGGGCAGCGCTCGGAGCGTGGGCCGACGGCGCGAGCGAAGCGGACAGCCCGGTCTACGCGCGGCTGCACAACCCGACGGTCGCTCGGTTCGAACGCGCACTGGCGGAGCTGGAGGGCACCGACACCGCGGTCGCCTTCTCCAGCGGGATGGCCGCGATCACGGCGGTCGTGCAGGCCGCGTGCGTCATGGCGGGCAAACCGCACGTGGTGGCGGTGCGACCCGTCTACGGAGGCACGGACCACCTGCTCACCACAGGGCTGCTGGGCACCACCACCACATATGTGTCCGCCGACGAGGTGTCGTCAGCGGTGCGGGACGACACCGGGCTGGTGGTGATCGAGTCCCCGGCCAACCCGAACCTCGACCTGGTGGACATCGCCGATGTCGTGCATCAGGCGCGCGGCGTGCCGGTGATGGTGGACAACACGTTCGCCACCCCGGTGCTGCAGAACCCCGCGAAGTTCGGTGCCGCCTACGTCGTGCACTCGGCGACGAAGTACCTCGGGGGGCACGGCGATGTCCTCGGTGGTGTCGTCGCCTGTGCGGAAGCCTTGGCCAAGCCGGTGCGGCAGCTGCGGGTGCTGGCCGGTGCGGTGCTGCACCCGCTGGCCGGCTACCTGCTGCATCGGGGGCTGGCCACGTTGCCGATCCGGATACAGGCGCAGCAGGCTACGGCGGACGAACTGGCGCGCAGGCTGCAGCAGCACCCCGCGGTCGCCGAAGTGCGCTATCCGGGGCTGACCGGAAGCAGGCTGATCGGAGTACAGCAGCGTGGTCCCGGTGCGATGATCGCGTTCAGCACCGTTGCTGATCCCCATACCGTGGTCAGCAAGCTGCGATTGATCACACCCGCGGTCAGCCTGGGGTCGGTCGACACCCTGATCGAACATCCCGCGGCGTTGACGCATCGCCTGGTGGACGGCGAAGAACTTCGGGATTGTGGCGTGTCCGCGAACCTGCTCCGGCTGTCCGTCGGACTGGAGGACGTCGAGGACCTCTGGGACGACCTCGACGCTGCGTTGAACGCCGTGGCGTAGACCGAGCAGGTCCGAGCGCCCGTATCTGCGTTGCTCCACTCGGCCCAACTTGTCCGGCCGAACAGGTCAACGGTCCGCCTGGCGCGTTTGCGCTAACCCCCACGGGGGGCACCCGCTGGGGCCCCTGGGAGTGAGCAGGAAGCACACCGGGTGGCCGCAAACAGACCGCGATGCTGAGGAGCAACGGATGATCATCTTGGGCTTGATCCTGCTGGTGCTGGGGTTGGTGCTGGACGTCGGCGTGCTGTGGACCATCGGCATCGTGCTGTTGGTCGTGGGTGCCGTGTTGTTCCTGCTCGGCTCGATCAACCGGCCTGTCCTCGGCAGACGGCACTATTTCTGAGTGCCGTCCCCGGCCGCCGAGGTGACCGGCCGCCGAGGTGAGATGACATGACGGAAGCATCGGATCAACAGTCCCCGTTGTCGGCCGGCGAGCAGCTGGATCAGGACAACATGCAGGCGGACCCGCTGGAAGGCGGCGCAGAGCCGCCGGAACGCTGGTCGGGTGCCGATCGGCACGGCATGACCCAGGCCGAGCAGGCCGAGGGTGAGCCGTTGGACGAGCGGTTGCGCCAGGAGAGACCCGATGTCGGCGCCGGTGACACCGGTCAGCCGGATCAGTTCGGTGCCGGTGAGCCGGATCAATTCGACGCAGGCGGCGCGGGCCCGCTCGGTGACGACGAGGTGAGTCAAGGGCGCGAGGACGAAATGCCGCGGATGACGGACAGCCCCGCGGACAACGCCGATCGTGCCGGAGGTGGTGAGGACAACCCCATCCGAGGGTTGGACTCCCACTAGTCGAAGGACCAGCCAGGGGCGGTACTTGAGCAGTCAGGTGCCGCCCCTGGCTGCTGTCGTCGGCTTCGCCTGCGGGCCGACACCGGATACCGTGGCGTGGTCATGAGCGCGAGGCCTAACCCCACGACGGCGTTGAGCCGGGCGGCAGGCAATGGCTCTGCCGCCCGGCATCCGCAAGCGCGCACCGCGCGGCTGCTGTTCCTGCTCGCCTTGGTGGTCGTCGCCGCCCTGTCCAGCGTCGTGTGGTGGTCGATCCGGGGCACCGGCTCGAACAGCCCTGCCGCGCAGACCGGCACCCAGCAGTCTCCGAGCCGCACGGCCGACGACAACGGCGGGGATTCCGCTCGTCCGCCGGTACTGCGCGCAGGCGCCTTCAACTATCACGGGCTGGCCCCACTGCAGACCGACCAGCGCTGCGACAAAGTCTCGTACGGCAAGGTGCGTGCTTGGCTGGCCAAGGAACCGTGCCAGGAGGTCGTCCGCGGGCTGTTCTCCGTGCGTGACGGCGATGCCCGCGCGGCCGTGTCGGTCGTGGTGGTGACGATGCCGAGCCCGGAACAGGCCGAGGAGCTCAAGTCCATGACCGACACCGACGGCACCGGCAACATCGCCGACCTGGTCACCGACGGGACCGTCTCCCTGCCGGACGTGCCGAAGGTGGCGGGCGGCGAATACGCCTCCAGTGTCGACGGTCCCCGGGTCACGATCGTCGAAGCCGCGTTCTTCGCAGACACGCAGAACAACGCCCTGCTCGACGAGATCGCCACGCAGGCGCTCCAGCTCGGGCCACAGATGATCAGCGGGCGGTGATGTCACTCCGGCGCGCCGGGCAGCGGAAGCGCCGCGGGTTTCACGCCCGCCTCCAGCCGCCAGCGCGTCAACCGGGCGCCGGAGGCACACATGGCCGCAACCGCCAGTGACCGCAGTTCGGGCTCGTCACAACGTTCGACGACGCCACGCCAGGCGGTCACCGCGTCGGTTTCGGCCGCGATCACGGCAGCGCGTGCCGAGTTCGGGTTCTTCACCGGCTTCGGTGTGGCATAGGCGGTCTCGGCCAGAACCGGATCGGCCCCGGCCGAGGTCAACGCGTCGCGCGTGGCATCCCTGCGCTCCCGGTGCTCGGCGGCCGCCGCGCGCAGGCCCTTGTCATAGCCGGCGGGCAGGAACGCGGTGACCAGCCCGAGGACCCACAGCGAGGCGTGCTCGGCGGCCAGCGCCTGCTGCAGCGCATCCACCGTTTCCTCGTCCAGTTCCTCCACCTCGGGAGCCGGAAAGCGCTGGGTACGTGGTGAACCCAGCTTGCCGTCCAGTGCGAGCCCGGCGTTGCAGCCGGCCGCCACCGAGGCGAGCAACCCGGCACGTGCCCGGCTCGCCTGCGGGATCAGCTCGACGGCACTCTCGGCTGCCGACGTCAGCCGCTTGCCGAGCGCCCGCATGTTCTTGGCCGGGGACGGTTTCGCGGCGGGCGCAGCCGGACGGTTGGCTCGGTCCACCTCTTGTTGCAGCGCACGTGCCTGCGCGGTGCGCAGCTCGGCGATCTGCCGCGCCACCTTGCCTCCGATCGCCCGTGCGGCGGCGGCGTCCGAACGGGCCGCGGTGGCCATTGCCGACAGCGGATCCGGGGAGTCGTCGTAGCCGCCCGAACACGCGGGCAACGCCGCCAACGGCGCCCCCAGCAGCGCTATACCACTCCATCGAAGCACATTGCGACGCCCCACCTGCACACCCAGCATCCTGCCAGGTGCGTACCTTAAGCTGGACCGACACCCACAACCGCTAGCCCAGCCGAATAGGGGAGATGCTCATGGCCAACGATCTCGCCAGGCGGTTGGAGCCCATCGTGGTCGATGTGGTCGACGGGCTCGGGTTCGATCTGGACTCACTCGAAGTGCAGCAAGCGGGCCGGAAGAAACTGGTGAAGGTCGTGGTCGACGCCGACGACGGGATCGGTCTCGACGAGATCGCCGACACCAGCCGCGCGCTGTCACGCAAGCTCGACGAGCACGATCACCTGATTGCGGGCGCCTACACCCTCGAGGTCACCTCACCGGGCCTGAACAGGCCGCTGACGCAGCGCAGGCACTGGCGCCGAGCCCGGTTCCGGTTGGTCAAGGTCACGCCGACCGAAGGGCAGCCGTTCGTCGGCCGGGTTGGCTACGCGGGTGAGAAGTCCGCGCGGGTGCTGGTGAACAAGCAGTTCGTCGACGTCGCCTACGCGTCGGTGTCCTCCGCGGTGGTCGAGGTGGAGTTCAAGCAGCCGCCCACCGAAGAGCTGAAGATGATCGAGGCGGACGAGGCGGAACAGGCCGAGCGCGAGGGCGTGGCCGCCGATGCGGCACCCGGCGCCGGTCAGCGGCACACTGGAAAGCGAGCAGCAGGCACCAGCAAGCCTGCCTCCCCGGGCTCGGCGACCAAGGAGGATGACGCCCGATGAACGTGGACATTGCCGCGCTGCGGGCGATCGAGCGGGACAAGGACATCCCGTTCGAGACTGTGTTGGAGGCCATCGAGTCGGCCCTGCTGACCGCGTACAAGCACACCGAGGGGCACCAACCGCACGCCAAGATCGACATCGACCGCAAGACCGGCTACGTGCGGGTGATCGCCTATCGGCTGGACGAGCACGGTGAGCCGATCGAGGAGTGGGACGACACCCCGGAAGGCTTCGGGCGGATCGCCGCGACCACCGCGCGCCAGGTCATCCTGCAGCGGCTGCGGGATGCCGAGCACGAGAAGACCTACGGTGAGTTCTCCGCCAAGGAGGGCGAGATCATCGCCGGCGTGGTCCAGCGTGACGCGCGGGCCAACGCACGCGGCATGGTCGTGGTGGCCTTCGGCGACACCGAGGGCGTCATCCCGGCGGCCGAGCAGGTGCCGGGGGAGCGGTACGACCACGGCACCCGGTTGAAGGCCTACGTCTGTGGCGTGTCTCGCACCGTGCGCGGGCCCCAGATCACGCTGTCGCGTACGCACCCGAATTTGGTGCGCAAGCTGTTCGCGCTCGAGGTGCCGGAGATCGCCGACGGCACGGTCGAGATCACCTCGGTGGCGCGGGAGGCCGGCCACCGCACCAAGATCGCGGTCCGGTCGACGGTGCCGGGCGTCAACGCCAAGGGTGCGTGCATCGGCCCGGTCGGCGCGCGGGTGCGCAACGTGATGAGCGAGCTGGCCGGCGAGAAGATCGACATCATCGACCACTCGGACGACCCGGCCACGTTCGTCGGGAATGCGCTCTCGCCCGCGAAGGTTGTCTCGGTACGGGTGATCGACGAACGCACCAAGACCGCACGCGTGGTGGTGCCGGACTTCCAGCTGTCGCTGGCGATCGGCAAGGAAGGCCAGAACGCGCGGCTGGCCGCGCGGTTGACCGGGTGGCGCATCGACATCCGCAGCGATGCCGAAGCAGCAGCCGCGCCGGAGCCCGCACCCGCCGGTCCGGGGGCCGGTTCGGCCACCACCGGCACGCCGGAGCAGTAACCACCCTCGGTACGCATTGGACCAGAGCGATAGACTCGACTGTGCCGCAACACCAGCCGACGACTTCCCCGCACGCAGCATCCGGTCACACACCGGTCCGCACGTGTGTCGGGTGTCGGAAGCGGGGGTTGCGCAGCGAGCTGGTGCGAGTTGTCGCACTGCGCGGGCACGTGGTCGTCGATCACCGTCGACGGCTGCCTGGCCGGGGTGCTTGGTTGCATCCTGATCAGGCGTGCTTGGCACAGGCGATCCGGCGAAAGGCTCTGCCCAGGGCATTACGGGTTTCTGGGCAGCTGGACACCGGGGAGCTGGAGGAGACCTTCGGCAACGAACTCGCCACCGGCACGCGACATGAGGAGGGGCACGGCAGACCCGTGCCACGCCGAGGTAACAGGAAGCAGGTCGACCCGTCATGAGTCAGCCGTGAAGCTGAAGCCATGAACGCGCGACAGTAAGGACGAGGTCAGCGGGTAGCGCCGCCGGCCTCTGCAGATGAGGAGAGCAGTGGCAGGCAGAGCCCGCGTACACGAGCTCGCGAAAGAGCTCGGGGTAACGAGCAAAGAAGTACTCGCCAAGCTGAAGGAGCAGGGCGAGTTTGTGAAGTCGGCATCGTCGACGGTCGAGGCCCCGGTGGCCCGACGGTTGCGCGATGCGTTCGGTGGGGGCAAGAAGGCCGACGAGAAGAAGTCGGACAAGGCTGCGTCCGCACCGGCGAAGCCGGCGGCAGCCAAGACCGACACCGCGGCCAAGCCTGCGGCGCCGAAGCCGGACACGAAGGAGCAGCCGGCTACGCAGACGCCGCAGCAGGACAAGCCCAAGCCGGCTGTGCCCAAGCCAGGCGACATCAAGCCCGGGCCCAAGCCGGGCTCGGCGCCCACGCCGAGCGTCGTCCCGCCGCGACCGCAGGGTCCGAAGCCGGGACCGAAGCCCGGTCCGCGTCAGCCGCGAGTCGGCAACAACCCGTTCGGTGTCGGTTCCGGTTCCGCGCCGCGTCCCGCACCGCCCCGTCCGGGCGGTGGCGAGCGGCAGCCGCGTCCCGGCCGTCCCGGCGAGCGTCCGGCGGCCAGTGGCCGTCCGAGCCCCGGCAACATGCCGCCGCGCCCGAACCCGGGCATGATGCCGCCGCGTCCGCAGCGGCCCGCCGGTACCGGTGGTCCCGGTGGCCGTGGTGGTCCTGGCGGCGGCCGCGGCCGTGGCGGACCCGGTGGTCCGCGTGGCGGTGGCGGCGGCGGTTTCCGTCCCGGTGGCGGCGGCGGTGGTTTCCGCGGCGGTCCCGGTGGCCCACCCGGTGGTGGCGGCGGTTTCCGTGGCCGTGGCCGCGGTGGTGCCGCGGGTGCGTTCGGCCGTCCCGGTGGCCCGAGCCGCAAGGGGCGCAAGTCGAAGCGGCAGAAGCGCCAGGAGTACATGGAGAACATGCAGGCGCCCACCGTCGGTGGCGTGCGCCTGCCCAAGGGCAACGGTGAGACCATCCGCCTGCCCCGTGGTGCTTCGCTGACCGACTTCGCGGAGAAGATCGACGCGAACCCGGCGTCGCTGGTGCAAGTGTTGTTCCATCTCGGCGAGATGGTGACCGCGACCCAGTCGGTCTCCGACGACATCCTCGAGCTGCTCGGCTCGGAGATGAACTACAAGGTCCAGGTCGTCTCGCCGGAGGAAGAGGACCGCGAGCTGCTGGAGTCCTTCGACATCACCTACGGCGAGGACATCGGCACCGAGGAGGACCTCGAGTACCGGCCGCCGGTGGTGACCGTCATGGGTCACGTCGACCACGGTAAGACCCGGCTGCTGGACACCATCCGGAAGTCGTCGGTCGGCGAGCGCGAGGCGGGTGGCATCACCCAGCACATCGGTGCCTACCAGGTGGCCACCGAGCTGGACGGCGAGGAGCGGCTGATCACCTTCATCGACACCCCGGGTCACGAGGCGTTCACCGCCATGCGTGCCCGTGGTGCCAGCTCGACCGACATCGCGGTGATCGTGGTGGCGGCCGACGACGGCGTCATGCCGCAGACGGTGGAGGCGATCAACCACGCCCAGGCGGCCAAGGCACCGATCGTGGTGGCGGTCAACAAGATCGACAAGGAAGGTGCCAACCCGGCCAAGATCCGGCAGCAGCTGACCGAGTACGGCCTGGTCGCCGAGGAGTACGGCGGCGACACGATGTTCGTCGACATCTCGGCGAAGCAGGGCACGAACATCGACCAGCTGCTGGAAGCGATCCTGCTGACCGCGGACGCGGCGCTGGATCTGCGGGCCAACCCGGACATGCCCGCCCAGGGTGTGGCGATCGAGGCGCACCTGGACCGCGGACGTGGTCCGGTGGCCACCGTGCTGGTGCAGCGCGGCACGCTGCGGGTCGGCGACTCGATCGTGGCGGGCGAGGCCTACGGCCGCGTGCGCCGCATGGTCGACGAGCACAACGAGGACGTCACCGAGGCGCTGCCGTCCCGGCCGGTGCAGGTCATCGGCTTCACGTCGGTTCCGGGTGCGGGTGACACGTTCCTGGTGGTGGAAGAGGACCGCACGGCCCGCCAGATCGCCGAGCGGCGTCAGGCCAGGGCTCGGGCCGCGCAGAACGCGCAGAAGCGCAAGCGCATCAGCCTGGAGGACCTGGACTCGGCGCTGAAGGAGACCAACCAGCTCAACCTGATCATCAAGGGCGACAACTCCGGTACCGTCGAGGCACTGGAAGACGCCCTTATGAAGCTGGATGTCGGCGACGACGTCGAGCTGCGGATCATCCACCGCGGCGTCGGTGCCATCACCGAGGGCGACATCAACCTCGCCATCGCCGACAACGTCATCGTGCTGGGCTTCAACGTCCGGGCCGAGGGCAAGGCCACCGAGATCGCCACCCGCGAAGGCGTGGACGTGCGCTACTACACGGTGATCTACCAGGCGATCGAGGAGATCGAGAACGCCCTCAAGGGCATGCTCAAGCCCGAGTACGAGGAAGTCGAGCTCGGCAGGGCAGAGGTCCGCGAGGTGTTCAAGTCGTCCAAGTTCGGCACCATCGCCGGCTGCCTGGTCACCTCGGGCGAGATCCGCCGCAACGCCAAGGCGCGCCTGCTGCGGGACAACGTGGTGGTCGCGGAAGACCTGCAGATCGCGTCGCTGCGCCGGTTCAAGGATGACGCCGTCGAGGTCCGCGAGGGCTTCGAATGTGGTCTGACCTTGGGCAAGTACAACGACATCAAGGTGGACGACGTCATCGAGACCTACGAGCAGCGGCAGAAGCCTCGCGCGTAGGTAGGTGTACGTCGGAGTGCTGGAGCTGGACGTCGTTCTCGGCGACGTCCGCTCCCTCAAACAGAAGCGGTCCGTGGTCCGCCCGGTGATCGCCGAACTGCGCAGACGGTTCGATGTGGCGGTCGCCGAGGCGGGCCACCAGGACCTGTATCGCCGCACGTTGATCGGAATAGCCGCGCTGTCGGTCGACGCCGGTCACGTCGGCGAGATACTCGATGCCTGCGAACGACAGGTAGCGGGCCGTCCGGAGCTGGAGCTGGTGTCGGCACGCAGGCGCTGGCTCGGCCCGGACGATTAGACAACGAAAAGTCAAGGAGGGGTGCGCGGTGGTGGATCACGCCCGCGCGCGGAGGTTGGCCAAGCGGATCGGTCAGATCGTGGCCTCGACCATCGAGCACGAGATCAAGGATCCCCGGCTCAACTACGTCACGATCACCGACACCCGGCTGACCGGGGATCTGCGCGACGCCACGGTGTACTACACGGTGCTCGGCGAGAGCGTCGACGCGGAGCCGGACATGGCAGGCGCCGCGGCCGCGCTGGAGTCGGCCCGCGGGCTGCTGCGCAGCAAGGTCGGTGCCGGGACCGGTGTCCGGTTCACCCCGACGCTGACGTTCGTGCCCGACAACGTGCCGGAGTCCGCGCGGCACATCGACGAGCTGCTGGCGAAGGCGCGCGCCGCCGACGCCGAGGTGGCGCGGCGGGCGACCGGGGCGAAGCCTGCCGGAGACCCGGACCCGTACCGCAAGCCGGTCGACGAGGACGCTGACGAGAACGCCCGGTAGGCGGCGCTTCACCCGGGTGGAGCACCCCGCTGATGCAGGGTGCGAGATCGGCGGGAGGCTCGGCTCCCCGCGCACCGCGAAGGGCTGCGGGGCCGCCGGCCGAGAGCTGTCCGGCGCTGTGAGTGGCGCTTGCGCGCGTGGCACCCCGCCGCGGCGGACCCCGTACCGGCCTCGCCGCCCGGCTGCGGCCTGCGGCGCCTCTTGCCGGGCTGCGGCGCCTCTTGCCGGGCCGCCGCGCCTCTCGCCGGGCCGCCGCGCCTCTCGCCGGGCCGCCGCGCCTCCTGCGGGCAGCCCCAACCGCCACCCGCCGCGCTCCGCTCGGCCCTATGCGGGCTTGGTCGCCACCACCAGGTCACGCACGATGGCGTGGTCCACGCGGTGCGCGAACTGTTCGTAGGGCGCTCCTTCACGGGGCTTCAACCCGGCGCGGCTGAGGATGTCCAGCAGCTCCGCGCGCGGCAGCACCAGGTCGTTCCACGAGATCCCCAGTGCGCCGCCGGGCTTGAGCACCCTGGTCCACACCGGCACAGCGGCGGCCAGGAGGTCGCGCGGGCTCCGCTGCAACTCGCCGCTCTGCCTGCTGCCGTGCTGCACGCCGTACGGCGCGTCGGTGACGATCACGTCGAACGCATGGCGCCCGAAGATCTCGTCCACGTGGAGCGTGTCCGTCGCTCGGAACGACAACGTTCGCGACCGACCGGCCTTGAACTCCTCCTTCGTCGGCGCGTACGTGATGTCGAGCCGACGGCCCAGCTTGTGCTTCTGTCGCCGCAACTGGCCGGATTCCGCGGTGTGCTTGAACCGTTTGGTCCGCAGCCACGTCTTGATGAACCGCTCGTACGCCTCGAAGTCGCGCTCCAGCAGCTCGACCCCGGTGGCGTCGAAGCCGTACATCATCGCCTGATTCAGTGTCGTGCCGCGGCCGCACAGCGGGTCCAGCACGTGCAGCGGGCGACGCAACATGGCCAGTGGCTCGGCCATGGCCAGGCACGTCACGTTCAGCAGCAGCCGGGTGAACTGCTCGTTCGTCTTGCCGGAGTACTTCTGGATGGTCAGCAGATCGGAATCGAACTTGTCCAGCGGCCGGATCCTCACCGGACGCAGCAAGTCCGGCTGCACGCGCTCGAACAAGCCGTACAGCGACGAGGCGTTGGACAGCAGCGCCAGCCGCTGCTCGGTGAGCTCGGGCGTGGTGAAGCGGACGTAACGCAGTCCGCCGAGTTCGACGTCATCGATGTCGGCGATCCCGCCGACCGCTTCACTGAACGCCGCGAGTTCGGCGCGCATCAGCCGCGGCGCGTCCTCGGCGTAGACCCGGTTCGCCGATGGCAGTTGCAGGATCAGGTACTCGGATGACACCGAACGATGGTAGTGCCCGTGCTCGATGTCGGAGTGGCCGCGTAGCTTGCTGGTGTGAACTCCAGCCACTCCAGTCACAACGGGGCGTCGCCGAACGCGGTCGACCAGGCCGCGCGCCTGCTGGCCGACCAGGTGCCGTCCGGGGAGGTCACGCTTCTCGGCCACATCGATCCGGACGCCGACGCGTTGGGCACCGCGCTCGGACTCGGGCACGCGCTGCACGAGGCCGGGGCGACCGTACGGGTCAGTTTCGCGGAGCCGGACGAGGTGCCGCACTCCCTGCGCGGTCTGGACGCCGCGGGACTGCTGACGCGCCCGAGCGACCTGCCGCAAGTCGACCAGGTGCTGGTCGCCGTGGACACACCCAGTCCAGCACGGCTGGGCTCGCTCGCTCCGCGGGTGGAGCGCACGGTCGAGGCCGGTGGCTCGGTACTGGTGATCGACCACCACGCATCCAACCTGTTCTACGGCACACACCACGTGGTCGACACCGAGGCGGAGGCGAGTGCGGTGGTGGCGATGCGTGTGCTGGACGCCATGGGCCTGCCGCTGACGGAGCCGGTGGCACGCGGGCTGTATGCCGGTCTCGTCACGGATACCTCGTCGTTCCGGCGGGCCCGGCCGGAGACCCACCGGCTGGCTGCGCGGCTGATCGAGGCAGGGGTCGACCCCGACGGGCTCGGCCGCACCCTGCTCGACGACCACCCGTTCACCTGGCTACCGATGCTGTCCCGGGTGCTGGCCGGGGCACGACTGGAACCCGCCGCCGCCCGCGGACTCGGCGTGGTTCACGCGGTCGTCGACCTGGAGGCCGCGCGTGACGTCCGGGTGGAAGAGGTCGAGAGCGTCATCGACATCGTGCGGTCGACCACCGAGGCCGAGGTGGCCGTGGTGCTCAAGGAGCAGCAGCCACGCGGCAGCACGCGCCGCTGGTCGGTCTCGCTTCGCGCCAAGAGCGTGATCAATGTCGCCGCGGTGGCGCGCAGTCTCGGTGGGGGAGGTCACCACCTGGCCGCCGGCTGTCGCATGGAAGGCGATCCGCAGCGCTGCGTCGAGGCTCTGCTGGACGCGTTGGCGCAGGCTCCGCTGCTGGAGCGCCGGTGAGCGCACGGGAAGTCTTCCGGCTGGCTGTCCCCGCGCTGGGCGTGCTGGCCGCCGAACCGCTCTACGTCCTGGTCGACACCGCCGTCGTCGGTCATCTCGGCGCGCTTCCGCTGGCCGGTCTCGCAGTGGGCGGTGTCGTGCTGGCTCAGGTCTCCGCGCAGTTGACCTTCCTCTCGTACGGGACGACCGCGCGCACCGCCCGCTTGCACGGAGCCGGGCGCCGGAAGGACGCGGTGTCCGAGGGCGTACAAGCCACGTGGCTGGCGCTGGCGGTGGGTGTAGTGGTGCTGGTCCTCGGCCAGCTGCTCGCCGAGCCGATCGCCGGGGCGCTGGCCGGGGCCGACGACATCGCGGCGAACGCGGTGTCGTGGCTGCGCATCGCCTTGTTCGGCGCGCCGCTGATCCTGGTCACCATGGCGGGCAACGGGTGGATGCGCGGGGTGCAGGACGCCCGTCGCCCGCTGTACTACGTGCTGGCGGGCAACGGCATCTCGGCCGTTCTGTGCCCGCTGCTGGTCTACGGCGTCGGTTGGGGCCTGGAAGGCTCGGCGGCGGCCAACGTGGCGGCGCAGACCATCTCCGCAAGCCTGTTCCTGCGTGCGCTGGCGCGCGAGGACGTTCCGCTGCGACCGCAGCCGCAGGTGATGCGCGCCCAACTCGTGCTCGGCCGGGATCTGGTGCTGCGCAGCCTGTCGTTCCAGGCGTGCTTCTTGTCCGCCGCGGCGGTGGCAGCCCGTACGTCCGCCGAAGCGGTCGGCGCCCACCAGATCGTGTTGCAGCTGTGGACGTTCCTGTCCCTGGTGCTGGACTCGCTGGCGATCGCTGCGCAGTCGCTCATCGGTGCGGCCTTGGGTGCGCACGCGGCGGACCGGGCCCGGAAGCTCGCCAGGCAGATCACCGGCTACGGCCTGGTCTTCGGCTGCATCCTGCTGGTCATCTTCGCGTCCGTGCACGGCGTGTTGCCGAAGGCGTTCACGTCCGATGCGGGTGTACTGGCCGAGGTGCCGGGCGCCTGGTGGTTCTTCGTGCTGCTGCAGCCGATCGCCGGCGTGGTGTTCGCCCTCGACGGCGTGTTGCTCGGCGCGGGCGACGCGAAGTTCCTCCGAAACGCCACGTTGGCCAGCGCCATGCTCGGCTTCCTGCCGTTGATCTGGCTGTCGCTCAGCTTCGGCTGGGGACTGGTCGGGATCTGGACCGGGCTGGCCGTGTTCATGCTGCTGCGGCTGGCCGCCGTGGTCGGCCGCTGGCGGTCCGGCCGGTGGGCGGTCGTCGGCGCCGAGCGTTGACCGCCCGGCGGGCGCCGCCTACGTCGGTACCGCCCGTGGGACGCGGCCGAGCGCCCATGGCGTCGACATGCCCGCGAGAGTTCCGCGCCGACGTCGGCCGCCGGTGTTATGCGGGCTGAAGCGGCAACCGCAGCGCCCCCGGGGCGGCCTCCGGCACCACGGGGTTCTTCGGCGCGACCGGGGTGATCTTGCGGTACTCCGAGCCCAGCGGCGGCCGCGGGTCCTGCTCGCCCTTGTTCGGCCAGAACGCCATGGCCCGTTCCGCCTGCGCGGTGATGGTCAGCGACGGGTTCACGCCGAGGTTCGCCGTGATCGCCGAGCCGTCCACGACGTGCAGGCCCGGGTGGCCGAACACCCGCTGGTACGGGTCGACGACGCCCTCTTCGGGTGTCGCGCCGATCGGGCAACCGCCGATGTAGTGCGCCGTCGCCGGAATGTTGACCACATCGGTGAACAGGCCCTGCGGATCCCCGTCGACCTTCTCCGCGAACCGGCGGGCGATGTCGTGCGCCAGCGGGATCCACGTCGGGTTCGGCTCGCCGGTGCCCTGCCGGGTCTTCAGCCGTCCACGCTTGAGATAGGACTGCAGCGAGTTGTCCAGCGACTGCATGAACAGCAGGATCACCGACCGCTCCGACGCGCGCCGCGCGTTGAGGCTGCGCAGGAACGCCCTCGGCCGCCGCACGATCGCCAGCAGGAACCGCAGGAACCGGAACGCTCCGCCGTCCACCATCGGCACGGTCATCGGGAACAGCGCGTTCTGCCGCTCGCCGTAGTGGCACACCTCGAGGTGGGTGTTCGGCTCGGGGTGGATCGACGAGGTGATCGCGATGCCTTGCGCGAAATCGTGCCTGCGCCGCGACGCCACGTTGATGATCGCTTCCGAGTTGCTGCGCGTCAGGTGACCCAACCGCGGCGACAGGTTGGGCAGCGTGCCGGTGTCGCGCATCTTGTGCAGCAACTGTTGTGTGCCGAGCGCGGCCGCGGCGAACACCACCTGCTCGGCGGTGAAGATCCGCTTGCCCTTGCGCAGCTTGCCGTTGGAACGCTTGGTGTGCACCTCGTAGCCGCCACCGGGCAGCGGCCGCACCGCGGTCGCGGTGGTCAACGGATGCACCACGGCCCCGTTGGCCTCGGCCAGGTACAGGTAGTTCTTCGTGGTGGTGTTCTTGGCGTTGTGCGGGCAGCCGGTCAGGCACCGCGCGCAGTGAATACATCCGGCCCGCCGCGGGCCCGCACCGCCGAAGTACGGGTCGTCCACCTCCTCGCCGGGCTTGTCCTCGTTGAAGAACACGCCGACGTCGGTGGGGTGGAACGTGTCGCCGACCCCGATGTCCTCGGCCACCTCTCGGACGACTTCGTCCGCCGGGGTGAGCCGCGGGTTGGTCGTCACGCCGAGCATACGTTTGGCCTGGTCGTAGTACGGCTTGAGCTCGGCACGCCAGTCGGTGATGTGCGCCCACTGTTTGTCCCGGTAGAACGGCTCCAGCGGCTCGTAGAGCGTGTTGCCGTAGATCAGCGACCCGCCGCCGACGCCCGCGCCGCTGAACACCATGCACTTGCCGAGAATGTTGATGCGCTGCGGCCCGATGCAGCCCAGCTTCGGTGCCCAGATCGACTTGCGCACGTTCCAGTTCGACGACGGCAGGTCCTCCGGGTCCCAGCGTCTGCCCGCCTCGAGCACGCCGACCCGGTATCCCTTCTCGGTCAGTCGCAGCGCCGCGACGCTGCCGCCGAAGCCGGAGCCGATGACCAGCACGTCGTAGTCGAACCTCATACCGTCACTCCTTCAGTGGACCGAGCGGGCAGCACGGTGCGGTAGTCGGAGGGTTGCCACCGGCGCGCGGTCATCCGGTAGGCCAGAACCGTGCCGGGCCAGTTGTTGGTGATGCGGCCGGACGCGTTGCGGTACCAGCTGGAGCACAACGTCCACACCGAGCGGTCCAGCCTCTTCTGCAGCGCACGGTTGTACTCGGTGCACACGTCCTCACGCACGTCCACGGCGATGCCGCGCCGTCGCGCCACTTCGCGGATCACCTGTGCGATGTAGCCGGCCTGGGTCTCCAGCATGTAGATGATCGAGCCGCAGCCGAGATTGGTGTTCGGGCCGTACATCAGGAACATGTTGGGAAAGCCCGGCACGCTCATGCCTTTGTAGGCGAACGCGCCGTCCCGCCAGACCTCGGCGAGGTCGCGGCCACCGGCGCCGCGCACGGTGATCGGGCCGAGGAACTCCGTCGCTCGGAACCCGGTGGCGTAGATGATCACGTCGGCTTCGTGCAGCGTGCCGTCGGCCGTGCGCACACCGTTCGGCTCGACCCGCTCGATCGACGTGGTCTCCAGGCTGACGTTCGGCTTGCTGAACGTCGGCAGGTAGTCGTCGGAGAACAAGCCACGCTTGCAGCCGGCGGCGTAGTCCGGGGTGAGTTTGCCGCGCAGCTCGGGGTCGGGAACTTCTTTCCGCAGCTTGCGCAGCGCGATCTGGCTGATCAGCGGGCGCATCCACGGCGCGTCCACCAGACCGAGGGAGATCACTTCGCAGAGCAACCAGAAGCCGAAGCGTTCGGCCAGGCGTACCGGCGGCACGAGCTTGAACAACGTGTGGTGCCACTTCCGGTACTGCACCTCCGGTCGGGGCAGGATCCACGGCGCCGAGCGCTGGAACACCGTCATGTGGGCCACGTGTGGCTGGATCGCGGGCACGAACTGCACCGCACTCGCCCCGGTGCCGATCACGGCCACCCGCTTGCCGGTGAGATCGACCGAGTGGTCCCACTGCGCCGAGTGGAACGACGGACCGGTGAACTCGTCCAGCCCGGGCAGGTCGGGCAGCTTCGGTCGGGACAGCTGCCCGGTGGCCGGCACGAAGACGTTCGCGACGATCGTCGTGCCGCCCGCGTCGATCCGCCACGTGTTGGTGGCCTCGTCGAACGTGGCGCTGGAGACCTCGCAACCGAAGCGGATCTTGGGCCGCAGCCGGTACTTGTCCACCAGGCCGCGCATGTACTGCTGGATCTCCGCCTGCGGCGAGAACCGCGACGACCAGGTCGGATTCGGCTCGTAGGACAGCGAGTAGTACGGCGACGGGATGTCGCACGCCGCGCCCGGGTAGGTGTTCTCCCGCCATACACCCCCGACGTCGTCGCCCTTCTCCAGCAGCACGAAGTCGTCGAAGCCGTTGCGGAGCAGCTCCAGCGCCATGGCCAGGCCACCGAAACCGGTGCCGACGATGGCCACCGTGGTGCGTTCGGTGCCCCCGAAGTCGGATCGTTCGCCGGGTGTTGCGCTCGTCACCCTGGGTGCGGTCATGGCAGCAAGGTACGGCGGCCGCGGGCGAACCGATCCATAATTCCGGCCATGGTCACCCACTCAGACCTCGCGCCCGGAGTCGAAGGCAAGCCTGCGGTCGAGGCGTGGACGTTCCCGCGGGGCTCCGCCAGCGTCGCTTTGATGGCCCGGTTCGCCGCCGAGCACGGCGTGCCCGTGGACGACGTGTTGCAGGGCAGCGGCATCACGGCGTCGGCGGCGTCCGACCCGGCGACCCAGATCGACGCCCACCAGGAGCTCGCGGTGGTCCGCAACCTGGTGGGCGCACTCGGGCATCGGCCCGCGCTGGGCCTCGAGGTCGGCAGGCGGTACCGCCTGAGCACGTTCGGAATCTTCGGGTTCGCCTGCCTGAGCAGCCAGACGCTGCGTGATGCGATCACGTTCGCGCTGCGGTACTGGGACCTCAGCTTCGCGTTCGCCATCCCGGTCGTGGAGATCGCAGACGGCAAACTGCGGCTCGAGCTGCGTGACGGCGACGTGCCGGAAGACGTGCGGCGCTTCGCGGTGGAGCGGGATCTCGCCGCCATCTTCACGGTGCTGCGGGAACTCCTCACGGTCCCGGTCGGGCTGCTGAGCCAGCGCTTCCGGTTCCCGCCACCGCAGGCCAAGGAACTGCCTGCCTATGAGGACGTGTTCGGGGTGCGGCCGACTTTCGGTGCGGCGGACAACGTGGGGTACCTCGACGGAGCGCTGCTCGACCACCCGTTGCCGAAGGCGGATCCGCAGACGGTCGCCGAGTGTGAGGCTGCGTGCCGGGAGCTGGTCGCCCGCAAACGCACCAGGACCGGGTTGTCGCAGCAGGTGCGGGCCCGGCTGCTGCGGCTCGGCGCGCTCGAGTCGGGTATCGACGCCGGCATGGAAGCGGTGGCCCGAGACCTGCACATCAGCGTCCGCACACTGCGCAGGCGCTTGTCGGAGGACGGCACCAGCTACCGCGAACTACGCGACGAGGTCCGTGAGGCGCTCGCGGAGGAGTTGCTGGCCACCGGGGCGCTGTCGGTCTCGGACGTGGCGATCCGGCTGGGATACGCCGAGGCGACCAGTTTCATCGCCGCTTTCCGCCGCTGGAAGGGTGTCACGCCTGCTGCTTACGCACGCCGGTTGCGCGCTTCGGGGTAACGAACGGGTTCTTTCAGCCGCAATAGGTCACAGGTTCATTGACCCGCCGGGCTCGATCACATAGCTTTCGGATCTCGAAAGGGTAACGCTGGGGGTCCGTCGGAAGCCCGACGCAAACGTGTGGTGAGAGGTCATGAACTGGCTGGTGCCGCTGGTCCTGGTGTTGGCGATTGCTCCGATCGCGACGTGCGTGTGGTGGTGGCTGCGGAGCAGGAAGGACGAGCAGCGCAAGGCCGCGGCACGCGCCAAGATGACCCGCTACCTGCGTGATCGGCACGACGAGAAGCCGTCCCGGACTCCCGCTCATGCCCTCCCCGACGGGCATGAGCGGACGGTCGAGCTGTCGCGCCGCCGTACGCCCTCCGCGGCGGCGCGGCAGCTCGTGCGCACCCAGGTGTCGCGGCACCGCGCTCCTGAGCCCGCGCTGACGATGATCACGCGCGGCGCGCATCCACGCAGCCGGGCAGCCGGCTCGTTCTCCGGTCGCCTGTAGCCGGCCGTCGAGGCCACGCGTCGGCACGCGAGCCGCCCGCGCCAGGGCGGCAGGCTCGTAGCCGTCGGCCGTCGGTCAGCAGCCTCGGCCCGCACGGAAGCTGCTCCGGCTGCCTGGCGGGCTCGTTCCCTCGGCCCGTCGGCCGTCGGTCAGCAGGCTCGGTTCGCGCCGAAGCTGCTCGGTTGCCTGGCGGGCTCGCTCTTCCGCCCGGCGGAACTCGGTCGGCCTCCACCCAGCAACGTCCTGCGTCGCGCAGCCGGGCCACGTTTTCCCGCCGTCGGCGGCCGGGTGCCCCAGCGCCACGGATATCGTCGAGCGCATGGAACCCGGTCTGGTGATCGTCGACAAGCCCGCGGGCATGACCTCGCACGACGTGGTGGCGAAGATGCGTCGCGCGTTCGGCACGCGCAAGGTGGGGCATGCCGGGACGCTGGACCCGATGGCGACCGGGGTGCTGGTCATCGGCATCGAGCGGGCCACCAAGCTGCTGGGCCATCTGACGTTGGACCGCAAGGTCTACCGAGCGACCATCGCCCTGGGCGCCGCCACCACCACCGACGACGCCGAGGGCGAGGTCGTCTCGTCCGCGGAACCGGCAACGGTGCACGAGATCGACGCCGAGCGAATCGACGCCGAGATCGCCGCCCTCACCGGCGACATCATGCAGGTGCCGTCCGCGGTGAGCGCGGTGAAGGTGGACGGCAAACGCGCCTACGCGCGGGTGCGCGCGGGGGAGAAGGTCGAGCTTTCGGCCCGCCCGGTCACCGTCCACCGGTTCGAGCTGATGGACACCCGCAAGACGGACACCGGTATCGAGCTGGATGTCGAAGTCGACTGCTCGTCGGGCACCTACGTGCGGGCTCTGGCCCGTGACCTCGGCGCAGCCCTCGGCGTCGGTGGGCACCTCACTGCCCTGCGTCGGACCAAGGCCGGGCCGTTCGGCCTGGACGTCGCGCGCACGGTCGAGCAACTCCAGGAGCAGCCTTCCTTGTCCCTGTCACTGGACGAGGCGGTACGCCACGCTTTCCCGGTACGCCGCGTCGATGCCGCTGAGACCAAAGCCGTGCGCTTCGGGCAACGGCTTGCCGCGGCGGGCGCATCGGGCACCTACGGCATCGTCGACCCCGACGGGCGAGCCCTTGCGCTCGCGGTGGACCAAGGCAAGCACGCCAAATACCTGGTCGTGTTGGCTCCCGCGTAGCCGGGCGGGGAGCACCCGGCTGGCCCGGCCGCGGTCGGATAACCTGCTTGCGTGCTGCGTTGGCGAGGACTGGACGATCTGCCAGGGAACTGGGGCCGTTGCGTGGTCACCATCGGCGTGTTCGACGGCGTCCATCGGGGCCACCAGGAGCTGATCCGGCGCACCGTCGACGTGGCTCGAACCCGTGGCCTGCCGTCGGTGGTGCTCACGTTCGACCCGCATCCGTCGGAGGTGTTGCGGCCAGGGAGTCACCCCGCTCAGCTGACCACGCTGCGCCGCAAGGCCGAGTTGATGGAGCAGCTGGGTGTCGACGTGTTCTGCGTGCTGCCGTTCACGCTCGAGTTCTCCCGCATGCCCGCCGCGGATTTCGTCCACGAAGTGCTGGTGGATCGCCTGCATGTCGCCGTGGTGCTGGTGGGGGAGAACTTCACGTTCGGCGCCAAGGCGGCAGGCAACGTCGACCTGCTGCGCCAACTCGGCAAGCGCTTCGGTTACGTGGTGCACGGCACCGAACTGCAAGGCGCGTCGCTCGGGGGAGACGGCAACGACGTGACCGGGGAGATCACGTTCTCCTCGACCTACGTGCGGTCGTGTATCGACGCGGGCGACGTCGAGGCGGCCGCGGTCGCCCTCGGTAGGCCGCACCGGATCGACGGCATCGTCGTCCGTGGCGACGGCCGAGGTCGCGAGCTGGGCTTCCCGACGGCGAACCTGTCCACCCCGCGCTACGCGGCCGTGCCCGCGGACGGGGTGTACTCGTGCTGGTTCACCAGCACTTCCCGGCCGGACCGGCGCCTGCCCGCCGCGGTCTCCGTCGGCAGCAATCCGACGTTCTCCGGGCGTGAGCGGCGCGTCGAGGCCTACGTGCTGGACATCGACGAGGACTTCTACGGCCAGCACGTGGCGTTGGACTTCGTCGCCCGGCTGCGCGACATGGAGCACTACGACACGGTCGACGCGTTGCTGGCGCAGATGGCCGAGGACGTCAAACAGACGCGTGAACTGCTCCGCGGGGCATGACGAATGGACGTGACCTGCTCGAACAAGCCGCACGGATGCCGTCGATAGGGCAAGATGCAAGGCGGTGGCCGCGAGGGGGAGCCGGGACTGCCGCGAATGAGGGGAGCGGACAGGGGTAATGGACGTGGACGAGCAGAAGATCATCCAGCGCAACGTCGAGTGGCAACGCAAGTGGTACGGCGAGCCGCTGGGTGACCGGCTGCGCAGGTTGGTCGTCGCGTTCGACGTCTCGCAGGCCTACCTGGCCGAAGTCCTCGGCATCAGCGCGCCCATGTTGAGCCAGGTGATGAGCGGCCGCCGGGCCAAGATCGGCAACCCCGCGGTGCTCGCCCGGTTGATCATGCTCGAGCGCAAGGTGCTCACACCGGGGGTGGCCTCCGGTGACCGCAAGGCCATCGAGGAAGCCATGCGCGACGTGCGCGATTCCAACCCCACGGTGGGCAGGGACAGCCTGCCGGTCTACTCCGGCGGACTCGACGACGGCCAGCTGCTGGCCGCGATCCGCGACGTGGCCGAGGACGAGAACCTGACCGAGGCCGCGGAGCTGCTGGACAAGGACTACCCGGCGATCGCCGACCTGTTGCGTCGCGCGGGCAAGTACGACGGCGGCAGCCAGCCGGAGTGAGACTGTTCGCCGCGGTCGTCCCGCCGCGCGAGGCGCTGGCGCACCTCTCCGGTGCGCTGGGGCGCGTCCGGTCGGACGACAAGCAGGTGCGGTGGACACGCGTCGAGTCGTGGCATCTGACGCTGGCCTTCTACGGCTCCGGTACGCCTGAGCAGGCCCGCGAGCGCACGGGGTGGCTCGAGGAACGATTGCGTGGTCGCCGTCCCGCGCAGGTGCGGCTCGCCGGAGCCGGCACGTTCCGCGGCGTGCTCTGGGCCGGCGTCGGCGGTGACGTCGAGACCCTGCGCGAGATTGCGCGAGCGGCCGGTGCCGAGGAAGAAGGCCCGGACGGATCACGGCCCTGGCACCCACACCTGACCCTGGCTCGATGGCGCTCGCCACGTCGCCCGGCGACGGTCCGCGAGGTGGTACGCGGCATGGCGGATTATCGCGGCCCGTCGTGGGTGGTGAGCGACGTGATCCTGATGAACAGCGAGCTGCATCCGTCGGGTGCTCGCTACACCGAACAAGCGCGGTTCCGACTGTCCGAACCGTGACGGCGGTAGCCCTCGTCGCAGTTGTTGGCAGAATGGAGCCGTGACTTGGATCGAACTGGAAGGCGCGGTCAACACGCGCGACGTCGGGGGCCTGCCCACTCGGGACGGCCGCAGGGTGGCGTATCGCAAGCTGCTGCGATCGGACCACCTGCAGGACCTGACCGACAACGACATCAAGCTGCTGACCGGAACGCACGGTGTGCGCACCGTGGTGGATCTGCGCACCAACACCGAGCGTGCCTCGGAGGGTCCCGGCCCGTTGCGTGCCGTCGACCACGTGCGGCACCTGGACCTGTCGGTCCTGCCGGAGGCCGGTGATCGGACCGACGTCGCCGCCGAGGCGCTGGCTTCCCAGCGCCGCAGGCGTAACCACGAGCGGTACCCGGCGAACTACATGACCGGGCTCTACCTCGGCTACCTGGAGGATCGCGGGGACAACGTGGTCCGGGCGATCCGGGCGATCGCCAACACCGACGGCGCCGCATTGGTGCACTGCGCCGCCGGGAAGGACCGCACCGGCACGGTCGTCGCGCTCACGTTGTCGGCGGTGGACGTGGAGCCGGACGCGGTGATCAACGACTACGCCAGGACGGCCGAACGCATCGAACTGGTGCTGGACCGGCTGCGCGCCACTCCGACGTACTCGCACGACATCGACCGCATCCCCGTGGACGCCCACAGGCCGCGCGGGGAGACGATGGAGGCGTTCCTCGAGCAGCTCGAGCTGAAGTACGGCGGAGCGATCGGCTGGCTGGAGCGGCACGGGTTCACCGACGACGAGTTCGAGCGGCTGCGCCGTCGACTGGTCGACGAGAGCTGACGGCCGCCGCGGGCGCACCGTGACCGGAAACACCGGCCGCACCGGGGCTGCCGACCGTGGCCGAGGCGACCCCCTGATACGCTGATGGATGATTCGGCTGCAGTCCGTGGCGGCCGGATCCGCACGATTTCGGACACGGTACGTAGCTGAGGAGAACACGAGTGGCGCTGACCACCGACGAGAAAAAGGCGATTCTGGCCGAGTACGGCCTGCACGAGACCGACACCGGCTCCCCGGAGGCCCAGGTCGCGCTGCTGACGAAGCGCATCTCGGGCCTGACGGAGCACTTGAAGGAGCACAAGCACGACCACCACTCGCGGCGCGGTTTGCTGCTGCTGGTCGGTCGCCGTCGCCGGTTGCTCGACTACCTCAAGAGAGTTGACATCGCGCGCTACCGGACGTTGATCCAACGTCTCGGCTTGCGCCGATGAGACACTGAAGGGGAGCGCCGGAGGAGCCCGGAGCTCCCCTTCAGCACAAAGACCAGGGAGAAGCGCACAGCGTTCGAGGACT
Organism: Thermocrispum municipale DSM 44069; assembly: GCF_000427825.1. Classification (GTDB taxonomy): domain Bacteria; phylum Actinomycetota; class Actinomycetes; order Mycobacteriales; family Pseudonocardiaceae; genus Thermocrispum; species Thermocrispum municipale. Next base: position 81,450 of record NZ_ATYT01000013.1, on the reverse strand, counting down.
CGTCGTAGCCGGTCCTCGGTAGTGGTTGCCGGGACACGCCCGTCAACTTCGATCGAAGACCGGCCTTGTCGCAAAGGGGTTACTCGGGCGCTGGACCGCCGTGGGAGGTGGACCGGCGCGGCCCCCGGCGGCGGTATCCCGATTCCGGGCTCCGCCGTGAACACTGACAAGGAGATAACCCAATGAGCGAATCCGTCGTACACGAGACGGAAGCCGTGATCGACAACGGCTCTTTCGGCACCCGCCGCGTGCGGTTCGAGACCGGCCGGTTGGCCAAGCAAGCGGGCGGTTCGGTCGTCGCCTACCTGGACGACGAGACCATGGTGCTGTCGGCCACGACGGCGTCCAAGCAGCCGAAGGAACACTTCGACTTCTTCCCGCTGACCGTCGACGTCGAGGAGCGGATGTACTCGGTCGGCCGAATTCCCGGCGCGTTCTTCCGCCGCGAGGGCCGGCCGTCCACCGACGCGATCCTGACCTGCCGGTTGATCGACCGGCCGCTGCGCCCGTCGTTCGCCGACGGCCTGCGCAACGAGATCCAGATCATCGTGACGGTGCAGAGCCTGCACCCGGACGACCCGTACGACGTGCTGGCCATCAACGCCGCCTCCGCGTCCACCCAGATCGCCGGTCTGCCGTTCTCCGGCCCGATCGGCGGCGTCCGGGTGGCGCTGATCGACAACCAGTGGGTGGCCTTCCCGACGTGGAGCCAGCTGGAGCGAGCCACGTTCAACATGGTCGTGGCCGGCCGCATCGTCGGTGACGGGCCCGAGGACGTCGCGATCATGATGGTCGAGGCGGAGGCCACCGACAACACGCTGGACCTGATCGCCGAGGGCGCCACCGCTCCGGACGAGCAGGTGGTGGCGCAGGGTCTGGACGCGGCCAAGCCGTTCATCCGGGTGCTGTGCGAGGCGCAGCAGGCGCTTGCCTCGGTGGCGGCGAAGCCGACCAGCGAGTTCCCGCTGTTCCCGGCGTACCAGGAGGACGTCTACCAGGCGGTCGAGGAGCTGGCGTCGGCGAAGTTGGCCGAGGTGCTGACCATCGCGGGCAAGCAGGAGCGCGACAACGCCGTCGACGAGGTCAAGGCCGAGGTGCTGGAGAAGGTCGGCGTCGGCGAGGGCGAGCGGTTCGAAGGCCGGGAGAAGGAGGTCGGCGCGGCGTTCCGCGCGGTGACCAAGAAGCTCATCCGGCAGCGCATCCTGCGCGACAAGGTGCGCATCGACGGCCGCGGCCTGACCGACATCCGGTCGCTGTCCGCCGAGGTCGGCGTGGTCCCGCGGGCCCACGGCTCGGCGTTGTTCGAGCGCGGTGAGACCCAGATCCTCGGCATCACCACGCTGAACATGCTCCGGCTGGAGCAGCAGATCGACTCGCTGTCCCCGGAGACCACCAAGCGCTACCTGCACCACTACAACTTTCCGCCGTTCTCCACCGGGGAGACCGGTCGCGTCGGTTCGCCGAAGCGCCGGGAGATCGGGCACGGCATGTTGGCCGAGCGCGCGCTGGTGCCGGTGCTGCCCAAGCGCGAGGAGTTCCCGTACGCCATCCGTCAGGTGTCGGAGGCGCTGGGCTCGAACGGCTCGACCTCGATGGGGTCGGTGTGTGCCTCCACCATGGGCCTGCTCAACGCGGGCGTGCCGCTCAAGGCGCCGGTGGCCGGTATCGCCATGGGCCTGGTGTCCGACGAGGTGGACGGCAAGACCGAGTACGTGGCGCTGACCGACATCCTCGGCGCCGAGGACGCGTTCGGTGACATGGACTTCAAGGTTGCGGGCACCAAGGACATCATCACCGCGCTGCAGCTGGACACCAAGCTGGACGGCATTCCGTCCGACGTGCTGGCTGCCGCGCTGAACCAGGCGCGCGACGCCCGGTTGACCATCCTGGACGTGATGGCCGAGGCGATCGACGGCCCGGACGAGATGTCCCCGTACGCGCCGCGGATCACCACCGTCAAGATCCCGGTCGACAAGATCGGCGAGGTCATCGGCCCGAAGGGCAAGATGATCAACTCGATCACCGAGGAGACCGGCGCGGACATCTCGATCGAGGACGACGGCACGATCTACGTCGGTGCCAACGACGGCCCGTCCGCGCAGGCGGCGGTCGACAAGATCAACGCGATCGCCAACCCGCAGCTGCCCAAGGTGGGCGAGCGGTACCTGGGCACGGTGGTCAAGACCGCCGCGTTCGGTGCCTTCGTCTCGCTGCTGCCGGGCAAGGACGGCCTGCTGCACATCTCGAAGCTGGGCAACGGCAAGCGGATCGACAAGGTCGAGGACGTGGTCAACGTCGGCGACAAGATCCGCGTGGAGATCGCCGACATCGACCAGCGCGGCAAGATCAGCCTCGAGATCGTCCGCGACGACGACGAGAGCAAGAAGGACGCGCCTGCCGGCAAGAGCAAGAGCCGGTAGTCCGCGACATCGCCTCGGAGCGGCCGCGCCCTTGCGGTGCGGCCGCTCTGGCGCGTTCGGCCGAGTAAGTGGTGAGCTGAGGACGTGATGACGGAGTTCGCGTGCACCGTGTTGCCCAACGGGCTGCGGGTGGTCACCGAAACCATGCCCGGGGTGCGATCGGCTTCGGTGGGTATCTGGGTGGCGGTCGGCACGCGGGACGAGGAACCGGAGCAGGCGGGCGCCGCGCACTTCTTGGAGCACCTGCTGTTCAAGGGCACCACGCGCCGTTCGGCACGGCAGATCGCCGAGGAGATCGACTCGGTCGGCGGCGAGCTGAACGCGTTCACCACGCGGGAGAGCACTTGCTTCTACGCGCACGTGCTCGACACGGATCTGCCGCTGGCCGTGGATCTGGTCTCCGACGTGGTCTTCGACGGGCAGTGTTCGGAATCCGACACCGAGGTCGAGCGAACCGTGGTGCTCGACGAGATCGCCATGCGGGACGACGACCCCGACGACTGGTTGCACGAGCTGTTCGCGGTGGCGTTGATGGGCGACCACCCGCTGGCCCGGCCGATTCTGGGCACGGAGAAGTCCATCACCGGCATGACAGCCGGTTTGCTGCAGAACTTCCATCGCACCACCTACCGGCCGCACCGCATGGTGTTGGCGGTCGCCGGGAACGTGCGACACGAGGACGTGTTGCGGTTGGCCGAGGAGGTCACCGCGCGCTATCCCGACGTGTGCGGCGGCCGGGCCGAGCCCGCTCCGCCACGGACCGGCCGGGCCGAGTTCACCTCGTCGGACAAGGTGCTGCTGCGCTCGGACACCGTCGAGCAGGCCAAGGTCATGCTCGGCATGCCGGTGATGAGCAGGCACGACGAGGACCGCTTCGCGTTGTCGGTGCTGAACGCGGCACTGGGCGGCGGGACCAGTTCGCGCTTGTTCCAGGAGGTTCGGGAGCGCCGCGGCCTGGCGTACCAGGTGTATTCGTCGCCGGTGTTCTACGCCGACACCGGGAACTTGGCCGTGGAGGCAGGTTGTCAGCCGGAGCGGTTGGGCGAGCTGGTGCGTGTCCTGCGCGGTGTGCTCGGCGAGGTCGCGGCCAACGGGCTGACACCGGCCGAGGTGCGGCGAGCGCAGGGACAGTTGCGCGGCGAGCTGGTGCTGAGCCTGGAGGACACCGGCTCGCGGATGAGCCGCATCGGCAAGAACGAGCTGCACTACGGTCGGGCGTTCACCATCGACGAGACGTTGGCCCGCATCGCCGAGGTCACCCCGGAGAAGGTGGCCGAGGTCGCCGATCGGTACCTGCGACGGGTGCGCGCGGCGGCCGTGGTCGGGCCGTATTCTCACCTGGACGATCTGCCCGGCGAGCTGCTGGAGGTGCTGTGACGAGCGCGGCGACGGACGACGTGATCAAGGTCGGCGTACTGGGTGCGGCCGGCCGCATGGGCTCGACGGTGTGTGAGGCCGTCGAGGGCGCGGACGACTTGCAGCTGGTCGCCCGCGTCGATGTCGACGACCCGCTGACCGCGTTGACCGATGCCGGCGCGCAGGTGGCCGTGGACTTCACGCACCCGGATGCGGTACTGGACAACGTGCGGTTCTGTGTCGAGGCCGGCATCAGCGTCGTCGTGGGCACCAGCGGCTTCGACGAGGAGAAGCTGGCCGCGGTGGAGCAGCTGCTCGCATCGCACCCGCAGGTCGGTGTCCTGGTGGCGCCCAACTTCGCGCTGGGTGCGGTGCTGTTGATGCGGTTCAGCGAGATGGCCGCCCGTTACTACGACACCGTCGAGATCATCGAGCTGCACCACAACCGCAAGGCCGACGCGCCGTCCGGCACGGCTGCGCACACGGCCCGGTTGGTGGCCGCCGCGCGGGCCGAAGCCGGACTCGGTGAGGTGCCGGATGCGACCACGTCCGAGCTGGACGGGGCGCGTGGCGCGACGGTCGACGGTATCGGCGTTCACTCGGTCCGGCTCGCCGGCCTGGTGGCGCACCAGGAAGTGCTCTTCGGCGGCGAAGGGGAGACCTTGACGCTCCGACACGACTCCCTGCACCGGTCGTCGTTCATGCCCGGTGTGTTGCTGGGTGTGCGCCAGGTGCGGCAGCACCCCGGTCTGACCGTGGGCCTCGACAAGTACCTGCAGCTGTGACGACGGTGCAATCCTCCGCGCGAAAGACGCTCGTGCTCGCGGCGGTGCTGACCGCGGGCGTGGTGCTCTACCTGGTGCTGCTCGCCGGTCGCGCGTTCGCGCTGTTGCGCAGCGGGGAGACCGTCGGCGTCGTTCTCGGTGTCGGTGTGCTGGTGTTGCCGTTTCTCGGCGCGTGGATGGTGATCACCACGTGGATGTCCGGGGTGCGGGTCGCCCGGCTCGCGCAGCGGCTGTCCGAGGAGGGCGGCCTGCCGGATGTCTCGGACCTGCCGCGGCGTCCGAGCGGCCGGGTGGAACGCGAGGCCGCGGACGCCTACTTCGCCAAGCGTGAGGCGGAGTTGGCGCAGGCCCCGCAGGACTGGCGGGCCTGGTACCGCGTGGCGCATGCCTACGACATCGCCGGTGATCGGCGGCGTGCTCGGGACGCCATGAAGCGCGCCGTCGCGCTGGAAGCCGAAGAGCGGAACGCGTAAGCGGTCAGAGCATCCCCCAGGAGTTGGCGGCGTAGTAGGCAGCGCAGATGGTGTCCGCGTAGTACTGGCCCGTTGCGCCGCAGTTGCCGGCTTCCGTGCCCGGGTCGACCGGCTGCGCGTGCGGCATGCCGTCGATGACGTACTGCTCGACCACCGGCACGCCGTCGGAGTCGTGGTAGGCGGTCAAGGTCGTGCCGGCGGGCAGTTGCTCGGTCCGGGACGGCTCTTGCGACACACCGTGGACCGCCGTCCACTGATCGCGCAGCTCGTCGGCGTTGACCGGCGCAACGGTGGTGTCGGCGGTGCCGTGGAAGATCGCCACGGTCGGCCACGAACCGGTGTGGTCCGGCGCGGACCGACGAACGAGGTCTGCCCACTGCTCAGGCGTCTTGCGCTGGTCGGATCCCATGCAGCTGTATGCCGTGACCAGGTCGCGGGCACACTTGGCGGGCACCCCGGCCATGATGGCGCCCGCGCGGAACACGTCGGGATAGTCGGCGAGCAGGTTGGCGGTCATCGCCCCGCCCGCGGACAGCCCGGTGGCGAAGACCCGGTCCGGGTTCAGGTCGTACGTGGTGACGGCGTGCGCGACCATCTGCCGGATCGAGGCGGCTTCACCCTGGCCACGGTCGCTGTCGCCGGGCTGGAACCAGTTGAAGCAGCGGTTGAGGTTGTTGGTGGTGCGCTGTTCCGGGTAGATGACCGCGAACTTCGCCCGGTCGGCCAGATCACGCCAGCCGGCGTGCGCGTGATAGTCGGCAGCGGTCTGGGTGCATCCGTGCATGGCCACCACGGCGGGCGCGCCTGGTTCGAGTCCGTCCGGCAGATAGACGTACATCGACAGCGCGCCGGGATTCGACCCGGAATTCGTCACCGGCTGCAGCTCGGCGTTCGCCGCGGCGGGGGAGGTGACGCTCATGGCGAGCAGAGCGGCGACAGCGCCGGCACGAGCGAGGATCCGCATTGGCCATCAACTCCTCGAGCGATGTGATCACCGACACGGTAGGGGTGTGCCTGGCGGCCGGGCCATGTGGTCGGATCCCACATCCCGGCGCCGAATGTGAGGTGCTTCGCCATCGCCTCGCCACCGGGGGTCAGGGCACGGTGACGTGCATGCCGCACCAGAAGTCTCGTCGTGTCTGGGCCGTGACCGCTGCGGTGCTTCTCGCCAGTGGGCTGCTGCCGTTGTCGTCGTACGCACAGTCCGCCGGATCGACGCACTGCGCGCGGATGGACAAGCTGCGGGTACCGGGAGCCGCGCACCAGGAAGCCGCGTGCCTGTCCGGCCTGACTACTGCCTCGACCGAGGCGTCCGGGCACACCAATCCCGAGGACTACGCGGGATTGACCGCCTCGAGCATGCCGCGACCCGAGGGAGTGCCGGGCATCCAGATCGACGGGTACTTCCCGGACACCACGCGGTCCAACACCAACCACGGGTGGAACCACGACGCACAGTTCGTGGTGCGCCTGCCGGACAAGTGGAACGGTGGACTGGTCGTGTCGGGCACTCCGGGCAACCGCCGGCAGTACGCCAACGATCGGGCGATCTCCGACCAGGTACTCGCGATGGGGTACGCGTTCGCCGCGACCGACAAAGGCAACACCGGCGTCGGCTTCTACCACGGGCAGCGCTGTCCCGGCGAAGCGATCGCCGAGTGGCATCGCCGCCTGACCCAGCTGACCGTGGCCGCCAAGCAGGTCGTGCGACAGCGCTACGGCAGGTCGCCGTCCACGACGCTGGCCGCCGGGATCTCCAACGGCGGGTATCTGGTGCGCTGGCAGCTGGAGAACCGGCCGTGGCTGTATGACGGCGGCATCGACCGGGAAGGCACCTTGTGGACCGCGCGCGGCCCGAACCTTTTGACCTTCCTGCCTGCCGCACTGCGGCATTACCCGACCTATGCCGAGGGCGGGGACGGCGCCGAAGCTGCGCGGCAGAAATTGCTCGACGCCGGCTTCGCACCCGGCTCGGAGTTCCTGTGGGACTACCACTACCGGGTCTATTGGGACCTGACGCAGCGGATCTACCGAGAGGCACTGGATCCGTCGTTCGACGGGGACCTGGACGCCGGTGTGCCGTTCTGCCGCAGCGGGACACCGAACTGCGACGCGGACTACGACTACGCAGACCGCCCCCGGGCACAGGCAGCGGTCAAGCGCATCGCCCTCACCGGCCGGATCGGCAAGCCGATGATCACTCTGCACGGCACGCTGGACACCCTGCTGCCGATCGGTGTGGCCTCCGACGTCTACGCGGAGATGGTGCGTAAGGCCGGGTGCGGAGGGCTGCACACCTACCAGCGCATCGAGGCAGGCAACCACACCGACGGGTTGGTCGACGAGTATCCGGACCGGTTGGCCGCGATCGGCCCGCACTTCGTCGAAGCGGTGCGCTCGTTCTCGCGATGACCGGGACGGGTCCGGACCGCACGTCAGTCGCCGAACCAGCCGATGAACAACGCGGGCGCCGACGCCAGCAAGGCGAAGCGGACGAACCGGCCGGCCAGCCCCATGCCGATGAACAGTGACATGCGCATGTTCGCCAACCCGGTGAGCACCACCAGCGCCATGTACGGCGGCAGACCCATCACCGAGCTGACGCCGTAGGTGCCGATCATCCAGCGCTGGTGCTGGCGGCAGCGCTCACGCACCACGTCGAGCGCGCGCCGCAGCCGCTTGGTCCGCATCCGCCACCGTTCCCTGCGCTCGGACGGCGGGCGTTGTCGGGGCGTGCGGTGCATGAACGCCGGAAGATGGATCGAGCCGCGCGCGGCCAGGAAGTACGGCACCTTCCCGAGGACCTGCCCGACTGCCCCCACGGCCGCGATCGCGGCCCAGTGCAGCGTCGGCTGGCTCGAGGCCATCGTGATGACGAAGACCTCGACGCTCACCAGTGGCAGCAAGGCTGAGCTCAGGGCGATCCCGAAGCTCAGCAGCAACCACGTCACGGGCGCGCACCCCCAGAGTTCCTGGCCGGATCATGACCACGGTACCGGCCAGGGCCGATCAACCGGTGCCAGTTGACGAAGTCGAGGACCTCCGGCCCCTGATCGGCCCAGCGCTACTCCACCAGCTGCAGGTCCAAGCCACCGGTCACGCACAGCTGGCGGAACTGACGTTTGCCGGTGTCCAGCGTGCGGACCGTCCGGGTGGCTTCCCAGCCGACCGTGCGATAGAAGTTCAGCGTCGCCGAGTCGGATTCGTTGACCCACGCGACCGCTCTGCGGGCGCCGCGGGAGCGCAACGCGCGGGCGGCCGCCGCCAGCAGCCGGCCGCCATGACCCCGACGCCCCCAGCGCGGTTCCACCAGGATGGTGCCGATGAGGCCGGTGTGCTCCGCGTCCGGCGGCAGCGTGCCGTCCGGACCCTCGATCTCCTCCCGCGGAGCGGGCCCGGACACGCAGAAGCCCACGGTGAAGTCGCCCTCGGACGCGATGAAGACGTCGGTGTCGGCGTACTCGATGGCTTCGGTCCACTGCCGCTCGGCCTCCGGGCCGATCAGCGCGGCGAGTGATTCCTCGTCGATCAGCTCGCTGAACGCGGTCTGCCACGTGATGTGCTGGATACGAGCGATCTCCGCGGCGTCGGCGGCGCGCGCCAGGCGAACGTCAGCAACGGCCATGGTGCGAACCTACCCGGAACGCTCCTGACTGTCGGTGGGGCATGGCACCATGCGCGCATGCGGACAATCTCCGGTGCCGTCGCTCGGCGGATGGCTCTTGCTGCTCAGGGGTTCGTCGACGCGCGTCCTGCGGGTCAGGCCGGCAGGCGGCACCTGGTGCGGACGCTGCGCCGGATCAAGCTGCTGCAGCTGGATTCGGTGAACGTGGCGGTCCGGGCGCACTACATGCCGTTGTTCTCCCGGCTGGGCCCGTACCCGAACGAGCTGGTGGACACCGCGGCGTGGTCGCACAGCTCGCGCAAGCCGCGTCTGCTGGTGGAGTACTGGGCGCACGAGGCGAGCCTGCTGCCGGTCGCCGACTGGCCGTTGCTGCGGTGGCGCATGCGGTACTACGAATCGCTGCGCGGCAGGTACTGGAAGGTGGCGCATGCCCAGCCCGGGTTGATCGCCGATGTGTTGTCCGTGGTCAAGGAATTGGGCCCGATCAGCGCGGGCGGTATCGAGAAGGCGCTCGGGGCGGAGAGCTCGGCCAAAGGCGGTTGGTGGAACAGGTCGGCCACCAAGGTGGCGTGCGAGTTCCTGTTCGCCGTGGGGGAGTTGACCACGGGCACTCGGCAAGGGTTCGAGCGGCACTACGACCTGCCGGAGCGCGTGCTGCCGCCCGAGGTACTCGCCGCGCCGGAGATTCCGAAAGAGGATGCGATCCGCGAGCTGATGGCGCGCGCCGCGGAGTCGCTGGGGGTGGGCACCGAGATCGATCTGCGGGACTACTACCGGATCAAACCTGCTGCCGCGAAGCAGGCGATTGCGGAGCTGGTCGAGGACGGGCGGCTGGAGCCGGTCCAGGTGCGGGGCTGGAAGCAGCTGGCGTACACCCATCCCGAGGCGCGGGTGCCGCGGAAGGTGACCGGCCGGGCGTTGTTGTGCCCGTTCGACCCGCTGATCTGGGAGCGCGCCCGGACCGAGCGGATGTTCGACTTCTTCTACCGCATCGAGATCTACGTGCCCGCCCCCAAGCGGGTCTACGGCTACTACGTGTTCCCGTTCCTGCTGGACGGTGAGCTGGTCGGCCGCGTCGACCTGAAAGCCGACCGCGCCGCGGGAGTGTTGCGGGCGCAGGGTGCGTTCGCCGAGCCCGATGTGCCGCATGCGCGGGTGGCTCACGAGCTGGCCGGGGAGCTGCGGTCGATGGCGCGCTGGCTCGGCCTGGACGACGTCGTGGTGGGTGAGCGCGGGGATCTGGCGCCTGCCCTGCGGGCGGAGGTCGCCGCCGGGGTGGAGTAGGGGAGCGGCCGGCACTGGCCGAGGCCGCGGCCCGCGCGGGGCCGGTGTGCCGCGCGGGCCGCCCGGGGGTGTGGGCGCCGGTGCGGCGCCCGTCCTGCTCGTGGGTTGCGGCCGGCATTGGCCAGTGGTCGCGGCCGGCGCGCGGCCGGTGTGCCGCGCCGATTGCCCGGGGGCGTGGGCGCCGGTGCGGCGCCCGTCCTACTTGCGTGGGCCGCCCACCGTCACCGAGCCGTGCCCACTGCGCGCGTTGATCCGCAGCGGTGCGGTCTGCTCGGGCGGTGTGTTCTGCACCTCCAGCTCGGAGTTGGCCCGCCCACTGGCCGAGGACAGATGAACCTCCGCCAAGACGCCCTCCGCGAGCTCGAGCCGCACATCGCCCGAACCGGTCTTGGCCGTCAGCGATCCGGCGGTCGCGCCGGAGACGGCGAGGTCACCGCTCCCGCTGCGCAAGTTCAGCTTCCCGTCGGCGTCGTTGAACTCGCTGAGCCGAACGTCTCCCGAGCCGGTGACGATCGACGACGTGGCGCTCAAGGACGTGACGGTCACCGCGCCCGACGCGGTGCGGATGTTCGCCGTCCCGGTCACCCGCTCGAGCGTGACATCGCCCGAGGACGTGGTCACAGTGGCGGTCGACGCCGTCCCGGTCACCACCACCGACGCCGACGACGTACGGATGTCCAACTCCGAGTCGGCCGGGGCGCGCACCGTGACGGCCAGCGGCTGATGCCGCATGGGCAACGTCTTCGGTGCTTGGACCACCAGCCGGTTGCCCGCCAGCTCCACGCGCGTCTGCTCCACCGCAGCACTGGCCGTGCCGACCACATCGGCGGTGAACTGCTCGCCGAACTGCTCGTTGACCCAGCTCAGCGCGTTGGACACCACTTGCGCCCACGGCATGCCCTCGTCGGGAGCGTGCCGCACATCGACCTGCACGCCGTCTTCACCGCCCGCGCTGCCGCTGTCGGCGAGCTCGACCTCCAGGCTGCCCCCGCTCAGCTGGACCTCGATCCGGACCGGGCCGTCGGTGGTGAAGGCACTCGTCTTGATGGCGTCTTCCGGCGTGCTCATGACTGCACCCACCCGTGAATCTCGTTGCCGTCGTTACCGCGGTCGCCGGGGCGACCGCCCTGCCACTCGCTGCTCCACGACCCTGGGTGCTTGCCCTGCAGCGCACCCTGCAGCGCCTGCTGCACGAACGTGTTGAGCGAGACGCCCTGCTCGGCCGCGGCCTGCTCGGCCTTGTTCTTCAACTCTTCGAACAAGCGCAGCGTCATACGTGTGATGTCGCCGCCTCCGGACGGTGGTGGCGGGGGCGGGGGCGGCGTCTCGCGGGGCTCGCCTCGCTCCCGCGACTCCCGGGTGTCGACCACGACGCGCACATCCCGGCCACTGAGTCGCACGTCGACAACCGTGTTGTCCAACTGGGCCGTGACCTCGTCGGCGAGGTCGGACAACGCGCTCATGATCGCCAACCGAGCGGCAGGCTCGAGGGCGGCCGACAGCACGGCGGCCGCCCGTTTCGTGTTCTCGTCGCCGGCGGAGGCCGCAGCATTGAGGTCCTCCCGCAGGCTGTTCAAATACGGAGACAGATCCATGGTGTCATGATGCCACCACCATGACACCACAGCAAAGATGAATGATGTCAGCCGTGGCATCACGCGGAATCTCGCGGCGGGTGCCATTTCACCCCGCGGGTCCACCCGGAGAACGTGGGTCCCGGCGGTTACGCTCACGGGCAGGACAGTCAGCGGTTCCGGTTAGGGGTGCGTGCAGGTGGCAGAGACGGTCTCGCCCAAGGTTCAGCTCATCGCCAAAACGGAGTTCTTCCCGCCGGAGGACGTTCCGTGGTCCACCGACGCCGACGGGGGTGAGGCGCTGGCCGAGTTCGCCGGCCGGGCCTGCTACCAGTCGTGGAAGAAGCCGAATCCGAAGACGGCCACCAACGCCGGCTACCTGCGGCACATCGTCGAGGTCGGGCACCTGTCGGTGCTCGAGCACGGCTCGGTCAGCTTCTACATCACCGGCATCTCCCGGTCGCTGACCCACGAGCTGATCCGCCACCGGCACTTCTCGTACTCGCAGCTGTCCCAGCGCTACGTCCCGGAGCGGGATGCCGCGTTCGTCGAGCCGGAGGTCATCGCCGACGACCCGGAGCTGCACGAGAAGTTCCTCAAGGCCGTGCAGGCGAGCCAGGACGCCTACAACGAGTTGCTCGCCGGGCTGGAGGGCAAGTTCGCCGACGCGCCCAGCAAGACGCTGCAGCGCAAGCAGGCCCGGCAGGCGGCGCGGGCGATCCTGCCGAACGCGACCGAGACGCGCATCGTGGTGACCGGGAACTACCGCGCGTGGCGGCACTTCATCGCCATGCGTGCCACCGAGCACGCCGACGTGGAGATTCGCGCGCTGGCCGTCGAGTGCCTGCGCCAGCTGCAGAAGGCCGCGAGCAACGTGTTCGCCGACTTCACCATCTCCACCCTTCCCGACGGCACCGAGGTGGCCTCCAGCCCACTGGTCACCGAGGGCTGAGGAATGAAACGGCTCGCCCTGGACCTGCGGCCCGGCGAGTACACCGTCGCCCGCCTCTCCTCGGAGGCCGAGCCACCCGTCGACCTGCTGTCCGCGGACGGCGATCTGGTGTCGATCACCAGGACCGGCGCCGAGCTGTCCGTGGTCTGCCCGAGCGAGCGGTGGACCCGGGACGACGGGCGTGCGGAAGGCGACTGGCGGCTGCTGTCGGTGCGCGGGCCGCTGGAGTTCACGCTCACCGGCATCATCGCCGTGCTGTCCAGCGAGCTGGCCGCCGCCGGCGTGGGACTGTTCTCGCTGTCCACCTACGACACCGACCACTTGCTGGTGAAGCAGGCGGACCTGCAGCGCGCGGTGGAGGCGTTGCGATCGTCCGGGCACGAGGTGCACGAGCTCGGCTGACTTCCTGGCAACTGGCCAATGCCGAACGTGTGGGCGACCGTCACGCGATAGGGTGCAGCGCACATGCGCTTCGAGGAGGATCGTGACGGAGCCAAGCTCGTTCGCGCCGAGTGACACCACAACGGCGCGTCAGCCGGCGCACGGAGGCGTGCTTGCCGGCCGCTACCGGCTTCTCGGTGAGCTGGGCCGGGGTGGCATGGGCGTGGTGTGGCGCGCCGAGGACACCGTGATCGGACGGCAGGTCGCCATCAAGGAGTTGCGCCTGCCCAGCGGCGAGGGACAGGACGCCAAGGTCTTTGGCGAGCGTGTGCTGCGCGAGGTGCGCACCAGCGGCAGGCTGAACGACCCGGCCATCGTCACCGTCTTCGACGTGATCACCGACGGCGGCGCCACCTACATCGTGATGGAGCTGGTGGAAGCCCCTACGTTGTCCGACCTGGTGCGGGACCGCGGCCCGCTGCCGCCCGAGACGGTGGCCGCGATCGGCGAACAAGTGCTGTCCGCGCTGACCGCCGCGCACAACGCAGGCATCGTGCACCGCGACGTCAAGCCGGGCAACATCATGGTCGGCGCCGACGGCCGGGTGAAGCTCACCGACTTCGGTATCGCCCAGCCCGTGGACGACCCGCGCCTGACCACGAGTGGCTTCCTCGTCGGGTCGCCTGCCTTCATGGCCCCCGAACGCATCGCGGGCAAGGACGCGGTGCCCGCCTCCGACCTGTGGTCGCTCGGCGCGACGCTGTACTTCGCGGCCGAGGGCACGGTGGCGTTCGAACGGGGCAGCACGGCCGCGACACTGCACGCGATCATGAACGAGATCCCGCAGCTGACCCGCACGCAGGGACCGCTGGCGTCGGCGATCATGTCGTTGCTGGTCAGTGCCCCGGAGGCGCGGGCGAACGCGGACCAGGCCAGGGCCATGCTGCGGATGGCGCAATCCACGTCCGGTCAGCCCGTCACGCCGGGCCACACCGCGCTGTACCCCGGTGGTCCGAACAACCCGCCGACGCGCGTGACCGGTAATCCGCCCATTCCCGGCAAGCGCCCTGGTCGCGGTTGGCTGATCGCCGGCGCGCTGCTCGTGGTAGCCGCGCTCGCAGGAGGCTTCGCGCTCGGCCATTGGTTCGCCACTCCCGACGCCGGCCGGCAGGACGAGACGTGGACGTGGGGTCAAGGCGGCCAGATACCGGAGTTCACCATCGACGACGGCGAGTGTGCCAGCGGAGGCCAGCTCGCCGAGAACCGGTCGGTGACCACCACGGTCGACTGCACCGAGGTGCACGATCTGCAGGTCTTCGCCTCGGCCGAGGCCTTCCAGGACGGGATCGGTGAGGAGACCGACTACGCCTATCCCGGCCAGGCGCTGATCGACTGGGCGCGGGCCCGCTGCGCCCTGAGCTTCCAGTCCGAGCTGATGGACGCCAAGCAGCGCGAGCATCTGCGCTTCCGGGCGCTGGTTCCCTCCGCCGAGCAGTGGGACGCGACCGACGACAACGGCAACCGCAACCGCACGGTGCACTGTGTCGCATATGACGCCGAGGGCGAGCAACTCAGGGAGACCGTGCTGGCCGAGGAGTAGTACCGTCTGAGCATGCCCTCCTTGACCGTTGGCCCTACTGCCGCCCCAGGACGGCCGTTCGGCCGTGTGCTGACAGCGATGGTTACCCCGTTCACCGCCGACGGAGCGGTGGACTACGACAAGGCGCAGGAGCTGGCGCAACACCTGCTGGACCTGGGCAATGACGGCCTGGTGATCAACGGCACGACGGGGGAGAGCCCCACCACGACCGACGCCGAGAAGGCCGATCTGGTGCGCGCGGTCGTGGAAGCGGTCGGGGACCGCGCGACCGTGGTCGCCGGCGCGGGAACGTACGACACCAGGCACAGCATCCATCTGGCGCAGGCCGCCGAGAAGGCGGGCGCGCACGGTCTGCTGGTGGTGACCCCGTACTACTCGCGACCGTCGCAGGCCGGTCTGCACGCGCACTTCACCGCGGTGGCCGACGCGACCGACCTGCCGGTGATGCTGTACGACATCCCACCGCGCTCGATCGTGCCGATCGAGGTCGACACGCTGCGCAGGCTCGCCGAGCACCCGCGGATCCTGGCGGTCAAGGACGCCAAGGGTGACCTGCTCGCCGGATCCGAGGTCATCGCGAACACCCACCTGGCCTACTACTCGGGCGACGACGCGCTGAACCTGCCGTGGCTGTCGGTCGGCGCGGTCGGTTGCGTGAGCGTGATCGGGCACGTGGTCGCCGGCCGGATCCGCGCGATGATCGAGGCCTACGAGGAAGGCGACACGTCGACCGCACGCACCAACCACCGCGGCATGCTGCCCGTGCTGCGCGCGTTCGCCCGCGTCGGCGGCGTCGTCTTCGTCAAGACGGCGCTTCGCCTGCGTGGCCTGGATGTCGGTGACCCGCGCCTGCCGATCGTGCCTGCCACCGACGAGCAGGTGCAGGCGATCGCGGCCGATCTGACCCAGGCCGGGGTGCCGCTCGAGGCCACTCAGTCGGACTTCCACGCCTCGCGCGTGGCGCAGGCCGACTCGGCCGCAGCCTATGTGACGCCCACCACACACACGTCCGTCGGTACGCTTCCGGAGTGACCCAAGCGCTGGCAACCGGGCCTGGGCCCGACAATCCACCGCCGCCCTTGCCGGACGGCGCGCTGCGCGTCGTCGCCCTCGGTGGCATCGGCGAGGTCGGCCGGAACATGACGGTGTTCGAGTTCGACGGGCGGCTGCTCATCGTCGACTGCGGGGTGCTGTTCCCGGAGGACGAGCAGCCCGGCGTGGACCTGATCCTGCCCGATTTCCGGGCGATCGAGGACCGCCTCGGCGACATCGACGGGCTGGTGCTGACGCACGGCCACGAGGACCACATCGGAGCGGTGCCGTTCCTGCTGCGCTTGCGGCCGGACCTGCCGGTGTACGGTTCGCGGCTGACGTTGGCGTTGCTCGAGGCGAAGTGCCGCGAGCACAAGCAGCGGCCCAACCTCATCCAGGTCGCCGAGGGCGGCAGACGCACCATCGGCCCGTTCGAGTGCGAGTTCTTCGCGGTCAACCACTCGATCCCGGACGCGTTGGCGGTGGCCATCCGCACCGACGCCGGTCTGGTGCTGCACACCGGGGACATCAAGCTCGACCAGCTGCCGCTGGACGGCAGGCTGACCGACCTGGCCGGGTTCTCCCGGCTCGGTGACGAGGGTGTCGACCTGCTGTGCATCGACTCCACCAATGCCGAGGTCCCCGGCTTCGTCACCCCGGAGCGGGAGATCGGGCCGGTGATCGACCGCGTGCTGGCCGAGGTGCAACAGCGGGTCATCGTCGCCTGCTTCGCCTCGCACGTGCACCGCGTGCAGCAGGTGCTCAACGCCGCCGCCAAGCACGGGCGCCGGGTGGCGTTCGTCGGCCGTTCGATGGTGCGCAACATGGGCATCGCCGCCGAGCTCGGCTTCCTGGACGTGCCCGATGGCCTGCTGATCGACGTCGACGAGGCGATCAACCTGCCCGCCACGCAAGTGGTGTTCGTGTCGACGGGCTCGCAGGGCGAGCCGCTGTCCGCGCTGTCGCGGATGGCGCGCGGCGACCATCGCAGCATCACGCTGCGGCCGGGCGACACGGTCGTGCTGGCCAGCAGCCTGATCCCCGGCAACGAGACGGCGATCTTCAGCGTGATCAACGCCCTGACCCGGCTCGGCGCGAACGTGGTGCACCAGGGCAACGCGAAGGTGCACGTGTCCGGGCACGCCTCCGCGGGCGAGCTGCTGTTTTTGTACAACGCGCTGCGGCCGTCCAACGTCATGCCGGTGCACGGGGAGTGGAAGCACCTGCGCGCCAACGCCGAACTGGCGGTGAAGACCGGTGTCGCGCCGGAGAACGTGGTCATCGCCGAGGACGGTGTGGTGGTCGACCTCGTCGACGGCAAGGCAGAACGCACCGGCCGGGTCGAGGTCGGCCACGTCTACGTCGACGGGCTGTCGGTCGGCGACGTGGGGGAGTCGACGCTGTCGGATCGCTTGATCCTGGGCGAAGGCGGCTTCATCGCCATCACCGTAGCGATCGACCACAACACCGGCCGCGCGGTCTCCCCACCGACCATCTCCGGGCGCGGGTTCTCCGACGACCCGAAGGCGCTGGACGCCGTGGTACCGCTGGTGGAGATGGAGCTGTCGCGCACCGAGGCCGAAGGCATCACCGACACCCACCGCGTCGCGCAAGCCGTGCGCCGTGTCGTGGGCCGGTGGGTGGCTCAGACGTACCGTCGCCGTCCGATGATCGTGCCGACCGTGTTGTCCGTCTGAGTCGCCCGGGCTCAGGCCTGGCGCTCCGGTTCGGCGGCGAGGTCCTGATCCTGCACCGGCTCTGCACAGTGGTCAGGATCCGGCAGCGGCTCCGCGGGCTGCGCCTTGCCCGGCGAGTTCAACTGCACGATCGTCGCGCCGGTCAGCACGGCGACCGCACCCGCCAGCTGGACGAGCGCCAGCGCCTCGTTGATCAGCACCCAGGCGAGCGCCGTCGCCGCCAACGGCTCGACCAGGCCGAGCGCGCTGGCCACCGGCGCGGGCAGGTGCTTGAGGGCCATCAAGCCGGTCAGGTAGGCCAGCACGGTCGACACCACGGCCACCGAGATGAGCAGCAGCCAGGCGGGTGGTGTCCACGGTCCGAACTCCACGGTCATGGTCAGCTTCTCGGCCGGCCAGCTCCACGGCGGCGCCACGGCGCACACCGCGATCGCGCCGAAGGTCAGACCCCAGGTCAGCATGCCGAGCGGGTGCTGGGACGTCATGCCGCGCTCGCCGAGCAGGAAGTAGGCGGACGCGCAGACGGCGGCCAGCAGGCCGGCGCCCATGCCGAGCAGATCCAGCTGCAGTCCTTGCCACACCTCGGCAACCATGGCGAGCCCGAGCATCGCCAGGGCGACGCCGCCGTAAAGTGCGCGCGGCATGTGCACCCGGCGGACGAACCGCACCCAGAGCGCGACCAACACCGGCGAGGTGAACTCCAGCAGGATCGCCACGCCGACCGGGATCCGCGACGCGGCGACGAAGTACATCAGCTGCGCGCCCGCGACTCCGAGCAGGCCGAAACCGGCCAGCAGCGGCCAATCCCCGCGGCGCACCTTCAACAGGGACGGCCGGGCGAGCGTCACACCGACGAGCAGGATCAGCGCGGCCACGCCGATCCGCGCCGCGGCGACCTGCTGCGGCGTCATCCCGGCGAGCATGACCGGTTTGGCGAGCACCCCCGAGCTGCTGAAGAACACCGCCGACAGCAGCACGAACAGCAGGCCACGGCCCGGGTGCGGGGTGAACGTCCGATCGTCAGCGGGCGCGCCGCCTGGCCGGGACGCATGCTCGTCGGTCGACATGGCGCCCATTGCCCGATTGACCTCCCTGCGCGAGTTTTGTCGGCTACCGCTTCGAGAGTAGAGAAACTCGATGCGACGGCGATTGAAAAATGTGAGCGATCTACGCAACATTGTTGCGTGGGGAGCAAGCTGATATCGCTGGACGACGTCGACCACCGACTGCTGGAAGCCCTGCAGGCCGACGCCGACCGCACGCTGCGCGATCTCGGCGACCTGGTCGGCCTCTCACCCAGCGCGGTGCTGCGCCGGGTGGAGGGCTACAAGGCCAGCGGGTTGCTGAAACGGAAGGTCGCCGTCCTCGACACCAGTCAGGTTCCCGATCTGGTCCTCGCGGTGTGCCTGGTGACCGTCGAGCGGGAGTCGCCGGACCATCGCAAGGAGTTCTGCGACCGGCTGGAACGCACGCCGCAGGTACAACAGGTGTACGACGTCTCGGGGGTCTGGGACTACGTGGTGATCCTGGCGGCGCGAGGGCTGCCGGAGGTGCGGGTGTTGGCCGAGCGGTTGTTCGAGTCCGACGAGAACGTCCGCAAGCTGACCACGATGTTCGTGCTCGATCCCATCAAGACGGGCTGCGCGGTGCCCACCCGCCCGGCGGACACGTGACTTCTCGACCGGCTGTCCTGGCGGCGCGAGGCGGGTAGCCTCAGGGTGTGACCGAAGCCGCTCACCCTGCGAGTCCCATCGATCTGGCCGACCCCCGCGCGGTGGCCGAACGTCTCGCGGCGACCGGGTACCTGGCCGACGACGGCGTCGCCACGGCCGCGTTCCTGGCTATCCGCATGCGTCGGCCGTTGCTGTGCGAAGGCGAGCCGGGGGCTGGGAAGACGTCGCTGGCGGTCGCGCTGGCGGAGGCGCTCGGGCTGCCGCTGATCAGGTTGCAGTGCCACGAGGGCATCGACGCGGCGCAGGCGCTCTACGAGTGGGACTTCCCACGTCAACTGCTGCACCTGCGCGCACTGGAAGCAGCATCGGGTGGTGCGCTCGACGCCGACGAGGCCGAGCGGTCCCTGTACACGTCCCGGTTCCTGCTCGCCCGGCCGCTGCTGCGGGCGTTGCAGGAACGGTGCGTGCTGCTGGTGGACGAGATCGACCGGGCCGACGACGAGTTCGAGGCCTTCCTGCTCCAGCTGCTCGACGAGAGCGCGGTGAGCATTCCCGAGCTCGGTGAGGTGCGCGCCGAGGATCCCCCCATCGTCATCCTGACCTCGAATCGCACCCGTGAGCTGCACGACGCGCTCAAGCGTCGCTGCCTGTACCACTGGGTCGGGCACCCGAGCGTGGAGCGTGAGGTGCAGATTCTGCGCAGCAGGCTGCCGGGCATTTCGCAACGGCTGGCCGAACAGGTGGCCGCGGCGGTGCGGAAACTGCGCGAGCTGGAGCTGCTCAAGCCGCCCGGGGTGGCCGAGTCGCTCGACTGGGCGCGGGCGCTCATGTGCCTGGACGGGGGAGTGCTGGATGCCGAGACGGCCAACCGCACGCTGGGTGCGGTGCTGAAGTTCCGCGAGGACATCGAGCGGGCGCAGGCCGCCGGGCTGGCCGAATTGCTGGTGGAGTGAGTATGCCGGCCGTCGACGCTCCCAGCAGCAAGCACGGCCGTGGAGATGTGCTCGCTGGGTTGGTGGGGTTCACCAGGGCGCTGAGCACGGCCGGATTGCCGGTGAGCATGGATCGCGTGACGGCCTACCTGGACGCGGTGCGCTCGGTCGATCTGGCCCAGCGGGACGCGCTGTACTGGGCCGGACGTCTCACGTTGTGCGGCGACCCCGACGACATCGCCACCTACGACCAGGTTTTCCGGCAATGGTTCCTGCAAGAACAACCCGAACTGCCCGCAGCCGTCCGCCATCGGCAGCCGACCATCGCGACGTTGACCCCGCAGACGCCCGGTGACGATGAGGAGAGCTCGTCCGGCGACGTGCACCGGGTGGGCGCGAGCGAGGCCGAGCGGCTGCGGCACCGCGACCTCGGGGATTTGACCGCAGAGGAGCGCGCCCACCTGCGCGAACTGATCGCGTTGCTGCGGCCCGATCCGCCGGAGCGCCGGGCGGTCCGGCAGCGGCCGGCACGCCGGGGAGGACTCGACACCCGCCGCACGGTCCGCGCGATGCTCGCCGCCGGGGGAGAGCCCGCGGTGTTGCGACACCGGTCGCGGTCGGTCAAACCGCGCCGCGTGGTGCTGCTCATCGACGTCTCCGGCTCGATGCAGCCCTACGCCGACGCGTTGATCCGGTTCGCGCACGCGATGTCGTGCCGGATGCCCGGCGCGGTGGAGGTCTTCACCATCGGCACCCGCCTGACCCGGGTCACCCGCCAGCTTCGGCAGCGGGACCCGGACCAAGCCATGGCCGCAGCAGGCAAGGCGGTGCCGGACTTCGCCGGTGGCACCAGGCTGGGCGAGACGCTGCAGGCGTTCCTCGACCGGTGGGGCCAGCGCGGCACCGCGCGCTCGGCGATCGTGGCGATCTTCTCCGACGGGTGGGAGCGCGGCGATCCCACGCTGTTGGGTGAGCAAGTTGCCCGGCTCCGGCGGCTCGCTCACGCCGTATTCTGGATAAATCCCCACGCGGGAAAAGACGGCTACGCACCGGTGCAGTCCGGCATCGCAGCCGCATTGCCGCACGTGGACAAGTTGCTGGCCGGGCACAGCCTGGCCACGTTGGAACGACTGATGCAGGTGATGCGCGATGCGCGACGTTCTGGATGAGCTGCATGAGCATTGGCAGCGGGGGGAGAAGGTCGGGGTCGGCACGGTGGTGGCGACGTTCTCCTCGGCGCCGCGCCCGCCCGGTGCGTCCATGCTGGTCGCCGAGGACGGCACGGTCGCAGGCAGCGTGTCCGGTGGGTGTGTGGAAGGTGCCGTCTACGACCTGGCGCAGCAGGTCATCGCCGACGGAAGTCCGGTGTTGCAGCGCTACGGCGTCTCCGACGACGACGCGTTCGCGGTCGGACTGACCTGTGGCGGCATCATCGACATCTACGTCGACCGGATGTCCAGGGAGGATTTCCCGGAGCTGGGCGACGTCGTCGAGTCGGTACGGGCGAACCACCCGGTCGCGGTGGCCACGGTCATCGAGCACCCCGACCCGGCGCGGGTCGGTGCCCGCCGGGTGATCTGGCCGGACCGGGCCACCGGCGACCTGGGCAGCGCGCGCGCCAACGACGCGGTCACCGACGACGCGCGCGGTCTGCTGGCATCCGGCCGGAGCGACACGCTGCACTACGGCCCGGACGGCCAGCGCCGTGGGGAAGGCATGTCGGTGTTCGTCAACGCCTTCGAGCCGCCGCCGCGCATGCTGGTGTTCGGTGCGATCGACTTCGCCAGGGCGATGGTGCAGGTCGGGGCGCTGCTCGGCTACCGGGTCACGGTGTGCGACGCCAGGCCGGTCTTCGCGACCAAGTCGCGGTTCCCGGACGCGCACGAGGTGGTCGTCGACTGGCCGCACCGCTACCTGGAGGCGGAGGTCGACGCCGGGCGAGTGGATGAGCGCACCGCCGTCACGGTGCTGACGCACGACCCGAAGTTCGACGTCCCCGTTCTGCAGGTGGCGCTGCGGTCCAAGCTCGGCTACGTGGGCGCGATGGGGTCCCGCCGGACCCACGAGGACCGGCTGGCCCGCCTGCGGGAGGCTGGGATGACCGACGACGAACTGAAGGGGCTGGCTTCACCTATCGGGCTGAATCTCGGCGCGCGCACCCCGGAGGAGACCGCGGTGTCGATCGCCGCGGAGATCATCTCTTTGCGCTGGGGCGGCGACGGCAGGCGATTGACGGAGGTTTCCGGGCCGATCCACTCATCGGCGTAGTGATCAAAATGTGACCTTGCGGTACGGCCGCCGGCCAGCCATCCTCAGATGTGTGACGGCGATCACCGGCACGCGGTGAGCTGCCGTCGGCTCCCGACGATCTGAAGTCCCGTTGGGTGCATCCACGACCGAGCTGGAGGCCCCATGCGCATCACCACCACTGTCGACGGAACCTCCTATACCGACGAGGTAGAGCCCCGCATGCTGCTGGTGCAGTACCTGCGCGAGCGGCTGGGCAAGGTAGGCACCGTCGTCGGCTGTGACACCAGCAACTGCGGCGCCTGCACCGTCCACCTGGACGGGCAGAGCGTGAAGTCCTGTTCCGTGTTGGCGGTGCAGGCCGACGGGCGGGAAATCACCACCATCGAGGGCTTGGCCGACGATGGTGAACTGCATCCGCTGCAGCAGGCGTTCCACGACAACCATGCACTGCAATGCGGCTTCTGCACGCCCGGGATGATCATGCAGGCGCTCGACCTGCTGAAGGAGAACCCGGACCCGGACGAGGACGAGGTGCGCTCCGGCCTCGAGGGCAACCTGTGCCGGTGCACCGGGTACCAGAACATCGTCAAGGCGGTCCGGGCGGCCGCCGAGCAGATGCCGTCGGCGGCACGGCAGGCCGATGTGCCGCAAGAGCCCGTCACCGCGAGCATGCCCTCGGAGGTGTCGCAGTCATGACCGCTGTTGCCGAACCGGAGGTGGGGCGCGCCCGCAGGCGCAAGGAGGACGCGCGACTGATCACCGGCCGGACCCGGTGGACCGACAACCTGACGCTGCCCGGGATGCTGCACATGGCGTTGCTGCGCAGCCCCGTGGCACACGCCAGGATCACCAGCATCGACGCCGACGCGGCGCGGAAGATGCCCGGCGTGCTGGCCGTGGTGACCGGCGCCGACATCGCCGAGGAACAGGGCAGCCTGCCGTGTGCCTGGCCGATCACCGAGGACATGAAGGCGCCGGAGGCGCCCGCGATGGCGGTCGGCGAAGTCAACTTCGCCGGCGAAGTGGTGGCCGCGGTGGTGGCGCGCTCGGCGGCCGAGGCCGTCGACGCGCTGGAAGCCATCGACGTGGAGTACGACGAGCTGCCGGTCGTGCTGGACATGACCGAGGCGATCGCCGACGGTGCCGACCTGGTGCACCCTGATCTGGGCACGAACAAGTCCGCCACCTGGGTGTACGACTCGGCGGAAGCCGGCAGTGGTGGCGCGATCGACGACGCGATCGCGCAGGCCGACGTGGTACTGGAGCGGACGTTCCGGCAGCAGCGGCTGATCCCGGCGTTCATGGAGCCGCGGTCGGTGCTCGTCGACCCGACCGGTGAGCAGATCACCGTGTGGTCGGCGACCCAGATCCCGCACATCCTGAAGTGGATGATCTCCGCGGTGACCGGGGTGCCGGAGACCAAGGTGCGGGTCATCGCACCGGACGTCGGTGGGGGCTTCGGCGGCAAGCTGCAGGTGACGCCGGAGGAGATCATCACGTTCCTGCTGGCGCGCAAGCTGGGCAAGCCGGTGAAGTGGACCGAGTCCCGTTCGGAGTCGATGCAGTCGGCCCACCACGGCAGGGACCAGATCCAGAAGATCACGCTGGCCGCGTCGTCGGACGGCACGCTCAAGGGCCTCAAGGTCGAGCTGCTCGCCGACATGGGTGCCTACCTGCGGCTGGTGTCGCCCGGCGTGCCGATCCTCGGGGCGTTCATGTTCAACGCGATCTACAAGATGGACGCCTACCGGTTCGAGTGCACCAACGTGTTCACGAACAAGACCCCGACGGACGCCTACCGGGGTGCGGGCCGTCCGGAGGCCACGTTCGGCATCGAGCGGATGATGGACGAGCTGGCCGCCGAGCTGGGCCGTGACCCGATCGAGCTGCGCCAGCAGAACTGGATCAAGCACGAGGAGTTCCCGTTCACCACGGTGGCCGGGCTGACCTACGACTCGGGCAACTACGAGGCCGCGACGGCCAAGGCGCTGGAGCTGTTCGGCTACGACGCGCTGCGTCAGGAGCAGCGCGAGCGTCGCGAGCGCGGCGACAAGGTGCAGCTGGGCATCGGTGTGTCGACCTACACCGAGATGTGCGGGCTGGCGCCGTCGCGGGTGCTCGGCGCGCTGCGCTACGCCGCCGGTGGCTGGGAGCACGCGTCGATCCGGATGCTGCCCACCGGCAAGGTGGAAGTGATCACCGGGACCTCGCCGCACGGCCAGGGTCACGAGACGGCGTGGAGTCAGATCGTGGCGGACCGGCTGGGCGTGCCGTTCGAGGACGTCGAGGTCCTGCACGGTGACACGCAGTCCTCGCACAAGGGCATGGACTCGTACGGGTCACGCTCGCTGGCGGTCGGCGGCACCGCGTTGGTGATGGCGGCCGACCGGGTGGTCGAGAAGGCCCGCAAGCTCGCGGCGCACATGCTCGAGTGCAGCGAGGACGACGTCGAGTTCTCCGGCGGCAAGCTCAAGGTGCGTGGGACGGACAAGTCGACCGACATCCAGTCGGTGGCGCTGCACGCGCACGTCGCGCACGACCTGCCGGACGGGATGGAGGCGAGCCTGGACTCCGAGGCGACGTTCGACCCGGAGAACTTCTCGTTCCCGCACGGGACGCACTTGTGCGCGGTCGAGGTCGACACCGAGACGGGGCAGACCAAGATCCGCTCGTATGTGTCCGTCGACGACGTCGGCGTGGTGGTCAACCCGCTGATCGTGGAAGGTCAGGTGCACGGTGGCCTGGCTCAAGGCATCGCGCAGGCGCTGTTCGAGGAGGCGGTGCACGACGAGTCCGGCACGTTGACCACCGGCACGTTCGCCGACTACCTGCTGCCGTCGGCGGCGGATCTGCCCTCGTTCACCACCGACCGCACCGAGACCCCGGCGACCACCAACCCGCTGGGTGCCAAGGGTGTCGGGGAAGCGGGCACGATCGCGTCCACGCCTGCCGTGGTGAATGCGATCGTCGACGCGGTACGCCACTACGGCGTGAACGACATCGAAATGCCCTGCACGCCGATGCGGGTGTGGAAGGCCATCCACACCGGTGAGCGCGCGGCGGGCGGGCCCGGCGACGAAGCCGGCGGCGGTCTCGGCTCGATCGACGCGTCTGGAGGTGCCCAGTGATTCCCGCGGCATTCGACTACGTAGTTCCCGCCTCGGTGGACGACGCGGTTCGTGAGCTGCACGACGCAGGCGAGGACGCCAAGGTGCTGGCGGGCGGGCAGAGCCTGCTGCCGGTGCTGCGGATGCGGCTGGCCGCGCCGTCGAAGATCATCGACATCGGCCGGATCCCGGAACTGAAGGGGATCCGGGACGAAGGCGATCATCTGGTGATCGGCGCGGCGACCCCGCACCACGAGGTGCAGAAGAACCAGCTGGTGCGCGACCACGCGTTGCTGATCGCACTGGCGACCGAGACGGTCGCGGACCCGCAGGTGCGGCATCTCGGCACGTTCGGTGGCGCGCTGGCGCACGCCGACCCGGCGGGTGACCTGCTGGCACCCGCGTTGGCGCTGGACGCGGTGTTCGTGGTGGCCGGCATGGACGGCAGGCACGAGATACCGGCGAGCGAGTTCTTCGTCGACTACTTCACCACCGCGCTGCGGCCGGGCGAGCTGCTGCTCGAGGTCAAGGTGCCGAAGTACACCGGCTGGCGGGCGCACTACGAGAAGTTCAACCGCGTCGCCCAGGCGTGGTCGATCTGTGGTGTGGCCGCGGCGTGCCGGGTCGACGGCGGCACGATCGCCGAAGCCCGGGTGGGGCTGACGAACATGTCGTCGGTGCCGGTCCGGGCCAGGGCGGTGGAGCAGGCGCTCGTCGGGCAGCAGGCGACCGCCGAGGTGATCAAGGCCGCGGCGAGCCACGCCGTGGACGGCACATTGCCCACCTCCGACGGCAACGCGGACGCCGAGTACCGCGAACACCTGGCGAAGGTCCTGACCGAACGAGCGGTGACCGCGGCATGCAGTTGAACCACGAGTTCACCGTCGACGCTCCGCTCGAGGAGGTGTGGCAGGCCCTGCTCGACCCGCATCGGGTGGCACCGTGCATGCCCGGCGCCACGCTCAACGAGGTCGACGGGGACGACTTCTCCGCGACCGTGCAGGTCAAGCTGGGGCCGGTCAACCTCAAGTACAAGGGCAAGGGCTCGTACGTCGACAAGGACGAGCAGGCCAAGAAGCTGGTGATCAAGGCGGCGGGCAAGGACGTCCGGGGCGCGGGCACCGCGTCCGGGTCGGCCACCGTCACGCTGACCGAGGCCGACGGTGGCACCCGCGGCGAGGTGGTCAGCGAGCTGAAGGTCACCGGTCGCCCGGCGCAGTTCGGCCGGGGGCTGATCTCCGAGGTCGGTGGGCGCTTGCTCGGCGAGTTCGCGAAGAACCTCGGAGTGGAGCTGGCGGGCAGCGGTTCCGCGCAGGAGTCGTCGGAGCAGCCGGCAAGTGAGCAGGCGCAAGCAAGCGGCGGCGGTGAGACGCAGGCGCAGTCGTCGGCCGAGCGGGAGAACGCGCCACCGGCGCAATCCGAGTCGTCGCAGGCGGAGCCGGAAGCCTTGAACCTGCTGCAGGTGGCCGGCGTGCCGATGCTCAAGCGGCTTGCTCCGGTGTTGGCGGTGCTCGCCGTGGCGCTCGGGCTGGCGGCGATCCTGCGTTCGCGGAGGAAATAGCGCACGTCAAGCGGCCCGGCCGGTCGTCACCGGCCGGGCCGCTTGACGTGTCATCGGGCGAAGTCCGGTTTCCACGGGCTGACGCTGTCGGTCGGCCGGGTGGGGTCGTGGAAGCGTGGCCGCACCGGTTCGTCGCGGCGCAACGGGATCAGGTTCTCGGTGATGGCGCGCATGATGCGGGTGTGCGCCTTCATACCCGCACCTGGCTGGCTCGGGTCGAGGTCGCTGAAGTCGATCGGGTCGCCGAAGTGCACCTTGAAGGTCGGTCGGCGCAGCGGCGAGGTGATGCCGGAGCGCACCAGCGGGATCACGTCCGCGATGCCGTTGACGGTCTCGGTACCCCAGTAGACGGCTTCGTGCGCGCCCCACTGGCTGATCGGCACGACCGGAACACCGGCGGACAGGGCGAGCCGGGCGGCGCCGGTCTTGCCGCGCTCGGGCCACAGGCCGGGGTCGTGGCTGATCCGGCCCTCCGGATAGACGATCAACGGCACATCGGCCTCGCGCAGCTGCTTGACCGCCGCGGCGAACTGCTCGATCGCGCTCATGCTGTCCTGCCGGTCCACCCGCAGGTGCCCGCTCGCCCGCAGCGCAGGCCCCAGCACCGGGGCGTCCAGCAGGCCGCCGGCGAGCATGAAGCGGGGCGCGATTCCGATGCGACGGCAGGCGGCCATCAACACGATCGCGTCGAAGACCCCGATGTGGTTGGCGGCCATCAGCAGTGAGCGGCCGCGCAGTTCGTTCGGGATGGTGCCGCTGACCTTGAGCCGGCCCATCCCGTTCACCACGCCCACGGACGTGGTAAGCATGCTTTTCCAGACTTGCGGAGTACGCTGATACGCCCATGACCGGCGTCCCTGGCCGATGCCGACTCTGCGTATACCCACCATGGGCGCCAAGCATGGCATGGGCCGCGCGCCGGTTGAAGCGGAGTCCGCGAAAACTGTGGCCCGGTACGCGAGTGGCGCATGTGGCTGGAGTGATGATCGAGCTACCGTGGGGGTATGGGCACGGTGACCAAGGGCCGTAAGTCCGGCCGCAGCACGGCGACGCGTAAGCGGAGCTCTGCTCGCCGGCCAGCCGCGCGCTCCTCGTCGGCGCGCCGATCACCCGCCCGTAAACAGTCGTCCAGCGCGCTCGGCGCTCTGATCAGAGGCACCTGGACCGTGGTGGCGCGCACCGTCGGTGCGGCGGCGCGGGCGGTCGGCCGCAGTCGTGATCTGGAGCCGGAGCATCGCCGCGACGGACTCGCGCTCGGTCTCATCGCGATCGCGCTGGTCACCGCGGTGGGAGTGTGGGCCCGCGCGGCCGGCCCGGTCGGACTGTGGGTCGAGATCGGCTTCCGCACGGTGGTCGGCGCAGGCGCGGTGATCGTCCCGCTGGCGCTGATCGTCACCGGTATCGCGTTGATGCGCAGCGAACCGCGTCCGGAAACCCGCCCCCGGATGGTCATCGGCACGCTGATGACCACGCTGGCCGGGCTGGGTCTGCTGCACATCTTCAGCGCCCGCCCGCAGGACCTGGAGGGCGTGCAGTTCGCAGGCGGCTGGGTCGGCTGGTTCTCCGGTGACCTGCTGGCGCAGGGCGTCACGTCGTGGGTGGCCGTGCCACTGTTGATGCTGGCCGGTGCGTGGGGCCTGCTGGTGTTCACCGGCACGTCCGTCCGGCAGATCCCGGAGCGGCTGCGCAACTGGGGCCTGACCGAGGAAGAACTCGAGTTCGCCGAGCAGGAGCGGGCCGAACAGGAGGAGTTGCAGCGCGCCCGCGAGGAGGAGCTGGCCACCCGTCGTGACGTCCGGCTGCGCAAGCCCGCCCGGC
The DNA here is from genome assembly GCF_000427825.1 of Thermocrispum municipale DSM 44069. Classification (GTDB taxonomy): domain Bacteria; phylum Actinomycetota; class Actinomycetes; order Mycobacteriales; family Pseudonocardiaceae; genus Thermocrispum; species Thermocrispum municipale. The sequence continues at coordinate 52,930 of NZ_ATYT01000013.1, read as the reverse complement.
GCAGGCAGGCCGCGCAGGCCGACGAGACGGAGCCGCAGGCGGCGCCGCAGACCGCGCCGGTCAGCCGGGTGCAGCCGAAGGAGCAGAAGCCGGCCAAGCAGGAGCCCGCGCTGTCGGTCATCCGCACGGTGGAGGGCGATTACCAGCTCCCGCCGCCGAAGTTGCTGACGTTGGGGGACCCGCCGAAGGCGCGCAGCAAGGCCAACGACGCGATGATCGAGGCGATCACCGGCGTGCTGGATCAGTTCTCGATCGACGCCCAGGTCACCGGTTTCACCCGCGGTCCGACGGTGACCCGCTACGAGGTCGAGCTCGGTCCCGGTGTGAAGGTCGAGAAGATCACCGCGCTGACCAAGAACATCGCCTACGCGGCGGCCACCGACAACGTGCGGCTGCTCGCGCCGATCCCCGGCAAGTCCGCGGTCGGTATCGAGGTGCCCAACTCCGACCGTGAGCTGGTGCGGCTGGGCGACGTGTTGCGGTCGCCGACCGCGGCCAAGGATCCGCACCCGATGGTGATGGGCCTCGGCAAGGACATCGAAGGCCACATGGTCACGGCGAACCTGACGAAGATGCCGCACCTGCTGGTCGCCGGTTCGACCGGTTCCGGTAAGTCCAGCTTCGTCAACTCGCTGCTGGTGTCGTTGCTGACCAGGGCGACGCCGGACGAGGTGCGGATGATCCTGATCGACCCGAAGATGGTCGAGCTGACCCCGTACGAGGGCATCCCGCACCTGATCACGCCGATCATCACCCAGCCGAAGAAGGCCGCTGCCGCGCTGGCCTGGCTGGTGGAGGAGATGGAGCAGCGCTACCAGGACATGCAGGCGTCCCGGGTGCGGCACATCGACGACTTCAACCGGAAGGTTCGCAAGGGCGAGATCACCGCGCCGCCGGGCAGCGAGCGGGAGTACCGCCCGTATCCGTACATCATGGCCATCGTCGACGAGCTGGCCGACTTGATGATGACCGCGCCGCGCGACGTGGAGGACGCGATCGTGCGGATCACCCAGAAGGCGCGGGCGGCCGGTATCCACCTGGTGCTGGCCACCCAGCGACCGTCGGTGGACGTGGTCACCGGCCTGATCAAGACGAACGTGCCGTCCCGGCTGGCGTTCGCCACGTCGTCGCTGACCGATTCACGCGTCATCCTGGATCAGCCGGGCGCCGAGAAGCTGATCGGGATGGGCGACGCACTGTACCTGCCGATGGGTGCGTCCAAGCCGATCCGGTTGCAGGGCGCCTACGTCGACGACGACGAGATCGCCGCGGTCGTCAACTTCACCAAGGAGCAGGCGGAGCCGAGCTACACCGAGGGTGTCACGCAGGCCAAGGCCGCCGAGAAGCGCGAGGTCGACTCCGACATCGGCGACGACCTGGACATCCTGTTGCAGGCGGCGGAGCTGGTCATCACGTCCCAGTTCGGCTCGACCTCGATGCTGCAGCGCAAGCTCCGGGTCGGCTTCGCCAAGGCGGGCCGGTTGATGGACCTGCTCGAGTCGCGCAACATCGTCGGGCCGTCGGAGGGGTCGAAGGCACGCGAGGTGCTGGTGAAGCCGGAGGACCTGGACGACGCGCTGGCGATGATCCGCGGCGACGCGCCCGAGGACTGACAGCCTGGTCGCCGGCACGCCCGACACCCCTGCACCGGTGGGCTGGACGTCGATCGCAGCCTGGTCGTGGCGGCCGTGCGCGAGTTCCGGCCGTCGACCACACCTCGGCGGGGAACGCGCGCAGCTCGCCGGCTTCCTACAGCTCGAGCAGCATCCGCGTGTTGCCCAACGTGTTGGGCTTGGCGTAAGGCAGGTCGAGGAACTCCGCGACGCCCGGGTCGGGGGAGCGGCGCATCTCCTCGTACACCTCGGGCGGCACCGGTGTCCCCTTGATCTCCCGGAACCCGTGCTTGCCGAAGAATTTCGTCTCGAACGTCAGCACGAAGATGCGTGGCAGGCCGAGCTCCTTGGCGGTCTTGATCAACTCGGTGACCAGCGCGTCCCCGATGCCGCGCCGCCGCGCCGAGCGGTCGACCGCGACCGAGCGGATCTCCGCCAGGTCCTCCCACAGCACGTGCAGCGCGCCACAGCCGAGCAGTCGCCCGTCGGAGGCCTGCTCGGCGACGTGGAACTCCTGGACGTCCTCGTACAGGGTCACCAGCTCGCGCTCCAGCAGCACGCGTCCGGCGTACGAATCGATCAAGGCCTTGATCTGGGGAACGTCGGCGATGCGGGCCTTGCGGATGACGACGACTTCCGATTGCGGCTTCGCTGGTGAGGAATCCTGCACGCGCTCAATCTAGCGCCAGCTACCCTGAAGCCTGTGTCGAATCCCACCACACCAGCCGACAATGCCGCCGGCCGCCGCGTCACGCTCGTGACCCTGGGCTGTGCGCGTAACGAGGTCGACTCCGAAGAGCTGGCCGGACGGCTGCGCGCCGAAGGCTGGGAACTGTCCGACGACGCCGACGAGGCCGACGTGGTGGTGGTGAACACCTGCGGTTTCGTGGAGTCGGCGAAAAAGGACTCGGTGGACACGCTGCTGGCCGCCGCGGACACCGGCAAGAAGGTCGTGGCGGTCGGCTGCATGGCCGAGCGGTACGGCGCCGAGCTGGCCGAGAGCATGCCGGAGGCGGACGCCGTCCTCGGTTTCGACCACTACCCGCAACTCGGCGAGCGGCTCGACGACGTGCTGAACGGCCGCAAGATCGCCGCGCACACGCCGTCGGATCGACGCCAGCTGCTGCCGCTGTCGCCGGTGGCGCGCCAGCAGGCCAGCTCGTCGGTGACGGTTCCCGGGCACGGCTGGCTGCCGAGCGCGCGCCAGCGACTGAGCTCGTCGCCGACCGCGGCGCTGAAGATCGCCTCGGGGTGCGACCGGCGCTGCTCGTTCTGCGCCATCCCGTCGTTCCGCGGGTCGTTCGTCTCCCGGCATCCCGACGAGCTGGTCACCGAGGCCACCTGGCTGGCCGAGCAGGGCGTCAAGGAGCTGTACCTGGTCAGCGAGAACTCCACCTCCTACGGCAAGGACCTCGGGCGGGGTGCGGGCCGCGCGCTGGAGGAACTGTTGCCGAGGTTGGCGGAGGTCGACGGGATCCGGCGGGTGCGGGTGTCGTACTTGCAGCCCGCGGAGACCCGGCCGGACCTGGTGAAGGTGATCGCGTCCACCGCGGGCGTGGTGCCGTACTTCGACCTGTCGTTCCAGCACGCGAGCGCTTCCGTCCTGCGACGCATGCGCCGGTTCGGCTCGACCGAGACGTTTCTGTCGCTGATCGAGCAGGTGCGCGCCTACGAACCGGAGGCGGGCATCCGCACCAACGTCATCGTCGGATTCCCCGGTGAGACCGAGGACGACATCGGCGAGCTCGAGCGCTTCCTGACCGAGGCCCGGCTGGACGTGGTCGGTGTGTTCGGCTACTCCGACGAGGACGGCACGGAGGCCGAGCAGTTCGACGGCAAGCTCGAGCAGCAGGTGATCGAGGAGCGTGTACAGCGCATCCTGGACCTGGTCGAGCACCTGACCGCGCAGCGGGCCGAGGAGCGGGTCGGCCGCACGGTCGAGGTGCTGGTCGATCGCGTGGAGGACGGCGTGCCGGTCGGCCGGGCCGCGCACCAAGGGCCGGATGACGGCGAGTGCCTGCTGCACGGCGGGCCGGAGCTGGCGGAGATCCGACCGGGCGCCATGGTGTTGGGTGAAGTGGTCGAGTCCGAGGGGGTCGACCTGAAGGTCCGGCTCATCGGGCCGCAAGCACCGGCCGAGAGGTCGTGAACGACGGGTGAGCAAGGCTGGCGAGGTTCCGGACGCCGAACGGCCGCAGCCGGAGACCGGTACCCCCGCGACGGCGTCCGCGCCGTCGTCGGATGCCGTCACGGTGCCGATGCTGAACGTGGCGAATCTGCTGACCATCTTCCGGATGGTCATGGTGCCGGTGTTCCTGGTCGCGCTGTTCGCGGGGAGCGAGCCGGACGGCGACTACCACCTGGGCTGGCGGTTGGTCGCCACCGTGCTGTTCGCCGTGGCGTCGCTGACCGATCAGATCGACGGCTGGGTGGCCCGCAAGTACGGCCTGATCACCGACTTCGGCAAGATCGCCGATCCGATCGCGGACAAGGCGCTGACCGGCTCGGCGCTGGTCGGGCTGAGCATCCTGGGCGAGCTGCCGTGGTGGGTCACGCTGACCATCGCCGCGCGGGAACTGGGCGTGACGCTGCTGCGGTTCTGGGTCATCCGTTACGGCGTCATCCCGGCCAGCCGGGGCGGTAAGTGGAAGACCATGACCCAGATCGTGGCCATCGTGGTCTACCTGCTGCCGCTGCCGGACGCCGTGGACCCGGTGCGGTGGGTGCTGATGGGGCTTGCCGTGCTGCTCACCGTCGCCACCGGCATCGACTACGTGGTCCGGGCGTTGCGGTTGCGCGTGGTCGGCCAGAAGGTCGGCAAGTAGGGGGAGCGGTCCGGTGAACGAGCTGGCGGCCGTGGTCATCGAGCGCCTTCGTGCCCGGGGTGAGACGGTGGCCACCGCGGAATCACTCACCGGCGGTGGACTCTGTGCGGAGTTGACCTCGGTTCCCGGGGCGAGTGACGTGGTGCGCGGCGGGCTGATCGTCTACACCGACGAGCTCAAGATCCGGCTTGCCGACGTTCCGCGTGAGCTGCTGGAACGCGTCGGTGCCGTGGATGGCGACGTCGCGAAGTGTCTTGCTGCCGGGGCGCGCACGAAATGCCAGGCGGACTGGGGCATCGGGCTCACCGGTGTGGCGGGGCCGGGGCCGGCCGACGGTATCCCGGCAGGGACGGTCTACGTGGGTCTCGCCGGACCGGACAGCACCTCGGCGCGGCGCCTGCAGCTGTCCGGCGACCGGTCCGCTGTGCGGCAAGCCACGATCGAGCATGCATTGCGGCTACTCGGGGAACATCTTTCCCAGTGAACGCGTTGTCATCAACGACTGGTGACGTTCGCCCTTGGCGGAAGTTCGCTCGATGTTGTGCGGCCCGATGATCCCTGTGGGTACGGTGGAACCACCGCAGGGGGGATTCGGACCGAGCGGAGAGGAGGCTCGCGATGGCCGTGCTGTTGCGCGAGGCGATCGGTGACCGGCTACGTCATGCCCGCACGAACCAGCGGCGCACGCTGCGGGAAGTCTCGCGGTCTGCTCGGGTCAGCCTGGGCTACCTCTCCGAGGTCGAACGCGGACAGAAGGAAGCCTCCAGCGAGCTGCTCGCCGCGATCTGCGAAGCGCTTGAGTTGCCGTTGTCCGAGTTGCTGCACAAAGTGGCAGGCGACGTGGCCGCGATGGACGCCATGGAGCTCGAGTCGAGCGAGGCGTCCGGGCAGTCCGACGCCAAGGGCGAGATCGTCAACTCCAGCGGCAACATGCCGCTGCGCACCACGATCAGCTCGCCCGGCGTGCGCGTGTTCGCTGCCTGAGCTGCCTGGAGCAGGAACGGGATGCGGTCCGGGTGACCGTTGACTCGGCGCGGGTGCCGATCCGGCAACCGTCGAGTTGGGGCGTCCGGAGACCGTGTGATGATCGCTGCCCGGTGGGCGGCACACCGCCGGAGTAATCGTTGCGGTGGTGCGTCCGAAGAATGCGTAAGACGACGCGCGCGTGCGCGGGTAGCGTGGAATAACACCATGTCTGTGCGGCTGCGAGCATGCGGAGGATCACCGGACGCCGGGTCCGGACGGACCCCTCCGGGGCATCCCTGAATTTCCGCGGGTCGCCTGGTCGGTGCAGTCGGAACCTGACACGATGGAGGCGAACCCGAGGGGAGAACGTTCATCGCTACAGGTCGCGGCGGCCGATGAGGCGATCGGCGTGGGACTCGGGCAGCACAGACCAACTGGGAAGCGAGAAGGCAGGCAGAGACGATGGCCAAGCCCAACCCGTTCGTGAAGTTCTGGAAGTACCTGATGGCGGCGTTCTCGAGCAAGATCGACGAGCACGCCGACCCGAAGGTACAGATCCAGCAGGCCATCGAGGAGGCGCAGCGCAACCACCAGGCTCTGTCGCAACAGGCCGCCTCGGTGATCGGCAATCAGCGCCAGCTGGAGATGAAGCTGAACCGGCAGCTCGGTGAGGTGGAGAAGCTGCAGGCGTCGGCGCGTCAGGCGCTCGTGCTGGCCGAGGAGGCGCGGGCGAAGGGCGACGAGAAGAAGGCCGCCGAGTTCGAGGTGGCCGCGGAAGGCTTCGCCGCGCAGCTGGTCACCGCCGAGCAGAGTGTCGAGGACCTCAAGACGCTGCACGACCAGGCGCTGCAGGCCGCCGAGCAGGCCAAGCAGGCGGTGGAGCGCAACTCGCACATGCTGCAGGCCAAGCTGGCCGAGCGCACCAAGCTGCTCTCGCAGCTGGAGCAGGCGAAGATGCAGGAGCAGGTGGCCGCGTCACTGACCCAGATGACCGAGCTGGCCGCACCGAAGAACACCCCGTCGCTGGACGAGGTGCGGGACAAGATCGAGAAGCGGTACGCCACCGCGATCGGCTCCGCGGAGCTGGCGCAGAACTCGGTGCAGGGCCGCATGCTCGAGGTGCAGCACTCCACCACGCAGCTGGCGGGCCACTCGCGGCTGGAGCAGATCCGCGCTTCGTTGAAGGGCGAGTCGGTGGCGCAGGTGACCGACGGCTCGGAGAAGGCTGCCGCGCAGCCGAGCGCGGGCGAGGCCGAGAAGGCTGCGCCGAGCGCGGAGATCCAGGCCGAGATCGCCAAGCGCGTGCAGGCTGAGCAGAACAAGGCGTGAGAAGGCCGGTGGCGCTCGTGCGGCGTCCTGACCTGCGGGCGATCGCCGCTGAGGCGGCCCGGCAGTGGCTGGACTTCACCGATCCCGCGGCTCGTCATCAGCGACGCAAGGAGCGGGCGAGCCGCGGGCTGTTCATCTGGACCGTGCTGGCGTTGCTCAGCGCGGTCGCCGTGGGGTTCGGCAACTGGGTGTTCCTGACCGGCCTGGTGGTCACCGGTGCGTTGGCCGTGCGGTCCGGGGTCAAGCTGCGCAGGCTCAACGAGATGGCCCCGCCGCCGCCGCGCCGGCTGTTGCCCTCGAAGTTCTCGTCCGCTCGCGAGCCGCTGCAACGGCTCGCGCGAGCGGAGACGACGCTGCACGACCTTCTGCAGCAGTTGTCTGCCCAGGGCGCAGGGGTGACCGTCGACGAGGTGTCCGTGGCCGAGGCGAGACAGACGGCTGCGCAGGCCGCGGCCGCGTTGCACCAGCTCGGTGAGCGGATCGTGGCGGTCGAGCGAGCCCGCGATGCCGCGCCACCGGCAGAGCGCCAGGAACTGGACACGGCTGTCCGCCAGCTGCGCGCTCAGCTGGACGAGGGTATCGAGTCCTATCGCGGATTGATCGCCGCGGCGGGCAAAGCCGTGGCGGCCAGGGACAGCGGCGTGAGCGGCGCGCAAGCCGCGCTGACGGACGCGACCGATCGGCTCGCCGGCATGGCGTCGGCGTTGCGCGAGCTCAACGGCTCGTAGGGCACGGTCAGCCTGCGACGGAACTCGGGCTCACCCGTGCGCCAGCGCGCGTGCCATGTGTCGCACCAGCGACGGCCCGGAGTAGATGAACGCCGTGTAGAGCTGGACGAGGGAGGCTCCCGCGTCGATCATGCGCAGGGCGTCGTCCGGCGTGCTGATCCCGCCGACACCGATGATCGGCACGGTCCCGCCGGTCTGCTTGGCGATGAACCGCACCACCTCCAGCGAGCGCGCGGTCAACGGCCTGCCGGACAGGCCGCCGCTCTGCCTGCCGAGGTGCTGCTCGTCCGGGTGCAAGCCTTCCCGGGAGAGCGTCGTGTTGGTCGCGATCAGACCGGCCACCTGGTGCTCGTCGGCGACCTCCAGCAGCTCGGCCAGCGCCTCGTCGGTGAGATCGGGCGCCACCTTGACCAACAGCGGCGTCTTCGGGCGATCCCCGGCCAGCTCGGCCGACAGGCTTTGCAAGGCGCCGAGAAGCTCGCTCAGCGCGGATCGGTCCTGCAAGCGTCGGAGCCCCGGCGTGTTGGGTGAGCTGACGTTGATCGCGAAGTAGTCCGCGTACGGATACAGCGCACGGAGGGAATGCTGGTAGTCGGAGACCGCGTCGTCCAGCTCGGTGATCTTGGACTTGCCGATGCTCACGCCGAGCGGGACCGGCAGATCTCCGGTGGCGGCCAGCCGCTGCGCGAGTGCGTCGGCTCCGGCGTTGTTGAAGCCCATCCGGTTCAGCACCGCCCGGCTGCGCGGCAGGGAGAACAGCCGCGGGCGCGGATTGCCCGGCTGCGCGTGCCTGGTCACGGTGCCGACCTCGACGAAGCCGAAACCCAGCGCGGGCCACATCGGCAGCGCCAGGCCGTCCTTGTCCATGCCCGCCGCGAGCCCTACCCGGTTCGCAAACCGCACGCCGAAGACCGTCACCGGCGACCGCACGGCGAACGCCCGGCTCACCGCCGCCACCACGCGAGGGTGCCTGCCTGCGCGCTGCAGCACGGCCATCGTGCGCTCGTGCACCAACTCGGGGTCGCTACGGCCGGCGCGATACAGCGCCGGGCGGATCAGGCGCTCGAACAGCACGCCCGGCATGTCAGCGCCTGACCGGCTGCGGCTCGTCCGGGCGGCGCGGCTTGTTCGCCCTCGGGGGCTGCGCCTGCGTCGCCGCGCCCGAGCCGTTGGCTGCTTGGTCCGGCCCGTTCGTCGCCTCGGCCTCGTCGGCCTCCGGCGGATCCAGATGATGCCTGCCGCGGCGCGACGAACGCAGCATCCGGGCCAGCACCAGGTTGAACGCCAGCGCGATCTCGCGGCCGCCAGGGGTCGACCACTCGTGGATCGGCGTGCACGATCCCGCCGCCTGCTGCACGGCCAGCCGGTCCGGCAGGGCCACCGGCATGACCAGCGGCCCGAAGCTCTCCCGCAGCTCGGCGATCCGGTACATGTGTTCGTGCGAGCGGCTGCGGAACTTGTTCACCACCACGCCGAGCGGCCGCAGGCCGGGGTTGTGTTCCTTGCGGGTGCGCTCGATGGCGGCGAACGCGCGCTGGGCGCCGGAGACGGCATACAGCGTCGGCTCGGTCACCAGCAGGGCACCGGTCGCCGCCAGCAGCGCGGACCGGGTCAGCCTGCCGAGCGACGGTGGGCAGTCCAGCAGGATCAGGTCGTAGCGCGGCCCGGTGTTCGGGTCGGCGTACCACGCGATGGCTCGCGCCAGGTTGGGCAGCGTGCCCTCGTCCGGCCCTTCGTTGAGCTCTTCCAGGTCGTGGTTCCCGGTCAGCACGTGCACCGACTCGTCCCACGCCGAGCGGGACACCGCTTGGCTGAGGATCGGTGGGCGGGGTGTGGTGAGCACCTCGGCCAGGCCGAACTGGGCCGGCTGAGGGTCGAGCGTGGCGGTGGCGTTGCCTTGCGGATCGAGATCGATCACCAAGGTCTTGATGCCACGGCGGAGGGCGGCGGACGCGAGACCGAGAGCAACGGTCGTCTTGCCGACGCCGCCCTTCAGGCTCAGCACGGCGACAGTTTGCACGGCCACGAGACTAACCGCCCAGTCGAGCGAAGCAACCCCCGACCGGCCTAGGCTGCACGCATGCGGTTGGAGAGCGCGAGCGGTTTGCGCGGGGCGGACGTGGTTCACCGGGTGCTGGACGCCGAGCTGACGGCCGCTCGGCAACGAGGCAGGCAACAGCCCACCGTCGTCGACGTCGGCGGAGGTAGCGGCGGTTGGGCGGTGCCGTTGGCGAAGGCGGGCTGCGCCGTCACGGTGGTGGAGCCGAACCCGAATGCGGTGGCCACGTTGCACCGGCGCGCCGAGGACGAGGGTGTCTCGTCCCGCATCACGGTGATCACCGAGGACGTCGAGACGTTGACCACGGTGATCGCGGAGGGTTCGGCCGACCTGGTGCTGGCGCACGGACTGCTCGAGGTCGTCGACGACCCGGAGTCGGCGCTGACGGCACTGGCCGCGGTCACCTCCGCCGACGGCGCCGTCTCGGTCCTGGTGGCCAACCGGTACGCCGCGGTGCTCAGCCGGGCACTGGCCGGACGGTTGGACGAGGCTCGCGAGCTGTTGACCGCGCCGGAGGGTGTCGTCCCCGCCGGCGAACCGGGCGGTGAGCTGTTGCGTCGGTTCGACGTCGAGAGCGTGACGGCGCTGGTCGAAGGTGCCGGGCTGGGCATCGAGGTGCTGCAGGGCGACGGCGTGGTGTCGGACGCGGTGGCGGACGCCGGCGAGGGCGAGTTGACCGCGTTCGAGCTGGTCGCCGCCGAGCGATCCCCGCTGCGGGAGATCGCCGCGCGATTGCACGTGCTAGCACGGAAGCATGGGGCGTAACACCGATCTGCCCGCGGACCGTCGCCGGTTCCGGGTGGCGGCCGACACCGACCCGGCCGACTGGCCCGATGACACCGGCTGCGGCGTGCTGCACATCGACATGGACGCGTTCTTCGCGGCCGTCGAGCTGCGCACACGGCCGGAACTGGTCCATCGTCCCGTGGTCGTCGCCGGCAGCGGTGCGCGCGCTGTCGTGCTCTCCGCCAACTACCCGGCGCGGAAGTTCGGAGTGCGGTCCGCCATGCCGGTGGCGCAGGCCCGCCGGTTGTGCCCGCACGCGGTCTACCTCCCGCCGACGCGTGGCCTCTACTCGGAGGTCTCCCGCGCGGTCATGGCGCTGTTCCACGAGTTCACGCCGCTCGTTCAGCAGCTCAGCGTCGACGAGGCCTTTCTCGACGTCAGTGGCGCGCTGCGGCGGCTGCGGACCACGCCGGCGCGGATCGGTGCGGAGATCCGTGCCCGGGTCGCCGCCGACCACGGCATCACGTGCTCGGTCGGCGTCGCGCCGGTGAAGTTCGTGGCCAAGCTCGCCTCGGGCATGGCCAAACCCGACGGCATGGTCGTGGTGCCGGTCGACGAAGTGGTCTCGTTCCTGCGCCCGCTGCCGGTCACCGCGCTGTGGGGAGTGGGGGAGAAGACTGCCAGGGCTCTCGAGCGTACCGGATTCCGGACCGTCGCCGACATCGCCGACGCCCCGATCACCCGGCTCAAGCGCGCGGTCGGGGTGGCCATGGGCGAGCATCTGCACGAGCTGGCGAACGGCCGTGATCCGCGCCCGGTCGAGGTCGAGACCCCGGACAAATCCCTGGGGGCCGAGCACACCTTCGACGTCGACCAGGACGACGTCTCGGTCCTCACTCGCGAACTGCTCCGGCTGTCCGAGCGGGTGGCGGCGACCCTACGGGGGAAACGCGTCAAAGGGCGCACGGTGTCGATCAAGCTTCGCTTCGCCGACTTCACCACGATCACCAGGGCGCGCACGCTGCCGACACCGACCGATGTCGCGCGCGAGATCCACGCGGCGGCCGCCGACCTGCTGCGGGAGAATCTCCGGCCGTCCGCCCCGGTCCGGCTGGTGGGCGTTCGGGTGGAGGGATTGACCGAATCAGCCATGCCGGAGCAGCTCCGGCTGGCCGATGACGGAGTGCGGTGGCGCGACGTGGAAGTGGCCGCCGACGCGGCCAGGAATCGGTTCGGCGCGCAGGCCGTGCGGCCGGCGTCTCTGCTGTCCGAGCGGCCCGCGTCACCAGCGCGATCAACGCGGAAAACCGGTGATGGCGGGCCCGGCGGTGACGAGGGCAGAACGTGACGGAGAAGATGTGCACAGAAGTGGAGGATCGGGTAGTCCTGGAGTGTTCGTGCTCGTATCCTGGAGTCAGGAGACCGGAGACGCCGGGGCGATGATGGTGTGGAACAGGTCGAGCGCTGAGCCGCCGACATGCTGCGAGAGGAGGACGGATGCCACTCTCCGAGCATGAGCAGCGGCTGCTGGATGAGATCGAGCAGGCTCTGTACGCGGAGGACCCGAAGTTCGCGTCCAGCGTGCGGGGCAAGCGGCTGGGCAGGCCTTCGCGTGCGCGCAAGTTGCAGGGTGCCCTGCTGTTCGTGGTCGGCATGGCGCTGCTGCCGCTTGGTGTGATGATGCCGGTACGGCTGGCGGAGATCCCGATCGTCAGCGTGCTCGGCTTCCTGATGATGTTCTTCGGTGCGCTGCTCGTCGTGATGGCGTTCCGCGGTGACGGCGAGGGCGAACCGGCCGGAGGCAAGGCAGGCAAGGGCTCACCCAAGCAGGCCAAGCGCAGCGGCTTCGCGCAGCGTATGGAAGAGCGCTTCCGGCAGCGGTTCGAGGAAGACGGTCGCTGAACGCAGCGCGGAAGCCGACCCGATGACGGGTCCCCTTCTGCTGTGATCGTGTCGCTAGCTGACGGCTCGGCGCAGCCCTGGCCCCAGCGCACCACACAGCGTCCGATCTCCGTCTTTGATCACGCAATGCCCGGACGGTAGCGCTTGCTCATGCGGCCCGTAGCGCTTGCTCGCGCAGCGTCCCGGCCCCAACGCGTTCGACTCGCGGCGCCGGCCCGGGCGCTGGAGGCTCAGCGTCTGATCACCGAGCCCGGCAGCAGCCTGGCCTTCAGCGGCAGCGGAGCCGCGCGGTGAATCGCCTCGCGCAGACCCTCGAACGCGGCCACGAACTCCGCGTCCACCTCGCCCTGCGGGCTGTACCACGACCGCTCCAGCGCGCTGACCACCGTGCGCAGATGCCCGCGCCCCTCGGCGTCGAGGTTGAACTGGGTGGCCAGCCTCCGCGCGGTCTCGCGAACCGTCTCCGCCTCGCTGACCGGGTGTCCGCGGTCGGCGCACTCGTCCAGCAGCTCGCGCCAGGCGGCCTGCGGCGCTCGTGCGCGGTCCACCGTCAGATCGTGCAGCCTGTGGTTACGGCTCACCGCCCTGCGCAGCAACGGCACGCTGGCGACGCCTGCGATCAGCATCAGCAGCAGGGCGAGCCACCACGACACGATCCAGCCCAGCAATCCGAGCGACAGCAGCCATCCGCCTGCGGCAGCCAACGGCAACCATCGGTTGACCGCGGACAATCGCTGTTCCGACTCGCCCAGCTGCCGGTGGGTGAACTGGCGGCGTAGCTCGGCCGTGCGCCGCGCCACCAGCACACCGAACACGGTGGCCGCCGCGGCGAGCAACACGACGAACAGCGTCGACCAGCGCGCCCAGCTCGGGGCCTGTGCCAGGCTCTGCTCCTGGGCCCGCACGTCGTTCTCCTGGTCGGGCTGGAGGTCCTCCGGTGCCTGGGTGGACGGCGGAGCCGACGTCGGTTCTTCGGACTCGGGGGTGCTGGTGTCCGAGCTGTCACCACTGGTCGACGTCTGCTGCTGCAGGTACTCGGGGGTGACACCACGTCCACCGGACAACGGCGTGGGGTCGAAGACCACCCAGCCGAACTTCTTGCCCAGATAGACCTCGACCCACGCGTGCGCGTCGCGCGTGGTGATGGAGCGATAGGAGCCCTGCTTGGTGCCCGGGGTGAAGCCGACCGCGACACGGGCCGGAATGCCCTCGCTGCGCACCATGACCGCCATCGCCGAAGCGAACTGCGCGCAGAAGCCGCGCTTGCCGACCAGCAGGAAGTGGGTCAGCGCATCGGTGCCGGTGGCATCATCGGTCTCCACGTCGTAGGTGAACTCACCGGACTCGATGAAGTAGCTCCAGATCGCTCGCGCCTTGTCGAACGGCCGCCACTTGCCGGACACCAGCTTCTTGGTCAGCGACTTCACCCGCGGATCCAGCTCGGGCAGCTCGGTGTAGATCGGGGCCACCTCGTCCGGCGCCAGCGGGGCATCCCGCAACTCTTCGGCGGTCGGCTGATGCAGCGAGGTGAACAGCTGGTACGGCTTGGGCCGTTGGGCGCGCTCGCTGTAGATCGCTCCGCTGATGTCGTCGTAGATCCACTGATCGCCGATGCCGGTGAGCCTGCGCGGATGCCCGATGATCGGCAGCCACACGTCACGCCAGTTCACCGGGTTGATGCGCAGCGTGCGGACGGTCTTGCCGACGTCACCCGGAGCGCGGGGGAGCGGCTCGTTGGCCGGGACCCCGTGCGGCATCTCGCCGTCGTGCAGTTTCCAGCCGAGGTTCGGCTCGTAGGTGTCCAGGGTGAACGCGCGCAGCAGGCGTTCGTCGTCGCCGAGCCCCTCGACGCGGAACACCTCGGTGGTGCCCTGATCGGTGAGCAGGCCCTGCAGCTCGGTCAGCGGCTTGAGCCCGAGACCACCCGTGTACGAGGTGGACGGCCCGTTCTTCATGAACGGCAGCTGGCCGACCGTCCCGATGCCGGTGAACGCCGCACCGGCGAAGAGCCCGAGCGCCAGCGCGGCCGCGACCACCGCGGCAGGCAACGACGACGTCGTGGGAGACCGCTGTTGGGTGGTGCCGCGACCACGCCACTGCTGATGCCGGTGATTGCCTTCCACCGCGATCAGCACGGCGAACGCGGCGGCCCCCAGCGTGAACGACCACCACGGGAGCATCTCGTCGGCCAGCGAGGCCGGGACGGCGTACAGACACAGCAGCACCAGACCGGCGGCGGCCGGCGCGGCCAGCGAGACGGCCAGGGCGTCGACCACCACGGCGACCAGCCCGATGCCGATGGTGACCAGGCAGAGCAGGCCCACCTTCGCCTCGACCGGGGGAACACTGACCCGGATTTGTTCGCCCGCTTCGCTGAGTATCCGATTCAGTTCGGCGAATGCGTCGCCACCAGGGATGATGCCCAGATGGCCCGAGCTGGTGTACAGCCCGGTGATGAGCATCAGCAGCACCACGAGCTGGCCGATCGCGACGACGAGCGACGGCGCGCGCAGCGAGCGCAAGGCCAGACCGGTGCAGCCGACGAGGAGCACCGCCACCAGCACGTGCCCGAACCATTCCGCGCCGCGAATGACCCCGGTCAACGCGGTGGCGGCGCACAGCGTGGCGGCACCGGCCGCGGCGGGCGCGATGATCGAGCCGGTCCACGCGGCGTGCCCCGGCAGACCGTGGACCGGTTCCCGGGACGGCGGACGGCTGCCCCGCGGCGGTGGCGGCGGGGGAGCGGGCGGCCTGGTCGGCGGCGGCGCGTAGGTGGTCATGACTGTCCCGCTCCTGCCGGCTTACGCATGCTGGCCCGGCACAGCCGGGTCCACACCTGCTGCAGCGACGACGCCGGGTCGGCCACCACGACACCCCACCCGGCGGCCTCCAACAGGCGAGCGGACTCGCGGGCGGCCCCGGAGCGTTCGGCCGACGCGGTGACGCCGGTCGACCACGCCGCGGTGTCCAGCAGCACCGCGAGGCTGCGAACACCGCGCGGACGGTACTGACTCAGCTCGTGGATGGCCTGGTTGCTGACGCTGCCGAGCACCGCGACGAGTTCCTGGCCGACGGCAGGGTCGCCGCCCAGCGTGATGTCGCGCTGATGCGCGGGCTGCAGCACGGCCAGCGCGTCCAGGGCGACATCGTCGTAGGCCGCGCCGCTGTCCGGAGGAATGTCGGCGAGCATGTGCCCGTGCTCGGTCACCAGACGGACACGGTGGCCGGCCCGTCGCAGGTGCAGGCACACGCTGGCGGCGAACGACACCGCCCACTCGATGCTGGCGGCTCGGCCCGTGCCGTGGTGGGCGGCCGCCCGGTGATCGATCAGGACCGTGGTTCCGCCGTGCCCCGGCTGCTGTTCCAGGCGCACCATCAGCTCGTCGCGCCGGGCCGTCGAGGGCCAGTGCACCATGCGCAGGTCGTCGCCCTGGCGGTACTGCCGCACGATGGCGTCCGGGTCGCCCGGGCCGGTGCCGCGGCGGGCCGCACCCTCGTCGCCCGCGCCCACCCCGGAGCCGGCCAGCATGCCGGAGAGCCGCTCGGTGCGCGGGACGACCATCAGTCGCGACGGCTTGATCAGTTCGCGCTCGAACTCGCAGATGCCGAACGGATCGGTGACCTTGGCGCGCAGCGGGCCGATCTGCTGCACGCCGCGCAGCGTCGGCCGCAACGGATAATGCAGCGGGATGCGGTGGTCGTGCGGCAACCGCTCGACGATGAAGCGGGGGCGGGTGCCCAGTGAGTACGACACCCTGTCCTCCAGCAGCACCTCACCGGCCGGGAGAACGCCGGTCCGCCACAGCTCGAGCTGCACGTCGACCTGGTCGCCCGCGGCCACCCGCGGTGGATGGAGAACGCGGGTCGCGCCGATCCGCACCCGTGACGCCGACAGGAACACCACCACGAGCAACGGCAACGCGATGACGAACACCGCGACACGCAGCAGGTCGCGCTCGTTGAGCACCCAGGAGCACAATGCGGCCGCGATCCCGGCGGCCAGCAGACATCTGCCCCGGGTCGTCAGGCCGGACAACATGGCGGCCTCCTAGCGCTGTGCCGCGCGCGGCACCGGCACGCGCTGCAGCACCGAACGCACGATGTCCGCTGCGGAACGGCGCGCCGCATGCGCTTCCGTGGTCAGCACCAGCCGGTGCGTCAACACGGGGATGGCGACCGCGTGCACGTCGTCCGGAATGACGTACTCGCGCCCGGACAGGGCGGCCTGCGCACGGGCGGCGCGGATCAGCTGCAACGTGGCCCGCGGCGAAGCCCCCAGCCGCACCTCGTTCAACGTCCGCGTCGCGGTCACCAGGTCGACCGAGTACTTGCGCAACTCCTGGGAGATGTGCACCGACCGCACGCGCTCGATCAGCCGCCGCACCGTCTCGGCGTTGGAGACCGGTTGCAGTTCGGCGAGCGGGTCGTGCCCGGAGTGCTCGTCGACCATCGCCAGCTCGGCGGCCGGATCGGGGTAGCCGATCGACACTCGCGCGGTGAACCGGTCCCGCTGCGCCTCCGGCAGCGCGTACGTGCCTTCCATCTCGATCGGGTTCTGGGTGGCGATCACCATGAACGGCCGATCGAGCTGGTACGTGGTGCGGTCGACGGTGACCTGCCGCTCCTCCATGCACTCCAGCAGCGCCGACTGTGTCTTGGGCGAAGCGCGGTTGATCTCGTCACCCACCACGATGTTGGCGAAGACCGGGCCGGGCCGGAACTCGAACCCGCCGTTCTGCCGGTTGTAGATCGACACCCCGGTGACGTCGCTCGGCAACAGATCCGGGGTGAACTGAATGCGGCTGACCGAGCAGTCGATGCTGCGTGCGAGCGCTTTGGCCAACGACGTCTTGCCGACCCCGGGGACATCCTCGACCAGCAGGTGCCCCTCGGCGAGCAGTGTCACCAGCGCGACTCGCACGACCTCCGGCTTGCCGACCAGCACCCGCTCGATGTTCGTCGCGATCGCCGACACGGTGGCGTGCAGCTCGGACAGATCTGCCGCCCCCACCGGCTCCGACGGCGCGGGACGCGCACCGTTCGCGGAAAGGTCCGCGTCCTTCGTCGGATAGGACAGGTCTTGTCCGCCGACCGCCGACGTGTGGTGGATCCTGGACGTCACTCGGCCTCCCGGATTGCAGGTTTTTCCACGATAGCGCGTGAGTGTGCACCACACGGTGCGTGCGGCGGTCGCCGATCACATGTTCTCAGCAAGGGTGTCAAAGTTCTGTGCGCCGTTGCGTATCGAGCCGATATCCCCACTTCGCCCCACCGCGGAGCCGCGTCAGGTGCCGAAAGTCCGCCGGATCGTTCCACGAGACGCCGGTCGAGCGTGACCCAGGTGGGGGAGATCGGCCGGCGCCGACGGCCTCCCCCACTGCTCCCCACTCGCGCCCCCCTGCGCTGACCTGCAAAGACGGCGTGAGGTCGCCCGGTTTCTCGGCGCGAACCGCGTTGACTGTGGTGAAAAGTGGGGTACGGTGGTGACAAGTGGGGCGAAAGGGAGCTCCGTGGTCGGGTTCGTGTGGAGGCGGGCCCTGTCCGGGAGGTGGGAGCCGTGTTTCTGGGCACCCACACGCCCAAGCTCGACGACAAGGGGCGGCTGACGCTGCCCGCGAAGTTCCGGGATGCGCTGGCGGGAGGACTCATGGTGACGAAGGGGCAAGACCACTGCCTCTACGTCTTCCCGCGTGCCGAGTTCGAGCAGCTGGCGCGGAAGGTGGCGGAAGCGCCGTTCACCAACGAGGCGGTGCGGGCCTACCAGCGCTATCTGTTCGCCGGAACCGATGAGCAACGTCCGGACGGTCAGGGCCGCATCGCGATCGCGCCGGAGTTGCGCCGCTACGCCGGGCTGAAGAAGGAGTGCGTGGTGATCGGCGCGATCACCAGGTTGGAGATCTGGGACGCCGAGGCGTGGCAGGGCTACCTGGAAGAACACGAGGACAGCTACGCGAAGGCGCAAGAGGAGGTCTTGCCCGGGATCTTCTGAGGACGTGCCGTGCGGGCGGCCGCGCGGCACACGTGAGCGAAAGGCAGGAACGGGATGTGGTCAGGCCTCTGTCCGCACGTGCCCTGGTGCACCTTCCCCGGCATCAGGTCGCGGGCAGCGGGCGGAGACCTGACCGCATCCCGTCTCGGTAAGTGACGCGGTAAGGAAGGGGGCGCGGGATGCACGAACCGGTGATGCTCGACCGGGTTCTCGCCCTGTTCGCCCCCGCACTCGGCGACCGGGACGCCGTGCTGGTCGACGCCACGCTCGGGCTAGGCGGGCACGCCGACGCGTTGTTGTCCGAGCACCCGTCGCTGCGGTTGATCGGACTGGACCGCGACCCCGAGGCGCTCGATCGCTCACGTGACCGGCTCGCCAGGCACGGCAGCCGGGTGCACCTGGTGCACGCCGTCTACGACCGGATGCCGGAAGTGCTCGCCGACCTGGGGTTGGCGAAGGTCGACGGGGTGCTGTTCGACCTGGGTGTGTCGTCGATGCAGCTGGACATGCGGGAGCGGGGGTTCGCCTACTCCACCGACGCTCCGTTGGACATGCGGATGGATCCGACGGCAGGCATCACCGCGGCGGACGTCCTCAACACGTATCCGGTCGCCGAGCTCACTCGTGTGCTGCGCGAGTACGGCGAGGAGCGCTTCGCGCACCGTATCGCCCGCGCGGTGGTGGCCGAGCGGGAGCGCGAGCCGTTCCGGACCAGTGAACGCCTGGTCAAGCTGGTCTACGAAGCAGTGCCTGCGGCGACCCGCCGGACCGGTGGGCATCCGGCGAAGCGCACGTTCCAGGCGTTGCGCATCGAGGTGAACGGCGAGCTCGAGGCACTGCGCAGGGCGCTGCCCGCGGCGTTGGACGCGCTGGCCGTCGGGGGCCGGATCGTCGTGGAGTCCTACCACTCGCTGGAGGACCGGATGGTCAAGCGCGCGCTGGCGGCGCGGGCGCGATCGCGCACACCGGAGGGGCTGCCGGTGGAACTGGCCGGGCACGGGCCCGAACTACGCCTGCTGACCCGCGGAGCGGAGCAGGCATCGGAGGAGGAGGCACGGCGCAACCCGCGGGCCAAACCCGTGAAGTTGCGCGCGGCCGAGCGGATAGCGAACGGGGGGAACGCGGCATGACGATGGTGACGACCGGAACGAAGAGCCGGAGCAGGAAGAGCACGCGCACGTCGCGTCGGACCGCGACCCGGACGCGGGAGATCCCGGCTCGGCTCAATCGGCGTGGCCGTACCACTGCCGCGCAGAAGGCCTACGCCCGCCGGGCCCAGCGCACGGCGGCGGTCGAGCATGCCGGTGGGCAGGCGCCCGCGGGCCTGCTGGCTCCGGTGCGGCTGCGACTGCCCAAGTCGCGGGCCTCGTTCGTGCTGTTGATGATGTCGCTGCTGGCCACCGGCGTGGTGCTCACGTTGTGGCTGACCACGCAGGCGATCGCCGACTCCTACCGGCTGGACCGGGTCAGGGCGGAAACGGCCGCGCTGACCGAGAAGGCCGAGCGGCTGCAGCGTGAGGTGTCGCGGGAACAGACGGTGGCCGCGCTGGACCGCAAGGCACGTCAGCTCGGCATGGTGCCCTCCGGCGACCCGGCGCGGATCCTGGTCACGCCGATGGGCAAGAAGAAGCTGATCGGGGAGCCGCAGCCGGCCAAGCCCGCGACGCCGCCGCCGTCGCGGTCGCAGTCGACCAGCGGCGGGGAGCGCAACAGCGACCAGGGCCGAGCATCGTCCGACGAACGGGACAGTTCGTCTCGGCAGAGCTCGAGCGGGTCTCGGCAGGACTCGCGTGACAGCGAGTCGAGCTCGAGCGCGCAGCGGGGCGACTCCGCGCGCGAGGAGTCCACGAACACTCGGCGTAGCCAATCCGACGATCGTGACGAGGACAGCTCGCGCTCCAGCCGTCGGGCGTCCAGCCAATCGGCAGGAGGATGATCGTGGCGGGCAAGCGACCGGCACCGAGCCGACGGGGTGGATCGTCCCGGCGTAAGAAGCGTGCCAAGGCCAGCTTGCGGACGCGCGCCGGCAACGCACTGCGGAACTTGCCCGGCAACCGCTACGGCACAGCCTGTGTCGTTCTCGTGTTGATCCTGGTGGTCGCCGGGTTGAAGTTGATCTACGTCCAGGCGTTTCAGGCCGAGGCGTTGTCGGCGCGCGCCGAGCGGCAGCGAGCCACGGTCATCGACATCCCGGCGCAGCGCGGCTCGATCGTCGACCGCAACGGCACCGAGCTGGCGTTCAGCGTGAAGACGTACACGCTGCAGGTGAACCTGCGGCAGATGCGCAAGACGTGGGCGCAGGTCGCCAAGCAGACGAAGAACGAGCAGAACTTCCAGACCCGGGTGGCCGAGATCGCCGAGTACATGGCGGCGATGCTGCCCGACAAGACCACGGAAGCGGACCTGCTGAAGCGGTTCAACAAGCCCGCGCCGTTCACGTTCCTGGTGGACAACGTGGAGCCGTCGGTGGCCGAGCAGATCACGTCGCGCTACCCGGAGATCGCCGCCGAGGAGCGCGCGCTGCGGGAGTACCCGGGCGGCACGCTGGCGTCCAACGTGGTCGGGTACGCCAACTGGCGCATGGACGATCCCGACGTCGCCAAGCACAACTTGCACGGGCTGATCGGGCTGGAGAGCGCGCGGGACAACGACCTGGCGGGCAAGCCGGGCCGCAGGTTGGTCGACACCGGAGAGGGCGACAACGTCGTCATCCCCGGCACCGAGCGGGACATCCAACCCGCCGTGCCGGGTTCGGATCTCGAGCTCACGTTGGACAGTGATCTGCAGTACGACCTGCAGCGCCGGCTGAGCGAATACGTCAAGGAGACCAACGCCAAGGGTGGCTCGGCGGTGATCCTGGACGCCAAGACCGGCGAGGTCTACGCGCTGGCCAACGACAAGACGTTCGACCCGAACAACCTCTCCGAGGCGTCCGAGGCCGAGTTGAACAACCGTGCGGTGACCACGCCGTACGAGCCCGGTTCGGTGAACAAGGTGATCACCGCGGCGGCGGCGATCGAGCACGGCATCACCACGCCGAAGTCGGTGCACCAGGTGCCGGGCCAGATCCAGATCGCCGACCGCACGGTGCGGGACGCCTGGCCGCACGGCACGCAGGGTTTCACCACCACCGGCATCTTCGCCAAGTCGTCCAACGTGGGCACGCTGATGCTGGCGCAGAAGGTGGGGGAGGAGCGCTGGCTGGACATCGCCAAGAAATTCGGGCTGGGTCAGCGCACCGGCATCGGGTTGCCCGGGGAGAGCCCGGGCCGCGTGCCGCCGCGCAATCAGTGGTCCGGCTCCACGTTCGGCAACCTGCCGATCGGTCAAGGCTTGTCGATGACGGTGGTGCAGATGGCCGGGATGTATCAGGCCATCGCCAACGGCGGGGTGCGGGTCGAGCCGCGCATCGTGCGCGCGACGGTCAAGCCGGACGGCACACGGGTGCCCGAACCTGCGCCGGGCAAGACGCGCGTGGTGAGCAAGCGGACCGCGGACACCGTGCTGCGGATGCTGCGGGCGACGACCCAGGAGGGCGAGGGCCAGAACAGCGGCACCGCGCCCACGGCCGCGCTGGCCGGTTACCAGATCTCCGGCAAGACCGGGACCGCGCAGCAGATCAACCCGGCGACCGGCGCGTACTCGCAGTCGAAGTACAACATCACGTTCGCCGGGATCCTGCCCGCGGACAACCCCCGCTTCGTGGTCGGCATCATGCTCGACGCGCCGGACACCACCCTGCCGCAGGGTCACTCGGCGGCTCCGCTGTTCCACGACATCGCGTCGTATCTGGCGCAGAAGTACGAGATCCCGTTGAGCAAGCGAAAGGCGCCGGTCGTGCCGCTGGTGGTGGACTGATCGGGCGAGTCCGCGACGCAGTCACGGCGCCGACGGGCGCTCGATGCGCGGAGGGTGTGCCCGGCTGAGCGTGCGTCACCGTGTGCCGCGGCCGGTCGCCGCGACCCAACCACAGTTCGCCGCGCTGTGCGACCTGGAGGCGAACCGCCCGGGCCGTACGGGTATCGACTCGGTTACTTCCGGACAGTACTCATCGGTATCGGTTCAGTAGGGCGCGCGCTCCGGCTAGGCTGACTGGCTGTGAGTCGACGCGCGAAGATCGTTTGCACCATGGGCCCGGCGACCGCGAACCCGGAGAAGGTGCGCGACCTTCTCGCCGCGGGCATGAACGTGGCGAGGTTGAACTTCAGCCACGGGACGCACTCCGACCACAAGCAGACCTACGACATGATCAGGGCGGCCGCGGCCAAGTCCGGTCAACCCGTCGGCATCCTGGCCGATCTGCAGGGGCCGAAGATCCGGCTCGGCACGTTCGCCGCGGGGCCGGTGCAGTGGCGTAAGTCCGACGTCGTCCGCATCACCGTGGAGGACGTCTCGGGCACCCACGACCGGGTCTCCACCACGTACAAGGGCCTGGCCGACGACGCCAAGCCCGGGGACCGGCTGCTGGTCGACGACGGCAAGGTCGCGCTCGTGGTGCGCGAGGTCGAGGGCCCGGACGTGATCTGTGAGGTGACCGAGGGCGGCGAGGTCAGCAACAACAAGGGCGTCTCGCTGCCGAACATGGACGTGTCGGTGCCCGCGCTGTCCGAGAAGGACATCGAGGACCTCGAGTTCGCCATGCGGCTGGGGGTCGACTTCATCGCGCTGTCGTTCGTGCGCTCGCCCGCGGACATCGACCTGGTGCATCAGGTGATGGACCGCACCGGGTTGGACCGTGTCCCGGTGATCGCGAAGCTGGAGAAGCCCGAGGCGGTGGCCAACCTCGAGGCGATCGTGCTGGCGTTCGACGGGATCATGGTGGCGCGCGGTGACCTGGGTGTGGAGCTGCCGCTGGAACAGGTGCCGCTGGTGCAGAAGCGGGCCATCCAGATCGCCAGGGAGAACGCCAAGCCGGTCATCGTGGCCACCCAGATGCTCGACTCGATGATCAGCAACTCCCGGCCGACCAGGGCCGAGGCGTCCGACGTGGCCAATGCGGTGCTGGACGGTGCCGACGCGGTGATGCTGTCGGGGGAGACCTCGGTCGGGCGCTACCCGGTCGAAGCGGTGCAGACGATGAGCCGCATCGTCACCGCGGTGGAGTCGGAGTCGACCGCGGTGCCGCCGCTCAGCCACGTGCCGCGCACCAAGCGAGGTGTCATCTCCTACGCGGCCCGCGACATCGGCGAGCGGCTCAACGCGAAGGCGCTGGTCGCGTTCACTCAGTCCGGGGACACCGTCCGCCGTCTCGCTCGCCTGCACACCCGGTTGCCGCTGCTGGCGTTCACGCCGTTGGAGAGCGTGCGGAGCCAGCTGGCGCTGACGTGGGGTACCACGGCGCATCTGGTGCCGGCGGTGGATTCGACCGACGCCATGGTGCGTCAGGTGGACAGCGCGATGCTGCAGATGGACCGCTATCAGCCCGGCGACCTGGTCGTCGTGGTCGCCGGTTCTCCGCCGGGCACGGTGGGCTCGACCAACCTGATCCGCGTGCACCGGCTCGGCGAGGAAGACCTCTGACACCCGCCGGTCGACAGCGGCCGACGACGGGTGCGGCGGGATAAGGTTTCCCAATGGCCGAGCAAGCGCGCACGGTGCTGGACGAGCTGATTCACCTGCTCGACCTGGAGCGCATCGACGACAACATCTTCCGTGGCTTCTCCCCGGACCACGAGCAAAGTGTCCGGGTGTTCGGCGGTCAGGTCGCCGGGCAGGCGTTGGTCGCGGCGGGCCGCACGGTGCCTCCGGACCGGTACGTGCACTCGTTACATGCGTATTTCATCCGGCCGGGCGATACGAAGGTGCCGATCGTCTACGAGGTCGACCGCATCCGTGACGGGCGGTCGTTCACCACCCGCCGGGTGATCGCCATCCAGCACGGCAAGGCGATCTTCGCGCTGTCGGCGTCGTTCCAGATCGCCGAGGACGGCATCGAGCACACCGGGGTGGAGCTGCCGGACGTTCCGGAGCCGGAGTCGCTGCCGACGCTGCCCGAGCGGATGGCCGACTACAGCGAGGAGCTGGGCGGATTCGCCCGCCGCAGGCCGATCGACCTGCGGTACGTCAACGATCCGCCGTGGGTCACCCGAGGCAGCGACGAGCGCAACCACCGCAACCAGGTGTGGATGCGCGCCGACGGCGAGCTGCCGGACGACCCGCTGCTGCACGTGTGCGTGCTGACGTATGCCTCGGACATGACACTGCTGGATTCGGTGCTGGCGCGGCACGGGGTCTTCTGGGGGATGGACAAGGTGCTCGGCGCCAGCCTGGATCACGCGCTGTGGTTCCACCGGCCGTTCCGTGCCGACGAGTGGTTCCTTTACGACACCGAGTCGCCGACCGCGTCCGGCGCGCGCGGGCTGGCCACCGGTCGCTTCTTCACCCGCGACGGGCGGTTGATCGCGACCGTGGTGCAAGAGGGTTTGCTGCGCGTCGTGCGCTGATCTGCGAGCTCGATCGGGCCCCGGGTGGAGTCCGGGGCCGGTCGGGGGCGACCCCGGACTCGCCGGGTACCTGGTCGACGGCAGGGGAGCTGGGGGAGGGATGTGCCGTCGTGCAAGGCGTGCGCGGTGTCGCCTCGTGTCCAGGTGACTGCGCAGAGTGTACCCATGCAATGCAATTTGCAGATCCTCCGGCATCGTGTCGGCGTGCCGTGCTGGCTCGTTTGCGGGGGCGCGATCACGGCTGAGCTGATTAGATGTGCCAGCAGAAAATGATCTGCGCTGGGAGGTGGGGATGCCGCGAGGTACCGGGCCGACCGTCCGCAGGCGGCGGCTGGCCGCCGAATTACGCAGGCTGCGCGAGGCCGCGGATCTGACCATCGACGAGGTGGCGAGCAAGCTGGAGTGCTCGGCGTCGAAGATCAGCCGGATCGAGACCGGGCACGTCGGGGTCACGCCGCGCGACGCCCGCGACATGCTGGAGCTCTACGGCGTGTCGGGCAACGCCCGTGCAGAGCTGGTGCAGCTGGCCAGGGAGGCCCGCACGCGGGGCTGGTGGCACGCCTACAGCGAGGTGTTCACCGGAACCTTCGTGGGACTGGAGGCGGACGCCAGCTCGCTGCGCGCGTTCCAGGCGCTCCTGGTGCCCGGCTTGTTGCAGACCGAGGACTATGCGCGGGCGGTGATCCGGGCGCTGCGGCCGGACGCGGACGAAGGCGACATCGAGAAGCGGGTGTCCGCGCGGATGGAGCGGCAGCGGCCGCTCACCGACCCGGCACCCCCGAGTACTGGGCCGTCATCGACGAAGCGGTGGTGCACCGGTCGGTCGGCGGCCCGAATGTCATGGCGGCTCAGCTCCGCAGGCTGCTCGAGCTTGCGGCACTGCCGCACGTGACCATCCAGGTGGTTCCGTTCGGCACCGGGGCGCATCCGGGGATGGAGGGCCCGTTCCTCATCCTCAGCTTCCCGGAACCGGCCGATCCTGATGTGGTGTACGTGGACGCCACGATGGGCGGCGCCTATCTGGAACTGCCGGCCGACGTCCGTCGGTACTCATTGATGTTCGATCACCTGCGGGCGGCCGCACTGAAGCCGGACGACTCGGTCGATCTGATCGCCAGGCATGCCGAGGCCGCCGCCCGCGCCGACGAAGAGAAAGGGAGTGGGGACAGATGACTCCGGACAGCGTCCTTTCGTGGCGGAAGAGCAGCTACAGCGGCGGGGGCAACGACTGCGTCGAGGTCGCTTTCGACGGCGACGTCACGGCGGTGCGCGACTCCAAGAACCCCGACGTCGGCTCGGTGCGGTTCGGCCGCGACCAGTGGCAGGACCTGCTGGCCGCGATCCGCGCGGGCAAGCTCGGACAGCCGCTGCTCTGTACCGCGTCCGGTCACGTGCCGGACGCCCGGTGGGGACGACCAGACCGCGGTCCGGCCCGGCACCCGACGGGATGCCGGGCCGGACGCTTTTTCGGTGAGCGGGAGAAGCGCAGATTCGGCCTGTGCGGATGCGCGAGCCTGACCTCGGTGCCGGGCGGGCCGTGCGGCGACGCATGAGCAACGAGGGGAACGTCGGCTCCGTCGACCGTCGGCCGCTCCGTCGGCGCCGCCGTGCCTGCCTGCACCGGTGATCGTGGCGCGCCCGTGGGCGCGCCTGTGGGCTCGGGTGCACGGTGGAGGCCATTTTCGTGAACGACTTCTCGACCACGAGCGATGCTGCCGGCCTGTTGGCCGGGGTGCGGGTGCTGGACGTGACCAATGTGCTCGCCGGACCGTTCGCCGGCTACCAGCTGGCGCTGATGGGTGCCGACGTCGTCAAGGTGGAGACGCCGGGCAGCGGTGACCTCGTCCGCCAGCTCGGCGCCAGTCCGCAGCTGAGCGAGCAGCAGCTCGGGGTGTTGTTCCTCGCCCAGAACTCGGGCAAGCGGTCGGTGACGGTCAACCTCAAGTCCGCGGGAGGACGCGACGTGTTCGCCCGGCTCGTGGCAGGTGCCGATGTGCTGATCGAGAACATCCGGCCCGGCGTGCTGGAACGGCTGGGGTTCGGCTGGCCGAGGCTGCGCGAGCTCAACACCCGCCTGATCTACTGCGCGGTCTCGGGTTTCGGAGCGCCGCTGCGGCCGGTTGAGCGTCAGCACCCGCACGCGACCGCGCGTTTCGACAACCGGATCCAGCGGTCTGGCTGGACACGCACGTGGCGTCCCGACGATCGTCGAACACGGCCAGGTTCCGCCGGTAGCGAGTCCCCGGCCGAAATTGAGCCGAGATTGTCGGTGAGATCGGGGACAATGGGACGAGACCGGCGGTGACGAGGAGGACGATGCCGCGACTGGGAACGGGTGTGCCGCTCGTCGGCCGCCGTGCAGAACTCGCACTGATGCGAGATGCGCTCGATCGTGCCGATCGGGGCGTGGCCGGCTGCGTGCTGCTGTCCGGTGACGCCGGCGTCGGCAAGACGCGGTTGATCGCCGAGCTGCGCAGGCATGCCGAGGAACAGGGTGCGCTGGTGCTGTCCGGCGGCTGCATCGACATCGCCGAGGACAGCTTGCCGTATCTGCCGTTCGCAGACGCGTTGCTGCCGCTGGCCACCTCCGACGATGCCGCGATGCGCGCGGTGGTGCGTTCACATCCGGCGCTGCGTCGCCTGCTGCCGCACCAGGAGGACGGCAGCAGTGGCGCGGTCGAGCAGGAGATGCGCCGGGGCACGTTCTCGGCGCAGGATCTCGGCCAGCTGCAGCTGTTCGAGGCCGTGCTCGGCGCGCTGAGCGAGCTGGCGTCCGAGCGGCTCGTGCTGCTGGTGATCGAGGACTTGCACTGGGCGGACAGCTCGACCCGGGATCTGCTGTCGTTCCTGCTGGCCCGGCTGGGAGAGCAGCGGCTGCTGGTCGTGGCCAGCTACCGCGCCGACGACGTGCATCGCACCCACCCGTTGCGTCGCATGCTGGCCGAGTTCGCGCGCCTGCCTGCGGTGACGCGCGTCGCCCTCGAGCCTCTGGAGGAGGCGGACGCCCGGCGATTCGTCGAACAGGTGGCGGAGGAGCCGCTGACCGAGGACGTCATGGCGGGCATCGTGGAGCGCGCGGAAGGCAACCCGTTCTTCATGGAGGAGCTGACCGCCACCTGCCTGGAGTGCGAGGGAATCCCGGCGGCGCTGGCGGACGTG
The DNA here is from genome assembly GCF_000427825.1 of Thermocrispum municipale DSM 44069. Classification (GTDB taxonomy): domain Bacteria; phylum Actinomycetota; class Actinomycetes; order Mycobacteriales; family Pseudonocardiaceae; genus Thermocrispum; species Thermocrispum municipale. Next base: position 25,191 of record NZ_ATYT01000013.1, on the reverse strand, counting down.
CTGCTCTCGCGCGTCGAGCGCTTGTCTCCGCGGGCGCAGCAAGTGGTCCGCATCCTGTCGGTGGCCGAGCGCGGCGCCTGGCATCAGGCTATCGCCGAGGTCACCGACATGAGCGAGGACGACCTCGACGCAGCATTGCGGGAGGCGGTCCAGCACAACGTGTTGGTCGTCAACAACGGCAAGCACTACGCGTTCCGGCACGCCCTGCTGCGCGAGGCGGTGTACGAGGACCTGCTACCCGGTGAGCGCGTGCGTACCCATGCCGCGTACGCGCGGCGGATAGCCAAGCAGGGTGGCCCCAAGCAGTACCGGCTGTTGGCCTATCACAGCTTGGAGAGCAACGATCTGCCCACGGCGTTGTCCGCGTCGGTGGCGGCCGCGGACGAGGCGGAGGCGCGCGGTGCTCCGGCGTCGGCGCTGCGCAGCGTCGAACTCGCTTTACGGCTGTGGGATTCCGTGCCCGCCGATCAGCGCCCGGAGGATGTCGACGAGCTGCGGCTGCTGGACATGGCGGCGGTGCTGGCCGGTCGTTCCGGGGAGGTCGATCGCGCCATCTCCTACGCCCGGTCGATGGTGAAAGCGCTCGAGTCGGGCCGTATCGAGGTGTCCGATCACCGTCGCCGTGCGCGCATCTACCGTCGCCTGGCGCAGACACTGCACGCCACGGACGGCACGTTCTGGGAGGCCCCGGACGCCATCGAGAAGGCGTGGCGCCTGGTTGCCGACGACGAGCCGAGCGAGACCAAGGCCTGGGTGCAGGTGACCCGTTCGTCGATCCAGCGGTCCATGGGCCACAAGGATCTGGCGCTGGCGAGTGCCCGGAACGCGATCGCGGACGCCAAGGCGGTCGGAGCGGTCAGCGCCGAGGCGGACGCTCTGGTCGCGTTGGCCATTCAGATCGAGGCGCAGGGCGACATCGCGGGATCGCGCGAACGCCTTCGGGAGGCCCGTCGCATCGCCGAACAGGCCGGCGCACTCAACGTCGAGCTCCGCGCGCGCTTCTACCTCGCGCTGAGCTATCTCGACAAGGGTGAGTTGCGGCAGGCGCTGGAGGAGTACACCGCCGGCGCCACCAGGGCCGCCGAGACGGGCCTGACCTGGAGCGAAGCGGGCGTCGAGCTGCAAGCCCACCGCCTTCAGGTGATGGACACGCTCGGGCTGTGGGACGAGGTGTCGGCCGAGGTGGGTCGCTACTCCGGGCCACCGTCGATCGGTGCCGCGCGCATGCGGGCCACCACCGCCCTGGTGGCGGTTGCGCGGGGTGATTTCGCCGAGGCGGAGCGCCAGGTCGAGGACCTGCGCGAGCAGTGGCATGTCGACGGGCAAGTGGCCGTTGCCGCGGCTGCCGCCGGTGCCGCGCTGGCCATGTGGCGGGGCGACCCGGTCGAGGCGATGGCGCGGGTCGAACAGGCCAAGGAGTGGATCTCCCATCTGCCGTTGACCGTGCTGGCCGGCGTCCGCATCGGGGCCATCGGTATCGCTGCGGCCGCCGACCGAGCCGAGACGGCACGGCTGATCTCGGACACGGACGTGGTCGCGGCCGCGCTGGCCGAAGGCGAAGAGATGTACAAGTGGGTGGGGGAGGCGTTCCACAACGGGCTCCCGCGCAGCGGCACGATGGGCCCGGAAGGTCTGGCGTGGATGGCCCGCGCGGAAGCCGAACGCAGCAGGCTGCTGGGCAAGTCGGACGTGCAGCTGTGGGAGCGTGCGGTCGAAGCGTTCGGCTACGGGGCGGTGTACCTGCAGGCGTTGTGCCGGTGGCGGCTCACGGAAGCTTTGCTGGCCGAGGGGGACGCGCGCCGCGCCGGTGAAGAGCTGCGCAGCGCCTATGACACCGCCCGCGATCTGAAGGCCCGGCCGCTGATGGAGGCGATCGAGCAGCTTGCCCGGCGTGCGCGGATCTCGCTGGACGGGGAGGCGGTGGCGGAGGTCCCCGCCCGGGTGCCGGAGGATCCACTCACCTCCCGCGAGCGTGCGGTGCTCGAACAGGTGGCACTGGGCCGCACGAACAGGCAGATCGGGGAGGCGCTGTTCATCAGCGAGAAGACGGTGAGCGTGCATCTGTCCCGGGTGATGGCCAAGCTCGGCGCCCGCCGTCGCACCGAAGCGGTCACGGTGGCTTACGAGCGTGGTCTGTTGGAGCGCCCGCGCCAAGCCACACCGCAGTAGGACAGCGTGAGCCAACCGAGACGGAAGGGCTTCAGCAGCTGTAGCCGGGACGTCGGGGCGGTGGCCGGCTCAGCGGCAGGGCGTCGCCGCGTCGTCCGACTGGTGCCGGGGCCCGCTTCTCCGTCGACATGCGCGACGGCCCACGCCGCGCACAGCGCAGCCCTTGCCGCTTTCGCCGACGGCATCCTGCTGCGCCGTGTGTGTCCGTCTGCCCCGGGCCTCGGGCCAGGACCGCAGACGAGCCCTACCGCCGCAGCTGGTGCAGCACCTTGACGCCCCGGCTGAGCAGCGCTGCCCACAGCTTCGCAGGCATCCCCTTGAACGGCCGCAGCTTCAACCCACGTTGAAGGGCGATCGTCTGCACCTCGGTGAACCGCTGGATGCCGTCCGCACCGTTGCGGCGGCCGACCCCGGACTCCCCGAAGCCACCCATCGGCGCATCGATCGAGCCGAAGCTCGCGGCGAACCCCTCGTTCACATTCACCGTGCCTGCGCGGATCCGCGCTGCCACCTCGCGCCCGAACCGAGGGCTGCTGGTCCACACGCTGGCGTTCAGCCCGTACTCCGTGTCGTTGGCCCGCGTGATCGCCTCGTCCACATCCGAGTAGGAGTAGACCGACACGACCGGCCCGAACGTCTCCTCGGCGTAGGCCTTCATGTCCGGCGTCACTCCGGTGAGCACGGTCGGCTCGTAGAACAACGGGCCGATGTCCGGCCGCGGCCGACCTCCCGTCAGGACCTCGGCGCCCTTCCGGCGGGCGTCCTCGACGTGCTCGGTCGTCGTCGCCAACTGACCGGCCGATGTCAGCGAGCCGACCTCGGCCGAGTAATCGAGCGCGGCGCCCAGCCGTAGGGACGCCGTCTTGGCCGCGAGCGCTCGGCAGAAGTCCTCGTACTGCGACTCGTGCACGTAGATGCGCTCGACCCCGACACAGATCTGACCCGCGTTGGCGAAGCACGCCGTGACCGCACCGGCCGCGGCCGAGTCCACCTTCGCGTCCGGCAGGACGATCATCGGGTTCTTGCCGCCCAGCTCCATCGAGTAGCCGCGCAGCCGCTGCGCCACCTGGCCGGCCAGCTGCTTGCCGGTCGCCGTCGACCCGGTGAAGGCGAAGTAGTCCGACTCGTCGATCAGCGCCTGCCCGATCACCGATCCGCGGCCGAGCACGACCTGCCACACCCTGTCCGGCAGTCCGGCCTTGGCCGCCAGTTCGTGCAGCCACAACGCCGACAGCGCGGTCTGGTTGTCCGGCTTGTGCACCACCGCGTTCCCGGCCGCCAGCGCGGGCAGTACGTCCATCGCGGTGAGCACCAGCGGATAGTTCCACGGCGTGATGATCCCGACGACTCCGCGCGGATGCCGCAGCTCGGTCGTCTTCGTCAGCAGCGGGAACACACCCGCACGGCGTCGCGCTCCGAGGTGCTTGGCGGCCGTGCGCGCGTAATAGGAAGCGGCCAGCGCCGATCCAGCTACTTCGTCGTAGGCGTCCATCCGGCTCTTGCCGGACTCCACCTGGATCAGATCGAGCGCCTCGTCCTGATGGTCCAGGATCAGCCGCATGAGCCGCCCCAGGAACTCCTGTCGCTCGGCCACCGGTGTGGCCGCCCACGACCGCTGCGCCTGCCGGGCCACGTCGAAAGCCACCCGGGCCTCGGCGTCCGACGCTTGCGGCAAGGAGACGATCGGCTGCCCGGTGAACGGCGCGGTCATCGTCACCGCATCCGCGCGGCCGCCGACGACCCGGGTCGTCAGGATCTGAGCTCGCGCCACGGACGGAGCGCCTGGCACGCCGCCGATCGGCTGCGTCGGGTCACCGTCCACCACCGGCTGGGTGCCGTTCGTCCCCATGGTCACGCTCGGCTTCGCGGTACTCGTCATCCGGCCCTCCGGTTACTGAGCAGTAGCTCCTGGTTCGACACTACCCACGCACCGCGAGGGCGGCCAACCATCGCGCGTCCGTGTGCCTTGCAGAGCGGGCGCTCGGACGACGGCAACGGACTTTTCGCGCGAAGACGTCATGGTCGGACGGCTTCGCTGTCTTACTCCTTGAGCGCGCAGCCGGTCCGTGCGAGGGCCGAACCGGCTCGCCGCTTCTCGCCGCGGCGCCGGCAGGTCGACCGGGTTCGATTCGCCGGCGCCAGGCGACCGACCTGCACGGTGCGTGATGACCTCGATCTGTTTTCAGCCCTCCAGTGCGGCCCGCGCGAGCCGCTTCCACGCGGCGATCAGTCGATCCCTCCGAGCGGGATCTCCGCCCAGGAATTCGTCCAGCGCCAGTCCGCGGATCACGTGCACGGTCAGCCAGTACAAGTCGTCGACGAGCGGCGTATCGGGCTTGCCCGCCAGCTCACGGAACGTCTCCAGCGTCGCCCTGCCCAACGTCCGGTCGACCGGCAGCATCGCCGCCGCCAGCTCCTCGTCGGTTCTGGCCGCCACCCACAACTCGACGAACGCCGCGGCGAGCTTGCCGGAGAACCCACGTCGGATGACCTCGATGCCTGCCTCGACCGGGTCGTGTTGACGCAGCGTGTCGGCGGAGGCGACCAGCTCGGCAGCGATGCGGTGGGTCAGGTGTTCGACCGCTGAGGCCATCAGCTCCGCCTTGGTGCTGAAGTGGTGCTGCTGGGCCCCCTTGGACACCCCGGCCCGGGCACAGATCTCCTGCACCGAGGTGCGCGCGTAACCCAGCTCCACCAGGCAATCCACGGTGGCGTCCAGCAGTGCGGTCCGCGTGTGCTCGCTGCGTTCGGCCTGCGTGCGATGGCCACGTGGGGCGCTGCGCCCGGCGTTCTCCCGATTGAGCGTCGTCACCGGTGCCTCCTTGATCCGACTCGGCGCCACCCGGTACATTCCGACCAGAACTTACATTCTGTTTGGAATGTTTTCCAGCTCGGCCGGACCGACCGGCGGAGCGGACAGGCCGACGCCTTGAGTCCGAAGGAGTGCCGATGCCGTTGCAGCTGCCGCCCAGCGCCTGGAGCGCCGACCTGGGGGACTTCCGGGAACTGGCCCGCGACTTCTGTCAGAAAGAGCTCGTGCCGCACCAACAGCGGTGGGCCGAACAGAAACATGTCGACCGCGAGCTGTGGACCAAAGCCGGCGAGGTGGGACTGCTGTGCCTGTCCGTCCCCGAGGAGTACGGCGGGGGAGGAGGCACGTTCGCTCACGAGGCCGTCCTCTACGAGGAGCAGGCGCGCAGTGGCGACGGTGCCTGGGGTGTGAGTGTGCACAGCGGCATCGTGGCGCATTACCTGCTGGCGTACGCCTCGGAATCCAAGAAGAAGGAATGGTTGCCCAAGCTGGCCAGCGGGGAATGGGTCGGCGCCATCGCGATGACCGAGCCGGGCACCGGTTCCGACCTGCAGGGCATCAAGACCAGGGCGGTGCGGGACGGTGACGAGTACGTCATCAACGGCGCCAAGACGTTCATCACCAACGGGCACCACGCCGACCTGGTCGTGGTCGCGGCCAAGACGGATCCGGACGCGGGCGCGAAGGGTGTCTCGCTGATCGTGGTGGAGACCGACCGGCCCGGCTTCCGGCGCAACCGGGTGCTGGACAAGATCGGCCTGAAGGGTCAGGACACCGCCGAGCTGTTCTTCGACGACGTCCGGGTGCCCGCGGAGAACCTGCTGGGCGACGCCGAAGGCCAAGGCTTCATCCACCTCATGCAGCAACTGCCGCAGGAGCGGCTGATCATCGGCGTGACCGCGGTCGCCGCGATGGAGGCGGCGGTCGACATGACGCTGGAGTACACCAAGGAGCGCACGGCGTTCGGCCGCCCCATCTTCTCGTTCCAGAACACCAAGTTCACGCTGGCCGAGTGCGCCACCGAGGTCGCCGTGGCCCGCGCCTTCCTCGACCAGTGCATCGAGCGGCACCTGAAGGGTGAGCTGGACGTCCAGGGCGCCGCGATGGTCAAGTACTGGACGACGGACCGGGTGAACCGGGTGGTCGACGAGTGCCTGCAGCTGTTCGGCGGCTACGGGTACATGACCGAGTACCCGATCTCGCGGGCCTGGACCGACATGCGGGTGTCGCGCATCTTCGGCGGCACCAACGAGATCATGAAGGACATCATCTCCCGCGCGCTGTGAGCGGCGGTGGCACGACCGAGAGGAGTTTGTTCATGGCCGGACCGCTGGCCGGAGTGCGTGTGGTGGAGCTGGCGGGCTTGGCGCCGGGGCCGTTCGCCTGCACGGTGCTGGCAGATCTGGGCGCCGACGTGATCCGGGTCGACCGGGCCACCCCGGGCCAGGATGTGCTCACCGTCGAGAACGACCCGCTGCAGCGCAGCCGCCGCTCGATCGGCGTCAACACCAAGACTCCGGAGGGTGTCGAGGTGGTCATGCGCCTGGTCGAGCGTTCCGACGTGCTCGTGGAGGGCTTCCGGCCCGGCGTGACCGAGCGGATGGGTCTCGGCCCGGCGGACTGCCACGCGCGCAACCCGCGGCTGATCTACGGGCGGATCACCGGCTGGGGTCAGGACGGTCCGCTGGCGCAGCGTGCCGGGCACGACATCAACTACGTCGGGCTGTCCGGTGCGTTGGAGCCCATCGGTCGCGCGGGCCAGCGCCCGGTTCCCCCGCTGAACCTGGTCGCGGACTTCGGTGGCGGTGGGATGCTGCTGGCCATGGGCATCCTGGCCGCGCTGGTCGAGCGGCAGACGTCCGGTAAAGGACAGGTCGTCGACGCGGCGATGGTCGACGGCGCTGCCTTGCTTGCCACCAGCCTGTACGGAATGCGTAGCACCGGGCTGTGGTCGGACAAGCGCGAGGACAATCTGCTCGACGGCGGCGCGCCGTTCTACGACACCTACGAGACGGCCGACGGCAAGTATGTGGCGGTCGGCGCGATCGAGGAACGGTTCTGGAACGACCTGCTGCGTGTGCTCAAGCTCGACGACCGGGAGCTGCCGGCGCGCTACGACAAGCGCAACTGGCCCGAGCTGCGCAAGATCCTGGCCGAGGAGATCGCCAAGTACACCCGGGACGAGCTCAGCGCGATGGCGGAGAACACCGATGCGTGCCTGACCCCGGTGCTCACTCCGGAGGAGGCGCCGACGCATCCGCACAACGCCGCGCGGCGCACGTTCCTGCCGGTCGGCGACACGGTGCTACCGGGCCCCGCGCCGCGGTTCGACCGCACGCCGCCTGCGGACCCGACACCGCCGCACGAGACGGGGGCCGACACCGAGCAGGTGCTGTCCGAGTTGGGCATGGACACGGTCGAGATCGAGCGGCTGCGTGCGGCGGGAGCGATCGCGTAGGCTTCCGCGGAGTGGCGCCGCCGGACGGTCGCGACATGCCTTGCGGTGACGCGCATGTCAAAGGGTCGTCACGGTCGGTCGTTTACTCTAAGCTCATACCCGAACACGCACGGCATGGCGGAGCATGCCTGCCGCGAGAAACGATCGGATGGAGCTATGTCGCCCAACGCCAAGAAGGTTCTCATCGTCGGCGTGGTTGCGCTCGTGCTGTTCTTCCTCATCTCGCAGCCGACTGAGTCCGCCAATGCCGTGAAGGACTTCCTGGGATGGCTCCAGGACGGGGCCGAAGGCATCATCACGTTCTTCAAGGAACTGTTCAACTAAGCCCGATCAACGGCGGCCGGAACGCACGAATGCGGCGTTCCGGCCGCCGTCGTGCGCTTGGCACCGATCGCGGGGATCGCGGCAAAACCCCTGCTCACGGCATATGCACATGCACGCGCATGTGCGGTGTCTCACATTGCGGGCGGACGTTGGGCCGTCCGGGTGGATTGTCACGGAATCGGCCCAGGTCACGAGAATCATTCCGATTTGTCTCTGGCGTAGTCGAACGACTTCCCCCTACCTTGCTCACAGCATGTGACCGGTTGGCTCTGCTCGGTCAGTGGACACGTCCCACGCGGCGGGCACCGGGAAAGGACAGTGAGGCTGCGCGCTCGTGATGAGCCGCCATATCCGGTGAGGAGAAGGGATATGACCCACGATCCTGGCGTCGAGGCGTTGATCCGGCAGTGGTCACAGGAGCGCGACGAGTCCGCGGAGGACGTCGAGATCGCTCGCATCAAATCCGAGTGGCTCGCCGAGGCACCCAGCCAGGAGCCAGGGATCCCGGGGCAGCGCGGCAGCGCGGGCACGGCCGACTGGGCACGGATCGAATTCGCCGACTACGAGTACCTGGAAGCGATGCGGAAGCGGCTGCCCGGGGTGCCGGACGAGTTGCTGGCCGCGGCGGCGCGGTGGTGGCAGATGGTCGGCGGCCTGGCCGAAGCCGAGGAGTGGTGGGACGCGGGCATCAGCCCGCTGGACCAGCGCGCGCTGGAGTACCGGGCGGCCGGCCTGACCCCGTCCGACTTGAGCTGCCACCTCGGCCCGTACACGGTGCTCGAACACCTGCGCCGCGGCAGCGCGGCCGCGTGGTGCGTCGCCCGTCTCGCGCGCGCCCGCAGGGACTCTGCTTCCTACGCGCGCAAGGACGTCGCGTCGTAGAACTGACCGGATCTTCATCCGAGGCTTGGTATAACGGCGAGTAACGCCGACAACTCCTCGCGCGTTGTACCTGTGCAGCCGAGGGATCCGGAGAAAGTCTTTGGTACGCCAGTCGCGAGAAGAAGCCGAGCCCGCCACGGAGGGGTCGCGCCGCATTCCCGGTGTGGCGCTGCGGCTGGGCGTCGTGGTGGCGGTACTCGCCGTGGTAGCGGGTGGCATCTGGGGCCTGACGCGCGCTTCGGAGCCCGAGCAGAGCCCCACCACCATGGAAATTCCTGCGCTGTCGGTGAAGGCGGCCGACGTCGAACCGGGCTCGGTGGCACCGGTCAGCATCACCGTGAAGGACAAGCAGCGCGCGGGTTCGAAGAAGAAGGCCAAGTCCAGGCCGGCAGGCGGCCTGGAGGCATGGGCGAAACGCACCGGCAAGATCATCGGCGTGCCGCCGCGCGCGTTGCTCGCCTACGGCAGGGCCGAGATCGCCACTCGGCAGGCGCAGCCGGGATGCCGGGTCACCTGGGCGACGCTGGCGGGCATCGGCCGGGTGGAGTCCAATCACGGGCAGTTCGGTGGCGCCGTGCTCACCGACGCGGGTCTTCCCAGCAAACCGATCGTCGGCGTGCCGTTGGACGGCTCGGGTGGATTCCGCGAGGTCAAGGACACCGACGGTGGCCGCTACGACGGCGACAGCAAGGTCGACCGGGCGGTCGGCCCGATGCAGTTCATCCCGAGCACGTGGCAGCGGTGGGCCTCTGACGGCAACGGTGACGGGAAGGCCGACCCGCAGCAGATCGACGACGCGGCGCTCGCGGCGGCGCGGTACCTGTGCGCGGGCGGGCGGGACATGGCCAGCGCGAAGGGGTGGTGGGACGGTCTGTGGTCCTACAACCGCTCCGTCGAGTACGCCCAGAAGGTCTTCGCGCTCGCCGATGGTTACGCCCGGGCGGTGCGCGGCTGATCGGTGCCTCGCAATGCGAGGAGGCCCGAGCTGGGTACGGCTGGTCTGGGTTGCCCGGCTGCACGGCTGGTCTCGGTTGCGTCGTGGGTTGCCGGCTGCACGGCTGGTCCCGGTTGCGCCGTGGGTGGCCCGGCTGTACCCGGTTGATCATCGGGCACGCCGATGATCGGGGCTGCGCCGTACGTAGCTGACCGCCGGTCACGCGCTCTCTGACGTCGGCCGGAGCGTGCGCGGCCGAATGCGGGCCATGCGCGTATTTCGAAGCAGAGTTGTACAGGTAGAAGGCGTGCGGCCGCGCGCCTGCGGTAGCGTCGAGGTGTGCAGTCGAAGCTGGCGCGAACGTTGTCCGCGGTCGCCGTCTCCGTGCTGAGCCTGGTGGTCTGCCTGGCGTTGGCCTGGTGGCAGTGGCAGCGGTACGAGTCGGTGTCCGGGACGTGGCAGAACCTGGGCTACGTCCTGCAGTGGCCGCTGTTCGGGCTGTTTCCCGCGTTCGCCTTCTGGCGCCTGCACAAGCTTCGGCAACAGGCGCGTCCGGCCGTGCAACAGGACGAGTCCGAACCGCAGGCTCCGGCCCCGCCTGCCGAGCCCGACAAGCCGGAGCAACGGCCGATCACCCGCACGAACGTGACCCAGCAGGCATCCGACGACGCCGATGACGAGCTGGCCGCGTACAACCGCTACCTTGCAGAACTACACGCGAGAGATCAGCAGGCACGCTAGGAGGCTCGGCATGACTTCGTCCCAGACGCCCGCGTCGGCGGACACCACGGCTGAGGAGTCGGTCAAGCCGAACGTGCTCGCCGCGCTCAAGCGCTTCCGCGTTGCCGCGATCGCCACCGGCATCGGCCTGCTCATCCTGGTCACCGTGATGGTCATCCGGTACGGCTGGGACAACCCGACACCGTCGCAGGTGTGGTCGCCGATGCACGGCGCGCTGTACATGATCTACATCGCGCTGGCGGTCGACCTGGCCATCAAGGCCCGCTGGTCGATCAAGGGCATCCTGCTGGTATTGCTGGCCGGGTGCGTGCCGTTCGTGTCGTTCATCGCCGAGCGGAAGGTCACGCACCGCGTTCTGGCCGGCCGCTCGATCTGATGGTGATTCCCTGACCAGTCGTCCCCGAAGCGGGTGAATCGGCTGCAATGTGCAGCGGCCATAATCGGCACGTGCGCGCTGCGACTTGAGGGGTCGGCAACCAGACCACATCATCGGGGAAAGTTTGCCCGGCCGAGTGTGGACACAAGTACTTTGCGTGCCGCCAGTTGGGTCCCATCACCGGTAACACTAGGCCGAACGAGCGAAGATCACGACGAACCCGGACCCGCCGGCGGTCACGGTGCGGATTCGGACAACGATCAACCTGCGGCACGATCACTCCATAACCCGATCTGAGTACCAAAAGCGCAGGTCAGAGGCCGGATTGCGACAGCTCTCGGAGATCACCTGATAGGTGTAGGCTCTGCTTCGATTCGTCACAAATTTGTTATCGCGTGCAAGAGTTTGCGAGGAGGTTCGGCTCGCTGTGGCTGACAGTGGCCATTCCGGCCGGCCGGCTTCCGGGGACTCGGACGGCCGCACGAGGACCGGGCCGGAGTCCGTACGCAGGCTCCGCGCGGCGGCTGGGAGCGGATAGCTCGTGGATCCGGACCCGCCGGCTGTCGGCGAGCAGGATGCAGAGTGCAGGTTGCAGCCCGGTGCTGCTTGTCGGCGTGGACAGCCGCAGCTGGGGTGCATCGTGGTGGACAGGGAGTCACATACGTGACGGAAGCAGGACAGGGCGCTAGGCAGGTGCCGGTCGAGGAGCTGATCGGGCAGGAGCCGCCGCGACAGCATCCGTGGCGTCACCGGCTCGGCAACGCGTTGGCGTGGCGCGACTGGAAGCTGCCGGTCAAGCTGGCCGCCGTGACGCTGGTGCCGATCGTGTTGGCGATCGCGCTCGGCGTCTCCGTGCTGACCAGCACCGGCGACAGCTCGGCCAGCTACCGCCGGATCGATGCGTTGATCCGGATGAGTGCGGCTTCCGGCAGCGTGCTGGACGCGGTGCAGCGGGAGCGCATCGAGACGGCCGCTCAGCTCACCAAGGGCGTGGGCACGACTCCGGCGCTGCGCCAGGCGCGGGCGGCCGTGGATGCCAAGGTCCCGCGGCTGCGCGATGCCATCGGCACCGCCGTGGAGCTCGACCCCGGCGTTCGGGGTGCGGCCACCGAGGCGCAGCGGATGCTGCAGCGCCTGGACGGCCTGCGGTCCGACGTGCAACGGGGGCGGCTGGACGTGGTGCCCTCGATCGAGGAGTACACCGCGATCACCAAGGCGCTGCTGACCCTCGACGGCGCGGCCACCGCCCGGGTGAGCGACCCGGAGATCGGTGGCACTCCGCAGGCGCTGCGTGAGCTGCTGGCCGCCAAGGAAGAGATCTCGCTGCAGCACGCATTCGTCGCGTTCGGCGCCGCGCGCGGGTCGCTGGCCCCGTCCGAGCTGTCCGAGGTGCGCACGTCGGAGGTGCGCATCGAGGACCGCCTCGACAATTTCTTCGCGGTGGCCACCCCCGCGCAGCGCTCGCTGCTGGAGGCGTCGGTCAGCGAATCCAGCGCCGACGACCGCGCCCGCATGGCCCGCTCCGTGCTCGGCGAGTTGGGTGTGTCGTCCGACGAAGCCATCGGCAGGCTGTCCGAGCGCGAGTGGCAGAACGCCTCGGGTCGCGTGTTCGACCAGCTCGGCGGCGTGGTGGACCGGATCGCGGCGGACGCCCAGCGGAAGTCCGGCGAGCTGGCCGACCAGGCGCGCACCAGTGTGCTGATCTTCGCCGGGATCCTCGGGGTCGCGTTGCTGATCGCCATCGCCGCGGTCTTCGTCATCACGCGGCACCTGCTGCGCTCGCTGAAGACACTGCGCAACAGCGCGATGACGGTGGCGGAGAAGCGCCTGCCCGAGGCCGTGGCGGCCATCCAGCAGGGCAAGGGCAAGGACCGGCCGGTCGAGCCGGTGCCGGTGCTGACCCGCGACGAGGTCGGCGAGGTGGCCCGCGCGTTCGACGCCGTGCACAGCCAGGCGCTCAAGCTCGCCGGCGAGCAGGCCGACATGCACAGCGCGTACTCCGGCGTGTTCGTGAATCTTTCGCGGCGCAGCCAGAGCCTGGTGCAGCGCCAGCTGCAGCTCATCGAGCGGCTGGAGCGTGACGAGGAGGACGCCGACCGGCTGGCCATGCTGTTCCAGCTGGACCACCTGGCGACCCGGATGCGGCGCAACAACGAGAACCTGATGATGCTCTCCGGCGCGGAGAGTGGGCGCCGCTCCGGCAGGCCGGTCAGTACCGCGGACGTGCTGCGCGCCGCGGTCAGCGAGATCGAGCAGTACCAGCGCGTGGTGGTGCAGACGCCGCCGACCACGAAGGTCGTCGGTCACGCGGCGAGCGATCTGATGCGTCTGATCGCCGAACTGCTGGACAACGCCACGTCGTTCTCCCCGCCGGAGACGCAGGTGACGGTGTCCAGCAGCGTCGGGGCCAACGGTTCGATGGTGATCGACATCGTCGACAAAGGCATCGGCATGAAGGATGCCGAGCTGGCCGAGGCCAATGCCCGGATGGCCGAGGCGTCGTCGCTGACCATGGTGACGTCGCGGCGGATGGGCCTGTTCGTGGTGGGCAGGCTGGCCGCGAAGCACCGCATCGGCGTGACGTTGCACGGCGGCCAGGACATGCAGGGCGTGCGCGCCACCGTGGTCGTCCCCGAGGATCTGGTGCTCGGCACCGGTGGCGGTCCGCTGACCTCCGAGCTGCCGGTGATCACCGACGACGGGCCGGTCACCCAGGAGTTGCCGGTCACCTCGTCGCCGAACGGGACGGCCAAGGCTGCGTCCAACGGCGCCGTCACGGCCAAGGACGTGGTCAACGGTTCCGCGCGGGCCGAGAAGGGTGACGAGGAGTCGTCCGAGCTGCCCGCGGGTTCGGAGCTGTTCAAGCCGGGCACGTCACCACTGTCCGACTGGTGGAACGCCACCGCGGCGGCGGAGGAGCCGAAGAAGGCCGACAGCGAGGACAAGGGGACCACCGAGGCGGCCAAGACCGAGGACACGCCGATCTACGACGAGATGCTGTCGGTCTGGTTCCGCACCGGCCAGGGCAAGCCGTCCGATGCGGAGTCCGACGTCGAAGCCAGGCACGACGAGCTCTCGTCGGACCAGGCGTGGGAATTCGCCGCCGACGAGAACCTGCAGGCGGTCAAGGAGGTCGCCAGCAAGCCGGAGCCGTCGACGCTGACCAAGGCGGGCCTGCCCAAGCGGCAACGAGGCGAGCATCTGCTCCCGGGCAGCGCCACCCCCGCGCAAGCGCAGCCGGAGAAACCGAGCCGTGCGGCCATCGGTGCGGCGGAGCGGCAGCTGGACCCCGCGAAGGTACGCAGCAGGCTCAGCGGGTTCCAGCGCGGTGTGCAGCGCGGACGGCATCACGCCCGCCGGGCGGCCGAGCAGTCGCCGCACCCGCAGGCCGGCAAGGTCGACGGTGCGGGGATCGCGGGGGCCACGCCCGCGAGCCCGATCGGGACGGAGCGGGCTGCCGCGGACGCTGCGAAGTCGACGTCGACCCCGGGCGCTCCCAAGCAGCCCGTGGGTGCCGACAAGCAACCGGCCGCAAAGGATGCGGCAGCGAAGCAGGACACGTCCGCGAACGGTGTCGCCGGGCAGGCCGCGAGCGACGGCGGTGCCGAGGCGCAGCCGGTGACCGGGAACGGCGGGACGGAGCAGGCCAAGTCCGGCAACGGTGTCGGCGAGCAGGCCAAGCCCGGCGAGCCCTTGTCCCAGCAGGACTGGGAGTTCTCCACCGACGCGGCGTGGCGGGAGGCGACGGCGGTGGCCACCCCGAAGCCGTCGTCGTTCACCGAGGCCGGGCTGCCGCGCCGGCGCCGCGGTGAGCAGCTGCTCCCTGGTTCCGCCGGGGCGCCGAACAAGCCACCGACCGCGAAGACACCCAAGCCGGAGCGTGACCCGGCCGCGGTCCGGGGGCGGCTGAACAGTTTCCAACAAGGCTTGCGACGCGGCCGCGCCGGTGCCGCGCGCGCCGGGCGCAACGGCGACGAGCCAGTCAGCGCGGCGGCAGCGAAGCCGGCGTCTGCGATGAAGCACGACAAGACCGAGAACATGGAGGGTGAATGACCGCCTCTGGTCCCCAGCAGAACCAGTTCGGTTGGCTGGTGAACGACTTCGCCGAGCGAGTCCCCGGTGTGGCGCACGCGGTAGTGGTGTCCGCCGACGGGCTCTTGCTCACCTCCTCGGCCCGGCTGCCCCTGGACCGTGCCGACCAGCTGGCCGCGGTCGCCAGCGGCCTGGTCAGCCTGACCCAGGGCGCCGCGCACTGCTTCGAAGCGGGCGCGGTCACCGAGACCGTGGTGGAGATGGAGCTCGGCATCATGATCCTGATGTCGATCAGCGACGGGTCATGCCTTGCCGTGCTCGCGTCGCCGACCTGCGACATCGGCCAGGTCGCCTACGAAATGACGTTGCTGGTCGACCGGGTCGGCCAGATCTTGACCCCTGAGCTGCGTGCGCAGCTGCAGGGCTCGTCCGGTTCGCTGCTCGGCAGCCCGGCCTGACGGATCACCTGAAGGAGTGCGTAGTGAGATCCGACGACGGCACGGCCATGGTGCGGCCGTACATACGCACCAAAGGCAGAACGAAGGCACGCTATTCACTGGAGCTGGAGACGCTGGTCTCGGCGAAGGAGGGCGTGCTCACCGACGACCAGCCGGCGGAGCTGGAGCAGCGCACGCTGGTCGAAGCGCTGCCCCAACCCCGTTCGGTTGCCGAGCTGGCGGCTACCCTGCGCATGCCGCTCGGTGTGGCGCGGGTGCTGGTCAGTGATGCTGCGGACGCCGGCTTGGTGAATGTGCACAAGACGCTGTCCGGAGCGGACGGCGCCGAGGCTCACCTGTTGTTGATGGAAAGGGTGCTGAGTGGACTCCGTCGGCTTTAAGACTGAAGCGGAGGCCGCAGTGGGCTCCGGCGCGCAAACCATGACGTCGGCGAAGATCGTCGTCGCCGGTGGGTTCGGCGCGGGAAAGACGACGTTCGTCGGCTCCGTCTCGGAAATCGTCCCGTTGACCACCGAGGCGATGATGACCGACGCCTCGATCGGCATCGACGACCTCGCGGCCACCCCGCTCAAGGCCACCACCACGGTGGCGATGGACTTCGGCCGGGTGTCGCTGGACGACGACTTGATCCTGTACCTGTTCGGCACACCGGGGCAGCAGCGGTTCTGGTTCATGTGGGACGACCTGGTCCGCGGCGCCATCGGAGCGGTGGTTCTCGCCGACACGCGCAGGCTGGCCGACTCGTTCGCGCCGATCGACTTCTTCGAGGATCGCGGCCTGCCGTACGTCGTCGGGCTCAACGGGTTCGACGGCAGGCATCCGCACAAGGTCGAGGACGTGCGCGAGGCGCTGGACATCGACCCGGAGATCCCGATCGTGCTGTGCGACGCGCGGGAGCGCGAGTCGGTCAAGCACACGCTGATCACCTTGGTCGAGTACGCCATGCAGCAGTGGATCGCCCGCCGCGGAGCCGTCGCCAGCTGATCACCACACCATCGATGCAACCGCCTGCGGTGGTGCTTCCGTCCATGGCGCATGAAGCGATGGGGAGTAGCCGCTGCGGCTGTTGTCCTGATGTGTGGCGTGGCGGGGTGCGACTCCGGGGAGGGCCCGCCACAGCGAGACAGCGACGGATCGATCGGGGCGGCGGACGCACAGCTCGTCGCGTATGACTCGTGTGCGTCCGTGCTGGCGACCTTCAAGCAGGCGGCGCTGCGGGACGTGGCGCGGTGGACTCCCGCGCGACTGGAGAGTCCGCATTCCCTGCCGTCGGACAAGCTCAGCTCGCCGGCAGAAGGCGGTACCGAGCACTCGTCGACCACTGTTCACGAGCCGGGCGTGGACGAGCCCGATGTGGTGAAGACCGACGGGCATCGGCTGGTCACCGCGGTCGGGGGCAAGCTGCGTGTGGTTGATGTGACCACCCGCAAGGAGATCGCCACCGCCGACCTGGACGGAGGAGAGATCTACGGCTTGATGCTCGACGGCGATCGAGCCCTTGCCGTGATGCGCTACGTCAGTGGCCCGCGCGACAGCCAGGGGACGCGGTTCGTGCAGGTCGACCTGACCGCCGGGCGAGTGACCGGAGAGCTGACCGTCGACGGCCAGTTCGTCGATGCCAGGGTGACCGACGGCATCGCGCGCCTGGTGCTCAGCTCGAGGCCGCAGGTGGACTGGGACAAGCCGATCAGCAACCGCGCGCCGGAGAAGTCCAGGGAGCAGCTCAAGCGGCTCATCCGGAACTCGACGGTGGACGACTGGCTGCCGCACTACTCGCTGCGTTCCGGCGGCTCGACGTCGTCCGGGCGGCTGGTGGACTGTTCGCGTGTGTACCACCCGAAGCCGGTGGACGGGGTCGAGCTGCTGACCGTGCTGACGCTGGACATCGACGGCGAGCTGGCCAAGGGCGACCCGGTGTCGGTCTCCGGCGACGGCTCCGAGGTGTACAGCAACGGCAAGAATCTGTACGTGATCGACGGTGACGTCGACCGGTTCGACCCGTACCCGCGCGCGGACGTCCGCATCGCGCCGATGCCGCGCAAATCCCGCACGAAGATCTACCAGTTCGACATCGCGGGCGAAAAAGCGCCGGAATTCGTCGCGTCCGGAACCGTCGACGGGAAACTGCTCAACCAGTACTCGATCTCCGAACACGACGGCTTCCTGCGGGCAGCGACCACCACGACCAGGCAAGCCCGGCTCTCCGGCAGGCCGGATTCGGAAAGCGTGGTGACCGTGCTGCGGGCGCGCGGCGAGAAGCTCGAGCGGGTCGGCTCGCTCGGCGGGCTCGGCAAGGGGGAGCGGATCCACTCGGTGCGCTTCCTGGGCGACGTCGGCTACGTGGTGACGTTCCGCGAGGTCGATCCGCTGTACCGCATCGACCTGAGCGACCCACGTAACCCGAAGCTCGACGGTGAACTCAAGATCACCGGGTACTCGTCGTACCTGCACCCGGTGGCGGAGGGGCGCCTGCTGGGCATCGGGCAGGAAGCCACCACGGAGGGCAGGTCGACCGGCCTGCAGATATCGCTGTTCGACATCGTGAGCGACGCCCCGCAGCGGCTCGACCAGCTGCACATGGAGGGCGGGGTGTCCGACGCGGAGCACGACCCGCACGCGTTCCTGTACTGGCCGGAGCGCGACCTGGTGGTGGTGCCGATCGGTGCCCATCCGGAGCAGAGGCGAGGTGGCGCATTGGTCCTGCGGATCGAGGACGACCACATCGAGCGGGTCGGCCTGGTCCGGCACACCGAGGGTGATCCGGCCGAGGCGCAGGTGGTGAGGTCGGTCGTCGTCAACGACACGCTGTGGACGGTGTCCGCCGCCGGCGCGCAGGTCAACGACCTGGACGATCTGGACCGCCTCGATTTCCTCGCGTTCGACTGAGCCGCGGTCATCGCTCGCCCGGTAACCGGACTGTGTCCTGTCCCACGCCGACGTGTGGTTATAAAATAGTAGGAAGTCCTAGTATTTTGGACGGCAGGACCCGGCCAGTGAAAGGCGAGCGATGACCGGCAAGACCGATCTGCACCAGCCGAAGAACCCCGTGCGGTTCGTGACTGCGTCGAGCCTGTTCGACGGGCATGACGCCTCGATCAACATCATGCGGCGCATCCTGCAGTCGCAGGGTGCCGAGGTGATCCACCTGGGCCACAACCGCTCGGTGGACGAAGTCGTCACGGCGGCCATCTCCGAGGATGTGCAGGGCGTGGCGGTGTCGGCCTACCAAGGCGGGCACGTCGAGTACTTCACGTATCTGGTGGAGCTGCTGAACGAGCGCGGCGCCGGCCACATCAAGGTCTACGGCGGTGGTGGCGGCGTGATCGTGCCGGAGGAGATCGAGCTGCTGCACTCGCGCGGTGTGGCGCGCATCTTCTCGCCGGAGGACGGCCAGCAGCTGGGTCTGCCCGGGATGATCAACCTGATGATCCGCGAGTGCGACTACGACCTCGCGGCGCAGGGCCCGCAGTCGATCGAGCAGGTGCTCGCCGGGGACACCGCGGCGCTCGCCAGGGTGATCACCCAGTTGGAAGCGGGCGTGCTGCCGGACGAGTGGATGTCGGCGCTGCAAGAGGCCGCGGCGAAGCGGACCGTCCCGGTGCTGGGCATCACCGGCACCGGTGGTTCCGGTAAGTCGTCGTTGACCGACGAGCTGGTGCGCCGCTTCCGCGTCGACCAGGAGGACAAGCTCCGGATCGCGATCGTGGCGATCGACCCGACGCGCCGGAAGGGTGGCGGCGCACTGCTCGGTGACCGGATCCGGATGAACTGCCTCGAGGTGTGGCCGGACAGCGGCCACACCGGCTCCGGCAGCCCGATCATGTTCCGGTCGATGGCCACCCGCACGCGCAGCGGCGAGATCCCGGACGCGTTGGCAGGCACCATCACGGCGTGCAAGGCGGCCGGATTCGACCTGGTCATCGTCGAGACGCCGGGTATCGGTCAGGGTGATGCGGGCATCGTCGAGTACGTCGACACGTCGCTGTATGTGATGACGCCGGAGTTCGGTGCCGCATCGCAGCTGGAGAAGATCGACATGCTCGACTTCGCCGACGCGGTGGCCATCAACAAGTTCGAGCGGCGCGGCGCCGAGGACGCGCGGCGAGACGTGTCCCGCCAGCTGGTGCGCAACCGGGAGGAGTTCGGCAAGTCGCCGGAGGACATGCCGGTGTTCGGCACCAGCGCGGCGAAGTTCAACGACGACGGGGTCACCGCGCTCTACCACTTCCTGCGCGACGAGCTGGCCGAGCGGGGTCTGTCGGTGTCCACCGGGGTGCTGCCGCGCGTGTCGACGAAGGTCTCGACGGACGCCAGCATGATCATCCCGCCGAACCGCACCCGCTATCTGGCGGAGATCGCCGAGACGGTGCGGGCCTTCCACCGGGAGACCGCCCAGCAGGCGGAAGCCGTTCGCAAGCTCGATCAGCTCACGGCCGCGCGCGACGCGCTGGCCGAGGCGGGCAAGGACACGTCAGCGATCGAGGAGCTGATCGCCGTCGCGGACGAGGCCGTGTCGGAGGAGTCCAAGCGCCTCCTCGCCGAGTACGCCGAGCGGGCCGAGGCCTACCGCGGGGAAGAGCTCGTGGTGCGGATCCGCGACAAGGAGCTGCACACGCAGCTGTGGCGGGACACGCTGTCCGGCAGCCGCGTCCCCCGCGTCGCGCTGCCGCGCTACGTCGATCGCGGCGAGCTGCTGGCCTTCCTGCGGCGCGAGAACCTGCCGGGCTACTTCCCGTACACCGCGGGCGTCTTCCCGTTCAAGCGGGAAGGGGAGGAGCCGGGCCGGATGTTCGCCGGTGAAGGCGACCCGTTCCGCACCAACCGCCGGTTCAAGTACCTGTCGGCCGACTCGGAGGCCAAGCGGCTGTCCACCGCGTTCGACTCGGTGACGCTGTACGGCCACGATCCGGACACCCGGCCGGACATCTACGGCAAGATCGGCACCTCGGGCGTGTCGATCGCGACGCTCGACGACATGAAGGTGCTCTACGACGGGTTCGACCTCACGTCGCCGCTGACGTCGGTGTCGATGACCATCAACGGCCCCGCGCCGACGATTCTGGCGTTCTTCCTCAACACGGCGATCGAC
Organism: Thermocrispum municipale DSM 44069; assembly: GCF_000427825.1. Lineage (GTDB taxonomy): Bacteria > Actinomycetota > Actinomycetes > Mycobacteriales > Pseudonocardiaceae > Thermocrispum > Thermocrispum municipale. Next base: position 4,916 of record NZ_ATYT01000013.1, on the reverse strand, counting down.
CAGAAGATGGCCGCGTTCCGCGCGGAGCACGGTCGTGAGCCGAGCGCCGAAGAGGCCGAGGAGCTGCGGGAATGGACCCTGCGCAACGTGCGTGGCACGGTGCAGGCGGACATCCTCAAGGAGGATCAGGGGCAGAACACCTGCATCTTCTCCACCGAGTTCTCGCTGCGCATGATGTCCGACATCCAGGAATGGTTCATCGAGCACGGCGTGCGCAACTTCTACTCGGTGTCGATCTCCGGGTACCACATCGCCGAGGCCGGGGCGAACCCGATCTCGCAGCTGGCCTTCACGCTGGCCAACGGGTTCACCTACGTCGAGGCGTATCTGGCTCGCGGCATGGACGTCAACGACTTCGCGCCGAACCTGTCGTTCTTCTTCTCCAACGGCATGGACGCCGAGTACACCGTGCTCGGCCGGGTGGCCAGGCGCATCTGGTCGGTGGCGATGCGCGAGCGGTACGGCGCCAACGAGCGGTCGCAGAAGCTGAAGTACCACATTCAGACCTCCGGCCGGTCGCTGCACGCGCAGGAGATGGCGTTCAACGACATCCGCACGACGTTGCAGGCGCTGTGCGCCCTCTACGACAACGCCAACTCGCTGCACACCAACGCCTACGACGAGGCGATCACCACGCCGACCGAGTCGTCGGTGCGCCGCGCGATGGCGATCCAGAAGATCATCAACCAGGAGTGGGGCCTGTCGAAGAACGAGAACCCGCTGCAGGGGTCGTTCATCGTCGAGGAGCTGACCGACCTGGTCGAGGAGGCCGTGCTGGCCGAGTTCGAGAAGATCTCCGAACGCGGCGGCGTGCTCGGTGCGATGGAGACCGGCTATCAGCGTGGCCGCATCCAGGACGAGTCGATGCTCTACGAGCGGCTCAAGCACAGCGGCGAGCTGCCGATCATCGGGGTGAACACGTTCCGCAACCCGTACCCGGACGACGAGGAGCACGTCGTCGAGCTGGCTCGGGCCACCGAGGAGGAGAAGAAGTCGCAGCTACAGCGGCTGGAGGACTTCAAGCAGCGCCACCGGGTGGAGGCCCAGGAGGCATTGCAGCGGTTGCGTGAGGCGGCGCGCAACAACGAGAACGTCTTCGACGTGCTGATGGACGCCGCGCGGGTCTGCACGCTGGGCCAGATCACCGAGGCGTTCTTCGAGGTCGGGGGTCAGTACCGCCGCAACGTCTGACCTGCTGCACAGCACAACGCCCCTCGCCGGCTCGGCCGGGAGGGGCGTTGTGCGCGACAGGGTCAGGAGCAGATCTCCCACTCGTCGTCGGCGTTCTTGGTCAGTCGGATGGTGCGGGTGGCGCTCCCGTCCGCCCCAGTGGTCTTGAAACGTGCGGTCGCCTTGTCGTCGCCTTTCGTCTCGACCTCGTCGAGCTCGATCCTCGCGTCTTCCGGGACGGACTTGAAGACCTCTTCGTCGAAGTTTTCGACTTCCTTGTCGATCTCCTGGACGATCGCGTCGCACATCAGCGCCTTGATGTCGTCGGCGTCGCGGTCGTTGAAGGCGTCGGCGAAGGCTTCTGCGGTTTCCTCCGGGGTGCTGCCCTTGCCGCCGCCGCTCAGTGCGACGACCAGCACGACGACGAGAAGGACGACGAACGCGCCCGCGCCGCCGAGAATCCATGGCAGCGCGCTTCTCTGCGGCTGGCCGAAGCCCTGTTGCGGGTAGCCGCCCGGTGGGAAACCGCCCTGCTGCGGATCCTGCTGGTAGGGACCCTGCGGCTGGTAGCCGCCGAACTGGGGATCCGGCTGGGGCTGACCGGCGGGCGAACCGTCCTGTGGCGGCTGGCCGCCGTACGGGTTGGGTTGCTGTGGATCGTTCGGGAACGGCCCGTGCGGGCCCGGAGGCTGCGTCATGACGTGGTCTTTCCGTCGGTGGTCAACTCAGACATTGATGAGACGGGAGAGGATCCGACGTGGATTCACCCGATCCGGCGTAGTTCTGCGGTTTTCGCTGTCTTTCGTGCGTCAGCTGCGATTGATGTCTCGCTCGCTCCGGTTTGCGGCCTCCTCACCGGGGTGGCCGGCGAGGAGGCTCTGGGCGGCTACTCGTAGCAGACCTCCCACTCGTCGTCGACGTTCTTCACCAGCGGGATGGCCGCCGGGGTGCCCTCGTCGACGGTGGCCGTGAAGTGTGCGATGGCCTCGCCTTCGCCCCGCATCTCGATCCGTTCGACCTCGATCATGGCCTCCTCGGGGACCCCTTCGAACGCTGCCCGGTCGAAGGTCCCGGTCCGCTCCCGTTCTTCGACCTCCTGCAGGTGCGAGTCACACATCAGTGCCTTGATGTCGTCGGCGTCGCGGTCGTTGAAGGCGTCGGCGAAGGCTTCTGCGGTTTCCTCCGGGGTGCTGCCCTTGCCGCCGCCGCTCAGTGCGACGACCAGCACGACGACGAGAAGGATCACGAACGCGCCCGCGCCGCCGAGAATCAGCACGGTCGGGTTCGTGGACCACGGGCCGAGACTTCCCGAGTTGGTGCTCTGTGGCGGCGCCGGCGAGAAGCCGCCCGGCGACTGACCGGTCGGGAAGCCACCGGAGTGGGGGTCGGCAGCTGCGCCTGGTGGCTGGTCCGACGGGGCCGCGTTCTGCGTGCCGCCGGGGGCGGCTGCGGTCGGTGATGGGCCTGCCGAGGCCGCGGCCTGCGGGCCGGGCTGAGCGGCTTGGGCGGCTGGACCCTGGTGCGGGCTTGCCGGGACATGGTCCGTCTGACTGGCCTGCGCGGCGTGCTGCGGCGTTGGTTGGTGACCGGCCGGGGCGGCACCTCCAGGATCGGCCAGGACCTCCTGGTCAGCACCGTGCGGGGCCGACGGATCAGCGTCACCGAGCCGGCGGTCGTCGGCCGGGGCTGCGTCACCGAGCCGGGCGTCGGCCGGGGCTGCGCCACCGTGCGGCGGCTCGGCCGGGGTGGCCTGCTGCCAGTCGGTCCGGCCGGCCGTGGCGGCGCCGTGCGCTGCGACCCCGCCGTGCCGATCCGGTTGTCCGGAATCGTTCGGATGCCCGTGCGGGCCGGGTGGCTCCGTCATTGCTGGGTCCTTCGGTGTTGCGGTCAGACACCGATTGGACGCAGTGAGATCAAGTCAGGATTCGCCCGATCCGGCGGTTTCCTCCTCGACGCAGACCTCCCAGACGTCGCCGTTCTTCACCAACGGAACCTCGATGGTGCCGTCGTGCTGCTTGCCCTCTTCCACCTGCTTGTAGTGCGCGGTGGCGGTGTCGTCCCCGGCTTGCTCGACCTTGGTCAGCTCGATGTCGATGTTGTCCGGTGCGTTGGCGAACGCCTCACCGGAGTCGAGCGCCTTGCCGGTCTCGCCCTGGAGATTCGCTTCGCAGAGCAGAGCCTTGAGCCCGTCGGCATCGCGGTCGTTGAACGCCGTGGCGAACGCTTCGGCCGTTTCCTGCGCGGTTCCGCCTTTGCTGGCCCCGCTGCCGAGCACCAGGATCAGCACGATGACGCCGCCGATGACGACGAGCGCGCCGAGGCCCCCGAGGATCCACGGCAGCTTGCTCTTCTTCTTGTCGTCTTCGTCGGCGAACGGGTCGTCACCGGGGAACTGGCCCGGTTGGCCGTACGGGTGCTGTTGCTGGTCGGGCCACCCACCCGGTTGCTGCTGCCATCCACCGGGTTGACCTGGCCATCCCTGCTGCTGCGGCCAGCCGCCCTGCTGCGGGTACGGCTGCTGAGGGAAACCGCCGCTGGGCAGCTGCCCTTGCGGATAGTGCGGGTACGGCCCCTGCGGGCCGGGCGGCTGGGTCATGTGTCTCCCCGGTTGATCAAGCCACTGCGTGGTGGCCCAACTCAGTGAGCGCAACGGTAGCAACACGCGTTGTCGGCTCCGGGAGGAGGGCGTGGGCAAAAAGCGGTCGGGACCTGCGAAGGTCCGACCGCTCTGGTGGAGATCTGCGCGACGCGTCAGGGCAGCGGGCTCTTCTTGGGCGGTTCACCGCCGGGGAAACCATCGGACGGTGGGTGGCCGGGTGGCGGGCCCTGTGGCGGGCCGTAACCACCCGGCCGGCCCCGTGGTGGTCCGTAACCGCCGGGCTGGCCGTGCGGCGGGCCGTAGCCTGGCTGCTGCTGCGGGAAACCGCCGCTGGGCGGCTGACCTTGCGGGTGCTGGGGACAAGGACCTTGCGGGCCTGGTGGTTGGGTCATCTGCGCCCTCGGTTGATCAACGCTACCTACGGTGGCGGAACCGAAATGAGCGAAAGACAGCAGCGGCGAGAGCGCTCCGGGGGCGCATTCCACACAAAAGTGGCCGGGACCCGTGCAGGTCCCGGCCACGAGCGTGGTGTCTGTCCGCCTCAGTTCGGCAGGTCAGGAACGTCCGGCAGGTCGGGCATCTCCGGCACGCTGATGTCCGGCATCTCCGGGATGCTCACGCTCGGCATCTCCGGCATGGCCGGTCCGGATCCCGTTTCGCTGCCCATCGTCGGCATGCCGGCCAGGCCGCAGAACTTCCACTCGTCGTCTTCCTTGACGAACTTGAACTTCGCCTGCTTCTGCTTCTCGTCCTGGGTGGCGGTGAAGGTGGCTTCGGCGGTGTTGTCGTCGACCTCCTTGACCTCGGTGACTTCCGCGCTGACGCCGTCCGGGATGCCGGTGGAGATGTCGCCGCCGCCGAGTTCCTTGGCCTTCTCGAGCTGCCCCTTGAACTCTTCGCAGGTCATGGACGCCAGGCCGTCGAGGTCGCCGTCCTTCATGTAGTCCAACGCTGTGTTGGCTGCCGACTCGGGGTCGCTGGTGCCGCCACCGCCGAGCAGGACGATCAGCAGGATGACGCCGCCGATGACGACGAGGGCGCCGACACCGCCGAAGATCCACGGCAACGGGCTCTTCTTCGGCTGCTCACCGCCGGGGAAACCGCCAGTGGGCGGAAAGCCGGGCGGCGGGCCCTGCGGTGGGCCGTA
>NZ_ATYT01000003.1 GCF_000427825.1 Thermocrispum municipale DSM 44069 | reverse complement strand
TACCTGCGCCGCGCCACCGCCGGCAGCAAGACCCTCAAGTTCGTCTTCTACCAGTCGGCGTTCTGCGCCATCCAGCGCGACCCGGCCAGCAAGGCCTTCTACGCCCGCAAACGCGCCGAGGGCAAACGACACCACCAGGCCCTCATCGCGCTGGCCCGACGACGCATCAACGTCCTGCACGCACTGCTGCGCACCCGCCAGCCCTACCAACCCGACTACCGGCGAAACACGGCTACCGCTGCTTGACAAACACATTAGGCAGCCTCCTCGAGGTAGGCCTGCAGTGACGGTCGCTGCACCGCGAACGGTGCGGGATCGATGGGACCGAGCGGGCTGCGCGGGGAGTCCGCGGTGATCGCCGCGGCCACCAGTTCCGCGGTGGCGACGGACAGACCGATCCCGGCGCCCTCGTGACCGGATGCGTGGTAGAGGCCGGGCATCCGCGCATCGGGTCCGATGATCGGCAGGTGGTCCGGTACGAACGGCCGGAATCCGCCGTAGGCGCGCATGATGCCGGCATCGGCCAGGAACGGGAAGACGCGCAGCGCCTTCTTCGCCATCTCCGCGTAGACCTCGACCCGCATCGAGTTGTCGAACCCGACCTGTTCCCGGCTGGATCCGATGAGCACCGTGCCCGCTTGCGTGGACTCGATGACCGCGGCGGTCTGCAATGCGGCGTCCGACGACTGGGTGGCGCCGAAGTAGTCGCCGTCGTAGACCTTGTGGAAGACGCTGTGTGGCATGCGCGTGGTGACCAGGACGTTGCCTCGCCGCGGCCACACGGGCACTCCGGCGCCGAGACGGGTCGCCAGCTCACCCGTCCACGGCCCGGCGGCGAGCACCACGGACGCTGCGGGAATGTCGGCGCGGTCGGTCCGCACGCCGGTCACGCGGCCGTCCTTGCCCGTGATGAGGCCGGTGACTTCGTGGTGGAAGTAGCTGACGGCCCCGCGCCGGCGGGCCGCGGCCAGGAGCGCCTCGGTCGCGATCGTCGGCTGCACCTGGCAGTCCTCGGGGTAGTAGACCGCTGCGGTGATGTCCGGATTCAACCACGGTTCCAGTTCGCGGGCCTGCGCGAGTGAGACGACCCGGGCGTCGACGCCCGCGACACGCTGCTGCGCCGCGAAGTCGATGAGCGGCTGGGCTCCTTCGGCCGTGATGGTCACCACGAGACCGCCTTTGGGCTCGAACTCGACCGGCGGCACAGCGGGACCGAGGTCGTCGGCGAGTTGTGGCGCCAGCTGACGCCACAGCGCCAGGGAGTGCCGCGCCAGGTCGAGTTCCGGGCCCGGCCCTTTGTCCGACACCAGCAGGTTGCCCTCGCAATGACTGCTGGTTCCCGAGGCTGCGGACGACCGATCGATGACCGCGACGCGAAGACCGCGGGCGGTGAGCGCGTGCGCGCACGCGGCGCCGACCACACCCGCGCCGATCACCGCGACGTCGACCGCCATCACCGTTCCCTTCATGTCTCGGACTGTAATATGTCACATATTCAATGGGTAGTGCGGGCGGCGTGAAAGGCCTCACGAGTCCGGCCGACTAGGCGTCGGGTTCGCGCTTTCCTGCCCAGATGCCGACGGTGTGGCCGATGTGCCTGCGCATCACGGCCTCCGCTCGCTCGGCATCGCGGGCGACCAGGGCGTCCAGCAGTTCGTGATGCTCGGCCGCGGACGCTTCGAGTTTCCCGGAAGCGGCCAGTCGCTCGAGGTTGCTCAGCCGCGTTCGCGTCCGCAGGTCGGTGACGATGTCGGTCAGCATCGGATTGCCGAGCATCCCGGTGAGCCGGCCGTGGAATTCGACGTCGCTTTCCAGGTACGACTTGATGTCGCCGTCGCGCGCGCCCTGGACGATCTTGTCCGCCAGTGCGCGCACCTCGGGTTCCTTGCTCGCGTCGAAGGCCTCGGCCAACCGGCGCATCGCGGGCGGTTCGAGCAGCATGCGGATGTCGGCGATGTGCTGCGCCTGTTCCTCGCTGACCTCGGTGACCCGGAACCCCTTGTTGCGCACCGGTGCCACCAGGCCACGGCTGGCCAGATCCAGCAGCGCCTCACGCACCGGGGTGGCGGACACCTCGAACTCCGCCGCCAAGGTCGGCACGGTCAGCATGTCTCCCGGCTTGAGCTGGCCGGAGATGATGGCCGCACTCAGCGTCTTCTCCACATGGCTGCGCAGGCTGCTGACGCGCTGCGCGGGTACCGCTGACCAGCCGGACGACATAGGCATTCCTCGGCAATCGTTGCGATGAGCTGACCTCATCTTAGATGTGGGGCCGCGCACATCTCTGGATCTGCGCCGTATGGCATGTAATATGTCACGCACTATTAGCTCGGGCGTGTGACGCATCACATGGTCTTCGGACCTCTACAGTGCCGTGTGCGGCGAGAGGAAGTTCAGATGGAATCTCTCACCGAGGTCGTGCAAGCGATCGCGGATTTCGGGTGGGAGCTGGTGGCCTTCGTGGCCATGGCCCTCGGCCTGCTCTTCACCGTGCTGTTCAAGTTCACCCAGATCCGCCGGGCACCGGAGATGGTCCGGCTGATCACCAAGGGGGCGGCGGGCCAGGACGGCGGGATCTCGTCGTTCCAGGCCTTGTCGATGACGCTGGCTTCCCGGGTCGGCGTCGGTGCCATCGCGGGCGTGGCGACGGCGATCGCCGCAGGCGGTCCCGGCGCGATCTTCTGGATGGCGGTGACCGGTCTGATCGGAGCGGCGAGCTCGTACGCCGAGTCGGTCCTGGCCCAGGTCTACAAGCGCCGCATCGACGGCGAACACCGTGGCGGCATCCCGTACTACATCTACCACGGTCTGCGGATGCGCTGGCTGGCGCTGGTTGCGGCGGCGGTGGCGTTCGCGGCCTACGGGTTCCTGGTCCCGGGCATCCAGTCGAACAACATCTCCTCCAGCGTCGAGCATGCCTTCGGCATCGACCCGGTGATCACCGGTGTGATCGTGACCGCCCTGGTGGGCTTCGTGATCATCGGTGGCACCAAGCGCATCGTGCACGTGGCGCAGATGACCGTGCCGTTCATGGCTGTCGGCTACATCCTGGTCGCGCTGGTCGTCATCGCGGTGAACTTCGACCGCATTCCGGATGCCGTCGGCCTGATCATGCGGAGCGCGTTCGGGGCGGACGAGGTGTTCGGGGGCATCGTGGGCTACGCGATCGCGTGGGGCATCCGCCGGGCGATCTTCACCTCGGTCGCCGGTGTCGGTGAAGGCACCTACGGTGCGGCAGCCGCGCAGGTGAGCCACCCGGCGAAGCAGGGCCTGGTGCAGGCGTTCTCGATCTACGTCGACGTGTTGTTCGTCTGCATGGCCACGGGCCTGCTGATCGTCATCACCGATTCCTATCGCGTCGTCAACGACGCAGGGGAGGTCATCCACGCCGGACAGGTGTCCGCGGACCTGGTGACCGGCGGGGCGAACGCGCAGGTGGCGATCGACACGGTCTTCCCGGGCTTCGGCTCCGCACTCGTGGCGATCGCCATCTTCCTGTTCGCGTTCACCAGCCAGGTCGCGTTCTACTACATTGCCTCGTCCAACCTGGTGTTCTTGACCAAGGAGAAGAAGAACGAGACCTCGTTGTGGGTGCTCAAGATCGGCACCCTGGTGATCTCGTTCATCGGCGCGGTCATCTCCGCCGACCTGATGTGGGCCGCGGGGGACATCGGCTACGTCACCCTCGGCTTGATCAACATGGTGTGCATCCTGCTGTTGCTGCCGGTGGTCCGCAAGGTCTACCGGGACTACGAACAGCAACGGAAGGCCGGCGTGGACCCGGTGTTCGACCCGAAGAAACTCGGGATCGACAACGCCGACTACTGGCTCACCGCCAGCCACAGCACGGCCGACGCCAAGGAACACTGAGCCGAACGACAGTGGGGTGGCCGCGGCCGTGGCCACCCCACTGTCGTTTGTCGATCAGGACGTGACCGAGCGATGCACGACCTGGGCAAGGACGAGGTCTTCCCAGGCCATGCCGACCCCGGCGTAGAGGGCGGGCTTGCCCGGCGTGCGGGTGAATTCGCCTCGGACGCCGTCGCGCAGATTCGCCGGACGGAGCTCGCGCCACTCGTCCACGGAGCGAGCAGGGATGATCGCGCCGCCTTCGCGGAACATGCCACCGCGTGACTCGAGCAGCACATCGGACCGCAGAACGAGTTCCGCGTCGACCTCGCGCGCGTCGAGACCGTGCTGCCCGATCGTCGCCACCAGCGCGTCCGGGCGCACCCAGGCTCCCTTCACCACCGGGGTGGACGACGTCGTGGCCGTGATGATGACGTCGGCCTCGCGTGCGGCGGCCTCCGGATTCGCTGTGCCGTCCGCGACCGTGATGCCCTCGTCGGAGAGCTCGGAGATCAGCGCGTCGACGCGGGTGCGGCGGCGTCCCACCACCGTGAAGCGGGCGTCCGGCCACGCCCAGCGCGCGGCGCGGATGTGGTTGATGCCCTGCACGCCGGCGCCGAAGACCACCACGTGCGGGTCCTGCGGTAGTTCGTGCCCGGCAGGCGCCGCCGCGGCCAGCGCGCGCAGGCCGGTCAGGGTGACGGCTGGCGTGCGAATGCTGGTGATGGCCGTGCCGTCCATGACGCAGACCGGGGCCGAGGTGTCGGCGTCGAAGAGGAGGTAGGTGCCTTGGATCTTCTCCAGTCCTCGGGCCGGGTTGTCCGGCGCCAGGGTGAGGACTTTGACGCCCATGGCGTGCCGCGCCGAGGCAGGCATGATCAAGAACTCGCCGGTGGGGTTCTCCGCGAACAGGCGCGGCCCGTCGGCCTCGGGATCGACGTCGGCGCGCAGCGCGTCTTCGATCGCGGTGATCGCCGTCCCCCACGGCAAGGCAGCACGGACCGCATCGTGGTCGAGGTAGGGCAGTGGTGACATGACTGACTCCCGGTCGATAACAGTGTGGGACGTGCCCCGGCCCGGGCGAACCCGGCGGGACACGTCCCAGCGACGTGTGCGAGTGGTGCGGTCAGCGGTAGCCCTTGGCCAGCACGGCCTCGGTGTCGGCGATGATCCGCTTCTTGACCTCGTCCGGCAGTGGCAAGCGCGGCGGGCGGCACGGGCCACCGTAGCGGCCGACCACGTCCATCGAGAGCTTGATCGACTCGACGAACTCGGTCTTGGTGTCCCAGCGCAGCAGCGGGTGCAGGTCGACGTAGATCCGGCGAGCCTTCACCCAGTCCGCGCCGTCGTCGGACGTCGCCAGCCGGAAGAGCTCGACGGTGCTCTGCGGGATGGCGTTCGGGTAGCCGGCCACCCAGCCGACCGCCCCGGCGATGCCGACCTCGAGCACGCTGTCGTCGGTGCCGATGAGGATGTCCATGGTCGGCGCGAGTTCCTTGATCTGGTAGGCGCGCCGCGGGTCGCCGGAGAACTCCTTGATGCCGACGATGAGGCCTTCGTGGTGCAGCCGCGCGACGAACTCCGGCGTCAGGTCAACCTTCGTGTCCTGCGGGTTGTTGTAGGCGACCACGGGAAGGCCGGCCTTGGCGACCTCCTGGTAGTGGTGGAAGACCTGCTCCTGGTTGGCTCGATAGGTGTTCGGCGGAAGCTGCATGACCGCGTGAGCCCCGGCCTCCGCGGCCTGCTCGGCCCACCGGCGGCTTTCCATCGCTCCGTACGCGCCGGTGCCTGCCATCACCGTGAAGCCCGGCGGTGCGGCCTCGACGGCCACCTCGACGACCTTGGCCCGCTCGTCGTCGGTGAGGTTCTGGTACTCGCCGAGCGAGCCGTTCGGGGCGATGCCGTCGCAGCCGTTGTCGGCCAGGAAGCGGACGTGCTCGGCGAAAGCGTCGAAGTCGACCGAGAGGTCCTCCCGGAACGGCAAGGCCGAGGCGACGATCACTCCGTGCCAGGGCTTGGTGTCAGTGCTCAATGTTCTTCCTTTCGCAGCAAGCCTTCGACCGCATAGTAATATATGACATAGTACAGGTCTACTGGAGAGCCCCGAGGGCGACGGAGAGCGTTGCGATGTCTGCCGCTTTTGTCCGCCTTCGGGTGACCCGAAAGGCCTGATATGCGCGCGGAAGGTCCTGATCGCCGTGCTCGCCCGGTCACCGGCCCCTAGGATCCGGGGCGAGCAACCGTGCGCGGGGAGGCGCCGATGACTGGGGACGGATTCACGGTCGACGTCGAGACCATGCAGCAATTCGTGGGGGAGGTGCCGTCCTACGCGGAGCAGGTAAGCAAGTTCGCCGATCTCGTCGGGCAGGCAGACGTCAGCAACGAGTCGTGGGGCGTAGTCGGCCTGTTCACCAAACAGGGCTACGACGACCTGTTGCGCTCACTGCAGGACATGCTCGGCCAGATGAAACAGGGCTGCCGGCGGGCCGCCGACAAATTCGCACAAGCGGCAGACGCCTATGAGACCAGCGACCGAGAGGCCGCCGACGGCTTCCGGCGGATTGCATCCGAACTGGGGGATGACTGATGGCGGAGGTCGAGGACGCGACCGAGAAGGTCAACTTGAAGTCGACCGATCGTTCATTCACCGAGTACGTCGAGGGCGTCCGCAACGCCGTGCCGCTCGGGTCAGCGACATCGGCGGTCGAAAGCAGCGCAGGCCAGTTCACATCGACGGTCGTCGGCATGGTCAAAGGGGGCGAGAACGCTCCCGGCGTTGGTGAAGTCGCGACAGCGGCTACCAACCTTGTGCTCGACACGACCGACTTCGTGGCCGGCGCCGCCGGGGAGATCACCAGTTTCGCCTCCGACCCGATCGCATGGCTGGTCAGCAACGGCCTGGACATGCTGCTGTCGGTCGTGACGCCGCTGCAGGACATGCTCCACTACGTCACAGGCGACGGTCCAGCGCTGAAGAAGGGCGCGGAGAACTTCGTCGGCATCGCCACAGGCCTGGAAGCGATGGGCCAGAACTTCGTCGAGGTCGCCGACGACCGCCTCAAGGAGTGGAAGGGCGATGCGTCACAGGCCGGCAAGAAAGCGTTGGCCGAATTCGCCGACGGCATCAACGGTGTCAGCGCAGTCTCGGCCCGCATCGCCGAGGCGTTGCAGAGCTCGGCGATCCTCATGGAGACGGTCGAAGCCGTGGTCAAGTCGCTGATCAGCGACTTCGTCGCGGAAGCCGTCAAGATCATGGCGCCGAGGCTCGCGCTGAGCATCGTGACGTTCGGGGCGTCGATCGCCGAGGGAATGGCCGAGGTGATGGCCAAGCTGGCACAAACCTTCCCGCGGATCATGCGGTACGTGGAGAAGATCACCCGGCTGCTCGGCCACGTCGCCGAGGTCCTGGCGAAGGCACAGGAAGTCCTCGGCAAGATCCTCGGTAAAGCACTCGGGAAGCGCGGGGGCGACGCTGTGACGAAGGCCCTCTTCACCGGCGCCAGCAGCTATGTCGGCAACAAATTCGGCGCGCCGAAGCTCGGCGACTTGAAGGGCAGCTACGTCGGTGAGGAGTACGACGGCCAGGAGCAGATCAGCGATGGCTTCCGCAAGGGGTACCGGCGCGACAAGTTCGACACGGAGTACGACGAGGACGGCAATCTCACCAACGCCAAGCACGCACGCGGCGAACGGGAATCGGTACGCAAGAGCGTGTGGACCGGCGAGCTCACCGACGACGGCACAGGTATCGCGCTGGACGACGGTGGTGCCGGCGCCGCTTCCTCGGCCGCGCGCTTCGTGACGGGTGCGGTGCGCATGGGCATCGACACACTTTCGGGCGACGACGACCCTGGCCCGGACAACGCACCGGACGAGAACGAGACCCGCGACAAGTTGGACTCGTTCTGATCCTCGCGCCTCGTCCACCGAGGTATTCCGATCGGGCGCACGGTTTTCCACGGGCGCGACGGCCAATCTGTCGGGCCCCGGCTTGCCGCGGCGCGAACTGAGCGCGCCCTGACCACGGCCTGCCAGGGACTGCGGCATTCGGCTGATCACGTCGGCGAACCGCACGATCGGCAGTTTGATCACGCTACTGTCCGATCATGATCTCGCCGGGGTTGCGCATCGCGGTGCTGATCTGCTCGTTTCTCACGATCTTCGCGCTCAACCTGGTGTCGGCGTTCGCCGACGTCACCGACACCACGCGGCACCAGCTGGCGATCGGAACGGGGGCGGCGGCCTTTGTCGCGTTCCTCGCCGGACCGTGGCCACGCCTGCGACCTCCCCGCGAACAGCGAGCCGAGCGGGCACCCGTCGTTGCGGGATTCGGCCGGGTTCTGATCCTGGCGACGTGGCTAGCGCGGCTCTGTGTGGTGGCGTTCGGATCGTTCTTGTTCACCACCGCGCTCGGCGCACCCGAATTCAATGCCCCTGCCGCATTCACCGTTGGCATCTACAACGCGCTCGGACTGGTGTTGACCTGTGGGCGGTGGTTGACCGGTTTCGTCGTGGACTGGTCGTTCCTGCGCGGTTGGCGCGGCGTCAGATACGTGGCCGGCCTCGCCGCAGGTGTCGTGATCACGGGGTACGCGGGGTTCCTGGCGGAGGTCGTGCAGGAGGTCGTCTTCGCGGTTCCGGCAGGCATCTACGAGGCGCTTCGTGGCTGGGGGTTCTGGTCGTGGCTTGCCGTGACAGCCACCGCGCTGGCGACAGTCGTCTTCGTGCTCGTTCTGGTGATCGTGGAAAGCGCGCTGCAACATCTGGCAGCCCGGATCCTGGGCCGCAACAACGCCGTCGGCGCCTGGCTGGAACGGAACGCGCCTGCCCGCGTGGTCGTCAACGACGTCGCGTACGTCTTCCAGCTCCGGTTCCCGATCGAACTGAGCTGGCCGAAGCTTCGTGATCCGCAACGGGTCGCGGCGCTGAACGCCAAGCGGTACGGCAAGTACGAACAGCCGCTCGACGACGACGAACGTACCGTTCTTATGGAACGAATCGCGGACGTGCTCGCTCAGGATCTGCCACCGAGGTGGTCCAACGTCTCGCTCACGTACCGTGCCGCGGGACGCCACGAGGAGCTCGTCCTCCGACGCAACGTCATGTCCGCGCCCGACGAGCACGGCGTCTCAGTGGGCCAGTCGACGGAGACGGAGCTGACCGACTTCCCGGAACTGGATGCGTTGCGTCGCCTGCGAGCCGACGGCTACCAGGCGGGTTACGGCACTCCGTTCCAGTGGTGCCTGCATTTCAGCGCAGAGCGCACCTTCTACCGGGACGACACGGTGCCGGCGCGCGGCCGGGCTCACTGGAACCCGGTCTTCACCGAAGACGAGCCGGAGTGGATACGACCGCCGTCCCGCCAGGATTACCGGGAAGATCTGGAGCGGTTCCCCATCAAGGAGAGCGTGCGCCCAGTCTGGCTCCGGAGACGACTGGCCACGTGATCACCGCTGCGGGCTGCCCGGCTGCAGCACGCCGTCGACCCGGCGGGGAATGCCTAGCGGGTTGGCTTCCTGCAGCTCCTGCGGCAGCAGCTCGTCCGGCGCGTCCTGATACGTGACCGGGCGGAGCCAACGGCGAATGGCCGTGGCGCCGACCGAGGTGTGCAGGACGGAGGTCGTCGCCGGCCACGGTCCGCCGTGGTGCTGGGACCAGGTCACCGCGACGCCGGTCGGCCAGCCGTTGAAGATGATCCGCCCGGCCCTCTTCCGCAGGACATCCAGCACTTCGGCGGCAGCAGGATCGCCCGGCTCGGCGTGGATCGTGCCGGTCAGGCTGCCCGCGATCTCGCTCAGCGCACCGGTGAGTTCGGCGGTGTCCTGGTAGCTGACGATCACGGTGACCGGGCCGAAGCATTCTTCGGTCAGTGCCCGCGCGTTCGCTCGGAAATCCTTCGCGGAAACGGTCAGCACGGCAGGTCGCGCGTGGTAACCCGGCCCCGACGCCGCCTCAGGGGTCAGGACGGGCGCAACTCCCGGCACCTTGCACAACGCCTCGACGCCTTCCTGGTACGCGGAGTGAATCCTGGCGTCCAGCATCGGCCCGAGGTCCACCGCTTGCGCCTTCTCCGCCACGGCTTCGGCGAACGCCTGATCGTCCGGCGCGAAGATCAACCCCGGCTTGGTGCAGAACTGTCCCGTTCCGAGGGTGAACGAGCCCACCAGACCCGCGGCGATCTGATCGCTCCGCTGCGCCAGCGCCGCCTGGGTGATCACGACGGGGTTGATGCTGCCCAGCTCGCCGTAGAACGGGATCGGGTCGTCGCGACCGCTGGCCAGGTCGAACAGCGCGCGGCCGCCCTTGACCGAACCCGTGAAGCCGACCGCGGTGATCGCCGGGTGGGTGACCAGAATCCGGCCGGCCTCGTAGCCGTGCACGACCTGAAGCAGATCGGTCGGCGCGCCCGCTTGTGCCAGCGCCTCGCGGGCAACCTTCGCGACGCGGTTCGACAAGCCGGGGTGGCTCGGGTGGGCTTTGACCACGACCGGGCAGCCGGCGGCCAGCGCGCTGGCGGTGTCCCCACCCAGCACCGAGAAGGCGAACGGGAAATTGCTGGCGGCAAACACCGCGACCGGCCCGAGCGGGACCAGCATCCGCCGCAAATCACCGTGCGGCGGAACGGCGGCGGGATCGGCGTGGTCGATCGTCGCCTCGCAGAACGCGCCTTCCTCGATCACGCCGGCGAACAGGTCGAGCTGGGCAGCAGTACGCGCCAGCTCACCCACCAGCCGCTGTTCGCCCAGCGCCGTTTCGGCGTCGGCCAGTGCGACCAGATCGGTCTCGTTGTCCCGAATCGCCGACGCCACCGCCCGCAGCATCGCCGCCCGCGTCGAGTTCGACGTGGCTGCCAGCCACCCGGCGACTTCGGCTGCGCGGTCGACGCACGCATTGACCTCGTCGGCGGTGTGGTCGGGGATGGGGTCGCCGACCGGTTCTGCGGTGCGCGGATCGATTCCCTGACTCACCAGCTTGTCCTTTCCACGAGTGCGGTCACGCTACCGGGCAACGCAACGGCTCGCCCTTGAGCGCGCGGGCGCCTTCCTCGGCGGCGAGCCGTTGCAGCGCGTCGAGCGAGGAATCCGAGAAGAAGGCCACGTGCGGCGTGAAGAGCACCTGCGGCAGCGCACGCAGACGCGAATCCGCAGGTAGCGGCTCCGGTTCGACGACATCGAGTGCAGCGGCCGAAATCTGCCCGGACTCCACCGCATCGGCGAGCGCGTCATGGTCGATGAGCCCACCACGGGAGGTGTTCACCACGACGGCACCACGCCGAGCCCGCGCGAACGCGTCGGCGTCGAGGATGTGTTTCGTCTCGGTGGTCAGCGGCGCGTGCAGCGAGATCGCGTGCGAGGCGGCCAGCAGCTCGGACAGGTCAGTCAGCCGCGGGCCGTCCGTGACCGCCGGGTCGGCATACGGGTCGTAAGCGAGCACCGTGAAGCCGAAAACCCGAAGCCGCTCATGGACCGCCATTCCGATGCGGCCGAGCCCGACGAGGCCGATGGTGGTTTCGCCGAATCCGGGCAGCGGTCCCAGATCGCGCGGTGCGCACCAGCCCTCTTCGCGGACCCGCCGATCGTAGGCCGGCACTTTGCGCAGCAACGTCAGCAGGAGAGCGACCGTGTGGTCCGCCACGGTGTCGCTGCCGTAGTCCGGCACATTGGCGACCGCCACGCCGAGTTCGCGAGCTGCCGCTACATCGACATTGTCGTACCCGACGCCGTAACGGATCACCGTCGCGCCCGGCGCCATGGCCCGCAGGACCGTCTCGGTGATCGGCGCGAAGTTCACGAACACCACGTCGGCGCCTGCGACCGCTTCGGCGGTCTCGGTCTCGCTGCTGCACTGGTGCACGGCGAACTCGGCGGAGAACTCGCGGGCGAGCGCCGCTTCGTGCTCGGTGGCACTGAACGTGTGATCGGTGACAACGATTTTCGTCATGCGACTGCTTCCGTGTCGGTGGTGGCCCGCAGCAGACCACGGGTGGCGAGGTTCCTCATCAGCGCACGGATGCCGAAGGTCCAGTCCGGCGCCTGCTCGGCCGAGTTCACCACGTTCACCAGGCTGCCCAGCCGAGGGGAGGAGATGTCCACGATGTCGCCGCGCTTGTGGGTGAAGCCCTTGCCCGGCTCGTCGCGGTCGTCGGTCGGCACGAACATCGTGCCGGTGAACAGCACGAAGCCGTCGGGGTACTGGTGGTGCGACCCGTACGCGTGCTCGATGAGCTCGCTGATGTCCCGGCTGATCTCACTGACCGGGTTGACGCCACTGGAATGGAACCCGTCCTGTCCGGTGATCTCCAGCTTCACGTCGACGTTCTTCGCGTCGGAGAACGTGAACTGCTCGTCGAACAAGCGCAGGAACGGACCGATGGCGCACGAGGCGTTGTTGTCCTTGGCCTCGGTCAGCAGCAGCGCGCTGCGACCTTCGAAATCGCGCAGGTTGACGTCGTTGCCGAGGGTCGCGGCCACCGGCACTCCACGCGAGTTCACCGCGACCACCAGCTCGGGTTCCGGGTTGTTCCAGGTGGACCGGTCCAGCACGCCGATCTCCGCGCCCGTGCCGACGGCCGACAACACCGGGGCCTTGGTGAAGATCTCCGGGTCGGGGCCGATGCCCACCTCGAGGTATTGCGACCACAGGCCCTCTTCCACCAGAACCTGCTTGACCTGCTCGGCCTCCGCGGAACCGGGCTTCACCTGGCTGATGTGGCCGGCGATGACCTCGGCGAGGCGTGCACGCAGCGCCTCGGCCTTGGCGGAGTCACCCTTGGCGCGTTCTTCGATGACGCGTTCCAGCATGCTGCGCACGAACGTCACCCCGGCTGCCTTGAGCACCTGGAGATCCACCGGGGCGAGGAAATGGGGGCGCGAGCGATCGGCCGTCAGCGTCGCGTTCAGCAGATCCTGAACGGGCCAGGTCTTGTCGCTCTGGTGCGTTCGCACGATCTCCACGGCGTCGGAACGCTCGAGCAGTCCGGAGACCGTGGGTTCGACGCTCGTGAGGTCCACCGCCGTCGTCCCGCGGATCGCGGCGACGCAGGGGCCACCACACGCCGGGTCGAAGATGCGCGCGACCAGCGTCGCCTGCTCAGCATCGTGTGGAAGAACGCGGTCGGAATACGACAACAGGTTCACGTGACTGCCTTCCTTGCTGACTGTGTGCCTCCTCGGGTCACCGCTCCGAGGGACGTTCGCCCGCGCCTACACCACGCCGGCCCCATTAGTCATATCATCGTACGAAGTAGCCAGCAATGGACGTGACGACAACAAGCCCCGGACGAGCAGTCGTGCTCGCTCCCGGTGTGGCTGGGCACCGTCGGTGGGCAGACTGGAGGCGAACGCGTGACGCTCGACAAATCGTCCACCGGACGCGACGTCCATAGAATCTCGCGCATGGCATCCGAACTGGGCTCGCGCAAACGCCTCCCCGAAGTCCTCGCGGACACCCTGCAGGAGGAGATCCTGCAGCTGTCGGTGGGGGACCGGCTGCCGACCGAGCCCGAACTGGCCGAACGCTTCGGCGTGAGCCGCACCGTCGTCCGGGAAACCGCGCGGCTGCTGGTGCAGCGCGGCCTGGTCACCGTCTCGCCCGGCCGCGGTATGACCGTGGCCGAGTTCGACGGCAGGCTGATCGCCGACCAGTACGGGCTGTTGCTGCGGCTGAGCGAGGGCTCGTTCGAGCAACTGCTGGAACTGCGCCTGGTGCTGGAGGTCGAGATGGCGATGTTCGCCGCCGCCCGACGTACCGACGAGCACCTGACCGCGCTGCGCGAAGCGAACCGGAATCTGTCCTCCTCGATCGGGACCGACACGTTTCTGGATGCCGACCTGTCGTTCCACGAGATCCTCGCGCAGGCGAGCGGCAACCCGTTCTTCTCCCTCGTCATCCGCCCGGTGAACAGTTTCCTGCGCAAGGTGTACCGGACGAGTCCCGGCTATCCGTCGGAAGCCAGTCACACCGTGCGCGAGCACGAGGAGATCGCCGACGCCATCGCGGCGGGCGATCCGTCCCGGGCACGATTCGCCTGTGAGAACCACCTGCGGCGCATCATGCGCCACAGTGATCTGCTGGCGGGGGATGCCGACAAGGCCGCCCGCAAGCGCGCCTCCGGCTGAGCGAACCTTCGCGAATCAGGCAAGCAAAAGGGTCTTGCACTCGATCTCGCCCTGCTCTATCGTCCGATCATCATACGAATGGCCGTCCGCCTCGATACCGCCCCCGGTGCGAGTCAGAGCGGACGTGGCCGGGCCCCACGCAGCGGCCGACGCACGCGGCGGGTCGGGCCAGCCCTTCGACGAAGAGAGGCTGGTGGAGCAGATGCGAGCATGGGCGAATGCCCGTTCGGTCGACCGCACGGCGAAGGACCGCCGTCCCGAAGTCGCACCGTCAACCCATGCACCGCTCGTTCCGTGACCAATCGAAGGGCACCAGGAGAACCGACGAATGACCAACACCCCGATCACCTGCCGTAACTTCTACGCCGGAACCTGGCACGACGGCTCCGGCGGCGTCATCGACCGCGCCAACCCGGCCACCGGTGAACTGGCCGCGGTGGCACCCCGATCCACGGCCGACGACGTCGATGCCGCGGTGAAGTCGGCTGTCGAGGCGTTCCGCACCTGGCGCAAGACCCGCCCTGCCGAACGCGCCAAGTATCTGCACCAGCTGGCCGACGAGTGCGCGCAGCGGGTCGACGACATGGCGAGCGCGATCACCCGCGAGCAGGGCAAGCCGTTGAACGAGGCGCGCGGTGAGGTGCAGAAGTTCGTCACCGCGTTGCACTACTACGCCGAAGAAGCCACTCGCGTCTTCGGTCGCACGATTCCCAACGACGCAGGTGGCTTCCTGAGCATCGTCGAGAAGGAACCGATCGGTCCGGTCGCCGGCATCGCCCCGTGGAACTATCCGATCGAGCTGATCGGCTGGAAGCTCGCGGGCGCCACCGCTGCCGGCTGCACCATCGTCATCAAGCCTTCCGAGCACACTCCGGGCTGCGCCCAGGTGCTGTCCGAGTGCGTCGCCGCCGTCCTGCCTGCCGGGGTGGTCAACTTCGTGTACGGCGACGGCAGCACGGGACAGGCCCTGGTCGCCCACCCGGCGATCGCCAAGGTCGGTTTCACCGGATCGGTCGCCACCGGTCAGTCCATCATGCGCTCGGTCACCGGCATCACCGCGTTGTCGCTGGAACTGGGCGGCAGCTGCCCGATGATCGTCACCAAGCACGCGGACGTCGAAGCCGCGGTCAAGGGCGCCACCCGGCGGTCGTTCCGCAATGCGGGCCAGATCTGCATCGCGATCAACCGCATCTACGCGCATCGGGACGTCTACGACGAATTCGTCAACGGGCTGGCAGCCGCGGCTGACGCACTGGTGGTGGCCGACGGCATCAAGGACCCCGCGGCCGACGTCGGGTCGATGACCATCGACGAGACGTTCCAGCGCACCCTCGACCACATCGCCGACGCGCGGGAGCGCGGCGCCTCGGTGGTCGCCGGTGGCGGTCGCATCGAAGACCTGTCGCCCGGGTTGTTCGTCCGGCCCACCGTCGTGGCGGATGCACCCGACGACTCTCTGGTGATGCGGGAGGAGACGTTCGGCCCACTCGTCGGCGTCGCCCCGTACACCGACTTGGACGACGTCGTCGCCCGCGCCAACGGCGTGCCGGGCGGCCTGGCGTCCTACGTCTACACCCAGGACACGCGGGAGACCTTCGCGCTGGCCTCGGAACTGGACTTCGGCAACGTCGCGATCAACAACGTCGACGCCGGAATCATCAACGCGCCCTACGGCGGCCGCAGGGAAAGCGGCTTCGGCTATGAGCACGGTCCCGAAGGGCTCGAGTCGTACCTGCACCTCAAGCACATCAGGCTTCACCACGGTGCGCGATGAAGCCGTGCAACGAAGCGCGGAAAGGACCCCAGCATCATGTTGATCGGTATCGACCTCGGAACGTCGACCTGCAAAGTCATCGCCGTCGACGGCAACGGTGAAGTCATCGCCAAGGCCAGCCGTGACTATCCGATGATCAACCTCCGGCAGGGGTGGGCGGAACAGGACCCCGCCGAGTGGTGGCGGGCGACCGACGAGGCCATCGCGTCGTTGACCGCGTCGCTGCCGCAGGGTGGACGGGAAGTGACCGGCATCGGCTTGTGCGGCCAGATGCATGGCCTGACCGCGCTCGACGCATCCGGGGAGCCGCTGCGCCACGCCATTCTGTGGAACGACCAGCGGTGCGCCCCGCAGTGCGACTGGATCACCGAGCAGGTGGGTGGGCTGGACGAACTGCTGCGGATGACCAGGAACCGGATGCTGCCCGGCTACACCGGCGGCAAGATCATCTGGTTCCGCGAGCACGAGCCGGAGCTGTTCGACCGCACGGTGCGCATCCTCAATCCCAAGGACTTCCTCCGGCTGCGGATGACCGGCAACTACATCACCGACGTCTCGGACGCGTCCGGCACGGGCCTGTTCGACGTGGAGCGGCGCGTGTGGTCGGACGAGCTGCTGGCGAAGCTGGAGATCGACAAGGCGCTGCTGCCCGACGTGGTCGAGTCCATCGAGGACACCGGCACGCTGCTGCCGGAGCTCGCCCGGCGCTGGAACCTCCCGGAAGGCATCAAGGTGTACGGCGGAGGCGGCGACGCGGTCATCCAGACGACCGCGATGGGCCTGGTCGATCCCGGCCCGGTCGGGTTCACCATCGGCACCGCGGGCATCGTCGCCGGCGGCGCCTCCAACTGCCCGGAGAACCCCGGCGGCCGCGTCCAGGTGTCGTGCGGCAACGCACCGGGCCGCTGGCACATCATGGGTGTCTCGCTCAGCGCAGGCGGCGCATTCCACTGGCTCCGTGATGCGCTGGCTCCCGCCACCACCACCGACCCCGTGTCGTTCGAGCGGCTGGTCGGGCTCGCCAAGGAAGTCACCCCGGGCTCCAACGGCTTGCTGTTCCTGCCTTACCTGCTGGGCGAGCGTTCGCCGCACGTCGCGCCGGAAGCATCGGCATGCTGGATCGGTCTGACGCCGATGCACAAGCTGGGGCACCTCGCGCGCAGCGTCATGGAAGGCGTGCTGCTGAACATGCGGGAGATCCTCGAGGTGTGCACTCAGGCAGGCGTGCCGTGCGAGCGGATCGTGGCCTCCGGCGGTGCGAGCAGCGAGTCGCTGTGGCTGCAGATGCTCGCTGACGTGCTGAACCGGGAAACGGTCACCGTGACCGGGGCGACCGAAGGTGGCGCGTACGGTGCGGCGCTGGCCGCGGGCGTCGGCTCGGGGACGTGGAGCGACTTCGACGAAGCCCTCACGAGTGTCTCGGTGGAGAAGACGTTCGTGCCCCAGCAGGCCAGCGTCGAGACCTATGAGAAGGTCTTCGCCGTCCACCGCGGGCTCTACGACCAGTTGCGGCCGGTGTACCAGGAGGCCGCGGCCCTGTGCTGAACAACGACAAACCGGCGTCCGCGGTGGTGTTCGACCTCGACGGCACGCTCGTCGACAGCGCGCCGGACATCACCGACGCGCTGAACGTCGCGCTCACCGCACGATCGCTCGGCCGGCTCTCGGTCGACGACGTGCGGCCACTGCTCGGGGTCGGCGCGCGAGCGCTGGTTGCCGAGGCCGTCGCGCGTGCCGGCGGCAAGGAATCCGATGTGGACGATGTGCTGGCCGACTACGGCGCCGCGTACGAGGCGAAACCGGTGGCCGGAACCACGGTCAACGCCGATGCCCGAGAGGCGCTGCGGACACTGCGCGCCGCGGGCGTCAAGATCGGCGTCTGCACCAACAAGCGCACCCACATGGCGCGGGCCGTGCTGGCCGGCACCGGGCTGGCCGACCTGGTCGACGTCGTCGTCGGGATCGACGCGACACCCAGGTCGAAGCCCGATCCGGCCCACCTCAGCACCACGTTGGACGCGCTCGGGGTGAGGCCGTCCGATGTCATATACGTGGGGGACACCGAGATCGACGCGCAAACCGCGCAGGCTCTCGGCGTGCCGTACCGGCACGTGGCATGGGGGAGTCCGATCGCCAACCACACCGTGATCGAGCGCTTCGCGGACCTGACAGGAGAGACGAATGGAACCGCGCACTGAACAAGACCGCGCCAAGTGGACCGCCGGGACCGCGGCCATCGACGCTTACGTGCGAGACGGCATGAAACTGGGGCTGGGGTCGGGCACCACCTCGCATTGGTTCGTGCGGGCGCTGGGCAAGGCGGTCGCCGACGGCCTCGACGTGGTCGGTGTGCCGACCTCGACCGCCACGCGTGACCTGGCGCTGGAGGTCGGTGTCCCACTGACCACGCTGGCCGACGTCGAGCGGTTGGACCTGACCATCGACGGTGCCGACGAGATCGATCACAACGGCGCGATGATCAAGGGCGGCGGCGCGTGCCTGCTGTGGGAGCGAATCGTCGCGGACGCCTCCGACCGCATGGTCGCGGTGGTCGACGACAGCAAAGTCGTGGAGACGCTCGGTGCATTTCCGCTGCCGATCGAAGTAATTCCGTTCTCGTGGGAATCCACGCGACGCTCGATCGCGCGGTTACTGGCCAAACACGGGTATTCCGATCCGGAACTCCGCCTGCGCACCCGGGACGGGGAAACCGTCGTCACCGACAGCGGCAACTACATCATCGACGCGCACCTGCAGGCGATCACCGACCCGTTGGTGCTGGACGCGGAACTGAACTGGATCCCCGGCGTCGTGGAGAACGGCCTGTTCACCGGCATCGCCGACGAGTTCGTCATCGGCTTCGCCGACGGACGACACGAGATCCGGGACACCAGTTCGGCACCGTCGGCCCGGCCGACGACCACCCTGCGGAAGGGTCGCGCACCCGTCGCATGACGGTCACCGGCGGCCGCTCGACGCCGCCGTTCGAGTATTTCTGATTTCCGCCTGAAATTACTGCGGCGGATTCGCCATGCCTTTTTCACCGATCAAGAATTGTGGGGTGCTCAGTGGGGCAGATCTTCTTTTCCGAAGCGATGGGCAGCGCGCTGCTTCTGTTACTCGGCTGCGGTGTGGTCGCCAACGTGGTGCTGGCCAAGTCGAAAGGCTTCGACGGCGGCTGGCTGCTGATCAGCTTCGGCTGGGGACTGGGCGTGTTCGCCGGTGTGTACGCCGCCGCGCTGTCCGGTGCGCACCTGAACCCGGCGGTCACCGTCGGCTTGTGGGTCGCGGGTGAGGATTTCGCCACCGACGTCCCCGCCACCGCGGGCAATTTCCTCGTGTATCTCGCTGCGCAGCTGGTCGGCGCCTTCATCGGTGCGACGCTGACGTTCGTGGCCTACAAGCGGCACTTCGACGCCGAGAAGGACCCGGAGAGCAAGCTCGCGGTCTTCGCCACCGGCCCGGCGATCCGGTCCTACGGCTGGAACACCGCAACCGAGGCCATCGCCACGTTCGTCCTGGTCTACGTGGTGCTGGTGTTCGGCAACACCCCGAGCGGCCTGGGCCCACTGGCGGTCGCCATGCTCGTGGTCGGTATCGGCGCCTCGCTCGGCGGACCCACCGGGTACGCCCTGAACCCGACCCGTGACCTCGGCCCGCGCATCGCCCACGCGCTGTTGCCCATTCCCGGCAAAGGCTCCTCGGACTGGGGGTACTCGTGGGTTCCGATCGTCGGCCCGGTGCTCGGTGGCGCGATCGCGGGCCTGATGTATCACGTCACTCCGGTCGTCGCGTCCTGACCGCCGACGAGGTTCTGGATGCCGACCACCGAGACGAGTTCGAGGCGTTCGGCATCCTCGGTGCCCGGCTCGGCGGTGTAGACCATGATCCGCAGGTCGCTGCCCGCCACGCTCAATACATCGCAGTCCAGCGTCACGGGCCCGACCTGCGGATGGTCGATCGTCTTACGGGAGGCCTCGTGATGTCCGGCCACCCCGGAGTCCCACAGCTCGACGAACAGGTCGCTGCTCTCGCGGAGATCGGCGACCAACCGCTTCAGCCGTGGATCTGCGGGATAACGGCCCGTCGCCGAGCGCAGATCCGCCACCAGCGCGGTCAGCAGGGCATGACGGGACTCCGGGGTGTGCCGGACCCGCTCGGACAGACCATGGAAGTTGCGCCACACGGCATTCCGCTCGTGCCCACGCCAGGCTGAGGGATCACCCATCAGTGCGGTGTAGCAGGGATTGGCGGTCAGCAACGTCCAGGTCGCGTCGAACACCGCGACCGGTGTGCCGTGCAGCCGGTCCACCAGCCGTTGCACACTCGGTGTCAGGTGGGTGGGGACACGGTCCGGGCCGGGTGGCTGCAAGCCACTGAGCACGAACAAGTGCTCGCGCTCGGCGCTGGACAGCCGGAGCGCCCTGGCCAGCGCCTCGACGACCTGCTCGGACGGAGCGGTGGCCCGGCCCTGTTCGAGCCGGACGACGTAGTCGACCGAGATCCCGGCGAGCATGGCGAGCTCCTCCCGGCGCAGGCCGGGGACTCGTCGCTGCAAACCGACGGGAAAGCCCACGGCTTCCGGAGTCACGCGGTTGCGCCAGTTCTTCAGTGCCTGGCCGAGCTCGGTGGATGCCACCCGGCCAGTATCGCCGGTCGGAAGCGAAACGTCCTGGTACCGCCAGTCCCAGGAAGAGCTGTCGCTGGTACCGCCGGACGCGCGGGAGCACTCTCGAAGCACAGCAATCACTTCGGGAAGGAACCCCGCATGAGCAAGCTCGCACTGGTCACCGGCGCCACTTCCGGCATCGGTGCCGCGTTCGCCCACCGGCTGCTGCGCGACGGCTACGACGTGATCGCGGTCGGCAGGCGCAAGGAGCGACTGGAGGAACTCGCCGAGGCCTACCCGGGTGCGGTGCGCACCGTGGTCGCCGACCTGTCCACCGAATCCGGCATCGACACCGTGTCCGGCTTGGCGGCAGCGGAGTCGCTGGACGTGCTGGTGAACAACGCCGGAGTAGCCCACTACATGCCGCTGGCCGATCTGCCCGCGGCCAAGGCCAAGGAACTGGTCAACGTCAAGGTCCTGGCGCCCACGCTGCTGTCACGCGCCGCGGTCCCGAGCATGGTGGAACGCGGCCGCGGCACGATCATCAACGTGTCCGGCATGATCGCCTTCAGCGGGCCGGCGCCACACTCGCAGATGCCGCGCCGGGTCGTCTACGGCGGTGGTTTGGCGTACCTGGTGACGATGTCGCAGACGCTCAGCGCCGAGCTGGAGGGCACCGGTGTGCAGGTGCAGGTGCTGTGCCCCGGCGTGGTGGCGACCGAATTCCACCAGCGGCAGGGGATCGACATGAGCGCCGTGCCGCGGATGAGCGCCGACGACGTGGTCACGGCGAGCCTGCGCGGACTGGAGCTGGGCGAGACCGTGGTCGCCCCGGGCGTGGAGGACGCCGGCCTGCTGCAAGCCGTGTTCGACGCCGAGCTCGCCGCGTTCCACGCACAGAGCCCGCAGCTGGCCGGCCGCTATCGCGTCGACTGATCGGATTCGGTGACTCGCCTGGCCGTCGTTGCGCACGGTGAGCGTGGGTGTCGTCTGCTAGAACTGGCCTGCAAGACGAACCGGCGCCACCACTCGGAACGGCAGGTCCAGGCGTGTTCACCGTGCATCGCGCGGAGCGATCCGACACCCTCGTCGCGGCTCTGGCCGAGCTGCTGGCGGACCCGGCGCACGACGTGTTCGCGCCGGAGGTCGTCGCGGTGCCGGCCAAGGGCGTCGAGCGCTGGCTCTCCCAGCAGCTGTCGACCCGGCTCGGGGTGGCGGCGAACATCGAGTTTCCGCAACCCAACGAGCTGGTCGCCGACGCGATCGCCGGAGCACAGGGCATCGCCCCGGAGGAAGACCCGTGGTCGCCGAGCAGACTCGTCTGGACGCTGCTGGAGATCATCGACGACTGCGCGGACGAGCCGTGGTGCGCCATGCTGGCGCGCCACCTCGGCGCCGACGGCGATGCGGAACCGCACCGGCGCGGTCGGCGGTACAGCACCGCGGAGACGCTGACCCGATTGTTCACCTCCTACGGCGAGAATCGCCCCGACATGCTGGTCGACTGGGCCGCCGGCGGGCGCTCCGACGGCGCAGGCGGGTGCGTCGACGAGGACCTGACGTGGCAGGTCGAGCTGTGGCGACGGCTGCGCGACCGAATCGCGACACCCAGCCCAGCGGAGCGGCTCGCGGGGACCTGCCAGGCACTCGCCGACGATCCGACGCTGGTTGATCTGCCGGAACGCGTGTCGTTGTTCGGCGCGACCAGGTTGACGCGTGCTCAGTTCGCCGTCCTCGACGCGCTGTCGGCGCACCGCGACGTCCACCTGTGGCTGACGCACCCCAGTCCGGTCATGTGGCAGAAGCTGTCCGGCCGCCCGGTGCCGCTGCGACGGACGGAGGACGACAGCGCATTGCTGCTCGACAGCCCGCTGCTGGCCGGCCTGGCCAGAGAGGTCCGCGAACTGCAACGTCGGCTCCCTGGCACCGACGTGCACCATCCGGCCGAGGAGCCCGCGTCCGGGGTCCTGGCGGCGCTCCGCGCTGACATCGCTGCCGACCGATTTCCCGGCTCGGCAGGCCGAGTCCCGAACGACGACACCGTCCAGATTCACGCCTGCCACGGGCCTGCCCGGCAGGTCGAGGTGCTGCGGGAAGCGCTGCTCGGTCTGCTCGCGGCGGACGAGACCCTGCAGCCGCGGGACATCATCGTGCTGTGCCCCGATGTGGAGGCCTACGCCCCGTTCATCGCGGCCGCGTTCGGTCAGCCCGACGTGGCCGAGCATCCCGGTCACCGGCTGCGGGTACGGCTGGCCGACCGCAGTCCGGCGTACACCAACCCGTTGCTGGAGGTGGTGGCGACCCTGCTCGAGCTGGCCGACGGCCGGGTCACCGCGAGCGAGGTCCTCGACCTGGCCGCGCGCGAGCCGGTGGCGCGCCGCTTCGGTTTCACCACGGAGGATTTGGAGACCATCCGCAGGTGGACGGTCACGGCGGGCGCGCGCTGGGGGCTGGGACCTCGGCAGCGCGCCGCGCACGGCCTGCAAAGCGTTCCGCAGAACACGTTCGACACCGCGCTCAACCGTCTGATGCTCGGTGTGGCCGCCGACGAGACCGGCTTCGAATGGCTGGGGCTCGCGCTTCCGTTGGACGACGTCGACTCCAGTGACGTGGACCTGGCCGGCCGGTTCACCGAGTTCGTCGAACGGCTCACGGCGGTGCTGGACCGGCTGACCGGCGAGCAGCAAGCGGGGGAGTGGACGGCCACCCTCGGGCAGGCGCTCGAGCTGCTCACGGACGTGGCGGCCGATGAGACGTGGCAGCGCGTGCAGGCCACGCGTGAGCTCGCTGCGGCGACCGAACACGCCGGCGAGGTGACGCTGCGCCTCGCCGACGTCCGATCGATGCTCGCCCGCCGTCTGGATGCGCGCCCGACCAGGGCGAACTTCCGCACCGGAGAGCTGACGGTCTGCACGTTGGTTCCGATGCGGTCGGTTCCGCATCGCGTGGTCGCGGTGATCGGGCTGGACGACGACGCGTTCCCACGCACGACCGCGGCCGATGGCGACGACATCCTGGCGCGCAATCCCTGTCTCGGGGAGCGCGACCCACGCAGCGAGGATCGGCAACTTTTGCTGGACGCGGCGCTCGCGGCCACCGAGCATCTGGTGCTCTGTTACACCGGCGCCGACCCGGTCACCGGAGCGCCGAGACCGCCGGCGGCCCCGCTGGCCGAGCTGATCGACGTCGTCAAGGCCACTGTCGCCGACCCGGAGAAGGTCGTCACGCGGCAGCCCTTGCAGCCGTTCGACGCGGCGAACTTCGTGCCGCCCAGGCCGTTCAGCTTCGACGCGCACGCGTTCGCCGGGGCCCTTGCCTCTCGTGACCAGCAGCCGATGCCGCCCCTGTTGCAGACGGCATTGCCCGCGGTCACCCGGACCGACGTCGACCTGGACGACCTCGTCTCGTTCTTCACCAATCCCGCTCGCGAGTTCCTCCGCCAGCGCCTCGGGGTCACGCTGTCGGACCGCGCCGACGACGTCGACGACACGCTCCCACTGACCGTCGAAGGCCTGGAACGCTGGCAGATCGGCGACCGGATGCTGTCAGCGGTGCTGGCCGGGGCCGACCTGGCCGACGTGTGCCAGGCGGAGCTGCGCCGCGGAACCCTCCCCGCCGGGCGTCTCGGGCTGAATGCGCTGAGGAAGATCACCGACAGCATCGCCGCGGTGCAACACGCGGCAGCACCCCACCTCGGCGAGGTCGCGACCACCGTCGACGTCTCGATCGACTTCGCCGGCGGGCGACGGTTGTCGGGCACCGTGCCGGACGCGCGTGGGAAGAACCTGGTGACGGTCTTGTTCTCGACGTTGTCGCCGCGGCACCGGTTCGCCGCCTGGCTGCGGCTGCTCGCAGTCGCGGCCACGACCGGTGACCTCGAATGGCAGGCCGTCACGATCGGCCCGTACAGATCGGGCGAACCGAGCGCGCGCCGGTCGACCTTGACCGCACCCGCCGACCCGTGCGCAGTCCTGGAGCACGTGCTCGACGTCTACGACCGTGGGCTGCGTGAACCACTGCCGATGGCCCCGCGCACAGCGGAAAAGTACGCGAGCTGTCGCATGCGGGGAGATGGCATCGCCGATGCCATGTCCGACGCCAAGCGCCTCTGGACCAGCAGCCGCGGCAGCTACGGCGAGAACGCAGACCCGGCCGTTCGTTACGTGCACGGTGTCGACGTGCCGTTCGAGCAGTTGTGCGCCGTCCCGCCACGTGACGACGAGCGATGGAGCGACGAACCCAGCCGCTTCGGTCAGCTCGCACGTCGCGTCTGGGAGCCGATGCTGGCCTGTGAAACGGTGGTGCCGGTGTGAGCCCGGGTGCCACGTTCGACCTGACCGGCCCGCTGCCGTCCGGCACGACGGTGATCGAGGCCAGCGCGGGCACCGGCAAGACGTACGCGATCGCCGGGCTGGCCACGCGCTACCTGGCCGAGGGCCTGGTCGAACTGTCGCAGATCATGCTGGTCACCTTCGGCCGGGCCGCCACCCACGAGCTGCGGGAACGCACGCGCGCAAGGCTGGCCGCGACCGCTGCTGCGCTCACCGAGCCGCATCGTGCCCGTGCGGATCAGGACCGACTCGTCGCCTACCTGGCCGACGGTGACGACGAGGTCGTGCAACTTCGGCGGCGGAGGTTGCTGCGTGCGTTGTCCGACTTCGACGCGGCGACCATTGCCACGACGCACAGCTTCTGCCAGCAGATGCTGGACGGCCTGGGGATCGCGGGGGAGCGGGAACCCGATGCGGTTCTGGTCGAGTCGACCGACGACATCGCCGAGGAGGTGATCTCCGATCTCTATCTGGCGAAGTACCGCAACGACGAGACGCTGTTGCCACTGAACGAGGCCACCGCGGCGGCACGCGCAGCGATCCGCGACAGCCAAGCGCGGCTCGTCCCCGAGCCGCGCCCGGACACGGTGGCCGGGCGACGCGTCGAGTTCGCCCAGGCCGCCCGTGCCGAGGTGGAACGCCGCAAGCGACGGCGGGGGATCCGCGACTTCGACGACCTGCTGGTCCTGTTGCGGGACACCCTGGCCCACCCGGTCCACGGCCCAGCCGCCTGCGAACGCATCCGGGACCGCTACCGGGTCGTGCTCGTCGACGAGTTCCAGGACACCGACCCGGTCCAGTGGCAGGTGCTGCGCCTGGCATTCCACGGCCACCGCACGCTGATCCTGGTCGGTGACCCGAAGCAGGCCATCTACGCCTTCCGTGGCGCGGAAGTGCTCGCGTACCTCGATGCCGTGCGCGAGGCCGATCACCACCTCGAGCTGGACGTCAACTGGCGCAGCGACGCCGGGTTGCTCGCCGCGCTCGAGCGGGTCTACGGCGGTGCTGCGCTCGGCCACCCTCAGATCGTGGTGAACCCGGTCGCCGCGGCCCACTCCGCGCAGCGCTTGCCCGGCCCGCCACTGCGCCTGCGCTATCTGACCCGAACCGACTGCGGTCGGGTGCACAAGAACGGCTTTCCCCCGGTGGACGCGGTGCGGCGGCGCATCGCAGCCGATCTCGCCGACGACATCGTCGAACTGCTGCAGAGCTCGCCGACCTTCGACGGGCGGCCGATGAAGCCGAGCGACATCGCCGTGCTCGTGCGGAATCGCAGCCAGATCGCACTGGTCCGCGATGCGCTGCAGAAAGCAGGGGTACCCAGCGTGCAAGCGGGCGGCAACAGCGTTTTCGCCGCACCCGCCGCGGAGGCATGGTTGCGGCTACTGCAAGGCGTCGAGCGGCCACACCGCCCGCCCCGGGTCCGGCTCGCCGCCCTCACCCCGCTGGTCGGTGTCACGGCCGCGGAGCTCGACGAACGTGGGGACGAGCTGCTCGCCGAACACGCCGGCCTGCTGCGCGAGCTCGGCGCGACGTTCTCCGCGCACGGCATGGCGGCGCTGTTCGAACGGTTGGCCGCGCGAACCCGATTGACCGAGCGCATCCTGCGCCACGAAGGCGGCGAACGCACACTCACCGACCTCCGGCACGTCGCCCAGCTGCTCAATCGCGAAGCACGCACCCGACGGCTGGGTCTCACCGCCCTGATCCGGTGGCTGTCGGCCCGCATGGCCGAGGATCAACCGGTCACCTCCGCCGATCGCAGCCGCATGCTCGACCGCGACAGCGCGGCGATCCACATCGTCACCATTCACGCCGCCAAGGGCCTGGAGTACCCGGTGGTGTATCTGCCGTTCGGCTGGGACGGCAGCAAGCCGCGCGACGTGGACGCGTTACTGCTGCACGAGGGCGCCGATCGCGTGCGCGACGTCGGAGGTCCGAACGGTCCGGGCTACGCCCTGCGCAGGAAGCAACATCAGAAAGAGGAAGCCGCCGAGGATCTCCGGCTGCTCTACGTGGCGCTGACCCGCGCGCTGTCCCGTGTGGTCGTCTGGTGGGCGCCGACCACCAACACCAAGAGCGCTCCGCTGAACCGCCTGCTCTTCGGCCGTGGTGCCGGGCCCGAACCGGCGGCGACGGCGCCGGTGCCGTCCGATTCCGCTCTGCAGCAGGTCTTCACGACCTGGGCGGAGGGCGCGATCTCCGTCGAACCCCTGCCTGCCGAGCGAGTCGCGCGCAGGTGGCAGCCGGCGGCCGAGCCGCACCGCAAGCTGGCCGTTGCCACGTTCGACCGCCGACTCGACACGTTCTGGCGCCGCGCGTCCTACAGCGCGTTGACCGCTGCCGCGCATGCCGACCAGGGTGTGGCCAGCGAAACCGAGGAACGGACCACGATCGACGAGCCGGAGCCCCCGGAGCCGACGGGCGGTGCCACGGGCGGTGACATCAACCCTGACAGGATCACTGGCATGGCCGAGGGCACGGACAGCCCGACGGCTTCGTTGATGAACGAGCTGCCCGCAGGCGCGGAGTTCGGCACGCTGGTGCACGCCGTGCTCGAGGAGGTTGACACATCGGCCGACGACCTGGCCGCCGAGGTCCGGCTGCGGTGCGCCAAGGCGGTCGCCCGCACGATGTCCACAGTGGACGTCGCCGTACTCGCCCACGCACTCACCGCCGCGCTCCGGACACCGATCGGCCGCGACACCCTTGCCGATGTCGCCCCGGCGGACCGGCTCACCGAGCTGGAGTTCGAGTTGCCGGTGGCGGCCACTGTCTCGGTGCAGCGCATCGCCGAGACCATCCGGACACATCTGCCGGCCGATGACCCGCTCGCCGGGTACCCCGACATGCTCAGCGAGCTGACGCCGCCACCGCTGCGCGGATTCCTCACCGGCAGCATCGACGCCGTGCTGCGCCGTCCCGGGCCTCGGTTCACCGTGGTCGACTACAAGACCAACAAGCTCGCCGCCGGTCCCGTCGACGCCACCGACTACACGCACGAGGCGATGGCGGGGGAGATGCTGCGCGCGCACTACCCGCTGCAAGCCTTGCTGTATCTGGTCGCCCTGCACCGATACCTGCGCTGGCGGCTTCCGGCCTACGACCCGGAGCGTCATCTCGGCGGTGCGCAATACCTGTTCGTGCGCGGCATGATCGGCCCGAACACGCCACCCGGCTGTGGTGTGTTCACCTGGCAGCCCCCGGCAGCAGCCGTGACGGCGTTGTCCGACCTGCTGGAGGGGCGATGACCCAACTGACCACCCAGCGAGCGACCGGAATCCTGCGCGTCTTCGAAGACGCCGGGATCCTCGCCCCGGCGGACGTCCATGTCGCCCTGCGGCTGGGCGCTCTCGGCCAGGAAGACCGCGAACCTGTGCTGCTGGCCGTGGCGCTGACCGTGCGTGCACTGCGGCTCGGGTCGGTGTGTGTCGAGTTGGACCGGCTCCGGGAACACGGCGCCGACCAGGACACCGACGACTTGCCGTGGCCGGAGCCCGACGAGTTGGTGTCGCTGCTGCGCACCAGTCCGCTCGTCACCGGAGGCGACCAAGGACCGCTGATCCCGCTGACGTTGGTGCGGTCCGACAGCGGCTGGTTGCTGTCCTTCACCCGCTACCACCGGCAGGAGGAGACCATTCGTGCCGCGCTCGCCGAGCGAGAGCGCACCCGGCCGCACGTCGACCTGTCCGCCGCCCGGGCGAAGCTGGACGAACTCTTCCCCGGCCATGACGCGCCGGACCGGCAGCGGGTCGCCGCGGCGCTGGCCGCGACCGAATGGACCACCATCGTCGCCGGCGGCCCTGGTACCGGGAAGACCCACACGGCTGCCCGCATCCTCGCGCTGCTCCACGCCCTGCACGGCCCGTCGCTGCGCGTGGCACTGGCCGCGCCGACCGGCAGGGCAGCCGCGCGTATGCAGGAGGCCGTCACCAGGCAAGACCTCGGACTTCCTGACGGGCTGACCGCGACGACGCTGCACCGGCTCCTCGGCTGGCGTCGCGACAGCCGCAGCCGCTTCGCCCACAACGCACACCGACGCCTGCCGCACGACGTGGTGATCGTCGACGAGACGTCGATGGTGTCGTTGACCCTGATGGCCCGCCTGATCGAGGCGCTCCGCGCGGACACGCGGCTGATCCTGCTCGGCGACCCCGACCAGCTCGCCTCGGTGGACGCCGGCGCCGTCCTCGCCGATCTGGTCGCGCGCCCGGTCCGGCGGCCGGCCAACCCAGCCCTCGCTCAGCTGGTGGATCTCGACGGTGCCGGGGGTGAAGAGCCTCCGCTCAGTGCGCAGGAGCGGGAGAAACTGTGCGGCGGGATCGTCCGGTTGCGCCGCGGGCGTCGGTTCTCCGGCGCCATCGCCGAGCTCGCGGACGCCGTCCGCCGCGGCGCTGTTGACGAAGCCCTCGATCTGCTCCGTTCCGGCGACGACGCCGTGGAGCTGTGCTCGGCCACTGACCTCGACGAGTTGCAGCGCGACGTCACCGCCAGCGCCGTCGCGCTGCGCGAGGCCGCGGACCGAGGCGACGCCACGGCCGCCCGAGGCGCGCTGACTGCGCACCGCGTGCTGTGTGCGCACCGTGACGGCCCGCAAGGCGTGCAGCACTGGAACCGTCTCGCCGTCGAATGGGCGGGCATCGCCGCCGGCCACCGGTTCGACCCGGATCGGGGCTTTCCCGGCCAGCCCCTGCTGGCCACCGAGACCGACTACGACGCAGGCATCAGCAACGGCGACACCGGTGTCATCCTCCGGCGCGACGACGGGCTCGTCGCCGCATTCGACACCGGGGTGCTGGTCCATCCCAGCCGGCTGAGCGGCGTCCAGACCGCCTACGCGATGACCATCCACCGCAGCCAGGGCAGCCAGTACGACACCGTGTCGATCGTGCTCCCGGACACCTCCTCCGCGATCCTCACCCGCCAGCTGCTCTACACCGCGATCACGCGAGCCCAGCAGCGGGTGCGAATCATCGGCAGCGAGGATGCCCTGCGCGCGGCCGTCGAGCGGCAGGCACTGCGCGCCTCCGGTCTCAGCCGCGCCTGATTCGACTGGACACGCCGGGCTCGATCTGGCTCGATGGATCCCCGTGGGGAGAGAACTCGACGCCGATGTCCGGGCACTGATCAGCGCCAACGAGGCCAACTGGGACGAACGGACGCCGATTCACGTGGCCAGCGGGTTCTACGGCGTGGACGGCAGCCGCGACCCGGAGCAGTGGTTCGCCGATTTCGAATGGACGGACCTGGGGGAACTGACGGGCCGGGACGTGGTGCACCTGCAGTGCCATCTCGGCACCGAGACCGTGGTGCTGGCCAGACGTGGTGCACGGGTCACCGGCCTGGACATCTCCGAAGCGTCCGTGCGCGAAGCACGGCGTCTGGCGCGCGAGGCCGGAGTCGATGTCACCTATGTCAAGGCCGACGTGCATGACGCAGTCGAGGCACTCGGTCGCGCGCGGTTCGACGTCGTCTACACCGGTAAAGGCGCGGTCTGCTACCTGCCCGACCTGTCGGTGTGGGCGAAGGTGGTGGCCGATTTGCTTCGGCCCGGCGGGGCACTGTACGTCGTCGAGTTCCATCCCTTGCTGAACGCACTCGGAGTCGTTCCACCGTCAAACGGACGCGACGAGCTGCTGATCCGCAACGACTACCTGAGCAGAGGGCATGCTGTCGAGCGGGACGCGACCTACACCTACACCGACGGCCCCGCGCTGACATCGGCGACAGTGTCGTACGAGTGGATGCACGGGATCGGTGAGCTGACGACCGCCGTCGTGGACGCGGGACTTCGTATCGAGCGGCTGCGCGAGACCGATCGCCTGCCCTGGCCACGCCGGCCGTCGATGCAGCCGGCCGAGGGCGGGTGGTTCCGGCTCCCGCAGACCGAGCCGCGCATCCCGCTCATGTATGCGCTGCTGGCCCGCAAACCCGTGAACACCCAGGGCTGACGGTGTGCGCCACGTGGCGTGCGGCCGATGTCAACTGCCGGAAACATTCGGTCGTTCTGCAGTAACAGCGGCGACCTAGCGTCTTCGCCGTGACAGCGGCACTGCATCCCCGAACCGAGGCCCAGGTCGCCACGCATTGCCCGTACTGCGCGTTGCAGTGCGGAATGACGGTGGTGCCCACCGGGGCGGGCTCGGTTCAGGTGCGCCCGCGCGACTTTCCGTCGAACGGCGGCGGGCTCTGCCAGAAGGGCTGGACCTCGGCCGCGTTGCTGACCTCACCGGCGCGTCTGACCACCCCGTTGGTGCGCGTCGACGGCCGCTTGCGGCCCACGACATGGGACCACGCGCTGGATCTGGTTGCCGACCGCATCCGGGCCGTCCGCGCCGAACACGGCCCGGACGCCATCGGTGTGTTCGGTGGCGGCGGGCTGACCAACGAGAAGTCCTACCTGCTCGGCAAGTTCGCCAGGGTCGCCGTCGGCACGTCGCAGATCGACTACAACGGCCGGTTCTGCATGTCGTCCGCGGCCGCTGCCGGGATGCGCGCGTTCGGCATGGACCGCGGCCTGCCGTTCCCCATGACGGATCTGGCCGACGCCGACGCGGTACTGCTGGCCGGTGCCAATCCCGCCGAGACGATGCCGCCGTTCCTGCGTCACCTCGCCCGGGCCATCGACACCCATGGGTTGATCGTGGTCGATCCTCGCCGTACCCCGACGGCGGCGAAGGCGGCCCTGCATCTGCAACTCGCACCGGGCACCGACCTCGCGCTCGCCCTGGGCATCCTGCACGCGACGGTGGCGGACGGTCACGTCGACCGCGAGTACGTGGAAGAGCGCACCAACGGGTTCGCCGAAACGTGGCGGCAGACGGCAGCGTGGTGGCCCGAACGCGTCGAACGCATCACCGGGGTGGCCGCCGCTGACCAGCGACGGGCCGCCGCCATGCTGGCCGAAGCCCGCAACGCCTACGTGCTGACCGCTCGCGGGTCCGAACAACACGCCAACGGCGTCGACACCGTCACGGCTTGGATCAACCTGGCGCTCGCACTCGGGTTGCCCGGCACGCCCGGATCCGGGTACGGCTGCCTCACCGGCCAAGGCAACGGGCAAGGCGGCCGCGAACACGGACCAAGGCCCGAGCCTTCGCGCTTCGCGTCAGCACGTGCACGGTTGCCCCCTGCGCGAGCGCGACCTGCGCGGCAAGGTGAGCGCTGGCGCCGAAGCCGTAGATGCCGAGCCGCCCGCCCGCGGGTAGCTCCGCACGCTTGAGCGCCGCGAAGCCGATGATCCCCGCGCACAGCAACGGCGCCAGTTCGACGTCGCTGTAGTTGTTCGGCAGCGGCAGGGCGTACGGCTCGGGGACCGTCGCGTAGTCGGCGTATCCGCCGTCCACGTCCCAACCGGTGTAGTGGGATTTCGGGCACAGGTTCTCGTGCCCGCCCCGGCAGAAGCGACAGTGATAACACGTGCCGCGCAGCCACGGGATCCCCACCTTGTCACCGCGCCGAAACGCCTCGCCGGGCTCCACGACCTCACCGACCACCTCGTGGCCGGGTGTCACGTGCTCGCGGTGGACCGGCAGGTCACCTTCGACCAGATGGAGATCGGTGCGGCAGACGCCGCAGGCGAGCACGCGCACCAGCAACTCTCCGTCAACCGGTTCCGGGCGTGGCTCGTCGGTCAGCCGCAGCGGTCGGTGGGTCAACGGCCCAGGCTTCTGCACTCGCCACACGCGCATGACGCACCCTCCGACACCTCAGCGGAAACCGGGTTTGTGGCGCCATCGCTGCAGCTCGCGATCGATGTCCTCCTCGGTGATCGGCTTGCTGAAGAAGGCGTCCCAGGCGTGGGCCAGAATCCCGATACTCCATGCCGCGATCGGGATGATCGGCCAGAAGAAACTCGGCGCGGAGGTCACCCACCAGATCAACACCAGCATCGTGTTGACAGCGAGGAAGACCAGCAGATGGGGGACGAATCCTCGTCTGCTTTCCAAGCGCTTGCGCGCCGCTTCGCGCACGTCGTCGGTGTTGTCGGCCATGGCGACCTCCGATGCCGAACGGCCCCTGTCCCTCCGAGCCTTCGACGGTGGTCGCCGGCGGGCTAGAGCTGAAGGACCCGCGCGTCAGGGTCGAATGCCGGGATCGGGCTGCGTGCGGTCGGTGAGCACGCCTCAGCCGATCCGGGCGGCCAGTCCGTCCAGCAAGCGCTGCAGGCCGTAGTTGAACAAGCCGTCCAGATCGAAGTCGTATCCGGAAGCCGATGAGCTCCGCGAACGACGCCTGTTCCGGCTGTTCGTGCCAGGTTCCGGTGGACGACGACAGGATGTCGAGGTCGCGTGCGCTGGGCCGACCGAGCGCGACGGCTCACGGTCAGGGAAGCAGCAGCGTCAGGGCTTCTGCTACGCAGGCCGGCTTCGCACTGCCTTCGAGCTCGATCGTGAAGCGCGTGGTGAGCTGTTCTCCCGCCGAAACCGAGCGGAGTTCGACGAACTCCGCGGTCGCCCGCACCCGTGCGTCGACCGGGACCGGGGCGGGGAAGCGAACCTTGTTCAGACCGTAGTTCAGCCGGGCGCTGCCGAAGTTCAGCCGGAACAGCTGGCCGGCGAACTGCGGAATCAACGACAAGGTCAGGTAGCCGTGCGCGATGGTCTTGCCGAACGGGCCTTGCGCCGCCCGCTCCCGGTCGACGTGGATCCACTGGTGATCACCCGTGGCCTCGGCGAACATGTCGATGCGCTGCTGGTCCACCGGGAACCACTCGGTCGGCCCGAGCGGGGTGCCGATCGCGTCACGAATGTCGTCGAGCGAGCTGAATTCCGTGGTCATGCGCTCCCTTTCTCAACCTCCGCCGTTCCTGGCCGTCCGCACCAGTGAACCACCGACGATCGACGGCGGATGTCGCTGGTGCCCTCGTCCAGGTGCAGGCCGCCTGCGCAGCCCGGCGGGGCAAGCCACCGACACCCGCTGGCGAGCACCGGGCGCGCTGAAAAACGCCCTCGACTGGATTTCCGTGCCGTTCGCGACCAACCCGGTCAGCGGCAAACCGGCAGCGGTGATCGGCGCCTCCACCGGCATGTTCGGTGCGGTGTGGGCTCAGGCCGAGACACGCAAGGTGTTGTCCACCTTGGGGGCTTGCGTCGTCGACAGCGAACTGCCGGTTGGTCACGCAGACGATGTTCTCGGCGCTGACGGCCTGCGGGACCCAGATCTGCGGGAGAGGCTCCGGCGTGTCGTCTCGACGTTCGTGACGAAGATCAGGGAACACACCTCTGTGTGTGCCGGCTGAGCGAGCGAGGCGGGCCGGCGGAACGTCGCCGTCGGTCCGCCTCGCCTTCTCAAGCCTGTGCGGCAACGTCCATGAAGCGCTGCAGGTACAGCGGCCAACCGCCCTCGCCGTCCACACCG
Source organism: Thermocrispum municipale DSM 44069 (assembly GCF_000427825.1). Taxonomy (GTDB): domain Bacteria; phylum Actinomycetota; class Actinomycetes; order Mycobacteriales; family Pseudonocardiaceae; genus Thermocrispum; species Thermocrispum municipale. The sequence continues at coordinate 680,911 of NZ_ATYT01000003.1, read as the reverse complement.
TCGCGTTCGGCCTGCCAACCCTCACCGTGTCGCGCGAGGTGCCGGTGTTCCAGCGTGACCCGCGTGCTGCCCGGACCCTCGGGCAGGAAAGTGACCTCGACCTCGCTGCACTTGCTCGAGTCGGTCTCGATCTGCCACTGCGGCGAGATGTCCCAGCTGATCACAAATCGCGTCGGCGGCTCGAACGCGAGCACGCGCGCCCATGCGCAGACCGAGCCGTCCTCACCCCTGTCGTAGACATGACCGCCGACGTGCCGCTCGAACACCGTCTCCACGATGGGTACGCCGAGCAGATTGTGCTCACGCGGCTTGATGCGGTCGAACTGCTCGGTGAAGACCGCGAACGCCTTCTCCACGGGCACCGCCACCGTGATCTCGTGCCTGACGGCAGTCTGGGTAGACGTCATGATTGCTCCTGTTCCGCCTGCTCGGCGATCCGTTTGAAGTTGTCCAGGGTGGCGCCCCAGAGCTGGTCCAGTTCGCGGCGAAGGGCGGCCAGGCCATCGCGATCGACTTCGTAAATTCGCCGCGTGCCGACCGGCCGGTCGGTGACGAGGCACGCCCGCTTCAGTACGCGCAAGTGCTGCGAGACCGCAGGCCGGCTGATCGGTAGCTCGGCGGCCAGATCGGTCACCGACTGCGGCCGTTGGGCGAGCCGTTGCAAGATGCGCCGTCTCGTCGGATCACCCAGTGCGGCCCACGCATCGACTTCGTAAGCTGACACTTACGTAAGTTACAACTTACCGATTGGCGTGTCAACCGCCGAGCGCGCCGGGAAGCGCGGCCACCGCGGCACGGGACAGGCAAAAGACCACTTCGCCAGGGACTTGCGGCACTCGTCCCGGCCGTGCTCGCGAACGACCGTTGATGGCATGGGCGCGCAAGCGAACCATCGGTCTGCGTGGGCGACGTGGTTGCGGCCACTCGACTCCCGCAATTCGCTGGTGCGCAAGTCCGACCGCGTGGAGGCCGCAGTGGTGCGGCTGTGCGTGATCCTCGCGCTGTTGGCGTTGCCCGTCGCCGGACTCATCTGGTCGACGACGCACGCGGACCTGATAGATCGTGTGGACCGGGAAAGCGCTGCAAGTCGCCCCGTACCCGCGGTGCTGCTCGACGATGCGCCGCCGGCTCGTCCGGGCGCAGCGCCGGTCACGGGCCGGGTCGAATGGACGGTCAACGGGACGCATCGCACCGGTACGGCCCAGGTACCACCTGGATCTCGCGCCGGGGTCACCGTAACTGTGTGGGTCGACAGCCGGGGCGAACGAGTACCCAAGCCGCTCACGCAGGGCGAAGCAGCCTTCAATGCCACCTTGTTCGCCGTGTGGGTGTGGCTCAGCTTCGTCGGACTGCTTGCCGGCATCGCATGCCTGGTCCGCTGGATGCTGAACCGGCAACGGTATGCCGCATGGGATGAGGAATGGCGACAGGCGAGCCGCACCTGGGGCGCCGGCTAGCCGTCACCACCGTCCTCGATCGGTGTCATCAACCCGACGGTGTTGCCGTCGGGATCGGCGAACAGCGCGAATTCGCCGACCCCCGGTATCGGTGTCGGTGCGACGATGACCTGTCCACCCAGTTCGCGCGCCTTGGCGACGCTGGCCCGGATGTCGTCGACCTGCACGTAGAAAGTGATGTAGGTGGGCACCTGGTCGGAGGCTTCCCGGATCCCGCCGCCGATGCCGTCACCCTCGGGCGGAATCAACCAGTACTCGGGGCCACCGGGCGCGGGCTGCCAGCCGAACAAAGCGCGGTAGAAGGACCGGGCGCGGCCGGAATCCTTGGTGCCGATCTCGAAGTGCACGACGGGATTGGGCATGGTGTTCTCCTTCGGCCGCCCGGATCGGCGAGACGCGCGTGGATTCGTCCCGGACCCGCCACCCGAACGTAGAACTGTGCCGCGGGCCGGGGCCGCTGCTGGAAGTCCTCCGTCGCCGGGACTTCCCGAACAGCCGGACGTCCCGCGGCCTCTGGTGTCCGCTGTCGGCCACGAGCCGCCCCGTCACGATCAGGGCCGACGATGATCCATGGTGGGTAGGCTGCTGCACGCTGCAGTGATCAAGGAGGGGCCGCGATCTCCGAACCAGCGAGATACCGGATGTCGGTTCTCCGGATCGACGCCGTGACCGAACTTCCGTTGCTGTACGAGTACGTCTCGGCGGAGGGTGCTTTCCGCACCGTCGGGTTCGTCCGGGTCCGCGGCGCGATGGTCCCGGAGATCACCCATTGGGGTCCGGACACCCTGGCCGAACGCGACCGTTTCCTGCTGAAGGTGCTGACGGTGGTGGGCACACGCCGAAACGGGCGCGACAGATCGTGCGGAGGGCGAAACACGTCCGGGACCCCGACAGTTATGCGGCTTCACCGTCGGGTTCCGCAGCAACTGCGCCTGGGGTCGGCGACGGGCTGCATCTCGGTGGCCGGGGCCTGCTGCTCGGTCTGCTGGCCGGAGTTCTTGTCGGCTGGTTCCTCGGCCGCTGGTACGGCGCGGTCATCGGTGCGTTCGTCGGGGCATCGCTCGGACCGGATGTGGTGATGCGCGGCTGGCAGATCGTGCACGCGGGCACGCCGAGAAGCGCCGTCACCATGCGGGACGCCGTCACGGGTTTGCTCGTCGTGGCCGGCAGCATCGCCGGGGCACTGACTGGTTTCCGGCTCGGCCAGGACGGCTTCGAGCAAGCGTTCGGGGTGTTCGCAGGAATGGCCCTCGCCGGGTTCGTACTGAGCGTGCTGGTCACGCCGTTCAGCTGGGAGCCGTTCCGCAGCCGCCTGATGATGTGGCTCGGGCCGCTCGTCGTCGGATTGTGCACCTGGGCCGCGTACGCGGTGTGGCATCACCCGGTGATGGTCGCGGTCGGCATCCTCGTCGGCTCTCAGCTCGCTGCCGTCCCGGCGACCCGCTTGATGGAGCCCGGTGGGGTTCGATAGGCCGGAACGGCACCCCGGTCATCGTTCGGCGCCTATTGTTCGGCAGCGTGAGCCCGCCTCGACGCCAGGAGATCCGGCCGTGGCCCAAGCCGGTGCGCTACCTCATCGGGATTTCCGCCGTGATCTTCGTCGTGGCCGTATTCCTGCTGTACGACGTCGGTGTCCTGACGCTGGTCGGACCATTCGTCGTGGCGATCGTCGCCGTTCCGGTCGTCGTCGGTGTCGGCTGGCTTTTCACCCTCTCGTCGACCCGCCAGCTGGCCAAGCTGCGGGTCGCACTGAACGGCTGGCAGTCCGTGTTGGAGCAGGAGCGCACGCTGCCACGCACCGAACGGAAAACGGCGGCCTCGGATGATTCGCTCGACGCCGCCATCGGCATCGTGCAGCGTGGGCGGGCGGCATTCGAGCGAAACCTCACGGCGTCGGCGGCAGAAACCGCGGCGACGCTCAGCGAGCACATCGGCGACTGGAACCCGCGCGCACGGTTGACCCGCGCCCTGCAGCAGGCAGCCCGCATCGGCCGTCGGCAGGCGCGCATGCTGAACAAGCTGGAACGCCGTGGTTGAGACCGTTCAGCGGAAGTACCACACGACGTCGTCGCCGAACGGGTTCTCGTATCCCAGCCGCAGATCGTCGGGATCGCGAGTCTGGTAGATCAACTCGCCTCTGGTGCACTCGCCGGGCGGCAGGGTGATCGTCTGCAGCTGCTGACGGTCGTCGTCGACCCGCATGGCAGCCGTGCCCGAGCCCGACCAGAGCTGGAAGTTGACCGGCCCGATGCGGCGCTGAGCGATCGCATCGTCATCCTCGGTGTCGAGGTTCTCACCCGCGCAGGCGCGCACGCCCACCGTGAGCGTCACCTCGTTGTCCTTGGTCACCGCGCGGTCCACCGCCTCCACGGTGATGGTGGTGCCGCTGGCCAGTGTGGCGGTCTGCCCCAACGTGAGCCGCTTCTGCACCGGCTCGAGCGACGGCTTGGAGTTCTCCATCGCGGTCACGACGATGACGACGACGGCGACGACGAGGGCGATACCGGCCCCGAGCCAGCGACGCCATTTTTGGTTGGTTTTCTGGCTCAGCAGCTCGGGGACTGGATCGGGGCCCACGTCGGGTGGTGTGATGCGGGGGACGTGGGCGAGCTTTTCCTCGAGCCGGCGTTCCAGCTCGGCGCCGTTGGCGTAGACGCGGGGGTCGACCGGAATGCCGGTGCACAGGTCGTCCCAGACGACATACCCACCCCCGACGGCGAGGTCGACCCGAACCACCGCATTGTCGAGATCGACGACGGCATCCTCGCTCGGCACCCGCAGCGTGCGGTTCCCGATGGTGACGCGGTGAGCCAACCCGGCCGCATTGAGCTGCGCCTCGGGCAGCACGCCGGTGAATTCCTGCTGCTTGTCGTCCGGAACGGCGCGGTCCAACGACGGATAGCCGGGAATCTCGCCGATGCCGATGTCGGTGATGTGCAACGTGCGCGTTGCCTCGGCCAGGGCTTGTCGCACCTGCTCGCGGTTCAACGGTGGCTCGTCCAGCAGGCCCTGCACGCGGCGATCACGCTGGAACGACCAGATGGGCAGCGCGTCGACCTCGTCGATGACAGCGTCGACGAGTAGGTCGGACACCGGTTCGTTGAGCATCACGGTCACGGCCCGCCGGAGCAGGTCAGCGGATACCGACGGTCGGGCGTTGATCGAGAACAGCAGGTCGGCGCCCATCCCACGGGGTGAGCAACTCACCTCGGGCCATTCCCGGCCGCTGACCGTGTGCAGGGCGTTGGCGAAATGCGTGCGCATGACCAGGGCGCCCGCCAAGCCGGCGGTGGTGCGCGGGACGAGACCGGTGAAGTAGAGCGCCCCACCGGCGGTCGCGGAGATCAATCCGCCGGTGGAATTGCCGCGAGCGCGCGGAGTGGCAGGCGGCAGTGTCTTCCGTGGGTCGGTCTCCGGGGCGGACAGGGGAGAGAGACGGCGAGTGTTTCGTCGTTGGTGTAGAACAGGCAGCGAACCGCGCCCTTGCGGGGGGCGAGATGGCTACGTAGCTGGGCGATCTTTTCCGCGCCGACCCGTGGCGGCTCTTGCGGCAACAGCGACAGGGAGTACGAGTTCTTCCCAGCACGGGCGAACATGTCGACCGTCCAGCCCCACTCGTCGGTCGGGTGCGGTTCGGTCGGCTCGATGGCGAACGTTCCGTCGAAGAACGCGGGCAACCGTTGCCACGCACCGACAACGGTGTCGCGGTCACCGACGACCGAGACGGCGACGGTGTCCGGCTGGATGTTGATCTCGACCTCGGGAACCCCGACCGTGTTGGTCGCCAGCTCCACGGGCCGGGCCAACTCGCTCCGCAGAGCCGACGCGAAGTAGCGCAGCGTTCCGTACTCTGCGATCGACTCGTCGAGCAGCCCGTACCCGAAGGTCAGGCCCAGTACCGTGGGACCGCCCTGCGCTGCGGGAAGTAGCTGCCAGTCGTAGCCCCCAAGATCACCCCACCTCATTCGCAAGATCTTAAGCAAACGCCGCGACCCGAATGCACACAACGCGACAAGAAGTCACAAGGCGAGAGCCGACAGCCGGGGCATGGCCGCGAGGCGCCGATTGCGTTCGTCTCATAGGGCGGGTCGACTCCCGGGTTGTCGGGCCGAACTGGTTCCATGACTGTCTGACAAATGGCCATACTTCTCGATGGGCACTCTCCACGGCCGCGACGGGCGATGCGTGGTCACCGAGACAAGCTTGGAGCGGGAGCTATCCATGCAGACTCTCGAACGAGTAGGCGCGCTGGTCGGCCGCTGGTTCGCGGTCATCGTCGTCGTGGCGGGCGCGATTGCGCTGCTCACCCCGGAGACGTTCGCCGCGGGAGGCCCGGCCGTGTCGTGGCTGCTCGCGCTGATCATGCTCGGGATGGGGATGACGCTGCAGCCTCGCGACTTCGTGACGGTGGCGAAGCGTCCCTGGCCCCTGCTTCTCGGCGTGGCCGCTCAATACGTCGTGATGCCGCTGGCCGGGTACGGCCTTGCCCTTGCGCTCGACCTGTCGCCGGAACTCGCCGCGGGCATGGTGCTGGTCGGCGCGGCTCCGGGCGGCACCGCCTCGAACGTCATGGTGTACCTCTCCCGGGGCGACACGGCGCTGTCGGTGGCGATGACGACCGTGTCGACGCTGCTGGCTCCGCTGCTGACCCCGCTGCTCGTGCTGCTGCTGGCCGACGAATTCCTTCCGGTCGACGCGGGAGACCTGTTCGTGTCGATCGTGCAGATCGTGGTCGTGCCGGTCGTCGTCGGCTTGATTCTGCGCACCGTGGTCCCGTCGTTCGTGGATCGGCTGCTGCCCGCTCTTCCGCTCGTGTCGGTCGTCGGCATCACCGCCGTGGTGATGATCGTGGTCGGCGGGAGCGCGGACACCGTGCTGTCGGTGGGCCTGCTGGTGGTCGTCGCGGTCATCCTGCACAACGGCCTGGGGCTGACGCTCGGTTACGCGATCGCCAAGGCCTGTCGGGTCAGCATCCCGGCCCGGCGTGCCGTCAGCATCGAGGTCGGCATGCAGAACTCCGGGCTCGCCGCCGCGCTGGCCACTGCCCATTTCAGCCCGGTGGCGGCGCTCCCGGCGGCGATCTTCTCCGTGTGGCACAACGTTTCCGGCCCGATCGTCGCCTCCTACTGGTCGCGCCGGGAAATGCCCGGCGAAGCCGGGAATCACGAGGACCCGGCCGTCGAGGCGGAAGGCTGATGTCAGCCGCTCACCCGGTAGCGCGGGCCCGGAGCAGCCTCCGGCGTCGGCTTCCATGGTGTTCGCGTGGTTTCCCATTCCCGGCCTGGGCGAAGGCGACAGCGATACCGCCAGCCGTCCAGGCGATCAGTGTTGCGAGCCTCTTGGCGCGGGGCAGATCGGCGAGCGTGGGGGCTGGGCCATCACCCAGGCGGGCACGGTGCTCGATCCTGTCCCCGTAGTGGTTGGTGCCGCCAAGCGTGATGCCGAGTGCTCCGGCAAACGCCGCTTCGACCGGGCCCGCGTTGGGGCTCGGATGGCGCCTGGCATCCCGCCGCCAGGCGCGCACGGCCGCCGCGGGCCGACCGCCGACCAGAGGAGCCAGGACTACCGCCAATGCGGCCGTCACTCGCGATGGCGCCAGGTTGACCAGGTCGTCAACACGGGCGCTGGCCCAGCCGAATCGCTCGTATCGATCGCTGCGGTGGCCGACCATCGCGTCGAGCGTGTTCACGACGCGGTATCCGACCAGGCCCGGGATACCGAGGACTGCACCCCAGACCAGGGGAGCGACGACCGCATCCGAGGTGTTCTCCGCCAGTGACTCGACGACCGCCCGGCTGACCCCGTCGGCGTCCAGATGACGTGGATCCCGGCCGACCAGGTGCGTGACCTGCTCGCGCGCCGCCGGGAGCTCGCCGCGTGCGAGTTGGCCGGCGATGATGTCGGCCTCCCGCACGAGTGACCGGCCACCCAAAACGGCCCACGTCACCCCCGCGGTAGCGAGTGCCGAGGATCGTGCGGTCCGCTGAACCAGTACGGCAGCGGCGACAAGCGGCACGAGGACAGCGGCGTGGTAGATGATGCCTGACCTGCGACGATCGCCGTAGAACGCGTTTTCCAGCGCGTGGGCATATCGGCCGAGGCCGGCGACGGGGTGGAAACGGGCTGGATCGCCGACAAGCCGGTCAAGGATGAAGCCCAAGCCCAGCCCGACAGCGCGACCGGTACGAGCTCGAATGCTCACGTCGTGCCGCTCCGCAACGTCGTCAACAACCGCTGTGTTGCCTCGCGCCGGCGTACGGCGATCCGAACCCACGATTCGTCGAGACCGGGGAAGGTGTCGGCCCTGCGCAGGGCGAAACCTTCACGGCGTAGCCACGAACGCATGCCGCCGAGCCTGGCCAGAACGAAAGGCGCAGTGGAGTCGACCACCTCGATGCCCACGTCGTCCAATCCCTGGACCAGGAACTCGCGGTCGTGCGCGATCTGCTCGGCCCTGCGCCGCTGTTCGGCCCGAGCCGTGGGGGTGCAGGTGGCCGTGATCGCGGCGAGCGCCGGGCTGCTGACGGGCCACGGTTGCTGATGATGCCGCAGATCTGCCAGCACATCCGGGTCCCCGACGACGTAGCCGGCCCGGATGCCCGGGATCGACCACAGTTTGGTCAGACTGCGGATGACTACCAGACCTGGCAACCGCTGCGCCGCCAGCGTCTCGGGCTCACCAGGGACAAAATCCATGAAGGCTTCGTCGACCACCAGCACTCGCCCTTGCCGTGTCAACGACTTCAGCACGGCAGCCGGATGCAGGCGGCCGGTCGGGTTCGTCGGGTTGCCGATGATGACCAGATCGGCATCGTCGGGCACCTGTGTCGGTTCCAGTGCGAATCCGTCGTCGGATCGACAGATCACGTGACCGACCTCGTGTCCGGCCGAACGTAGCGCGACGTCCGGCTCGGTGAACTGCGGATGGACCACAACTGGGCGTTGCCACGGCCGCGCCCGCGCTATCAAGTAGAAGGCCTCCGCAGCGCCTGCGGTGATCAGCACCTCCGCACGGGCGCGCCCATGGCGGCGCGCGACGGCCTCGTGCGCCTCGCGCGAGTCGGGGTAGTGCGTCGACGCCGCGACACCTTCGCGTATCGCTTCGTCCAACCAGGTCGGGCGCGGCAGATCGCTGACGTTGACAGCGAAATCGAGCAGGCCGTCCCCGATCTCTTCGTCGCCGTGGTGCCGTAACGGGTCCGGGACAGGACCATCCACCGGCGGTGCGGGCGCGCCCCGGTGGACACCTGCGACCCGAACGGCGTCGACGAATCGTCGCGCATGATCCGTGTGGCCCGCCCAATGCACATGCAGGTAGGAAGCCGCCAACGTCGGCCCGGCGAAGCCCGCAGGCGTGCCGTCGATATTCCACAGTGGCCGGGCGTCGTGCGTGGGGGAGACCGTGCTGCTGTGGAACTCGTGCGCGGACGCGGGCGTGCCTTCTTCTCCGAGCAGGCAATCCGAACTCAACACAGGCCGGTGGTACGCGAGCGTGAAGCCCGAGGTCATGACCGCCTCGGCGTCGATCGCTCCGACCATCGGCTTGCCGTCGAGGCTCCGGCACAGATAGAGGAGCCCAGCGCATTCGGCGATCGTCGGCACGCCGTCGAGCACCGCTTGCCGCAATTCGGCGCGCAAACTCGCGTTGTCGGTGAGCGCGGAGGCATGCATCTCGGGAAATCCGCCACCGAGATACAGCCCGCGCGTGCCCGAGGGCAGGTGAGTGTCTCGGGCCGGGTCGAAGGTCGCGATCGTGCATCCCGCTGCTGCGAGGAGCTCCGTCGTCTCGGCGTATCGGAACGTGAACGCTCTGCCGGCAGCGACGGCGACGACGGGGGAGTCGTGGCTCGACGCACTCACATGGGCAGCTGGGTCCCACGGCTTTGCGTCGAGCTCGGGTGCCTTCCGGGCGACATCCAACACAGCGTCGAGGTCGACATGCGCGGCCACGTGCTCCGACAGCGCATCCAACGATTCGGCCGCGAGCCCCCGCTCGGCGGCGGGTACGAGCCCGAGGTGCCGCGAAGGCGCCTGGATGCCGTCGTCGCGTGGCAGGACGCCGAGAACCGGCACGCCTGCAGATTCCACCGCCCGCGAAACTTCGGCCGCATGGCGCGGGTGACCGGCCTTGTTCAGCACGACCCCGGCAACGGTGACATCAGGTTGGAACGTGCTCATGCCGTGGACGACGGCGGCAATGCTGCGTGAGGCATAGGTGATGTCGACGACGAGGATGATGGGTGTCCGGGTCAGCGCGGCGACATGAGCCGTCGACGCGAATCCTTCTCCGCCGACCAGCCCGTCGTACAGGCCCATGACGCCCTCGACGACGGCGACCTCCGCACCCTGAGCACCGTGCAGCAGCAGCGGCGTCACCAGATCCTCGCCGACCAGGAAGGGATCGAGATTGCGCCCCGGGCGTCCGGTAGCAAGTGCGTGATAGCCCGGATCGATGTAATCCGGCCCTACCTTGTGGCCGGACACGCTCAGACCCCGTCCAGTCAGCGCGGCCATCAGCCCGGTGGCGATCGTGGTTTTGCCTTGCCCCGTGGCCGGAGCTGCGATGACCACGCGCGGGAGCTTCACCATCTGCCGCCCCGCCGGGCCGCGGACCATGGATACTGCACAGGCATGTAGGGCTCCGCTCGACTGACTTGTGGTTTTCAGACCCGGGTGTACTCGAAGCCGGACCTCGCGGAGCCCGGGATCGACGTTCGAGTCACCGCGCCCGCGCTGCGCCGAACCATCGCCGGGCCCACCAGATTCTTGTCGATGCGTTCCTCAGGTCCGCTGATCATCCTACTGTGGAGAGGCGCTGCTGGGACAATCGATCTGGGCAGCGCGCCAGCCGGACAGCCCTTTGCGAAAACCGCCCATTGAGAGGACAGAATCTCAGCAGCACCTTCGCACTGATTTCCTGGGGCTCCAGATCGCTCACTCACATCCGGCTGCCAAAAGAGCGATCCCTCGACAAACGCCACACTGGGTTACCGCTGTATACCGAAGGTGCCGCCCACTAAGACTTCCCTTCCACAAAGAATTCGGGCCGCCGAACGAGTCTCCGTGGCTGCATGTATAGACCTTCGAGGAACTTTCGGTCCCGGCAGGCATGCGTACGTCGCCTCGAGCGAGCGGGCACCTTGGCGGGAGCTGCAAGACCCGATCACACCGACCCTCTTGCGAACTGGCGGGCGATGGCCAGCACCTCACCCCGTCAGAAACCAATACTTATCTCCCGCCTGCGGCACGGAAGTTAACCCCAAAGTGCCACTTGCGCAGTTTCTAAAACCGCAAATGAGCAAAAGAAGTGCACTCGGCCGCCGGCTGCACAACCTCTCGCAAGACTCGCAAGAGGGGGACGTCGCACTGTGGAAGTCGATCCACCCGGGAGAGATAGGGAAACATTCGATGACGGCACGTTCGAAGCGGTCGGTAGCTCTCATGGGGGCGACATTGGTCATGGTGACTGCCTGTAGCGAATCTCCGGATGAGTCTGCTTCGGTGGACGTGAACAAGTATTCCGGCGACAGCGCCTGCGACCTCTTGCCAGGTGAGAAATTGAACCAGAGCAGGATAACGGAGCCGTGTCGCCCCATGGATACTTCGATTGGACTGCCTGGTTGCGAGTGGAGCGGGGACGCGCTCGTTCCACTGGTGATCAGCCTCGGCCAGGAGCTGTCCGAGCTGGTCAAGGCCGACACGGAAGACAAAGTTTCGGATTCAGGGAACATCGGTGGCTTCGCGGCGGTAACCAACTGGTCTCCTGATACCAGGGCGTGCAAAGTGTACGTAGAGACTCTCCGACATCGTACTTTCAAATTCATGTGGGGAATCTTGAGTCACGCGAAGTGCTGTGCGACCTGGGAGAAAACTTGGCTTCTTCAGCGGTGGAACGTCTGAAGTCAGGACAATAACTTCATCTGCGGCTCTACTGCCGAGTTTCCGAAACCAGTTGCGCAATGGGTTGGGCAATAATCTAGTCGTACGATATGGGTGCGCACGTCTTGCCATGGGGAACTAGCGCGGAAACGCACAGGAGCGCTCGACGAAGGCGCCGAGCTGATATGTAGCACGCACCGGAGGGGAATCGCCGGCGACTGGCGAGCGTCTTGGACGTCACACACGCCGGCACCCTGTTCGGGCTGGTCGGAACACTGATCACGGGTTCGCCCGCACAGCTGGCCGATCCCGGCCACCTGTCGACCGACGCGAGGATTCTGTTCGCCGCATTGATCGCGTGATCCTGGCCACGCGGCCGGCGACCTTCCGCCGGACGTACGGACTCGGGCAAGTGCAGGTCCCCGTCGCCGGCGCGGCGGCGCTGCACGTGCTGGGCGATGCCCTGGGATCCGTCGGCGTCATCGCCGCGGCCGTCGTGCTGCTGACGACGGGATGGCCCTATGCGGACACGGTCGCGTCCTTGTTGATCATGCTCTTGATCACCCCGAGGGCTTTCGCCTTGTTGCGGGAGGCTGCGCATGTGCTTCTCGAGGGCGCGCCGAAGGGACTCGACGTCACCGAGGTCAAGGATGCGCTCGCAGGCACTCCGGGAGTGGTGGAGGTCCACGACCTCCACGTGTGGGCGATCAACGACCGCACGCCCGCCGCGTCAGCACATCTGGTCGTCGACAGCGGGGGAGACGAGGTTCGACCCGCCACCGGCTGCGGCGAGGAGTCGGTGCTGGATCGGGCCGTCACGATTCTCCGTGAACGGTTCGGGCTGGACCACAGCACACTTCAGCTCGAGCACCGCGCTCACTCGGCGCACGAGCACCGTTGTTCGTGAGGACCGCTCGGCCATCCCGGGCACGGTGGCGGGCACCACGGTCGTGCCCGGATCGAGGCCCGCAAGGCCGGCCGGCGGTTGAACCGTTCGGGCCGCAGCATGTGGTCACGGCGAATGGTGACCACATGCTGCCCGCACACGTGAATTCGGACAAATTTCTTCCTATTGTCCAATATGACCGGGTTTTCCTGTGTGCATTTCTCGGATAGCGGGATCCGGCGCGTCGGCAAGGGCGTCGTAGGTCGGAAACGGGCCGGAACCCCAATTGACCACCCGTTCGGTTGGCTTTGCCGGGGGCGGCGAGCGTATTCATTGCGCATCGATACACTGCAACGGCCGCGGGCAAGATCATCTCAGGGGGATCCGCTGTGGAAGCCAATCCCGACAGCATTCGGGCTTACGGAACCTATTTGGCGGCGGAAGCTGCGTACAACCTTCCGACCATCGAGAAGTACGCCATCGATTACGGCTTGAAAACCGACAACGTCGGTGGTGCTGCCGGGCTGCTGCTCAAGCCGTTCGGGGAGGCCATCAAGGACGTCGCCCAGCCCGCCGTGGAGCAGGTGTTCGACAAGATCGGCTTCGGCATGGCCGATCTCGGCGACGCCATGATCGACGTGGCCGACAACATCCAAGGCAGGGACGAGACCAACGCGAGCCTGTTCGACCAGTTCCACCTCGACGACGAGAAGCCGGGGGACAGCCACGGCCGGGACTACTACGGCAAGGACGGCAAGTCCGCTTTCCAGATCGCCGAGGTCGCTCTGCAGCCGCCCGAGGCCGCAGAAGGCGGCGACAAGGACCTGACGCAGCACTTGCGCGGGCCCGCCAAGGAGGCGGCGTCGATCGCCGACTGGTTCCTGGAGGCGTGGTACGAACTGTCCAACCAGTTCGGCCTGCCCAAGATCGGGGAGGGCGACCCGCCGACGTTCGAGACGGTCGTGCTCGACCCGCTGCTGGGTGACTTCAACGAGCTCACCAAGAACGGCAACGCCTGGAAGGCGGTGCTGGCGGACGGGTTCGCCGCGATCGTCATCCAGATGAGCAAGAACTTCCACACGCTCGTCGACAGCCACTTGTGGACCGGCGAGGCCGCGGCCGCCGCACAAGGGTTCATCCAGCACCACTGGTCCGAGATGGTCAAGGGTGCCGCGGAACAGATCGGCGAGTTCATCGCCAGCGCGTTCAAGAAGATCGCGGAGGTGTTGGCGCAGCTGGCCGCGCGGCTGGTGAACGCCATCGGCGAAGTCCTCAACGACATCTTGGTGAACCTCATCGCCAAGCACATCACCCGCGGTCAGCTGGGCACCATCTGGGAGACCGCCAAGGCGGTCGTCGACACGTTCCTGGAGTTCTTCGGGATCGACATCGACGACAACACCATCGTCGACGTCATCGAGCGCATCGCCCGGGTGATCGGTGACATCTTCGAGGCCTACGAGACCATGAAGGAGTTGGTCGGTCAGGCCAAGGAGATCTTCTCGCTGTTCAACGACCTCAAGGGCGCGCTGGAGAAGATCCCGGAAATCAAGGTGGTCAAGAACGCCGGCGAGTTCGCCCGCGAGGTCAAAGAGATCACCACCGAGGTGCAGAACAGCGACGCGTTCAAGAAGCTGCAGAAGGGCTCCGAGGTCTACGAGAAGTACGAGGGCGACTACAAGGAGGCGAAGGAGCGGGCCGACCGGCTCAAGGAAGGGATGCCGGAGGACAACCCGCTGCCCGAGGAGGAGAAGCCCAAGAAGGAGGACTACACGCCGGTCCAGGGTCCGGTGCTCAACGAGGACGACCGGCCGTACATCAAGAACGACGGCTCCGGTGAGGTCAAGTACGGTCGGGACTTCAAGTGAGTCGCGACGCGTACCGAGGCACCGGATCACGTGACGGCGTGACCGCCCAGCCGACGCAGGGGAGCGTGGGCCGGGCAGCGGCCATGTCAGCCAACTCGGTCGGAGTAGTGGAATGACGCAATTCGGCAAGGTCGACTTGCCCGATCTGGACGGCCTGCGGCGCAAGATCGACGAGACCATCGAATCCGCCTACCGGCGCATCCAGCAGGTCGAGCACTCGACCGCGGAGCTGCGCGAGAAGCGAGCGCGGGACGCGGAGCGGCTGTCCGACAAGCAGATCGAGGCGATGAAGGCCGGCATCCTGGCGCGCGAGCGCACCCCGGAGTGGCAGGTCGTCATGGAGCGCATCGCCAAGGGCGACTTCTCGTGGCGGCACGTGATCGCCAGCTACTTCGCAGGCACCATGGACCCCGACGTCAAGGCCGCCTTCAACTCGCTGGCGACCGTCCCGCCGCTGACCCCCGAGCAGCGGGAGCAGATCAAGGCCGACCTGAACAAGGCGGAGGCGCAGGAAGCAGAAGCGGCCCAGCAGGCCGAGGAGTCCGCGCCTCCCTACGGCGGAGCCGGTCAGCCCCGGTACGGCACCGGCGGTACCGCACCGAGGCGACCTGGACCGGACGACTGGGACGACGACTTCGACCAGATCAATTTCCTGCGCTGACGGTGCGGTGAGATGGTCCGCGCAGGCCTCGCTGCTGGTAGCCGTTACCAACGAAGAAGGTAGGGAGTCGAATTGTCCTGGCGCTCCTCGATCAATGCCACATTGGCCGCTGTCGCCTGCCTCGGGCTGGTAGCCGGGTGCGGCGAGGACCCGGCACAGAACGCCGACCAAGAGGCTGGCGCGCAGCCGTCAGCCACCTCGGAAGCACCGATGCAGCAACCCCAGCAGGCACCGAAGGTGGACCGGCCGCTCGACATCGCCAAGGCCGCGCAGGACAAGTGCTCACTGGTGCCCGAGGAGGCGCTGACCGAGCTCGGCATCACCGACGCAGGCACCGAGAACGACTTCGGCATCTGCATGTGGGACACCGGCACGGTGTCGCTGACCCTGCACGAGGACCAGGGCCTGGACGTGGTCTACCAGAGGCGGGCGGAAGGCAAGTTCGACAAGTTCGAGCCGAGCGAGATCGCGGGCTACCCGAGCGTGACCACCACGCCGCAGAAGTCGCCCGCGGCGGCGTGCAGCGTGTTCGTGGGCGCGTCCGACACGACGTCCTTCACCATCGCCGTCACCAATCCTGACGGACAGGAAGACCCGTGCGACGTGGCCGAAGACCTGTCCGAGGCGGTCGTCGAGAAGCTGGCCGACAGGTGACCGGCCAGGCGCGCTGAGCGAGGAAAGGAGCACCACGTGCGGCACGGTCACCTGGCACGAGCGGCGGTCGCGCTCGCCGGGCTTGCGCTGCTCGTCGCCTGCGAGGAGGGGCCGGACAGCGAGGGCGGCGCCGGCCAGGAAAGCCGGCAGCAACCGCTGGACGTCAGCAAGTTCCAGGACGACAAGGTGTGTGAGTTGCTGCCGAAGGACGAGCTGTCCGCCGCCGGTTTCACCGATCCGGGACAGCCGCGCACCTTCTCCGGCGGTGTCGACGGTTGCGAATGGCGCGAGGACGGCATCCTGGCGCTGAGCTTGGTCGGCGAAAGCCTGGAGTCGGCCGGCGTGGCCAGCGACTCGAAGTACCGGTCGTCGGAGTCCGGCACGCTCGCGGGCTACCCGTCGGTGACGGCCTGGTTTCCGAACACCGAGACGTGCAACGTCTATGTGGACGCCGGGCCGGAGACGTACCTCGAGCTGCAGGTGCGCGAGTTCGATACCGGTGAGAAGCAGTGCGAGCTGGGCGAGGAGTTGTTGGCCGCTGCGGTCGAGCAGCTCAAGGCGGGCTGAATCGACCAGGTCGGCGGACCGGGTACGGGCCCTCGGTCTCGCCTGAGCGAAGCGTCGACGGAGTCCGAAACCGCCGACGGCCGTCAGGGACGGGTGGAGGCTCGCACGACCAGCTTCGGTGCGAGGCGTTCGGATCGTGGCTCCTGGCCACCGAGGATCGCGACAAGCACTTCCAGCGCGCGCTTGCCCATCTCGTGCATGGGTGAGCGCACGCTGGTCAACGGCAGCGGCAGTTCGGCCGCGAGCGGGATGTCGTTGAAGCCGGCCACGGCCACGTCCTCGCCAGGCCGCAAGCCGGCGTCACGGACCGCGCCCATGGCGCCGATGGCCGCGAAGTCGTTCACCGCGAACATCGCGGTCGGCCGAGCACCCTGCTGCAGCAGCTTTTCGGCCGCCCGGTGCCCACCGGCGGTGTCGAACGCCGAGTGCACGACCGGGACGTCGATACCCGCCTCCCGGTAGCGGTCGACGAATCCCGCGGTGCGATCGATCCCGGTGCTGGCGAACGGTTCGCCCGCGATCACGCCGACCTGCTCATGACCGAGCTCGAGGAAGTGTTCCGCCACGAGCTTGCCGCCCAGGTAGTCGTCGCAGGTGACCGACGGGTGGTCGCCTGCGTGCCTGCTGACCAGGACGAACGGAACATTGCGCGCGGCGATCTCGTCGACGAGCTGCGCATCGCTGTGGGCGTCTCCCAGCACGAGCCCGTCCACCCGCCGGGACAGGGCCAGATCGGTCCTCGCCCGTTGCTTCTCGGGCCGGTCGTGGCTGTTCATCACGAAGGTGGCCAACCCGTGGCGCGCGGCCGCATCCTCGATCCCTTCGTAGATCGTCGCCAACACGACGTCCGACAATCGGGGGACCAGCACGCCGATGAGGTTGCTCCGCGCGGTCCGCAGGCTCTTCGCGTGCGGGTTCGGCCGGTAGTCCAGCCGTGCCGCCCACTCCCGGATCGCCTTGACCGTCTCCCGGGACGCCGCGCGTGAGACCTCGTCGGGCGGCCCGTTGAGCACCCTCGACACAGTCGAGACGTCCACCCCGGCGGACTCGGCGACCATCCGCAGCGTGGCGGGCTTCTTTCCGCCCTGACGCTTCACGACCCCTCCCTTTTCGCCGGCAACCCCTTGACGAACCGGCCCATGGTGCGTTCATACTACCCAAACGATTGCCCCAAACGTTTGGGTAGCGTCGCGACACGAAACCCAAACGTTTGCGTCCGAGAGAGGAACCGGTGTGTCGTCATCCCTGAAGGCCGGGCTCGTCGCGCCGCCTGGTGCCGGCCTCTTCGCCGGGGTCGGTGTCGCCGAGCTGGCGGCGAAGCTGCGCGCGGACGGGCCGTCACCGCGCGACCTGGTGGAGATCGCACTGGCCGAAGCCGCCCGCTGGCAGCCGAGGATCAACGCCTTCGTCACGCTCGACGAGTCCGGAGCACGCAGGGCAGCGGAGCAAGCGACCGAAGAACTGGCCGCAGGCACCGACCGCGGCCCGCTGCACGGTCTTCCGGTCGCGGTCAAGGACATGATCGACGTCCGCGGGTTGCCCACCACGGCAGGCGCCAGACACTTCACCGGCCATGTCGCCGAGCAGGACGCCGCGTGTGTGGCGCGGCTGCGGGAGGCCGGCGCGATCATCATCGGCAAGACGACCACCCACGAGTTCGCCAACGGCCCGACCGGCGACTTGTCCGCGAACGGCCCCACCCACAACCCCCACGCCGTCGACCGCATGGCGGGTGGCTCGAGCAGCGGCTCGGCCGCCGCGGTCGCCGCGGGCATCGTCCCGCTCGCGCTCGGCACCGACACCGGTGGCTCGGTGCGGGTTCCCGCGGCCTGTTGTGGGGTCGTCGGTCTCAAACCGACCTACGGAGCGGTCCCGACCAGCGGCGTCTTTCCGCTCGCCCCATCGCTCGACACCGTCGGCGTGCTGGCCCGCAGCAGTGCGGAATGCCGCCTGGCGTGGACAGCTCTGACCACCGGCGAGACCGCGCATGGTCAGGACGGCTTGCCAAGCATCGGCTGGCTCGAGCCCAGCACAGTCCATCCCGTCGAGCCCCGCATCGCGCGCGCAGCGCGCCTCGCCGTCGGCGAACCCAGCACGGTCTCGCTCCCACAGATCCGCGACCTGCGCGAGGCGTACCGCGTCATCCAGGGCAGGGAGTCCTACGCGGTGCACGTCGACCGGCTCGCCACCGAAGCCGAGCTGTACAGCGATGAAGTACGCGATCGGCTCTTCGCCGGTGGCGACGTCCACGACTGGGAGTACGTCCGCGCACTCGAACGTCGCGACCGCGTCCGCGAATCCGTGATGGAGGTCTTCCGCCGGGTCGACTTCCTCGCCCTGCCGACGATCCCGCTGACGGCCCCACCGCTCGGCAGCCGCGAGTGGCGCGTCGCAGGTGAGCCGGTCGACATTCGCACGGCCCTGTTGTCGCTGACCAGCCCCTGGAGCGTGCTGGGCCTGCCCGCGGTCTCGGTCCCCGCAGGCCGCGTCGACGGCCTGCCGATCGGCGTTCAGCTGGTCGGCCCACCCGGCTCCGAGTACCGCTTGTTGTCCGCCACCGAAGCCCTGTCAGGCATCACCCACTGAAAGGAAACCGCATGTCCACCAGCGTCATCGTCGCCGCAGCGGTCCAGTGCGACCCCCAGGTCGGCATGGAGAACAAGGACAAGAACCTCGCCCGCACCCTCGAGCTGGCGAACGCGGCCGCCGACGAGGGCGCGAACCTCGTGGTGCTGCCCGAGCTGGTCAACACCGGCTACTCGTTCGAAACCCGCGAGGAGGCCTACGCGCACGCCGAGCCGCTGACCGGGCCGACGGTGCACGCGTGGTGCGAACTCGCCCGTGACCGTGGCATTCACTTGGTCGGTGGCATGGCCGAGGCGGACGGTGTGCGGTTGTACGACACCGCCGTGCTGATCGGGCCGGACGGGCTCATCGGGCACTACCGCAAGACGCACCTGTGGAACCGCGAGAAGCTGGTGTTCACGCCCGGCGACCTCGGCTTCCCGGTGTTCGACACCCGCATCGGCCGTATCGGCTTGCTGGTCTGCTGGGACATCTGGTTCCCGGAGGTCGCCCGGCTGCTCTCGGTGCAAGGTGCCGATGTCATCTGCAGCGTGAACAACTGGGTCTGGACGCCGCCGCCGCTGTTCGACGACGCGGGCAAGTGCATGGCCTCGTACCTGACGATGACCGCCTCGCACGTCAACAACGTGCCGATCGTGGCAGCCGACCGCGTCGGGGAGGAGCGCGGCGCGAAGTTCCTCGGCTGCTCGTTGATCACCGGGACGAACGGCTGGCCGGTCGGCGAGGTGGCTCCGGCTGAGGGGGAGACCACGGTGTTCGCCGAGCTGGACCTGATGGCGACCCGCTCGGCCGCGATCTGGAACGAGCTCAACGACCTGCCCCGTGACCGCCGCACCGATCTCTACGATCCGCTGCTCGGTTACCGCGGCGGTCAGGTCTACCCGCGCTGACGGGCGGCACCCATGGCCACCGAACTCGCCGAATCGACCGACACGCGCAGTGCGGGCTCGCTCGGGCGCTGGCTCGCCGGCGGCGCTCTGGTCGCCGCCACCGCGGGCCTCGCTCTCGTCCTTGCCCGGGCTGCCGCGTCGCTGCCGCACGTCCTGCCCGGTTACGAGGAGTGGCAGGCACAGGCGTACGACAACGTCTGGCAATTTTTCCGCTGGTGCCTCGGCGACACGACCGAGGCGCAGTTCTACAAGACCGCGCTCGGCGGGCTCGGGATGCTCGCGGGTGGGTGGATCGCTCACGTGGCGTGGAAACGCGGCCGCCGATGGGCCGGGTTCGCCATCAGCGGCGGCACCGGCCTGTGGCCGTGGGTGACCGCGTCGGCCCTGCTCGCCGTGGTCGTGTCGCACTTCCTGTGGGGTTGGACGCTGGAGACGTCCGGCGTGTGGCAGCCGACGTTCGTGGCGTTCGTGTCCGTCCCGCCCGCTGTCGTACTGACCTACGGCCGCGGGTGGGGTGTGGCCGTCACCGGCGCGATCCTCGGTGCAGGCCTGACGGTTCCGATCGCCCTGCTACTGGTCAACTACGTGTGCGCGCCGCTCGAGCTCCCCGCCGTCGTCGGCAACGTCACCGCGATGTGGATATCAGCGCTCCTGGCCTTCCCGCTGTGCCGGTTGCTGCCCTGGATGCCGCAACCCCTGCCCGCACCCGAAGCGCCCGTCGAACCCCCGCGTCAAGGACCCGCATGGGTGGTCCGGCGCGTACTCGCCGACTTCACCGAGGCGCCGTTCCACGGCAACGAAATCGCCTCGCTCGGGCTGATCGTGGGGACGGTCCTGGCGTACGTGCTGAACCCGCAAGTTCCGGTCTACGGCAGCACACTGCTGCCCGCGCTGCTCGCCGCACAGGTACTCACCGCGACGGTCGGGGTGCTGGTCTACCGCCGTCAATGGGCCCAGCACGGCTGGTACCCGACCTTCGTTCCGGTCGTCTCCGTCGCCCCGGCGGCCGTGCTCACGTTCGGCCCGACGATCCCCGCGATCGTTGCCGGCGCGGTCCTGGGCGCCCTCACCGGCCCACCACTGGCGGCGTTCGCCACCCGGCGTCTGCCCGCGGGCGTCCACCCGTTCGCCGGCAACGTGTTCTCGATGACGGTCTGCACCGCCATCACCATCCCGCTGCTGGGCTTGCTGCCCGGTTTCACCTCCTGAAAGGAAGATGATGCGAACCCTGCGATTCGACCGCGACGGCACCGTGCTGTTCGCCGAGCGCAGCGACGGTGACGGCGTACCGCTGGTCGTCGTACCCGGCGTCATGGCCGACGCCTGCAGCTGGCGGCCGGTCGTCGATGCGCTGCCGGTGCCCAATCCGGTCATCGTGCTCAACCGGCGGGGGAGAGTGCCCAGCGGGCCGCTCGGGCCGGACTACTCGCTGCGTACCGAGATCGACGACCTGAACCACGTGCTGGACGTCATCGGCGAGCCGGTCGACTTGTTCGGCTGGAGCTACGGCGGCCTGATCGCCCTCGAGGTCGCTGTCGACCGTCAAAGATTGCGCTCGGTCGTCGCCTACGAACCGGTGTCGAGCCCGTTCGGCATCGAGGCGCTCGACGACCTGCGGAACGCGCACCACGACGGGGATCTCGACCGGGCCGTCGAGATCGTCAACCGCACCGTGTCGGGGTTCTCCGCCGAGTACGTCGCCGAGCTACGCGCGAACCCCGTCTGGCCCGTGCTACGTCCGCTCGCCCACCCCCTTGCGGACGAGCTGGTCGCGCTGAACGCACACACTCCGGCGTGGGACCGGTACCCCGAGATCGACGTTCCGGTCACACTCCTGCTGGGCGAACTCAACGAGGGCGCGCCGCCGTACGGCACGGCGTTCGAGGTCATCCGGAATGCCCTGCCACAAGCCGACGTGGTTCGCATGCCGGGGCAGGGCCACCTCGCGCACGCTCAGGCACCGGAAGTCCTGGCGAAATACATCGCACAAGCGATCGCGCGGTGACGGCACCACAATGGCGCACATGGATGATCAACTATCGGTGACGGTCCTCGGGCTCGGTCCGATGGGCTCGGCGTTGGCTCGGGCGTTCCTGCGGCACGACCACGCCACGACGGTGTGGAACCGCACGGCCGCCAAGGCTGACGCGCTCGTCGCAGAAGGCGCGTCTCGCGCCGACACAGTCGATGACGCCGTGACCGCCAGCAAGATCGTCATCTCCTGCGTCGCGGACTACGACGCCATGTACGACGTTCTCGGTTCGAGCGTGGACGCCCTCCGCGGGCGACTGCTGGTCAACTTGAGCTCGGGTACTCCGGAACAGGCCCGTCAGGCCGCGGCCTGAGCCGAGGAACACGGCGTCGACTACCTCGACGGCGCGATCATGGTGCCGGTGCCCGCCGTCGGGCAGCCGGACGCCGTGATTCTCTACAGCGGCGATCGCGCCGTGTTCGACACGCACAGATCGACCCTGGACGTGTTGGGCGGCGCGTCGTCGCACGTGGGGACCGACCCCGGGCTGGCGGTGCTGTACAACACAGCACTGCTGGGCTTCATGTACGCGACGGTCAACGGCTTCTACCACGCAGCGGCACTCGTCGGGACGGCCGGAGTCTCCGCCACGGAGTTCGAGTCGATGGCCACGGGATGGTTTCTCAACTCGGTGGTCGTGCCGATCCTCGACGACCAAGCGCCGAAGATCGATGCGGGCGAGTTCGCGGGCACGATCGACACCACGGAAATGAATCTGACGGCACTGGAGCACGTGACCCGCACCAGCGAGGACCACGAGGTGAACGCGGCGCTACCCCGTCATCTTGCCGAGCTCACCCGGCAAGCGATCGCCGACGGCCTCGCCGGCGAGAGCTACGCGAGCATGATCAAGTACTACCGGGGCCCGCGGAAGGGATAGCGGCCGACAGCCAGACAGGTGACAAGGCCCGTCGAGAGAGTGCTCGACGGGCCTTGTTGATCTGTGCCGCGACCGGAGGTGTGTGCAGCGGTGACGCTGACCCCCGCAGACAGGTGATGCTGGCGCGAGAGCGTGAGCTCACCCGACGCCGACGGTCTGCCGAACGACCTCGATGACGGCCACGACCCGCTCGTCGTCACGAGGGTAGGCAGCACCGACGTACTTGTCCGACAACTGGTCGACGACCTCCCATCCCGCGTCCCCGTCGAGCCACTCGACGACCTTGCCGCGGATGACGACCGGTTCGAACGGGTTGTCGGCGGGCGCGATGGACAGCGCCACACGTGGGTCGCGACGGAGATTGCGTGCCTTGCGCGAGCCGGGCCCGGTCAGCACGACGGCGTGGTCGCCGCGCGTGCCGATCCAGACGGGAACCACGTGCGGCGCCCCGTCGGGTGAGACGCTCGCAAGGTGCGCGATCGGGGTGCCGTCGAGGACGCGGCGGACAGCGGGGTCAAGCATGGTTGCTCCTTCGGCGGGTTCAGCGGACGACTTCGTAGTGCAGGTGTGTGACGCCAGGTGCGGGCACGACCTCCAGTAGCCGCAGGTGTATGTGTTCAGGCAGTTCCTGGAAGAACGAGCGGCCGCCGCCCAGCAGGACGGGCACCTGGTGCAGCACGACCTCGTCGACCAGTCCGGCTCTCAGCGCGGCGGTCAGCACACCGCCGCCCATCAAGCCGACGTCCTTGTCGCCTGCGACCTTGCGGGCGGCGGCGATGGCGTCCTCGATGCCGGTGGTGACCAGGGTCTGCCGCTCGGTGATCTCCGGCGCGGGCCGGTGGCTGACCACGAACAGCGGAGCGTCGGGGTGCGGGCTCCCGCCGCCGAAGCGGTCGGAGTCCTCGTAGGTGTTGCGACCGGCGACAATGGCGCCGTCCCGCCCGGCCAGCGCGTCGAAGAACTTCGCACTGGATTCGCTCAGCCGGAACCCGTCGAACACCCGACTCGGCGTGTCGCCGTCGAAGTACCAGTCGAACAGCACGGTGCCGTCGCCGAGTCCGCGTCCGGGCGCCGGCCCGCGGCCGGTGATGTATCCGTCGACCGAGACCGAATGTGCGCTGTAGACCTTGCCCATCGTGTGCTCCTTGCTCGCCGGGTTCAGAGGGATTGCGGGAAGCGGAAGAACCGGTGCGGGTCGTAGGCGTTCTTGACCTCGACCAGCCGAGCGTGGTTCTCGGCGTGATAGGCCGCGGGCCAGTCGTCGAGCTCGAGATCCGGGAAGTTCGGGTACACCCGACCGGAGGCGTCGCCGTGCGCGGCGTGCCACGAACGGTCCACCCACGGGTCTCCCGCGGCTGCGGTGTGCTCGAGCAGGAAACGCTGGCCGCGGTGGGCGAACGCGGTGGCGCCGACCGGCACGCGGTCGTATGCCCCGCCCATGGCGGTGAACGACAGCTGGCGGGTGGTGTGGATCGGCCCGGCAGTGAGGTCAGAGGTGAGCGATGCGAGAGTGTCGTCCGGCATCGGGCGAGTGAAGAACTCCGATCTGATCCGCACGGCTCGGCCCGGCTCGCCCGAGTCGGAGAAGGACGCCTTCAACCGATGCACGGGCATGTCCGGGATCAGCTCCGTCACCGGTGGCAGTCCGGCGAGCTGCGTGAACTCGCGCAGCAACCCGTGGGTGTCGGCCTCGGGCAACGTGGCCGCTCCGAATGCCGTGACCGCGACCGGCTCGCCCGGCTCGGCGATGACCGCGAGGTTGACGGTGAGTTGGTCCGGGGCGTCCGGTGCCCACGCTTGCCATGCGGCCATGACCCGTTCGACGGCGACGTCGGACCACCACGCCTCCACGCGTGTGGTCAGCGGCTCCGGGACGGTGGCGAACTGCAGCGCGGTGACGACTCCGAACTGTCCGCCGCCCGCACCACGGAGCGCCCAGAACAGCTTCGGCTCGTGCGCATCGTCGCAGTTCACCACGCTGCCGTCGGCCAGTACGACCTGTGCTCCGACCAGGCGATCGCAGGTCAATCCGTACTGTCGTCCGAGCAGGCCGATGCCGCCGCCGAGCGTGAGGCCGGTGATGCCGACGGTCGGTCCGCACCCGGCCGGCAATGTCCGGCCGTGCGCGTGCAGCGCGGGGTAGACCTGTCCCAGGCGGGCGCCGGCGCCGATCGTCGCGACGCCGTCGGCGGCCACGGTGACGTCGTTCAGCTCGGAGAGGTCGAGCACGATTCCGTCGGTAGACGAACGTCCGGCGAAGCAATGCCCACCCCCACGCACCGCGAGTCGTTCCCCGGCGGTCGCCGCGTACGACACAACGGCGACGACGTCCGAGGTTGAGCGGCACGACACCACCAGTCGGGGCCTCACGTCGTGATACGCGACGTTGGCTGGGCGGCGGTTCGCTTCGTATCCCGGCGATCCCGGGGCGAAGACGGTGCCGTCGAGCCGGGCAAGGTCTGTCATGCCCTCGACGCTAGGCGTGGCGAGAAGGCGATTCTTGAACGAATCGCGCAGGTCTACCCCCGCAACGGCGGCCGCAGGCGGGTCGCGAGGAACGGCCGGTAGGAGGCGGCGTGGTCGTGTCCGCATGCGCACCGGTCGATGTCACCGCCGAGGAGTTGACGCGGTGTGCATCCGGTGAGCCGGACGCACTCGCGGGTCAGATGCGCCTGGTCGGCGTACCCGACGTCGATCGCGAGCCCGGCGACTCCGTCCGTGCCACGCCGGCCCGTGGCGGCAGCACCGGCCTGGGCGAGCGCGAGGAAACCCTGGAACCGCAACGTCCGCTGCAGCACCTTCGGGCTCACCCCGGCTTCGTGTACGCAGCGCCGACGCAGCTGACTGATCGACAGTGACAGGTGCGAGGCGATCGCGTCGATGCTGACCGGATGCCACGGCATCAGCGCGCTCACGAGTTCGCGCATCAGCGGGTCCGGGCCGCCTGCGTGGCGATACTCGGCGAGCAGGTGGGCTTGCAGGTACGTCAGTGCTCGCTCGGGCGAGCCCGTCTCGGCCATCGCCGCCACGAGGCGGTCGACCAGCCGTCCCCACAGGTCCGAGAGATCTACCTGCTGGTCGAGCAGCTCGCCGGGGACGGCCGGCAGTGGGGGCGGGGTTCCCGGTTGAAATCGGACGCCCACGATGGTCGTGCGTGGTGGGATGACGTCGACCTTCGGGCCGGTGAGCGGGCCGATCAGCTGTGGCCGCCCGCCGATGGGGCAGTGGATCTCGACTCCGCCGGTCGGCAGGTGCCGTTGCACGTACGGATCTGTGCCGGTGCGGTGGATCCAGACAGTCCGCACGACGCCCGCCAGAGCCGGTACGGGAGAACGTTCCACGTACTCCATCGACTAATCGTCGCACTTCAGCGCGCCTTTCGGGGTGAATCCGGTGATTTGCCGCGGGAGTATCGGCGACCGAGCCGTGGAGTTCGCGGCTCACTCCCGCCACTGGTTGATCAGAAGCAGACCGCTCCGCGGCTGGTCCAGTTCGATCACGCCGATGTCCGCCGGCACCGGACCGCACGGCGGGCGTACAACGCACGGGTTCCTTCCGGCGCCGCTGGCTATGGACGTTTCCGCGGCCGCAGCGACCTGCGAGTTCGGCCCGCCTCGTCGTGATCGTTCTAACACCCTCCCAGGCCGAGGCGTGCGTATGGTCGGACTTGATGAAGAGCGAATTGAGGCGACCCGGCCCGCTGCGCTGGCTGTGGTACGCCGCGGGTGGACGACTGCCGGACCGGTACCGCGAGTGGGTGCTGCAGGACGTGACCGGGCGCCGCTGGCTGCTGCGCCACTTCGTGCGGGCGAGTGTTGTCATCTGGCCACTCGCTGCGGTGTGGTGGCTGTTGCCTGCCGAACCGCTGATGCATGTCGGGATGAGCTTGCTCGCGTTGATCGTGAGCTACTTCTACTCCGGCGCCTACAGCACCGAGAGCGCGGAGCACCGCCTGACCAAGCACGGCTTTCCGCCTGGCACCTTCCGCGCCGCCCGGGCCGAGGCCAACCGCGAGTCGATCGCTCGGGCCCGGGCCGAGTACGCCGCGATCTATCGCCGCGAGTGACCCACGTCGTCTGTGCTGTACGCGGCGTGCCGCGTACAGCTGGAGTGCAAGCGAAGCCTAGGCCTCCGCGCCGTGATCGATTCCCTCAGGCGACGTCGGACAGCGTGGGTCTTCGGCCGCCTCGATGACTCTCGAGACGCTGCCTGGCACCTCAACTGGATGTTCACCCCGAGCCGCTGGCGGCATCGTCCAGGACACCCGCGGTATCCCTAGCGATCGGTACCACGTGTGGCTCACCCACGTTCCGCCGGCTCGTGACGACCGACGCCGAGCCGCTCGGCGTCGGTGTCGTGGAAACTACCCGGGTCTCAGTCGCTGGTGTCCCAGCCCTTCACATAGGACAGGACGAAGCCGAGCAGACCGGCGATCCCGGCCAGGACATAGGTCGGGGTACCAGCCCATTCGACAACTGATTCGACGAGCGGCCCGTTTCGGACGACGAGCCCGATCGCCTGTGTCACGACCACAACCACGCCACCGATGAGGAACAAGGCCAAGCTGACGCGGAAAGTGATGTCCAACGTTCGTGTGATCATCCAAGTCTCCTTTGGCATCAGACCGGCAGCACGCCGACCGCGATCAGCGAGCCGATGACGAGGATCGGCAGGACGTACCAGACAACCAGCGGAACGAACGTTCGTGCCGGGTTGACGCGTGCGATGCCGCTGGCGATGTAGATTGGTGCGGCACCGGGCGGGGACGCACCCTCGGTCGAGGCGAAGACGAGGATCGCGACGGCGGCAGGGATCGGTGACACACCCGCGGCCAGCAATGTGGTGAACGCGACCGGGCCCACAGCCGCGACGGTCGCGGTTGCAGTCAGGGGCGCAGCGACACCGACCACGATCAAGCCGATCACGAGAGCCACCAGGAACGGCGGCAAGTCGAGCTCGCCCAGTAGCGAAGCGAGCTGCTCGGCGAGCCCGAGCTCACCGAGCGATTCGGCGGCGGCGAAAGCGAAGAACAGTGTCGCGCCGATGACGGCGTAGCGCGGCCCGACCTCTCCGAGGAGTTGCCACCAACCGGATGCCCGCCGAGGCAAGGCTTTCCGCCCGAGGATGAGCCCGATGATCGTGACGAGCACCGGGATCCAGGTGATGATCGAGATCTCGTCCGCCGGATCTTCTCCGATCCACGAGACAAGTGCATCGCCGGTGGGTCCGGACGTCAGCAACACGGGCACGATGATGCCGATGAACACCAGCAGGCTGGACCAGCCCGCGGCGAACGTTCGCTTGAAGGGTTCGATCAGCGTCGGATCGACTGCGCCGATCTTGTGGCGGCGCACGAAGTAGTACACGAGGATCAAGCGGTACAGCAGCGTCCAAGCGCCGCCCAGGAACAACGCGACGAAGAGCTGATCTGCTGTCACGTAGCTCGCGACAGCAGCGGATCCGGTGAGGATGAACAGCGAAGAGCTGGGCGGGATGGCGATGCCGAGGCCGGCGTTGCCCGCGACGATGGTGGCGGAAAGCTTCGGGCTGAAGTTCGACTTCTCCATCCACGGGATCGTCACCGAGCCCACGGCAGCAGCGTTTCCTGATCCCGATCCGGATACCGCGCCGAACAGGCCGGAGGCCACGGTCGACACATATGCCGCGCCGCCGCGACGTCGACCCAACAGGGAATTCAGCATCGCGATGAGCTGATCGACAACTCCGGTCTTACCGAGGACGAATCCCATGAACACGAAAGTCAACGCGGCGAAGACGATTTCCTCGGTGGCTGCGCCCTTGAGCCCGGCCCACAAGATGTCGAGGAACGAGCTGCCGCCGAACGCAGCAACTGCTACGAAGCCGAGGATCATGGCTTCCCCGATATTGCGCTTGAACACGCCGTTCCACGCGATGATGATCGCGATGTAGGCGACCAGCGCCCAGATGCCAAGCATGAGGGATCCACTTCGTTGTAGGAACAGGAACGGAAGAACGCATCAGCTGAGCTGTTCTGCCAGCTGAAGGGTGCGACGGGCGGACTCGATGATCGGCGCGTCGATGAACCGACCGTCCGGGAGTGCGAGAGCTCCGGTGCCGTCTGCCTCTCCGGCCGCCGCTGCTGCGACGACCTCGCGAGCCCGACGAATCTCGTCGTCGGTCGGGGCGAATGCCGATTTGATCGTGGAAAGCTGTTTGGGATGCAGCGCGCTGCGCCCGAACATGCCGAGGGCTTTTCCGCGGGCACAGGACCTCGCGAGCCCGGCAAGGTCGTCGAGGTCGGTGTAAACCGCCATAGCGGGGGCCGGCAGGCCTGCCGCAGCCGCTGCGACGACGATCCGGCTACGGATCCACGTGTACGCCTCCTCACCTTCGAGGGACAGCTCGGCCGCCAGATCGGCTTCGCCCAGCGCGAGACCGACGACGGCAGGATGGCGGGCGATGGCGTTCGCGTTCTCCACACCCGCCGCGGATTCGAGCAGGCAGTGCACCGGTGGAGCCGACTCGACGTCGTCGATTCCGAGGAGTCGCAACGCCACGTCGACGTCGTCCGGAGCAGTGACTTTAGGGATACGCAATCCGACACGCCCCTGCCGGAACACCGGATGCCGGCCGAGTGCGAGCAGATCGCGAATCCCGTAATCCCCGCGAGGATGATTGACACGAATCTGCACGGCGGGTTCGTCGGGGAGTTCGTCGAGCAGCGCGAGGGCGTTGGCTCGGGCTGCTTCTTTCTGCCCTGCCAGGACCGCGTCCTCCAAGTCGACGAGGACGACGTCGGCGCCGCTGTTCAGCGCTTTGGGCAGCATCTCGGGCCTGCTGGCAGGTACGTACAGCGAGGTGACCGGCACGGACGTCGGCATCAGGCAATCACTCCACGTTCGCGTAGTGCCGCAATGTCGTCGGTCGGAACGCCCGCTTCAGCGAGGATTTCCGAGGTGTGCTCACCGAAGCGAGGGCCGGCCCACCGGATCTCGCCGGGTGTATCCGACAGGCGTGCCAGCACGTTCTGCATGGACACAGTGCCGAGCTCGGGGTCTGGAACGTCGACGATCGTGCCGAGCGCCTGGAACTGTGGGTCGGCGACGATGTCCGCGACGTCGTACACCGGGGCGACGGCAGCCTGCGCTTCCCGGAATGCAGCGATGACTTCGTCCGCGTCTCGCTCGGCGATCCAGCTGCCGACCGCTGCGTCGAGCTCGTCAGCGTGCTGGGCGCGGGCGCGGCCGGAGGAGAACCACGGTTCGTCGACCAAGTCCGGTCTGCCGACAAGCCGGATCACCCGTTCAGCGATGGACTGCGCACTGGTCGAGACGGCGAGCCACCGCCCGTCGCGGGTGCGGTAGATGTTGCGCGGCGAGTTGTTCAACGACCGATTGCCCGTGCGTTCCGGAACCACGCCGAGCGCGCGGTACGCCGTGATCTGGGGGCCGAGCACCGTCAGGATCGGCTCGATGATCGCCAGGTCCAGCACCTGACCCTTGCCGGACTTCTGCCTGCCTTGCAGCGCGACCATGATGGTGTAGGCCCCGGCAAGCCCGGCGACTCCGTCGGCAAGCGCGAACGGTGGCAGGGTCGGTGGGCCGTCGGGCTCGCCGGTCATTGCCGCGAAGCCGCTCATCGCCTCGGCCAGGGTGCCGAAACCAGGTTCATTCGACTTGGGACCGACCTGTCCGAATCCGGTGAAGCGGGCGATCACCAACCGGGGATTGACCTCGTGCAGCTGCGCGGGAGAGAGGTTCCAGCGCTCGAGGGTGCCGGGACGGAAGTTCTCGATCAGTACGTCGGCATCGGCGAGGATGCGCTTGAGCAACTGTTGACCTTCCGGGGCGGACAGGTCGATCGCTGTCGTGCGCTTGTTGCGGGACAGGACCTTCCACCACAGGCCAACACCATCCTTGGCGTATCCGTGCCCGCGGGACGGGTCGCCGCGTCGCGGGTGTTCGACCTTGATCACGTCGGCACCGAAGTCGCCCATGAGCATGGCTGCCGTCGGGCCCGCGAACAGCGTCGAGACGTCCACGACCTTGATTCCGGAGAGTGGATTCACAGGATGCATCTTATAAAATGCATCCTTGCGGTCAAGGCCTTGTTTTCTCCGTCAGGGCGGCCATTCCGGCTGACCCGCAGTGACGCTCGGCTACTGTGAGGGACGTCCGCTGATGTCTGGAGGGAGCTCGCGTGGTCTCAGCGAGGCCGACACGGCCACGTCCACCGGGTAGCAAAGCTGACTACGTGCACCAGGTGCTACGCGAGGAGATCATCAGCGGCAAGTTGTCGGCCGGCGCCCCAGTACCTCAAGACGAGATCGCCCGAAGGCTTGGCGTCTCGATCACTCCCGTACGCGAGGCATTGCGTCGGCTGGAAAGCGAAGGGCTGATCTCATATCGATCTCATCGCGGTGCGACCGTGTCCGAACTGAGCAGGGAGGCGGTGCTCGAGCTCTACCTCCTGCGCGGCGCTATCGAGGGACTTTGCGCGCGGTTGGCCGCCGAGCGGATCACGGATGACGAACTGGCGACCCTGCGCGAGTTGCACGAGCAGATGTTGCGCGACTTCGAGGCGGGTCGTGTCGAGAATCTTGCTGAGGACAGCAGACGATTCCACGACCTCATCGCGCGTGCGGGTGGGCCTGCATTGCTCGCCGACCACCTCGACACGGTGTGGCGCAACCATCCGGTGCCGCTGAGAACATCGCTGTGGCACGAACCGTCGAACGCGAAACGTTTCCTCGAACACCACGGCGCGCTGGTGGAGGCCCTCACGAAACGCGACGCCGTCAAGGCCGAACGTGTCATGGTCCAGCACCTCGACGAGGCCGGCACGGTACGAAATGCCCAGCAAGACGAGGGCAGCTGACCCTCCTGCCCATTGTTCGCCTCCACGACACCCACCATCTGCCCGCCCTCGATCCGTTGAGCCGGGCGCCACGCGGGCGCTTGCCACCGCGAGGAGCTGCGGACCGCTGGCAGCAACGTCAGTCCGGTTCATCCTGACGCAGCACATTGATCGCGAAGGCATCGGCGTGGGCAACGGCCCTCGCGCGTCGTCGACGAGCCGCAACCCCGCTCGCCGCATGGCGTCTGCCGTCGCCGGTACCGGACCGATTCCCATCGTTATTGGTGGTACTCCAGCAAGTCCCCAGGCGATCAGGGCGAGCTGGTTGGCGCCGGCCGTTTGCACGATGATCGTCACGTCCCGCCGGCCCGGCTCCGGTCCGCGCCACCGACGACGGTAGCCACAGGCGGCAGCGATTTCGGCACCGTTACAACTCGAGGATCCTATCATTTCGGGATTGCATCCAACTCCAGAAGACTGCATACTTCCGCCATGTTCACTGCTCCACCTGACCACTTGAGCCGTCCCGCCCTGACCGGCTCGTTCGGGATGGCCGCGTCGACCAACTGGGTCGCTTCCGCCGTGGCGCAAAGCGTGCTGGAGCGCGGCGGGAATGCGTTCGACGCCGTCGTTGCCGCTGGATTCGTGACGCACGTCGTGGAACCGCATCTGAATGGGCCCGGCGGAGACCTCGTCGCCCTGGTCACTCCCGCGGGCGAGGACACCATGGTGGTCAACGGGCAAGGTCCCGCGCCGCAGGGCGCTGACATCGCGCACTACCGGTCGCTCGGGCTGGAATTCGTCCCAGGCTCCGGAGCGCTCGCCAGTGCCGTGCCTGGCGCCGTGGAGGCCTGGCTGGTGATCTTGCGCGAGTTCGGCACGTGGGAGTTGCGGGACGTCCTGTCGTACGTCCTGCACTACGCCGAGGTGGGGCATCCGCTGCTGCCGAACGCGGCCGGCACCATCGCCTCTGTCGCCGGTCTCTTCCGCGACCACTGGCCGGAATCCGCCAAGCTATGGCTGGTCGACGGTCAGGCGCCCGCTGCGGGGATGCTGCACAAGAACCCGCAGTACGCCCGTACGTTGCGCCGCCTCATTGCAGCCGCCGACGCCGGGGCGACACGGGAAGCTCGCATCGATGCCGCGCTGCGCGAATGGAAGACCGGATTCGTCGCCACCGCCGCCGCGCGAGCGGCCCAGACCCGGCACCGGCATGCCGATGGAAACGACTACGCCGGCGTGTTGTCGGTCGACGACTTCGCCGAGTTCACCGTGCGGCTGGAGGACCCGGTACGGCTGACGTTCCGGGACACCACGGTGGTCAAGGCGGGGTTCTGGTCGCAAGGTCCGGTTTTGCTCCAGACGCTGGCCATCCTCGACCACTTCGACGACGCCGACCTCGATCCGTCGACCGAGCGCGGCGTGCACACCATCGCCGAGGCCCTCAAACTCGCGATGGCCGACCGCGACGCCTACTACGGCGACGCTCGCGACGACCACGAAGTCCTGCGCACCCTGCTCTCGCCGGAGTACGCCAAACAGCGTGCCGCACTGATCACTTCTCGTGCGTCGGCGGAATGGCGGCCGGGCACGATTCCCGGCACGCCCCCGTATTTCCCGCCGCTGCGCACCAAAGCAGAGGTGGACGCCGCGGTGTCCAACGCTTACGGAATTGGCGAACCGACCGTGCGCCCGACCGGGGAAACCCGCGGCGACACCGTCCACATCGATGTGATCGACCGGCACGGCAATGTCGTGTCCGCGACCCCGTCCGGCGGTTGGCTGCAGTCCAATCCCGCGATCGACGAACTCGGCTTCTGCCTGGGCACCCGCCTGCAGATGACCTGGCTCGACCCGGCGAGCCCGTCCGCGCTTCGCCCCGGCCGCCTGCCCAGGACGACGCTGACCCCGACGATCCTGGAACGCGGCTCCGTCGCGGTGTCGGCAATCGGCTCGCCCGGCGGGGACCAGCAGGACCAGTGGCAACTGCTGTATCTGCTGCGCACGTTGGTCGGCGGCTACAACCCGCAGCAGGCGATCGAGTCACCGATGTTCCACACCACCGCCGTCGCGCAGTCTTTCTGGCCCCGGGAATGGACCCCGGGCGGCCTGGTCGTGGAGGCGGCCCTCGGCGCGGACGTCATCGAAGGCCTGCGCCGCCGGGGACACGCCGTCACCGTGTCCAACCCCGGCAACCTCGGCAGGCTGTCCGCCGTCGACCGGGACCCGGTCACCGGCCAGATGCGCGCGGGCGCCAACCCGCGTGGCGCACAGGGATACGCGGTGGGGCGATAGCCCCACCGGCTCACCCGGCGTCGAAAGCCCCAGCTCGTACCGCACGTCTGACGAAGTTCACCGCTCACCCGGCACGAGGAGACAACACCATGAAACCGCACGGGAGCTTACGGCGCGTGCGCCGACGATTATCCGCGGCCCTCGCCGCGCTGACCGTCTTCACCGGCTTGGCCGCCTGCGGGGTGTCCAGCGGCGCGGGCTCTTCCGGTCAGCCCGACGAGCTGCATGTTCTGGTCGAGGCGATGCAGCCGGTGTTCGACCAGTGGCAAGGCGGGGTGACCACGCAAGGTGTGCTGCTGCTGGTCAACGAACCCTTGATCCGCTACGACGGGGACGGCTTCCAGCCGAACGTGGCCGCGTCGTTCGATCAGGTCTCGCCCACCAAGTTCGTGTTCGAACTGCGCGACGACGTGCGATTCAGCGACGGGAGTGAGCTGACGGCCGAGGACGTGAAGTTCACCTTCCAGCAGGCGATGCGCGACGACCACATGAGCACCACGCACATCGTCATGAAAGCCATCAAGTCGATTGACGTCTCGGGCAAGACCCTCACCGTCGAGCTCGCCCAACCGCATTCACTGTTCCTCTACACCGTCGCCCGTACCGGCATCGTCAGCAAAGCGTTCTACGACAAGCACGGGGACAAAGTGGGCACCCCGGATGTGGGGCAGCTGGGCAGCGGCCCGTACCAGCTGGTCAAGTTCGAGCCCAACAAGACGATGACGATCGGGCGCAACCCGGACTACTGGGGCGACCAGGCACCGTTCGCGTCGATCACCTTCACCATCGTGTCGGACGACTCGGCACGGTTGCTGGCGCTGCACTCCGGCGAAGCCAACGCGATCTTCGAAATCCCCACCGGCCAGATCAAAGCGGTGCGGACCGTCGAGGACTTCACGTTCACCACGATCGACGGCACGTCACTGATCATGCTGATGATGGACGTGACGAAGCCGCCGTTCGACGATCCGGACGTGCGCGCCGCGGTCCGGCACGCCATCAACCGGCAAGGCGTGGTCGACTCCGCGCTGGCCGGCAACGGGCAGGTGGCCCGCACCCTGGTGTCGGCGTCCACGCTCGAACGCGTCGCGAGCCCGCATGCGGTCGAGAACACCCTCGGCAAGTTCGACAAGGACAACGCGTTCGATCCCGACCTGGCGAAACGGCTGCTGCGTAAGGCCGGGAAACCGAACGGGTTCAGCGTGACGCTCCCGGTCGAGTCCACCGACGCGGACGCCAGCCTCGTCGCGCAGGCGCTGGCGCAGGACCTCAAGCGGGTAGGAATCGACGTCCGGCTCGAGCAGAAGGGTGACGACTACGTCGAGGTCATCCTGCGCGGCAAGCACGAAGGCGTCCTGCTGTTCCAGTTCTCCAGCAACGCCCCCGACCCGGTCATGCCGATGGACTACTTCGTCCCGGCGAAGTCGCACCTCAACCTGACGCGCCAGAACACCCCGGCGGCCGACGAGGCGCTGGCCCGCAGCCACGCCATCCCGGTCGGCGAGGCGAAGCGGGGGCAAGCGCTGCTGTCGGGGCTGGAGGCTTACCACTCCGCCGGCGTGTCGCTGCCGTTGGCGATTCCCGACATGACGTTCGGCCTGAAGAAGCCGATGACGATCGACGGATTCACCAACTACTGGTGGATGCAGCGTTGGGACCTGCTGGTGGGGGTGAACCGATGACCACTACGCAAGCCCCGGCAGCCACCCGCAAACGCCCAGGCGGCATCCCACCAGGTTTGCTGCGCTACGTGCTGCTGCGGATATCCGCGGCGATCGTGGTCATGCTCGTGGTGAGCTTCGTGGTGTTCCTGTTCGTCCATGCCGCACCCGGCGGGCCGGAGTACGCCATCGCGGGCAAGCTGGCGACCGAGGAACAACTGGCGAACATCCGGCAGATCTACGGCTTCGACCGGCCGCTGCTCGAGCAGTACTGGACGTATCTCGGCCAGCTGCTGCACGGCGAGCTCGGTGAGTCGGTGATCCAGCGCAGGCCGGTGGCCGCCCTGCTCGGCGAGGCGGCTCAGGTCACGGTACCGCTGCTGCTGTTCACCTGGGTCATCGCCCTGGTTGCCGGTGTGGCGATCGGCATCGTCACGGCCTACCGGGCGGGGTCCCGGATCGACCGGTTCGCGCTGGGCATGACGACGCTCGGGGCGAGCACTCCGGCGTTCGTGGTCGGCACGGTGTTCGCGTGGTTCTTCGGTGTCGAGCTCGGCTGGTTCCCGGCGCTGGGGATCGGCGACGGTGGTCTCGACACCATCGCCCACCTCGTCCTGCCCGCGACCACCATGGCCATCGCCGTGCTGGCCATCACCACCAGGATCAGCCGGGTCCGGATCGGGCAGATCCTCGCCGAGGACCAGGCGTTGTTCGCCCGCGCCAGGGGTCTTGGACGCTGGTGGACGCTGCGCAACGTCGTGCTGCGGAACGCAGGCGTCCAGCTGATCACGCTGTCCGGCACGATCGTGGTCAGCTTGTTCACCGGGTTGATCCTGGTCGAGCGCGTGTTCAACCTGCCGGGCATCGGCAGCCTCATGGTGGAGGCCATCCACGACCAGGACATGCCCGTGATTCAAGGCGTGACGCTGTGCGCCGCGTTGCTCGTCGTGGTGGTCAACCTCGTCGTCGACCTGCTCTGCATGCTGGTCGATCCCCGCCTGCGCGTCCGATTGGAGTCCGCACGATGACCGCGGTGCCACACTCCACGTCCACCTCCAACCGTTCTCGCGCCGCCCGCTTCCGGGTGCCGCGGATCCCGGTCCTGACGGCGCTGGCCGGGCTTTTCCTGCTCGCCGTCGCCGCCTGCGCGATCTTCCCCGGCCTGGCCCCGGCGGACCCGGGCGCCATCGACGCCGCCGTCAGCCTGGAAGGACCGAGCGGCGAGCACTTGCTCGGCACCGACCAGCTCGGCCGTGACATGTTCTCGCGGATCATCGCCGGAGCCCGGACGTCACTGCTCGGCCCGCTCCTGCTGGCCATCGGCGTCACCGTCATCGGCACTCTGCTGGCCGTGGCGGCGGGCTATTTCGGTGGCCGCACCGACACCGTGATCAGCCGCCTGGTGGACCTGCTGTACTCGGTGCCCGCCCTGCTGGTGGCGATCGTGGTCGCCGGGGTCACCGGTGGAGGGTTCGGCATCACGCTCGCGGTACTGATCGTCTTCGGTCTTCCGCTGCACGTGCGCAACCTGCGCGCCGCCGTCATGGAGCGGGCACATCTGCCGTACATGGAAGCCGCGGTCACGCTCGGCCTGCCCACGTGGCGGGTCGTTCTGACGCACCTGGTGCCGACCATCGTGCCGAACATGGTCGCCACGTTCTTCCTGGTCTTCACCTACGGCGTGGTGGAGTTCTCGTCGCTGTCGTTCCTCGGCCTGGGCTCCCCGCCCGGGGCGCCCGACTGGGGCCGGATGGTCTCGGACAACCGGGCGACGATCTTCACCAATGTGTGGCCCGCCGTCGTTCCCGCGGTGGCGATCGTGCTGCTCGCCGTCTCGACCAACCTGATCGGCGAATACCTCCAGCGCAAGCACGACCAGGCGAGGAGACAACGATGAACCCGACCATCTCGACCGGGCGGCAGACCGGTCTGGCCACGGACTCGCTCAGCGTCTGGCTCGAACAAGGTCGCGCCCGCAGACCGATCGCGGAGTCGATCAGCCTGCGGGTCGCGCCGGGGGAGTCGATCGCGATCGTCGGCGAGTCCGGTAGCGGCAAGTCCGTCACCGCCCGCGCCCTTCTGGGCCTGTTGCCGCCCGAGCTGACCAGCGAAGGCGACGTCAGCGTCGCGGGCACGTCGTTCTTGCGGCTCAGCGAGGCGGCGCGGCGCAGGCTGCGCGGCAACGAGATCGCCTTCATCATGCAGGACCCGTTCACCATGCTGAACCCGGTGCTGAAGGTCGGCGACCAGGTCACCGCGGCGCTGCGCGGCGAGGACGGGCGCAAGCTGTCCAAGGCGGAGCGGCGAGCCGAGGCCGTGGCCAGGCTGAACGAGGTCGGCATCACCGATCCGGCCGTGGCGGGCAAGTACCCGTTCCAGCTCTCCGGCGGGATGCGCCAGCGGGTGGGTATCGCGGCCGCGATCGCGGAGAACCCGCGGGTGCTGATCGCCGACGAGCCCACCACCGCTTTGGATGTCACCACGCAGCAGGAAGTGCTGAAGCTGCTCGACCGGTTGCGCAAGACCCACGAGCTGGGCCTGATCCTGATCACCCACGACCTCCGCGTCGCGTTCGCCACCTGCGACCGCGTCTACGTGATGTATGCGGGCCAGATCGTGGAAGTGGGGGAGACGGACGCCATCCGCACCCAGCCGCGACATCCGTACACGGCGGCGTTGCTGGCCGCCGAACCGCCGCTGGATCATCGGGTGCCGCGTCTGCTGACGATTCCCGGCTCGGTCCCGTCGCCCGGTAGCAGGCCGGACGGGTGCCGCTTCGCCCCGCGCTGCTCCTACGCCGTAGCCGCCTGTACCGATTCGCCGGTCTCACTACGCATCACTGACGAGTCCGGCGAACATCGGGTTCGGTGCGATCGCGCCGAGGAGATCACGCTGATCACCGACGAGGCGGCCGGCGGGCCCGCTGCCGGTGCGGAGACGGTCCAGCCAGGCGATCTCCTCGTGAAGATGCGTGCGGTCCGCAAGAACTATCAGGACAAAGTCGCTGTCGACGGTGTCGACGTGGACGTGTACGCCGGGGAAAGCGTCGGTTTGGTAGGGGAGTCCGGCTCGGGCAAGACGACGCTGGCTCGCATGATGGTCGGGCTGACCCGGCCCAGCGCGGGAAGTGTGCGGGTAGGCGGCGTGGAGCTGGCCGCGAAACGGGTGTCCAGACAGCAATGGGCGACGGTGCGCGGGCTTGCCCAGATGGCGTTCCAGGACCCGATGTCGACGCTGAACCCCACCAGGACGATCGGCTCCACGCTTCGCGAGGGCCTGCGCCTGTCCGGAGCGGACGATCTCGAGGCGGCGACCGCCGAGCTGTTGGAACGAGTCGGGCTGCCTGCCGGATACGCGCACCGCTGGCCGGGCCAGTTGTCCGGCGGCGAGCGCCAGCGGGTGGCCATCGCTCGCGCGCTGAGCCGTAACCCGCGCATCGTGGTGTGCGACGAGGTTGTCTCCGCCCTCGACGTGTCCGTCCAGGCGCACATCCTGAACTTGCTCCGCGAACTGCAGGCCGACCTCGGGCTGACCTACGTGTTCATCACCCACGACCTCGCCGTCGTCCGGCAGATCACCGACCGGGTGTACGTGCTCAACCACGGCAAGGTGGTGGAGTCCGGCCAGACACCGGACGTCCTCGACCGGCCTGCGCACGACTACACCAAGCGGCTAGTCGCCTCGATCCCGCGCGTCGAGCAGTAGCGCACTCGCCCGCCCGTACCACGAATGAAGGAACTGGCACCATTTCACTCAATTTGGGATGCAATAAGTGATAAACTGGATTCACTCATCCGGAAGGAGAAGGTCGACGCGATGAGCTTCAGCACCGTCAAGGTGGCGGAGACGACCAACGGACCGATCGCCTACCACGAGCTCGGCTCGGGTGAAGTCCTGCTCATGCATCACGGCGGGGAGTCTCACCGTGGGCAGTACGCCGGATTCGCCCCACTGCTCGGCGAGGGCATCCGCGCCATCTCGTACGACCAGCGAGACGTCGGGGACAGCTTCCGCTGCACCGACCCCTACGAGATCGGCGACATCGCCGATGACAGCGTGGCCCTGCTGGACGCCCTTGGGATCGAGCGGGCCCACATCATGGGGTTCTCGTTCGGTGGCGCGGTGTCGTTGCACATCGCGATCCGCCATCCCGACCGTGTGCAGAGCCTGATCTGTGGAGCGGCCCCCGCGAGCTTCCGGAACATCAACGAGTTCACCAAGGCCGCTCTGGCCCGTCCGCCCGAGGAACGCTTCGACATCATGGTGCAGGCCATCCTCAGCCCGGCCGGTCAGTCCGATCCGGCGCAGCTGGAGCGGTTGCGCACCATGATGGCCGGGCAGGTCAGTGACCCCGACTCGTACCGGATCCAGTGTTTGCGGACGCACGATCTGGACGAGGAACTGCGGACCATCAAGGCCCCGACGCTGCTCATCTACGGCGCCGACGACCCGCTGGCCAGCCCCGACGACGGGCGGTTCATCGCCGAGCGGATCCCCAATGCCACCTTCGTATGCGTGCCCGACGCGCGGCACGGCCTGAGCTCGGAGTTCAAGGAACCCGTCGCCCGGCTCGTCCGGGAACACGTTCTGGCGAATCGCATCGGTACGTAACAGCCGGGCGGCTCGCCGCTGCTCACCTCACAACAAGATCGGATACGCATGAAAATTCTGGTAACCGGGGCCGGTGTGGCCGGCCTGGCCGCCACCATCACCCTGCAGCGCCGCGGCCACACAGTCACGCTGATCGAACAGGCACCCGTCGTCCGGACGACCGGCTCGCCGATCGACGTGCGGGGCGATGCCCTGGACATGGTCCGGGAGATGGGCATCTACCACGAGATGCGGGCCGCCGAGATCAGCATGACCGTCGGCACGGAGTACGTCGACGACGACGGGAAGCGCGTCGCGGGCTTCTCCACCAGGTACGCCAACGACCGGCCGGACGACATCGAGATCCCGCGGCCGAAGCTGATGCCCATCCTCACCGGCGCGCTCGACGAGAACACCGATGTGCGGTTCTCCACGACGGTCACCGAGCTGTCCGACAACGGCGACTCGGTACACGTCGTGCTGAGTGACGGCACCGAGGACGATTACGACCTGGTGGTGGGTGCCGACGGAATTCACTCCCGGACCCGCGCGCTCGTGTTCGGCCCGGAAGAGGACTACGTCAACTTCCTCGGCGTCTACGTCGTCCTCGCGCCGATCGGCCCGCCCGCACCTGCCGGAACGCCCGGGCAGATGCACTTGGCGCCCGGCCGGATGCTCAGCCTGCTGCAGACGCCGGACGAGGAGATCGTGGCCGGGTACTTCCGGTCGCCGAAGCTCGACATCAACTATCGCGATCCGGCAGCCGTCCACGAGGTCCTGCGCGGCGTCTACCAGGACGACGTGTGGCGGATCCAGGAGCTCGTCGCGCGGATGGGCGAAAGCGACGGCCTGTACTTCGACGAATGCGGTCAGACCAAGATGCCGACGTGGTCCAAAGGCCGGGTGGTACTGGTCGGGGACGCGGCGCACTGTGCCGCACCACTGTCCGGGCGTGGCACATCGCTCGCCATCAGCGGCAGCTACTTCCTCGCCGAGGCGCTGGAGAAGCACCCGGACGACCTTGCGGCCGCTTTCACCGAGTACGAGGAGCGTCAGCGCCCCTACGTCGACCGCGCGCAGGCAGGCGTCGCAGGCTCGATCGACCGCAACGTGCCGGCGACCGCCGAAGCCGTCACGGCGTACCTGCAGGAAGTTCGCGAATCCGAAGCCAGCCGGCAGTGACCACAAACCAAGGAGAAATCATGAGCGAGACCCCGCAGGGGTTCCCCACCGACCCGGGAAACGAACTGATCTTCGCCAATGAGCACGTGCGGGTGTGGGCGATGACGCTGCAGCCCGGCGAGGCGATCTTCTACCACTCGCACCAGTACGACCACTTGATCCTGTGGCCGCATCCGGGCCGTGCCGCGTCGATGGAGTTCGACGAGGAGGAAGAATTCAGCCACGCCCAGAACGCCGAGGCGGGCTATGCGTTCTTCAAGACCGTCGGCAGGCAAGGTGGCCTCAAGCCGCACCGGCTGAAGAATCTCGAGGACCACCCGGTCACCCACTACATCATCGAATTGGTGCGGGAATCGGCGACCGAGGAGCCGGGTAAGCCGCAGTCCAACGGCCGCGGGTTGTCGGGTCGCAACCACGACATCATCGACCCGAACGACTTCGTCGAGCCGAAGGAGAAGCGCGTCACGTATGCCTGGGGCTGACCAGCTGGAGCGCGACGACGCCCGTCGCGCCGCGCAGGAACGTGTCCGGGACCGCCTCGCGGTGCTGCTGGCCGTCACCAGCGGGGCGACGGACGCCATCGGATTCCTCGCGCTCGGCGGAGCGTTCGCCAGCGTGATGACCGGGAACATGGTGATCACCGGTGTCGGCGCGGCGACGGGCGACGGGAGCCTGATCGTGCTGGCCGTCAGCGCGATCGTCAGTTTCGTCGTCGGGTGCGCCGTCGGCGCACGGCTGGCCGGCTTGCCGCAATCCGGTGATCCGGTGTGGCCTGCCGCTGTCACCCGTGCGCTGGCGGTGCAGACCGCGCTGACCGTGATGCTCTCGATCGCCTGGTGGGTCACCGGACCCGAGCGCGGCGAAACGGTGCGGTTGATCCTGCTCGGCGGACACGCTCTGGCGCTGGGCCTGCAGAGCAGCACCGTGCAGCGCTTCGGTGCCGGGGGCTTGTCGACGACCTACCTGACCGGCACTCTCACCGGACTCGTCGTCCGGCTGGCGACCGGTGGAGGAGTCCGCAGCGTCGGGCGCAACGCCGCGTTGTTGCTCGGGCTGATCGGCGGAGCCGCACTGGGCGCGGTGCTCACCGCGAAAGCGTGGGCGCTGGCGCCGCTGACGCAACTGGTACCCCTGGTGCTGGTCCTCGCGCTGGGGATGGTGCTGACCACGAGCAGTAAACGTCTCGAGCGGATCACCCGGCAAGCTGATCACTAGGGTGGATGCATAATCCTCCCGTTACATGCCAACAGCCCGGGTGAGGATTCCGTCGCGAGGAGTGCGTATCCCATATGGATGACATCGAGGGTTCCGAGTCGATCAGCGACCGGGTGGCCGACGAGCTGCAGCGCCGGATCCTCAACGGCGCCATCCCGGTCGGCTCGTGGTTGCGGCACAACTCGATCGCCGAGGAGTTCGGGGTGAGCCGGACTCCGGTGCGGGAAGCACTCCGGGTGCTGCACGCCCGTGGCATCGTCACGATCGTCAAGAACCGGGGTGCCCGGGTGAACGGGCACTCCGGCCGGGACGTGCGCGAGCTGGGACAGGTCCGCGCGGCCATCGAAGGACTGGCCGCCGAGCTGGCCGTGGAGCGGATCAACGACGCGCAGGTGGCGCAGATGCAGCGCGCGCTCGACGACTTCGCCGAGGCCATCGACCGGTACACCGGCAGCCCCGAGCTGTCGGAGTCCGACGAGGCGAACGAGCGGTGGTCGAGGACCAACAGCGACTTCCACAGCGCGATCGTGACCGGGTCGGGCAACCGGCAACTGATGCTCAGCCTGGAAGACATCGGCCGCAGGCTTCCGCTCAACTCGAGCTACCCGGCGTATGCGGGCAACACGCGGCTGCTGAAGCAGAACCTGCGGGAGCATCAACGGATCGCCGAAGCGATCCTGGCACAGGACGCCGAAGCGGCACGGCAGGCGATGGTCGATCACATCAAGTCGGCCAGCGAATCGCTCGCGCGCTTCGTCGAGGAGCACGAGCGGCGGGCATGAGCCGATGCCTCCCGGACGTCCGCCGGGATGAGCGGCAACCTGTGGCCGAGACCGGCCGTCGGTGTGTCCGGTGCGCGAGTGAGACGCCGGAAGCACGGCGAGCACTCTGACGCGATTCATCTTGGCGCGGCGTCCAGGCGGCCCGGTAGGTCGAATCGGCCGACGGGGCGCGCAACCGGCGCAAGATCCTCGCCGCTGTCGAGTGTTTGCTGGCCGGCAAGGCGGTGCCAGCACCCGAAGAAGAAGGCGTAGCGGTGTAGCGCGGGTTCTCGTGAATCTCCCGCACGTGCTGCCCTGCCAACCATCGCCAGACGATGAGGATTGCCACGGAGGCTTGCAGGACGCCATCGAAGCCGGGGTAAACCCCGCCGCACTCGTCGAGCCGGTCAACGCCGCCCTCGCCGAACGTGACGCAGCCAGGGCCGCTCCCAGCACGGCGGCAGCCACAGACGCCATCACAGAGGCAGAGGGCTACGCCATGATCGACTCGCTCGCCGATGTCGGAGATTCCCTGAACACGGCCAAGCCGGAGCGGCTTGCCGAGCTCTACTCGACGCTGAGCTTGGACGTCCTCTACGAACCCGAGGACAAGATCGCGACTGTGACCATCCAGCCCGCATTGCGGGTGAACAACAACCGTGTCCGGAGGGGGACTTGAACCCCCACGCCCTTTACGGGCACTAGCACCTCAAGCTAGCGCGTCTGCCATTCCGCCACCCGGACTTTGCGGCGTCCAGGGTAGCGGATGGAGCAAGATCCATGCACGGGGGGGTGAGGGTTAGCCACGCCACGGCGTGCCGACCGCGGCCGCGCGCGGGGTGGCCGCCGGCAATGGTAGGAATCCCTATGTGTGCGCCCACCACGAAAGCCCGGCCGCTGCCCGCGGACTCGACGCCGCGGCAGCCGAGTCCGTCGTACTGACCAGCGAACTCATCCAGATCGACTCCACCAACACCGGTGATCCGGAAACGGTCGTCGGGGAGCGCGAGGCCGCCGAATACGTCGCCGCCAAGCTCCAGGAGGTCGGCTACGAAACCGAGCTGGTGGAGTCCGGCGCGGCGAACCGGTGCAACGTGTTCGCCCGGGTACCCGGAGCCGACCCGGAGCGTGGCGCCCTGGTCATCCACGGCCACTTGGACGTGGTGCCCGCGGACCCCACCGAATGGTCCGTGCATCCGTTCTCCGGGGCGATCCGTGACGGCTACGTGTGGGGCCGCGGCGCGGTCGACATGAAGGACATGCTGGGCATGACGTTGGCCATCGCCCGCTACTACAAGCGCGAGGGCATCGTCCCGCCTCGCGACCTGATCTTCGCCTTCCTCGCCGACGAAGAAGCCGGAGGCACCTTCGGCGCCCAATGGCTGGTGGACAACCGCCCGGACCTGTTCGCCGGCGCGACCGAGGCGATCGGCGAGGTCGGCGGGTTCTCCATCACGCTGAACAACGACCAACGCGCCTACCTCATCGAGACCGCCGAGAAAGGCATCCGGTGGATGACCCTGCGGGTGCGGGGGAGGGCCGGGCACGGCTCGATGATCAACCACGACAACGCCGTGACGAAGCTGGCCGAAGCGGTCGCCCGGCTCGGCAACCACCGCTTCCCGCTCGTCCTCACCGACTCGGTCCGTGAGTTCCTGGCCGGCGTCACCGAGATCACCGGCATGGAGTTCCCGGAGGACGACCTGGACGCCGCCGTCGCCAAGCTGGGGGGAGTGTCCCGGGTCATCGGCGCCACGCTGCGCGACATGGCGACGCCGACGATGCTCGACGCCGGCTACAAGGCCAACGTCATCC
This sequence comes from Thermocrispum municipale DSM 44069, assembly GCF_000427825.1. GTDB lineage: Bacteria > Actinomycetota > Actinomycetes > Mycobacteriales > Pseudonocardiaceae > Thermocrispum > Thermocrispum municipale. The sequence goes on along the minus strand of NZ_ATYT01000003.1, from coordinate 636,194 downwards.
CGTCGGTGGCCGAAGCCACTGTGGACTGTCGCATCCTGCCGGGCCGGATGGAGGCGTTCAACCGGGAACTCGACGAGATCCTCGGCCCGGACGTCGAGCGCGAATGGTTCGAGCTGCCGCCGATCGAGACGACGTTCGACGGACCGCTCGTGGAAGCGATGAAGGCCGCGGTCCGTGAGGAGGACCCCGAGGCCCACACCCTGCCCTACATGCTCAGCGGTGGCACCGACGCCAAGGCACTCAGCAAGCTCGGTATCCGCTGCTTCGGGTTCGCGCCGCTGAAACTGCCCGCCGACCTGGACTTCACCGCGCTGTTCCACGGCGTGGACGAGCGGGTCCCGGTCGACGCGCTGAAGTTCGGCACCCGGGTGCTGGATCGGTTCCTGCGCAGCTGCTGACCGGCAGCGTGCTCAGGTGATCAAGCCGGGCAAGGAAGGCTGCTGCTTGCGTCTGAGCCACACTCGGCGCGAGCCGTCCGAGTAGAGCCGCACGTTGGACAGCTCCCAGCCGGAGAACTCGGCATGGATGGCCAGCTGCATCGCAGCCGTCGGTCGGGACACTCCCGGCGGGATCCGCAGTCGGCGGTACTCCCATTTCCCGTCGACCACCGCCGTCTGGCTCTCTCCTTCGCCCACCGCCCCGGTCGTCACGGTCGAATCACCTGGTTCCCTTCGCCGGCGGCCGACGCCACCAGCACGTCACCTGTGCGTTCCTCGACGGTAACGGAATTCGGTTGCCGAACGGTAGGGAAGCGGTATCGTTCTCGCGGCTCGCCGCCTGCCACGTCGAACCCCACCACTTCGTTGGTCTCGGTGACCGTCACCCAGGCGATGTTCCGCTTGGCGTCGTAGGCGATCCCGTACGGCGATCCCGGCACCGGGTAGCGCTGACGCAGCAGGAACGGGTCCATGCCGAACGCCAGCAGGGCCTCGTTGCGCGTGTCCACCACCAGGATCCGGCCGAACTCGTCCACCGTCCCGTTCGTCGCTCCCTGCCCGGCACGCAACCCGAGACGCACCTTTCCTGCCTGCACATCGACTTGGAAGACGGCGCTCCGCAGCCGGTCCAGCACCGCGGCCTGCCCGTCGACGACGAAAACCTGATCCGCGCTGGCCAGGTCGTCGGAGATCATCTTCACGCGCTTGCCGTCTCGCCGAACCTCGATGCCCTGCTTGCCGCGCGCGACGAGCGTCCACGCACCGAGCTGAGCAGTCCGATGAGCGGCCTTCGGCGGCTCGCCCTGTCGAACCTTGCCCGCCGGCTTCGTACTGGTGGCGGGGGAGCGGGCCGGGGTCGCGGCGGTCAGGTCGCCGGTGACCTGCAGTGGATCGTCCGGCGCACCGGTGCCGTCGTCCGAGCTGCACGCGCCGAGCGCCAGCACTGCGACCAGCACACACGCTGCTCGTCTAACCACGCCGCCGCTCCGGATAGCCCAACTCGATGGCGCTCACGTCGTCCAGCGCGGCGGTGATCTCCGCGGGCAACTCCAACTCCTCGGCCGCCAGCGATCCGGTCAGCTGGCCGGTGTCGCGTGCCCCGACGATCGGCGCCGCCACCTGCTCCCGGTCCCGCACCCAGGCCAGCGCAACCGCCAGCGGGGACGTCCCGAGGCCCTCGGCCGCGGTGGCCACCGCCTCCACGATCCGGGCCGCACGGTCGTGCCGATGGTGCTCGACGTAGCTGGAGTAGCCGGGATCGGCACCACGCGAATCCGACGGCGTGCCACCGCGATACTTGCCGGTCAACACGCCACGCCCCAGCGGAGCCCACGGCAGCAACCCGATCCCGTAACGCCGGGCCGCGGGCACGACCTCGCGTTCGATCCCGCGTTCCAGCAGCGAGTACTCCGATTGCACCGAGACGATCGGATTCGGCCCGCGCTTCTGGATCTCGGCCGCGGCGGCCAACTGCCACCCGGTGTAGTTGCTCACGCCGAAGTACCGGACCTTGCCCGACGACACCGCATGGTCGGCCGCCGCCAGCGTCTCCTCCAACGGAGTTTCGTCGTCCCAGACGTGGATCTGCCACAGGTCGATGTGGTCCACCTGCAGCCGCCGCAGCGAGCCTTCGAGCGCGTTCAGCAGCGCACCCCGAGACGCCCCGGACCCGAACGGCCCGTCGTTGCGCTTGGCCGCCGCTTTGGTGGCGATCACGATGTCGTCACGCGGCACGACGTCGCCGAGCAGGTCCCCGAGGATCCGCTCGCTCTCCCCGTCGCAGTACACGTCCGCGGTGTCCACCAATGTGCCGCCCGCGTCGACGAAGGCCACCAGCTGACTTGCCGCCTCGTCGGCGTCGGTGGCCTCTCCCCAGCTCATCGTGCCCAGGCCCATCCGGGATACCCGCAGACCCGATCCACCCAGCCGCCGTTGCCGCATGCTCGCAGCCTATGCGAGTGGTGATCCAATCGCTCGACCCCCGTGCCGTCGGCGCCGCGAGCGCGCCATAGAGTCCGTCCCCGTGCGATTAGGACTGAACCTCGGGTACTGGTCCGGCGCGGACACCACCCCGGCAGTGGCACAGGCCAAGCTCGACCTGGCGACCGAAGCGGAACGGCTGGGCTACTCGGCTGTCTGGGTGGCCGAGGCCTACGGATCCGACGCCGCCACGGTGCTGGGTTACCTGGCCGCGCGGACCACCACGATCGACCTGGGCGCGGCGGTCTTCCAGATCCCCGCGCGCACGCCCGCCATGACGGCCATGACGGCGGCAACGCTGGACATCCTGTCCAACGGACGCTTCCGGCTCGGCCTGGGCGTGTCCGGGCCAGTGGTCTCCGAGGGCTGGCACGGCGTCAGGTTCGACGCACCGCTGGCACGCACCCGCGAGTACGTCGAGATCGTCCGGCAAGCGCTTCGCCGGGAGAAGCTGCACCACCAGGGCAAGCACTACCCGTTGCCGCTGCCGGACGGTCCGGGCAAGCCGCTGCACCTGCAGGTCTACCCGCCGAGCGAGCACCTACCGGTGTATCTGGCCTCGATCGGCCCCCGCAACCTGGAGCTGACCGGCGCGATCGCCGACGGCTGGCTCGGGATCTTCTTCTCGCCGGAGCATGCCGACGACCAGTTGCGCCACGTGCGCGCCGGTGCCGAGGGTGCACAGCGGTCACTTGCCGACATCGACATCGCTCCGTCGGTGCCGCTTGTGGTGGGCGACGACTGGCGCGAATGCGCGGACGCCGTACGCGACAACGCCGCGCTCTACCTCGGCGGGATGGGCAGCCGGGAGAAGAACTTCTACAACGCGCAAGCCCGCCGCATGGGGTTCGAACGCGAAGCGGACCAGGTCCAGCAGCTCTACCTCGAGCGCAAGTACGACGACGCAGCGCAGGCGGTGCCGCTGGAGTTCCTGGACGCCACGTCGCTGCTCGGTCCCATCGATCGCATCGCCGACCGGCTGCAGGCCTACGCCGAGGCCGGTGTCGGCACGCTCAACATTCAGCCGTTCGCGGCACACCAGGGTTCACACGACGAGACGGTCGCGACGCTGCGCGCGGCCGCAGAAGCATTCAACAAGGCAGGAGTTGCGTAGTGGGGTGGTTGGAAGCGGCGATTCTGGGAATCGTGCAGGGGTTGACGGAGTTCCTGCCGATTTCCTCCAGCGCGCACCTGCGGATCACCGCGGCCCTGGCGGGCTGGGGTGACCCGGGTGCGGCGTTCACCGCTGTCACGCAGATCGGCACCGAGCTGGCCGTGGTGATCTACTTCGCGGGCAAGATCGGTCGGATCCTACGGGCCTGGTTCTTCTCGCTGTACCGCAGCGACTACCGGCACCATCCGGACGCTCGGCTGGGCTGGCTGATCATCGTCGGCTCGATCCCGATCGTGGTGCTCGGCCTGCTGTTGAAGGACCAGATCCACTCGGTGTTCCGCGACCTGCGGCTCACCGCGCTGGTGCTCATCGTCTTCGGCATCCTGCTGTGGATCGCCGACCGCTACGGGCGGCAGGAGCGCGACCTGGACCACCTGACCGTCCCGCACGGCCTCGGGTTCGGCTTCGCCCAGGCGATGGCGCTGATCCCCGGCGTGTCCCGCTCCGGTGGCACCATCACCGCGGGCCGGCTGCTCGGCTATCGCCGCGCCGACGCCGCCGAATACGCCTTCCTGCTGGCCGTCCCGGCGGTAATGGGCTCCGGCATCTACGAGCTGCGCGAGATCGGCAACGGCGACTCGCCGGCGTGGGGTCCGACGATCCTGGCCACGGTGGTCGCGTTCGCAGTCGGTTACGCGGTGATCGCGTGGCTGATGGCCTACATCAAGCGGCACAGCTTCACGCCGTTCGTGCTCTACCGCATCGCGCTCGGCGTGCTGCTGCTGGTGCTGGTGTTCACCGGAGCACTCGACCCGCAAGCAGGCCCGAACATCTGACCGCCCGGCACCCGCCGCGGCGGGCTAACCTGAACCACGTGGGCACTGTGATCATGTTGCGGCACGCACGCTCGACCGCGAACCGCTCGGGCGTGCTGGCCGGCCGCACACCGGGCATCGGCCTGGACGAAACCGGTCGCGGGCAGGCGACCGACCTCATCGGCAGGCTGGCCCAGGTGCCCTTGGCCGCCGTGGTGCGCTCACCGCTGCAACGGTGCGCGGAGACGGTGCAGCCGTTGTCCCGCGAGCGCAACCTCGAGCCGATCGTCGAGGACCAGCTGTCCGAGGTGGACTACGGCGACTGGTCCGGGCGCAAGCTCAAGGACCTGGTGGACGAGCCATTGTGGCGGGTGGTGCAGGCCAACCCGTCGGCAGCGGTCTTCCCGGGCGGCGAAGGTCTGGCCGATGTGTCGGCCCGTGCCGTCGCGGCCGTACGCCGGCTCGACGCGGAAATCACCCGGGAGCACGGCGAGCACGCGGTCTGGCTGTTGTGCTCCCATGGTGACGTGATCAAGGCGCTGCTCGCCGACGCGTTGGGCCAGCATCTGGACTCTTTCCAGCGCATCGTCGTCGACCCGGCGTCCATCTCGGTCGTGCGTTACAGCAGCATGCGCACGTTCGTGCTGCGCGTGAACGACTCCGGCGGATCGCTGGAGTCCATCGTGCCCAAGCCCGAGGAGAAGCCCGGCGGGACCGGCTCACCCGGTGCGTCCGACGCCGTCGTCGGCGGCTCCACCGGGGCCTGAACAGCAGAAAGGCCCGGCACGTGCCGGGCCTTTCGCGCGTCCTGCCGGTCAGATCAACCCGAGCTTGCGCACGGCGTCACGCTCGTCGGCCAGCTCCTGCACCGAAGCATCGATCTTGCCGCGGGAGAACTCGTTGAGCTCCAGGCCCTGCACGATCGAGTACTCACCGTTCGCACAGGTCACCGGGAACGACGAGATCAGGCCCTCCGGCACACCGTAGGAGCCGTCGGACGGCACGGCCATCGACACCCAGTCGCCCTCCGGGGTGCCGTTGACCCAGTCGTAGATGTGGTCGATGGCGGCCGACGCGGCCGAAGCGGCCGACGATGCGCCACGCACCTCGATGATCTCCGCACCACGCTTGGCCACCCGCGGGATGAACTCGTTCTCCAGCCACTCCTGGTCGTTCACCGCCTCGGCCGCGACCTTGCCGTTCACCTCGGCGTGGAACAGGTCCGGGTACTGGGTGGCCGAGTGGTTGCCCCAGATGGTCATCTTCTTGATGTCGGTCACCGACACCCCGAGCTTCGCGGCCAGCTGCGCCTTGGCGCGGTTGTGGTCCAGCCGGGTCATCGCGGTGAACCGCTCGGCGGGCACGTCCGGCGCGTGCTGCTGCGCGATCAGCGCGTTGGTGTTCGCCGGGTTGCCGACGACCAGCACCTTGACGTCGTCGGCCGCGCCCGCGTTGATCGCCTCGCCCTGCGGCTTGAAGATGCCGCCGTTGGCCTCCAGCAGGTCACCGCGCTCCATGCCCTTGGTGCGCGGGCGGGCGCCGACCAGCAGCGCGATGTTCACGCCGTCGAACGCCTTGCGCGGGTCGTCGAAGATGTCCACCCCGGCCAGCAGCGGGAAGGCCCCGTCCTGCAGCTCCAGCGCGGTGCCCTCGGCCGCCCGCACCGCCTGCGGGATCTCCAGCAGTCGCAACCGCACCGGCGTGTCCGCACCGAGCAGCTGGCCCGAGGCGATGCGGAACAGCAAGGCGTAGCCGATCTGGCCGGCCGCACCGGTGACGGTGACGTTGACAGGGGCGTTGGTCATGAGCACTCCTATGCGCGACGTCGAATCGTTGCGGATGCTATCCCACCCGTAGCGCCCGGTCAGCGCCCGAGCGCCTCGGTGTAGCGTTCATCTCCGATATGGACCACTCGCGACGCGAGGTGCGCGCAACTGTAGTTGCCTCGCGCCTACCGATGCGCACGATAGCCGCCGGCACGGTCGGCAGCGTGCTGATGATGTTGGCCGCGCTCGGCGCGGGCGGCATCTTGATCTCCGACCCGGTCATCGGGGCGGGCCCCCTGTCGTGGATCCGTTACGGCCACGGCCGGTGGCTGGCCACCTGGGTGCTCTACGCGGGCTTCGGGCTGACCGTGTTCGCCTGGATCCGGCTCGGCCGGTACGTCCTGCGCGGCAAGGTGGACACCCCCGCGGTGCTGGTCGCAGCGGCCTGCTGGATGGCGCCACTGCTCATCTCGCCGCCGCTGTTCACCCGGGACGCGTTCGTCTACCTCGCCCAGGGTGCGTTGCTGTACGACTTCGACCCCTACACCAGCGCGCCGAACATGGTGACCGGGCTGCCGACCGTGGTGCAGAACGTCTACGAGGCGTGGCAAAGCACCCCGTCGCCGTACGGCCCGCTGTTCCTGGTGATCTCCAAGGGCGTCGTCACGATCACCGGTGACAACGCGATTCTCGGTGTCATCGGGATGCGACTGGCGATGCTGCCCGGCCTGCTCGCCCTGGCGTGGGTGCTGTCCCGGCTCACCAAGCACCTCGGTGGCCGGGTGCCGGTCGCCATGTGGCTCGCCGTCGCCAGCCCGATGATGGTGGTGCACCTGTGGGGCGGCCCGCACAACGAGCTGTTCATGCTCGCCTTCCTCGCCGGCGGTGTGCTGGCGGCGCTGCGGCGGCAACACCTGCTCGCGGTGTTCCTCGGCACGCTGGCCATGCTGATCAAACCGACCGGCGCGCTCGTGCTCCCGTTCATCGTGTGGATCTGGGCCAACCATCTGCCCGCCGACCGCGGCAAGGTACGCAACTTCTTCACCGCGTTGGTGCCCGCCGTCGGCCTGTTCGGCGTGGTCTACGTGGCGGGCACGTGGCTGTCGCTCGGCACGGTCAACCTGGGATGGCTCGGCGCGCTCGACGGCCCGCAGCAGATTCGCAACTGGTTGAACTTCCCGACCGGGATCGGCCAGCTCGTTCACCTCGTCACCGACCTGTTCGTCCCGGTCACCCAGTCGCCATTCATCACCGGCGCCCGCGGCGTGGCCTGGCTGGCGCTGGCCTGCTTCGGCGTCTGGCAGTGGTGGCAGGCGCGCAACGGTGGCGTGACCGCGGTCAAGCACCTGGCCATCACGCTGCTGGCGGTGGCGCTGCTGGCCCCGCCGACGCTGCCGTGGTACTTCTCCTGGGCGCTGGTCGTCGCGGCCGGATTCGCGTGGACTGCGCGCGCCATGGCGGTGGTGATCGGCGGCTCGGTCTTCCTCGTGCTGGCCTTCTATCCCACCGGTGAGCAGGCGCTCTACAACTGGTGGTACATGGCCATGGTGTTCGCCGCCAGCTACGTGGCCGCGCGGGCGCTGGTCCACCCCGAGCCGTTGGCGTTGCGCGACCAGCTGTCCCGCGCGTGGCGGGAACTCCGGCCGCAGCGCACACCGCGGGCCGCCGAACCGGAGCCCGACGACCCGCGGCGGCACAGCACGCCGCAGGCGTGACCTACTTGTCCAAGGACAGCTGCGGCACGCCGACCGGTTCGAACCCGAAGATCTGCCCGTAGAAGGACAGCTCGGACTCCAGCGCGGTGATGATCGACTCCGCGCGCCGGAACCCGTGCTGCTCGCCTTCGAACGCCACGTAGGCGTGCGGGATGCCCTTCCCGCGGATGGCCGCCACGAACGCCTCGGCCTGCTCAGGTGGGCAGACCTCGTCCTCCAGGCCCTGCAACAACAGCACCGGGCACGCCAGCGAGTCCGTGTGGGTGATGGGGGAGCGGTCGACGTATCGCTGCCGGTCCTCGGGCAGCTCGCCGACCAGGCCGAACAGGTACTGCGACTCGAAGTCGTGGGTGCCGCCTTCGACGAAGGTGAGCATGTCGATGACCGGGAACATGATGGTGGCGGCCGCGTACGTGGTGCACGTCACCGACGAGAGCGCGGACGTGTAGCCGCCCGCGCTGCCGCCCCGAATCCCGAGGCGCTTGCCGTCCGCCGTGCCTTCGGCCGCGAGTGCCTTGGCCACCGCTTCGCAGTCGGCGACGTCCACCACGCCCCAGTTGCCGCGCAGCCGCTCCCGGAATGCCCGTCCGTAACCGGACGAACCGCCGTAGTTGACCGCGACGACGCCGATGCCGCGGCTGGTGAAGTAGGCGATCTGCAAGTCGGCGGTCGGCGAGACCGCTCCCGTCGGGCCGCCGTGCACGTGGACGACGTACGGCGGCAGCTCACCCTCCGGAGCCGCAAAGTCCGGGTTCGTCGGAGGATAGACGTACGCGGGAATGTCTCCCTCCGAGCCGGGGAACCAGCGTTCCTCCGGCTCGGGCAGGTATTCCGCCGGGGGTAACTCGCTGGTCGGCACGCTCAGCGCCTCCACCGACCCGGCGTCCAAGTCGACGGTGACGACCCGAGCCGTGTTCTTCGGGCCCGCGCCGACGCCGGCGATCCGACCGTCGCGAGCCGCGATCGCCGGAGCCCACGACGGCAGGTCGACGTCGACATCGGTCAGCGTGCCGGCGTCCGGATCGAGCACGGCGGGCCGCCCTTTGCGCAGCATGACGTACTTCCCGGCGTGCCGGCCGCCCAGCGGCGCGAACCACCGGGATCCGAGCATCCACATCGGGCCGCCGTGTTCTTCCTCCGCCGCGTACAGGCACTGCGTGGTGACGGCGTTCTCGGCGAGGGTGATGCGGTGCAGGTTCCACCAGCCGTCGGGATCCATCAGGGCCACCAGCGAGCCGTCGGAGTCCCAGGCCACCTGGCACACCGAGACGCCACCGCCGCCCGCGATCACCCGGTGCGGGCCGAATGTGCCGTCACCCTGCACTTCGGCGATGACGAGCTCGGTGGAGTCCCACGGCATGTTCGGGTGCTCCCAGCCGATCCACACCGCCAGCCGACCGTCCGGGGAAAGCTGCGGCGCAGTCATGAAGTGGTGGCTGGCGCCGAGCGAGCGGACCTGGCCGGACAAGGTCACCGCCACCAGATCACGCACGACGTCGGTCGGCTTCGCGCCGGTGACCGTCTCGCGCACCATCCAGGCTTCACGGGGCAGGCCTGGCCGCAAGTCGCTGTAGCGCAGGCCGTGCGGGACGTCCGGCTCGGGAGTCAGCGGCCGCGGATCCGTGTCCTCGCCGACCCGGAGCGCGTAGACCCGCTGGTCGTCCCAGTTGGTGAAGACGAGTACGCCGTCGATGGCCGTCCACGGTTGACCGCCGTACTCCTGGACTCGGTTCCGTGCGTTCCACGGGGCCGCAAGGAGCTCCTGCGGGCCGTCCGCGGTCTGACGCATCACCGTGGTGCGGCCACCTTCGGCGCTTCGCGGCTCGACCCACCACACCTCGTCCCCGACGAAGTCGGTCCATTGTGGTGGCCTGCCGACTTCGGCGGCCTGCGCTGCGCTGATGGGGGATGTCCAGCTTCCGTAAGGTGCGATTGTCGTCACGGCAGTCACCTTGCCACGGGCCAGCGGCCGACGGTGACAGATTTCCGCACGGTTCGTCGGGTGCGTGTACGCCACCGGCGAACGAGCCGATCATGCCGGGCGGTTTTGGGTAGCCTAGTCTCGAGCTGTCATGTCGAGGGTCATACACGTATTCCGCCATCCCGACCGGTTCATCTCCGGCACGGTCGGGCAGCCTGGCGACCGCACGTTCTACTTGCAAGCCAGCTCCGACAGCAGGCTGGTGAGCGTGTTGTTGGAGAAGCAGCAGCTGTCGGTGCTCGCCGAACGGCTGAGCACGCTGCTGGACGAGGTGGCCGCACGGTTCGACGCCGACGTGCCCGCGCAGGCCCCGGCGGACATGATCGACAACGACCCGCTCGAGGTGCCGCTGGAGGCCGAGTTCCGGGTCGGCACGATGGGCCTGGGCTGGGACGCCGAGACCGACTCGGTGGTCATCGAGCTGCTCGCGGTCACCGACGAGGAGGTCGACGAGACCGTCGTCCTCGACGACACCGAGGAGGGTCCGGACGCGGTGCGGGTCTTCCTGTCCCCTGCGTACGCGCGGGCCTTCGCCGAGCGCGCCGATCGGGTCATCGCGGCGGGCCGCAAGCCGTGCCCGCTGTGCGCCGAACCGCTCGACCCGGACGGCCACATCTGCCCGCGCCAGAACGGCTACCGCCGAGAGTCCGGTCTGCTTGGCGGCGAGTGATCGTGGCGCCGCCCCAGCCGGAGCCGGACGACCTCGTTCTCATCACGCGCGGCACCTTGGAAGTGTCCGGGCGCCTGGTCGACGCATCCAACGCCACGCTGTTCTGCACGGTCGAGCTGGACGGGCGGACCGCGCACGCGGTGTACAAGCCGGTGGCGGGCGAGCGTCCGCTGTGGGACTTCCCGGACGGCACGCTCGCCGGCCGTGAGGTCGCCACGTACGAGATCGCGCAGCACAGCGGGCTGGGCCTGGTCCCGCCGACCGTGCTGCGCGACGGACCGTTCGGCCCGGGCATGGTGCAGCTGTGGATCGAAACCGACGCCGACGAGCTGGTCGACGTGCACCACCCGGACGAGATACCCGAAGGGTGGCGGCAAGTCCTCGTGGCGCGCGATCGCACCGGCGAGCCCGTCGTGCTGGCGCACGCGGATCGGCCCGACGTCGCCGAGCTGGCGATGCTGGACGTCGTGGTGAACAACACCGACCGCAAAGGCGGGCACGTACTCCACGGGCCGGACGACCGCGCATACGGCGTGGACCACGGCATCTGCCTGCACCAGGAGCCGAAGCTTCGCACCGTGTTGTGGGGCTGGGCGGGCGAGCCGCTGCCCGAATCCGCCAAGGAGAAGCTGACCAAGCTGCGTTCGGCGGTGGACGGCGAGCTCGGCGAGCTCCTGGCCGAACACATCACGGTGGCCGAGATACGCGCCCTGGCCGATCGCACCGACAAGCTGCTCGCCGCCGGGGTGTTCCCGACGCCCACCGAGCAAGTGCGCGCCATCCCGTGGCCGTTGTTCTGACGACTCGCGGGCGGAGATCGCGCCAACAGCGGCCTTCGCACCGATAACCTCTGCAGCGTGCGTGCCCATTCCTACGGCGACATCCTGTCCGGCAAGCCCCGCCGCCGAGTCCCCGAAGTCCCGGCCGATCCCGGCCTGGTGGTCGAAGATCCGGTCAGCGGCTTCTGCGGAGCCGTCGTCCGCCTGGAACCCGACAGCGTGGTCCTGGAGGACCGGCACGGCAACCACCGGGTCTTTCCGCTCGCGCCCGCCGCGTTCCTGCTGGAAGGCCGACCGGTGACGCTGGTCAAGCCCCGGCCGGCCCCGCAGAGGACCAGGAAGGTCTCGGCGTCAGGCTCGGTTCGCGTGGAAGGCCTGCGGGCTCGCACCGCGCGCGCCTCCCGTATCTGGGTGGAAGGCAAGCACGACGCCGAGCTCATCGAGCGCATCTGGGGTCACGACCTGCGGGTCGAAGGAGTCGTCGTGGAGCCGCTGGACGGCATCGACGACCTTCCCCGCGCGGTCGCCGAGTTCGGCACCGCTGCCCACCGCAGGCTGGGCGTGCTGGTCGACCACCTCGTCCCCGGCAGCAAGGAATCCCGCATCGTCGACGCGCTCGACGACGACAACGTCCTGGTCACCGGGCATCCCTACGTCGACATCTGGCAAGCGGTCAAGCCCGCGTCCGTCGGCATCGCGGAGTGGCCGGTCATCCCGCCGGGCCAACCGTGGAAGGAAGGCGTGTGCGCCGCCCTCGGCTGGGGCGAGACCTACGAAGGCTGGCAGCACATCCTGTCCAGGGTCAGTAGCTACCGTGACGTCGAGACCCCACTCATCGGCGCGGTCGAACGGCTGATCGACTTCGTGACAACTGGGACATCCGGCTGAGATCGGACATGATCACGGTCCGCAATCGGGCCGAAACATCACGGCAAGATCACGCCGGTGCTTATCATCGGTGACTGTCGGCCGAGATCTGACACGATAGGCCGCATGGCAGCGTGGATCTGGCTCGGCGCGGGCATCGCCCTGATGGCCGCGGAAATGCTGTCGGGCGACTTCTGGCTGGTTCTCGTCGGTGGGGGAGCGATCGCGGCCGCGGGCGCATCGGCATTGACCGACAACCAATGGATCGCGGTGGCGGTGTTCAGTGTCGCCTCGCTCGGTCTGCTGATCTTCGCCCGCCCCGCGCTCAAGCGTCGTTTTCTGCACGGCACCGGCATGAAGACCAACACCGAGGCCTTGATCGGCGCCAAGGCGGTCGCGTTGTCCGCGGTCGACGACAACGGTGGCCTGGTGAAGCTGGCAGGCGAGGAGTGGACCGCGCGCAACAACGTGCCCGGTCACGTCATCGAACCCGGTCAGACGGTGACCGTGGTGGAGATCTCCGGCGCTACCGCCATCGTGGCCGCCGATCCGTTACTGGAGTAGGAGAGTGACTTGGCAACAGAGGCATTAATTGTCATCGCCATCATCATCTTGTTCGTTGTCGTCACGGTGGTGAAGGCGATCATGGTGGTGCCGCAGGCGCAAGCCGCGGTGATCGAGCGCCTGGGCAAGTTCAAGTCCGTCGCCGCGCCCGGTCTGAACTTCCTGGTGCCGTTCCTGGACAAGGTGCGTGCCAGGATCGACCTGCGGGAGCAAGTGGTGTCGTTCCCGCCGCAGCCGGTCATCACCGAGGACAACCTGACGGTCTCGATCGACACGGTCGTCTACTTCCAGGTGACCGACGCCCGCGCCGCGGTGTACGAGATCTCGAACTACATCGTCGGTGTCGAACAGCTGACCATCACCACGCTGCGCAACCTGGTCGGTGGCATGAGCCTGGAGGAGACCCTGACCTCCCGTGACCAGATCAACCAGCAGCTGCGTGGCGTGCTGGACGAGGCGACCGGCCGCTGGGGCATCCGGGTGGCCAGGGTCGAGCTGAAGTCGATCGACCCGCCCCCGTCCATCCAGGACTCGATGGAAAAGCAGATGCGCGCCGACCGTGAGAAGCGCGCGATGATCCTCAACGCCGAGGGTGACCGCGAGTCGTCCATCAAGAAGGCCGAGGGTCAGAAGCAGTCGCAGATCCTCGCCGCGGAAGGTGCCAAGCAGGCGGCGATCCTGCAGGCGGAAGCCGAGCGGCAGTCCCGCATCCTGCGCGCCCAGGGTGAGCGCGCCGCCCGCTACCTGCAGGCACAGGGTCAGGCGAAGGCCATCGAGAAGGTGTTCGCCGCCATCAAGGCCGCCCGGCCGACGCCCGAGGTGCTGGCTTACCAATACCTGCAGACGTTGCCGCAGATGGCGCAGGGCGACGCCAACAAGGTGTGGCTGGTGCCCAGCGACTACGGCAAGGCGCTGGAAGGCTTCGCCCGGATGCTCGGTGCTCCCGGCGAGGACGGGGTGTTCCGCTACGAGCCTCCGGAGGAGAGCGGTCCTGCTCCCGCCCTGGACGACGAAGAGGTCAAGTCGTGGTTCGACACCTCGACGGACCCGAAGGTGGCCGAGGCCGTGCGCGAGGCCGAGGAGGTCGCTCGCCGGCAGGTCGCAGGCCCGTTGAGCACCCCCGGTCGGGCGACCCCGCCGCCGGCAGCGTCGTCCGCGCTGAAGGGTGACCCGTCGAACCTGCCGCCGTCGGCGAAGAGCACGCCTCCCACACCACCGGCTCCGCCGGCGACGCCGCCTGCGCCTCCGGCGCCGCCGTCCGGTCCTGGTGGGCAGACGCCGCCTCCGCCGCAGGCACCGCCGCCCGCTGGGCCGCCGGTGGGTGGTCCGCCACCGCAGTGATCGACCCGAACAACCAAGCAGGACGCCGTGGCTCGCCAGCCACGGCGTCCTGTTTTTTGGGCCGAGTCGTGGCAAGCTCGCGGCAGGTTGGCCAGCCGGCCCCGGCGGCAGGTTGGGCACGGTGGGCCTGCCGTTCTCTCGCGCCGCATCTGGCGCGCGGCTGCGCCGAGGGGCCACGTCGGCAAGCACTCGCTCCCTTCTGTGTGAACGGCTCGGCTCCGTATCCACCTCTCCCGCAGATTTTCCGCCCCCACAACCGATGAGTTCTGCCCGCGAAGAAGGTCAGAGCAAGTGAGGCATCCGTCAGGGTGAGGAGTCCGCATGCGCAACGAAGCCATCCAGCGGTTCGACGTCCTGGTCGGATCATGGCGATCCACGATGAAGAACGCGTGGTTTTTGCCCGAAGGGACGGAAGTGCCCGGCACAGCGACCGGGTCGTGGTTGGGCGAGTCGTTCGTCGTCTTCCACTGGGAGATGCCGGGAGAGACCGGTGGGGCCGCGAACGCGCTGACGTTGGTCATCGGCCGTAGCGACGTGGGCGGCGCCTTCACGACGCTCTACCACGATCAACGTGGGGTGTGTCGGGTTTTCCCCACCACGTTCGACGGGACGACCTGGGACATGTTCCGAACGGACTCGGACATGCATCAACGGCTGATCGCCACCGTGGAGCCGGACAAGATCGTCGGCCGCGCTGACGCATCCGACGACCACGGCGCCACCTGGCGTACGGATTTCGACTTCGTGCTCGAACGAATCACGACTTAGGGAGCAAGCACCATGCAGCAGTTACGGGTACACAACTTCGCCATCTCGCTCGACGGCTACGGCACCGGCGAAGGACGCGCCAAAGGCGTGTTCTTCGGTCACGCCGGAGAGCGCCTGCACGAGTGGATGATCGACACGGCCGTCTGGCAGGAGGGAGGCAGCCGTGGCGTGGACAACGCGTTCGCCGCTCAGTACCAACAGGGCTTCGGTGCGGAAATCATGGGCGCGGGCAAGTTCGGCTACCCGGGCTGGCACGACGACCCCGACTGGAAGGGCCCGTGGGGCGCCAACCCGCCGTTCCACACCCCGGTGTTCGTCATGACCCGTCGCCCTCGGCCCTCGTTAAAGATGGAAGGCGGCACCACGTTCCACTTCGTCGATGCGCCTCCGGAGAAGGTGCTGGAGATGGCCAAGGAAGCCGCCGATGGTCACGACGTCCGTCTTGGCGGCGGAGCGACCGTCATTCGACAGTTCCTGACCGCGGGACTGGTCGACCACATGCACCTGGCGGTGGTGCCGATCGTGCTGGGTCGCGGCGTCAACCTGTGGGACGGCCTGGAAGGCATTGAACGGAACTTCGCCGTCGAGGCGATTTCCTCGCCCAGTGGGGTCACACACCTGACGTTCACCCGCACCACAAGCTAGGGGAGAGGGGACACGCGGCCGCGGGCCACAGTCATCAGCGCAGAAGTTCGCCCGGAGTCGAACATTTGTACGAGCTCCGGGCGAAGGCTTCTGTCAGGGCGGGGAGGCGACAGGTGGGTGCTCGAGCACGCGGGCCTGTACTCGACCAGCTGGATGCGGCCGTCGAACGTGCGGTGCTCGGTCATGTCCAGCGCAACGTCCGGGTAGCCGTCGTAGATACGTTCCGACCCGGTGGCGCCGGTGATCACCGGGAACATGACGACCCGGAAGCGGTCGACCACGCCTGCTCTGATCAAGTCTCGTGCCAGGCTGAGACTGCCGATCGTGCTCAGGATGCCGGACTCCGTCTCCTTGAGCTTGCGGACGGCCTCGACCGCATCACCACGAACCAACGTGGAGTTGGCCCACTTCAGCGGTTCCTCGAGGGTGGAGGAGAACACGATCTTGCGAGCCTTGGTCAGCTCGTCGACGGTTTCCTCTTCTTCCTTCCTGAGTTCGTCCTGACCCTCCGGCACGATGCCAGCGGCGAAGCCGGACATCAACCGGTAGGTGTTCGCACCCATCAGATACGTGACCTCGGGCTGTTCGCCGAGCCAGGCGAGATACTCCGGCCCTTCCAGGCCCCAGAAGCCGGGCCAGCCCTCACCTGATGCGTAGCCGTCGAGCGACGTGATGAAGTCGACGAGAACCTCTGCTGCCATGGTGTCCATTCCCTTCCTGGAAGCTGTCCCTTGTTGGACCGGTCGGGGTCGGCAAACTCATCGGTCCCGAGACAACTTGCAGGGGAAGACCCGAGCGCGGTGGCGCATTTCCGGCACGGCAGCTCCGAGAGCACAACAAGTCGTGCCACACCGCGCGTTCAGGTGAGGCCGCGAGCAAATCCGCTGCAGAGCCCCACAGTCGAGCCGCTCGGCTCACACGGCGACCTCAGGAGCGACCGGAGGGGAGCGCTACCGTCACAGCTCCATTGATCTACTTAACATAATGTGCATTATCGGATCATGCTCGTGTTCGAGGAGTGGTCAGCAACTCCCGCCCCGTGGACCTGGTCAGCGCAGCTGCTCGACGTCTTTCGCCGCACTCGCCAGCGCGCTCGCCAGAGCTTGCAGCTCCGCAGGTTTCGCTCCGTCCGACACCGCGGTGACCACATCCTCGGCGGCACACCGCAACTGGAACAACTTGTCCTGCAACGCCGCGATCTCATCGGCCGACAGCACCACGGCGTCCTCCGGCAGCCCGCCACGCTGAACGGCGATGCGCTGCTCGTAGGCACGCTGCCGACACGAGTGCCCGCAGTACCTCCTGCGCCTGCCCACCCGGTCTCGGTCATCCAATCGCGCCCCACACCACCCGCAGTGGCGAACCTCGGGTTCCCGGCGTACAGCCCTCAATTCGTCACGTGACGAATTGCCGCCAGTCTTGACGATCATGGAAGGGACGTTAGTTCCTTCGCGTGATTGTCACACAACGGCGCGCCGAACAGGCACACTAAGAAGTGTGCATCGAGACAAGCACACCCAGATAGTGCATCCGTATTTGTCGTTTCCGAATCCGCGGGCTTTCGCTCACCGCGGATGGCATGTCGGTGATCTCGCCGGCTTGGAGAACTCCATGGCGGCGTTCCGTCGCGCGGCCGACGAGGGCTACACGTACATCGAAACCGACGTGCACGCCACGTCCGACGGCGTCGTCGTGACGCATCACGACGAAACCCTCGACCGAACCACGGACCGGACCGGCCCCATCGCGTCCATGCCGTGGTCCCAGGTGCGGCACGCCAAAGTCGGCGGCGTCGAGCCGATCAGTCGACTCGAAGAAGTGTTCGAGGAACTTCCGGACGCGCACTTCAACATCGACGTGAAGGCTGATTCGGCCGCCGAGCCGGTCGTCCGCGCCATCCAGCGCACCGGTGCGGCGCATCGCGTGGCACTCGCCTCGTTCTCCTCGCGCAGGCTCGCCCGCCTGCGCAAGCTCGCCGGCGCGACCTTGGCCACCGCGATGGGTCCGAGTCACATCGCGACGATGAAGTTCAGCGGCAGGCTGCCGTCGATGCCGGTACGGAAGCTCATCCGCGGCCTGATGGCGCAGGTGCCGCACCGCTTCGGTCGGTTCACCCTGGTCGACCGTGGCTTCGTGCGAGCGGCCCACCGGCTCGGAGCCGAAGTGCACGTCTGGACGGTCAACGAACCCGGCCAGATGCGCCAGCTGCTCGACCTGGGCGTCGACGGAATCGTCACCGACCGCCCCGACGTCCTGCGCGAGGTGCTCCGCGAGCGCGGCGCGTGGCACGCGTCGAACTAGCGGATCTCCCCCGCTCCCCTGGTTCGGCCGTCAGCGCCGCGGCGGCTTGCCCTTCCAGGCTGCCTTCCACGTCTTCGGACCGAGACGCCCGGAGTCGTTGATGCCGTTGGCCCGCTGCAGGTCCAACACCGCACGCTTGGTCTTGCTGTAGTAGCACCCGGTGCCGCGGAAGTGATAGCCGAACTTGTTCATCCGCAGCTGGAATTTGCGCAGGTGCGGTGAGCAGTCACCGACGAAGTAGACCACCCCTGGCCACTTCGGCATCGTCTTCGGGCCGGTATTCGGCCGCGACGGTTTCGGCTTCGACGGTTTCGCGGCCGAGCCACCGATGTAGGCCGCTTCTGCCCACGTCGGCTTGATCTTGCTGCGCGCGTGCCGGTCCTCGCGCAGATTCAGGAAATACGGACGCGCGCATTCCCACGGCTGCCAGCCACGCATGCGGTACAGGTACAACGCGCGGTAATCCTGTTCGCGCGGACTGGCCTGGTGCGGGTATCCCTTGCCGCCGACGCTGCGCCACGTGGGCAAATCGAACTGGTAAGCGCCGTAATAGCCGTTGCCGGTGTTGATCGTGTACCGGCCGCTCGACTCACACATACGCAGCTTCGCCCACGCCTGCCGCGACGGGTCCGCCGCCGCCGGAGGGGCCGAGCTGACTGCTGGAACGACGGCCACGGTACAGGCGACCACCGCAAGCCTGGCGATCAGACGCTGTACCGTAACCCTCTCAAGCCACATGAAAAGCACAGTAAACAACGGGCGCACTATTCACAAGTGCACCATCAAACACAACAGAATCACATGCCCCTGCCGGGTTAGGCGGTAGCGACACGCGGTTTGCGGCCAAATCGTCATCTCGATGCCCTCGAACGGGCGGAGAAACGCAGTAGCCTCCGCAGGATCGACCACGATTCACCCGGCTTCCGGGCAACGGACACGACAGCAGATCGAGGTGGCATGACGACCGACCACATCGGCCCCGCCCCGGCGCCGGATGCCGCGAGCCGTCGCCGTGAACGCCGCGGCTGGTACTTCTACGACTGGGCGAACTCGACGTTCTACACCTCGGTGATCACCGTCTTCGGCGCCGCGTACGTCGGTTCGGTGGCCGCCGAGGACGCCCGCACCGATCCGGCCAACGGGCCGAACGCCTGCGGCGGTCCCGAGCTCACCGCGAAGCTGACCAACTGCGACATTTCCCTGTTCGGCCTGCAATTCCCGGCCGGCGCCCTGTGGGGCTACCTGATCGGCGTGGCCACCGTGATCCAGGTCTTCATCATGCCCGTGGCAGGGGCGATCGCCGACCGCAGCCAGTCGAAACGCCCGCTGCTGGCCGCGGCCGCCTTCACCGGCGCAGGAGCCACCTGCCTGTTGGTGTTCGTCGCCGGCACGAACTGGGAACTCGCGATCCCGCTCTACATGATCGCGCAGATCGGCTACGGCGTCTCGATCGTCGTCTACTACGCCTTCCTGGCCGAGATCGCCGAGCCGGACGAGCGCGACGAGGTCTCCGCTCGCGGCTGGGCATTCGGCTTCCTCGGCGGCGGTGTCGCGCTGGCCGTGCAGCTCGGCATCTATCTGGGCCACGAGGCGATCGGGCTCACCGAAGGTCAGGCCGTGCGCGCGTGTTTCTTGATGTCCGGCCTGTGGTGGGCGGGCTTCACCATCATTCCGTTGCGCAGGCTCGCCGACCGGCGACAGGCCCGCCCCATCGAGCCGGAGGTCGGCGTCGTCCGTGCCGGTTTCCGCGAACTGGCAGGCACGCTTCGGGAGGCCAGGGCCTTCCCGCTGACGCTGGGTTTCCTGGGCGCCTACCTGGTCTTCAACGACGGTGTGCAGACCGTGGTCACCACGTCGGCGCAGTACGGCCGGGAGGAATTGCACTTCTCCCAGGACACGCTCATCGCCACGATCCTCATGGTGCAGTTCGTCGCGTTCATCGGCGGCTGGCTGCACGGTCTCGTGGCACGCCGGCTCGGCGCCAAGCGCACGATCATGGGCAGCTTGACGCTGTGGATCGGGGTCATCATCGCGGCGTATTTCCTCGAGCCGGACGAGCCCGTCCCGTTCTACCTGGTCGGGGCGGGCATCGGCCTCGTCCTCGGCGGCACCGTCGCGCTGGCACGGTCGCTGTACAGCCAGATGATCCCGGCGGGCAAGGAGGCCCAGTACTTCTCGTTGTACGAGATCAGCGAGCGCGGCACGGCGTGGCTCGGACCGGTGCTGTTCGCCGCCATCGGGTCGGCCACCGGATCGTTCCGGCCGGCGATCCTCGCCCTCATCGGGTTCTTCGTCGTCGGTATCGCTCTGGTCGCGCTGGTGCCGGCACGCCGGGCGATCATCGCGGCGGGGAATCAACCGCCGCAACGGTTGTGAACCGTACGGAGTCGTCCAGGCACGTTACGCAGCGTGATCTTCATCATGCCCGATCGCGTACCGGCTCGCCCGGACGCGTCGGTGTAACACCCTGAGCCGAATTGCCGATGGGCTCGTTGCACCGTTCGAGGGAAATCCCCACGTCGTGGGGCTATCTCCGTCACGTCACACCAGCATCTGACTCCCACTGGAGCAAGCTGGTGAGCAGCACGGCGACGTGGGACGAGGATTACGAACGGGGGAATCCGGGAATCCTGGGGGCCGCACGTTCGTTGCATAGTGTGAGCAAGTTCGGGGCCCGGGAGTGGGGACCGGCTTCCGTACAGAGAGAGGAATGCACATGGCCGATCGGGTTCTCCGTGGCAGCAGGCTGGGAGCGGTGAGCTACGAAACGGACCGCAACCACGACCTGGCGCCTCGGCGTACCGTCCGGTACGCGTGCCCGAAGGACCACGAGTTCGAGGTACCGTTCTCGGACGACGCCGAGGTTCCGGCTACGTGGGAGTGCCGTCTGCACGGCACCGAGTCCGAAATCGTGGACGGCGTGCAGCAGGAGCAGAAGAAGACCAAGCCGGCGCGTACGCACTGGGACATGCTGCTCGAGCGCCGGAGCATCAGCGAGCTGGAAGAGTTGCTCAACGAGCGTCTGGAGGAGCTCCGGGCGCGCCGTTCTGCGTCGCGCTCGGCGTGACAGCCTGCTGCTGACGTAACCAGTCCGAAAGCCCCGCGACGGCCTCCCCCGTCCGCGGGGCTTTCGGCTGTGCAGGTGGGTGATCGCGGTGAGCCTGTGGCGCCTGGGCGGGATCTCGCCTGCAGCGCGTGCTGCCGCCTGGGCCGGCGGGCCAAGCCCTTTGCGGTACCGGACTGTTCTCGTATCCGGTCAATCGGCTCGTGCGGCCACCGCCTCTGCGGCGTCGCTCCGCCTGGGACTCACTCGCTCCGCAGGAGCGGTCGCGCTCAGCGGCGAAGCAGCTTCTTGACCAGCCCGGCCACCTGCGACAGGCGGTGCTTCAGGCCCCACCGGCCCACTTGCACGATGGCTTCCAGCACGATCGAGCCGCTCATCTTCGATTTGCCGAGCTCGCGCTCGGTGAACGTGATCGGCACCTCGACGACGGAGAAGCCGGCACGAATGGTGCGCCAGGTCAGGTCGATCTGGAAGCAGTAGCCCTGCGACGCCACGTCGTCCAGCTCCAGCTTCTCCAGCACCGTGCGCCGGTAGGCACGGAAGCCCGCCGTGATGTCCCTGGTCGGAACGCCGAGAGCGGTGCGTGAGTACACCCCGGCCATGCGGGAGAGCCATTCCCGGCGCTTGGGCCAGTTGACCACCTTGCCGCCCGGCACGTAGCGCGAGCCGATCACCAGGTCCGCGCTTTCGGAAGCGGCGAGCAGCCGTGGCAGGTCCTCCGGTGCGTGCGAGCCGTCGGCGTCCATCTCCACCAGGACGTCGTAGCCGCGATCCAGCCCCCAGCGGAAACCGGCGATGTACGCCGGACCGAGCCCGGCCTTCTCGCTGCGATGCAGCACGTCGATCCGCTCGTCGGCGGCGGCCAGTTCATCGGCCAGCTCTCCGGTGCCGTCCGGGCTGCCGTCGTCCACCACGAGCGCGTGCACCGTGGGCAGCGCCTGGTGCAAACGACGCAGCAGCTGCTCGATGTTCTCCCGCTCGTTGTAGGTCGGGATCACCACGAGCACGCGGCGATCAGTCATGCGGCCCTCCTCCGGTCACGGATTCGCCACCCTATCGAAAGCGCCAGAGCGGCTATCCCCCCGGCGACGAGTACCCGCTCCGGCCACGGGCCGACGATGCTCGCGACGGTCGTGGTGTCACGCAGCGGCAGCGTCCCGACCAGGATTTCGGAGGTGAACAGCTCCGAGTCGCGCACCACGCTCCCGTCCGGGAGGACGATGGCGCTGACCCCGCTGGTCGCGGCCACCACGGCCGCACGCCCGTGTTCCACGGCCCGCAGCCGGGACATCGCCAGCTGTTGGTAGGTCATCTCCCCTGGCCCGTACCAGGCGTTGTTCGTGGGCACGACGAGTAGTTCGGCGCCGCGGTCGACGGTTTGCCGCGCGACGTAGTCGTAGGCGACCTCGTAGCAGATCTGGATGCCGACCTTGATGCCTCCGGGTGTCAGCACACCCGGCTCGTCGCCCCAGCGCATGTCCTTGGTCTTGCCGAGGAACGGCGTGAACCACGCGGCGATCGGCCGCCAGGGCACGTACTCGGCGAACGGCACCAGTTCCTGCTTGACGTAGTGCTCGCCCGGTCCCGAACCCGGCTGCCACACGAACACCGAGTTCTCGCTCAGGCCGTCCGGGCGGGTGTAGAGCGCGCCGATGAGGGTGGGTGCGTCGAAACGATCCACCAGGCGGTCCAGCTCGGGATCCGGGCCCGCGAGTCCGGTCGCCGTCTCCGGCCAGATGATGAGGTCCGGTTGGGCGATGCGCCCGGAAGCGAGGTCGTCGGCGAGGCGCTCGCTGGTGGCGAGGTGGTTGGCACGGATCTCCTCCCGCGCGCCCAGCAGCCGCAGGCCGATGTCGGGCGCGTTGCCTTGCACCACCGCGACGGTGACCTCACCGCGAGTTGGTTCGACGCCGACGGCGGGCCACACCGCGAGACCGGCCAGTAGCGGCACCACGGCGCACGCCACGGCAGGAACGACCCGCACTTCGCGGTGACGGATCCGGACCAGCAGCCACGCGATGCCGAAGCCACACAGCGTTACGGCGAAGCTGACCAGCGGCGCCCCGCCGACGGACGCGAGCGAGGTGAAAGCGCCCGAGGGGTGGCCGAACGCTACGCGCCCCCACGGAAACCCGTTGAGCGGGAACGACGACCGCAGGGTTTCCTGACCGACCCACAGCGCGGCCATCCACACCGGGGCGGCGGGCAACCGTTGCACCACCGTCGCACATGCGCAGGCCAACGCCACGTACAGGCCCTCGACCACTGACAACGCCAACCACGGGGCGGAGCCGAAACCGTCGCCGAGGAAGTCTTCGATCCAGACCAGATGCCCCAGGAAGAACGACACCGCGAACAGCAGCCCGTAGCCCAGGCCGGCCCGGAAGCGGCGCCGGTACAGCACCACCCCGAGCCCGGCGAAGGCCAGCGGCGACAAGAACCACCACTCGCGGGGTGGGAAGCTCAGTTGAAGCAGCACGCCGGAGGCGACGGCAAGGGCCATTCGCCCCGGCACCCGGGTCAGCATGCCGCGCCAGCCACCTCGGGCGTGCCCGGCGACGCCGACGTCCTCTGACGCGGTCACAGTCACGGTCGAAGCCTATGTCTCCGCTGCGTGTTCTCCGTGTCAGGTCCGCCTACGCCGCGTAGATCGTTACCCCGCGGCGCACGGTGCGCAGGCACGTCGGCAGCGGCGCGTCCGGATCGAGTGGCGGCAGCCCGGGCACGCGCGAGCGAGGATCGGTCGACCAGCGCTGCACGCGGGTGTCCGGCGCGGCAACGACCAGTTCGCCTGCTTCCCAGACCGCGTAGTCGGCGGGCGCACCAGGAACGAGCGTGCCCGAGACGCCGTCGTTGACGCCTGCTGCGCGGTACCCAGCCTTGGTGTGGGCGGTGAAGGCGGCGCGCGGCGAGATGCCCGCTCCCTCGGTGCGGTGGTTGACCGCCGCGCGTACCGAGCGCCAGGGGTCGACCGGAGTGACCGGCGAATCGGATCCTCCGGCCAGCAGCACACCGGTCGCGGCCAGCATGCTGAACGGGTTGAGGCCGGCCGCCCGTTCCGTGCCGAGCCGCTGGGCGTACATGCCGTCCTGGCCGCCCCACAGCTCGTCGAACAGGGGCTGTACCGATGCGGTGACGTTCCATCGCGTCAACGCTTCGGCCTCCCGCGTGCCGATCATCTCGACGTGCTCGAGCCGGTGCCTGCCCGCCACCAGTGCTCGCAGCCCCACCTCGGCTTCGGCACGGGTGAATCCGTCGATGACGGCGTCCAGCGCGCCGTCCCCGATCACGTGAAATCCGGCTTGCATCCCGGCGGACGTGCACGCGACGAGGTGGGCGGCGATGGCGTCGGAGTCCACGTACAGGCGTCCGCGATGGCTTGGGTCGTCCTCGTACGGCGCGCGCAGGCGCGCGGTCCGCGACCCCAGCGCACCATCGACGAAAAGGTCGCCGGCCAGCCCGCGAATCCCGAGGCGCTTGGCCCGTTCGAAGACGGCGTCACTGGCCAGTTCGCCCCAGTACGCGACCACTTCGGGCGTGTCCGGCCCGGTCTTGTCCAGCAGAGCTGCCACGTCGTCCCAGCTGGAGATGTCCGGTCCGGCGCACTCGTGCACGCTCACCACACCACGGGCCGCGACCGCCGCGAGGAAGCTGCGCTGGGCGGCGTCACGCTGCTGCGGGCTGATCGCAGCTCGGGCGGCGCCGCGCAGGGCGTGGTGGCATGCCGCGGTGACGGGGCCTTCGGCGGACCAGCCGTCGGCGTCGCGTGCCTGCGGCGCGAGGTCGACCAGCGCGCTCGACACCAGGGCGGAGTGCACATCGATCCGGCTGATGTACGCGGGACGCCCACCCACGGCCTCGTCGATCTCGGCACGAGTCGGCAAACGGCTGCTCGTCCAACCGGACTCGTCCCAGCCGTGCGCCATCAGCACGCTCGCGTCCGGCTCCTTCCTTGCCGCCTCACGCAGCACCGACAGGACCTCCTGCGCGCTCAGTGTCCCGGTCAGGTCGACGCCGGCCAAGTGCAGCCCGGACGACGTGGCGTGCACGTGCGCGTCGACGAAGCCCGGGGTGACGAACGCGCCGTCCAACGGAATTTCCTCGGCGTCGGGGTGCAGCGCCCGTCCCGGTCCGTCCTGTCCCACCCAGACGATCGTGTCGCCGCTGATCGCCATGGCGGTGGCGTCCGGCGCGGCCGGGCTGTAGACGCGGCCGCCGGTGAGCAAAGTCGTCGTTGATCCCACGCTGTGCAGTCTGCCTGGTTCGCGTATCCGCGGTTGCAGCCGTCGATTAGCGTAAGATTTACGGAGGAACCGCGATGTGGCAGGATCTTTTACCGTACTGGACTGGCCACCGTGAGGAGATCAGATGACCGCCGTCGTGAACCCGCCGGAGAACCTGGCGAGCCAACCGGCGACCGACCTTGACCAGCCGTACGTCTACCGGCGCAAGGAGCTGGTCGAGCCCGACTGGCGTCGCTTGCCCGGCTGGAAGGACGTCACCGAGGCGGAGTGGCGTGACGCGCAATGGCAACGGGTCAAGTGCGTGCGCAACATCCGTCAGCTCCGCGCCGTCATGGGCGATCTGCTCGAGGACCGCTTCTACGCCGACCTGGAGGCCGACCAGAAGAACCTGGCCACCATGTCGATGTTGATCACGCCGCAGATGCTCAACACGATGGCGCCGACCGCGGCGACCACTCCGAAGGAGTTCACCGACGCGTTCCTGGCCGATCCGATCCGCCGGTACATGCTTCCGGTGAAGTCCGATCGCGACCCGAAGTGGCCGTCCCACCCGCACGCCCAGCGGGACTCGCTGCACGAGGCCGAGATGTGGGTGGTGGAAGGACTGACCCACCGCTACCCCACCAAGGTGCTCGCCGAGCTGGTGTCCACCTGCCCGCAGTACTGCGGCCACTGCACCCGGATGGACCTGGTCGGCAATTCGACACCGCTGATCGACAAACACAAGCTGCAACTCAAGCCCGCCGACCGCCAGGACAAGATCATCGAGTACCTGCAGCACACGCCCGGCGTGCGTGATGTCGTGGTTTCCGGTGGCGATGTCGCCAACGTGCCGTGGCACCAGCTCGAGTCGTTCCTGATGCGGCTGCTGGACGTGGAGACGGTGCGGGACATCCGGCTGGCGACCAAGGCGCTGGCCGGGCTTCCCCAGCACTGGCTGCAACCCAAAGTGGTGGAGGGCATGGAGCGAGTGGCCCGCACCGCAGCTCGCCGGGGCGTCAACCTGGCGATTCACACGCACATCAACCACGTGCAGTCGGTCACCCCGCTGGTCGCGGAGGCGGCTCGCACCGCGCTGGAGGTCGGGGTGCGCGACGTGCGGAACCAAGGCGTGCTCATGCGCGGGGTGAACGCCACCCCCGAGGCGCTGCTCGACCTGTGTTTCGCCCTGCAGGGCGAGGCGAACATCCTCCCCTACTACTTCTACATGTGCGACATGATCCCCAACTCCGAGCACTGGCGGCTGGCGGTCTGGGAGGCGCAGGCGCTGCAGCACGCGATCATGGGCTACCTGCCCGGCTACGCGACGCCGCGGATCATCTGCGACGTGCCGTACGTCGGCAAGCGCTGGGTACACCAGCTGGCCGACTACGACCGCACGCGCGGCATCTCGTACTGGACGAAGAACTACCGCACCGCGCTGGAGCGGGACGACCCGGACGCGCTGAGCAGGCGCTACGAGTACTACGACCCGATCAGCACGCTGCCCGCCGAAGGGCAGCAATGGTGGGCCGAACACTCGGAGGACTGACCCACACAACCAGAACGCCCCGCCTCGGAAACCACCGAGGCGGGGCGTTCTGTGTCAGTGCTACCCGTCGCTTTCCCCAGGTTCACGCGACCGTACCCGAAGTTGACGTCACGCCCCGGATCGCCGAGATCGTCGACCGACGCGGTCAGCTTGGCCCGCCAGTCCTCCGGCGTGCCGCCCTGCGCCGCGATCAGCGCCGCCACTGCGGAGGCGTGCGGCGTGGCCATCGACGTGCCGGACGCCTTCCGGTACCCACCGTCGTTCCAGGTCGACAGGACGTCGACACCAGGTGCGGCAACTTCCACATCTTCGTTGTAGGTGGAGAAGTCCGCCTTCTGGTCGTTGTGGTCGGTCGCCGCCACCGAGACGACCTCTTCGTACGCCGCCGGGTAGTTCGGGGACGAGTTCCCGCCGTTACCGGCCGCGGCGATGATCAACGATCCGTTGTCGGAGGCGTTGCGCACCGCGGTCTGCAGCGTCTGCGAACCACTCGCGCCGCCCAGCGACATCGAGATGATCTTCGCGCCCTTCTCGTTCAGCCACGTGATGCAGTTGGCGACCATGTCCAGCGTGCCGGAGCCGCTGCCGTTGAGCGCCTTGCAGATGGCCAGCTCCGAGTTGAACGCCACGCCCGTGACACCCTTGCCGTTGTTGGCGTTGGCCGCGATGGTGCCCGCGACGTGCGTGCCATGCCCGTTGTCGTCCTCGCACTTGGCCGGGTCGTCGGAGATCGTCGGGTCGGCGCCGATCACGATGATGATCAGGCTGATGCCGAAGTTCGTCACACCACCGCAGTCGACGATCTTGCCGCCCTGGAACTCCTCGTGCGAGGTCTGGATGCCGGTGTCGACGATGCCGACCTTGACCCCGCCACTGTTCGGGAAGCTGCCGAGCCCGGCGTTGTCCCAGCCCTCCGGCGCGTTGATGTCGGCGTCCGCCGTACCGCCCGTCTGGCCGGTGTTGTGCAGACCGTAGAGCTGGTCGAAGTCGGGGTCGTTGGGCACCGCCTGGGTGGTCATCACCGCGTTGACCTCGGCGTATTCCACCACTGCCGACTTGTTCAGCCGCTCCACCGCCTTGCGCGGGTCGCCGGCCACGCGCAGCGTCATCGCCCCGGTCCCGGCGATGTTGGCGACCTTGCCCACCACCCCGGCGAGCTTCTGCACCGCCGAACGCTGGCCGGCCGACGCCGACGACTTGAACTTCACGATGACCGAGTCGGTGGAGATCGCCTTGCTCGGCGGCGGCGCGGCTGCCGCCTGCTGTTCGGCCACCGCGGTGGAGGGAATGGACAACGCGGCTGCGGCCAGTCCCGCTGTCGCCGCGACGACGACGGCGGAACGCCATCTGCGTGCACTCATGCTGGCAACCCTTCTCGCGTTCACCCGTTGGGGTTTAGGAGCGGGCGAATTTGGCGGATTTTCCGGTTAACGACGAGTAAGTTCCGAAAGATACTCGTGAGTTTCCAACACCAGTACAGCCATTAGTAGGGTGACGCGACACGACCGGTTACGGAACGTAACTTGTCGTGAGGGTTGCCGGGGCATGAATGCAGATCGGCGGCCGAGGCGTCACTGCCCTGGCCGCCGACCGGCGTGGAGAATGCGCGCTGCGATCAGATGACACCCAGCGCCAGCATCGCGTCGGCCACGTGCGTGAAACCGGTGATGTTCGCTCCGACCAGATAGTTGCCCGGCGCGCCGTACTCCTCGGCCGTTTCCAGGCACCGGTCGTGGATGCCCTGCATGATCGAGGCCAGCCGCTGCTCGGTGTACTGGAAGTCCCACGAATCGCGGGAAGCGTTCTGCTGCATCTCCAGCGCACTGGTGGCGACTCCCCCGGCATTGGCCGCCTTACCCGGCGCGAACGCCGTGCCTGCGTCAGCGAACAACCGCACTGCGTCGGGCGTGCACGGCATGTTGGCACCCTCGGCCACCACCGAACAGCCGTTCTTGATCAGCACCTCGGCGTCGGCACCGGTGAGCTCGTTCTGGGTCGCGCACGGCAAGGCGATGTCACACGGCACCTCCCACACCGTGCGCCCTTCGACGTACCGGGCCGATCCCGCCCGCCGGTCGACGTACTCGGAGATCCGGCCGCGCCGGACTTCCTTGATGTCCTTGAGGATCCCGAAGTCGATGCCCTTCTCGTCGACGACATAGCCGGTCGAGTCCGAACACGCGACGACCCTGCCGCCCAGCTCCTGCACCTTCTCGATCGCATACAGCGCCACGTTCCCGGAGCCGGACACCACAACCTTCTTGCCGTCGAACGAGTCGCCCCGCGTCTTGAGGATCTCCTCGACGAAGAAGACCGTGCCGTAGCCGGTGGCCTCCTTGCGCACCTGGGACCCGCCCCAGGACAGGCCCTTGCCGGTGAGCACCCCCGACTCGTAGCGGTTGGTGATCCGCTTGTACTGGCCGAACAAGTAGCCCAGCTCCCGCTCGCCGACGCCGGAGTCACCGGCCGGGACGTCGGTGTACTCGCCGATGTGGCGGTACAGCTCGGTCATGAACGACTGGCAGAACCGCATCACCTCGCCGTCGGAGCGGCCCTTGGGGTCGAAGTCCGCGCCGCCCTTGCCGCCCCCGATGGGCAGGCCGGTGAGAGCGTTCTTGAACGTCTGCTCGAACCCGAGGAACTTGACGATGCTCAAGTTCACGCTGGGGTGGAACCGCAAGCCGCCCTTGTACGGACCGAGCGCGGAGTTGAACTCGACTCGGAAGCCGCGGTTGATCTGCACCGTTCCGTTGTCGTCCACCCACGGCACGCGGAAGATGATCTGCCGCTCGGGCTCACACAGCCGCTGAATCACGCTGGCGTACTCGGGGTGCTTGCCGACCACTCGCCCGAGACTGTCCAGTACCTCGTGGGCGGCCTGGTGGAACTCGCTCTCGTTCGGGTTGCGACGCACGACCTCGCGGTATACGTCAAGCAGTTTGTCGTCCAACGACGTCGTCAACGATGACTCCAATCGTCCCAATAGCGCCCGCGGGCACCGATGCCGTGCTCGATCCGCCGGACGCGGACCGGCTCTCTGGCGTGTGGTGTTTCCTGCCCCGTCGCGGTCCGCCACCGGGCGAATACGCAGGCGTGGGCACGATCGACGGTAACCCACCGGCATGCCGCCAACGCCTTTGTTGCGACCGACTTCTCACCGACGTGCCAACTGCCGGCGGTCGCGGACATGAGCGAGCGCACTGCCCACGTCGACCGTTCGCGGCGCTGCGAACGTGAGGCGAGACCTCCGCCGACATCGTTCGGCGGCGCAGAATCGTAGCGGGTGACGGCACGGGCAGGCTATCCGTACAGCTTGCGGTGCAGGTAGCGCATGGTCTTGCCGTAGCCGCCCCCGAAAGCGCCGCTCCTGGCAAGAGCGGCACGCGCCGCGTTGGCGCCCGGCGCCCCGTGCACCGCGCCACCGGGGTGAGCGGACGCGCTGGCGAGAAACAGTCCGTCGATCGGGGTGTCGGCGCGACCGAGCCCTGGAACCGGCCGGAAGAACAGTTGTTGATGAATGCCCGCCGTGCCGCCGTTGACCGCGCCGCCGACCAGGCTCGGATTGTGCCGCTGCAGATCGTGCGGGCCGGACACCACGCGATCCAGCACCAGGTCACCGAATCCCGGCGCGTGCTCCTCCACCAGAGCTTGCACCCGGTCGGCCTGCTTCACCGCGTTGTCCGGGTCGTGCGAGTCGCGCGGGACGTGCGTGTAGGCCCACGCCGACTCGGTACCTGCGGGTGACCGTGCCGGGTCCGAGGTGGTCATCTGGCCGAACAGCACGAACGGCCGTTCCGGCACCCGGCCGCACGCCAGATCCGTGGCGAAGTCGGCAAGGCCGTTGACGTCGGCATCGAAGTGGACGACACCCGCGGCGCGAGCCTCCGGTGCCTTCCACGGGATCGGCCCGGACAGCGCCCAGTCGATTTTCACCGTGGCGTCGTCCCACTCGAAGAACTCCAGATCACTGACGAACCGGGCTGGCAACCGATCGAGGCCGACCAGGTTCATGTACAGGGTCGGTGCGGGCACGTCGGCCAGAACCGCGCGGCGAGCCCGGACGAGCCCACCACCGGCATCGCGGACGCCCATCGCGCGGTCCTGCGCGATCAGCACCTCGGTGACCGGCCGCGAGCACTCGATGCGTCCACCTCGGTCGGTCAGGCGATCGACGAGTGCCCGGGTCAACGATCCTGCTCCGCCCTCCGGCACCGGGAACCCGACATCCTGTCCCAGCATGGACAACAGCCAGCCGAACACACCGCTCGCCGCACTGTCCGGGCCGAGGTCGGTGTGCAGTGCGCAGCCGGCGATCAAGGCCTGCGCCCCGATGCCGGTGAAGTTCTCCA
Source organism: Thermocrispum municipale DSM 44069 (assembly GCF_000427825.1). Classification (GTDB taxonomy): domain Bacteria; phylum Actinomycetota; class Actinomycetes; order Mycobacteriales; family Pseudonocardiaceae; genus Thermocrispum; species Thermocrispum municipale. Next base: position 605,263 of record NZ_ATYT01000003.1, on the reverse strand, counting down.
CCCCGAACCGGCGGCCGGACAGCGTCACCGTCCGGGCCAGCCTCAGCGTGTCCGCCGGGCCCAGCTTCCGGACCATGCGTGCCGCCGCCTTGACCGGCGGGAACGGAGCGGTGATCGCCTCGAGCAGCTCGTCGCGCACGCGTTGCCAGTCGCTGAAGCAACGCCGCCAGGCCTGCCCGTCGCCGGGAGCGAAAGCCTCCAGCGACTCGGCGGTGCGGTCCAGGTCGCGGGACAGCAGAGCGCACCGATCGTCCGGCAGCACATGGGCCAGCACTTCCGGTGCGTGTCGCCAGCGCAGCCCGTGCTGCTCCAGGTCGAGCGCGCTCAGCACCGGTGACGCGATGCCCAATGGGTAGAACGCGCTGCACAAGTCGCTGAGGAAGCCCGGCCTGGTGAGTTCGGCGGTGCGAACCGACCCACCGGGATGCGGGGTGGCCTCCAGCACCAGGACGTCCCAGCCACGGTCGGCCAGCATGTTCGCCGCGACCAGCCCGTTCGGCCCTGCCCCGATGACCACGGCATCAGCTGAATCCATGGTTCTCCGCAGGTCACCCTCGGCCGGGGGCCGGTGTCGCCGCATCGGCCAGTGCGACCCGCCCCTGCACGAGATCCGCCAGCCGCGACAACGACTCGGTGTTGCGCGGTTTGAGCACCAGTGCCTGCAACCCGACGGGGATGCGAGCCATCGGTCCGTAGACGATCTGTTCGGCCATCCGCACCTCGGTCCCGCCCTCCACCGGGGTCAGTTCCATGGTGACCAGCGCGGTGCCCAGCGGGCGCACCTCGGCTTCGAGCTCGAGCAGTGACGGCGGCTCTGCCTTGAGCACGCGCGTCACGTCGGCCATTTGTACCGGCCACGGGCCGAGCTTGTGGTGGATCCGCGCGCCCACGGCGGGCCACTCACGGTCGACGGCGCGAATGTGCGCGGCGCCGACCACCCAGTTCGCGTACTGCCATCCGTCGGTCAGTACGTCGAAAACCTTCTTGGGTTCCGCGGCGATGAACCGCCGTACTTCCACCATCGTTTCCCTCCGTCGTCGGCCTGCCCCTGCGGGCGGGCCGTGGCAACCACGATCGTCGTCAGCCCAACCCGCGTCGCGGCAGCGCACCGCGACACAGCCTGGTGGGGAACTACCCCGCGCCTGCGACTGACACACATGAAGCGTCAGGCATGCGGCCCCGCAGCGCATGTGCTCCGTTCACCCGGAAGGAGGGCGTCCGGGCGGGAACGGCGGCGACCCATGCTTGCCGGCACGGCGACACCGTTCACGGGACGAATCGCCGGCAGCGGCCGCCGGTCAGAAATGGACGAGGATGCGGCCGGCGTTCTCCGGATCGATCTCCGCCGACCGGTAGAGGTTTTTCATGTGCTTCGCGCCGAGCATCCGCATGACGCGGTGCTGCAGCTTGCCGTCTCCCTTGCCGACGATGATCTCGGCCAACGGCACCTTGCCCTGTTTGGCCCGGAAGATGATCTGGCGGACCGCTCGGTCGATGTCCCGGTCGCTGCGGAAGACCGGGTGCAGATCCACGGTGAGCTTCTCCGGCATCTCCTACCCCTGCGATTCGTGTGCTGTCACGAACACGAACCGCCGGCGTGCACGGTTCGCTTCGCGGCCACGGTAACCGCTCGAAATCAGCCCGACCACGGCGCGGCGAGGTACTGTGCGCAAATCGAATGATCCGTGCTCGGGAGTGGATCGATGTGGCGAGGGCTGATCGGTGACATCCGGACGCCGGGGTCGAGCGAGTCCCGGCTGTTCGCGGTTGCCATCCGGTTCGGCCTGCTGGCCAAGCTGTCCACCATCAGCCTGTGCACGGTGCTGGGTGTCGTGGCGGCCACCGGCACCGCACAGGTTGCCGTCGGGCTGATCGGCACCAGCCTGGTCGCGTGGTACCTGCTCCGCCTGCGCGGTCTGCCGGACTCGACCGCGTTGCTCGGTGACATGTTGATGGCCGCACTCGCCGGTGCCAGTCAGGCATGGCTCGGTCCACCGAGCGCGGTGAGCTGGGGTTTACGGACCGCGTTCCTGTGCGCCGTGATCGCCCACTACGACTGGCCGCGCCGAGCCCGCTCGGCGTGGGCGGTCTCGCTGTCGGCGATCGGCGGTTTCGCCGCGGGCGCCCTCGTCCAGACGCCGACCCCGGAAGCCGTTCGTCTCACCGTCTTGCTGGTCATCCAGACCACGTTGGCCCGGGTGGTGTTCATCGTCCTGCGCGCAACCGCCCGCGCCGTCGACCAGGCGCACGAGCGGGTCGCAGAGCAACAACGGCAAGCCGCCGTGGTCACCGCCCGACGACTGGCCGAACGCGAATCGCTGGCGACGTTGCACGACACCGCGTGCACCACGCTGATGATGGTCTCGACCGGGGCCGCCGAGTCGGACTCCTCGTGGTTGCCTGCCCGTGCCCGGCGAGATCTGGAGGCGTTGCAGCAACGCACGGAGGTCACCGGCGTGGTGGATCTCGCGGATCTGCTGCACGAAGCGGAGTTCGATCACCGTGTGCGGCTCGACATCGACGTGTCCGGGCCGCTGCCTACGTCCGCCAGGGCCGCTTCGGCGATTCTTTACGGCTTACGGGAAGCGGTCGTCAACGTCGCCCAGCATGCCGGAACCGATGTTGCCGTGCTCCGCGCGGGCCGGGACGACGACACCGTGTGGGTCGAACTGGTCGACCAAGGGCGTGGCTTCGATCCGTCCGATCTTCCCGCCCGTCACCGCGGTATCGCCGATTCCATCCAGGGGCGGTGCGCCATGGCGGGAGCGACCGCGGCGGTGTCGTCGGCACCGGGGACCGGCACGACGATCCGGTGGGAGGTCACCGCTGCGGGTTCACCCGCTGCTCCCCCGCCGCCGAGCAACCTCGCTCGGTTCATTCAGCAGCGCATGTTCGACGGCTACCGGGCCGGGCTGCTGTGCGTGGTGCTCGTCGAGCTCACCATCGCCTGCGTCACCGGAATGATCGGTGCGGGCAGCCGCGACATCCTCGCGTGGGCGCTCTTCGCCGTGGTCGGTGCCGGATTGTCCGCGTTGACGCTGCTCCGGCGGCCGATCGCCGGCCCGCTGCGCTGGATCGGGCTGGCGGTCGTCGCTGCCTGCAGCGTCATCCTCACCCCCGCAATGCCGGTTGATCCGCCCGCGCTGGGGTCACACTGGTGCCTCGGCCTGATCGGCTGGTACGTGCTGGTGCTGTTGTTGGACCTGCGGCTGCCGATCATCGGTGCCGTGCTCGCTGCCCACGCTGCGTGGCTGTTCGGCCTGATCGCCTCCAGCGGAGGCGGCGTCCAGGATCTGGCTGCCGTCGCGCTCGTCGCAGTCGGCGTGACCGGATTCCAGTTCGCGGTCGCCGCCGCCCTTGTGCTCATCCGCCAGTCCGCCAACGAGGCCGCCGAAGTAGCCGAGCGCGACGAAGCGATGCGCAGGCAGGCGGCGGTCGCCGCACACACGCACGCCGACCACACCCGCCGCTACGCCGAACTCAGCCGGGAAGCCGTGCCGCTGCTGACCGGGCTGGCCGACGGCACGCTCGATCCGAACGACGAGCAGACGCGGACCCGCTGCGCCATCGAGGCCGCGCGGATGCGCGTGTTGTTCGCCGAGCGCGACGCCGCTGACGACACGTTGATCCACGAGCTGCGCGCCGCGATCGACGTGGCCGAGCGGCGGGGCGTCACGGTGCACCTGGCAGTGCGTGGCAAACCCCTCGGGATGCCGCGTGACGTCCGCCGCGCCCTGCTGCAGGCGGTGCTCAACGGTGTGCTCACCGCACGGTCCAAGGCGCGCATCACGGTCCTGCGGACCGAATCCCACGTACGGCTCAGCAGTTACTGCGACGACGCGGTGGACACCGGGATCCCGCAGCCGTCGCACCCGGACGTGGACGTCAGCACCGATTCCGAAGGGGGTGCCCTGTGGGTCCAGGCGACATGGCCGAGAACAGCACCGCGACCACCGGCAGCGTCCTCGGCGGAGGCGCCACCGAGGACATTACTGTCGCAGTGATCGACGATCATCCGGCGGTCGCCGCCGGGATCCAGGCCTGGTATGCCGCCAGCGACCCACCGATCCGCGTCGTGGCCTCCGGCGCGACCGCTCAAACGGCCTGGCTGCCGCCCGGCAGGGACGCCGACGTCGTGGTGCTCGATCTGCTCCTCGCCCCCGACCATCCGGAGTGTTTCGGCGATCTACGCAGGCTCGCCGACGCGGGCCGTCGCGTCATCGTCTACACCATGCGCGAGGACGAGCAGGTCGCGTTGACCTGCCTCGAGCTGGGTGCCTTCACGTTCCTGACCAAGGCGGAGGGACAGCAGCACCTGGTCGACGCCACCATCGCCGCGGCGCACGATCGTCCCTACATCGCACCCGCGCTTGCCGGGGCCTTCGCCGCCGACACCAAGTCACATCGACCACAGCTGTCCGCGCGGGAACAGGAAGTGCTCATCGAGTGGTTCCAGTGCGAGTCGAAGCAGCTGGTCGCCAAGCGCATCGGGATCACCACCAACACCGTGGGCACCTATCTGGACCGTGTGCGGTTGAAGTACGCCAACGTCGGACGTCCGGCCCCGACCAAGGCCGCGCTGGTCGTGCGGGCGATCCAGGACGGGATCATCACGCTCGAGGAGCTCTGATCGACGGCCGGGGGATGTCGGCCACCCGGGCTATCATCTGGCGGCTGTTGATCAGGAGAGAAAGGTCGCCATGAGCATCGCTGCTCGTCGTATTCCGTCCGTGCGAAGTCTGTTCGACATCCCTGCCGATGTCGCCTTCTTCGACCTCGCCGGGTTGGCGCCGACGTTGCGGGAGGGGTTCGTCGCCGGTGACGAGGCTCTGCGGCGGCGCGCCCGGCCGTGGACGGCCGGCGATGCGTGGCCCCGCGCGACCGAGCGCCGCCGCGAGCTGTTCGCCGGCCTGATCGGCGCCCGGCCGGATGACGTCGCGTTGATCGCGGCAAGCAGCTACGGCATGGCCACGGCGGCGGCCAACCTCACGGCGGAGCCGGCGCAGCGCGTGCTCGTGCTTGCCGACGAGTATCCCTCCGGCATCTACACCTGGCGTCGCTTCAGCGAACGCACCGGTGCAGACATCCTCACCGTGCGGCCGGCTGAGGGGCAGACGTGGACCGACGCCGTGCTCGGCGCGCTGGATTCCTCCGTGGCCGTGGTGTCCGTGCCTCAGGTGCATTGGTTCGACGGCGCTCTGCTCGACCTGGAAGCCATCGGTGCCGCCGCCCGCGCCGTCGGCGCTGCTCTGGTGGTCGACGCCAGTCAGTCGGTCGGCGCCATGCCGTTCGACGTGCGGGCCGTTCAGCCGGACTTTCTCGTGTGTGTCGGCCACAAATGGCTGCTCGGACCGTTCGGGCTCGGCTACCTCTACGTCGCCCCGGATCGCCAGTCCGGCACGCCGATCGAGGAGAACTGGGTCAACCGCCTCGGTTCGGAGGATTTCACGCGGCTCACCGAGTATCCGTCGGAGTATCAGCCGGGGGCGCGGCGGTTCGACATGGGCCAGCGCGCGGCGTTCGAGCTCACCCCGGTCGCGCTCACCGCACTGGAGCGGATCACCGAGTGGGGCGTTCCGGCGATCGCGGAGACGCTAGGCGCCATCACGGCACACATCAGCGGTGAGCTGCGCGAGATGGGCTTGGCCACGACCGAGCCTCGCGGCCCGCACATGTTCGGTGTGTCGCTGCCACCGGGGACGCAGGACGACTACGTCAAGCGCCTTGCCGAGGCCGGCGTCTACGTCAGTGCCCGGGGCGCCGGTCTTCGGATCAGCCCGTACCTGTACACCACCGAGGAGGACGTCGATCGGCTACTGAGCACGCTGCGAGGTATCGGCGAGCGCGATCTTGGGTAACCGTGGTCATCCGACGAAAGGAATGGCCATGGCCACCGGCGACAAGATCGACAAGGTAACGGGCAAGGCGAAGGAAGGCCTGGGCAAGGCCACCGACGATCAGGACCTGCAGAACGAGGGCCGGACGCAGCACGGTGTGGCCAAGGCGAAGGACGCCGTGAAGGATGCCGCAGGCAAAGTGAAGGACGCTGCCCGGGACATGACCAACCGCGACCGGTAACGGGTGACCGCGGCGAGGACCACGGTCATCGCGGTCGGGGACCTAGGACCGCAGCGCAACGGCCCCGGCTCCGGCATCGTCTCTCGAGATTCGACGTCGGGAGCACGGCATGCGGGCACGAGACATCATGACCAGCCCTGCGGTGACGGTTCATCGCGACACCCCGATCGGCACCGCCGCGGGCACCCTGGCCCGAACGGGCTTCCGGGCTCTGCCCGTGGTGGACACCGGTCACCAGCTCATCGGTCTGGTCACTGCAAACACCATCGACACCTACCTTTTCGCCTACCCCGAGCGCGAGGCGTTGCGCCGGACCTGGCCGGTCAGTGAGGTGATGACGACCGAGGTCACCACGGCCGATGCGGGCGCCGATCTAGCCGATCTGGTGGCGACCATGCTCGAGCAACAGGTGCGCACCGTCCCGGTCACCGACGGCCCCCAAGTGGTCGGGGTGATCACGCGCCGGGATCTGGTGCACACGGTCGCCGAGGATCAGGCCATCGCCTGCGGTGAGATTCGCAAGCGACTCGAGCGCTACGGCGGCCGTGGTCGGTGGACGGTCTCGGTGCACAACGGCGTCGCGACGATCACCGACACGCAGGACGATGCGATCGATCGGCACATCGTGCGGGTGCTGGCCGAGTCCGTGCCGGGCGTGGTGCGAGCTCAGGTCGTCCCGCCGGACGGCGTCACCGCGTGGCGAGCAGCAGCGGGCCCACTTCCTCCGCCGCAACCCGCAATCGCTCAGTCAGTTCGCTGATCTTCTCGTCGGTGATCCGCACCGTCGGTCCCTGCACCGCGATCGCGGCGACCACGCCGCCGTCGGAGCTCAGTACCGGAACGGCCACCGTGCGCACGCCGGCGTGCCGCTCCTCGTCGTTGAGCGCCCAGCCACGCTCGCGCACGCGCCGAAGCTCGTCCGCCAGCTCCGCCGGGTCGGTGATCGTCTTTTCGGTGATGGGCGGCAGCTCCCCCAGCTCCGCGATCTCGGCCTCGATGTCCCCGGCGAACGCGAGCAGGCACTTGCCCATCGCGGACGTGTGCAGCGGCACCCGCGTACCCGGCTGCTGAGCGAAACGCAACGGCTGTGCCGAGGCGACGTCCAGCACCACCTGCACGTCGGTGCCGGCCCGGATTCCCAGGTTCACGGACTCGCCGGTGTCGGTCGACAGCGCCCGCAGCGACGGCAGCGCGGGGTCGTAGCCCAGTCCCCTGGCCGCCTTGTTGCCCAGCACCACCAGCGTCGGACCGAGCTGATAGCGCTCGGTCTTCGGGTCCTGCGTCAGCAGCCCCCCTTCGGTCAACGCCTTGGTGACGCGGTGTGCCGTGCTGATGCTCAGACCGGTGCGGCGGGCGATCTCGGTGATACCCAGGTCGGTCGCGGATTCGAAGCAGCGCAGCACGCCGAGTGCACGCTCGATGGCTTGGGCTCCGGTGCGGCTGCGCTGATCAGGCACGGGTCAATCCTGGCACACACCAGCTCCGGCCGAGCGAACTACCTCGCCACCCCTGGCCAGAACTTTCCATATAGCAGGAAGCATTTCCACAACTGCTCGGATCTGCGACAGTGGCTTTGTGACCAGCACAAACACCAGCCTGACCGTCGTTCTGCAGCTCACCGTTCCTGCGGAGCGCGTATACACGGTCGGGGCACAGCTCGCCGAAGCCATCCGCTCCGCGGCCGAGCTGCCCGGGCTCCAGATGACCGTGCACGGCGCAGCGCCCGCTCCCGAGCTCGTGCCGACCCGGCTGCGGCGTGAGCCGCCGGTGCGCATCCTGTGCGCCCAGCGCCGCGTCCTGCGCGACGGTCAGAACGTCCCTCTGACGCGACTGGAATACGACTTGCTGCTCTTCCTGTGCCGCAACCCCGGCCAGGTACACCGACGCGACGCACTTATGGCAACCGTGTGGAAGCTGTCCGCGCCGTATCGAACCCGCACCATCGACGTGCACATCCGTCGGTTACGCCGCAAGCTGGGCGACGACCTGCCGTTGATCAACACCGTGCGCGGCGTCGGTTACCGCGTGGACGACGTCGATCTCGTGCGCATCGACGAAGAACCGCCCGTTCGGCAGTCGGCCTGATCCGGCCGCACTCCACGCAGTCCGAGCGCCTCCAACAGGAGCACTTCGCTGCGGCGGCCGGCGCCGGGGCTACGGCAGCCGCTGGCCGATGAACAGCGAGGTGCCGGCGGCGCCCAGCAGCATCAGCGTGCCCAACGTCAACCACGGCCTGCTGGCGTCGGCCTTCTTGATCTCGTAGCCGATCTGCTCGCCGAGGTCGTCATAGACCCGCTTGAGCTCCTCCCCCGTCGCGGCCTTGTAGAAGTCGCCGCCGGAGATCTCCGCGATCCGCCGCATCGCCTCGTCGTCGACCTCGACGTCGAACGTCCGGCCGCCGATGTCCACCGTGCCGTGCTCGGTACCGAACGAGATCGTCGAGATCGGCACGTTCGCCTTCTTGGCCTCCCGGGCCGCGGTGTAGGCGCCACGCGGGTCGTTCATGTCCGTGGTCGGCACCGTCTGCTTGCCGTCGGCCATCAACACGATGCGCGCGGGCGGCGGCCCGGACGCTCCACCGGTCACCGAGGAGAACCCTTCGATCGCGTCCAGAGCGGCGAAGATGCCTTCGCCCGTGGCGGTCGACTCGGCGAGTTTGAGGTTCTTGATCGCCCGAACCGCGCTTTCCCGCTCGGTGGTCGGCGGGACCAGCAGGCTCGGCGTCCCCGCGAACGAGATCAGCCCCAGATTGATGCCGGGTGTCATGCCGCGGACGAACGACGTGGCCGACTCCTGCGCGGCTGCCAGCCTGGTCGGCTTCACGTCGTCGGCCTCCATCGACAGCGACACGTCGATCACCAGCATGACCGTCGCCCGGTTGCGTGGCACCTTCTGATCCGCCGTGGGGCCGGCCATCGCGGTGATCAACAGGATCAACGAGACGGTCAGCAACGCGGCGGGCACGTGCCGCACCGGGCCCTGCCGCTTGGCGCCGACCTTCTCCAGCAACGCCAGGTTGGCGAACCGCATCGTCCGCTTCTTGCGCTGGCGCTGCACCAGGACGTAGCCGACGACGAGCAGCGCCACACCGATCAGCAACAGGAACCACGCGGGTGAGGAAAAGTCGGAAAAGCTCATCGGACCGCTCCTGACCAGCGTCTTTTCCGCGCGACCACGAACCGCACCATGTCGGCGATCCAATCCGAGTCGGTGCGCAGCACCAGGTGCGCCGCTCCCGCCCGGCGCAAGCCCGCGGCGACCTCGTCGCGATGCTCCCGCGCGGCCGCCGCGAACTCCCTGCGCAGCAGCGGTGAGGCGTGCACCTCGCGCTGCTTGCCCGTCTCCGGATCGGACAGCACGACGGTGCCCACTTCCGGCAGGTCGATGTCCCGCGGATCGACGATCTCCACCCCGATCAAGTCGTGCCGCTGCGACAGCGCCCGCAACGGGTGCTGCCAGTCCTGCTCCCCCAGGAAGTCCGAGATCACCACGGCCAGCCCGCGGCGGCGCGGCGGTCTCCGCAGTTGCTCGATCGCCTCGGCCAGATCGCCCCGAGTGCCTTCCGGAGCGCGCGGCGTCTGCGCGACCGTCTTGACCAGGCCCCGGGCGTGCGCCAATCCGCCACGCGCCGGGATCCGCTTGGTCGTCTCACCGTTGGAGATCAGCGCGCCGATGCGGTTGCCACCCCCACCGGTCAGATGCGCGATCGCGGCGACGGCGCAGACGACCAGATCGCGCTTCTCACATACCGCCGATCCGAAGTCGAGGCTGGCGGACAGGTCCGCGACGACCCACGTCTCCAACTCGCGATCGGCGACCGTGTCGCGAATGTGCGGGACCGTGGTACGCGCCGTGACGGCCCAGTCCATCCGGCGCACGTCGTCGCCCGGCTGGTACGGCCGGGCCTCCCCCGGTTCCGATCCCGGACCGGGAACCAGGCCGAGGTGGTTGCCCTGGAGCAGCCCGTCCAGCCGCCGCCGGACCTCCAGCTCCAGCATGCGCAAGCCCGCCTCGAGCCGGTCGCCCTGCAGCACCGGCGGAGCCCACGCGTGCTCTTCACGTCGAGCCACGGCGCCTTACCGTCCCGGGCTGGACGGCAACGGCTGCCCGGGGCCGTTCTGGCCGCCCGGCGCGCCGTTGCCCTGCGGACGCGCGGACACCTGCGGCAACGGAACCGTCTGCAACACCCTGGTGATGATGTGGTCCAGCGGCACGCCGTCGGCCAGCGCGTCGTAGGACAGCACCAGGCGGTGACGGAGGACGTCCGGGGCCACGTCGACCACATCTTGCGGAAGGACGTAGTCGCGGCCACGGATCAGCGCCAGAGCGCGCGCGGCGGCGATGATGCCCAAGCTCGCGCGCGGCGAAGCTCCGTAGGACACCCAGCCGGCGAGGTCGGACAGGCCATGGTCTGCCGGGGTCCGCGTGGCCATGACCAGCCGGACGGTGTAGTCGACCAGCGCGTGGTGCACGAACACCTGCGAGGCCACGCCCTGCAACCGGACCAGTTCGGCCGGGGTGAGCACCTGCGTCGGGGTGGGCGGCTCGACACCCATCCGGTAGATGATCTCCCGCTCCTCCTCGGCCGTCGGGTAGTCGACGACGATCTTGAACAGGAACCGGTCGCGCTGCGCCTCCGGCAGCGGGTAGACGCCTTCGTTCTCGATCGGGTTCTGCGTGGCCAGCACGAGGAACGGGTCGGGCATCGGGAAGGTCTTGCCGCCGATCGACACATGCCGCTCGGCCATCACCTCCAGCATCGCCGACTGCACTTTCGCCGGGGCCCGGTTGATCTCGTCGGCCAGCACGAAGTTGGCCACGACCGGGCCGAGCTCGACGTCGAACTTCTCCTCGCCCTGGCGGTAGATCCGGGTACCGAGGATGTCGGCGGGCACCAGGTCCGGGGTGAACTGGACGCGCGCGAACGAGCCACCGACGACCCGGGCGAACGTCTCCACCGCCAGCGTCTTCGCCACGCCGGGCACACCTTCCAGCAGCAGATGCCCCTTGGCCAGCAAGCCGACCAGCATGCGTTCCACCAACCGGTCCTGACCGACGATGATCCGCTTGACCTCGAACACCGTGCGCTCCAGCTGCTCGGCATCGAGCGCGGGAGTCGGCTGCCGCTCGTCGGACGACTGGCCGGGTTGGATCACTACTGCCTCCTCGTAGACCTCTGCACCGTCAAGCGTGCGTGATCACCGGTGTGACCGCTGTGAAGGTCACACAATCACCGCGCGCGGAGCCGTGCGACGTCCTCCGGCGTGTCGACATCGACCGCCTCCCCTGGGTGCGCGGGCACCTCGATCACACGCAACGGGCCCAGGGTTCGACGTATCGAGCGCCCAGCTGGCTCCGCAGGAAGCACTCTGGCCAGCGCCTGGCCGTCCCACACGCCGGTCAGCCATTGTCGATGTCCCGTCTCGTCGACCAGCACCGCGCCGTCGGCCCCACGCATGGCCGCACGGAGGCGCCCGATCGTGGACGGGCGCAAGCCGGGAAGGTCCGCGGCGAGGACGGCGACATCGGCGCTCTCAGCATCCGCGAACGCGGCAAGCCCGGCGGTCAGCGCGGCTACCGGCCCGCCTCCGGGCGGCTGTTCGCACGTCCACCGGACGTCGCGGATGCCGTCACGACGCGGGCCGACCACCACGACGTCACTGGCTGCAGTGACTGCGTCGAGGACGTGCTCGAGCAGAGGCTTGCCCGCGATCGGCAGCATCGGCTTGTCCTGGCCGGACATGCGCCGAGCGGCGCCGCCGGCGAGGATCACCGCGTACAGCGGCCGGTCAGCCATGGCTCCAGTATGGCCGCCGGGCTGCGGCCACTAGCCGATCAGTCGCGTCGCGTACGGCAGGATGTCGTCGTAGCGCACCGCGGTGACGCGCACGTGCATGCCCGATTGCGGCGCTTCGATCATCTGCCCGTTGCCCAGGTACAGCGCGACGTGGTGGATGCCGCCGTTGCCCCAGAACAGCATGTCGCCTCGCCGGGCCTGGGACAGCGGCACGTGCCGACCGGCGTGGTACTGGTAACCGCTGTAGTGCGGCAGTGCCTTCACCCCGGCGAAGGCGTAGATCATCAGGCCCGAGCAGTCGAAGCCGATCTTCTTGTAGTCACCGTACGAGTCGGCCACGCCGCCGTCGCGGATGCCGTACGTGGGGCCGTTGGCATTCCCTCCGCCCCACGCGTACGGCACGCCGATCTGCGACATCGCCCGCGCGATGACCGCCTCGACGGTGGCACCAGCCGGCGCCGACGAGCCGGACGGAATCCCGCCACCGCCGCCTCCACCGGAGTTGTTCAGCGCGGCCTGTTGCGCCTTCAGCTGCTCTTCGCGGCGCTTGGCCTCTTTCCACTCCTCGTAGCGCTGCCGCTGGCCCTCCAGCCCACGGACCTTCTTCTGGGCCTGCCACAGCAGCTTGGCCAGGCGCTCCTTCTCCGCCTGCAGGTCGGCGGTGCGGGAGTACTGGGACTTGCGGGCCTCGACCGCGGCGTCGAACGCCTGCTTCGCGGCCTGCTCGGCCTCCTCGGCCTCCGCCTGGCGTTGCTTGGCGACCTGTAATGCTTTCCGTGCCGCGGCTTCCGCGTTCGCCTTGGCGATACGCGCCTTCTTCAGCTCCGCGATGGCGTCCAGCTGGCTGTCGCTGACCGCCGACAACACCTGGGCCCGTTCGAGCACCTCAGCGGGGTTGTCGGAGGAGAGGTAGGCCGACAGCCCACCCATGGTGCTGCCCTGCCGGTAGCTGCCGGCGACGAAGCGGTCCTTGGCCTCTTCCGCCCGCTTGACCTCTCGGCCGGCCAACTTCGACGCATTACGTGCGTCGGCGGCCGCCAGCTTGGCCTGCTTCGCCTTGTCCTTCGCCGTCTGGGCGTCGACGCGAGCCTTGTTGGCCAGTTCCTGCTTGCGCGCGACCTCGTCCCGCAGCCGGTTCAACCGCGATTGCGCCCACGCCAGCCGGTTGGTCAGCTCGCCGACTTTGTTCGCCCTGTTGCGTTCCTGCCAGCGGCTGCTGTGCAGCTCCTCGTCACTCGGGTTCGGCGGGGGTGGCGGAACGGCAGTGGCCTCGGCCGGATTGCCTGCGGCGAGGACGACACCGATCGCCACCGCGGCCAGCCACCGTCGACGCCGGCCCTGAGCGGGCGAGTGCGTGGTCACGGTCTCCACCTCCCGATCGGCGGCCCGCTGCCCTCCACATGCGCGTACCGCCTACCTCAGTAGGCTGACTCTGCCACATTTGTCTCTCTGTTGCCACCCGTCACTCAGACAGAACTGGACACTTCAGCCCCAGCTACCACGGCGGGTTGGCCGACGCAGCGCACATCCGGATGGCGTACTACGCCGCGGAAATTCGGCCGTGGCGGCTACTGTTGATCGTCATCCGGAAGTCCCCCGCCACTGAGGAAGGAAGCCGGAACGCGTCGTGTCGATAGCTCGTTATCCCGCACCGGTCCTGGTCAGCGCGCTGTTCGCGATCGCGGGCCTGCTCGCGGTCGGTATCGGCGGGTTTCTTCCCTGGCTCCGTTCCGGCGCCGTGCTGCGCAGCAGTTTCGAAGCGGCCGGCGTGGCGGGCAGGCTGGGGCCGTGGGACGCCCCGCTGCTCGACGTCGCACTCGCCGGCTGGATCGCGATTCCACTCTTGTGTGCGATTTGTATCGCGGTCTACGTAATCGGATTGATTCGAACGGCTGCCGGATTCGCCGTTATCGTGTCTTTTCTGGCGGGAACCGTCGCATTGGCTGCCTACGTCCTAGGTTCCGGCGGTTCCGGTGTCGTCACTGTCGTCGCCGCCGGCCCGCTGACCACCAGCTTCGGCGCAGCGGTCGCGCTCGTCGGGTCGGTTGCGGCCCTGCTGGCGCGCCGCTCCGCCGCTCGTCCGGCACACCGGTAGCGCCGGCAGACCGACGGCCGAGGGCGTCGCCTGCGGCATGAGGAGAGGACCACGGGATGACGTATCCAGGACAAGGGGGCCCGAACGACCCCGGGAACTATCCCCAGTGGCAGCAGCAACCGCCCGTCCCAGGGCAGCCCACGCCAGGACAGCAGGACTGGCAGCAGCAACAGCAGCAGTGGCAGGGCGGCCCCTATCCGCAGACCGCTCAGTTCCCCCAGCAGCCCTACCAGGGGCAAGGGCATTACGGACCGTTCCCGCCGGGCGGCTACCCCGGTGGCCGGCCACCCCGTCGCCGTAAGCGCGGCCTGATCGTCGGGCTCGTCGTCGCCTTGATCGCGGTGGCGGGCGGCGTGGCGACCTGGCTGGCCATTTCGCTGAGCAGCCCGGCCGGTGCCGAGACGCCGAGCGAGGCGGCCAACACGATGCTGGCCGCCGTCCAGCAGGGCGATGTCGTCGGCATGATGGACTCGCTCGCACCGGCCGAGTCCGCGGTGTTGTCCGACATGGTCACCGACTACGTCGACGAGCTGAAGCGCCTCGAGATCCTGGACTCGAGCGCGGACCCGGAGAAGCTGTCCGGCGTCACCATGGAGGCCACCGAGGAGCTGGTTTTCGACGACAAGCGCGCCAAGAAGATCAACGACCACGTCACGATGGCCGCGCTCACCGACGGCACGATCAGGTTCAGCAGTGACTTCGACCAGATCCCGTTGGCGAAGAAGTTCAAGGACGCCGTCATCGACCCGCAGGACCAGGCCGAGCTGGAGGCGGAGAGCCCGAGCGGCACGCTGGACATCGGTGAAGTGGTCCAGCGCGGCGGCGAGCCGATCTACATCGCGACGGTGAACGTCGACGGCGAGTGGTATCCGAGCCTGTTCTACACCATCGCCTACTACGCGTTGCAGGACGCAGGCGAGCAGTGGCCCTCGTCGTCGACGCCCGCGGTCGGTGCCGATTCGCCCAACGCCGCGGTGAAGAAGCTGATCGAGGGTGTCCGCACGTCCGACCTGCAGAAAGTCATCGAGGTACTGCCGCCGGACGAGATGGGAGTGCTGCACGACCTCGGTCCGCTGCTGATCGAGAAGGCCGGCCCACCCCGACCGCCGCTGCCGTTCGAGGTGACCAAGCTGGAGACCGACGAGGAGTCGGTCAGCGGCGGCACCCGGCTGACGCTGCGTGAGCTGGAGGTCGTGATCAACGACGACGGCGTGACCCGGCAGATCTCGGTGACCAAGGACGGCGACTGCTACACGGTGCAGGCCGACGGCCGCAGCCAGCGGCTGTGCGCGAACGATCTGGCCGACCGGATGCGGGCCGACGTGCCGTCGGACATTCCGCCGCAGGCCGTCGAGCCGATCATCGAGGTCGTGCAGAACCTGTTCACCAAGAGCCTGGGCGTGGTCACCGTCGAGGTCGACGGCCAGCACTACGTCAGCCCGCTGCGGACCTACGGCGACCTCGGCCTGACCGTTCTGAAGTCGATCGAGCCGCACCACGTGCAGACCCTGCTGGACGCCATCGGGCCGCGCTGATCCTCACGGTGCGCCCCGGTCCGCGGTCAGCTCCGCCGCGGGCCGGGGCGGGCTGACCGGCTGCGGGTAGCCGCACTGGCGCGGCTGCAGCGTGATCCCCTGCCCGGTGACGGTGATCCCGCCGTCCGCGCCACCGCCGGCGAACGCAACAGTGCAGACGATCTGGTCCAGCGCGGTCGACGACAAGGTCTGCGGGTCCACCGACGTGACGATCACCGGTCCGGTGGAATCCATCTCCGCGCGCACGGTGATGCCGGCGGGCAACTCGGTCGTCAAGCCTTCGCGTCGTTCCTGCGCCGTCGGCCCGGCGGCAAGACGATCGAGCAACGCGTCGACGGCCTTGACGTTCCTGGTCGCCGGTGCCAGCTGCTCGTTGGAGACGAAGAAGACGATCGGCAGCGTGATGTCGCCTTGCGGCGCCTCGCCCCCGGCGATCACACCGCTGGGCCGGACTCCGCAACTGGCGAGCAGCACCAGGCAGAACACGCCGGTGATGCTGATGATGCGCTTCACGCCCCCTCCCTTGGTTCATCGCTGGAACGCGGCAGCGTCAGCGTGAACACCGCGCCGCCCTCCGGCCGGTTGTCCGCCACCAGCGTGCCGGTTCGCCTCCCCTGCCGGTGCAATCGCGCGTTCTCCCAGGCGATCGCCAAGCCGAGGCCGCTGCCTTGCGACCTGGTTCGCGCGGTGTCGGCCTTGTAGAACCGGTCGAACACGTGCGGCAGCACGTCCTCGGCCAAGCCGGGCCCGTTGTCGGCGACCTCGACCGTCACCCACGCCTCGTCGGCTCGCAGCCGCACCGTCACCGGTGGTTCGCCGTGCCGCAGGGCGTTCCCGACGAGGTTGGCGACGATGACGTCGACCCGCCTCGGATCCACTCGTGCGGTGATTCCTTCGGGCAGGTCCGCTTCCACCTCGTCCACCCAGCCCCGCGAGCGCAGGCTGGCTCGAATCACCGCCGCGAGGTCGACGTCGTCGAGTGCCAGCGCGGCCGAGCCGGAGTCGAAGCGGGTGACCTCGATGAGGTCGTTGACCAACTGCGTGAGATTGGCCGTCTCGCCGCTGACCAGACGGGCGGCGCGGCCCGCATCACCGGGCAGGCGGCCGGCTTCCTCGTCGAGCACGTCGGTCACCGCAGTCATCGCGGCCAACGGTGTGCGGAGCTCGTGCGAGACGTCCGCGACGAACCGGCGCGCGTCGGCTTCCATCCGTCGGAGCTCGTTGACCTGGTGCTCGAGCACCCGGGCGGTGGAGTTGAACGTCCGGCCGACCTCCGCCAGTTCGTCACTGCCGCGAACGGCCACCCGGGCACTCAAGTCGCCTTCGCCGAGCCGTCGCGCTGCCTGCCGTAGTTCGCGCACCGGCCGGAGCACCCCCGCGGCGGCCAGCCACGCCAGCACGGCTGCCAGGCCGAGCGAGACGCCTCCGACGGCCACCGCCCACCAGGTGAGCTCGTTGATCGACCTGCGCTCGGCCGACAGGTTGCGCGCCAGATAGACCTCCAGCCCGCTGGGAACGCTCAAACCCGGCTGCGCCTTCAGTCGCAACTGCGTGCCCACCAGCAGCATCGGCGTGTCTCCCCATTCCACGCGCTGCCACACCACTCGCCCCGACTGGACGGCCGTGCGCAACGTGTCCGGCACCGAATCCGGGTGCATGCCGAACGCCACCTGCTGACCGCGGAACAACACCAGCGCCGCCGACCCGCGCTCGGTCAGCGCCTCCACCAGATCCTCCATCTGCCGACTGCGCGGCGGCAAGCTGGACAGCGGCAGCAGGGTCTTCATGCGGTCGGTCAGCGCGGTCGCGGCCGCGTCCTGGGTCGCTTGCAGGATCGCCGTCCGGGCACGCCAGTACAGCACGCCCGCCGTGATCGTCGTCGTGACCAGCGCCAACACCGCGAAGGCCAGCAGCAGGCGGGTGCGTAGCCCCATCCGGCCCGGCGGCCTGCCCGGGTCGTGTTCCGGCCGCAGCGCAGGAGCGGTCACAGTGGCCCGAAGCGATAGCCGAATCCGCGCACGGTTTGCACGTAGACCGGCGTAGCAGGGTCGTCCTCGATCTTCGCGCGCAGCCGTTGCACGCAGGCGTCGACCAGCCGGGAGTCGCCGAGGTAGTCGTGCTCCCACACCGCTTCCAGCAGCTGCTGCCTGCTCAGCACCCGCCTGGGCACGCGGGACAACTCCAGCAGCAGGCGCAGTTCGGTCGGCGCCAGGGCGATCGGACTGCCGTGCTTGCTCACCACCAGGCCGACCCTGTCGATGGTCAGGTCGCCGTGCACCTCGACGCCCTGCTCCGGCTGCTTCGGCTCGCTCACCACGCGGCGCAGTACGGCTCGGATGCGGGCCTCCAGCACGCGCGGCTGCGCCGGTTTCACGACGTAGTCGTCCGCTCCGGCCTCGAGCCCGGCGACCACGTCCATGTCGTCGTTGCGTGCGGTCAGCATGATGATGGGCAGGTCGCCGTCGGCGCGGATGCGACGGCAGACCTCGAAACCGTCCATCCCGGGCAGCATCAGATCGAGCACGACGACGTCCGGCCGCAGCGCGTCGAGTTCGGCCAGTGCCTTCTCCCCGCTTTCGCAGGCCTGCACACTGTGACCTTGCCGTCCCAGCGCCAAAGACAGCCCGTCCCGTACGGCCTCGTCGTCCTCGATCAACAGCACGCGCGCCATGGCCACAACTATTGCAGGCCTTCCCGATTCGGGCTGATCACCCGATCGATGGCTACTGCCAGGGAATACAGGGTGCCCGCGACCAGGACGGCGCCCAGCCCGTCGGACAGGCGATGCCACCCGGCGACCATCGTCGCGCCGATCGTCACAGCGACTCCGACGGCGCCCGGCAACAGCACCATTACCCGATACCGCGGCCGCAGCAGCAGCGCGACGGCGAAGACCATGCCCGCCGCGGCGGCGACGTGGCCGCTGGGGAAGCTGTTGTGCACGGTCGAGCCGATCAGGTCGAGATCGGGCCGCACGATCCACGTCTTCAACAGGCGTGCCAGTCCGATCGAGCCGAGCAGTACCGCCACCCCGGCCATCGCCATGGGGATCCTGCGGGTCACCAGTCCGACCAAGGCCAGCCCGGCGACGAAGACCGCCACGTGGAGCGGGTTGCCGACCAGCCGGAGGCCGGTCACCGCCGGATCGAACAGCGACGCGCTGAGCTCCGGTCCCGGGATCAGCTCGTCGTCGATACGTTGACCACCGGGCGTCCACACGAACATCACGCAGACCATCGCCACGCCCAGTGCACAACACACCGCCGCGCCCAGCGGTCCCCACCAGCCACGGTCGGAGCCGGGTCTGTGCAGCGGAGTCGTCACCGCGGATGCCAAGTCAGTCGTCACACCGTCATGGTCACGACGCCATGTCCGCGTGCTGTTCGTCGACTGTCATGGTTTTGTCACAGCTTCCCCGGACCCACCAGCTGATTTGCCCGTTTCGACCGGTACGCCGGGACATCGTGCGAAACGGTGACACAACCGGGACGGCACCAGCACACGATCCGCGCGGCGGGCGAACATCGCCGGTCCAGCGTGGCAAGCATGACCGAGACACAGGACCTGCCCACCCGCGCTCTGCGTCGCCTGCACCTGTTCGCGGTGCTGACCCGAGTCCTGGCCGTGCTGCTGGTTCCGGTGGCGCTGCTACGCAACCCGGCTCACCCGTTGCGTGTGGCGGCGAACTGGGCGTTGGCCATGCGATTCCCCGCCGAGTCCTTGACCGGCCTGACACACCAGACGCGCCAGGCATTACAGGAGGCGCGCAGCGCAGCGCTGTGGCGGAACGGTGTGCTTATCGGGGTCACGTCCGGCTACCGCGATCCCACCTACCAGTGGCAGCTGTTCTCCCGCGAGGTCGGCCGCACCGGGTCGTCCTGGGCGGCGCGGAGTCGTGTGCTGCCGCCGGACGAGTCCGCACACGTGCAAGGCATCGCTGTCGACGTCCGTCCCCGCGCAGGTGCGCGCTGGCTGGACCAGCACGGCGCCGGATACCGCCTCTATCGGATCTACGACAACGAGTGGTGGCACTTCGAGTTCCACACCGCAGCGCCCGCGCGGCTACCCTCCCCGCGGTTCGCGCGCACCGAACGTGCGCTGTCGGACACCGGCGGCCACCGGCGGGCGTGACACGCGCCTCATCGCGGGACGAGCGAACACCGCACAACGCGACTACCCTGGCGGACTCCACTAACCCATGCAGGAGGAAAAATGCTGGTACTCACGCCGACCGCCGTCGCCGTGGTCAACAATCTCACCAGCGCGGTGGGCGAGGAGAACGCCGGGCTGCGTATCTCGTCGCATCCGGACGCACCCGCGCCCGGGCTGCACGTCGAGATCGCGTCGCAACCCGAGGTGGACGACCAACTGCTGGACAGCGCTGGGGCACGGGTCTTTCTGGACCCGCAGGCGGCATTGATGCTCGACGACAAGGTGCTGGACGCCACCGTCGACGAGCAGGGGCAGGCAAGCTTCGTGCTGGGCACGCAGGCCACCGACACCGACCACCCGGAGGCCTGAGCCGCAGCTCATCCGCTGCCGCGACCCGGCGTGGCGCGAGCAGCGGACAACACCGGCCCTTCGTCGGGATAGCCTCGGGACCTGCCAGGCACGACGAAGGGAGAGCCAGTAATGCCCGAAAAGCCGGCACCCCTGGTGGTGGTCATGGGCATTACCGGTTCCGGTAAGTCGACCGTCGGACGAGCACTTGCCGAACGGCTCTCCGTGCCGTTCGCCGACGGCGACGACTTTCACAGTGAGCAGGCGAAGTCGCTGATGGCAGGCGGAACCCCGCTGACCGACGCCGATCGGCTGCCGTGGCTCCGCAGGATCGGCACGTGGCTCGCTCAGCAGGACGGCGCCGTCGTGGCGTGCTCCGCGCTTCGCCGTCTGTACCGCGACGTTCTTCGTCAGGCCGCACCGCGGGCGGTGTTCGTTCATCTCGACGGTGACCTCGAGGTCGCCCGCGTGCGTGTGCGTCGGCGCATTGATCACTTCATGCCGGCATCGCTGGTGGACTCGCAGCAAGCCACGCTCGAACCGTTGACCGCGGACGAGCCGGGCGTGACGGTGCGGTTCGACCTGCCGGTCGACAAGGTCGTCGAGCGCGCTTCTGCGTGGCTGTACCACGTGCTCCGGTGAACCGCGCGAAAATCCCGCGTGACACCCCTTGATCCCCCGCCCGGCATCCCTTACCGTCTCCACTTGACCGGTCAACCGATCAACCGGACGGATACCGATGCTGGACCGTAGTGTCGAGGCCCCTCCGCTGTACGCGCAAGTGGCGCGGTTGCTGGCAGGCCAGATCAACGAGGGCAAGTACGAGCCCGGCGACCTGCTGCCCAGTGAGCCCGGCTTGGCCAAGGAGCTCGGTGTCTCGCGCGCGACCATCGTCAAGGCGTTCGACACCCTGCACCGGGAAGGCCTGATTCAGCGCCAGCAGGGCCGCGGGACGTTCGTGGCTCCTCGGCCGAAGCGACACAGCCTTTCCGAACTCACCAGCTTCACCTCGGTGACCCGTGCCGGGCACGGTGTGCCGTCCCACCGACTGATCGACTACGTGGAGATCGGCGCAGGCGACGACCGTGGCGAACCGGAGTCCGTCTTCCCCGTCACCCAGGAACTGGTGGTGCTGGAGCGGGTGCGCTACGTCGACGACGTAGCGGTCGGGTACCACCGCACCGCGCTCCCCGCCGACCTGGTCAAGCGAGCCGGTCTGGCCAAGGACGTGGTGGCGGCCGAGGACTTCTCGCTGTATCAGGCGTTGGAGTCGATCGGTCAACGCCCGTGGTCGGCCGAGGAGTCGTTACGAGCCGTCGGCTGCCCTGCCGAATTGGCCGAGCACCTGGCCGTGGCGGAAGGTGCTCCGCTCATGCACGTCCGGCGGCTGACGCGCAATCGCACGGGGGAACTGATCGAGGCGGTCGACGCCCACTACGTCGGCTCGCTGTACGAGTACCACACCGAGCTGTCCTCGCATCCGGCGAAGTACGAGAAAGAAGGTCCAGGCCATGAGAGCACCATGGATCGCGGCGGCGATGTCCGCGCTGTTGTTGCTGAGCGCGTGCGGCGTGGAGCCGGGCAAGAGTGACGACGGCTCCACCGAGCAATCCGGCAAGAAGGCGGCGTTGATCATCGCCCAGGGCGGCTTGGGCGACGAGGCGTACAACGACCTCGCCTACCAAGGCTTCAAGGAGGCCACCGAGAAGCACGGCGTGGCCGGGCGGCCGATCGAGTCGAAGGACATCGTGGCCGAGGGCGAGCAGCTGGTGCGCACCGCCGCGGGTTCGGACTACGGTCTGGTCGCCGACCTGGAGTTCTCGCACGCAGACATGCTCGGCAAGGTCGCCAAGGACTTCCCGAAGGTCCAGTTCGCCATCGTCAACGTCGAGGTGAAGGGCCCGAACGTCACCAGCATCGTGTTCAAGGAGCACGAAGGCTCCTACCTCGCCGGTGTGCTCGCCGGGCTGGTCACCAAGGACACCGACAACCCGAAGATCAACGGCGCGAACAAGATCGGGTTCATCGGCGGCACGAAGAGCACCGGCATCGACAAGTTCCTGGTCGGCTACATGCAGGGTGCGCGGTCGGTGAACCCCGACGTGCAGTTCGACATCAAGTACGCCGACGCGTTCGGTGACGCCCCCAAGGGCCAGCAGATCGCCAAGCAGATGTACGCCGACGGCACCGACATCATCTACACGGTCGCGGGCGGCACCGGTGCGGGCGTCATCCAAGCAGCCAAGGAGACCGAGCACTACGCCATCGGCGTGGACACCGACCAGGACTCGATCGCGAAGGGCTACGTGCTCACCTCCATGATCAAGCGCACGGACCTGGCGATGTCGAACCTGGTGCGTGACTACGCCGAAGGCAAGCTGTCCGGCGGCGAGACGATCTCGTACGGCCTGAAGGAGGACGGCGTCGGCCTGTCGCCGATGAAGTACACCAAGAAGGACGTCCCGGCCGACGTGCTGGCCGAGGTCGACAAGGCCAAGCAGGAGATCATCGCGGGCAAGGTGAAGGTCTGGGACGTCACCGAGCAGGGCTACCCGAGCTGGGCCAAGTAGCGCGATGGCCACGGCGATGACCACGGCACGGCTCGGCGCCGAGCACATCTCCCGGCGGTTCGGCGCGGTCCAGGCGCTGTCCGACGTCACGTTCTCCGCCGCCGAGCGCACCATCCACGCGCTCCTCGGCGAGAACGGCGCGGGCAAGACCACGCTGATCCGGGCGCTGTCCGGACTCGACCAGCCGGACGAAGGCTGGGTGGTCAACCGCGGCGAGCAGGTCCGCTTCTCCGGCCCCCGGGAAGCATTCGCCTCCGGCATCGCCGTGGTGCAGCAAGAACTGGCCCTCAGCCCGGACCTCACGCTGCTGGAGAACCTGGTGCTCGGCACCGAGCCCGCGCGCGGCGGCGTGATCGACTGGCGGAAGGCACGCGCTCGCGCGGAGGACATCGCCGAGTCGATCAGCGCCCGCGTGCCGTGGGATCGGCGAGCGGGCGACGTCGAGATCGGCACCCAGCAGCAGCTGGAGATCATCCGCTGCCTGTACCGCGGTGCGGACACGCTGATCCTGGACGAGCCCTCCGCCGTGCTGGCGCCCTCACAGATCGAGGGGTTGCTGCGGCTGCTGGTGGAGCTGCGCGAGCAAGGCAACACGATCATCCTCATCACGCACAAGCTCGAGGAGGCGCTGAGCGTCGCCGACGAGGTGACCGTGCTGCGTGGTGGCCGCGTGGTGACGACCCAGGCGGCGGCCGAACTCGACCGGTCGACGCTGTCCCAGCTGATCGTCGGCGAGGACCTGCAGCAGGTTCGCGCGCCGCGGACGACACCGTTGGGCGCTGTCGTGCTCGATGTCGACCGGGTGCAGCTCGCCGGGCGGCAGCGCGCGGTGGGCCCGGTGAGCTTCCAGGTCCGCGAGGGTGAGATCTTCGGTGTCGCGGGCGTCGCGGGCAACGGTCAGGAAGACCTGGTGGAGGCTCTGATCGGGCTGCGGCCGTGTCGCGAGGGCACCATCCGGTTCGACGGCCGCGACATCACCACCGCTTCCGTCGGTGCGCGGCGCACAGCGGGCGTGGGCTACATCTCCGGCGACCGCCGCCACGAGGGGCTGTCGATCACCGAGCCGCTGGTGGACAACGTCGCCATCGGTTCGCACCACGCCCCTCCCCTGGCTCGCCGCGGCTGGTTCTCCCCTGGCGCGGCGCGGCGCCACGCCGCGGACGTCCTCCGCCGATTTCGGGTACGGCACGGGCAGGTGACCGACCCGGCGTCGATGCTGTCCGGCGGCAACCAGCAGAAACTGGTTTTCGGCCGCGAGATCAGCAAGCGCCCGAGACTGCTGGTGGCGGCGCAGCCGACGCGGGGTGTCGACCTGCGTGGCATCAAGGAACTGCAGCAGGAGCTGGTGCACGCCCGTGACGACGGCACCGCGATCGTGCTGGTCAGCCAGGAACTCGATGAGCTGTTGACGTTGAGCGATCGCGTGCTGGTGATGTTCCACGGCACGCCCGCGGGCATCTTCGACCCGACCGAGACCGACGCCAGGGCGCGCATCGGCCGGGCCATGCTCGGCCAGCAGTCCGGTGCGGAGGTGGCATCGTGAGCACACCGACGGCGACCACCGCGACTCCCCTCGAGCCTGCCGCCCCACCACCGGAAGCCGGCACGCGCAAAGAAGGACGTGCCCGTACCGCCGCCCTCGCCGTCCTGCGCACCCTCGCGCCGGTCCTCGTAGCGCTGATCGTCGGTGGCCTGGTGTTGCAGGTGAGCGGCATCAACCCGCTGGCGGTCTACGAGCTGATGCTCACGCATGCGTTCGGCACCCGGGAGGGCCTGGCCGGAACGCTCACCTCGGCCACCCCGGTGTTGTTCACCGGCGTCGCCACGGCGATCTCGTTCCGCGCGGGCGTGTTCAGCCTCGGCGCCGAAGCCGGTTTCGTGCTCGGCGGACTGACCGCGGCCTGGTTGGCCGTGGCCGTGGACGGGCCGGTCGTCGTGGTGACCCTGGTGGCGATGGCGGGGGCGGTGGTCGCCGGTGGGCTGTTCTCCGTCGTCCCGGCCCTGCTCAAGACGCAGCTCGGGGTCGACGAGGTCGTCTCCACCCTGATGTTCACGTTCGTGGCGACCGGTCTGGTCGGCTGGATCGTCAACGCCTACCTGCTCGCTCCGGGCCAGGCCAATTCGTCGACCGAGAGCGTGCCGTTCTCGTTGCCGCGGCTGCTGCCGCCGTCGTCGCTCAACATCGGCTTCCTGATCGCGGTGGCGCTGGTCGCCGCGTACTGGGTCTTCCTGCGCCGCACCAGCGTCGGGGCGGATCTGCACCACGTCGGCGTCAACGCGCGGTTCGCCGCTGCCCAGGGCATCGCGGTCAACAAAGTGGTGTTCGCCGCCATGGTGGCCACCGGAGCGATCGCCGCGTTGGGTGGCGCCGTGCACGCGCTCGGCGTGGTCGGCAAGTTCGTCGTCGGCGGGTTCTCCGCCGAGTACGGCTTCACCGGCATCGCGGTTGCGCTGCTGGCCCGGCGCAGCGCGTGGGGGTTGATCCCGGCGGCGATCATGTTCGGCGCGTTCGCCAACGCCGGCACCACCATCCAGCTGTTCGACAACATCCCGCTGGACATCGTCGACGTGCTGCAGGGCACGGTGATGGTGTTCGCGGTCGCCAGCTTCACGCTGCACCTCAAGCGCAGGAGGACGGCGGCATGAGCACCGTGATCAGTTCCGCCCTGCTGCTGGTGGTGCCGTTGTTGTTCGCCGCCATCGGCGGGCTGGTGCACCGCGCATCCGGCGTGGTCAACATCGGCCTGGAAGGACAAATGCTGGCCGGGGCGCTGGTCGGCATCCTGCTCAGCGGGCTCACCGGCAGCTGGCTCGTCGGCATCGTCGGCGCCATGCTCGTCGGGTCGGTCACCGGCCTGCTCATGACGCTGGTGATCACCCGCCTGCGGGCCAACCCGATCATCGTCGGTCTGGGCGTCAACATTCTGCTCGCCGGGATCATCGGGTTCGTCCTCAAGTGGGAGCTCGGCGTCTCCGGGACGCTGCGTATCGAGGGCCTGGACCGGGTGCCGCGCTGGACCATTCCCGCGCTGGAGAACATCCCCGTCCTCGATGAGCTGCTCAACCACAAGGACGTCCTGTTCTTCGTGGCGTTGGCGCTGATTCCGGCGACCGCGTGGATGTTGCGCAACACGTCGTTCGGTCTGCGCTTGCGCGCGTGCGGTGACGCGGAGGCGGCGGCGGCCAGCCTGGGCGTTCCGGTCAATCGCATGCGCGAGTACTCGGGCATGATCGCCGGGGCCATGGCAGGCCTCGGTGGCGCGTACCTGTCGCTGGCCCACGTGGGGTTGTTCAACGACCAGATGATCGCCGGGCGCGGGTTCATCGCGCTCGCGGCGTTCTACTTCGGCCGCAACCGGCCGGTGCCCACCGCGATCGCCTGCCTGATCTTCGCCTTCTTCGACGCCTGGCAGCACAGCTTGCAGACCGGGACCGCGATCGGCCAGTTGTTCACCACGCTGCCGTACGTCGTGGTGGTGGTCGCGCTGGCCCTGTCCGCCGCCCAGCAACGGGCCCGAGCACAAAGGATGCCCACCGCATGAGCAAGACCGCGCTCGTCCTCGTGGACGTCATCAACGACTTCTTCGATCCCGCCGGACCGAACTACTACCCGCGGGTGCGCCAGACGGTCGAACCGCTCACCCAGCTGCTGACGACGGCGCGCGAGGCCGGAGCGGTGGTGATCCACGCGGTGGAGCGCCATCGCCGGGACGTGCCGGACGCCGAGCAGCCGAAGTTGCCGGTGCACTGCCTGGAAGGCTCGTTCGAAGCGGATTTCTTTCCCGGTTTCGAGCCGGCCGACCGACCGGGCGAGCTCGTGGTGCCCAAGAGGCGCTACTCCGGCTTCTTCGCCACGGACTTGGCGTTGACCCTGCACGAGCAGCGCGTGGAACGCATCGTCGTCGCCGGTGTGAAGACCAACGTGTGCATTCGCGCGACCTGCCAGGACGGGTTCGCGCACGGGTTCGCGGTGGTGGTGCCGCGTGAGGCCACCAATTCCAATCGCCAGCACCTTGAGGAGGCGTCCCTGGAGGACATCCAGCGCTACTTCGGCTCGGTCGTGGCCACCACCGAGGCGGCCGCGTTGCTGAAGGAGCATCCGTGAGTTCGCTGCGGTGTGTGGTGGTCGGCTACGCCAGCCTCGACTTCAAGTACGCCACCGAGCCGTTCGAAGGGCCCGGCCGGACCACGTTGATCCGGCGTCCGCTGCACGACCCCGGCGGTGATCCCGGCGCTGTCGCGTACTTCGCACGCGGCCTGGCACGCAACGGCATCGTGGCCGATGTCGTCACGTGGGTCGGGTCCGATGAGCACGGGGAGGTCTTCCGCGAGGATCACCGCCAGTTCGGCGTCGGCGTGGCGGGCATCGAAGCTGCCGGATCCCGCTCACCGACGACGCAGATCTTCTGGCCGCACCAGGGCGAGCCGCTGGTGTTCTTCGACCCCGGTGAGCTCGACCAGTCCCTGACCGCCGTCCAGCGTGAGCTGCTGGCGGACGCGCACGCGGTGATCGTCGCCGTCGGGCCGACCGAGGCCACCGCCGACGCACTGTCGGTGATTCCCGCGGACGCGAAGGTCATGTGGGTGGTCAAGGCCGACCCGCGTTCCGTCACGCCCGAATTGGCCGCCCAGCTCGCCGCCCGCGCCGACGTGGTCTGTCACAGCGGGGCGGAGATCGAATTCCTGCACCGCTCCTGCGGTCTCGACGTCGACAAGTTGGTGGCCGACGGCCGGGTCGTGGTGGAAACCCGCGGGGCGCGGGGCGCGGTGCTACGCATACCGGACGGCGAACTCGTCATCCAGCCGCCCGAACCCGTGGCGGCGGAGGACACCACCGGCGCCGGGGACACGTTCGCCGCCGGATTGATGGCGCGCCTGCTGCGGCGCACGGAACTTGCCGACGCGGTCCAAGGGGGATGTGCCGATGCGTGCGCGTTGCTCCGGTCCCGCACGAACAGGGGATGACGATGTCTGAGAACTACTCCGAGCGGGCCTGGTACCTGCAGTGCTCGGCCGACGACGTCGCGGAACGCGGCGTGTTGGTCGGCGACCGCGGCCGGGTCCTGCTGGCGGCGGAACTGATGGCGGACGCGCGCATCCTCAACGAGGATCGCGGACTGACCACCGCCACCGGCACGTGGAACGGCACGCCGATCACCGTCAGCGCCTTCGGGATGGGCGCCGCGATCGCCGCGGTCGTGCTGCACGAACTGACCGCGCTGGGCCTGCGGTCGGTGGTCCGACTGGGTACCGCGCTCGCGGTCGGTGAAGCGAAGCTGGGTGACTTCGTGGTCGCCGACAGCGCGCTGCGCGGGGAAAGCACGTCCGGTACCTACGTCCCCGACGGCTATCCGGCCGCGCCGGACCTGGACCTGACCGTTGCGCTCCGCGACGCCGCGCAACGCACCGAACGCCGCACCGTCGTCGGCATGATCGCCAGCTACGACGGCTTCTACTCCGAGCTGTTCGCCCACCCCACGATGCCGTCCTCCCACACGGTCGACCTCGACCGGCTCGTCCAGCACGGCGTCGTCGGCTTGGACATGGAAAGCAGTGCGGTACTGGCGGTCGGCCGTGCCCTCGGAGTCCGCACTGGCGTGCTGTGCCTGGCCAGCGTCGACGGTCGGGACCACCGAAAACTTGCCGAGGACGAGCGGACCACGGCCGAGCGGGACCTGTTGATCGCCGGGTTCGACGCACTGTGCGCGACCGGGGCCGACCACCTGACCCCGAGGAAAGGAGCGACGTCATGAGCGTCAGCAGGTCGTATCTGGACACCATGATCGAGCGCTTGCAGACGATGCGCGACACGCAGCTGGACGCCATCGCCGAAGCCGCGCGGGTCTGCGCCGACACCATCCTCGGCGACAACCTGGTGTTCACCTTCGGCACCGGGCACGGCGGCTTCGCGGCGCTGGAGATGTTCCCGCGCACCGGGACGATCACCGGCTTCCGCCCGATCGTCGACACACCCATCGCGCTCATGCACCACGTGTGGGGCGACATGGGCACGTTCCAGTACCGCTTCCTGCACACCCGCCCCGGCTACGGCCCGGTGATTCTCAAGGCCAACCGGGCCCGCGACGGGGACGCGCTGATGCTGTTCTCCCACTCCGGGATCAACAACGTCATCCTCGACATGGCACTGGAGTTCAAGCAGGCCGGCCGCCCGGTCATCGCCATCACCAGCGTCCCGCACTCCTCGGCGGTGCCCAGCAGGCACTCCTCCGGCAAGCGGCTGTACGAGGTGGCCGACATCGTGGTGGACACCGGTGTGCCGAAGCTGGACGCCGCGCAGTTCATCGACGGTCTCGAGCACCCGGTCGGGCCGACCTCGACCTCGATCGCCATCGCCGCCGGGCACGCCATCGTGTCGGCCACCACCGAGGAGATCGTCCGGCGCGGCAAGAAGCCGTACGTCATGGTCAACACCAACACCGCGAGCGTCGAGGAAGCCCACCGCAAGAACGAGGAGAACTACGAGGAACTGTGGCGGTTGCTGTGCAAGCGGTGAGCGATCGCGGGCTGATCTTCGGCGGCGAGACGCTCCGTCGCGATGAGCTGCGGGAAGTGCGCAGCCCGGCGGACGGGTCGCTGGTGGCGCGCTACGTCCCAGCCGCGCCGTCCGACGTCGACCGGGCGGTCACACAAGCCCGGCAGCGTGGACAGGAGTGGATGCGGCTGCACCCGGACGAGCGGGCACGCATCCTGCGGGCAGGTGCCGAGGCGATCCGCGCCCATGTGGACGAGATCGCCGAGGTGCTCACGCGCGAACAGGGCAAGCCGGTGCCGGACAGCGTCAAGGAGATCCTCTTCGGCGCCTCGGTCTTCGAGTACTACGCCGAGGAAGGTCGCCGGGTGCACGGGTCGCTGCGGCCGAACACCAGCCCGGACACCGTCAGCATGGTCAGCTACCACCCGGTCGGCGTGGTGGCGGGCATCGTCCCGTGGAACTACCCGGTCGACCTCTACGCGTGGAAGGTCGCGCCCGCGTTGGCCGCCGGCTGCCCGGTCGTCGTCAAGCCGCCCGAGGAGGCGCCGCTGGCCATCGGCATGGTCGCGCAGCTGTTGATCGACGCGGGCCTGCCGCCCGGCACGCTGTTCGACCTGCCCGGCGGCGCCGAGGTCGGCCAACGGCTGGTGTCGCGGCCCGGCGTCGCGATGGTCACCGCCACCTGCTCGACGGCCACCGGGAAGGCCATCATGCGCGCGGCCGCGGACAACCTGACCCGGGTCAGCCTCGAGCTGGGCGGTCAGTGCCCGCTGATCGTGCTGCCGGACGCCGACCTCGAGCTCACCGCGAAGGCGGCCGCGCGCCGGGCGTTCTCCAACATGGGCCAGATCTGCATCGCGGTGAACCGGATCGTCGTGCTCGACACCGTCGCGGACGCCTTCGTCGACGCGCTCCGGGCCGAGGTCGCCTCGTACGTTCTCGGCGATCCGCTCGAGCCCGGCGTCGGCTACGGGCCGTGCACCACCGCAGCGGTGGTCGAGCGAGCGCGTGCGCATGTCGAGGACGCCCTGGCTCGGGGAGCGAAGCTGGTCATCGGCGGCAAGCGGCCGGACGGCGCGCAATTCGCCGCCGGCCATTACTACCTGCCGACGGTGCTCGACGAGGTGCCGCTCGATGCGCGGGTCATGACCGAGGAGACGTTCGGCCCGGTGGTCGCGGTACATCGCGTCGGCTCGATCGCGGAAGCGATCGACGTCGCCAACGGCACCGAATACGGCCTCGCCGCCTACGTCTACGGCGAGGACCTCGGCCAGGCGCTGGCGGTGGCGGAGCGCATCGAGGCAGGCGGTGTCGGGGTCAACGTCAACGACGTCTCCGAGCTGCAAGCGCCGTTCGGCGGCTGGAAGCAGTCCGGTCTCGGCCGCGAGCTCGGACCGGAGGGATTGCACGCCTATCTGGAAGTCCGGCACACCAAGGTGCGCCGCCCGACCGTGGAGGTGGAACGTTGAGCGAGCAACGCTTCGGGACCCGGATCACCGTGATCATCGACGACGGGTACTCGCCCCGCCGGGAGGCCAGGTGACCCGAC
Organism: Thermocrispum municipale DSM 44069; assembly: GCF_000427825.1. Classification (GTDB taxonomy): domain Bacteria; phylum Actinomycetota; class Actinomycetes; order Mycobacteriales; family Pseudonocardiaceae; genus Thermocrispum; species Thermocrispum municipale. The sequence continues at coordinate 574,646 of NZ_ATYT01000003.1, read as the reverse complement.
CGGCGCCGCTGGAGGGCGTGCTGGTCGCCGACTTCAGCCGCGTCCTCGCCGGTCCGTTGATGACCGTGATGCTGGCCGATCTCGGTGCCGAGGTCATCAAGGTGGAGCGTCCGGAAACCGGGGACGAGACGCGGGCCTGGGGTCCGCCGTGGACCGACGAATCGAGCACGTACTTCGAGTGCGCCAACCGGTCGAAGAAGTCGATCACGCTCGACCTGCAGGACCCGGACGACCTGGCCGCCGCACGGGAGCTCGCCGCTCGCGCGGACGTGGTGGTGGAGAACTTCAAGGCCGGAACCATGGCCCGATTCGGCCTGGACTACCCGTCGGTGAAGCGGACGAACCCACGCGTGGTGTACTGCTCGATCTCGGGCTTCGGCTCCGGAGAGGGTGCTGACCTGCCCGGATACGACTTCCTCGTGCAGGCCGTCGGTGGGCTGATGAGCATCACCGGCCCGGCCGACGGACCGCCGATGAAGGTCGGTGTGGCCCTGGTCGACGTGCTGACGTCGAAGGACGCCGTGATCGGCGTGCTGGCGGCGCTCGCCGCGCGGGACCGGGACGGCCAAGGACAGCACATCGAGGTCAATTTGCTGTCCAGCTTGCTCGGCTCCCTGGTCAACCAGGCCTCGGCTTACCTGTGGACCGGGCGTGCTCCCACCAGGCTCGGCAACCGGCACCCGTCGATCGCCCCGTACGAGACCCTGACTTGCCGGGACGGGATCATCGCCGTGTGCTGCGGCAACGACGGTCAGTTCCGCCGCTGCGTCACCGAGCTCGGTGCGCCCGCGTTGGCCGACGACCCCCGCTTCGCCACCAACGCCGACCGCGTCGCGCACCGGTCCGAACTCGTCGCCGAACTCGAATCGCTGCTGGCCCGCGACACCGCGGACTCCTGGATCAAACGGCTCACGAAGGCCGGGGTGCCCGCGGGTAAGGTCGGAGACCTCGCCGACGCCTTCTCCCTGGCCGAACGGCTCGGCCTGGCACCGACGGTGTCCGTCGGACAAGGTCACGCCCCGCAGGTCCGGCATCCGATCCAGTACTCCGACTCCCCCGTCACCCGCTACTGTCCACCTCCCCGCCTGGGTGAACACACCGACGAGATCCGCCGATGGCTCACCACCAAGGAGACCCGATGAGTTCCCGACCCGACCCGCGAGACCTGGCAGGCCTGCACGAACTGCTCACCCCCGAGGAGCAGGACGTCGCCAGCTCGGTGCGCAGGCTGTGCGCCGAACACGTCGACCCGTACGTCGTCGACTGGTTCGAACAAGGCGAGATCCCGCAGATCCGGGACCTCGCGAAGCGACTCGGCACGATGGGTCTGCTCGGCATGCACCTGTCCGGGTACGGCTGTGCCGGCATGTCGGCCACCGCGTACGGCGTGGCGTGCATGGAGCTGGAAGCCTCCGATTCCGGCGTCCGCTCGCTGGTGTCGGTCCAGGGCTCGCTGGCCATGTACGCGCTGTGGGCCTTCGGCAGCGAGGAACACAAGACCCGGTGGCTGCCTGCCATGGCCGCGGGTGAAGCCATCGGCTGCTTCGGGCTGACCGAGCCGGACGTCGGTTCCGACCCCGGGAGCATGCGGACCAGGGCGCGCCGCGACGGCAGCGACTGGATCATCGACGGCCGGAAGATGTGGATCACCAACGGCAGCGTGGCCGACGTCGCGATCGTGTGGGCCCGCACGGACGAGGGCATCCGAGGCTTCGTCGTGCCGACCGACACCCCCGGCTTCTCGGCGCCGGTGATCAAGCACAAACTCTCGTTGCGCGCGTCGGTCACCAGCGAGCTGGTGCTCGACGGGGTGCGGCTGCCCGCGGACGCGATGCTGCCCGAGGCCGAGGGTTTGAAAGCTCCGCTGAGCTGCTTGAACGAGGCCCGCTACGGCATCGTGTGGGGTTCGATGGGCGCGGCGCGCACGTGCCTGCACGCCGCGCAGACCTACGCCACGCAGCGCGAACAGTTCGGCAAGCCGATCGCCGCCTACCAGCTCACCCAACAGAAGCTGGTCGACATGACGCTCGAGTACACCAAGGGCGTGCTGCTCGCGCTGCACCTCGGCCGCCGCAAGGACGCCGGCACGCTCCGCCCCGAGCAGGTCAGCATGGGCAAGCTGAACAACGTCCGGGAGGCCTTGGCCATCTGCCGGACGGCCCGCAGCGTGCTGGGCGCCAACGGCATCTCGCTCGAGTACCCGGTGATCCGGCACATGAACAACCTCGAGTCGGTGCTGACCTACGAAGGCACCAGTGAGATGCACACCCTGGTGCTCGGCCGGGCGCTGACCGGCCACTCGGCGTTCAGCTGACTCGCGGTCGGCGACGGCGCCACTCGGCGTTCAGCTGATTCGCCGTCGGCGACGGGACCCTCGGCACTCAGCTGACTCGCGGTCGGCGACGGCACCCTCGGCACTCAGCTGGCCTGCCGCTCAGCCACCGGACCGTCGGCGTTCGGCTGACTCGCCGCGTGCTGGGTGGTCGCTGCGGCAGCTTCCGCGGCAGCCAGGTCCGCGTTGATGCGTGCCCCGGCGAGCGCTCCGGCAGCCGCGGACGGGCCGACCTGCGCGAACAGGTCGGTGGCATTGCCCGCGACCCAGACTCCCGGGACCTCGGTCTCCCCCGCGAGCCCGCTGGCGAAGCGGCGACCCGAACCGTCCGGCAGGTCCTCCATCGGCAGGCCCAGCTCCTCCAGACCGTCCGTGCGCGCCAGCATTCTGGTGGCGACCGCCAGCACTCGACGGGGCACCAGCTGCCCATCGGTGAGCCGGACACCCGTGATCGTGTCGGCGTCGGACTCGACCCCGGCCACCGGGGTGTCGACGACGCGGATCCCGCGAGCCACGAACTGCGCCCGCGCTTGGTCGTCGAGATCGGTGCCGTGGACGAAGTAGACCAGGTCGTCGGTCAGCTGCCGGAACAGCAATGCGTGGTGGACCGAGGCCGGGCCGGAGGCCAGAACCCCGATGGGTTCGTCGCGGACTTCCCAGCCGTGGCAGTAGGGGCAGTGCACCACGCCGCGGCCCCAGTGTTCGGCGAGCCCGGGAACGTCCGGGAGGACGTCGCGGAGACCGGTGGCGATCAGCAGTCGCCGTGCTGTCAGCTGACTGCCGTCGGCCAGCGTCACGCTGAACCGCGGATCTGCCCCGGCGGGTGCGTCGCGTCGGGCCGACACCACTTCCCCGTCGACGACTCGTCCGCCGTATCGGACCACTTCTTCGCGGCCGCGACGCAGCAGCTCCGCAGGTGGTGTGCCGTCGTGGCCGAGCAGACCGTGCACGCCTTCGGCGGGGGCATTGCGCGGGCTGCCGCTGTCCACGACCAACACCGACCGGCGGGACCGAGCGAGCATCAACGCCCCGTTCAATCCGGCAGGCCCACCGCCGATCACGATCACGTCGGCTGCGTCTTTCCGCAACGATGACTCCGCTGTGGCATCCATGGCGTCCCCTTCTCTCCGTCTGTACTCGACGCTAGGCCCGCCTTGCGTCGAACGCATAAGATCATGCTTATGACGCAAGAAGATCGCGCATTGGACAGCCTGGTGCGCAAGCGCGTGCGCGCCCTGCGTATCGCCCACGGCTGGTCCTTGGACGACCTCGCCTCGCGCGCCCGGATCAGCGCATCCTCGCTGAGCCGGATCGAGAACGGGCAACGCCGGCTAGCGCTGGACCAGCTCGTCGCCCTGGCGCGTGCGCTGGACACCACACTCGATCAGCTCGTGGAGTCCGACACCGACGACGTCGTCGTCAGCCCCGTGCGCGACGCTACGCACGACGCGTGGCGGTGGCCGATCAAGGCCGACCCGGGAATGACCGTGATTCGTATGCGCTTGACCGCACCCGTGCGTGATCCGGCGACCATGCGTGCCCACCCCGGCCGGGAATGGCTGCTCGTGCTGGCAGGCACGGCAGAGCTGCTGCTGGGCGACCGGCGTTTCCAGCTGGAGAAGAACCAGGCGGCCGAGTTCCCGACGATGCTGCCGCACGCATTCGGCGCGGTCGGTGGCCCGTGCGACGTACTCGGCATCTTCGACCGCGACGCCCGGCGCGGGCATCGTGACGACACCGACGGAGCCCGCGACAACTGATGCCGGTTGCGCGATCGGCAGCACGAGGAACGGATCGGGTGCCGAGCAGGCAAGAAGGCCCACAGCTGACCCCGCCGCCGCTACCGTCGACAGCATGAGCCACGGCCACCACCACGGCGGCAACCACGCCGACATGCTCGCGCTCAAGGCGGAGCTTTTCGCGCGGCACACCGCATCCCTCGCCGCATGGCTACCGGTCACCGGTCGACCGCGCACCATCGTCGACCTCGGGTGCGGTACCGGCGCCGGGACGTTCACGCTGCTCACGCAGTTCCCCGACGCCGCGGTCGTGGCCGTCGATTCCTCGCCCGAGCACTTGCAGCGGTTGAAGCAGGAAGCCGATGCCCGTGGGCTTCTCGCCCGAATCCGGATCGTGCAGGCGGATCTGGACGACACCTGGCCGGACCTGGGCACGCCCGACCTGGTGTGGGCTTCGGAGTCCCTGCACCATCTGGCCGATCCGCACCGAGCGGTGCAGCGCGTGTACCGGGCGTTGCCACCCGGCGGGCTGTTCGCGGTCATCGAATTGAACGGGTTCGCTCGCTTCCTGCCGCCGGACGCGCCGGAGTTCTGTCCCGGCGTCGAGGAGCGGTGCCATGCCGTGAACGACCGGAAACAGGCCAAGGAGTTGCCCCACCGGGGCGCCGACTGGGAAAGCACGCTCACCACGGCCGGGTTCGAGATCGCCGACTTTCAAACCGTCGACATCCATGTCGATGTCTCGGACGATCCGGGGGTCGGCCGCTACGCACTCATGGGGCTGCGCAGCCTGCGGGAGGCGGTGGCCGACGACGCCTCCTCCGCCGATCTTGCGGCATTGGACGAACTGCTCGACCCCGACAGCCCGCGGTGCATCCTCGACCGACCCGACCTCGCCGTTCGCACGCGGCGTCTGGTGTGGGCGGCTCGGCGCCCCTGACGCTCAGACTCGTGCCGGAGCGTCCTGGCGCCACTGTGCCTGTACGTGGTCGCAGAACCGCGTCGCGAGCCGGCGACAGTGTGCCGCTACCAGGTGATCGAGACGCTCGAGCTCCCGCTCCCCTACCCGCATCCGTTCCACGGTTTCGGGGTCGGAGTCCGCCCTGGCTTTCCGCCACGTCCGGAACGCGGCGACCGACGCCTCCGGGTGGAACTGCACACCCCACGCGCGTGGGCCCGCCCGGAACGCCTGGTGGGGATACAGATCGCTGTAGCCGAGCCAGGTCGCGTCGGACGGCAGGCTGGAGATCATGTCGCGGTGCCCGGAGACCGCCAGCAGTGGCGAGGGCAAACCGGTGAACAGCGGATCGTCCTCGGCTTCCGGCCGCCAGTGGACGCGGACCGCCCCGGCTTCCACGCCGCGGTCGCCGAGTTCCACCGTGCCGCCCATGGCTTTGGCGAGCAGCTGGCCACCGAGGCAGATGCCCAGAGTGGGGCGCGCGGACGCCACCGCATGACGCAGCAACCGACGGATGTCGCCCAGCCACGGATGCTCGTCGTCATCGTTGGCGCTCATCCGGCCACCCAGCACCAGCAAGCCGGCGTCGGTCACCTGCTCGGGAACGTCTTCACCGGCCCAGGGACGCACCAACCGCAGGTCGACGCCCGCCTCGGCCAACCACGTGCCGAAGCGGTCGACGACCACCAGCTCATCGGGTTGCACGACCAGAACGGTCGGTCGCTCAGTGCGTTGCGGCGAAGCGAAAGTCATGCTCGCAGGCTAACCAAGCGCTCGGGCGCTCGACCACGACCGGACTACGGCTGATCCGTCTCGGCGCACAATCGCTCCCAGTACCCGTCCGCCGGCTTCGACCACTCGGCCCGCTTACGGCGGAACAGGTCCGCCGCCTCCACCCCGATCCACGCGCCCGAGGTCAATTCGGCAGGCAGCGCCGGATCCAGGTACGGAAACCGCCGGTAGGCCTGAACCAGCTCGACTTGATACCGGAACGCCTCCGCTTCGTCGGCGGCCCGCGCGCTGCGGAACTGCTCCATGAACTCGACGTAGTGGTGCTCGAGGTCGTCCAGATCCCAAGCCCGCTGCGCGGTACGCCGCTCGTCACCGACCGGGCCGAACCGCCCGATGTAGGACATCGACGTCTCCGTCAGCCCCAGGTCGGTGATGATCTCGGCGACCTCGGCGGCCCGGTCGACGTGCGGCGTGATCCAGCTGCCCGGCGCGGGCGAACCGAGCCCGGCCCATGTGAGCCGCGTCCGCAGGTGATAGCGCAGGTTGCGCTGCGACTCGGGCACCGTGGTGTTCAGAATCAGCCAGTTGCCGTCCCACTCGCGGCTCTCTCCGGTGAAGGTCAGTACCCGGTCGGCGCCGAGCGTCAGTATCCGCTCGCCGGACTCGGTCAGCGACCACCGCACCTTCCGGCCGTGGCGAGTGTCGGAGATCGTCCCCCGCTCGGCCGTGCGCTGGATGGCCTTGCGCGCCGCGACCGCTTCGACCCCGCACTCCCCCAGCGCGCGGATCAAGGTGATCGACCAGACCGACTGCCGTCGGGGCAGCACGAACTCGCCGAGAATGACGAGCAACAGCGCGGGGGCACTGCGTAACGCGATGTCGCGCAGATCCGCAATCACCCCTTCGCCGCGCCCAGGCCGCTTGCGCTGTCTCGCTCCGGAAACCATCGAGTCCGAACTCCCGTGTCTCTGCCTCGCCGGGCCCGGACATTACTCCATATGGCCTAGCGCGAAGCGGAACACGGGCAAGGATGGTCCTACCGATCACCAACCGGGTGCATCCGGGCGAAGCGGATGCACCACTCTGGGTGTCGATCAAGCGGCTGCGAGCGGCACCGCCAGACAGTCCTGAAGCTCGCCGAACGTCGTCCCGAAGGTGTTCGTGGCTCCCTCGATGGTCGTCGGTCGCGACAGCATGGTGGCCGACGCCCGGGCGAAGCTCGCTCAGCCGTAGGTGCTCACGCCAGAAGGGCGGCCCCGAGGGCGATGAGCACGCCGACCTTCAGCACCTCGAAGGCGACGTAGACGTAGTGGGTGCGTGACCGCTGGGTGCCGTCGGCCTTGCCCGAGAGCACCGCGTCCGACCGGCGGGTCAACCGGGGACGGATTCCGAGGAGCTGGACGAGCAGGACCGCGATCAGCACGGCACCGAGCGCCATCTCCACCCCGGTGGTCTCACCCAGGAGCGCCACGACGACGAGCACCGCGGCCAGCACAGCCTCGACGGTGTTCAGCGCGCGGAAGACGATCCGGCCGATACCCAGGCCCAACGGCACGGTGATCCCGGGGGCGCGGAACTTCAGCGGCGCCTCCAGGAACGAGATCGCCAGCACCATGCCCAGCCATACGAAGGTCACCGCGATCGCAAGCTGCGTCATCGTTCACCGTCCTGACGTGCGTTTGGTGGTTTCCTCACCGCAAGTCTGCGGTCCATGGCGCCGCGGCCGACGCGTCCGATCGTCACAAGATCATGGGGCCTTCTGTCGTGACGATCATCCGGGCGGTCGGTGCGCGCCGGGGCGCTGCCGCACCGCCAGTGCCGCCAGCTGCGCCCGCCCGCGCATGCCCAGTTTGCTCAGCATCCGGGAGACGTAGTTCTTCACCGTCTTCTCGGCCAGGTACATGCGCTCGGCGATCTGCCGATTGGTCAGGCCTTCGCCGATCAACTCCAGCAGCTCTCGTTCCCGGTCGGACAACTCACTCAGCGGGCCTGGCTCGTCGCCGCGCAGCTGACGCAGCACGACCGCGGTGGCGCGCGCGTCGAGCAGCGACTGACCGGCCGCGACGAGCCGGATCGCTTCCACCAGCCGGGCCGACCGGATGTCCTTGATCACGTAGCCGACCGCACCGGCCAGCACCGCTTCCAGCATCGCTTGCTCGTCGGTGGACGAGGTGAGCATCAGGCACTTCAGGTCGGGCAGTTTGGCCCGCAGATCCCGGCACACCTCGACACCGTCGCCGTCCGGCAAACGGACGTCCAACACCGCGACATCCGGCCGGAGCGCGGGAATCCGCGCAAGGGCTTGCCGGGCCGTCGCGGCCTGACCGGTCACCGTCATGTCCGGCTGTTCCTCGAGCAGGCTCGCGATGCCGAGCCGGGCGATTTCATGATCGTCGACCAAGAACACTTCGATCATCGGTGGCCTCCTGCGCCCGCCCCTTCCCCAGCCAGCCTACCGGCGCCGACGACAGGCCCACGGCGCCGAGTTGCGCCCCACACAGCTATGCCGCCGGACCCCGCCGATCACGCACAACGTCCGAAAGGCCCTGCCGGACGGGGCCCTTCGGGCTGGCCTCGTCCCGGCACGCGGCATACCGTCGCGGGTGTGGCTGTGAACTCCGCACGGGAGGGTGGCATGACGCGCGTGTTTCTTGTCGACGATCACGAGATCGTGCGGCGAGGAATCAGGGAGTTGTTCGCCGACCACCCCGATCTCGACATCGTCGGCGAGGCGGGGTCCGTCGCCGACGCACTGGCCACCATTCCCGAGGATGTGGACGTGGCGATCCTGGACGTACGTCTGCCGGACGGCAACGGCGTCGAGCTGTGCCGCGAGCTGCGCAATCGGATGCCGACGCTGAAGTGCCTGATGCTGACCTCCTACACCGACGACGACGCTCTGCTGGACGCGGTGCTCGCCGGCGCATCCGGGTTCGTGCTCAAGCAAGTGCTCGGCGTGGATCTCATCGGGTCGGTGCGCGCGATCGGCGAGGGCAAGTCCCTGCTCCAGCCGCGCGATGTCGACGCGTTGCGACAACGGATGCGGGGCAGGCGATCCGATCCGCTCGCGGAGCTGTCCGCCAAGGAACGCGAGGTGTTCGAGCTGATCAGCGAAGGGCTGACGAACAAGCAGATCGGCCAGCGCATGTATCTGTCGGACAAGACGGTGAAGAACTACGTCTCGCAGATCCTGCGCAAACTCGATCTGCAGCGGCGCGCACAGATCGCGGCGATGGCGGCCGAGCTGGACGGACCACGCCGGGAGGCGGGAACCTGAGCCGTCAGCGCAGCGGAACGCGCCACGACACGGTCGTCCCCGCACCCGGCTCGCTGGTCACCTGCAACGACCCGCCGCAGTGCGCGGCACGCCGCTGCATGTTGGCCAGCCCGCGCCGGTGCGGCACCTCCGCCATTCCGTCGCCGTCGTCGACGACCTCGACGAGCAACGACTCGTCGGCCGAGACCGTCACGCTGACGACCGAGGCGTTGGCGTGCCGGACCACGTTGGACAAGGCCTCGCGCAGCACCGCCAGACCGTGTTCCCCGATCTCCCGCGGCACGACGGTTTCGATGGCGCCGTGTATCTGTACCGAAGGCGTCAGGTCCGTGTCGCTGGTCGTTTCGGAGACGACGTCCAGCACCCGTCTGCGCAGGCCGGGTCGCTGATCGCCGGAGGTGTGCAGGTCGAAAATGGACGTTCGAATCTCGTTGATGGTCTCGTCCAGCTCCGCGACCAGCGCCTCGGCCCGACTGTGCGCGACCGGGTCGGTGATCCGCGGCAGGATGCTCTGCAGACGCATACCGCCCGCGTACAGCCGCTGGATGACGTGGTCATGCAGGTCCGCGGCGATGCGGTCCCGGTCGGCGAGCACGTCGAGCATGCGCTGCTGCCGTTGTTTGTCGGCCAGTTCCATGGCCACCGACGCCTGGTCGGCGAACGAGGCGAGCACCTGCACCTGGTCCCGGCTGAACTTCTCCGCGCCCTTCTGACGACCGGCCAGCAGCACCCCGTTGGCCTGCGCGGTGTTGTGGATGGCCACCACGACCGCGGGCCCGGACAGGCCTGACGGCAGCGCGAGATCGTCCGGCAGGTACTTGCCCAGATCGTCGGTCAGCTGGGGTGCCCCACTGGCCAGGACGTCGGCCACCACCGGCGTCTTCTTCGGCAGCATGGTGCCCTCGGTGCCCAGGGCGTCCTCCCCCGCCGCCGCCCGCACGACCAAGGAGTCGCTGTCCGCGGGATCCTCCAGCAACACGGCCACGCAGGACGCCGACGCCAGCTCGAGCACCAGACGGCAGATCGCGGTCAGCGATTCGTTCTCCGACGCGCCGCCCAGCAGCTGTGCGTTGACCCGCGCACTGGCGCTGAGCCACCGTGCCTGGTCCTGTGCTTGCGCGAACAGTCGCGCGTTCTCCAGCGCGACGCCGGCGGCCGACGCCAGCGCCTGAATGATCGCCTCGTCGTCCTCGGTGAACTCCGCCGCCCCGCGCTTCTCGGTCAGGTACAAATTGCCGAACACCTCGTCGCGGACGCGGATCGGCACGCCGAGGAAGCTGTACATGGGCGGATGATTCGGCGGGAAGCCCACCGACGCCGGGTGCTTGGTGAGATCCTTCAGCCGCAGCGGTTTCGGGTTCTTGACCAGCAGCCCGACCAGGCCGTGCCCCTCCGGCGGGTCACCGAGCTTGGCGCGCTCCTCCTCGGTGATGCCTTCGAAGACGAACTCGGACAGGCCGTTGCCGTCCGGGTTGAGCACGCCGAGTGCTCCGTAGCGGGCGTCCACCAGGTCGACCGCGGCCCGCACGATGCGCTGCAACGTCGCATCCAGATCGAGCCCGGTTCCGATCGCCACCACCGCGTTGAGCAGGGACTTCAACGCGTCACGGGTGTGCATGATCTCGTCGAGCCGGTCGGCGACCTCGCGCATCAGCTCGTCCAGCCGAAGCCGGGACGGCACGACGCTGCCCGAGGAGGAGACGTCCGGCTGCACGTCGTCGGCCATCATGCCCCGCCATTCACTCGCACGATCCCGCTTCCAGGGTTACACCCAGCATGTCCGGCGGCAACGCCGGAGCGGTGCCAAGCGTGACGCAGACAACCTTTTCGCTGCTCAAAGGGCATGAACGCGCCAGGTGTCCCTATCCGGCCGGGACTTGTGTACCTGCCCGAGTCGATCACTCCGAACTTAGTTTCGCCGTGTGACCACCACAAGCGTGCCGCCCGCCGACGGACCCGACGTGGCGGTCTCGTTCACCTCCCGCGCGCTCGACGCACCGGGAAGGACTCACTGAGGGGAGCTCACGTGGATGTTCTGAATCTCGCGCGGTGGCAGTTCGGCATCACCACGGTCTACCACTTCCTGATGGTGCCGTTGACGATCGGTTTGTCGCTGCTCGTCGCAGGCATGCAGACCGCATGGGTACGCACGGGCAACGAGAAGTACCTCAAGATGACCAAGTTCTGGGGGAAGTTGCTGCTGATCAACTTCGCCATGGGCGTGGTCACCGGCATCGTGCAGGAGTTCCAGTTCGGGATGAACTGGAACGAATACTCCCGGTTCGTCGGCGACGTGTTCGGTGCGCCGCTGGCCATGGAGGGTCTGCTGGCGTTCTTCGTCGAGTCGACCTTCCTCGGCCTGTGGATCTTCGGCTGGGACCGGTTGCCGAAGAAGGTGCACCTGGCGTGTGCGTGGGCGTTCTCCCTGGCCACGATGGTGTCGGCGTACTTCATCCTGGCCGCCAATTCGTGGATGCAGCACCCGGTCGGCGTGCGGTTCGTCGACGGCAAGCCGCAGATGACCTCGATCGGCGACGTGCTGACCAACTCGACGCTGCTGGCCGCCTACCCGCACACGATCGCAGGCGCATTCGCCGTCGCGGGCGCATTCCTCGTCGGGATCGGCGTGTGGTGGCTGTGGCGGCGGCGCAACACCGACGACGAGCACCGGCCGGTGTGGCGCGCTTCGATCAAGCTCGGCGCGTGGGTCGGCGCAGTGTCGTTCGTGGTGCTGTTGGTCAGCGGCGACTGGCAGGGCAGGCTGATGTTCCAGCAACAGCCGATGAAGATGGCCGCCGCGGAGGCACTGTGCGCGACCGAGGAACCGGCAGGCTTCTCGGTGTTCGCCGTCGGTGAGCTCACCGGTCAGGACTGCGAGTCGGTGAAGAGCCTGACGGTGCCCGCTCTGCTGTCGTTCCTCGCCAACGGCGACCTGACCAGCGAGGTCAAGGGCGTCGATGATCTGGTGGCGGAGTACCAGGAGCGCTACGGCGAGTTCTACCCGAACGATCCCGCGCTCGGTGAGCTCGCCGGCAAGCCGATCGACTACGTGCCGAACCTGCCGGTCACGTACTGGAGCTTCCGGTTGATGATCGGGTTCGGTGCCCTCTCGGCCGGGATCGGTCTGCTGGCGCTGTGGCTCACCCGGGGCCAACGGCTGCCGCGGTCGCCGTGGCTGGTCCGCCTGGCGCTGCTGAGCATCGCCCTCCCGTTCGCGGCCAACAGCTTCGGGTGGATCTTCACCGAGATGGGCCGCCAGCCGTTCGTGGTGGTGCCCAACCCGACCGGCATCGACGGCATGTGGATGTACACCGCACAGGCCGTCTCGCGACTGGGCGCGGGCGAAGTCTGGACCTCCCTCATCGCGCTCACCGCGGTCTACGGCGTGCTCGCCGTGGTGGAGGTCTACCTGCTGCGCAAGTACGTCCGCGGTGGCGTCGAGGGTGTCATGCCGCCGCGCCGAGAAGACCAAGCCGACGACGAGAACGTGCTGTCGTTCGCCTACTAGGAGGCTGCCATGGACCTGGCCACCCTGTGGTTCGTGATCATCGCCGTGCTGTGGCTCGGCTACCTGTTTCTGGAAGGCTTCGACTTCGGCGTCGGCATGCTGCTGCGGGTGCTCGGCCGCACCGACACCGAAAGACGGGTACTGATCAACACGATCGGCCCGGTGTGGGACGGCAACGAGGTGTGGCTGCTGGTCGCGGGCGGCGCCACGTTCGCCGCGTTCCCGGCGTGGTACGCGTCGCTGTTCTCCACCGCCTACATCCCGCTGTTGATTTTCCTGCTCGCGCTGATCGGTCGCGGCGTGATGTTCGAGTACCGCGGCAAGGTCGACTCGGATCGCTGGCGCAACACGTGGGACTGGATCCTCGTCGTCTGTTCGTGGGTCGCCACGTTCGGAGTGGGCGCCGTCCTGGTGACCAACGTGTTCGGCCTGCCCATCGACGAGGCGGGCAACCGGGTCGGTGGGCCGCTGGCGATGCTCGACTGGCACTCGGTGCTCGGCGGCCTGGCGGTGGCCGGTTACGCATTGATCCACGGCGCGGTGTTCATCGCGTTGAAGACCGAGGGCGACATCCGGGCGCGGGCTCGGCGGCTGGCGCTGCGGGTCGGGCCGTTCGCCGCGGCGCCGCTGGTGGCGCTGTTGCTGCTGGTCGGTGCCCGTGAAGGCAGCACGTTCGGATGGGCCGCCACGACGATCGCGCTGGCGGCGGCGGTGCTCGCGTGGCTGCGGCTGGCCCGTTGGCAGGAAGGGCAGGCGTTCGCGTTGCTCGGGCTGGCCGTGATCGGGACGGTGGTCGCGTTGTTCGCCGCGCTGCACCCGCACGTGGTTCCGTCGACCGTGGACCCGGCCTTCTCGCTGACCATCGCCGAAGCGGCCAGCAGCCCGTACACGCTCGAGGTGATGAGCTGGGTGGCGCTGTTCGGCACCCCGGCTGTGCTGATCTACCAAGGCTGGACCTACTGGGTGTTCCGGCAGCGGATCGCCGTGCACCACATGCCGCCGGTGCAGGTGCCGTGATGCTGCACCGAAATCCGCGGGCGCGGCGGGAGCGTGGCCCGTTGGGCGCGCTGCCCGCCTTGTCCGGTACCGCTCGGCGGGCGCTGGCGATCCTGGCCGTCTTGTCGCTGGCGTCCGCCGGGCTCCTGGTCGCGCAGGGTTTCCTGCTGGCCGATGTGCTGGCCACCATCGTGCAGCGGCAGCCGGTGTCGGCGACAGTGTGGTGGCTGCTGGCCGGGGCGACGGCAGGGCGTGCGGTCGTCGCATGGGCGCACCGCACGGTGGCCGCCCGGGCATCCGCAGGCACGAAACAGGAGTTGCGTTCTCGGCTGGTCACCCGCGCGCTCGCACTCGGCCCGGAGTGGATCGCCCAGCGGGGCACGAGCCAACTGGCGGTGGTGGCGGCCGACGGGCTGAACGCGCTCGACAAGTACTTCACCGAGTACTTGCCCGCGCTGGTCACCGCCGCCGTGGTCCCGGCCGTGGTGGGCGGCGCGGTGCTCATGGTGGATTGGCCGTCCGCGCTGATCCTCGTCCTGACCGTTCCCCTGTTGCCGGTGTTCGGCGCACTCGTCGGGATGCACACGGCCGAGCGCACGAAAGCGTCGATGGACGCCACCGAGCGCCAGTCCGGCCAGTTGCGTGAGCTGGTCCGGGCACTGCCCGTGCTGAGCGCGTTCGGCCAGGCGAAGGCTCAGGGGGTCGCGATCGGCAGGATCGGCGAACGACACCGTCAGGCAGGGATGTCCACCCTGCGGCTGGCGTTCTCGTCGTCGTTCGTGCTGGAACTCGCGGCGATGCTGTCCGTCGCGCTGATCGCGGTGGTGATCGGTGTCCGGCTGGTCAACGGGGATCTGGACCTGTCGGTCGGGCTCGCCGTGCTCATCGTCGCACCGGAGTGCTACCAGCCACTACGGGCCGTGGGCGCGGCATTCCACGCCAGCGCCGACGGGACGGAAGCGGTGCGGCGAGTGGCCGAGGTCCTGACGCAGGAGCCTGCGCTGACCGGCCGGGAGGGCTTCACCGATCCTGGTGCGGTGATCGAGGTCGACGGCCTCCGGGTGCGACGGCGTGGCCGGTTCTCCCCCGACGGCGAGTCGTTCCGCGCAGTGCCTGGGCAGATCACGTGGCTCGATGCGCCGAGCGGTGGCGGGAAATCGACCATGTTCGCGGTGCTGCTGGGGTTCGCCCAGCCCTCGGCGGGCTCGGTCACGGTGGACGGCCGCCCGCTGCAGGATCTCGCTCCCGAGCAGTGGCGGCGAGCCGTGGCTTGGGTCCCGCAGTTCCCGGTTTTCACCGAAGCAACCGTGCACGCCGAGCTCCGTCGTGCGGCCGAGGACCACGACCGTGATCCGTCGGAGGCCGACATAGAACGGGTCGCCGCAGCGCTGGGTTGCGCCGACCTGCTCGACCGGGCACCGGACACGCTGTCACTCGGACAACGGCAGCGGGTGGCGGTGGCCCGCGCTTTGCTCCGGGTGCGGCTCGGCGCGCGGGTGTTGCTGCTCGACGAGCCGACGGCTCATCTCGATCCGGCGAACGCCGGCCGGGTCATGACCGAGGTCAGGGCGGCCGCGGACGACGGAGCGACCGTCATCATCGCGGCTCACGATCGCGCCACCGCCGCCGATCCCGACAAGCTCGATGCTCCGCAGGCCACGGAACAACGACCAGCCACCGCGTCGCGAGCCGGCCGGCTGCTGCCGCTGCGCGACGTTTTCCATCGCAAGCTGGTGACCGGAACGCTCTACGGTGCACTCGCCCTGCTGTCGGCGATCGGGCTGACCACCGTCTCCGCATGGCTGATCGCCAAGGCCGCCGACCAGCCGCCGATTCTCACGCTGACCGTGGCCATCGTCGGGGTGCGCACGTTCGGCCTGGCGCGTGCGGCGCTGCGTTACGTCGAGCGACTCGCGGTGCACGATGCCGCCTTCGCCGTGGCCAACCGATTGCGGCAGCGGTTCTGGAATGCCCTGGTCCGCATCGGTCCGGCGCGGGCGGCGAAAATGAGCGCGCGGGCCGCCGAGGACGTCGATCAGATCCGCGATCTGCTCCCCCGCGTCGTGACGCCTCCCGCGGTGGCGATGGTCGTGATCGCCACGGCGGTCGTCGTCGAGTGGGTGTTGCTTCCCTCGGCCGGTGTGGTGCTCGCGGCGCTGGCGATCGTCGGCGCATTCGTGGCGGTGCTCGCGCAGTGGTACGCCGACCGTCGCGCCACCATTCTGCAAGCCAACGCGCAACGAGACGTGCACCACCGTGTGCTGGCGCTCCTGGACGGCGCAGCCGAACTCATGGCATTCGGTCGCCTGCGTCGGCATCATGCCGCGCTGACGGCCGCCGACGAACGACTCACGCAGCTTGGCCGGAGGGCTGCGCTGGCCGACGGGCTGGCGACGGCCGTGGTCACGGCGGCAACCGGGGTCGCGTCTGTACTGTGCTCGTGGTTCGCAGCCGGAGCGGTGAGCGCAGGTCAGCTGGATCCGCTGCTCGCGGTGCCGATCGGGCTGATCCCGCTGGCGCTCGTCGAAGCGATGGCGTTGCTGCCTCCGGTGGCGGTGCATGCACCGGTGCTGCAGGCGGCCCGGCGGCGACTGGCGGACCTGTTCGGCCACGAGCCTGCCCGGGCGCCGGTCGTCAGCCGTGACGGGTCGATCGAGTTCCGTGCCGCCGACTTCCGGTGGCCGGAGTCGGCCGCGCCCGTGCTCCGCGACGTCGACCTGCACATCGCACCCGGCACGCACGTCGCGGTCGTCGGACGCTCGGGTGCCGGAAAGTCCACGCTGGTCGCGGCACTGGCCGGATTCCTGTCAGCTGAGCACGGCACGGCGATCGTCCCGGGCTCGGTGGCGTTGGCGCCGCAAGACCCGCAGCTGATCTCGGCATCGGTCGCGGAGAACCTGCGCCTGGGCGATCCGCGGGCCGACGACGAGCAGCTCGCCGCCGCATTGCGCGCGGCTCAGCTGCCCGAACTGGCCGACCAGTTGGACATCGTGCTGGGCAGCGCAGGGGCTGGACTGTCGGGCGGACAAGCCCGGCGGCTGTCCGTCGCCCGGGCGTTGTTGGCCGCCCTGCGTCCCGCGGGGCCACGGGTCGTGCTTCTCGACGAGCCGACCGCGCACCTGGATCGCCCCACCGCGGCGGCCATGCTCGATCGACTGCGCGTGATGCTCCGCGGCCACACCGTGATTCACGTGACGCATCGGCCGGACGAGGCGGCTGCGGCCGACGTGATCCTGGAAGTCCGAGACGGCCGGGTACGGCCCGCCGCGAATCCCGTCGTGGGGCGATCCGAACCGGCGATCGCCTGACACCGCGACGGGACACCCAGCGGGCCCACACGGCCGCTCTGCTCGGATGTGGGCCGCCGTCAGGAGGCTTTCGCGGCCTCCGGCGCCGCGGTGATCTCCCGCGGCACCGTCTTGCCGTCGATCACGGTCGCCGCCGTCGGCTTCGGCGTGGTCACGTCCTCGTAGAGGCGTCGCCGCTTCTTGTCCTTCGGCGGCACCCTGCCGTTGGCGATCTCGCGTAAGTCACTCACGGCCGGGGCGAGCAACAATCCTGCGGTGGTGAGACATCCCCGCGCCGCCCGCAGGTCACGGACCAGCTCCTCGCCGATGTCTGCGTGTCCGGCACGAGCGACCGCCGCCGGTGATCGCTCGGCCAGCGCGTCGACCAGGCCGGTCAGCGCCGTGGCCACCTTCTGCACACCTTCGGCGACGGTGCGGAGGTGGTCGATGTCGGACGTTCGCGTCAATTCCTTGGCCGCGCGCCCGATCGCGCGGTGCACATGGTGCATGGCGTCATCCGAGGTATCCGGTGTCGGTGAAGCGACTGTGCTGCTCAACGTCGTCAACTCCCCAGCCCCAGGTGCGCGGAGAGCGCCCGCGTTCGGTCGGCAACGCTGCCGGGCCGTCGCTCATCGGCCGTGTCGTCACCACGGTCAGCATCGTCGGGCATCACGGTAGGCCGGACGCTGCCGAAGCCATGGTGCGTGAATCCACCGGGTGGATCCGTACGCATCACCATCGGCACGATCCTCCTTGCTCTACGTGAGACAGCCGTACCAAGGCCGTCAACCAGTGAACCTGGAAGAAAGCTTTTTTGTTCCCGCGACTGAAGATCTTGTGGAGTTCGCCACGAAGACTCCGCGCACAATCGGCCGTACGACGGCCACTGACAAGGGGAGGGACGCGGCAAAGCAGACACATCTGGCGCGCTGCGGCGGCCGTTCAACCCAGACATTCATCAATCTCACCGCCGGAGTCCACAGGTACCGTGACCCGCTGACTCTCAGATTTTTACATCAGATACTATAGACTTCTGTCAAGGATGGGCGACACTAGGCTGGAGCGCGGAGCCGAAGGTTCGAGAGGAAGGGACAAGGTGTCTGAGCTTTCCAAGCTCGACGATCCGGACTACCCGGCCTACACGATCGGCCAGGCCGCTGAGCTGCTGAGCGTCCAGCAGGCCTTCCTGCGCAGCTTGGACACCGCCGACGTGGTCTCCCCGTACCGGTCCGCGGGTGGGCATCGACGCTACTCGCGCCGGCAGCTGGAGCTGGTGTCCCGGCTTCGCGAACAGCTCGACAACGGACACACGCTGTCCGCCGCGTCGCACATCCTCGACCTGGAGAACGAACTGGCCGCCACGCGGGACGACCTCGCGGAAGCGAGAAGTGACCTGCAGGCCGCGCGGCAGGAGATCTCCGACCTGCGCGCGCAGCTCGCCCGCGTGACCGGGCAAGCCGGCCAGGAGTCCGGCGGCGAAGCGTCCGCCGGCAGTGAGGATGCGGCCGAACACCGGCCGGACGACGAGGAAGAGGAGGAGGGACGGCGGTGACGACGCCCGAGGCGAACACCGAAGTTGTTCCGTTGCAGACGGACTTCGACGTGGTGTGGCGCGGTTTCGACCGGGAACAGGTGCGTCATTACGTGGCCGCGGTTGAGCAGGAACTGCGCATGCTCACCATCGACCGGGATGCCGCGTTGACCAGGGCGGACTCACTGGCAGACCGACTGAACGAGGCACAGGCCGAGATCCGTGCGCTGAACGAGAAGGTCGACCGGATCTCCCGGGAACCGCTGTCGCCGGACGCGTTGACCGAGCGTCTGCGGCGGATGGTGGAGCTGGCTCAGGAGGAAGCCAAGGAGATCACCGAGCGCGCGCAGGCGGCCGCACAGCAGGGCTGGGACACCGCGCGATCGGCGGAGGAACTGATGCACCGCGCGCGGAAGCGGGCCGGCGAGCTGATCAGCGAGGCCGAGCAGCGCCGTCGCGAGTTGGACGAGCAGGCGGCCGAGCTGCGTAAGCAGATGGACGAGGACTTCCGTATCGCACTGAACAAGCGACGCAACGAAGCCGTCCGCGAGATCGCCGAGGAGAAGGCGGCGGCACGGGCCGAGGCGGAGCGCCTGGTGCAGGAGGCGGCCGAACAGAGCCGCAAGATGGTGTCCGAGGCCGAGCGTCGGGTCGCCGAGCTGGAGGAGCGGCGCGCCCAGGTGAGCATGATGCTGGGCGAGACGATGCGCCTGCTCGACAAGGCCGATGCGTTGATGCGTCCGCAGAGCGACGAACCGGAGACCGAGGTGCACGTTCCGGCCATGCGGCAGGAAGAGTCCGTGGAGGAAAGTGTCGCCGCTGCGTGACGACTGGGCAGCCGCTGCCTGACGACTGCGTCGCCACGTGACGACCGGACAACCGCACACCAAGGGCTGCCCGGGCTCGGCGCCGCGACCGCGAAGTCCCTTCCTCTTCAGCGTCGCCGCTGAACGCCCCGGCAGCCCGTCGGACAGGCCGGCCGGCTGCGTAAGATTCCGGCAATGCCCGATACGCCCGCGCCACGTCGTCGCCGCGTCCGCTGGTGGCACACCGCCCTGGCGCTCGTGCTGCTCGCCGTCATCCTTGCCGCGGTGTTCTTCCTGCCCGGCGAAGAGCCGGCCCAGCAGCGCAGGCAAGGCCCTCCCGGCACCGGGCCGCTGACCATCGTCAGCATCGGCGACAGCACCCTGTCCGGGGAAGGCACGGGCACCTACACGCCGGACACCGACGGGCGCGGCGGGAACTGGTGCCACCGCTCCCCCGACGCCACCATCCACCACACCGACCTGCCCGGTGTCCGCCGCAAGATCAACCTCGCCTGCTCCGGCGCCAACACCGAGCACGTGCGGCTGACCAAAGCCCGCAAATACACCGAAGGCTCCCAAGCCGCGCAGCTACGCGAGATCGCCAAGACGCACCGTGTGGCCGCGGTCGTCGTCGCGATCGGCGCGAACGACGATCCCCGCTTCTCCGCGCGACTGACCGAATGTGCCAAGGCCTACTGGGGAACGACGCCGTGCACGGAGGCCATGGCACGCGACTGGCCGCAGATCATCGACCGCATGCGCCCGAAGGTGGTCCAGGCCCTCGACGACATCCGCACCGTGCTCGCCGAAGCCGGCTACCGGCGGGGCGACTACCAGCTTGTGCTGCAGTCCTATCCGTCGCCGGTCAGCCCGGACATCCCGGAATCACTGCGCTCGCTGGACGGCTGCCCGTTCCGCGTCAGCGACCTGAAGTGGATCCACACCACCGGCGTACGCGAACTGAGCGAGGGCCTGCGGCAGGCGGCCGAGGAAGCAGGAGCGCGGTTTCTGGACCTCTCACGCGCCGGGGAAGGCCACGAAGCCTGCACCGGCGGGGACGACCCGTCGTCCGAATGGTTTACCCGGCTGACCGTGCGCTGGGATGATCTTCGCGATGAAGTTCGCGCCAGCCACGCCACCCAGGAGTCCTACCACGCCAACAAGGAAGGACACCGGCAGATCGGACAGTGCCTGACGGAATTCCTGGCCATGCCGGAACCCCGTGCGGCCTGCCTTGCCGGGCCGGACGGCACCTTGCACGCTGCACCATCCGAGTGAGCTACCTCCCCCGTGGTGGGCAGGGCACGTCACCGACCACTCCGGCCGCCGTCTCCTGGCCAGCCGCCACCACCGATCGCCCGGAGCCCGCCATGAACCTGTCCCGCCGGCCGTTCGACGATCTTTCCCGCCTGCACGAACAGCTGCGGCTGCTGGTCCCGGTGCTGACCGTGGCCGAACAGCACCCGGACATCGACCTGCTGCTCAGCAGGCTCGGCGACACGGCAGCGAGGATCGAGCCGTTGCTGGCCGCCGCGGAACCGTTCGCGTTGCAGGCCGTGCGCGCCGGCCTCAAGCACGCCACGGCGGCGGAGCACAACGAGGCGCGCAGCGAGTTCCTGGCCGCGTTCCACCGCTTGAGCGTGCTGTTGCAGACGGGGAACCCGCGCAGACGCTCGGCCGCGGACGAGCCGACCAAACGGTGGCGGCCGATCGAGCCCCCGCGCACCGACTAGAACGCGTCGGCGTAAGGCATCGCAACCGTCGGCGCGCACCGGCCAGTCCGCACCCAGCCTCCGCACACCATCTCGCGCCCGCAGTGCGGGCTAGATCGCGGCGGGCCGCCCCTCGAACGGCGTCGACAGCACCACGGTCGTCCGGGTGGACACCTTGGCCGCCTCCCGGATCCGGCGCAGCAAGTCCTCCAGCCCGGCCGGTGAGGCGACCCTGGCCAGTAACACGTACGACTCCTCGCCCGCCACCGAGTAGCAGGACTCGATCTCCCTGATGTGCTCGATGCGCTGCGGATAGTCGTCCGGCGCCGCCGGGTCGTTCGGCGTCAACGAGATCAACGCCGTCAGCGGCAGTCCGATCTGCTCTCCGTCCAGGCGAGCGGTGTAGCCGGTGATCACGCCGCGCTGCTCCAGCCGCCGGACCCGCTGATGCACGGCGGACACCGACAGTCCGACCCGCTCGGCGAGATCGGTGAAGCTGCACCGCCCGTTGGCGTTGAGTTCCCTGGCGATGGCTTGGTCGATCGGTTCGAGAGGGGATGCTGTCATGGCTCGACCACCAGCAGTTCGTGCGGACGTCGGTTGAGCTGCTCCACGCCGTCCTCCGTCACCACGACGATGTCCTCGATCCGAGCGCCCCAGCGGCCACGGTGGTAGATACCCGGCTCGACGCTGAACGCCATGCCCGGCTCCAGCTCGAGATCGTTGTCGCTTTGAATGTAGGGCTCCTCGTGCACGTCCAGACCAATTCCGTGTCCCGTGCGGTGGATGAAGTGCTCACCGAAGCCTGCCTCGGTGATCGGCTTGCGCGCCGCCGCGTCGATCTCCGCCGCGGTCGCCCCCGGCCGGATCGCGTCCACTGCCGCCCGTTGCGCTGCCTGCAACACCGCATAGGTGTCACGCACGTCCGGCTCCGCGGGTTCACCGAGGCTGTAGGTGCGCGTGCTGTCGGAGTTGTACCCGTTCGGCAGCGGGCCTCCGATGTCGACCACCACGACGTCGCCCTCCTGCAGTACGCGGGACGAGACGTCGTGGTGCGGGCTCGCCCCGTTCGGACCGGAGCCGACGATGACGAAGTCCGCCGCCAGGTGGCCTTCCTCCACGATGAGCTGCTCGAGGTCCTCACCCACCTCGGCCTCGCTGCGGCCCGCCCGCAGCAACGGCGGGACCTGAGCGTGCACGCGGTCGATCGCCTCGGCGGCGGCGCGCAGCGCGGCGACCTCCTCGGCGTCCTTGCGCATCCGCAGCTGTCGCAACACGGGTCCGGCGAGCACCTGTTCCGCGGACAGTGCGCCGCGCAGGCCGAGCACGTGCAGCGCGATCATCGCGTCGCTGACGGCCACCCGTCCGGGCTTGCCCTTGCGTCCGGCCAGCTCACCGACGATGGCGTACGGGTCCTGCCCGTCCACCCAGGTGACCACTTCGACGCCGAGGTCGTCGAGCGGGACGTCGTCGAATCCCGGAGCTTCCAGCTTGGGCAGCACCAGCGCGGGCGGAGCGTCGTCGGCCGGTACCACCAGGGTCGTCAGCCTCTCGAACGAACCGCCCGCCTGGCCGAGCAGGTACTTCAGATCCGAACCCGGCGAGATCAACAGAGCGTCGGTGCCCGCATCGGCTGCGGCGGTGCGCGCCTTGTCCAGGCGAGCGCGCAGCGTGGCGGGAGCGGGAGCCGGAGTGTGCAGTGAGCGCCTCGACATGCCTCGAGCGTACTTCGCGCCGGATTTCCGGCTGGTTCCAGGCGAGGTGTGGCAGGCTCGCATCCATGAGCGCTCCCCTCGCCCTGCTGGACGCGGCCGGGTTGTACTTCCGGGCCTTCTACGCGTTGCCGGAATCGTTGCGAGCACCCGACGGCACGCCGGTCAACGCGGTGCGCGGGTTCACCGACACGGTTGCCCGCATCATCACCGACCGGCGCCCGTCACGGTTGGTGGTGTGTCTCGACGCCGACTGGCGACCACAGTTCCGGGTGGATCTGATCCCCAGTTACAAGGCGCACCGCGTGGCGGAAGAACCCGATCCGGTGTTGCTGGCCGCCGGGCTCGGGCAGGCCACCGAGGAGGTGCCCGACACGCTCAGCCCTCAGGTGCCGATCATCATCGAGCTGATGCACGCGTTCGGGTTGTGTGTGGCCCAGGCCGACGGCTTCGAAGCGGATGACGTGATCGGCACGTTGGCCGCGCGCGAGGACGACGACCCGGTGGAGGTCGTCACCGGTGACCGGGACCTGTTCCAACTCGTGCGTGACGAGCCCACCCCGACACGGGTGATCTATGTCGGCAAGGGCTGGGCGAAGGCGGAGGTCCTCGGGCCGGAGGACGTGGCGCAACGCTATGGCGTGCCCGTCGAGCGCGCCGGCGCGGGATACGCCGAGATGGCCGTGCTGCGTGGAGATCCGTCCGACGGTCTGCCCGGGGTGGCAGGCATCGGCGAGAAAACCGCGGCCAAACTGATCAGCCAGTTCGGCTCACTGGACGCCGTGGTACGCGCGGCCCACGCCGACGACCCGGCGATGCCGAAGCGAGCGAAGTCCTCCATCGTCGCGGCCGCGGAATATTTGGTCGCCGCGCCCCAGGTCGTGCGGGTAGCCTCCGACGCGCCGGTCGAAGCCTCCGGCCCGGACGCGGTTCCGGCTGTGCCGGCCGATCCGGAGCGCATCGGCGAGCTGTCGGAGAAGTGGAATCTGGGCCAGTCGACCAAGAGGTTGCTGGCGGCGCTGGAAGAGGTAGGCGCCGGTGGCGCTTGAGGAAGTGACCGCGACCGCGTACTTGACCCCGTTCCGCGAGGGCGGGTCGATGCCGGGGTTGATGGAAACCGATGACGACGGCACCTATGTGGTGAAGTTCCGTGGCGCGGGCCAGGGGGCGAAGGTACTGGTCTCCGAGGTGATCGCGGCCCGGTTGGCGCACACGCTGGGGCTGCCGGTTCCGCGCATCGTGGCGGTGCATCTGGACGCGGCGATGGCCGCCAGCGAACCGGATCCGGACATCCAGGACCTGCTCAAGGCCAGTGGTGGTCTCAATCTGGGGGTCGACTTCCTGCCCGGCGCGGTCGACTACGACCCCGGTGGCTTCCGCACCGATCCCGCACTGGCCGGCCGGGTGCTGTGGTTCGACGCGCTGATCGGCAATGTCGACCGCACGCGCCGCAACCCCAATCTGCTGCGGTGGCACGGCGAGTTGTACTTGATCGACCATGGTTCGTCGTTGACGTTCCACTACAACTGGCCATCCATGGACAAGCACGCCGAGCGGCCGTTCAATCCGGACGGGTATGTGCTGCTGAACGACGAGGATGAGCCTGCGCCCGACGTGGCCGCCGCCGACGCCGAGCTGGCACCGCTGCTGACCGAGGAGGCGGTGCGGGCCGCGGTGGACGACGTGCCGGACGAGTGGTTGTACGAGCCGGGCGCAGGCCCGGCCGAGCTGCGCGAGCGATACGTGCGGTTCTTCGGCCAGCGGCTGGCGGCCCGGGAGAAGTGGGTCACGGAGCTGATTTCCCGGTGAACCGTCATCCGTTCGTCTACGCACTGCTGCGAGCCGTGCCGCGCGTCGACCGGGGCGAGGCCATCAACGTCGGCGCGGTGCTCTACTGCAAACCACTGCGTTTTCTCGGCTGCCGTACTGCATTGGACGCCGAACGCCTGCGCGCGCTCGATCCGGCTGTCGACGTCACGGAGGTCGAGCGTGCGCTGCGAGCGGTGGAGAAGGCGTGCGACGGCAGCGCGGGCGGGCTCAGCGACGACATCGGCAAGCGGTTCCACTGGCTGACCGCGCCCCGCTCGACCGTGGTCCAGCCAGGGCCGGTGCACACCGGGGTCACCGCCGACCCGGCCGCCGAGCTGGATCGGCTGGTCCGCCGCCTGGTGCTTCCACCGAAATAGGTCCACCACAGCACAGCGTCACGGCCACGCACCGAGCTCGTCCACCGCCTGACACGCCGAGCCACGTCACGCACGGCCGTCGCTGTCCGCGAACCGCCCGGCCGCCTCGCCGGCTACTCGCGCCGCAGGTCGTTCCGGCCGGGCGACCCACAGTTCGGTAAAGCCGGCCCGACGCTCTGGTCGACGTCGGGCCGGCTCCACTTTCGACGCATCACAGGTGGTGCACCCGTCGATCGCCCACCCGGTGTCGCGAGTAGCAACCTTCTGGCCGTCACCTCACCGTCAGCGTGGGGCCCCGACCCGATAGTCGCCGTCGTCGCTGGTCACCGTGATCGGAACCTTCTTCTGCTCCCCGTCGATGGTGGCGGTGCAGCTGAACTTCACGCCCTCCTCCACCGGCTTGCGCGGCGGGCAGATCACCGTCCCGAGGTTCTCCACCTGGTGGTACTCGGTGAGGATCTGATGCACCGCATCCTGCATCGCCGCGTGATCGAACTGGCGCGGCGCCGGTTCGAACGACGTGGCCGGCGTCGGCGGCGCCGGGCTCATCGCACTGGACGGGCTTGCGCTCGTGCTCGTCGGTGGAGCGGGATCCGATTCCGCGCCCGGGTCCTGCTGCTGCTGCTCACAGCCCGCCGCGAGCAGCGCCGCCACCATGGCCAGTCCAGCACCGCATATGCCCCCGAACTTCACCAGCGCTCCTTTCGTGGCCTGCGCGAGGGCAGACTACTGCAGAGTAGAGCGCTAGAAGAAAGTCCCGCACCACGGAATGTGCTCGGCCGCGAACACCTCGTCGGCAGCCGCGAGGGACTTCGGGTCGGCCACCTCGATCCGGCCGGCGCGCGCCAGGGCCGATGCCCGCCATCCACCGAGGTAGAGCATCGCCAACACCTCGGCGTCCATCGACAGGCCCGCGGGCGCGTCGGTGCGCTCGACGCCTTCGGCAGACACGTGGTACCGGCCGTTGTTCTCCGGAAGGACCTTGTCGACGACCTCGATCACCACGCTGCTGCCCGGCGTGTACTTGCGCGCCTGCAAGCCCGCCTGCACATCGATCAGCCGTACCCACACCTCGTCGCCGATACCCTGCGTGGTGCAGGCCCGCGAGTCCACCAGCATCGGCTCGACCGGCTCGTCCAGCGGACGTGCCCACGCCTTCGCCTTGTCGACCAGGTCCACGCCCAGCAGGTGCTGCCACAGCGCGCGGAACGCCTCGTCCGTGCCCACCATCAGGTCGGTGACGTGCAGCACCGCGTCGCCGTCCTCCGGCCACGGGTTGCTCACCTGGTACGCCGCGAAGCCTTCCACGCCGTCCTCGCCGTGGTAGACCGCGACGCGCACCGGCGCCTGCGGTCGGTCGGAGAACACACCCTCCCAGGTCGCCCACAGATACGACGGTCGCTGGATCATGCCGACGCGTTGGGTTTCGAAACGCCGGTAGACCTCCGGCAGCACCCGCGTGGCCTCGGAAAGCTCGAGAAACTCGACCCGCCCGGCCGTGACCGGGTTCCGCACCCTGGCCCGCTTGCGGTCGATCACCAGGGTGCGTTCCTGCGTCGCCACCCCGTAACCGTGCCTGCCGTAGATGACCGCCTCACTGGCGTGCAGCGCGGCGATCGGCATGCCGCGCTCCCCAGCCTCGACCAACTGGCGACGGAGCAGGGCGCTCGCGATCCCGCGGCGCGTCCGATCGGCGCGCACACCGACCGCGGTGACCGCGGCGACAGGAACCTGCGCCCCACCAGGCACGACCATCGCCGAGTCGACCGACCGCGCTATCCCGATGACGTCGTCGCCCTCGAAGGCCGCCCACATCCGATTCGGCTGGTAGACCCTCGACGACAGCTTCGCCCACTGCTCGTCGTCGACGGGCAGCGAGTGCATCGTGCCGCGGAACATGTCAGCGGCCGCGCGGTGTTCCGATTCGTGCGCAATCCTGATCTGGTAGTCGGTCACCACCGCATGATTGCGGAACGGTCCACCGCGCGGCTACCGAATTAACGCCACCGCTTTACTGCGGTCCACCCACCCGGTACACCGGCGGATCGGCCTCCGCGTCGGTGACGGTGATCGGGATCTTCTTCTCCTGACCGTCGACCGTCGCGGTGCAGGTGAACGAGTGGTCCTGCTTGACCTCCTGGCCGTCCGGGCACTGCACGTTCTCGATCTTGTAGTTCTCGCCGAGAATCTTGACCACGCCCTCCTCGACCGCGGCCGAGTCGAACGTCTTGGTCACGAACCACCCGGGCGTGAGGAAACCGAGCACGGCGACCGCGGCGACCGCCACGACCACGACACCAAGCGTGACCCACAGCCACGTCTTGGACTTCTTCTCCTGCTGCTCGTACCCGCCGGGGTACTGGCTGTAGGCCTGGCCAGGCTGCTGCCACTGCTGCTCGTACGGCTGTTGCTGGTAGCCGCCTGGCTGCTGCTGTGGCAGTCCGCCGCTGGGCGGGTACTGCTGTTGCTGCGGTCCACTCGGTGGGTACTGCTGCTGTTGTGGACCGCTCGGTGGGTACTGCTGACCCCAGCCCCCACCCTGCTGCCCGGGGTAGCCACCCTGCTGGGGGTGTCCGCCAGGCTGCTGGCCCCACTGCTGTGGGTCATTGCCTCCATAGGGCGTGCTCATCGTGCCTCCAGTCGGACCGCATTCTGCGCAGGATCAAACCACATCGACCGTCGAGACGACTCACCGGCGGCGCCGACGGTTCCGAGCCGTAATCTTCCCGCTACACCGTCCCGGCCGCGACCACGCCGCGCCGCAACGACCGTGTCGCTTCCGCTGCGGCGGCACCGACCGGATGATCCCGCCCCAGCACGTCCCGCAGCTGCTCGAGCAGGTCGATCACCTGACGGCACCAGCGCACGAAATCTCCCGCGGAGAGTTCCTGGCCGTTGATCTCCGCCGCGGTCATGACGCTCTCCAGGCTCTCCCCGCGCGCCCAGCGGTACACCGGCCACGCGAAACCGGGGTCGGGCTCGCGGGTGCGCTCGAGCTTGTGCCGACGTTCGTCGTCGATCAGCTCCGACCACAGGCGCGCCGTCTCCCGCCACGCCGTGCTCATGGCGGACGGGATACGCGGCTCACCCGCACTGTCCCTGCGCGACTCGAACACCAGCGACGACACCACCGCGGCCAACTCCGGCGCGCCCAGGTTCGCCCACACGCCATGCCGGAGGCACTCGGCGACCAGCAGGTCGGACTCACCGTAGATGCGCGCCAGTCGGCGCCCGTGCTCGGTGACTCGCTCGCCGCGATCGGTCAGATAGCCGCGCTCGGTCAGCAGCCCACGGATCCGGTCGAACGAGCGGGCCAGCGAGTGGGTGGTCGCCGCGACCCGCTGGCGAAGCTTCTCGTTCTCCGCCGCCAGGCGCTCGTAGCGCTCCACCCAACGCAACTTCTGCTCCCGGTCGGCCATGCCGTGCACGGGGTGCGCGCGCAAGGCGCGGCGCAGGCCGGCCAGTTCCGGGTCGGAGTTCACGTCGATCTTCTTGCGCCTGCGCCCCGGTGGGGTGATCCCCTTCTCCCGCAGGGCCGACGCGATGTCGTGGCGAACCTTCGGCGAACGGGTGGCCACGTGCTTGGGCAGGCGCAGCTTGCCCAGCGGCTCCACCGGGCCGGTGAAGTCCGCGACGGACAGCGCGCCGGACCAGCGGTCCTCGGTGACCACTACCGGACGGGGGTCACGGACCGGGTCCAGGCCGGGGTCGACGACCACGGCGATGCCTGCCCGCCGACCGGACGGGACTGCGATGACGTCGCCTTTGCGCAGCTTCTCCAACGACGCGATCGTGTCGAGTCGGCGAGCGGAGCTGTTCTGCCTGGCCAGCGCCTTTTCCCTGGCGGAGATCTTGCGGCGCAGCTCGGCGTAGCTGACCAGCTGCTCGAAGTTCTCCTTGTCCCCGGCCGCCTCGGCGTAGCCGCGCAGCGCCTCGCTGTTGCGTTCGATGGTGCGGGACAAGCCGACCACGGATCGGTCCGCCTGGAACTGGGCGAACGACTGCTCGAGCAGCTCGCGGGCCTGGTCGGCACCCAAGTGGTCGACCAGGTTGACCGCCATGTTGTACCCGGGCCGGAACGACGACTTCAGCGGATACGTGCGCGTCGAGGCGAGACCGGCGACCTGCCTCGGGTCGACCCCGGGTTGCCACAGCACCACACCGTGGCCTTCCACGTCGATGCCGCGCCGCCCGGCACGCCCGGTCAGCTGGGTGTATTCCCCCGGCGTCAGGTCGACATGGGCCTCGCCGTTGTACTTGACCAGCCGTTCCAGCACCACGGTGCGAGCGGGCATGTTGATGCCCAACGCCAACGTCTCGGTGGCGAACACGACCTTGACCAAGCCGCGGACGAACAACTCCTCCACGGTTTCCTTGAACGCAGGCAGCAGGCCCGCGTGGTGGGCGGCGATGCCACGTTCCAACGCCTCGCGCCACTCCCAGAAGCCGAGCACGCTCAGATCCGACTCGGGTAGTTCGGCCGTGCGCCGGTCGATGATCTCCCTGGCCTCGGCGCGCTCCTCGTCGGTGTTCAGCCGCACACCTGCTCGCACGCACTGTTCGACCGCGGCGTCACACCCGGCGCGGGAGAAGATGAACACGATCGCGGGCAGCAGGCCGGAGCGGTCGAGCCGCTCGAGCACGTCGACGCGTGACGGCGGCCGGAACCGCGGTTGCCGCTGGTAGGAGCGCTTGCGGCCACGCGGCCCGCGGAGATGGCCGTTGCCGTAGTAGCGGCCGACTTCCTCCGTGCGGCGCAACAGGCCGGGGTTGATGCGCGGCCGATCGCCGCGGCCGTCGTCGGCGAACAAGTCGTAGAGGCGGCCACCGACCATCATGTGCTGCCAGAGCGGCACCGGCCGGTGCTCGTCGACCACGACGGTGGTGTCGCCGCGGACCGCGACCAGCCACTCGCCGAACTCCTCGGCGTTGCTCACCGTGGCCGACAGGCCTGCGATGCGCACGTGCTCGGGCAGGTGCAGGATGACTTCCTCCCACACCGCCCCGCGGAATCGGTCGGCCAGGTAGTGGATCTCGTCGAGGACGACATAGCCGAGGTCGTTGAGCGTGGACGAGCCCGCGTAGAGCATGTTGCGCAGCACCTCGGTGGTCATCACGACCACCTGGGCGCTGCCGTTGATCGACGTGTCGCCCGTCAGCAGGCCTACGGCGCTGGACCCGTAGCGTTCGACCAGGTCGGTGTACTTCTGGTTGGACAGCGCCTTGATCGGCGTGGTGTAGAAGCACTTGCGGCCTTCTGCCAACGCCAGGTGCACGGCGAACTCGCCGACCACCGTCTTGCCCGCGCCGGTGGGCGCGCAGACCAGTACGCCGTGGCCGTCCTCCAGCGCGCGGCACCCCTTGATCTGGAAGTCGTCGAATTCGAAGGCCATCTCGGCGGCGAATGCGGTGAGCTGCGGGTAGCGGGAACGCTGTTTCGCCGCCTGGTACCGCTCGGCCGGCGATGTCGTCCGGGTCATCGGGCTCTCTGCCACAGTGCCAGGGTTTCACATCGTGGGTGGAACGTGCAGGAAACCCCCGTCACACCCGCCGCGCACCGGCGCGCCGTGCGAGCGGTCGAAGCCAGGCAGGACGAGCGAGCGCCGACCACCGGGCTCGCTGCTGCCCGGCCCACTCGTGACGCAGGAAAGCCGTGCGCCGGAGCCGCGGCTGGAGGCGGAGTTGCCCCGCGCAATGGCCCGCGACGGCGCGCGGGCGCGGCCTGCTAGGTGACGTCCTCGCCGTCGGCGCTGCTCGGCGTGTACTCGAACGGCGCGGCTTCGTCGTCCGACAGGTTGTCCCAGCCGAGCTCCTTGCGTTGCTTGGCCTTCTTGCGGTCGTGCAACCTGGCCACCTGGATCGCGCCTTCGAACAGCAGTGTCAGGGCCAGAGCCAGAGCCAGCATCGAGAACGGGTCCGCCGGGGTGACGATCGCGGCGAAGACGAACAGCAGCATGATGATGCCGCGCCGCCACTTGCTCAGCTGCTCGTAGGTGAGCACACCCGCCCGGTTCAGCATGATGATCAGCAGCGGAACCTCGAAGCTCACGCCGAAGATCACCAGCAGCGTGATGATGAACGAGATGTAGTCGTCACCGGTCAGCGCGGTGGTGAAGTTGTCTCCGCCGAAACCGACCAGCATCCGCAGCGCCACCGGCACCAGCAGGTAGGCCAGCGCCGCACCGATCGCGAACAGCACCGTCGCGATGCTGACGAAGATTTTGCCGTACTTGCGCTCCTTCTCGTACAGCCCGGGCGCCACGAACGCCCAGAACTGGTACAGCCACACCGGCGCCATCAGCACGGCACCCGCCGCGATACCGACCTTCAGCCGGATCATGAACACTTCGAACGGCTTGGTCTGCAGCAGCCGGCATTCACCGTCGCCGTTGAAGTCGGCCAGCATGGAATCCGGCAGCGCACAGTACGGTCCGCGGATCATTTCCCCGAGCGACGGGATCGGTCCGATCGCTTGCTCGAACCAGATGAAGCCGATGATCCCGCCGGCCACGATAGCCAGCAGGGCATACGACAGCCGTCGACGGAACTCGTAGACGTGCTGGATGAGCGTCATCGTCCCGTCGGGATTGTGCCTGCGACTCCGGATCCGCCGCAGCTCGCGACGACGGGCGCGACGCGAATTCGTCGGCTCGGCCACCTACGCCTCGTTCTCTCTCGTGGCGCGTCAGCCCGCGTTCTTCTGTTGCTGCTTCAGCTCGTCCAGCTGACGCTGCAGTTCGGCCACCTTGTCCTCGGCCGACTGCGCACCGTTGGACGATGCCTGGGCGGACGGGAGCGCCTTGGCCGCGGGCTGCTCACTCGAGGTGTCCTCATCGGTTTCGCCCCGCATGTCCTTGGTCTCCGCTTTGAGGATCTTCAGCGAACGACCCACCGCTCGTGCGGCGTCCGGCAGCTTCTTCGCACCGAACAGCAGCACCAGCACGGCCACCAGGATGAGCAGGTGCCAAGGCGACAGCGAACCCATCTGGGCCTCCCTTCACGGCATATGCCTGTCAGCAACCAGTCTACGGTCCGCGGCCATCGTGTCACGAACCACAAGTAGCGTCAGTGCCCCTCCGGCTCCTCGGACCGGCGCCGGGCGGCAACCGCCAGCGCGGCGCGCCGGGCTCGCAGCAGCCCGAGCTCGCTGTCCAACACGGCCTGAGTGGCGCTGCGAAGCGTACTGAACTGTCGCAGCGCGCGGCGGAGGCGTGCCGCCACCAGGACGAGCACCACGAGACTCACGACGACGAGCCCGGCGCTGACCCAGTAGTACGTCACGTCGCTACCGTAGCCGCCCCGCCGCATGGCCGAGGCAGCACCTCGGCCATGCCGGGACGAATCGTTACACGACCCGGCGCTTGAACGCCCACACCGACAGCGGCGCGAACACCACCAGGAAGGCCAGCGCCCAGACCACCGACCACAGCAGCGGATCGGCCACCGGTCCGCCGAGCAGCAGTCCGCGCACCGCGTCGGAAATGATGCTCACCGGGTTGACGTTCACGAACGCCTCGAGCCAGCCGGGCAATGTCGCCGCGGGCACGAACACGTTGCTGACCATCGTCAGCGGGAACATCGCGGTGAAGCCGAAGATCTGCACCCGCTCCGGGTCCTTGGCGGTGATGCCGACCAGCACCGACACCCACGAGAAGCACAGCGCGAAGCCCAGCAGCAGCGCGATCGCGGCAAGCAGGCCCCCGACGTTGCCGGTCAGGCTGAAGCCGAGCACGAAGCCCACCACCAGCACGAGGAAGATCGACCACGCCTGCTTGACCTGGTCGGCCAGGATGCGCCCGGCCAGCGGCGCCCACCGCGCGATCGGCAACGACTGCAACCGGTCGAACACGCCCTTGGTGATGTCGGTGTTCAACCCCTGCCCCACGTACAGGGTCACGAACAGCATGTTCATCACCAGCATGCCGGGCAGCATGAACTGCAGGTACGCCTGCCAGTCGCCCATGATGGCGCCGCCGAACATGAACGTGAACAACAGCACGAACATGATCGGCTGGATGCTGAAGTCACCCAGCTCCCACGGGTTGTGCCGGACCTGGACCACGCTGCGCCACGCCAGTGTGAGCGATTGCCGCACGCCTTCCAGCGGCGTGACCCGGACGGCCAGGTCGGGCGCTTGCTGCGGGCCGCCGGCCGCCTCGATCGTCGTGGCGGTCATGCCGACACCTCCTCGGACTCGGTCGCAGGTGCTTCCTCGGCGGGTCGCCCGGTCAACGACAAGAAGACTTCGTCCAGGCTGGAGCTGCGCAGCTGCAGCTCGGCCAGGAGCACGCCGGCCTTGTCCAGCCTGCGCACCGCTGCGGACAGCACGGACGGTTCGGTGACCGGTGCGGTGACCAACGAACCCTGCACCTCCGGCTCCATGCCGGTGAGCTCGGTGACCACTCGCTGCACCACCGGCAGCCCGGCCCCGTCCGCCGGACGTACCGCCAGCGTCTGCGCCCCGGTCTTCGCCTTCAGCTCGTCCGGGGTGCCGTTCGCGATCACGCGGCCGTGGTCGATCACCGCGATCTCGTCGGCCAGCGCATCCGCCTCGTCCAGGTACTGGGTAGTGAGCAGGATGGTCACACCGCGGGCGACCAGGTCGCGCAGCAGATCCCACAGCTCCAGTCGAGCACGGGGATCCAGACCCGTGGTCGGCTCGTCCAGGTACAGAATGCGCGGACGGCCCACCAGGCTGGCGGCCAGGTCCAACCGGCGCCGCATGCCCCCGGAGTACGTCTTGGCCGCCCGGCCACCCGACTCGGTCAGCCCGAAGTCCGCCAGCAACTCGCGGGCCCGCGCCTTCGCTTCCCGCTTCGGCATGCCGAGCAGCCTGCCGATGAGCAGCAGGTTCTCCACGCCGGTCAGCGTCTCGTCGACCGAGGCGTACTGCCCGGTCAACCCGATCAGCTGCCGCACCTGGTGCGCCTGGGTGGCCACGTCGTACCCGCCGACCGTCGCCCTCCCCTCGTCCATCCGCAACAGGGTCGCCAGGATGCGCACCGCGGTCGTCTTGCCCGCGCCGTTCGGGCCGAGCAGGCCGAAAACCGAACCGGTCCGCACGGCGAGGTCGACCCCGTTCAATGCCGTCGTCTCGCCGAAACGCTTGACCAAGCCTTCGGCCCAAATCGCGTGATCCACTGCCGGACTCCACTCACCAGGGATGATGTGCACGAACAGGATGCCGGAGCACACCGACAATTTGCCTTCGGTTTCTCTTCGCCGCCGCCGCTCGCCACGTTAGAACCTCGACTTATCTCGAGGTCAAGCAGCGGGTCACTCGGCCGTCAAGTCCGCCGACAGCCACCGTTGCGGCCGCAGGCGAATGACCTGTTGCGCACCGAACTCGCGCATCGCCATCGCGACGTAACCGTCGACAGCCTCCGCCGGGAGGTAGCGCTCGGCCAGCTCGCGGTGCGCCGCTTCACCTGCCTGTTCCACCCCGGCCACGGGCCCCTCCACGGACACGTACCGCACCCGTGGGTGGACCGTGTCGACCATCAGCGAGAACCGACCTGCCGCAGCGATCAACTTCGCCTTACGCGACTCGGCGGGCGTGAGGATCCACGGGTCCGCTCCTGGCTGGTACTGGTACCAGATGGGCACGGTCAGCGGCGCCCGATCAGGGCCTGCGTTCACCGACAAAGCCGCCACGTGCGGCTCGGCCAGAAACTCTTCCCGCTCCTGTCGTGTCAGAGCCATGGCGGCACCGTACGCGGCGGCACCGACAGTTCGGGCTACCCCGCGTGCGCGGCGGCCAGCTCGAGCGCCGCGGCCGCTCGCTCGCGTACCGTCTCGGCCAACTCGGCAGGCTCCTCGACGACGGCGTCGCCGCCCAGCCCGAGGATCAACCGCACCATCCACGACTCGTCGCTGTAACGCATCGCCACCCGCAGCCGCCCGCCGTCGAGCTCCTCGAGCTCCTCGCACGAGTAGTACTCCGACACCCAGCGGGCGTCCGGCTCCAGCACCAGCGTCGCGATCGCTTGGTCCGGGCTGGGCGCGAACAGGCCGGCCGAGACGTCGTGCGGCTCGGCATCCTGCGGCGGACGTGCGGGCTCGTCCAGCACCTCGATGGCGTCGATGCGATCCACCCGGAACAGCCGCACGTCCTGGGCGCGCCGGCACCACGCCTCCAGATAGCTGCGGCCTTCCACCACGAGCATCCGCATCGGATCGACGACCCGCTCACTGAGCCGGTCCGACGAGGCGGTGTAGTACTGCATCCGCACTGCTCGCTGCGCCCCGAGCGCTTGCTGCACCACGCGCCTGGTCTCCGCCGTGCGGCGGGCCTCCCGCAGCCCGGCGTCGACCACCACGCCGGCAGGCTGCGCCTCGCCGGCGGCCGCCTCGATCTTCGCGATGGCACGACGAACCGCATCGGCATCGAGCACCCCTGGGGTCTCCGCCAATGCCCGGAGCGCGACCAACAGCGCGGTCGCCTCTCCCCCGGTGAGCCGCAACGGCCGACGCATGCCCGCGTCGTACGTCACGGTCACCGTGTCACCTTCGAACGACAGGTCGATCAGGTCACCGGGCCCGTACCCCGGAAGGCCGCACATCCACAGCAGCTCGAGATCCTTGCGCAGCTGCTTGGCGGTGACCCCGAAATCGGCCGCCGCGTCCTCGATCCTGATTCCCGGCCTGGCCAGCAAGTACGGCACCAACGCCAGCAGGCGCGGCAGCCGAGCGCTGACGCCGCGCATGCCCGCCGTCATCGCCGATCACCGCCCGGGTGAGCAAGCGCGCTGAGCCGCTCGTGTACCGCCTTGGCGAGCACATCCGGCTCCAGCACCAGCACGTCCGGCCCGTAGCCTGCGATCCACTTCGCCATGCTGTCCGGGTAGTAGACGTTGCGCTCGATCTCGTCCCCCTCGATCCCGGCCACCGTGCGCCGGCCGATCACCCGCGCACCGCGACGGATCCCGGCGGCCTTGCCGTCGGCCACCCACAACCGTGCCTTCGACGCGGGCGCGTCGAACTCCGGCTCACCGCTCGCCGCGACGAAGTCGAGCAGGTTCACCCCGTCGGGTCGCTGCACGGCCCCGGCCCGACCGATCAGCTTGACGTCACCCTGCACACGAGACAGCCGGAAACACCGTGGCGCGTTCCTGTCCCGGTCATGGCCCACCACGTACCAACGTCCGCGCCACGACACCACACCCCACGGTTCCAGCGTCCTTGTCCGCCGCTCCGGAGAGCCGGAACGGCGGTAGTCGAACTGCACCGCGCGACCCTGCTGCACGGCGGACAGCATCGGCCCGAACGAGGCATCGGCGCGCACCCGCGGCTGCACCGGCGCAGGCACCTGCTGGTCGACCTCGACGCCGGCCGCGCGCAGCTTCACCAGCGCGGCCTCGGCCTGACCGGTCAGCTCCGGCGAATCCCACAGTCGCACCGCAAGCCCCACGGCGGCGGCCTCGTCCGGGGCCAGCTCGATCTCGCCCAGCTCGTAGTCCCGCCGCGCGATGCGATAGCCGTCCACCGGGTCGAACGAGGAGTTCCTGCCGGTCTCCATCGGGATGCCCAGCTCGCGCAGCTCCATCTTGTCCCGCTCGAACATGCGGAAGAACGCCTCGTCGCTCGGCGCGTCGGCGTAACCGGGCACGATCGCGCGGATCCGCTCCGCGGTCAGGTACTGGCGCGTCGACAGCAGCGCGAGCACAAGGTTGACCAGTCGTTCTGCGCGCGCGGTGGACACTCTGCCGAGAGTAGCTCGCTTGGCCAGTGAGTTTGTGCAGGCCCGCCGGGTTCATCGGCACGGTTGTCGCGAAGTTTGCCGTTCCCCCGCCGCCGTGCGCCTCATCGCCACCATCCGCATCGACGCGACCACCGGGCGTGCACGCCGAGGCGTCAGGAAGCAGCGTTGGTCAACAGGGACGCCCGCGTGATGCGGAACTGCACGGTCGCCCCCGGCTTGATGCGCGCGAACACCTCGAACGTGTCGGCCGAGGCGAGGTCGTCGACGTGCAGGGGCACGAAGTGCAAGCCCTTGCGGCCCTTGCGGAGAACGAACGTCGCCGGGTTCGATCGAGGGCGTCGCGTGCCGGGCTCCCACTTCCACCGCGCCACGCGCTTGGACTCGGCATACGCGTCGACGTAGAAGACCTCGACGTCGTCGATCTCGTCCAGCGCGAGCTCCAGCCGGATCCCCAACGGTTCGGTGACCGGGATCGCCGCGCCGCCGTACTGGCCCGGCCCGTCCGAACGGTCCTCGCCGGTGAACGAGCACAGCAGAGTGCCGTCGTCGGGACGAACCTCGGCATGCGCCAACCGCCTGTTCCACCGGCTCGGGCTCGCCATGTGCAGGTCGAGCGGCCGCAACGCCCGCGGCAACTCCGGGTCGGCGGGCACGTCGACCCACGGATCGGCAAGTGCAGCCGCCGCGGCCATGGCGCGGTCGTTCGGGCCGGGTCGGCGCGAGGCGAGTACGAACACCCACGTGTTGTCCACGACGTCGACCAGGTGCGTGGTCAACCCAGCACCCTCGACCATGGCCTTGATGCGCTGGGCATCGAACAACGCGACGTGGCCCCACACGTTCTCCAGGCGGCCGAGCAGCGGAACCGAGATGAGCAGGTCCGCTTCCTCCGGCAGCGCTGCGGCCAGTGTCTTCAGCGCCGCCTCGGGATCGGGCACGTGCTCGATCACTTCACAGCAGACCACCAGGTCCGCACCGAACTCCGCCACCTGCTCGCGCGTGAGGTCGTAGAGGTTGCCCTCGTGTACCTCCGCCCGGTCGGCCAACCCGTTGTGCTCGAGGGTCTGCCGGGTCGCGGTCACGTTCTCGGGTACCAGGTCGATGCCGTGATAAGCGCCCACCTTGCCGTCGCGCAGGAAGATGCCTGCCAGGTACCCGCGGCCGATGCCGACCTCGAAGAGTCGATCGCCGGGCCGGACGAAGTCGATGGTCCGGCGGAAGCGCGTCCAGTTCGCCGGCGAGCGGTACAGCTTGTGGATCCCGTCGGGGATCGACGGGCCCGCCTTCAGCGGCGTCAGCTCGTCGGCCGCGCGATCACGCTCCGCAGCCCATCGCCGCTCGAACAGCCGCTGCGACTGCCCGGAACCGAGGGCGCCGAGCACGTCCACCAGCTCCCAGCCAGCTCTGACCAGCGCCTTCTCCATCGCCGCCGCGTCCTCGGCCATGATTACTCCCGGTTTCCCCTCGGTGTAGGCGGTAGCCTAGCTCGCCCCCTGCGTTACCCATTCGGGTTGGTGGCACATCGCGTAACAGCGCCGGCCCGGCGGTGCCGTAGGATCCTGCGCCGTGACCGACCGCGATCCGGGGACAACCCGCCGATGAGCCCGCTGCCCGTAGGTGTGCGCGCCCGGCTGGCGGCGGTCCGGGATCGTGCCCGCAGCCCTCGCAGGCCCGGCCCGCGAGCGTCGACCAGCCAGCTCGCCTTGCTCAAGCGTCTGACCATGCAGCGGCGTTACACCGAGGCGGTCGAGCTGGCGCAACGCCACCTGACCGATTTTCCGCGGGACGAGGCATGGCTGCGGCAGGCGGTGGCCACGTGCGGCAAGGCGGGCGCCGTCACCAGTCAACGGGATGCCGCACGGCTGCTCGCCGAGTTCGACCCGGCCATGACGGCCAAGGCCGACCAGCTGGACGGACGGATCCGGGAGACCTCGCCGTCGTGGCGGCCGACGGTTCCCGGCGAGCCGGAGCAGGTGACCCCCGCAAGCCCGGCCAAGGTGCTGCACCTGCTGAAGATCTCGTTGCCGTACCGGCAGAGCGGCTACAGCGTGCGCTCGAAATACACGGTGGAGGGCCAGCTGGCGGCAGGGCTCGAGCCCGTGGTCGTCACTGCACTGGGCTTCCCGCGGCAGATCGGGGTCTCCGACGCCGCGCCGGAGGAGACCATCGGCGGGGTGCGCTACCTGCGGCTCGACCCTGGGCCGGACTACGACTTCGACAAACCTGCCGACCAATACCTGCAGGATTACGCCGAGGCCGCCGCCGAAGTCGTCCGCACCGAGGCACCGGCGATCATCCATGTGCACTCCGGGCATCGAGGCTTCGAGGCCGCCCTCGTCGGGCTGGCCTTGGGCAAACACTTCGGCATCCCGGTGGTCTACGAGGTGCGCGGCTTCTTCGAGTCGCTGTGGACGTCCGACACCGCGCTGGCGGAGTCGTCGGAGATCTACCGGCGGCGACGGGACACCGAGAACCGCTGCATGCGCGAGGCGGACGCGGTCGTCACGCTCAGCGAGTCGATGCGGGAGGAGATCGTTCAGCGTGGCGTGGCGGCTGATCGCGTGCACGTCGTGCCGAACGGCGTCGACGGCGAGGCCTTCCAGCCGCGGGAGCGCTCTCCCGAGCTCGTCAGCCGACTCGGTCTGCGCGACCGGTTCACCTTCGGCTACGTCAGCAACCTGGACCACTACCGCGAGGGGCAGGAGCTGCTGATCGAGGCCGCGGTCGTGTTGCGTCGGCGAGGGATACCGGCGACCGCGTTGATCGTGGGTGACGGGCAGCGTCGTGCCGAGCTGGAGAGCCTGGCCGAGCAGCGGCAGGCAGGCGACGCGGTGATCTTCACCGGGCGCGTCCCGCACGACGAGGTGCTGGACTACTACGCACTGCTCGACGTCTTCGTCATCCCCCGGATCGACGAACGGGCCGCCCGGTTGGTGACGCCGCTCAAACCGTTCGAGGCGATGGCCGCGGGCATACCGCTGGTCACGTCCGACCTCCCTGCACTGCGTGAGATCACCGGCGACGGCAAGCGCGGCCGCTATTTCCCGGCCGGCGACGCCGACGGACTGGCCGAGGTGCTTGCTCAGCTGCACGCCGACCCGGCCGAGCGGTCCGCGATGGCGCAGCGGGCACGCGACTGGGTCGTCGCCGAGCGTCAGTGGTCGGCCAACGGCCACCGCTACGCCGAGCTGTACACCTCGCTGCGCCGAAGCTGACGGTCAGATATCGACGTGCTCGCGCGGGTCACCGAAGAAGACCAGGCGCCCGGCGCGGTTCATCAAGGCCGCGTCGGTGATGGCCCAGGTATGCGCGGTGCGGTCGGTACCACGAACGCTGACGTAGTTGTAGCGGTCCGCCGAGTACGTCTTGATGCCTTCCCGCTGTGCCCGGTTCAGGATGTCGGTGTCGACGCCGCGCGGTAGGTCGTCGCCGAACCGCAGTGAGCGGGCCACGTCGGCCTTCAGCATCATCGACCCACCCTGGACCAGCCGTTCGTACCGGTGCTCCGAGCGCGGGCTGCGGAGCACGACCGCGCCGCTGGATCGCAGCCACACGTAGTGCGCCCACTTCCCCACGATCCCGGCGTCGGTGTAGTCGAACGCGTCGAGCAGATCGTCCAGGTAGTGGGTGCCGTAGAAGTTGTCGTCGTCCATCTTGGCGACGAAGTCACCGTCGGCCGCTTCCAGGCCGAGGTTCATGCATGCACCCAGCGGCAACGAACTGTCCGCCTCCACCACCGTCACCTCGGTCAGCCCAGCGGCTTTGGCGCGCGCCTCCACCTCGAGCGCTGCCGCGTCCAAACCGTGCAGCACGAGAACGAGCTGCACCGCCTTGTGGGCTTGGCGGGCCACGTTGGCGAAGACGTTGTCCAGCTCGTGCGCACGATTGGTCGGGACCACGGCCGACACGGTCCGCTCCGGCGAGCCCGCGGGCCGGCCGGTCAGTCCGGCCAGGGTCTCGACCCGGCGGGCCACGGAATGCCGCCTGCGGACGATGCGGCCCAGCACATGACCCTCCCGCTCGGCCAGTTCCGGCTGGTAGAGGTGCGCTGTCAGTTGGGTGCGGAGCGCGTCGTCGTCCTCGACGACGGTCACGTGCTCGGCGACGTCGGCGGGCAGGCCTTCGGTGCTCGTGGTGAGCAGGCTGGAGCCCCCCGCCAGCGCGGACAACACCGTCCACGGGTGCGATTGCCGCTGAACCACGACCGGGTAGCCGGACACCTGCGGTCCGGACACCGGCAGGCTGCCCGCGTCCCAGACATCCTGCTTGCCGCTGTCGAACTGGTCGACGGCAGGCCCCAGCACAGCGGTTGCCTGCTGACGCGGCCGTCCCACCGAGGGGTTGTGCAACCGCGGCTGGACCGCGGGTGGAAGCAGCTCGGCGCCCGGCAGCGCGGTCAAGGAGCGCTCGTCGTCGACGAAGACGTGCTCGACCCGCTCCGCCCACGAGGTGTCGGCGTCAACCGTGCCGGTCACCCACACCGCCAGCGGCAGCGACATCTCGGCGCACCGGTCCAGCGCGCCGTCCCAGCCGTCCAATCGGCCGTGCGGTGCTTGCACCAGGACGAGGTCGACCGCCCCGTCGACCAGGACCGTGTCCCAGTTCTCCGGCGTCAGTTCTCGCTGGGTCCACTCCCACGCCAGCAGGGATGACAGCCGACGATCAGCGGCCACCGCGACGCGCAGCTCCGGGCGCGCAGGCGCCGGCGCGGGTGGCTGGTACGCGCGCTGTGCGGCGCGCAGGTCCGCCCGCCGCACGGAATCCGGTCCGCCGACCGCCGATCGCAACCGGCGCAGCGTGGCGCGGGCGAAGGACGCTACCCGCGAGGTAGCCGCCCCACCGGTCATTTACGCCTGCCCGGTCTTGCGGTCCAGCAGCTCGTGGTACGTCTCGTCCACGATCGAGGTGATCTGCGACCAGTCCCGCTCGGCCAGCACCCACTCCCGGGCCGCCTTGCCCAGCTCCGCGCGCAGCTCCGGCGAGTCGAGCAATTTGCCGAGCACCGCCGCGAACGCCTCCGACGAGCCCTTCTCGAACACCAAACCGGTCTTGCCGTCGTCGACGATCTCGGTGAGCGCCGCGACGCTGGACGAGACCACGGCCTTGCCCATCGCCATCGACTCGAACGGCTTGATCGGCGAGATCAGTTCGCACACCGGCAGCGGCAGCCGCGGGAACGGTGCGATGTCGAACAGCGAGATGTAGCGGCCGATCTCGGCGTGTGGCACCCGGCCGGTGAACGTCACCACGTCCCCCAGGCGCAGCTCCTCGGCCATACCGCGCAACACGTGTTCGTGGTGTCCGTCGCCCACGATCAGTACGTGGAAGTCCGACCGCTTCTGCTTCAACGCCGCGGTGGCCTCCAGCAGCAGGTCCAAGCCTTCGTAGTCGA
Source organism: Thermocrispum municipale DSM 44069 (assembly GCF_000427825.1). Lineage (GTDB taxonomy): Bacteria > Actinomycetota > Actinomycetes > Mycobacteriales > Pseudonocardiaceae > Thermocrispum > Thermocrispum municipale. The sequence goes on along the minus strand of NZ_ATYT01000003.1, from coordinate 532,777 downwards.
CCAGACCGCCTGCGTAGCCGATGACGGTCTTGTCGGTCACCCCGAGCTCGGCGGCGAGTTCGGCGTCCCGCTCCCGCGGCGCGAACCGGTCGACGTGCACACCGTTCGGCAGCACCTTGAGCCGCTCGGCCGGGATGCCGCGGTCGATCATCTCCCGTCGCAGGGCCTCGGTGATCACGAAGACGACGTCCGCGTCCCGGCAGGCCGCGTTCTCGATCGCGGTGAGGAACTGGTATCGCTCGGTCTGGGCGAACGTGTCGCTGCGCGAGACCTTCATCAGGTCCTCCAGGCCGCGCATCTCGTAGATGAACGGAATGCCCAGCCTGCGAGCCGCCCGCGCACCAGCCAGGCCGTTGAAGTAGAAGCTCGAGGCGTGGATCAGGGAAGCGCCGTGTTCGCGCGCCACGGAGGCGATACCGTCGGCGAACTTCTCGGTGAACGAGTCCAGCGGATGCTTGGGGTACTGGGTGACACCGTCCTCGTAGAGCCGGTGGTACTCGATCTCGTCGACCACGTCGACCCGGTTGACCGTCCGCTCTCCGATACCGCGCCACCAGTCGAACGGGAAGCCCAGCCTGGTCACCGCGCGCACGTCCCAGCCGCGGCGGTGCAGGCTGCTCAGGATGCCGTGCGACCGCGTCGCGTAGCCACCGGAAGTCATCGGCAGCGACTGGGCCAGCACCGACAACACCGAGCGGTCGCGCGGCTGGTGGTCGGTCTTGTCCGCCGCCGGGGCGAGCTCGGGCCAGCCGTTGGCCACGATGGCCAGCTGGTCACTCGCACCGGCCACGATCTCGTTCATCTTCTCGTCGTCGGGCTCGTCGATCAGCACCCGCTTGGCCAGCGACATCGCCGCGCCGAGGTAACCGGCACCCTGCGCCTTGCGCGCCGCGGTACGCAACTGCCGCAGCGACAGCGGACGACCGTCCTCGGTCGGTGTACCCGCCGTGTTCTCCTCCAGGTACCTGGCCAGCTCCTGCCACTGCTCCAAGGTGAACAGTGCACGGGTCACGATGTGCACCGGCCGCTCGCGCTCCTTGTTGATCTGCTCGATGCGCTTGCGGTAGGCATCCTGATCGGATCGGTACAGCTGGATCAGCCGCAGCTGCTCCTCCAGCTCCCGGACGCGCTCCGACTCGTACGACACCGCCGAACCCTGCAGCACCTTGTCGTACTGCGCCACCAGGTCGGCGTCCTCACCCTCGGCCAGTGCGTCGAGCGTCTTACGCACCTCGCCGCCGTGCCGCGGGGGACGTACGGCCAGCCGCTCCAGCACCTCGCGCTGCTCGGCGGTGCGCTGCGTCTGCCCGGCCAGACGGAAGTGCACCAGCTGTGCATCCAGGTCCGTGGGGTCGAGCTCGATGGCTTTGCGGATGTCCTCCAGTGCGCCGGTCAGATCCGCCTGCTTCTGCTTCGCCACCGCCCGAACGTGCCACGCGCCCGCCTCGGCAGGCGTGCCGATCAACGGCTGCGCGATCGCCTCGGCCTTCGCGTAATCCTGCTTCTGCCGGATCAGGCGCAACGCCTTGCTGACCCGCATGCGCGCGTTGAGCCTGCGCACCTTCGCCGGCCCCACGGTCGGCGGGATCCGTACCGCCACCGGGTAGGCGGCTTTCAGCACGGTCTCCTTCATGCGGCGCTTCAGTGAGGACATCGTGTAAGAGCTCCCCTAGGTGTCGCCGGACTCTGCGTGACCGGCCAGACGGTACATGTGCTCAGACCTCGACGTGGACACGCGGGTCACCGAAGAAGACCAGCCGCCCGGTCTTGGTCATGAAGGTGACGTCGTGTACCTGCCAGGTGTGCGACGTCCGGTCCGAACCCCGCACGCTGACGAAGTTGAACCGGTCGCCGGAGTAGATGCGCACCCCGTCGGCGATCGCGCGATCCAGGAAGTCGCTGTCGACGGCGCGCGGGATGTCGCTGAATTTCAGGCTGCGGGCCAGGTCGCCTTCGATGAGCATCGAGCCGCCCTGGATCCGACGCTCGTAGGTGTGCTCGGCATCCGGGTAGCGCAGCACGACGGCATCGGTGGAGCGCAGCCAGACGTAGTGACCCCACTTTCCGACGACGCCCGCGTCGGTGTAGTCGAACGCGGCCATCAAGTCCGTCAGGTAATGCTTGCCGTAGAAGTTGTCGTCGTCGATCTTGGCGATGTAAGCACCCGAGGCGGCTTCGATGCCCCGGTTCATGCACATGCCCAGCGTCAACGACTTGTCGGCGTGCACGATGGTGAGGTTCTTGACCCCTTTGTCGGCCGCTTGTGCCTGCAGCTCCGCGTCGTCGACGTCGAGTCCGTGCAGCACCAGCACCAGCTCGAGCTCCGGGTAGGCCTGGCGGCCCATGTTGTCGAAGATGTTGCCGATCTCGTGCGCCCGGTTCGTCGGCGCGACCGCCGACACGCTGCGCGACGGGCGCTCCGTCGTCTTCCCCAAGGCGCCGAGGATGCTGCGGGCGCGGTGGTCGTAGGTGTGCCCGGCCAGGACCGCACGGTGCAGCCGGAGCGCTTCCCGGTCACGCAGCTCGGTCTGCCAGATGCGGGCATTCACCTCTCCGCGGAGTTCTTTCTCCGTGCTCTGAGCGGCGACGTGCTCGGCAACCTCCGGCGGCATGGCCTCCCGATACTGCGGAAGCGACACCACCGCCGTCTGCGCAGCGCCGGCCTCCAGCGCGGTCCATGCGGCTGCCGGGTGGGACCGGCCCGCGTCCAGCAGAACGCGGTACGAGCTCGCCAGGCCGACCGAGCGGGCATGGTCGACCGTCTCGCGAACCTTGGCCTTGGCGCCGTCGAGCTCCTCCGGGCGCTGACCGGTCGTCCACACGTCGAATTCGGCCGACTTGATCGGCTTCAGCGCCGCCGCGACGACCTCGGTGAACGTCTTCGCCTCGGCCGCACCGAAGCCCTGTTCGTCGACGAGCAGCACGCCCTTGGTCGGCCGCCGGTCGCCCGGGCCACCGTTGACCGGGTTGTGGACGAACGGCTGCGCCGCGGGCGGGAGGACCTCGACGGTCACGTCCGGGTACTCGGCGCGCCACGTCTCCACGGCTGAGGCGTCGTGCAGGAAGATCGCCTTCGCCGCGCCGGCGAGCGCGGCGGCGGAGGACGGCGCCACGGCGTCGGTCACCCAGACGACCAGGTCGACCCCGGACTCCGTGATGCCGGCAACGAGTTCGTCGACCTGCTTCCAGCCGGGAACACCGGAGCGGGTCAGCTCGACCAGCACCAGGTCGGGCTTGGCCGCGAGCACCTCACGCCAGCCTGCCGGCTCGAGGTCGCGCTGCTGCCACTCCCACGCCAGGCCCGTCCGCAGCCTCGGCCCGGCTGCCACCGCTGCGGTCACCTCCGCGCGGCGCGGGCGCGGCTCAGGCAACTGCTCCTCGGACTCCGGCTGCCTGCCCGACGTCACCAGTGCGGACGTCGGTGAGGTGGGCTGTTCCCCCTGTTGCTGGCGGGACCTTCTGCGCAGCACGCGTAACGCACTGCCCAACTTCGCGCGGGAAGTGGGCCGACCGGTCATGACTTCTCCAGATCTTCTGTGGTCCGGCAGGCTCTACTTCGCCTGGTCGACGACTCGAACCAGCTCCCGCTCCAACCGCGGCGCCAGCGTGTCGACGTAGGTCTTCGTCAGGTGCGAACCCTGGCGGTAGATCAGCACGTCACCGATCACCGGCGGGCACTCGTCACCGGGGCACAAGTAGTCGTTCATGTCGATCAGCTCGACACCCTTGACCTGCTTGACGGCCTCGACCTGCACCGGGCCGCCACCCTTCTCCTCGCCGCCGGAACGGTCGAACGCGCACTTGTCCAGGCTGTCCCGGTTGTCGTCGACGCACTCGTAGACCGGGCTGATGTCCTCGTCCGGGTGCGGGTTGTCCCGCAGCACGGCCACCGAGATGCCTGCCTTGGTCAGCTCGTTCCACCGGGCCTTCATGCCCTTGATCATGGTTTCCTCGCTGGCGCCCCCCTTGGCGTCGGTCGGGTCGTCCAGCGCCTTGTTCTTGCCCTGCGAGGTCAGCACCACGTCGGGCTTGTCCGCGAGCAGCTTGTCGGTGACGGCCTTGTTCCACTCGGTGCACGACGCGTACGGCTTGCCGTCCTGCGAGATGGTCACGTCGGCGAACGTGCAGGCCGACTTGGTGTAGGTGACCACCTTCCAGCCGCGCTCCTTGCCGATGGTGTCCAGCGCGGAGATCCATTGCAGCGCCTTCGAGTCACCGACCAGCGCCACCGTCTTGTCCCCGTCGGGGTCACCGTAGGTGCACGCCGCGGGCTGGGCGGACGTGACGTCGACCTGGCAGCCCTTGTCGTAGGCGTCCGGCACGTCGTCGGTCGCCTCGAGCGGGTCGGGCACCATGGCGTCCGCCGACTTCTGCGCCTGGAACGACTTGCCGGTGATCGCGGCCGCGCCCTTGGCGTTCGCCACGCCGCCACCGCTGACCACGGCGGTGATCCCGATCAGGCTGAAGCCCAGGACGACACCGAGCACGGACAGCGCGGCACCCAGCTTGAGCGAGTTCCGCGGCACCTTGAACGTGGTGCGGGAGAACCGGATCGGGTTCTCGATGAACTTCAAGGTGAGCCAGGCCGGGATGAACGACAGCAACGCCACCGCGAGACCGCGCGTCGGCGTCAGGCCGTCCCAGTAGGCGGCCGCGGCCACGATCAGCGGCCAGTGCCACAGGTACAGCGAGTACGACAGGCCACCGACCCAGGTGAAGGGCCGGGTGCCCAGGATGGCGACCGGACCGCGCGGGCCGGCGGAGAAACCGGCCGCGATCACCGCCGCCGTGCCCAGTGTGGGCAGCGCCGCGGCGTAACCCGGCCACTCGGAATCGGTGGAGTAGACCAGGGCCGACGCGACGATGGCCGCCACGCCGAGCCAGCCGAGCGCGACGGCGAACAGCTGCGGCACCTTGGTGAGCCACACCGCGGCCAGCGCGACCGCGGCACCGATGGCCATCTCCCACATCCGGGTCGTGGTCACGAAGAAGGCCACCGGCGGCTCTTCCATCGTGTAGTAGACCGACCACGCGAACGACGGGATGGCGATGATCGCCAGACCGATCCACAGGTGGTGGCGCAGCTCGCGGCCACGCTTGCGCACCATCCACGCGACCAACAGCAACAGCAGCGGCCACACGAGGTAGTACTGCTCCTCGACCGCCAGCGACCAGAAGTGCTGCACCGGCGAGGCTTCGCTGTCCTCGGCCAGGTAGTCCACCGATCGGTCGGCCAGCCGCCAGTTCACCACGTACAGCGCCGCCGCGACGATGTCCCCACCGATCTCCTCCCACGAGATCCGTGGCACCACCGCAAGCACCAGCACCACCGTGGTGGCCAGCACCGTGGCGGCGGCGGGGAGCAGTCGTTTGGCCCGTCGGGCGTAGAAGCCGGCCAGCGAGATCGTTCCGCTGCGCTGAACCTCCTTGACCAGCAGGCCCGTGATCAGAAAGCCGGAGATGACGAAGAAGACGTCGACGCCGACGAAACCACCGGGGATGAACGGCAGTCCGGCGTGGTAGAGCAGCACCAGTCCGACGGCGATGGCGCGCAGGCCCTCCACGTCCGGCCGGAATCCGGAGATCGGCGACCGCGACTTGGCCTCACCTGGAGCGGGCGGCTGCCGGGTCCCGGCTTTCTCGCCGAGCCTCACCTCGGTGACCACAGGGTGTTTCCTCCACATACGTCGGCGTGTCTGGCTCTATGCGGGCCGCAACCAGTCCGGTTGCCGGCTAGACACCGAGGAACCGCACCACGACGTCGGCGATACGCTCACCGGCCTTGCCGTCCCACAGCGGCGGCACCGGCCACTCCGAGGCACGCCCGGCAGCCAGCACATCGGATACCACGCCGGGCAGCGATTCACGCGTCACCAGCTGGTTCGTGCCGTGCGTGATGGTGATGGGACGCTCGGTGTTCGGCCGCAGGGTCAGGCACGGAACGCCCAGGATCGTGGTCTCCTCCTGCACGCCGCCCGAGTCGGTGATCACCACGTTCGACCCGCGCACCAGGCCCATGAACTCCACGTAGCCGAGCGGGTCGATGATCTTCATCTTCGGGTGGTCGAACAGGCCCGCGTCGCGCAGGCGCGCGCGACCCCGCGGGTGCAACGGCAGCACGACGGTCACCTGGTCGGCGACCGCGTGCATGGCCTTGACCAGCTCGGCGGCGTCGGCCGGGTCGTCCACGTTGCTCGGACGGTGCAGTGTGGCCACCGCGTAGTCGCCGGAGACGTCGGCCAGCGCGGCAGCCTTCTCGGTGTCGAACCGATCCATGTTGGCCAGCAGCGTGTCGATCATCGGGTTGCCGACCAGGTGGATCTTGTCCGGATCGATGCCCTCGTTGCCCAGGTGCGCGATGGCGTCCGGGCTGGTGCACAACAGCAGGTCGGCCAGCCGGTCGGTGACGATCCGGTTGACCTCCTCCGGCATCGTCATGTCGAAGCTGCGCAACCCCGCCTCGACGTGCGCGATCGGCACGCCCAGCTTCGACGTCACCATGGCGGCCGCGACGGTGGAGTTCACGTCGCCGTAGACCATCACCAGCGCGGGCTGCTCGGCGACGACCAGGTCCTCCAGCGCGGTCATCACCGCGGCGGTCTGCTTGGCGTGGGTCCCCGACCCGACACCCAGGTTGATGTCCGGCTCGGGCAGCCCGAGCTGCGTGAAGAACACATCGGACATGTGCTTGTCGTAGTGCTGTCCGGTGTGCACCAGCTTCTGCCCGACGCCCCGCCCGGTGAGCGCCTTGATGACCGGCGCGGCCTTCGGAAAGTTCGGACGCGCCCCGGTGACGTGCAAAATGAGCGGGTTGGCGGTTGACATGGTCTGCAAGCGTACTTGGTCCATTCGGTGTCGATGTGCGGGCCCACGCCCTCGGCGGTGTGTCGGGACAAAACGGTCAGGCGGTCGGAACGACCAGCCGGGCGGTGCCTTTCTCGTGCGCGAGCTTGGTCCAGGTCAGCTCCGGCCACTCGGACTGCCAGCGGCGCAGGATCGCTTGCTCGTCGGGCCGATCGGCGTCGTCGAGCAGCAACACCGCGCCGGGTGCCAGTATGTCGCGCAGCACCGGGACCGCCGGGTAACGGGCTTGTTCGTGTGTCGGTTTGGGCGGCCCGTCGATGAGCACCACCTCGACGTCGTGCAGATCTTTCAGCGCGGCGGTGTCGTACCACTGCCAGGTACCCGCGGGCACCTCGACCGGCGCGATCGGCGCCAGCCGCACCTCGGCGATCTCGGACAGGCCGTGATCGTCGAGCATCGCCCGGGTCTGGTCGGCGAACTGCTGGTCGTGCTCGAGCGCCACCACACGGCCTGCGCCGAGCTTGTCCACCGCATACGCGGCCCAGATCGTGGACGCGCCGCTACCGCATTCCAGGACGGTGCGCGGATGCCGATCGAGGATTTCCTGCACATAGCTGAGCAGAACGTCCGGCGACAGGGCCCACCCACGGCTCGGCGGCATCTCGTGGCGTACCTGGATTAGGTGGTACAGGTTCTGCAGCGCTTCCAGCTGCCGGAACATCCGGTCGGCCTGGCGCCGCGAACGGTCGGCTTCCGCCTCCGCCGTCTGCTCGATCTGCTTGGCCAGCGTGTTCGTCCGGCTCTCCACCGCTTTCGACACCGACCGGTACGCGTGCTTGGTCTCCACCCGATGCGCCCGGTCAGCGGCGGCCACCGAGGATGCGACCGCCTTCTGTTGCCGCTGCATCGACTCGATCAGTCGCAGCATGGTCCGCTGGTGCTTGCGGACGGCGTTGAGCCGTGCCCGCACCCACCAGAGGCCGACGATCAGCACGGCGAACCCGGCCGCGGCGATCGCCGAGGCCGCCCAGTCGGCCCGCCATCCGGCGAGACCGCCGAGCACGGCTGCCGCTAGTACCACTGCAATCAGGCCAACGAGTCGCACTCCGCTTCCTCTCGCCGTGTCCGTGACCAGTGCCCTGCCGGCAACGAGCGGGATTTACCCACGATCGCGGGACCACAAGCACGCCGAAGAGTGTCCGCGGTCACATCGCCTCGGTGTTCACCGTGTCACAGCGAGGGATAGAAGTCGCGTGCTATGTCCTCCCGACGGCGTCGATACTCCCCCGACGCCCCAGGCAGCAGGTCCTCGACCGGGCTCGCCCCGGAGACCACCTCACGTTCGGCCGCCTCGACGAACGCCACCCGCCCTTTCAGCCGCGGAACGGGCTCCTGCCTGCGACCGAGCAGTCTCCTGGCGGTCGCCACCGCCCGGGCACCTGCCACTCGCTCCACCACCGGACGCACCGCGGCCCTGGCCATTTCGGCGCGTTCCCCGGCCGAGAACCGGTGACCGGAGAAATTGCCTGCCACGTCGGCCAACGCCGTAGCGGCCGCGGCAGCCCCGTCCGGCTCCGGGAGGTCGGCCAGTCGGCGGGCGAGCTCGCTGCGCACGGAGGCGTCGAGCAGCCTGCTCACGGCCCCGCCCACCCGGCCGGGATCCTTCTCCGGAGCGGTCAACGCCAACCGGTGCTCCGCCGCCCAGCACGCCCTGGCCGCCTGGTCGTCGGTGACCGCGGCGTCGGTGGGCACGAACACCGTCGGCACGCCGCCCAGGAGCATCTCGTGAAAAGAGTTGTAGCCCGTCTCGGTGACGGCGATGTCGAAGGCCGCCTGATACCTCACCAGGGGGAAGACGCCGTGCAGCCGGGTCACGCGCTTCTCCAGGCGATCGTCGAGCCCCAGGTCTCCCCCGCTGATCGGCGACCGGGTCAGCGCGATCTGCCAGTTCTCGTCGGCCAGAATCGCCCGCACCGCGGCCATCGCCGCCTCGGAACCCTGCGTCCGCAGCGTCACCAGCGCGGTGGGCCGCTGCTGGTCCAGGCCGAGCTCGGCCCTGGCCTGCTCCTTGGGCAAGCGCTCGACCCGCTCCAGCAGGGTCACCGGCGGAACGCGGATCACATCGGTCGCGCCTGCCGTCGCGCCACGGTCGGCCTCGGCAGCAAGGTCACCGGGCTCCAGCACCGCGTCGAACATCAGCCGCTTGCGAAGCGCCGCCACGTTCGCGCCCGGCTTCCACATGGCCCGCCGCACCCACACGAACGCGACGTCCGGCCTGCGCCTGCGCGCCAGCGCCACTCCGTAGTAAGGGAAGGCGCCGTCGAAGGCGAACACCGTGGCTGCGGTCTCGTCGATCAGCGCGGTGATGCGTGCCGCCAGATACTCGTGCCAGTCCACCGATGTCATGAACCGGCGTTGCGAACTCGGGCAGTACTCGCCGCGCAAGCCGAGCGACGTGCGCACCAGCGGCAACGCCTGGGACAACGAGAACAGCACCGGGTCGAACTGCTCACCGGCGGCCAGCGCGGTGGCCGCCGCCCGGGCCAGATGACCCATACCGGTGCCGTTGCTGGTGGCCAGGATGACCGTGGGCATGACCGTGCACTGTAGGCGGTCGGGCCTCGGCGAACGCACCCCGGCCCGGTGTTGACGTGACCGCCGTGGGCACCGGTGTAGCATCCGCTCGTGCCTACCGAGAACACCACAGATCTCGTCATCATCGGCCTCGGCTACGTCGGGCTACCGCTCGCGCAGGGCGCCGTGCATGCCGGCCTGAAGGTCGTCGGGCTGGACGTCGACCCGTCCGCGGTCGACGGCCTGAACGCCAAGAAGTCGCACATCGACGACCTGAGCGACGCCGACATCGCAGAGATGGTCGACAAAGGCTTCCGGGCGACCACCGACCCGTCCGTGCTGGCCACCGCCGACACCGTGGTCATCTGCGTGCCGACCCCGCTGTCGGACTCCGGTGGCCCGGACCTGAGCGCGGTGAACAGCGCGACCAAAGCGGTGGCCGACCACCTGCACGAGGGCATGCTGGTGGTGTTGGAGTCCACCACGTACCCGGGCACCACGGACGAAGTGGTGCGCCCGGTGCTGGAAGCAGGCGGCATGGTCGCGGGCAAGGACTTCAACCTGGCCTTCTCTCCGGAGCGGATCGACCCGGGTAACGAGAAGTTCGGCCTGAAGAACACCCCGAAGGTGGTCGGCGGCCTCACACCGGCGTGCACCGAGCGGGTGGTCCAGTTCTACTCGCGCATCGTCGACACCGTGGTGCGGGCGCGGGGCGTGCGCGAGGCCGAGATGGCCAAGCTGCTGGAGAACACCTACCGGCACATCAACATCGCGCTGGTCAACGAGATGGCCAAGTTCTGCCAGGAGCTGGGCGTGGACATCTGGGACGTCATCCGTTGCGCGTCCACCAAGCCGTTCGGTTTCCAGCCGTTCTACCCCGGCCCCGGCGTCGGCGGTCACTGCATTCCGATCGACCCCAACTACCTGTCCTACAAGGTCAAGACGCTGGGTTACCCGTTCCGTTTCGTCGAGCTGGCGCAGGAGATCAACGCGTCGATGCCCGGCTACGTGGTGCGGCGCACCCAGGATCTGCTCAACGAGAAGGGCAAGGCGCTGCGCGGGTCGAAGGTGCTGCTGCTCGGCGTGACCTACAAGCCGGACATCCACGACCAGCGCGAGTCGCCTGCGCAGCCGCTGGCCAAGCACCTGCTGAACTTCGGCGCCGAGGTGCTCTACCACGACCCGTACGTGCCGACCTGGCAGGTCAACGGCGAACGGTTGCAGTGCGTTCCGGATCTGGACGCGGCACTCGAGTCGGCCGACGTGACGATCCTGCTGCAGCCGCACTCGAGCTACGACCTGGCGGCGATCACCAAGCAGGCCCGGCTGTTGTTCGACACCAAGGGCAAGGTCGACGCCGAGGAGTCCGCGTCGATCGCCAAGCTCTGAGCGCCTGACGAACCGCGATGACGAAACCCGTGGTGGTCCTGGCCACCAGCAACGGCACCGGGATGGGTCACCTGAGCCGTCAGCTGGCGGTGGGCCAGGCGCTGCAGGAGTACGCCGAGCCGGTCTACTTCTCGCTGTCCAGGGCCGTCGGTGTGATCCGGCACATGGACCGCCGCGGTGAATACGCGCCGAGTCGCGAGCGAGCGTGGATTCCCGAGCACATCTGGCACAACTACTTGCGCGACCGTCTGACGGCGTTCGTCACCGAGACGAAGGCCGAGGCCGTGGTGTTCGACGGCGTCGTGCCGTACGAAGGTCTGTTGCTGGCTCGCGCCCAGCTGCCGAACGTCCGGTTCGTGTGGATGAGGCGGGGGTTCTGGCGGCCCGGCGCGCGCACGACTCCCCTGGCCGCCGCGCCGTTGTTCGACCTGGTGCTCGAGCCCGGAGACTTCGCCGAAGCCGGTGACACCGGCGCCACCGCGGACCGTGGGGACGCCGTCCGGCTTTCGCCGATCACGCAGCTGGAGCACCTCGACCTGCTGTCGCGCGAGGAGGCCGCCGCGGAGTTGGGTCTGGACCCGACTCGGCCGACCGCCTTGGTGACGTTGTCGTCCGGCGTGCTCAACGACGTGGTCACGCCCGGCGCGGCCGCGGTGACTGCACTGCTGGAGGACCCCGAGTGGCAGGTGGCCGTGGTGCGCTCACACATCGCGATGGGCCGGATCCCGCTCGCCGACGAGTCCCGCTGCATCGAACTCGCCGGGGTGTATCCGCTCTCCCGCTACCTGGCGGCGTTCGACGCCGCGGTGGCCGCGGGCGGCTACAACTCGGTACACGAGCTGCTCACCGCGGGCATACCGACCCTGTTCGTGCCCAACCCGACCTCGGGCACCGATGATCAGCCCGCCCGCACCCGGTGGCTGGCCGACCAGGGGTTCGCGCGCTACGCCGACGCCGCCCAGCTCGACGACGTGCGCACGCAGGCGCGGGCGCTGCACGACGAGCAGGAGCGGGAGCGCCTGCGCAAGGCCTGCGCAGGCTTGCCCAAGCCGGAAGGGTCGGTGCAGACGGCGGAGCAGATCGCGGACCTGCTGAAGCGTGAGCCGCGCGAGGTGAAGCAGGCTGCGTTCCGTCGGTTGCGGGCCAAGTCCGCCGTGGTGCGCGCGATCGGGCCGAAGGGCATGGCCATCGCGAAGAAGGCGCTCCGGCGGCCGCCCGCGACCGGCCCGACCACCCGCCTGCCCGTAGCCGTCGTGACGGACCCGGTCGACGGCTCGGACGACGCCGCGCCGGCGACACCGCCCGGCGTTCGTCTGGTGCGCATGACCGAGGACTTCGATCCGGTGCGACAGAGCTCGGACCCGGTGGAACACCTGATCGCCGGGGCGTCCGCCGAGTACCGGCAACGACGCCAGGCGATCCTGCGGAGGTATTACGACGTGCGGGCTATCGGGGCGTAGTGACCCACGCGGCACGCCCGCGGGTCCACCGCGGCCGCGCCCACCCAGCCCCGTAAAGTGCTTGCAGTATCGAGGAGAGGGAGATGCCCGACACGGAGCAGAGCGCGCCCAAGTCGGCGGACGCGGCGAGTGAGGCCGATACCGACCCGGTCGACGGCGCCGCGCTTGCCGCGCGCTACGGCCTGGTGCAGAGCACCGCTCGCCCCAGCCTGACGGCCTACATCAAGCAACTGTGGCAGCGGCGCCAGTTCATCCTGGCCTACTCCGCGGCGCGCAAGGCCCAGACGTACTCCTCCTCCCGGCTCGGCCAGCTCTGGCAGGTGCTCACCCCGCTGATGCAGGCGGCGGTGTACTACCTGGTGTTCGGTCTGCTGCTGCGGTTGAGCCGCGGCATCGAGGACTACCCCGCGTTCCTGGTCACCGGCGTGTTCGTGTTCACGTTCATGCAGCGGTCGATGAACAACGGGGCCAAATCGATCAGCGGCAACCTGCAGATGATCCGCGCGCTGCATTTCCCGCGCGCGGTGCTGCCGTTGTCGTTCGTGCTGGTCGAGTTCCAGCAGCTGATCGTGTCGATGTTCGTGCTGTTCGCGTTCATCCTCGCGGTCGGGGTGCCGATCAGCGTGACGTGGCTGCTCGTGGTGCCCGCGATGCTGCTGCAGATGCTGTTCAACATGGGCCTGAGCCTGCTGATGGCCCGCATCGGCGCGGGCGCGTCGGACATCAACCAGCTGCTGCCGTTCATCACCCGCGTGTGGTTCTACCTGTCCGGCGTGTTCTTCGAGATGACCCGCTACATCAAGAGCGCGCCGGAAGCCGTGCAGCACATCCTGGTGCTCAACCCCGGCGCGGTCTTCCTCGACCTCTACCGCGGCGTGCTGATCGATAGTCACCGCCCGTTGGAGCTACCGTGGGGTTTGAACGTGTGGCAAGTGTCGACCGCATGGGCCGTGTTGTTCTTCGTCGGCGGCTTCATCTTCTTCTGGCGGCGTGAGGAGCGTTATGGTCGTGGCTGAGCGGGAGAAGCAGCGGGCGGGCAAGCAGTCGGCCCCCGCCGGCGAGCGGCGCCCGACCGTCGTGGTGGACAACCTGCACGTCGTCTACCGGGTCTATGGTGCGGGCAAGCAGAACAACGGCAACGCCGCGAGCGCGCTCGGCCGTCTGTTGCGGGGCGCGAAGCCTGCTGGTGTCCGCGAGGTGCATGCACTCAAGGGCATCTCGTTCGTCGCCTACGAGGGCGAAGCCATCGGCGTCATCGGTCGCAACGGCTCCGGCAAGTCCACGCTGATGCGCGCCATCGCCGGCCTGCTGCCCGCGCACAAGGGCGCGGTCTACGCGCAGGGGCAGCCCTCCTTCCTCGGCGTCAACGCGGCGCTGATCAGCGGGTTGAGCGGCAGCCGGAACATCGAACTGGGCTGCCTGGCCATGGGCATGACTCGCGAGGAGATGAAGGCCAAGCGGGACGAGATCGTGGAGTTCTCCGGGCTCGGCGAGTTCATCGACATGCCGATGCGGACCTACTCCTCCGGGATGGGTGCGCGCCTGCGGTTCGCCATCGCGGCCGCCAAGACGCACGACGTGCTGCTGGTCGACGAGGCGCTGGCGACCGGCGACAAGGAGTTCCGCAAGAAGTCCGAGCAGCGCATCCGCGAGCTGCGGGACGCGGCGGGCACGGTGTTCCTGGTCAGCCACAGCATGAAGAGCATCACCGATACGTGTGATCGCACGATCTGGGTGGACAACGGCAAGCTGCGCATGGACGGCCCGACCAAGGAAGTCGTCAAGGCCTATCTCGCCGACGCCTGATCGAGCGACAAGTTTCCGCAGACGTTTTCAGGAGAGTTCGTGCACGTTCTGGTCGTGACGGTGGTCCACAACCCGTCGGACGCACGCATCCGCTTCCGCCAGATCCGCGCGCTGTTGGAGGCAGGCCACCAGGTCACGTACCTGGCACCGTTCGAGCGCTTCGGCACCCCGCTGCCGCAGGACGAGGGCGTCGAGAACCTGACGGGCGTCTCGATCCCTCGCGCCGAGGGGCGCAAGCGGGTCGGCGCGCTGCAGGCGGCGCGGGCTGCGGTGGCCGAGCACGCGCCGGGCAAGGACATCGTGTTGATGCACGACCCGGAACTGGTGCTGGCGGTGGCGCGGCTGAAGAACCTGCCGCCGGTCGTGTGGGACGTGCACGAGGACACCGCGGCGACCATGACGCTCAAGCCGTGGCTGCCCAAGCCGCTGCGGCCGCTCGGCGTGCGCTTGGCCAAGTACATCGAGCGATACGCCGAGCAGCACTACCACCTGATCCTGGCCGACGACGGGTACCGGGAGCTGTTCCGTGGCGAGCACCCGGTCGTGCCCAACACCACCTACGTGCCCGAGGACGTGCCGGAGCCCGGCGACGAGCGCGTGATCTACGTGGGGCACCTGACCAGGGCACGCGGCACCGAGGAGATGATCGAGGTCGGCAGGCTGCTGCGCGGCAAGGTGCGGGTCGAGCTGGTCGGTGACGCCGACGGCGAGATGAAGCCGCTGGTGCAGCGGGCGCACGACGAGGGTGCGGTCGTCTGGCACGGCTTCCTGCCGAACAAGCAGGCGCTCGAGCTGGTCCAGGGTTCCCTGGCCGGCCTGTCGTTGCGCCACGACGAGGCGAACTACCGCAACTCGTGGGCGACGAAGGTGATCGAATACATGGCGCACGGGGTGCCGTGGGTCTCCACGCCCACTCCTCCGGCCCCGGAACTCGCGGAGAAGTTCGAGGCAGGCATCGTCACGCCGTTCGACGACCCGAAGGCGGCCGCCGAGGCGGTCCTGCGGCTGCGCGACGACGCCGAGCTGCGGGTGGGGATGGCCAAGCGGGGCCACGACGCCGCATTGGCGGAGTACAACTGGCGTGTCGACGAGAAGGCGTTCGTCGCCCAGCTGGAGACCTGGGCCCGCTGAGGCGGCCGACTTCAGCTCGGAGATCTGGGCCCGGTGAGGCGGGTGGTCTCGCTCACTGCGACTGCCGTGACTGAGGCCAGGATCCCGACCACCCTTCGCAGCTGCCCGGCCTGCGAGGTCAAGCCGGCCGACCGACAGTCCGGTCCATCGCGCCTGCGACGTCGGCCGACTGCCCGTACTGCCCTACTTGAGATCGCGGGGGCTGAAGATGAACCCTGCACCCCAGGACGTGTGCATGGTCGCGCACACGACCGGCAGCATCACCTTGGACTTCAGCGGCAGCTTCCGACCGACGATCAGCGAACCCGCGACGACGGCCGCCACGTAGCCGCCCGGGATCAGAAAGCCCGGCCAGAACCCGGCCGCACCGGCGATCGTGCCGCCGACGATGCCCAGCAGCGCCAGCGGTGGCGCGAGGTAGCGCAGGTTCACCGTGTCGCTGTGCCGCCGCACGACTTCACGGCGCCACTGCCCGGTGCGGAAGTACTGCTTCGCCAACGCCTTCACGTTCGGCCGTGGCCGGTACGACACCTTCATCCTGGGCGTGAACCACACCGTCCCGCCTGAGCGCCGCAGCCGGTAGTTCAACTCCCAGTCCTGGGCACGCCGCATACCCTCGTCGAAGCCGCCGACGCGCTCCAGCGCCGAACGGCGGAACGAACCCAGGTACACCGTCTCCGCGGGGCCCGCCTCGCCACCGACGTGGAAGCGAGCACCGCCGACGCCCAACCAGCTGTTCGTGGCGCACGCGACGGCCTTCTCGAACGGTGTGGTGCCTTCGGCGAACATGATGCCGCCCACGTTGTCGGCGCCGGTCTCCTGCAGCACCTCGACGGCCGTCCGCACGTAGTCCGGCGGGAGCACGGCGTGCCCGTCGACACGGACGATGATGTCGTACTTGGCGTCCTTGATCGCGCGATTGAGCCCAACCGGAGTAGCGCCCGCGGGATTCGGCACCGTGCGCATGCGGCCGTCCGCGGCGGCCAGTTCGGCGGCGATGGCGTCGGTGGCGTCGGTCGACGGACCCAGCGCCACGACCAGCTCCAGCTCACCGGGGTAGTCCTGCTGCAGCACCGCTTGCACCGCAGAGGCGAGGTGACGTTCCTCGTTCAGCACGGTCATGATGACCGAAACACCGGGATACTCCACCGCGTCCTTGCCGGCGGCGCCGCGCTGCTCGGGTTGGTTGCTCATGGTGTCACGAACCATACCTGCCCGTAGCCGAGTTTCGCGGCACGACCCACCCCGGGCGCATGGTGACCAAGGGTGGCGGAGATACTATCGCGCGCGAGCAGACCTAGGGAGATGTATTGGCACCGCGAAAGCTCAAGATCACGGTAATCGGGACCGGCTACCTCGGCGCGACACATGCGGCGTGTATGGCCGAACTCGGATTCGAAGTGCTCGGCGTGGACGTCGACGAGGCCAAGGTCGCTGCGCTGCAGGAGGGCCGGGTGCCGTTCTACGAGCCCGACCTCGAGCCGCTGCTGCGCAAGCACCTGGAGTCGCAGACGCTGCGGTTCACCACCTCCTACGAGGAGGCGGGCAAGTTCGGTGACGTGCACTTCCTGTGTGTCGGCACGCCGCAGCGGCACGGCGAACTGGCGGCGGACCTCAGCTACATCGACTCCGCCTTGGAGGCGCTTGCTCCGCACCTGAGCAAGGACAGCCTGGTGGTCGGCAAGTCCACCGTCCCGGTGGGCACCGCGGACCGGCTGGCCCGCAAGCTGGCCGAGCTGGCGCCGAAGAACGTCAAGGCCGAGCTGGCCTGGAACCCGGAGTTCCTCCGGGAGGGTTACGCGGTCAACGACACGCTGCGCCCGGACCGGCTGGTCGTCGGGGTCCGGTCCGCCGAGGCCGAGCAGACGCTGCGCGCGGTGTACGCGGAGGCCATCGGCAACGGCACGCCGTTCATCGTGGCCGACTTCGCCACCTCGGAGCTGGTCAAGGTCGCCGCGAACGCCTTCCTGGCCACCAAGATCTCGTTCATCAACGCCATGGCCGAGGTCTGCGAGCTCGCCGGTGCCGACGTGACGATCCTGGCCGACGCGCTCGGCCACGACGACCGCATCGGTCGCAAGTTCCTCAACGCCGGTGTCGGCTTCGGCGGCGGCTGCCTGCCCAAGGACATCAGGGCGTTCATGGCCCGGGCCGGTGAGCTCGGCGCCGACCACGCGCTGATGTTCCTGCGTGAGGTGGACGCCATCAACATGCGCCGCCGGGTGCGTGCGGTGGATCTGGCACGTGAGTCGGTCGGCGGCACATTCATCGGCAAGCGCGTCGCGGTGCTCGGTGCGGCGTTCAAGCCGAACTCCGACGACATCCGGGACTCGCCCGCGCTGAACATCGCCGGGCAGATCCAGCTGCAGGGCGGCCACGTCACCGTGTACGACCCGAAGGCGATGGACAACGCCCGTAAGGCGTTCCCCACGCTCGGCTACGGCGCCTCCGCCATCGAGACCTGCCGCGACGCCGACATCGTGCTGCACCTGACCGAGTGGGCCGAGTTCCGGGAGATGGATCCGGAGATCCTCAACGACGTGGTGGCCAACCGCGTCATCCTCGACGGACGGAACGTGCTCGACGCGGAGCGGTGGCGCGCGGCAGGATGGACTTATCACGGTCTCGGCAGGTGATCCGTCCGGTCCTGCGCCGGCGGTGACGCTGACGCGTATCCGGACCGAAGCAGGCGGAGGGAGCACCGGTGCGTCGGGGCGCTGGAGTCTTCGCGGGTGTGGCGGGCAGGGTGATCGTCGCCCTGGTAGCCGTGGCTGTCCTCGGCGTCACGGGCTACGCCTGGTATGTCGTGCGCCATTTCAACGACCGTCTGGTCGTCACGGACGTCCTGGGCCCGGAGGCCGGCGGGGAGCGTCCACTGGACGGCACGGTGGACATCCTGCTGGTCGGCATGGACAGCAGGACGGACGCGCGCGGCAGGCCGTTGTCGGCCGAGCAGCGCAAGATGCTGCGGGTGAACGCCGACGAGGGTGAGGTCAACACCGACACGATCATCCTGCTGCACGTGCCCAGCGACACCAGCCGCGCGGTAGCCGTGTCGATCCCGCGGGATTCCTACGTCGACATTCCCGGATACGGCAAGCACAAGATCAACTCGGCGTACCCGCGCGGCCGGAACGTCGAGCGGGAGCGGTTGCTGGCCGCCGGGATGAAGCCGGGCCAGGAGTTGGAACGTCGTGCCCACCAGGCAGGCGCCCGGGTACTGCTGAAGACGGTGGAGAAGCTCACCGGGCGCACCATCGACCACTACGCGTCGCTGAATCTGCTGGGCTTCTACGACATCACCCAAGCGATCGGGGGCGTCGAGGTCTGCTTGAAGAAGCCGGTGCAGGACGTCAAGTCGCACGCGGACTTCCCAGCGGGTCGCCAGGTCATCTCCGGGCGCGACGCGCTGGCATTCGTCCGCCAGCGGCACGGCCTGCCGCGCGGCGACCTCGACCGGGTCGTCCGTCAGCAGGTGTTCATGACCGGACTGGTCCGGAAGACGCTGTCCACCGGCACGCTGACCGATCCGGCCAAGCTGAACAACCTCATCGAGGCGATCACCCGCTCGGTCGTGCTGAGCCGGGGCTGGGACATCATGGCGTTCGCGCAGCGGATGAGCACGCTCTCGGGCGGTCAGGTGGAGTTCCGCACCATCCCGGTCGGCAGCCTTGCGCTGCCGACACCGATGGACGGGGCCGCCGTCGAGGTCGATCCGCAGCAGGTTCGGCAGTTCATCGCGTCGCTGTCCGAGGACGAGGACGGCGAGGTAATCCCGCAGGTGGATGCGTCCTCGCGGCCCCCTCAGCCGTCCAGCCCGTCCGCTCCGCCGTCATCCGCTCCGCCCGGCGACGCTCCGCCGAGCTCCGCGCCGCCCGAGCAGGAACAGCAGCCGCCAGTCGGTGGCAGCGAGCCGATCACGGCCGACGAGGTTCCCTGCGTGAACTGACCGCTCAGCCGAGCAGCTGCGGTCTTACAACGGCGAAGGCGCGACACGATCCCGGTCCGCCGACGACGTCGGTCAGCGCGGGCCCTCCCCTCGCAGAACCGATCAGGCGCGCTCAGCCCCCGGACGGGGTTCGGTCGATCGCGGGCACTCCCCTTGCACGGCGCAGTCGGTGGGTGCGCCGGCCCTCCGCCGGCGTTCCGCCGATCGCGGGCACTCCCCGGGCGCGGCGCAGCCGGTGGGTGCGCCGGCCCTCCGCCGGCCGATTGCGGGCGGCTGTCCTCACAGACTGGCGATCAGCCGCTCGACCCGCTCGTCGACGTGCCGGAACGGGTCCTTGCACAGCACGGTGCGCTGCGCCTGGTCGTTCAGCTTCAGATGCACCCAGTCGACCGTGAAGTCACGCTGAGCGGCCTGCGCGGCAGCGATGAAGTCCCCGCGCAGCTTCGCCCTGGTGGTCTGCGGCGGGGTGTCCTTGGCCAGCTCGATCTCGCCGTCGTCGGTGACCCGCTTGACCAGCCCCTTGCGCTGCAGCACGTCGAACACGCCGCGACCGCGTCGGATGTCGTGATACGCCAGGTCCAGCTGCGCGATCCGCGGGCTGGACAGGTCCAGGTCGTACTTGCGCCGGTAGCGCTCGACCAGCCGGTGCTTGATCGCCCAGTCGATCTCGGTGTCGATCTTGCTGAAGTCCTGCTCCTCCACCGCGTCGAGCGTGCGGCCCCACAACTCCACGACCCGGTGAGTCGTCGGATCGGCGCCCGCGGCCTCGACGTGCTTGACCGCGCGGTCGTGGTACTCGCGCTGGATTTCCAACGCCGACGCCTCCCGGCCGCCTGCCAGCCGCACCTGCCGACGACCGGTCAGGTCGTGGCTGATCTCGCGGATCGCGCGGATCGGGTTGTCCAGCGTGAAGTCGCGGAACTGCACCCCTTCCTCGATCATCCGCAGCACCAGGTTCGCCGTGCCGACCTTCAGCAGCGTGGTCGGTTCCGCCATGTTCGAGTCGCCCACGATCACGTGCAGCCTGCGGTACCGCTCGGCATCGGCGTGCGGCTCGTCCCTGGTGTTGATGATCGGGCGGCTGCGCGTGGTCGCGCTCGACACGCCCTCCCAGATGTGCTCGGCACGCTGCGACAGGCAGAACACCGCACCGCGCGGCGTTTGCAGCACCTTGCCTGCACCGCAGATCAGCTGCCGCGAGACCAAGAACGGCAGCAGGACGTCGGCGATCCTGGAGAACTCGCCCGACCTGCCGACCAGGTAGTTCTCGTGGCACCCGTAGGAGTTGCCCGCCGAGTCGGTGTTGTTCTTGAACAGGTAGATGTCGCCGCCGATGCCCTCGTCGGCGAGCCTGCGCTCGGCGTCGACCAGCAGATCCTCCAGGATCCGCTCGCCCGCCTTGTCGTGCGTGACCAGCTGGACCAGATCGTCGCACTCGGCGGTGGCGTACTCCGGGTGCGAACCCACGTCGAGGTAGAGGCGTGAACCGTTGGACAGGAAGACGTTGGACGAACGGCCCCACGAGACGACCCGGCGGAACAGATACCGGGCAACCTCGTCCGGGGAAAGCCTGCGCTGACCGTGGAAGGTGCACGTGACCCCGAACTCGGTCTCGATGCCAAAGATCCGACGCTGCATTTCTTCATGCTAGGCGCTGTCACCGACTTTGCGGTGCGCTGTTGGGGGGGAGTCTCGGTTCCTGGGCTATGTTGCTCAGCGTGAAACTCCACCTGCGACGGCGGCTGGGCCGCGTCGGATCCCTCGACGAATCGTTGATGCGCCGCAGCGCGCAACTCCCGGAGGGACCGGCGGACGAAGTCCTCCGCGGGCTGTCCCGGGCCGCCGATCATTCGCTGTTGTGGTACGGGCTCGCCGGGCTGTTTGCCCTGCGTAAGGGCCCGTTGCGGCAAGCAGGGCTGCGCGGCGCGGTGGCCGTGACGGGCGCGAGTTTCCTGGCCAACGTGGTGGCCAAGCCGATGTTCCCGCGCAGGCGGCCGGCAGCCGTGCTGTTGCCGACCCGGCGCAGGCTGCGGAAGCGGCCCACGTCGTCCTCATTTCCATCTGGTCACAGTGCTTCGGCGGCCGCATTCGCGACCGCGGCCGCGATGGAATCTCCCCTCGCCGGCGCAGTCGCTGCGCCGCTTGCCGCAGCAGTCAGCTACTCCCGGGTGCACACCGGCGTGCACTGGCCGAGCGACGTGGCGGTCGGCGCTCTGATCGGCAGCGCGGCGGCATTGGGGACGCGCCACTGGTGGCCGGTGCGCCCCACCGACCCCGCCCACAGCGAACACCCTGCGGATGCGCCGGTGATGCCGGACGGCGAGGACATGATCGCCCTGGTGAACCGGAACTCCGGCGACGACGACGATGACCCGACCGCGCTCGCGCGGGTCGCGTGGCCGTTGGCCACGTTCATCGAGCCGGACAAGGACCAGGACATCACCGAGCAGATCCAGCGGCTGATCGACGAGCGGGCGGCGCAGCGGCGTCCGGTCCGCGCGCTGGCTGTCGCCGGGGGCGACGGCACGGTTGCCGCTGTGGCGTCGGTGGCTGCCGACAACAAGCTTCCGTTGGTGCTGATTCCCGCGGGCACGCTGAACCACTTCGCCCGAGACGTCGGTGTCCAGTCGGTGCGTGACGCCGACGACGCCACCGAAGCAGGCACCGCTGTCGGAGTGGACCTCGGTGAGGTCACGGCCTTCAGCGACGAGGGCGTCAACCGTCGCTGGTTCATCAACACCGCCAGCATCGGCGGCTACCCGGAAATGGTGCGGCTGCGCGAGGTGCTCGAGAAGCGCTACCCCAAGTGGCTCTCCGGGATGATCGCGATGGTCCGCACGCTTCGGCACGCCACCCCGATGCGGGTGCTGCTCAACGGCCAGGAGCACCTGATCTGGATGATCTTCGTCGGCAACGGCAGCTACCTGCCCAAGGGCTTCGCGCCCAGCCGCAGACCCGCGCTGGACTCCGGCAAGCTCGACGTGCGGTATCTGCGGGCCGACCTGCCCTACTCACGCGCTCGCTTCGTCCTGGCCAGCATCACCAACACGCTGGCCACCAGCCACGTCTACCGACAGTACGACCTGCCCGAGCTGGAAGTCCGCTTGCTGGACGGGAACCGGCGGGTCGCCACCGACGGCGAAGTCGGGCCGCTCGGGAACCACTTCGTGTTCCAGTCGCACTCCGACGCGCTGACGATCTACCGCTGACGCTGCGCCGGGCTCCACTGCGGATCGCGACCGGTCAGGCCGATGGTGCGGTCCAGCAGCGGTGCGTCCGGCGGCACCGGCACCGGCGGCCCGAACAGGCCCGGCGTGCCGTTCTCGTCTACCGTGCCGTCCAGCGAGGTGAACAGCGGACGAAGGCTCCGGTCATCGATGTCGTAGCGCTGACCGGTGGCCTTGGCCAGATCCCAAGTGTGCACGATCAACTCTTGCAGCGCGACGGTTCCCGCTGCCTGTGCAGGCAGCGAGATGCCACCGACCTCGGCATCGCCCTGCCATGCGGACGGTTCCCGCCACGCCGCGACGAGGTCGTCCAGCTGCCGGGCGAGATGGACGCGCCAGCCGTCGGGCAGCTCGGCCGCGGGCGCCGGATTCTCCGGTGGCGGGTTGTCCGAGGCGCGCGGATCCTTCTCCGCCGCCAGCCGGAACGCGACGGTCAACCCGAGTGCATGCGACAGCAGCCCGCTGACCAGGTATCTCTCGCAGGGCGTCGGGGCGGACAGCTGGTCGTCGGCGATCCCGTCGACGATCGTCGCCATGCGCTGCGCCGCGGGCGCCAGGTCGTGCATCAGCTGCTCTGGCCGTCGTTCTCCTGCTGCTGGCCGTCCTTCTGCTTGGACTGCTCCTTGCCCTTCGGTTGGTCGGGCTCCTTCTTGGGCCCACCGGACTCCGGACCGGGCCCCGGCAGCAACGCGTCCAGCGCGGCACCGCTGATGCGGCGGAACGCCCGGCCGGGACGGTGCCGGTCGAGCACCGCGACCTCGAGCTTGCCGAGCTCGTTGCCGTTGGACAGGCCGGCCTTGAGCCCCTGCACGGCCTGCGCGAAGGCCTCGGTCAGCTGCGCGCCCTCGGTGTAGACCTCCTTGAGCTTGCTGACCACCGGGTCGGTCTGACCACCCATCACCAGGAAGCTGGGCTCGTCGACGATCGACCCGTCGTAGGTCAGCCGGTAGAGCTGGTCCTCCTCCGGGGTCGCGCCGACCTCGGCGACGGCCAGCTCGACCTCGAACGGCTTGACCTGTTCGGTGAAGATCGCACCGAGCGTCTGCGCGTAGACGTTGGCCAGCTGCCGCGCGGACACGTCCCGCCGGTCGTAGGCATAACCCTGCAGGTCCACGTGACGGATACCCGCCCGGCGCAGGCTCTCGTACTCGCTGTACCGGCCGGCGGCGGCGAACCCGATCCGGTCGTAGATCTCCGAGATCTTGTGCAGCGTGGTGGACGGATTCTCGGCCACGAACAGCAGGCCGTCGGCGTACTTGAGCGCCACCACGCTCCGGCCACGCGCGATGCCTTTGCGGGCATACTCCGAGCGGTCCCGCATCAACTGCTCGGGCGAGGCGTAAATCGGCAACGTCACTGCGTGCTACTCCGTTCTTCCGTTGGCTGCGACCCTGGCCCGTGCTGTCACCGATTCGCCTCGCGAGCGGCCCGCCGCTCGGCCAGCACGGCCTCACAGGCCGCCTCGATCTGCTCCTCCGGCACGTAGGCCGCGCCCTCTTCGCCGGTGATGGTGACCACCTGGGGGTAGATCCTGCGCACGGTGTCCGGCCCGCCGGTGGCGGCGTCGTCGTCCGCTGCGTCGTACAGCGCGGCCACGGCCGTCTTCACGGCCTTCTCGGCGTCGGCGTCGGGGTCGTAGAGCTTCTTCAGCGCCGACTTGGCATACGGCGAACCCGAGCCGATGGAGTGGAAGCCTGCCCGCTCCTCGTACCGGCCGCCGGTGACGTCGAACGAGATGATCCGGCCCGCTCTGGCCGGATCCGGGGCGTCGGTGTCGAACCCGGCGAACATCGGGACCGCGGCCAGCCCCGCCATCGCGACGTCGAGGTTCGAGCGGACCATGTTGGCCAGCTTGTTCGTCTTGCCGTCCAGCGACAGCGAGACGCCCTCGATCTTCTCGTAGTGCGCCAGCTCGACGGCGTACAACCGCACCATCTCCAGCGCGATGCCCGCGGTACCCGCGATGCCCACCGCGGAATAGGCGTCCGTGATGTAGACCTTCTCCAGGTCGCGTGCCGCGATCGTGTTGCCCGCGGTCGCCCGCCGGTCGCCGGCGATGACCACCCCGCCGGAAAACGTCAACGCGACGATGGTGGTGCCGTGCGGAGCCTGCAACGCCGTCGCGTCACCGAGTTGCCTGCGTGCCGGCAGCAAGTCCGGCGACTGTGCCCGCAGGAACTCGGTGAACGACGACGTGGACATGCTCAAATAGGCCGGCGACAGCGGCCCGGCTTGCGGCTGATCCATGCGTCTTACTGTCCGCCCTTCTGCACGTATGCCCGCACGAAGTCTTCGGCGTTCTCCTCCAGGACGTCGTCGATCTCGTCCAGGATCGTGTCGACGTCCTCTCCAATCTTCTCCAGGCGCTCCTGCCCCGCGGAGCCACCCTCACCACCGGGCTCCGGGCCCGGATCGTAGTCTTCCTCTTCGCGGTGCTTTTCGATCTTCTCCTGAGCCATTGCGCCTCCCGGTACGAATGGTCCTGACGTCAGACTACCTACGAGGACCGTCGAAGCGGACCATCCGACTGATCACGGTTGGCCATCCGCACATCACGTGGTCAGCGCCTTCACCAGCTCCTCGGCCGTGTCCGAGGTGTCCAGCAGCTGCCCGACGTGCGACTTCGTGCCCCGCAACGGCTCCAAGGTCGGGATCCGGACGAGCGATTCGCGCCCGATGTCGAAAATAACCGAATCCCACGATGCGGCCGCGATCGACGATGCGTACTTCTCCAGCGCCCGGCCGCGGAAGTAGGCCCGGGTGTCGTGCGGCGGCTTGGTCATCGCCGCCTGCACGTCCTGCTCGTCCACCAGCCGCTTCATCGACCCGCGGGCCGCCAGCCGGTTGTACAGGCCCTTGTCCATCCGCACATCGGAGTACTGCAGGTCGATCAGGTGCAGCCGGGGCGCGCCCCAGTTCAGCCCGTCGCGCTCCCGATAACCCTCCAGCAGGCGGAGCTTGGCCACCCAGTCCAGCCGGTCGGCGCACTCGTTCGGGTCGCGCGCCAGCGCGTCGATGATCTCGCCCCACATTCGCAGCACGGTGCGGGACTCCTCGGACTGCTCGATCTGGCCGCGTTCGGCGCACTCCGACGCCCGCTCGTGGTAGGCCCGCTGCAGGTCGAGCCCGGTGAACCACCGGCCGTCGGCCAGCTCCACGGTCGCCTTGAGCGTGGGATCGTGGCTGATCTGCCGGACCGCCCGCACCGGCTCGCGCAGGCGCAGGTCCTCGAACGACAGACCGGCTTCGATCATGTCCAGCACCAGCGCGGTGGTGCCGAGTTTGAGGTAGGTGGAGTACTCCGACATGTTCGCGTCGCCGATGATGACGTGCAGCCTGCGGTACTTGTCGGCGTCCGCGTGCGGCTCGTCACGGGTGTTGATGATCCCGCGCTTGAGCGTGGTCTCCAGCCCGACCTCGACCTCGATGTAGTCCGCGCGCTGGGACAGCTGGAAGCCGTCCTCCTCGCCCTGCTGACCGATCCCCACCCGGCCGGAGCCGACGATGACCTGCCGGGAGACGAAGAACGGGGTCAGCCCGCTGATCACCGCGGTGAACGGCGTCGCCCGCGCCATCAGGTAGTTCTCGTGCGTGCCGTAGCTGGCGCCCTTGCCGTCGACGTTGTTCTTGTACAGCTGCAGGCGCGGTTGACCGGGTACGGACGCAGCCTTGATCGCCGCCGTCTCCATCACCCGCTCCCCCGCCTTGTCCCAGATGACCGCGTCGCGCGGGTTGGTGACCTCGGGCGTGGAGTACTCCGGGTGCGCATGGTCGACGTACAACCGGGCCCCGTTGGTCAGGATCACGTTCGCCGCCCCCAGGTCGTCCACATCGGGCTCCTGGGGCGGCTGACCGGGCCCGGTCAGGTCGAAGCCACGCGCGTCACGCAGCGGGGACTCCACCTCGTAGTCCCAGCGCGCACGGCGTGACCGTGGGATGTCCACCGCCGCCGCGTAGGCGAGCACGATCTGAGTCGAGGTCAGTACCGGGTTGGCGGTGGCATCTCCCGGAACGGCAATGCCGTACTCCACCTCGGTTCCCATGATCCGGCGCATGCCTCCACCCTACGGCCTGTCCGCCAGGGGGACACGTAGCGACGGCCCGGGACGGACAGGGCATTCTGTGCTACGACAATTCCGCACCACCGGGAGAGCCGTTGACGTCCGACGAAGCCGCGCCTGCCGCAGGGCGGGCCCGCGCCCCGAAGTACTGGGGCCTCAAGCAGCGGCTGCTGCGCATGCTGGACACGCTGGAGCCCGGCACCGCCATCCCGACCGAACGGGCGCTGGCGATGCAGTTCGGAGCCTCCCGCACCACCGTCCGGCAGGCGCTGGCCGACCTGACGGTGGAGGGCCGGGTACGTCGCGTCCAGGGCAGCGGCACGTTCGTGGCCGAACCGAAAGTGGCCCAGCGGTTACAGCTGTCCTCCTACACCGAGGACATGCAGGCGCAGGGCCGCGAGCCGTCCTCCCGACTGCTCGCCGTGGACGACCTCCCTGCGGACACCGAGCTGGCCGAACGGCTGGGCATCCGACGCGGCGAGACCGTGCTGCGGGTGCGCAGGCTGCGGCTGGCCGACGACGAGCCGATGGCGGTCGAGATCACCCACCTGGCGAATTCGCGTTTCTCCGGGCTGCGCAGGCACCTGCGCGCGGGCAAGTCGCTGTATCAGACCCTGCGCGAGCGATACGGGGTCGAGCTCGGTCACGCGGAGGAAACCATCGAGACCGCGTTGGCCGGCCCGGAGGAGGCCCACGAACTCGGCGCCGACATCGGCATGCCGATGCTGCTGCTGACCCGGCACTCGTTCGACACCGACGGCAACCCGGTGGAGTGGGTGCGTTCGATCTACCGCGGCGACCGGTACAAGTTCGTCGCCACGCTGGACCGGCCGCGCTCCTGAGCGGTCGCGTTCCCCGGCACGGTCCCGCCGGATCGCAAAGCTGGAGGAGCGGCGCGTCCAGGACGCGGTGCGGATCGCACCGAGCGGGACGGCGCCCAGCCGCGGCAACTTGGTGAAACCAGCCGAGGCCCGGACCCGCCGGCCGGCTTTCGCACGCGTCTCCTCCGCTTCGGCGTCGATCATGTCGACCGACCCGATGTGGCGCACAGGCTCGCCTTCGTAGCCCTGGCAGCTCCCTGCTCGCGCCCCGGCAGACGCTTCCGCCGGCCCGCTGCGCGGCTGCCGATCCGCAGATACCGGAAGGGAGCCCGGCCCGCGCCGGACTCCCTTCCGCCTACCGACAACACTGCTCGTGGGCGTGCCCCGAGCCGAGCTTCTACAGGTACTGGCCGGTGTTGGTCGCCGTGTCGATCGCCCTGCCGGAATCCTGGTTCTTGCCCGACACCAGCGTCCGGATGTAGACGATGCGCTCGCCCTTCTTGCCGGAGATGCGCGCCCAGTCGTCCGGGTTCGTGGTGTTGGGCAGGTCCTCGTTCTCGGCGAACTCGTCGACGATGGCGTCCAGCAGGTGCTGCACCCGCAGGCCGGGCTGGTTGGTCTCCAGCACCGACTTGATGGCCGCCTTCTTCGACCGGTCCACGATGTTCTGGATCATCGCGCCGGAGTTGAAGTCGCGGAAGTACAGCACTTCCTTGTCGCCGTTGGCGTAGGTGACCTCCAAGAAGCGGTTCTCCTCCGACTCCTCGTACATGCGCTCCACGGTGTGCTGGATCATCGCGTCCAGGCACGCCTGTGCGTCGCCGTTGAACTCGGCCAGGTCGTCGGCGTGGATCGGCAAGCCGGTCTTGAGGTACTTGGAGAAGATGTCCTTGGCGCCCTCGGCGTCCGGCCGCTCGATCTTGATCTTCACGTCGAGCCTGCCCGGTCGCAGAATCGCCGGGTCGATCATGTCCTCGCGGTTGGACGCGCCGATGACGATGACGTTCTCCAGGCCCTCCACACCGTCGATCTCCGACAGCAGCTGCGGGACGATCGTGGTCTCCACGTCCGAGGACACACCGCTGCCACGGGTGCGGAAGATCGAGTCCATCTCGTCGAAGAACACGATCACCGGCGTGCCTTCGGACGCCTTCTCCCGTGCCCGCTGGAAGATCATCCGGATGTGCCGCTCGGTCTCACCGACGAACTTGTTGAGCAGCTCCGGACCCTTGATGTTGAGGAAGTAGGACTTGGCCTCCTTCGGGTTGTCGCCCTTGCCCGCGGCGACCTGCTTGGCCAGCGAGTTCGCCACCGCCTTGGCGATCAGCGTCTTACCGCAGCCGGGCGGGCCGTAGAGCAGCACGCCCTTCGGCGGACGCAGCTGGTACTCGCGGTACAGGTCGGCGTGCAGGAACGGCAGCTCGACCGCGTCGCGGATCTGCTCGATCTGCCGCTGCAGGCCACCGATGTCCTCGTAGCTGACGTCCGGCACCTCTTCCAGGACCAGGTCCTCGACCTCGGCCTTGGGCACCCGCTCGTACGCGTAGCCCGCCTTGAGGTCGACCAGCAGCGAATCGCCGGGCTTGAGCGGCGAATCCGCCAACGGGTCGGCCAGCCAGACCACACGCTCCTCGTCCGCGTGGCCGACCACCAGGGCGCGCTCGGCCTCACCGTCGGCCGCCGCGGGCAGCAGCTCCCGCAACGTGCAGACCTCACCGGTGCGCTCGAAGTCGCCCGCTTCCACGACGGTCAGCGCCTCGTTCAGCCGCAGCGACTGCCCCCGCTTCAGCTGGTCGATCTCGATCGTCGGCGACACCGCCACGCGCATGCGGCGGCCGGAGGTGAACACGTCCACCGTCCCGTCGTCGAACGCTCGCAGGAACGTGCCGTAACCACTCGGCGGCTGGGCGAGGCGATCCACTTCCTCGCGCAGCGCGAGCAGCTGGCTGCGGGCATCCCGCAGCGTCTCGACCAATTTGGCGTTGCGCTCGGTCAGCTGGGCGATCCGTTCGGACGCCTCGGCCAAGCGCTGCTCGAGGACCCGATCACTGTTCGGCGCCGCAGCGGCGCGACGCCGAAGCCGGGACGCCTCCTCTTCCAGGAACCGGACCTGGCGGGCTTGCTCGCCGCTGAGCGCGCCGTCGGAGTCCTCGGCCGCCACCTGTGCTTCGCCGGCCGTGTCCTCGTGTGCTGTCAGGCCGCCGCCTTCGTCGTGCTGGCCACCTGGGCGCTCGTTCTGCATGCGGCACCTCCTCGCGTTCTTGCTTACCACGGTACCGGCGACCGACGACATGCAAAGACTTCTCAGCAGAAGGAATCTCCCCGGCGCGTCGCGGAACGATCATCGGGCCGTAACGCAATCCTCCGTTGCGGTACACAGCCGCAACACGGCCTCGCTACCCACCGTTCACCCCGACCGCCGGCGTCCGGACCGGACCCGGCCGAGCGTCGGAGGTCAATGGTCCGAATCGGTGCGCTCCACGTGACGCCGACCACTGGTGGTATCCGTATCCTGGTGACTTCACCTCATCCGGACACCGCCCGGATAACATTCGGTAACGCTTGCTGGGGGGCGGTTGGCAACACCGGTTTCGAGGGTTCCCACTGGGGTTCCGTGACGAGCAGATAGGGGCACCATGTCTTACCCACCACAACAGCCCGGCCCGTACGGTCAGCAGCCGCACAGCGGTGGGTTCCCCTCTCAACCTGGGGGGCCGTACGGACAGCCGGGACAGCAATACGGCCAGCAGTACGGCCAGCCCGGTTACGGGCAGGGCAGTCCTTACGGCGAGCACGGCGGCTATCCCGGTGGTGGCGGCGGCTATCCGGGCGGTGAGCCACCCGAGAAGAAGAAGACCGGCCTGATCGCAGGCATCATCGCCGGCGTCGTCGTGCTGATCGCGGGCGCCGTGCTGTTCACCGGCTTCGTCGCACCCGGCTTCTTCAACAGCGACGACTCCGAGGACTCCAGCAACGAGGCCCAGTCCAGCCAGCAGCAGGAACAGCCGCAACAGTCCGAGGGCCAGGCGCCCCCTCCGGCGACCGAGCCGACCCTGCCCGGCGGTGACCAGCCGGAGCAGGGCCCTGACGGCGGACCGGCCGCGGACGTGGACCGGATCAAGCAGGTTGCTCAGACCGTGGTCGACGGCCTGAACAACAAGAGCGCCGACACCGTCAAGACCGTGTCGTGCAACCCGCAGAACGAGAACCAGTCCGACTACGACGCGTTCCCGGACGGCGTCACCTGGAGCGTGGAAGGCGACCCCAGCGTCACCGGTACGACGGCCACGGTGCCGCTCAAGGCCTCTGGCCCCGGCGGGGAGCAGGGCGCCACGTTGAACCTGCGCAAGAACGACAACGACTGGTGCGCCGCCACCGTCAAGTAGCCACCAGGTCCGAGGCGATACGGCCCCGTTCCCCGCGCGGGAGCGGGGCCGTCGCTTTTGTCCGGGCCGCACCTCGTTCGGCGAACAGAACATTTGGGTGGATCCACGGCGTCGCGCCGCACGTCGTAGAGTGCAGACCGCACTTCGATCAAGGGGGCCAGCGCCCACGGAGCGCGCAACACCGGCACGAATGCACTCATTGCGAACCGCCGAACGCGGATCGTCGTCCCATGGCGGTGCCGGTGCACAACAGCACATCGCAGCGTCGGTTGGCCATCACCCCACTGTCCTGCGCGAAACGCCAGCGCGCCGTGCGTGCGCGCACGTGAGAACACAAGAGGACGAACATGACCTACCCACCACAGGGCCCGTACGGCCAGCAGCCGGGCTACGGCCCGCCGCCGCAGCAGCAGCCGGGTTACGGCCCGCCGCAGCCGCCCCACCAGCAGGGCGGATACCAGCAGCCGGGCTACCCGGGCGGCGAACCACCGAAGAAGAAGACCGGCCCCGTCATCGCCGTCGTCGTCGCGGTGGTGGTGATCCTGGCCGCGGTGGGCATCACCGGTTTCTGGCAGCCGGGCTTCTTCCTGGCCGACGAGTCCGACTCCAAGGAGGACACCACCTCGTCCGCTCCGCAGACGCCGGCGGGCTCCGAGCCCCAGGGCGAGGGCAACGGACAGCCACCGAAGCCGGACATCCAGACGCCTGGTGGTGGTCAGCTGCCGCCGGAGGGCGAGCCGCCCACGGGCGGGGAAGGTGGCGCGGAAGCCGTGCTGGCGAAGGCGAAGGCTTTCGTTGACGCCTACAACTCCCGCAACAAGGAGGCCATGGTCGCCACCACCTGCTCGGACGCGAGCAAGATCCGCAGCTTCGACCTCAAGGGATTGCCGTCGGACGCGAAGATGTCCATCACCGGTGACGCGAACGTCACCGGAGACACCGCCAAGGTTCCGGTGGAGATCTCGCAGGGCGGCAAGTCGGACGACAGCCGCATGCCGCTGCGCAACGAGAGCGGCGGCTGGTGCGTCTCGGACAACTGATCAGTTGACGAGCAAGGCGGCGGGAGCGCGGGGCTCTCGCCGCCTTGTTGCGTCTTACCTGCTGGCCGACGGGCGGCGGTGCACTCGCGGCGGCGTCACGCCGTCGGCCAGGCGCCGGGCGGTGAGCAGGAACGCGGTGTGCGCCTGCATCTTGTGCTCCGGCCGCACCGCGAGACCGACCACGTGCCACGGGCGGTGCAGCGTCTCCCAGGCCTGGGGTTCGGTCCAGCACTGTTGTTCCCGCAGCGCCTCGGTGACCCGGGACAGCTGCGTCACCGTGGCGACGTAGACCACCAGCACGCCACCGGGTCGCAGGTTCTTCGCCACGGTGGGCAGGACGTCCCACGGTGCCAGCATGTCGAGGATGACCCGGTCCACCTCACCGCTGTGCGTGTCGACGTCCGCCACGTGCAGCGTCCAGTTCTCCGGCCCCTCACCGAAGAACCGCCGCACGTTGCGTTCGGCGTGCTCGGCGTGGTCGGCGCGCACCTCGTAGGAGGTGACGGCGCCCTCGGGCCCGACCGCGCGCAACAGCGAGCAGGTGAGCGCGCCGGATCCCGCTCCGGCCTCGAGCACCCGGGCGCCCGGGTAGATGTCGCCCCACATGACGATCTGTGCGGCGTCCTTGGGGTAGATCACCTGCGCCCCGCGCGGCATCGACAGCACGTAGTCGGCCAGCAGCGGCCGCAGCGCCAAGAACTCCGTCCCGCCCGATGAGGTGACCACCGACCCTTCCGGCCGGCCGATCAGGTCGTCGTGCGCGACCACCCCGCGGTGGGTGTGGAAGAACTCGCCCTCGGCCAGCACCACGGTGTACTTCCGCCCTTTCGGGTCGGTCAGTTGGACTCGGTCGCCGAGTTGGAAACGCCCGTGGGCCGCATTGACGTTCATCGCCGCGCCAGCCTACTGCCCGCGATGTCAGTGCCCTCGCTCGGTCAACATCGCCGCACGTACGTCCTCGCGGCGCAGCACACCCGCGGGCCGCCCGTCGTCGTCGACGACAAGGAACTGCGCCGCCGGGGTCTCCCGCACCCGGGCGGCGATCTCGTCACCCGGCTCGGACTGCAGCAGCACCGACTCCGGCCGCACGGGTTCGGCGGCGAGTTCCGCGGGCGCGTTCGGTGATTCGGCGGCCAGTCGCTGGGCGATCACGCCGTCCAGCAGTCCGGCCGCGACGCCGTCGGCCCGCACCAGGACCACTCCCCTGCCCGCCGAGGCTTCCAACGCGGCCGACACCGGGCTTTCCGCGGGCAGCTGCAGCACCGGCAGCATCAGCTCCTGCACGTCGAGCTCCGTCGGCCAGTAGCGCCGCTGCTCGGCGGCCAGCTCGGCATGCGCCCCGGTCACCACGAACCAGCCGGTGATCACGCACACCGCCAGCCGCAGCCACCTGTCCTGGCTGCTTTCCACCAGGCCCCACATGGCCCACACGGCCAGCGCGACGGTGACCACCCAGCCACCGATCACCGCGGCCCGGGTGCCCTGGGAGCGTCTCCCGGTCATCGCCCACACGCCCGCGCGCAGCATTCGTCCGCCGTCCAGCGGCAGGCCGGGCAGGATGTTGAAGATCGCCACGGCCAGGTTGGCCACGGCACACTGCGCCACCAGCAGCCAGCTGGCACCCGGCGGAACGACGAGCAACAGCAGCCCACAGCCCGCGGCCAGCACCAGCGACACGACCGGCCCGGCCGCGGCCACCAGCCCTTCCTCACGCGGGCGCCGCGGCGTGCGCACCACTTCGGACAGGCCACCGAGCAGGTACAGCTTCAGCCGCCGCACCGGCATCCCGAGCCGCAACGCCACCAAGGTGTGCCCGAGCTCGTGCGCGAACACCGACACCCCCAGCAACACGGCGAACGTGGCGGCCAACGCCAGTGAGAGCCCCGCGCCCGTGCCGGGCAGGATTCGTTCGACCAGCGGGGCGTAGAGCACGACGACCACCAGCGAGCCCAGCCACCACGACGGCGCCAGGTAGACGGGGACCCCGCTGACGGAGAACAGCCGCAGCCCGTCCCCGGCCTCCCCAGGCGGGGCTGTGCGCGCGCCGCTGGGAGAGCCCCCCGGTGCCGAGCCGTGCTGCGCTGCCATGCCCCGAGCTTAGAGCCCGCCGTGTGGGGCGCCAGTGAGCGCGCATGCCCCTGGTCGTGCTCGTCACCTACCCCGGTGGCGCGGCCTACCCCGGTGGCGCGGCGGGCACTGCGCCGGTTGGTGGCAAGCTCACTCGGCGGCCGTGTCGGGTCGGCACATCGTCGGTGCCCTCCCCTATGGTCGACGCATGATCACCGCCACGGACTCGGCAGGGCCGTCCGGTGCAGGCGCGCCAGGGGCCGGCGAGGCGTCCACCGTCGTGCGCCGTCCCGCGCTGTCCCCGTCCCGGGCAGGCGACTTCAAGCAGTGCCCGTTGCTGTACCGCTTCCGCGTGGTCGACAAGCTTCCGGAGCAGCCGACCCCGGTGCAGGTCCGCGGCACGCTGGTGCACTCCGTTCTGGAACGGCTGTACTCGCTGCCCGCGGCCGAGCGGGTCCCCGAGCGCGCCAAGGCGCTGCTGGTGCCCGCGTGGGAGGAACTGGCGGCCGAGCAGCCCGACCTGGCCCGAGTATTCCGAGAGGACGAGCTCAAGCCGGAGACGGCGTGGCTGGAGTCGGCGGGCAAGCTGATCGACACCTACTTCAAGCTGGAGGACCCGCGGCGGCTCGAGCCGGAGGCGTGCGAACTGCGCGTCGAGGTGGAGATCGGCAACGGCGTGCTGCTGCGCGGGTTCGTGGACCGGCTGGACGTCGCGCCCAACGGCGACCTACGCGTGGTGGACTACAAGACCGGCGCGGCGCCCCGCCAGATCGGCGAGATGCGGGCACTGTTCCAGATGAAGTTCTACGCCGTCGCGCTGTGGCGGCTGCGCGGTGTGGTACCCCGCCAACTGAAGTTGATCTACCTGCGGGACGGCGAAGCGCTCGCCTACGCCCCGGACGAGGGTGAACTGGTGCGCTTCGAACGCACCCTGGAGGCGATCTGGCGGGCCATCCTGCGCGCGGGCGAGACGGGCGATTTCCGGCCGTCGAAGAGCAAACTGTGCGACTGGTGCGATCACAAGGCGCACTGCCCGGCCTTCGGGGGCTCGCCGCCGGAGTACCCCGGCTGGCCGGACCCGGATCTGGGCGCCGAGACCGCGCTCGACCGGGCAGACTGAGGCCAGGGTGTAACCCCGCGCGCGATCATGATCGGCTAGCGTCGATAACCTCAGCTGTGAGCGGGTCAGCACGCGCTGTCACCGTGAGGAAAGATCGGGACGATTGTGACGATGCAGGTCACTTCGGTGATCAATCAGAAGGGCGGAGTCGGCAAGACGGCGTTGTCCGTCGGCGTCGCCGCCGCATTGGCCGAACAGGGCCGTCGTGTGCTGTTGATCGATCTGGACCCACAGGGGCACGCCACCACCGAGTTCCTCGGGCTGCCCGAGGTGCCACCCGGCAGGCCGAGCCTGCCGATGGCGCTGAGCAAGATGTGGAAGGGGCCGGTCTCCGAGCTCGCGGTCCCGCATCAGCGCAGCAACATCGGGCCGGGCGGCTGCCTGCACGTGATACCGACCGCGCCGGGCATGTTCGACCTCATCCGCAGGCAGCATCACGTGCGCGTGCCCACGTGGGAGCTGGCCAGGGTGCTGCAGTTCGCCGACTACCAGCACATCATCATCGACTGCCCGCCGGCGCTGGATCTGCTGACCAACAACGCGCTGGCCGCCACCGACGGTGTGCTGGTGCCGG
The DNA here is from genome assembly GCF_000427825.1 of Thermocrispum municipale DSM 44069. Classification (GTDB taxonomy): domain Bacteria; phylum Actinomycetota; class Actinomycetes; order Mycobacteriales; family Pseudonocardiaceae; genus Thermocrispum; species Thermocrispum municipale. The sequence continues at coordinate 497,368 of NZ_ATYT01000003.1, read as the reverse complement.
TGCAACCCGACCGCACCAGCATTCGCGCGGTGCGGCTGCTCACCGAGCAGGTGCGCCATCTGGAGCAGCGCATCGACCGGCCGCCGATCGAGTACTTCGGTTTGGTGCCCGGGCTGTATCGCCGCCCGCTGAGCGCGTACTCGGAGGCGGTGCTGCGTGCCTTCCAAGGTGTCGGGATGCCGATCCTGGCGCATGTCCCGATGGGCGTGGTGGTGAACGAGGCGGCCGAGCGCGGCATGCCGGTGACCACGTATGCCCCGCAGAGCCCGCAGGCGGTGGCGATGCGTCAGGTCGCGCGAGTGGTCGACGGGCACTTGGCCAGGCGGAAGCAGCAGCGCAGGACGTACGTGCCGAACGCCGACTTCGAGTTCGAGGACTTCATCACCGAGGTGGCGGGCGTGCGCAGGCGCACCGAGGCCGAGCACCGCTCCGGCTTGTACGACCTGATGCCCAGACGCAGCAGGCGATGACGCGGGATCATCCGGAAGAACCACAGGTGGAGACCCGAATTCAGCAGTAGGGTCTATTCATGACGCCGCGACCGACGCTGAACATCACCAGCCAGTTGCACGAGTACGTGTTGGCGCACAGCAAGAAGCCGGATGCGGTGCAGCGCTCGCTGATCGAGGAGACGGCGCGAGCTACCGGCAACGCGGCGACCATGCAGGTCGCACCCGATCAGGGCGCCTTCCTCACGCTGCTGGCCCGCATCATGGGTGCGCGCTACGCGGTCGAGGTCGGGACCTTCACCGGCTACTCGTCGCTGGCGATCGCGCGGGGCCTGGCCGACGGCGGGCACATGTTGTGCTGTGACGTCAGCGAGGAGTGGACGGCCATCGCCCGCAAGCACTGGGACATGGGCGGGGTCTCCGATCGCATCGAGTTGCGCATCGGTCCTGCCCGGCAGACGCTCGAGTCCCTGCCCCGCGACGAGATCATCGACCTGTCCTTCATCGACGCGGACAAGGAGTCCTACATCGACTACTGGGAGGCACTGGTGCCGCGCACCCGTCCCGGGGGCGTGGTGCTGGCCGACAACACGTTGTGGAAAGGCCGGGTGGTGCCCGGCGAGGACCCGGACCACAACCCGATGACCGAACACATCGACGCATTCAACAACCACGTCGCGGCCGACCCACGGGTCGACGCGGTGGTGCTGACGGTCGCCGACGGGCTCACCATGGCGGTGAAGAAGTAGCGCCCCACCTGCGGTGGCCGGCCGGCGCGCGGCGCTACAGCCGGCAGGACCGGATGTCCGACGCCAGGATGGCTTTCGCGCCGACCTCGGCCAGCGCGTCCATGATCTGGTTGACCTCACGGCGTGCCACCATGGCGCGTACCGCCACCCAGTTCTCGTCCGCCAGCGGCGCCATGGTCGGCGACTCCAGACCGGGCGTGATGGCCGTGGCGGCGTCGAGCTTCTCTCGCGGGCAGTTGTAGTCCAACATCAGGTACTGCTGGGCGAACACCACGCCCTGCACCCGCGCGGTCAGCTGCGCCTTGGCTTTCTCGTACTCGCTCCGGCGGCCGTTGGCCCGCTCGACGAGCACGGCCTCGGAGACGCAGATCGGCTCGCCGAAGGCGACCAGGTTGTGCTGCCGCAGCGTGCGGCCGCTGCCCACCACGTCCGCGATGGCATCGGCGACCCCGAGCTGGATGGAGATCTCCACCGCACCGTCCAGCCGGATGATCTCCGCCTCGATGCCGTGCTTGGCCAGGTTGTCGGCCACCAGGCGCGGATACGACGTGGCGATCCGCTTGCCGTGCAGGTCGGCGATCTCCCACTGCCGGTCCGACGTGGTGGCGTACCGGAACGTCGACCCGCCGAAGCCCAGAGCCAGCCGCTCGCTGACCGGTGCGCCGGAGTCCAGCGCCAGGTCGCGGCCGGTGATGCCCAGGTCCAGCTCGCCGGAGCCGACGTAGATCGGGATGTCCTTGGGCCGGAGGAAGAAGAACTCGACCTCGTTGGCCGGGTCGAGCACCGTCAGGTCGCGCGATTCGTGCCGCTGCCGGTACCCCGCTTCGGCGAGCATCTCGGACGCGGCGTTCGCCAGCGCACCCTTGTTGGGCACGGCGACTCTCAGCATGGCTCTCCCCTACAGGTACCGGTAGACGTCGTCGAGTGTCAGGCCGCGGGCGAGCATCAGTACCTGCACCCGGTACAGCAGCTGTGAGATTTCCTCGGCCAGCGCCTCGTCCGATTCGTGCTCGGCCGCCAGCCACACCTCTCCGGCCTCTTCGAGAACCTTCTTGCCCTGGGCGTGCACGCCTGCGTCGAGCGCCCGCACCGTGCCGGAATCGGGCGGCCGGGTGCGGGCCTTCTCGGTCAGCTCGGCGAACAGTTCGTCGAAGGTCTTCACGCCAAGAATCCTCGCACCACAGCGGCGCGCGCACCCGTGCGGGCCACACGGTCGGCGTCCGGAGTCACACCGTCGCGTCAATCTTGATCAGTCCGGCGCCCTGCGCAGAAGGTCTTCGGCCCGTCGGGAGATCGCCCGGTATTCCTCCGTCGACTCCGCGGCGTCGAAGTCGCGTACCAGGTGCAGATAGCCCTCGGCCAGCGTGACCACCTGGTCCGGGTCCGGTGGCTGTTCGCCGCCGACCAGCACGCGGGCCTGATCCCGCTCGAGGGCCAGCACGCGGTCGGCCAGCGCGTTGACGTCGGCCTGGGCGGCCGCTCGCGCCCCTGCCCGCTCGCGGCGTTCGTCCGCCCGCTGGGAGGCGGTGCCGAAGCCGCGCCGCAGGAGCAGGAACAGCAATGCCGCGGCGACCGCTCCGCCGACGACGTATCCCGAGATCCGCAGCTCGCGGTACGGGCCGCCGAGGTCGCGCTCACCCGGCGGGTCCTCGAAGAAGGCGATTCTCTCCTCGTAATTGGGCACCAGCTCTTCGACCATGGGCAGCAGCCGTCCGGCTTCCACGTGCGGTCTGGTGTCCACCATCGCCGACGCCAACACCCCTTCGGGCCAGTGCGGCGGCTCATCGTCGTACTTGTCGCGCGGGAAGTCCGGGCCGACGCAGGCACGGGCGAAATTGGGGCGCGGGTGAATCACCACGACCATCGTGTCGGGATACTCGGCGGCGATGGCCTCACACGTCCGGCCCATCGGGACGTCGTACTCCTTGAGCGGGTTCGAGTCGCCGTGCTCGGCCGCGTAGGCCTTGTCGTCGCGGGCGATCATCTCCGGATACGGCGCGCGTTCCGGGTCGAACGCTTTCGGGTCGGTGAAACCGGCGATCAGCAGCGGCCGGTCACCGATGACCTTCCGCGCAGCCTGGACGTCCAGCTCCCATGCGGCGTCGTCGCTGCGCTGTACGTACACGCTGCTTTCCCGCAGCGCGGGTATCGCCAGCTTCGCTTCCGGGGTGAGCGGAACGCGAGCCTTCTCGGTGGCAAACAGCATGGGCACCGCGAAGGCGACCACCGTGTAGCCGACGCCGATGACGAGCGCCAACGCCAGCCATCGGCGCCGCAGCCAACGCCCGGCCGCCCGGAGCAACCGCAGAGCACGCTTCATTGCTTGCCGTCCAAGATCGCGTGCGCCTCCTTGATCACGTCCCGGGCGATGAGCAGCTCCGCGCTGGTGGTCGCTTGCTCACTGAGGTCGACCGCGGTCGCGTACCGTTCGGCCGCCTCTGCCCTACGGCGAGAGCCGGCCTCCTCCTCGGCTTTCGCCACGGCGGCCGCCAGCCGCGCCAGCTCGGCCGCCACCTCGGCACTGCGCAGCCTCATCGCGCGCTGCTCGGCACGCTGACGTCGCACGCGCCGCCACCACCAGCCGCCGACGGACGCCCCGCCGAGCACCACGCCGGTCGCGGCGAACGCCCACGGTCCCACCAGGCCTCCGGTCTCCTCGACGCTCGGTGGCCGGACCGGAATGCCCCGGGGATCGAGCACCCCGCGGCGGATCAAGCTCAGCCGGTCGAAGAAGGCCTTGACGATGCCGACCTGGCGGCCCGTCCACAGGATCGACTCCGCTTCCGCCGCGCGGCCGAAACGCAGCGAGGTCGCCAATGCCTGCTGGTCACCCGGCCCGGCCGCGTCCAACCAGAGTCCCCGCACGACGACGACGGTGTCGTTCGGGAAGCGTTCGGTCAGCCCGGGCAGCGGGTCGGGTACCGGCCGTCCGGGCCGCGCCGGAGGCAGGTAGACCACGCGGTATCGGCCGACCGACTCATCGGGCTCGAACAGCCGGAAGCGGGCCAGCTCGTCCTCGGTCGTCGCCAGCGCCGGATCCACGAACAGACGCTTGCGCATGCCGTTCTCGATGCGGTCCACCAGCTCGTCACTTGCTTCGACCACGCGCGGCGGCCGTTGCCGCTTGCCCAGGCCGTCGCCGCGAGCAAGGCGCAACACGTCCACGAGCGGAGCGGTGACGTCGTACGTGCGCAGCACGGTCGGGGCGTGCCTGCGGTTGATCGCGGCGTCGTAGCTACCTTCCGGGCCCTTGCCGTAGTACTTGCCGTCGGCGAGCTCGAACCAGTCGGTGTCGACCTCCACGCCACCGACGGTGATCAGCACATCGTCGTCGCTCAGATACTTCTCCAGCGGCTCGGCGATGTCCAACCGGCTCGTCCGGAACGGCGCGACGACGACGTAGATGGTGCCTTTCACCGCGGGCTCGCTGCGCCGCATCTCCGCCCGCACCCGGTCCTCGTCGAACCGCGCCACCGCACCGGGCAGCACCGCGATCGGCTCGTGCTGCAGCTGACGCCAGATCGCTTCACCGTCCAGTTCCGGCTTGGTGTCCTGCGCATGGGCCGGCAGCGCCGCGGCGATCAGCCAGACCAGGACGACCAGCGCGAGCGCCTTACGCACCGCTGATCACCGGCGGGTCGATGCCCAGTTTGCGGCAGGCGGCCGCCACATGGTCGAGCCCTTCCTGCGCCACGTCCTCGGCCACCGCACACTGCTCCTCGCTGACCGCCTCGGCCAGCAGCGCACCCGCCGTGTGCCAACGCTCGCTCGCCCGGCTCAGCTCGTCGGCAGCGGTCAGGTCGGCGCCGGGATCGATCGTCTCGACACAGAACTCGAGCCTGCGGTAGACCGCGCGGGCCCGTGCCTTCGCCTGGACAAGACGCTGGCGCCGTTGCGAAGCGCGCGCCGCGGGGACCGCCGCGCCGGCCACCACTGCACCGACGCCGATGACCAACGGAATGATCGGCAGCATGGCGACGACTCTAGGAGAGGCCGATCATGGCGGCTCAGGCAGAGCGGGCCTGACGCCCGTCCTGGGCCAACCGGAACGCGGCGCTCAGGTCGTCCGGGCGCAGCCCGGCCAGCGTCTCCAGCACCAACAGCGACGGGCCCGGCTCGACCGGTACGTCGTTGGGCACCACGATCACCCCGCAACCGGCCGCCGCCGCCGCGCTGCTGCCCACCGGAGAGTCCTCGATCGCCACGCACCGGCCCGGCTCGACGCCGAGCAGTTCGGCTGCTCGCAGGTAGGGCCGCGGGTGTGGCTTGTTCTTGCCGTCCACTTCGTCGCCCGCCACGGTCACGTCGAACCAGCGGCGGCCGATGTGGTCGAGCGCGCGCTCGGCCAACGGCCGAACCGTCGAGGTCACCAGCGCGGTCGGCAGACCGGTCTCGCGCACCATCTGCAAGGCGTCCACGGCGCCCGGACGCCACGGGATGTCGCCGGAGAACAGCTCGTGCATGCGCGCCTCGAGCCATCCGTTCGCCTCGGCATACGACTCGTCGGTCAGTTCCCGGCCGAGATCGGCGAACAGCAGCCGCATGGTCTGCAGGCTGTTGGTGCCCACGATCTTCGCCCGCGCCTCGCGCGACAGTCGGCCGCCCAGGTGTTCGGCGAGTTCACCGAGCGCGATCTCCCACAGTTTCTCCGTGTCGACGAGAGTGCCGTCCATGTCCCACAGCACCGCGTCGGGCAGCTCGAACTCCATCACGCTCCTTTCGCTGGCAGACTAACCGCGTGAGCGATGCGGCCTTTTACCAGCAAACCGACGATGAGACCTACGCCTCCACCGAGCACACGAACGGCCCATGGGGGCCGGGGATGCAGCACCTCGGCCCGCCGTCGGCGCTGCTGACCCGCGCGCTCGAGCGGGTCGACGGCGCGCAGGACCGGTCGATCGCCCGGGTCACGGTCGAGATCCTCGGCCCGGTCCCGGTCGCCGAGCTGCACGTCCAGGCCGAGCTGGTCCGCCCTGGGCGATCGGTGGAAATGCTCGAGGCGACGATGAGCGCCAACGGCCGCGCGGTCGCGCTGGCCAGGGCATGGCGGATCATCCGCAGCGACACCACGTCCGTGCGCAGCACGCACGCCGACCCGCTGCCCGGTCCGGACGCCGGTCGCGAGTTCGGCCGCCCGGAAGGCTGGCACGCCGGCTACATCGACGCGATGCAGTGGCACTCGATCAAGGGTGGGCTCGGCGAACCCGGTCCGGCCACGGTGTGGGCCCGTCAGCGGATCCCGCTGGTGAGCGGTGAGGAGCCGAGCCCGCTGCAGCGACTGATGACGGTCGCCGACTCCGGCAACGGTGTCTCGGGTGGCCTGGACCCGATGCAGTGGTGGTTCATCAACACCGAGCTCACCGTGCACGTCGTGCGCCCGCCGGAAGGCGAGTGGATCGGCCTGGACGCCGCCACCACGATCGGCCCGCACGGCATCGGCTGCGCCAACACCGTCATTCACGACGTGAACGGGCCGGTCGGTACCGGCGCGCAGGCGCTGATGGTGCGCGAACGCCACTGACGCGCTTCACGTGTTGAAGTACTTCGCCTCCGGGTGGTGGCAGACGATCGCGTCCGTGGACTGCTCGGGGTGCAGCTGGAACTCCTCGGACAGCTTGACGCCGATGCGTTCCGGCTCCAGCAGGCGGACGATCTTCGACCGGTCCTCCAGGTTCGGGCAGGCGCCGTAGCCGAGGGAGAACCGGGCGCCGCGGTAGCCGAGCTTGAAGAATTCCTCGATGTCGTCGGGGTCCTCGTCGGCCACCACCTTCCCGGAGGAGAAGCGCAGCTCCTGCCGCACCCGGCGGTGCCAGTACTCGGCCAGCGCCTCGGTCAACTGCACGCCGAGCCCGTGCACCTCCAGGTAGTCGCGGTAGGCGTTGGACGCGAACAGCTCGTTGGCGTAGTCGGCGATCGGCTGGCCCATGGTGACCAGCGTCAGCGGCAGCACGTCGACCTCGCCCGGTGCGGCTTGCTCGCGCGGCCGGTAGAAGTCGGCCAGGCACAGCCTGCGGTCCCGCGCCTGCCGTGGGAACGTGAAGCGCAGGAGCTCGTCGGCGTCCTGCCGCGGCTCGGAGAGTACGACGACGTCGTCCCCTTCCGCCAGACACGGGAAGTACCCGTAGACGACGGCCGCGTGCGCCAGGACGCCGTCCGCGGTGAGGCGGTCCAGCCAGTAGCGCAGGCGGGGCCGCCCTTCGGTCTCCACCAGCTCCTCGTAGGTCGGGCCGTTGCCACCTCGCGCGCCGCGCAGGCCCCACTGGCCCATGAACGTCGCGCGCTCGTCGATCATCGACGCGTAGTCGTTGAGCGGGATGCCCTTGACCACGCGGGTGCCCCAGAACGGCGGGGTCGGCAGCGGGACGTCCGTGGCCACGTCGGACCGCGCGGGCAGCTCTTCGGCCTCTCGCTGCGCGGCCTCCGCCTTGCGCTTGGCGGCGATCCGCAACGACCGTTCCCGGCGCGCCTTGCGCTCGGCCCGCTTGGCCTCCTCGGCTTCGTCGATCAGCGGGCTCTCCCCCCGCTTGGCCGCCATGATCGCGTCCATCAGCCGCAGTCCCTCGAACGCGTCCCGCGCGTAGCGGACCTCGCCCAGGTACAGCTCGTCCAGATCGTTCTCCACGTAGGAGCGGGTCAGCGCGGCGCCGCCGAGCAGCACCGGCCACCGGGCGTGCACCCCGCGGGAGTTCATCTCCTCGAGGTTTTCCTTCATCACCACGGTGGACTTCACCAGCAGGCCGGACATGCCGATGACGTCGGCGCCGGTCTGCTCGGCGGCCTCCAGGATCGCCGAGATCGGCTGCTTGATGCCCAGGTTGACGACCTCGTAGCCGTTGTTGGACAGGATGATGTCGACCAGATTCTTGCCGATGTCGTGCACGTCGCCCTTGACCGTGGCGAGCACGATCTTGCCTTTGCCGCCGGAGTCGGACTTCTCCATGTGCGGCTCGAGGTGGGCCACCGCGGCCTTCATCACCTCGGCGGACTGCAGCACGAACGGCAGCTGCATCTGACCGGAGCCGAACAGTTCGCCGACCGTCTTCATGCCGGACAGCAGCGTGTCGTTGATGATGTCCAGTGCCGGCTTTTCCTGCAGTGCTTCGTCCAGGTCGGCTTCCAGGCCGGTGCGCTCGCCGTCGACGATGCGTCGCTCCAGTCGTTCGAACAGGGGCAGCTTGGCCAGCTCGGCCGCGCGCGACTCCCTGCCCGCTGCGGCGGTGACGCCCTCGAACAGCTGCATCAGCTTCTGCAGCGGGTCGTAGCCGTCCCGGCGCCGGTCGTAGATCAGGTCGAGCGCCACCTCGCGCTGCTCGTCCGGGATCTTGTTCATCGGCAGGATCTTCGAGGCGTGCACGATCGCGGTGTCCAGGCCGGCTTGCACACACTCGTGCAGGAACACCGAATTGAGCACTTGCCGGGCGGCGGCGTTCAATCCGAACGAGACGTTCGAGACGCCCAGCGTGGTCTGCACGTCCGGGTGCCTGCGCTTGAGTTCCCGGATCGCCTCGATCGTCTCCAGCGCGTCTCGCCGGGACTCCTCCTGACCGGTGGCGATGGTGAACGTCAACGTGTCGACGATGATGTCCGACTTGGCCAGGCCCCACTTGCCGGTGATGTCGGCGATCAGCCGTTCGGCCACCGCGACCTTGTGCTCGGCGGTACGCGCCTGGCCTTCCTCGTCGATGGTCAACGCGACGACCGCGGCGCCGTGCTCGGCGACCAGGTCCATCACCTTGACGAAGCGCGAGTCCGGCCCGTCGCCGTCCTCGTAGTTGACCGAGTTGATCGCGCACCGGCCGCCCAGGTGTTCCAGACCGGTCCGCAGCACGTCCACCTCGGTGGAGTCGAGCATGATCGGCAGCGTGGACGCGGTGGCGAAGCGCTTGGCCAGCTCGGCCATGTCCGCCGCGCCGTCGCGGCCCACGTAGTCCACGCACAGGTCCAGCACGTGGGCGCCGTCGCGGGTCTGTTCGCGGGCGATCTCCACACAGTCACCGAACCGGCCGTCCAGCATCGCCTGCCGGAACGCTTTCGAGCCGTTGGCGTTGGTCCGCTCGCCGATCATCAACACGCTGGCGTCCTGGTGGAACGGCACCGCCTGGTACAGCGACGACAGGCCCGGCTCCGGGCGCGGCCTGCGCGGTGCGGGGGTGAGGTTCTTGGCGGCTTCCACCAGCTGCCGGATGTGCTCGGTCGTGGTGCCGCAACAGCCGCCGATGAGTTGCACCCCGTAGTCGGTGACGAACATGCTGAGCGACTCGGCCAGTTCCTCGGGCGTCAGCGGATACACCGCTCCGTCCGGCCCGAGCTCCGGCAATCCCGCGTTCGGCATCACCGACAACGGGATGCGTGCCTGCTGCGACAGCTGCCGCAGGTGCTCGCTCATCTCCGCGGGCCCGGTGGCGCAGTTGAGGCCGATGACGTCGATGCCCATCGGCTCGAGCGCGGCCAGCGCGGCGCCGACCTCGGTGCCCAGCAGCATGGTGCCGGTGGTTTCGACCGTGATCGAGGCGAGCAACGGCACGGTGCGGCCCGCGGCCTTCATCGCACGCCGCGCACCGATCAGCGCCGCCTTCGCCTGCAGGATGTCCTGCGACGTCTCCACCAGCACCGCATCCACGCCGCCGTCGAGCAGGCCGCGCACCTGCTCGCGATAGGCGTCGCGCAGCGTGGCGAACGGGGCATGGCCCAGCGTCGGCAACTTGGTGCCCGGCCCGACCGAACCGAGCACGAACCGGGGCCGGTCGGGCGTGCTGAACTCGTCGGCGACCTCACGGGCCAGCGCCGCTCCGCGTTCGGCCAGCTCGTAGATCCGGTCGGTGATGTCGTACTCGGCGAAGTTCGCGTAGTTCGCGCCGAACGTGTTCGTCTCCACCGCGTCGGCGCCGACCTCGAGGTACCCGCGGTGGATGCCGCGCACGACATCCGGTCGGGTGACGTTGAGGATCTCGTTGCAGCCTTCCAGGCCGGCGAAGTCGTCCAGCGTCAAGTCGTGTGCCTGCAGCGCAGTCCCCATCGCACCATCGGCGACGACGACGCGAGAAGCGAGCGTGTCCAGCAACGAGGAAGACATACGCTCAGCGTACGGTCTCCCGCGTTGTGGCGGGGTCGTACGCTAGTCAAGTGACTGATGCCGATCCACGACCCGAGCAAGCCGCCCCCGAACCGGCCCTGACCGGCCCGGTGCTGATCGCGGCGTTCGAGGGCTGGAACGACGCTGGTGAAGCGGCCAGTTCCGGTATCGAGCACCTGCATCGCTGCTGGCAGGCCACCAAGGTGGCGGAACTCAACCCGGACGACTACTACGACTTCCAGGCCACCAGGCCGACGGTCCACATGGTGGACGGGGTGACGCGCCGGGTGGAATGGCCGACCACCACCTTGTCGATCTGCCGTCCACCGGGCAGCGAGGACGACGTCGTGCTGGTGTGCGGGCCGGAGCCGAACTTGCGCTGGCGTGCCTATTGCGACGAGCTGCTCGAGCACGCCGACCGGCTCGGCGTCAGTACCGTCATCACGCTGGGTGCGCTACTGGCCGACACCGCGCACACCCGGCCGGTCCCGGTGACCGGCACGGCCTACGACGCCGAAGCGGCTGAGCGGTTCGGCATCGCGCACAGCAAGTACGAAGGCCCGACCGGCATCACCGGCGTGTTCCAAGATGCGTGCGTGCAAGCCGGGATTCCGGCGATCTCGGTGTGGGCCGCGGTGCCGCACTACGTGTCGCACGCGCCGTCGCCGAAGGCCACGTTGGCCCTGCTGCGCAAGCTCGAGGACATCCTGGACCGCGAGGTCCCGCTCGGTGACCTGCCCGAACAGGCCGACGAGTGGCAGCGCACGGTGACCGAGCTCGCCGAGGACGACGAGGAAGTCATCGAGTACGTGCGGACGCTGGAAGAGCGCGACGACGCGGAGCTGGACCTGTCGCAGACGTCCGGGGAGCAGATCGCCGCCGACATCGAACGGTACTTGCGCCGGCGGCGCCCTGGCTCCCGCTGAGCCGGTGGCTCGTGCCGGATGGCTGCTCGCCGTCGTGGCGAGCGTGGCGCTGCTGGCCACGTCGGCCGGGCCCGCCCCGGCACCGAGCCTCGTGGCCCGCACCGATCCCCCGCCGCTCGGCGCCACCGAGCAACGGCACTGGGTCGGCGCCTGGGCGACGGCGCCGGTCAGGGAACGGCACGACGAACGTCGTGTCGTCCGGGACCAGTCCTTCCGGATGGTCGCCCGGTTGACCCTCGGCGGTCCACGATTGCGGGCGCGGCTGTCGAACGTGTACGGCTCCGATCCCGTGACGTTCACCCAGGTGCGGGTCGCGCTACGGGTGTCGGGGCCCGCGGTGGACCCCGCCACCGATCACCAGGTGCGCTTCGGCGGGAAACCGCGGGTGACTGTCCCGGCCGGCCGAGAGATCGTCAGCGACGAGGTCAGCTTTCCGACGCGGCCGGGCACCGACGTCGCGGTGTCGTTCCACGTCGTCGACGGTGTGGCGACCAGGCATCCACTGGCATTCACCACGCATTACGCCAGTCCACCGGGCTCGGGCGACGTCACGGCAGATATTCGTGGCGAGCGGTTCACCGCACACGTGCACACCACGTACTTCCTGACTGGTGTCGACGTGTGGGCGCCGCATGCCCGCGGGGCGATCGTGACGCTGGGCGACTCCATCACCGACGGCTCCTCGTCGACCCCGGGCACCTACGGACGATGGCCGGACGTGCTGGCGCGCCGGCTCGCCAAGCACAACGTGGGCGTGTTGAACGCGGGCATCTCGGCGAATGCGGTGACGCCCGTCGGGAGCCGGCCGGGAGGTGGCGACCCCGCCATGGCGCGGCTGACCCGCGACGTCCTCCGCCAGTCCGGCGTGCGCGCGCTCGTCGTGCTGGAAGGGACGAACGATCTCGCCACCAAAGCCACGGCCGCGGACGTCATCGACGGGTTGCGTTTCATCGCCCAGCGTGCACGACAAGCGGGCCTGACCGTGGTCGGCGCGACGATCCTGCCCAGGGGCTGCGGCGAGTTCTGGACGGCGGACGCCGAACAGCACCGGAAGGCCGTCAACCGGTGGATCCGCACAACGCCGGCTTTCGACGCCGTCGTGGACCTGGAACCCGTCATGCGCGACCCCGGAGCGCCGACGTGCCTGCATCCGCGCTACGACTCCGGCGACGGGCTCCACCCGAACCAGGAGGGCATGCGCCGGATAGCGGACGCAATGCCGCTCAGCGTGCTGGTCGGGCGATGAACTACAGGTCCACGCCGAGCAGAGCGTCGACCGCTTCCCGGATCGCCCGCGGTGCCTCGGTGTCCGTGCCGGACCGGGTCAGAGCCGCCGACGCCCACGCGTCGATGACATCCAACGCCCGCGGGGTGTCCAGATCGTCGGTCAGCCGGTCACGCAACCGGGCAATCGTGTCCTCTGCGGGCGGCCCAGCAGGCAATGCCACCGCTTCGCGCCACCGAGCCAGCCGCGCCTGCGCCTGCTCCAGCAGCTGCTGGGTCCAGGAACGGTCACTGCGGTAGTGCCCGGCGAACAGCGCCAGCCGCAGCGCCGCAGGCTCGACACCCTGCGCGCGCAGCTTGGAGACGAACACCAGGTTGCCCTTGGACTTGGACATCTTCTCGCCGTCCAAGCCGATCATGCCCGCGTGCACGTAGAACCGGGCGAACGGATAGTCGCCGGACAAGGCTTCGGCGTGCGCGGCGCTGTACTCGTGGTGCGGGAAGATCAGATCCGAGCCGCCGCCCTGGACGTCGAACCCGGTACCGAGGCGTTCCAGCGCGATGACGCTGCACTCGACGTGCCAGCCCGGGCGGCCCTCCCCCAGCGGTGACGGCCACGACGGCTCCCCCTCGCGCGCCATCCGCCACAGCAGCGCGTCCAACGGGTGCCGCTTTCCCGGCCGGTCCGGGTCTCCCCCGCGCTCCGCGGACAGCGTGAGCATGGTCTTCTCGTCGTAGTTCGACTCGTAGCCGAAGCGGCCGGTGGCGGTGTGGTCGAAGTAGACATCGGGGTACTGCGGATCGTCGATGCGGTACGCCGCCCCGCTGGCGAGCAGCTTCTCGACCGCTTCCGCGATCGACGGGATGGACTCGACCGCACCGACGTAGTGGTGCGGCGGAAGAACGCGCAGTGCCTCCATGTCCTCGCGGAACAGCGCGGTCTCGCACATCGCCAGGACCGTCCAGTCCTGCTGGTCGCGCTCGGCCCGCTCGAGCAGTGGGTCGTCGACGTCGGTGACGTTCTGGACGTACTCCACCTCGTGGCCGGCATCCAGCCAGAGCCGGTGGATGAGGTCGAACGCCAAGTACGTGGCGGCGTGGCCGAGGTGTGTCGCGTCGTACGGCGTGATGCCGCAGACGTACATCCGCGCGACCCGACCGGGAGCCGTCGGACGCACCGATCCGCTCGCCGAGTCGTAGAGCCGTAGCGGACGCGGCTGCCCGGGGATCCGCGGCACCGCGGTCGAAGCCCATGTCTGCATGACTCCGAGCGTATCTGCACGCCAGGCTCGCGCGCCGTCGTCGCTGACGGTCAGTTCTGTGACCCTCACTAATCGTGACGGGCGTCACATCAGCCGTTGTCCTCCTGACCGGTCGAGAAGGCCCAGATCATGTCCAGCCCCGCCACGAGCTCGTCCGGATCAGGCGTGCGAGAGGGGTCCAGCAGCCACTGGACGGCAAGGCCGTCGCACACCGCGATCACGAAGCTGGCCACCGCCGCTGCGCGCGGGTCGTCCGGCGAGACGTCGCCACCGAGTTCGTTCGCCACGAGCTGGGCGACGTGCTCGCGGATCCGCCGGTAGTGGCCGGCCAGCTGCTCGCGCAGCTCGGGATTGCGCTCGGTTTGGGCGAACGCCTCGAGGAAGGACACCAGCAGCGCTCGCTTCTCGTCCAGCGTCTGCAGGAACGCCGACCACGTCACGTGCGCGCGCTCGACCGGGCTGCGCACCTTGGCGCCGAGCGCGATCTCGGTCAACTGCTCGGCCCATTCTCGGTAGATCTCCCCGATCGCCTCGTTGAGCAGGCCGGCTTTGGAGCCGAAGTGGTAGCCGATCGACGCCAGGTTGGTGCCCGAGGCGGCCACCAGGTCGCGCGCGGTGATGTGCGCGTAGCCCTTGTCCTCGAGCAGGCGCCGAGCAGCGGCGAGCAGCTGTTCGCGATGTCCCACCTGCCCAGAGTAAACCGCCCCATGAGTGACTCAGACGTGACCGATGATTACTCAGAGCTGAGGTAAACTTACTCTTTGTAGTGAAATTGGCACCGGGAGGGGTCCCGTCGGACGGAGAAGCTGCGCGACCTGACAACGGCCGGCGGGTGGTGCCTGGCGCACCAGGTCCAGACGGCGCACTGCCGGTGACAGCCTGACGACGGGGGTGGCTGGATGACGACGGCAATGGGGTCGGCAACGCAACCGGCGGCGAACGAACCTGGGCGTTACCTCGTGCTGTTCGCCGACGACGCGGTGGACGAAGGCGCCCGCACGATGACGTCGGTGGCCGGTATCAAGACCGTGCGTGGCGGGGATTTCGCTGTTCAGACGCATGAAGAGATCGACACCGACATCGACGGCGTGCTGTGGGAGGACCTCGGCGTGGCCGTGGTGAGCGCGGCGACCGACCAGATCGACGCCTTGAGTGGGGTCACCGGCTCGCGTGGGCCCATCACCATCGTGGAGCCGGAGCGCACGGTCTATGCGCTCGCGCTCGCCGCTCCTGATCCACCGACCACCCCGGCATTGGACGAGCCGTACACGTGGGGTCTGCGTGCGGTGCACGCGGACACCAGCACGGCGACGGGTGCCGGCGTTCGGGTCGGCGTGCTGGACACCGGGTTCGACGTCGACCACCCGGATTTCGCCGACCGCACGATCGTGACCAAATCGTTCGTGGACGGCGAGGACATCACCGACGTGCACGGACACGGCACGCACGTCGTCGGCACCGCGTGCGGGCCGCGGCAGCCTTCCCAGCCGCCTGGCTACGGCGTGGCGTCCGGCGCGGAGATCTACGTCGGCAAGGTGCTGGACAACAGCGGAGCGGGCACCGACGGCAGCATCCTGGCGGGCATCGCATGGGCACTGCAGAACGGCTGTGCGGTGGTGTCGATGTCGCTCGGCGCTCCGGTCCGGCCGGGGCAACCGCACTCGGTGACGTTCGAGCGTGCCGCGCGTCGGGCCCTGGACAAAGGCTGTTTGATCATCGCCGCGGCAGGCAACGACAGCAAGCGCGGTGACGGGATGATCGCGCCGGTGAGCCATCCGGCCAACTGCCCGTCGATCATGGCGGTCGGGGCGATCGACGCCGAGCTGACGGTCGCCGACTTCTCCAGCGGCACGGTCGACCGAACCGGCGCGGTGGACGTCGTCGCGCCGGGTGTCGACGTGCTGTCCAGCTGGCCCATGCCGCAACGCGTCAACACGATCAGCGGCACGAGCATGGCGACGCCGCACGTCTCCGGGGTGGCCGCGCTGTCCGCGGAGAAGTACAACAGCACTGGTTGGGCGCTTTGGGCACGATTGACCCAGTCCGCAATGCGGTTACCATTGCCTTCGACCGACGTTGGGGCGGGATTGGTGCAGGCGCCCGAGTAGCAGCGCCCGCCGCGGCTCCCGCCGCCCCCGCACCCCGACAGTCAGGAGGTGTGGTGGCCGCGCAGCTGGAAGTGCTGATTTCGGTCGACACCGACGAACCCGACGAGATCAGTGACATCGCCGCCAGGCTGACGGCGGCAGGGCTCGACGTATCCGCGGTTCACGACGCAATCTCCGTCATCACCGGCAAGGCGGACGAGAACGTCATCGGCGCGTTGCAGCGCGTCCCCGGGGTGGTGGAGGTCGAGCGCCAGCGCACGGTGCACGTCGCCCCACCCGGCGGCGACGTGCAGTAGCCACGTCGAACACGCCGCATCCGTTCGGTCCGGCTGCGCCGATCCACGACCGCGCTGCCCGTCCTCGTCGACCGGTACCCCGGACGGTAACCAGATCCCGACCGGTATCCCTGACAGCAGCCGGATCTCGACCGGTCCCTGACGTCGGCCCGCTCTCGATCGGTAACGTGGGCAGGCGTGTGCGTAGCTAGTGCCACTCTCGTGGTGTGGTCCTCCGCTTGGCTGGCTGGTCGTGCCGCCGCGGACGACGTGCTGGACGCGATGCAGGTCTGGGCCGAGCGTCATGAACTCGAGGTCGCCGATCCCCGGGCCGCCGAGCTCACCGAGCTGGCCGCGAACTGTCCGGTGCCGTTCACCGATCTGCTGCCTGTCCTGCGCCGGCTGTCGAGCCCGATGGCGCTCGTTCTGCCGGCACCCGGGGATCCGCGCGGGCTCGACGCGGGCGGGCCGTTCACCAAAGCCGCATTGCAGGCGGGCGAAGCCGTCGTGTTGCCCGACGCAGGCATCGGGCTGACGCCGAGGGACGTGGACGGTTTGTTGCGGTGGCATGTGCACCACCTGGTGTCGTCACCGGTCATCGAGCACGTCGGTCTCGCGCAGGCGGAGGAGGAGTTGACCACCGCTGTTCGCGACAGTGCCGCTGCACTTGCCGAGCTGCAGGTCGCCAACGAACGCCCGGACGCGGACGACGCGTTGCGGGCACATCTACGCGCTCGGCCGCCCCTGAACTGGCCCGACGGCATGCCGGGACGGAGTCTGCGCGTGCTGCAGCGCGCGGACGAGGTAGCGGCGATCCTGTCCCTGGCGAACGCGGACGACCCGGGCGGTGCGTTGTCGGCGAGCGCGGCTGCTCACCGAGCGGCTGCGCTACGCGGTCCGGCCGCGGCCGTCCGCACGGCGCGGACGGCCGCCGTCGCGGAGGCTGCCCGGATCCTCTCCGAGCAGCCGAACCGACGCTGAGCCGCTGGTCGTGAGGGCGCAGGCGAACCGACGCTGAGCCGCTGGTCGTGAGGGCGCAGGCGAGGGCGCTGAGCCGCTAATCGCGAGGGCGGCGAGCAGGAGCGCAGCACCCGACAGCGCACAGCTCGCCATTCACGGTGCATCCCAAACCACGAGCGGACTCCGCGTCGTCCAGGTGCTCACGGATCAGATCCACCACCAGCTCGGCGAACCGCGGGTCCTGGCCCGGCGTGGCGGCCCTGGCGAAGCCCATGCCGAGCTCCTTGGCGCGGTCGGCCGCTTCGTTGTCCAGGTCCCAGATCACCTCGAGGTGATCCGAGACGAAGCCGACCGGGCACACCGCCACGGCGCGCACCCCGGCGGCGTGCAGCGCCTCGATGTGGTCGACGATGTCCGGCTCCAGCCACGGCACCGACGGCGGGCCGGACCGCGACTGCCAGACCACGTCGAACTCGGCCACGCCCACCGCCTCGGCGACCTTGGCCGCGGCATCGGCGATCTGCCGGGAGTACAAGTGTCCGCCCAGCTCCGGCGGACCGGCGGCGCGGTCCGCCGCGGTCGGGATCGAGTGCGCGACGAAGACCAACCTGGCGTCACCTTCCAGCGTCGCCAGCGCGTTGCGCGTCGACTCCGCGAACAGCTCGATGAACCGTGGGTGGTCGTAGAAGTGGCGCAGCTTCACCAGCTCGGGCGCGCCGTCTCCGACCGCCGCACGAGCGCGCACGATGTCCTCGTCGTACTGACGGCACGAGGAGTAGCCGCCGTAGGCGCTGGTCGCGAAGACCAGAGCTCGCTGCACACCGTCCCGCTTCATCCCGGCCACGGCGTCCTCGGCGTACGGCTTCCAGTTCCGGTTGCCGAAATAGATCGGCAGTTCGACGCCCTGCTTGGCCAGCTCCGCCTCGACGTCGGCGATCGCCGCGCGGTTCAGCTCGTTGATCGGCGACACCCCGCCGAAATGGTGGTAGTGCTCGGCGACCTCGAGCAATCGCTCCCGCGGAACGCCGCGGCCCCTGGTCACGTTCTCCAGGAAGGGCATCACGTCGTCGGGGCCCTCGGGGCCACCGAAGGACAGCCAGAGCAACGCGTCGAACTTCATGGTGCCGACGTTACTCGACGGGAGTTTCGCTCCTGCCGGTGTCCGACCTGGACGTGACGCACGTCCGATGGGCAGGGCGGCGCCGGCGCCCGGCGCGATGGCCGGCCCGCCAAGGACGCCGCGAGGGGCCACGGGCCCACGTCACTGCCCGAGCGCGTGCACCCCGCCGTCGACCATGATCATCGAGCCGGTGGTCGCCGGCAGCCAGTCGGACAGCAGCGCCACGATCGTCTTGGCCACCGGCGTCGGGTCGGTGCTGTCCCAGCCGAGCGGCGCCCGCTCGCCCCAGCCGGACTCCAGCTCACCGAAGCCCGGGATGGACTTGGCCGCCATGGTCTTCACCGGTCCGGCCGCGATCAGGTTCGCCCGCACCCCGCGCGGTCCCAGTTCGCGAGCCAGGTACCGGTTCACCGACTCCAGCGCCGCCTTGGCCACGCCCATCCAGTTGTAAGCGGGCCACGCCACACGTGCGTCGAAGTCCATGCCGAGTACCGAAGCCCCTGGGGCCAGCAGCGGCGCGACCGCCTTGACCAGCGAGGCGTAGGAGTACGCGGAGATCTGCAGCGCGGGGCCGACGTCCTCCCACGGTGCGTCCAGAAACGGCGCGCCGAGGCAGGTCTCCGGGTTGGCGTAGCCGATCGAGTGCAACAGCCCGTCCAGGCCGTCGACGTGTTCGCTCACGCGCTCGGCCAGCGAGTTCAGGTGCTCGTCGTTGGTGACGTCCAGTTCGATCACCGGAGCCGGTTCCGGCAACCGCTGCGCGATCCGCTCCACCAGGCGCAGGCGCCCGAAGCCGGTGAGCACCACCTGCGCGCCCTGCTCCTGCGCCACTTTCGCGGCGTGAAACGCGATGGACGCGTCGGTGATCACGCCGGTGATCAGCAACCGCTTGCCGTCGAGAAGTCCTGACATGTCGCTCCGTTCTCAGCCGCTTAGTGACCCATGCCGAGGCCACCGTCGACCGGCAGCACGGCACCGTTGATGTAGCCCGCCTCGTCCGACGCCAGGAAGGCGACCGCGGCGGCGACCTCCGCGGGCTCGGCGTACCGGCCCGCGGGGATCTGCGCCAACGCGGCGGCCTTCTGCTCGTCGGTCAGCGCATCCGTCATGTCCGTCTTGACGAACCCCGGCGCCACGACGTTGGCGGTGATGTTGCGCGAACCGAGCTCACGCGCCAGCGACCGCGCGATACCCACCAGGCCCGCCTTGCTGGCCGCGTAGTTGACCTGGCCCGCGCCGCCGGAGAGCCCGATCACCGAGGAGATGAAGATGAACCGGCCCCACTTGGCGCGCAGCATCCCCCGGCTGGCCCGCTTGGCCACCCGGTACGCCCCGGTCAGGTTCGCGTCGACGACCCGGGTGAACTGTTCCTCGGACATCCGCATCAGCAGGGTGTCGTCGGTGATCCCGGCGTTGGACACCAACACCTCGACCGGCCCCTGGTGCTCCTCCACCTGTTTGAACGCGGCATCGATCTGTTCGCTGTCGGTGACGTCGGCCTGCACACCGAACAACCCCTCCGGGGCGCCCGATCCCCGGTGCGTCACCGCGACCCGGTGGCCCGCCTCGGCCAGACTGCGGGCGATGGCCAGGCCGATCCCCCGGTTTCCCCCGGTGACAAGTACCGAACGTGCCACGTGTGCTCTCCTCCGCCGCTTCGTCTGCGCTGCTGTTCAGCCAGAGGCTATCGAGTTACCGACGGGTCGGGCTCAGCGAGTGGTGAGCAGCACCAACCTGGCAGGATCACGACGGTGAACGGCATGTTTCGCATCCTGTTCTACCGCCCGGAGATCCCACCGAACACCGGCAACGTCATCCGGCTCGCGGCCAACACCGGCTGCGAGCTGCACCTGGTGGAGCCGCTCGGCTTCTCACTGGACATCAAGCCGGTACGACGTGCCGGGCTGGACTACGGCGATCTCACATCCACCCACGTCCATCCCACGCTCGATGCCGCCTTCGATGCCTGCGGCGACGCCGCGGTCTATGCCTTCACCACCGATGCCGACGTGGCGTACACCTCGGTCGCGTATCAGCCCGGTGATGTCCTGATGTTCGGCCCCGAGTCCGTCGGTCTGCCGCCCGACGTGCTTCAGCACCCGCGCGTCACCGCCCGGGTCCGGATCCCGATGGTGCCCGGATCCCGCTCGCTCAACCTCGCCAACGCCGCGTCCGTGGCCGTGTACGAAGCGTGGCGGCAGCACGGGTTCTCGGGAGCGAGCACCTCGGGGTGACCCGTCCGACCTGCCCGAGAAGCACCCAAATCGCCCACACAGCCGCAAATCGTTGCAACGCACGGTGACCAATGCCAGCATCGTTGGGGTGACCGGTGGGGCGAGTGAGGAAGGGGCGCCGTCACGGAGCCCACTGACTGAGCCGCGCCTGCGCGAATTGCTTGCCGGGGTGCAACGTCGGATCGATCAAATCTCCGACACGCGCGACCAGCTGGACGCATTGACCGAGGCCATGCTGGCGATCAACTCCGGACTGGAGCTCGACGCAACGCTGCGCAGGATCGTGCGCGCGGCCATCAATCTGGTCGACGCCCGCTACGGGGCGCTGGGCATCCGGGGCCCGGACGGAAAACTGACCGCGTTCATCAACGAAGGAATGGACGAGGAGACCCGGCGGCTCATCGGTCACCTGCCGGAAGGCAAGGGGCTGCTCGGCACGGTGTCCCGGCAGCACGAAGCGTTGCGGTTGGACGATCTGACCCACCATCCCGACTCCGCAGGCTTCCCGGAGAACCACCCGCCGATGCGGACGTTCCTCGGCGTGCCGATCCGCATTCGCGGCGAGGTGTTCGGCAACCTCTACCTCACCGAGAAGGCACACGGCGCGTTCTTCACCGTCGACGACGAACTGGTGCTGCAGGCGTTGGCAGCGGCCGCCGCGATCGCGGTGGAGAACTCGCGGCTGTACGAGACGGCGCTGACCCAGCAGATGTGGCTGGAGGCGACCGGGCGCATCACGACAGAACTGCTCTCCGGTGCCGATCCGGTCGACGTGCTGCGGCTCATCGCCGACAGCGCACTGGAACTCACCGGAGCGACAACGACCGCGCTCGCGGTCCCCAAGCCGCCTGCCACGCCGTCGCAAGAGGTCACCGAGCTGGTCATCCGCGTGGCCTCCGGCCGATTGTCCGATGTCATCGTCGGGCAGCATGTCCCGGTCGACGCCTCGACATCCGGCCAGGCGTACCGGGAGCGCACGCCCCTGCGCGCCGACCGGCTCGCGTTCGCTCTCACCCCCGAGATCGCCGCCGAGTTCGGCCCCACTCTCGCTATTCCTCTCCGTACGGGCGACAAGGTCACCGGTGTGCTCATCGCCCTCCGCGCGGCGACCGCCACGCCGTTCGAGGACGATCAGCTGCCGTTGATCGTCACGTTCGCCGACCAGGCGGCCATCGCACTCGAGCTGGCCTCGGCGCAACGCCGCGCACGGGAACTGGAGATTCTCGCCGACCGGGACCGGATCGCGCGCGATCTGCACGATCACGTCATCCAGCGGCTGTTCGCGGTCGGCCTGTCGCTGAACGGTTCGCTGCAGCGCACCAAGGATCCCGCGCTGGCCGAACGCATCGGCAACGCGGTGGAGGACCTGCACGACGTCGTGCGGGACATCCGCAGCACGATCTTCGACCTGCACGAAGGCGGCGAGGGCAAGCAGCTTCGTGACACGTTGACCGACACCGTCAGCGAGCTGACCGATCACAGCGACCTGCGCGCCACGGTCCGGATGTCCGGGCCGCTGTCGGTGGTCAGTCCGGATCTGGCCGAGCACGCCGAGGCCGTGCTGCGGGAAGCGGTGAGCAATGTCGTGCGGCATGCCAAAGCCAGCAGCGTGGTTGTCACGATCTCCGTCGGCGACGACCTCACCATCGACGTCACCGACGACGGCCAAGGCATCCCGGACAAGGTCGCCCGCTCCGGGCTGCACAACCTGGAGGAACGCGCCCGCGCCATGCAGGGCACGCTGCACGTGCACTCCCCGGCCGACGGCGGTACCCGGCTCATCTGGTCGGCGCCGCTGCCCTGAAGGGCCGACACGCCTGCGACCGTCCCACACTCGCCGCCGCATCGGTGGTACCCAGGATTCATGAGCACGCTGTGTACCGACTGTTCGGCAGGGGTTGATCACTGCCACGGGACGCTGGTCGTGCACGCCACCGGCCCCGCGGACTGCACCCTGCCGGACTGCGCCGACACCGACAGCGCCCGGCACGAGTTGCGCATCGACTGCCGGTCGATCATCGGCGGCTGCGACTGCGCCGAAGCCGAGCAGCTGATCGCCGCCTGAACGGGCTCGTCAGGCCGATTCCTTCTTCTTCGCGCCGCCACGCTTGCCCGCCTTCGCCGGCTTCTCGTCGTCGGACGACGAGGGCTTGGTCCCGGCGGAACCTTTCTTGGCGCCTTCCACACTGGCTTGCAGCGCAGCCATCAGGTCGACCACCTCGCCGGTGGTCTCCTTCGCGGGCTGGGTGATCGTCTGCCCCTCCGCCTTGGCGTCGACCAGCTCCAGCACGGCTTCGCGGTAGTCGTCGTGGAACTTGTCCGGCTCGAAGACCTCTTCGGACAGCGAGTCGATGAGCATCCCGGCCATCGACATCTCCTCCTGCCGCACCTCCGGCAAGTCCTCGTGCAGGAAGTCGAAGTCGGCCGCGCGTACCTCGTCCGGCCACAGCATCGTCTGCAACACCAGCACGTCGGACCACACCCGCAGCAGCGCCAGTGTCTCGCGCTGGCGCAGCGCGACCTTCACGATCGCCACCCGCCCGGACTTGTGCAACGCGTCGCGCAGCAACACGTACGGCTTGGCGGCTCCCTTGTCCGGCTCGAGGTAGTAGCCGCGGTCGTAGTACATCGGGTCGACCGACTCCAGCGGGACGAACTCCAGAACGTCGATGCCGCTGGTCGAGGCGAGCGGCAGACCTGCGAGGTCGTCGTTGTCCAGCACCACCATGTCGCCGTTGGACAACTCGTAACCCTTGGCGATGTCCGAGTACGGCACTTCCTCGCCGCAGATCGTGCAGACCCGCTTGTACTGAATCCGGCCACCGTCGGCGGCGTGCACCTGCCGGAACGACACGTTCTTGGTCTCGGTCGCGGCATAGAGCTTGATCGGAATCGTGACCAGACCGAAGCTGATGCTGCCCTTCCACATCGCGCGCACCGCGCCCACCTCCAGCCGGAGTCGCTGGTGATCACCGTACGCCAGGTGAACCACCTAGGCACGACGTTACTGCAGCGCACAGCGGGGATCGAGGCGCGAACACGGGCGCCGGAGTGCTGCGCTGCGGGCGGCCGGTTCACTAGTTTGGACGCTGTGAGCCTGCACGAGTACCGCCGCAAACGGCATCGGGACCGTACCCCGGAGCCGTGGCCGTCCGACGACGAGCCGGCCGGCTCAGCCGGCGACGAGGCAGGCGGGATCTTCGTCGTGCAGGAGCATCACGCCCGCCGCAAGCACTTCGACCTGCGGTTGGAGCGCGACGGCGTCCTGGTGTCGTGGGCCATTCCGAAAGGGCTCCCGCTCGACCCGGCCGTCAACCACCTCGCGGTGCACACCGAGGACCACCCGCTGGCCTACGCCGAGTTCGAGGGCGAGATCCCGGCCGGTGAGTACGGCGGTGGTCGGATGTGGATCCACGACAAGGGCCGCTACGAGTGCGTGAAGTGGTCCGACAAGGACGTGAAGTTCCGGCTGCACGGCCGCAAGCTGCGCGGTGGCTGGGCGCTGTTCCGGACCGACGGCGACACGTGGATGATCCATCGCGAACGGGAACCGCTGCCGACCTCGTTGCTTCCGATGCTGACGGGCGGTAGCGGGATGCCGGCCGACGACGACGGCTGGGCCTACGAGATGAAGTGGGACGGTCAGCGCGTGCTGGCGTTCGTCGACGGCGTGCGCGCCAAACTGCAGTCCCGCACCGGACGCGACATCACCGCCACCTACCCGGAGCTGGCGCCCTTGGGACGCGCGCTGCCCGGAACGGCTGTGCTCGACGGCGAGGTGGTCGTGTTCGTCTCCGGCCGCCCCGACTTCGGCGCGCTGCAGCATCGGATGAACTCCTCCCCCGGCGAGGCATCCCGGCTGATGCAGGCCTACCCGGCCACCTACTTGATCTTCGACGTGCTGTTCCTGGACGGCCGTTCGCTGGTCGACCTGCCGTTCGCCGAGCGCCGCGAGATCCTCGGCGGGCTCGAGCTCGCCGGGCCGTCCTGGTTGACGCCGCCGACGTTCACCGACGCCGGCGGGCAGGCGGTGTTGTCCGCATCGCTGGAGCAGGGGTTGGAAGGCATCGTGGCCAAGCGGTTGTCCTCCCGCTATCTGCCGGGCGTCCGCTCCCCCGACTGGCGCAAGATCAAGCACGCCAAGCACCAGGAGGTCGTGATCGGCGGGTGGCGTCCCGGCCAGGGCAACCGGTCCGGCCGCATCGGATCGTTGCTGGTGGGCGTGCAGACCGACGACGGCCTGGCGTACGCAGGGCGGGTCGGCACCGGGTTCGACGAGAAGACGCTCGCCGACCTGTACGCACGACTGGAGCCGCTGGCCACGAAGACGAACCCGTTCACCAACGCGGTGCCACGGGAACACCTGCGGGACGCGCGCTGGGTCCGCCCGGAGCTGGTCGCCGAGGTCGTCTACGGCTCGTGGACCGCGGACGACCGGCTGCGGCACACCACCTACCGCGGATTGCGGCCGGACATCGACCCGAAGCAGGTGCGCCGTGCCGAATGAGGAGAAGGTCCGCGTGCGGGTGGGCGACCGCCGGCTCGTGGTGTCGAACCTGAGCAAGGTGCTCTACCCGGAACATGGCTTCACCAAGGCGCAGGTCATCGAGTACTACCTGAAGATCGCACCGGTGCTGCTGCCGCACATCGCCGACCGTCCGCTGACGCTCAAGCGCTATCCGGACGGCGTGGACGGCGAGTTCTTCTACCAGAAGAACGTCCCGCAGGGCACGCCGACATGGGTGCGGACGGCGCGGGTCCCGGCGCCCGGGTCCACCAAGGATCGTGAGCAAGTGGAATACGTCGTCGCGGACGATCTGCCGACGCTGATCTGGGCGGCGAACCTGGCGAACCTGGAGATCCACACTCCGCAATGGCGGCTGCCCGGCGACGGCCGCGCGGTCGACGAGACCCCGGACCCCGACCTGCTGGTGTTCGACCTGGACCCCGGGCCACCGGCCACGATCGTGGAGTGCTGCCGGGTCGCCGAGTTGCTCCGCCCGGTACTGCGCGATCGTGGGCTCGAACCACTGGCGAAGACGTCGGGCAACAAGGGTATGCAACTGCTGGCCGCCATCAGCGGTCACAGTTCGGCCGAGGCCAGCGCCCTGGCGAAGGATGTCGCCGAGGAACTGGCGGCCCAGCATCCTGATCTGATCACCGCGAAGATGACCAAGAGCCTGCGCAAGGGCAAGGTGTTCATCGACTGGAGCCAGAACAACGCGGCCAAGACGACCGTGGCGCCGTACTCGTTGCGGGCCCGCAGCGAGCCGACCGTGTCCACACCGGTGACGTGGGACGAGGTCGAGGGCTGCACGAAGGCGCATCAGTTGCAGTTCACCAGCGACGAGGTGCTCGAGCGCGTGGCCGAGCGCGGTGACTTGCTCAAGCCGCTACTCGGTGAATAGCTCCAGCTGGGCAGCCTCCGCCTGAGCACGCCACTGGCGGTACGCCTCGGCCACGTCCACGAGCCTGCCTGCCCGGTCGCATCGTGCGCTGTAGAAGCGGGCGAATTCCGCCGCGTCGGGGTCGCAGGTGGCCTCTTGCCTGCCCTGGAGATAGCCGATCGCGTACTGCTCGCGGGCATACCGCACGGACACGGCGTCAGCCGACGTGGGCTGCACCGCGGCAGCCGACATCGCAGGTAGTGCCGACATCGCCGCCTCCTTCCGCCGGACGTGTCAAGAATGCCCGACTTGCGGCGAGAAGAAAACCGGTCAGGATCTCACGGGCGCCCGGCGGGGTCGGCTCGCCGAGCCAAAACCTTGCCGGATCGCGCGGGCCCGGCCCGTGGTCCCGCGCCCGGACCTCGCAGCCTTTATGGCGAACCGGACCGGGTGCGACGATCACACAGCCGGGCTGCTCATGCGCGCTCGCGGCCCGCTCGGGTCAAGGAACCCGGATCACCTGCGCGGCGTACGACAAGCCGGCACCGAAACCCACCAGCAACGCCAGGTCGCCGGTGCTCACCTGACCCGAATCCATCAACCGCCGCAACGCCAGCGGAATCGAGGCCGCCGAGGTGTTGCCGGTCTCGGCTCCGTCCCTGGCCACGACGGCATTCGTCGCGCCGATCTTGTTCGCCAGCGCGTCGACGATGCGCAGGTTCGCCTGATGCGGCACCACCGCGGCCAGCTCGCTCGGGTCCACCCCGGCCTGCTGGCACGCGCTCAACGCCACCGGGTGGATCTCCGTGGTGGCCCAGCGGAACACCTTCTGGCCCTGCATCCGCAGGAAGCGATCGCTCGGATCCTGCACGATCAGATCGGCACCGGACGCGTCGCTGCCCCACACCACCGGGCCGATGCCGGGCTCGTTCGAACCGGTCACGACCGCCGCGCCCGCGCCGTCACCGAAGACCACCGAGGTCCCCAAGTCGGTCGGATCGGTGATGGCCGTCATCTGCTCGGCCGCGGTGACCAGCACCGTGTGTGCCGTACCCGCCCGGATGAGGTCGTTGGCGACGGTCAGCGAGTAGCAGAACCCGGAGCACGCGGTGTTCAGGTCGAACGCCGCCGCCGACTTGATCTCCAGATCACGGATGACCTCGAACGCCACCGCGGGGATCGGGGCGTCCGCGCTGCACGTCGCGGTGATCACCAGGTCGATCTGCTCCGGCTCGACCTTGGCGTCGGTCAGGGCGGCCGCTCCGGCGCGCACCGCCATCTCGGTCAGCGTCATCGCACCGGCCCGCGCCCGCGTGGACATCCCCGTCCTGGACTCGAACCACTCGGCGGGCTTGCCGAAGCGCGCCGCGAGCTCGTCGTTGTCCACCACGCCTTCGGGAACGTAGGCCCCGACGCCGATCATCCGGGCAGCCCTGCTCCCCTGGGTTATCCGCATGATCTCAACTCTCACCGAACCCGCACGCGCGCGACCACGACGCTACTGCTCGGTATTGGTGTCCAAATCGCTCACCGAACGGCGATGAGTACCGTTCATCCCTGACATGCACGCGCGCACGATATCCATCCACCACATCCGGGGGGCTCTCGCGGGTGCGCGACGTGCCGGGCTCGACCTGGGCCCTTTGCTGCACGCCGCGGGAATCGCCCCGGCGCTGCTGGACGATTCGCGCGCTCGGGTGACCGGTGAGCAGGCCGCGCGGCTGGTGCGCGTGCTCATCGCGGCACTGGACGACGAGTTCATGGGCCTCGGTCCGTACCCGAGCAAGCGCGGCACGTTCGCGATGATGTGCCACGCCGCGGTGCACTCGAAGGATCTGCGCTCGGCGCTGCTCCGCGCCACGAAGTTCTACGAGCTGTTCCCCGGCACGCCTCGTTTCCGCATCCGCTACGCGGGCAGCGAAGCGCAAGTGGAGCTGGACATCCGCGGCGTGCGCGACCCGGACCACTTCATGTGCGAAGGCATCATGATCATCTGGCACGGGTTCTCCAGCTGGCTGATCGGGCAGCGCATTCCGCTGCATCGCATGGAGTTCCGGTATCCGCGGCCGCCGCATGCCGTCGAGTACGACCTGGCGTTCGGCTGCCGCTCGGAGTTCGGCAGCACGGTCACCGCCGCGACGTTCGACCGCAAGTACCTGGACATGCCGGTGATCCGGGACGGTCGGGGGCTGACCGAGTTCTTGCGGCACGCGCCGGCCGATCTCGCCTCGCCACCGGACTACACGACGTCGGCCGGCGAGTCGGTGCGCCGGATCCTGGCCAACTCGCCGCCGTCCGATCTGCCCTCCGTCGAGGCCGTCGCCGGCCGGCTGTCCATCAGCCCGCAGACGCTGCGCAGGCGATTGGCGGAGGAAGGCACGTCGTTCCGGCAGCACCGCGACGACGTCCGTCGTGACATCGCCATCGACGCCTTGACCAGCACCAACGACACGGTGGAGGACATCGCCGCGCGGCTGGGCTACGCCGACTCCAGTGCGTTCCACCGCGCGTTCAAACGCTGGACCGGTCGTTCACCGGGGTCCTATCGCGCCGAATACCGCTGACCACCGGCCGTCGCCAGGCCTCGCCGCCGCCTTCAGCGGGTACCCCTGAGCATCGAAGACGTGCCCCGCGGCGCTACCGTGGGATCAGTGCCTCGCAGCGGACGTCGCCGTGCCGCCACGCAGCAGAAGGAGAGTTGTGGTCGCCCAATCCGCCCAGGTCACCACCGGGCGTGGCCCTGCAACCCCCACCAAGGGCACGCGCGCGGTACGAGGATTCCGCCCCGACGTCGAGGGCTTGCGGGCGGTCGCCGTCGGGTTGGTTCTGCTCTACCACGCGGGGTTGACCTTCGTGCCCGGCGGCTTCGTCGGCGTCGACGTCTTCTTCGTCATCTCCGGCTTCTTGATCACCGGTCTGTTGGTCAAGGAAGCGGAACGCACCGGCCGCATCTCGCTCGCCGGCTTCTACGCCCGCCGCGCCAAGCGTCTGCTGCCGGCGGCCGCGCTCGTTCTCGCGGTCACCGCGCTGCTGGTGTTCCTGGTCGTCCCCCGCACGCAGTGGACCGGCTTCGGCGGCGACATCGCGGCCGCCGCTCTGTACTTCGTGAACTGGCGGCTCGCCGCCAACGAGGTCGACTACCTCGCCGAGGACGCCGGTGTGTCGCCGGTGCAGCACTTCTGGTCGCTGGCCGTCGAGGAGCAGTTCTACTTCGTCTGGCCGGTGCTGTTCATCCTGGCCATGCTCGTCGCCCGCAAGCTGGGCAGCGGGCTGCGCCGCACGCTGTGCGCCGGGCTCGCCGTCGTCGCGGTGCCCTCGCTGGCGTGGTCGGTTTACTACACCGTGGCCGCACCGCAGCAGGCCTTCTTCGTCACCACCACGCGCATGTGGGAGCTGTCGATCGGCGCCGCCGTCGCGTTGGGCGCGGCACGGTTGGCGAAGCTGCCGCACCCCGTGGCGCTCGTGCTGGGCTGGGCCGGACTGGCTGCGATCGTCGCATCCGCTGTTGTGCTGAACGCCGACACGCCGTGGCCCGGATATCACGCGCTGCTGCCGACCCTGGGCACCGCGGCGGTCATCGCAGCCGGACCCGCCGCCGGGCCGCGCGGGCCGATCGCGCTGCTGGGCAGGCCCACCTGGACGTGGATCGGCGGCCTGTCCTACTCGCTGTACTTGTGGCACTGGCCGCTCATCGTCATCGCCACGGTGGCTTTCGACGGCCTGACCCAGCTGGAGGGGTTGGCGGTGGCGCTGCTGAGCGTGCTGCCCGCCTGGGCCACGCTGCGGCTGGTGGAGAACCCGGTGCGATTCAACCCGACGTTCTCCGCCCGCCCCTGGCTCGCCCTGCGCCTCGGCGCGCTGTTGTCCGCGATCGGGTTGGCATGCGGGTTCGGGCTGATCGGTGCGACCGCCCTGGCCACCGACGAACCGGTGGCGAACCCGCTCGGTGCGGCAGCCATCCGCTCGGTCGACAACTTCCGTATCGACACCGTCGCCGACGGTGCGAATCCGGACCCGCTCGAGGCCGTCGACGACGTCCCCGACGCCTACGCACGCGGCTGCCAGGTCGACCAGACGTCCGCCGAGCCGGTCTCCTGCGAGTACGGCGACCCGCACGGCAAGGTCGACATCGTGCTGGTCGGCGACTCGAAGGCGTTGCAGTGGATCTCCGCTCTGGACACCATCGGCGAACAACGCGGCTGGCGCGTACGGACGTTCACCAAGTCGTCCTGCCCGTTCACCCCCGCCACGATCGCCCTGCACGGCAAGCCGTACACCAGCTGCACGCAGTGGGGACGCAACGTCGAGGCCGAGTTGCTGCGTGATCCGCCGGATCTGGTGCTGACCTCGCAGTTCCGGTCGACGGCGCTGACCGATCCGACCGATCCTGACTCGGAGGCCACCCAGGAGCAGATGGCCTCCGCGCTGCGGGAGCGGTGGTCGCGGCTGGTGGACGCCGGCAGCAAGATCGGGGTTTTGCGGGACAATCCGAAGCCGCCGGAGAGCGTGCAGCCGGTCTACGAGTGCGTCGACGCCAACCGGGACGACGTGACGCCGTGCGTCTTCCCGCGGTCCGTCGGCGAGCAAGGCAGCGGGCAGCCGGCGCAGACCGCCGCGGCGCGCGGCCTGCGTGGCGTGCACATCGTCGACATGAACGACTACATCTGCCCCGGCTCGAGCTGCCCTCCGGTGATCGGCGACGTGCTGGTGTACCGGCAGGGCACGCACTTGACGCGAACGTACGTGGAGACGCTCGAGCCGCGCCTGGCCGAGAAGCTGGAGCCGCTGGTTTCCCGCAGCTGACGTTCCGGCTTGACCTTGGAGTCGGCTCCAAGGTCTACCGTCGCGGACATGAGCACAGGCACCACAACGGGCTTGCGGGTCACCGATCTGGCTCGGGCGACCGGTGTCCGGCCGGACACCATCCGCTACTACGAACGCGTCGGACTCCTGGCACCACCCCCGCGCACGTCGGCCGGGTATCGGATGTATCCGCCGTCGACCGCTGAGCGCGTGCGCTTCATCCAAGGCTGCCGGCGGCTCGGCTTGCGGCTGCGGGAGATCGCCGACCTGCTGGCCGTGCGCGACACCGGCGTCTGCCCTTGTGAACCGGCGGAGACGTTGCTGCACCGCCGGATCGCTGAACTCGACGCCGAGTTGGCACGTCTCGGTGCGCTGCGGGAAACGCTGGCAGGCATGGTGCAGGAGCTGCCCCAGGGCCGCTGCCCGGACATCAGTCCCGGCACATGGTGTCCCGGCACAGAACCCTTCTGAGAGGGGGTGAGACGACGATGATCGCGTGGAACTACCGCGGCGGCGACGACTGCTGCGACTGCGACTGCTGCTGAGGATGCTCCGGCCCGGTGCGGCGCCCACCGGGCCGACCCCAGCTAGCTCGCCCGCGCGTTCGCGGCGCGCAGCACCTGATACGTCACGCCGTGCTCGAACAGGATCTCCCGGGCCAGACCCGGTTCGGCCGCCAGAGCGAGCAGCAGGTGCTCGGTTCCGATGTAGTTGTTGCGGAGATCGATCGCTTCCCGCAACGAGCGATGCAGCACCGCCTTCGCCGCCTGGGAGAAACGCGGGCTCTTCGGTCTCCCCCACCGCTTCTGCAGCGCGCCCGCACCGTGCACGCTCTCGACGCGGTCCACGACCTGGGCCACATCGATGCCCATGCCGTTCAGCAACTCGACCTCTTCGTCGGACAAGCCACCCCGGCGCTCGGCCTCGGCGATTGCGGCAGCCACCTCCTGCACGGTCAGGCCGTGGGCGTGCAGCATCGTCGCGGCTCTGGACTCGGGCATCGCCACGATCGCCGCCAGCATGTGCGCAGGCCGAACCTCGACATCTGCGGCCTGCTCCGCCTGTCGGACCGCCTCGTCGACGATCCCGCGCGCGGCCTTGGTGAATCTTTCGAACATCACCGTCTCCCGTGCTTCTTGTGCACCGCTTGCCTGGTCACGCCGAGCTCGTCCGCGATCTCCTGCCAGGACCAGCCCTGCACCCTGGCGTTGCGCACCTGGACCGCCTCCAGGCGCTCCAGCAGCTTGCGCAACGCGGCCACGGCACGCAGTCCCACGCGCGGGTCCTCGCTGCCTGCGGCCGTCGCCAAGTCCGTTGCTTCCGTCATGGTGTCAACTTACGTTGACTCAACGACGATGTCAACCTCAGTTGACACATGTGGCCGTGCGGAGGCGCGGTGGGGTCGGTGAACCGGAGACTCAGATTTCGTCGAGCAGGTCGTCCAGCTCCCGGTCGACGGCCGCGCGCAGCTTCGCCACCTGCGGCTTGTACTTGGCCGTCGCGCTGATCGCCCACGTGGCCCGCACCGGGTACGAGCGTGGCGTGTAGCTCGGCGCCAGGTTGAAGTTCGCACTGCACGACATCGAGATGCTGGAATTCGGCCGCATCCCGGCGCTGTCACTGCACCGCTTGGTACCCAGGCCCGTGGCCACCATCGTGACGTTCAGCTTCACGTCGAACTGGGTCACCGGCAACTCGGCGCCACTCGGGTAGGAGTTGGAGACCTTCACCTTCGCGGTGCACTTGCCACCCACCGCGCAGTCGAGCTTGCCCGAACCCTGACGCAGCTGGAAGTTCGGAACCAGCACGCCCGCGTTGCGCAAGCCCTTCACCGCGTTCGACAGCGACTTGAACAGCGTGCGCAGCTGGTTCTCGCCGACATCGTCGAACGACGTGCGGGCACCGGACGGGACCAGCGGGTCGCTGCCCGTCTGGCCGAGCGGAACGTTCGTGCTCACCAGCGTGTGCGGCTTGCTGACCGTCACGTCCGCGGTGTAGTCGCCGACCGGCACCCGATACACCTCGGTCCCGTCGTCGAGCTTGAGCCGCTCCACCTTGCCGCGGCTGAGCTGCGGCTCCGTCGAGGACGGCGGGGACGGTGCCCGTTCCTCGCCCGGCTCGGTGGTCGCCTCGTCCTTGAGGCGATCGGCCACCTTCTGCGGAGTCAGCAACGTCCCGGGGTCGAAGCCGACGTCCTCGGGGTCGGTCACCACGAAACGGTTGGCGAACTCCTTCGCCTCGCTCGGCTTGGCCCCCAGCTGACCCCACGCCTTCTTGTCGGTGCGCACGTACAGCTTTCCGCCGAGAACCGCGAGCGTCATCTTGCGACCGTCCACGTTCGACGTGCCGTAGACCGAGCCCGACTTGGTGACCGCAATGCTGATCTTCTCGTCGGTCGCACCCGCGACGGTGCTGGTGTAGCGCATCACCGGGCGGCTGGCCAACGCCGACACGGCCTGGTCGAACGCCTGCTGGGCCGCGTACTCGAACTGGTCCTCGCCCGCGGTGGGCGATCCCGGCACCGGGGACTCGCACGCCGTCACGGCCAGTCCGAAGACCGCCGCAACGGCCGCCGCCCGCATCCCACGACCCACCCGTGTCATCATCGCTTCACTCCCGCACCGCCGCAGCCACACCAGGACACCCGCGCGATCCTCACTCACACGGCGTCCTCATGGGGACCGCTGACATCTTCTCCCCTGCCCTCCCACAAGAGTCACTCTTTCGACTCCGCTCCGCCGTCCATCGTTCCGTACCGCGCACAACTCGGGTAGCCGACCCGCCGTCCGGGATGCGGCGCGCCCCGAAGTGGCGAATGCGGGCCACTGACCGCGCATGGTCACCGTGGCGGCCGAGCCGGAGGTAGACAGGTACCCAGCAGGGCCCGCACCGGAACCACCCGCGCCCACCAGCTCCGACGGCGGCACGCCGCCGGGGCGATATCCGCATGCTTGCCGCACCACGTAGTATTTGCCGCATCGGACCCGCTACGCGTGGTGAGGTGCATGGCTGACGAGCAGCTCCCGGAGCATTTGCAGCGTCTCGGCCTGCCTGCGGCGGAGACTGAGATGTATCTGCTGTTGCTCGACAAGGGGCCGATGTCGCATCAGGCCCTGGCGGACGAGCTCGGCCTCACCGCCGAGCAGGTCGCCGAGCAGGTCGAGTCGCTGACCCGGTTCGGCATGGTGGGCATGACCAACGTCGACGACGTCGCGCCCATCGAACCCACCACCGGACTGCAGCGCCTGGCCAGGGCGAGAGAGGCCGAGGTCAAGGCGGCGGAGCTGGCCGCAGCCAATGCCTACCGGGTGTACCGGCGCACCGTGTGGCAACAGTCGCCGGACGATCTGGTCGAGGTCATCTCCGCTCCGCACATCGCCGAGCGCGTGCAGTTGGAGGAAGCCGCCGCCACCACCGAGGTGCTGCGTTTCGACTCCCCGCCGTACAGCACCCAGCGTGGCCCGAACGACATCGAGGTGGAGAACCTCAAGCGCGGTGTGCGCTATCGCTGCGTGTACGCCCGCGCCGCCGTGCAGCAACCGGACTACTACGCGCAGAACATCCAGCCGTGCATCGCCGCGGGTGAGCAGGCGAGGGTGCTGCCGGAGGTGCCGGTCAAGCTCAGCATCTTCGACGGCCAGGTCGCCATGGTCGCGCTCACCGACTCCAACGCCGAGATCAGCCGCTCGTCGCTGGTGATCCGGCAGTCCAGCCTGCTCGACGCGCTCATCGGGCTGTTCGAGACGTCGTGGCGCTCGGCGCTGCCGATGCACCTGGGCACCAAGGAGCCGTCCTCGCTGCGGCCCATCGAGCGCAAGATCATCGAGCTGCTGGCCAGCGGGATCACCGACAACGCGATCGCCGAGCTGCTCGGCATCAGCCGCAGGACGCTGTCGCGCAACCTGGAGAACCTGACCACCCGCGCGGGCGTGGTCAACCGCTTCCAGCTGGCCGTCTACGCCTGCCGGAACGGCTGGATCTGACCGTCAGCGGTAGATCCGCACCAGGTTGACCGCCAGACAAGCTGGCTGTCCAGCTCGACGGTCGTGGTCGGCTCAGCCTGCACACCGCCGTCTACGGGCTTGGCTTCCGACAGCGTCGCGGACGCCCTGATCCGCGCCCCGACCGGTACCGGCGCGGGGAAGCGCACCTTGTTCAAGCCGTAGTGACCACCATGCGGATGTTCTCCACCCGGTACAGCTGGCGCGACAGCACCGGCAGCAGAGACAACGTCAGGTAGCCATGGGCGATGGTGCCACCGAACGCGCCATGCGCGGCCCGCTCCGGGTCGACGTGGATCCACTGGTGATCGCCGGTCGCGTCGGCGAACCGGTCGACCTGGTCCTGGGTGATGTCGAGCCACTCACTGGTGCCGAGCTGCTCGCCCACCGCGTTCAGCAACTCGTCCGGGGTGCCGAAGGTACACCCACCGCCAGAACCTACTTTCCGCGTTGCTCAGTCGTTTCGCCGCCGTACAGCTCCGCTTCCACCATCGCCGTCCACTGCCGCACGATGCGGGCCCGGCGTGCGGTGTCGTCGGTCAGCAGGTTCGCCAGCCCCAGTCCGCGGGCCAGGTCGAGCGTGGCCTGCACGGTTTCGCGCACCCCCGGCCGGGACTCGTCGACCCCCAACAACTCGACCGCCTTCACGTGCGCGCGGCGGCCCACCTCGCGCTCGAGCGGCTTGATCCTGGCCGCCAGCTGGTCGTCGGTGGAGGCCGCGACCCACAGGTGCAACGCAGCGACGAAGGACGGCTGGGCGTAGAGGTTGAGCAGCATCTCGATGACCGCGCGGCGCCTGCCCGGGCCGGTGGGCAGGGCGGCCGCGCGCCGTTCGAGGTCCTCGTGCTGCGCCTCCGACACGTACGTGATCGCCGCGTTGACCAGATCCTCTCTGGTCGGGAAGTGGTGCTGCGCCGCGCCCCGCGAGACGCCCGCACGCTCGGCGACGACCGCCACGGTCGTGCCGGACCAGCCCAGCTCGCCCAGCGCGGCGACGGCAGCCTCCAGCAGCCGGCGCCGCGTCTGGATGCTGCGCTCTTGCTGGGGTTCGCGAACTCTGGTCACGTCACGACTTCGTGGGTGGGTCGACCCACAGGTCCGGGGACAGGTCTTCCTCGCGCTCGCACAGCCGGTACTGCGCGAAGTCGGTGACGCCCTCCGCGCGCAGCACCTCGTCGTCGATGAAGAACTGCCCGGTGACCTCGGTCGACGGTTTGGTCAGGATCGCGTGCGCGGCGTCGGCCATGATCTGCGGGGTACGCGACGTCGCGGCCATGTCGGACAAGATGTTACGCACCGCGGCGGTGTCGATCGTGGTGCGCGGCCACAGCGAGTTGGCGGCGATGCCGTCCGCCCGCAGCTCCTCCGACAGGCCCAGCGTCACCAGGCTCATGCCGAACTTGGCGATGGTGTAGGCCGTGCCGATCATGCCGAACCATTTCGGGTCGGTGCTGATCGGCGGGGACAACGTCAGGATATGCGGGTTACGGCCTTCCGACGCCGACTTGCGCAGGTGCTCGATGCTGGCCTTGGACAGCAGGAACGCACCGCGGCAGTTGATGTCCTGCATCAGGTCGTAGGCCTTCATCGGGATCTGGTCGGTGCGCGCCAGGTTGATCGCGCTGGCATTGTTCACCACGATGTCGATCCCGCCGAAGCGCTCGACCGTCTGCGCCACCGCCGATTCGACCACCTCGTCGTTGCGGATGTCGCCGACGATCGGCAGCGCCTTGCCGCCTGCCTTCTCGATGGCCTCGGCCGCGGTGTAGATGGTGCCCGGCAGCTTCGGGTGCGGTTCGGCGGTCTTGGCGATCAGTGCCACGTTCGCGCCGTCCTGGGCCGCGCGCACCGCGATGGCCTCACCGATGCCACGGCTACCGCCGGAGATCAGCAACGTCTTGCCGGACAGGGATTTCGCTGACGTCATGGGCACGCTCCTTCGCGCGGTCGAGGACGATCAGTACGACTTTGGCAGGCCGAGCGAGTGCTGCGCGACGAAGTTGAGAATCATCTCTCGGCTCACCGGCGCGATGCGTCCGACGCGCGTCGCGGTGATCAGCGAGGCCAGCCCGTACTCCGCGGTCAGTCCGTTGCCGCCGTGGGTGTGTACCGCGGCGTCGACGGCATGCACGGCCGCCTCCGCGGCGGCGTACTTGGCCATGTTGGCCGCCTCGCCTGCCCCCATGTCGTCACCCGAGTCGTACAAATAGGCGGCCTTCTGCGTCATCAGCTTGGCCAGCTCGATCTCGACCTTCGCCTGGGCCAGCGGGTGCTGGATCGCCTGGTGGGCGCCGATCGGGACGTCCCACACCTTGCGGGTACCCGCATAGTCCACGGCGGCCTTCAGCGCCAGCCTGCCGATGCCGACGGAGAACGACGCGCCCATGATCCGCTCGGGGTTGAGCCCGGCGAACAGCTGCAGCAGCGCGGTTTCGGTGCTCTCCCCGATCAACGCGTCCGACGGCAGCCGCACGTCGTCGAGGAAGATCTCGAACTGCCAGTCCGGGGAGATGATGTCCATCTCGATCTTGCGCGCCACAAAGCCTGGCGTGTCCGTCGGCACCACGAACAGCGCGGGCTGCAGCTTGCCGGTCCGCGCGTCCTCGGTGCGGCCGACCACCAGGACCGCTTCCGCCTCGTCGACGCCGGAGATGAACACCTTCTGGCCGTTGAGCACCCAGTCGCTGCCGTCGCGGCGTGCCGTGGTGGTGATCCGGTGCGAGTTCGAGCCGGCGTCCGGCTCGGTGATGGCGAACGCCATCTTCAGCTCGCCGGTGGCGAACCGCGGCAGCCACCGCTGCTTCTGCTCCTCGGTGCCGTACCGGGCGATGACCGTGGCGCAGATGGCCGGGGAGACGACCATCAGCAGTTGCGGCACGCCGGCGGCGCAGAACTCCTCCAGCACGGCGGCCAGGTCGCCGATGCCACCGCCGCCACCGCCGTATTCCTCCGGCACCGCGACGCCCAGGTAGCCGAGCTTGCCCGCCTCGGCCCACATCTCGTCCGTCTTCCCGCCCGAGCGCGCCTGC
Source organism: Thermocrispum municipale DSM 44069 (assembly GCF_000427825.1). Taxonomy (GTDB): domain Bacteria; phylum Actinomycetota; class Actinomycetes; order Mycobacteriales; family Pseudonocardiaceae; genus Thermocrispum; species Thermocrispum municipale. The sequence goes on along the minus strand of NZ_ATYT01000003.1, from coordinate 459,768 downwards.
TTGAGCGTGTACTCGTGCCCGTACTTGCTGGCCAGTTCGAACGCGGCGGCCCGCAGCGCCTGGCGCTCCTCGCTCTCGACGAAACTCACGTGTCCGCCCCTTCCTGTTCGGCTTCCGCCACGACCGCGAGGGTCGTGCCGACGTCGACTTGTTCGCCCGGTGCGACGTGCAATTCGGTCACCACTCCGTCGTGCGGAGCGGAAATCTGGTGCTCCATCTTCATCGCTTCCAGCCACAGCAGCGGCTGACCTGCGGTGACGCTCTCCCCCTCGGTCACCGCGACCCGCAGCACGGATCCCGGCATGGGTGCCAGCAGGGAGCCCGGCGGTACGGCGTGCTCCGGGTCGGCGAACCGAGGCCGGCGGCGCAAGGTCACCGACCCGAGCGGTGAATCGACGCACACCAGACCGTCCGGATAGTGCGCGATCGAGAAGGTGCGCCGGACGCCGTCGACGACCAGCACCACCTCGTGCGGCTCGGCCGACACCGCTTCGATGCGTCGGCCGTCGGCCAGCTCGCCGAGGTCCTCCAGGCCGTGCCTGCCCCACCGATACGTGACCTCGATGTCCTGTTCGCCGTCGGTGTAGGTCTTGCGCTGCGGCTGCGACGGGACGGTCCGCCATCCGCTGGGCAACCGACCGAGAACTCGAGCGTCGCGCCGGTTCTGAGCGGCATCGGCCAGCGCGGCCGCCAGGGCCGACAGACGGCGCGCGTCCGGTCCGGCCAGCGGTTCGGCCAGCGCGGCCAGGTCGTGCTTGGTGAAGAAGGCGGTGTCGGTCTCGCCCGCCAGGAACGCCGGGTGTCGCAGCACCCGGACGAGCAGGTCGCGGTTGGTGGTCAGGCCGTGGATCCGGGCCCTGGTCAACGCGCCGGCGAGCCGGGCGGCGGCTTCCTCGCGGCTCGGTGCGACGGCGATGAGTTTGGCCAGCATCGGGTCGTAGTGCACGCCGACCTGCTCGCCGCCGGCGAAGCCGGAGTCCAGCCGAACTCCCGCACCGGCGGGGTTGGTGAACTCCACGGCGCCGGGCACCGACAAGCGATGCAGTGTGCCGCTCTGCGGCTGCCAGTCGCGCGCGGGGTGCTCGGCGTACAGCCGGACCTCGATGGCGTGACCGCGGGTGGCCGGCGGTTCGGCGGGCAGGCGCTCGCCCCGTGCGATGCGCAGCTGCCAGGCCACCAGATCCAGGCCCGTGGTCGCTTCGGTCACGGGGTGCTCGACCTGCAGGCGGGTGTTCATCTCCAGGAAGTAGAACTCCACCCGTCCCTGGCGCTCGGCGGCCAGGAACTCGACCGTGCCCGCACCCACGTAGCCGATCGACTTGGCCGCGGCCCTGGCCGCCTCGTACAGCTGATCCCGCAACGCCGCGTCGACCAGCGGGGACGGCGCCTCCTCGACGACCTTCTGGTGGCGTCGCTGGATCGAGCACTCGCGTTCGCCGACGGCCCACACCGTGCCGTGCTCATCGGCCAGGACCTGCACCTCGATGTGCCTGCCGGCCGCCAAGTAGCGCTCGCAGAACACCGTCGAGTCGCCGAACGCCGAGCCCGCTTCCGCTTCGGCGGCCTTGATCGCGTCCGGCAACGCGGCCAGGTCCGTGACGACCCGCATGCCGCGGCCACCGCCACCTGCCGAGGCCTTCACCAGCACCGGCAAGTCGTCCTCGGTCACCGTCTCCGGGTCGAGTTCGGAGAGCACCGGCACATCGGCGTCCGCGACCAGCCGCTTGGCTTGCACCTTCGACCCCATGGCGGCGATCGCGTCCGGGTCCGGCCCGATCCAGGTCAGTCCTGCCTGTCGCACCGCGCGCGCGAAGTCGGCATTCTCCGACAGGAACCCGTAACCGGGATGGATCGCGTCCGCTCCGGCCGCTCGCGCGGCGTCGATCACGGCGTCCGGGCGGAGATAGGTCTCCGCCGGTGTGTTGCCCGGCAACCGGACCGCGGCGTCGGCTTCCCGCACGTGCGGCAGTCCCGCGTCGGCGTCGGAGTACACCGCCACGGTGGACAGCCCGAGATCCCGGCAGCTGCGGAACACCCGGCGGGCGATCTCGCCCCGGTTGGCCACCAGCACCGAGGTCAGCTCACATCCGGAAGACGCCAAAGCCGTCCGCCCCCTTCACCGGCGCGTTGTGGATCACCGACAGGCTCATGCCCAGCACGGTCCGGGTGTCGCGGGGATCGATGATCCCGTCGTCGTAGAGCAGCCCGGACAGGAACATGGGCATCGACTCGGCCTCGATCTGGCCCTCGACCATCGCCCGCATCGCTTTGTCGTGCTCCTCGTCGTACGGCTGGCCGCGGTTCTCCGCGGCGGCGCGGGCCACGATCGACAGCACGCCGGCCAGCTGCTGGGCACCCATCACCGCCGATTTCGCCGACGGCCACGCGAACAGGAAGCGCGGGTCGTAGGCGCGGCCGCACATGCCGTAGTGGCCCGCGCCGTAGGAGGCGCCCATCAGGATGGAGATGTGCGGGACCTTCGAGTTCGACACCGCGTTGATCATCTGCGCGCCGTGCTTGATGATCCCGCCCTGCTCGTACTGGCTGCCGACCATGTAGCCGGTGGTGTTGTGCAGGAAGATCAGCGGGGTGTCGGTCTGGTTGGCCAGCTGGATGAACTGCGCGGCCTTCTGCGACTCCTCACTGAAGAGCACGCCTTGCGCGTTCGCCAGGATGCCGACCGGGTAGCCGTGCACGTCCGCCCAGCCGGTCACCAGCGACGAACCGTACAGCGGCTTGAACTCGTCGAACTCCGAGCCGTCGACCACGCGGGCGATCACCTCGCGCGGATCGAACGGCACTTTCAGGTCCGAGGGCACGATGCCGAGCAGGTCCTCCGGATCGGCCAGCGGCTCGGCGTAGTCCGGTTTGGGTGTCGGACCCTGCTTGCGCCAGTTGAGCCGGGCGATGATGCGACGGCCGAGTCGGATGGCGTCCTGCTCGTCGACGGCAAGGTAGTCGGCGAGTCCCGACTGGCGGGCGTGCATCTCCGCGCCGCCCAGCGACTCGTCGTCCGACTCCTCGCCGGTGGCCATCTTGACCAGCGGCGGCCCGCCGAGGAACACCTTGGCGCGCTCCTTGACCATCACCACGTAGTCCGACATACCCGGCAGGTAGGCGCCGCCTGCGGTGGAGTTGCCGAACACCAGCGCCACGGTCGGTCGCCGCTCGGCCGAGGCGCGGGTGATGTCGCGGAAGATCCGCCCGCCGGGGATGAAGATGTCCTTCTGCGTGGGCAGGTCCGCGCCGCCGGATTCGACCAGGTTGATGGTCGGCAGGTTGTTCTGTGCCGCGATGTCCGCGGCCCGGAACGACTTCCGCAGCGTGTACGGGTTCGACGTGCCGCCCTTCACCGTCGGGTCGGAGGCGATGATCATGCATTCCACGCCTTCCACCACGCCGACGCCGGTCACCACGCTCCCGCCGACGGTGAAGTCGCTGCCCCACGCGGCAAGCGGGGACAGCTCCATGAACGGCGAGTCCTCGTCGAGCAGCAGCTCGATGCGTTCGCGGGCGAGCAGCTTGCCGCGTTTGCGGTGGCGTTCGACGTATTTCTCGCCGCCACCGGCGACGGCCTTGGCGTGTTCGGCGGCCAGTTCGTCGAGCTTGGCCAGCATCGCGTCCCGGTTCGCCGCAAACTCGTCGCTGCGGGTGTCCACCTTCGAGGTCAGTACGGTCATGCCGAGTACCCCAGCAGTTTTCCGGCCAGCTGCAGCATGATCTCGTTGGTGCCGCCGCCGATGCCGAGGATGCGCATGTCGCGGTACTGCCGCTCGACCTCGGACTCCCGCATGTAGCCCATGCCGCCGTGCAACTGCACCGCCTCGTTGGCCACCCATTCCCCGGCCTCCACCGCGGTGTTCTTGGCGAAGGCCACCTGCACCAGCACGTTCTCCCCCGCTGCGTAGCGCTCCGCCAGGTCACGCGTGTAGACGCGAGCGACGTCGACGCGACGAGCCATCTCGGTCAACCGGTGTTGCACAGTCTGCCTGCTGATCAACGGCCGCCCGAACGTCGACCGGTCACGACACCACTGCACGGTCAGGTCGAGACACCGCTGCGCCGCCGAGTACGCCTGGACGGCGATCGACAGTCGCTCCGTGACGAAGTGCTGCGCGATCTGCATGAAGCCGGTGTTCTCTTCCCCGACCAAGTTCTCCGCCGGGACGCGGCAGTCGTCGAACGACAGCTCCGCGGTGTCCGACGACAGCCAGCCCATCTTCTCCAGCTTGCGGCTGACGGTGAACCCGGGCGTGCCCTTCTCGATGACCAGCAACGAGATGCCGTGCGCCCCTGGTTCACCGGTGCGGACAGCCGTGGTGACGAAGTCCGCGCGCACGCCGGAGGTGATGTAGGTCTTGGCGCCGTTGACGACGTAGTGGTCGCCGTCGCGGCGGGCCGTGGTGCGGAGGTTGGCCACGTCGGACCCGCCATCTGGTTCGGTGATGGCCAGCGAGCCGATCTTCTCCCCGGCGAGCGTCGGCCGTACCCACCGCTCGATCTGATCGGGATCACCCGCGGCCGCGATGTGCGGGACGGCGATGCTGTGCGTGAACAGCGAAGCCTGGACACCGCCCGCGACGCCGCGATAGCCGAGCTCCTCGGCGACCACCATCGCGTCGATGATGTCGCCGCCACCGCCACCGACCTCTTCCGGGAAGGGCACACCGAGCAGGCCCACGTCGGCGGCCTTGCGGTGCAGCTCGCGGGGCAGCTGGCCGTCGCGCTCCCACTGGTCTTGGAACGGCAGGATGTGCTCCTCGGCGAACTTCGCCGTCATGTCCCGCAGCGCTTTGCGCTCCGGGGTGTCGAACTGGCCTGTCACAACAATTCCTCCGGAATGTCGACGTGCCTGCTGCGCAACCACTCACCGAGCGCCTTGGCTTGCGGGTCGAACCGGGCCTGCGAGGCGACCCCTTGCCCGAGCAGGCCGCTGACCACGAAGTTCATCGCACGCAGGTTCGGCAGCAGGTACCTGCGTACCGGCAGGTCGGCGGTTTCGGGCAACAGCCGTCGGAACTCCTCAACGGTCAGCGTGTTCGCCAGCCACCGCCAGGCGGCATCGCTGCGCACCCAGACTCCGACGTTGGCATCGCCGCCCTTGTCGCCGCTGCGCGCCCCGGCCACCAGGCCGAGTGGTGCGCGTCGATGCGGCTGCTCCGGCAGTGGCTCAGGAAGCTCGGGCTCCGGGACGTCCTCCAGCGGCTGCGTCTGCCCGGCCGGTGCGATGTCGACGCGGGATCCATCGGGCAAGACGGCGACGTGCGGCACCTTGCCCGCCTCGACATACGCGGGACGGTAGACGCCGTAGGGGCTGCCGTTGCCGGGTGGTGCCGTGACGTGAAAGCCCGGGTAGCTGGCCAAGGCCAGTTCCACGGCGGCTCCGCTGAACGCGCGGCCCACTCGTTCCGGGTCGGAATCCTTGACCACGCAGTGCAGCAGCGCGCTGGCTTCCTCCTCGGTGGCCGCGTCCGCCTTGTCCGTGCGCGCCAGGGTCCAGCGCACCTCGGCGGGTGGCGCCTTCTCCAGCAGGTGTTCCATCTGCTCGCGTACCAGCGCTGCCTTCGCCTCGATGTCCAGGCCGGTGAGCACGAACGTCATCGCGTTGCGGTGACCGCCGAGCGTGTTCAGGCAGACTTTCAGCTCCGGCGGTGGCGGCTCGCCGCGAACGCCACTGATCCGCACCCGGTCCTGACCTTCGCTGTCCACCTGGATGGTGTCGAACCGCGTGGTCACGTCCGGGCCTGCGTAGCGGGCGCCGGCGATCTCGTACAGCAGCTGAGCGGTCACGGTGCCGACGGTGACCGCTCCCCCGGTCCCTGGGTGCTTGGTGATGACGCTCGAGCCGTCGGCGTGCACCTCGGCGATCGGGAAGCCCGGATGCCTCAGGTCCGGCACCTCCGCGCGGTCCTGGAAGAACGCGTAGTTGCCACCGGTGGCCTGCGCGCCGCACTCGACGACGTGACCTGCCACGACGGCGCCGGCCAGTGCGTCGTAGTCCTCGCGGCGCCAGCCGTGGTGGGCCGCCGCCGGGCCGACGACCAGCGATGCGTCGGTGACCCGGCCGGTGATCACCACGTCCGCTCCCGCTCGCAGGCATTCGGCGATCCCCCACGCGCCGAGGTAGGCGTTCGCGGTCAAGGGTTTGCCGAATCCGAGCTCGTCCGCGCGGGCTCGCAGATCGTCGCCTTCGACGTGGGCGACCGCGGCGTCGACCTGCAGCTCGCCGGCCAGCGCGCGGACCGCGTCGGCCAAGCCTGCCGGGTTCAGCCCGCCCGCGTTGACGACGATCTTCACGCCCCTGTCGATCGCCAGCGCGAGGTTCTCCCGTAGCTGGTGCAAGAACGTTTTGGCGTAGCCCCTGCTGGGGTCCTTCATCAGGTCACGGCCGAGGATGAGCATGGTCAGCTCGGCCAGGTAGTCACCGGTCAGGTAGTCCAGCTCACCACCGGTGAGTTGCTCCTGCATCGCCGCGAACCGGTCGCCGTAGAAGCCGGAGGCGTTGCCGATCCGGGCAGGCTCGCGAACACTCATGTGAACTGCCCCGGTTGCCGTCCGTTGCCGGGCGGGCCGGCGAATGCCTGGGCGATCTCCAGCCACCGCTGCGCCTCGACGCCTTCGGCCCGCACGTCGCAGTCGTCGCGGTGACGGCGCTGGGTGGCCAGCAGCGCGAAGTCCAGCGCCGCTCCGGTGACCCGCTGCGTGGCTTCTTCCGGCCCCCAGGTCCACAGCTCGCCGCCGGGCCCGGTCAGCTCGACCCGGAACGGCTCGGTGGGCGGGGTGAGCCCGTTGATCATGTACGCGAAGTCGCGGGTCCGCACGGCGAGGTGGGCGACGTGCCGGATGCGCCCGGTCGGCTCGCGCTCGATGCCCAGCGCGTCGACCACGTCTTGCCCGTGCGCCCAGGTCTCCATGATCCGGGCGGTGGCCATCGATGCGGCACTCATCGGTGGACCGAACCACGGCAACTTCTGCCCGGCCGGAACGGCGACCAGCGCGTCGGCCAGGCGCTTGCGGCTCGCCCGCCAGCGCGCCAGCACCTCGTCCGGTGGTGCCTTGGCCGCTTCCCGCGCGGTCTCGTCGGCGTAGGTCGCCACGTCCTTCATGGACTCCTCGGCGTAGGAGGTGAAACGCTCCGGATCGGTGGCGGCCAGCACGGCGACCTCGTCGGTCCAGGCCAAGTGGGCGATCTGGTGCGTGATCGTCCAGCCGACGGCAGGCGTCTCCAACGCCCACTCCTGCGCCGTCAGGCCGGCCACGACCTCGTCCAGCTCAGCGGACTCGGCCTCGAAATCGCTCACGATCGTGGCCACGTCAACCATGCGGCCAGCCTGGCACCCACCCCGGCAAAAATCAAGCACGCATGATTGTTTCAGCGTTACCTCTTTGGTGTCTTGACACCTCGAGCGGCTCCGATGGACCGTGATTAGACGCTCGTATAGCTACGCGGTAGGGAGGCCGTCGTGGTCCTTCGGCAGCACAAACCGACGCTGGCGACGATCAAGATACCGCGGGTGATCGACCGCAAACTGCTCGACCGGAGCTCCTCCCCCAGCCCACTGGCGCCGCCACCGGCAGGCAGCGGCCTGCGCCCGGTGATGGGCGACTTCGGCCTGCCGTTCCTCGGGCACACCCTCGCCCAGATGCGCCACACGCTGGACTTCGGGCTCCCCCGCTACCGGCGGTTCGGGCCGGTCTCATGGGGCGGCATGCTCGGCCAACGGGTGGTGTCGGCGTTGGGCCCGGACGCCACCCAGGCCGTGCTGGTGAACAAGGACAAGGCCTTCTCGCAGGAAGGCTGGGCCTATCTGATCGACAAGTTCTTCCACCGTGGCCTGATGTTGCTCGACTTCGACGAGCATCTGCTGCACCGCCGGATCATGAACCAGGCGTTCACCCGCGAACGCCTCGCCGGCTACGCCGAACAGTTCGGACCGGTGGTGAACCACAAAGTCGCCGCGCTGCCGACCGATCGGCCCGTCGAGCTGTTCTGGGCGCTCAAACAGCTCACCCTCGACGTCGCGCAGCGTGTGTTCATGGACGCCCCGGACAGCGCGTCGAAGGCCATCAACAAGGCATTCGTCGATTCGGTGCGGGCGAGCACGTCGTTCGTGCGCATTCCGGTGCCCGGCGGCCGCTGGCGGGCCGGCCTCCGCGGGCGCGCGCTGCTCGAGCGGTACTTCGCCGAGCGCTTGCCCGCGAAGCGAGCCGCCGATTCGTCGGACCTGTTCTCCGCGCTGTGTCACGCCACGGACGAGGACGGAGCACGTTTTTCCGACGAGGACGTCATCAACCACATGATCTTTTTGATGATGGCCGCGCACGACACGTCGACCATCACCACCACGTCCGCCGCCTACTACCTCGGCAAGCATCCGGAGTGGCAGGACAAGGCCCGCGAGGAGTCGCTCGCGGTGGGCGAGGGGCCGCTCGGCCTCGCCGAGCTGGATTCGCTGACCACGCTGGATCTGGTGATCAAGGAATCCTTGCGGCTGGTCGCCCCGGTGCCCAGCTTGATGCGCAAGACGGTGCGGGACACCGAGCTGGTCGGTCACTACGTGCCGGGCGGCACGCTCGTCGCGGTCTCCCCGATGCTCAATCACTACTTGAGCGAATATTGGACCGACCCGATGACATTCGATCCGATGCGGTTCGCCGAGCCCCGCCGGGAGGACCGCTCGCATCGGTTCGCCTGGGTGCCGTTCGGCGGTGGCGCGCACAAGTGCATCGGCATGCACTTCGGGACCTACGAGGTGAAGGCCCTGCTGCACGCCATGCTGATGCGGTATCACTGGCGGCTTCCCGCCTCCTACCAGCTGCGCTGGGACCACACCGCGCTCCCGGTCGCCGCCGACGGCCTTCCGGTCCGGCTGCACCGCCGGTGAGCGTCCGCGACCCCGAAGCGGCCGCACGCGGAGCGTGCTCGCCGACCGAACACCGGGTGAACGGCACTACTCGAATCGGGCGACATTCAGGTGATTTGCCCGACCAGTTCTACCGTCGGTGGCCTGCCCGCTTGATCGCAACGGGTGGCCGGTTGTTTACTGTCAGAACCCTTCCCAGACCATGCGGACGCGCGGGGTTCGGGGCCCGCGTGTCAGCCCCGACGAGTGCACACGAGGTGCTTCCTTGACTTCTCCTGGTGACCCGCCAGGCTCGGCGACCCCGGCCACGGATCGGTTCGTCGCCCTCTTCACAGCCGCCCCGTTCGGGATCGCGCTGACCGACGCCGACGGCGTCATCGTCGAAGCCAATCCCGCGCTGGGCGCATTCCTCGGAGTGGACCCCGCGGAGCTGCGCGGCACGCCGTTCGTCGATCTGATCACCGGGCAGGGCGACGCGGCCATGGTGCGTGCCCTGCTCTCCGACCCCGACACGCGGTCGGCGACCGGCAGGCACGTCGGCGCCGTCATGGAGCATGCGACCGAGGGCCCGGTACACGCCGACGTCAGCGTGATCACGCTGCCCAGCGACGACCCGTCGCGGCGCTACCCCGCGATCATGGTCCGGGACGTTAGCGACCTGCACCTGCTGCAGGAGCGCCTGCACCACCAGAACGTGCACGACCCGCTGACCGGTCTGCCGAACGCCGCGAGCTTCCACGGCAAGCTGNAAGCCGCGATGGTCGACCGCACCCATCCCCAGCTCGCGCTGGTGGTGTTCGACATCGACGGATTCCGGCTGATCAACGACGGCTTCGGCACCGAGGTCGGTGATCAGCTGTTGCAGCACATGGCGACGAAGCTGCGCGAGATCTTCCCGGTCGATGCCGTGATCGGCCGGATGATCGGCGACCGGTTCGGCGTCCTGCTGCGCGGCTCGTTCACCGGTCAGGGGCTGGCCCAGCTGGCCGAGCAGGCGCAGCAGGAACTGGCCGAGCCGGTGTACTTCGACGGCAGCGGCATCGCACTGAGCGCCAGCGTCGGCATCGTGGTGCGCAACGTCGGCAACGGCACCGCCGCGGACCTGGTACGCGCCGCCGAGATCACCGTGCATCGGGCGAAAGCGGCTGGGCGCGCGCAGTGGATGATGTTCGACGGGGAGGCCGATCGGCGTGAGCGCCACCTCGCCAAGCGCGGCGCGATGCTCGGTGGCGCACTGGAGACCGGCGAGTTCGAGCTGCTCTACACCCCGACCGTGCGGCCGGACGGCAGCGGCGAGCTGGCGTTGATCTACGGCGAGATGGTGTGGAACCACCCCGAGGACGGCAGGCTCGGGCCGTCGGACTTCGTGCCGATGGCCGATCAGACCGGCATGACGGTGCCGATCGGACGCTGGATGATCGACGAGGCGGTGGCGTCGCTGGCGCGGTGGCGCAGCGAGCTGGGGACGCACCTGCCGGACATCGGTGTGCGGCTGCCCGCCCGTCTGGCCATCGACCAGGATCTGGTGGGCATGGTGCGTTCCGCACTGGAGCAGCACGAGCTACCTGCCAGCTCGCTGTGCCTGCTGACCAAGGCGTCCAGCGTCGATGATCCGCGCGGCGACGTGCTCGAATCGCTCGAGCTGCTCAGCCAGCTCGGGGTGCGCATCGGACTGCTCATCGCCCATCCGGCTCAGTTCGACGTCCTCACCGAGGATCTGACCATCCACGACCTGGTGCTGGCCCAGTCGATGGCGGAGTTGGTGGCGATCGACTACCCGGTCGAGGCCAGTGCCACCATGCGAGGCCTGCACGACTTCCTCGCCCGCCCGTTGGAACGCGGCATCCGGGTGTCCGCGGAGGGCGTGGAGAGCGCCGAGCAGATGCGCAGGCTGGCCGAGCTGGGGATCAGTGCCGTGCGCGGGCCGCACCTGTACGAGCCGCTCAGCGCCACGGCGATGCGGGAATTCCTGGCAGGCGACAAGGTGGGCGATCTCAGCGCCGCGCAGTCGCACACCGGCTAGGGCATGATGGCGGCATGAAACCGGGCGACATCGTCGAGGACTTCACCCTGCCGGATCACACCGGCCAACCGCGCAGCTTGTCGGAGTTCCTGGCCGAGGGTCCGGTCGTGCTCTTCTTCTACCCCGCCGCGATGACGACGGGATGCACGGCGGAAAGCTGCCACTTCCGCGATCTGGCGGCCGAGTTCGCCGAGGTCGGAGCCCAGCGCGTCGGGATAAGCCGCGACCCGGTCGAGAAGCAGGCGCGCTTCGCCGAGCAGAATGCGTTCGACTATCCGCTGCTGTCCGACGTGGACGGCACGGTCGCGAAGCAGTTCGGAGTGGACCGCAAGCTGGCGGTGCTGCCGGTGAAGCGGCAGACGTTCGTGATCAACACCGATCGGACCGTGCTCGAGGTGATCAAGAGCGAGGTCCGGATGAACGTGCACGCGGACAAGGCGCTGGCGGTGCTGCGCCGGGCGCGCAGCCGCGACTGACCGGCCGCAATCGCATCACTCTCCCAGGCCGCGAGTCGACTTTCGCCGACTTCACCCACCGCGAACCGACCTACGCGGCCACGGGCGCCGCAAGTCGACCGACACCGCCATCCACCGCCGCGAGACGACCTACTCGGCCGCGCCTGCCGCGAGCCGATCGTCGTCGGCCTGGGCCGCCGCCCGTCAGCCGCAGTTGCTGTCGGTCGCGTTGATCACGCTGTCCGGTAGCTCCTGGTCGTTGCGCAGCGCGTCGAACATCTGCTTGGCCTTCTCCTCGTCGGTCGACTTCGCGTCGCACCCGGTCACCGGCACGGTCGTGTTCACCATGCCGCCGTCGGAGATGCCGCGCGCCGCCCACGCCAGCCAGAACAGGTGGTGCAGGTGGTCCTCCTCGTCTATGCTCAGCGCGTCCGGGATCTCGCCGAGCAGCGGGAAGAGGTCGAACGGGTTGAGCAACGTCGCCGGGCTGGCGATCTCACCGGCCAGCGCCCCGATGAACTTGCGCTGGTTCGCCACCCGGTCCAGGTCCGACCGCGGGGTCGCCTCGCCCTTACGCATGCGCACGAAGGTCAGCGCCTGCGCGCCGTTCAGCTTGTAGGTGCCCGCCTTCAGCTTCTGGCCGTTGGACCCGTCGACCATGTCCTTCGGGATGGTCATCTCCACCCCTCCAATGGCGTCCACCATCGTGGCGAACCCGCCGAGACCGATTTCGGCGTAGTGGTCGATGCGCAGGTTGGTGACCTGCTCGATGGTCTTGACCAGCTGTTTCGGCCCCTTCCCCCGCGCGTACACGGAGTTGATCTGCACGCCGTTGGGATAGTCCGGCGTGGTCACGATCAGGTCGCGCGGGAAGCTGACCAGGGTCGGCTTGGTGCCGTTGTCCGGCAGGTGGGCCAGCAGGATGGTGTCGGTGGCGTTGGTGTTCGGCTTGCCGACGTGCAGCCGCTTGATCTCCTCCTCGGACAGACCGTTGCGGTTGTCCGAACCGACGATGAGCCAGTTCGTCCCCTCGCCCGCCGCAGGCCTACCGGGATAGTCACCGATGGCGTCCACCCGGCGCATGTTCACGTCCAGGTAGATCCAGACGGCCGCCAGGAACACCACGAACAGCAGGACCAGCGTGAGCAGGATCTTGCCGGGACCGAACCGGCGACGGCGGCGCCGCGGCGGCCGGTCGAGCCGCTCCGGCGGCTCAGGCCGTGCCTGTGCCTGCCGCGGAGGACGTGCGTGCATCGGCTCAGTGGGTTGCTGGGCATTCCTTCCCGCGGCGGGTGGCCGCTGACCCGGCGGCCGGCCTCCTGGCCGCCGCGACCCACCAGGACCGCCCGGCAACGGCATCATCCTGGTCGACTGGTGGGGCGGACGGCCGCCGCTCCCCGGCCGACGTGGATCCCGGCCAGGAGGACGATTGGCTCCTGGCCCCTGTGGCTCGACCATGCGCTCGCCCGTCTCTCGTTCCTACCGCTTGCACTGCAAGGCATCATCGCACCGCCGACATGTGCCTGGGGTAACAACCCCGCGCGCGTCGGCCGATTACACCCGCACGCGTAGTCGCTGCTCACCAGCCAGGCTCAGCGCGTACCGCAGGGGGCCCGCGGCCTGCTGCAGCCCGAATGCGTGCAGGGCGAAGGAGCGTACCAACCGATGCCACGTCGGTGCGCGCCACAGCAAGGCGTGCGTCTCCGCGGGCAGTTCGAACCGGACGACGTCGGTCACCTCGGCGGCCCGGCGTGCGTAAGCCAGCGAGTCCTCGGGCTTGGTGATGGTGTCGTCGAGGCCGTGGGCGATCAGCACCGGCACATCGCGCACCGCGTCCACCCCGTCCTCAGCCGGGGTCCACGGGGCAAGCGCGGCGACGCCGACCACTGCGGGATCGTCGGCGACGTGCAGCGCCACGCGGCCACCCATGGAGTGGCCCACCAGCACGATGGGTGCCTCCGGTCGTCGGCGACGGATCTGCTCCAATGCCCATCGGGCGTCGTGCACCGGGTCGAGGTGCGGCTTGTTCCAGCCGCGCACCCGGTTGCGCACCATCGCAGCTGCTATGCCGTGCGTGCGGCCGACTCGCAGCATGTCCAGGCCGAAGCTGATCATCCGCAGATACGGTCCCGACCACGGGCGAACGGGCTCGTGACTGGTCTCGGTACCGCCGTGCAGCAGCAGCACGACCGGGCCGGTACGCCCGGATGTGGCCAGCAACCGCAGATCCGGGGCCTTGATCGCGGCGTCGGTCATGCCGCCATCATGCCGCAGCCGCCTTCTCGGCGAACTGGGTGCGGTGCAGCTCGGCGAACCTGCCGTTGGCCGCCAGCAGTTCGTCGTGCGTTCCGCGCTCCACGATGCGGCCGTCCTCCACGACCAGGATCTGGTCGGCGGCGCGCACGGTGGACAGCCGGTGCGCGATCACCAACGCGGTCCGGCCTTCGAGCGCATCGGCCAACGCCTCACCGACGGCGACCTCCGACTCGGAATCCAGGTGCGCGGTCGCCTCGTCCAGCACCACCACCCGCGGCTTGGCCAGCAGCAACCGCGCGATGGTCAGCCGCTGTCGCTCACCGCCGGACAGCCGGTACCCCCGCTCCCCGACCACGGTGTCGAGCTGATCCGGCAGACTGCGGACCAGATCGGCCAGCCGGGCCCGCTCCAGCGCGGACCAGATCTCCTCGTCGTCGGCCCGCGGGTTCGCGTAGGAGAGGTTGGCCCGGATCGTGTCATGGAACAGGTGGCCGTCCTGGGTGACCACGCCGACCGTGGACCGCAACGACGTGAAGCTCAGTTCTCGGACGTCGACACCGCCGAGGCGGACCGCTCCGCTGTCGACGTCGTAGAGCCGCGGCACCAGCGACGCCATGGTGGACTTCCCCGCTCCGGACGAGCCCACGAGCGCGACCATCTGACCAGGAGCGGCCGTGAAGCTGACGCCGTGCAGCACTTCCTCGCCGCCGCGCGTGTCGAGCGTCGCGACTTCTTCGAGGGACGCCAGCGACACCTTGTCCGCAGACGGGTAGGAGAAGCGCACATTGTCGAATTCCACCGAAACCGGGCCGTCCGGCACATCCACCGGGTCCGGCTTCTCGGTGATCATCGGTTCGATGTCCAGTACCTCGAAGATCCGCTCGAACGACACCAGCGCCGTCATCACGTCGACCCGGACGTTGGCCAGCGCGGTCAACGGCGAGTACAGCCGGGTCAGCAGCAGCGCCAGGGAGACGACCGTGCCCGCGTCCAGCGTGCCTGCGATGGCCAGCCACCCACCGAGCCCGTAGACCAGCGCCAACGCCAGCGCGGACACCAACGTCAGGATGGTCATGAACCAGCGGGTCAGCATGGCGGTGCGGATGCCGATGTCGCGCACCCGGCCTGCCCGTGCGGCGAACTCCTCGGCTTCCCGCTTCGGGCGACCGAACAGCTTGACCAGCGTGGCGCCGGGCGCGGAGAACCGCTCGGTCATCTGCGTCGTCATGGTCGCGTTGTGCTTGGAGGCTTCGCGCTGCAGCTCCGCCATGCGACGGCCGATCCGGCGCGCGGGCAGGACGAAGACGGGCAGCAACAATAGCGCCAGCAACGTGACCTGCCAGGACAGGGCGACCATCACCGCGAGCGACAGCACCAACTGGATCACGTTGGTGACCAGGCCGGACAACGTCGCAGTGAACGTCCGTTGGGCACCGATGACGTCGTTGTTCAGCCTGCTCACCAACGCGCCGGTGCGGGTACGCATGAAGAACGCGATCGGCATGCGTTGAACATGCTCGAACACCACACGGCGCAGGTCGTAGATCAACCCCTCGCCGATGTGCGCCGACTGCCAGCGCTCGGCGAGCCCGATCGCCGCGTCCGCGATGGCCACCCCGGCGATGATCAGCGCCAGGTTCACCACCATGTCCGCGTCCTCGCCGTCCACGATGACGTCCACCACGCGCCCGGCAAGCAGTGGAGTGCTCACCGCCAGCACCGCCGCGATCACGGTCAGCACGCCGAAGACCGCCAACCGCCGCCAATGCGGGCGGGCGAACGCCGCAACCCGCCGCACCGTCCCCGGCGCCAGCCCCTTCGGCGCCTCGTCCGCACGCATGCTGCTGCGCAGCAAGCTCCACGTGTTGTCCATCAATACCTCACCTAATGTGGAGGTTTTGCAGCCGTCTCCCCAGCGTAACGCCGTACTCCGACAGGCTCATTCCCCGCGGGCGACGTGTTCACCGTGAGCGGAACCGACAGGCGGGCCGGAATAGGCGATGCGACGGCAGGCAGAAAACGACGTTCGCGATAATGCTGCGACCATGTCCTCGCCGATTTCTCGCCCGCTGCGACTCGATCTCGCCGTGTATGTGGGCTTCGCGGCGTTCGCTCTGATCACAGCGCTCGCGTCGGGCTATCGCACGCACAGTGTCTGGGGCGCGTTCGCGACGGCGGGATATCTGCTGGCGGCCTGCCACACGGTTTTCCTGCTGGTCACACGGCGGGCGAGCTCGCGGTGGTGGGACTCACGGTGGACCAGCGCCAGGTTGGCGTTCGCCCTCGCCCTGGTGGCACCGCTTGCCGTGCTGCTCGTGGCTCGGCTGAGCGGAGGCGACTGGGCGGACAGTCCCGCGGCGTGGGCGGCGCAACCGGAAGTCTGGGTGATCGAACGCTCCGGCTTGCTCCTGCTGGAGACCGGTACGCCCTACGTCGACGTCTTCTCGCTCGGCAGGGCGCCGGAGGTCAACGACTACACGCCTTACGGCCCGGCGATGGCCCTCTTCGGACTGCCCAGAGCGCTGGCAACACAGCTCGGCATCGCCGATGTCGGACTCGTGCAGGTCCTCACCGACGCTCGCCTGTGGTTTCTGGCCGTCGCGGCGCTCTGCGTCTGGCTGAGCCTGCGCCTGCTGGACAAGCCGTCGGTGCCGATCGCGGCAGCGCAGATCGCCGTGCTGTGCCCTGCCACGGCGATGACGTTCGCCGTCGCCGCACCGGATCTGGCCGTGATCGGGCTGCTGATCCTGTCCCTGACCTTGGCCGTGCGCGCGAAACACGTGCTGGCCGGCGTGCTGCTAGCGGTGGTGGTCAGCGCGAAGCTCACCGCCGCTCCCGCCCTGGTCGTGCTGTTCGTGTTGATCGTGGCGCGCGGCGGGTGGGCATGCGCGGGCCGGTTCACGGCAGCCTTCGTCGGCGCAGCGGCCGTGCTGCACGTTCCGGCGCTGGTGGATCCTGCCGCGTTCGTCGAGCACGTTCTGGCCTTTCCGGCCGGGCGCGGTGCCGTGCCGTCTCCCGCAGCAAGCCCGCTACCGGGGCACTTGATCGCCGAGACCGGGCCGATCGGGCACGCGATCGCACTCGGGCTGCTCGCCACGGCCGCCGTGGCGATCGGCCTGTGGGTGGTGGTGCGACCGCCGCGCACGGGAGCCGACGCGGCGCTACGGCTCGCCGTCGGCCTCGGCGCGGCGATCATGCTGACCCCAGCAACCCGCTGGGGCTACGTGGTCTACCCGCTCGCCCTGCTCGGCGCGCGGTGGTGCTTCCCCCAGGAAGAAGGCGCCCTCCGGCGCGCTCGGTCTACTTCTTCTTCCGGGTAGTCGCGCCACCACGACCGCGTAGCTGTACCCCGGATTCGCACAGAACCCGGTGCACGAAGCCGTAGGAACGACCGGTCGATTCAGCCAGGGCCCGGATGCTTGCGCCCTTCTCGTACTTCTTCTTGAGGTCGTTAGCCAGCTTGGTGCGCGTGCTGCCGGTGATGCGCGCGCCCTTCTTCAAGTCAGCCACGATGGTCACGCCTCCTTGCCGGAGAGTGGTGTGGGCCACACACAGCCCCTTGGAGCAATGATCGAACAGGAGGCGACAGAACGCCAGATGGACGACGAAATCTGCGCAAAGCCACCACGGACGGCCTAACCCGGAAGCCGAAAGGACGATCAAGGCATCCGCCGAAACGATCAAGGCGGCTCCGTGCAGGGTCTTACTGATCACCACGCGCGTTCACGGTCCGCTCCGGAACCGGGCGTCGGGCGGCCGAACAGGACCGTGGTGCCGGACTTCGCGCCGGAAAATTCGCGGTCAGAGTCACCCACAAGAGGTATGAGCCCGGTCGGGTACGAGCCGGGCACACGCGGCCCGGACGGGTGGTCGCGCCCGCCGCCGAGCGGGCCACCCGCCTGCAGCGGCAGCCACGGCCTCAGGCGAGCTCGACCAACTCGCGATACTCGTCCGACCAGTGATCTTCGGTGCCGTCCGGAAGCACGATCACCCGTTCCGGTTCCAGCGCATCGACGGCACCGGGATCGTGGGTCACCAGCACAACCGCTCCGGTGTAGCTCCGCAGCGCCGACAACACCTGTTCCCGGGAAGCCGGGTCCAGGTTGTTCGTCGGCTCGTCCAGCAACAACACGTTCGCCGCGCTGGAGACCAGCCCGGCCAGCGCCAACCGGGTCTTCTCGCCACCGGACAGCGTGCCGGCAGGCTGGTCGAGCTGCTCGCCGCTGAACAGGAACGACCCGAGCAGGGTGCGCAGCTGCTGTTCGCCGGTGTCCGGCGCCAGGTGCCGGATGTTCTCCCACACCGTGGCTTGGTGATCCAGCGTCTCGTGCTCCTGCGCGTAGTAGCCGATCCGCAGGCCGTGCCCCGGCTCCACCGAACCGGTGTCCGGCCGTTCCAGCCCGGCGAGCAGCCGGAGCAACGTCGTCTTGCCCGCCCCGTTGAGACCGAGCACGACCACGCGGGAGCCACGGTCGATCGCCAGGTCGACACCGGTGAAGATCTCCAGCGACCCGTAGCTCTTCGACAAGTTGGACGCCGTGAGCGGGGTACGCCCGCACGGTGCGGGGGCCGGGAAGCTGATCTTGGCGACCTTGTCCGCCCGCTGCTCGGGCTCCAGCGCCGCCAGCATCTGCTCCGCCCGGCGGGCCATGTTCTTGGCGGCCACCGCTTTGGTGGCCTTCGCACCGAGCTTGGCTGCCTGCTGCTTGAGCGCGGCCGCCTTCTTCTCCGCGTTCGCGCGCTCCCGCTTACGCCGCTTCTCGTCGGTGGCGCGCGCGTCCAGATAACGCTGCCACGTCATGTTGTAGACGTCCAGCTCGGCGCGCATCGCGTCGAGGAACCACACCTTGTTCACCACGTCGGCGAGCAGGCCGACGTCGTGGCTGATCAACACCAGACCCCCGGTGTGCTGCTTGAGGAAGCCGCGCAACCACGAGATCGAATCGGCGTCGAGGTGGTTGGTGGGCTCGTCCAGCAGCAGGATGCGGTCGGACTTCCCGCCCGGCCCCGCCTCCGAGGCGGCGAACAGGATGCGAGCCAGCTCGACGCGCCTGCGCTGACCACCGGACAGCGTCGACAGGCGCTGCGTCAGCACCCGTTGTTCGAGCCCGAGATTCGCGCAGATGCGGCCCGCTTCGCTTTCCGCGGCGTATCCACCGAGCGCGGAGAAGCGCTCCTCCAGGCGACCGTAGCGGTTGATCGCCTTCTGCCGCTCCGGACCGTCGGCCAGCTCCGCCATGGCGATCTGCGCCTTCTCCATGTCGCGGGCGATGGCGTCCAGACCGCGCGCGGACAGCACCCGATCCTTCGCGGTCACCGACAGGTCGCCCTCGCGAGGATCCTGTGGCAGGTAGCCGATCTCCGAGCTGATGCGAATGTCGCCGGCGTGCGGTTGGCCTTCACCGGCGAGCACTTTCAGGGTCGTGGTCTTACCGGCGCCGTTGCGGCCGACAAGGCCGATCCGGTCGCCGGGTTGCACACGCAACGTGGTTTCGGCCAGCAGAGTGCGCGAACCGGCGCGCAGCTCCAGGCCGGTAGCCGTAATCACAGTGGGCTCCGTGGTCTGAAGAAAGTCGACAAGGAAGAGAGAGGCTGACTCGCGCTACTCCAAGCGCGAGTCAGCCAGCCGGACGCGGCGGGGTACGCCGCGCTCGGTCTGCAAGCCTCCGATGTCGTGACCACGTCATCGATGGTACGGGGTACGCGCCAGCAAATTTTCGTCGCACCGCTATTCGGGCTGGGGGTCGCGTATCTGGATCTCCACCGAGCGCGCCCGCTCGGCGGCCTCGTCGAGCAATGCCCTGCGCGGCTCGCCGACGTCGAGTATTCGCTCACTGGCTTTGGCGAACACCGATGCCAGCCGACGATCAGCGGCGAGCTGCTCCAGCGCCCGCCGATCACCGCCGAGCACGACGAAGTCCAGCGTGGTCAGCCGCGGGCCGAGGACGTCCAGGATGTCGTCGGCCGCGCGGTTCAGGGCCTGCCTGCCTTGCTGCTCGCGGCGACGCGCGAATCGCTGCTGGGACTGGCCACCCGCTGCCGTACGCCCCTGCACGTAATGCCGGCCGGTGCGCGACACCACCACCCGTGGACCCTCGGCTATCCCGACCGAGTGCGCGCCTTTACGAACCAGGATCAGACCGAGCCGCCGAGGCTTGAGCGCGTAGTCCACCAGCGGCCCGATCTCCAAGCCCGCATGCAACTCGACCCCGTGGCGTCGCTCGAACGGCAGGTCGATCCACGCCTGAGTCCCGTTCACCGCGGTGACCACCACGTGCAAGTAGTGCAGCACGGTGCGGGCGATTCCCCCGTTGCGCTCGGCGAAGTTGTCGAACCACCTGGTCAACCGCTCCGGGGCGACTTCGACGGCCCGTCCTCCCCCGGCCAGCTCGCGTACCCGGCTCACAGCACGAACGAGTCCGACCAGGGGGCGGTCGAACGCCCGGCCAGGGCGTCCAACAGCACCACGGCTTGCTTGTCGGTCAGCGACGCCACGAAGTCGACGATCGACCGGCCGCGGGCCAACGAGCGGATGTCCACCGGCCCGGAGCCGGGCGCCCCCGTCAACAGCTCCGGCCGCTCCCGCACCAACAGCGCGTACTCCGTCTCGGCCAGCTCGACCAGATCGTGCAGCCTGCGTGGGATCCGATGCGCCTCGCGCTCGTCCAGCAACCACTGCCGCAGCTCGTCGACCAGCGTCGACAGCAGCGAGGCCTGGCCGCGCTGATGCAGCGCCAGGTCCGCACGCTCGAGCACGAACCGCTTGTGCACGAACTTCAACACCTGGACCTCGTGCCACTGCGGCACCCGCAGCGTCACGTGGCCGCTGCGCGTCGACGGGTCCGGAACGACCTCGACGCCTTCCACCAGGCGCTCGGTCCACTGCTCGGAAAAGGCGGCGATGGCTTGTTCGGACTCGATCGAGCCGTCGAACGCCCGCGCCAGCAGGCCGTCGACCAGCGTCTCGCGAACCCGCGCGACCGCGTCATGGAACGCGTCGTCGTCGACCAGGGGCGCATCTTTGACGTGCATTCGCCGCCGCAGCCGCTCCAGCGAGTGGCCCGGCTTCCGCGACCTGGCAAGCTGCGCGTCCTCGAGCTGACGCAGGTCGTGCGCCTGCTCCGCCCACGCACGCAGCTCTCCCGCCACCGGCGCGTGCTGAAGCACGCCGATGCGGTGGAAGTCCTGCAGATCGTGGATCGCGTACGCGATGTCGTCGGCCGTGTCCATCACGGACGCCTCCACGGTCTGCTGCCACGACTCGATCTTGTCCGCGAACGGCTGCCTTGCCTGCTCGAGGTCGTGCAGCTCGGTCACGTAGGCGGAGAACTTGCTCGAGCCGGTGCCGGGCGCATCGGACGGCTCGGCCGCTCCACGGGGCGGCACGTCCATCTCCGACGGGTGCGGGCGCACCAACGGCAATCGCAGCCACGGGTATTTGAGGACCCCGGCACGTACCGCGGCGGTGAGGTCGAGGCCGATACCGGACGGTCCGCGCACATCCGTCGTGGTCAGGATCCGGAACGTCTGCGCGTTCCCTTCGAACCCGTCGGACAGGCCGAGCCGGTGCCGGGCGATCCGGTCGAGCACCTGCTCGCCGAGGTGCCCGAACGGCGGATGGCCCAGGTCATGGGCCAGCGCCGCGGCCTCCGCGACATCCGGGTCGCACCCGCCGAGCTTCTCACACAGCTGGGCGTACTCCGGCGACGACGTGAGCCGCTCGGCGATCGTGCGCGCCACCTGCGCCACCTTCAGACTGTGCGTCAACCGGTTGTGCAACAGCCCGGAATCCCCGGCGCTGACCACTTGGGTGACGCCACCCAGCCGGGCGAAGAACGGGGACGCGGCGATGCGGTCGCGGTCCACCCGGAATTCGGTAGCGACATCGGCGCCGGCGGAGCTGAGGCTGCCCGCCGCGCGACCTTCTCCCGCATCTCGCCGTCGCGTCCTGTCGATGCGCATGGAGTTCACCGTAATAGTTCACGACGGCAAGGCCACGACATTTAGCTCGGTCGCCACCACCGGCCGCCCTTCGGGACATCACCCGGCGGGCGACCGGCTTACGCGCGGGATCGAGTGCGGCATCAGCGGCCCGCCGGCAGAGCCACGCCGACCCGTGCGGCCGCGCCGCTCAGGACTGCCGAGTGCTCGCCTGGGCCGGGGCCGCCGGGTGCTGTTGCGCCGAGCTCAGCGGCGGAACCGGGCAGTGCAGCACCGCACAGACGGTACGCAGCAGCTCGACCTCCTCCGTGGTCATCACGCCGTCGTGGCTGATGACCAGTACCAAGCTCTCCACCAGCGCAGCCTTCTCGTTGCCTTCCAGGCCGTCCAGGGCAGCCCACGCGCCATCGAGGGCGAGCAGGCCCTGCTGCGGCGGCTGGAACGGGATCTGCTGACCGGGCAGCACCTTGTGCAGGCCCGCGCGGAACGCGGCCTCGCCCTGACGCGGATCGTCGTGCCCGACCCGAGCCAGCACGGCCAGCAGGACGGCCACCGACGGAGCCACGTTGGCCAGCGTCCGACGCTGCTTGCGCCACGGCGGCCGGTGGTACATGACCTCGTGCAGCTCGATGTGCAACAGCGTCGACAAGCAGTACTCGAACACGTCGACCCGGCCGTCCGCCTTGATCAACGCGTCCAGGCTGCCCATGATGTGCTGCAGCTCCTGCGGACTGCGCCTGCGCAACGCGGAGAACGCGATCTCCGACAGCGGCAGCCGCAGATCGGCGTCGAGCCTCTGCAACGCGCCGCCTTCGTTCCATGCCGCGTCGGCCAACGGCTTGCCGTGCCGCTGGGTCAGCACCTGGTGCTGCCGTTGCCGGGCCTCCGGGTGGGACGACATCAACAGGCCGAAGATCAACGGCACGACCGTGTCCGTCCGCCGGGCCTTGGCCTTGAACTCTTCCGGGATCCGGCGCAGCAGGTTCTCGCCGTGCTCGTACGTCGCGGCGGACGGGTCACCGATGCCCGCAACCACCTGGTCCGGACGTACCGGGATCGGCCCCTGCTGCCCGGAAGGTCCAGAAGCCGCCGGGCCCTGACCACCTGGCGGGGGCGCCGGGACCGGCGGACCGCTCGGCGGCGGCATCGCACCCGCGGGCGGAGCCATCCCGGCGGCCGGCTGGCCGGACGGCGGCGGAGCCATCCCGGCCACTGGCTGGCCGGACGGCGGCGCGGCAGGAGCCTGTCCTGCCGGGGCGGGCGCCAGGCCCATGGCCGCGTCCTCCTGCAGACCCGCGGGCGGGGCCGCCGTCCAGCGCTGCTTCAACGCTTCCAGCTCGGCGGGGTTGAAGTGCGGCTGCAACGCACGGATGCGCTCCACCAGCGGCGGGTGGGTGGCGAACATCGCCGCGAACTTCGAGCCCTCGCCGAACAGCATGTGGCTGACGTCGTCCTTCTTGCCGCTGCGCAGCTCGGAACCGTCCGGCAGGCCACCGATCTTCTTCAACGCGCCCGCGATGCCCTCGGTCTGCCTGGTGAACTGCACCGCGGAGGCGTCCGCCAGATACTCGCGCTGCCGGGACACCGCGGCTTTGATCAGCTTGCCGCACAACAGGCCGATACCGCCGGCGATCCACAGCACCAGGCCGATGGCGGGCAGCGGATTGCGCTGGCCACGCGTGGCCATCAGCACCCGGCCGACCACGGCCAGACCCAGGATGCCGAACAGCACACCCATCAACCGGATGCTCAGCCGCATGTCGCCGTTGACGACGTGGCTGAACTCGTGCGCGATGACGCCCTGCAGCTCGTCACGGTTCAGCCGCTCGAGCGTTCCCCTGGTCACGGCCACCGCCGCGTCGGCAGGCGACCATCCGGCGGCGAACGCGTTGATGCCCGGCTCGTGCGGCAGCACGTACAGCTCCGGCACCGGGGTGCCCGACGCGATGGCGATCTCCTCGACCACGTTGCGCAGCCTGCGCAGTTGCGGGTCGTTGGTGTCCTCGGGGACGTACACACCCCCGAGCGACCGCGCGACCTTGCCGCCACCGCCCTTCTTCAGGCTGGCCAGCCGGAACAGGGACGCGCAGGCGATGATGATCAGCACCACGATCGTGATCGTGAGCAGCACGGGCACCATCTGGTCCGCGGGCATCTCCCGCAGCAGCAGCCCCCACATCGCCAGGTCGATGACCGCGACGATGCCGATGACCGCGACGACGAACAGGAACACCAGGCGCCCGGACGCCTTGCGAACCTGGATCTGGCGTTCGAAGAAGTTCATTTCGGACTACTTACCCCCGGCAGCCGGGACCGCTTCGGACGCGCTCAGAACGAGATCTGCGGAGCCTGCCGCATCTCCGGACGCTCGACCTCCAGCAGCGCGGCGGGCTTGAACCCGAACATGCCCGCGAAGATGTTCGACGGGAAGACCTCGCGCTTGTTGTTGTAGGCCATGACCGAGTCGTTGTAGGCCTGGCGAGCGAACGCGACGCGGTTCTCCGTCGAGGTCAGCTCCTCGGACAGCTGCATCATGTTCTGGTTCGCCTTCAGGTCCGGGTAGCTCTCCTGCAGCGCGAACAGCCTGCCCAGCGTCTGGGTCAGCATGTTCTCCTGCTGGCCCAGGTGCTGCATCGCCTGCGGGTCACCCGGGTTGGTCCGCGCGTACTGCTGCGCCTGCACCGCGCCCTGTCGGGCGGCGATGACGGCTTCCAACGTCTGCCGCTCGTGCTTGATGTAGCCCTTGGCGGTCTCCACCAGGTTCGGGATCAGGTCGTGCCGACGGGTGAGCTGCACGTCGATCTGCGCGAACGCGTTCTGGTACGCATTACGCCGCTTCACCAGGCCGTTGTAGATCGAAATGGCCATGATGATCAGCAGCAGCACGATCACGCCGATGACGATCCCGATGATCGCTCCGGTACTCAACTAAGACCCCTCCTGAACGATGTGGACCGGCATCCCCCAGGCCGCGGCCCCGGGCCTACCGGATTTGGCGCCAGCATACTCACCGGCCGGCACGCTCGCGGGCAAACCATCAGATCGTGATCTCGGTGCCACCAACGCGAGAACAGCTGGGCCGGAAAGCTACGGAAAAGCGCAGGTAGAACACGCAAAGCGAGCATTTCGCACAGAGTGCGGAGCCTGAGCGGGAGCGCACCGGACGTCGCGAGAGCGCCACTCACGGCGACACCGCTCGGCCTCGACGTTCCCGGCCCGTGGGTCGGCCACTCGACGTCGGCATGGGGTCAGGCGACGAAGGCCGCACGCAGCTGCGCCAAGCTCCCCAGCTGCCGCTCCCACGGCGTCGCGTCAGACCAGGCCGAGCAGCGGCCACACGACCCACGAGCGACAGCTCGGACCGGCCGCGCAGCAGATGACGACCGGCCGCGCAGCCGACAAGTCGTGGGATGAGCTCAGACCGTGAAGCCGAGCGCCCGCAGCTGCTCGCGGCCCTCGTCGGTGATCCGCTCCGGACCCCACGGCGGCATCCAGACCCAGTTGATCTTGTAGTCGGACACGATCTGCTTCCCGCCGAGCAGCACCGAGCGGGTCTGGTCCTCGATCACGTCGGTCAACGGGCATGCGGCCGACGTCAGCGTCATGTCGATGGTGGCGACGTTGTCCTCGCCGACCCGGACGTCGTACACCAGGCCGAGATCGACGACGTTGATCCCCAGCTCGGGGTCGACCACGTCGCGCAACGCCTCCTCCACGTCCTCGACCGTGGCCACCGAGCCCGAGGTCGCCTCGGGCTGCTCCGGCAGGTCGGCCGCGGTTCGGCCCTCGCGGGTCGGGTTCTCGGTCACGAAATCTCAGCTCCCTCGCGTGCCTTCTCGACACCAGCCTGCACCAAGGCCGCTTTGAACGCCATCCAGCCGAGCAGCGCGCACTTCACCCTGGCCGGGTACTTCGCCACCCCGGCGAACGCCACGCCGTCCTCCAGCACGTCCTCGTCCGGCTCGACCTTGCCGCGCCCTTGCATCAACTCCACGAACGCGTCCAGCTTCGCCAGTGCGTCGTCCACCGGGCGGTCCACCACCAGATCGGTCAGCACCGACACCGACGCCTGGGAGATCGAACAACCCTGGCCGGTGTGCGACACGTCCGCGATCCGGTCGCCGTCCAGCTTCACCCGCAGCTGCAGCTCGTCGCCGCACGTGGGGTTGATCTGGTACGACTCGCCGTCGTACGGCTCCCGCAAGCCGCGGCCGTGCGGGTTCTTGTAGTGGTCCAGGATGATCTCCTGGTACATCGCTTCTAGGTCCATCGCAGGCTCCGCCCGCTCGCCGGTCGGCGCGCCGCCACCGGGTTCACTTACACCACCCCGAAGAACCGCTGGGCCTCACGCACACCCGCCACCAGCGCGTCGATCTCGTGCACGCTGTTGTACAGGTAGAACGACGCCCGCACGCTCGCGGGTATTCCCAACCTGCGGTGCAGCGGCCATGCGCAGTGGTGGCCGACTCGCACCGCGACACCCATGCTGTCCATCACCTGGCCGACATCATGCGGGTGAACGCCGTCGACGACGAAAGACACCGCGCCACCGCGGGACTCCGTGGTCGTCGGGCCGATGATGCGCACGCCGTCGATCTCGCCCAGCGCGGTCAGCGCCGCCTCGGTGAGCTGCTTCTCGTGCTCGGCGACCGCGGACATGCCGACCGCCCGCAGGTAGTCGATCGCCGCGCCGAGCCCGATGGCCTGCGACGTCATCGGCACGCCTGCCTCGAACTTCTGCGGCGGCGGGGCGAACGTGGACCGCTCCATCGTCACCAGCTCGATCATCGAGCCACCGGTGAGGAACGGCGGCATCGCCTCGAGCAACTCCCGACGGCCGTAGAGCACGCCGACGCCGGACGGCCCGAGCATCTTGTGCCCGGAGAACACCGCGAAGTCGACACCCAGCTCGCGCAGATTCACCGGCGCGTGCGGCACGGACTGGCAGGCGTCCAGCACGGTCAACGCGCCGACCTTGCGGGCCCGCTCCACCAGCGGCGCCGGGTCGTTCACCGTGCCCAGCACGTTCGACTGGTGGGTGAACGCCACGACCTTGGTGCGCTCGTTGATCAGCGAGTCGATGTCCGACAGGTCGAGCCTGCCGTCGTCGGTGACACCGAACCAGCGCAGCGTGGCACCGGTGCGCCGGCACAGCTGCTGCCACGGCACGAGGTTGGCGTGGTGCTCCATCTCGGTGATGACGATCTCGTCGCCCTCACCGACCCGGAAGCGCTTCGCCTCCTCGCCCGCCGTCGCGGCATTGCTCATCGAGTAGGCGACGAGGTTGATGCCCTCGGTGGCGTTCTTGGTGAACACCACCTCGCCCGCATCGACGCCGACGAACTTCGCCACGCGCTCGCGCGCGTCCTCGAACGCGTCCGTGGCCTCCTCGGCCAGCTGATGCGCTCCCCGGTGCACCGCGGAGTTGGACGTCTCCACATACGCCCGCTCGGCCGCGAGCACCTGCCGCGGCCGCTGCGATGTGGCGCCGGAGTCGAAGTAGACCAGTGGTTTGCCGTCGCGGACGGTGCGGGTCAGGATCGGGAAGTCAGCGCGCACGGCGGCCACATCCAACGGCGCCGCCTCGAGCGGTGTTGCGGTCATCGCACTGCCTCCATCCTTGCCGGCGTGACGCCCTTACAGCGCCGCCGGCTCCGCCTTGCCGACGTACTTGACGTAGCCTTGCTCCTCCAGCTCGTCGGCCAGCTCCTTGCCGCCCGACTCGACGACCCGGCCTTCGGCGAACACATGCACCACGTCCGGCTGGATGTGCTTGAGGATGCGGGTGTAGTGGGTGATGAGCATGACGCCGACGTCGTTGCTGGCGGTGAAGTCGTTGACCGCCTGCGAAACCACGCGCAGCGCGTCGACGTCCAGACCGGAGTCGGTCTCGTCCAGCACCGCGAACTTCGGCTTCAGCAACGCCAGCTGCAGGATCTCGTGGCGCTTCTTCTCACCACCGGAGAAGCCCTCGTTGACACTGCGCTCGGCGAACTCGGCCGGGATGTCCAGCTTGGCCATCTCGTCGCGGACTTCCTTGACCCAGTGGCGCAGCTTCGGCGCCTCGCCGCGCACCGCGGTGGCGGCGGTCCGCAGGAAGTTCGACATGGACACGCCCGGCACCTCGACCGGGTACTGCATGGCGAGGAACAGACCCGCACGGGCCCGCTCGTCCACGCTCATCTCCAGCACGTTCTCGCCGTCCAGCAGCACCTCGCCGGACGTCACCTCGTACTTCGGGTGACCGGCGATGGCGTACGACAGCGTCGACTTGCCGGAACCGTTGGGGCCCATGATCGCGTGCACCTCACCCGAGCGGACCGTGAGGTTGACGCCCTTGAGGATTTCTTTTGTGCCTTCGTCGGTGGTCACCGACGCGTGCAGGTCCTTGATCTCCAGAGTGGCCATGGTGTTCCTTCAGTTGCTTGTCGTGTGGCGGGGTGGTCGGGTTACGCGGCTGAGCGCCTGATCAATGGCCGACGGCTTGCAGCTCGTCCTCGATCGCCGCTTCCAGCCGCTCGCGCAGCTCGGGCACGTCGATACGCGCCAGGATCTCGAAGAAGAAGCCGCGCACCACCAGCCGCCGGGCGGTGGGCTCGTCGATCCCGCGGGACTGCAGGTAGAACAGCTGCTCGTCGTCGAACCGGCCGGTGGCGCTGGCGTGGCCCGCGCCCTCGATCTCGCCGGTCTCGATCTCCAGGTTCGGCACCGAGTCGGCCCGCGCGCCTTCGGTGAGCACCAGGTTGCGGTTCAGCTCGAACGTGTCGGTTCCCTCGGCCGCCGCGCGGATCAACACGTCGCCGATCCACACGCTGCGCGCGTCGTCACCCTGCAGCGCACCCTTGTACGTCACATGGGACTTGCAGTGCGGCTGGGCGTGGTCGACGAACAGCCGGTGCTCCTGGTGCTGGCCGGCGTCGGCGAAGTACAGGCCGAGCAGCTCGACGTCGCCACCGGGCGCGGCGAACCGCGCGGTCGGCGAAACCCGGACCAGGTCGCCGCCGAGCGTCACGACGGTGTGCTTGACCAAGGAGTCCTTGCCGAGCGAGACGTGGTGCTCGCTGACGTGGACGGCGTCGTCCTCCCAGTCCTGCACGCTGATCACGGTCAGCCGCGCGCCTTCGCCGGTGATGAACTCGACGTTGTCGGCGTACGTGCCGGACCCACGGTGGTCGAGCACCACGGACGCCTCGGCGTACGGGGCCAGCCGGATCTGCAGGTGGCCGTAGGCCAGCAGGTCCTTGCCCGGGCCGGTCACGGTCAGCACGGTCGGCTTGGACGCCTTGGTGTCCGCGCCGACGCTGACCACGGTGGCCTCGGTGAACGAGCTGTAGGCCTGTGCGGACACCCGATCGCCCGGAGCACCCGCCTTGCCGAGCCGCTCGTCCTCCCGGCTCACCGTCTCCACGGTGACCTCAGGCGCGGCGTCCACCGACAGCGTCACCTTGCCGGTCGCCACCGCGGCGTCGCCGCCCTTGTGCAGGCCACGCAGCCGCTTCAGCGGGGTGAAGCGCCAGTTCTCCTCCCGGCCACTGGGCACCTCGAAGGCTTCCACGTCGTAGCCGGTGAACCGCTCGCCCCGGGACGTCTCGGGAACGACGGCGCCCTCCTGCAGCGCCGAGCGGACGTTGTTCTCGGTCGTGTTCTCTGCCACCGTCATCAGCCGACGGACCCTTCCATCTGCAGTTCGATGAGTCGATTGAGTTCCAGCGCGTACTCCATCGGCAGCTCGCGCGCGATCGGCTCCACGAAGCCGCGGACGATCATCGCCATCGCCTCTTCCTCGGCCAGGCCGCGCGACATCAGGTAGAACAGCTGGTCCTCACTGACCTTGGACACGGTGGCTTCGTGCCCCATGGACACGTCGTCGTTACGGATGTCCACGTACGGATAGGTGTCCGACCGGCTGATCGTGTCCACCAGCAAGGCGTCACAGATCACCGACGACTTGGAGTGGTGCGCGCGCTTGGCCACCCGGACCAGGCCGCGGTAGGACGTGCGGCCGCCGCCGCGCGCCACCGACTTGGACATGATCGTCGACGACGTGTGCGGCGCCAGGTGCTCCATCTTCGCGCCCGCGTCCTGGTGCTGGCCCTCGCCGGCGAAGGCCACCGAGAGCACCTCGCCCTTGGCGTGCTCACCGGTGAGGAACACCGACGGGTACTTCATGGTGACCTTGGAACCGATGTTGCCGTCGATCCACTCCATGGTCGCGCCCTCTTCCGCGCGCGCCCGCTTGGTCACCAGGTTGTAGACGTTGTTCGACCAGTTCTGGATCGTGGTGTAGCGGCACCGGGCGTTCTTCTTGACGATGATCTCCACGACCGCCGAGTGCAGCGAGTCGGACTTGTAGATCGGCGCCGTGCAGCCCTCGACGTAGTGCACGTAGGCACCCTCGTCGACGATGATCAGGGTCCGCTCGAACTGGCCCATGTTCTCGGTGTTGATCCGGAAGTAGGCCTGCAGCGGGATGTCCACGTGCACGCCCGGCGGCACGTAGATGAACGACCCACCGGACCACACCGCGGTGTTCAGCGCGGAGAACTTGTTGTCCCCGGCCGGGATGACCGAGCCGAAGTACTCCTTGAACAGCTCGGGGTGCTCCTTCAGACCCGTGTCGGTGTCCAGGAAGATGACGCCCTGGGCCTCCAGGTCCTCACGGATCTTGTGGTAGACCACCTCGGACTCGTACTGCGCGGCGACACCGGCGATCAGCCGCTGCTTCTCCGCCTCCGGGATGCCCAGCTTGTCGTAGGTGTTCTTGATGTCCTCGGGCAGCTCGTCCCAGCTGGTGGCCTGCTTCTCGGTGGACCGGACGAAGTACTTGATCGAGTCGAAGTCGATGCCGGTCAGGTCCGCGCCCCAGTTGGGCAGCGGCTTGCGCTCGAACAGCTTGAGGCCCTTCAGCCGCTGTTCGAGCATCCACTCGGGCTCGTTCTTCTTCGCCGAGATGTCGCGCACGACGTCCTCGTCGAGGCCTCGCCTTGCGCTGGCACCCGCCACGTCACGGTCAGCCCAGCCGTACTCGTACTTGCCCAGCGACGCGATGGTCTCTTCCTGGGACAGGGGCTGCGTGGTGGTGGTGCGCTGCTCTGCAGCGGCAGTCATGCGGGCTTCCCTTCTTCTCGGGGTCCTGCGTTGTTCACGGGAACGTGTGTGGTGCACGCCGCGTCGCCGCGGGCGATGGTCGCCAGCCGCTGTACGTGCGTACCGAGCAATTCGGCGAATGCCGCCGTCTCCGCCTCGCACAGCTGCGGGAACTCCGCCGCCACGTGGGCCACTGGACAGTGGTGCTGGCACAGCTGCTCGCCCGCGCCCACCTGCTCCGTCGAGGCAGCGTAGCCCTCGCGACTCAGTGCCGCGGCGAGGGCCTCCGCTCGTCGTGCCGGATCACCTGCTGCGGTGATTTCCGCCGCGTGCGGCCCGACCAGGGTGGCCACCCGGTGCTCGGCGAACGCGCGCACCGCCTCCGGGCCACCATGCTCGGCCAGGAAACGGATCGCGGCGACCGCCAGGTCGTCGTAGGCGTGCCCGAACCGAGCGCGCCCGGTGTCGGTGAGCAGGAACTCCTTGGCCGGCCGGCCACGACCGCGACGAAGCCGGGCCGGAGCCTCCCGGAACTCGGCCTCTCCCGCGGCGACCAAGGCGTCCAGATGCCTGCGGACGGCCGTCGGGCTGATGCCGAGCCGCTCGGCGATCGCCGCCGCCGTGATCGGCCCCTTCTCCAGCAACAGCCGGGCGACCTCGACCCTGGTGCGACCTTCCGGTCCGGTTTGCGCGGGCACACTGACGTTCGCCGACTGGCGCGGCGACGTGGTCTCAGCGAGCTCGCGGTTTTTCACAACACAAGTGTGTCGTATTTCCCGGCTGAGGGCAAAGAGACCCCGGACACGAGGTGATCACAGTCACCACACGGTACGCCGCTGTCCCGAACGGAGTACCACTCGGCCACCGGGAAAGTCGTTCGACGCGGCTCGCTACGCTGCCCTGGTGGCGGTCGGCGAACGGGAGCAGACGGGGACCGGCCAGGTTCTGCCCTGGCTGACGAGCCCGGAACCCGCACCCCTGTCGGGCGCGGAACTACGCGCAGTAACCACGACACGTCGCTTGGGCATCATCGGTGCCCTGTTCCTGGCCATCGGCTCGATCGGCGCCGGGGCCGTTCCGGTGCTCAATCCCGCCCACGACATCCCGGTGGTCAGGTTGTTCGCCAGGGCGACGACCGTGTCGCTGGCGATCGCGCTGTCCGGGATGCTGCTGATGGTCATCGCCTGGCTGCTGTACGGCCGCTACGCCCGTCCCGGCAGGGAACGGATGGCCACCCCGGCCCAGACGTTCCGCACGGTCGTCATGTGGGTGACGCCGTTGCTGCTGGTCCCGCCCCTGTTCTCCCGCGACGTCTACAGCTATCTGGCGCAAAGCGAGATCGTGCACCGCGGGATGGACCCGTACACCCTGGGGCCGGCGCAGGCGCTCGGGGTCGCCGATCCCATCACGATGGGCGTGTCCAACGTCTGGCGGGAAACCCCGGCACCGTACGGCCCGCTGTTCCTGGAGATCGGCAGCTGGATGTCGGGCATCAGCGGCAACCACGTGGCGTTCGGCGTCCTGTTGCAACGTGGCATCGCCATGGTCGGTGTTGCCCTGATCGTGTGGTCCTTGCCGCGGCTGGCGAAGCGGTTCGGGGTGCAGCCGACGACCGCGCTGTGGCTCGGCGCGGCCAATCCGCTGGTGATCTTCCATCTGGTGGCAGGCGCGCACAACGAGGCGCTGGGCATCGGGCTGATGATGGCCGGGATGGAGCTCGGCCTGCGCAGGCTGCCGATTCGCGTCGCCGGGGACACCCCACCGCCGTTGGCTCGTGGTGAGATCGGTTTCATCGTCCTGGGGGCGGCGGTGATGACGCTGGCCGCTGCGGTCAAGGTGAATGCCGCGTTGGCGCTCGGCTTCTTCGGCGTGATGATCGCCAGACGCTGGCACGGCCGGTTCAGCGACCTGGTGAAGGCGGCCATCGGGTTGACCGTGGTGTTCGTCGCCGTCATGGTCGCGGTCTGCTACGCCACCGGGCTCGGCTTCGGTTGGATCGGTGCGCTCGGTACCCCGGGGCAGAGCCGCACGCTCGTCTCCCCCGTCACGTTGATCGGCTACCTGACCGGTGGCCTGGGCATCGCGCTCGACCTCGGTGTCCACGTGCACTCGATCATGGACGTGTTCAGCGTGCTCGGCATGGTCGCCGCCGCGGTGATCACGGTGATCCTGTTGTGGCGCAGCTTCCGCTGGAAGTTGCGGCCGATCATCGGGCTGGGTGTCGGGATGGCCGTGTTCATGGGCCTGCACGTGGCCACCCACCCGTGGTGGATGCTGTGGGCGGTGATCCCGCTGGCCGCGTCGGCGGGAACCTCGCGGTTCCGGGTCGCCGCCACCATCGGCAGCGCCATCCTCGCCGTCGTCATCACCCCGACCGGCAGCCCGTTCGACGGCCGGGGCTTCGTGCTCCCGCAGGCCTATCTCGCTGCCGCGCTCGTCTGTGCCGTGGCGCTGTTCGTGGTGCGCCGGACGGTGCCGCTGTGGCGCGACCCCGTGTCGCAGGTCTCGGCCGACGAGGGTGGTTCGGACGCACCATCCGCTGAATCTAGGCTGGCTAACCGTGAGTGAGCCCGCACTGCACATCTCGGGGCTGGTGAAACGATTCGGCTCGACCGTCGCGGTGGACGGTGTCGACGTGGACATGCCGCGCGGCCAGTTGCTGGCCCTCCTCGGCCCCAACGGCGCGGGCAAGACCACCACCGTCGAGATTGCCGAAGGATTGCAGCGCGCGGACGCAGGCACGGTTCGCGTTCTGGGCCTGGACCCGCATCGTGACCGTGATCAACTCCGCCCTCGCATCGGCGTCATGCCGCAGGGTGGCGGCGCTTATCCCGGAGTGCGGGCGGGCGAGATGCTGCAGCTGGTCGCCAGCTGCGCGGCCAACCCGCTGGACACGCGCTGGTTGCTGGACGTTCTCGGCTTGGCGAAGTCGGCGCGCACCCCGTTCAAGCGATTGTCCGGCGGTCAGCAGCAACGGTTGTCGCTGGCGTGCGCGATCGTCGGACGTCCCGAGCTGGTGTTCCTCGACGAACCCACGGCCGGCATGGATCCGCAAGCGCGGCGTCTGGTGTGGGAGCTGCTGTCCGCTCTGCGCACCGACGGCGTCAGCATCCTGCTCACCACCCACCTGATGGAAGAGGCCGAGACGCTGGCCGATCAGGTGGTGATCATCGACCGTGGCCGCGTCGTGGCGCAGGGCTCCCCAGCGGAGTTGACCGCGTCCGACGGCGACGCCGAACAGCTCACGTTCCGCGCCCGGCCGGGACTCGACACCACGCTGCTCACCGAAGCGCTGCCCGAGGGCTACACGGTCGCCGAGGCCTCGCCCGGTTCGTACCGGGTCACGGGCAAGATCGACCCGCAGGTGGTGTCCACCGTGACCGCCTGGTGCGCCCAGCACGGCGTCCTCGCCGAGCAACTGCACGTCGGCTCGAAGGACCTCGAGGACGTGTTCCTCGAGCTCACCGGACGGGAGCTACGCGCATGACCACGTTCGCCGAGGGCACGTTCACGCCCGCGCCGGGCCGCGGCAGCACCGGGCGCATGCTGCGTACCCACGCCAAGGTGGAGACGCTGCTGACCTTGCGGCAGGGCGAACAGATCCTGCTCACCCTGCTCATCCCGCTCGCGCTGCTGATCGGCATGAGCGTGCTGAACCTGATCCCCGGTGACCAGCTGGACGGTGCCGCGCCGGTCGACTGGACGACCCCGCGGATCCTCGCGCTGGCGGTGATGTCCTCGGCGTTCACCGGCCAGGCCATAGCGTTGGGCTTCGACCGCAAGTACGGCGTGTTCAAGCGGCTGGCGGCGACCGCGCTGCCGTTGTGGGTGCTGATCTCCGGCCGGATCGTGGCCGCGCTGTGCATCGCCGCCATCCAAGTGCTGATCCTGGGCGGGGTGGCCGCCGCGCTCGGCTTCTCCCCCGTACTCGGCGGCATCCCCATGGCCGTCGTGCTGGTGTTGGTAGGCATCGTCAGCTTCGGTGCACTGGGTGTGCTGCTCGGCGGGGTGCTGCGGGCCGAGATCGTCCTCGCAGTGGCCAACGTGCTGTGGTTCGCGCTGCTGCTTGCCGGGGGCATCGTGCTGGCACCGGATGCCCTCCCGCCGGGCCTGGCCACCGTGGCCGAGTACTTGCCGTCCGGGGCGCTGGCGGAGGGCCTGCGCGCGGCTCTGCTGCACGGCGCCGCCGCGTGGGACTCCGTCGCGGTGCTCGTCGTGTGGGGTGCCGCCGGTGCGGTCCTGGCGACGCGCACCACCAAGCTGACCTGAGTGGCCCACAGCGCACCTCGAGCAGCCCGCCCACTGGCTGGGACGACGCACTGCATACCATCGGTTCGTGCAGCGTCTTGCCCGTTTGATCGCCCGAGTCCCGCATCCGTCGACACGGACGCAGTGGATCGTCGGGCTGCTGGTCATCATCACGCAGAGCCTCATCGGTGTCACCGGCTCGGTCGTCCGCGTCACCGGCTCCGGGCTGGGCTGCACCGCGTGGCCGAACTGCCACCCGGGCACGATGTTCCCCACCGATCACCCCGAGTACGCAACGCTCAACCAGTGGATCGAGTTCGGCAACCGGCTGCTGACCGGCGTGGTCGGGGCGACCGCCCTCGCCGCGGTGGTCATCGCCTGGCGGCTGCGCCAGGTGGACGGCAGGCGTCGGCCGCTGGCGCTGGCGCTCGGCGTGCTCGCCGGGACGGCATCCCAGGGCGTGATCGGCGGGATCACGGTCCTGGCCGGGCTGCTGTGGTGGACCGTCGCGCTGCACTTCCTGGTGTCGGCCGTGCTGATCTGGCTCGCCGTGCTGCTGTTCACGGCGTTCCGCGAAGGCGAACGGGAACCGCGATGGCTGATCGGCTCCGTGACGCACCGGTTGCTGCAGGCGCTCGTGGTGGCCCTGGCCGCCGTACTGGTGGCCGGCACGATGGTCACCGGTGCCGGGCCGCACGGCGGCGATCCGGACACGCCGCGCCTGGCCCTGCCGATCGAGGTGCTCGCGAAGGTGCACGGCGCACTGCTGGTCACGTTCCTGGCTCTGCTCGTCGTGCTCGGGATCTCGCTGCTCCGCTCCCCCACACCGAAGCCGTTCACCCGCAGCTACGCGCTGTTGTGGCTGGCTGCCGTGGCCCAGGGCGTGCTCGGGTCGGCGCAGTACGAACTGGGCGTGCCGGAGGAGCTGGTCTCGCTGCACGTGCTGGGTGCCGCACTCGTGGTCATCTGCACCGCCGCGCTGTGGTGCGCCGCGCGTGACCGTGGCCCGGTTCCGAAGCCCGACGGGACCGAGCCCGCGACCACCGAGGCGGGCGAGCCGGTCGCGGCATAGCCGTCAGGACAGCGCGATCTCCCGCGCCGCCTTGGCCAACCGGTCCGCCGCCTGCCTGCCGCCGAACGCGAACCCGAGCGACGGTTCGGTCAGTTCCAGCTCCAGCAGCAGCGGCTCTCCCGCGTCGGATCGCACCACGTCCACCCGGGCGTAGAGGAACTCCGCGCGATCCATGCTCAGCACATCCGCCGCGACGTCGAGCGCTTTGTCGGCGAAGCGCAGGACCTCGGGTGACGCCTCGACCGGCATCAGCGTCTCGGTGGCGAACAGCCCCGAGCTGTCCAGCCACGAGCCCGGCACCAGCAGCGGGCCTTTCACATACGTGTGCGACAGCTCGCCCGCGATGAACACCACCGCCGTCTCTCCGTGCCGGTCCACGGTGGACTGATAGGGCTGGATGAGCGCGCCGGTGCCTCTGGCGTGCAGCGCGGCCAGATGCTCGTCGGCATGCCGCGTGGTACCTGCCGGAAACCGCTGCGCACCCCGGGAACCCGCACCGACCGTGGGCTTGATCACGAACTCGGTGTCCGGCCACTCGACCTGCTCGCCCGGTTCGGCCAGCACGGTCGGGACGATCGCCACCCCGCGTGCTTGCATGTCGAGCAAATAGGTCTTGTCGGTGTTCCATCGTGCGACGGCGGCGTCGTTGCGCAGCCGCGGCACGGACTCGCACCAGTCCAGGAACTCGTCACGCCGCGAGTCGTAGTCCCAGGTGGCGCGCAGGATGACCAGGTCGGCCTCCCGCGCACGCGGCTCGCCCCACACCACCCAGTCGGCCGTGCATCCCAGATCCGCCAGCGCGGCCAGCAAAACGTCCTCGTCACCGTCGCCGCGCGGCAGAGCAGCGCACCCGGCAAGCAGCACGGTCGGAGAGCCCATCACACCGCCGAGTGTAGGCACGCCGTCGACCGGTCGACCGGAACAAGCCGGCATTGCCTACTGTTGCAGCCACCGACGGTGAAGCAGAGGAGAGACACGTATGCCCAGAGGCGTTCAGGTACGCGAGCACGGTGGCCCGGAGGTCATGGCCTACACCGACGTCGAGGTCCGTCAGCCGGGCGAAGGAGAGATCCTGGTCGACCTCGCCGTCGCCGGGGTGAACTTCATCGACATCTACTACCGGACCGGCCTCTACCCCGCCGACCTTCCGTTCACCAACGGCGTCGAAGGTGCCGGCGTGGTGTCCGCGGTGGGCCCGGGCGTCACCGGGTTCGCCGAGGGTGACCGGGTGGCCTGGACCATGACGTTGGGCAGCTACGCCGAGCAGGTCGTGGTGCCGACGTCCGCCGCGGTCAAGGTGCCCGACAACGTCGATCTGGCCGACGCCGCCGCGGCCCTGCTGCAGGGCATGACAGCGCACTACCTGCTGCACTCGGTGTACGCGGTGCAACCCGGCGACGCGGTGCTGATCCACGCCGCGGCGGGCGGCACCGGAGGCATCCTCACCCAGTGGGCCAAGCACCTGGGCGCGACGGTGTACGCCACGACCTCACCGGAGAAGCGCCAGGAAGCCCTCGAGCTCGGCGCCACCGAGGTCTTCGACTACGACAACTTCGTCGACCAGGTGCGGGAAGCCACCGGCGGCGAGGGCGTCGCGGCCGTCTACGACGGTGTCGGCAAGACCACGTTCGACGGCAGCCTGCAGTCACTGCGCAGACGCGGGACGCTGGCGCTGTTCGGCGCCTCCAGTGGACCGGTGGACCCGGTCGACCCGCAGCGCCTGAACGCGGCCGGATCGGTGTTCCTGACCCGGCCGATGCTCAAGCACTTCATCGCCACCCGCGAGGAGCTCGACCAGCGGGCAGCCGACCTGTTCGAGGTCATCGCCGCGGGCCAGGTGCGGGTGCGCATCGGCGGGCGTTACCCACTCGCGGACGCCGCCAAGGCGCATGCGGACCTTGCCGCCCGCAAGACGACCGGCAAGCTGCTGCTGGAGCCGTAACCGGCCTACTCGGACCGGCCGACCACGATGGCCACGGCCTCGCCGGATTCGAAGGCCGAGGGCTCGACGTCCGCGAGCTGGTCGGCGTTCAGCACGATCAGCTTGCGGGCGCCGGGCTTCATGCCCACCAGGGCGTCCTCCCAGCCTTCCTCGCTGCCACCGGCCTCGAGCTGCGTCGACTCCGGTCCGTCCGCGGTCCAGTTGGTGGCTTCGTGACCGCTGGCCACGCCGACCATCACGTAGTCGACGGAGACCTCGTCGCCCTTCTTCGCGGCGGCGCCCTCACCCTCGTCGAGCTCGTCGACCAGTGGCTTCTCCGGTGGGGCACACGGCTGGTCCGGCACGGTGATCTCCGGCTTGGTGCCCGCCCTGCCTTCGACGGTGAAGTCGTCGATGGTGCACGGCTCGCCCCCGGTGTCCGCCACGGGCGCGGCGCTGCTGCTCGGCGCGTCGATGGTCAACTCGGGCTCGGTCCCTGGGGGCAGCGGCGAGTCTTGCTCCTTCGACGGCGAGCAGGCGACCAGGGCCACCATCGCCCCGGCGGCGGCCAGCACCGCTGCGGCACGTGCGTTCTTCATGGCACGCAGACTATCCAGTCACTGCGACGGCACTGACACCGCCTCGCCGTCATTCGGTACGAATCACGCCGAGGCGTTGCGTCGCTCGCGTCAACGCCACGTAGAGGTCGGAGTAGCCCCGCGGGCTGGCCGACGCGATCTCCTCCGGTTCCAGCACGATCACGGCGTCGAACTCCAGCCCCTTGGCCCGCTGCACGGTCAACACCGACAAGCGCTCCCGGTGCACCTTGGACCGCAGCGACGACACCAGCGACGGCGGACCCAGCACGGCCACCGTGCCGCCGTTCACCTCGTCCAGTTCGCGCGCGACCAGCTCGGACAGCCGGTCGGCCAGCTCGGCCGCCGGGACGCCGGCCTCCCACGGCGGCACCCCGGTTTCCCGCACCGACTTCGGCGGCTCCAGCTCCGGGTCGACCTTGCGCAGCGCGTCGGCCGCGACGGCCATGATCTCCGCAGGCGTGCGGTAATTGACCGTCAGCTCGGCGAGCCGCCAGCGGTCGCCGACGAACGGCTCGAGCACCTCGTGCCACGACTTCGCACCACCGGCTGCGCTGGTCTGCGCGATGTCGCCGACCAGCGTCATGGATCGCGTGGGGCACCGACGCATGAGCAAGCGCCAGTCCATCGGCGTCAACTCCTGCGCCTCGTCGACGATCACATGCCCGAACGTCCACGTACGGTCCTCGGCGGCGCGTTCGGCCGCGGTCATCGCGCTGCGCAGCGCCTCACGCTCGGCCAGCAGCTCGGCGTCCAGCAAGTCGGCGACGCGCAGCCGCTCCTCGTCGGCGATCTCGTCGTCCTGTTCGAGGATGTGCAGCACACCCTGCGCGTAGGCCAGCTGCTCCCTGCGCTCCCGCTCCCGTTGCGCGTCGGCCTCGGTGCGATCCTCGCCGAGCAGCACGGCCAGCTCGTCGAGCAGCGGAACGTCCGACGGCGTCCACGCCGTTCCACGCTTACGCAGGATCGCTCGCTGGTCGGCCTCGCTCAACAGGCCCTCCGCTGCGGACGCCAGGCGGTCGGCGTCGCTGAGCAAGTCGGCAAGGAGTCGTTGCGGGCTGATGTCCGGCCACAGCGCCTCCAGTGCCTTGCGCACCGCGGGCGCCTCGGCCAGTTCGGCGCGGGCGTCCGCCACATCGTCGTCGTCCAGCAGTTCCGCGTCCGGGTCCTCGCCTTCGACGTAGGCGATCTCGTCGAGGCCGTCTTCCACGGAGTCGGCCAAGCGGTCCGTGGCCTGCTGGGCCAACGCGTCCAGCACGGCGTCGACGAACAGCCTGCGGGCCACGTTGTGCGGGCGGTCGGCCGCGCGAGCTCGGTCCCTGGCCGCGCGCACGACGTCCGGCTCCAGCGTGACCACGCCTGCCTCGGTCTCCAGCTGCCACGGTTTCGGCGGCACCTGTTCCCTGTCGGCCACCGCGTTGCGCAGGACCTCCACCATGACGGCCCGGCCCTTCACCTCGGCCGCTTCCCGGGACTCCTGCCGATCGGCCTTGACCCCGGGGAACAGCTCGCCCATGGTCGCCATCAGCACCCCGGTCTCACCCAGTGACGGCAGCACCTGACCGATGTAGTGCAGGAACGTCTGGTTCGGCCCGACAACCAGCACACCGCGGCTGGACAGCAACTCACGGTGCTCGTACAGCAGGTACGCCGCACGGTGCAGCGCGACCGCGGTCTTACCGGTGCCCGGACCGCCTTGCACCACCAACACACCGCCGAGACCGGAGCGGATGATCTCGTCCTGTTCGGCCTGGATGGTGGCGACGATGTCGCGCATCTGATCGCCGCGCTGCCGGTTCAACGCGGCCAGCAGGGCCGCCTCGCCGGCCAGGCCGAGATCCGACCCCTGCTCGTCGGAATCCAGGTCGAGCACCTCGTCGTCGTAGCCGACCACCTGACGCAGGCGCAGCCGCACGTGCCTGCGCCGCCGCACGCCTTGCGGCGAGGCCGCCGTGGCGAGGTAGAACGGCCGGGCGGCCGGGGCTCGCCAGTCGAGCAGCAGCGGCTCGTAGTCGTTCTCCTCGTCGAACAGCCCGATCCGCCCGATCCGGGCGATCGAGC
Organism: Thermocrispum municipale DSM 44069; assembly: GCF_000427825.1. GTDB lineage: Bacteria > Actinomycetota > Actinomycetes > Mycobacteriales > Pseudonocardiaceae > Thermocrispum > Thermocrispum municipale. The sequence continues at coordinate 419,244 of NZ_ATYT01000003.1, read as the reverse complement.
CGTCGGTGTTGTCCAGCCTGCCGAAGTACAGGCCCGCCTCGACCCCGTTCAGCTGTGCGAGGCGTTCGCGGTACATCGTGGTCGCCACTTCGCGCTCGGTGCGCAACTGTGGCGAGCTTCCCGGTTGATCCGCCAATGCCCGGGACAACCGCACCGCGGTGTCCGCTCGCTCGGCGTCCAGCTTGGCGTAGACGGTGTCGGTGTAGGCCTGCTCGGCGGCCAGTTCGGAGTCGATGTCGACGGTTGGGCTTGACGTGCGAACCTCACCGGACTCGGACAAGAGAGCTCCATCCTCACGAGAAATGCGCAAGCAGCGGGATTTTGAGTCGGGACAAGCGAGTTATGGGGCCGAACGGCCAACAATCCACGGTACCGATTTTTCCGGTCCGCTGCAGGCGAACGATCGGATGTGCGGACGAGTTCCCAGCCGGGTCAGAACGGCAGGCCCAGCACCGGCAACCCGATGGCCGAGTCCACCGCGATCGCCACGAAGACGATCATCAAGTACGTGTTGGAGCGGTGGAACAGCGACAGCGGCTTGGTGGGCCTGCCCGCCCGGACGCCGTGGTAGAGGCGGTGCGCGTAGAACAGGAACCACGCCCCGGCCAGGACCGCGAACGTGCCGTACAGCCACGACGTGGCAGGCAGCAACAGCAAGGTCCAGGCGACCATGACCCACGAGTAGACGAGGATCTGCCGGGCCACCGCCAGCGGCGTGGCCACCACCGGCAGCATCGGCACGCCTGCCCGCTCGTAGTCCTCGCGGTAGCGCATCGCCAGCGCCCACGTGTGCGGCGGCGTCCAGAAGAAGATCACGCCGAACATCACCAGTGCGGGCCATTCGACGGTGTCGGTGACGGCCGCCCAGCCGATCACCACCGGCATGCAGCCCGCGGCACCACCCCACACCACGTTCTGCGGCGTCCTGCGCTTGAGCAGCAGCGTGTAGACGAAGATGTAGAACAGGATCGTCGCCACCGCGAGCACCGCGGCGAGCAAGTTCACCGTGGCGTACAGCAGCACGAACGAGGCGACCCCGAGCACGACACCGAACACCGCCGCGCCGCGCACCGACACCGCGTCCCGCACCAGCGGACGCCGGCGAGTGCGGTTCATCTTCTTGTCGATGTCGGCGTCCAGCACGCAGTTCAGCGCGTTGGCACTGCTGGCGGCCATCGTGCCGCCGACGAGGGTGAACAACACCAACAGGGGGTCGGGGAACTCCCGCCCGGCCAGGAACATGGCCGGGATGGTGGTGACGAGCAGCAGCTCGACCACCCGCGGCTTGGCCAATGCGAGATAGCCAGCTATCCGGCGCCGGAGCCCGATGGGCCCGGGCGTGGATTCGGCGCGGGAGCGCTGCGTGGTGCCCGCCAGCGTCATATCGCTCCCTGGGCTGCGGTGACAAGTCGGTTGGGAACGGTCCGGGTGTCGTCGGACGCCCGCGACCACCACAGATCGTAGTCCACCGGCCTTTGCACGGCCGCCCGGGTCGGCCCGCCAGGATGCTTCCCACACCAGGGGCCAGCGCGCTGCGCGGGACACCCCACCTCCATTAGGCTGGACACGGCCGCCATGGCACGGCATGGCACCGGCCCGGGCATCGGTGCCCCGACGCACGAATCCGCGTCACAAGCGCCCGCTTGAGCACGGCCACCGGATGCCCGCCGTCCTCGCTTTCCGTAGAGAGAAAAGGTTCTGGCTTCGTGTCCGACAGCGCAGCCCCCGAGACCACCGACAACCCTCTGGTCCGCCGCAACTACCCGGCCGACTGGACCGACATCGACACCCGGGCCGTGGACACCATCCGGGTGCTGGCCGCCGACGCGGTCCAGCACTGCGGAAGCGGCCACCCCGGCACCGCGATGTCGCTCGCCCCGACGGCCTACACGCTGTTCCAGCGCGTGATGCGGCACGACCCGACGGACCCGAACTGGACCGGCCGCGACCGCTTCGTGCTCTCCGCCGGGCACAGCAGCCTCACGCTCTACATCCAGCTCTTCCTGGCCGGCTACGGCCTGGAGGTGGAGGACCTCAAGCAGCTGCGCAAGTGGGGCTCCCGCACACCCGGCCACCCGGAGTACGGGCACACCGCAGGCGTGGAGACCACGACCGGCCCGCTCGGCCAGGGGCTGGCGAACGCGGTGGGCATGGCGATGGCCGCCCGCCGGGAGCGCGGCTTGTTCGACCCGGACGCGGCGCCGGGCGAGAGCCCGTTCGACCATTACATCTACGTGATCGCCTCCGACGGTGACATCGAAGAGGGCGTGACGTCGGAGGCGTCGTCGCTGGCCGGCCGTCAGGAGCTGGGCAACCTGGTGGTGATCTACGACGACAACAAGATCTCCATCGAGGACGACACGTCGATCGCGCTGTCCGAGGACACCGCGGCCCGCTACGAGGCCTACGGCTGGCACGTCCAGGTCGTCGAGGGCGGCGAGGACGTCGTGGCCATCGAGGAGGCGCTCGCGCAAGCGCGCGCCGAGACCGGTCGCCCGTCGCTGATCATGCTGCGCACGATCATCGGCTACCCGGCGCCGAAGCTGCAGAACACCGGCAAGGCGCACGGCGCCGCGCTGGGTGAGGAAGAGGTCGCCGCGGTCAAGGAGATCCTCGGCTTCGACCCGGAGCAGCACTTCGTGGTCGAGGACGAGGTGCTGGCGCACACCCGTAAGGCGGTGAACCGCGGCAAGGAGGCTCACGCCGCGTGGCAGCAGACGTTCGACGCGTGGGCCGAGGCCAACCCCGAGCGCAAGAAGTTGTTCGACCGGCTGGCCACCCGTGAGCTGCCCGCGGGCTGGACCGACGCGCTGCCCAGCTGGGAGCCGGACGAGAAGGGCATCGCCACGCGCAAGGCCTCCGGTGCGGTGATCAACGCGGTCGCCGACGTGCTACCCGAACTGTGGGGCGGCTCGGCCGACCTGGCGGGGAGCAACAACACCCTGATCTCCGACGCCGAGTCGTTCGGCCCGGAGAAGGCCAGCACCGGGATGTTCAAGGCCAGCCCCTACGGCCGCAACCTGCACTTCGGGGTGCGCGAGCACGCGATGGGCTCGATCCTCAACGGCATCGCGCTGCACGGCGGCACCCGGCCGTACGGCGGCACGTTCCTGATCTTCTCCGACTACATGCGTCCCGCGGTGCGGCTGGCCGCGCTGATGAAGCAGCCGGTCATCTACGTGTGGACGCACGACTCGATCGGCCTCGGCGAGGACGGTCCGACCCACCAGCCGATCGAGCACCTGGCCGCCCTGCGGGCCATCCCGGGATTGAACGTGGCGCGTCCGGCGGATGCGAACGAGACGGCTGCGGTGTGGCGGCGCGCGCTGGAGATCACCGACGCCCCCACGGGAATTGCCCTGACCCGGCAGGACGTTCCTGTTCTTGAGAACACGTCGGCCGACGGCGTCGCCAAGGGAGGTTACGTCCTCGGCGATTACGGCAAACCGGAGGACGAGCACGTCATTCTGATCGCGACCGGGTCGGAGGTGCAGCTGGCGGTCCAGGCGGCGAAGACGCTGGCCACCGAGGGCATCGCCGCTCGCGTGGTCTCGATGCCGTGCGTGGAGTGGTTCGACGCGCAGGATCAGTCCTATCGCGAGTCGGTCCTCCCGCCGAACGTGCGGGCCCGGGTCGCAGTCGAGGCGGGCATCGCCCAGCCGTGGCACCGGTTCGTCGGGGACACCGGCGAGGTCGTCGGCATCGAGCACTTCGGCGCGTCGGCCGACTGGCAGACGCTGTTCACCGAGTTCGGTATCACCGCGGACGCCGTGGTGAAGGCCGCCAAGCGGTCGGTAGAGAACGTCAAGCAGCGCAACGGATGAAGGGCAACACCACCATGACCTCCCCCACTCGCCTGACCGGCCTGTCCGCCGCAGGGGTCTCGATCTGGCTGGACGATTTGTCCCGCGAGCGCATCACGTCCGGCAACCTGGCCGAGCTGATCAGCGAGCAGCACGTCGTCGGCGTGACCACCAACCCGACCATCTTCGCCAACGCGTTGGCCAACGGCGAGACGTACAACGAGCAGGTCCGCGAGCTCGCCAAGCGCGGCGCCGACCTGGAGCAGGCGGTGCGGGAACTCACCACCACCGACGTGCGCAACGCCTGCGACGTGTTCCGAGAGACCTTCGAGGCCACCCACGGCGTCGACGGCCGGGTGTCCATCGAGGTGGACCCGCGCATGGCGCGCGACGCCGAGAAGACGGTGATCGAGGCGCTCGATCTGGCCAAGACGATCGACCGGCCCAACCTGCTGGTGAAGATCCCCGCCACCGAGGAGGGCCTGCCCGCGATCACCCGGGTGCTGGCCGAGGGCGTCAGCGTCAACGTCACGCTGATCTTCTCCATCGACCGGTACCGCCAGGTGATGGAAGCATTCTTCGCCGGGATGGAGCAGGCCAAGGCCAACGGCCACGACCTGAGCACGATCCACTCGGTGGCGTCGTTCTTCGTCTCCCGGGTGGACACCGAGATCGACAAGCGGCTCGAGGAGATCGGTACCGACGAGGCGAAGGCCCTGCTCGGCAAGGGAGCGGTCGCCAACGCCCGGCGTGCGTGGGCGGCTTACCAGGAGGTCTTCGCCGGGGAACGGTGGCAGGCGTTGGAGAAGGCGGGTGCGAAGCCGCAGCGCCCGTTGTGGGCCTCCACCGGCACGAAGAACCCGGACTACTCCGACACGCTGTACATCGACGAGTTGATCTATCCGGGTACGGTCAACACCATGCCGGAGAAGACGCTGTTGGCGGCGGCCGATCACGCCAAGCTCGAGGCTTCCGACGACAGCGACCCGGACGAGGTGTTCCAGCGGCTGGCCGACGTCGGGGTCGACCTCGACGACGTCTTCCGGGTGCTGGAGGACGAAGGCGTCAGCAAGTTCGACAAATCGTGGTCCGAGCTGCTCGAGACGGTGAACAACCAACTCGTTGCGGCCAGCGAGGGGTGAGAGTGTCCGACAGCGTGACGATCGCCGCCGATCTCGCGGCGGCTGCCGAAGGCCATGTTCAGCGGCTGGTCGAACAGCGGGCCGCGTCCCGGATCAGCCAGCAGGATCCCACGCTGTGGGGCCCGAAGGCGGAGTCCGAGGCGGCGATCCGGCTCGGCTGGACCAAGCTGCACGCGACCTCGCGTGACCTCATCGGTGACGTGGCGACGCTGCGCTCCGAGCTGGCCGGTGAAGGGATCGAGCGCGTCGTGCTGGCCGGCATGGGCGGCTCGTCGCTCGCTCCGGAGGTGATCAGCCGGACCGAAGGTGTCTCGCTGACCATCCTGGACACCACCGACCCCGGTCAGGTCGCCGATGCGCTGGCCGGCGATCTTGCGCGCACGGTGCTGGTGGTGTCGTCGAAGTCCGGCACCACGGTGGAGACCGACAGCCAGCGCCGCATCTTCGCCAAGGCGTTCGAGGACTCGGGCATCGACCCGGCGAGCCGGATGATCGTGGTGACCGACCCGGGGTCGCCGTTGGCGGAACTGGCGGAGAAGGAGAACTACCGGCGGATCTTCCTGGCCGATCCGAACGTGGGCGGCCGGTACTCCGCGCTGTCGGCGTTCGGTCTGGTTCCTGCTGGGCTTGCCGGTGCCGACATCGCACGTCTGCTGGACCAGGCGGCGGTCATCCGGGAGACGCTGGCCAGTGACGACCCGCAGAATCCGGCGATCCGGTTGGCGGCCGCCCTCGGCGCCGCGCACGACCAGGGTGCCGAGAAGTTGGTGATCGCCGACCACGACACGTTCGTCAAGGGTCTCGGTGACTGGATCGAGCAGCTCATCGCCGAGTCGACCGGGAAGGACGGCACCGGCGTGCTGCCGGTCATCGTGGAGTCGACGGCGTCGCACGGCTTCGCCGACGCGGGCGCCGACGCCACCACGGTCGCCATCGGTGAGCCGACCGATGCCGCGGCCGTGACGGTGAATCTGCAGCTGGGTGAGCAGTTCCTGTTCTGGGAGTACGTCACCGCGCTGCTCGGCAACCTGCTGGGCATCAATCCGTTCGACCAGCCCGACGTGGAGGCGGCGAAGAAGGCCGCCCGCGGGCTGCTCGACTCCCCCGGCACCGAGCAACCCACCCCGGCGCTCACCGACGGAGCGGTCGAGGTCCATCCTGGCCCCGGCGTGAGCGTGGACGGTGGCCTGGAAGAGGTGCTGCGCCAGTTCGTCGACCTGATCCCCGAGCGCGGCTACGTCGCGGTGCAGGCGTACCTGGACCGGGAGGACGACGCGTCGGCGTCCCTGCTGCGCAGCGAGCTGGCCAAGCGCACCGGTCAGCAGGTCACGTTCGGCTGGGGCCCACGTTTCCTGCACAGCACCGGCCAGTACCACAAGGGTGGCCACCCGAACGGTGTGTTCCTGCAGATCACCGGCGCGTCACCGGAGGACATCGACGTGCCCGACCGGCCGTACTCGCTCGGCGAGCTGCAGCTGGCCCAGGCGCTCGGTGACGGGCAGGTGCTCAGCGAGTTGGGCCGGCCCGTCCTCCGCCTGCATCTGACCGATCGAGCCGCCGGGCTCGCCGACCTCGTCCGGGCGGTTCAGGCGCTGTGAAGCCGCAGAACTGGGTCAACCCGCTGCGCGACGAGCGCGACAAACGGCTGCCGCGCATCGCCGGGCCGTGCGGCCTGGTGATCTTCGGTGTGACCGGGGACCTGTCGCGCAAGAAACTGATGCCCGCGGTCTACGACCTGGCCAATCGCGGTCTGCTGCCGCCCGGATTCTCGTTGGTCGGCTTCGCCCGCCGGGACTGGGCGGACCAGGACTTCGGTCAGCAGGTGCACGACGCGGTGCGGGAGCACGCCCGCACCCCGTTCAAGGAGTCGGTGTGGGCCCGGCTGGCCGAAGGGCTCCGGTTCGTGCCGGGCAGTTTCGACGACGACGAGGCGTTCGCGCGGCTGGCCAAGACGGTGGCCGCGCTGGACGAGGAGCGCGGCACCGGCGGCAATCACGCGTTCTACCTGTCGATTCCGCCGGCGGCGTTCCCGACCGTCACCCAGCAGCTGGCCGAGCACGGACTGGCCGGTGGGGACCAGCCGCCGAATGTGTGGCGGCGCGTGGTCATCGAGAAGCCGTTCGGGCACGATCTGGCCTCCGCCAGGGAGCTGAACCGGGTGGTCAACGCCGTGTTCGAGGAGGAGTCGGTGTTCCGCATCGACCACTACCTCGGCAAGGAGACGGTGCAGAACATCCTGGCGTTGCGGTTCGCCAACCAGCTGTTCGAACCGATCTGGAACGCCAACTACGTCGACCACGTGCAGATCACCATGGCCGAGGACATCGGCCTGGCCGGGCGCGCGGGCTACTACGACGGCATCGGCGCGGCCCGGGACGTGATCCAGAACCACCTGCTGCAGCTGCTGGCGTTCACCGCGATGGAGGAGCCGCTGTCGTTCGAGCCGTCGCAGCTGCGCGCGGAGAAGGTCAAGGTGCTGCGCGCCACCAAGGCGGTCGGCCCGTTCGACCAGACCACGGCCCGCGGCCAGTACGCGGGTGGTTGGCAAGGCGGTGTCAAGGTGCGCGGCCTGCTGGAGGAGGAAGGCTTCGCGCCGGACTCGACCACCGAGACCTACGCGGCGGTCACGCTCGCGGTGCAGAACCGCCGGTGGGCCGGGGTGCCGTTCTACCTGCGCACGGGCAAGCGGCTGGGTCGGCGCGTCACCGAGATCGCGGTGATCTTCAAACGGGCGCCGCACCTGCCGTTCGATCACACCGCGACCGAAGAGCTCGGCCAGAACGCCCTGGTCATCCGGGTGCAGCCGGACGAGGGCGTCACGCTGCGCTTCGGGTCGAAGGTGCCGGGGTCGACCATGGAAGTCCGCGACGTGACGATGGACTTCGGTTACGGGCACGCGTTCACCGAGTCCTCGCCGGAGGCCTACGAGCGGCTGATCCTCGACGTGCTGCTCGGCGAACCGTCCCTGTTCCCGGCGAACGAGGAAGTCGAGCTGTCCTGGCAGATCCTGGACCCGGTGCTGGAGCACTGGGCCCGCTCGGGCAAGCCGGAGCCGTACGCGCCGGGTAGCTGGGGTCCGCCCAGCGCGGACGCGATCCTGGCTCGTTCCGGACGTCACTGGAGGCGGCCGTGATCATCGACTTGCCGTCCACCACGACATCGCAACTGAACGCCAAGCTGGTCGACCTGCGGATGCGCGGCGGCGCGGTCGCGCTCGGGCGGGTGCTGACGCTGGTGATCGCCACGGACGACTCCGTGGAGCTGGAGGATGCGATCGAGGCCGCCAACGACGCCTCGCGCATGCATCCCGCCCGCATCATCGTCGCCGCCCGCGGCTCGCGCTCGGCTGCCCCACGGATCGACGCGCAGATCCGGGTCGGAGGCGACGCCGGTGCCGGTGAGGTGATCGTCCTGCGGCTGTACGGAGCGCTGGCCCGCCAAGCCGATTCGGCTGTGGTGCCGCTGCTGCTGCCCGACGCCCCGATCGTGACGTGGTGGCCGGGACACGGCCCACGGAATCCGGCAGCCGACCCCCTCGGCGCGCTTGCGCAGCGGCGCATCACCGACTCGGCCGCCGAGAAACAACCGGTGCGGGCGTTGCGGGCCCGGGCCGAGCACTACGCAGAAGGCGACACCGACTTGGCGTGGACCAGGTTGACGCTGTGGCGTGCCCAGTTGGTGGCCGCACTGGATCTGCCGCCGTACGAGCCGGTCACCAGCGCGACGGTCACCGGTCAGGCGGACTCGCCGTCCACCGAACTGCTGGCCGGGTGGCTGGCCGACTATCTGCGCGTACCGGTGGATCGGGTCAAGGCCGCTGAAGGCGAGCAAGGCATCGTGGGAGTGCGGCTGGAGCGGGACTCCGGCCCGATCGAGCTGTACCGGCCGGACGGCCGCATCGGCACGTTGACCCAGCCCGGTCAGCCCACGCGGCGGATCGCGTTGCAGCGACGCAGCGTGTCGGACGTGTTGACCGAGGAGCTGCACCGGTTGGATCCCGACGAGATCTACGCTCGTGCGCTCGCCGGCTTGCGGCTGCTGAAGGCCAGGAGGAAGGCAGGGGCTGCGTGAGCCGACAGATCGTGGTGCATCGCAATGCCGAGTCGCTCGCGGCCGCCAGTGCGGCGCGGCTGGTGACCAAACTGGTCGACGTGCAAGCGGCGAAAGGCTCGGCGTCGGTGGTGTTGACCGGTGGCGGCGTCGGGATCGCGATGCTGGAGCAGTTGCGCCGCTCCCCCGCCTGCGACGCGGTCGACTGGGCCAACGTCGACATCTACTGGGGCGACGAACGGTTCGTGCCCGCCGACGACCCCGAGCGCAACGAGCTGCAGGCGCGCCAGGCGTTGCTGGACCATGTGCCGGTCGACCCCGAGCGCGTGCACGCGATGGCGCCGTCGGACGGTCCGTTCGGTGACGATCCCGAGGCGGCTGCGGCAGCCTACGCCGAGCTGCTCGACGAGCACGCCCAGCGCAGTCACCACCGCGGCGTGCCGGTTTTCGATCTGCTCCTGCTGGGGATGGGCGGCGAGGGCCACACGGCGTCGATCTTCCCCGAGTCGCCCGCGGTGTACGCGGTGAACAGCACCGTGGTCGCCGTGCGGAACTGCCCGAAGCCGCCGCCGACGAGGATCTCGCTGACGCTGCCTGCCATCCGGCGGGCGGCCGAGGTCTGGGTCATCACCGCAGGTGAGGCGAAGGCAGACGCGGTGGCACTGGCGTTGTCGGGTGCGGGCGAAGTGCAGATTCCGGTGGCCGGCGTCAGTGGGCAGGTTCGTACGCGGTGGCTGATCGACACCGCGGCGGCCAGCCGGATTCCGCGCGCCGAGTTCCCGCTGCTCGCCTGAGCTCGCGCTGGGATCGCACGCCACCCTGCTGCGCTCTGAGCTCGCTCGTCACTCGCGCCACTCCCCCGCTCGCCTGAGGCGCGCGCAGAGCCCCCGCCCGCATCAGTGCGCCCGCAGCCTGTAACGCGTCAGTGCGCACGCAGCGCCTCGCTCGCGTAAGTTTCGCGCGGCGGCAGGACCCGCACGTCGTCCCGCCGGAGCGTCACGTGCGCTCGGCCGGCCACCGAGACGACAGACCAGTTCCGGCGCAGCCCGCGGGATGACGATCCACGACCGGCACAACACGCTTCCGGGCAATCACAGTCCGTCGATTTGTTCGTCATCGTCCCGCGATGCCGGAAACATCACTTTGCACGTGCACACAACTCGAGAAAGTTTCTCTGCACGCGTCCCGATCGAGTGAATCTTCATTCTTCCTGAAGTGAAAGCGGTGCTCCGCACCCAGCGCAGCCCGCGGCAACACAGCCGCCAGATCCACCGGTGACTGTGCCGGACACGGACCACTGGAGGTCAGGGACACATGAGCATCCAGGACATCTCGACACCGCACCTGCGGTTCGGGAATGCAAGACCCGCCCGGGTCCTCACGTGGCCAGACTTGTCAGCGATGCTGCGGCGCCCCACGGGGCGCCACCTGCTGATCGACGTCACCGCCATCGCCGTCGCCATCCTCGACGTCTGGTTGACCGTGCCGAGTGTCCCTGTCGGCTGGGAGTCGCATTGGTTCTCCTGGCTGGCCTGCGCCGCGCTGCTCGCCCGCCGCCGCTTCCCACTGCTGACCGTGCTGGGCACCGTCCCCGGATTCTTCGTCGGCTGGTCCCAGCTCGCCGCGATGATCGCCGTCGGTTTCCTGGCGCACCGGGTGGGCATGACCTGGAAGATGTGGCTGGGCGCCGGCTTGGTGTTCCTGTGCCGCTTCGTCACCTGGCCGCTGTCCGAGATGGTGCTGCTGACCTGGAAGCAGTACGTCCTCGACATGATCTACGGCGGCATCGTGTCCGCCATGCCGGTGGCCATCGGCCTGTTGATCGCCGCCCGGCAGGACCTGGCACAGCGGTACCGCGAGCTGGAGGACAGCCGCATCCGGGAACGGAAGGCCCACGCGCGAGCGGTGCGCGCCGACGAACGGGCCAAGATCGCGCGCGAGATGCACGACGTCGTCTCCCATGAGGTCACACTGATCGCGATGCAGGCCAACGCCCTGGAATGCGCCAACTCCCCGGAGGCGATGAGGCAAGCAGCCGAGTCGATCCGCACGCTGAGCTGCCGCACCTTGGAAGAGCTTCGTTCACTGCTCGGGGTCCTGCGTACCGGTACGGACGACGACCTGCCGTCACCGGGCCTGAACGACCTGGGCACGCTCATCCGTAACGTCGAGGTGCCGGTACGGCTGAAGGTCGAGCAGCTGCCTGCGGACATCCCTGCCCAGGTGTCGTCCGCGGCCTACCGCACGGTGCAGGAAGCGCTGACCAACGTGCACAAGCACGCCCCCGGCTCCACGGCGACCATCCATGTGCACTGCGCGCAGGAGGAGCTGCGAGTCGAGGTGCGCAACGACAAACCGCGGCAGCGCCCGCGCAGGACCACCGAACTGCCGTCCGGCGGGCACGGACTGGCGGGGCTGGCCGAGCGAGCGATGCTGTTGGACGGCACCTTCCACGCCCGTTCGACGGACGACGGTGGATTCGAAGTGCGCGCGCACTACCCGGTACGGCGCTGACGCCCCCGGCCAGCCCATGCTCCCGGCGTCGGCGTACACCCCTGCCGCGCTGATCTCCGTTGCTAGCTGTCGAACTCCGGCTGTGGGCGCACCCAGCCTGCCGCGACCATGATTTCTCGTGCCCGCTCCCGCCGGACCGGATCGCCCGCGGCGTGCACGAATTCTTCGGGTGTCCTGCCGAAGAGGGCACGAAGTTCAGCCGACCTGGCCAGCAGATCGCTCACCAGTCGTCGTTGATCGCCCAGCCGACGCGGCTCCCCGTCGTCGAGCAGGCAGCCCCAGCGACTGGCATACACGTGGCAGTCGACCGTCCCGCCCACGAGCGGCACCGTGACCGGCGCAGCCAGCGGAACTCGACGATAGTTGGGTTCGGTCCGGTCCACCGCCGCGAGCTGGGCGGCGTCGAGCCAGATCATGACCAGCCGGTGCTGCTCCCCCGGCGCACTGATCGGAGCAGCCGGCACGTACCGGCCCGGGCTCACGTGCGCCGAGACGCCGACCGCCACATCGGTGACGATCGCGCTGGTCATGGGGACGATCGCCGACGGGCCGAGTTTCGCCGCCAGCCGCTCCGGCGAGCCGTTCGCCCCAACGGCAAGCACCGGCTGCCGCGACGTCATCGGCGACACCCCGGCCGCCGCTAGTGCATCAGCCAGCTGCTGCCGGTCGGCGACCGGTTCGAACCGCCCCGCAACGAGCAAACCGGACCCGGCCGGGGACCTGCCCGGGTACCCGAGCGGATCCGCGACCGAATCCGGTCTGATCACTCACCTTCCCGACGCTTGCGCAACCGCTCGAGGGCCTCCGCGAGCAATGCCGCGCCGTCCTCGTCGGTCCGGCGTTCCTTGACGTAGGCGAAATGCGACTTGTAGGGCTCGGTGCGCTTCGGCTTCGGCGGGTTGTTCTGGTCCCGGCCCGCGGGCAGTCCGCAGCTCGGGCATTCCCACTCGTCCGGGATTTCCGCGTCGACGGCGAAGAACGGCCGCGATTCGTGCTTGTTGGCACACCAATACGACACCGGAATCCGCGGAACCGGTTCGCCACGCTCGGATTCCCCGCTCGGGCCGCCCCCGATTCGCGTCCCCCGAATAGCGTTACCGCCACTCACCATAGGTGTTCACACCCCTACTCTCGCGCTGACTCGCTGCCGAGCGGATGACGCCGGCAGGTCACACCTTGAGCAGCAGACCGAGACCGACCACGCTGATCATCCAGATCGCGCCGATGAACAGCGTGATGCGGTCCAGGTTCTTCTCCGCCACGCTGGACCCAGCAAGGCTCGACTGGGTGCCACCGCCGAACAGCGAGGACAAACCACCACCGCGGCCTTTGTGCAGCAACACGGCGATGATCAGCATGATGCTGGAGACCACCAGCAGTATTTGCAGGAAAAGCTTCATGGTGTCCTCGTCGTTGCGGATTTCGGCTCTGCGGTCACGTGCCCGATCAGGCTACCGGGACCCGCTGATCGCTATGGCAGCGGGCCTCCGGCCGCGAGCGCGCACAGCTTGGTGAACTCGTCGGCGTCCAAGCTCGCCCCACCGACCAACGCGCCGTCGATGTCCGGCTGCTTGATCAGATCGGCGATGTTGTTCGCCTTGACCGAGCCGCCGTAGAGCACCCGCAGACCGTCGGCCAGTTCCTGCCCGTACTTCTCCGCGACGGTCGAGCGGATCGCTCCGCACACCTCTTGCGCATCCGACGGGGTGGCGACCCGCCCGGTGCCGATCGCCCACACCGGCTCGTAGGCGATCACCACATCGGCCACCTGCTCCGCCTTGAGCCCCTTCAACCCGGCGATCACCTGCGCGGTGGTGTGCTCGATGTGGCGGCCTTCCTCGCGCACCTCGAGCTTCTCCCCCACGCACAGGATCGGGCTGATCTCGTGCTTGAGCGCCGCCCGCACCTTCTTGTTGACCAGCTCGTCGGACTCCGCGTGGTACTCGCGGCGCTCCGAGTGGCCGACAGTGACGTAGCGGCAGCCGAGCTTGGCCAGCATCGGCCCGGACACGTCACCGGTGTAGGCGCCCTTGTCGTACGGGGACAGGTCCTGCGCACCGTGGGTGAGCAGCAGCTTGTCCCCGTCGATCAGGGTCTGCACGCTGCGGATGTCGGTGAACGGCGGCAGCACGGCCACGTCCACCTTGGCGTAGTACTTCTCCGGCAACGTGAAGGCGATCTTCTGCACCAGGGCGATGGCCTCAAGGTGGTTGAGGTTCATCTTCCAGTTGCCGGCGATCAGCGGTTTGCGGCTCACGAACGCTCCAGAACGTCGATACCGGGCAGCGTCTTGCCCTCGAGGAACTCCAGCGACGCGCCGCCGCCGGTGGAGATGTGCGAGAACGAGTCCTCGGCGAGGCCGAGCTGGCGCACCGCCGCGGCGGAGTCCCCACCGCCGACCACGGAGAAGGCCTCGGACTTGCCGATCGCCTCGGCCACGCCCCGGGTGCCCGCGGCGAACGGCGCCATCTCGAACACGCCCATCGGGCCGTTCCAGAACACCGTGCGCGCCTCACCCAGGACCTCGGCGAACGCCTCCACCGTGCGGGGGCCGATGTCCAGCCCCAGCCATTCGTCGGGGATCGCGTCGGCCGCCACCGTCCGGGTCTGCGCGTCCGCGGCGAACTTGTCCGCGACCACGACGTCCTGCGGGAGGACCAGCTTCTCGCCTGCTTCGGCCAACAGCCCCTTGCAGGTGTCGACCATGTCCTCTTCCAGCAGCGAGCCACCGACCGAATACCCCTGGGCGGCCAGGAACGTGAAGCACATGCCCCCGCCGACCAACAGCTTGTCCACCTTGGGCAGCAGCGCCTCGATCACCGCGAGCTTGTCGGAGACCTTCGAGCCGCCGAGCACCACGGCGTACGGCCGATCCACGTCGTCCGCGGTGAGCTTGCGCAGCACCTCGACCTCGGACAGCACCAGGCCACCGGCGTACGCCGGCAATTCGCGCGCCACGTCGTAGACCGAAGCCTGCTTGCGGTGCACCACACCGAAGCCGTCGGAGACGAACGCCGCGCCCGGCCCGACCAGGGCGGCGAGCTCACGCGCGAACTCGCCGCGCTCCTGGTCGTCCTTGCTGGTCTCCCGCGGGTCGAACCGCACGTTCTCGAGCAGCGCCACCTGGCCGTCGGACAACCCGGCGACGGTGGACTTGGCGCCCTCCGACACCACGTCAGCGGCCAGCACCACGCTCTGCTCCAGCAGTTCGCCGAGCCGTTCGGCCACCGGAGCCAGCGAGAACGCCGGGTCCGGCTTGCCCTTCGGACGGCCGAGGTGCGCGGTGACCACCACACGTGCACCCGCCTCGGCCAGCTTGGCGATACCCGGCACTGCGGCCCGCACCCGGCCGTCGTCGGTGATCCGGTCCCCGTCCAGCGGCACGTTCAGGTCGGCGCGGACCAGCACCGTGCGGCCGGACACGCCCTCTTTCAGCAGGTCGTCCAGCGTCTTCAGCACAGTCGCACGCCCGTCAGTCGAGCTTCGAACCGACCAGCTTGACCAGGTCGGCGAGTCGGTTGGAGTAGCCCCACTCGTTGTCGTACCAGCCGACCACCTTGACCTGGTTGCCGATGACCTTGGTCAGCGGCGCGTCGTAGATGCACGACGCCGGGTCGGTCACGATGTCGGAGGAGACGATCGGGTCGTCGTTGTAGCGCAGGATGCCCTTCAGCGCGCCCTCGGCGGCGGCCCGGAACGCCTCGTTGACCTCCTCCACGGTGGTCTCGCGCGACAGCGTCGCGGTCAGGTCCGTGGTGGAGCCGGTGGGCACCGGGACGCGCAGCGCGTAGCCGTCCAGCTTGCCGTTCAGCTCCGGCAGCACCAGACCGATCGCCTTGGCCGCGCCGGTCGAGGTCGGCACGATGTTCAGCGCGGCGGCACGCGCCCTGCGCAGGTCCTTGTGCGGACCGTCCTGCAGGTTCTGGTCCTGCGTGTAGGCGTGAATCGTGGTCATCAGGCCCTGCTCGATGCCGAACGCGTCGTGCAGCGTCTTGGCCAGCGGCGCGAGGCAGTTGGTCGTGCAGGAGGCGTTGGAGATGATGGTCTGCGAGCCGTCGTAGGCGTCGTGGTTGACACCCACCACGACGGTCAGGTCCTCACCCTTGGCGGGCGCGGAGATGATGACCTTCTTGGCGCCTGCCTTGACGTGCTTGGCCGCGTCCTCGGCCTTGGTGAAGAAGCCGGTGGACTCCACCACCACGTCGACCCCGAGGTCACCCCACGGCAGGTTCGCCGGGTCGCGCTCGGCGAACACCTTCACCTGCTTGCCGTCGACGGTGATGCCTTCGTCGTCGGAACTGATCTCGGCGTTCAGCCTGCCCAGCACGCTGTCGTACTTGAGCAGGTGCGCCAACGTCGCGTTGTCCACCAGGTCGTTGACCGCCACGATCTCGATGTCGGAAGCGGACGCCTGGACGGCCCGGAAGAAGTTGCGGCCGATCCTGCCGAAGCCGTTCACACCTACGCGCACCGTCACTAGTGAATCTCCTCTGAATCGAATCGGCTCTGCCCCTCCACCATAGCGGGTCAGTCGGCCGGCCCACGTCCGAGAGGGTCACGAAACTTCGCGACGACCCGGACGTCACCCAACCACGCGCCCATGCGGGCAATCGACGCGTCCACCTGGGCCAATGTCTCTGCTCCGACGTCGGTCAACAGCCGGTGGACGATTTCGCCGTCGGGCCGCTGTCCCCAGATCCCGACGATGCGTCCGTCCGCCCACACGGTCGGGCAGGCGTTGCCTGCACTGTCGAAAACGACGTCGCGATGTTCACCCAGATAAAAGGCGCGTTCGTGCCAGCCCATCACGGTGGGATCGAGCTCGGGCAGCAGCGCGACCCACGGCTCGGGTTGCGGCACCGGCTCCAGGTCGTCCGGCAGTACGATGCCGGGGCCGCAGTCCAGTTCGACCTCGACCGGGCCCACTTCGGCCAGCGCCTTGCGGGTCTGTGCCATGGTCCAGCCGGTCCACCACTTCAGGTCCGCCACCCGCGCGGGCCCGAATGCGCGCAACCAACGCCTGGCCAGCTCGACCCGGGCGGCATCGGCGCTCCACCGTTTCAGGTCGCCCAGCCAGCTGTCGCTCGGCTCCCACGTGTATTGCGAGGACAACCAGCTGCCGCGGGGACGGCCTCGCACGATGCGACCCTCGGCGGCCAGCAACGCGACCACCCGGCTGGCCACGTTCGACACCGACTCGTACTTCTTGCCGGGCGACAGCAGAAGTTTCTGTCGCAGCGCCGGGACGTCGTCTGCGAGCTGCTGGGTGGTCGCCGATCCACGAGCCCGCAGCGCCCGCTCGGTGTCCTCCGCGACCTTGGCCAGCCATGCCTCAGGGTCGGGTACGGGCTCCGGATGGCCGTTCTCCGCGAGCTGCCGCACCAGCCTGCGGCGTTCCCGAACGGCCACGTCGTCGGTACAGGCTGCCTGCACCACCGGCGCCAGCTCCGTGGGCACGACGAACACCGTCCGCCGCATCCCGAGCATGCGCACCAGCGAGCGATCGTCGTAGAGCGCGTGCTCGACCTCGGTGACGGTGGGCTGATGCATGCGGGCGACGGCCGACAGGAACACCGATGACGGATTGGTGGCATGCAGCGCCACGATCCCGTCGGCCACTTGCGTGGGCTCGGCGGCTCTATGTTCGGCGGCCAGCATGTGCCGCTGGGCCAGGCGTGCCCGGCGCTGCGCGTCGTCGATCCGCATGTGCCGTTCCTACCAGGCGAGACCGACAACTCGGCGGCCGCGAACAAATCGCTGGGCGAGCCGCGGCAGGAGCTCTACCCTGCGACGATGGTGAGCTTCGAGCAGGCAGCGGCGTTCTCTGCGCTGGCGTTCGTCATGGTCGCCACGCCAGGACCGAGCGTGATGTTCGTGGTCAGCCGCGCGCTGACGGCCGGCCGTCGACAGGCCCTGCTGACCGTCGTAGGCAATTCCGCCGGTGTCTATCTGCAAGTGGTCGGTGTGGCGTTCGGGCTCGGTGCGCTGGTCGAACGCTCGGTGGTCGCCTTCACGGTGATCAAGATTGCCGGCGCCGCCTACCTGGTCCACCTCGGCGTGCAAGCGATCCGGCACCGGCGCGCCTTGGCCGCAGCCGCGATCGAACGCCCGGCGATGACACGGCGCCGAGCCCTCGGCGCACTCCGCGACGGAGTCGTCTTCGGCTTCTGCAACCCGAAGTCCATCGTCTTCTTCGCCGCGGTCATGCCGCAGTTCGTCGACCACACCGCGGGCGACGTCGCGCAGCAGATCCTGGTGCTCGGCCTCGCCGTGCCCGCCATCGCCCTGGTGCTGGACAGCACGTGGGCGCTCGCGGCGGGCACGGCCCGACAGTGGTTGGCCCGCTCGCCGCGGCGACTGGCCGCGGTCAGTGGCTCGGGTGGCGCGGTGATGATCGGCCTGGGCACCAGCCTGCTGGTGACCGCGCGCCACTGACCCTTACGTGTGCTCCTCGAGCATTTCCTCGGTCACCGCCGACTCGGTGTCCGGGATGCCGAGCTCCGCTGCGCGTTTGTCGGCCATCGCCAGCAGTCTGCGGATGCGGCCCGCCACGGCGTCCTTGGTCATCGGTGGGTCGGCCAGCTGCCCGAGCTCCTCGAGCGACGCCTGGCGGTTGTTCAGCCGCAGCTTGCCCGCGGCCAGCAAGTGATCGGGCGCGGAATCACCCAGGATCTCGATGGCCCGCTGCACGCGAGCCGCCGCCGCGACCGCGGCTCGCGCGGACCGGCGCAGGTTGGCGTCGTCGAAGTTCGCCAGCCGATTCGCCGTGGCGCGCACCTCGCGACGCATCCGGTGCTCTTCCCACTGCAGCACGCTGCTGTGCGCGCCCAGCCTGGTCAGCAACGCACCGATGGCGTCACCGTCGCGGACCACGACCCGGTCCGCCCCTCGAACCTCACGCGACTTCGCCTGAATACCCAGCCGGCGCGCGGCACCGACCAGCGCGAGCGCGGCTTCGGGACCGGGGCAGGTGATCTCCAGCGAGGACGACCGGCCGGGCTCGGTGAGCGACCCGTGGGCCAGGAACGCGCCTCGCCAGGCCGCTTCGGCGTCCGCGATACCCCCGGACACGACCGCGGCGGGCAACCCCCGCACGGGACGGCCACGCTGATCGATGAGCCCCGTCTGCCTCGCCAGGCTCTCGCCGTCCTTGACCACGCGCACCACGTACTTGGTGCCCCGGCGCAGGCCGCTGGAAGTGATCACGTGCACGTCGGACTGGTGCCCGTACAACTCGTGGATCTCCTTGCGGAGCCGCCGCGCCACCGACCCGGTGTCCAGCTCCGCCTCGATGATCACCCGGCCACCGACGATGTGCAGTCCACCCGCGAACCGCAACATGGAGGCCACCTCGGACCTGCGCGGCCCGATCTTGGTGATCTCCAACCTGCTCAGCTCGTCCTTCACCGCTGCGGTCATCGCCACCGCTGATCGCACCCCCGCCCCGCGTCCCGGGCGCACCGCGCCGCGTCGTTGCCCATCAGACCTACTCCCTTTCCATCCCCAGAGCCTCGCCCACGGTCGCCGCCAGCGCATCCGGAGCATGCCTGCGACCGTTGCCGTCGGCTACGTCGGCCAGCACCGCGCGGGCACCGAGGCCCTTGGCCGCCGCCCGCAACCGAGACGGAGCAGGCACCGACTTCCGGTCGGCGATCACCGCGTCGACCGTCAGTTGTGGCGCGTGCTGGCAGAGCACATCCAGATGCTGCTCCGGCGAGAACCCCGCCGTCTCCCCCGGCTGCGGAACCAGGTTCAGCACGATTACCTTACGCGCATTCGTCCGGATCAGCGCCTCGTGCAGATCCGGGACCAGCAAGTGGACCAGCACGCTGGTGAACCACGATCCGGGACCGAGCAACACCAGGTCGGCGTCCAACACCGCCTGCACCGCGGCCTCGCACGCGCGCGGCGGTTTGCCGTCGGCGTTGTGCAGCCTGATCTGCCGCACGCGGCCGGGTGTGGCAGCCACCGCCACCTGGCCGCGGATCACGCTCACCACGTCCGGATCGCCCGACTCGTCGATCCCGGTCACGTCCGCCTCGATGTAGAGCGGCTCCGGCGACATCGGCAGCACCCGCCCGCTCAGCCCGAGCAGCTTGCACGCCTCGTCCAGGGCCACCACCGGGTCGCCGACCTCCTCGAACAATCCGGCGAGCAGCAGATTGCCGACCGCATGCCCGGCCAATGCCCCGGTCCCGCCGAAGCGGCGCTGGAACACCCGGGACCACAGGTTGTCCCCGTCCGCCCCGACGTCCGCCGTGGCCAGCGCCGACAGCGCCTGCCGCAGATCCCCCGGCGGCAGCACGCCGAGCTCGTTGCGCAGCCTGCCGGACGAGCCGCCGTCGTCCGCGACCGTCACCACCGCCGTGACCTCGGGCGTCAATAAGCGCAACGCTCGCAGCGTCACGTGCAGACCGTGGCCGCCGCCCAACGCCACCGCGCGGAGCGCGCCACGGTCATTCCCGCCCAAGGTCTCGATGCACCACCTTCACCACCGCCGTGTCGTCCTCGGCCGACAGCCTGCGGGCCAGTTCCTCCGCCATCGCCACACTGCGGTGCTTACCACCGGTGCACCCCACGGCCAAGGTCAGATAGCGCTTGCCCTCGCGGCGGTAGCCCGCACCGATCAGCCGCAACAGCTCCTGGTAGCGGTCCAGGAAATCCTCCGCGCCCTCCTGCGAGAGCACGTAGTTGCGCACCTCGGTGTCCTTGCCGGTGAAGTCGCGCAGCTCCGGGATCCAGAACGGGTTGGGCAGGAACCGCACGTCCATCACCAGGTCGGCGTCCATCGGCAGGCCGTACTTGTATCCGAAGGACAGCACCGTGATGCGGGTGCGCAGCGACGCCTCGCTGCCGAAGGCCTCCTCGATCTTGGCACGCAGGTCGTGCACCGACAGCGTGGAGGTTTCGATCACCAGGTCGGCCTCGTTACGCAACGGCGCCAGCAGCGCGCGCTCGGCGGCGATCCCGTCCACCAGCCTGCCGTCGCCCTGCAGCGGGTGGCCGCGCCGGACCTGGTCGAACCGGCGGATGAGCACTTCGTCGGTCGCCTCCAAAAACACCACGCGCGGCTTGTAGCCCTGCGCGTCCAGCTCCTTGATCACCGACGCCAGGTCGTCGGTGAACGCGCGGGAGCGCACGTCCATCACCACGGCGATCTTGGTGACCGCGCCGCGGGCCTGCGCGCCCAGTTCGACCATCGTGGCGATCAGCTCGGGCGGCAGGTTGTCCACCACGAACCAGCCGAGGTCCTCCAGGCACTTGGCGGCCGTACTCCGCCCGGCGCCGGACAACCCGGTCACCACCGCTACCTGCATGCCCGATGTGCCGCGTGGAGGCTGCTGCGGATCGTGCGGCTGGCTCATGTCGTCCCCTGTTCCTCGTGCAGTGCGGCGTAGATCTTCGCCGCCGTCGTCTTGCCGAAGCCCTTCACCTGGGCGATGTCCTCCACGGAAGCCTCTTTGAGTCGCTTGACCGACCCGAAATGCTTGATCAAGGCTTGTTTGCGTGCCTGCCCCAGCCCAGGCACCTTGTCCAGTTCCGATGCTCGCACGCGCCGGGCCCGCTTGTCCCGGTGGTAGGTGATGGCGAAGCGATGCGCCTCGTCCCGCACACGCTGCAGCAGGTACAGCGACTCGGACGAGCGCGGCAGGATCACCGGGTACGGCTCGGCGGGCTGCCACACCTCTTCCAGCCGCTTGGCCAGGCCGATCACCGCCACATCGGTGATGCCCATGTCGGAGAGCACCTCCGCGGCGGCCGTCGCCTGCGGACCCGCGCCGTCGACGACCAGCAGGTTCGGCGGGTAGGCGAACTTCTTCGGACGCCCGGTCTCCGGGTCGATGCCCGGGCGCTCACCCTCGGCCTGCTGCGTCTCGGACTTGTAGCGGGCGAAGCGGCGCCGCACCACTTCGGCGATCGCGGCGACGTCGCCCTTGTCCGCCGCATCGCGAATGGCGAAGCGGCGGTACTCGGACTTGCGCGGCAGCGCGTCCTCGAACACCACCAGCGAAGCCACCACGTCCGCACCCTGGATGTGGCTGACGTCCACGCACTCGATCCGCAGCGGCGCGGTGTCCAGCCCCAACGCCTCCTGCAGCTCGTTCAACGCGGCCGAGCGCGCCGTCAGGTCACCGGCGCGACGCATCTTGTGCTGGGTCAGCGCTTCCTTGGCGTTGCGCTCCACCGTCTCGGCCAGCGCCCGCTTGTCACCGCGCTGCGGCACGCGGATGTGCACCTTGGACCCACGCAGCGACGACAGCCACTCCGTGATCGCGTCCACGTCCTCCGGCAGCGCGGGCACCAGAACCTGCTTCGGCACCGGTGAGCCCTCGCCCGCCGTGCGCTCGGCGACGTCGACCTCCTCGCCGTAGAACTGCGCGAGGAACTGGCCGGTCAACCGTGCTTGCACCTGTTCGGAGTCGCCGGGGATCTCGTCGATGTCGACCACCCAGCCACGCTGACCGCGCACCCGTCCGCCGCGCACGTGGAAGACCTGCACCGCGGCCTCCAGGTCGTCATAGGCGAAGGCCACCACGTCGGCGTCCGTGCCGTCGCCGAACACCACCGCCTGCTTCTCGTTCGCCCGCCGCAGCGCGCCCAGGTCGTCGCGCAACCGGGCGGCCCGCTCGAACTCCAGCTGCTCGGCGGCCTCGTTCATCTCCCGCTCCAGCCGCTTCTGCATCGCGTCCGTGCGGCCGGCGAGGAACTCGCACAGGTCGTCCACGATCTGCCGGTGCTCCTCGGCGGAAACCCTGCCGACGCAGGGGGCGGAGCACTTGTCGATGTAGCCGAGCAGGCACGGCCTGCCGATCTGCTGGTGCCGCTTGAACACCCCGTTGGAGCACGTACGCGCCGGGAACACCCGCAGCAGCAGGTCCAACGTCTCGCGGATCGCCCAGGCATGGGCGTACGGCCCGAAGTAGCGCACCCCTTTGCGCCGCGGGCCGCGATAGACGTGCGGCCGCGGGTACTCCTCGTTCAACGTCACCGCCAGCACCGGATACGACTTGTCGTCGCGGTAACGGACGTTGAACCGCGGGTCGAACTCCTTGATCCAGTTGTATTCCAGCTGCAGCGCCTCGACCTCGGTGGAGACCACGGTCCACTCGACGCCTGCCGCGCTGGTCACCATCTGCCGGGTGCGCGGGTGCAGCTGGGCCGGGTCGGCGAAGTAGGAACTCAACCTACTGCGCAGGCTCTTGGCCTTGCCGACGTAGATGACCCGGTTGCCTGCGTCCCGGAACTTGTACACGCCAGGTGCGTCGGGGATCGTGCCCGGGGACGGGCGGTAGTCGACTCGGGGCACGCCCCCAGCCTACGACCGGTGTCCGACATCGATCGAGCTACCGCCCACCGGCGGCGGGACTGCCCGTGACTGATCATCCGTGGCATGCTGCCAACCGTGCAGACTTCCGAACTCCTACCCGCGCTGCGTGAGGCGGGCGAGCGCATGGCCGAGGCTTCCGGGAAGGCTGGACTGTCCGCCGACGTGCCCAGCTGTCCCGGCTGGACGGTCCGCGACTTGCTGTTCCACACCGGGACCGTGCACCGGTGGGCGACCCTGATCGTCGGTGAAGCCAGCGACAAGTACCGTCCGGTCCGCGGCGGCGACCCGATCAAGGACGCCGAGTTCCGCCCGCCGGACGACGAGTTGCTGAGCTGGTTCTCCGAAGGCCATGCGGAGCTCGTCCGCACGCTCGAGGCCGCTCCGGAAGACCTGGAATGCTGGCACTTCCTGCCCGCTGAGTCGCCGTTGCTGTTCTGGGTGCGCAGGCAGACTCACGAGACGACCGTGCACCGGGTGGACGCCGAGCAGGCCGCGGGCGCGCTGACCCCGGTGAAGCCGGACGTCGCGGTGGACGGCATCGACGAGCTGCTGACCGCGTTCCTGCCGCGCAGGCGGCACAAGCTGCGCAGCGAGGAGCCCAAGACCATGGTCGTGCAGGCCACCGACCGGCCCGCCGCGTGGCGCATGACGATCAGCTCCGATCCGGTCGTCACCGAGCGGGTGAGCGACGCGGGTGACGCGGACGCGACCGTGCGCGGCCCGGCGACCCAGCTGTACCTGGCGCTGTGGAACCGGATCACGTTCGGCGACCTCAACGCCAGCGGGGACGCCGAGTTGCTGAACAGCTGGGCGCAGACCGTGCGGATCAACTGGAGCTAGCGCACGCGTGCGGATCGCCACCTGGAACGTCAACTCCGTCGTCGCCCGGACCCCGCGGCTGCTCGACTGGCTGGGCGTCGCCGAACCCGACGTGCTGTGCCTGCAGGAACTGAAGTGCTCCGATGCGGCGTTTCCGCACGACGAAGTCGGCGAACTCGGCTACCAGGCAGCCACCTATTGCGCGGGCCGCTGGAACGGCGTGGCCATCCTCTCGCGGGTCGGCCTGGCCGATGTCACGCGCGGTCTGGTCGGAGAGCCGGACTTCGTCGACGAAGGCGCGCTGTTCGGGGCGCCGCAGCGCCGTGCCATCGGTGCCACCTGCGGCGGCGTCCGGGTGTGGTCGCTGTACGTGCCGAACGGCCGGGCACCCGACCACCCCCATTTCGATTACAAGCTCGAGTGGCTGGCGGCCGTGCAGCGCACGGTCGCGGCCGAACTGACCGATGAACCGTTCGCGCTGCTCGGTGACTTCAACGTGGCGCCGACCGACGAGGACGTCTACGACATCGCCGACTTCGCCGAGTCCACACACGTCACCGAACCGGAACGCCGGGCCCTCGCTGACTTGCGCTCGTCCGGACTGGCCGAGGTGATGCCGCGCGCATTGAAGGGCGACCGGCCGTACACCTACTGGGACTACCGCCAGCTGGCGTTTCCCAAGAACAACGGAATGCGCATCGACCTCGTCTACGGCAACGAGGCGTTCACCGCAGCCGTGCGCGACGCCTACGTCGACCGCAACGCCCGCAAGGACAGCACCACGGGTCCGCCGTCCGACCACGCTCCCGTCGTGGTCGACCTCGCCTTCGGCGAGTGAGCCCTACTTGTCGGCATGCGCCGCCCGGTGCAGCTTGCGCAGGGCTCGGACCGCCTGCACCGCGTACTCCCGGTCAACGGCTTGGATCGCCATCATCGCGTAGTACTCGTCGTAGGGCAGCTCCAGCCGCGCGAACGACGCACCGTCCGGGAAGCTGATCGCCAGCACGTCCGACCAGGCGTAATAGCGCTTGACCAGCACGTTACGCACTTCGACGCCGTCGGCGTCGGCCACCACGCGCGGGGTCGCCCACAGCATGATGCCCGCGGCGATCAGGATCCCGAGCACGATCATCGCGACCTGGTCGGAGGTGCGGAACACCACGCCGGTGTTCGACTCGCGCAAGAACACCGCGACCACGCTGAACACCGCGATGACCACGACGGCGCACGAGCCCGCCATCCAGATCAACCGACGCGGCCGGTACACCACCCGCGTCTCGCTCTGCCGTCCTACCTTCCGCTTGTCGGCCACTGCACTCACGCGAACCCTCGCTCGGTCCACGGCTGCCGCACGGCGCGCAGCTGGTGCGCGGTGTCCAGCGCGGCGACCGTCGCTTCGTAGCCCTTGTCCTCAGCCGAATCCGGCAAACCCGCTCTGTCCAACGCCTGCTCCTCGGTGTCGCAGGTCAGCACGCCGTTGCCCACCGGGGTCGACTCGTCCAACGCCACCCGCGTCAATCCGGCGGTCACCGCGTCACAGACGTACTCGAAATGCGGCGTCCCGCCGCGGATGACCACGCCGAGCGCGACGACCGCGTCGTGATCGCGCGCCAGCGCCTGGGCCATCACCGGAAGTTCGATCGCGCCCGCGACGCGCACCAGCGTCGGCTTCTCCTCCAAGCCCGCGTCCTCCGCGGCGGCCAGCGCGCGTTCCACCAGGCTGTCGGTGATCTTCTTGTGCCACTTGGTGGCCACCACGGCCAGCTTGAGGTTCTGGCAGCCGTCCAACTCCGGGCGCAGATCAGGGCGCCCTTCGCCGCTCATGCCCGCACGCCTCCGTCCTGAGAACCGTCCGGCTCGTCCACACCAAGGTCCAGCCACCGGGGGTCCACGCCGTCCAGCTCGTCCAGCTCGGCCAGGTCGTGGCCCATCCGGTCACGCTTGGTCTTCAAGTAACGCAAGTTCTCCGGGTTGACCGACACCGGCAGCGGCACCCGGCCGGTGATACGCAGCCCGTAGCCCTCCAGGCCGACCCGCTTCGCCGGGTTGTTCGTCAGCAACCGCATCGACTTGATGCCCAGATCGACCAGGATCTGCGCGCCGGTGCCGTAGTCCCGCGCGTCGGCGGGCACGCCCAGCTGGAGATTGGCGTCCACGGTGTCGGCGCCGAGGTCCTGCAGCTGGTAGGCCTGCAGCTTGTGCAGCAACCCGATGCCCCTGCCTTCGTGACCGCGAATGTAGAGCACCACTCCCCTGCCCTCGTCGGCCACCGCCCGCAACGCGGCGTTCAGCTGCGGGCCGCAGTCGCAGCGCAGCGAGCCGAAGACATCACCGGTCAGGCACTCGGAGTGCACCCGCACCAGGACGTCCTCGCCGTCACCGATGTCGCCGTAGACGAACGCGACGTGCTCGTTGCCGTCCAGCAGGCTCTCGTATCCGATGGCGCGGAACGTGCCGTGGCGCAGCGGGATGCGCGCCTCTGCCGCCTTCACCACCTGCTTCTCGGTCCGCCGCCGGTAGGCGATCAGGTCCGCGATGGTGATCAGCGTCAACCCGTGGTCCTCGGCGAAGACGCGCAGCTCGTCGTAGCGCGCCATGTCGCCCTCGTCCTTCTGCGAGACGATCTCGCACAGCACGCCCGCCGGCCGCAGCCCGGCCATCCTGGCCAGGTCGACCGCCGCCTCGGTGTGCCCTGGGCGGCGCAGCACGCCACCTTCCCTGGCGCGCAGCGGCACCACGTGGCCGGGGCGGTTGAAGTCGTCCGCGGTGGCGTTCGGGTCGGCCAGCAGCCGGATGGTGTGCGCGCGGTCGGCGGCGGAGATGCCCGTGGTCACGCCTTCCCGCGCATCCACGGTCACGGTGTAAGCGGTGCCGCGAGCGTCCTGGTTGGTGTAGAACATCGGCGGCAGATTGAGCCGATCGGCGTCCGACTCGGTCAACGGCACGCAGATGTAGCCGGAGGTGTAGCGGACCATGAAGGCCAGCAGCTCGGGCGTGGCCTTCTCGGCCGCGAAGATCAGGTCGCCTTCGTTCTCCCGGTCCTCGTCGTCGACGACGATGACGGCCTTGCCGTCGGCGATGTCGGCGATCGCCTGCTCGATGGCCGCGAAGCGTTCCGTCCCCGGTATCCCCGCGGCCTGCCCGTTGACCTCAGCACCCCGTGCGCCGGTCACTGCACATCACCCGTTCGTCCGATCAGCCTCTCGACGTACTTCGCCAGCACGTCGACCTCGATGTTCACCGGGTCGCCGGGAACCAGACCGCCGAGGATGGTCATCTCCAAGGTGGTCGGGATCAGCGCCACGCTGAACTCGGCCTGCTCACCGTCGCCGGGATCGGTCACCGACGCCACGGTGAGCGACACCCCGTCGACGGCGATGGAGCCTTTCTCCACCACATACCGCGCCAGTCGCGCAGGCAAGGTGAATCGGGTCACCCCCACCTCGTCCCGGTCGACGAACGTGCCGGTGCCGTCCACGTGACCCTGCACGATGTGGCCGCCCAGCCGGTCACCGACCGCGGCCGCTCGTTCCAGGTTCACCCGGTGCCCGACCCGGGCTTTCGCCAGGCTGGTGCGCGCGAGCGTTTCGTGCACCACGTCCACGGTGAACGACGTCCCGGCGACGTCGACCACCGTCAGGCACACGCCGTTGACCGCGATCGAATCGCCGTGCTCGGCGTCGGTGGTCACCTCCGGACCGGAGATGGTCAGTCGCGCGGCATTGGGCACCTCGTCGATGCCGACGACCTCGCCGACTTCCTCGACCAGTCCGGTAAACACGGCATCTCCCTTCCCCGGCCCGCGCGCGGGCTCGTCAGACTTCCGCTGCCTTGCGACGCAGCGCGGCGATGGCTTTGCCGGGGTCGTCGGCGTTGTACACCGCCGTGCCCGCCACGAAGCAGTCCACCCCCGCCTCGGCCGCCTGCTCGATCGTGTCGGCGTTGATGCCGCCGTCGATCTCCACCAGCAACTTCAAGTGGCCGGTGTCGACCAGGTTGCGCGCCCTGCGCACCTTTTCCAGCACGTGCGGGATGAACGACTGACCACCGAAACCGGGCTCGACCGACATGACGAGCAGCGTGTCGTAGTGCTTGAGCACGTCGACGAAGTCGTCCAGCGCGGTCTGCGGCTTGATGGACAGGCCCGCTTTGGCCCCGGCCGCCCGCAAGTTCTTGGCCAGCATCACCGGGTCGGTGGCGGCCTCGGCGTGCACCGTGACGTTGTACGCGCCGGCTTCGGCGTACGCGGGCGCCCATCGGTCCGGGTCCTCGATCATCAGATGGCAGTCGATCGGCACCTCGCTGACGCCGATCAGCGACT
Organism: Thermocrispum municipale DSM 44069; assembly: GCF_000427825.1. Classification (GTDB taxonomy): domain Bacteria; phylum Actinomycetota; class Actinomycetes; order Mycobacteriales; family Pseudonocardiaceae; genus Thermocrispum; species Thermocrispum municipale. The sequence goes on along the minus strand of NZ_ATYT01000003.1, from coordinate 391,266 downwards.
CCACCACCGGAAGGCCCAGCGTCAGGTTGGGCACGAAGTGACCGTCCATGACGTCCACGTGCACCCAGTCCGCGCGCTGATCTCCCTCGCCGGAAACCGCACGAATCTCGTCCCCGAGGCGCGAGAAGTCGGCGGACAAGATGCTGGGTGCGATCATCGGACGGTTACTCACGTGAGGAATTCTAGTTACCCCTGAGTCACCTGCGGTCCTGCGCATCGCGCCCGTCACGCCTTCGTCACCCCTGCTCTCCTCGCGTTTTGCGTAGCAGCGCACAGAACATCGCGTCGGTGCCATGCCGGTGCGGCCACAGTTGCACGTACGGTCCGTCACCCAGTTGATCGACCCCGGCGAATTGTTCGCGGGTGTCGAGGACCTCGGCGCCGGTCGTGCGCACGACGTCACCGACCACGCCTTCGGTCTCCGCCAGGTGTGGCGAGCACACCACGTACGCCACGACACCGCCAGGTCGTGCCAGATCCATCGCGGCGGTGAGCAGCTCGGTCTGCAGCGCCACCAGGTCCGACACGTCGTTCGGTTGACGCCGCCAGCGCGCCTCCGGTCTCCTGCGCAGCGCGCCCAGCCCGGTGCACGGTGCGTCGACCAGCACCCGGTCGTAACCCGGTTCCAGCCCGCTGTCCCTGCCGTCGGCGACGTGCACGGTGACCGGAAGCCCTTCGGTGGCGGTCTCGATCAGCTTGGCGCGGTGTGGGGCTTTCTCCACCGCGTCGAGGGTGGCTCCCACGGTGTCGGCCAGCGCGCCGAGCAGCGCCGCCTTGCCGCCCGGCCCCGCACACAGGTCCAGCCACCTGGTGTCGGACCCTTCGATGGGCGCGGATGCCAGGGCGAGCGCACACAACTGGCTGCCCTCGTCCTGAACGGCTGCCAACCGCTCGCGTACCGGTTCGAGTTCGCCCGGGTCGCCTGCGCCGGCGGCCAGCCGCACGCCGTACGGCGAGTAAGGCGCCACGTCACCGCCGGAGACGGCGGCCAGCTCGTCCGCACTGATCTCCCCTGGTCGCGCCACCAGGTGCACGTCCGGCCGTTCGTCATCGGCCTCGAGCGCGGCGGCCAGTTCGGCTCCCTTGTCGCCCAGCGCCTCGGCGAAGGCGCGGGCGATCCAGCGGGGGTGCGCGGTCCGCAGCGCGTGGTGCCCGATCGGGTCGTCCTCGACCGAGGGCGCCAGCTGCTCGATCCAGGCGGCCTCGTCCTTGTCGGCAACCTTGCGCATCACGGCGTTGACGAACCCGGCGACGTAGGACCCGGCGGCTTCCCGCGCCAGGTCGACCGTCGACGTCACCGCCGCGTGTTCCGGGATGCGGGTGCGCAGCAACTGGTAGGTGCCGAGCCGGAGGGCGTCCAGCACCGGGCCGTCCACGCTGGACAGACCGCGGTCGACGCAGGCGTCGATGATCGCGTCCAGCAGACCGCGGGCCCGCGCGGCACCGTAGGCGAGCTCGGTGGCCAGGGCGGCGTCGCGGCCGGTGATCTTCCGCTCGCGCAGCAGCTGGGGCAGCACGAGGTTCGCGTAGGCGTCGCGCTCACGGACGGCGCGCAGCACGTCGAAGGCGGCCTGCCGTACCGGATCGACGTCGCTCAGCCTGCGTGGGCTCGGCCTGCGCGGAGCGGGCCTGCGCCGGTCCGGCCGGCCAGGGCGCTGCCTGCCTGCCCGGGGTTTGGGTCGGTCGGGCCTGCCTTGCTGGGCGCTCATGACAACCGCTCCCCTGCCTCGATGCGGGCGCCTCGTGCCCAGTCGGTGGCGCTCATGCGCTTGCGTCCCTGCGCCTGCACCTCACCCAAGCTCAGCGCGGCGGTGGCGGTGCCGACCAGCACGCGTTTGCGCTCGACCCGCAACTCCCCCGGCGGCAGCGCGGGGTCCGGCTGGTCGACGATCTGCACCGGCGCGATCTTGAGGCGCTCGCCCCGGAACTCGGCCCAGGCACCAGGGTCGGGCGTCATCGCCCGGATCATCCGCTCCACGGCCACGGCGGGTGCGGTGAAGTCGATCTTGGCGTCCTCGACGGTGACCTTGGGTGCGTAGCTCACGCCGTCGGCCGGCTGCGGCTCGGCCCGCAACACACCCGCCTCGATACCGTCCAGCGTCCTGAGCAGCAGTTCGGCGCCCGAGACGGACAGCCGGTCCAGCAGCGACCCCGCGGTGTCGTCGGGGCGGATGGTCTCGGTCATCACGCCGTAGACCGGTCCCGCGTCCAATTCGCGCACGATCTGGAAGACCGAGGCGCCGGTGATCTCGTCGCCTGCCCGGATGGCGGCCTGCACGGGAGCCGCGCCGCGCCATGCGGGCAGCAGCGAGAAGTGCAGGTTGACCCAGCCGTGCCGCGGGATGTCCAGTGCTTTCTGGCCGAGCAGACCACCGTAGGCGACGACCGGGCAGATGTCCGGGGCCAACTCGCGCAAGCGGTCGAGGAACTCGGGGTCGCTGGGACGTTCCGGAGTGAGCACCTCGATGCCGTGCTCGTCGGCCAGGCTGCCGACCGGCGACCGCTTCACCTTGCGCCCACGGCCCGCCCGCGCGTCCGGGCGCGCAAGCACCGCGACCACGTCGTGACGGGGCGAGTCGATCAGCAGCTTCAGGGAGGGAACCGCGACCTCGGGAGTACCGGCGAACACCACACGCATAGTGCGCCGAAGTCTACGGGCGAGGGCCGGGGTGACGTGCACCGCAGCCCGGTCAGATCACCTCGAGCGGGTCGAGTTGTACCCGGATCGAGTCCGGTTCTTTGCGTGCCGTGCGCTGAGCTTGCACCCGCGCCAGCGCGGCTGCCAGCGCCTTGCCGTCGCCGCGTGGAACCCGGATCAGGGCCCGCTCGTGCTCTTCGTCTCCGGTGGCTCGCGGCACGTGCACCGGTACCGGTCCGAGCACTTCGGCCGACGCGGGCAGGTCGATCTCGGCCACGGTCTTCGCCACCGCGTGCGCCACTCCTTGCACCGACGCCATCCGGCGCGCGGGCGGGAAGCCGAGCTCTTCACGTTCGGCGAGCTCGCGCTGCGCGTGGCCGGCCGGATCCCACCGGATGAGCGCCTGAACCGTGCGCAACGCAGTGTCGGCGCCGACGACGACTCGGCCGCCTTGATCCGCGGGTCGCACCATGGCAGCGGCCGTCATCCACCTCCGCAGGGTCTCCTCGGCCGCCCGCAGATCCGGCCGCCCGAGCAGGGCCCATCCGTCGAGCAACAAGGCCGCGCCGTAGCCGCCTTCGACCACGGGTTCTGCGCCCGGTGTTGCCACCACGAGCTGCGGACCGGACGGCACGGTGGCCAGCACCTCGTCGCCGCCGGAGGTGCGAACCGTCGTGCCGGGGAATGCTCGGCCCAGTTCTTCGGCGGTCCGCCCGGCTCCGACGACCTGGGCGCGTAAACGCGCGGATCCACAGGCCGCGCAGCGGAACGTCGGTTCGACCGCGCCGCACCAGCGGCACGCCGGTGGTCGAGCCTCGTGCGAACCTTTGGCCGGCAGACCGAGCGGCCCCGCGCACCGCCGGCAGCGGGCGGGCGTGCGGCATTGCGCGCAGGCCAGCGCGGGCACGTACCCCCGCCGGGGAACCTGCACCAGCACCGGAGCTTCGGCGTCCAGCGCGGCACGGGCGGCTTCGAAGGCCACGGCAGGCAGGCGTGCGGTGTTCGCCGCCGGGTCCCTGGCCTGTTCGAAGTCGTCCCCGGTACCCGACACGCGCGGTGCATGTTCACGGACGACCGAACGTCGCGCGATCACCTCGTGCGCCCAACCACTTTCCACGAGCAGCTGCGCCTCCGCGGTCCGGGCGAACCCGCCTGCCACGAAGCTCGCGCCGTCTTGGTGTGCTCTCAGCACGAGGACATCGCGGACGTGTGGATACGGCGCGCGTGGCTCGGCGTGCAGGTCGTCGCCGTCGTCCCACACGACGAACAAGCCCGGCCGGTGCACCGGCGCGAACATCGCCGCCCGGGTTCCGACCACGACGTGGGCGGCCCCCCGGCGCACGCGGAGCCACCGCCGGTAGCGCCGAGCCGGCCCCAGGTCCGCCGAGAGCGCCACCACCGCGTCGTCCGACATCAAGGCGACGCAGGCGGCGTGCACGCGGGCAACGTCCCGATGGTCCGGCACCACGATCACTGCGGACCGCCCCGCGGCGGCAACCGTGGCGGCCAGCTCGGCCAGCCTGCGCGGCCAGTCCTCGTTGGGCAGCGCCTGCCACACGGCCTTGGCCTGTACGCCGGAGGACAGCGCCTTCACCAAGGCCGCGCCGCGCTCGTAGCGCTGCCATTGCGTAGGGACACCCGGGGCTTGCGGCCGCGCAGCCGGCTCGGACGCCTCGGCCTCGACTCGGGCGTGGCGCGGCGGCACGGCCAAGCGCAGGACGTCGGCGACCGTTCCGGCGTAGCGGTCGGCCACCGCTCGCGCCACCGCAGCCAGTTCGGGCGACAGCACAGGCTCCGGAGAGATCACCCGCTCGAGATAGGCCAGCCGTCCAACGTGCTCGGTGGTGTCGACCCGATCGAGCAGGTAGCCCTGCACCAGCTGTCCGGCGAACCGCACCTTCACCCGGCAGCCCGGCACCGCATCGGCCGCGTGTGCCGCCTGCACCCGGTAGTCGAACGGACGGTCGAGGTGCGGCAGCGGAACGTCGACCAGCACCCGGGCGATGGGGCGCTGCTCGGCCGGACGACGCTCGTTCACTCCGATCACGGTAATCGCTGGGGAGATCACGAGCGCCCCACACCCGGTTACGCCGCGACCGGCTGCTCCCAGTCGATCCGGTGGTCGTACAGCCAGTTCTGTCTCGCCGCCGCCCTGGCCGCGAACTTCATCACCAGCGGGAGCACCATCCGGCCGATCCGTCCGACCGCCTTGCCGTCGCCGTTGCGCTTGCCCATCGCGACGATCCGCTCGACCCGCTTGCGTCGCAGGCCTTCGTAGGCGGCGAACGCTCGCGCCACATCCGGCACGTCACGCAGGCACTTCGCCAGCGTCACAGCGTCTTCCAGCGCCATCGAGGCACCCTGCCCGGACGCCGGGGACGTGGCATGCGCCGCATCCCCGATGATGATCATCCCGTCGCGGTGCCAGGTGGGCACGCGCGGGAAGTCGTAGGTGTTCCAGCCCGCAAAGATGTGGTCGGTGGCGTCGATGACGGGCAGCGCGGGCAGGTTGTCGTCGGCGAACAGCTCGTGCAGCTTGGCTCGCCACTGCTCCGGCGTGATGGCGGCGACCTCCTGCTGCGACAGCTCCCGCTTCTGCGGCGGGTTGGCGAACCACCACACCTCGCCGTCCGGTCGCTTCACGTAGCTGAAGAAGCACCGCCTGCCGAAGAACATGTGCATGACGCCCGGCTCCCCCGGCACGTCGACGTCCCGGGCGTAGCCGCCCGCGTTCAGCAGCGGCACGTAACGTGGCGCCGGCGCGGCCGGGTCGATGATCCTCCTGGTGGCCGACCGGAGTCCGTCCGCGCCGACCAGCGCGTCACCCTCCGCCGTGGTGCCGTCGGCGAATCGCGCCAGTACTCGGCCGTCGGATCGCTGAGCTCCGACGAGTCGTTTGCCGTACTCGATCCGGATGCCGCGGCGGACGGCCTCGTCCCGCAGCACCGTGTACAGGTCCGCGCGGGTGATCGTCTGGTTCTGCGCACCGTCCGGCAGTGGGCTGCCGAACCGGAACTCGGCCAGCCGTTTGCCGTCCATCTCCATGACCATCGTCGGAGTGTCGAAGCCGCGCTCGCGTACTTGCTCGGACAGCCCGAGGGTGCGCAGCACGTCCATGCCGTTGACCGCCAGCGTCAAGAACGCCCCGACGCCGTCGGCCGTGCGGTCGTAGGCCTCGTAGACGGTCGAGTCGATACCTGCCTGCTGCAGCGCCATCGCCGTGGCCGGGCCGGCGACACCGCCCCCGATGATCAGCACGTTCCTCGCCTTAGTCATAGTATGACTATACATGGAATGACTATTCCGTGTCATGTGCTTTAAGGTGACGACGTGGCCAACAACACGGACCGTCGTTCGCCGCTCGCGCTGGTGCTGCTGTCGCTGCTCGCCGAGGAACCGATGCACCCGTACCGGATGCGCGAGATGATCAAGGCGCGGGGAAAGGACAAGATCGCCAACGTCGCGGCGCGCAACAGCGTCTATCAGACGATCGACCGGTTGCAGCGCGCGTCGTTGATCACCGTGCGGGAGACCGCGCAGGACGAGCGTCGCCCGGAACGCACGGTTTACGAGCTCACCGACGCCGGGCGCGAGACGCTACGGCGCTGGACCCGCACCATGCTGTCGACGGTGGCCAGGGAGTTCCCCGAGTTCCCCGCAGCACTGGCGTCGTTGATGGTGCTGCCGCCCGAGGACGTGGTGGAGCAACTCACGACGCGCGCGGAGAAACTTCAGGCGGAGATCGACGAACGCAGCGCGGAGCTGGCGGCGGTGGGCGACCTGCCGCGACTGTTCACGCTCGACGACGACTACGTGCTCACCATGAAGCGCGCCGAACTGCGCTGGGTCGAGCAGGTCATCGCGCAGCTGCGGTCCGGAGAACTCACCTGGTCCGAGGAATGGATCAAGGAAGTGGCCGCCCGGATGGAAGGCAGCGCAGGCTGACAAGCCGGTGGGGGCGGCCCCGCTCGAGGACCGTCAGGTCCGGGATGCGGCAGGAGTGACCGCCGGGTTTCGGCTGCGGGGCAGCGGGAAGCGCCGACCCCGGCGACCGGCCGACGTGATGGCCAGGCCCGGCGGCCGACCTGTCAGGCCCCCGCGGCCGACTTGAGCGCCTCGGCCCGGTCCGTCCGCTCCCACGGCAGGTCCAGGTCGGTGCGCCCGAAGTGCCCGTACGCCGCGGTCGGCGCGTACATCGGCCGCAGCAGGTTCAGGTCCCGGATGATGGCGCCCGGCCGCAGGTCGAACACCTCGGTGATGGCCTGCTGGATCTTCGCCGGGTCGACCGTCTCGGTGCCGAAGGTCTCCACGAACAGGCCGACCGGAGCCGCCTTGCCGATCGCGTAGGCGACCTGCACTTCGATACGGCCGGCCAGCCCGGCCGCCACGACGTTCTTGGCCACCCAGCGCATCGCGTAGGCCGCCGAGCGGTCCACCTTCGACGGGTCCTTGCCCGAGAACGCGCCGCCACCGTGCCGGGCCATGCCGCCGTAGGTGTCCACGATGATCTTGCGACCGGTCAGGCCGGCATCACCCATCGGGCCGCCGATGACGAACCGGCCGGTCGGGTTGACCAGCAGACGGAAGTCCGTCGTGTCGATCGGCAGGTCCACCACCTCGGGCATGATCACGTGCTCGCGCACGTCCACGCCCAGCATCTTGTCCAAGTCGATGCCCTCGGCGTGCTGCGTGGAGACCACCACGGTGTCCAGCCGCACGGCCTGGTCACCCGCGTACTCGATGGTCACCTGCGTCTTGCCGTCCGGCCGCAGGTACGGCAGCACGCCGGTCTTGCGGACGGTGGCGAGCCGACGGGCCAGCCGGTGTGCCAGCGCGATCGGCAGCGGCATCAGCTCCGGCGTGTCGCTGCACGCGTAGCCGAACATCAAGCCCTGGTCGCCCGCGCCCTGCCGGTCCAGCTCGTCACCGCGGATCTCGGCGCCGACCCGGGCTTCGTAGGCCTCGTCGACACCCTGCGCGATGTCCGGGGACTGCGAGCCGATCGCGACGTTCACACCGCACGAGTTGCCGTCGAAGCCCTTCGCCGACGAGTCGTAGCCGATGTTGAGGATGGTGTCCCGCACGATCGTCGGGATGTCGGCGTAGGCCTCGGTGGTGACCTCGCCCGCGACATGCACCTGGCCGGTGGTGATCAGCGTCTCCACCGCCACCCGGGAGCGCGGGTCCTTGGCCAGCAGCGCGTCCAGGATCGCGTCACTGATGGCGTCACAGATCTTGTCCGGATGCCCTTCCGTCACCGATTCCGAGGTGAACAGCCTGTTCTGCGATCCGGTCACGACATTTAACCTTCCGTTGCGATCCGCCCGCTCCCTCTTCGCGCGCGGTTTCCAAGCCTACTGCCGCAGAAATACCCGGGTTCACCGGTCACTATCCCCTCAAGCGCGGCCGATGGCAGCCACCGCGTCCCACACTGCGGCCGCCAGTTGCGACTTCGAACCGAACGGGATAGGCGTTTCATTCCCGTCGGCCGCCAGCAACCAGCCCGCGTTGTGTTCGACCTCGAACGCCCGGCCGTCGCCGACCGCGTTGACCACCAGCAGGTCGCTGCCCTTGCGGCGCAGCTTGGCCCGCGCGTGCTCCAGCACGTCCGCGGTGTCGTCCCCGGTCTCGGCGGCGAAACCGACGATGATCTGCTCCGGCCGGCGCGTGCTGACCAGCTCGGCCAGCACGTCCGGATTGGTCTCCAGCTCGATCGGGGCGGGCCGGTCGCCGGTTTTCTTGATCTTGTGGTGGACGAACTCGGCCGGACGGAAATCCGCCACCGCGGCGGCCATGACGACCACGTCGGCTTCCTTGGCGGCGTCCAGCATCGCTTCGCGCATGTCGCGCGCCGTCGACACCGGGACCAGGTCGACACCTGCCGGCGTGGGCAACGTCACGGTGTGCCCGGCGACCAGCGTGACGTTCGCACCGCGCGCCGCCGCGACGCGCGCCAGCGCGTAACCCTGCTTGCCGGACGAGCGGTTGCCCAGATAGCGAACCGGGTCCAGTGGTTCACGGGTGCCGCCCGCGGAGACGACGACGGTCAGCCCCTCCAGGTCACGCTTGAGCGCGTCTCCGTCAGCCAGCAGCAGCCTGGCCAGGTCCACGATCTCGGCGGGATGCGCCAAGCGGCCCTTGCCGGTGTCGACACCGGTCAACCTGCCCGAGTCCGGATCCGGGACCACGACCCCGCGCCTGCGGAGCGTGGCGACGTTGTCCCGGGTCGCCGGATGCTCCCACATCTCGGTGTGCATCGCGGGGAAGAAGATCGTCGGGCAGCGCGCGGTCAGCAACGTGCCGGTCAGCAGGTCGTCCGCCACACCGTGCGCGGCCTTGGCGAGCAGGTCCGCGGTCGCCGGGGCGACCAGCACCAGATCGGCCTGCTGCCCGATGCGGACGTGTTCCACCGACGGGACATTGGAGAACACGTCGGTGGCTACCGGTTGGCCGGACAGGGCCTCCCACGTAGCGGCGCCGACGAACCGCAGCGCGGCCGCCGTGGGAACGACGCGTACTTGGTGGCCCGACTCGGTGAGCCCGCGCAGCACCTCACACACCTTGTAGGCAGCAATCCCGCCGCCCACGCCGAGTACCACACTCGGCTTACGGTCGGTCATCGCCGGACCTTTCGTGCAGCCGAGTTGGTTACTCGCCCTCGGTGTGCTCGAGCAGGCCGGCGTGGATCTCGCGCAGCGCGATCGACAGCGGCTTCTCGCGCGGGCCGGGCTCGACCAGCGGACCGACGTACTCCAGCAGCCCCTCGCCGAGCTGCGCGTAGTAGTCGTTGATCTGCCGCGCACGCTTGGCCGCGTAGATGACCAGGGCGTACTTCGAGCTGACCTTTTCCAGCAGGTCGTCGATCGGCGGGTTGGTGATGCCCTCGAGCTTCTCGCCCGTCGTGCCCTGCGCGGTGGTGGTCACTCGCTTAGTCTCCTTGCTTCATTGGCCGGCGATCCGGGCACGCGCTCACGAGCTGTCCCCGCGCTGCCCTGCCGTTGACTCACGATCTGTGACAACCAAGGTTAGCAACTCGCGTGCCGCCCGCTGCACATCGGCATTCACCACGCACGCGTCGAACTCGCCCGCAGCGGCCAGTTCTCGCTTGGCCGCCTCGAGCCGGGCCGCAACCGCGGCGTCGTGCTCGGTGCCCCTGCCGGTGAGCCGGTCGACCAGCTCCTCCCACGACGGCGGCACCAACATCACCAGCTGGCACTCCGGCATCGCCGCTCGTACCTGGCGGGCGCCTTGCAACTCGATCTCCAGCACCGCGTCCCGGCCGGAGGCCAGCGCCTCCATCACCGGCGCGCGCGGGGTGCCGTAGCAGTTGCCGGCGAATTCCGCGTGTTCGAGCAGCTCGCCGTTGTCGACCATCTTCGCGAACGTCTCGCGGTCGACGAAGTGGTAGTGCTCCCCGTCGACCTCGCCCTGCCGCGGGGCGCGGGTGGTCACCGAGATGCTGAAGAAGATCTCCGGCGCCAGTTCACGCAGGACGGAGATGACGCTGGACTTGCCGACCCCGGACGGACCGGAGACGACAGTGAGCCGGTGCCGGGCCTGACCCGACACCGGCTCACCGGTGCGCTTCACTCCCCGCTGAACTCGGCGAGCAGAGCCTTGCGCTGCCGCTCACCGAGCCCGCGCAGCCGACGGCTGGCGGCGATCTCGAGCTTCTCCATGGTCGCCTGGGCGCGGACCTTACCGACACCCGGCAGGGCCTCGAGCAGCGCCGAGACCTTCATCTTGCCGAGAACCTCGTCGTTGTCGGCCTGCTTGAGCACGTCGGCCAGGGTGGTGCCACCTCGCTTCAGCCGCTCCTTGAGCTCCGCCCGAGCCCGGCGAGCCGCAGCAGCCTTCTCCAAGGCAGCGGCGCGCTGTTCCTCGGTCAGCTGGGGAAGTGCCACGATGTCCTCCGAATTGATTATGGTCGCTTCGTCGCCGCGACGTTACCTACCCGCGACCGACCACCACAACGCGGGGTCAGCATCTTCGGTTTCCGGCTCCGACGTGCTGGTCGGATCTGTCGCGGATGGCGTCTATACCAACACAAATCGCCTCGTGTAACAACGATTCCGTGATCATTGGCGGCAACTGATGAGTTACTTCACGTCGGCCGCCACGCGGCGGAACGCCGCGCGCAACGCCTCCGGGTCGGGCCCGTGCCGCAGGATGTCCCGGGACGAGGTCGGCAGCACCACGTTGCGGCCGTCTGAGGCGCTCTGAGCGCCGCTGACGCGCTCTGCGGAGGCAGCCCCGAACAACCGCCGCAAATCGTCCGCTGTGGCACCCTGAGCGCCGAATCCGGGCGCCAGGACCGGCCCGTGCAAGCGGCTCAGGTCGATGTCCAGTTCGGGCAGCGTGGCGCCCACGACCAGGCCGACGTTGCCCAGCGGCTCGCGGCCCGCGTTGTGCTCGGCCGCCGCGTCGACGATGTCCTGCGCCACGCGCCGCTGCAGCTCGTGGCCGTCGGGGTTGGAGGTCCTGGCGAGCACGAACAAGCCACGCCCGGTCTCGGTCGCCATCTCCACGGCGGGCCGCAGCGAGCCGAACCCCAGATACGGCGACACCGTGATGGCGTCGGCGGCCAGGGGCGCCTTGTCCGACAGGTAGGCGCGCGCGTACGCAGCCATGGTCGAGCCGATGTCGCCGCGTTTGACGTCCAGCAGCACCAGTGCGCCGGCCGCGCGCAGTCCTTCGATCAGGCGCTCCAGGACCGCGATCCCCGCGGCTCCGTAGCTTTCGAAGAACGCCGACTGCGGCTTGACCACCGCTGCTTCCTTGCCGAACGCGTCGACACAGGTCTGCGCGAACCTGGCCAGGCCGAACGGGTCGTCCGGCAGCCCCCAGGCCGCCAGCAGCTCCGGGTGCGGGTCGACACCGACACACAGCGGGCCGCGTTGCCGGATCGCGGTCAGCAACCGCGCGCCGAAGGTCATGACTGCCTCGCCCGCAACGCCGCCTGCAGCTCTTGCAGCGAGCGCACGCCGATGTCGCCGCGGATCGCCGCCTCGATGCCGTGCACGGCCGCCGACAGGCCCTGGATGGTGGTGACGCACGGGATGTCCCGGGACACCGCCGCAGTACGGATCTCGTAGCCGTCGATGCGGGGCCCGCTGTTGCCGTACGGGGTGTTGATCACCATGTCCACCCTGCCGTCCAGGATCATCTCGACGATGTTCGGCTCGCCGTCGTCGGTGCTCTCGTAGTGCTTGCGCACCACTGTGCACGGGACGCCGTTGCGCCGCAGGACCGCCGCCGTGCCCGCGGTGGCCAGCACCTCGAAGCCGAGGTCGGCCAGCCGCTTGACCGGGAAGATCATCGAGCGCTTGTCCCGGTTGGCCACCGAGACGAACACCCGGCCCGACGTCGGCAGCGACCCGTAGGCGCCCGCCTGGGACTTGGCGAAGGCCATGCCGAACGAGGAGTCCACACCCATGACCTCGCCGGTGGACTTCATCTCCGGCCCGAGCAGCGAGTCGACGCCCTGGCCCTCCGGCGTGCGGAACCGGTGGAACGGCAGGACGGCCTCCTTCACCGCAACCGGGGCCTCCGGCGGGAGCGTGCCACCGTCGCCGGAGGCCGGGAGCACGCCGCTGGCGCGCAGCTGTTTGATCGACTGCCCCATCATCAGCAACGCGCACGCCTTGGCCAGCGGCACACCGGTCGCCTTGGACACGAACGGCGCGGTGCGCGAGGCCCGAGGATTCGCCTCCAGCACATAGAGCACGTCGTCCTTCAACGCGTACTGCACGTTGAGCAGCCCGCGCACGCCGACGCCGCGGGCGATGGCCTCGGTGGACGCTCGCACGGCCTCCAGGTCCGTCACGCCGATGGTGATCGGCGGCAACGCGCACGACGAGTCACCGCTGTGCACGCCGGCTTCCTCGATGTGCTCCATCACGCCGCCGAGGTAGAGCTCCTCGCCGTCGAACAACGCGTCCACGTCGATCTCGATGGCGTCGTCGAGGAAGTTGTCCACCAGCACCGGGTGTTCCGGTGTGACCTCGGTGGCCCGCTCGATGTAGCCGGCCAGGTGCTGCTCGTCGTAGACGATCTCCATGCCGCGGCCGCCCAGCACGTAGGACGGGCGCACCAGCACCGGGTAGCCGATCTCGTCGGCGATCCGCTTGGCCCCTTCGAACGACGTGGCGGTGCCGTACTTCGGCGCGGGCAGCCCGGCGGCGCGCAGCACCTCACCGAACGAACCGCGGTCCTCGGCCAGGTGGATCGCCTCGGGCGAGGTGCCGACGATCGGCACTCCGGCGTCCGCCAGCCGCTGCGCGAGCCCGAGCGGCGTCTGACCACCGAGCTGCACGATGACGCCCGCGACGGTGCCACTCTCCTGCTCGGCGTGCACCACCTCGAGCACGTCCTCGAACGTCAGCGGCTCGAAGTACAACCGGTCCGAGGTGTCGTAGTCGGTGGAGACCGTCTCCGGGTTGCAGTTGATCATCACCGACTCGTAGCCGGCGTCGCGCAACGCCAGTGCGGCGTGCACGCACGAGTAGTCGAACTCGATGCCCTGGCCGATCCGGTTCGGCCCGCTGCCCAGGATGAGCACCTTGGGCCGTTCGCGCTGTTCGGCGACCTCGGACTCCGCGGCGGGGTCGAGCTCGTAGGCGCTGTAGTGGTACGGCGTCCGCGCGGCGAACTCGGCGGCACAGGTGTCGACCGTCTTGAACACCGGCCGGACACCCAGCCTGTGCCGCAGCGCCCGCACGCCGTCCTCGCCGGCCAGTTCGGGCCGCAGCGCGGCGATCTGCCGGTCGGAGATGCCGTACCGCTTGGCCTTGCGCAGCAGCGACTCGTCCAGCACCGGCGCGTCCACGATCTGCTTGCGCAGCTCCACCAGCGCCAGGATCTGATCGACGAACCACGGGTCGATCCCGGAGGCTTCCGACACCTGGTGCACGGTCCCGCCGAGCCGCAACGCCCGCTCCACCGCGTAGAGCCTGCCGTCCCGCGGCGTGCGCAACTCCTCGAGCGTCGACTCGAGCGTCGCGCCTTCCGGATCCGGCCGGGTCCAGAAACCGGCGGCCTTGGTCTCCATCGACCGCAGGGCCTTGCCCAGCGCCTCGGGGAAGCTGCGGCCCAGCGCCATGGCTTCGCCGACGGACTTCATCGTGGTGGTCAGCGTCGGGTCGGCGCCCGGGAACTTCTCGAACGCGAACCGCGGCACCTTGACCACGACGTAGTCCAGGGTCGGCTCGAACGACGCCGGCGTCTCGCCGGTGATGTCGTTGCGGATCTCGTCCAGCGTGTAGCCGATGGCCAGCTTCGCGGCGATCTTGGCGATCGGGAACCCGGTGGCCTTCGACGCCAGCGCGGAGGACCGGGACACCCGCGGGTTCATCTCGATGACCACCATGCGGCCGGTCTCCGGGTGGAAGGCGAACTGGATGTTGCAGCCGCCGGTGTCCACCCCGACCGCACGGATCACCTTGATGCCGACGTCGCGCATCTGCTGGAATTCCCGGTCGGTCAGCGTCATCGCCGGGGCCACGGTCACCGAGTCGCCGGTGTGCACGCCCATCGCGTCGACGTTCTCGATCGAGCAGACCACGACCACGTTGTCGTGCTTGTCGCGCATCAGCTCGAGCTCGTATTCCTTCCAGCCGAGGACGCTCTCCTCGATCAGCACCTCGGTGACCGGGGACTCCTCGAGGCCGACGGCGGCCATCCGCTCCAGATCCTCGTGCGTGTGCGCCATGCCGGAGCCCAGCCCGCCCATGGTGAACGACGGCCGGATGACCACCGGCAGGCCGAGCTCGGCGACCGTCTCGCGGACCTCCTCCATCGAGTGGCACACCCGGCTACGCGGCACGTCGGAGCCGATCGCGCGGACGATGTCCTTGAACTTCTGCCGGTCCTCGCCGCGCTGGATCGCGTCGATGTTCGCGCCGATCAGCTCGACACCGTAGGCGTCCAACACTCCGCGTTCGTGCAGCGCGACGGCGGCGTTCAGCGCGGTCTGCCCGCCCAGCGTGGCCAGCAGCGCGTCCGGGCGCTCACGCTCGATGACCTTCTCCAGGTACTCCGGGGTGACCGGCTCGATGTAGGTCGCGTCGGCGAACTCCGGGTCGGTCATGATCGTCGCCGGGTTGGAGTTGACCAGGCTGACCCGCAGGCCCTCCTCGCGCAGCACCCGGCAGGCCTGGGTACCCGAGTAGTCGAACTCGGCGGCCTGGCCGATGACGATCGGGCCGGACCCGACCACCAGGACATGCTCGATGTCGTCGCGCTTAGGCACCGTGGGCCTCCATCAGACCAACGAACTGGTCGAACAACGGTGCGGCGTCATGGGGTCCGGCCGCCGCTTCCGGGTGGTACTGCACGCTGAAGGCGGGCACGTCGAGCGCCCGCACACCTTCCACACACCCGTCGTTCGGGCAGTAGTGGCTGACTTCCGCCGCACCGAACTCGGTCTCGAACCGCTGACCCGGCTCACCCTCGAGAGCGAACCCGTGGTTCTGCGCGGTGATCGCCACCGACCGGGTGCGCACGTCGACCACCGGGATGTTGATGCCGCGGTGGCCGTAGCGCAGCTTGTAGGTGGACATGCCCAGCGCGCGGCCGAGGATCTGGTTGCCGAAGCAGATGCCGAACAACGGCACTTCGCGGCGCATGACCTCGCGCGTCAGTTCGGTCGCGTGGTCCATCGTCGCCGGGTCACCCGGCCCGTTGGACAGGAAGACGCCGTCCGGCTCGACATTCATGACCTCGTCGAACGAGCTGGACGCGGGAAGCACGTGCACCTCGATCCCGCGCTCGGACATCATCCGCGGGGTGTTCGACTTGATGCCCAGGTCCAGCGCGGCCACCCGGAAGCGCTTCTCCCCTTGCGCGGGCACCACGTACGGCTGCGGTGTGGTGACGTGCTTGGCCAGGTCGGCGCCCGCCATCGGCGGCGAGTCCAGCACCTGCTGGACCATCTCCTGCTCGGTCGGCAACTTCTCGCCGGAGAACACCCCGGCGCGCATCGCGCCGCGCTCCCGGATGTGCCGGGTCAGGGTCCGGGTGTCGACACCCGCGATACCGATGACGCCCTGGCGCTCGAACTCCTCCGCCAAGCTGCGCCTGGAGCGCCAGTTCGACGGGATCCGCGCGGGATCACGCACCACATAGCCGGCCACCCAGATCCGCGCCGACTCGTCGTCCTCGTCGTTCCACCCGGTGTTGCCGATGTGCGGCGCGGTCTGCACCACGATCTGGCGGTAGTACGACGGGTCGGTCAGTGTCTCCTGATAACCGGTCATGCCGGTGCAGAACACCGCCTCCCCCAACGTCGTCCCGCGGGCGCCGAACGGTTCACCGCGGAAGATGCGGCCGTCCTCCAACACCAGCGCGGCCGAGGGGGTCATGGTGCTGTTCATGCCGCACCTTTCCTGCTCGTCCATTCGGGATACACGTCCATGTCGTCACCACGGAAGCCGGTGTCCAGCAGCTCGTCGCCCAGCCGCCAGGTGATCACCAGCAGGCCGTCGGTGCCCATCACCTTCCCGGCCATCTTGCGTGCCGTGGTGACCTCGGTGATGGCCGACGCGGGGATGAAGAAGCTGCGCGCGCCGTGCCGCTCGACCACGACACCGCTGTCGTACCGCCGCAGGGTGGCCGGCCCGCGCATCCCCACACCTCGGGTGACGATGCGGTCCTGCCAGCGGCCGTGCGGCGTGGTCGCCACGTAGACGCCGTCGGTCGCCGCCAGCTCCTGCCCGAGGTCGTCGGCCTCCGGGACCTGGGGGAACGGCGCGTACCGGGCGCTCTGTTCGCGAGCTTTGCGTCGCCAGCCCAGCCACATCCCCCAGACCCCGAGCAGGAAGACCGCGAGGACCAGCAGCGTCAGCGCAAGACGTTCCACTAACGAACCTTCCCATCAAGCTGGGTGATCCGCCCACGCAACATGGTCGCCGTCACGGTGCCGGGCAGCGTCATCCCTTCGTACGGCGTGTTCGCCGCGATGCTGGCCAGCTCCTCGCCGCGCACCGTCCACTCGCGGTCCGGGTCGACCAGTGCCAACGTCGCCGGCTCGCCGACCTCCAGCGGCCTGCCGTGGTCGGCCAGCCGCCCGATCTCCGCCGGGCGTTCACTCATCACGCGGGCGACGTCGCGCCACGTCAGCAGGCCCGGACGCACCATGGTCGCCACGACCACCGACAGCGCCGTCTGCAGGCCGAGCATCCCGGGGCGGGCGGCTTGCCACTCGACGTCCTTGTCCTGCGGAGCGTGTGGCGCATGGTCGGTGGCCACGCAGTCGACCACCCCCTCGGCCAACGCCGCGCGCAACGCTTCGGTGTCTGCATCGGTGCGCAGCGGCGGATTGACCTTGTTCACCGGGTCGTAGCTGGTCAACCGCTCGTCGGTGAGCATCAGGTGGTGCGGGGTCACCTCGGCGGAGACCTGCGTTCCGCGTTCCTTGGCCCAGCGCAGTACGTCCACCGTGCCCTTCGTGGAGACATGGCAGACGTGCAGCTTGGCGTCGACGTGCCGGGCGAGGATGCAGTCGCGGGCGACGATGGCTTCTTCCGCCGCGGCAGGCCATCCGGCGAGCCCGAGCCGCGCGGCCAGTTCTCCCTCGTGCGCCTGGGCTCCGACGGTCAGCCGCGGCTCCTCCGCGTGCTGAGCCACCACCGCGTCCAGCGCACGGGTGTACTCGAGTGCGCGGCGCATGATCAACGGGTCGTGCACGCAATGCCCGTCGTCGGAGAACATCCGCACCTGGGCGCGCGAGTTGGCCATCGTGCCGAGCTCGGCGAGCTGCTCACCTTTCAGCCCGACGGTCACCGCGCCCACCGGGTGGACGTCCACCAGGCCCACCGCCTCGCCCGCCCGCCGGACGTGTTCGACCACGACGGCGTTGTCGGCCACCGGATCGGTGTTGGCCATGGCGAACACGGCGGTGTACCCGCCGAGCGCGGCCGCTTCGCTTCCGGTGGCCACGGTCTCGGCGTCCTCCCTGCCCGGCTCCCGCAGGTGGGTGTGCAGGTCGACGAAACCGGGCAGCAACACCTGGCCGTCCGCCTCGATCACCTCGGCGCCGTCCGGGGGCGTGATGCGCGGCTCGATCGCGGCGATCACCCCGCCGGAGAGCAGCACGTCGACCGGGTCGCCCTCGCCGTAGAGCTTGGCGCCGCTGATCAGAACATCGGTCATCGCGTCTCCGCTCGTAGGAGTGCTGGTCATGCGACTTCGCCTGCCGGGGACTGCGCGGCCAGCAAGTGGTAGAGGACTGCCATGCGGACGTGCACGCCGTTGCGCACCTGCTCGACGATCGCCGAGTTCGCCGCGTCCGCCACGCTGTCGGCGATCTCCATACCGCGCAGCATCGGTCCGGGGTGCATCACCACGGCGTGTTCGGGGAGCAACGCGGCCCGCGCGGCGTTGAGGCCGTAGCTGATCGAGTACTCGCGAGCGGACGGGAAGAACGCTCCGTGCATCCGCTCGGCCTGCACCCGGAGCATCATCACCGCGTCCGCGGTCGGCAGTTCGGCGTCCAGGTCGAAGCTCACCCGGACCCGGTTCGACTCCAGCCAGCTGGTCAGCGCGGTCGGCACCAGAGTCGGCGGGCCGACCAGCACCACCTCGGCACCGAGCGTGGTCAACAGGTGGACATTCGAACGGGCGACCCGGCTGTGCAGCACATCACCCACGATGACCACTCGCCGTCCCTCCAACGGCCCAAGGCGCTCGCGGAGAGTGGCGGCGTCGAGCAACGCCTGCGTCGGGTGTTCGTGCATTCCGTCACCGGCGTTGACCACCGAAGTGGGTGTGTCCGCCAGCCACGCGGCGAGGCGCTGAGCCGCCCCGGACGCGGGGTGCCGCACGATGACGCAGTCCGCGCCCGCCGCCGACAGCGTCAGCACCGTGTCGCGCAGGCTCTCGCCCTTGCCGACCGACGAGCCGCCCGCGGAGACGTTGACCACGTCGGCGCTCATCCACTTGCCCGCCAGCTCGAACGACACCCTGGTCCGAGTGGAGTTCTCGTAGAACATGGTGATCACGGTGCGGCCGCGCAGCGTCGGCAGTTTGCGCACCTCCCGGCCGAGCAGGGTGCGTTTGAGCTCGTCCGCGGTGTCCAGCAGCGCCGTCGCGGTGTCCCGGTCCAGACCTTCGGTGCTCAGCAGGTGTTTCACCGCTCTCCCCCGCTTTCGTCGGCCGCGGCGCGCAGCAGCACGGCGTCCCGGTCGTCGACCTCGGACAGCAGCACCGCGACCTCCTCGCGCCGCGAGGTCGGCACGTTCTTGCCCACGTAGTCGGCCCGGATGGGCAGCTCACGGTGGCCGCGGTCGACCAGCACGGCCAGCTGCACCGCGCGCGGTCTGCCGATGTCCCGCAGCGCGTCGAGCGCGGATCTGATGGTGCGGCCGGAGAACAGCACGTCGTCGACCAGGATCACGATGCGGTCCTCGATCCCGCCTTCGGGCAGCTGGGTCAGCTCCAGCGGCCGAGGCGGACGACGCCGCAGGTCGTCGCGGTAAAGGGTGACGTCGATACTGCCGTAGGGAACCTGGGTGCCGGAGAATTCGGTGATGCGCTCGGCAAGGCGCGCCGCCAGCGGTGCTCCGCGGGTCGGAATGCCCAGCAGCACCGGGGTCGGTTCGCTGGACCCGACTGCGGTCTTCTCGATGATCTGATGCGCGATGCGGGCAACGGTGCGCGCGACGTCACCGGCGGAGAGCAATTCGCGCTCGGCCGGGCCCGTCGCGCCGCGGGTGCGCGGCGCCACGTGCAGCTCCTTCCCCGCCTCACGGGACGGGTCGTTAAAGGATTTCGGTTCGACTACCCCGCGTACGCGCGGCAGCGTTCGCACCGACAGTAGCAGGGACTTGTTCTCAACCAACCGGGTGGTGTAGCCGTTTTGGTGCGATTCCCCCGGATGATCGGGTTGACCTGGTGACCACGAGCGGTAACCATTACGCTGAGTATTCACCTCACGAAGCTCGCCCGTCCGACAACAGTGGCGGGGCACAGGGAACGGAGAGATGAGCACATGGGCGATTACGCCAAGGCGCTGGGCGCCAAGCTCCGCGGCATCCGGCAGCAGCAGGGGCTGTCGCTGCACGGCGTCGAGCAGAAGTCCGGTGGCCGGTGGAAAGCGGTCGTGGTCGGCTCCTACGAGCGGGGCGACCGGGCAGTAACCGTCCAGAAGCTCGCCGAACTCGCCGACTTCTACGGGGTGCCGGTGGTCGAGCTGCTGCCGGAGGGTCGTGTGCCGTCCGGGGCGGAGCCAGCCACCAAGATCGTGATCAACTTGGAGCGCTTGCAGCAGCTTCCCGCCGAGAAGGTCGGTCCCCTGGCCCGCTACGCGGCGACCATCCAGAGCCAGCGCGGCGACTACAACGGCAAGGTGCTGTCCATCCGTACCGAGGACCTGCGCTCGCTGGCGATCATCTACGACATGACCCCGGGCGAGCTCACCGAGCAGTTGATCGAGTGGGGCGTGCTGCCTCCGGAGGCCAGGCCGGCCAAGGACGACAACTGAGAGCCCCTGACGGCTCTCCGGCTCGTCCGCGGGCAGGCGCACGCCTGCCCGACGCGGACGGCCACCAGAACCGGTGAGATGTCGCCGGGAAGGGGTGCGTCAGAGCACGGAGCGCAACCGGTCCGCGACCGTGGCCATGCGCCCGAGCACCCCGTTGACGAACCGCGGCGAGTCGTCGGTGGACAGCTTCTTCGCGATCCCCACCGCCTCGTCGATCGCCACCGGGTCCGGCACGTCCGACGCCCAGAGCAGCTCGTAGACGCCGACCCTCAGCACCGCGAGATCGACCGGCGGCATGCGCTCGACGGTCCAGCCTCTGGCGTACTCCGCCAGCAGTTCGTCGATGTGCTTGCGGTGCGCCGCCACGCCTTCGACCAGCGTGATCGCATAGTCCGGGACCGGGTCGGCGTCCGGCGACCCCACCCGCGCGGACAGGACCTCGGTCGGCTCCTCGGCGCGTAGGTGCGCCTCATAGAGCAGTTCCACGGCCCGCTGCCGGGCCGCGCGACGCCCGGTCATCGGCCGGGCCGATTTCCCGGTCAACTGGATGCACGGCCGAGGTAGCGGCCGTCACGGGTGTCGACCTTGACCTTGTCGCCGGTGTTGATGAACAGCGGCACCTGGATCTCCGCGCCGGTCTCCAGCTTGGCCGGCTTGGTGCCACCGGTCGAACGGTCGCCCTGCAGGCCCGGGTCGGTGTGCTCGACGACCAGCTCCACCGAGGTGGGCAGCTCGACGAACAGCGGGGTGTCCTCGTGGAAGGACACCGTCGCCTCGGTGTTCTCCAGCATGAACTGGGCGGCGTCACCGACGATCTCCGCGGAGACCGGGACCTGGTCGTAGGTCTGGGCGTCCATGAAGACGTAGTCGTCGCCGTCCTTGTACAGGTAGGTCATGGCACGCCGGTCGACTGTGGCGGTGTCCACCTTCACGCCGGCGTTGAAGGTCTTGTCCAGCACCTTGCCGCTGAGCACGTGCTTGAGCGTGGTGCGCACGAACGCGCCACCCTTGCCGGGCTTGACGTGCTGGAATGACTGGACGGACCACAGCTCCCCGTCCAGGTCGAGCACCATGCCGTTCTTCAGGTCGTTGGTGGTGGCCACTGGTTGCCGTTCTCCCGTGTTTGTCGTGCGCGTCTGGCGCGCCATGCCGTGCTATACGGTCACCAATTCCTTGGTCGACAGGGTGAGAACCTCGCTGCCGCCCTCGGTGACGACGATGGTGTCCTCGATCCGTACGCCTCCGCGGCCGGCGAGATAGACGCCGGGCTCGACGGTGACCGTCATACCGGCGGAAAGTTTACCGACGCCGGTCTTGGACAGACTCGGCGCCTCGTGCACCTCGAGCCCCACGCCGTGCCCGAGGCCGTGCGGGAACTCGTCGCCGTAGCCTGCGCGGTCGATGACTCCGCGGGCCGCGGCGTCGACCTCCGCCACGTCAGCGCCCGCGACGGCGGCTTCGCGCCCGGTTGCCTGGGCACTGCTGACCAAGTTGTAGAGGTCCCGCTGCCACGCGGCAGGCTGCCCGATGACCAGCGTCCTGGTCATGTCGGAGTGGTAGCCGCCCACCTGGGCGCCGAAGTCGAGTTTGACGAAGTCACCGTCGGCGAGCACGGCGTCGGTCGGCCGGTGGTGCGGAATCGCGGAGTTCGGTCCGGCGGCCACGATGGTGGCGAACGCGATGCCGTCCGCGCCGTGGTCGAGCATGAGGTTCTCCAGCTCACGCGCAACCTGCCGCTCGGTCCAGCCGGCGCGCACGCCGCCGTGCTCGATCAGATCGGCCAGGGCACGGTCGGCGGCGGCGCACGCCATGCGGAGCGCGTCGATCTCGCCGGGGTCCTTGACCATGCGGAGCTTCTCGACCAGCCCGGGTGTGCGCACCAGGTCGACACCTTCGGCAATGTCGGTGAACGCGTCGAAGGATTCCACGCTGACGTGCTGGCTTTCGAACCCGAGGCGGCGGTAGACCTCCGCCGTCTCGGCCGCATGACGCATCAAGGCGGCGGCGCTGGCGCGCTCCAGCACGGTTTGCAGGTCGGGCACCTCGACTTTGGCCTGCGTGGTGTAGCGCCCGTCGGTGCAGAAGACGGTGTGCTGTTCGCTGTCCGGCTCGTCGCCTGCGTGCACGAGTAGCGCGGCGTTCGACCCGGTGAATCCGGTCAGGTATCTGATGTTGCGCAGATCGGTGATCAGGATGGCGTCGACGTCCCGCTCAGCCAGCAGTTGACGTAGTGCTGCCCTGCGGCGGGGATGAACGTTCTCGGTCTGTGTTCCCGGCACGGGGCCCAAGCCTAGTGGCACCGGCTAGGGTGCATGCATGGCTGCTTGGGCGGTTCGAGGCCTGATGATGGCGGTGGTGCACGCCGCGGGGGCACTCGTGCTGGTCAAGGTCAAGCTCGCCGCGGTGCTACCCCCGACGATGCTGACGTGGATCACGATCGCGCTGCTGATCGGTGTGGCGTTGCTGTGGGGTTCGATCGACGGCTGGCGCAGGCTGGACGGCGCGGTGATCACGTGGCTGATCGCCGGTGTGGTGGGCGGCCTGCTCGGCGGCGTGCTCAACGTGGCAGGGCGCGCATTGTTCGTCGACCAGACCGGGGTGTCGCAGCTGCCGTCGCAGCTGACAAGCGGGGCTGCCTTCACCGCGCTGTTGATCATGGTGCCCGCGTGGATCGGGTTCGCTGTGGGGTCGCGGCTGGAGGCGCCGGAGGCCGAGCAGGCGGCGGCTACTGAGGAAACGCGACCGCGCGCAGGCACGACCGGCCGCAACGACTCGGCTGTGCGCGGCGGATCGGCGCGTGCGTCCCGGTCCATTCGCTCGCGGTCGTCGGCAGAAGCTCGCTCGCCGTCGTCGGCGGAAACCCGCTCGCGGTCGTCGGCGGAAACCCGAGCGCAGTCATCGGCGGAAGCCCGCTCGCGCCGCGCGCCGAGACGAGCCGCACAGCGCTCTGGAAGCTCGGCCGGGGCATCGGCGGACTCCACGAAGGGGTCGAGCCCTCAGGCCCACGGCTCTCGGAGTGCCGCCGGAATCCGGCCTTCCGGCTCCCGCGACCGGAAGCCGTCACCTCGGCCGCGCCGCCAGGGTCTGGAGGAGGACTAGTTCGCCCGAGCCGTTGCCGGCCTGTCCTTTTCTGGTCCGGCCCTCGACTGTTCACGCCCAGCCTCCCCTTCCCTGTTCACCGCGACCTGGAGCGTGCCTGCCGCGGCTCGAACGGTGAGGGGGGCCATCGCGCGCTGACCGGGCACTACTAGCAGTCCGGGCACGAGACCTGCGGTCAGCCCAACGATCCGCCGCGCGGTATCGAATCCCAGGAACTGTCGCTGACCGTGCGGGACTTGGAGTTGTTCAAGCGCTTGAGCGCCGCAGCCATCCCGGGGTTGCCGAGCAACCACAGTCGCTTGTCGTCGAGCACCACGCCCGCCGAGTTGTTGGGTGAATGGAAGATCGGCGCGGCCGCGCGCAGCCGTGCCGCCACCGGCAACTCGGGTAGCTGCTCGGGCCGCTGTTCCAGCACGCGCTTGGCCAGCACTTCGGCGACCGACCGCCGGTCGACCCTGATCACCTTGCCATCGGTGATCAAATCCATGGTCCGCTCGGGAGACGGGAACGTGTAACCGTCCAGCACCCGCAGGGCTCGCTCCGGGTCCACACACCCTTGCGCACCCTGCAGGTCCATGCCGAAGTGACGCATGTCCGTCGGAGCGTCGGAGTTCTCGGTTGCCCTGATGACGTCCAGCGGCACGGTGCCGCACGGATCATGCTCGGACAGCGGGGCGTGACCGTGCTGCGTGCGCACCAGGCCCGGCCCCTCTCGCCACGGTCCGCGAATGGACACCGGCGGGAACGGGTTCACGGTGAAGTCACGGTCCCAGAAGGTCAACGTCGTACCGGCTTTCGTCTGGTGCGCGATGGCGAAGGCGTCCAGCACGTCCACCCACATCAAGTCGGCGCTGAACGCGTCGACCAGCGAGCTCTCGCGCGGCGCCGCGGTGTGCGGCACGCTTTTGAAGCCGTCCGGGGTGAGCGCCTCGACACCGGAGTTGAACCGGGGATCGCGTGAACGGAGCAGGAACTGACCGGCCCCGTTCCACCCGGCCGCATCGGCCGTGGTGTCGGTGAACATCAGGTAGAACCAGCCGTCGAGGTAGACCGCTGCGGGCTGCCCGACGCCGTAGGCATTGGCTCGCTTACGGCTGTGCGAGGGCGTCACGATCGGCTTGCCTTGGTTGGCGCGCCGCCAGGTCAGCCCGTCGCGGCTGGTGGCGACACCGATCGCGTTGCCGAAGTTGTGATTGTCACTGCGCGCGCCGGTGTAATACAGGTAGTAGATCCCCTTGACCTTGATCACCGACGGATCGCAGGTGTGTTTGGCGTCGAACCCCTTGCGGCTGCCGCTGAAGACCGCCCGTGGACCGCTCCTGCCCTGCGCATTGCGGAACGGGCCGTCGAGGGTCTTCGCTGCACCGTAAAGGATGTCGTCGCCCGCCGGTTTCGCCGCGCCGTACTGGCTGCACCACCACATCCGCTTGCGGTCGCCCTCGATCATCACGGTCGGGCCGTAGTTGTACGGCGCGTCCGCCCACCCTGCCGCGACGACGTCGCGGCTTTGCCGGTGGTTCGTCGCGCGCAGCTTGATCTTGGGCTCGACCTGACGCTGTGTCGGGTGCTGTCGCGGCTGCTGACCCGGCACCTTGACGGGGTTCGTCTGCGACGTCTGTGCTTCGGAGACGTCGCCGTCACAACCAGCTAGTACGGCCAGGCCCAGCAACAGGATCACGTGGAGGACGGCAGGTACCCGTCGACGCTGCGCGGCACGCATCGCTCCGAGCCTCCCACCCCTGCCTCCGTCACCCTGCTGGGTGCAGTTTAGTCGGCCGCCTTCACCCGTTCGGCTAACCATCGCAGCGCCAGACCGTACCCGGTGATGCCCAAGCCCGTGATGACCCCGTCCGCCACAGGAGCGGTGAGGCTGTGCCGCCGGAACTCCTCCCGCGCGTGAATGTTGGAGATGTGCACCTCCACCAGCGGCGCGGTCAGCTGAGCGCACGCGTCACGCAGGGCGATCGAGTAGTGCGTCCATGCGGCTCCGTTGAGGATCACGGGCCGGTGCTCCTCGGCGGCTTCGTGCAACCACTCGACCATGTCGCCTTCGTGGTTGGTCTGGCGCACCTCGACCTCGAGCCCGACCTCGGCCGCGGTCGACCGGCAGTAGTCGACCAGGTCGTCGTAGGTCGTCTCACCGTAGATGTGCGGTTCACGGGTGCCGAGACGGTTGAGGTTCGGCCCGTTGAGGATCAGCACGTTCACAGCAGCACCTTCCCCGTGTCGCCGGGCTCACCCGACACCGCCGAGTACGCGGCCGCGAGCAGCGCCGGGTCCGGACCTTCCAGCCTGCCCGGTTTGCCGAGCGCGTCCAGCACGACGAAGCGAAGAACGCCGGATCGGGTCTTCTTGTCCCGGGTCATCGACTCGATCAGGTCCGGCAGGGCTGCCGGGTCGTAGCTGACCGGCAACCCGAGCGCGGTCAGTACGCGAGCGTGGCGGGCTGCCGTCTCGTCATCCAGTCGCCCTGCCAGGCGGGCCAGCTCGGCGGCGAACACCAGCCCCACGCTCACGGCTGCTCCGTGCCGCCAGCGGTACCGCTCGCGACGTTCGATGGCGTGCCCCAGCGTGTGGCCGTAGTTGAGCACCTCGCGCAGGTTGGACTCGGTCAGGTCCGCCGCGACCACGTCCGCTTTGACCTGGATCTTGCGCTGGATCAGCTCGGGCAGGACCTCTCCCGTGGGATCCAGGGCCGCCTGCGGATCCGCTTCGATGCGGTCCAGGATCACCGGGTCGGCGATGAACCCGCCTTTGACGACCTCGGCCATGCCGGCGACGAGTTCGTTGCGCGGTAGCGTTTCCAGCGTCGCCAGGTCGACCAGCACGGCGCTCGGCTCGTGGAACGCGCCGACCAGGTTCTTGCCCGCATCGGTGTTGATTCCGGTCTTACCGCCGATCGCCGCGTCGACCATGCCCAGCAGCGTGGTCGGCACGTTGACCAGGCGCACTCCGCGCATCCACGTCGCCGCCACGAACCCGGCGAGGTCGGTGACCGCTCCCCCACCGAGGCCCACCACGACACCTTGTCGATCGAGGCCGATGGTGCCCAGCACGCTCCAGCAGAAGTCCGCCACCGCGAGAGCCTTGCCGTCCTCGGCATCGGGGATTTCGATCCGGTGCGCGTCGAGTCCCGCCTTGGTGAGATCGTCACGCACCGCCTCGGCGGTCGTCGCCAGCGTCGGCGGGTGGATGATGGCGACCTTGGACGCCCCTGCCACGGACTCGGCCAGTTCGCCGAGCAGTCCCCGCCCGATGATGACGTGGTAGGGGTGCGCCGTTTTCACTTCGATGCGCGTCGGCTCCATCAGTGCGACACCTTCTCCAGTTCGGTCACCACCGCGTCGACCACTTCGTCCGGGGTCAGTCGATCGGTGTCGACCTGCACTTTCGCCACCTGCTGGTAGAGCGGCAGCCGCGCGTCGAGTAGCTGCTTGAAGGTCGCGCGCGGATTGACCCCGACCAGCAGCGGCCGTGCCGACGACAGACCGACTCGCTGAACCCCGACGGCCATTCCCACGTTGAGGAACACCACCGGGTGGTCGGTCAGCCGCTTGCGCGTCGCTTCCGACAGCACTGCTCCGCCGCCGAGGGAGTAGACCCCGGTGTGCTTCGTCAGGCCGTCGGCGATCACCTGCTCCTCCAGCTCGCGGAAGCGGGGCTCACCGTCCTCGGCGAAGATATCCGAGATCGTCTTGCCCGCCAGCTCTTCCACTTCGGCGTCGGCGTCGACGAACTCCACCCCCAGGCGCTCGGCCAGCAGGGGTCCGACGGTGCTCTTGCCCGACCCAGGCGGGCCGATGATCACGGCACTCGGGCTCACTGTGCCCACCACTTCTCCAACTCGGCCAGGTACGACTCGGCGTTGCGCTTGCTCTCCGCCAACGAGTCACCCCCGAATTTCTCGGACGCTGCATCGGCCAGGACGAGGGCGACGACCGATTCGAGTACCACGCCCGCGCGCGGAACCGCGCAGACGTCGGAACGCTGGTGGATCGCGACAGCAGGCTCCTTCGTCGCGGTGTCCACCGTGGCGAGTGCACGCGGGACGGTGGAGATCGGCTTCATCGCCACACGCACCCGCAGCGGTTCACCGTTGGTCATGCCGCCCTCCAGGCCACCGGCCCGGTTCGAGCGCCGCGTGACGCCGGCCGGGCCGGAGCCGAGGTCGATCTCGTCGTGCGCCTGCGATCCCCACCGGCGGGCCGTGGTGAAGCCATCGCCTACCTCGACGCCTTTCATCGCCTGCACACCCATGAGCGCCCCGGCGAGTCGCGCGTCCAACCGACGATCCCAGTGCACGTGGGATCCGAGCCCCGGCGGGACTCCGTAGGCGATCACCTCGATCACCCCACCGACCGTGTCGCCTGCTTTCCGCACGGCATCGACCTCGGCCACCATGGCCTCGGTGGCCGCCGGGTCGAAGGCGCGGACCGGGCTCTCGTCGATCGCGGGCAGGTCCTCCGGTCGCGGCAGCGGCCCCTCGGGTGCCGACGCCCCACCGATCGACACCACGTGGCTGATGATCTCCACACCGAGCAGCTGACGCAGATAAGCCCGCGCCACGGTTCCCAACGCCGTCCGAGAGGCGGTCTCGCGCGCACTGGCCCGCTCGAGAACCGGCCGCGCCTCGTCGAACCCGTACTTGAGCATGCCGGGAAGATCGGCGTGACCGGGTCGCGGCCGGGTCAGCGGCGCATTCCGCGCCAGGCCTTCCAGCTCGTCGGGGTCCACCGGGTCGGCCGCCATCACCTTCTCCCACTTCGGCCACTCGGTGTTGGCGATCTGGATGGCGATCGGCCCGCCCTGCGTCACCCCGTGGCGTACGCCTCCGGTGATCTCGACGGTGTCCTTCTCGAAGCCCATGCGCGGACTGCGACCGAAACCGAGCCTGCGGCGGGCGAGCTGCTCGCTGATCTCGGTCGTGGTGATCCGCACTCCGGCGATCATGCCTTCCAGCACGGCCGTCAAGCTCGGGCCGTGGGATTCTCCAGCGGTGATCCAGCGCAACACCCATGAATCGTTTCATGTCGCGTACTCAAGGGTTCTTACGGGCCCACCCCCAATCCTTCGCCGGGAAACACCGCGAGCAGCCATGTGCCGGCCAGGAGGCCTGGTCCGTGCGGCACGCCGGCGCGCCACGCACGAATGCCGGCGATTCGCCCGAGCATTGCCAACGCGGCAGTCGTGACCCCTGCCAACACTGAGCCGACAATCACCGCTGGCCACCCGACCGATCCGAGCACACCGCCGAGCCCGACGGCGAGCTTCACGTCTCCAGCCCCCAGCGACCCCGGCCGCACGCGGTGAACGCACCAGTGACAGGAGAAGAACGCGATCGCTCCCAGCCCGGCCGAGCCGACCAGCCACAAGTTCCGCGTCGTCATGCCGATCACGGCAACAGCCAATCCGAGTGTCGCCGCCGCGGACAGCGTCAGCGCATCCGGCAGTCGCCGGTGTTTGAGATCCACCGCGGCCAACGGCACGGCGAACAACGTCAGCAGCGCCGGAACCGGTAGCCACAGCAACGGCCAAGCATGACCTGCGCGCACGGCGATAACAGCGAACAGTGCGGCCGACACCGCCTCGAGCGGCCCAGCTCGCATGCACGTCCCCCGTGGCAACACGGCAAGTACACGCCGACCCGCGGCGCCTAGTGCGGCACCGGCAGCGGCGAACATCACGACAAATCCCCAGGACATGCCGCCAATCCTGATCGCGTCAAGGCGGGACCGGCAACATCGTCAGGCACGTCTGGCGCCACTCGCGCGCCATTCCGGCTGTCCTGCGCACCAATGGATCCACTCGCACCGCAACCGGGTGACTCCCTGATCGCAGCCGCGTAAGGTCGCAAGCGATCGGGAGCGCGGCTAGCCGGCGGTGGTAGCTCCCGGGGTAGCCGTTCGGTCGGATTCCGCGGAGCGCCAGTCCCTGCGCAGCAGCAGCAGTCCACCGAAGACGATGCACGCGATGTCAGTCACCAAGCCCCACACCTCGGCCGAGCTGCTCAACTGCTGCTCGACACCGAACAACCCGACCGTGAGGGAAAGGAGGTAAGCACCCAATGTGGCGGCACCGTAACCCACCGCGGCGAGCAACGGCAGCCAGTAACGCCAGAGCAGGACCGCGGCAGTGATGACGATCCCCGCGCCCACATTGACGAGGAACAGCGGGCCGATCACCTCGTTCGTGTACGCCCAGTTGTCCCACTCGAGCAAATGCACCACAGCAGACCCGAGGAGGCCGAACACCAGAAGTACGAGCATCAGAACTCTGGCCATCACGTGTCCCTTCCTACCGACCCATACCACCACAACGACATGGCACACGTGGCTGGTTCACCCGGTTGATCGCGTGGCGTGGCCGCGGCGTTCCGCTCTGCTGCGCGCCCCCGTCGGGCCACGTGGGTCATCTGCTCCTAGCATGACGACCCATGAGCCCCGAACGTCACACCCGCCGCGATGCCTTGTCCCTCGGCGCAGCCGCCGTGGGCGCCGTCGGCGCCGCGACGATCGCCGGTTGCGGTGAGGACGAACCGCAACAGCCGAAGGAGAAGCCCGAGCGGTTGATCAAGGCCGACGAGGTGCAAGTCGGTAAGCCCAAGCTGGTCAAACGCCCGCACGGAAGGATGCTGCCGGGCAGGGAGTTCGAGCAGATCATCCTGGTGCGGGTCGACGACAAGACCATCAAGGCGTACAGCAACTTGTGCACGCACGCCGACTGCCTGGTCAAGCCGAAGGGCAAGACGCTGCACTGTCCGTGCCACGAGGCCGACTACGAGCCGACGACGGGCGAGGTCATCACCGGCCCACCGCCGAAGCCGCTGGCCAAGGTCGACGTGCACATCGCCGACGGCTGGGTCATGACGGGGACCGCGTGAGCGCGCTGGACCAGGTCGCACAGTGGCCGGTGGCCAATGCCGCTGCTGCCGTGGTGGCCGAGGACGGTCAGGTGCTGGCGACTGTCGGTGACGACCAGCGGGAGTATCACCTCGCGTCGGTGACCAAGCTGCTCACCGCCTACACGGTGCTCATCGCGGTCGAGGAGGGCGTGTTCGAGCTGGACACGCCCGCGGGCCCCGAGGGCGCGACGGTGCGTGACCTGCTGGCGCACACCGCGGGCGTAGCGTTCAGCCAGCGCAAGGTGATGGCACAGCCGCGGACGCGGCGGTTGTACTCCAGCGCGGGCTTCGACATGCTCGCCGAGGCGCTGGCGGAGCACGCGGACATCGATTACGAGCGCTATCACCAGGAGGCGCTCCTGACACCCCTGGGCATGACCAGCACGAAGCTGGCCGGCTCGCCCGGTGCCGATGGCTACTCCACCGCCGCCGATCTCGTCCGCTTCACCAAGGAGCTGCAACGGCCGACGCTGGTGAACCCGCAAACCATGGCTGAGGCGACCACGGTGCAATTCCCCGGTCTCAACGGTGTGCTGCCCGGGTTCGGACACCAGCGCCCCAATGATTGGGGCCTCGGTTTCGAATTGCGTGATCACAAGGATCCGCATTGGACCGGAAGCAACAGTTCACCCCGGACGTTCGGTCATTTCGGGCAATCCGGAACGTTTTTGTGGGTGGACCCGGATGCCGGGCTGGGATGTGTAGCCTTGACCGACCGTGATTTCGGGCCGTGGGCGAAAGAAGTCTGGCCGCGGTTCACCGACGCGGTGCTGGCCGAATTCTCCCGGCGCTGACCGGGCAACGGGGAGGTGATCGAGATCGACGTCGGGCAAATCCTCGCAGCCGTCGGTGGGGCGCTGCTCGTCGGTGCCGGACTCTGGCTCTGGTGGCAGCAGGAGAAGAAGACCAGGGACAAGAAGAAGCGCGAAGCCGAGGCGAACGGCTGGACCTACACGCCTCGCGGCGGGAACTTGCATCGCAAGTACCGCCATCTTCCCTTCTACGACGGCAAACAGGCGTCGGCCAAGCACGTCATGCGCGGCGAGTTCCGCGGACGGCCGATCACCATGTTCACGTTCCAGTTCCGGGAGGAGGAGTACGTCCGGTCGCGGTTGACCGGCCGAACCCGGGACAGCAACAACGACGGCCGAGCAGACAAGCGTGAGGTCAAGCGCCTTTACGGGGTCGTCGTCGTGGGCCTGCCGACCACGTTGCCGAAGTTCGAGATCAGTGCCACCGCGCGGCGGCGCAAGCGCGCCATCGAGGAGAGGACACGACTCGACACGGTCGCCGGCGATCTGGTGGGCGACGTGGTGGGCTCGGCCGGACGGATGCTGTTCGGCAAGGATTACACGGGCTCGAAGGTGGAGACCGGGGACCAGGCGTTCGACGAGGTCTTCACCGTCCGCTCGACCGAACCCGATCAGATGCGTGCACTGCTGACGCCCGAGGCGCGGTCGTGGATGTTGAAATCGGACAACGCCAAGAAGTACGTCGTGTGGTGCGACGGCGAGGAGATCATTACCTGGGGCACCGGCACCGACACCGCGATCGGCAAGGTCAAGGCCAACTACCTCAACGACCTGCTGGACAAGCTGCCTGCGGGTCAACTCTGGGGTCCTCCGCCTGCGTGAGAAGCCCGATGCGAGATTGCTGGGTCAACACACGCGCGCAGAACCACCGCGGACCGGCGGGGAGGACGCCTGGTTTTCCCACGTAAGCCAAACAACGCGAAGTCCGCGCTAGTAGTCGGCAAGTGGACTACTCTCATGGCGCGCTGTCAGCAGGATCCGTTGCGCCACTCTGGCGCGATCGAAGATAGCCAGGTGGCCGGAAGCAGGGGGTGACGGTGGACCTGCAAGCGATCTTCTCCTACGTCGCCTTGCCGTTGCTGGTGGTGCTCGGGCTGTGGGCCACGTGGGCCAAAGAGAAAAAGACCTACGACAAGAAGAAGCGCGAAGCCGCGAAGAACGGCTGGACCTACCGGCGATTCGACAGGAAGCTGCACCGCAAGTACCGCTATCTGCCGTTCGTCGACGGTGGTTCACTGAGGGCGACACACGTCATGCGCGGCGAATACCGCGGACGTCCCCTCACGATGTTCACCCTGCAATTCA
Source organism: Thermocrispum municipale DSM 44069 (assembly GCF_000427825.1). GTDB lineage: Bacteria > Actinomycetota > Actinomycetes > Mycobacteriales > Pseudonocardiaceae > Thermocrispum > Thermocrispum municipale. Next base: position 359,032 of record NZ_ATYT01000003.1, on the reverse strand, counting down.
GCACAGAGGAGTACGTCGATCGCGGACGGTCCGGCGATGACGACCTCGACAACGACGGCAACCGGGACACCCACCGGGTCAAGCACCGCTACGGTGTCGTCGCGGTCGGTCTTCCGGCACCGCTGCCGGATTTCGACCTCCAGGCGAAAAAAGCATCCGCGAAACCTTCTCGGCCGCAACGGTTGCTCAGGAACGTGATCGGCGCGGTGGGCGGAATGGTGAACGACAGCGTCCACACCGCCACGGTGGAAACCGGTGATGAAGTATTCGACAAAGCGTTCGAGATCTGGTCGCCCAACCCAGAGCGGATACGTGAGTTGCTCACGCCAACTGTACGGACGTGGCTGCTGAAATCGGACAAGGCGAAGAAATACACCGTGCGTTGTACCGGCGACGAGATCGTCACCTGGGGTACCGGCACCGACACCGCAATCGGCAAGGTCAAAGCCAACTACCTCAACGACCTGCTGGACCAACTGCCCGCCGACCAGCTCTGGGGACCACCCCCGGCGTGATTCCCGGCCGCGGTGGTGGCCCAGCGTGACGGCGTGTCGGGAGGGAGCGGGACCGGCAGCGTCCTTGCTGCCGCGACGGAAACCAGGCGCTCCCCTATGCCGTCGGCCGGAGCCGCGGCCTACGGTGTCATGACGCGAATCGGCGCCCCGGCCGCATACGCCGCGATGTTCTCGACAGCATCGCCGTAGAAGATCCGGTACTCGTCGTCGGTGACGAAGCCGATGTGCGGGGTCAGGACCGTGTTCGGTGCGGCCCTGAGCGGGTGATCGGCCGGTAGCGGTTCGATGTCGTACACATCCAGCGCCGCGCGGATCGCCCCTGCGTGGAGCGCTTCCAGCAGCGCCTTTTCGTCGACGATCGGGCCACGAGACGTGTTGACCAGCAGCGCGCCGGGCTTCATCAACGCCAGTTCCTCCGCGCCGAGGAGACCGCGGGTGCGCTTGGACAACAGCACGTGGATCGTCACCACGTCGGACGTGCTCAGCAGCTCCTCCTTCGACACTGCCGTCACACCGTGTTCGCCGGCCCGCTCGGCCGTCAGGTTCTGGCTCCAGGCGACGACGTTCATGCCGAACGCCTGCCCGATCTTGGCCACCGCGCTCCCGAGCCTGCCGAGGCCGATGACGCCGAGCGTCTTTCCGTGCAGACTCATCCCGACGCTTTGCTGCCAGCCACCGGTACGTACCGCCCGCTCCTCCGCGGGAAGGTTCCGCGCGGCAGCCAGGATCAACGCCCACGTGAGCTCACTCGTCGGGTGCGAGACGTACCGGGTGTGCGTCACGATCACGCCCTGAGCCTGGGCCGCGGCAAGATCGATGGCTGCGTTCCGCGTCCCGGTACTGACCAGCAGCCGAAGATCGGGTAGGAGGCGTAGCTGTTCGGCGTCGAACTTGGTCCGTTCCCGCATCGCCACGACCACGTCGTAGCCCGCCAAGGCTCGCGCTATCTCCGAACGGTCACCGATCGGCCAACCGAAGACAGTGACCTCGGCATCGAGGCTGTCCCAGTCGGCGAAGCGACGAGCGGCGTTCTGATAGTCGTCCAGGATCGCGATACGCACACCCGGCAGGCTAGCGTCGTTTGACGTCAACCCAAACGAGGTGATGGTCGCTCGTGTCGTTGAGCCGCGACAGCTCCTCCTGCGGCGTCGGCCAGAAAACCCCTGCCCCACGCACCGGCAGCCCACGCGACGGCAGCACGTAGTCGGAGCGCAAGTTCCCCGGCGAGGTGTCGTCGAAGTCACCCGTGTCGAGTGCCGGGTCGCCGCGATGCTCGGCGTTGATCCCGCCTTGCTCCTCGGCCGCCACGACACCGCCCTCGCTGGTCGGCTTCGGATCCTGCACCCGCGGAGCGTCCAGCACCTGACGGACGGCGGCCTCCACGCTGTCCCCGTCGAGCGGGTCGGCATTCAGGTCCCCGGCGACCACGAACCACGAGCCCGGCTTGAGCCCGCCGCGCCGGCCCTTGTCGTCGTAGATGTAGCCGTCCTTGCCCGGCGTCAAGTAGTCAGCCCAGAAGCGGATCTCGTCGTGGTTCCTGGTGCCGTTGCGGTCCTCGGGCCCGTCGAACACCGGCGGTGTCGGATGCGACACCAGGAAATGCACCGTCGACTTGCCGACCTTGATCGGCAAGTCCCAATGCGACTTCGACGACAACCGCAGCACGTCCAGTTGCTCGGCCGAGTACCAGTCGGCGGGCGCATCCGTCTCCGGGTCGTCCGGCAGCACCGCACCGGGCATGTCCTTCCAGAGGAACTTCTGGAACGTGCGGGCCTTGGCCGCGTCGATCGGGTAGCGCGACAGCACGAGCATTCCGTACTGGCCCTTGAAGTCCCCGAAGCCGTGCGCATCCCCAGGTCCGGTCGTGCTGCCGTCACGATCGAGGTCGAACCCCGTTGGCACGCCCGTGTTGACCGGCGCGGTGTAGGCATAGCGGTACCGGATCGGCTTCGCGCCCTCCTGCCCCACCTCGAGGTAGTTCTTCCGGAACAGATCGGCCGCCTTGTTCTTCAGCACGTAGTCGAACTCGTTGATCAACACCACGTCCGGCCGCACGCGCTGCAGCACCTCGGCGGCCTTGCGCGCCTGCGGGTTGTCCGTCGTGGACAGGTCACGCACCAGCTGACCGGGTGCCTCGCGGTTGAGCGACGCGTTGAACGTCGCGAACCGAACCGTCGGTGCGGCTGCGTCCGCGCGATCGACGGTCTCCCCTGCCGACTTGTCCGCCCCCGCCGGGACCGCGACCGCAGTCGCCACGACGGCCGCCGCTGCCAGGGCGGCCCACACCAGATTGCCCCGCTTCATTCCGCCTCCCACATGTCGCCAGCCACCCTAACGGGTGGCTGCCGGCTCGTGGTGGACGAGAAATGAACGGAATACGCGGCGGAGTTTGCCTGGGGTGAGCGACCGTGGGGTGGGCGCGCTTCGGCCAGCGGCCGACCGTCCAGCCTCTCACGGCCGGCTTTCACGGCTCCAGCCTGCTCAGCCCAGCGCACTCGCCTCCAGCGGCGTCAGCCCAGCGGTAGCTCGTGCACTCCCCCCGTTGCCTCACGCAAGGCCGCCCGCATCTCCTCCCGGGGCGCAGGGCGCCCGGTGAACTGTTCCACTTGCCCGAACGCCTGGTGCAGCAGCATGTCCAACCCCGTCGCCAGCTGCCCACCGGCCGTCAGCACCGCTTCGGCCAACGGCGTCGGCCACGGGTGGTAGATCACGTCGAGAACCCTCGCCGCGTCGGCCAGCTGTCGCGCGTGCGGGCGGACGGCGTCCGGCGGTGTGGTGTTGACCAGCACGCTTGCCTCGGCGGCCACCTCACCCCAGTCGACCTCGGCCCACCGCGCGACCTCCACCGACAGGTTCACGCGCTGTGCGGCGGCGACGGCGGAAGCGGCCCGCGCGGGCTCGCGCACCACGAACCGTACCGCCGACAACCCGAGCTCCGCGCACGCCACGGCCGCGGCGGAAGCTGTTCCACCGGCGCCCAGCACCACGGCGGGCCGATCCGTCGGCGGTTTCCCGCACACCGCGAGCACGGCGCCCGCAACACCGTCCACGTCGGTGCAATCCGCGCGCCACCGGCCTTCGCCCAGGTTGACCAGCGTGTTGGCCGCGCCGACGGCCTGCGCCCGCGCCGTGGACTCCGTAGCGAACTCCAGGGCGGCGTGCTTGCCCGGCATGGTGACCGACACGCCTACCCACTCCGCGCCGAAGCCGCCTACCAGCTCGCGCAGCTGCTCCGCGTCGGCTTCCAGTCGCTCGTAGGTCCAGTCGTTCAGGCCCAGCGCCCGGTAGGCGGCCAGGTGCAGCACCGGGGACAGCGAGTGCGCCACCGGCTTGCCCAGCACCGCCGCCCGCCGGGCTCCGCTACCAGACACCGCGCTTCTTGGCGTCCTTGACATGCTTCTCGTGTTGGTCGAAGTCGGAGGCGAAACAGGACAGCCCGTTCTTCTCGCACTTGACGAAGTAGAGCCACGACCCCTGTGGGGGCTTCAACGCGGCGGTGATCGCCTCCGGACTCGGGGACGAGATCGGAGTCGGCGGCAGCGTTGTGTTGCGGTAGCTGTTGTACGGCCCCGGCCTGGCCCTGTCCTCGGGCGACGTGCGGATGTGCGGCCGGTCGAGCACGTAGTTGATGGTGGAGTCCATCTCCAGCCGCATGTTCTCGTCCAGCCGGTTGTAGATCACCCGGGAGACCTTGCCGAAGTCGTGGGTGACCGCCTCGCGCTCCACGATGGACGCGATGACCACGATCTCGTAGGGCTTGCGCTTGGTCGCCTTCGCCGCGTCCGGCAATCCGGCCGCTTCGAACTGCGCCGCCGAGCTCGACAGCACTTCCTTCAACACTTCCTCAGCGCTCCAGCCCGGCTTGACGTCGTACACGCCGGGCAGCACCATGCCCTCCAGGCGACGCTCCTTCGGTGCCTTCTCGGCGCCTTCGGCCAACCACGAGGGCACGCCGATCTCGGTCAGGTTCACCGTCTCGGCGGCCTTGCGTAGTTCCTTGGTCGACACGCACGTGCTCTTGCCGTCGATCTTGGCGCACGTCGCCCGGGACAACAGCGTGTAGATGCCCGGGATCTTCTTGCCGTTCGGGTGCTTCAAGTCGTCCAGCTGCGTTCCGCTGCGAATCTGCACATGGCCGACACGAGCGCCGTCGGCCACGATCGCCTTCACCGCCGCAGCGCCGGACATCTGCTTCTTCAGCTGGTAGTAGCCCGGCTGGATGGCGCGGATCGCCTCGTTGTTCTCCGCCGCCTCCAGGAACGCGTCGCTACTGGCGACCACCCCGGCCTTGGCCAGCCGCTCGGCGATCGCCGCGGTCGAATCCCCGTTGACGACCTGCACCACCACGTCGCCCTTGCCCGCGCCCTCGAAGTCCTCGTACCCGAAGCCGAGCAACTCCTTCGCGCCGTACCATGCGCCGCCGGCCAGGGCACCGATCAGTGCGACGGCGAGCACCCATCCACCGAGGCGACGAGGCCAGGAACGCCGCGTGGGCCGCCGTCCGCGCCGACTGCGCGGAGGATCGTCGGGCGGTTCGTCACCGAGCAGAGCACCGACGGGATGGTCGTCGTAGGCATCCTCGTACTCGTCGTAGTGCTCGTCGTACTCGTCCGCGTAGCGTTCTTCCTCGCCGTCTGGGAAATCGGCGCGCTCGTCATAGCGATCGTCGGCCTCCAAGCCGGCGTCGTGACGTGCTTCTTCCTCGTAACGCATGGCTGGGTTCCTGCCCATGTCCGAACCGTCGAACGGAACGTGCTCATACTGCCGAACATGGTCGTGCTGCGGTGACCGTGGCCCCGGTGGCGTGGGCCTCGGTCCGCCCGGCGGCCTGCCGGCGTAGGGCCTGGGTGGCCCGCCTGGTCGCGGCGACAGCCCTCGACCGGGTGGCCGCACCCCGCCAGGGGGGAGTGAACCTGCGTCCGCCGGCGGAACCCCACCGGGAGGCAGCGAGTCCGGGCCCGCGGCCGGCGGAACCCCACCACGAGGCAACGAGTCCGGACCTGCCGCAGGCGGAACCCCACCAGGAGGCAGCGAATTCGGACCGGCGTGCGGCGGCCCGCCTGGGCGGTGGGAGTCCGGACCACCGGGTGGGCGAACACCACCAGGCGGCAAGGATTCGTAAGCATCCGGTCCCGGCACGCCATGCGGCGGCGAATCCGCGCCGCGCCGCGCCCCCGGGCCACGACCCCTACGCACCACGTGCGTCGGCACGGAATCGGGGCTGACCGCTCGCGGGGGCCCCGGGTCCGCCCCCGGGCGTCGTGGAACGCCGCCGGGTGGCAGCGAATCCGGTCCGGCGCCTCGCCGCGGGTACGACTCGCGTCCCTCGCTCGCCGGCAACGACTGTCGTTCGTCGCCCGCCGGGGACCACTCCCGCTCGTCGCCCGGCGAGAACGGCTCCCGTGCGTCGACCGGTGGAACCCCGCCCGGCGGCAACGACCGCGGATCCACCACGCGCGGCCCGCGCGGGCGGCGAGGTGGGGCGTCCTGCTGAGGCCGGGGAGCCTGACTCGGCGGTCGGCGCCTCCCCTGGGTCCGTGGATCGGCAGATGCCCGCCGCGGCCGCTCCCCGCGCGGCTCGTCCGGTGGCTGCGGGCGTCCGGAGCGACGAGCACCCGGTGGCGGCACTCTGCGCGGCGGCTGCCTGCGCGGCCTGCCGTTCTGCTCGTCGTCCGGGAAGCGTCCAGTCACCTCGGCATCCCGCCTTGTGGGTCGACGTGGCGGGCCCGATACGACGCGCGGGCATCGAGCCACCCTTGCAAGATCTCCACCGCAGCAACCTGGTCGATGACCGCCCGCTGTTTGCGGCCCTTCACCCCGCGCTGCGACAGCATGCGCGACGCCGTGACAGTGCTCAGCCGTTCGTCGGCCAGTCGCACCGGGACACCGGTGATGCGCTCGGCGAGCCGCTCCGCGTAGTCAACAGCGGCATCGGCGGCAGCGCCGTGCCGGTCGGCCAAGGTCCGTGGCAGACCAACCACTACTTCCACCACGTCGTTCTCGGCCACCAGCTCGGCGAGCTGAGCAAGGTCGGTGTCGTCGTCGGCATCGCGAGCCAGGGTAACCAGTGGTGTGGCCAACACCGGCGTCGGATCGCTCAACGCCACACCGACCCGCACCGAACCGACGTCGACTCCGAGCCGCCGCCCCGGCCCCGGGTCGTCCGCGCCGGGGGTGTCGGGCCGCCGCGTCAACCGGCAGCTCCCGACCGGACGGCGTGCTCGAGCGCCGCGATCGCCTGGTCGACACCTGCCGGGTTGCCGCCGCCACCTTGGGCCAGGTCCGGCTTGCCGCCGCCCCGACCGCCGACCTGCTCGGCGAACTGACCGATCAGCTTGCCCGCCGCGATGCCCTTGTCGCGCGCCTGCTCGGTGGTGGCCACCGCGAAGCTGACCTTGCCGTCGTTGGCCGAGAACAGCGCGACCACACCGGGCCGGGCCCCGAGACGGTTCCGCACCTCGGAGGTGAGCTTGCGCAGGCCGCCTGCGTCCACGCCGTCGGCCACCTGCTTGGCCACCAGCGAGACCCCGCCGACGTCCCGGGACTCTTCCGCCAGGCTCCCGGCCGACGACAGGACCTGCTCGGTGCGCAGCCGTTCGACCTCCTGCTCGGCGTTCTTCAGCCGGGTCAGCACGTCCTCGATCCGCGACGGCAGCTGGTCGGCGGGCACCTTGAACGTGCCTGCCAGGTGCGAGACGAGCAGCTGCTCCTTGCGCACGTAGCGCAGCGCGTCGGTTCCGACCAGCGCCTCGACCCGGTGCACGCCGGAACCGATCGACGAGTCGGACACCAGCTTGACCAGGCCGAGCTGCCCGATGCGCTCCACGTGGGTGCCACCGCACAGTTCGCGCGAGTAGTCGCCCATGTCGACGACGCGGACCTCGTTGCCGTACTTCTCGCCGAACAGCGCGACAGCGCCCATCTCCAGCGCCTTGTCCTTCGAGGTCACGTACGCCTGCACCTCGACGTCGGTGAGCAGGTAGTCGTTGACCTCCTCTTCGACCTCGGTCAGCACGTCGGTGGACACCGACTTCGGCGAGGTGAAGTCGAACCGCAGCCTGCCGGGCGAGTTCAGCGAACCGGCCTGCGCGGCCCGCTGCCCGTAGGCGCCGCGCACGGCGGCGTGCACCAGGTGGGTGGCCGAGTGCGACCGCTGAATGGCCATCCGGCGGGCCTCGTCCACCGAGCCGGTCAGCGTGGTGTCCAGGCCGATCTCGCCCTGCGTCACCTTGACCTTGTGCACGAACAGCCCGGGCACGGCCTTCTGCACGTCGAGGACCTCGACCTCGCCGCCCTCGCCGACCAGCACACCGGTGTCGGCGATCTGACCACCGGACTCGGCGTAGAACGGCGTGCGGTCCAGCACCAGCTCGGCCTTGTCCCCTGCCCGCACCGACTTGACCGGCTGACCGTCCTTGAGCAGGCCGATCACGCGTGCGGTGGCCTGCAGGTCGGTGTAGCCGAGGAACTCGGTCTCGCCGTGCTGTTCGAGCAGCTTGCGGTACTCCGACAGGTCGGCCACGCCCACCTTCTGCCGGGCCGCGTCGGCCTTGGCGCGCTGCCGCTGCTGCTCCATCAGCGACCGGAAGCCTTCTTCGTCGACCTGCAGGCCCTGCTCGGCGGCCATCTCCAGGGTCAGGTCGATCGGGAAGCCGTACGTGTCGTGCAGCTGGAAGGCCTTCTCGCCGGACAGCAGGTTGCCGCCGCTCTTCTTGGTCTCCGCAGCGGCCAGATCGAAGATCCGCGACCCGCTGGTCAGCGTGGCCAGGAAGGCCTCTTCCTCGTTGCGCATGACGTCGTTGATGCGCTCGAAGTCGCGAGCGATCTCCGGATACGACGGAGCCATCGCGTCGCGCACCACGGCGGCGAACTCGCCGAGCACCGGCTCGTGCACACCCAGCAGCCGCACCGACCGGACGATGCGCCGCAACAGCCGACGCAGTACGTAGCCGCGGGCCTCGTTGCCGGGCGTGACACCGTCACCGATCAACATGACGCCGGAGCGTGCATGGTCGGCGATCACCCGGAACCGCACGTCATCGGTGTGGTTCTGACCGTAGCGACGGCCGGAGATCTCCTCCGCCTTGGTGATCACCGGGCGCACCAGGTCCGTCTCGTAGACGTTGGCGACGCCTTGCAGCAGGTAGGCGACGCGCTCGATACCCATCCCGGTGTCGATGTTCTTCTTCGGCAGCGGGCCGAGCACCGGGCCGCCCTGCTTCGGGCTGACCTCACCGCGCAGCTCCTGCATGAAGACCAGGTTCCAGATCTCCAGGTAGCGGTCCTCGTCCACTACGGGACCGCCCTCCCGGCCGTAGTCCGGGCCGCGGTCGTAGTAGATCTCCGAGCACGGGCCGCCCGGGCCGGGCACACCCATGTCCCAGTAGTTGTCCGCGGCGGAGCGGTACTGGATCCGGTCCTGCGGGATGCCGGTGACCTTGCGCCACAGCGCCGCTGCCTCGGCATCGTGCTCGTAGACCGTCACCCACAGCCGGCTCTCGTCGAACCCGTAGCCACCGTCGGCCTGCGACTTGGTGACCAGGTCCCACGCGTACTCGATGGCGCCTTCCTTGAAGTAGTCGCCGAACGAGAAGTTGCCCGCCATCTGGAAGAACGTGTTGTGCCGGGTGGTCTTGCCGACCTCGTCGATGTCGCCGGTACGCACGCACTTCTGCACGCTGGTCGCGCGCGGGTACGGCGGCGGAGCCTCGCCCAGGAAGTAGGGCTTGAACTGCACCATGCCTGCATTGACGAACAGCAGGTTCGGGTCGTCCAGGATCAGCGACGCGCTGGGGACCTCGGTGTGTCCACGCTCGGTGAAATGCTTCAGGAAGCGTTCTCGGATCTCATGTGTCTGCACGGCTTTTCGTCCTACGGGTTCTGCGAGCTACGGCTGAGGGTGAGCGGGTTCGGGCGGCAAACGCCTGCGCGGCGTCAGGCGTCTGCCTTGGGCGCTCGACGCGACGCCGGACGCGGGTTCGCCCGGGCAGCCGACGCGTGCCTGCCCGCGCGCGGACGCGCCTGGGCCGGCCGCACGGCGATCCCGGTGTCGCGCTTCACCTGCTCCTGCAACTCCTGCTCACGCTCGGACATCCCGGCTCGGACGTCCGCCCCGAACGAACCGAGGGCGCCTGCGAGTTCGCGGATCGCATCGCCCACATTCGAGGCTAACCCTGCGGGCGTGACCTGACGAGCCGATTTGCTGGCCTTGCGAGTCAGTGCCACGCCGGAGACCACGCCGAGGCCGAACCAGAATGTGCGCTTCATCGGCGGCCCCGCTTCCGTCCCTTGGCGGCCCGCCGGGAACGGCCCGCGGTGTCGGCCTTGGCCTCCCTGCGGGCCTTGATGGCCTTGCGCACACCGTAGGTGAGCGCCGCGGTCTTCACCAACGGCCCACCGAGCGTCGCGGTGAACACCGAGGTCAGGGCGGAAACGTTGCTGGAGGCCTGCTGGATGTTGGCCGTGACCCCGTCGACCCGCTCCAGCTGCGTGTTGACGTGCGTCAGCGTGTCGTTGGCGCCGTGCAGGATCGGGTCGGTGTTCTCGTGGGCCTTGCGAATGGCGATCGTCGCCTCGTCCAGCGTGCGGCCCAGCTTCAGCAGAGGTACCGCCAGCAGGATGACCAGCAGCACGAAAGCGCCTGCGGCGATCAACGCCGCGAGTTGGCCAGCGGACAAGGTTCCTCCAGAGACGTCAGCTGCCGAGAATGGAGGTCAGGCTACCGTGGACCATCGGCGCCGGCAGGAGCGGGCCGGGCGTCAGAACCGCTTGATGATCGCCTCCGCGCGGGCCAACAGGTCCAGGTCGTAGGCAAGACCGGGAATGTAGAAGTTGACGTAGTCGACACCCGCTTCCAGCACCGACTCGATCTTGGCGGCGATCTGGTCGTCCGTGCCGATCAGGCCCCAGCCGGAGCGCCACCTCGGCGGGTCGCCCACGTGTGCCCGCGCCATCGCTTCCTCCGGGTCGTCACCACGGTCGATCGGCAGGATGTTGATGTTGGTCGACTTGATGATCTCGTCGTAGTCCCGCCCCACCTCGTCGCAGTGCCTGCGCAGGATTTCCGCCTTCTCGGTGATCTTCTCCGGGTCGCCGTTGCCGAAGTTGGCCGCGTCAGCGAACCGGGCGACCAACCGCAGTGTGACCTTCGGACCGCCGCCACCGAGCCACAGCGACGGGTGCGGCTTACGCACACCCTTCGGCTCGTTGATCGGCTTGTCGACCGAGTGGTAGCGGCCGGAGAAGACCACTTCGTCCTCGGTCCACATGCGGTAGACGATCTCGGTGGCCTCGGCGAACGCCGCCATCCGGTCCTTCAGCGACGTCCACTCGTAGCCGTAGGCCTTCCATTCGTGCTCGTACCAGCCCGCACCGAGACCCGCGTAGAGCCGACCGTGGCTCATCACGTCCACCGTGGAGGCCATCTTCGCGAACAACGCGGGGTTGCGATAACCGTTGCAGCCCACCATCTGCCCGACGTTGACCCTGCTGGTGTCCCTGGTCAGCGCTGCCGTGGTGGTCCAGGCCTCGAACGTGGTGTTCTGCGTCGGCTCGGGCGTGGTGTGGAAGTGGTCGTAGACCCAGATGGAATCCCACGGGCCCGCGTCGGCCGCCTTGGCCACCGCGGTCATCGCCTCCCACTGCTCGACCGGGTCGGCGATCTCGGTCAGATCCAACCGCCAGCCCTGGGGTACGAAAACTCCGAAGCGCACGCTCATGGGACCGAGTCTTGCACGCCGCGGGCGACCAGTCGCGCAACAGCTCCGAGTCGACCCGGATGCCGATACCTACCCGATCGTAGGATGTCTACGAACAATATTGTTCGCTAATGTCCGCCGTGGATCATCCACGGGAAAGGGCATGGAGCGGTGAAGAGAAAACTCCTGGCAGGCCTGGCGGCTGCGGCCGCGGTCGCGTTGTTGGTCGGAACGAGCGCGTCGGCGGTGGCCGAGCCCGCGAATCAGCAGGGTGCGCGGTACTTCGTGCTGATCGGTGGCACGTGCGACCCCAACGCCGATGCCTACAACGACATCGATCTCCGCGGCGGCGTCCCGCTGCGGGTGCACTACCCGGCGGCGGGCAACCCCGCGTGCAGCCAGCTCGGGATCTCCTACGACGCGAGCGTGGCGGAAGGTCACCGGGCGGCCCGCGCGGTGCTGGAGCAGGCCTACGCCAACGATCCCGGCGGCGAGTTCGTCGTCGTCGGCTTCTCGCAGGGTGCGCATGTGGCGAACCTGGTGCTCGAGGACGTCGCGGACGGCCGGATCGGCGTGCCGAAGTCGCAGGTCTCCGGCTCGCTCTACGGCGACCCCATGCACCCGGGCACCGGGATCGGCGCCATCGTGCCCAAGGGGATGAGCGCGTTCGGCTTCACCTCGCCGGGACCAGGGCGCACCGACTTCGGCGGCATCCCGGTGGAGCGCTACTGCATCGAGACCGACGGCGTCTGCCACTTCAACACCATCGAGGCGCCGGGCGGCTACGTGATCCAGCACCCGTGCTACCCGTCCAAGGTCATGCCGGAAACGCTGGCCGACCACGTGGTGCATGGCAACCACTGGTGGCCCCGCGTCGGCCCCTGCTGACCGACCCCGCCCCCGAGATGCCCGCGGCTACCCACCCGGCCGCGGGCATCTTCGTGGTCAGCGTTCGCCGCGCACGATCTTCCGGAGCCGTTGAATCCGCTCCGCGATCGGCCGCTCCGCTCCGCGCTCGGTCGGGTGGTAGTAGTCCTTGCCCACCAGCCCGTCCGGCGGATACTGCTGCTCCACCACACCTTCGGCAACGTTGTGCGGGTACCGGTAACCCTGCGCGTGGCCGAGCCTGGCGGCGCCGGCGTAATGACCGTCGCGCAAGTGCGGCGGCACGCTGCCCGCTTTGCCCGCCCGGACGTCCGCCAACGCACCGTCGATCGCGCTGATCACCGCGTTCGACTTCGGCGCCGTCGCCAGATGCACCGTCGCCTGGGCCAGCGCCAACCGCCCTTCCGGCATCCCGATGAACTGCACGGCGTGCGCGGCGGCAACCGCGGTCTGCAATGCCGTCGGGTCCGCCATCCCGATGTCCTCACTGGCGTGCACCACGAGGCGGCGCGCGATGAACCGGGGGTCCTCACCCGCTTCGATCATCCGCGCCAGGTAGTGCAGGGCGGCGTCCACGTCCGAGCCGCGGATCGACTTGATGAACGCGCTGATGACGTCGTAGTGCTGGTCCCCGTCGCGGTCGTAGCGGACCGCCGCCTTGTCGACCGTGGCCTCCACCGTCGCCAGGTCGATCGTGCCCTCTTCGGCGGCGTCCGCGGCGGCTTCGAGCGCGGTCAGCACGCGGCGTGCGTCTCCCCCGCCGAGCCGCACCAGGTGAGCGGCGGCTTCTTCGGTGAGTTCGTACTTGCCCGCCAAGCCACGTTCGTCGGCCAGCGCGCGGGCCAGCACCTCGCGGATGTCGTCGTCGGTCAGCGGACGCAGCTGCAGCACCAGTGACCGCGACAGCAGCGGCGCCACCACGGAGAACGACGGATTCTCGGTGGTCGCAGCCACCAACAGCACGGTGCGATCTTCCACCGCGCCGAGCAGGGCGTCCTGCTGCGTCTTGGAGAAGCGGTGCACCTCGTCGATGAACAGCACGGTGTTCTCGGCCGCGTGGGAGCGTCTGCGCCGCGCCTCGGCGATCACCGCGCGCAGCTCCTTCACGCCGGAATTCAGCGCCGAGAGCGCCACGAAGCGCCGCCCGGTCGCCCCCGCCATGAGGTAGGCCAACGTGGTCTTCCCCGTACCCGGCGGACCGAACAGCACCACCGACGCCGGCGTCGCGCCCTCCACCAGCCTGCGCAGCGGCGCCCCCGGCCCCAGCAGGTGATCCTGACCGACTACCTCGTCGAGCGAGCGCGGGCGCATCCGGACCGCCAACGGGTCCATCGGGTCGACCGGCGTCTGCTCGCCCGACGACGACTCCTCCAGCGCCGGGTTGACGGTGAACAGTTCGTCCTGCACACCTCGACGCTACCGCGCCGGACCGTCGACCAGGCCGCTACGGCCGCCTCACGCGAACGCCGGATACGGAGCGAACTCGAGACCTGGCCCGAATCGCTCGTCCAGCCCGGCGGCCACGGCTCCCGCGTGGTCGGCCAGGTCGTCGGCACCGGCGAACGCCGCCTGCTTGGACAGCTCCTGCCACCACGACACCAGCGCGGCCGGCCTGCTGCTCGCTTGTGCGCCGTTGACGCTCGCGGCCAGGCCGGGCAGCTCGCGGTGCGTCTGCTGCCACACACACATCAGCTGGCAGTCGAGCAACGCCTCGGAGAACACCGACTCGTCGGCCAGCCGCGGCCACACCGACACGACCTCCGCACGCCAGCCGGCGATCATCGCCTCACTCATGCCCGCGGGCAACGCGAGTGCGCCCTGCCAGAACGCGAACGGCACTCGCATGTGCGCCACGTCGAGCAACGCATTGCGCACCTGGCCGTGCTCGAAATCCAGAAATCGCACACCGCTGCTGGTCACCAGGTTGTTCTCCGGCGACAGGTCGACCGGGGAGAACGCCCGGAAGGTCGCGGCCTGCACCCTGGCAAGGGCGGCCGAGACCTGTTCCCGCACGGTGTCCGACGTCGAGACTCCGAGAACGTCCTGCAGCACCGCAGGCAGCTGGGCCGCCACCGCGGCTTGCGCCTCGTCGTCGCAGGACGGAGTGCCGCCCAGCCGCCGCAGCAAGGCGTTGAAATCCGCCTCCCGGCGCGCCGTGGTGGCGTGCACCCGCCCCAGGGCTCGCGACCAGGACAGCAATGCCCGCTCGGCGGCGCGCGCGTCCCGCTGGTGCAGCTTGTCCTCCAGCGTCGGAGCCAGCCCGAGGTCGGACAGCACCAGCACACCGCGCGTCTTGTCGTGCCCGATCGGCTCGGGGCACATCCGTTCCTCCGAGGTCAGCGCGGTGAACAGCTGGTAGCTCGCGGCCTCGGTAGCGAACGCCGACTGTCGTCGGTAGTGCTTGACCACCAACGTCTTCGGCAACGAGAACGGCGAGGACGCCACCCGCACGCGCACCACGACGGCCGGTCCGCTGCCGGCGAGGTCTTCTGGATCGGTCAACGTGATGGGCGACCCGAATCGATCGGCGAGAACCGACTCTGCAGCGGCCACGGCCGCCTGCAGCTGATCCTCCTCCGGCCCCTCGGCGAGCAGATCATCGCCGGTTGAAGGAGTGTCCACACGCATCAACGGCCGACCCTACTAGCGTGGCAGTCACCATGACCAGCACCAGCGGAGCATCGACGGGCAAATCCCGGGGCCGAGGCGCCCCGCGAGCCACCCGGGACCGGGACGAAACGGGCAGGCCGCGCAACAATCGGCCGCGCGACGGGCTGGGTCGCCCGCTCCCCTACGGCACGCCGGGGGTGCAGCGGCAGCCCGAGGGCGTCGTGCGCACGGTGGCGGAGACGCTCGACGAGGGCCAGCGGCTGCTGGACGCCGGCAGGCCGTTCCACGCCCACGAGGTGTTCGAGGACGCGTGGAAGGCCGGGGACGACCGGCCGGGTGGCCGGGAGCCGCTGTGGCAGGCGCTGGCCCAGCTGGCGGTCGGGCTGACCCACGCGGGCCGCGGCAATCCGCGCGGGAGCGTCCGGTTGCTCCGCCGGGGAGCGGCGAACCTGGGTCCGTACGCCGGCCGGCAGCCGCACGGCATCGACGTCGACGGGCTGCGGGCATGGGCGGACGAACTGGCCGCGGAGGTCGAATCCGGCAGGCTGCCGGACTCGGTCGCCGAGCGCAGTCCTCGGTTGCGTGCGCATTCCCAGGAGTAGTCGCTCAGCCTTGTGGCTCGGGCCTGACGTCCACGCCCGCTTCCTTGCGCTGCTGCTCGGTGATCGGCGCAGGAGCCGACGTCAACGGGTCGAACCCGCCGCCGGACTTCGGGAAGGCGATCACCTCGCGGATCGAGTCCGCACCGGTCAGCAGCGCGCAGATGCGGTCCCAGCCGAACGCGATACCGCCGTGCGGCGGCGCGCCGTACTGGAACGCGTCGAGCAGGAAGCCGAACTTCTCCTGCGCCTCTTCCTCCGACAGGCCCATGACCTTGAAGACCCGGCGCTGCACGTCCGGCTGGTGGATACGAATCGACCCGCCACCGATCTCGTTACCGTTGCAGACGATGTCGTAGGCGTAGGCCTTCGCATTGCCGGGGTCGCTGTCGAACTTGTCCAGCCACTCCGGTGTCGGTGACGTGAACGCGTGGTGCAGCGCGGTCCAGTTGCCGCTGCCGACCGCGACCTCGCCGCCCGCTTCGGCTTCGGCCGCCGACTCGAACAGCGGGAAGTCCACCACCCACACGAACGACCAGGCGTTCGGGTCGATCAGGCCGAGCCGGTTGGCGATCTCCACCCGCGCCGCACCGAGCAGGGCGCGCGCCTCGTTCGGCTTGCCTGCGGCGAAGAACACGCAGTCGCCCGGCTTGGCGCCGGTGGCCTCGGCCAGGCCCGCACGCTCGGACTCGGACAGGTTCTTGGCCACCGGACCGGTCAGCGAGCCGTCCTCCTGCACCAGGACGTAGGCCAGGCCGCGAGCGCCGCGCTGCTTGGCCCAGTCCTGCCAGGCGTCGAGCGTGCGCCGCGGCTGCGAGGCACCGCCTTCCATCACGACGGAACCGACATACGGCGCCTGGAACACCCGGAACGGGGTGCTGGCGAAGTACTCGGTGAGGTCGGTGATCTCCAGGTCGAAGCGCAGGTCCGGCTTGTCGGTGCCGTACTTCGCCATCGCTTCGGCGTAGCTGATCCGCGGGATCGGGGTGGTGATCTCGTACCCGATCAGCTTCCACAGCGCGACCAGGATCTCCTCGGACAGCGCGATGACGTCGTCCTGGTCGACGAAGCTCTGCTCGATGTCCAGCTGGGTGAACTCGGGCTGCCGGTCGGCGCGGAAGTCCTCGTCCCGGTAGCAGCGGGCGATCTGGAAGTACCGCTCGACGCCCGCGACCATGAGCAGCTGCTTGAACAACTGCGGCGATTGCGGAAGCGCGTACCAGCTGCCCGGACGCAGGCGGGCCGGGACCAGGAAGTCCCGCGCGCCTTCCGGCGTGGAGCGGGTCATGGTCGGCGTCTCGACCTCGACGAAGCCGCGGTTGAGCAGCACTTCCCGGGCCACCCGGTTCACCTCGCTGCGCAGCCGCAGCGCCCGCGCGGGACCGGACCGGCGCAGGTCCAGGTAGCGGTAGCGCAGCCGGGTCTCCTCACCGACGTCGACCCGGTCGTCCACCGGGAACGGCAGCGGCGCGGACTCCGACAGCACCGTCAGGTCGGTGACCAGCACCTCGATCTCACCGGTGGCGATCTCCGGGTTCTCGTTGCCCTCCGGCCGCTTGGCCACCTCACCGGTGACCTGGATGCAGAACTCCGAGCGCAGCCCGTGCGCGCGCTCGGCCATCTCGCCTTCCCGGAACACGACCTGCGCCACCCCGGACGCGTCGCGCAGGTCGATGAAGATGACGCCGCCGTGATCACGCCGCCGGGCCACCCAACCGGTCAACGTGACGGTCTGGCCGGCGTGCTCGGCACGCAAGGTGCCGGCTTCGTGGGTGCGGAGCACGAGTATCGCTGCCTCTCGGTTCGTCGGTCTTCTCCCAAGACGGCAAGGCTAACCAACGCCGCGGAGCCGCCTGCCACCGGTTTCGTCTCAGCGGGCCCGATCGCCGCTGGCATACTGCCGCCGGACCGACAGCGTTGTCGGACGTGCGAGTAGGCCGGACAGACAGGAGGCGAGGGGTGACGCGACCCGAACCCCCGCACAACGACCGCCGGAGGCGGGTGCCAGACCCCACCGAGGAGATCCCCCGCGTCACTCCGGATGCCGGCAGCCGACCGCGTCGACCAGCAGATGCGCGTGGTCGACACGCTCCGCAGCGGCGGCGTGGCGAACCACCGCAGAGCTCCCGGTCGAGCGGCCACTCCCGCGCTCCGTCACATCGCGACGCCCCTCCGCCGCAACCGGGCCCGCGATCACGTGGCGACTCTGGTGAGCGGGCCCGGCGGCATCGATCACGCGACGACTCACCCGAGCGACCACGCGCACGCGACCACACTCCCGAGCGGCCGGAGCGTCACCAGCCGGCAGACCCCACCCCCGAACCGGCCCCCAGCTCCCGGTCCCGCGACCACTCCCCCAACCGGCCGGAGCGTCACCAGCCGGCAGACCCCACCCCCGAACCGGCCCCCAGCACTCGGTCCCGCGACGACTCCCCCGAGCCGCCGCGCGCACCCGGCGACTCCCCGGAACCGCCGCGGATCTCGCATGCGCACAGCCATTCCCACGAACCGCCGCCCCCGGCCTCCGACCGCCTGCGCAAGATCCTCGCTGCACTCCTGGCTCCGTTCGTGCTGGCCGCGCTGGCGGGCACGGTGGCGTTGTGGCCGTCCGGGGATCTGCCGGACAGCACCATCGACTCGGGCCGGCCCATCGGCGCCACCGTCACCGCCGTCGCGGCCGGGTCGTGCACCAAGCCCGGCGAAGTCAACGTTGCCGACACACCGGACGACAAGGGCCCGCAGCGCTGCCTGACGCTGACGCTCCGGCTCACCGAGGGCGAAGCCGAAGGCACGACGCTGCGCAAGCTCATCCCGATCCAGCCCACCACCCCGCGGTTCGCCGCGGGCGACGACATCGTGCTCGCCTACACCGGCGGCGACCCCACCACCCCCGACGCGTACCAGGTCAAGGATTTCCAGCGCGGCCTCCCGTTGTTGCTGCTCGCGGCGTTGTTCGCGCTTGCGGTGGTGGCTTTGGGCCGGTGGCAGGGCTTGCGCGCGCTGATCGGGTTGATCTTCACGTTCGGCGCGCTCGCACTGTTCGTGCTGCCTGCGATTCTCGACGGACGGGATCCGCTGCTGGTCGCCATCACCGCGGCCGGGTTGATCATGTTCGCCACGCTGTATCTGACCCACGGCGTCTCCGCCCGCACCACGGTCGCCGTGCTGGGGACGCTGGTCAGCCTGGTGCTGATCGGAGTGTTCGCGGCGATCTTCTCCGGGTTGGCGCAGCTCACCGGCCTGGACGAGCCGACGGCGACCTTGATCAGCTCCCTGGGACACGGCATCGACACCCGAGGGCTGCTGCTCGCCGGCGTGGTGATCGGCGCGCTCGGTGTCCTCGACGACGTGACCGTCACGCAGGCCAGCGCGGTCTGGGAACTGCGGCAAGCGAACGCCGAGCTGACCTGGCGGGAGCTGTACCGCTCAGGGTTGCGGATCGGGCGGGACCATGTCGCCTCCGCGGTGAACACGCTGGTGCTCGCCTACGCCGGGGCAGCGTTGCCGGTGATGCTCTACACCGCGATCTCCGGGGTCGGCCTCGGCACGATCCTGACCTCGCAGGACATCGCCCAGGAGGTGCTCCGGACACTCGTGGGCAGCTTGGGCATCATCGCCGCCGTTCCGGTCACCACGGCGGTTGCCGCGTTGGTGGTGCACCGCGAACCGCTCGGCGCGCCGCAGATCAGTCGAGCGAAGCGACGAACCGGCTGATCGCCTGCATGCTGTAGCGCTGCGCGAGCTTGTCGCCCGGTGCGGCAGTGGCCAACCGGTACAGCGGCCGGTCCTCCAGCCCGTCGCCTTTGGCCTCGGCACGCAGTTGTGCGACCAGCAGCTCGGCGAACACCATGCCGTTGACCTCGGTGTTGTTCATCAACGCGTTCGCCAGCCTGCGCAGCGGCACGATGCCCATCTCGCGGCCGGCCGCCTGCAGACCGGTGCCCTGATACACGGCGAGGTCGACCTTCACCGACGTGCGCTTGCCGCCCACCAGCAGGCCGACCGTGCGGGCGCCGCGCACCTGGGTGATCACCACGTCCACCCTGGTGGCTTCCGCCACCGGCAGGCGGCGCGTGCCCCAGGTGCGTACCACCAGGTCGTTGCCCTCCAGCCACACCTGCCTGCGCAGCGAGTAGGACGTCAACAGCAACAACGGCAACCCCACCACGGCGGCGGCGATGAGCCCTCCGGTGCGGCCGGCGATCAGCCCGACGATGCCACCGACCGCCGCGGCCAGCAGCACGATGACGATCAGGGCGCCGACCAGTCGCTTGCGCCGCTGCTGCGGATCGGTGCCGTGCAGCAGGATGCGCTCACCGGACTCGCGGCCGGGCTCCGGCCGGGAAGCCTGCTCGGGTGTCTCGCTCATGACTGCAGGAACGGGTTGCTCGCGCGTTCTTTACCGATCGTCGTCGCTCCCATGTGCCCGGGGAGCACGACGGTGTCGTCGGACAGCGTCAACACCTTCTCCTTCAGCGAACGCTGCATCACCTCGGGATCACCGCCAGGCAGGTCGGTGCGGCCGATCGATCCGGCGAACAGCACGTCGCCGGTGAACGCGACCTGGCCGCCCTCCTCGTTGCGCACCCGGTAGATCACCGAGCCGGGCGTGTGCCCGGGGGCGTGGTCGACGGTGAACTCGAACCCGGCCACGCTCAGCGTGTCCTCGGTCAGCTCCACCACGTCCCGCGGCTCGCGCATCTGCACCTGGCCGCCGAACATCGCGGCCAGCTGCGGGCCGAGCCCACGGAACGGATCGGACAGCAACACCCGGTCCTCCGGCTGGATGTAGACCGGGATGGTGTGCGCGTCCGCCACGTTCTGCGCCGCGAAGACATGGTCGAAGTGCCCGTGGGTGGCCAGCACCGCGACCGGGTTCAGCCGATGCTCCCGCAGCGCCTTCTCGATGCCCTGCTCGGCGTCCTGCCCCGGGTCGATGATCACGCAGTCCTGCCCGGTGTCGGCGGCCACCAGGTAGCAATTGGCCTGAAACGCTCCGGCCGGAAACCCCACCACAAGCACGCCGCCAGGGTACCGGTAGTGGCCGAGCAGGCCAGCCCCGGCGACCTACACGAGGGCTTGACACCCGCACACCCTAGAATCCGCCCGAATACGCCATCGGCGACAACCACCCAGGAGGGCCTGTGTCGACGAACCAGCAGCGCCGCGAAGCCGCGAAGCGCAAGTTGGAACGCCAAATCGAGGCCAGGGCGGCTCGGGCGAAGCGCAATCGGATCATCGCCGCGGGTGCCATCGGGGTGGCGGTGATCGCCGTGATCGCCCTCGTGCTGATGTTCGTCAACCAGGCGCGGCAGGAAGCCAGGGCCGAGGCGGCGCGGGAGGCCAAGGCCGCCGCGGAACGCAAGGCGGAGGAAAAGAAGCAGCTGGACGAGGCGAAGAAGATCTCGGACAAGATGGTCCGCGAGCTGAAGATCCCGTCCAAGCGGATGAAGCCGGTCCCGCAGCCGAAGCCGTTCGACGACCCGACCTCGTGCAAGTACCCCAAGTCGGGCGAGGAACCGGCCAAGGACGTCGACCTGCCCAAGGGCACCAAGGCCCCCGCGTCCGGCAAGGTGAACGTCACGTTCCACACCACCGCGGGCGAGATCGGCATGGAGATGGACCGTGCGCTGGCGCCGTGCACGGTGAACAGCATGGTCAGCCTGATCGAGCAGGGTTACTACGACGGCTCGTCGTGCCACCGGCTCGGCATCCAGGGCCTGCAGATGCTGCAGTGCGGTGACCCGACGGGCACCGGCCAGGGCGGCCCCGGCTACACCGTTCCGGACGAGTTCCACAAGAAGTCCAAGTACGGCCGCGGCCTGGTGGCCATGGCCAACACCGGTGCCCCGAACAGCGGCGGCGGCCAGTTCTTCTTGATCTACGGCACGGCCAACATGACCAACGGCCAGATGCTGCCACCGCAGTACACGGTGTTCGGCACCATCTCCGACGAAGGCCTGAAGACGCTGGAGAAGGTGGCGCGCAAGGGCATCGAACCCAAGTCGCTGATCGAGAACGGGGACGGCACGGGCAAGCCGAATCTCGAGGTGAAGTTCACCGAGGTGTCGGTCAAGAGCTAGCGGGGTCGGACCGCCGCAGCCGGGGAGTCGGTCGCCCTGATGTGTCCGCAGCAAAGGGCTCGCGGCAGCCGGGAGCCCGATGCCGTGATGTGCCGCCGCGACGGGGCCACTGCAGCCAGGGTGCCTGATTGTCCTGCATTGTCCGCCGCGAAGAGGCCACGGCAGCCGGAGTGCCCGGCCGTCCGCCGCCTAGGTCGGGTGCCTCAGCGGAACGTGAACCGCGGTGGCCTGCGCTCGAGGAACGCCGCGACCCCCTCGGCGTAGTCCTCCCCGGTCAGCGCGCTCAACCGGATCTGGTGCACCTCGTCGTCGGCTTCCCGCTGCCCGGCGCTGATCTTGTTGATGATCCGGTTCATTCCCCGCACCGACGACTGCGACCGGCCGGCGATGGTCGCGGCGAATCGGTCGGCGGCCGACGGCAACTCGTCGGCGTCGAACACCTCGTTGACCAGCCCGATCTCCCGGGCCCGACGCGCATCGAGCAGTTCGGCGGACAGCAGCAGGTACCGCGCGTGCGCCGGACCGATCAGGGACACCAGCTGCCTGGTCGACTCGAAGTCGTAGACGATGCCGAGCTTGGCGGGCGTGATGCCGAACCGCGACCTAAAGGCCGCGAACCGCAGATCGCACGCGACCGCGATCTGACATCCACCCCCGATGCAGTTGCCCTGGATGACCGCCACCGTCGGCTTGACCATGTCGTGCAGGGCACGCACCGCGCCGAGCACCGCTTCGTCGTAGCGGGCGGCGTCGGCCGGTTCTGCGCGCAATTGCCGGAACTCGCCCACGTCCGCGCCCGCGGAGAACGAGCCACCAGCCCCGGTGAGTTGGAGGATCTTCACCGCCGGATCGGACTCCACCGTGGCCACCACGTCCGGGATGGCCTGCCACATCTCGAACGTGATCGCGTTGTGCTTCTCCGGACGGTTGAACATCAAGCGAGCGATGCCCGACTCGGCATCGACGGTGAACTCGAGGCCGGCAACCATGACCAGCACCCTACGGCTTCGTCGGCCGCTCGGAAGCGTTGCGTTGCCAGGCTCACGGGCCGCCGCGTAACAGCCCACCCAGAAGTGGCGCCCGGCAATGAGGTCCCTGCTGCATCGCCGCACGATCACCCCGCGGCGCATGCCTCTCATTGCCGGACGCCGGTACTGACGGGGCGTACAAACCCTCGCCAGTGGTCGGTAGGTGACCCAGAGCGCTGCCACCGGCCGGGCCGAGCGGTCGATGCGCTCGGCCCGAGCCAGGCACAGCGCTGGATCACAGCCGCTGCCGACACCGCCGTTCAGCTCGCTGGGCGGATGACCCCGGCCTGGTGACGATGTCGACCGGTACACGGCCGGTGGACCGGACCGGGTTCACGGCGCAGGCGGTGAGGAAGACAACGCCACGTCTTTGATCACGAACCTCTTGTGTGATCAGGACGCCGACGTCACGCGGTACACGTCGTAGACGCCCTCCACCTTGCGCACCGCATTGAGCACGTGGCCGAGGTGCTTCGGGTCGCCCATCTCGAACGAGAACCGGGAGATGGCGACCCGGTCCCGCGACGTGGTCACCGACGCCGACAGGATGTTGACCTTCTCGTCGGCGAGGATCTTGGTGATGTCGGACAGCAGACGGTGCCGGTCCAGTGCCTCGACCTGGATCGCGACCAGGAACACCGAGTTCTCCGACGGCGCCCATTCCACCTCGACCAGCCGCTCCGGCTGAGCACGCAGGTCGTCGGCGTTGGTGCAGTCGGTCCGGTGCACGCTGACCCCGCCGCCGCGGGTGACGAAACCCAGGATCTCGTCACCGGGCACCGGAGTGCAGCAGCGAGCCAGCTTCACCCAGACGTCACCGGCGTCCTTGACGATCACCCCGACGTCGTTGGAGGCGCGCCTGCGGCTGATAGTGGACGGCGTGGACCGCTCGGCCAGCTCCTCCTCGGCCTCTTCCATCCCGCCGATGAACGCCACGAGCCGCGACACCACGTGCTTGGCGCTGATATTGCCTTCGCCGACCGCTGCGTACAGCGCGGTGATGTCGTTGTAGCGCAGCTCGGTGGCCAGCGCGCCCATCACGTCGGCGGAGATCAACCGCTGCAGCGGCAGGCCTGCCCGGCGAATCTCCTTGGAGATGGCCTCCTTGCCCGCCTCGATGGCCTCTTCCCTGCGCTCCTTGGCGAACCACTGGCGGATCTTCGCCCGCGCCTTGGCCGATCCGGCGAAGCCGAGCCAGTCCCGGCTCGGGCCCGCGTTCTCCGCCTTCGAGGTGAAGATCTCGACGACCTCACCGTTGTCCAGCTTCCGCTCCAGCGGCACCAGCCTGCCGTTGACCCGGGCGCCGATGCACCGGTGGCCGACCTCGGTGTGCACCGCGTAGGCGAAGTCCACCGGCGTCGACCCGGCGGGCAACGTGATCACATCGCCCTTCGGCGTGAACACGAAGATTTCCTTGGTCGCCATCTCGTAGCGCAGCGACTCGAGGAAATCGCCCGGATCCGCGGCCTCCCGCTGCCAGTCGAGCAGCTGCCGCATCCACGCCATCTCGTCCACGTTGGCCGGGCTGCGGTGGGTGCCGCCGGACTCCTTGTAGCGCCAGTGCGCGGCGATGCCGTACTCGGCGGTGCGGTGCATGTCGTAGGTGCGGATCTGCACTTCCAGCGGCTTGCCGTCCGGGCCGATCACCGTGGTGTGCAGCGACTGGTACACGCCGAAGCGCGGCTGCGCGATGTAGTCCTTGAACCGTCCGGGCATCGGCTGCCACAGCGCGTGCACCACGCCCATGGCCGCGTAGCAGTCCCGCACGTCCTCGACCAGGATCCGCACGCCGACCAGGTCGTGGATCTCGTCCAGGTCGCGCCCGCGGACGATCATCTTCTGGTAGATCGAGTAGTAGTGCTTCGGCCTGCCCTCGACCTTGGCCTCGACCTTCGACTCGGCCAGGTGCTTGTTGAGCTCGTCGATCACCCGGTGCAGGTACTTGTCCCGCGACGGCGCGCGGTCGGCGACCAGCCGGACGATCTCGTCGTACTTCTTCGGCTGCAGGATGGCGAACGCCAGATCCTCCAGCTCCCACTTCACCGTGGCCATGCCCAGCCGGTGTGCCAGCGGGGCGAGCACCTCGAGCGTCTCCCGCGCCTTGCGCACCTGCTTCTCCGGCGGCAGGAAGCGCATCGTGCGCATGTTGTGCAGCCGGTCCGCCAGCTTGATCACCAGCACCCGCGGGTCGCGGGCCATCGCGATCACCATCTTGCGGATGGTCTCCGCCTCCGCGGCCGTGCCCAGCTTGACCTTGTCCAGCTTGGTCACCCCGTCCACCAGGTGCGCGACTTCGTCACCGAAGTCCTGACGCAGCTGGTCGAGCGAGTAGCCGGTGTCCTCCACCGTGTCGTGCAACAGCGCGGCCACCAGCGTCGTGGTGTCCATGCCGAGCTCGGCGAGGATAGTGGCGACGGTCAGCGGGTGCGTGATGTACGGGTCGCCGGACTTGCGGCGCTGATCGCGATGCAGCTCCTCGGCGACGTCGTAGGCCCGCTGCAACAGGGCGAGATCGGCGTTCGGGTGCAGCTCCCGGTGCACCGCCACCAGCGGTTCGAGCACCTGTTTGACCGAGGCGGCGCGCTGCGCGGTGATCCGCCTGGCCAACCGGGCACGCACCCGCTTGGTCGCCGACGGAGTCGCGGGCCTGCCGGACCCAGGCGTTGGCGCGACCGCGGAAGTGCCCGCCGACGAGTCGAGTTCCTGGCTCACCCGCACCTCCTCACGTCGTTCCGGCGCGGCCTGATGAATTACCAGGTTAGCTCGCTCGGCTCAGCGACGACGCTTGCCGGTGGGCTTCCCGGTCGGCCGGCCGCTGCCCCGCGCCGCTCGCTTGCCGGTCGGCCTGCCCGCCGCGCGCTGCTGATCGATGCGCTTCAACGTGCGGCCCGGCACGCTCGAAGCGGCCGCGTAGGCCTTCTCGTTGCGCAGCTCGCCCTCGAGCTCCTCGTCGTCCACCGTGACGGTGGCCCGCTCGGCCTTGCGCTGCTCGGTCTGCGCCCGGCGTGCCAGCACCTTGCGCTCGTGCTCCTGGTACTCCGGGTGCCGCATCTTGAAGTCGACCAACAGCGGGGTGGCCAGCAGCACCGAGGACGCCGTGCCCGCGACCGTACCGACGGACATCACCAAGGCGAGGTCCTTCAGCGTGCCCGCGCCGAGCAGGCCGACGCCGATGACCAACAGGGCCAGCACCGGCAGCAGCGTGACCAGCGACGTGTTGATCGACCGCATCAACACCTGGTTGACCGCCAGGTTGGACACCTCGGCGAACGTGTTCCTGGTCAGGTTGAGCAGGCCCTTGCTGTTCTCCTTGATCTTGTCGAACACCACCACGGTGTCGTACAGCGAGAAGCCCAGGATGGTCAGCAGGCCGATGATCGTCGACGGCGTGACCTCGAAGCCCACCAGCGAGTACACGCCCGCGGTCACCGTGAGGTCGAAGCCCAGGGCGAGCAGGGCGGAGACGGCCATCCAACGTTCGAAGTAGAAGGCCAGGAACAGTCCGACCAGCCCGAGGAACACGACCAACGCGATGATCGCCTGGCGGGTGATCTCCCCGCCCCACGAGCCGCTCAGCGCCCGGTCGCTGATCGTCCCCCGATCCGGCTCACCGTCGGATCCGACCGGTTTCAGTTGTTCGAACAACGCGTCCTTGAGCTCGACCACCTGCGCGTTGCTCAGCGTCTCCGAGCGGATCTCGATCGTGGCGTCCTGGCCGCCGCCGACCTCCTGCACGGCGACCGGGTCCTCGCCCATCGCCTCGGCGAACACCTGCTTGGCGTCGTCGGCACTGATCCGGCCTTCCGCGGAGATGGCAGGCATCTGGATCTTCGTGCCGCCGACGAACTCGATGCTCGGGTTGAACCCGCGGAAGATCATGCTGCCGATGCAGATCAGCAGCAGCACCGCGGTCGCGGTGTACCAAATCTTGCGCTTGCCGACGATGTTGAACGCGCCGGTGCCCATGTACAGCCGGGCGAACACACTCGGCTTCTTCTGCGCGGCCGGGGCCTCCGGCGGCTGCGTCGTCTCGTCCGCCACCTCAGACCCCCTTCGCCGTCGCCGTGCGGGCCTTCCGCCGGGCCGCGACCTCGCGGCCGGCGTCCTGCACCAGACCAAGTCCGGACAGTGCCCGGTTGTTCAAGATCTTCCAGTTCCCGGCCACCACCATCAGCGGGTGCGTCACCAGGAACACCACCAACAGGTCGAGCGCGGTCGACAAGCCGACGGTGAACGCGAAGCCCTTCACCTGGCCGATGGCCAGGATGTAGAGCACCACCGCGGCCAGCAGGACCACCGCGTCCGCGGACAGAATCGTGCGCCTGGCCCGGACCCATGCCCGCGGCACGGCGGACCGGACCGATCTGCCGTCGCGTATCTCGTCCTTGATCCGCTCGAAGTAGATGATGAACGAGTCGGCGGTGACACCGACCGAAATGATCAAACCGGCGACCCCGGCCAGGTCGAGTGTGTAGCCCACCGACCGGCCGAGCAAGATGATCACCGGATAGACCACGCCGGCGGTGAGGACCAGCGAGGCGAACAACAACACGCCCAGCAGCCGGTAGTAGAACAAGCAATAGAGCGCGACCAGCGCCAGGCCGATGGCGCCGGCGATCAGACCCGCACGCAGTGAGGACAGGCCCAGCGTCGGCGAGACCGACTGGGCGTCCTGCGTCTCGAACGACAGCGGGAGCGAGCCGTACTTGAGGATCTCCGCGAGGTCGCGGGCCTCTTGCTCGCTGAAGTCACCGGTGATCCTGGTGTTGCCGCTGATCTGCTGCGTCACCTGCGGCGCGGACACCACCTCGGTGTCCAGCACGAACGCCACGAGCGCCGGAGTGGGCTGCATCTTCGACTTCTGCGCCAGCTGCGCGGTCAGCTCGGACCACTTCTCGTTGCCCTCGCTGGTGAAGTCGATGTTGACCTGGTAGCCCGCGCCGTCCGGGTTCACGCTGGACGTCGAGTTGGAGACCATCGTGCCGTCCAGCACCACCGGACCGAGCACGTACGCCTGCGGCCCGGCGTCGGAGTTCTCCTGCTTCTGGTGGCAGGCCACCAACGGCAGGTCCGGCCGGTCGTTGCCGCGCAGCGGGTCGTCGAACTTGGGCCCGCACCCCTCGAGCGCCTTGACCGCCGCCTCGATCGCCGCACTCTGCTTGTTCTGGTCCTGCGAGGCCAGGTCCTTGCTCTGCCGCACCTTGCGCGCCGCGGCGATCTGCTTCTTGGTTTCCTCGTCGAGGTTGTCGTCGTTCTCCGGCTGCTGCGCAGGTGCCCGGTCCGCGGCCGAGGCAGGCGCGCTCCCACCGCCGCTGCCGTTGTTGCCCTCGCCGCCGGAGGAGGCCTTCGGCTTGTCGCCCTTGGACTCCTCGTCCTTCTTGTCGCCGGAGTCCTCGTCGCCGGAGTCGCCCTGGCCTTCGTCGTCCGCCGCCGCCAACTGTGCCGGGTCGAACGGGCCCGCGATGACCTCACGGAAGCCCAGCTTGGCCGTCTGACTGAGCGTCTTGGCCTGCTCGGAGTTGTCCGACCCCGGCACCGTGATGACGATGTTGTTGCCGTCCAGCACCACCTCGGCGCCGCTGACGCCCAGGCCGTCCACACGTTGGTTGATGATCGACCGCGCGGTGTTCAGCGAGTCACGCGACGGCTCGGAGCCGTCCGGCGTGCGCGCGGTCAGCACGACGCTGGTGCCGCCTTGCAGGTCGATGCCCAGTTTCGGAACGGGCTTACCGTCGCCGGTGAAGAACACCAGGCTGTACAGGCCGACGACGATCAACAGGAAGATCGCCAGGTAGCGTCCGGGTCGGATGGTCCCGGCAGGTGGTGCCACGGGAGTACTACTCCTCCTCGACGGGGCTGCACGACGAGGCGGCCCGAAGTTGACTGGTGACGGATCGCCGCGGGGTGTTGGTCACATCTGACCCCGCGCGGCACGGAGACTGTACTCCGTGCCGCGTGAGCCTGATGTGACGCCTGGCCGCCGGCTACTTTGTGCCGTGCTCCAGCGGGGGCGCGACCTGCGCGCCCTCGGTCTTCTCGGCACGCTCGTCCGCCTCGTCGGCCGAGGCCTCGACCTCGGTCGTGTCGTCGGCGTCGGTGTCCGTCAGTTCCGCGTCGTCCTCGATGACCGGGCCGACCTTCTCCCGAATGGCCTGGCGCAGCCACGTCGTCACCACACCGTCGGCGATCTCCACGTCGATGGTGGTGTCGTCGCTGGCGTCGGCCACCGTGCCGTACAGACCGGAGGTGGTCATCACGCGGTCGCCGGGCTTGAGGCTGTCCTGCAGCTCCTGCTGCGCAGCCATCATCTTCTTCTGCTTGCGCACGCTGAAGATCATGAGCACAAGCAGTGCCAAGAACATGGGAAGGAGGATTTCCATGTTGCTCCCTTGTTTGGGCACTCGCGGCGCCCGATTGTGTACACGTCCGCCTGTGACGGGCTGACATAGTCCGCGTCCCAGCCGAGTGTGCCAGTCTACGCCCCGGCTGTTGCGCCCAGGTCCCGCCTCCTGCGCCGGGCGGGCTCAGTCGAACAGCGTCGGGGACTCGTCCCGCTTGGGCGGGGTCAGCCCCAGGTGCTGCCACGCCGCGGGGGTGGCCACCCGGCCGCGGGGGGTGCGGGCCAGCATGCCCGCGCGCACCAGGTACGGCTCGCAGACCTCCTCGACGGTGGTGGCTTCCTCGCCGACCGCGACGGCAAGCGTGGCGACACCGACCGGTCCCCCGCCGAACGACTGGACCAAGGCCTTCAGCACCGCACGGTCCAGCCGGTCCAGGCCCAGCTCGTCGACGTCGTAGACCTCCAGGGCGGCCTTGGCCGTCTCGAGCGTCACGATGCCGTCAGCCCGTACCTCGGCGTAGTCCCGGACGCGGCGGAGCAGCCGGTTGGCGATGCGCGGCGTACCCCGGGACCGGCGGGCGATCTCGGCCGCCCCGTCGGGCTCGATCGGCACGCCGAGGATCGCGGCCGAGCGATGCAGCACCTGCTCGAGCTCCTCGGGCTCGTAGAACTCCATGTGCCCGGTGAAGCCGAACCGGTCGCGCAGCGGGCCGGTCAGCGCTCCGGACCGGGTGGTGGCGCCGACGAGGGTGAACGGCGCGATCTCCAGCGGGATGCTGGTCGCGCCGGGCCCCTTGCCGACCACGACGTCGACCCGGTAGTCCTCCATCGCCATGTACAGCATTTCCTCGGCCGGCCGGGCGATGCGGTGGATCTCGTCGATGAACAGCACGTCGCCCTCGACCAGGTTCGACAGCATCGCCGCCAGGTCACCGGCACGTTCCAGGGCCGGGCCGGAGGTGATGCGGATGGCGCTGTTCAGCTCCGCGGCGATGATCATCGACAGGGACGTCTTGCCGAGGCCGGGCGGGCCGGACAGCAGCACGTGATCGGGCGGGGCACCGCGCCGCTTGGCGCTCTCCAACACCAACGCCAGCTGCTCCCGCACCCGCGGCTGCCCGATGAACTCGTCGAGGTTGCGTGGCCGCAGCGCGGTTTCCAGCTCGCGCTCCCCCGTCTCCGGCAGCGCGGAGACCGCGGAGTGCGCGCTGCCGATCTCGCCGAACTCGTCCTCGTGGCTCATCAGCGCTGCTTCCCGATGCTGCTCAGCGCGGCCCGCAGGACCGCGGACTTGTCACCGTGGCCGTTGTTCGCCAGCACACCGTCGACCGCCTGCTCCGCCTGCTTGGCCGGGAACCCGAGCGAGATGAGCGCCTCGATCACCTCGGAACGCACAGCACTGTTCGCGGTCGGCGCGGCGGAGCCGGCGATCTCGGCCGTTCCCACATTGCCGATTTTGTCCCGCAGCTCGAGACTGAGCCGCTCGGCGCCCTTGCGCCCGATGCCCGGGACCTGGGTCAGCACCGAGATGTTGCCGTCCGCGATCGCCGACCGCAGGGTCTCGGGTTCCAGAACCGCGATCGCGGCCAACGCCAGCCGCGGCCCGATCCCGGACACCGTCTGCAACAGGACGAACAGTTCCCGAGCCTGCGCGTCGGAGAAGCCGTACAGGGTGAGCGAGTCCTCCCGGACCACCAACGACGTGTGCAGCTGGGCCTGCTCCCCCACCCGCAGCGTGGCCAGCGTCGCGGGCGCGGCCTGCACGGCGAGCCCGACCCCGCCGACCTCGACCACCGCGTGGTCGAGCCCGACGGACAACACCGTGCCCCGTACCGAGGAGATCATCTACTTCACTCCCTCTGCTCGCGCGCGCTGCCGGGCCGCTTCCCGCAGCCGCGCCTTGTGCTGCTTGGCCACTTGCGCCGCGCGCCGCTCGACCTCGGCGAGCCGAGCCCGCATCGGCTCCCGCCACAAGTGGCAGATCGCCAGCGCCAGGGCGTCCGCGGCGTCGGCGGGGGTCGGCCGCTCGGGCAGCGACAGCAGCCGCGCCACCATCGTCATCACCTGGGCTTTGTCCGCCCGGCCCGCCCCGGTGACCGCCGCCTTCACCTCGCTCGGCGTGTGGAACCCGACCGGCAGGCCCCGGCGCGCCGCACACAACGCGACCACCCCGCTGGCCTGCGCGGTACCCATCACCGTGCGGACATTGTGTTGGCTGAAGACCCGTTCCACGGCCACCGCGTCGGGCTTGTGTTCGTCGAGCGCGCGATCGACCGCCTCGGCCACGGCCAGCAGCCGGGACGACAGCTCGGCCCCGGCCGGGGTCCGCACCACCGTGTAGTCGACGCAGCTGACCTGCCTGCCGCGGCCACCGTCCACCACGCCGATGCCGCACCGGGTCAACCCCGGGTCGACCCCGAGCACGCGCACCCTCTGCCTCCGTCCTGCCGACTCCGGCTCGACGAACATTCGTTCGACAAGCAGGCTACCTGCGGCCCGCAGCGCTGGTGACGACGACGCGCCGGATCAGTCGAGGTCCGGCTTGCCCGTCTCGGTCAGGATCGGCTGCCAGCGGCGGAAGCCCTCCGGGGCGTTGGCCGCCCACGGCCACTGGCCCTGCGGGGTCGGCACGACGAGCTGCACCGCGGGGAAGTCGCCGTTCGGGTACAGCAGGAAGGCCGACCCGAAGTACTGCGGGTAGTAGCGCTCGGCGACCCGCTGGAACAGCACCGGGATGCCCTCGAAGAAGTCGTGGTAGAACTCGCCGATGCGGAACTGTCCGCCGGTCGCCGCGCGGTCCACGTAGGCGTCCAGCAGCACGGTGCCCATCGGCTTGGGCAGGCCGATCACCACGCCTTCCGGCACGCCGTGGGTCCGCCACGCGCCCGCGGTGAAGTCGTAGTTGCCGACGCCGTCCTCCGCCTGGACCGAGACCACCGCGTTGCCCCTGGTCGCGGCCTGGTCCAGCAGCCAGTGCTTCAGCTCGATCTCCTCCGGGCTCAAGATCGAGTCCGGGGCCGGTTCCGGCGCCTGGCGCGGCGCGGACCTCCGAGTGCGAGGGGCGTCGGCGTAGGAGTCGGTCGTCACAGCCGACATCTTGCCGTACGCGTTCCGTGGCGAGAACAGGCCCGCCGCACTGGGAGAGTCAGGGCCGCCGAACGGATCACCGCACTACGCCGAAGGTCCTCGTCAGCCCGGTCCGCCGGGGCCCGTCAGGCCACGGGAGTCGCCACTGCGGCCTTTCGTCGGCGTGATCCATCGGGCTCGCGAGGCGGCGACGGTTGCCCCCGGCGTCCTTTCGTCGGCGCGGTCC
Source organism: Thermocrispum municipale DSM 44069 (assembly GCF_000427825.1). GTDB lineage: Bacteria > Actinomycetota > Actinomycetes > Mycobacteriales > Pseudonocardiaceae > Thermocrispum > Thermocrispum municipale. The sequence goes on along the minus strand of NZ_ATYT01000003.1, from coordinate 326,962 downwards.
GCCGGGCCCGTGAGGCGGTGATAGTCGCCCCGGCGCCCTTCCGCCGGGCCCGTGAGGCGGCGATTGATCGTCCGTCGGCGGCCTCCGGAAGAGTTCCCTCAGCGAGGTCCGCCGGGCCCGTAAGGCTGCGCCGGGTTACCCGCCTGCGGCATCTGCTGACCGTAGGGGCCCGGTCCGCCCGGGTACGGCGTTTGCGGCCCGCCCTGCGGCATGCCTGCCGGACCGTACTGCTGAAGCGGCGGCCCCGCCGGCGCCCATTGCTGCTGCGGCTGCCCTGGTCCTGGCTGCCTTTGCCCGGCGGCGATCGCCCCGCGCAGCTTGCCGAGCCCGTACACCAGGAAACCGAGCGCGATCGTCACCACCAGCAACACGGGTACATAGATGGCGAAGTCGTCGTTGTCCGGGTTGAGCATGCCGCCGTACATGTTCAGGCCGTCGGCGATGTAGTAGATGAGGTAGCACAGCGGCAGTGACACCCAGGTGAACGGGAACCACCACTTCGCCCTGGCCGCGCTCGCACTCACGAAGCACGCGTCGACGAACACCACCAGCGGCGTGAGCAAGTGCTCGAACAGCGACCACGTCTCGCTGACGTCACCGCCCAGCATCGTCATGTAGACGGCCATGACCAGCAGCAACAGCACCGCCGTGCCGCCACGGATCCACGGCGTCGCCGGCTCATGGCTGCGGCCGAGGGTGAACAGCGGCCACAGCGCCAGCACACCGTAAACGATCGCGGTGAACAAGCTGGCCTGCAGGCTCAGGCCCGGCCACGGGTCACCGGCCAGCTGCTCGAACGAAGCGAACACGCCGATCAGCGCGAACGCGACGATCAACAGGCGCCAGAGCGTGACGCCGACCAGGACGCCCGGGTTGACCTTGCGTGGTCCGGTGAACTGCTGTTGCGGATAGCCACCCGCGTGATTGATCTGCATCAAGCCCCCTTCGTCGCGGGGGGCCGAGACTAGCCCACTTCCGCGAGCACTTCGTCGGAAACGTCGAAGTTGGCGTAGACGTCCTGGACGTCGTCGGAGTCCTCGAGCGCCTCGATCAACTTGAACACCTTGCGGGCGCCGTCGGCGTCCAGCGGCACGGTGACGGACGGGATCCAGCTCGCCTCGGCCGACTCGTACTCGAACCCGGCCTCGCGAACCGCGTCGCGCACCGCGACCAGGTCGCTCGCCTCGCTGATGATCTGGAAGCTCTCGCCGAGGTCGTTGACCTCCTCGGCACCGGCGTCCAGCACCGCCATGAGCACGTCGTCCTCGGTCAGCTCACCCTTCGGGACGATGACGACGCCCTTGCGGTTGAACAAGTACGACACCGAGCCGGGGTCGGCCAGCGAGCCCCCGTTGCGAGTCAGCGCGGTGCGCACCTCGGAGGCCGCACGGTTCTTGTTGTCGGTCAGGCACTCGATGAGGACGGCGACACCGTTGGGCGCGTAGCCCTCGTAGGTGATCGTCTGCCAGTCCGCGCCACCGGCTTCCTCACCGGCCCCGCGCTTGCGCGCCCGCTCGATGTTGTCCTTCGGGACCGAGTTCTTCGTCGCCTTGAGGATCGCGTCGTACAGCGTCGGGTTGGCGTCCGGGTCACCGCCACCGGTCCGCGCCGCCACCTCGATGTTCTTGATCAGCCGCGCGAACAGCTTGCCTCGCTTGGCGTCCAGCGCGGCCTTCTTGTGCTTGGTCGTCGCCCACTTGGAGTGTCCGGCCATGTCTCCTCGTCTCTTCCTTACGCTCGTGCGGCGGACACCATGCCGACGAACAGCTCGTGCACCCGCAGGTCCCCGGTGATTTCCGGGTGGAAAGCGGTCGCCAGCACCGCCTGCTGCCGAACCGCGACGATTTTACCGGCCGCGGCTCCCGCCGCCGGGGTGTCCGGAACCGTGGCCAGCACGTCGACCTTCGCGCCGACCGACTCGACCCACGGCGCTCGGATGAACACCGCGTGGAGCGGTTCGGCGAAACCCGCGAACGGCACGTCTTCCTCGAACGAGTCCACCTGCCTGCCGAAGGCGTTCCGGCGGACCAGCATGTCGATGCCGCCCAGCTGGTGTTGGTCCGGCCTGCCGTCCAGCACCTTGTCGGCCAGCAGGATCATGCCTGCGCACGACCCGTACGCGGGCATCCCGTCGGCGATCCGGGCCCGCACCGGCTCGAGCAACTCGAACACGTCGAGCAGCCGGGACATGGTGGTGGACTCGCCGCCGGGGATCACCAGCCCGTCGACCGCTTCCAGTTCGGACACCCGGCGCACGGTGCTGGCGCGGGCACCGACCGATTCCAGTGCCGCTAGGTGTTCACGTACGTCACCTTGCAGGGCAAGGACACCGACGTGCGGCTTGATAACGGTCAACGGCTGAACCCTCCTGGACGGCTTTACCAGCGTAGTTGTGCGGCCCGATGGGCCCGTGAGCGGGTACCGGGCCGAGCTGCGACTCGACGAAAGCCGCAGGCCGGACTGTCAGTCCGAGCGGCGGCGGCACCGGGTGTCAGGATCCGAGCGCCCTGCGACTCGACGAAAGCCGCAGGTCACGGCACCCCGGCGAGCCGGAGCAGTGCGGCGGTCGCCGCAGCGGCCAGCACCACGACGACGAACGGTGCCTTCCGGATCGCCAGCGCGGCGCCGACGAGCACCCCGGCGGGCCGTGCCCACCCGGCGAAGGCGTGGCCTTCGATGAACGCCGCGCTGGCCACCAGGGCGGCCAGCAGCACGACGGTCGCGGTCACCATCAATCGCTCGACGCGCTCGGACAGTGTGAAGCGGTCTCGCAGCAGCGGACCGACCACCCGGAAACCGTACGTACCGAGGCCCAGCACCAGGGCGGGCACCAGCAGGCTTGTGGCGGACACACTCACGACGACTCCTGTGCCTGCGCGGATCCGCGGCGGCTGATCTCGGCGACGGCGACCCCGGCCAGCGCCAGCAACACCGGCAGGCCGGCCGGCAACAGCGGTGTGGTGGCCAGCGCGATCGCCGCCCCGACGAGTGCGGCCCGGCGCGCGTGACGGTCACGCAGGGACGGCAGCACCAGCGCGAACAACACCGCGGGGAACGCCGCGTCCAGGCCGAGCGCGTTGGTGTCGGTGATGGCCGTGCCTGCGACCGCACCGGCGAGCACGCCGACGTTCCAGCACACGAACAACCCGACGCCGGTGACCCAGTAGGCCCGCCTCCGCTGCTCCTGGCCGGGCTGGGCCAGCGCGAACGCCACCGATTCGTCGATCATCAGGTGTGCCCCGACCAACCGACGCCACCCGGTGCCCAGTGTGTCGGCCACCGCGAACCCGAACGGCAGGTGGCGGGCGTTGACCAGCAGGCCGGCGAGCACCGCCGCGACGGGATTCCCGCCGGAGGCGACCAACCCGACGAAGATGAACTGTGCCGCGCCGGCGAACACCACGACCGACAGCAGCATGGGCAGCCAGAACGGCAGACCGGCGCCGACCGCGATGGCGCCGAACGACACGCCGACGAGCGTGTCCGCGACCAGCACCAGCGCGATGTCGCGGGCCAGTGCCGGATCGAGCGATCGCCATATCGAACGCATGACTCCTACAATGAACGGATTCCGAGTGTTCGTCAAGGCGAACGACATGACCGATGGAGCGAACGAAGTGTCCGAAGCCAAATCCGCCGCACCCCTGGCCGAGATCGCCCGCGCGCTACGCCGGGAGCGGGTACGCGCCGGGCTGTCGCTGTCCGAGCTGGCCAAGAAGGCCGGGATCGCCAAGTCGACGCTCTCCCAGCTGGAGTCGGCCACCGGCAATCCCAGCGTCGAGACGCTGTGGGCGCTGTCGGTGGCGCTCGACGTCCCGTTCGCGCGTCTGGTCGAGCCGCCCCGGCCAACCGTGCAGGTCCTGCGCCGTGGCGAAGGACCTACCGTCGCCTCCGAACGCGCCGACTACATCGCCACCGTGTTGTCGGCGTGCCCACCCGGGGCCCGCCGCGACCTGTACCTGATCTCGGCCGAGCCCGGATCGGTCCGCGAGTCCGAGCCGCACATGCCGGGCGTGGTCGAGCACGTGGTGCTCTGCTCGGGACGTGCCCGGCTCGGCCTCACCGAGGAGCCCGTGGAACTCGGCCCAGGCGACTACATCGCCTACCCCGGCGATCTACCGCACGTGTTCGAAGCACTGGAATCGGCCACCACCGCCGTGCTGGTCTCCGAACATGTCTGAGCCCACCACGAACGGCGCGCGCTGCTGGCGCTGCTGGCGCTGCGGCCGAGGAAAGGACGAGGCAAGTGCGCTCGAGGCGCTCAGCTGGGTGTGCGACCGCTCGAGCGGCCGACCACAGTGGCTGTGCGACCGGTGCGCCCGCGATCAGGTCCGCAACATCGAGAGCAAGCTGCCGACCGAGTACTGGTGACCGCCGCGTAGCGACCCCGGCGACATCGGCCGGGGCCGCTCGCGACGCGAGATCACCAGCCGCGCTCGGCCAGGCGGTGCGGCTGCGGGACCTCTTCCACGTTGATGCCGACCATGGCCTCGCCCAGGCCACGGGAGACCTTGGCGATGACGTCCGGGTCGTCGTAGAACGTCGTGGCCTTCACGATGGCCGCGGCGCGCTCGGCCGGGTTGCCCGACTTGAAGATGCCGGAGCCGACGAACACACCCTCGGCACCCAGTTGCATCATCATCGCCGCGTCCGCCGGGGTGGCGATGCCACCCGCGGTGAACAGCACCACCGGCAGCTTCCCGGTCTGCGCCACCTCCTTGACCAGCTCGTACGGCGCCTGCAGCTCCTTGGCGGCGACGTAGAGCTCGTCCTCGGGCAGCGACGTCAGCCGGCGGATCTCGGAGCGGATCTTGCGCATGTGGGTGGTGGCGTTGGACACGTCACCGGTGCCGGCCTCGCCCTTCGAACGGATCATGGCCGCACCTTCGGTGATCCGGCGCAACGCCTCGCCCAGGTTCGTCGCCCCGCACACGAACGGCACGGTGAACTGCCACTTGTCGATGTGGTTGGCGTAGTCGGCCGGGGTGAGCACCTCGGACTCGTCGACGAAGTCGACACCGAGCGCCTGCAGCACCTGGGCCTCGACGAAGTGGCCGATCCGCGCCTTGGCCATCACCGGAATGGACACCGCGTCGATGATGCTCTCGATCAGGTCGGGGTCCGACATCCTGGCCACCCCGCCCTGGGCACGGATGTCCGCAGGCACGCGCTCCAGTGCCATGACGGCGACCGCACCGGCGTCCTCGGCGATCTTGGCCTGCTCGGCGGTGACCACGTCCATGATCACTCCGCCCTTGAGCATCTCGGCCATGCCGCGCTTCACCCGCGGGGTGCCGGTCTCGGAGGTCGAATTCTGCTCAGCGGTCAACGCTTCATGCCTTTCTACTTCCGGGGGATACAACCCGATGGTACGGCCGACGTGGCCTCTTCGGGCGGGCCAGTGGCGGAGTGATTCGGCAGGCCACTCGGCCGACCCCTTGCACCATCGGCGGGTGGGGTGTGTGATCGGGGACACAGGCACACACGGCTTGCGTCGCGCCACCGAGGAGGCCGCCATGGCTGACAGACATACTCACTCCAGCGGCAGGCAGAACGGCAAGGCCGGTACTTCGTCGCTGGTCGTCGACTCGCCCACCCGCATTCGCAACGTCGCACTGGTCGGACCGTCCGGATCGGGCAAGACCAGCCTGGTGGAAGCCCTGCTGGCACACACCGGCACGATCCCGCGCGCAGGTCACATCACCGAGGGCAACACGGTGTGCGATCACGACCCCGCGGCGATCAAGCAGCAGCGTTCGGTCGGGCTCGCGCTGGCACCGCTGCTGCACGACGGCATCAAGGTCAATTTGATCGATACGCCCGGCTACGCCGACTTCCTCGGCGAGCTTCGCGCCGGGCTGCGCGCCGCTGACGCCGCGTTGTTCATGGTGTGCGCCGCCGACGGCGTCGACGAGGCCACGACGGCGCTGTGGCACGAGTGCGCGCAGATCGGTATGCCGCGCGCGGTGGTCATTTCCCGGCTCGACCACCCGCGAGCGGATGCCCAGGGCGAGCTGGCCGCATGCCAGGCGGCGTTCGGGGACGGCGTCCAACCGCTGTATCTGCCGTCCGGCCCGGAGGCGCTGCTCGGCTTGATCACGCAACGTCTGCTGGACTACTCCGACGGCGAGCGGGCCACCATCGGCGAGGTACCGGAATCCGAGCGCGACCGGTTCGACCAGGCCCGCGCCCAGCTGATCGAGGGCATCATCGAGCAGTCCGAGGACGAGACGCTGATGGATCGCTACCTCGACGGCGAGGAGATCTCGGAAGACACGCTCATCACCGACCTGGAGACCGCCGTGGCACGCGGCTCGTTCCACCCGGTCGTCCCGGTCTGCGCGTACACCGGGGTCGGCATGGCCGAGGTGCTCGAAGTCATCACGCGTGGCTTCCCCTCCCCCGTCGAGCGCCCGGTGCCACCGGTGACCACTATCGACGGCGCGGACCACCCGGAGCTGAGCGTGGACCCGGACGGCCCACTGGCGGCCGAGGTCGTGCGCACCACGGTCGACGCCTACGTCGGCCGTGTTTCTTTGGTGCGCGTGTTCTCCGGGACGCTGCGTCCGGAGCGGCCGGTGCACGTCTCCGGGCACGGGATGGCCGAACGCGGGCATGCCGATCACGACGCCGACGAGCGTGTCGCCCACCTGTACTCGCCGCTCGGCTCGCAGTTGAACGAGGTGCCCTACTGCGTGGCGGGCGACATGTGCGCGCTGACCAAGGTGGGGTCGGCCGAGACCGGGGACACGATCTCCGACCCGCGCCAGCCGTTGCTGATGAAGCCGTGGCAGATGCCGGAGCCGTTGCTGCCGATCGCGGTGGTGGCCAAGAACCGCTCGGACGAGGACGCGCTCGCCCGCAACCTGGCCAGGCTGGTGGCGGGCGACCCGACGTTGCGGCTCGAGCGCAACGCGGAGACCAACCAGCTGGTGTTGTGGTGCATGGGTGAAGCGCATGCGGACGTGGCCTTGTCGCGGCTACGCGCGGGCGGCACGGACGTGGACACCGAGGACGTCAAGATCCCGATGCGCGCGACATTCGCCGGCAAGGCGCACGGTCGCGGGCGGCACGTCAAGCAGTCCGGCGGGCACGGCCAGTACGCCATCTGCGAGATCGACGTCGAGCCGTTGCCGCGCGGATCCGGGTTCGAGTTCGTGGACAAGATCGTCGGCGGCGCGATCCCGCATCAGTTCATCCCGAGCGTGGCCAAAGGCGTGCGGGCCCAACTCGAGAAAGGCGTCACCGACGATGCGTATCCCGTGGTCGACGTGCGGGTGACCCTGGTGGACGGCAAGGCGCACAGCGTCGACTCGTCGGACGCGGCGTTCCAGACGGCTGGTGCGCTGGCGGTGAAGGAGGCCGCGGCGGCCGGGAAGATCGTGACCCTGGAGCCGCTGGACGACGTCGAGATCACGTTGCCGGACGAATACCTCGGCGCGGTGCTGGGTGATCTGTCGTCGCGGCGTGGCCGGGTGCTCGGTACCGAGGCGGCGCACAGCGGACACACCGTGGTGAAGGCTCAGGTCCCGGCCGCCGAGCTGGTCCGTTACGCGATCGACCTGCGGTCCATCGCGTCCGGAACGGCGACGTTCACGCGCAAGTTCGCCCGCTACGAGCCGGTTCCGCACGCGGCGTTGGCCGCGGCTAAGTAGCGATCTCCGGTTCGGCGATCTCGAAGTACTCGGGCGCAGGCGCCGACCCGGCGAGCCGGAAGTAGCGGACCTTGCGCCGTCTGCGCAGGGCCAGCGTGTCACGCACCGCGTCGTTGTACACGCGGCGGGCGATCACCACTCGCTGCTCGGCGTCGGCGAGCTCGGCCGCCATCCCTTCCGGGAGTGCGGTGCGGTCGATCTCGGCGAGCAGCCTGGTCAGCCGGTTCTCCGCGGCCTCCCGTTCGTGCCGGGGTGCCGACTCGGCGGTGTCCGCAGCCGTGCGCAGCTCGTCCGCTTGCGACAGCGTGGCCGACACCGCACGAGCCACCACCGCGCGACGGGCCAGCGCGGCGTCCAGGGCGGCCCACGCCGCGTCAGTGCGGATGTGCAGCCGGTCGAGCCGATTCGCGGTGGTGACCAGCAGGGCAAGCACCAGCAGAGCCGCGACGCCGACGACGATCAGGATGGTCTGCTCGAGACCGCTCACGGCACCTCCCGCTGCGCGGGAGCTTCCGCGACCCGCCGGGGATCGGCCGCGACCGCGGTCTCGTACACCCGCAGCACTTGATCACACACGGTCGACCAGTCGTACTGCTGGACTCGCTCGGACCCGGCGGTGGCCAGTTGCGCCGCCCGCTCGCGGTCACTGAGTACCGAGTACAAACCGTCGGCCAGGGCCGTGGCGTCACCGACCGGCACCAGCACGCCGGCCTTCCCGTCGTCGAGTACGCGCCGGAAGGAGTCGAGCGCGCTGGCCACCACCGGCGTGCCCGCTGCCATCGCCTCGGTGAGGATCATGCCGAAGCTCTCCCCGCCCAGGTTCGGCGCGCAGTAGACGTCCGCGCTGCGCAGGGCACGCGCCTTGGTGGCGTCGTCGACCTGGCCGAGCAAGTCGATGCGCGACGACAACTCTCGTCCCGCAGCGGATCGCAGCTCGGCTTCCTCGCCACGGCCGACGACCAGCAGCCGCACATCAGGCAGCCGCGCGACGAGCAGCCGAAGCGCGTCCAGCAGAACCGGCATGCCTTTGCGCGGCTCGTTGTAGCGACCGACGAAGGCGATCGTGGTGCCCGGGCGCGGATACCCGTCCAACGGCTCGGCCTGCGCGTAGAACGGGACGTCCACGCCGTTGGGGATCTCCACCGCGTTGCCACCGAGGTGCTCGACCTGCACCCGCCTGGCCAGTTCGGACACCGCGATACGGGCGGTGATCTTCTCGAACAACGGCCGCAACACCGGCCGGAAGCCGAGCATGGTGCGGGACTTGCTGGTGGACATGTGGAACGTGGCCACGATCGGCCCGTCGGCGACCTTCAGCGCCAGCATGGACAGGCTGGGCACCACCGGCTCGTGCAGGTGCAATACGTCGAAGGAGTTCTCCCGCAACCACCGGCGCACCCGGGCGTAAGCCACCGGGCCGAACTGCAGACGCGCCACCGACCCGTTGAACGGCACGCCCACCGCGCGGCCGGACTGCTGCACGAAGTGCGGCAATTCCGAGTCGGCCGCCGCGGGTGCCAGCACGGACACCTCGTGCCCGCGGGCCAGCAACGCTTTCGCCAGGTCGGCGACGTGGTTCTGCACTCCGCCCGGCACCGCGAACGAGTACGGACAGACGATACCGATCCGTAGCTTGCTGCTCACTGGGCTTCCGCGGCGTCGGTCTCCGCCACCCGCTTGTCGTCCGCGGGCAGATCGGCCAGCCACAGCGGCTGCAACATGTGCCAGTCCTGCGGGTGCACCGCGATCGCCCCGGCGAACGTGTCCGCCAGCTGCTGCATTGCCGACGGCACCTCGCGCACGCTGGCCACGCGCACCGGCGGATGGAAGCGGATCGCCCAGCCCTCATCGGTGAACCACGTGCTCATCGGCAGCAGGGCCGCCCCGGTGCGGGCGGCCAGATACGCCGGCCCCGGCGGCATCGTGGTCTTCTCACCGAACAGCGTCACCGGGACACCGTCACGGTTCAGGTCGCGGTCGGCCAGCAACGCCACGATCCGGTTCTCCCGCAGCCGCGCGGACAACTTCGGCGCCACCGGCCCGTCGCCGGTCAGCGGGAACAGCTCCATGCCGAGACCTTCACGGAATCGCAGGAAGCGCTGGTAGAGCGACTCCGGCTTGAGCCGTTCGGCCACCGTGGTGAACGTGCGGTAGTGGCGCACGATCCACACCGCCGCCGCGTCCCAGTTGCCGGTGTGCGGCAGCGCCATCATCACGCCGTTGCCTTCGGCCAGGGCGGCGTCGAGGTTCTCCCGCCCCTCGATCAGGTGCCGGTCCGCGACCTCACCCGGATCCATCGCGGGCAGCTGGAACACCTCGCGCCAGTAGCGCGCGTACGACCGCATCGCGTGCCGAACGAGCTCGTCCAGCTCTTCCTTGTCCGCCTGGGGCACCACGCGCTGCAGGTTGCGCCGCAGCTGGGCTGCCCCACCACGGTTGCGGCTCGCCATCAGGTCACCCGCCACGTTGAACAACGTGCGGGCCATGCCTGCCGGCACGTGCGGGGTCAACCGCCACCCGAGCGCGAAGCCCAGGTCGGCCGCCTTGGCGGACAGTTTGCTCACGGTGACTGCACCTCCCGCGCGGCCACGATCGCCGACCACATCCGCTGCGCCAGCGTGAGCACCGACAGTGCGGCCAGCAGCCACAGCGCCACCTCGACGGCGTGCGCGACGCCGAGGCCCTGCAGGCCGGTCCCGACCAGGGCGATGATGAGCCGTTCCGCGCGTTCCACCAGACCACCGTCGGCGGTCAGTCCGGAGGCCTCTGCCCGTGCCTTGATGTAGGAGATCACCTGCGCCAGTACCAGCACCACGAGCGCCGCGACGGCCGCACGCTGCTCACCGGCCGAGATGCACCACCAGGTGATCGCGCCGAACAGGGCACCGTCGGCCAGCCGATCACACGTGGCGTCCAGCACCGCGCCGAACGGCGTGCTGCGGCCGGACGCCCTGGCCATCGCGCCGTCCAGCAGGTCGAGCATGGCGAACCCCCACACGGTGAAGGTCCCCCACAGCAGCAATCCGGTGGAGAAGAACGACAGCGAGCACGCGATGACGCCGACGGCACCGATCAACGTCATCGCATTCGGAGTCAGGCCGGCCCTGACCAGCGCCGCACCGACCGGGTCGAGCACGCGGGATACCGACGCGCGAGCGAAGACGTTCAACATCACTGACAGCCTAGCGACGTGGGGTCCGCCACGGCGGCAGGCTCCGATCGTCACACCCGACGCGTCGCCGAAGACACCTCGCCGCTCTGCTCGGCAGCCTGTCGCGACTGCGCGCCGAGAGCAGCCGGGAGCCCCGGACCGACAACCGCTCGAGCGCGCACCTGACCAGCGGCGCGACACCGATTCTCGCCGAGGTTCCTCTTCGCCTTCACCGTCGCGAACGTTACGGACAGACCGGATAAAGGCGACATAGTAACCAACGCCCGGACAGGCGCGAATGGCGTTTACACAGGCCAATGCTCGCGACGGGACGTCTCGTACCCCCACCGGCGGGCGCTCGAAGCACGCAGAGGGGATCTCGTGCGGTGAATGACGATGTCGTACGCCTGTTCGTGGTCGGGCAGGTCATCCGCAGGCGGTGGCGGGTTCTGGTCGCGGCCGCCCTCGTCGGCGCGGTGGTCGGCTACCTGGTCTCCCTCCTGGTCTCCCCCGGCTACCAGGCCAGCAGCCAGGTGCTGATGCAGGGGGCGCGCGAGGCGGACGAGATGCTCACCGAGTCGCAGATCGCGGTCAGCTCGACCGTGCTGGAACGCGCCGCGGCAGCCCTGCGCTGGGACGAACCGATCGACGAACTGCGTGAGCATGTCACCGCCGAGGTCGTCGAGGGCAACGTCATCGAGATCCGGGCGGCGGAGAACGACCCGCAACGCGCGCAGGCGCTGGCCGATCAGGTGGCCAAGGAGTTCGTCAGTTACTCCGGCCAGCTGGCCAGCAACCCGGCGAACGCGTCCGCGCAGGTGATCAGGGAGCAGCGCAACGCCTTGCAGGTGGAGGTACGCGACGCCCTCCGCCAGCTGTCCGACCTGCACCGCAAGGCGTCCTCGGGCGATCTCACCTCGGAAGAAGTCGGAGTGCGCACCGAACTGGAGCAGATGCGCAGCGCGCTGACCGGCGCGGTCAAGGAACTCGACGAAGCCGAGGCCGCGGGCACCAACACCAACGCGGTGATCGTCGAGCCCGCCGAGGTTCCGACGTCGCCCGCACCACCCACCAGGTGGCAACTGACCGCGGCCGGTGCGCTGGCCGGCTTCCTGATCGCGATCGCCGCCCACCTGATCGCCGCCCGGGCCGACCGCAGGCTGCGCGACGCCGGCTCGATCGCCTCGGCGTTCGGCGCCAGGGGCGTCGGCGAGGTGGCGATCGCCGAACCACCCCCGGCCACGTCGCGCAGGCCGGCGCAGCTGCTCGGCACGGACCGGCCGTGGCAGACACCGGACGGCGAGGTCTCCGCCCCCGGCAGATACCACCGCATCCTGGCCAAGCTCCGCACTGCGCAGGGCGTCCCGCTGCGTCTGCTCGTGGTGGTTCCCGACGACGATCCCGCAGCGCGCGCGGTGGCCCAGCGGTTGATCGCCGACGCTGCCCACGACGTCGTCGTCGCCGGCAACGGGCACGGATCGGCGGCCACCGGGTCGGCCGGCCACGGGCCTGCTGCGCCGCCCACGCCGCGCCTGGTGGAAGTCTCCGCTCAGCAACCCGACCTGGGCGAGGACCACGCCGTGTCCGGGGCGTTGCTGGTGGCCTCCGCGGGCCTGCGCACGGAGTGGGAACTGATCGCCATCGCCGAGGCCTGCCGGGACGCGGGCCACCGGCTCGCCGGAGTCGTGGTGGCGCGCCCTGTCCGCACGGCCAAGGCACAACCAGCCGAGCGGCCGGACGAGGCCGTCGACCAACAACTCGTGGGGGCCTCATGACGGCCGATCGCAGTTACGCGGAGCCGTTGCTCGACCTGCAACGGCTGGTGGCGGGGATTCGCTGGCGTCGGCGGCTGTGGCTGCCGATGGCCGCGCTCGGGTTGCTGATCGGCATCGCGCTGGCCGTGGTCGCGCCGCCCCAGCCGGTCGCGTCGGTGAAGGTGCTGGTGCTGCACGAGGAGGACCAGCCCAACGACGGCGGGGCTCTGATCGCCACCGACATCGCCCTGCTGCAGACCAACCGGATCGCCGAGCAGGTGCTGAAGAAGGTCGGCAGCACCGACAAGCCGGAGGACTTCGTCGAGCAGTACAGCGGGATCCCGCTGTCCAACAACGTCATGGAGATCACCGTCGAGGCGGACACCGCCGAGCAGGCGCTGGCCCGCGCCGAAGCGCTGAGCAGCACGTTCATCGCCGATCACCGGCGCAGGGTGGAAGCGTCCAGCCAGGCGGCGCTGCAGGAACTGCAGGACCGGCAACGGCGCACGCAAGCCCAGCTGAACACGGTCAACAAGCAGATCGCCGCGCTGTCCGACGCGACCGACCCGGCGTCCACCACCCGGCAGTCGTCGCTGTTCAGCCGCAAAGGAACGCTCGAAGCCAAGGTCCAGGAGCTGATCGCGCAGGCGGAGGACGCAGGCGCGGGGACCGGCCGGATCATCGCGGGCACCACGGTGGTCGACGCGCCGCGCATCGTGCCCGAGTCGTTGCTGGTGGCGGGCGCGATCAAGGCGCTGGTCGGCCTGGGTCTCGGGCTGGTGCTGGGACTCGGCCTGGCCGGGGTGCTCACCGTCGTGCACGACCGCCCGGTGCTGCGCAGGGAGATCACCGCGCATCTGGGCGCCTCGGTCATCACCCAACTACCGCCGCGACGACTGTTCGGCCGGACGCCCGGGCGCAAACGCAAGCAGGAGCGACGCCGCGCCGCGGCCACGCTGGCTCGGACGGTCCGCGGCCGGCCGGGCTCGGTCTCGGTGCTGGAGCTGGGCGCCGCGGACGTCGCCGCGGAACTCGCCGCCGACATGGCGGTGGAGCTCGCCCGCGAAGGCAAGCCGGTGGTGCTGATCAACGACCTGCCCGATCGCGACAACACCGAGGTCGTCGACTCGCTCGGCGACGGTGTGTGGGTGGTCGACGGCACCGAATGGCCGGAGGCCGGCTGGCCGCACCCGGCCATCGAGGGCGAGGCCGGCTACACCATCGGTGTCGGCACCCTGCGCCCCGGCGCACCGTGGACCGATCTGCCCCGCCTCGGCAACGAGACGTTGCTGGTCGTCCGCGCCGGGCACGCCGCCACCGAGTGGCTGCACACCGTCGCGCGGCAGCTCGCCGACGCCGGAATCGTCGTCATCGGCGTGGTGCTGGTCGACCCCGACCCGCGGGACCGCACCGACGGGACGTTGTGGGACGCGTTGCACACCGCCTTGCGCGGCCGCGCGGCGCACTCGGCTGCAGACACCCCATCCGGCACGCGCGCCCCGGACCCCGGCGCCCTGCCCGCCCCTCCGGCTCGGCCGGCGGCACCAGCGCACCAGGAGGTCTCGTGAACGTCACACTCTTCGGACTCGGATACGTCGGCACGGTGACGGCCACCTGCCTGGCCGCCCGCGGGCACCACGTCGTCGGCATCGACACCGACGCGGGCAAGGTCGCCGACGTCAACGCAGGCAGGCCGCCGGTGGTGGAGCAGGACCTGCCGGAACTGCTGACCGAGGTGGTGCACTCCGGCGCCCTGCACGCCACCCGCACGGTGGGTGACAACGTCCGCGAGTCGGACGTGTCGATCGTGTGTGTGGGCACCCCTTCGGCGGCCAACGGCAGCACCGACTTGAACTCGGTTCGGCGCGTGGTGTCCGACATCGGTGCCGCACTGGCCGACCAGACCCGGCCGCACACCGTGATCATCCGCTCGACGGTGCCGCCGGGCACGGTCGACACCGAGGTCGTTCCGCTGCTGGAGAGCCGGTCCGGTCGCACGGTCGGCGACGACCTGCAGGTGGCGATGGTGCCGGAGTTCCTGCGGGAAGGCACCAGCGTGGCGGACTTCTTCCGGCCACCGTTTCTGGTCATCGGCGGCACGCCCAAGGCGGCGTCGGTGGTGCGGCAGCTGTTCGCCTTCCTCGGTGACGCCTGCTCGGTGCACGAGGTGAGCACCCGCGCCGCGGAGAGCCTGAAGTACGCGTGCAACAGCTTCCACGCGCTCAAGGTGTCGTTCGCCAACGAGCTTGCCCGCCTCTACCGGATCCTCGACATCGACTCGCGCCAGGTCATGGACGTGTTCGTGCAGGACCGGCAGCTGAACATCTCCCCCGCCTACCTGCGACCGGGCTTCGCGTTCGGCGGCTCGTGCCTGCCCAAGGACCTGCGCAGCCTGCTGTACCTGGGCCGGACCAGCTTCGTCGACCTGCCGCTGTTGCAGGCGTCGTTGGCGTCGAACGAGCTGCTCATCCGGGACGTGGCCGATCGGGTGCTGCACGCCGTGGAGGACGGTGGCGGCAGCAGGCAGGTCACCCTGCTCGGCCTGTCGTTCAAGAACAACACCGACGACCTGCGGGAAAGCCCCAACGTCGCGCTGGCGGAAATTCTCATCGGCAAGGGCCTGGACGTTCGCGTGCACGACCCGGTGGTGACGTTGTCCCGGCTGACCGGGTCGAACTTGCGGTACGTCAAGCAGCGATTGCCGCACCTGGGTCGGGTGCTCCACGACCGGGCCGAGGACGCCATCCGCGGCTCGCACGTGGTGATCGTGTCGACCGCCGATCCGGACGCGCTGGCCGCGCTGCGCCAGGCCCAGCCACCGGTCGTGCTCGACCTCAACGGACGACTGGGCACCGACGTGGAACGGCTCGCCGGCTACCAGGGGGTGGGCTGGTGAGCGCCACCCGTGACCGGCACGTCTGCATCGTCGTGCAGAACCTGCCGGTGCCGTTCGACCGCCGGGTCTGGCTGGAGTGCCAGGCGCTGCGGGACGCCGGCTACGAGGTGTCCGTGGTGTGCCCGAAGGCCAAGGGCGATCCCCGGTATCAACGGATGGCGGGCGTGCACCTGTTCAAGTACCGGGCGTTCCCCCCGATCACCCGTCAGATCATGTTCCTGGCGGAGTACGCCTACTCGATCCTGGCCACGTTCTTCGGCCTGGTGCGGGCGTACCGGCGGAAGCCGTTCGCCGCGATCCAGGTGTGCAACCCGCCGGACGTGCTGTTCGTCGCCGCGCTGCCGTTCCTGCTGCGGGGCGTCAAGCTGGTGTTCGACCAGCACGATCTGTGTCCTGAGCTGTACGAGTCCCGGTTCGGCACGCGCGCGGCCCTGCCGTATCGAGCCCTGCTGCTGGCCGAGCGCATCACCTACCGGCTGTCGGAGCGAGTCATCGCCACGAATGACTCCTATCGGCAGGTGGCCATGAGCCGCGGCAAGAAGAAGGCCGCCGACGTCACCGTGGTGCGCACCGGACCCGATCCGGATCGCATGCGCCGCGGCGACGCCCATCCCGAGCTTCGTCGGGGCTTTCAGCACCTGCTCGTCTACCTCGGCGTGATGGGCCCGCAGGACGGTGTCGACCTGGCCTTGCGGGCGATGGCACACATCGTCCACGACCGCGGCCGCACCGACGTCGGCCTGACGTTGATCGGCGACGGTGACGCCGGACCCGAGCTGCGCGCGCTGGCCACCGAACTCGATCTCGAGCCGTACGTGCACTTCACCGGCCGGATTCCCGACGCGGAGGTGGCGGCGTTGTTGTCCAGCGCGGACATCGGACTGTCGCCGGATCCGCGCAATCCGCTCAACGACGTCTCGACGATGAACAAAACCATGGAGTACATGGCCTTCGAGCTGCCCGTGGTGGCGTTCGACCTGGTCGAGACACGGGTGTCCGCAGCGGAGGCGGCCGCGTACGCCACGCCCAACGACGTCGCCGAATACGCCGACGTCATCTTGTGGCTGCTGGACGACGAAGTGCGACGTAAGCAGATGGGGGCGTCCGGGCGGCGCCGGGTGGAGGACGTGCTCGCCTGGCGGCATCAGATCCCCGCGTATGTCGGTGTCTACGACCGCCTGCTGGGCAGCTAGGAGCCACCATGTGCGGCATTGCCGGGAGTTTCGGGTGGCCGGACGGCGGAGCCATCACCGATCGAATGACCGCTGCCGTCGCGCACCGCGGTCCGGACGGGTTCGGCCGGTACAGCCATCGAGCGGGCGCGGGTGAGGTGCACCTCGGTCACCGCAGGCTGGCGATCCTCGACCTGTCCGACACCGGTGCGCAGCCGATGGTCGCCGACGGGCTCGCGCTGACCTACAACGGCGAGCTGTACAACGCGCCGGACCTGCGAGCCGAGCTGACCTCGCTGGGTGTGCGGTTCCGGGGGACGTCGGACACCGAGGTGCTGCTGCAGGCGTGGCGCCGCTGGGGCACGGCGTGTCTGCCCCGGCTGCGCGGCATGTTCGCGTTCGCGGTGTACGACGAACGCACCGGCGAGCTCACCCTGGTGCGCGACCAGCTCGGCATCAAACCGCTGTTCTACCTGCGGCGCGGCGAGCGGTTGCTGTTCGCCTCCGAACTGAAGGCCCTGGCCGGCGAGCTGGGCGACGAGCTGGAGATCGACCAGGCCGCGCTGGTCGCCTCGCTGCTGTACTACTGGGTCCCCGACGGACGCTGCGTGTATCGCGAGGTCACCAAGCTGCCGCCGGGCACCTGGCTCACCGTCCGGCCGGACGGCGACGTTCGGCAGGGGCGCTACTACTCGCTGCGCGAGGTGGCCGAGAAGGCCGCGTACGCCGATCCGCCGGACCTGCACGACGTCGTCGCCGACTCCACTCGACGGCACCTGCTCGCCGACGTCGAGGTGGCCACGTTCCTCTCCGGGGGCCTCGACTCGAGCTACCTCACCGCGCTGGCCGCGCAGGACCTGGGCGGGATCGCCGCCTACACCATCGGGTTCCGGGCCGCCGACGCCAAGTTCGAGGCGATGCCGGACGACCTGCGCTACGCCCGGGTGGTCGCCGAGAAGTTCGGCGTCGACCTGCGGGAGATCGAGATCGCGCCGGACGTGCTGTCGCTGCTGCCGACCATGACCTATCACCTGGACGAGCCCATCGGCGATCCCGCGGCGATCAACACGTACCTGATCTGTCAGGCGGCGCGCGAGGCCGGCGTGAAGGTCATGCTGTCCGGGATGGGCGCCGACGAGCTGTTCGGCGGCTATCGCAAGCACGTGGCCAACACGCTGGCGCTGCGGTATCAGCGGCTCCCGCGCGCGCTGCGGGCGCCGGTCTCGGCCACGGTGGCCAAGCTGCCGGTGGCCGGTGCACGCCGCGGCTACCGGTCGGTGCGGTTCGCCAAGCGTTTCCTGTCGTTCGCCGAGCTGCCGGAGGAGACGGCGTTCCGGCGCAGCTACACCATGTACGACCGCGCCGAGTTGCTGCGCCTGGTCAACCCCGATCTGGCCGCGACCGTGGACGATGTGCTCACCGAGCACGCGGACGTCTACCACGACCAGGCGCTCGACGACTTCGTCAACCGGATGTGCCTGGCCGATGCCCGGATGTTCCTGCCGGGACTGAACCTGGCCTACACCGACCGGGCCAGCATGGCCGCCTCCACCGAGGTGCGCGTGCCGTTCGTCGACGTCAAGGTCGTCGAGGCCGCGTTCGCGCTGGCCGGCAAGGACAAGGTCGCAGGCAGGCACGGCAAGCTCGCGCTCAAGAAGGCCGCCGAAGCGGTGCTGCCGCGCGAGATCGTCCACCGACCGAAAGGCCTGTTCTCCGCTCCCCTGCGGGCCTGGATGAGCCGCGATCTGGCCCCGGTGCTGCGTGAGGTCGTGCACGACGGCGCCCTGGTCTCCTCCGGGCTGTTGCGGCGCGACGCGCTGCGCCTGCTCGCCGAGGAAGACGCCGCGGGCAGGCAGGACCGCAGCAAACACCTCTGGCACGTGCTCGCGCTCGAGTACTGGTACCGCGGCGCCACCGAGCAGCCGGGCATCCGCCAGCCGTGGAAGGAGACCGCGTGAAACAGATCGTGCAGAACTACAAGACCGGTGAGCTGCGGCTCGTCGACGTCCCCCTGCCCGCGGTCAAGCCGGGTGGGGTGCTGGTGCGCACGGCGTTCTCGCTGATCTCCACCGGCACCGAACTGATGAAGGTGTCCGAGGCGGGCATGTCGCTGCTCGGCAAGGCCAAGGCGCGGCCGGACCAGGTCGCCAAGGTCGTGCAGAGCGTGGCCACCAACGGGCTGTCGGCCACCTACCGCAAGGCGATGGGCAAGCTCGACTCGCTCACGCCGCTGGGCTACTCGCTGTGCGGGGTCGTCGAGCAGGTCGGCGACGGCATCGACGACGTGTCGGTCGGCGATCTGGTGGCGTGCGCGGGCAACGAGCACGCGGTGCACGCCGAGCTGAACTGGGTGCCGAGGAACCTCTACACCCGGGTGCCGGACGGCGTCGATCCGAAGCATGCCGCGTTCGCCACGGTCGGCGCCATCGCGATGCAGGGTGTGCGGCGCGGCGAGCCGGCGCTGGGCGAATCCGCGCTGGTCATCGGCCTTGGGTTGATCGGCCAGTTGGTCGTGCAGCTGCTGGACGCCGGCGGCGTCCGGGTGATCGGCGTCGACCCGGACCCTGAGCGCTGCGAATTGGCGCGCGGGCACGGAGCGCTGGCATCCGGCGCTCCCGGGTCCGAGGACGTCGACAGCGCCGTCGCAGAGCTGACCGGCGGCGCGGGAGTCGACCAGGTGTATCTGGCCGCGGGCGGGTCGAGCAACGAACCGGTCGAGCTGGCCGCCCGGCTCAGCCGCGACCGCGCGGTGGTCGTCGACATCGGCAAGTGCCGCCTGGACCTGCCGTGGAACGCCTACTACGAGAAGGAACTCGACGTGCGGTTCTCCCGCTCGTACGGGCCGGGCCGTTACGACCCCGGCTACGAGCTGGACGGCCACGACTACCCCATCGGCTACGTGCGGTGGACCGAGCGCCGCAACCTGGAGTGCTTTCTCGACCTGGTGCAGCGCGGCCGGGTCGACGTCTCCGCATTGATCTCGCACATCACGCCGTTCTCCTCGGCCGAGCAGACCTATCAGCGGCTGCACGAGGGCGAGCTGCGCGGGATCGGCGTGCTGTTCTCCTACCCCACCGCGCAACCCACGGCACGGACCACAACGGTGGCAACGCCGGTCGTGCAGCCGACCACGCACGCCGCCGCGCCGATCGACCGGCCGCTGCGGATCGGCTTCGTCGGGGCGGGCAACTACGCCTCGTCGATGCTGCTGCCGCACCTGGTCGACCGCGACGACGTCCGGCTGGCCCACGTCGTGACGACATCACCGCTGTCCGCGGCCAACGCCCGCCGCAAGTTCGGCTTCGCCACCGCGTCGACCGACCTGGACGACGTGCTGGCCGACGACTCCCTCGACGCGGTGTTCGTGGTGACCAGGCACAGCTCGCACGCCGAGCTGACCCGCCGGGCGCTGCTGGCGGGCAAGGCGGTGTTCGTGGAGAAGCCGCTGGCGTTGTCCGAGCAGGAGCTGGAGAAGGTGCTGGCCGCGGTGGCCGAGTCGGGCAACGACCGGCTGCAGGTCGGGTTCAACCGCCGGTTCGCACCGCTGCTGGTCGAGGCCAAGCAGCGGTTCGGCGACCGGGTCGGCCCGGCGACCGTGCGATACCTGGTCAACGCCGGGTCGTTGGAGGCGAACAGCTGGTACCGCCGCACCGACGTCGAAGGCGGGCGGTTCACCGGCGAAGGTGGCCACTTCATCGACACGATCAGCTGGCTGCTGGACGCCGACCCGGTCTCGGTGTACGCCTCCGCCACCCGCGGGCCGGACGATCTGCACGCCACGCTGCGCTACCCGGACGGGTCCACCGCGGTGATCACCTACACCACCGCAGGCCACGCGTCGTTCCCCAAGGAAACGATCGACCTGATCGCCGATGGCAAGGTGCTGCGCTTCGACGACTTCGTCCGCGCCCGCGTCCACCGCCGCCGCCGGTGGTCCAGCGCCGTCAACCGGTTGCCGCGCGGCCGGGACAAAGGCCAAGCCGCCGAGGTCGCGGCCTTCGTCGACGCGGTGCGAACCGGATCCCCGATGCCCATCCCCCTGTCGTCGTTGACCGCCACGACGACCGCCACGCTCGCCGTCCACGACAGCCTCGCGGGCGGTGTGCCGGTCTCGTTGAGCACGAATGGAGCAGGGTGATGGACGCTTCCTGGTACCTCCGTCGCCTGGCGGCCATGCGCCCCCAGGAAATCGCCCGGCGGGCAGCAACCGCCGTCGAGGTGCGGCTTTGGCGGCATCTGGACACCGCAGCCGTTCCCGCGGTGGTGCGCAAGCCCGAGTTCACCTCGCCGCTGCCCGCGGACTGTCTGGACGCGGTGGCCGTGGACGCGACCAAGGACCTGCTGGCCACCGCGGACCGGTTGCTGGCGGGCAGGGCGGAGTACTTCGGCGTCGCCCGTGACGACCTGGTCGACCCGGACTGGCATCACGACCCGCGCACCCGGCGCAACGCCCCGGTCAACTACGCGTTCGACATTCCGTACCGGGACGAGGACGCGGTCGGCGACATCAAGCAGATCTGGGAAGTGTCCCGGCACCAGCATCTGACCGTGCTCGCGGCGGCGTACGCCGCCACCGGCGACGACCGTTACGCCACCCGCGTCGCCCGTCATCTGCGGTCGTGGTGGGCGGCCAATCCGCCACTGCGCGGCGTGCACTGGGTCAGCGGCATCGAGCTGGGCATCCGGCTGCTGTCCTGGGTGTGGACCCGGCGCCTGCTGGACGGCTGGCCCGCGGTCAGCAGGTTGTTCGAGGACAACCCGGAGTTCCGCAGGCACCTGTACTGGCACCAGCGCTGGCTGGCCACGTTCGGCAGCCACGGCTCGTCGGCCAACAACCACGTGATCGCCGAGGCCGCCGGGCAGCTGGCCGCCGCGAGCGCGTTCGGCTGGTTCACCGAATCGCCGCGCTGGCGCGCCGACGCCGTGCGCACGCTGGACACCGAGCTGCGCAACAACACCTTCCCGTCGGGCATCAACCGCGAGCTGGCCACCGAGTACCACGCGCTGGTGCTCGAGCTGGGCCTGGCCGCCGTCACCGAAGCCGACTGCGCAGACGTGCCGGTACCCGACACCACGCGGGTCGTCCTGGTGCGCATGACCGACGCGCTGGCGGCGATACTCGACGACACACGCCGGCCGCCTCGGCAGGGCGACGCCGACGACGGCTATGGGCTGATCGTCGACGGCACGTCCGCCGACCGCTGGTCGTCGCTGCTGACCACCGGTGACGCCTTGTTCGGGCGGCTGCCGTGGTGGCCCAAGCCTCCGGGCGCGGATGTCCGCTCGACAGTGCTGGCAGCGCTGGCGCGGCCCTGGCGCACCGTGGGCCCGGTGCGGCCCGGAGTAGGGGTCGAGTCGCCGGGTGACGGCCTGCACCCGGCGACTCGGCCACCCCGGCGGCCGGACCACTTCCCGGACGCGGGCATGACGATGCTGCGCACCACCGGCCACGGTGAGCTCGGCGAGATCTGGTGTCGCTGCGACGGCGGGCCGCACGGGTTCTTGTCCATCGCCGCGCACGCCCACGCCGACGCGTTGTCGGTCGAGGTACGGCACAACGGCGTCGACGTGCTGGCCGACCCCGGCACGTACTGCTACCACGGGCAGCCGGAGTGGCGGTCGTATTTCCGCTCGACGCTCGGCCACAACACCGTGCAGCTCAACGGGAGCGATCAGTCGGTGTCCGGAGGGCCGTTCCTGTGGACCCGGCACGCCCGGAGCTCGGTGCTGGTCGCCGACCCGGCGGCCGGCGTCTGGCAGGCGGTCCACGACGGCTACGCGCACGGCGACCACCCCGCCGTGCACAAGCGCACGGTGGAACTGTTCGAACAGCTCCGCGAGCTACGGATCGTCGACGAGATCTATTCGTCGGCGCTGCGTCGCTGCTCGATCGCGTTCCACCTCGGGCCGACCATCACCGCCGAGCTGGTCGGCGGCACCGCGTGGTTGAGCTGGCCGCACCGCAAGATCCCGGGCGCCTGTCACACCGCGGTGCTGGTGCTGCCCGGCGACCTGATCTGGTCGGCCACCCGCGGCCAGACCGACCCGCCGCTGGGCTGGTACTCGGAGAGCTTCGGACGGCGGGAACCGGCCACCACGTTGCTCGGCATCGGCCGGGCACGACGCCACACCACGTTCACCACCCTACTGCGCTTCACCAGCTGACAAGGAGCCACCGTGATCACCCGGACGACGTCTCGCTCCCGGCACCGCCGCATCGCGGCCGTGCTGGCGAGCGTCGTCGTCGCTGCCGGGTTGACCTCCTGCACCACCGACGAACCGGTCACCGATCGCCCGGTTCGGCCGATGAAGGTCTGCGGCCGGACCGAGCCGGGCCCGGCGAAGCCGCCGAGCGGCGCGGTGGTCGTCCGGCCCGGTACCGACGACCTCGCCGAGCTGACCGAGCAGCACCCGGCGGGCACGACGTTCTGGCTCGCCACCGGCGTGCACGTGCTTGCCGAGAGCGAGTTCGCGCAGGTCATCCCGAAGAAAGGCAATACCTACGTGGGGGCTCCGGGCGCCGTGCTGGACGGCCGGAAGGTCAACCGCTACGCGTTCGCAGGCAAGGCGGACAAAGTCACCATCCAGCATGTGACCGTGCGCAATTTCGTCGCGCCGGGCAACGAAAGCGTGGTCAATCACAACTCCGCCAACCACTGGGTGATCGAGCACAACACCATCAGCGACAACAGCGGCGCGGCCATGGCGGCGGGCAAGGGCCAGCGGATCCGGTTCAACTGCCTGCGCGACAACGGCCAGTACGGCATCAACGCCTACCAGGACTCCGGCACCATCACCGACCTGGTGGTGCACGGCAACGAGATCGCGGGCAACAACACCGACGACTGGGAGGCCAAGATCGCCGGCTGCGGCTGCACCGGCGGGGTGAAGTTCTGGGCGGTCGACGGCGCCGACGTCACCGGCAACTGGGTGCACCACAACCACGGCCCCGGCCTGTGGGCGGACACCAACAACAACGACTTCGTCATCCGCGACAACGTCATCTCCGACAACGAAGGCGCCGCGATCATCTACGAGACCAGCTACAACGCGGTCATCGCCGACAACCTGATCCGCGGCAACAACCTCCTCGACGGGCGCGAGTTCGTCACCGACGGCGACCCGTTCCCGTCCGCCACGATCTACGTCTCCGAATCCGGCGGCGAGCCACGCATCCCGGCGAGGACCGACCGGCTCGTCATCTCCGGCAACCGGTTCGTCGACAACTGGTCGGGCATCACGTTGTGGGAGAACGCCGACCGCTTCTGCAACAGCCCGCACAACACCTCGAGCGGCCACTGCACGCTGCTGGTCGACGACGTCGAGCAGTGCCGCAGCCCGGCCATCAAACGCGAGCCGCTGCGCGACGACTGCCGGTGGAAGACCCAGCGGGTGGACATCCACCACAACCGGTTCGAGGTCGACACCACGAAAATCGGCTGCGAGTACCTGTGCGCCCGGATGGCCGTGCTGGCCAACTTCGGCACCTCCCCGTCGTGGTCGCCGTATCACGGGTCGGACATCCAGGACGCCATCACGTTCAAGCAGGACAACCGCTGGCACGACAACGTCTACATCGGGCCGTGGCGGTTCATGGCGTTCGACACCGACACGCTGCTCGAGCCGAGCGTCTGGCAATCGGCGCCGCATCGCCAGGACCGCGGCAGCGTCTTCTCCCTCCGGGCGGAGCAGCCATGACCGTCACGCAGGATCGCCCCGAGCTGGCACCGGTCCGCGCCGGCGTGCCGCGGTCCCTCGGTGCGGTGTGGGCGCTGCTGATCGTCAACACCCTGGGCTCGCAAGGAGCGGAGACGATCGTCCCGCTCCCCCGCACCGTCACGCAGATGATCACCATGGGTGCGGTCGGGTTGGCGTTCGTCATCGCGCTGGTGCTCAACCCGCGGCTCAAGGTCCGGCCCAGCGCCTACCTGGTGATCCTGACCCTGCTGGCCGCGGTGAGCATCGCCGCGAGCATGCCGCTGGAGTCCGGCTGGGGCGGCCTGTTCCGCTGCGCCAGGCTGACCGGGTTCGTGGCCACGTTGTGGCTGATCAGCCGGTGGTGGGACGGCTCGCTGACGTTCGTTCGCTACCACGTGCGGGTGCTCATGGTCGTGGTGGCGTCCGTGGTGATCGGGTTGCTCATCTCCCCCGGGCACGCGATGCCCGAGTACTACGACGGACGGCTGGTCGGGGCGATCTGGCCGTTGACCGCGCCGCAGGTCGGCCAGTACGCCGCGGTGCTCACCGGGCTGGTGCTGATCCTGTGGTTGAGCAAACTGACTCCGGGCAACGTGGCGTTGTTCGTCTCCGTGCCGGCGATCGCCGTCCTCCTGCTCACCCATACCCGCACCGCAGCGTTCGGCCTGGTCGCCGGGTTGACCGTGGCGCTGCTGTCGTCGCTGCTGACCAATCCTCGGGCGCGGAAGGTGTTCACCGTCGGGGCGATCACCGCCGGGGTGGGGACCGTCATCTTCCTTCCTGTGCTGCAGGCGTGGGTGCTGCGCGGACAGGATCAGGACGACTTCGGCACGCTGACCGGGCGCGCGAAGGTGTGGGACGCGCTGCTGTCCGAGCCGCGCACGCTCTACCAGGAGCTGTTCGGCACCGGGTTGTCGGACAAGTCGTTCACCGGACTGCCGATCGACAACAGCTGGCTGGCCGCCTACCACGAGCAGGGGCTGATCGGGGCATCGCTGGTGGCGTTGTTCCTGATCACGTTGCTCGTCGTGGCGGTGGCCCGGCCACCGTCACCGCAGCGCGCCTGCGCGCTGTTCCTCATCGCGTACTGCCTGGTCGCCTCCTACACCGAGGCGGGGCTGGCCGACGCGTCGCCGTATCTGCTGCATCTCACCGTGGCCGCCGCCCTGCTCGTCACGCCGACCACCCGCACCGTTGCCTCGAAAACAGGAGGAGCATCATGAGCGGATCTCCACGCGCGGGAGTGCTTCTCGACCGCGACGGCACGATCATCGTCGACACCGGCTACGTGGGCTCGGTCGACCGGGTCGAGTTCATCCCCGGCGCGATCGAAGCGATCGCGGCGCTGAACGCCGCCGGGATCCCGGTGGCCGTGCTGACCAACCAGGCGGGCGTGGCGCGCGGCCGCTACGACATCGCCGACGTGCAGCAGGTGCACAAGCACATGGCGGCGGAGATGGCCCGCGCCGGTGCGCACGTCGACCGGTGGCTGTTCTGCCCGTATCACCCGGACGGGACGGTCGAGGCGTTCGCCAGGACCAGCAACGACCGCAAACCCGCGCCGGGGATGGCCCTGGCCGCAGCCAAGGCACTGAATCTGGACCTGGCCCAGTGCTGGGTGGTCGGCGACAGCCCGGCCGACATCGGCTTGGCCCGCACGATCGGCGCCCGGCCGCTGCAGGTCGGCTCGCCCGCCCCGCTCGGACCGGACGTGGCGTGCTTCCCGGACCTGGCGGCGGCCGTGCGGTTCATCCTCAGCGACGCCGAGACGGAGCGCCCGAGCGCACCGGTGCAGGCGCCGGTGAAGTTCCCGGCCGAGCAGTTCCACCGCGCGGACAGCTTCGGCGGCGCCTACGTCACCGAACTGTCGCGCGCGTTCGCCACGGTCGACCTGGAACAGATCAGCCGGGCGGCGAAGATCCTCGGTGACGCCTACACACGCGACGCCACGGTGTTCGCCTGCGGCAACGGCGGCTCCGCCTCGATCGCCAACCACCTGCAGTGCGACCACGTCAAGGGCGTGCGCACCGGCACCGGGCTGACCAGTCGGGTGCACAGCTTGAGCACCAACATCGAGTTGTTCAGCGCGATCGCCAACGACCTGGGTTACGAGCAGGTCTTCGAGTACCAGCTGCAGTCGCTGGCCCGGCCGGGCGACGTCCTGATCGCGGTGTCGTCGTCGGGCAGTTCGGCCAACATCGTGCGGGCCGTGGACTGGGCCAACGCGCACGGGATGAAGACCATCGCGCTGACCGGATTCAGCGGCGGCCCCTCCCGCCGACGCGCCACCGTCTCGGTGCACGTCGACTCCACCAACTACGGCGTCATCGAGGACACCCACCAGGCCTGCATGCATCTGCTCGCGCAATACGTGCGGCAGTCGCGCATGCCCGCCGAAGCCGTTGCCACCACGACCTTCTGAGGATCACGCATGCGCGTTGCCATCAACCTGCTCACCGACGATCCAGCGCATCCGTCCGGCGCGCACTGGTTCTGGACCCGCATCATCCCGGAGATGGCCAAGCGGCTCACCGAGGACGAGGAGCTGCACCTGCTGGTCAGCCCCACGATGCGGCCACTGCACGAAGGCTATGGACCAGGCGTTCACTACATCACGTTCCCGTGGTCCAACGAACGGCGCTGGCCGCGCACGCTCAGCGAGCATTTGTACGCGCCGGTGCGGCTACCGCGGTCCAAGATCGACGTGTTCAACACGCTGCTGGCGCCGATCGTCAAGCCGGCGCCCGGGCTGGTGGCGCACATCAAGACGCTGCACGCCTACACCACTCCGGGCGCGATCGGTCTGCCTGCGCGGGTCTATCGACGGTTGAGCTACCCGCGCACGGTGCGGGCCGCGGACGCGATCGTGATCAACTCGCAGAGCCTGAAGTCCGAGCTGCTGACCTACTTGGACGTCGACGAGTCGAAACTGCGGATGATCACCGAGGGGGTCGACCACGAGCGGTTCCGGCCAGGCGACCCCGACGAGGCGTGGGACCACCTGCGCAGCCGTTACGGCGTGGACGGCCCGTTCGTGCTGTTCGTCTCCTCGCTGTGGCAGTACAAGAACTGTCACGGGCTCATCGAGGCGTTCGCGCAGGCCAAACCCAAGCTCGGCGATGTGCGACTGGTCGTGGTCGGCGCGGGCCGCGACGAGGAGTACGTGCGCCAGCTGCACGAGCTGGCCGACCGGCTGGGTGTGAGCGACGACCTGATCTGGATCGGGCCGGTCACGCAGGCGGAGACGGTGTGGTTCTACCGCTGTGCGGAGGCGTTCGCCTATCCGTCGTTCAACGAGACGTTCGGGCTGCCCATCCTCGAGTCGATGGCCACCGGCTGCCCGGTCATCACGTCGAACGTGACCGCGATGCCGGAGACCGCGGGCGACGCCGCCCTGCTGGTCGACCCGCACAGTCCCGAGTCCATCGCCGACGCGCTGATCCAGGCCTGCGGTCCGCAGCAACAGCGGCTGCGGGACCTCGGGTTCGCGCACGCGGCGAAGTTCACCTGGGAGTCCACCGCCGAACAAACCCTGCAGGTCTACCGCGAGGTGTACGCGAACCGGAGGTCACGATGAGGATTCTGGTCACTGGGGGTGCCGGGTTCATCGGCTCGCACACGTGCGACGCGCTGGTGGCCCGCGGACACGAGGTCACGGTGCTGGACGCGGTCACACCTCCGGTGCACCGGCAAGGGCGCCCGATGTACGTCACGCCCGGCGTCGACCTCTACATCGGCGATGTGCGCAACCGCGACCTGCTCGCCAACCTGCTGCGCCGGACCGACGCGGTGTACCACTTCGCCGCCTACCAGGACTATCTGCCGGACTTCGCGCGTTTCACCGACGTCAACGTCACGTCGGTGGCGATGCTGTACGAGATCGCGGTCGCCGAACGGCTCGATCTGATGCGGGTGGTGATCGCTTCGTCGCAAGCCGCCGCAGGCGAAGGGCTGTACTGGTGTCCCGAGCACGGTGAGCAGTTGCCTGCCATGCGCCCGGACGCGGCGTTGCAGGCGGCGCGCTGGGAGATCGGGTGCCCGACCTGCGACGGGCCGATGACGGTGCGGCGCACACCGGAGCGCGTGGCGAACCCGCAGAACGCCTACGGCATGTCCAAGCACGCCGCCGAGGTGCTGGCGCTCAACCTGGGCCGCCGCTACGACATCCCCACCACGGCGCTGCGCTACAGCATCGTGCAGGGGCCGCGGCAGTCGGTCTACAACGCCTACTCGGGCGCTTGCCGGATCTTCAGCCTGCACTATCTGCGCGGCTCAGCGCCGACGCTCTACGAGGACGGCCAGTCGTTGCGCGACTACGTCAACATCCACGACGTCGTCGACGCCAACCTGCTGGTGCTGGACGACGACCGGGCGGTCGGTCGGGTGTTCAACGTCGGTGGCGGGGTCGCCTACACCACCGAAGAACTCGCCGACATCATCCGCCGACAGTTCGGCTCCGACCAGCGCGCTCGCGTCACCGGCGAATACCGCTTCGGCGACACCCGGCACATCTTCTCCGACATCGACGCACTCAAGCAGCTGGGCTGGCGGCCGCAGCGCACCCCGGAGGACTCGGTCGCCGAATACGCCGCGTGGCTGCCTTCGATGCCGGATCTGGACGACGTGCTGGCGAGATCACAAGCCACCATGCGCTCGCTCGGGGTGGTACGCACCGTCGCGGGCGGGAGACTCCCGTGAAGGCATTCCTGCTGGCCGCAGGCCTCGGTACGCGGTTGCGGCCGTTGACCGAGCACGTCCCGAAGTGCTTGGTGACCGTGGGCGGCGTCGCTTTGCTGGACATCTGGCTGGATGCCCTGGCCAAGGCCGGGGTCGACCACGTCCTGGTCAACACCCACCACCACGCCGACCAGGTCACGGCGCACGTGGCCGCACGCTCCACAGGACCCACGGTCACGCTCTCCTACGAGCCGGAGTTGCTGGGCAGCGCCGGGACACTTCGCGCCAACCGCGACTTCGTGGCGGGCGAGGACGAGTTCCTGGCGATCAACGCGGACAACCTCACCGATTTCGACCTCGGCCGGCTCGTCGACGCACACCGCGCCCATCGCGCCGCCGATCCGGACACCGTGGCCACGCTGACCGTGTTCCGCGCTCCCGACCCGACCCGGTGCGGCATCGTCGAGCTGTCCGCCGGTGAGGTCCGCGGTTTCGAGGAGAAACCCCGCACCCCACGGTCGGACCTGGCGAACGCGGGCATCTACGCCTTCGCCCCCGCGGCGCTCGACCACATCCCGCCGGACGCCCCTGCCGACATCGGCTACCACCTGCTCCCCCGGCTCGTCGCCGCGCCTGGACGGGTGCGGGCGATCCGGCTCGACGGCTTTTTCATCGACATCGGCACGCCGGACGCCCTGGAGCGCGCCCGGCGGGAATGGCGAGGCACGTCATGATCATCACGCAGACTCCGCTTCGCATCGGCCTGGTCGGCGGCGGCACCGACCTGCCGTCGTTCTACCGCAGGCACGGCGGCCGAGTGCTCAACGCGGCGATCGACAAATACGTCTACGTCATCGTCAAGCAGCGCTTCGACGACGACATCTACGTCAACTACTCGCGCAAGGAGATCGCCCACCACGTCGGCGAGCTCGAACACGAGCTGGTGCGCGAGGCGATGCACATGGCCGGGGTGCACAGCGGGGTGGAGATCACCACGCTGGCCGACATCCCGTCCGCCGGGTCCGGTCTCGGCTCGTCGTCCTCGGTCACGGTCGGCCTGTTGCAGGCGTTGTTCGCCTACCGCGGGCGGCAGGTCAGTGCGGAAGAGCTGGCCGAGCGGGCGTGCGCCATCGAGATCGACCGCTGCCGCAAACCGATCGGCAAGCAGGATCAGTACGCGGCCGCGTTCGGCGGGCTCAACGATATCCGGTTCGGGCCGGGCGACCAGGTCCGGCTGGACCCGGTGACCATGCCGCCCGCCGCGCGGCGCCGCTTGCAGGACGAGCTGTTGTTGTTCTTCACCGGCAGCACGCGCAGCGCCACGACGATCCTGGCCGAGCAGAACGCCAACACCACCGAGAAGATCCCGCAGCTGCAGCAGCTACGGGATCTGGCGGGCGAAGCCGCGGACGGCTTGCGTGCCGGTCACGTCGAGGCGCTCGGCGCGGCGTTGAGTAAGGGCTGGGAGGCGAAGCGGACGCTGGCCTCCGGGGTGTCGAACGCGACCATCGACGCGGCGGTCGAGTCGGCCCTGGCCGCGGGCGCGACCGGAGCGAAGGTGACCGGCGCGGGCGGCGGTGGCTTCCTGCTGGTCACCTGCCCGGTGGAGCGCCAGAACGCGGTCCGCGACCGGCTGTCCGGCATGCGCGAGCTGCCGATCAAGCTGGAACCGGTCGGCTCGCGGGTGATCTTCAACGTGCACCACGACATCTGGGGTTGACGGGTGGCGCACTCCCCGGCCGCCGCGCCGAAACATCAGGACGAGGTTCGCCGACGTGCATATGTGATCTCCCGTGTGCTGGATTTCCGCGACTCCTTGCCCGCGATCCCGCTGAGGCTGCGGCCGCCGGTGGGCGTGGCCGCGGTGCTCGCCGCAACCGTGCTCAGCGCGCTCACCGCCGTGTACGTCAGCGGCCATCGGCTGTGGCCTTCCGACGGTGTGGAGGGCCCCGCCGCCGCCGGCCTGGCGCGCGTCCTCGCGACCCTGGTGGACGCGCTCGGCGAACCCGTCGGCGCGGCCATCGTGCTGCCGCTGCTCGCCGTCGTGTGCTGGCTGCGAGGCCGCAGACGGCTCGCCGTGCTGGCCATGGCGGGGCCACTGCTGA
Source organism: Thermocrispum municipale DSM 44069 (assembly GCF_000427825.1). Taxonomy (GTDB): domain Bacteria; phylum Actinomycetota; class Actinomycetes; order Mycobacteriales; family Pseudonocardiaceae; genus Thermocrispum; species Thermocrispum municipale. The sequence goes on along the minus strand of NZ_ATYT01000003.1, from coordinate 295,854 downwards.
CGGTCGGCGTGACCTCGCTGCTCAAGCCGCTGACCGGCCGGATGATCCACGGCGACAACCTGGCCTTTCCCAGCGGCCATACCGGCATGTTCACCGCCGTCGGCCTGATCGGCGGATTGCTCGTCGCCCATCACGTTGCCGATCGTCGCGCCGCCGCCGTGGTCGTGCTGGGCAGCGGGCTGTTGTGCGGTGTTGCCATGGGCTGGGCGCAGACCGTGCTGGTGTCGCACTTCATGACCGACACGGTCGGCGGGTTGTGCGCGGCGATGGTGGTCGTCCCGGTCGCCGGCTGGGCGGTCGACCGGCTCACCGAGGGGACCTGACATGGCGCGCCACACCGCGTGGATCGCCTTGGCCGCCGTGGCGGTCGGTCTCAGTGTCGCCGTCGCTGTCGATCCGGCGGGCGGTCCCCCTGCGGCCGCCCCGCAGGCGCCGGCCACCGAGAAGGCGAAGAAGGTGTGCGGAACCGATGGGCTCGACGGCCCGGCCAAGCCACCGAAAGGGGCGACGGTCGTGCCCGCCGGCGACAACGCCGACTTCGACTTCACCCAGCCCGGCACCACGTACTGGTTCGCCTCCGGCGTGCACACGTTGGGCGACGACGAGTTCGCCCAGATCGGGCCCGGCGACGATGCGTCGTACATCGGCGCGCCGGGTGCGGTGCTCGACGGACGCAAGGTCAACCGCTACGCGTTCGGCGGCCAAGCCTCCGGGGTGACCATCAAGTACCTGACCGTGCGCAACTTCGTGGCGCCGCACAACGAGGGCGTGGTCAACCACGACTCCGGTGATCGCTGGACGATCGAGCACACCACGCTCATCCGGAACAAAGGTGCGGCGATGATGGCTGGATCCGGGCAGCGGATCGTCGGCAACTGCGTCGCGCACAACGGCCAGTACGGCCTCAACGCGTTCCAGGCAGGCAACAAGATCACCGATCTGCTGGTGGAGGGCAACGAGTTCACCGGCAACAACACCGACGACTGGGAAGCGCGGGTGGACGGGTGCGGCTGCACCGGAGCGATGAAGTTCTGGTCGGTCGACGGCGCGGACATCCGCGACAACTGGATTCATCGCAACCACGGGCCCGGCATCTGGGCGGACACCAACAACAACGACTTTTTGATCGAGGACAACCTCATCGAGGCCAACGAGTCGCAAGCGATCTTCTACGAGATCAGCTACAACGCCACGATCCGCAACAACGTGCTGCGGCACAACACGTGGCAGGAGGGCCGCACGTTCGCCGACGAGGAGGACACGTTCCCGGTGGGCACCATCTACCTGTCCGAGGCGGGCGGCGAGCCCCGCGTGCCGGCCAGGACCTCGGTGCTGGAGGTCACCGGCAACGTGTTCGACAACAACTGGGGTGGCGTCGTCGGCTGGGAGAACTCCGACCGGTTCTGCGGCACCAACACCACGTCGGAGTGCACGCTGCTGATCGGCGAGAACGACGGCGCTCGGTGCAGCGGCACGAAGATCAAGCGTGACCCGCTGTACGACGACTGCCGGTGGAAGACGCAGCGGCTGCGGATCCACGACAACCTGTTCGTCTTCGACTCCGACGCCGTCGACGGCGGCTGTCGCCCACGCTACTGCGCGGTCCAGGCGCTGGTGGCCAACGTCGGCACGTGGCCGGAGTGGTCGCCGTACCAAGGGCGCCGGGTGCAGCAGGCCCTCACGTTCCGCCAGGACAACCGCTGGTACGACAACCGCTACCGCGGCGCGTGGCAGTTCGTCGGGTACGAGCCGAGCCGCTACCTGTCGTTCAGTCAATGGCGCGCGGCGCCCTACCGGCAGGACGCCGGCTCGTCGTAGCGGTCAGTCCAGGCAAGCTCGTTGCCCTCGACGACCTGCATGGTCAGGCAGGACTCGTGGTGCTCGTCGGCCTTCTGCAGGTACAGCTTCCGGCCGCCCAGCTTCTCCAGCCGTTCACCGTCGGCTTTACGACCTCGAAATACGCGCGGCACCCTCGGCCACGGTGACGGGCACGGTACGCCCGCACCGGTAACGGGTGTGGCACCGTCGACCGCACCGGTGACGCACCCTCGGCCGCACCGCCCCTCGACCGCACCGCTGACGGATGCGGCCCCCTCGACCGCACCGGCGTCGGCTGCGGCTCAGGCGTATCGGCGGAACACCGGTTTGATCGACCGTCCACCCATCCACGGCGTCGGGTCACCCGCATCGAGCGCCTTGCGGTACACCACGCACGCCTGGGCGACCGCCTCCACGGTCCGGTCGATGTCGTCGTGGCTGAGCGCGTTGCTCACCACGAACGACGGTCCGATGACGCCGTTGCTGATCAGCTGGCGCATGAACAGCGTGCGGTACTGCTGCGACGGCTGCCGGTTCTCGTCCAGCGTGGCGAAGACCAGGGCACACGGCCTGCCTTTGACGACGAGATGGTCGCTCACCCCGTGCGCGTCGGTGACCTCTTGCACCCCGGCCGCCAGCCGCTCGCCCAGCGCGTGCATGTTGCCGACGACGTCCTCCTCGGCGTAGACGTCCATCACCGCCACCGCAGCGGCCAGCGAGTGCGTTTCGCCGCCGTGTGTGGTGGACAGCAGGAAGACCCGCTCGCGGTGGTCGCGCAGGCCGCCGAGTTCCATCACGTCGCGCTTGCCCGCCAGGGCGGAGACCGCGAAGCCGTTGCCCAAGGCCTTGCCGAAGGTCGACAGGTCCGGCACGACACCGTAGAGACCCTGGGCCCCCGACGCCGACCAGCGGAAACCGGTGATCATCTCGTCGAAGACGAGCAGGCAGCCGTACCGGTCGCACAGCCGGCGCAAACCCTGCAGGTAGCCGGGTGGTGGCTCCCGCAGCGCCGCCGGCTCCAGCACCAGGCACGCGATGTCGTCGGGGTGCTGCCGGAGCAGCTCCTCCGTCGCGGCCAGGTCGCCGTACGGGAACGTGACGGTCAGCGAGGCGACTTCGTCGGGGATCCCTGCCGACATCGGCGTGGTGGCCACGAACCAGTCGTCGGTGGAGAAGAACGGCTGGTCATGGCACAGCGCCACCAGCTTGCGGCCGGTCGCGGCCCTGGCCAGTCGCACGGCCGCGGTGGTCACGTCGGAGCCGTTCTTGGCGAACTTCACCATCTCCGCGGTGGGCACTGTGGCGAGGAACCGTTCCGCCGCGATCGCTTCGAGCACGCTCGGCCGCACGAAGTTGCTGCCCCGGTCGAGCTCGCGCCGTACGGCCGCCAGGACCCTGGGGTGGGCGTGGCCGAGGGTCACCGCTTTCAGACCGGAGCCGTACTCGACGTAGCGATTGCCGTCGACGTCCCACACATGCGCACCCCGCCCGTGCGAGATCACCGGCTCCAGGCCTTCCGGGTACTGGTCGGAGCCTTTGGCGTAGGTGTGGGCCCCACCCGGGATCATCGCGTGCAGGCGTTCGTTGAGTTCGGCCGACTTGGGCAGCTCGTGGTTCGCGGTCATCTCGAACTCCTTGCCTGGTGCGGGAACAAGACCTTGTCCAACTGGGCGAACTGCCGGTCCAGTTCGTCGCGGGCTCGGCTGCTGTGCTTGCGCAACAGCGCGGCGTGCTCGGCGCGGCCTTGTTGCAGCTTGGTGAAGCGTTCGATCAGGTCGGACAGCTGGACCGAGCGGGCGGGCACGCAGAACTCACCCATGCCCATGGCGGACATCAACACGTCGTGTTTGTCCGCGTAGCTGACCGACAGGGTGGGTTTACCGAGCTTCAACCCGCACAGCACGTTGTGGTACCGGGTGGCCACCACGGTGTCGACGTTGGCCATCTGCGTCATGAGATCGGTCAGCGTGGTCGCCCGCGGCGCGCCGATGCTCGCGGCTTTGTCGGGGCGGTAGCGCAGCGCGTCCGACAGCACCTCGATCCGGACGTCGTCGTCTTCCTTGTCGCCGAGGAACAGCCGCACGTCGTAGCCGGAGTCGAACAACCAGCGCACGAACTGCTTCATCGTCTCCACGTAGTTGCGATGCAGCTCGGCCGCTTGGCGCCGGTCCTCGTTGCCACCCCGGTAGGCCATCAATCCGACGCCGACGCGTCCGGCTGGATTCCTGGTCGGTTTCGGAGACGGCAGCGCGAACACCAGATCCGGGTACACCTCGTCGTGCGACACGTCGACGCCCAGGCTCTCGACCGCGGCGCGTGACATGGCGTCCCGATAGGACCGGTAATCGGCGAGCTTGGTGCCGTACGCGAACAGCGACCGGGTGACGCGCTCGCGCAGCATATTGGCGCCGATGCTGACCAGGGCCACCTTGGTGCCGAACGGCTTCGCCGCCACGCCGAGCCAGAACAGCGAGTACGGGAACGCCCACGGCCGCACCGGAGTGGTCGTCTCCAGCACGCCCATGCCCGGCACGATCACCACGTCGTACTTGCGCACCCACGCGAACGTGCGGAACGGGTCGAGCAGCTTGCCGAGAATCTTCATCGCCGCTCCGGCGAGCCCGGTCGTCGAGCCGGCGTGCGCCTCGTACCACTGCATCGACGTGGCCGGGGCCCCGTAGCGGGCGGCCGCCTCCTCCGGCCCCATGCAGAAGAAGCCGAGTTGGACGTTGGGATGCCTGCCCTTCAGATGGCGCACGACGGCCTCCAGCGAGCCGTCGTTGCCCAGATTGCCGGAGCAGAGGATTCCGAACAGGCCGATGCGGACGGCTTTGTCGGGCGTCGGCCGACGGGAGCGTCGGAGAGTGGTCACGATGCCTGCTTCTGCACAGCGACGGGGGGTGGGGGCGGGAACGGCACGGCGCACGCCTGCCCGGCGGGCCAGCCACTGCATCAGGTAGCGGTAGCACGTGGCACGGTCGGCCGTCGACAGCGGAGCCCGCTGGATGGCGCGGACCAGCCCGGCCAGGAACTCGGCGTACAACCGGGCGGTGGACTGTTCGCCTCGCCGCGGCTCGAGCTTGGCGGCCACTTCCGGCACCGACCCGGAGTTCTCGATCCGGCCGGGATGCTCGCGCCGGTAATAGAGCACCTCCGGAACCTGGTGGAACGCGCCGTGCAGGGACAGTTCCATGACCAGCTTCCGGCCCGCGTTGTGGTAGCTGGCGTGCGGTGGAATCCGGCGCAGCACGCTGGTCCGGATCACCCCGTAGAAGTCGTCGCCGCCCTCGGTGAGCAGCAAGCTGCGGAAGCGTTCCGGCGCCGACGGCGAGTCCGTCGCCAGCGTGTAGTCGAACGTGTCGATGACGTCGCCGTTCTCGTCAGCCGTACCCATGTAGGCGTGTGCCAGCACGACGTCCGGCTTCTCGTCGAGGGCCTGTACGCAGCGCCGCAGCAGGTCCGGGCCGTAGAGGTCGTCGTGCGAGGCCCATTTGAAGTACTCCCCGCGCGCGTGCCGGACGACCATCGCGTGGTTCGGCCCGGCGCCGATGTTGACCGGCTGCCGGAGGTACCGGATGCGCGAGTCGGCAGCGGCGTAGGAGCGGCAGATCTCCGGCGTGCTGTCGGTGGACGCATTGTCGGAAATGATCAGCTCGAAGTCGGCAAACGTCTGCGACAACAGCGCGTCGAGCGACTGCGCGAGGTAGTTCTCGCCGTTGTACACCGGGAGCCCGACGCTCAGACGGGGTGCGGCAGTCATGGGGTCCTCATTTCGTGGTGCTCTCGACCGGAACTTCGGATTGGGGTACGTACTCGGCCAGGCCGACGGCGAGCTGCCACCACCACGCGGCCGCGCCGAGACCGAGCGCGATCGCCACCCCCCACGCGGAACCGGCTGCTCCCCCGAGGGCCGCCCCGGCCAGGCCTGCGGACAAATAGGCGCCTGCGGTGATCAGTTGGGCACGCAAGCTGCGCCGGGCCGCTCCGAGCGCCCGCACACCCGCGGCGGCCCCGTTCATCAAGCCGGCGAACGCCACATCGAGCGTCACCGGGACGATCAGCTCGGAGGCCGGCGGCCAGACGTCGCCGAGCACGAGCCGCCCGATGTCGTCGTTCACCAGCACCAGCAGCGCAACGCCCCACAGCAGGGAGGCGCCTGCTTGGATGCCGCCGAGCCATCGGCAGAACGACAGCAGGTGTTTGCTGCCGCGCCGCAGCATGCGGGACGCCTCGGGCACCGCCACCAGGCTCAGCCCCATCAGCACCGCGAGGAACGGTCCGAGCAGCAGCTCGGCGCCGCGGACCGCGCCGACGTCGGCCAGCCCGGCGATGGCGCCGAGGCCGTAGGCGCGCAGCTGGGTGGCTCCGCTGATGCTGACGTTCTCCACCAGGTAGCGCGGGCCGAGTTCGCGATGGTCCCGCAGCCAGGTGCGGGTTCCTGCCCACGCAGGTCGCAACCCGGTCTGCCACCAGCCGTAGCCGGCGGCGACCGCGGCGGACGCGCCCCACGCCAGCAGGAAGGCAAGCATCCGGCCGTCCAAAGCCGCCAACACCATCAACGGCAGCAGCGCGATGCCCCGCACCATGTCGTTGGCGAACGCGCGCCTGCCGAGACCTGCGGCGAAGAAGGCGAACCGCCAGCTGTCCTGCAGCATCAGCGCGGGCAGCACGATGCCCAGCCCGACGAACGCGGGCCCGACCGAACCACCGACCGTGGCACCCAGAATCAGCCCCACCCCGACGCAGAGCGCCCCGGCGGCCACACCCACTTGCAGCGCGGTCGCCGCGGATCGGGACACCGCGACACCCCACCGCGCGGTCGCCGCCCCGCTGAAGCGGACCACGAGCGGGTCGGTGGACAACCCGCGCGAAATGTTGAGCACCACGGTGTAGGTGACCCAGGCCAGGCTGAACACCCCGAACTCGACCGGCCCGAGCGCCCGTGCGACCACGACGCCGACGGCGAAATTGGTCATGCTGGACACGGCCTGGTCGGCCAGGCCCCAGGTCAACCGGATGACGGTGCTCATCGTCTGCTCACCGACTGCTCACCCATCCCCTCGCTTCATCCACCGCGCTATCGCCCGATCCCCGCGTATCTGGCCACCGACGACGCCTCGAGCACCCGCCTGCCGTCCACGACCAGTGGCTTCGCGTCGAGTTCGGCCAACAGCCCCGGCAGCGCCTGGTACTGCTCCCACTTGGTGATCAGCACCACGGCATCGGCGCCTTTGACCGCCACCGCGAGATGCGTGCTGTGCGTGACTCCGGGCGAGTCGGCAACCGCCTCGGCGCCGACCACGGGGTCGTGCACGACCACGTCGGCGCCCTTGTCGCGCAGTTGCCTGATCACCGGAAAGGCGGGGGAACACCGCGTGTCGTCGGTGTCCGGTTTGAACGCCAGTCCCAGGACCGTCACGCGACGCCCGGCCAAGCCGCCCAGCTCGTGCTCGACGATGTCGACCAGGCGCGACGGCTGGTCGTCGTTGACGGCCGCCACCGCCTGCAACACCCGCAGCGGCGAGCCGACTTGATCGCCCAGCGCGGTCAACGCGGCCACGTCCTTCGGCAGGCAGCTCCCTCCGTAGCCACAGCCCGCCTCGAAGAACGAGGCCAACCCGGCGCGGCCGGGGGCGTGCGACGTCAGGTAGCGGGACAAGTGCACGCCGCGCATGACCTCGGTGGTGTCCACCCCGCCCAGGGCCGCCCCGAGGTTGGCCAGCTCGTTGGTGAACGAGATGGCCGTGGCGAGCATGGCGTTGGACGCGTACTTGATCATCTCGGCGGTGCGCGCGTTCGTCTGCACCAGCGGCACACCCGTGAACTCCGCGTACACCTCGCGCAGCGCCGACAGTGCGAGGTCGTCGCCACCGATGACGACGCGGTCCGGGTACAGGAAGTCGGCCACCGCCTGCCCCTCGGTGAGGAACTCGGGGTTGGCGCCGACACCGAAGTCCTCACCCGGCCGCAGCCCGGATGCCTCCGTCAGTGTCGCGGTGACCAGTTCGTCGGTCGTCCCCGGAACCACCGTGCTCTTGACGATCACGCTGTGCCCCGGCCGCAGCGCCGCCCCGACCTCCGCGGCGGCAGCCTGCACGAACGAGGTGTCGATGCTGCCGTCCGGCCGTGACGGCGTGCCGACGCACACGAAGATGACGCTGCTGGCAGCGACGGCGTCGACGATGTCGGTCGTGGCAGTGAACCGCTCCCCCGCGTGCCGGGCGAGGAGTTCGTCCAGGCCTGCTTCGACGATCGGGGCTCGGCCCGCGTTGATGGCCTCGACCCGCGCGGCATCCACGTCGACGCATACGACGTGATGCCCGTGCTCGGCCAGACCCACTCCGGTGACCAGACCGACGTAGCCGGCTCCGACGACGGCGATGCGCATCATTGCTCCGTCCCGCCGGGGTTGCCGGCATACCAGCGCAGCGTGCGGCGCAGTCCGTCCTCCAGGTCGACCCGTGGCCGGAAGCCCAGGCCGCGCAGCTTGGTGATGTCCGGGCAGCGCCGGTTGGGGTTGTCGATCAGGTAGGCCGACTCCGGGCTCGGCTCGTGGGTGACCGACGGGCGCACCCCGGTGAGCTCCTCGGTGACGCGCGCGATCGTGGTGGCCAGCTCGAGCATCGAGATCTCCGGGCCGTCGATGCCCACGTTGTACGGTTCGCCGTCACCGCCGCGCAGCAACGCCAGGTAGTAGCCGGTGACCGCGTCGGAGACGTAGCAGAACGTCCGGCGCGGTGTGCCGTCCGACCGCAGCACCAGGTCACGTCCGGCGAGCGCGTCCCGGCACAGGTCGGCGATCACTCGGCCGTCGGTGATCTTCATGCCGGGGCCGTAGTTGTTGAAGGGCCGTGCCATGCGCACCGGCACGCCGTACTGCTGCGCGAAGTTCACGCACAGTGTCTCGCCGTACCGCTTCGATTCGTCGTAGCAAGCGCGCGGGCCGGTGCAGGAGACGAACCCGCGATACGTCTCCGGCGTGGGGATGGCCGACGGCTCGGGGTCACCGTAGATCTCGCTGGAGGAGAAGAACAGCATCCCCTCGAACCGGGCGCCGGCGGCCAGCCGCTCGCGGGCGTAGTCGAGCAGATTGCGCAGCCCGGTGATGTTGGCGTCCATCGTCTCGATCGGGTGCGCCCGGTAGTACGTCGGTGACGCGATACCCGCCGCGTGGATGACGTAGGAGAACTCCCCCATGTCGCCCGGGAGCGGTTCTCGCACGTCGTGCGGCCGTAGCGTGACATCACGCCGCACCGCCAGCCGGTCCAGCCACGGCGGCACGCCGCGGATGTAGTTGTCGAACACCGTGACGTCGATCGGCGCCAGATCAGGGTTCTGGTCGTTCCACGCCAGCGGCAGCTGCACCAGGTAGTAGCCGAGGAAGCCGGCCCCGCCGGTGATCAGCAGCCGTTGCCCGGACAGGCGCGCCAGGTCGGCACCGGCGGCCGCCAGATCGGCCAGCATCGTGGTCAGATCGTCGGCGCGTACCTCGTCGGCCCGGAAACGGTCGGTCACGCTGGGCGCAGTCATGTGTCAGGACCCCTTCGTCGCGGTTTTCTTGCTCGTCTCGATCACCCGGGGCGCAGGCTCCAGCACCACCCAGCGGCCACCCCTGCGCTCGATCTCGGGCAGCCGGGCACGGATCTCGTCGAGCATGTCGGGCACGAACAGCACTACGTCGTCCGGAGCGAGGCTGACCAGCTCGTCGGGCGAGATGATCGGAACACCGACGCCGGGGAATCGCCTGCCTTGTTTGGCTTCGGAGGCATCGGCCACCGCGGGCAGCAGGTCCGGTCCGATGCCCGCGTGGTTGAGCAGCGGCACGGCCCGGGAGGCAGCGCCGTAGCCGAGCACGGTGCGGCCGTGGGACTGCTCGTCGGCCAGCCATCCGCGTAGCGCCAGCGCGGTCTCGTCGGCCGCGGTCGCCAGCGCGCGCAATTCGCCGAAGTCCTCGACCCCGGCGGCCAGCTCGTCGTCGATGAGATGCCGCACGGACGGGCTGATCGACCCCTGACGGCGCGCGGCCAGCAACACCGTTCCGCCGTAGAGGTCGAACCACCACGCGGCCACGGTGCGCAGTCCGACCCGGGCGAGCATGCCGACCAGCGCCGGGGTGGACAGATACACCGGGTGCCCGTGCCGGATGGCGTTCCACTGCCGCTTCCGCAGCACCGCGGCCAGCGAGTGGAACTGGACCAGCAGGACGCCGTCCGGCTTGAGTTCGTCAACCCGTTGCTCCAGCGCGGCGTTCTGGTCGGCGTCGTGCATCAGCCCGAAGCTGTCCACCACCACGTCGACCGGTCGGCCGGGGTCGGTCGCCGGGCGGATGCCGCGCTCGTCGAGCAGACCGAGCCACGACCCACCGTGCGGACTGCCGTGCTCGAGCGCCACGCCCTCGGACGGCAGCAGTCCGGCCGCGTGCACCGCGGCCACGGCCTGGCGGGCCTGCCGCACCAGCGCCAGCGGTTCGACGCCGCGCGGCTCGTCCGGCTCGGTGGGGTCCTCGGCCAGCTGGGCCAGGTGGCAGCGGCGGCACACCCACAACCTGAGCGGGTAGACCGGATCGGTCTGCGCGGCGTCGGCGTACGGGAAGTGGTCGCACGCCGGCTGCATGCCGAGGTCGGCCACGACCTCGCCGTTCGTGCTGCCGCAGAACCGGCAGCGGATGTCGGTGCTCACGACGCACCTACCCGCAGCGAGAGCTTGGGCGCGTGGAACGCCTCGGCGTAGCGGTCGCCGGACTGCACGCCGCGGACGCGCGCCAGCCCGCGGAAGGCTTCGTCGTCGAACCAGGTCCGTCCGCGCTGGGAGCCGTAGTGCCGGTGCAGGATGTCCAGCTTGTCAGCCAGCACGGTCTCCGGCAGCGACACGTACAGGTTGGGCTGGGCCAGGTCGCCGTCCCACTTGAGGATCTCGTAGCCCAGCGCCTGGTGTGCCCGGAACACCGTGGGCACCAGCTTGGCCAGTGTCCGGTGGTCCTGGTGCGCGTCGTGCGGAGCGGGCGCCAAGATCAGGTCCGGGTCGCAGCGCAGCCGCAACGCCTCCAGCGCGTCCTTGGCGCGGGTCCAGTGCGCGGGCACCCGGCCGTCCGGCAGATCCAGCACCATCACGTCCAGTTCGGCCTTGGCGCACAGCGCGGCGAGCGCCATCCGCTCCTCGGCCTCCCGCGCGGTCCCTCCCCCGCACAGCACCACCGCGCTGACCTGCAGTCCTGGGTTCGCCCGGCACAGCTGGAGCACCGTGCCGCCGCAGCCGATGGCGATGTCGTCGCAATGTGCCCCGAGCAGCAGGAGGTGATCCACCCGCCCGAGGCTCGCCTGCCCGGTCACCGCTCGGTCAGCTGCAGCGCGGGCAGCTGCTGGGGTTCGGGATGCCGGGGCGGCGGGTCGGCCCGACCCTGCTCCCACAGCATCCAGGGACGGTTACCGGCCGCGTAGGCGGCGTCCAGCGCCGCGCGTTCCTTCACCGTGTCCGCCGCTTGCCAGAAGCCGCGGTACGGGTAGGCCAGCAGGCGGCCACGCTTGGCCAGCTCGGTGCACACGTCACCGACCAGGTCGCCGTCGGGCGGCAGGTAGTCGAAGATCTCCGGCCGCAGCACGAAGTACCCACCGTTCTCCCACAGCGGCATCGTGGAGACCTCGATGATCTGGTCGACGCGGGATTTCTCGCCGAGCTGCACCACGTGGAACGCCGACTGGGGCGGCACCGCGAGCAGCGACGCCCCGGCGTCCGCGGCGGCGAACCGGTCGATGATGTCCGGCAGGTGCGCATCGGTGAGCACGTCGGCGTAGTTGGCCAGGAACATCTCCTCGTCCTCGACGTAGGGACGCACCCGCCGCAGCCGCTCCCCGATCGGCGAGTCCAGACCGGTGTGCACGAACGTGATGGTCCAGTCGCTCATGTCCGACGTGAGCATCTCGACCTCGCCGTCACGCAACACGAAGTCGTTGGAGGCGGTCTCGGAGTAGTTGAGGAAGAACTCCTTGATGTGGTCGGCCCCGTAGCCGAGACACAGGACGAAGTCCTTGTGCCCGAAGTGCGCGTAGTACCGCATCACGTGCCAGATCAGCGGGCGGGGACCCACCATGGCCATCGGCTTGGGCAGCGCGGACACGCCGTCGCGCATGCGCATGCCATAACCGCCGCAGAACAGAACGACTTTCACGGCGATACCTCCACAATCTCCAGCCGCGGGATGGCGTAGACCAAGCGGCCACCCCACCCGCCGACGTAGGCCAGTTGTTCGGTGAGTTCCTCGCGCAGGTTCCAGGGCAGCACCAGCACGTAGTCGGGCCGGTCATGGGCGATCCGCTCCGGCGGCAGGATCGGGATGCGCGTGCCCGGGGTGTAGCGGCCGTGCTTGTACGGGTTGCGGTCCACCGTGTAGGCCAGCAGGTCGGTGCGGATGCCGCAGTGGTTGAGCAGCGTGTTCGCCTTGCCGGGCGCGCCGTAGCCGACGACGCGCTGACCCTTCTCGGCGGCCTCGATCAAGAACCGCGACAGATCGCGCCGGACCTTCGCCACCGCGGCGCCGAAGTTGGCGTAGCCGGACAGTTCGTGCAGGCCCGCGGCCTTTTCCGCGGCCAGCACGTCGGCCACCCGGCTGGTGGGTTCGCCGGCGACCTCCTGCGGCCGCGCCCACAGCCGGATGGACCCGCCGTGGGTGTCGATCAACTCGACGTCGACCAGTGCCAGCCCGCCGCTGGCCAGCGCTCGCTGCGCCGACGCCACGGTGTAGTACTGGAAATGTTCGTGGTAGATCGTGTCGTACTGGTTGAGCTCGATCAACGTGAGCAGGTGCTGCACCTCGATCGAGACCCACCCGTCGTCGGCGACCAGTGCACGCAGTCCCTGCGTGAAGCCGACGACGTCCGGAATGTGCGCGTAGACGTTGTTCGCCACGACCAGGTCCGCGGGCCCGTGCTCGGCGCGGAGCTCGGCACCGGACTCCGGAGTGAGGAACTCCGTCACGGTCGGGACGCCTTTGCCGCGGGCGGCTTCGCCGACGTTGACCGACGGTTCGACGCCGAGGCAGCGGATGCCGCGTTCCACCACGTGCTGCAGCAGGTATCCGTCGTTGCTGGCGACCTCCACGACGAACGACTCGTCACCGAGGCCGAGGCGGTGGACGGCGTGGGCGACGAGCTGCCGGGCGTGCGCCACGTAGGAGTCCGAGTACGACGAGAAGTACGCGTACTCGGTGAAGGTGTCCTCCGGGGTGATGAGTGGGGGAAGCTGCGCGAGCAGGCAGTCCGTGCACACCCGCAGGTGCAGCGGATAGGTCATTTCCGGCTCGTCCAGCTGGTCCGCGGTCAAGAACAGTTCGCACGGCGGTGTTGCGCCCAGGTCGACCACGCCGGCCAGCGCCGAGGATCCGCACAGTCGGCAGCTCGTCATGTCAGTAAGCCCCCTCGCCGCCGATGACGGCCCGTAGTGTCTTCCACAAGATCATCAAGTCGAGTGCCAGCGACCAGTCCTCGACGTAGCGCAGATCGAGCCGCACGGACTCCTCCCACGACAGTTCGCTGCGGCCGCTGACCTGCCACAACCCGGTCATTCCCGGCTTGACCAGCAGCCGGCGCCGCACGCTCGGGGCGTACTTGGCGCTCTCTTCCGGCAGCGGTGGCCGCGGGCCGACCAACGACATCGAGCCGCCGAGCACGTTGAACAGCTGCGGGAGTTCGTCGATCGAGTAGCGCCGCAGGATCCGGCCGACCCGGGTGACGCGCGGGTCGCGGCGGAGCTTGAACAGCAGGCCCGCGCCCTCGTTGACCTCGATCAGGTCGGCGCGCATCCGCTCGGCTTCCGGGACCATGGTGCGGAACTTCAGCACGGTGAACGGCACGCCGTCCTTGCCGATCCGCTGCTGTTTGAACAGCACCGGTCCGCGGCTGTCGATCTTGATGGCGAGGGCGGTGAGCAGCATCAACGGCGACAACAGGATCAGCAACAGCAGCGAGCCGACCCGGTCGACGGCGGATTTGACCAGCCGGGAGAACCCGGTGAACGCGGGCTCGCTCACCCGCAGCAGCGGCATGCCGAGCACCCCGGAGATGTGCAGCCGCGGCCCGGCGACCTCCATCAGGCGCGGCGCGATCACCATCTCGGTGCCGGTGCCCTCCAGGTCCCATGCCAGCCTGCGCAGCCGCTCGGGTGTCCAGTACCGGTCGGGCGTCACCGCCACGATGCGGTAGCCGCCCCGCTTGACGTGTTCGGCGACATCGGAGAACCGGCCGACGACCGGAACGCCGTCGATCTCGGCCTTCTTGTCGGTACCGCCGTCGACCGTGCAGGCCGCGGCCACCCGCCACCCGACGTGCGAGGCCTTCGTGGTGCGGTCGATCAGGTCGCTGATGGATTCCGGTGTCCCGGTGGCCAGCACGGGCAGCAGACATCGTCCTTGCCTGCGCCGGCGGTGCAACCACCGTCTGGCGAGATAGCGCTGAGGGAACACCAGGGCGGCGATCGCCGGAACGACCACGAACACCCACAGCCGCGCACCCGCCGGGCTTCCCGCGGCGAGCAGCGCGGCATTCAACGCGACGATCGAGGCGAACAGGCCTTTGCCCAGCCTGCCGAACTCCTCGGGCCCCTGGCCGAGCACCACCGGATGCCAGACGCGGCTGAGCCCGAACGCGAGCATGACCGCGCCGACGGTCAGCAGCTCGAGCGTGACCAGGACGGGCAACCCGAACAGCGGGGTCACACCCCAGTGCGGATGACGCATCTCCATGATCGCGCCGACGACAACGACGACCACGATGGTGGCGACGAAGTCGGCGAGGATGATCCACTGCCGATAGCGCGGCTCCCACGCCGCCGCGGGCGGCCGGAACGAGCGCGAGTAGAAGGCTTCTCGATTCAGCCGCGACTCGGTCTGCACGGTCGGCGCGGAGGAATCGACATGGTCACTCATTCGCCACGCCCCTTCCGTCCGGCCCGCGCTGGTGACAGGACAGCGCGCAGCCCGGTATCAGCCACCTGTGGAATCCCGACGGCGAACCGAATCCCGAACACCCGAGGCTCACCGTCTTGCCTGCCCACAGATTCGCCGGTTCACCCGAAAGAGTTACGGGAGCAGAAAACGGATTTTCCGGATGATTAGGGCAACGTCGGATGCGGGCGTGGCCGACCGGCGCAGATCTACACCTTGGCCTGCGACACCTTGATGGCGCCGCGCCTCTGTGGGGTGTGCGGCGTGCGCGAGCAGGCGGTGACCAAGGTCCCCAGCCACAGGTGACCGACCCGGAGCAAGCCAGGTCGTGCGGCTACTCAGGGTGACTGGCGTGCCCCACGCGTCGCCGACCGCGCGGCACCCCGGGCACCTCCCGCGTCAGGCGCGCCCAGGGCCTGATCACTTGGCGGTCGGTACGGCCACCGGACACCGGCCCGCTGGCAGCCGAACCGTGCCCGCGCCAAGCGCATCCAGAGCTTGATCACTTGTCCGACTGCACTCGCCGGCAGCGTGTTGCTGACCGCCTGGCGGTCGAACCACGCCGCGTCAGGCGCGCCCAGGGCCTGATCACTTGGCGGTCGGCACGGCCACCGGGCCGCGCACCTTCCAACCGACACGTGCCCCTGTCAGGCAGGGCCCGCGCTCGGCCACGCGTCCGCCAGCAGCTTGCGGGTCTCCCCCAGCAGCTGCGGCAACACCTTGGTGTGACCGATCACCGGCATGAAATTCGAGTCCCCACCCCACCGCGGCACCACGTGCTGGTGCAGATGGGCGGCGATCCCCGCGCCACTGACGTAGCCCTGGTTCATGCCGATGTTGAACCCGTGCGCATTGGACACCGACCGCACCACCCGCATCGCGGTCTGCGTCAGCTCCGCCACCTCGACGGTCTCGTCCTTGGTGAGGTCGGTGTAGTCCGCGACGTGCCGGTACGGCACCAGCATGAGGTGCCCGGGGTTGTACGGGTACAGGTTCAGCACCGCGTACACCAGTTCGCCTCGAGCGATGATCAAGCCTTCGTCATCGTCCATCTCGGGGATGCGGCAGAACGGACAGCCCTGCGGCTCGTCGCCGTCCGGCTTGTTCTCGCCCTTGATGTAGGCCATCCGGTGCGGCGTCCACAAACGCTGCAAGGCGTCCGGGACGCCGACACCGTCCTGTACCTCGTGCGCCCCGCTGTGCTGCATAACCTTGATCGTAAGTCAGCTCAGCGGGACGTTCTCCGCCGTCGGGGAGGCGTTCTCCCGGCGGGCGATCCACTCCACGATGGCCTTCACCGCGGTGTCCACCGGCACGCCGTTGACCTGCGAGCCGTCCCGGAAGCGGAACGACACCGCGCCCGCCTCGACATCCTTGTTGCCCGCCAGCAGCATGAACGGCACCTTGTGCGTGGTGTGCGTGCGGATCTTCTTCTGCATCCGGTCGTCACTGACGTCCACCTGGACCCGCACACCGTGCTCGCGCAGCTTGCTCGCCACGCTCTGCAGGTGCTCGATGTGCTCGTCGGCGATCGGGATCCCCGCCACCTGGACGGGAGCCAGCCACGCCGGGAACGCGCCCGCGTAGTGCTCGGTGAGGATGCCGAAGAACCGCTCGATCGAGCCGAACAGCGCCCGGTGGATCATGATCGGCTGCCGGCGGGAGCCGTCCGGCGCGGTGTAGCGCAGGTCGAAGCGCTCCGGCTGCTGCAGGTCGACCTGCAGCGTGGACAGCTGCCACGAGCGGCCGAGCGCGTCGGTGCAGTGCACGTCGATCTTCGGGGCGTAGAACGTGCCCTCGCCGTGCCCGATGCGATACGGCAGGTCGGCCCGCTTCAGCGCCTCCTCCAGCGCGGACTCGGCGCGCTCCCAGTCCTCCAGCTTGCCGTAGTACTTCTCCGGCCGGGTGGACAGCTCCGCGGTGAACTCGGTCAGGCCGTAGTCCCGCAGCAGGTTCAGCACGAAGTCCAGCAGGTTCGCCAGCTCGTCCTGCAGCTGGTCCGGCGTGCAGTAGATATGTGCGTCGTCCTGCGTGAAACCGCGGACCCTGGTCAGCCCGTGCACCACACCGGACTTCTCGTACCGGTAGACCGAGCCGAACTCGAACAGCCGCAGCGGCAGCTCCCGGTAGGACCGCCCACGCGCCCGGAAGATCAGGTTGTGCATCGGGCAGTTCATCGGCTTCAGGTAGTAGTCCTGGCCCGGCTTGCGCAGCGTGCCGTCCGGGTTGTACTCGGCGTCCAGCTGCATCGGCGGGAACATCGCGTCGGCGTAGAAGCCCGCGTGCCCGGAGACCTCGTACAGCTTCGCCTTGGTGATGTGCGGCGTGCTGACGAACTCGTAGCCCGCGCGCTCGTGCGCCTGGCGGGAGTAGTCCTCCATCGCCTTACGCACCACACCGCCCTTGGGGTGGAACACCGCCAGCCCGGATCCGATCTCGTCGGGGAAGCTGAACAGGTCCAGCTCGGCGCCGAGCTTGCGGTGGTCACGCCGCTCCGCCTCGGCCAGCAGCTCGAGGTACTCCTCCTGCGCTTCCGGGGACTCCCACGCGGTGCCGTAGATGCGCTGCAACTGCGGGTTGCGCTCGTCGCCCCGCCAGTAGGCGGCCGCCACCCTGGTCAGCTTGAACGCCGGGATGTGTTTCGTCGTCGGCACGTGCGGGCCGCGGCACAGGTCGCCCCACACCGTCTCGCCGGTGCGCGGGTCGACGTTGTCGTACACCGTCAGCTCGCTGCCGCCGAGCTCCATCACCTCGGAGGTGTCCACCTCCTGCTGGTCGGCGCCCTTGAGGTCGACCAGTTCGAGCTTGAACGGCTCGTCGGCCAGCTCGCTCTTGGCCTCGTCGACCGACGGCAGCACTCGGCGGGAGAACCGCTGCGCGGACTTGACGATGCGCTTCATGCGCTTCTCCAGCCGCTGCAGATCCTCCGGGGTGAAGTTGTGGTCGATGCCGAAGTCGTAGTAGAAGCCGTCCTTGACCGGCGGCCCGATGCCCAGTTTGGCCTCCGGGAACTCCTGCTGAACGGCCTGCGCGAGCACGTGCGCCGCCGAGTGCCGGATGACGCTGCGGCCCTCGTCGGTGTTGGCCGCGACCGGCTCGACCTCGACGTCGGTCTCCGGCGTCCAGGACAGGTCGCGCAGCACGCCGTCGGCGTCCCGCACCACGATGATCGCTTCCGGGCCCTTGCCGGGTAGTCCGGCCTCCCGGATCGCGCTGCCCGCCGTAGTGCCCGCCGGCACCACCACACGCTCGGCGGGTGCAGCTGCGGGCGAGTACGGCTTGGACACGATGACTCCTCGAACGATGCGAATCACTGAGAACTGTTGATGCGGTACTGCGGATGCTAGTCCCCGGCCCCAACGCATTACTCACCGTGTCCACCGTTTTCGACGGCCGGGCCGCACGGCAGCCGGGAAAGACTTTCCGCCTCCGCCGTTGAACCGAACATCCTTCACGTTCGTTGTGCGGGATGGTCAGCCAGCAGACACGAAAAGGGACCGCGTGTGCGGCCCCAAGGGGAGGACATTCGGCATGAGCGCCAAGCAGCTCACGAAGCGGACAGCCACCGTTGCCTCGGCCGGTGCGTTGGTCGCGGTCGGGATGCTCGCCACCGCTGGATCGGCCGCGGCGAGCCCCGCACCGGCACCCGGCGAGATCACGGTGTGCGCCGCGGGCCAGCACCTCGCGCTTGTTCATCTGCCCGGCCGCGACACGACGACCGGCTTGGTCGCTCCCGGCCAGTGCGACACGCTCGGCGGTCTCGGCACCAGCGAGCAGCCGGAGGACATCGTGGTCATGGGCGGCGACTACAGCGACTTGAGCGAGATCGGCCGCGAGTCGTTCCGGCCGAGCAAGGGAGCGGTCGTCACCACGTACGGCACGGTGGGCGACCTGTCGTACACGATCACGCACGGGTGACGGAGGAGCGAGCCGGCCGCGCCGCGCAAGGTGCGCCGCGTGGCGGGTCTGCTCGCTGACCCCGTCCTGCCGGCGACGACGCCAGTGGCGCCTCAGCCGCGCTGCATCGCCTTCATCTTGGTGATCTCCGCCGTCTGCGTGGCGATGATCTCGTCGGCGATCTCCTGCACCCGGGTGTCCGAACCCTTGCGCTGCACCTCACGGGACATCGTCAGCGCGCCCTCGTGGTGGGTGATCATCAGCTTCAGGAACAGCTCGTCGAACTTCGCCCCGCTGGCCGCGGCCAGCTCGTCCAGCTGCTTCTGGGTGGCCATGCCCGGCATGCCTTCGTGGTCGCCGTGCGAATCGGGCATGCCGTGGTGGCCGCCGTGACCGTGCCCCTCCTGATACCCCTTGGCGCCGGGCACCATGAGTGGCTCGTGACCGTGGCGCTTCAGCCACAGGTTCATCATGCCGATCTCCGCCCGCTGCGCACCGGCGATCCGCTTCGCGATCCCCTTCACCGGACCGGAGGCCGCGCGCGTCTTGGCCAGGTCGGTCATCACGACGGCCTGCGAATGATGCATCACCATGTCGCGCATGAACGCGACGTCGGCCTCGTTGGCCTTGCTCTTCGGCACCGCGGACTTCGCCTCTTCCGGCGAGAGTGTCTTGTTGTCCTCGCCCGGCTTGCCCGGCGCGATCACCGACGGCCCGGACGTCCCGGCCTGGCCGCCACCATCACCCTCGTCGCCGGTACAGGCCGGCACTGCCAGCACCGCGGCCACCAACGGCACGACGATCCACCTACGCACCGAATACTCCTCCGACTCCCGCGCCCGCGCGACCGTGCGCGGCTCGCACAGCCTTGTCACACGACCGTGCCTACGTCAATAACGCGCACGCAATTGTCGCGGCAACGACATTTCACCACGGCCCGGACACAACATTTCGCAGAATCGGCTCCTTGCGCCGAGACCGAACACTGAATCGCCCCGCCCCACCGGAGACAGATTCGCAATCACCTTAAAGAGTGCACATCGGACAACGTCGACCGACGATCTGCCGCAGGTCGAACCGTGAGTCGATCACGGGCCGTCACCGAATCCGGCGTCACCTCGACCGCAATGGGTGTTCACCCGATGAGATGGATCGCGCATTCACCGGCCATGTGCGCCAAATGTGTCGGAGTATCGACAACTGAACCGAAAAAGTCGCGCGATCGAGTCCCCTTTAACGGTACCGTGCGCAACGGAAGTCGGCGCCGAACCGTCGACTGTGGGAGAAGGGCGACATACCGTGACAGGCACCCGTACCCGACGTTGGCGTGCCGCCGCGCTCGCCGCAGCGCTTGGCGCATCGCTGCTGAGCACGACATTAGGCACATCGTCCGCCGTGGCAGAGCCGTCCGGTCCTGCCCCGGACGAGATCGTCACCAGCCCCAACATGAAGCACGTGGCCAACGTGCCGTTCCAGGAGCCGCTGGCTGACGGTGCGGTCGGCACGGATATCGCGTTCAAGAACGGTCACGCGATCGTCGGCAACTACAACGGGTTCACCATCTACAACATCAAGAACCCGAAGAAGCCGAAGATCGTGGCCAATGTGCTGTGCCCCGGCGCGCAGAACGACGTGAGCGTCTACAAGAACCTGCTGTTCTTGTCGGTCGACGCGCGGCGCAGCGACGACTCGTGCAACTCCGAGCCACAGAACGACGGCACCAAGCCGTACTGGGAGGGCGTGCGCATCTTCGACATCTCCGACATGCGCAACCCGCGCTACGTCAAGTCGGTGGAGACGAAGTGTGGCTCGCACACCCACACGCTGGTTCCTGGCAAGTTCAAGAGCCACGTCTACCTCTACGTGTCGTCGTACGCACCTTCCGAGTCGCTGTCCAACTGCCAGCCGCCGCACGACCTGATCTCGATCATCAAGGTGCCGGTGCACAAGCCGACCAAGGCCGAAGTGGTGGCCACGCCGGTGCTGTTCCCGGACGGCGGCTTCCCGGGTGACCCCGAGTGGGACATCAACAAGCCGGGCGGCGTGCCGACCGAGGGCTGCCACGACATCACCGTGTACCCGTCGAAGAACCTGGCGGCGGGCGCCTGCATGGGTGACGGTGTGCTGATGGACATCACCGACCGGGAGAACCCGAAGGTGATCGACCGGGTGACCGACGCGGAGCACTTCGCGTTCTGGCACTCGGCCACGTTCAGCAACGACGCCTCCAAGGTCGTCTTCACCGACGAGCTGGGCGGCGGCGGCGCGGCCACCTGCAACCCGGAGATCGGCCCCGAGCTCGGCGCCGACGGCATCTACGACATCGTCGGCAAGGGCGACGAGCGCAAGCTGGTGTTCCGCAGCTTCTTCAAGATCGATCGCGAGCAGACCGACGAGGAGAACTGCGTGGCGCACAACGGCATGCTGCTGCCGGTGCCCGGCAAGGACATCATGGTGCAGTCCTGGTACATGGGCGGCACCGCGGTGTGGGACTTCACCGACTCGTCGAACCCGAAGCAGATCGGTTACGTCGAGCGTGGTCCGGCCGCGAACCCTGAAGAGGGCGGCGGTACGTGGTCGTCGTACTACTACAACGGCTACATCTACTCGTCCGACCTCGGCAAGGGCTTCGACGTCCTGCGCATCGACGACAAGATCACCGACCCGGCCAAGAAGGTCCGGACCAACGTGCTCAACGCCCAGACGCAGGAGCACTACCGCGAGCGCTGATCTCGCACCGATCGACAGATCCAGTCAGGGGCGTCTTCCCTCGGGGAGGCGCCCCTGATTCATGTCCGGGGACGGCTACGAACGGCCAGCAGGTGCAGTCGCACCACGGCATAGCAACCACCGACCGCCATCAGCCACGGCACCACACTGACGGTCGCGGCCGAAGCCAGGGCCACGACGACCAGCGCCAGCCCGACGACCGTGTCGAAGAACCGGGCGACGAACGTGGCGCGGGAAAGCTGCCGGGCCACGACCTCGGCGACGTACGGCAACCCGGCCGCCCACACCGCGAGATACACCGACCAGCCGAGAACCAGCATCCCGGGCACCGGATCGCCGGTGATCAACTCCCCCAGCGGTCCGGCGAGCACCGCGCACAGACCACCACACGCCAGCGTCCCGCCGGTCAACGCGACGGCGAGCCTGGTCGTGCGTGGCCGACCGCGCTCCGGGTTCTTCTCCGCGGCGGCGAACCGCGGCAGGAGATAGCTCCCCGCGCCGTTGACGACCACCTGCAGCCAGGCCACCACCAGCCGACCGGCCTCGAGCAGACCGACCGCGGCCAGCGACCCGAACGCCCCGACGAGCACGCGCGCGGCCAACATCGCCAGCGGTCGTAGCGTCGCTTGCGCGGCTCGCCACGTGGCGAACGCAGCGAGCTGCCCCATCCCCTGCCACCCGGGTCGCAGATGCCGCAACTCCTCGCGCGGCAACAGCGGCACGCCGAGGCCGACGGCGACCAAGGCACCGATCGCCATCGCCGACACCAGTCCGGTCAGCGACAAGCCGGACATCGCGACCAGCACCACGGCGATCACGGTGGCGACCAGGTACAGCACGTCGTTGCCCAGCAGCCGGGTGAACTCCATGCGAGCGATCAGCAGCCTGCGCAGGGTCTCCCGCATCAACCACACGACCACCAACACCGCGAACGCCAGCGCGAGGTGCGCATCCGGTCCACGTAACACGATCACCGTCACCGCTCCGGCACCGGCGGCCAGCGCCCACGTCACCAGCGCACTGCTGACCAGCGCGCCCCGCACGACGGGATCGTGCCGGTCCAGCACCGCCAGGCTGTCGCCGACGTAGCCGGTGTAGACGGCCGAGGCCGTGATGAGCAGCCCCAGCAGCACGGCGAACGCGCCGAACTCGGCCAGGCCGAGGCCGCGGGCGGCCAGGATCTGCAGCCCCAGGCTGGTTGCCGCGGTGACCGCCTGGGCGGCGACCGGCGCGGAGATCCGCCGCAGCCCGCGCACGGCGCCACCGGCCGCGGCGCGCATCACTCGCGGGGCGTGGCGAAGGTCAGCACGTATCCGGCGACCCTGCCACCCACGATCCGGATCTGTTCGGTCAGCCGGTGCAGGCCCGCCGCGTCGGCATCCCGCCGCACGACCACGATCGCTGCATCACTGGCCCGGACCAGCGCACCCGCTTCCGGCGCGCTCGCCGGCGTCGGGGTGTCGATCAACACGATGTCGAATTGCGCGCGCATCTCGTCGATCGCCTGGTCCAGCAGCGGGACGCTGAACCGTTCGAGCACACCGTCGACGTAGGCACCGGCCGGGATCACGGTGAGCGTGACGCCTTCGCCGAGCTCGACGACCCGCATCGTGCTCTGCGGACGCACGGTCCCCATCGCGATGTCGGTCAAGCCGGGATGCTCCCGATGGTCGTCCTGCTCGTAGGAGTCCTTGGCGGCCAGACCGATGCTGGTCGACAACCCATGCGTGCGCACCGCCCCGTCGACCAGCAGCACGTTCAGGCCGCTTCGCGCCAGCGCGCTGGCCAGCTGGATACTCGTCGTGGTGACACCGCTGTCGGGTTCGCCGGTGACGATCACGACGCCCTCGTCGATCACTCGCTGAACACCGAAGGCGACCATCCGGTAGGTCTTCGACGGCGGCGCACCCAGCCACAGCAGCGTCGCCGCCTCGTCCTTGCTGACCTGTTCGATCTCGCCGAGCACCGGTTCGTCGACCAGCGCCTCCAGTTCGCCCAGATTGCCCACGCGCCGGTCCCGGTCGGCACGGAACCACGCCAACGCCACCGCGATCACGCCACCGAGGCCGAGGCCGATCGCGCCGTCCCTGGCGATCGAGCGCATCAGCGCCATGGTGTCCGGCGCGGTGTCGTAGACGAACGCCACGCCGTCACCGATCTGGCTGGCCGCGACCTTCAGTTCGGTGGCCCGCTTGTCCAGCTCGGCCAGCGACACCGCGGCCGCCTCCGTGTTGGCCGAGCCCTGTTCGCCCTCCGGCGTGTCGTCCAGCCGCTCCTCGATCGACGCACGCTGCTCGGCCAACGTGGCCAGCAGCCGCTTGACCCGTTGGCTGACTTCCGCGCGCGAGGCGTCCCGGTAGGCCTCGATGACCGCGGCCATGATCCTGCTCGCCTCGTCCGGGCTGTCCGCGGACACTTGCAGCACCAGCGACTCGCCGGTCTCCGACGCCTCCGCGGTCACCGCGTTGCGCAACGTCTCCTTGGACACCGCGGCGCCGAGCTTCTTCGCCGCGGCGGCGATCACCTTGTCCGACGTCACGAACAGCGCGCGCTGGGTGGCGTACCGCGCGAACGCCGTCTCCCCCGACTCGACACCGAGCACACCCGCTTTGTCCGGCGTCTTGAGCGCCAGGCGGGCTTGCATGCGCGACGGTTCGCCGACGATCAACGCCACGATGACGCTGAGCAGCACCGCGACGGCGACGATGATCAACGAGCTCGCCCGGTACCGCCATACCGCGTCGACGAGCCGTGGCGATGGCAGCTCGTCCATGACGTCGTTCTCCCTGGGTGGCCATGCCGAACGGTCGGTTCAACCTAACAGATCGGCACCGCTTACCCGCGCCGCAGCCGGTGCGGGTAACAAGATCGCGCCGACCGGCGATAACTGCGGTAATGGATCTTCGGACAACTGTCTTGCGCGAACTGACCGCACCGCGTTTCGGGCTGTCCGCTAAGCTGTCGAAGGCCATTCTCGTGCGCCGTAGGCGACCATTCTGTTCGTCCCGTTCGAACTGACCACCGAGAGCTCATGACTGTCGCAACCGAACTTAGCTTCGTCGAGGCGCTCGGCCGACTGCGATACGCGCAAAAGAGCACAAAAGGGGCTCCCGCGTATTCCCGTTTTGTCAACCGGAAGGCGGGGCGCGTGCTGGCCGCGGCCGCCTATCGCATCGGTGCGACGCCGAACCAGGTGACCGCCGTCAGCGCCTTGTTCACCTACGCGGGCATCGCGGTCATCGCCCTGGTGCCGCCCGCGCCACCCGTCGGCATCCTCGTCACCGCACTGCTGGTCGTGGGCTATGCGCTCGACGCGGCGGACGGACAGTTGGCGCGCCTGCGCGGCGGCGGATCGGCGGCCGGCGAGTGGCTCGACCACGTGGTGGACGCGGCGAAGATCTCCGCTCTCCACCTGGCCGTGCTGATCGCCGCCTACCGGCACTTCGACGTGTCCCCGGAGTGGCTGCTGGTGCCGATCGGATTCGCCGTGGTGGCCGCGGTGATGTTCTTCGCGATGATCCTCAACGATCTGTTGCGACGAGCCCACAATGCCACTAGGCCGAATGGAGTAAAGCATTCAGCCGTTCGGTCTATTCTGGTCGTGCCGACCGATTATGGCTTGCTCTGCGTCGCTTTCCTGACATTCGGATTTCCCACCGTTTTCGGGGCGGTGTACGCATTGTTGTTCGCCGCCAATGCCGCGTTTCTCGCGCTGGCGTTGGTGAAGTGGTTCCGGGAAGCCGGAACGCTGGACGCCGCCCAGGGAGGACCTCGGTGACCGTCGTCGGTTATGCGCCCGGCGCGTACGACATGTTCCACATCGGACACCTGAACATTCTGCGCCGCGCCGCGGCCGAGTGCGACTACCTGATCGCCGGGGTGGTCACCGACGAGGTGGTGCTGGCCGCCAAGGGCAAGACACCGATCGTGCCGTTCCGGGAACGGATCGAGATCGTGCGCAGCGTGCGCTACGTCGACGAAGCGATCGAGGACGAATTCGTCGACAAGTTCGAGACGTGGAAGAAGCTGCGCTACGACATCCTGTTCAAAGGCGACGACTGGCGCGGCACCGCGCGAGCCGAGCGCCTGGAGCGCTTGCTCGGCGAAGTCGGCGCGCGCGTGGTCTACTTTCCTTACACGATCCACACGTCGTCGACGGCATTGCGTTCTCTGCTGACGGCGGCGACCGAAGTGAGGGACATGGGGAGCTGACAGTGCGCGCCCGCTCCGGCTGGCTTGTGGCCTCGGTGGTCGTCGCGCTGTCCTGTGTCGCCGTGCTGGTGGTCTACCTCGACCGTTCGCACAGCCACGGCTCCACCGCGGGCGGTCCGTTGCTCCCCCGGACCGCCTACCCGATCCCCGACGATGCCCTGTTCGTCTCGCCGCACGGCGATGACTCGGCGTCCGGCGGCAAGAACACGCCGTTGCGCACGGTCAAGGCCGCGGTCCGCGCCGCCCACTCGGGCCAGACCATCGTGCTGCGCGCGGGCACGTACCGGGAGAAGGTCGGCATGATCGGCAAGCGGCTGACCATCCAGCCGTATCCGCACGAACGGGTGTGGTTCAAAGGCAGCGTGGTGGTGCGCGACTGGGAAGCCGTCGGCGAGGTGTGGCAGCACACCGGGTGGCGCGACGAGCTGTGCAACGACTGCTACCTGCCGGAGATCATCGACCCCGAGTACCCGCTGGCAGGCCGCCCGCAGATGGTGTTCGTCGACGGCAAGCCGTTGCGCCAGGTCGCCGAGCGCGACCAGGTCCGGGCGGGCACGTTCTACGTGGGCGACGGCTCCGTGGTGATCGGTGACGACCCGGACGGCCGGACCGTGGAAGTCACCGCCTACGACCATCTGCTTCAGTTCGACAAGGGCGCGGACGGCTCCCGTCTGCGTGGCGTCGGCGTCGCACACTACGGATCGAACCAGCGGTACGGCGCCCGCGGGGCGATGGTGACCGTCAACGCTCCCCGGGTCCGGGTCGAGAAGTCGACGTTCCGCTTCTCCGCCTCCACGGGCCTTGCGGTGTTCCAGCCGGACGCTCAGGTCGTCGACAGCACGTTCACCGGCAACGGCCTGGTCGGACTACTGGCGAACCGGGCGGACCGGCTCCGCGTGACCGACAGCAGGTTCGACGGCAACAACGCCGAGCATTTCGCCACGTCGGGCGACGCCGTCGGGTCCGCGGGCGCGAAGGTCACCCGCACCGACCGGCCGCACTTCGCAGGCAACATCTTCATCGGCAACCACGCCACCGGCTGGTGGTGCGACCTCGGCTGCACCAACGCGACGGTGATCAGCAACCGGGCGATCGACAACGCGGGCCACGGCATGCACTACGAGGTCTCCAGTGCGGCGGTGATCGCCGACAACGTGCTGGTCGACAACGCCCGGCACGGGCTGAAGATCTCCAGCTCGGACCGGGTGCGGTTGTTCCACAACCTGCTCACCGGCGACCGCGCCGCGGCACTCGGGCTGTACAACGATCCCCGGCTGCCGAGCTTCGACTGGTACAGCGAGGCGAAGGGGCTGAGCTGGCTGACCGAGAAACTGGTGGCGGTGAACAACCTGCTGATCCAGCGGTCCTCCGGCTCGCCGGTCATCGTGTCGGAGGATCATCGCGAGAAGCCACGCGGCAATCCGGCGTTCGTCACGCGAGCCGACGGCAACGGCTACCTGCGCGCCCCGTCGGGTGAACCGCTGGCGGTGTTCGTCGAGGACAACGGCAAGGAACACCGCTTCGCCAAGCTGGCCGACCTGCGTAAAGCGGGCTTCGAGCGGCACGGACTGACCGGCGCGCCGAGTGCGGTGGACCTCACCGACGACTACGCCCTCAAGCCGGGGTCGCTGGGCATCGACGCCGGCCGGCCGATTCCGCAGGAGATCGCCGATCTGCTCGGCATCATCGCCGAGCAACGCCCGAACCTGGGCATTCTGACCGGCTAGCAGCGCTGCGCTCGCACGAGCAGCTGGACTGATGGCCGATCAGCGTGCACGCTTCGCACCATGCGGGCCAAGCATCCGGCGTGCGGTCGGACACCGAGCAGGGAACCCACACGGGCGGGAACGCCGTAAGCGTCCGGGCACCGAACAAGACCGGGCCGGCGCTCGTGGATGCCGGTACTGCGCAGACTCCCCGGGCGCCCGTGGTACCGACCGACCAGCAGCTCGGCCGAACCTACGGCGTTCCGGACCACCACGTCGGCCAGGCGAAGCGCGCCGCCCGCCTGGCCGACGATGCCGTCACATCGTCGCGTTCGGCGAACCGATCCGATTGCCGTCCTCGTCGACCGCCCGAATGTAGAACGTGCCCGAGGTGTAATTCGTCGTGTACTTGAACTCCGGGATCGACCACGGCCGCGACGACTTGGTGACCTCGTAGATCGGCTCCGCGGTACCCGCCTTGATCACCTGGTAGGTGAGGGTGTCGCTCTGCCGCGACCAGGTGCCCTGCCACTCGATCACGATCTTGCCCTGCGCGTTGCGGGTGAGCGTCGGCTTGCGGAACGGCGTCTCCGGCGCGCGGTGCTTGACCCCGGACACGCCGCGCACGGCGAAACGGGTCAGGCTCTGCTGCGGCTCGCCGTTGACCGTGGTGAACTCACCGCCGAAGACGACGTACTGGTCGTTGGCCGCCACCGCCCACGTACCGTTCTTCCATGGGCTGGTCGACGGGCCACCGTTGGTGTTCGGGAACCACGGGTAGAACTCCGGGATCGGGTCGCCCTTCTTCACCAGCGCGTAGTCGCGCGGTGCCGTCCTGGTCGCCTTGGTCGATTCCGCGGTCATCCGGTAGTACTGGAACGACGCGCCCTTCTCCGGCATGACCTCCGACGCCCAGCAGTCGTGGGTGTGCGAGGCGGCGTAGATGACACCGTGCCGCACGGCGATCGCCTGGGTGTCACCGAGGCAGCCGTCCCACCACAACGCCTCACCGGTGTCGATCTTGGCGGCCATCCGGCCCTCGAACCGGCCCAGGCCGACGTTCCCGACAGCGTCGTAGGCGGCGAAGTACGCGACGCCGGTGCCGTCCGTGGCGATGTCGGTGACGGTCGGCGAGCCGTTGACCTTGGCCGCCCACGAGACCGTGGCGCCGGTCCGCGCGTTCAGCGCACCCATGCGCCGCTGCGTGGTGTTGTTCAGCTTCTCGAACGCCCCGCCGACCAGCACGCGGTTGTGGTCCGGCGAAGCGAGCATGGCGAACACCGTGCCATCGGCCTTCGGCGCCCACGCGCGCAGCGAGCCGTTGTGCGCAACCGCGGCCAACCTGGTGCGCGGCTCGTTGTTGACCGAGCTGAACGCACCGCCCACGTAGAGGGTCTGCGACGTCACGGCCAGGCCGCGCACCCGGCTGGAGAACGCAGGCTTGAAGTTCTCGTCCAGCGCGCCACCGTTGTCCAGCCGGAACTTCGCCAGCCGGGACCGCCACTTGCCGTCGATCCGGTCGAAGTCGCCACCGACGTACAGCGCGCTGCCGCCCGGGCTGGCCTTGATCCGGAACACCGAGTCGCACACGTAGCGGTTCAGCCCGGTCTTCTTGCAGTAGTTGCCCGGGTCGGTGGTGCTGGTGAACTCGCTGCCGGTCACCTTGGGCGCCCACGGCAGCAACTCACCGGTGCGCACGTCGAAGGCCAGCAGGTTGTGTCGCGGCACCTCGCCTTCACCGCCCGGCTCGACACCGGCGGGCCGCGCCTTGGAGAAGCGGCCGCCGACGTAGGCGGTGTTGCCGACGATCTCGATGCTGAACACGATGCCGTCGGTCTGCGGCGTCGGGAGCGCACCCGCCGTGGCCGGATGCTTGCCGGGCTCCGGCGCGGCCTGTTGCGCCGAAGCGGGCAGCAGTGAGACCACGAGCACCACGAGGGCGCCCAGCGCCCCCAGCAAGGTCCAGCTACGACGGGTCAACTTCATCGCGGCTCCCGTTTCGTTACTCGAGCATTCCGGACAGGACGGGTCACGCTCGCCGGTGCGCGACCTGCCAAGCGCAGGGCGAGCTCGTGGTAGGCATCGGCGACGGCGTCCCAGTCGTAACGGTCCAGCGTGTCAATCTGCTTACGACCACGGACGGCCGTGACGCCGGGTTCAGCCTCCGCTTCGGTGCACAGCCGGGCGAGCTCGGCAGCGGTGGAGAAATACCGGCCGTAGCTGCCCAGGACCTCGCGGTTGAACGGCACGTCGAAAGCCGATGTCGGCGCGCCCGCTCCCATGGCGCGCAACAACGACGGATTGGTGCCGCCGACGGAATGACCGTGGATGTAGGTCAACGCGCCGGCATACAGCTGATCGAGCAGCTGCTGATCCCAGATCGAGCCGAGGAAGCGCACGCGCGGGCTGTTCGCCGCGATCGCCTCCACCTTGGCCCGGTAGGCGTCGGCATAGGGGGCCGAGCCGACCACCACCAGCGGATACACCGCTTCCGAGCGCAGGTAGCCCTCGACGGCGAGATGGATGTTGTTCTCCGGCTCGAACCTGGCCACCACCAAGTGGTAGCGCGCCGGCTGAAGACTGAGTTCCGGCAAACGGTCCAATTCGCCTTCCGGCAGAATCGGAGCGCCGTACGGGATGTACGTGCTGTCGATTCCGAATCGGTCCAGGTAATAGTCCTGAATGGCGCGCGAGTCGGCGATCAGGGAATCGGACCAGCGCACCGCGAGCGATTCCGCGCGGCGGTAGTAGACAGAACCGGCGCCGCGCCATTTGTCACGTTTCCATTCCAGTCCGTCGACATGGGTTGCCACCGGGATGCGCGCCATTCTCAGCACGGGCAGCAACGGCGCATTCCCGGCGTTGAACACGAACGCCACGTCGGGCCGCGCCCGGCGGGCATGCAGCACGGACAGGGCGGTGTGGCTCAGGGTCTCCAGCACCTTGTGACGCACCGCGGGCAGGTGCACCAGCCGCATGCCCAGGTGCTCGTCGGGCCGTTCGTCCCCCTGCGTGGTGCGGCAATAGACGGCGACGCGGTGGCCGCGCTCGACCAGGCGGCGACCCACTTCTTCCACACAGGTTTCGAATCCGCCATAACGCGCCGGAACCCCCCTGGTGCCAATCATGGCAATACGCATGACACACCCCAAAGCAGCTCGGAGGAGCAACCGGACGCCGACCACACACGATCCCCGCGTCGCATGCGCGAGCACAATCTACCGGGGGCTGAATTAGACTCCGCCACGAGGTCACATAAACCGGCCGCACTACTCCATTTGGAGCAACGTATTCCCAGAGTTTCGACTTTCCGTTCCCGGCAGGCGTGGCGGACCCGGCCGCCTGCCTGGCCGGTGGTGTGCCTGATCGCCCTGGTGGTGGTCAGCGACTTCCAGTTCCGCCTCCGGGACAACAAGGCAGCGGTGTCCGGCAATGCCGACCCGTTCGTGATGTTGGAGGTCGGGACGTACGCGGCGGTGGCGTTGTTCCTGTTCTTCCGGTTCCGACCGCGGCCGCGGTTTCGTCGCCCCACCAAACTCGCCTTGCTCGGCTACATCTACGCGGGCGCGCTGATCTTCTCGGCGGTGTACTCCCCGTACACCGCGCTCGCGCTCGTCCGCGCCGGGCAAGTCGCCGTCGCGGTCGCACTGTTCCGCTGCGTCGCGCTGCATACCGACGTACACACGCCGCATCGCATGGCGCACGGCTACGCGGTGCTGATGGCCGCGTCCGCGATTTTCGGTGTGCTCGTCCCGTTCCCCCGGTTGCCGCTCCAGCAAGAGCGCTTTACGTGGTTGTACGTGCACCCCGTTCAGGCTGGCGAAATGCTCGCGATCGCCACGGTCGTGCTGTCCGCCTACCTGCTGACCAGCGGCTTGCCGCGCAGCGGCCCGCAGTGGCGTCCCGGGGTGTACCTGTTGTTGCTGGCGATCTGCGGAGGGGCGTTGCTGGCGACGAGGACGCGGGGTGCGGTGCTCGGCGCCGCCGTCGGCGTCGCCGTGCTGTTGTGGACCCGCTGGCGTGGCGTGCGCAAGTTCGAGCTCGCCATCGTCGGTGCGGTGGCGCTCGCCGTGGTGGTGATCAGCAGCTCGGACGCGATCGAGGCGTACTTCGCTCGCGGCGAATCGGTCGACAAGCTCGCCACGCTCAACGCGCGCACGGACCTGTGGGCGTACGCATTCGAACTGTTCGCCGAGCACCCGCTGTACGGCTACGGGCTCACGTCGACCCGCGGCCTGTTCCTGGAAAGCATGGGCCTGGGCGGCGGCCACAACGCGCTGATCAATCTGCTGGTGGACGCCGGGCTGGTGGGGGCGCTCGCGTGGCTGGCGCTGCTGGCCGGGATCGCCGTGACCGCCTATCGGCTGTGCCGCCGCACCGGCGTGACCAGGGTCGACGGCATGCTGGTGCTGGCCGTGCTGCTCGGCATGACGGCGAACTCGATCTTCACCGAAGGCCTCGGTTCCCCGGCCAACGCGTCGTTCACCTGGCTGTATCTGCTCCTGGCCTGGGTGCTGCATGCCAGGACGGTGGCCGACACCGAGGACGTCGAGAGCAGGCGGATCAAGAGGAGGACGTCAACCAGGTGAATTCCGCACAGCGCACGGCTTTGCTGGTGCATCCCTCGGTCGAGTTGTACGGCTCGGATCGCATGTTCGCCGAATCGGTGTTGGGACTTGTCGAGCACGACTGGCGCGTTGTGGTGGCCCTGCCCGGCGACGGCGACCTTGCTCGTCTGCTGCGGTCCGAAGGCGCCGACGTGCGGTTCTGTCCGACACCGGTGCTCCGGAAGGCCGCGCTCCGGCCGGCGGGATTCGTCCGACTGGTACTCGACACGCTGCGCGCGATCGGTCCCATGCTGCGGCTGACCCGCGAAGCGCGTCCGGACGCCGTCTACGTCAACACCGTCACCGTGCCGTTGTGGTCGGCCCTGGCTCGGGTGCTGCGTCTGCCGGTCGTGGCCCACGTGCACGAAGCCGAGGACGACGTGCCGCTGATCATTCGCAAAGCACTGGCGGCACCACTGCTCGCCGGGCACACGGTCATCGCCAACAGCGAGGCGAGCGCCCGCAGCGTCGTCACGGCCATTCCCCGGCTCGGGCCACGCACGCAGGTGATCTACAACGGCGTCGTCGGACCGAGCCGGGACCCGCATGTGCACGACTCGCCACCCGAGCCACCACGCCTGGTTCTGGTCGGCCGCCTGTCCCCGCGCAAGGGCACCGACGTCGCCATCCGCGCGGTCCGCAGGCTGCACGACGCCGGTCATCCGGTGAGCCTGCGGCTGGTCGGATCCGCCTTCACCGGCTACGAGTGGTTCGTCGACCAGCTCCACCAGCAGGTGCGCGACCTCGAACTGACCGAACATGTGCGGTTCGACGGCTTCAACCCCGACGTCTGGCAGGTGTACGCCGAGGCCGATGTCGCACTGGTTCCCTCGCGCGTGGAGCCGTTCGGCAACACGTCCGTGGAGGCTCAGCTGGCCGGAGTCCCGGTCGTCGTCTCGGACACCCAGGGCCTGCCGGAGACCGTCGACGGCGGTCAGTACGGCTTGGTCGTCCCGCGCGACGACGACGCGGCACTCGCCGACGCCGTACTCGAGATCATCCGTGACTGGCCGGCCGCAGCGGCACGGGCGAAGGCCGCACGGGAAGCCGCCGCACAGCGCTTCTCCCCCGCCGCCTATCGGGCAGCCGTCGCCGAGGCCGTCGAGAACGTCAGTAGGCGCCGCGCCCGCTGACCACGGCGCGCACCGTCTTCCACAAGATCACGGCGTCCAGGGTCAGCGACCAGTCCTCGACGTAGCGCAGGTCCAGCCGAACGGAGTCCTCCCACGACAGGTCGCTGCGCCCGCTGACCTGCCACAATCCTGTCATCCCCGGCTTGACGAGCAGGCGGCGGCGGATGTCCGGACCGTAGCTGAGCGTCTCCTCCAGCAGCGGCGGGCGCGGCCCGACCAACGACATCGACCCGCCGAGCACGTTGAACAGTTGCGGCAGCTCGTCGATGGAGAACCGGCGCAGCACCGCCCCCACCCTGGTCACCCGCGGGTCGGAGCGGATCTTGAACAGCGGACCGTCCGCCTCGTTGGCCAGCTGGGAGCGCATGCGGTCGGCACCCACGTGCATGGTCCGCAGCTTCCACATCGTGAAGACCTCGCCGTCGCGCTTGACGCGCAGCTGCCGGTAGAACACCGGCCCGCCGTCGTCGAGCTTGATGGCGATGGCGGCGGCCAGCAACACCGGGGACGTCAGCACCAGCGCGAGGAATGCGCCGATGCGATCGGCGATCTCCTTGATCAGGCGGCCGCCGCCGGTGAACGCGGGCTGGCTGACGCGCAGCATCGGCATGCCGAGCACGCCGGAGACCTTCACCCGGGGGCCGGCCACCTCCATCAGCACCGGCGCCACGGCCAGCTCCGCGGACGTGCCTTCCAGGTTCCAGGCCAACCGCCGCAGGACCTCGGGTGTCCAGTGCGAGTGCGGCGTCACCGCCACGACGCGATAGCCGCCGCGGCGGACGTGATCGGCGAGCTGATCGAGCGAGCCGATCACCGGGACCCCGGCGATCTCACCGTCCTGCTGGGCCTGCGGGTCCGAGTCCACCAGGCACGCCGCCTCGACGCGCCATCCCACGTGGCAGTGCTCGCGGGTGCGCTCGATCAACTCGCGGACCGAGTCGGCCGCGCCCGCCACCACCACGGGCAACATGCACCTGCCGTGCCGCCGGGACCGGTGCAGCCACTGCCGCAGCAGATAGCGAGCCAGCAACGCCAGAAACGTCATGGTCGGCAGCACCCCGAGCATCCACGGGCGCACGTCCAGGCGCTCCAGCCACGGACCGAGCAAAGCCAGCACCACGGCGGCGGAGAACATCGCCGACAGGACGCGGCGGTACTCCTCCGCGCCGTCGCCCAGCATTTCGATCTGCCATGCCCGACGCACCGGCAGGAAGATCAGCACCAGCACGGCGATCAATGGTGCGATCGCCGGGTGCAAGCCTTCGATGGTGCCGAGCAGGCCGAGGATGCCCGCCAGTGCGGCGACACCGATCACCGCGATGGCGTCGGACAGGATGACGGCGGCTCGGTACCGCCGCTCCCAGCGCATGACCGGGCCGCTCCCCCGGCGGCTGCCGCGTGGCGCGACTGCGCTCCCGATGGCGTCGGTGGACAGGGACGTAGCCGACGTCAAGGGTTCGCGCATCCAACTACCCCTTAGCTCGCACCAACACGACGGGCGGACACATGCCGCGCACCGGAGTTATCGCCGCGACAGTGGGTGGATATTAGCCATATCGAAGATCACACGATCGTGGACCCACACTTTGGCTGAACAACTCACGGTGGAGACAGGGAAATCGGTGCTCGCGCGGACGGTTTCCCAC
The DNA here is from genome assembly GCF_000427825.1 of Thermocrispum municipale DSM 44069. Classification (GTDB taxonomy): domain Bacteria; phylum Actinomycetota; class Actinomycetes; order Mycobacteriales; family Pseudonocardiaceae; genus Thermocrispum; species Thermocrispum municipale. The sequence continues at coordinate 261,171 of NZ_ATYT01000003.1, read as the reverse complement.
TCCCGCTCAGCGGCATCACCTGATAGACCTGAACCGTGCAAGCCGGCGAAACGATCAGTAACTACTGCGAGCGTGTCGGCCCCGGATTCTGGGACGAGCCACTCAACGCGTGGACCAACCTCGCCTTCGCGCTCGCCGCGATCGGCGCGTGGCTGCTGGTCGAGCGGGCAGGCGGGCCGGCCCGCCGCGGAACGATCCGCGCCCTCCCCGTGATCATCTTCTGCATCTTCCTGGGCAGCGGAGCGTTCCACACCACCGCGACGCGGTGGGGCGGCATCGCGGACACCGGCACCATCGCGGTGTACCTGCTCTACTACATCGTGCTGTTCGTGGTGCTGTACTGGCGAGTGCCGTGGCGGGTCGCGTGGCTGGCCGCCCCGGTGTTCATCGGCTTCACGGTGCTGATCGCGCTACTGGCCGACTTCGCCGGATTGCGCGGGCCGGGCATGTATCTGTCCGCCCTGCTCGCGCTCGTGGTGCTCGGCGGAGCCTTGCATTTCTCCAGTGACCCGAAAGTGCGACCGTACGGCGTGCAGTACGCCGCGATCGGTTTGCTGTTCGGCGTATCGCTGACGCTGCGCACGCTGGACCAGCCGTTGTGCGAGGTCATCCCGTTCGGCACGCATTTCCTGTGGCATGTGTTCAACGCCTGCGTGCTGTACCTGACGGCACGGCTGGCCGTGCGCCGGTGGGAGGAACTGCACAGTGATACCTCGGCCCGGATCACTGCGGAGCGTGACGGCTGACCCGCTCGGACGGCGGTAGCGATTCATCCTTCGTGATCGTTACGTTCGACAACCGTGCGCTCATATGCGCATATGGCCATATAGCGATCATTGGAGGTCTCGATGGGTGGTTGCTCGTGCTGCAGTAACTGTTCCGGCCCGGGTTGCGGCTGCTGCGGCTCCTGCTGATTAATCGGTTGCTCACTGCGACACGGCCTGGCTACTCTCGGCCAGGCCGTGTCGCCGTCGAAGGGAGATGCCGGTGCTCAGCTGAGGTTGCCGTCGCGTCCTACTCGTGTCGACCTCGCGGGAGCCCGCCATGTCTCCATCCGCCATCGTCATTTCCGATCTTCGTTTCGCCTGGCCCGACGGCACCGTGGTGCTCGACGGCCTCAACACCGTCATCCCGTCCGGCCGCACCGGACTGGTCGGCCTCAACGGCAGCGGCAAGTCGACGCTGCTGCGGCTGATCGCCGGCAAGCTGCGACCCAGCCGGGGATCGATCACGACCGGAGAGGTCGGCTACCTCCCACAGGACCTGGTGCTGGACACCTCACGCACGGTTGCCGAGGTGCTGGGCATCGCCGAGGTGATCCGGGCCGTCGCGGCCATCGAAGCCGGCCGGACCGATCCGCAGCTGTTCGACGTCGTCGGCGACGACTGGGACGCCGAGGAGCGTGCCCGCGCACTGCTGGATCAGCTCGGTCTGGCCGACGTCGAGTTGTCCCGCCGGGTCGGTGCACTCTCCGGTGGGCAGACGATCCTGCTCGGGCTGGCCGCGTTGTTCTTGGCGCGTCCCCAAGTGCTGCTGCTCGACGAGCCGACCAACAATCTCGACCGGAACGCACGCGAGCGGCTGTACGAGGCGGTGGAAGCGTGGACCGGCGTCACGGTGATCGTTTCGCACGACCGTGAGCTGCTCGCCCGCGTCGATCAGATCGCCGAACTGCGAGACGGCACCGTTCGGATCTACGGCGGGAATTTCGCCGACTACGAGGAAGCCGTGCGAGCCGAGCAGGAGGCCGCAGAGCGGGCGCTACGCACTGCCCAGGCGGATGTGCGGCGCCAGCAGCGCGAACTCGTCGCCGCCCGGACCACGCTCGATCGCAGGCTGCGCTACGGCCGCAAGCAGTTCGCCAACAAGCGCGAGCCGAAGATCGTCATGAACGCCCGCAAGCGTGAAGCGCAGGTGTCGGCGGGCCGCTACCGGATCATGCACGAGGAGAAGGTCGAGCAGGCCAAGGGACGGCTCGCCAAAGCCGAGGAGGCAGTGCGCGACGACGACGCGATTCGCGTCGACCTGGCCGGGACGACGGTCCCGTCGGGCCGGGAGGTGCTGCGCGTCGATGCGGTTCTCCGCAACGGCGTCTCCGTCGAGCTGGACATGCGTGGTCCCGAGCGGGTCGCGTTGACCGGGCCGAACGGCGCGGGCAAGACCACGTTGTTGCGGACCATCACCGGCGACGTCCCACCGGCTTCGGGCCGGGTCGAGGCGCTCGTCCCGGTCGCCCTGTTGCCGCAACGCCTGGACGTGCTCGACGACGAGGCCACCGCGGTGGACAACGTCGCCCGCGCCAACCCGAGAGCGTCGGCCAACACGATTCGCGCCCAACTCGCCCGGCTGTTGCTCAAGGACGGGCGGGCCGATCTGCCGGTCGGTGTCCTCTCGGGTGGTGAGCGCTTCCGAGCGACGCTGGCCACGCTGCTGATCGCGCACCCGCCACCGCAGTTGCTGTTGTTGGACGAGCCGACGAACAACCTGGACCTGTCCAGCGTCCGGCAGCTGGTGCAGGCGTTGCGGCAGTACCGGGGAGCGCTCGTCGTCGCCAGTCACGACGAACCGTTCCTGCAGGAGGTCGACGTCGACCGGCGGCTGCATCTCGGGCCGTGAGCACGCTGGGGCCGGCCACGGTGGACGGCCCCAGCGCTTGTGGTCACGCGATGCCGTGGCCGGCCAACCACGAGAGGGTCAGCCGGTAGAACTGCGGCGCGCCCTTGCTGAGGTTGATCGAGTGCCCGGCGTTCGGGATCAGGTGCTTGACTTCTCCGGCGCCGGGGTCAGTGGCGCAATCCTTCGTCGTTCGGCAGAACAGCATGTCGTGCCGTCCCAGCACGTGCAGAACCGGAACGTCGACTCGCGACCGTCGGTCTTGATCGTCGGCGGCTGCATCAGCACAGGGTCGCAGCGAGCACAGCTCACCGCTGCTCAGCGTGTCCTTGGCCGACTCCTCTCCGCGAGCAATGGCGCTTTCGTACGTGCCCGGGTAGTGGAAGACCTGGGTGCGGCTTCCCGGCAGGGTGGTGAAGTAGCCCTTGGCCCACGGCAGGCCTGCGAATCGCGGATCCTGCACAGCCGGTGTGAACGGATACAGGTCTTCGTCGCCGTCGTCCGAATCCTCATCCCCCGGCTCGCCGCCGTCGTCCGGATCGCCCTCCTCCGGCTCGCCGTCCGCGTTCAGCGGGATCCCGCTCACGATGACCGCGTCCACTCCCCCGTAGGCAGCCGCGCGCTCGGCGACGATGCCGCCCATCGAGTGACCGTTGAGGACGACCGTCTCGAATCGTGGCCCGAGGGCGCCGTCCCGCAGCTTCTCGACCACTTGGTGCACGACGCGGCCGCCCGCGGCGAAATCGAGTGAGGCTCCGTCGGGATGATCGCTGGCGCCGTAACCGAGCCGGTCGAGATTCAGCGTGGCAAATCCACGCTTGGTCGCGTACTCCACGTAGGAGTACTTCTCGGGCCGGTACGGCCAATCCCAGTAGCGGTGGTCGTAGCCGCCACCGTGCAGCAGAACCTGCACCGGCGTGCGCGCCCGCACCATGCCGCGATGACACAGCTCGGCGAACACGTGCTGTTCGGTGCCCCGGTGTTCGACCGGGAGGCGGTAGGCCTTGCACGTGATCGCGGTAGCCGCGCGCTGCGGGCGCGAACCGTCGGCGAAGGCCATGCTCACCGCCGCGGCAAGTGCCGCGACGGCAGCGAGCGCGACGGCCAGAACTCGATGTCTCATCAGGTGTCCTCCTCCATGGCGAGATCGGATCACCCTCAGTCGACCAACGCGGATTTCCGGCGCTCTGCGATTGTTCTGGGAGAACGCTGTGAATCGCACTCAGCGCGGTAGCCGGATCCGCACGGTGGTGCCTTTCCCCAGTTCCGACAGCACCTGCACGGTTCCCCCGTGCGCACGCACCACAGCGTCCACAATGGACAGTCCAAGTCCGGAGCCGCCGGTTTCCCTGGAGCGTGACGGATCCGCGCGGTAGAAACGCTCCAGCACCCGCTCGGTCTGCTCGGCGGTCAGTCCCGGCCCACTGTCGCTCACCTCGACAACGGCATCCGGCCCGTCGCACTGGAGGCGCACGCTCGCCGGCCCTGGGCTCGCATGACGCTCCACATTGGTCAACACGTTGTCGATGACCTGACGCAGGCGCGCCGCATCGCCGGTCACGATCACCGACGGTTCGGCTTCCAACGACCACTGTCGCTGGGCGTCCCGTGCTTGTGCGGCAGCGACGGCGTCCGCTGCCACCTCGGCGAGCTCGACCGGCGCGCGCTCCAGGGGGCGTCCTTCGTCCAGCCGGGCGAGCAGCAACAACTCGTCGACCAGCACGCCCATGCGCCGCGCTTCCACTTCGATGCGGGAAAGGATCTTGGCCAGATCCTCCGGATGCTCGGACCCACCACGCCGGTACAACTCGGCGTACCCGGCGATGGTGGCCACCGGTGTGCGCAACTCGTGCGAGGCGTCCGCGACGAAGCGGCGTAGTCGCTGTTCGGCCGCCATGCGTTCGGTGAACGCCTGCTCCAGCTCGGCGAGCATTCGGTTGAGGGCATCGCTGACCACGCCGACCTCGGTGCCCGGCGCTTCCTCCGGCATACGTTGCGACAACTCCCCCGCACCGATGCGGACCGCGGTGTCGGCGATGCGCTCGAGCGGACGGAGGCCACGGCGCAAGACGACCGCGGTCAGCACGCCCATGGCGACGACTGCGCCGACCCCGGAGACGATGGCCACCGCGGCCACCCGGCTGGTGAGTTCGTCGTAGGCGGCCGGGTCCAGCTCTGCGACCGCTCCGTCGAAGTCCTGCACCGCGCCGAATGTGGCTCCGACGGCCAATCCGATCCACAGCACGCAGAGACCGACGACGATGAGCGTCAGCCGCGCGCGCAGGCTCACGGTCGGTGTCCTTCCGGCAGGCGCAGGACGTATCCGACGCGCGGCACCGTATGGATCAGCGGTGTCCGGCCGGCATCGATCTTGCGCCGCAGGTATGAGATGTAGGTCTGCACGACACCGTCGTTGCCGCCGAAGTCGTACTGCCAGACGTGGTCGAGGATCTGGCGTTTCGACAGCACCCGGCCCGCATTGACCAGCAGATACCGCAGCAAGGTGAACTCGGTCGGCGTCAAATCGATGCGCAGGCCGTCCCTGCGGACCTCGTGAGCCGCGTCGTCGAGTTCCAGGTCGGCGAAGCTCAGCACATCGTCGCGGCTCGGCGCGGTCCGTTTCAATACCGCGCGGACGCGGGCGACCAGTTCACCGAGGCTGAACGGCTTGGTCAGGTAGTCGTCGCCGCCGACGGTCAGGCCCGTGATCTTGTCCTCGGTGGCGTCGCGCGCGGTCAGGAACACCACCGGCACCTGCCGGCCGTCGGCCCGCAGCCTGCGGCACGCTTCGACGCCGGACATGTCCGGCAGCATCACGTCGAGTACCACCAGGTCGGGCCGGAACGTCGCGACCCCGTCCAGTGCACCCTTGCCGGTGCCCGCGATGCGGGTGTCGAAGCCTTCGTACCGCAACGCCGTCGCGACCAATTCGGCCAGATACGTCTCGTCGTCGACGACAAGCACCTTGTGCCCCATGGAGCCAGTTTCACCCAGTACTCGCAGGGGGCAGTGATATTCACAGAGTTCTCTCAGCGATACGCCCGGCTAGGGTCGGGGTGAGCGAGATCGGGGGCCGGATGGGCTTACAACACCAGACGGGGTCGGTGTGGTGGGAGTCGCTGGCCGCATTCTTCACCGACGCTGGTGTCGGGGTGCTCTACGCCGCGCTCGCGGTGTGCTGGTGGCGAGCGCGACGGCTGCCCTCCCAGGACATGGCCCGCGCTGTGCTCGCCCCGTTGGGCGTGCTGGCCACCTGGCTGATCAGCTCGGGCTTGAAGCTGCTAGTGGCTGCCGAGCGCCCGTGCCAGACGCCGGCGGTTCGTGCACTCGTCGATTGCCCACCGGCCGGTGACTGGTCTTTTCCGAGCAACCACGCCGCGTTAGCGGCTGCCTGCGCCGTCGGCATCGCATGCGCGTGGCGCGTGCTGGCCGTCCCGGCGGGGGTGTTGGCTGTCGCGGTGGCCGCCTCGCGAGTCGTCGTCGGTGTCCACTACCCGCTCGATGTGGTCGCCGGCCTGCTCGTCGGCAGCGCGACCGCTGCGGCCGTGGTGCTGGGCCTGTCCGTGCCCGCGACGCGGACGATCGACCGGTTTCGCGCGCATCCGCGGCTGAAGTACCTGGTCGCCGACTCGCCGGTCGACGACGACTAGCGAGTTCCTGCGCACACTGCCGCATCGGCCAGGTTGTTCGGCAGGCTTCCGCCACGCGTGGCAGCCCCATCTTCGGGCGTAGCAGCGGCCGACCAGGCCGGCCGCTCGGTCTCGTCCGAACGTTGCCGACCCCATGACTCGGGTGAACGCACACCACGTGTCGCGGCGGAGAATTGTCCGATCAGCCGCCGAGATCCTCGGGGTACTGGAGGTCCTGCCAGCACCAGGAACCGTTCTGCTTGGCCAGGACCGCCACGAAATCGGCCGTGATGTCAGGAGCATTCTTGTGGCTCGCGGCGAACGGCGCGGTTGCCCGGTCACCGGACTCTTGTACCTGGCCGGACAACTGCGCCGTGCCGACCTCGGCGACATCCTCGATCAGGTCGCGAGCACCCGGCGTGATGTCCTGACACGACAGCTTGTTGAGGGCGTCGGCATCCCGCGAACCGATGGCGGTGACCAGCGATTCCGCCGTGCTCTTCGCGCTGGCCGTTTGCTCTGAGCCGCCGCCGTCGTCGGACAGAAAGAAGCCGGGGGCCACGAAACCGGTGACGCCGAGCGCGGCGAGCACGACGACGGCACTGACGATGCCCACGACGAGGCCGGTCTTGCTCTTGCGCGGGGGCGGGCCATAGCCCGGCGGGCCGTATCCGCCGGGACCGTGCTGCGGCGGCAACGGCGGGCCGTATCGGGCCGGACCATATCCTTGCGGGCCAGGCCCCGGCGGGCCGTACTGGGCGGGACCATACCCTTGCGGGCCAGGCCCCGGCGGACCGTAGCCCGGCTGCTGAGGACCCTGCGGTTGGCCGGGCGGGTAGCTCATGGACATCCCCCCACGATCGAGGCGCGGCGATCCCGCGCAAGAACACTCGGCGCATTCTATGGCGCCATGACGTCACGACGGGCGACGATCACACGATGATGCGACGCCCTCGCTCCCTCTCGACCGTGGCCGAGGCAAGCCACCTCTCCGGCGATGTATCATTCGTTACATGATCGAGGTGGCTCGTACGACCAAGGCGAGCGCGCACGACATCTGGCCGGTGCTCAGTGACGTCGAGAGCTGGCCGGCGTTGCTGCCGACATTCGACAAGGTCACGCGCCTGCACGCCGACGGACCTGTCGGCGTCGGCGCCAAGTTCGAGGTCCGACAGCCCGGCTTGCCGAAGGCGGTCTATCAGGTCACCGAGTGGCAGCCGACCACGCTGTTCACCTGGGAGTCCCCGGCACCCGGCGTGCGCTCGACGGCTTCGCACCGACTGGAAGAAACGCCGGAGGGCACCCGGATCGTGCTGACCATGACGTGGTCCGGCCCGCTGGCCTGGCTGGCCCGCAAGCTCTACGGAAGCAAGGCCCGGCGGTTCATGACGCAGGAGGCGGAGGGCATCGCCCGGGCGGCCGAGGATGCCGGACAAGCGGACTGAGCACCCGCGCGAGGTGCTGCTCGACAAGGTCGTCGCCTGGTTCATGCAGCACGGCGTGCTGGACACCAGCATGCGCACGCTGGCGGCGGGAGTCGGCACGAGCAACCGGATGCTCAACTACCACTTCGGCTCGCGCGAGCAGCTGCTCACCGCGGTGATCGAGCGCGTGTGTGAAGCGGAACGGCAAGCGCTCGAACGCTTCGTCGACGAAGCCTCCGACCCGATGGAGGCGGGCGCGCGCTACTGGAGTCACATCGCCGACACGGCCGAGGTGTTCGCGCCGTTGTTCTACGAGCTGTCGTCGCACGCGATGTACCGCAAGCCGTATGCGGAAACCTTGCGCACCGTGCTGACCGACGCGTGGCTGTCCGGCTTCACGCAGGCGTTCGAGCGGATCACCACTCCCGACCGCGCCGCGCGGCTGGCCAGGTTGTGCTTGGCGATGGGCCGCGGCGTGCTGTTCGACATGGCGCTGACCGGTGACCGCGCCGCCGCCGACGCGGCCATCAAGGATTTCACCGAGCTCGTGCGGCGGGAGGTCGACCACTCATGACGTGTTCGTCGGACTTCGACCGCTCCTGACGTACTCGTTCGGAGCTCGACCTCAGTCCCCGTACCGCTGAGGGACACGCGGCGCAACCCGTCGCGGTTGCACCGACCTCATCGGCCATGCCGAGGCCCATGCCGTCGACCGACAGCTCCCGATGCTGTCGAGCCGACGGGCCACGCGCCACAGTCAGCCCTGACTGGCGGCGATCCGCCGGGCACGAACCTCGTAACCGGTGATGATCACGATCGGACACACGGCGGTGACCAGCAGCGAGACCCCCAACGTCGCGCCGACGGTACTGACCACCACAGCGAGCACGAGGGCGACGATCGCTCCGGCGAACAGCACGGCCTGGTACCCGTCGACCTTGGCCAGCAGCAGCGTGTAGATCAAGTAGAGCACGACCAGGTACACCAGCACCGGGATGACCGTGGCGAGCACCGCGGTGGTGGTGTCGACGTGCGCCTCACGCTCGATCACGTAGGCGGCGACATGCAGCCCGGAACCGGTGGCGGCCAGCGCGCCGAAGATCACGATGTGCAGGTAGCCCCACCGGAACGCCCGGTCGCGGTAGCGCTCGAGCAGCTCGGCGAACGGCAGGGTGAAGTACACCCACCACAACCCGAACGCCAGCACCGTGCCCGCACAGGCGACCAGGACAGCTTCGGTCGACCAGCCCTGCGTCTGAACCACCGCGGAGATCGCGGTGATCGTGCCGAGCACGACCTCGCCGAGCGTGATGATGACCAGCAGTCCGTACCGCTCGGCGATGTGATGCGGATGCCACGGGGTCGGACGACCCTGCCGTTCGGCCGTCATCGGCCCGGCCAGCTCGATTGCCACCAGCACGAGGTACGGCAGCCACAACGCGTCCAGCGGCGGGTTGATCACCAGCACGACGACCCACCCGGCCTGGGCGATCCCGATCGCGGCGGCGTAGGTCAGGCACGTCCGCCTGCGGTACTCGTCGTGGGCGGCGGCGCGCAGCCACAGCGCCAGGCTCGCCACCCTCATCACGATGTAGCCGGCGACGACCACCCGGTTGTCCAGGTGCTGGCCCTCGTCGATCGACCGGAACGCCTCGGGCAGCCCCAGCGCGAGGATGAGCGCGCCGACCATCACGATCAACGTGGCGGCGCGGAAGAAGAGGTCGTCGTTGTCGTACGCGGACGCCAGCCACGAGTAGTTGATCCACGCCCAGCAGATGGCGAACGTGGCGAACCCGAACCCGGCCAGCGCGGCGGCCGTGCGGCCTTCGGCCAGCAGATGCGCCATCTGGCTTCCGGCCTGCGAGAACGCGACCACGAACACCAGGTCGAACAGCAGCTCCAGTGGAGTGGCCACCCGGTGCTCCTGGTGCGGGTCGCGCCCGATCATCCGAGCCAGGCGATGGCCGCGAACGGGCCGCTCGACCGGGTGACTCATCGGCTCCTCCCCATCTACGCCGGAACCGTTGGCATCGTGCCACAGCGGCACGAGTCAGGCTCGGCGATCCGCCGTGCGGGAGCGCGACGAGAAGCTGGACGCGACGAGCCCGGTGACCGCCCATCCGTCGGTCACCGGGCTCGTCTCTCCCTGCGGTCAGTAGGCGTCGACCTGGAAGTCGGTGACGTCGAACCGCTGCTTCTGTCCCGCGGTGTCGACGATCTCCACGCCGTAGCCGACCTGGCCGAGGGTGGAGTCGGACTTGAGCATGCCCGCCTCGGTGAGATGGTCGGTGAACGCCTTGATGTCCAGCTCACCCGAGGTCTGCGGCGACTTCGCCACGAACGAGACGATCTCGTTGTTCTCGTTCGCCCACAGCTCCCACTCGGCGCCATCGACGGTGACCGTCTCCTGCAGCTCACCGGCGGGCCGTTGCCCGTTGTACTCGGTCCAGATCATCAGCTCGGTGGTGCCGGGACCGTTGCCCACCCCGTTGATCCACACGTCGTAGGCGAAGTTCCACGTGCCCGACTCCGGGGCTTCGTGCGCGAACTGCGTGGGAATGCGCTCGAAGCTGTCGAGGCTGGGCTCCGACCCGCTGTTCCAGTCGTGCCAGTCCTTGTGCATGTTCGGGTAGCTCAACACCGCACCGTCACCGGAGTCGCTGGCGGCGGCGTCGACGTACCAGGAGTCGAACGAGCACACGCCCATGCTCTGGGACACCGAGCCGTTGTCGTTCCACAGGTTCGGGCTGCCGTAGTAGTCCTTGCCGTCGCCCTCTCCGTCGGCACTCACGGGTCCACCACCATCGCTGGTGGACCACGTCTGCGTCGGGTTGGCGCACTTCTGAGCAGCCTCGCCGGCGGCCTCAGGCCCCCCGGACGCCACGGACACTCCCGTCGCGGTGGCGATCAGGGCGACCGCGGATGCCGCGGCGAACGTCTTGCGCATGATCTTGACTCACTCCTGCAGATCGGCGTTATCAATTCGAGACCGGAAAGCTACGGATGCTGTTATCCCTGATCAACGCGCGCCGCGTGGGTTACGCCGAATGGCGAGGTGGGCGTTGCGCCAGGGTTTGCAGGCGTTGCGCAAGACGGTGGGCACCGGTCCTGCAGTCAGCGCAGCGGTGCGTGATTCACCAACTGCGCCCGATTTCCCGGTGCCTGACCGACGAGTTTTGCCGCGCACACGGGTCTACTTCTGCGAACGGACAGAGAGGACAGCGCCGATGCATGACCGGAACGCGAACCGGCCGCTTCGCTTCGGGGTGGTCACGCCACCGAGGACGGACATCCGCGCGTGGCGGGACGACGTGCGGCGAATGGCCGACACCGGATTCTCCACGCTGCTGATGCCGGACATCCGCATGCTGCCGGCACCAGGGCCCACGTTGGCGGTCGCCGCCACCCTCACCGACACGCGCGTCGGGACGTGGGTCTACGCCTCGCCGTATCGGCCTCCGTGGAGCGTGGCGTGGGAAGCGCATTCGTTGTCCCTGCTCACCGACGGGCGCTTCGAGTTCGGCATCGGTACCGGCCGACCGGGAATCGAGGACGAGCTGCGTGAACTCGGCGATGATGCGGCACCCCCGCGTCAGCGCGTGGACGACGTCCGCGAAGCGGTCAGGTCCTTGCGGGAGCTCGACGGCGAGAACGTCCGCACGCCGGTGGCGATGGCAGTTCGTGGACCGAAGGCCAGGGCGGTGGCCGCCGAGCTGGCCGACATCGTCACCATCGTCGGCTTGCCCGCGGACTCCCGGGCGGTGGTGGGCGAACTCGCGGCGAGCTTTTCCGGCGCGGACGTCGAACTGGCGCTGCACGTGCCGGTCGTCGGGGATGTCGTCGAGCCGTTCATGACCGGACCCGACACCGACCCGGCGGCCTTGCACGCGGCCGACTCTCTGCTCGCCCTGCCGGTCGATCCGGCAGCTGCCGGCGAGGAGATCCTGCGCAGGCGCGCGGAGTACGGCTTCACCTACTTCGTCATCGGCTCCCTGGCCGCCGAGGCACTGGCACCCGTCGTCGCCGAACTCGCCGGAAAGTAGGCGAGCCCGCGTGCGGTGCCGACTACGTGTGAATGTGCGCCTGCGGGTTGTCCTCGTCGCCGTAGATGACGATGGTCGCACCTTCGGCCGGATCGTAGTCCTCGGCGCGGCCGAACTCCGCACCGTTCTCGTCGCCTTGGTGCACCGTGATCGTTCCCGGCTTGTCGACCCAGTTCACGTCGACGCACTGATTCTCGAACGGCAACGAGGCGGGGAAATGAGCCCAGCGGGGTTGGAGACCGTCGAACGTCCACTTCACGGTGACGTCGAAATCGACGAAGAGGCACACGCGGTTGATGCCCGGCCCCGGCCCATCGGCCAGGGCAGGCGTGGCGCCGGCAACCAAACCACCGAACGCCACGGCACCTGCAGCCGCGAGGCCACCCACTCGTTTGGCAATGTTCCCAGTAGCCATCAGCACTCCGATCGCATCCGCCGTGATTCGGCCCCGCCGACATCTGACGTGGCATCTGCCGACGACACGATCGACGCTACGGGCCGGTTCGACGCACGCGTGCTCAGCGATGCGACTGCGAACCTATGGTCAACAAGGTTTGCACGATGAGGACTGCTGTTGCGGCCCGTCGTCGCCTTCGTCCGCTATCCAGCTCCCGCCAACACGGAGGAGTTGGAACGACCGCCTGCCGAACGGCTCCGGGGCGACGACGGCAGTCCCGTGCCAAATCTCCATGAACCGCGGCTTGCAGGCCACCACGACGTAATTCTGCGGAATCGGGCCACTGGGCCAGAACGCCGTCCACATGGCCTTGAAACGGGGAGACCCGGATTCGGGCCAGTCCTCCAGTGTCGCCGCGCAGTCGACCGTGACGCAGCTGCGTCGCCGGTCGTCCTGATACACCAGCAGGCATCGCCCTGAGCGGAGAACATCCCGTGCTTTGCGTGACAACGGGTCCGTTCCGAACCTGATCGTGCCGTCCGCTGCCGGCGGAAAAGGTTCGACGACTCGAGCCGTCGGTCCCCTGTCGGACTCCGTCACGACGAGGCAGTAGCGCGAGGACCTGATCTGCTTCAGCGCGATGGCGGCCACCCGCGAAGGATCCGTGACTCGGCGGCGCAGCGCCCACCAGCGATAGGCGCGCCCCAGACTCGCGAACGCCGCCCGCGCTGCCCGCCTCCGCACCGAGCCGACCAGGCTCGAACTCACCATGGGCCGAGCTCAAGCGTGCTGGGCCACGGCGCACGGCCGGTCAACCCGGTGAGCAGACGCAGGTCGTCCCCTGGCTGCAGTCTCCCGGGCAATGCGCGCAATTGCGTCGCCAACTCCCACGCCACGTACTCCGCCGGCCAGTCCTGCGGGGTGTAGCCCAGCCCCATGTCCGAGTGGTGGAGCTCCGTCTCCCGTAGCCGACGCTTCGGACTGTCGGGCAGCGGCCAATCGTCGTCGCGGTCCGGCACATCGAACGTCCACCCGCGCTCCGCGCACCGTCTCCACACGTCCTCGAGCCGTTCCTGCGAAGTCCGCAGGTCTTCGACCATCACCTGCGCCGGGCGTGCGTGGCCTTCTTCGATCTCGCGCTCGCGCTGAGCCTCACCACCCGGATAGCGCTTCACGTCCTCACCGCGCAGCGCCGCTTCGAGTCGCCGCGCATGTCCGTCCGCGTTGCGTGCCAGGTGAGTGACCACGTGCCCGACCGTCCAGTCAGGCAGCAGGCTCGGCTGACGGACCGTGTCGTCGTCCAGATCGGCCAACGTCTGCAACACTCGTCGGTGGGCCGACAAGCACAGTTCAACGGCTCGAGAAGTGTCCACACGCGCATCGTGCCACGCCACAGTGGCGCTGTCCGCGCTCAGTAGCCTTCGTCGAACCGAGGTTGGGATCGAACAGCGCACGACCGCTCGTTGACGGCGAGCTCGGCGGCGCCGGACGAGCTAGGCTGCCCGCACCTATGATCACGAACTTTCTCCTGGACAACGCGGCACTCGTCCCGGTGGCGCTGGTTCTTGTCGCGCTGGCGTGTGTCCTGCTCGGCTACCTGGCGCGCCACCGCGCCGTTGTCTTGTGGATCCTCGCCGGACTGTCGCTGGTGCCCGTGGTCGCATTGACGCTGATCCCGGAGTCCCGCCGCCTGGATCAGGTGTGCGCGGTGCAGTTATCGTGGCCGACGCTGGGCAGCGTCGAGCTTCTGGCCAACGTCGCGTTGTTCATTCCGCCCGCGTACTTCACCGCGCTCGTGGCGCGGCGCCCCGGACGTGTCCTCGCCGCGGGCATCGGCCTGTCGGCGGCCATCGAAGCGGTGCAGGCTCTGATTCCTGCGATCGGCCGCTCGTGCGACACCAACGACTGGGCGATGAATTCCTTCGGCGTGATCATCGGTGTCGTGCTCGCCGTGCTGACCTATCGGCTGACGCGAAAACGCGCAAACGAAGACGCCGACTGACGCGGGACGGCCGTGCCGCCGCGAAGCAAATGTCACCCCTCCGACGTGCGCAAACTCGACGCACGGACCGAGAGAAATGTGCCGATGTACCGGCCGCGCGAATTTCGCAGAATTCGCGAAAACTCCTCGAAAATTCCGGCGCTCGGTTAGGGTCGGGTTGCTTGGGGGGCGGGAGAAGGGGGGGTGGACATGGCCACATACCTCACGGCCGACGAATACTCGAAGGCGCTGACTACGCGGCTGGACGAGTCCTACGAGGCGTTGACATTCCGGTGGCGCGAAGAAGCCTGCAAGGCGCTGTCGAAGACCGTGTTCGACGTACCCGGCGCGCCGGAACCGCTGCGCTGGCAGCCCCCGCCCGAGTCGCACGGCCACCTGGTGGCCAGCATCGCCGACTGCCCGCACCTGAGCTGGGTCCGCGACGGGCAGGTGGGCGAGGTCCCGGCGGAGTCCTGCGAAGGCTGGAACAAGCAGAGCCAGGAGTATGTCGAATGCCGGGTCGCCGACGTATTGGCCCGGGTCGCGGACTGGGCATGGGACAAGCGCGAAGAGGTCGCCAAGGGACTCCCCAGCTGGAGGTGCTCGAACTCGGTGAGCTGGAGGACGTCTACGACACGTTCGTCGGCCTCGGCGGCCGGCTCGGGCTGCAGACCGAGGGGCCGGACAAGGCGAACCTGCCGCCGCTGGGTAGCCGTCCGCTCCTCGAGGACGTCGAATGGCTGGGCGGCAACGACGGGAACAAGGAGTGGTTCGCCGGCTGGACCGGCTTAGCCGCGAGCACGGTCAAGGACGGCTTTCTCGCCTCGGTCAAGCCGACGCTGCACAACCAATCCGTCCTGCTCGGCTGCCTGGCCGAGCTGTACTCCGAACGGGCCAAGATCGTGCACGTGGGGCGCAACAACACGGTGCAGTGGCTCGCCGCCATGGCCAAGGCACTGAACGCGAAGCAAACCGTCAAGGTGTTTCCCGACGCCGGCAAAGGCAAACTGGCTCTCGACATCGTCGGCCAGGTGCTCAGCGTCGTCGGGTTGCTGGGTAAGACCGTGTCGTCGGCCACCGGACCCGCGGGCGTCGTCGTCGGCCTCCTCGGCTTCCTCGCTGGTGGAATGTCCGAGGCCACCATGGAGGTGCACGCGAAGAGCCTGCCGGAACTGCTCACCCAGATGGACACCGACGTGTGCTCCTTGCACGCCGAGATGGACGCGACGGAGGCCGAATACCTGGTCTCGGTCGGCACAGTGCAGAGCGCCTTGGGCGGAGTGCACAGCTACAACCTCGAGCTGTACGACCTCACCAGGAACGATCCGGACGGCGACTGCTCCGATCCGCCCGCGTCCAAGGGTTACTCGGTGGACGTGGCGTTCGTGCTCGACATCGCGCAGCGCTGTTACGAGGCGGCCGAGGGATACGCGGGCCTGCTGAGCAAGATCACCACCACCGCGAGCGCCGACCGGCAGCTCGCCGGGCGTGACGGTCACCAGATCGAGGCGGACAAGGAAGTGCTGGCCATCCGCGACACGCTGGAATCCTTCTTCAAGACCAGCGGTGCGCGCTACCTGCTTGCCGGGGACCAGATCAAGGAGGCAGCCAAGGAGTACGCCCAGACCGACGCGGACCAGGCCGAGCGTTACCGCGAGAAGATGAAGGATTGGCGCGAGGAGAGGATCAGCGGCAAGCGCGTGGACCTGGACCCGAGGAAGCCGGGCGTGCAGTCCGACCCGGACGGACACACCGGACCGACCGACCGAGGCGAGGTCGAGCCGGAAGAGGACCAGTTCAACCGCGGGGAGCACGGGGAGCGGCGGCGCGAGGACGGCAAGGACTACCGCACGTCCTAGGACGCCACGAGCGTCGGTCCCCCGGCTCCCCCGCCAGGGTTCCCGCGGGTGCGGCGTGCCGTTTTGGCAGGTCGCCGGCCTGACGCGGCATGCGGTTGATGATTGGCCGCGGCGCACGCTGCGGTCCTGGTGACCGGACTCTCCCCACTCCAGCGAGGTGAAGAAATTCCGACCTGTCTCGCTTTTCGGGCAACGTCGAACGACCTGAAGGCGTCCTCAGTGCAATTCCGTTTTCAACGTGAGGGGGAGGGGTTACGGATGCACGCTCGACGTGTCCTGACAGCAGGTGCAGCAGCTCTGGCGACTTGTGCGGTGGTCGCCACCACCGCGTGGGGGGCCACCGGGCCGGAGCTGATTTCGGTTTCGTCGTCCGGTGCCGAACTGGCGCCCGAGGTCTACGACAGCCGGGTCGACGACGACGCCGATCGTGTGGTGTTCGTCGAACCGTCCAAGTCGCAGGGAGAGGCGTCGCATGTCTACGTGCGCGACCGCTCCTCCGGTAAGACCACGAAGATCTACACCAGCAAGGTGGGTGACGGCGCGGTCGCCGACATCTCGGGGTCCGGCACGTACGTCGTGATCGGCAGTGGCGGCACACTGCGCGTACGCAACATCAATACCGGCTCCACGCAGTGGCTGCGCGGCGTCGCGGGCGCGAGTGAGCCGTCGATCTCCAGCAACGGCCGCTGGGTGGCGTTCCGCGGCAGTCTTGAAGAAGGCGGCCCGGTGCACGCGTACCGGTGGAACTTGGCGACTGACGCAATCACCAAGGTGTCGCACAAGGCTGGGGTCCGCACTGCGAAGATCAGCGGGGACGGACGCCACGTCGCGTACACCGTCGACGGCCACGCGTACCAGGCCACCGCGTCCACCGGGCAGTGGGAGCTGCTCGACCAGTCACCGACCGGCGAACCCGGAAACTTCAGTGACGTCGTCCTCGGGGGTGTCAGCTACGACGGGCACTACGTCACGTTCACCTCGGGCGCCACGAATTTGGTGGACGGGTCCGAGGAGTGCGAGCAGATCGAGGGCGGCTGCGTGTTCCGGCGGGACACCGCGGCAGGCTCCACCGAAGTGGCGAGCATCATCGACGGCAAGCCGAGCAACGCCCTCTACATCTCCGCCATCTCGGACGACGGCAATGTCGTGGTCTTCTCCGACGTCCAGGCGTTCGCCCGCGACATGAGCAGCGGCGAGACGGTCCGGGTGAGTGAGAACTCCTTGGGCGCGGGAGCCGACAGCGGTGTCGACGACATCGCGGTCGACGCCGACGGCAGCGATGTCGTGTTCACGTCGCGCGCCGGCAATCTGGGTGCCGACGGGCACAAGGAGCGCATCTGGTTGACCTCGACCGGGTTCTGACGCCCACCATCCCGGGTTCGGCGGGGAGTCACGCAGGCCCCCGCCGCCGGGATGTTCGCCGGTGCCCCATGCTCGGCCGTCGTTGACGCCCTTTGGAGCTTGCTTCGCCGTTCGGCCCGCTCGGCCCGGATCGGGTGCTGTAAACGATTCCGGGTTTGGGGCTCCGCCGGCGACGCACTGACACCTGGCTCGAGCGCCGGCGATCCGAGGGCCCCGCGCGGATGGACCAGCGGGCTCCCGGTGATTCCCGACGGTGGGCACGACCCGCGTTGATCTCCGGGCAGTTCCTGTTGGTACCGGTGTTATCAAGATCGCACCCGGCCCCAGGGAGCCCCTGAAGGGACCCCGAGATCTGGCACGAATCTGACTCGGACACGCGAAAGGCCCGGTCGAAACCGAGCGTCGACCTATTACCGGGTAATAGCCCACGCAGTCAGACGGAGCCGTCGTTGCCTGCGTAGCGCCTCGGCCATTCGTCGCTTGTCAACGCGCACGTCCCGGCGCCGGGGATGGGCGCCGGAGCAATCGGTCTTGCACGCCCCCAGGACCCCTCGTGCACTGCACGCGTGCATACCACGTTCGAACACGCGTGCAGCGCACGAGGTTGAGAGGTTTGCTGTGCCGCGTGCACGCGTTGAATCCTTGGCGAACGCCCAGCTCACCGGTCCTGCGCGGCCTAGGGCACCGCGCGAGGTCGCAGCCGAGTAAGCCCGCCATGCACGCCCAAAGCGCGCACTCGTGCGCGTGCATCACGCGGTCGCAACACAGGCGTACACGGGTTTACGTGCCAGGCGTCTTACACCTCTGAAGTCCACGCGCACGACTAAGTTCACCGAGCTGGACCGTGCACTCCAGGACGACGTTGACTTCCTCCCCACACCTGAAGGTGGGGGATTCCCGTGGCTGAGGTGCCGTTCATGCAGCCTCGGTCTCGGGTGGTTGGCGCTTCACGGACCGCCCAACGGCGAGGTCTCCACGCCCTGTCACCGCCAGCCCGGCGGCGAGGATGTTCTTTGCGGCGTTCACGTCGGCGTTGTCCTGGTGGCCGCAGGCTCGGCACCGGAACACCGCTTGACTCTCACGGTTGTCCGGCGCGCAGTGCCCGCAGGCATGGCAAGTCTGCGACGTGAACGCAGGCGGCACCCGCAGAATCCGGGAGCCGTTGTAACGAGCCTTGTGTTCTAAGGCGGTCAGCAGTTTGCCCCAGCCCTTGGCCAAGATCGCCCGGTTCAGCCCGGCCTTCTGCCGGACGTTTTGGCCTGGCTGTTCGACGGTTCCCTTTGCGCTGGCCGTCATATTCTTGGTGCGCAGGTCCTCCACGACGACCAGTCCGTGGTCACGGGTGAGGCGGTTGGCGGTCCACGCCAGGAAGTCGGTACGCCGGGCGCGGATGCGGGCGTTCAGCTTGGCCAACTTCGCCCGGGTGGCCATACGCCTGTTGGAGCCCTTCTGCTGCCGGGCGAGCTGCTGCTGAAGCCGCTTGAGCCGCGCCGCCTCCCCTGGAGTGATGAATTCGCGGTCACGCATCCACCCGGACGAGGTAGCGACTGCGAGGGCGACACCACGATCCACCCCCACCGGAGGTTTGCCGTTCGGTGCGGACTCCACCAGCCCGTCTTCGACGATGAAGGAGACGTACCAGCGCCCGCCGTCCTTGAGCACGGTGGCATTGCGAAGTTGCCCGCCAAGCGGGCGTGTCCACCGGAAGCGGGTCCAGCCCAGCTTGGGCAGCTTGACTCGGCCCCAGCGACGGGAGACTCGCTCCACGGTGATCTGATTGGCATCGGGGAAGCGAAACGTCGGCGCGTTTTTCCGCTTGGAGCGCCATCGCACCTTGAACGTGCCGTGCCTCGCACATGCCCGGTCCAGGTCGCGCAACGTTTGCTGAAGCGTGTGCGACGGGGCCTCGGCCAGCCACGGAAAGTCCCTCTTGGCCTCAGCCACCTGCCGCGCTTGCTCCACGTAACCGATGAACGCGCCGCGGCGGCGGTAGGCGCGCCGCTGCTCCAAGGCGGTGTTCCACACAACCCGGCAGGCATCACCGATCCTCTCGGCGAATTCCTCCTGCTCAGGGGTGAATGCGAGCAGGTAGCGGCGGCCGGTCAGCATTCAGCGGCCCTTCTGCTGCTCGACGTACCGCTTCACCGCCGCCAGTGGCGCGCCGCCGACCGTGGCTACGAAGTAGGAGTTCGTCCACAATGTCGGCAACCGCGACTTCAGATGCGGGAACTCCTCGCGCAGCACACGGGACGAGCGGCCCTTGATGGCCTTCACCAACCGGTGGATGCCGTACTGCGGATCGACTTCGACCAGCAGACGGACATGGTCAGGCATGACCTCCATCTCCACCAGCCATGCTCCTTTCTCGTCCACCACCTCGCGAATGAGGTCCTTCAACCGCTCTTCGACCCGGCCGCCCAGCACGCGCCGCCGGTACTTCGGGCACCACACGACGTGGTACGCGCACTGGAAGACGATGTTGCTGTTCGACCGCAGTGTTACAGCCACCCCAACAGTATACAGCTTGTAGCTATCTAATGCTGGGGATCGGAGATTTAGGCTAACCCCACGACTGAAGTCGGGGGTCTGCGCCCAAGAACTTCGATCAACTCATCAGGCGGCCACTGAACACACACCGGGCCCGGTACTGCTGGCGCGCCCGACGGGTCGCCCACTCACGGGGGTCCGACAGTTGTCTCACGTTGTCTCATGAACCCACCAATTTGTGGCGAGAGAGCGGTTGTCCCTACGCGTGCGCGGGCGCCCGCGCGCGCGTAGGGCCAGGAGCCGACGACGACTCCCCAAGCACGTGAGACAAGTGAGACAACCGAGTGGCGTACGACTCGCCTCGAGAGCACCGCTTCGGGTTTGCGTGTGGTGTTGTTGCCGATGCCGCCGGGTGGCATCCAGCCGTCCTGGGCCTAGCAGTTGTGGGAGCGGTGAAACGCCCACGCCGACACGGAATCGCCGTAGCGGTTCTTGATGTAGTTGAGGCCCAGCGGGTTTGCCCGGCGACGGTGGGTTCCACTGCGCCGTGGATGGAGGTCACCTTCTGGAACAGGCCGCGGGCACTGGAGGTGGGTTGGCGCCGGTGAAGATGCTGCGGGCTTATCCGGAGACGTGGCGCAGGTCACTCCGCGCGCTGCGTCCGAAGCCGGGAGACGCCGCTCGTCCCACCCTCATGGGGGACTAGCTGCCTCGAGGTTCAAGGTGTAACCGGAACGTTACAAGACATGTCATCGCAGGTCCAGGCACCCCCGCCCGACCGATCCGATAGGGCACGTTGGGGGCACGCGCATGCGAAAGGCCCGGCAAAACCGGACCTGACCTGCGGAAACGCTGGTGCGCGATACTGGGATCGAATTAGAAGGGGGGCATCTTGCGCTACTAAGATGACCTGGGAATAGCGGGTTCGGCCTGCCGGAATTGCTTCTAGTAACGCGGGAATCAGTGGGAATCCTGCGGAACCATAGCTACTTTGAACCTGGCACGAATCTGGCACGGAAAGAACCCACCACCGCGATGGCCGAGAGCATCTCAAGAAAGAAGTTCGGGAGCATCCGCAAGCTCCCATCGGGCCGGTTCCAGGTCCGCTACTCCGTCGACGGCACGACCTACACAGCGCGGACCGAGGACGGCCGTGCGCTGACCTTCGTCACCAAGACCGACGCTAAACCTGGCTAAACGTCAAGTTCACCGAGATCGTGCAGAGCACGTGGACGACACCGGAACAACGAGAAGCCGCGCGTGTGCCTACTCCTACGCTGCGCGAGTACGCGACCGAATGGCTTGCGACCAGAGACCTCGAACTCCGCTCAAGAGAACATTTCGAATATGTCCTGCGCAACCATATCTATCCCCGCTTCGGGCGCATGAAGTTGGCTGACATCACCACGACTGACGTTCGCAACTGGTATGCGCATCTGTGCCACCCCGGCCACCGTACAATTAACGGAAAGAGAGTAAAATTGAAGGACCGGCCCGTTGCTCGGGCGCATGCATACGGCCTTTTGCGGACTATTCTTAACTCTGCGTTGAACGATGAGCCACCATTGATCAAGAGGAATCCCTGTCGCATCAAGGGCGCGGGCAATACCAAGCGGGTCTCCAAGCAGACCGAGCCGGCTTCCTCCACCGGTTTGGTCTTGTCCGGGTCGTAGGTGCCCTGACCGTCGGCTTCGATCTTGTCCTTGCCGTGTTTCCCCATGGTCCCTCCCATACCGACACGGATCTTATCTACGTGTAACGGAGTGAGCACTCTGTGTGCACCCCCAAATGGGGCGCGTGCTGCTCACAGCAGCGTGCCGATGAGGTCGTGCAGCGGGTCGATCAAGTCAGGAAACTCTTGCTTCGCGGGTTGCAGCAGCTTGGCTGCCACGTGCAGCAGCGTCAACCGGCCGGTGTCGCTGGCCAGCTGGTCCTCGAAGACCTCATAGACCTTGTAGGCGACCTCGGGCATCAGCAGCGACAGGCAGTACAGCTTGGCGGCGTCCGCGCCGACGGGGCCGCGGCCCCACAGTTCCCAGTCTAGAATGGCCAGCGGCTGGTAGAGATTGGCCCAGTGCAAGTCACCGTGCACGGTCTCCTGCTGCGGGATGACCAGGTCGAAGCCGAGCACTTTGCGGATGCGGGCATCCGCGGCTGGGTTCTTCTTCACGCGGTCGGTCGGTGTGGCGCGCAGCGTGTCGAGCGCGCTCCGCAAGTCGCTCCACCACTGGTCGGGCAGATCGACCGGGTGTCGCAGCACCCGGCTGGAGGAGATCGGCTGACCGTCGATGACGGTCATCGCGTCGGCGCGAACGCAGAACTGCAGGCCGTTGAACTCATCGGTGTAGTCGGTCGAGGCCAGCACGTACGGTTTGGGTACGCCCCGCACCGCATTGGATTCGGCGATCCCGGTCCATACGAGCGGAAACGCGCGCACGTCGCTGGCCAGCTCCGCCCCGACGCGCAGCCAGCGCGGCTCCCAACCGCTGGTGCGGCACAGACCGCTGACCGAGCGCAGCCCGACGCCGAACTCAGGCTCGCCGATTACCGTCAACCCGAGCCGCTTGGCGGCGCGGTCGCGGTGCCCGAGCAGCCAGCGGCGAAATGTCGCCTCCAGCCGCTCGGCCGACTCGCTGTTGGTCACGCCCTCCGCACCGCCTCGTTCTCCGGGTAGCAGTTGGTGCCGCCACCACCGGGTCGACATCCCGCACCGAAGGCTTCGTTCTCCGGGTAGCAATTCTCGCCGCTGCCACCCGGTCGGCACCCGGTTCGCTGGCGCTCGGGCATGCCGAGCGCGATCAGACGCTGGCGGGCATGGGGCAACAGCTCGGCGATCTCGGTGATGCTGTGCGTCGTCACGGTGCCCAACTCCAGATCGCGGGTCATCACACACGGGGTCACGGAGCCATCCGGCATGACCGCGAGCTTGCCATCGCCACATCCACCACACAGCTCGCCCGCGTCGCAACCACCCAGCGGGGTATGCCGCGGCGCGATCCCAGCCGCGCGCCCCAGGGCGCGTACGTTGTCGAACCCGATCGCCTGCTCTGGTACACCAAGGGCGAGGAGATCAGCGCGTGCACCCTCGATGTCCTGCTCGTCGAGCACCTTGATGATGCCCACCCGGATTGGGATCTGGTACCGCACCGCGCGTGCGATGTTGCGACGGGTCTGCTCGTACGAGGCGGGGCGCTGGGTGATCATGGTGTGCTCGTCCGGGTTGCCGCTGTAGTACGACGTCGCCAGCGACACCCCTGGCCGTCGGAACACTTCCCACAGCTCGTCGGTCACATGCCCGAGGTTGCTGAACACCTCCACCCGCAGCCCCAGCGTGAGCGCGTACTCGACCAGCGCGGGCAGCGCCGGGTGCAGCGTTGGTTCGCCGCCGATGAACTGCACCAGGCGCACACCAGTAGCGGCGACCTGGTCCAGGACCCGTTTCCAGTCGTCGGCGGTCATCGAGCCATGGGAGCCCTGTGGCCCGCTGCGGGCGAAACAGTGCGTGCAGTGGAACTGGCACTTGCCGGTGATCTCCAACCACACAAATTCCAGCGGCGCGGCCACCTCGCTACTCGGGGCATCGATCGTTGCGGCGGTCATCGACCCTTCCTCTCCTCAGTTGCTGTGTTCGACGCGGGAAAACGGGGGGAATTGGAACTGCGCGGGCGCACCGGACAGGGGGTGTTTCGGCGCGTGCTCGCTGCCGTGGGGCGACAGCTTCAGCAGCGCGGTGATCGCCGCAGTGACCGGGCCGAAGTAGAACCACACCGGGTCCGCCACCACCTCACCGTGGTCGTCGATCAAGTAGCGGCCGGCGAACGCGGTGTCGACGTCGAACACCACATAGGTGTCGATAACGCCGTCACCGCGGCGCTTGCCCATCACCCGCCCCGGCACACTGTCTCCGGAGGATTTGAACCCGGCTGCGGTGATGCGCCGCAGAGCGTCGATGGCTGCGCGCTCTTCCTCGGATTCGCCGATCAGCCCGGTCATGCCACGTTCCGCAATCTCGACGACATCCCGCCCATGCCGGGCGCGATCTTCCGTTGCGCCTGCTCGACGGTGAGCGGGTGGGCGATCAACCGGGAGTACTCCTCGCTGTGCCGACCCACGTCCAAGATGGGGCGAACCGGCGGGCGGGGTGTGCCCTCGAGCCTGGCCTGATGGCGATACCAGCGCACCAGAAACGGCACATACGCCATTCCGGCGATCAGCAAGAACACCAGCGTGAAGGTCATCGTTGACTCACCTCAGTGGCCGAATACCCCGGCTGACGAGTCGTGATCGGCGCAGCCAGCAGGGCAAGATCGTTCATCCGGGAACCGCCGCTGCTGCGATCAACCACGACGTGCCGTGGGATCGCGGCGACGGCTGGTGTGGAGGGCGGCACTCCCCGCAGGGGGCGGGGATTCACCTGCGGGGGTGCCGCGGTTGCGCTCACCCGATCCGTCGGATCAGGTGCGCAGGTGAAACACGGTCGGCTAGCCAGCTGCAGGGTCGGGGCTTGCATGCTGTGTCCCTCCGTGTTTCAGTGATCGCAGTCTGTTTGTGAACAACGGCTGCTAGAGTTCGCTCCGACGGCCTGTATCAGCAATTGAAACGGGTCGCAGTTCACCCAGACGGAGGATTGAATGGCGAAGTCGAAGGTGAAGGCCAAGCGCCTGGGGGCGGCACTACGTCAGAGTCGTGAATCCGCTGGTCTGAGCCTGCGGGATGCTGCCGAAGGGGTGGGCTGGGATTTCAATCGTCTGCACCGGATCGAGAAGGGCCAGGGGCCGTACAACCCCGAAGAGATTTCGGGTCTGCTCGGCCTGTACCGCGTCACTGGTGACCGGCGCGACCGCATTCTCGCCACCGTGCGCTCGCTCGACGAACCCGGCTGGTGGGAGCNCGCGGGTGTCACGAAGACGATGGGAGCCCTTGCGGACTACGAGAACGATGCCCAGAAGATCACACAATGGGCTCCGATGCTGATCCCCGGCTTGCTGCAGACGATGGATTATGCTCGCGCCGCCATTCAGTTCGATCCGAATCTCGATGCGGCGAGTGTCGAGGCCCGGCTGACGGTTCGAGTACGTCGCCAGCAGATCTTGAAAGGCGATGTGGAATATCGGGTTTTCCTTGGGCTGACCGCGCTCAAAGCAACGGTCGGCAGTAGGGAGATACTGGCTCGCCAACTCGCGGCGCTCCGCAACATCGGGCAACAGGACAACATCACCCTGCGGGTCGTGCTCCCCGAAGCAGATGCGCGAGGCGCATTGCTCGGCCCCTTCAGCGTGCTGGAGTTCGACGAGTGGCAACCAGTCGTGGATGTCGAGAACTTGCGCGGCACCGTGTTTCTCGACACCGAAGAACATACGGGCATCTATCTCGGGGTGCTGTCCCAGCTGAATGCTGTCGCACTCGGTGAGACAGAATCGATGCGTTTGATCGAGCGGCTCAAGGAAGAAGTGGAAGGATCAGCAGATGAGCAGCGAGTGGCGCAAGTCTAGCTTCAGCGGCCCGGACTCCGACTGCGTCGAGCTGCGCAAGGCCGAGGATGGTCACATCCTCATGCGCGACTCGAAGGACCCCGACGGGCCTCGCCTGGCCTTCACCAAGGCCGAGATCGCGGCCTTCGTGCAGGGGGTCAAGGCGGGCGAGTTCGACGACCTGACCTGAACGGTCGACACAGTGGCCTGGGCCCCTCTCCCTGCGCGCGGGGAGAGGGGCCTCATGTCTAGGGCTACGCCTGATCCAACTCAGGCTACTGCCTGATCAGGTAGTGGTCTGGCGGCCTCGTGACCTGCGGAGGCCAGTGCGCTGTCCCTGGGCTGCTGTGGGCTACGCTCAGCGCACGTTTTCAGGGCAGAACACTGCGGCCCCCACTGTGACAACGGACATCGCGTCCTCGTCCCGGAATGATTCCTCGTAGCGGGCGGCTACGTCGCCCAGCAACAAGCCCTCCTCGAGCCACTCGCACGCGAGCTTGCCGAACTCGATGGTCGTTTCTTCCTCCCAGTCTTCGATCTCCATGCCGCGCTCACGCAGCAGCTGCAGGAACAGCTCGTCGGGCGGCAGATCCGAATCCTCCGGCGACTCGTCGTCCGACATGTCCGGGATGTAGGCCTCCCCGCCGCCGGCTCCGATTTCTCGCTCGTGCGTGTGGCGGTCTTCGTCGGCGTGTTCTTCTCAGCCGGTTCCGCGTCGGCGCAGGCCGTCAGGCCAACGATGTCGACTGCGAGCGCGGCCACGAATATGATCTTGCGTGACATCATGAACCCCTTTTCCGCGATTTTTCGGCGGCATTCGTGTCTTGGTTACACGTCGCCCAATGCCAAAAATGATCAAAATTATCGAGGGTGATCTCCGCCACGGTCAGCAACAAACGAGTTGATCCTCCCGACATGTGAAATGTTGACATGCGGGAAAGGCCGAAGAGTATGCGCAAATTGGCGCTATTAGTCGCGACAGTCGGATCGACCGTGGCGCTGCTCGCCGGGTGCGCGGGCGAGATGACCGCGGCAGAGTATCGAGAGGAGATGCTCGCCGCGGGGGCCGGCCGACGCGATAACCGGTGATCCGACCCTGTGCGATCCAGTTTCGGACAGACTTTTGAGACACATCGAGATACTCGGCGGCAGCTTTAAGCGAGATCAGTTTTTTCGCGCCGGACTTCGAGGCCGTTCATGGGGGGAGCGCTCCCTTCACGTGCGAACGCGGGCGCACGAGACCGTCGGTCGGCCCAGTGCTGCCCGGCGTCGGTAAAGGTGCTGAGGGCTTACCCGGAGAGGGTGACGGACCGTCCATCGCCGTCAAGCGTCCGGTGCCTGAGACGCCGCTCGCCCCGCCCTCGGAGGGGCTAACGTGCCCGAGATTCTGGATATGTCCAAAACGTTACACAGTGGTCCAGGTGGGGGCCACCCATGTCAGCGAGATCGGTTTTGATCTGGCACGTACGTGGCACGAACACACCTCAGGCCCGGTCGAAACCGGGCCCGGCCTGCGGAAACGCTGGTGCGCGATACTGGGATCGAACCAGTGACCTCTACCGTGTCAAGGTAGCGCTCTCCCGCTGAGCTAATCGCGCGAGGTGGAGACGGGATTCGAACCCGTGTAGACGGCTTTGCAGGCCGCTGCCTATCCTCTCGGCCACTCCACCGCGTCGGCCTGAGCAAAAGCCATCGCCGAGCGGATGACGGGACTCGAACCCGCGACCCTCACCTTGGCAAGGTGATGCGCTACCAACTGCGCTACATCCGCATTGTGCCACCTCGGTGCTCCGTGGTGGTTGTGGTGAGAACTCTAGCCGACGCCGTCCAGGCCGTGTGCACGGGGGTCGGGATTTGACCTTCAGGCCAGGTCGTTCGGGATGAGATGGGTCAGGGCGTCGTCCACGTCGACCCAGAGGTGCTCGTTGCCGGGAAGCACGACGTCGTACGTCCGGTCCAGGAAGTCCGCCAGCTCTTGCGCGGAGGCCTCGAACATGGCGTGCCCGGACGGCGAGTTCAGCTCGATGAACACCGACTCGGGGTCCTCGACCGACGGGCGGATCCGGACGTCCCCGTCACCGGAGTCGGCCAGCAGGCCGTCGGCGAGCAGGTCACGCGCAAAGACCCATTCGACCCACCCGGCCTTGCCGGTGCGGAATGCCGCGACGACCGCGTACGGGTCGCGAGTGTCGTATCGCAGCTCCACCTTGACCGGGACGGCAGGCGCTCGCGGTGCGAGCAAGTCGAACACCGCGGTCGAGCGGAGCGTCACATGGTCGTTGCGCATCGTCTCTACCCTTCGTCTCCCTTCCCGGTCGTGCTAACGACCTGCGTACACACCTATGACGCGACCTATGCCCGGTTGGCCCACTTCGGCCGCCGTAATCACCCGTATGGCTGGCCGAGCTAACGCGTCCGGTCAAAGGCAACGCCGGGAAGCGTCCGCTCCATATTGCTCGGGAAGCTGCACGTGCAAAAGGGATGTCGCGCGAATGCCGCAAGACGAAGGTCACACCATTGTTATCTTCGGCTAACCCGTATCCCACCTGACCTGCTACCTGTGCGTACGGTGTCGTGATCAAAGCCCTCAGTGATCGTTGATGGGGACCCTCCGTGACGGCCCCGATCGGGCTTCGGTAAAGTTCCGAAGTGCAGTCACCATCGACTGCGACAGCGAGCGCGATTAGCTCAGCGGGAGAGCGCTTCGTTCACACCGAAGAGGTCGCTGGTTCGATCCCAGCATCGCGCACCACATGAAGACCCGGTCCGATCGCGGACCGGGTCTTCGTCATGTCGGCGAGCGGCAACCGCGCTCCGCAGCTGCGGAGCCCCCAACCTCGCCCGGGTGCTCGAGGTCCTTCCTTGAGTCAGTTCGAACGGGAGGGGCCACATGGCCGAGGACATCATCTGCAATCACTGTCAGGGTGACGGCTGGGTACTCACCACGGCGATCGTCGACGGGACCATCGTCGCTGACGATCGCGAATGCGAGCCGTGTGCAGGAACCGCCTCGTGCCCGGCCGGCCGAACAGTTCAGCCGAGTAAGCCACATCCACGCCGCACCCGACTCACCATCCTCGGGCGTCCTCCTCGTCCAGAGCCGATGCGCCGGGTCCGGCCGCGGCGTAAGGCGGCTCGACACCGCGTCCACCCTTTCGGAAGGCCAGGACACCGCCGACCAGGAAAAAGATCAGCAAGAATTCCGCGACACCCAAGCTGCCCGCTTCTGCCGCACTGGCGCGATCCGGCAACAGCTGGTGTGGCCAGAGTGGCGCGATGGCCGTGGTCAGGGTGTCGCCCTCGTCCGGGGCGGCCTCTCGCTCGCCGTACCACCGCTTGTCCGCCACGACGTGCCGTTCCCCGTCGAGTTCGTACGCGACATCCAGGTACGGAAGCGGCTCCGTCCACAGTGCCTCAGTCGGCCGAGGTCCCTCGTACGCGTGCCGCAGGTCAACGTTGGTGACCGTGACGTCGACGGTCGTCGCGGCGCCCACCAGGACCGCAGCCGAATTCCCTGCGAGGTAGGCGCCGGGGATCAGCAGCACCGCCAACAAGAGATATGCCCCGCGGTCGAGACCCGCGGTGTCGCGCTGCAACAACCGGCGCAGGGCGATGACGGCCCCCAGGATCAGCCCCGCCACCACAAGATCGAGGACGACCGCAAGCCCCATGGCGACCCAGCCGGCCATGCTGAGGTTGATCAGCACCAACAACAGCACGCCAGCTGTCAGAGCCAGCACAGCACGCCGCAGGAGAGTCCGAAACTGTACGGACAACGTCGGCACCCGGATGCCCGTCCAGCGCGCGACCCGCATCGCCAGCGATCCGACCAGGAACACGATCAGGCCACCCAGGACCGCCCATGCGTTCGCCGCCAATGACGACGTCGGCACCGCGGCGAACCGCCCGCCGAAGACGGCCGGGAGCTCCTCGCCGCTGAAGATCCGCGCGTCCAGCTCGGTCAGGTACGACAGCGAGCGGCAGATCTCCGCAACACCGAAGGCGATCGCCACCAGCACCGCCGGGACCAGCCCTAACGCGGTGAGAGACCGGTAGCGCTGCTCGCGCGGCCCTGGTGTGCTGCGGAAGTAGCGGCCGCCGTGGCCGGGCGGCACCTGGTTCGGCTGTCCGTACGCTCGCCACGAGCTGTCCGGAACGTCTCGCAGCAGCGCAAGCAGGTTCTTCGCGTACTCGAAGATCTTCTCGTTGGTCGTGGCCGCGACCTCGATGCTGATCACACCGTCGGCAAGCCCGATCGCTTGCGGGCGGTCCAACTCCGGGACGCTGTCCTTGTCCGGTGTCAGCAGACCGTCGTAGGGCACCACCGCCAGCTGCCGGAACGCGTGCGCAAATCGTTCGTCGGCGGCGTAGACCGAGCACACCTCGCCGCGGTAGTCCCGCACGCTGGGCGCTTTCACCAGCCGCAGGCGCAGCTTTTCCTCCGCCGGGGCGCCGATCCGCACGACCCGCAGTTCGGGTGTCCGCGGCGTTCTGATCTGAATGACGCAGCGCTCGTCGGCACGGGAGCCGTAGCCGAACGCGGCGGCCTCGTATCCGCCGACCACGAAGCCTGCGCACCAGGCAGGTGGCTCCCCCAGCGGCTCCCCCGTGTCCGGCTTGGTGTACGAGACGAACGACGGCGCCTGCCGGGTCAGCCCGTTGTCGCGTGCGTCGGCCAGCACGTGCGCCGCGACTTCCTTCTCCTCCAGTCGCGCGTCCGATTCGGCCGCATTGGCGGCGACGACCGACACCGTGGAAAGTGCGAGCCCTCCCCCGGCCACCCACAATCCGACCTGATCGAGCGTGGCAGCGTCCACGAACTGATCTCCTCAAACCGACAATCGGAGCACGCCGAGTGTGCCATTATTTCTCACCATGAACCGCTGACCGGGGGAAGGAGCACGCCGTGAGTGGTGGAGGGACCAGCGGAAGCGGTATCGGCGTCGAAGTCGGCGAACTGAAAGCGTTCGTCGGCACGCTCGACTTCTACGAGAGCGAGTCGAACAAGTTCGACGCTCTGGTCGAGCGGGCGAATGGGGTCAGCAACGAGTCCTGGGGCCTCATCGGTCTGTTCGTCAAGGACACCTACACCAGGCAGCTGGACGAGTTACGCGGCCTGGTCGACGACATGACCGAGGCCATCGGCGCGATGAGCGACAAGATCGCCGAGGCCGCACAGGTCTACGAGTCGACCGAGCAGGACCACGTCATCATGTTCGGTGAGCACAGGGCCGAGGTCGACGGCATCCAGGGAAGGGAGCCGTCATGACCGGTGGTGTCGGCGAGAACGCGCCGCGGGTGGAGCGCCCGAGTTTCGCCGCGGAAGCGGGCTCGAAGTTCAAGACCCACGAGCAGGACGACCCGTTCCTCGACTTCAGCAACGCCGGCAAGAAGGTCCCGATCCTCGGGTCCGGCTACAGCACGGTGAACGCGATCGCAGGCGCGGAGGACATCAAGTCCGGAGCAGCTCTGTTGGTCACCAAGGGCGCCAACTTCGCCGCCTCGTGCGCCGGCGAAGTCGTCAGCTTCGCCATGGACCCGATCAACTGGCTGGTCAGCAACGGGCTGAACTTCCTCATCGAGTTGATCCAGCCGCTGCAGGATTTGCTGCACATGGCCACCGGCGACGGCCCCGCGCTGTCCGAGGCGGCGGGCAACTTCAAGGAGATCGGCTCCGGCATGGAGACCATGGGCCAGGAGTTGCTCAAGGATCGCGACCGGCAGCTGCAGAACTGGACCGAGGACGCGGGCACGGCAGCCAAGACCAAGCTCGAGGAGCTGTCCAAGGGCATCGAGGGTGTCGCAGGGACGGCGCACGGCGTGGCCGACACGCTGACCATGTGGTCGATGGTCATGCAGATCCTCGAGGATGTCATCAAGGCCATCATCAGCGAGCTGGTCAGCTGGGCGATCTACACCTGGTTGCCCGCGCTGGCGAGCTCGGTGGTGTCGTTCGGTGCCAGCGTCGCCGCCGCGATGGCCGCCACCGTCGGCAAGGTGGCCTCGGCGCTCGGCCGCATCCTGAAGAAGGTCGGCAAGGTCAGCAAGCTACTGGACGAGTTCGCCGAGTTCCTGCTGAAGTGGGGCAAGCGCCTGGAAGGCTTCCGGGACGCGTTCAAGGCCTACAAGGCGGCGGGGGTTAACCCGCTCGAGTTGAGCTCGAAGGCCCGCAAGATGTCCGAGATGGGGCTGAAGCAGGCCGGCCTCCACGCGCTGAAGGAAGGCGGCAAGCAGGCCGTCTCGAGCGTCACCGGGTACTCACCCGGTGGCACTTCCAGCACCACCGGCAAGGTCAAGACGGTGACCGGCGTGGCGGACAAGGCCTACGACCAGTACAAGAAGATCGACGACGTCGCGTTCGACGGCAAGGACACCAAGTACACGCGCGAGGAAACCGAGCGCAATCTCGACGTCTGAGACGGTGCACGAACGAGGGGCGGTCGCCGGCACGGCGGCCGCCCCTCGTGCTGAGGACACCACGAATGGACCTGTCGGACAGCCCGGTAATTGGTCTACACCTTTAACGACGTCGACCGGGCTACCGGAGGTGTTCCCGTGCAGAAGCGAACCCGA
This sequence comes from Thermocrispum municipale DSM 44069, assembly GCF_000427825.1. GTDB lineage: Bacteria > Actinomycetota > Actinomycetes > Mycobacteriales > Pseudonocardiaceae > Thermocrispum > Thermocrispum municipale. The sequence continues at coordinate 229,332 of NZ_ATYT01000003.1, read as the reverse complement.
ATGGCGGCCGTCCTCGGCGCCGCCGCCCTCACCATGACCGCCCTCGCCCATCCCGCCATGGCCGAGCAAGCCACCACAGCGGCGCAACAGCCGGCGAGTCGCTACGAGGCGCTGATCCCGGCACCGCTCGAGGCCGACGCGCACCAGGGACCTGCGTTCGAGCTCGGTCCGCACACCGTCATCCGCACGCAGCGCGGGTCGGACGAAGCCCGCCAGGTCGGTGAGTACCTGGCCGAACAACTGCGGCCCGCCACCGGGTACCCGATCAAGGTCACCGACCGGGCCGCGGACGGGCCGAGCATCGCGCTGCTCCTCCGCGGCGCGGGCACGCGAGTCGGTGACCAGGGATACCGGCTCGACGTCAACCGCAACGAGATCACCATCCGCGCCAACACCGGGGACGGCCTGTTCGCCGGGGTTCAGACACTGCGCCAGCTACTGCCCGCGGAGATCGCGGCCGACTCACCTCGTGCGCGGGAATGGTCCGTGCCCGCCGGCCGGGTCGTCGACGCCCCACGCTTCGCCTACCGCGCCGCGATGCTGGACATCGCCCGGCACTTCCACACCCCGGACGAGATCAAGTCCTACATCGACCAGATCGCCCACTACAAGATCAACTACCTGCATCTGCACCTGACCGACGACCAGGGCTGGCGCATCGAGATCGACTCGTGGCCCCGGCTGGCGCCGGAAGGTGGTGGCGAAGGCACCGGCGTGGACGGGGTCGGCGGTGGTTACCTGACCAAGGAGGACTACGCCGACCTGGTCGCCTACGCCGAGAGCAGGCACATCACGATCGTGCCGGAGATCGACATGCCCGGTCACACCAACGCCGCGCTGTCCGTCTACGGCGAGCTGAACTGCGACGGCAAACCGGTGCCGCCGCGCACCGACACCGAGGTCGGTTACAGCTCGCTGTGCATCGACCTGGACATCACCTACCGCTTCGTCGAGGACGTCATCCGTGAGATCGCCGAGCTGACTCCTGGGCCGTACCTGCACATCGGCGGCGACGAAGCGCACGCCACCCCGGACGAGGACTACCGCGCGTTCATGCAGCGGGTGCTGCCGCTGGTGGAGAAGTACGGCAAGCGCGCGTTCGGCTGGACCGAGGTGACCAAGGCCGAGCCGCCCACGTCGGTCGTGCCGCAGTTCTGGCACACCAACCGGGAGAACGCGAGCCTGGCCGAGGCCGTGGCCCGCGGCAACAAGGTGATCATGTCGCCCGCCAACAAGGCCTACCTCGACATGAAGTACGACGAGAACACCCAGCTCGGCTTGACGTGGGCCGGGTACATCGAGGTCAAGGACGCCTACGAATGGGACCCGGGCAGCCACGTGAGCGGAGTCGGCGAGGACGCCGTGTTCGGTGTGGAGGCTCCGCTGTGGTCGGAGACGCTGCGCAGCCTCGACGACATCGAGTTCATGGCCTTCCCCCGGCTGCCCGCGATCGCCGAGCTCGGGTGGTCCCCCGCGGAAAGCCACGACTGGGAGTCGTTCCGCGCGCGGCTGGCCGAGGAGGGCAAGCGCTGGGAGGCCGAGGGCGTCAATTTCTACCGCTCGCCGCAGATCGATTGGTAGCTACTGCCCTCTTCGCGCGATTTGCCGCTATCGTGTCCGCGCCGCGGGCGACCCGGTCCGGTCGCCCGCGGCGCGGGAGACAACCGGTCAGGGAGGTGCCGAGTGGGGACGGGGCGACGAGTTCGGGCGGGCAAGGCCGGGGTCATCGCAACGCTCGTGGCGCTGACCGCCGGCTCGGTGCTGACGGCGACCGCGAGCCCGGCACAGCCGCCCGACCAGGTGCGGCCGTCGAACGAAGTGGACCCGCTGATCGGGTCGGCCAACGGGGGCAACACCTACCCTGGCGCGGTCCTGCCGCACGGCATGATCGCGTGGTCACCGACCAGCACCAAGGGCGACCAGACCGATACCGGCGCGGCCAACGGGTATTCCTACGACGTCACGCGCATCCGCGGCTTCAGCCTGACGCACATCAACGGCGCCGGTTGCCATCCCGGAGCCGCGGGCGACGTACCGATCATGCCGATCGCCAAGGACGTCACATCGTCGCCCACCGCCGACACCACCGACGAGATCTACGCCGACGACTTCTCGCACGATGACGAGCGCGCCACACCCGGCCGCTACACGCTCGAGCTCGCCTCCGGCATCGGCACCGATCTCGCGGTGAGCGAGCGCGCGGGCGTCGCCGAGTTCGACTTCCCCACCGACAAACCGGCGAACCTGCTGTTCCGGGTGTCCAACTCGCTCAACGGCAGCGAGGACGCCCACGTCGACATCCACGCGAAGCAGCGCAAGGTCACCGGATGGGTGCTGACCGGAGCGTTCTGTGGCCGGCGCGCCAACGGCGGGGAGAACAACCGCAAGAGCTACTACAAACTGCACTTCAGCGCGACGTTCGACCACGACTTCGCCCGCTACGGCACGTGGCGCGACGACGAGCTGGCGCCGGGCTCCACCACGAACGGCGGCGGCGAGGGGTACGCGACCGGCGCGGACCGCGCGGGCCGTGGCTCGGGCGGCTACGTCGGATTCGACCCCGACGGAGAGCCCGTCCGGATGCGCATCGGCATCTCCTACGTCAGCCTCGCGGGCGCCGAGGCCAATCTGCGGCAGGAGATCCCGGCGTCGGCGACCGTCGACGACGTGGCGCGGGCCGGCCGGCGGAAATGGGATCGGGAGCTGCAGCGCATCCGGATCGACGGTGGCACTGCTGACCAGCGCGTCGCCTTCACCACCGCGCTGTACCACGCGCTGCTCCAGCCGAACATCATCAGCGACGCCGACGGCCGCTACCCCGGTATGGACGGCCGTGTCCACCGGATCGAGCGCGGCCAACAAGCGCAGTACAGCAACTTCTCCGGCTGGGACCAGTACCGGGCCCATGTCCAGTTGCTTGCACTGATCAAGCCGAAGGTGGCGGGTGATTTCGCGCAGTCGCTGTTCAACTTCGCGCGGCAGAACGGCGGCGTGTGGGATCGGTGGGTGCACATCAACGGCGCGACCCACGTGATGACCGGCGACCCGTCCGCGGCGACGCTGCCCACGTTCTATGCGATGGGCGTGCGCAACTTCGACGTGAAGGGCGCGTTCGAGTCGCTGTATCGGCAAGCGACCGTGCCGCACCCCGACGGGCTGTCGGACAAGGGCTGCCCAGGCCAGTGTGAAGGCCAGCGGCCGAACCTGGCGGAATATCTGAAGAAGCACTATGCGCCACACGACGTCTGCCACTGCTGGGGCGGCGCCGCCGAGACGCTGGAGGACGCGCTCGCCGACTACGCGCTCGCACAATGGGCACGCGACCTGGGCGAGACACGTAAGGCGAAGGAGCTGACCCGGCGCGCGGGCTACTGGCGCAACGTCTACAACCCGAATGCGACCGAGAAGGCCGGCTACATCCAGGCGCGCAACGCCGACGGCACGTGGGTGACGCCGTTCGACCCGGGCTCGGAGGCGGGCTTCGCGCAGGGCACCAGCGCCACCTACACGTGGATGGTGCCGCACGACGTGCAGGGCCTCGCCAAGGCGATGGGTGGCCGGGAGCGCGCGGCCGAGCGACTCGACGCGTTCTTCCACAACCCGGACGGCTCGTGGGCGGTCGGCGGCGGTGACCCGCTGCGGTACGACCCGACCAACGAGCCGGGTATCCACGTGCCCTGGCTGTACAACGCGCTCGGCAAGCCCTGGAAGACGCAGGAAACCGTGCGGGAGATCATCAACACCCAGTACGGCACCGGCCCCAAGGGCCTGCCGGGCAACGACGACCTCGGCACGATGTCGGCCTGGTACATCTTCTCGGCGCTCGGGCTCTACCCCCAGAAGCCGGGGTCGGCGAACCTGCTGATCGGCGCCCCGTTGTTCCCGCACGCGGTCATCGAGCGACCGCAGGGGCCGGACATCGTGATCAACGCGCCCGGTGCGGGCGACGAGCGACCCTACGTGGGGTCGGTGAAGCTCAACGGCAAGGCGCTGGACCGCTCGTGGGACGGCGGCGTTCTGGCCACGCGCGGGGGCAGGCTGGATCACCAGCTTGCGGCCGAGCCGAACACCGACTGGGCGACCGACCCGGCGGCGCTGCCGCGCTGATGGCACTGGCGACCACATGCTGACCGCTCGGGCCAGCAACGACCGGCGGCAACAACGCCACACTGACAGCTCGGGCCAGCAACGACCGGCGGACACGATCGCCGCACTGACGGCTCGGGGCAGTGACCCACGCGCCGCCACCAGCGCCGCACCGTCGACTCGGGCCAGCGGCGACCGGCCGCTTCAGCGCCGCACCGACGGCACGGTCCAGCGGCAACCCGCCCGGCAACAACGCGCTGACGGTGCGGCTGGACCAGTGACCTGCGCGCTGGTGGCTCACCCCGCCTTGCGGGAGTGAGCCACCAGCAGCAGGACCGCTACGCCCGCTCGATCAACAGCGACACACCCTGGCCGACGCCGACGCACAGCGTGGCCAGGCCGCGGCGGGCGTCCTCTCGTTCCAACCTGCCCAGCAGCGTGACGACCAAGCGCGCTCCGGAGCAGCCCAGCGGATGGCCGAGGGCGATCGCTCCACCGTCGGCGTTGACCTTGTCCTGGTCGAGCTTGAGGCGCCGGATGACCGCGAGGCTCTGCGCGGCGAACGCCTCGTTCAGTTCGATCGCGTCCAGATCGTCGGTGGTCAGCCCGACCCGGTCGAGCAGCTTCTCGGTGGCGGGAACCGGACCGAGCCCCATCACGTTGGGGGCGACCCCGGCGCTCGCGCCGGCCACGACCCGGGCGCGCGGCGTGAGGCCGTGACGCTTGACCGCGTCCTCGCTCGCCAACACCAGCGCGGCCGCGCCGTCCGACAGCGGAGAGGACGATCCGGCCGTGACGATGCCGTCCTTGCGGAACACCGGCCGAAGCTTGGCCAGCTTCTCCGTCGTGGTCGTGCGGCGAGGGCCTTCGTCGACGGCGAACTGCTCGTCGCCGACCTCCACCGGCACGATTTCCCGTTCGAAACGCCCGGCGTCGATCGCGGCCACCGCGCGCTGGTGGCTGCGCAGCGCGAACTCGTCGGATTCCTCCCGGGTGATGCCGTCGAGCCGGGCGACCTCTTCGGCCGTCTCCCCCATCGACAGCGTCACCTTGCGCACCTCCGGCCCGGCATCTGCGGGCACGGCCTTGTCGTGCTCGGTGAAGGTCGGGTTGGTGAACCGCCAGCCGAGCGAGGTGTCGGAGACCTCGCCGGGCCGGGCCCACGGGGTGCCCGGTTTGGCCATCACCCACGGCGCCCGCGTCATCGACTCGACGCCACCGGCGACCACGACGTCCGCCTCACCTGCGCGGATGGTGTTGGCCGCCGTCGCGACCGCGGTCAGGCCGCTGGCGCACAGTCGATTCACGGTGTAGCCGGGGACCTCGTCCGGCAGCCCGGCCAGCAGCGTCGCCATGCGCGCGACGTTGCGGTTGTCCTCGCCCGCCTGGTTGGCCGCACCGAGGATCACCTCGTCGACCGCGTCCCCGGCGATGTCGGCCCGGCGCACGACCTCCCCCACGACCAGCGCGGCCAGATCGTCCGGCCGGATGGTGGCCAACGCGCCGCCGTAGCGGCCTTGCGCGGTCCGAACGCCGTCCACGATGAATACGTCCGACATGGCTCTCCTACTGTGCTTGCGCGGCCTTACCGCGGGCTATCAACTCGTCGGCTTCCATGCCCACCTCGGTGAGCAGGGCGCGGGTGTGCTGCCCCAGCGCCGGGACGTCGCCCATCGACGCCTCGACGTCGGAGAACGTTACCGGCGGCAGTAACGCGCGGACTTGCGCGTGCTCGGTTCCCACCTTGCGCCAGCGATCGCGCGCCTTCAGCTGCGGGTGATCGACCACCTCGGCGACGCTTTTCAGCTGCGCGGCCGGAACGCCTGCCGCGGCCAGCCGGGCATCGAGCTGCTCGGTCGTCCAACGGGCCGTGCGAGCGGCGACCTCGGCGTCGCATTCGGCGCGGTTGGCCACCCGCCGCACATTGGTGACGAAGCGGGGATCGTCGGCAAGCCACGGCGCCTCGAGCACCTCGGTGACCAGGGTGCGCCAACCCGTGTCGTTCTGGACCCCGATCAGCACCTGGCCGTCGCGTGTGGGGAACGCGTCGTACGGTGCGATCGACGCGTGGCTCAGTCCCATCCGTGCCGGTTGAGTGCCTGCGTACATCGAGGTGTAGAGCGCGTAACCCATCCATTCGACGGTGGCCTCGAACATCGACACCTCGATCGTGGCGCCCTCGCCGGTGCGCAGCCGCCGCACCAACGCCGACAGCACCGCTTGCACGCAATACATCCCGGACGCGATGTCTGCCGTCGGGATCCCGGTCTTGGCAGGCGCGTCCGGCGTCCCGGTGATGGCGATCAGCCCGGCTTCCGCCTGGATCAGCATGTCGTACGCCTTGCGCTGCTCCAGCGGACCGCCGATGCCGAATCCGGACAGATTCACCTCGATCAGATCCGGCTGCTCGGCGCGGAGGCCGTCGAGCCCGAGACGAGCCAGCGCGCCAGGCGCGAGGTTCTGCACGAACACGTCGGACTTCGCCACCATCCGACGGACCGCGTCGCGACCTTCCGGCGCCTTGAGATCCACCGCAAGCGACTCCTTGCCCCGGTTGAGCCACACGAAGTGGGCTCCGGTCCCGTGCACCGCGTGGTCGTAGCCGCGAGCGAAATCTCCGCCGTCCACCCGTTCGACCTTGATCACCCGGGCGCCCAGGTCGGCCAGGTGGCGGGTGGCCAGCGGTGCGGCGACGGCTTGCTCGATCGCGACGACGGTGATCCCGTCCAGCGGCCGGGTCATCCGGCGTTCCTCTTGGCCGCCCGGACCAGACCACCACCGACGATCAGCCGCTGGATCTCACTGGTGCCCTCGTACAGCCGCATCAGCCGCACGTCGCGATAAATGCGCTCGACCGGCACACCGCGCATGTAGCCGTTGCCACCGTGCACCTGAACGGCGAGGTCGGCGACTCTGCCGACCATCTCCGTGCAGAACAGCTTCGCCGCGGACGGCGCGATCCGGCGGTCCGCACCGGTGACGTAGGCGCGCGCCGCCTCACGGACCATCGCCCGCCCGGCGAGCACCCCGGTCTGCTGGTCGGCGATCATCGCCTGCACCAACTGGAAATCACCGATCGGCGTGCCGCCCTGGGTCGCCGTGGCCGCGTAGCTGACCGATTCGTCGAGTGCACGCTGCGCGGTGCCGACGGCGAGCCCCGCGATGTGGATGCGGCCGCGGGCCAGCGAGGTCATCGCGGCCTTGTAGCCGGCGTTCGCGTCTCCCCCGACCAGCGCCTCCGGCCCCACCCGGACCTGGGAGAAGGTCACCTCGGCGGTGCTCGAGCCCTCCTGCCCCATCTTGGCGTCCTTGGCGCCGACCGTGATGCCCGGAGCATCCGCCGGGACCAGGAAAACCGCGATCCCCGGGCCCGATTCCGACGGCGGCTGCGTGCGCGCGAACACGACGAACAACCCGGCGTCGGTGGCGTTGGTGATGAACTGTTTGGTTCCGTCGATCACCCAGCCGTCACCGTCCGGTTCGGCGGCGGTGCGGAGGCTCGCCGGGTTCGATCCCGCGCCGGGCTCGGTGAGCGCGAACGACGCCACGATCTCGCCGGAGGCGATTCCGGGAAGCCACCTGGCCTTCTGCTCGTCGGTGCCGAAACCGACCAGCACCTGCCCGGCGATGCCGTTGTTGGTACCGAACATCGACCGCAGCGACAGCGACGTGTAGCCCAGCGTCATGGCAACCTCGACGTCCTGCACGAGGTCGAGGCCGAGCCCGCCCCACTTCTGCGGGATCGCGTAGCCGAACAGCCCCATCTCCGCCGCTTGTCGGCGCAGGTCGGCGGGAATGGCGTCGGTTTCCATGATCTCGCGTTCGCGCGGAATGACGCGGCTGCGCACGAAGTCGTCGATCTGGCTGAGGACGTCCGCGAAGACGTCGTCGGGGACGTCGGGATTGCCGGTGTACATGGCTTTCACTATCAACCTTTGATTGAGATCAGTCCAATACCAAATGTGTCGATCAGTGATACTCTCTTGTCACTAATGGACGTCCACCAGCTCCGCGCTTTTCTCGCCGTGGCCGAGGAGTTGCATTTCGGCCGGGCCGCAGAGCGGCTGCACATGGCGCAGCCACCGCTGAGCCGCACGATCAAGCAGCTGGAGCGCGAACTGGGATCCCGGCTGTTCGAGCGCAACACCCGGTCGGTGAGCCTCACCGCGAGCGGCCGGGCGCTGGTCGACCCCGCTCGGGACGTGCTGGCGGCGGTGCGCCGGGCCGAGCTGGCGGTCCGTGCGGCGGGCACATCCGAGGCGGGCCTGGTGCGGATCGCGTTCGCCGGAGTGTCGACCCACGATCTGGTGGCGCGGCTGGCCCGCACCGTGCGCTCCCGCCGCCCCGGCATCGAGTTGGAGCTGTCCAGCCAGAACTTCGCCCAACCCGCGATGAAGAGACTGGTCAGGAGGGAAACGGACATCGCACTCGGCCGCTGGGACGTGATCCCGGCGGACATCGAGGCCCGGGTGGTCATGCCCGACGAACTCGCCGTCGCGCTGCCGAGGACACATCGTCTCGCCACCGCACGATCGGTCCGCATCGATCAGCTCGCCGAGGATCCGTTCGTCTCGTTGCCGCCCCACGAGGGTGCCGTGTTGCCGGACCGGTTGCGACAGCTGGCGCAAGCAGCCGGTTTCGTCGCCGACGTCACGCAGATCGCACCCGACACGCAAACGGCGATCGCCCTGGTCAGCGCCGAGGTCGGGTGCCATCTCACGCTCGCGTCGGTGGCACGCAACGTCACCGACCCACACGTGGTGTTCGTGCCGCTCGACGCCCCTGCGCAAAAAGTCGATCTCCGGGCGGCCTGGCGTCGCGGCGACCGCGACCCAGCGCTGCGCGCGGTGCTCGCCGAGTTGCTGGCACTGGGTGGCGCCGCCCCGACCGAGGACGGCGCCACCCACGCTTGATCAAGCGACGGCCTGCGCTCGTTCCCCCCGCAGCTGGAAGCCGCGGTAGCCGCCATCGGCGACGTCGGCGAGCTGCCGGCGGTAGTTCCCCAGCCCGCCCAGATAGAACATCACCGCGTGCCGCTTGCCCGGGATGTTCGCGCCGAAGATCCACGAGTCGGCCTTCGGGAACAGCGTCATGTTCGCGATCTCCGCGCACGTCTCGGTCCACTCGCGCTCGGCGTCCGCGGTCGGCTCGACCGTGGTCAGCCCCTCCCGCGTGGCCTTGTCGATCAAGTCGCTGATCCACTCGACCTGCGCCTCGATGCTCGGTGGCAGGTTGGTGAACGGGCCGTTGGGGCCGAGGATCATGAACATGTTCGGAAAGCCCGCTTTGGTGACGCCCAGATAGCTGGTCGGACCCTCGGTCCAGTGCTCGTTGATGTGCCGGCCGTCGCGACCGCGCAGATTCATCGCGCGATAGTTGCCGTCCACCGCGTCGAAGCCGGTGGCGAACACCAGCACGTCGAGCTCGTGCACCACCCCGTCGGACGTGCGCACGCCCTGCGGGACGATTTCCTCGATCGGTGTCTCCTTCAGCGAAACCAGGCTCACGTTGTCGCGGTTGTAGGTCTCGTAGTAGCCCTCGTTGCACAACGGGCGCTTCGCGTACAGGTCGGTCGGCGTCAGCTTGCGCGCCGTCTCCGGGTCCTTGACGATCTCGGCGATCTTGCTCCGGATGAACGCCGCGGCGGCCGCGTTCGCCTCCGGGTTGGTCGCGATGTCGCAGAACGTGCCGAACATGAAGCGGAAACCGTTGCCCTTGTCCCATGCCTGCTGGAACACCCGCTGCCGCTCGCTTTCCGACACGCTCATCGCCTCGACCGTGCTCTCCTCGAAACCGAACGCCACCGTCGAGCTGCGGACCTGGTCCCAGATGCTGTCGAAGTTCTGCTTGATCCGCGCGACCTCGTCCGGGTCCATCGGGCCGTTGCCGGACGGGACGCAGTACTGCGGCGTCCGCTGGAAGACGGTCAGCTGCTCGGCCATCTTCGCGGCGGCGACGATGAACTGGGTGCCGGTCGACCCGGTCCCGATCACACCCACCCGCTTGCCGGTGATGTCCAGGTCCTCCGGCCAGGCGTTGGTGTGCACCAGCCGACCGGCGAACGAGTCCCTGCCGGGGATGTCCGGGATGTTACTCCTGGACAGCAGCCCCAGCGCGGTGACCAGAAACCGCGCCGTCAGCGTTTCTCCCCCGGCCGTGGTGACCCGCCACAGCTCGGTCTCCTCGTCGAAGATCGCATCGGTGACCTCGGTGTTCAGCTGGATGTCCCGGGCCAGGTCGTAGCGCTCGACCACGTGCTCGAGGTAGGCGAGCACGTCCGGCTGGTCCAGGTAGCGGGTGGTCCAGTCGTATTCCCGCAGCAGTTCCTTGTCGAACGAGTAGCGGTAGACGAACCCTTCGGTGTCGGATTTGGCGCCCGGGTACTTGTTCCAGTACCACGTTCCGCCGACGCCACCACCTTTTTCGAACACACGCACCGACAGGCCGAGGTCGTTGCGCAGTTTGTGCAGCATGTAGATGCCGCCGAAGCCGGCACCGATGACGATGGCGTCGAGGTCGGGTGTCTGAGTCGTGCTCATGGGTTGCTCCTCCGCAGCGGCAGGTCGGACGGGGTCAGTTGGCGTACCACTTGGCGATGGCGGAAAGCTCGGCGTCCGCCTCCGGCGCATTGCCGGCCAGGAACGGGAAGACGTGCTGCATTCCTTCGGCGATCGACAGCGTCACGTCGACGCCTGCGGCCTTCGCCTTCTCCGCGACCCGGGTGGCGTTGTCGAGCAATGACTCGACCGAGCCGGCGTTGACGTACAGGCGCGGGAAGCCGGTGAAGTCCGCATAGAGCGGGTTGGCCAGCGGATTCGTCGGATCGATCCGGCCGTTGTCGAGAACACCGGCGATCATGCCTGCCAACAGCGGAACGGTGATCAGGGCATCGGTGGCGTCGTTGGTCACCAGCGTCTCGCCGGAGTTCTCCATGTCCAGCCACGGCGAGAACGCGATCACCCGACCGGGCATCGGCTGCCCCTTGTCCCGCAGGGCGAGGGGGATCGCGATCGCGAGATTCCCACCCGCGGAGTCGCCGATGGTCGTGATGTTGCCCGGTTCGATCCCCCGCTCGACGAGCGCGGTGAACGCCGCGACACCGTCTTCCAGCTGCGCCGGGTGGGGATGCTCCGGCGCCCTTCGGTAGTCGAGCACGAAAGCGGTGACACCGAGCGCCTTGGCGACGTGTCCGGCGAGTTTGCGGTGGCTGGCCGCCGACCCGACGGCGAACCCGCCGCCGTGGGTGTAGAGCAGGACCTGCGAGGTGTCCGCCCCGGCTGGGAGGGCCCAGAGGCCGGGAACGCCGCCGACGTCGTCTTCGCGGTAGCTCACGTCCTCGGGCTCCCGGGTGGGTTGGTGCCACTCGTCGAAGATCGAACGGAGCAGCCGCATCGGCAGGTCGGGCATGCTGGTGAGCAGCTGGCTCCAGTCGGCGTAGAGCGCGCGCAGGGCGTCCGCTTCGGCCGAGATGCCCGCCGGTGTGGCGGAAGGCGCCGTGGTCATCAGTTCCTCCTGAGAGTCGTGACGGACCGTGACCGGTCCGGTGTGTGGCGTAGGACTCACTGTGACGAGAGCGCCTGGTCCGTGACTGTTCCGATGTGGAACGAACCAGGTGTTCCAGAACGGAACACTCACTGCGCGGTTACCGAGGGCTACCATCGAGGCACCCGCGGCACGGTCAACGGCGGCCTTTCGTCGTTGGCGCAGGTGATGGACATCAGGCATCCTGACGAGATGGCCGGCAGCGCTGGCGAGGGCCGAGGCGTGAGCCGGGCCGGAACGCGAGGCGACCATGCGTCCAGACCAACCTTCCGGCGTGCCGGTCCTGTCGCGGACCGACTGGGACCGGATACGCCGCAGCCGCGAGGCGCTCGTCGAGGGCGGCTTGCTGACCGCGCCACCCGGACGCGTCGGCGTGCCCGAGCACATCGAACGAAGCTGGCGCCGGTGCGTCAGTAGCGAGGTTCCCGTCCTGCCCACCCGAGTGGACTTCGCCGAGCCCGAACGCACCGTGCTCCATCGCGCCGCCGAACCGGTGATGAACCGGCTCGCCGACAGCCTGGCCGACGTCGCCGTGGCCATGGTGTTGTCCGACGCGAGCGGTCGGATCATCGCGCGACGCGCCCAGGTTCGCACGCAGCGCGACGTCATGGACAACGCCTACGCCGCCGAGGGCTTCGACTTCTCCGAGCAGTCCGTCGGCACGAACGGCATCGGCACCGTGCTCGCGGAACGACGACCCGTGCTGGTCCGCGGGCCGGAGCACTACAACGTGCTGCTGGAGCACCTCACGTGTGCCAGCACCCCGATCATCGAGCCGGCCACCGGGAAGCTGGTGGGCACGTTCTCGCTGGCGTGCTCGGTCGACGACGTCCACCCTTTGATGGGGGTGCTCGCCGGCGACGTCGGCAGGCAGATCGAAGCCCGGATCCTCGACGAAGCGGGTGAGCGACGCCGCCGCTTCGTGCAGGCGTGCCTGTCCCTCGAGCGCACCGACACCGGCGCGCTCGTGGTCGACCAGGAGACGGTGCTGGCCAACCGCATCGCCTTGGCTCACGTCGGCCCGGACCTGCATCCTTTGCTGTGGCAGTTCCTGACCGAGCACGCGCCGCGTAAGCAGCAGCAGATGACCGTCCCCTTGTCGGACGGCATGTACGACGCGGTCGTCGAGCCGGCGCATGATGCGGGCAAGCCCGCCTACAGCGTCACCCTGCTGTCTCGTCGCCCGATCGGCCAGGTCGTCCTCGACGCGCCGTCGGCTCCGGTTCCACCGCTCGGTGACGAGCCGCTGCATTTCGACGACCGAGTCGCCAGGGAGCTGCAGACCGCTGTTCAGCACGGTGAACTGGTGGCACTCACCGGCTCTGCCGGAACCGGGAAACTGCGGACGGCGCTGCGCACGCTGCAGCTGCTCGATGCCGCGGATCCGGCCGTGGTCGAGCCCCATCTGGACCCCGATTGGTTCGCCCACGCGCGATCGGCGGTCGAAGCGGGTCGCGGTCTGGTGCTGCGCAGGGTTCACCTCGCACCGGTGCCCTCGGTCGCTCAGGTGCAGGCTTTGGCCGCCTCGGGCGGCCCCATCGCCCTCACCGTCGACCTGGACGAGGGCGACGAGGCCGTGCTCGGTCTGGTACGGCAGGTGGCCACCACCGTGCAGCTGCCGGAACTGTCGAGGTGCAAAGCACAGATCCCCGCCCTGGTCCGTGGCATCGTCACCGATCTGGGAGAGCCCGCGTCCCGGACCCGCTTCGCCCCCGGTGTGTGGGACGTGCTGATGGCGTGGCACTGGCCGGGGAACGTGGCCGAGCTCGACAACACCGTCACCGCGCTGGCGCGCCGGGCCAACGGCGGCATCGTCGAGGTCGACGACCTGCCTGCGGAACTGCGCGCGCCCCGGCGCTCGATGAGCCTGCTGGAGTGCGCCGAGCGCAAGGCAGTGGTCGACGCACTCCGGGCCGCGGGCGGCAACAGAAGCCGTGCGGCGAAGGCGCTGGGCATCGGCCGCAACACGCTCTACCGCAAGATGCGCGAGTTCGGCCTGCAGTGACGTCGCAGGCGCGCCGTTCACTGCACGGCCCACGCCAGTGCGGCCGCTCGGCCCGCAGCCACCGCGCCGGATCGGCACACGGTGACCGCGGGCCCGCGGGTCACCGTCCCTGTCGACGCTTCTGATCACGCCGACAGCAACTCACGAGCTCGGGACGCGTCCTCCGACGCGCTCCCCGAATGCTTGACCGCTCCTTCCAGCCCGACACGACCGCCCGGCAGGCGCTCACGGGTCGCTCCGGCCAGTACGGGACCCCGCTACCCGGCCCTCACGGGATCCGGACGAGCTTCTTGTTCGCGAATTCGTTGATACCCAGCTGAGCGAGTTCGCGGCCGACGCCCGAGCGCTTCACGCCGCCGAACGGCAGATCCGGCGCGCTCTTGCTGGTGCTGTTGATCCACACCATCCCGCACTCCAGCTGCCCGGCGATGTCGCGAGCCCGCTCGACGTCCGCGGTGTACACGGAAGCAGCCAGGCCGTACGGAGATTCGTTGGCGAGCGCGACGGCTTCGTCGACCGAACCCGCCCGGTAGATCACGGCAACCGGGCCGAACAGCTCCTCGGTGTAGGCGCGCATCTGCGGCGTCACGTCGGTCAGGACGGTGGGTTCGTAGAACGCACCTGGTCCTTCCCCGCGGCGGCCGCCGGTGTGCACAGTCGCTCCTTTCGCGACGGCGTCGTCAACCTGTGCTGCGAGGTCGTCGACAGCGCTCTGCGACGACATCGGGCCCAGCCGGGGAGCGAACTCGCGCATCGACTGCACGAACTTCTCCACGAACTGCGGGTAGACGTCGGCGAGCACGATGAAGCGCTTGGAGGCGGTGCAGGCCTGCCCGCAGTTGAACAGGCGGTTCTGGACCCCGTGCCGGACAGCGGTGTCCAGGTTCTCGGCGTCGAGCACGAGGAACGGGTCGGAGCCGCCGAGTTCGAGCACGTACTTCTTCATGTTCCGGCCGGCGATCGCGCCGATGATCGAGCCGGCACGTTCCGATCCGGTCAGCGACACGCCCTGCACCCTCGGATCGGCGATCATCCGCTCGATCTGCGCGTTGTCGGCGAAGATGTTGCGGTACACGCCGTCCGGGGCGCCTGCTTCGGCGAACAGCGTGTCGATCGTCAGTGCCGCCTTCGGGCAGTTGCGCGCGTGCTTGAGCAGGATGGTGTTGCCGAGCATCACGTTCGGTGCGGCGAACCTGGCCACCTGGTAATAGGGGAAGTTCCACGGCATGATGCCGACCAGTGCACCGATCGGCTCGGTGCGCACGATCGCCTCCCCGCTCCCGGCGATGTCCAGCTTCTCGTCGGCCAGGAACCTGGCTCCGTTGTCCGCGTAGTAGTCGTAGATCGACGCGACCAGCGCGACCTCCGCCTTCGCCTGCGCGAGCGGTTTCCCCATCTCCAGCGTCAGGATCTCGGCCAGTTCGTCGGCGCGCTGCCGATGCAGCTCGGCAAGCCGGCGCAACACGTCGGCGCGCTTGTCGAGAGCCGACCAGCGCCAGTGCCGGTAAGCGCGATCGGCCCGCTCCAGCGCCTGTTCGATCTGCTCGTCGGTAGCCGTCGGGAACTCCTCGATCAGCTCGCCGGTCGCCGGGTTGACGGTGCGGTATCTCGACATGCGCTCCTCGCTTCCCTGCTCGAACACCGGTCGTCCTCAGCCTGGCGCACCGACCCGCGCCCCGAGGTGTTCCGAATCGGCACACCGGCGCCTCGGCGGCGGCGCGATATCCAGGAACACGTCGGTCAGACCCGGACAGAAACGAGGTAGGCATGCACGCGTACGCCGTCACCGCCGAAGGCTCGGCCATCACCGACATCCAGGTGCCGACGCCCCGCCCGGCGGGCAACGAGGTCTTGCTCAAGGTCGAGCGCTCCGGTGTCTGCCACACCGACACCCACCTGCGTCAGGGCGGTTACGACCTCGGCAGCCGCGGGCGGCTCCGGCTGGCCGATCGGGGGATCTCCTACCCGCTGGTCATGGGTCACGAGGTGGTCGGTTCGGTCGAGCAGGTCGGCGAGGACGTCACCGGCACCGCGCCGGGTGATCTGCGGCTGGTCTACCCGTGGATCGGTTGTGGCGACTGCCGTCAGTGCGCCGCCAACCGGGACAACTATTGCGCCGCGGGCCGCAACATCGGCGTCGCCCGCTACGGCGGCTACGCCGATCACGTCCTGGTGCCGGACGAGAAGTACCTGGTTGATATCGCGGGTCTCGACCCCAGCTGGGCGGCGACGTTGGCATGCTCGGGCCTGACCGCCTTCGCCGCCGTCCGGAAGGTGGACTTGTCCGACCCCGACGATCCGGTCGTGGTCATCGGCGCAGGGGGTGTCGGACTGACGGCTGTCGCGACGCTGCGGGCATTGGGTCATCGCGCCATCTGTGCTGTCGACCTGTCCGAACAGAATCTGCGGATCGCCACCGAGCTCGGCGCCTCGGTCACGGTTCCGGGCAGCAGCGACGCCCTGGGTAAGGAGATCGTCAGAACGGTCGGCGAACCGGTGGCGGCCGTGATCGATTTCGTCAACAACTCGGCCACCGCAACGGCCGGCTACCAAGCCGTTCGCAAAGGTGGCGAGCTGGTCCAGGTCGGGCTGTTCGGCGGGGAACTGATCGCACCCACCGCCCTGACCGCACTGCGGATGATCACCATTCGCGGAAGTTTCGTCGGGACTCCCGGCGACCTGCACGACCTGGTCGGCCTCGCCAAACGAGGGGTCCTTCCCCGCATTCCCATCACCGAGGTGCCGTTCGCGGCCGAGTCGGTGCAACAAGCACTGGACCAACTGGAGCAGGGCGGCGTGAGCGGCCGGATCGTGCTGCGCGCGGGCTCCTGACCTCACGGCCGGACCGTGCTGCGCGCAGACGCCTGATCTCGTCCATCGCGGCACCACCGGCGCCCGGCATGAGCGCTCCGGACCCGGTGTTACGCTCCGGACGGTGCAGTCGGGGAAAGCCACCAGCGAGCGGGTGACCCTGGTCGTCTCCGCCGTCGTCGCGGCGCTGAGCATCGCCTACTTCTACGCGGTCAACATCCCCTTCGCCCACATCGACCTCGAGGTCTATCGCTTCGCCGTGTGGCGCTGGTGGGAAGGCGGCGACATCTACGGCGACCTGCCCCCCGTCAACGGCGGGCTGGTGCTGCCGTTCATCTATCCCCCGTTCGCGGCCGTCACCGCGATTCCGTTCGCCGTTCTGCCCTGGACGCTGTCCTACACGTTGCTCTACGTGCTCGGGATCGCCTGCATCGTCGGCACCGTGTACCTGGTCGGGCGGCATCTCTACCCGCAGGCCAGCCGTCGGATGACCATGGCCGCGGCGGGTGCCTCGCTGGTCGTGCTGCTGTGCCTCGAGCCGCTGCGCGAGACGTTCGCCTTCGGTCAGATCAACTTGCTGTTGATGGGGCTGGTGGCGATCGACTGCCTCGCCAGGCGGACCCGGTGGCCGCGCGGCATCGGCGTCGGCCTGGCGGCGGCGATCAAGCTGACGCCTGCGGTGTTCGCGCTGTACTTCCTGCTCCGCCGGGACTACCGGGCCTTCTGGGTTTCGGCCGCCACTGGGGCGGCCGCGACCGCGCTGGGCTTCGTGGTCAATCCCAGCGGATCGGTCACCTACTGGTTCGGTGGTCTGGCCGGGGCCGCCGATGTGAGCGGCTCCACGTATCGCACCAACCAGACCGTTCAGGCGGTGCTGGCCCGGCTCGGTATGGACGGCGCGGCGTTGACCGTCGTGACCGTCGTGGTGGTGCTGATCCTGCTCGCGCTGGTTGTCGTCGGCGTGCGGACCAACACCCCGGAGACCGGCCTCATGCTGTGCGCGGCGCTGTCACTGTTGGCTTCCCCCACGTCGTGGTCGCATCACTGGGTGTGGATCGCTCCCGCCGTCGCGGTCATGGCCTACGGGTGTCTGCAGGCCTGGCGGGATGCGCAGCCGCGACGCTTCGTGCTGCTGCCCGCTACCGTATTCACCGTGGCGATGTTCATCCTCGCGCCGTTCCACCAGCTCCCGGGGAACGACGACTGGAACAACCCGCCGGTCGACCTCGAACAGCTGTGGACCCCGATGCAGCATCTGATCGGCGACGTCTACGTGATCCTCGGTATCGCCTGGATCGTCGGTGTCGCCGTCGCCGGACTGCTGGCCCGGCGCCGCGAGCGCGGGAGCGAGCGGGCCGGGAAGGCGCCGCACGCCGCATGAAACCTCACGTGGTGCCGGCCGTCGCGGCCGGTGGAGCGGTGGGCAGCCTGGCCCGGTACTCGGTCTCGTCGGCATTCCCTCATCCACCAGGTGAGTTTCCGTGGTCGACGCTGCTGGTCAACGTGACCGGATGCCTGCTGATCGGCGTGCTGATGGCGGTGCTGGCCACCCGGCCGGACCCGCACCCGCTGCTCCGCCCGTTCCTGGGCATCGGGGTGCTCGGCGGCTACACCACGTTCTCCACCTACGCGGTCGAGGTCGTCGACACGGCGCAGACCGGCGCCGTACTCGCGCTGCTGTACGCCACCGCCACGATCCTGCTGGCCCTCTCGGCGACCGCCGCGGGGCACCGCGTGACCAGGACGTTGCTGCAATGACCGCCGCGTTCGTCGCACTCGGTGGCGCGGTCGGCGCCGTACTGCGGTACGCAGCCGACCTCTGGCTGCGCAAGCACAGCCACCTGCCGCTCGGCACACTCGTCGTCAACATCGTCGGCAGTGCCTTGCTCGGTGTGCTCACCGGAGTGGCGCTGGACGAACCGACGTTCGCCGCACTGGGCGCCGGACTCTGCGGCTCACTGACCACTTACTCGACGTTCAGCTACGACGCCGTGCAACTGCTCGCGGAAGGCCGCAGGCCCACGTCACTGCTCTACGTCGGCCTGACCGTCGTGGCCGGCGTCGCGGCCGCCGCCGGTGGCCTCCTTGCCGCCCAGCTGCTCGTGTAGCCAGTCCACCTGCCGCTGCAGCAGGTTCTCCGCGACGTCCTCGTCCGCGGGCGTCATGTGGGTGGTGGCCACCAGCGGAAGGAACTCGTGCGGCCTGCCCGCCTTGAGCAGCGCCGCCGACAGCCGCAACGCATGCGCCACGAACACGTTGTCGTCGGCCATGCCGTGCACGATCAGCAGCGGCCGCTGCAGGTTCGGCGCGTCCTCGATCAGCGAGTTGGCGCGGTAGGCATCCGGGTTCTCCTCCGGATGTCCCAAGTAGCGCTCGGTGTAGTGGGTGTCGTACAGCGCCCAGTCGGTCACCGGCGCTCCGGCCACCGCCGCGTGGAACACGTCCGGCCTGCGCAGCACCGCCAACGCGGACAGATAGCCGCCGTAGGACCAGCCGCGAATCGCGACCCGGTTCAGATCCAGCTCCGGGTGCTCGGCCGCCACCGCGTGCAGCGCATCGACCTGGTCGTTCAGGCTGATCTCCGCGCAGCGGCCACCGATCTCCTTCTCCCACGCCGGCCCACGCCCCGGGCTCCCCCGGCCGTCCGCGACCAACACGGCGAAGCCCTGGTCGGCGAACCACTGCGGGGTCAGGAAGGCATTCCGGGTGGACAACACCCGCTGCGCGTGCGGCCCGCCGTACGGGTCGAGAAGGACCGGCAGCGGGCCGTCGCCGGGCTGATATCCGGTGGGCAGCAGCAGCGCTGCGCGCAGCCCGCGCTCCCCGACGGTCATCATCTTCGGGCGTGGCTCGATACCCGGATCCGCCGTGTGGACGGCGATCGACACGGGCTCGTGCCCGTCGCGCACGACGCTGACGCGCGGACCGGCGTGGTCGAGCGACCACGCGGACAGCACGCACGCATCCGCACGCCCGGCCGCCACGGTCACACCCTTGACCGAGGACAGCTGACGCACCGAGCCGTTCTCCGTGCGATACACGTGGATCTGCGTCGGGTCGTCCGCGGACGCGGTGAACAGCACCTCGCGTCCGACGTGCACCACGGAGCGCACCTGCAGCGACGGCTCGGTCACCAACTCGCCGTCGATCATCAAGCGGTATGCGTCATCGGCGACGACCACCCGCACCAGGCGACCGTCCTCGGTCCACGCGGGTACACCGGTGACGAGTTCGACCCACGCGTCGTCGGTGTCGCTGTACAGCTGGCGCGTCGACCCGGTTTCCGGATCCACCGCGAGCACGTCGGTGCGGCGCTGGTCGCGAGTCTGCACGGTCACCAGCGGCGGACCGCCCGCCGACCAGTGCACCGCGGCGACGTATTCCCAGGCGCCGAGATCGACGTCGACCCTGGACCCGTCCAGACCGAGGAACGCCAGCGTCACCCGGGCGTTCGGAGTACCGGCGGCCGGGTAGGCCACCGAGGCGGGTGGCGTGCTCGGGTTGGCCGGGTCGGCGATGTGCCACCGGTGCACGCCGGAGGTGTCGGTGCGCTGAGCCAACACGGACTTGCCGTCCGGAGCCCACCAGTACCCACGCGAGCGCCGCATCTCCTCGGCCGCGATGAACTCGGCCAGGCCCCACGTGACGTCGTCGTCCGGCTCGTCGGCCAGGACGGTGTCCTCCCCGGAGGCAAGATCGACGACCCGCAGTGCGCCACCGGCCGCGTAGGCGACATGCGTGCCGGTCGGGTTGAGCCGCGGGTCGACCGCCGCCGAGTCGACCCGGAGCGTCACGTCACCGGACGCCAGATCGACCGTGTAGAGCTTGCCGGCCAACGAGAAGGCAGCCGTGGTGTGTCCGGCGTCCACGGCGTACCGCACCACGCCACCACCGGTCTCCCTCGCCCGCTCGCGGCGCGCCCGCTCCTCCGGGGGCAGGTCCTCGTCGCCTGGTAGCAGAGCGCCCGCGTCCACCACGACCGACTCGGTCCCGGTGTCGAGGTCCAACGCCCACAGGCTGTGCTTGTTGTCGTAGCCGTCCGCACTCCGTAGGAACAGCACGCGCGACGCATCGGGAGCGACCGCGAATTCCTTCGGCGCACCGAGCGTGAAACGCTGCGTGCGGGCCAGCTTGCGCAAGAACGGCAGGTCCTGTCGATCACTCGTCACACCGAGCACTGTGCCACGACCGCCCGCGGGCACCAGCGGCGCATCCAGCTGCGCAACGATTCACCTGTTGAGGCGCGAAACTGTGCAACAAACAATCGCAATGCGCAAGGTTATGCGGATGATTGCGGCGCTGATGCTGCCTTAACCTGGCGGTATGACCACGACGGTTCCCGCTTCACCGAGCCCCGTTAGCCCCGCCATGCGCAGCCGCGAGTTGATCGAGGCCGATGAGCGCTGGTCGACGCACAACTATCACCCGCTTCCGGTGGTGATCGCCGAAGGCGAGGGCGCGTGGGTCACCGACGTGGAAGGCAACCGCTACCTGGACTTCCTGGCCGGTTATTCGGCGCTGAACTTCGGCCACCGGCACCCCGATCTGATCGCCGCGGCCACCCGGCAGCTGAACCGCGTCACGCTGACCTCGCGTGCGTTCCACCACGACCAGCTCGGCGCGTTCTGCCAGGAGCTGGCCGAGCTGACCGGCACCGAGATGGTGCTGCCGATGAACTCCGGCGCCGAAGCGGTCGAGTCCGCCATCAAGGTCGCACGCAAGTGGGCCTACCGCGTCAAGGGCGTTCCGCAGGGTCAGGCGCACATCATCGTGGCGGGCTCGAACTTCCACGGCCGCACGACCACGATCGTGTCGTTCTCCGACGACGAGACCGCGCGGGCGGACTACGGTCCCTACACCCCCGGCTTCACCGTGGTTCCCTACGGCGACGCGGAAGCGCTGCGGAACGCCATCACCGAGCACACCGCCGCGATCCTGCTGGAGCCGATCCAGGGCGAAGCAGGCGTGATCGTGCCGCCGCCCGGCTACTTGGCCACCGCACGCCAGTTGTGTGACGAGCACGGCGTGCTGCTGATCGCCGACGAGATCCAGTCCGGCCTGGCACGCACCGGCAAGACCCTGGCGCTGGACCACGAGAACGTGCGCGCAGACCTGTACACGCTGGGCAAAGCACTCGGCGGTGGCATCCTGCCGGTCTCGGCCGTGGTCGGCAGCCGTGAGGTGCTCGGCGTGCTGCGCCCGGGTGAGCACGGCTCCACGTTCGGCGGCAACCCGCTGGCGTGCGCCGTGGGCCGGGCAGTGGTACGCCTGCTGAGCACCGGTGAGTTCCAGCAGCGGTCGGCCGAACTCGGCAAGCGGCTGCACGAACGGTTGGGCGAGCTGGTCGGCAACGGACTGACGGCGGTGCGTGGGCGCGGATTGTGGGCCGGGATCGACATCGA
This sequence comes from Thermocrispum municipale DSM 44069, assembly GCF_000427825.1. Classification (GTDB taxonomy): domain Bacteria; phylum Actinomycetota; class Actinomycetes; order Mycobacteriales; family Pseudonocardiaceae; genus Thermocrispum; species Thermocrispum municipale. The sequence goes on along the minus strand of NZ_ATYT01000003.1, from coordinate 207,486 downwards.
CGGCATGACCGGTCGTCAGGCCTGCGAGCGGCTGGCGGTCCGCGACGTGCTGTGCAAGGAGACGCACGGCGCCACGCTGCGTATCGCTCCCCCGCTGGTCATCACGGCCGAGGAACTCGACAAGGGCATCGACGCGATCGCCGCGGTCGTCTCCCGCTGAGCGGCCTATCCTGCCCGGTGTGCTGATCACCGGGCTGCTGGCGCTGCTGGCCGCTCTCGCCCTGGGCTTCGTGCGGCAGGCGCCGTGGCCGGTCGACATTGCGTGGCAGCAGGGCGCAGCCACAACGTTCGACGGCGATCACGAGCTGCTCCGGCTGCTCGTGCTGCCGTCCGAGGCGGTCGTCCTGCTGCCCGCGATCGCCGGGATCGCGCTGCTGTGCCTGCTGGACCGCGACCGATCCGCCGCGGTGCTGGCCGTGGCGGGCCCGGCCGTCGCGGTGACACTGAACTCGCTGGTTCTCAAGCCCGTCTTCCGCGCCTACTCCGACAACGCTGTGGAGTACCCGAGCGGGCACACCACGAGTTTGGTGGCGGTGTGCACGGTGCTGGTTCTGCTGGCCCGGCCGGGCGTGGCGCGGGCGATCAGCGTCGGTGTCGGCGTGGTTGTCGTCGCCGCGGCCGGCGTCGGCATGGTGGCCTACGGCTACCACTACCCGCTCGACATCGTCGGCGGCTGCGCCGTGGGCGTCGGTGTCGTGCTGCTGGCCGAGATCATTCGCCGGCGTCGCGCGCCAGCGCCGTCAACCGGCTGATCGCGCGCAGGTACTTCTTGCGGTAGCCGCCCGCGAGCATGTCCTCCGGGAACAGCTTGCTCACGTCCTGCCCGCTCACCGCCACCGGGATGGCGCGGTCGTAGAGCCGGTCCGCCAGCGCGACCAGCCGCAGGGCCACCGCTTGGTCCGTCACCGGCCGCACGCCCTGCACGAACACCGCCGTGACCCCGTCGACCAGATGCCCGTACCGGGCCGGGTGGACCGACGCCAGGTGCTCGCACAGCTTGTCGAACTCGTCCAGGGTCGCGCCCGGTCGCGCCTGCGCCGCGGCCGCCAGTTCGTCGTCGGACATCGGCGCAGGCGGCGTCGGTAGTCCACGGTGCCGATAGTCCGGCCCGTCGATCCGGATGACTTCGAAGCGCGCGGCCAGCGAGTGGATCTCGCGCAGGAAGTCCTCCGCGGCGAACCGGCCCTCACCCAGCTTGTCCGGAAGCGTGTTCGACGTGGCCGCGACGGACACCCCGGCGTCCATCAACTCCGACAACAGCCGGGTCACCAGCATCGTGTCGCCCGGATCGTCCAGCTCGAACTCGTCGACCGCGAGCAACCGCAGCCCGGACAGCCTGCGCACGGTCTCGGCGAACCCGAGTGCGCCGACCAGGTTCGTGATCTCGACGAACGTCCCGTACGCCTTCGGTCCCGCCACGGCGTGCCACAACGAGGCGAGCAAGTGCGTCTTGCCGACACCGAATCCGCCGTCGAAATAACGTCCTCTGCTGCCCTCGGGCAGGCCGGAACCACCGAACAGGCTCCGTAGCCGGGACTTCCGGGGCGATGCGCCGCGCTCGATCTGCTCGGCGAAGGCCCGCGCGGCCTCGACCGCGGCCGCCTGGGTCGGTTCGTCGGGATTGGGGACGTAGGTGTCGAACCGCACCGCGTCGAATCGCGGTGGTGGCACCAGCCCCGCGATCAGCTCCGCTGGCTCGACCTCGGGGAACCGGTCGACGAGGGACGCTGGCATGCGACAAACCCTACGGGCAGGCCGCCGCACCCACCGGCTGAGGGGACCGCGGATGTGATGAACTGGGCAGCGTGTACGCACTGTGGCCGACCGATGGTGAGCCCATCGAAGTCACCGACGCCGAGCTCGAACGGCTCTACGACTACCCGCCCGAGCTGACCACCCCCTGGGTGCAGGCCAACATGGTCAGCTCGGCCGACGGCGCGGCAACGGTCGACGGCCGCTCCGCCGGACTGTCCCACCCCGCGGACAAGAAGGTCTTCGCGCTGGGGCGTGACCTTGCCGACGTGGTGCTGGTCGGCGCGGGCACGGCCAAAGCCGAGCGGTATGCCGGGATCAAACCGCGCGAGCTCCGCACGGCCCGCCGCCAGGCCCGCGGGCTGTCGCCGCTGCCGCCCATCGCGGTGGTGACCGATCGGTGTTCGCTGAGCCCGGACGACCCGCTGGTGGCCGACACGACCGTCCCGCCGATCGTGCTGACCTGCTCGGCGGCCCCGGCTGACCGTCGGGACGCGCTCAGCGAGGCGGGGGCCGACGTCGTCGTCGTGGGTGAGGACAGCGTGGACCTTCCGGCCGTCGTGCGGCATCTCGGCGAGCGGGGCTTGTATCGCATCGACTGCGAAGGCGGGCCGCGCCTGCTCGGCGGAATGCTCGCCGCCGACCTGATCGACCAGTTGTGTCTGACGGTGTCGCCGATCCTCGCCGGTCCCGGCGCCGATCGCATCGTCACCGGCCCCGCATGCGCCCCGCGTTCACTGCACCTGGTGTCGGTGTTGTCCGCCGACGGCTTCCTGATGCTGCGGTACCGGAGAGCTTGACCGCAGTCTCACCACGTGCTGAGCACACTGGACCACCGTGAGCCGAAGGGAGTGTCGGTGAGGGTTTCGCGGCGCGCGCGTACGACGAGTGCGGTGGTCGGCGCGCTGACCGCAACACTGGTCGCCGGGTGCACGGTCGGCCCCTCGGAGCGTCCCGCCGTGCTGATGCAGGACAACCCCGGCCAGGAGACGTCGCAGGACACCAAGGGCCCGGCCCCGCTACCCCCGCTCGGCGAACCACAACCGGACATCGTCGGCTGGTCGGTCTGGCCGGAGTGTGCACCGAGCATCACCGACCAACTGTCCGCGGCAGCGCGCAAGCTCACGCTGGAATGCACCACCGTGCCCAGCCGGTCCCTCGATCGCACCGGACCGGGCCAGGACGTCGCACTGCTGCGTGCCGGTAAGGGCGAGCTGCGCCAACGGGTGCCGGTCGTGGTGGTCGGCGACGTCGACGGCCCGCCCGGCAGCGTGCTGGCGGCCGAACTCGCCACCCAACTGCCCGCCGAGCTGCTCAAGAAGGTGGCGCTGGTCGGCTTCGACCGGCGCGGTACCGGCGGTTCGAACCCCATCGACTGCATCCCGAGTCTGGCCAGGCAAGGCCTGCTCGGCGTCGATCCGGACAGCAGCGATCCCGAACCGCTGGTGGAGGCCGTGCGCAAGTCGGGCCAGGAGTGCTCGATCGCGCTGGGCAACGAGCAAAGTGCCTACGACTCGGTGCACACCGCGGAAGATCTGGAAGAGGTCCGCAGAGCCATCGGCGCACCCCGGCTGCACGCCATCGCCCGCGGAGAAGGCTCCCGGGTCCTGATCGCTTACGCCAACGCCAACGCCGACAAGCTGGGTCGCGTAGTGCTCGACGGCGCCCCGGACCCCAATACGGACGCCACCGCGACGCTGGCCGACATGGCCGAAGGGGCCGAGGCCACCCTGAAGGAGTTCGGTGCCGAGTGCGCCGCCCGTCCCTCGTGTCCGATCGACTCCGACGCCGCGGCCGCGCTGGAGGACGCCGCCGAGCGCGCCCGGAACAACCCACTGACGGACGACGGCGGGGAGGTCACCCCTGCGATGGTGCTGTACGCCGCGTGGCTCGGGCTGCGTGAACCGCACCAGTGGCAGCAGCTGGCCACCGCGATCGACCAGGCCCGTCAGGGCAAGCCGAACCGCCTGGTCGAACTGGTCCGGCCGATGCTGGAGCACCAGGACCGGACACCCCCGACGATCGACGCCACGCTGGCCACCATCTGCAACGACACCTCGACCCGGCTGCCCACCGAGCGGATCGGTCAACTCGCCGCGTCCTGGCGGGACAAGTACCCGGTGTTCGGCGGGCTGGTCGCACAACGCCTGCTGTGGTGCAGCCAGTGGCCGGTGCGCACCGAGAAACAACCCGACCTGAACATCGACGGCATCCCGCCGACGCTGATCATCGCCACCAAGGCGGACCCGGCCACACCGGAGAAGGGCACCTCGCGTACCGCGGACCAGCTGCCGGGAGCTCGCAAGGTCTCCTGGGAGGGCGCGGGGCACGGCGCCGTCGGCCGCTCGGACTGCGTCACGAAGAACGTGACGAACTTTCTGCTGGACGGAAAGATTCCCGGGACCGACGTGACGTGCCCGGCATGATCGGGTGATCGCTACCATGCGGCCCCATGGCCTCCCAAGGAGTCGACGCGCAGACCGACCGGCCGCTGGACATCACCCATGCCGAACTCGGGTTCACCCCACAACCCGCGGTGCGGTGGCTGGCCCCCGCGGTGCTGGTGGCGACCGGCCTGAAGGCACTGCTGGCCACGATCTTCGGGGCCTATGCCGACAAGCGGGAACTCCAGGGCAGCCTGCCGGCCCGCATCTACCGGCACGGCGACGAGGAAACCGGTGAGGTCTGGTTCGACTTCGTCGCCGACGTCGGAGACGGGTTCAACGCCACCTACACCATCGCGTCGCTGCTGGCCAGAAGGGAGTTGGAGGTCCCTTCGGCGGGAACACTTCCCCGCGGCGAGATGCTGATCATGGGCGGCGACCAGGTCTACCCGGCCGCGTCGGTCAAGGCATATCGAGACCGCACCAAAGGCGTCTACTCCGCGGCCCTGCCGCACGCCGACGGCAAACGGCCGACGCTGTACGCACTGCCCGGCAACCACGACTGGTACGACGGACTGACGGCGTTTCTGCGCGTATTCGCCCAGGGCAGGCCGTTCGGTGGCTGGGACACCGCCCAGACGCGCAGCTACTTCGCCATCCAGCTGCCGCAAGGCTGGTGGCTGTACGCGCTGGACACCCAGTTCGACGACCACATCGACGCTCCGCAGCTGGAGTACTTCACCGAAGCGGCCAAGCACCTCGAGGAAGGCGACACGGTCATCCTGTGCACACCGTCGCCGTCCTGGGTCAACGCGCACACCGAGCACGGCGCCGAGGCGTGGGACACCATCGAGTACTTCGACGCGAACATCGTCCGACCCGCAGGGGCATCCATCCGGGTCATGCTCTCCGGGGACAAGCACCACTACTCGCGCTACGTCGAACGCGGTGGCGGCCGACAGAAGGTGACGTGCGGCCTGGGCGGGGCCTATTTGACCACGACCGACGAACTACCGAAGTCCGTCGTGCTGCCCCCACCGACCACCCGCATCCGAGCCGCGGGGCCGAGCACGCGCTACGACCTGGCCGCCCGGTATCCGGACAAGCGCCAGTCACGACGCTTCGCCGCGGGCATCCTCCGGTTGCCGTTCCGCAACCCCGGTTTCTGGGGTGTGGCCGGGATCCTGCAGTCGATCATCGTGCTGGCGGCCCTGTACGGGCTGAGCGGACCGTTCGGTAACAGCCCTCGAGGTTTCTTCGCCCTGGTCGCCAGCTGGACGCCCGCGGTGCTGATCGGTGTGCTGGTCGTCGTCGGCTGGGTCGCTTTCGCCAGACTCGACACCCGAACATCGGCGTTACGTGGGACGGTGTTCGGTGTCTGTCACGCGGCCGTCCACCTGGGCCTGAGCCTGCTGTGGGCCTGGCTGATCACCACGCTGTACCGGGACGTCATCCCGGACGACGTGCTGGGCAACTGGGGCTTCCTGCTCGGCATCGTGATCGGCCTGCCGGTCGTGCTCGGCCTGGTGCACAGTGAGGTCGTCGCGGTCTACCTGATGATCGCCAGCCGCTTCGGCATCAACCTCAACGAGCTGATGGCCGGTCAGAGCATCGAGGACCACAAAGGCTTCCTGCGCATGCACATCGACGCCGAGGGCACGCTGCGGATCTACCCGATCAAGGTGGACAAGGTGTGTCGTCGCTGGGTCGCCGATCCGCGCGGCGAAGCCGGTGATCCCCTGCTGCGGCCACGCAACTTCCAGCTGCGCCCGCGGCTGATCGAGGACCCCGTCGTGGTGGCCAAGCACGACCAGCCGGAGACCTGACGGCCGTTCGGGCGAGAAGGCGCGACGACGGCCGACACGCTGCCACCGTCGGGCCGCACGCAAGTACACTCGAATCCGTCGTCGGGGGGCAGTTCACCATCATGTGTCTTCATCGCGCCAAGGAGATTTCGCCATCGAAGCCGGGCAGCTTGTCGCTGGGTACTACCGCCTCGTCGAATACATCGGGGCAGGCGCCATGGGCGTGGTCTGGCGTGCCGTCGACGAGCGCCTGGAACGCTCGGTAGCGGTCAAGAAGGTGGTGGGCCAGCACGGCCTGTCGCCCGCCGACCGCGCCGAGTTGCACGCCCGGGCGATGCGCGAGGCGAAAAACGCCGCCCGCCTGCAACACCCGAACGCCATCATGGTGTTCGACATCACCGAGCACGAGGGCGACCCGTGCCTGGTGATGGAGTATTTGCCGTCCAAGAGCCTCTCGCAGCTGATCGCCGAGCGCGGCACGCTGCCGGTGCCGGAGGTCGCGCGCATCGGTGAACAGGTGGCCGCGGCGTTGCAGGCCGCGCACGAGGCGGGCATCGTGCACCGCGACGTCAAGCCGGGCAACATCCTGATCGACGACGCCGGGGTCGCCAAACTCACCGACTTCGGCATTTCCCGCGCGCAAGGGGACATGACGCTGACCGCCACCGGGCTGGTCGGCGGCACCCCGGCCTATCTGGCGCCCGAACTGGCGCGAGGCGCGGACCCCGCTCCGGCGTCGGACGTGTTCGCACTGGGCGCCACGTTGTACCACGCGATCGAGGGGCACTGCCCGTACGGCGACAACCCGAACCAGCTGGCATTGCTGCACACCGCGGCCAGCGGCAAGGTCCGGCCGCCGATGCAGGCCGGCAAGGCCACCGCGCTGCTGATGTCGATGCTGCGCCCGGAGGCGAGCGAGCGCATCGGCATGGCGGAGGCGGCACGGCGACTGGCCCAGGTCGCGGCCAGCGCGGGCGCTCCGGACACGCCCGCGGCGACGATGCCTGCGCTGCCGCCGACCGGGCCGGTGCCCAGCCAACCCGCCGCTGAGCAGCGGTCCTCGTGGCACCGCTCCCGTGGCTCGCAGCGGCAAGGCACCGCGGTGTTCGACGCCGTCGAGCACCAGCCCGCGCCGCCGCGGAACGACAAGCCGAAGGACCCGCAGCGCGGCAAGTCCGGCAATGCCAAGCTGATCGCCGGCCTGCTGGCCTTCATCGCGGTGATCGCGGTGGGCCTCGTGCTGCTGCTGAACAACGACGGCGAGGATCCGCAGGCCGCGGGCCCGCCGCCGAGCAGCCAGACAGCGGAGAAGCCGCCGCCGTCGAGCAAGCCGAAGCAGGGCGGGCACGACAAGTCCGGTGGGCCGATCCAGTTCGGGGACGCAGGCAACCTGGTGGTCGACTTCTACACCTTCCCGAAGGGCATGGCCGCGTCGTGGCAGATGCTCAGCGAGGAGGCCAAGCAGGAGTACGGCAGCGAGGACGAGTTCCGCAAGTACTGGTCCCAGTACGACCAGGTGTGGTCCAACGACGCGGTCGGCAAGCAGAACGCCGACGGCTCGGTGACCATCACCATCCAGGTCACGTTCCTCACCGACGGCACCGAGCGCACCGAGCAACACCAGGTGCGGGTGATCCGGCAGGACGGCGAGCTGCGCGTGGACTCCGGCACGAGGTAGCCACGCCGCGTGGAACATCGACGTCCACGGCAAGCTGACATACCGTTGATGCCATGACCCCGCGCACTCCCGAGGGCCCCGACGCTCGGTTCCACGACGATCTCGTCGGTCTGGATCCGAACGACCCGGAGGCCAGGGCCTTCGCCGAGCATCTCGACCGGATCGAGCGCTCCGGCCCGTCGTTCACCGTGGAAGGGGCGCTGGACGGTATCGCGGACTTCGCCGAGTCGAGCAACCGCATCGGTGGGCACTACCGCGCGATGGCCGTGCTGGTGGTGCTGCTGATCCTGCTCGGTGTCGTGGTGAGTGTGTGGGACACGATCAGCCGATTCTTGGGATGGTAGGTCATGAAGCCAGTCGTCGGTGCCACGCCGAAAGTGGTCAAGTCCGAGATCGAATGGCGCGAGCAGCTCAGCCCGGAGGAGTACCACGTGCTCCGCGAAGCGGGCACCGAGAAGCCGTTCACCGGTGAGTACGAGAACACCAAGACCAAGGGTGTCTACTCCTGCCGCGCCTGCGGGGCGGAGCTGTTCACCAGCAACGAGAAGTTCGAAAGCCACTGCGGGTGGCCGTCGTTCTACGACCCGAAGGACTCCGACGCGGTGCTGCTGCGGGACGACTTCAGCCTGGGCATGAAGCGGGTCGAGGTGCTGTGCGCGAGCTGCCACAGCCACTTGGGCCACGTGTTCACCGGTGAGGGCTACGACACCCCCACCGATCAGCGCTACTGCATCAACTCGATCGCACTGCGTCTGGTGCCCGAGGAGGACTGAGCTGGTTCGGCGGCATGCCGCCGGGGCCGAGCAGGCGTGAGCTTGCCTCTGATGCCCAGGGGCCGCGATGACCCGTCGTCGCCGCGCCAGGACCGAGCTGGCGGGCCGAGCTGATGTCTGGCGCGCCTGGCCGAGCCTGGTCCAGCGCCGTGGTGGGGTCGACCTGATGGCGGGGCCGAGCTGACGTCTGGTGCCGCGCCGGGGGCCACGCTGGTCCGACGTCGTGCCAAGGACCGAACTGGCGCGGCCGAGCTGGCCAGGCTTCGCAGAGCCGCGCCAAGGCCGACCTGGCGCAGTCGAACTGGTCGGACACCGGGCCAGACCCGCGCCGGCGCCGAGTCGCCGGCGCGGACCAAGCGGGCAAGGCTGCCCGGAGCTGGTTACGGCAGCGTGCCGACCAGCTCCGGCGCGGCCACCCGGGTGCCGGTGTAGAACGGGATTTCCACGCGCACGTGGCGCCGCGCTTCGGCGGCCCGCAGCGCGCGCATGAGGTCGACGATGCGGTGCAGTTCGTCGGCTTCGAAAGCCAGCATCCACTCGTAGTCGCCGAGCGCGAACGAGGCGACCGTGTTCGCCCGCACGTCGGGGTAGTCGCGCGCCATCATGCCGTGCTCGGCCAGCATGCGCCTGCGCTCCTCGTCCGGCAGCAGGTACCACTCGTAGGACCGCACGAACGGGTAGACGCACACGTACTTGCGTGGCGGCTCGCCCGCGAGGAACGCCGGGATGTGGCTCTTGTTGAACTCGGCGGGCCGGTGCAGCGCGGTCTGGCTCCACACCGGGACGCTGGCACGGCCGAGCGCGGTGTGCCGGAAGCCGCTGTAGGCGGCCTGCAACTGCTCGATCTCCTCGGCGTGCCACCAGATCATGAAATCGGCGTCCGCGCGCAGGCCGGCGAGGTCGTACACCCCGCGCACCGTGACGCCCTTGCCCTCGAGGGTTTCCAGGAACTGCTGGGTTTCGTCGGCGACCGGCCCGCGATCTTCGCCCAGCGCACCCTGCTGGACGCGGAAGACCGACCACATCGTGTACCGGATGGTCTCGTTGAGTTCGCGGATCCGGGCGGCGTTGGCGTTGGCGGTCATGACTTCAGTGTCGCACTGTGAGCTGGCTCGCCAGCCGCCGGGCGGCCGCGTCCGCGGTGCCGATGCAGGCCGGAATGCCCACCCCGTTCAGCAACGCTCCGGCCACCTCGAGCCGCGGTAGTTCAGCGACCGCCTTGTCGATCGCCGTGACGCATTCGGCGTGGTCCGGGCCGTAGCGGGGCAGCCCGCCGCCCCAGCGTTGAACGTGGACGTCCAGCGGCTCGGCACGCACGCCGGTGAGGTCGGCGACGTCCGCCAGGACGCCGTCGACCAGCGCGGTGTCGGTCATGCGCAGCTGCTCGTTCTGCCCGAAGCGGCCGACCGAAGCTCGCATGATCACACCAGCCTCGCCGATGTGCGGCCACTTGCGGCTGCTGAACGTCATCGCTTTGCTCAGCACCGTCGACCCGTCGGAGCGCCGCTGGCCTTCCTCGATCAGCAGGCCGCTGGCCTGCGGCAACTCCGTGCCTGCGGGGAAAGCCAGCGTCACCACCGCCATCGAGGCCTGCTCGGCCCGGCCGTACGCCGCCGCTGCACCGGGCGCAGGCTCGGCGAGCAAGCGTCGAGCTGCTGGCGGCGGGACCGCCAGAATGACGCCGTCAACGGCGTGCCTCTCGGCGGCCTTCAGTTGCCAGCCGTCGGCCGTACGGCGCAGTTCGCGCACCGGAGTGCCGAACTTCACCGTGGCCTTGGCATTGTCGGCCAACCGCTGGACCAGTTGCTGCAGACCTCCGCGCAGCGTCCCGAAAACCGGTGGAGCCTCTCCACTTCGCGCCGGCGGCAGTAGCGACTGCACCGCTGCGGTGATGGAACCAGCGCCGCGGTCGAGCGCGTTCGCCAGCGCAGGCAGCACGGCACGCAGGCCCAGATCGTCCGCCCGCGCACCGTAGACACCTCCCAGCAGCGGGCTCACCAAGCGGTCGACCAGCTCATCGCCGAGCCGCTCCCGCAGCAGCGCGCCGAGGCCGACATCGTGTGCAGGCATTTGCACGGCGGGAAGCTCCCGTTCGGCGGCGACGGCTGCGACGCCGCGCTCGGACAACACCCCACTGACCTCCGCGGCATCGGCCGGGATGCCCATCAGCGTCCGGCGCGGCAGACCGACGGTCCGCCCGCCGGCTCGCACCGTCGGCTTGGCCGAGCCCGCGTGAACCACCAGGTCCTCGAGTCCGATCTCGGCGACGAGCTCGATCGCCTCCCGTCGCCGCAGGAGGAAGGCCTCCGCGCCGACGTCGACCGGCAGGCCCGCGACTTCGGTGGTGTGCAGTTTGCCGCCCAAGCGCGAGGTCGACTCGAACACGGTGATCGCGGCGGACGGCCCGAGGAGCGTGCGCAGCCGGAACGCGGCGGTGAGCCCGGAGATGCCCCCGCCGACGACGGCGACCGAAACCTGCTCGCTCACCGCGTCACGGGGTCAGGCTGTGCACCAGCTCCACGACCCGGGTCAACACGCCCGGGTCGGTCGCAGGTAGCACGCCGTGTCCGAGGTTGACGATGTGTCCGGCGGCCACGCGGCCCTCGTCGACGATGCGCCGCACCTCCGCCTCGACGACCGGCCAGTCGGCCATCAGCACCGCCGGGTCGAGGTTGCCCTGCACCACGGGTGTCGGCCGCCCGTCGACGGTCAGCCGCCGCACCGCGGTGTCCAGCGAGATCCGCCAGTCGACGCCGACCACGTCGGCCCCGGCCTCCCGCATGGCAGGCAACAGTTCGGAAGTCCCGACGCCGAAGTGGATGCGTGGCACCCCGGCCGATGCGACCGCGGAGAGCACCTTCGCCGAATGCGGCTGCACGAATCGTCGGTAGTCCCGCTCCGACAGCGCACCGGCCCACGAGTCGAACAGCTGGACCGCGTCCACCCCGGCATCCAGTTGCGCGCGCAGGAACGTGATCGTGATGTCGGCGAGCTTGTCCAGCAGCCCGTGCCACGTCTGCGGGTCGGAATGCATCAGAGCCTTGGTGTGCTCGTGGTTGCGGCTCGGTCCGCCCTCGATCAGATAGGACGCGAGCGTGAACGGTGCCCCGGCGAAGCCGATCAACGGTGTCTGACCCAACTCCGAGGTCAGGATCCGCACGGCGCGCTGGACGGCATCGACCTGGGCGGGCTCGAGCGCCGGCAACCCCTGTACGTCCTTGTTGGTACGCACCGGGTGGTCGACCACCGGGCCGACGCCCGGTTTGATGTCCACGCCGATTCCGGCGGCCTTGAGCGGCACCACGATGTCGCTGAACAAGATGGCCGCGTCGACACCGTGCCTGCGCACCGGCTGCAGCGTGACCTCGGCGATCATCTCCGGGTCGAAGCACGCCTGCAGCATGGGCACGGTGCCGCGGACCTGGCGGTACTCCGGAAGGCTGCGGCCCGCCTGCCGCATGAACCACACCGGCAGCCTGCTCGGTCGGCCTCCCCGCGCAGCGACCAGCAACGGCGCCGTCGACAGATCTCGGCGGGCAACGGGTTCGGCAACACGCACGGCGCTCTCCTCGACAAACGGCTCAACCGTGATGATCCCACGCGTCGTCCGGGCGCCCCCGAGCGGTGTCGCAGCGAACGGTTCGGCTCACAGCTCGCCCGGACCACTCGGCCGCCACACCTCGACCGTGGCAAGTGGGGTCTCCGCCTGCCACCGCCGTCCCATGCCGGTTCGTCGCGGCCCGCTCAGACGCTCCCGCTGCGCCGATCGGATGCCGGGTCACCGCGCCCGACCGAGATTATCGGCGTGCCTACCGGCTCAATGGGGCATTTCCGCCCTACAGTCATCGTCGATGACCGCGATGACGCACGCCCCCGAGGTGTTCCGGGCGGCCGTGGAAGCACTTCGCCAGGTGCGCCCACGCCCGGAGCTGACCCTCGAGCCGGTGCGGCCACCTCGGCGGCTCGCTCCGTGGTCCTACGCGCTGAGCTGCGAAGTCACCGGTCCCGCCGACGTGATGGCGTCCGGGCGCCTGGTGCTGCTGCACGACCCGGACGGCCCGGAACCGTGGCACGGTGTGCTGCGGCTGGTCGGTTACGTCACCGCGGAGATCGACCAGGAACTGGCCACCGATCCCTTGCTGCCGTCGGTCGGCTGGTCGTGGCTGACCGAGGCACTCGAGGCCACCTCGGCCGAGTTCACCGCGCTCGGCGGCACGGTCACCGCGACCTCCTCGGCGCGCTTCGGCGACATTGCCGGCCCGGCTCGCACCGACGATCTGGAGCTTCGCGCGTCCTGGACGCCGACGACGTCCGATCTCCGGCCGCACGGTGAGGCGTTCTGCCGCGTCATGGCCAGCGTCGTCGGGCTTCCCCCGGTCGGCGTCACGTTGTTCGGCCAGCGGCAGGGGTCCTGAGGCGGCCGTCGGTCCTTCCAGACCCTCCGCCGAGCGGTGGAACGCTCGGACGCCACGATCCCCCGCCGGCTCAAGCACATCTGCCCGCGACGGCCATTCGAGCCCGCGGAGCGCCACCGCCCGTGACGGCCGGCGGACGAGGGCCCGGACACGCCTTGCCGAAGACCCGCGGCGAAGCCCTGCAGGGTAAGAATTGGAGCCGAATCGGGACGCGATGGAGGCTGTGATACAGCCGGCCGGGTCCGTGCCCGTTCGCCCACTTGGCCGCCGACCGCTCGTCCCTTCGTAACAACCACTTGGCGCGCGGAGTGAACCGTTAACCAGATTTCATCGGTTCGGGCGAGCATCGCGTTACCAGGTTCCGGGTTAGTAGCCTGATCGTGTGATTAGCATGACTCTGGGTAGTCAACAGATCGAAATACTTACCCATTTGATCCCCCCACTGACCCCGTCAGGCGGCTAGAGTGCGTCACACGACACCACTTTCGGCTCAAAGCTGGCGCGGCTGAACGGCCGAAAGTGCCGGTGCCGGTCGGGGGGCACGACCGACTCCAGGGAGGTAGTGACGTGGCTACCGTCGGCTTCAATCAGGCCGCTCGTTCCACGCCCGCTGGCAGCTTGCCAGCAAGCATGGTTCCGCATCCGCGCGAGGAGCTTTTCTCGGTGCNGGTGGTCGACGACCACCCGCTGTTGAGGGAAGCGATCTCGGCACGGCTCGCACAAATGGGTGCGGGCACCGTTCACGAGGCTGCCACGGTGGCCGAGGCGAGGTTGAGGGCGGCGGCCACCGGGCCGTGCGACCTCGCGATCCTCGACCTCGGACTGCCGGACGGCAGCGGCATCGAGCTGGTATCCGAACTACGCAGCAACGGCTGGCCTCGGGTCGTCGTGCTGGCGTCGTCGGACGACCCGTACGCCGTACGGGCCGCGTTCCAGGCTGGTGCTCAGGCGTACCTGCTCAAGTCGGCGTCACCGGTCGCGGTGACCGACGGCGTGCGCAGGGTGCTCGAGGGAGGCGTCTACGCCGACCCGGGCGTCGCGCCGGTACTGGCCACCGGAACGCGGGTACCGGGCACCGACAACACCCCGCGCGAGCTGTCCTCGCGTGAGGTGCAGGTGCTCCAGCTCGTGGCAGATGGCCAGTCCAACAAGGAAATCGGTGAAGCGCTGAACCTGTCCGCGCTGACGGTGAAATCCCACCTGTCGCGGATCGGGCGCAAGCTCGGCACCGGTGACCGGGCCCAAATGGTCGCGCTGGCCATGCGGGCGGGGGTCATCCGCTGACATCGTGCTTGTCGATACGGCCGGACCCTACGCCGACAGTGCGCTGTCGGCGTAGGGTTGCGGGCCGTGAGTGACACAGCTGACGAGCCACCGGCCGAGGCCGTTCTGCTTCGCGAACCCCGCGAAGGCGTCCCCGACGTCGTCGCGGACGAGCAAGCCCTGGCCGAAGCTTGTGCTGCGCTGGCGGGCGGCAGCGGAGCCATCGCGGTGGACACCGAACGCGCTTCGGGCTACCGCTATTGGCCGAAGGCTTACCTGATCCAGCTGCGCCGGGACGGCGCGGGCACGCACCTGATCGACCCGATCGCGCTGGCAGGCAAGCTGGACCCGCTGCGTGCGGTGCTCAACGACGCCGAGTGGGTGCTGCATGCGGCATCCCAGGACATGCCGTGCCTGACCGAGCTCGGGCTGCGGCCGAGAGGTCTGTTCGACACCGAACTCGCCGCCAGACTGGCCGGATACCACCGTGTCGCGCTGGGCACGATGGTCGAGCAGCTGCTCGGCTACCGGCTGGAGAAGGGGCACAGCGCGGCGGACTGGTCCACCCGGCCGCTTCCCGCTGCGTGGCTGAGCTACGCAGCGTTGGACGTCGAGCTGCTCCTGCCGCTGCGCGACAAGCTCGCCGCCGAACTGGCCGAGCAGGGCAAGCTGGACTGGGCCGAGCAGGAGTTCGCCGCGATCCTGACCGCTCCCCCGCCCGAGCCGCGCCCGGAGCCGTGGCGGCGAACGTCGGGCATCCACAAGATCCGCTCCCCGCGCGCGCTGGCCGTGGTACGTGCCTTGTGGCAGGCCCGCGACGAGCTGGCGCGGAACCGCGACCGGGCGCCGGGCAGGGTGCTGCCGGACAGCGCCATCGTGGCCGCGGCGCAGAACAACCCACGCACGATCGAAGAGCTGCGCGCACTCGGCACGTTCGGCGGCAAGCGACAGCGAGCGCTGTCCGCGCTCTGGATGCGCCACATCGAACAGGCGCGCCGCCTGCCTGCGGACCAGCTGCCCAGCCCGAGCCAGCCCAACGGTGGACCACCACCGCCGAGCCGCTGGGCCGATCGGGACCCGGAAGCGGCCGCCCGGCTGGCTGCCGCACGCGCGGGGCTGGCCGAACTGTCGGACAAGCACCGCATCCCGGTGGAAAACCTCGTGCTGCCGGAGTTCGTGCGCCGACTGTGCTGGCAGCCGCCCGCGGAGACCGACGCCGATTCGGTGGCGAGGTTGCTGTCCGAGTGGGGCGCTCGGCCGTGGCAGGTCGAGCTGACCGCCGGGCTGCTCAGCGACGCACTGCAGGCCAGGGCTGACCGACCGGCCGATCGAGCCTCAGGTACCGGCCAGGGCTGACTGAGGACCGGACCCCAAGCACCGGGCACTGGACCAACTGGCGGACCGGGCCTCAACTACTGGGCACCGGCCGAACCGACCTGCGGACCAGGCGCCAAGTACCGGCACCGGCCGATCCGATCGGCGGACCGGGCCTCAAGTACAGGGCACCGGCTGAACTACCGGCGGACCAGGCGCCAAGTACCGGCACCGGCCGAACTGACCCGCGGACCAGGCGCCAACTATCGGCGTCGGCCGAACCGACCGGCGGACCGGGCCTCAAGTACTGGGCACGGTGACGGTCACGGCCAGGCCGCCACCCACCACCGGCTCGGCCCGCACCGTGCCGGAATGCGCCTCGACGGCCGCCCGCACGATGGACAGCCCGAGCCCGGCGCCGGACTTGCCGACCCGCTCGGTCCCGCGGTGGAACGGCTCGAACAGTTCGTGCACCGTCTCCGGGTCGATCATCCGGCCCGACGAACGCACGGTCAGCTGCGCCGAAGCAGCGTCCGCCGCCGTGCTCACCGAGAGCCAGCCGCCGTCGACGTTGTGCCGCACCGCGTTCTCCAGCAGGTTGCCCGCCACGCGCTCCAGCAGCGCTGGATCACCCATCGTCGGCGCCGGCTCGATGTTCATCTCCACCCGCAGCCCTCGCTCCTCGGCTTCCGGCCGGGTGGCGTCCCACGCGTCACGCACGACCGCGGCCAGGTCCACCGGCTCGCGCGCCGCCAACCCCGCCGCATCCGTCCTCGCCAGCAGCAGCAGCGCGCCCACCAGGTGCTCCGCGCGCTGCACGGCAGCCCGCACCACCTCGGCCATCCTGCGGTACTCCGCCTCGTCGGCGTCCGGGTCGGAGAGCGTGACATCGAGTTCGGTGCGGATGACCGTCAACGGGGTCCGCAGCTCGTGCGAGGCGTTCGCCACGAACCGGCGCTGCGCGTCGAACGCGTTGGCCAGCCGGTCCAGCATGTCGTCGATCGTCTCGGCCAGCTGAGCCAGCTCGTCCCGCGGCCGGATCGGCCCGATGCGTTCGTCCAGCGATTCGGCCGAAAGCCGACGCGCGGTCGCACTGATCTCCGCCAGCGGCCTCAGCACGCGCGAGGTCAGCGCCCACGCCAAGATGCCGGCGGCCAGCACGACACAACCGAACGCGATGACGCCCGCCACGATCACGTTGTCCTGCGCCTGCTCCTGCAGCTGCGCAGTCAGCACGGCGGCGTCCACCTTGGACCCGTTGACCCGGACGGTCGTGCCCGGCGGAAGCTGCGGCACCCCGGCGGCGGCGTCGCGCACCAGCATCCACGCCAGCGTCAGCAGCACGATGCTGGTCGCCGCGGTCAACACCACGGCGAGCAGCGTGAAGCGCCCACGCAGCCCGCGCAGCTGCGACATCGCGCGCTTGACGATCACGACCGGATCACTGGGACACGGTACCGGCCTCTGGGATCCGGTACCCGGAGCCCACGACCGTGTCGATGATGCCCGGCTCGCCCAGCTTCTTGCGCAACGTCATGACCGTCACCCGCACCGTGGTGGTGAACGGGTCGGCGTTCTCGTCCCACACTCGCTCCAGCAACTCCTCGCTGGAGACCACCGATCCCCCAGCCGCCATCAGGACCTCGAGCACCCCGAACTCCTTGCGGGTCAGCTCGATCGGTCCGCTGGCACGCGTCACCGTCCGCTTGGCCGGATCCAGCGTCACGTCCCGCGCCTTCAGCAGCGGTGGGGTCGCGGGCGTGGCGCGCCGAGCCAGCGCGCGCACGCGCGCGACCAATTCGGGGAACGCGAACGGCTTGGCCAGGTAGTCGTCGGCCCCGCGGGACAGGCCGTCGACCCGGTCCGCCACGGTGCCGCTGGCCGTCAGCATCAGCACGCGGGTGAGTTCGCCGGAGGCGATGATCTCCTCGCAGAGCTGGTCGCCGGACATGCCGGGCAGGTCGCGATCCAGCACCACCACGTCGTAGCGGGTGATCATGGCCTTCTCGTGGCCCTCGTCGCCGGTCAACGCCACGTCGACGGCCATGCCTTCCCGCCGCAGGCCGCGGGCCACCGCGTCGGCAAGGGGTTCTTCGTCCTCAACTACCAGAACTCGCACGTTTTCACCGTGCCACAACAGCCTGAGAAGATGCTGACAACCCTGGGTGATCGCGCGCTAGTGGTGCTCCGCGGTCTCCGGCACGTCGATGTCCTGCAGTGACGCGGCCCAACCGGTCACCTGCCGCGCCACGTCCTGGGCGGTCAGCCCGAGGTCGGCGAGCACCTCGCCGCGGGTGCCGTGCTGGTGGAAGCGCTGGGGCACACCGATGTCACGCAGCGGGACGTCGCACTCGTGGTCGCGCAGCAACGCGGCCAGTGCCGAGCCGAAGCCACCGTGCCTGCCACCGTCCTCGACGGTGACCACCAGCCGGTGCTCGCCGGCCAGCTCGACCAGCTCCTCCGGCACGGGCAGCACCCATCGCGGGTCCACCACCGTCACGCCGATGCCCTGGTCCTCGAGCTTCTCCGCGGCCCGCACGCCCAGTTCGCCGAACGCTCCGACGGCCACCAGGAGGACGTCCGCCTCGGCGTCGCCTGCCGGCGTGCGCAGGATGTCCACCGTTCCCACGCGGCGCTCGGCCTTGATCGGCGCACCGACACTGCCGCGGGAGAACCGCAGCGCCGTCGGGCCGTCGGACACGGCGACCGCCTCGCGCAGCTCCTCCCGCAACGTGGCCTCGTCACGCGGCGCGGCGACCTTCATGCCGGGGACGACACCCAGCAGCGACAGGTCCCACATGCCGTGGTGGCTCGGGCCGTCCGGCCCGGTGATGCCCGCCCGGTCCAGCACGAACGTCACGCCCTGCCGGTGCAGCGCGACATCCATCAACACCTGGTCGAACGCGCGGTTGAGGAACGTCGCGTAGATCGCCACCACCGGGTGCAGGCCGCCCATCGCCAGGCCGGCCGCGGACGTGGCCGCGTGCTGCTCGGCGATACCGACGTCGAAAACCCGCTCCGGGTACTTCTCCGCGAACGCGTGCAGGCCGGTGGAGTGCAGCATGGCCGCCGTGACGGCCACCAGATCCGGACGCTCGTCCGCCAGCGTGGCCAGCTCGTCGCTGAAGATCGACGTCCAGCTCTTGCCGGACTTGCCCGACCCGGACGCCGCGGGCGCGGTCTGGTGCATCTGGTCGATCTCGTCGTTGACCGCGGGCGGGTAGCCGTGGCCCTTCTGCGTGACCGCGTGCACGATCACCGGGCCGCCGTAGGCCTTCGCCTTGGTCAGCGCCGACTCCAGCTGCTGGATGTCGTGTCCGTCGACCGGCCCGAGGTATTTCAGGCCGAGATCGGAGAACATCGCCTGCGGGCTCAGCGCGTCCTTCAGGCCGGCTTTGGCCGCGTGCGCCGCGGCGTACAGCGGCTTGCCGACCACCGGGGTGTGCCGCAGCATGTCCTTGCCACGCTGCAGCACCTTCTCGTACGACGGCTGCAGCCGCAGCGACGCCAGATGCTCGGCGAACCCGCCGATGGTCGGCAGGTAGGAGCGGCCGTTGTCGTTGACCACGATGACCACCGGGCGGTCGGCCGCGGCGATGTTGTTCAACGCCTCCCAGCACATGCCGCCGGTCAGCGCACCGTCGCCGACGACCGCGACCACGCAGCGCTGCTCACCGCGCAGCTCGAACGCCTTGGACAGCCCGTCGGCGTAGGACAACGCGGTGGACGCGTGGCTGTTCTCGACGAAGTCGTGCTCGCTCTCCGCCCGCGCCGGGTAGCCGCTCACACCGCCGCGCTGCCGCAGCAGGTCGAAGCCCTTCTGCCTGCCGGTGACGATCTTGTGCACGTAGCTCTGGTGCCCGACGTCCCACAGCAGCGGCTCACGCGGCGAGTCGAACACCCGGTGCAGCGCCAGGGTGAGCTCCACGACGCCCAGGTTCGGGCCGAGGTGCCCGCCCGCCTGGCAGACCTTGTCCACCAGGAAAGCGCGGATCTCGGCGGCCAGTGCGGCCAGCTCGACCTGATTCATGCGCTTCAGGTCGCCCGGGCCGCGTACCTGGTCCAGCAGCGTCATGTCCCACCTCGCTCTTCGTGCCGATCGCCAGGCGTAGCGCGCGATACCTCGCCCCGGCAGTTCCCCCAAGTGTAGAAGCGCGGATTCGTCCGGTCCGGCACCACGCTACCCGTGATCAACGTGCGGCGAGCAGAGCGATGCACTCGACGTGGTGCGTCATCGGGAACAGGTTCGGCCCCCTGAGCGTCAACGCGATCATTTGCGATCGGACGCCTTCGTATCCCAGAAACCGCACCTGACCTGCAGCGATGTCGTTCTCGACCCTTGTGGGCGTCGGCGCGGGGTCGCAGACCTTTGCGAATCAAAGCGAGCCCAAACCGAGCCCTCCCACCGACGGTCGCAAACGTCCGCAGCGAGCGCAGCGAGCTGCCCCGACAAGCGCACTGTGCGGCTGCTGCCGCCGGGGGTCACTGTTGCCGAGGCTCCCGGCCGCATGACGAGGAACGCCCATGCTCGTTCCCCGCTGGCCGACAGGCGCGTCGCCGCGCAAACGAAGGTCCAGTGCCACGTCGGACACGCGATCTAGACTTGCTCGCATGAGCACGAGTCGCGATGAACTTCACGACCTGATCGACGACCTGCCCGACGATCAGGTTGCTGCCGTGCTCGCCGACGTGAAGCGGCGCGCGACTCCGCGGCCGCCGCGAACCACCGAGCCGTTCGAGTGGTTCGGGATGATCAAGGACGGGCCGAGGAACGCCTCGTCTCCGGAGGCGATCGACGCGGTACTGGCCCAGGGCTTCGGCCGCTGATCGATGATCCTGATCGACTCGGGCGTCATCGTCGCGCCCGCTGTGGACCGCGACGCGAACCACCACTCATGCACCGAGTTGCTCTCGAGCGCGCGGCTGGCCAACCGTCGCCTGCTCCTCCCCGCTACGGTCGCCGCCGAAGCCGGGTACCTCATCAGCCACTACGCCGGGTCCGGTGAGGAAGCCCGATTCCTGGCGAGTGTCGCCGACGGCGACTTCGAGCCGGTTGACCTCCTGCCCGAGGACTACGCGAATGGCCGAGCTCGCCAGACGCTATGACGATTTCCCGCTCGGTACGACCGATGCATCCGTCCTCGCCCTCGCTGAACGCTTGGACGTGACCGAGATTGCGACCACCGACCGCCGTCACTTCGCTGCCGTTCGCGTCCACCACGTCGATCACCTGACCCTGCTCCCCGAGCGGCTTGGCTGATCCCTTCCCTCATTCCCGCCCCAGGACGCCCGCGTCGATCGGCACCGGCGAACCCGCGGCTTGAACGGGCACGGGCGAGTCAGCCCGCCAAGGTCACGACCTCGCCGATCACGATGATTGCGGGTGGCTCGATGTTCTCTCCTGCGATGTCGGAGCCGAGTCCGCCCAGGGACGAGATGATGGTGCGTTCCGTCGGCAGCGAACCGTCGCAGATCACCGCCGCGGGAGTATCGGCACTCCGACCACCATCTATCAGCGCCGCGGCGATGGCGCCGGCGTTCTCGACAGCCATCAACAGCACGAGGGTGCCGCGCATCTGCGCCAGGCCGGGCCAGTCGATCAGGCTGCCGGGGTGGTCGGGTGGGAGGTGCCCGGAGACGACGGTGAACTCGTGCACGACGCCTCGGTGGGTGACCGGGATGCCGGCGAGCGCCGGCACGGAGATCGATGATGAGAGCCCGGGGATGACACGGACCGGGACCCCCGCCTCCTGGAGCGCGAGCAGTTCCTCGAAGCCGCGCCCGAAGACGTAGCCATCGCCACCCTTGAGTCGCACGACGTTCTTGCCCGCGCGAGCCCGCTCGACGAGGAGCCGGTTGATCTCCTCTTGAGCGGTGAACCGGCTGCGGGGCACCTTGGCGACGTCGATGACCTCGATGCTGGGGTCGAGATCGGCGAGGAGTTCGCGAGGCGCGAGCCGGTCCGTGACGACCACGTCTGCGGCCAGGAGTGCCTTGATGCCTGCCACAGTGATCAGGTCGGCGTCCCCCGGCCCTCCACCGACGAGGGTGACGCCGCGGAAGTCCGAGGGGGCGAGCGTGATCGTGTTACTGCGAGGCATGGGCAGATCTTGCAGGGGCCCGGGCGTCGTTCCCGAATCGGTGCTCAACCCAGCTAGGTGATCGTGCCGTCGATGCGCGCAACCGCACCGTTCGCGACCTCGACCCAGTCGGACTCATGGGGCTTGACTCCATTGAGGTAGGCGACTGCGGCGCGGATCGCGTCCCCGTGCGAGACCAGGATGGCAACCCCGGCGGGGTCGATCTCCTCGAGGACGGCGGCCATCCGGTCGTAGACGTCCATCAGAGATTCACCACCCGCGATGGGCAGTGTCGGGTCGGACCAGTCGAACTCTTCCGCTGCCGCCCAGGTCTCAACGTAGGAGCGGCCCTCCAGCTCGCCCAGATGCTGCTCACGCAGCCGCGAGTCGGTCTCCACGGTCAGTTGCAGTCGGACGCCGATGATCTCCGCGGTCTCGACGGCGCGGGTCAGGTCGCTGCTGACGAGGCGCTCGGCGGCCAGTCCCAAGTCGTCCAGGTCGGCTGCGATCAGCTCTGCCGCCGCGGCCGACTGCGAACGGCCGAGTTCGGTCAGTGGCGGAATGCCGTCTGTCCTTGGGTCAGGCGGCGGAGGTTCCACTGCGACTGGCCGTGGCGGACGAGGTAGACCGGGTGAGGCATGGCGGTGATTCTCCCGTAGGCTGCGGACTGCTCGTGGTGCAGGAACCCGGTGGGAGTTCGGGGCGGTTCCGCCACTGTGACGTCGACAAGACGCAGCCAGACACTGGCCATGGGCTGATCCGACCGATTGACGGGGCGAGAACCCCGCAGGAAACCGGCCCATGGCTGCGCCTACCCGCATCGCACTGCTGTCGACTTCTGACACGGACCTGCTGTCTGCTCGCGCCAGCGGCGCCGGCTACGTCTGGGCGAACCCCGCCCGCAGCACCGACGCCGAGCTCACGGCGCTCGTCGCCGGGGTCGACCTCGTCGTCGTACGCCTGCTCGGCTCGCCTCACGACCTGTGGCCCGGCCTCGCCGCCGTGCGTGAGGATGGGAAGCCGCTGGTCGTACTCGGCGGGGAGCAGCAGCCCAACGCCGAGCTGATGGAGCTCTCCACTGTGCCGATGGGGACGGCAGCCGAAGCCCACCGCTACCTGGCCGAGGGCGGTCCGGCCAACCTCACCCAGCTGCACGCCTTCCTCTCCGACACCGTGCTGCTGACCGGGGAGGGGTTCGAGCCTCCGGTCGCCATCCCGGCGTGGGGGTACGCCGACCGACCTACGGCCGGCGACGGCGACCTGCCGCGCGTGGGCGTGCTCTACTACCGCGCGCACGAGGCCAGCGGCAACAACGCGTTCGCGCACACCCTCGCCGACGCGATCGACGCGACCGGCCGAGCGGTCGGCGTCCCGATCTTCGCCGGGTCGCTCCGCTCGGCGCCCGATGACCTCTACGAGGCGCTCGGGACGCTCGACGCCCTCGTGGTGACGGTGCTTGCGGCCGGTGGCAGCGCTCCGGCCACGGCCAGTGCCGGCGGTGACGACGAGGCGTGGGACGTGGAGCGGATGGCAGCCCTCGACATCCCGGTGCTGCACGGCTTGTGCCTGACCAACAGCCGGGCGGAGTGGGAGGCGTCCGACGACGGGATCAGCCCGCTCGACTACGCCAGCCAGATCGCCATCCCGGAGTTCGACGGCCGGATCACGACGGCACCGTTCTCGTTCAAGGAGATCGACGCCGAGGGTCTTCCGTCCTACGTCGCCGACCCCGAGCGCTGCGCCCGCGTCGCCGGCATCGCGGTCAACCACGCCGTCCTGCGCCGGGTGCCCAACGGCGAGAAGCGGATCGCGCTGATGCTGAGCGCCTATCCCACGAAGCACGCGCGGATCGGCAACGCGGTCGGCCTCGACACGCCGGTCTCGGCCATCCGGCTGCTGCGCCGTCTGCGTGAGGACGGCTACGACCTTGGCACCGACAACCCGGTGCTGCCGCTCCTGGACCTGCCCGACGACCCAGGCGACACCCGGGCCGGCGACGCCCTGATCCATGCCCTCAT
The DNA here is from genome assembly GCF_000427825.1 of Thermocrispum municipale DSM 44069. Lineage (GTDB taxonomy): Bacteria > Actinomycetota > Actinomycetes > Mycobacteriales > Pseudonocardiaceae > Thermocrispum > Thermocrispum municipale. Next base: position 184,004 of record NZ_ATYT01000003.1, on the reverse strand, counting down.
CGCCGCCGGTGGGCAGGACGAGGAGTGGCTGACCAGCGCACACCTCACCGACGCGCATGTGCGCATCGGCAAGGCGGCGTACGACGCCTGGACGTCCGACCTCCCGGCGTCTCTGCGTGATGCCATGGTCGAGGCGTGGGGCGAGTCACCGGGCGGCCTGTTCGTGAACGATGACGGCGAGATCGTGCTCGCCACCCTGCAGGCCGGCAACGTCGTGATCCTGATCCAGCCCCCGCGCGGCTTCGGCGAGAGCCCGGTCGCGATCTACCACGACCCCGACCTGGTGCCCAGCCACCACTACCTCGCGGCCTACCGCTGGCTCGGGGCGGATGTCCAGACCGGGGGCTTCGGGGCACACGCCGTCGTACACCTGGGCAAGCACGGCTCGATGGAGTGGCCGCCCGGCAAGAACGCCGCGCTGTCCGCCGCCTGCGGCCCGGACGCCGCCATCGCGAACCTGCCGCTGATCTACCCGTTCCTGGTCAACGACCCCGGCGAGGGCGCGCAGGCCAAGCGCCGCGCGCACGCCACCATCGTCGACCACCTCGTGCCGCCCATGGCGCGCGCGGAGTCCTACGGCGACATCGCACGACTCGAGGGCCTGCTCGAGGAGTACGACAAGATCTCCGCGATGGACCCCGCCAAGCTGGCGGCCATCCGGGGTGAGATCTGGCAGCTCATGCACGCTGCCCAGCTGCACCGTGACCTCGGCCTGGAGGAACGCCCCGACGACGAGGAGTTCGACGACTTCCTGCTCCACGTCGACGGCTGGCTGTGCGAGATCAAGGACGCCCAGATCCGCGACGGCCTCCACGTCCTGGGCGCGGCACCGACCGGGGAGGCCCGGGTCAACCTGGTGCTCTCCATCCTGCGCGCCGCGCAGGTCTGGGGCGGCGTCGGCAACGCGGTCCCCGGCCTGCGGGCCGCGCTCGGCCTCAAGGATGGCGCCGATCTCCAGGCGGTCGATGAGACGGAGGCGCGGGCGCGGGCGCTGGTCGAGGCGATGGAGGTGGCCGGCTGGGACCCGACGGAAGCGTCCAGACTGCATGACGCGCCGGAGGTCCAGCAGGTGCTGAGGTTCGCGGCCGAGCAGGTCGTCCCCCGCCTGGCCGGAACGACCGGCGAGCTCGACGCGGTCCTCCACGCGCTCGCCGGCGGGTTCGTGCCGGCCGGGCCCTCCGGCTCTCCCCTGCGGGGTCTGGTGAACGTGCTGCCGACGGGCCGCAACTTCTACACCGTCGACCCGCGGGCCGTCCCCAGCAGGCTGGCCTGGCAGACCGGCCAGGCGATGGCCGACTCGCTGGTGCAGAAGTACCTCGACGAGACCGGCACCTACCCCACCTCGGTCGGGCTGTCGGTGTGGGGCACCAGCGCGATGCGAACCTCCGGTGACGACGTCGCCGAGGTGCTGGCGCTGCTCGGGGTGCGCCCGGAGTGGGACGCGGAGTCCCGCCGGGTCCGTGAACTGGCCGTCGTTCCGCTCGAGGAACTCGGCCGCCCGCGCATCGACGTCACCGTCCGGATCTCGGGCTTCTTCCGCGACGCGTTCCCCCACGTCGTGGCGATGCTCGACGACGCGGTGCGGATGGTGGCCGACCTCGACGAGCCGGCCGAGGCGAACTACGTGCGCGCCCACTTCGCCGCCGACCTGGCCGAGCACGGCGACGCCCGCCGCGCGAGGACCCGCATCTTCGGCTCCAAGCCCGGGTCGTACGGCGCCGGCATCCTGCAGGTCATCGAGTCCGGCACCTGGCGCGACGACAGCGACCTCGCCGAGGTCTACACCGCCTGGGGCGGCTTCGCCTACGGCCGCGACCTCGACGGTGTACCGGCCGCCGACGACATGCGCGCCAACTACCGCCGTATCAAGGTCGCCGCCAAGAACGTCGACTCCGCCGAGCACGACATCGCCGACTCCGACGACTACTTCCAGTACCACGGCGGCATGGTCGCCACGGTCCGCGCGCTGACCGGTGCCGATCCGAAGGCGTACGTCGGCGACTCAACCTCGCCGGACGCGATCCGCACCCGCACCCTGTCGGAGGAGACCGCGCGCGTCTTCCGCACCCGGGTGGTCAACCCGCGCTGGATCGCCGCCATGCAGCGGCACGGCTACAAGGGCGCCTTCGAGCTGGCCGCCACCGTCGACTACCTCTTCGGATTCGACGCCACCGCCGGTGTGGTGCACGACTGGATGTACGACAAGCTCGCCCAGGAGTACGTCCTCGACGAGACCAACCAGGAGTTCCTGCGCAAGTCGAACCCGTGGGCACTGCGCGGCATCGTCGAGCGACTCCACGAGGCCGCCGAGCGCGGCCTGTGGGCCGAGCCCGACGCCGACACCCTGGCCGCGATGCAGCAGGTCTACCTCGAGGTGGAGGGCGACCTGGAGGACCGCGAGTGAGCGCCCGGTGAGGGTCCGCGTTCTCGGCGTCGGAATGGGGCCGCAGCATGTCACCCCGGAAGTGGCCGACGCGCTCCGGTCGTGCGACTACGTCCTCGCCGCCGAGAAGCGCGAGGACGATGGCCTGCTCTCGGTCCGCCGAGCCATTGCGGTCGAGCATGGTCTCGAGGTGGTCGCCGTCCCCGATCCCGAGCGGGATCGGGCCGATCCGGTCGACTATGCGAAGGCAGTCAAGGACTGGCACGAGGCTCGTGTGACGGCCTACGAGCGGGTCCTGCGCGAGCGGGATGGCACGGCAGCGTTCCTCGTGTGGGGTGATCCGTCGCTCTACGACTCGACGATCCGGGTCGTGGACCGGCTCGCCGAGCGGATGCCGCTGGAGTACGACGTGCTACCGGGCATCAGCGCACCGCAGCTGTTGGCCGCCCGTCACCGGATCGTGCTGCACCCGGTCGCCCAGCCCGTCCACATCACTACCGGCCGGCGGCTCCGCGAGGACGTCGCGGCCGGCCAGACCAACCTGTGCGTCATGCTCACCGGCACCCTCGACCTGGCCGGGCTTGACGACTGGTCGATCTGGTGGGGTGCCAACCTCGGCACCGACTCCGAGGAGCTCGTCGCGGGGCGGGTCGCCGAGGTGCTGCCCTCGATCGAAGCAGCGCGCGAGCGGGCGAAGGCAGCGGCCGGCTGGGTGATGGACGTCTACCTGCTGCGGGCTCGGGAGGCGCAGCCGTGAGCGGTCTGCTCGTCGCCGGGACGACCTCGGACGCCGGCAAGTCGGTCGTCACCACCGGCCTGTGCCGCGTCTTCGCGAGACGTGGCGTGAAGGTGGCGCCGTACAAGGCCCAGAACATGTCGAACAACTCGATGGTCTGCGCCGCCGCCGACGGCACGACCGCCGAGATCGGCCGAGCCCAGTGGGTCCAGGCACTGGCTGCCCGCGTTGCCCCTGAGCCGGCGATGAATCCGATGCTGCTCAAGCCCGGCAGCGACCGGCGCAGTCATGTCGTCCTGATGGGCCATCCAGCCGGCGAGCTCTCGTCGGCGGACTGGGAGACGGGCCGACGTCACCTGGCCACGGCCGCACACACTGCATACGACGACCTGGCGGCGCGTTTCGACGTCATCGTGGCCGAGGGAGCAGGGAGCCCGGCCGAGATCAACCTGCGCGCCGGCGACAACGTCAACATGGGGCTGGCCCGGCACGCATCGCTGCACACCGTGGTTGTGGGCGACATCGACCGCGGCGGTGTCTTCGCCGCGATGTACGGCACGGTCGCGCTCCTGGAGCCCGCGGACCAGAGGCTGGTGGCCGGCTTCGTGGTCAACAAGTTCCGTGGCGAACTCGCGCTCCTCTCTCCCGGCCCGGACTCCCTGGAGCGGTTGACGGGCCGTCGCGTGTTCGGCGTACTGCCGTGGGATCCGAGCCTGTGGCTGGACTCCGAGGACGCCCTCGACCTCGACGGTCGTCGCTCCAGCGGTGAGGCCGCCTTCCGGATCGCGGTCGTGCGGCTGCCGCGGATCAGCAACTTCACCGACGTCGACGCGCTCGGTCTGGAGCCCGACCTCGACGTCGTCTTCGTCTCCGACCCCCGCGACGTCGCCGATGCCGACGTGATCGTGGTGCCGGGGACCCGCTCGACGATCAGCGACCTGGCCTGGCTGCGCGCACGGGGACTGGACGCCGCGATCCTCGACCACGCCCGCCGAGGTCGCCCGGTGCTCGGCATCTGCGGCGGCTTCCAGATGCTCGGCCGCACCATCAGCGACCCTGCCGGTGTCGAGGGCGTGGCGGGTGCCGAGGTCGAGGGCCTGGGGTTGCTCCGCCGTGTGGGCCGCGCCCCGCGGCCGGGAGTCGGCGTAGAGCGGACGCTCCAGCGCTGCGGCCGCGTTGCCGAAGCCGGCAACGGGATGGAGACGCTGTGGGTCTCCGAGCACGCGGTCCGCGGCGAACCCGAGCAAGAGACCGACGGCTCGGGCGCTCACGAGAGAGCCACAAGAAGGGCAGCGAGCGACAGCTCGATCGCTGCGCCGAAGACGTCGCCGGTGACGCCGCCGAGCCGCCGTACCGCGCGAGCGACGACGACGGCGCCCACGGCGAACGCCGTCGCGCTGGCCAGCGCTCCTCGCCACCAGGCGAGTCCGGACCAAGCGCCGGCGAGCGAGAGAACGGCGGCGCACGTCAGCCACATGAGCACCACGACTGCCAGGGCCACGGTGCCGGTGTAGGTGTCACCGAGCCCACCGGGTCGTGCGGACGGCACACCTCGGGCGCAGCAGGTGGCGAGCGCGACACGCGAGACGCAGAGCGCGCAGCCGGCGAGGACGGCGGCGCGCACAGGGTGCGGCGAGGCAAGTACGGCGCCCAGGCCGGCAGCCTGCAGCCCGAGGACGAGCACGACCGCGACGACACCAGCCGGGCCCGACATACCGCTTTTCATCACCTCCAGCGACCGCTCGCGGTCGTAGGAGGCCGCCATGCCGTCGACGGTGTCGGAGAGCCCGTCGAGGTGGAAGGCGCGGTTGCCGAGGATGGTTGCGCCCAGCGCCAGCAGAGCCGCCACGGGGATCGGCAGGTCGAGGCCATGCCCGGCCAGGGCCACCAGAGTCACCGCCACCGCGAGCGGCAGGACTGCCAGCGGTGCGAGCACCATGGCCATGCCGGCCCGGCGTCGGTCGACGAGGGCCGGTGGGGCGACGGGGATAGCGGTGAGTGTGCCGAGGGCCAGCCGCCACGCGTCGAGCAGCATCACGCCCGGAGCTCGGACAGCAACGCCACCTCGCGGAGCACGGCGGAGGCGCTGCGCACCATCGGCACGGCCGCGACAGCGCCCGATCCCTCCCCCAGCCGCATGCCGAGGTCGAGCAGCGGTTCTCGGCCCATCTTGGCGAGCGCGAGCGACTGGGCGGGCTCGGTCGACCGGTGGCCGGCGGCGTACCAGGCGGCGGCGCCGGGCTCGATCCGGTCGGCGGTGAGGGCACAGGCCACGCTCATGAGTCCGTCGAGCAGCACCGGTACGCCGTCCTGGGCTGCGGCAAGGAGGTAGCCGGTGGTGGCGGCCAGGTCTGCGCTTCCCAAGGCTGTCAGTGTCTCGACCGGGTCGCCGGCCCGGGTGCCGGCACGCCGGAGGGCGATGTCGATGACCTCGGTCTTGTGCGCCAGCGTCGCGTCGTCGATCCCCGTACCGCGGCCGACCACCTCGCGAGCGGGAAGCCCCAGGCCGGCGGCGACCAGGGCCGCAGCGGGGGTGGTGTTGCCGATGCCCATGTCTCCGCTGAGCAGCAGCTGGGCGCCCGCCCGCATCTCCTCGCGTGCGATCGCCGCTCCGGCGTCGAGGGCCTGCCGGGTCTGCTCCGACGTGAGGGCGTCCTCGAGATGAATGGCGCCGCTGGACCGACGGACTTTGTGGACGGTCAGCGCCGCGCGAGTCGCCTCGTCGAGATCGGCGAAGTCGTCGTCGACTCCCAGGTCTAGCACGCGGACCGCGACGCCGTGGGTGGCTGCCAAGGCATTCACAGCCGCCTTGCCGGCTAGGAAGGTGCGGACCATCGCACCGGTGATCGCGGGCGGGAACGCGGAGACACCGTGCGAGGCGACGCCATGGTCGCCGGCAAAGATGACCAGCCGGACGTCATTCACCGGCTTCGGAGGTACATGGCCCTGGCAGGACGCGAGCCAGATGCCCAGCTCGCCGAGGCGGCCGAGGGCACCGGGCGGGGTGGCCAGCGCCGCCAAGCGCTTGGCCGCATGATCGCGGGCGATGTCGGACGGGGCGGAGACGTAGGGCATGGCGGACCTCACGAGGTGGGCTGGAGAAGGCGGACCGCGTCGAGCGCGGTGAAGAGTTGGTTCGTCATCCCCGGTGGACGCACGGCGATGCGGACCCAGGTGGAGTCGAGCCCCGGGAACGTGTCGGCCCGGCGTACGGCGACGCCGCGCTCCCGCAGCGCCGCATGAGCGCCCCGTCCCAGCCGCGCCAGGACGAAGGGCGCCGCCGATGGCGCGTAGTCGATCCCGCGTCCGCGAAGACCGCCTTCGAGGAAGTCGCGCCAGCGCGCCAGTGTGGCCGCGCGGTCGCGGGCCTCAGGGGTTGCTGTCCGGCTGGTGCACGCGATCGTTGCCGCGATGGCCGGTGCCGAGACGGACCAAGGCGTCTGCCGGTCGGCCAACCAACGGACCTGCGTGCGATCGCCGACGATGTAGCCGGCTCGGATTCCCGGGATGGACCAGTGCTTGGTGAGACTCCGGACGACCACCAGGCCCTTGAGTTGCTCGCGGGCCAGGGAGCCGGTCTCGCAGGGCACCGCGTCCATGAACGCCTCGTCGACCACGACGAGTCGACCTCTCCGGCGCAGACCGCGGAGCAGCTCTGCGGGGTGAAGGACACCGGTCGGATTGGTGGGGTTCCCGATGACGACGAGGTCCGCGTCTTCGGGGATCGCGTCGGGATCCAAGGCGAAGCCGTCCCTCGGTCGGCACACGACCGTCGTCACGGTGTGTCCGGCCTGTTCGAGCGCGGCATGTGGCTCGGTGAACTGCGGGTGCACGACGACCGGGCGCCGCCACGGGCGCAGCTGGGCGATCAGCGTGAACGCCTCGGCAGCGCCGGCGGTCGGAAGGACCTCCTCGAGCTTACGTCCGTGCCGCTGGGCGATCGCGGCGCGAGCCGGCTCGGCGTCGGGATAGGCCGCGGCCGCGGCGAGGCTGTCGCGCATCGCACGATCCAGCCACCCAGGCCGGTCGCCGTCGAAGACATTGACCGCGAAGTCCAGGAGGCCCTCTCCCGTCTCGACGTCGCCGTGATGGCGCAAAGGGTCGGCCACACGGTTGCGGGGCCGCTTTACGGACGCCGCAGGCGGAGCGGGCGAGACCACGTGCGTCGGCGCAGCATGGACGGCGTCGGCGAATCGCTGGGCGAGTTGAGGGTGCCCGGCCCAGTGGAGGTGGAGGTAGGACGCGTGGAGGTTCCCGCTGGCATAGCCGACGGGTTCGCCGTCGATCGTCCAGGCCGCGCTCGCCCCGGCGGCCGGGGTGGTCCGGGTGCGGTGGAACTCGTGACCGGTGACCTCCTCCCCTGCCTTGGTGAGGAGCGAGTCGGTCGCGGCGATCGCAGCCGGGTAACGCAGCACGAGCCGCTCTGCCATCGCAGCTGTGGTCGGGACAATGCCCGCCATGGGTACGCCGTCGAGCGACTCGGCCAGATAGAGCAACCCGGCGCACTCGGCGACCGTCGGGATCCCGGCGGCCACGGCGCTACGCAGATCCTCCAGCAGACCGCGGTTGGCGGCGAGCTCGGCGGCGTACACCTCGGGGAACCCGCCGCCGAGGTAGATGCCCTGCGTGCCGGCCGGGAGCGCCCGGTCAGCGAGCGGATCGAAGGTGACGACCTCGCAGCCGGCAGCGGTCAACAGCTCTTCGGTCTCCGCGTAGCGGAAGGTGAAGGCGCGCCCGCCGGCCATCGCGACGACTGGCCTGTGCTCGCTGGCCCCGACCGACATCACCTCTCGCGCGGGGTTCCACGCCTCGTCGTCCAGATCCGGCGCCGAGCGGGCCACCTCGACGATCGCGTCGAGGTTCACATGGCGGGCCACCTGCTCCCCGAGCTGTTCGATCATCCGGATGGAGCCGTCCCGTTCGGCGGCGGGGACGAGCCCCAGGTGGCGTGAGGGTGTGGAGAGCCGGACGTCGCGCGGCATCACGCCAAGGACCGGTAGACCCGTTTGCTCGAGCGAGCCGATGATCTCGGCGGTGTTGCGGTCCGATCCCGCCTGGTTGAGGACGACACCGGCCACCCGGACTCCGGCGTCGAAGCTCGCCATGCCGAGGGCGATCGCGCCCGCGGAGCGGGACAGCTTGGCGACGTCGATCACGAGCACGACTGGCGTCCGGGTGAGGGTGGCGACGTGCGCGGTGGAGGCGAATCCGTCGGTGCCCAGTCGTCCGTCGTACAGGCCCATGACGCCCTCGATCACCGCGATGTCCGCGCCGGACGCACCGTGCAGCAACATCGGGACGAGCCGCTCCTCGCCCACGAGGTGCGGGTCGAGGTTGCGGCCGGGGCGGCCGGTCGCCAAGGCGTGGTAGCCGGGGTCGATGTAGTCCGGACCGACCTTGTGACCGCTCACCTCGTGGCCGGCCATCCGGAGAGCGGCCATGAGCCCGGTGGCGATCGTGGTCTTGCCCTGGCCGGTGGACGGCGCGGAGACGACCAGCCGGGGCAGGGCTACCACTCGATGCCCCTCTGGCCCTTCTGGCCGACGTCCATCGGATGCTTGACCTTGCTCATCTCCGTGACTAGGTCGGCAGCCTCAATGAGGCGGGGATCCGCGTTGCGGCCCGTGATGATCACGTGCTGGAAGCCCGGCCGGTTTCGCAGCGTCTCTACGACGTCGTCGACGTCGAACCAGCCCCACTTCATCGGGTAGGTGAACTCGTCGAGGATCAGCAGGTCGTGGCTCTCGTCGGCCAGGCGGCGCTTGATCTCCTGCCATCCCTGCAGAGCCGCGGTCTCGTGGTCCTCGGCGTCACCCTGCTTTCGGGTCCACGACCAGCCGGAACCCATCTTGTGCCACTCGACCGGGCCGCCCTCGCCCGTCTCCTCGTGCAGCCGGCCCAGTCGCTCCAGAACGGTCTGCTCGCCGATGCGCCACTTGGCCGACTTCACGAACTGGAAGACACCGATCTTCCAGCCCTGGTTCCACCCGCGAAGCGCGAGCCCGAAGGCGGCGGTGGACTTCCCCTTGCCGTCGCCGGTGTGCACCACGAGCAGAGGCCGGTTGCGGCGCTGCTTCGTCGTCAGGCCGTCGTCGGGAACGACAGCAGGCTTGCCCTGGGGCATCAGGCCGCTCCCTTCTGCGTGCGGGATCGGACCGTGCCGGCCAGCGCCTCAGCACTGACCTCGGCCACGGGCAGGTGTTCGGCGCCCAGCAGCTCCGCGAGTCGCAGTGCGAGGCCAAGACGCAGGGGGCCGCCCTCGCCATCGATGACGACCGTCGTCACACCGAGCCCGGCGACGTACTCCGCAGCCTGCTGTGACCGCGCGACAGCGTCCCTTCCGCCCGTCGCGCGACCGTCCGTCACCACCACCAGGAGTGGTCGCAGCCGTGGATCGCGCATTCGCTCACGGGTCAGCACGCGAGCGGCTTCGAGCAGCCCTTCGGCCAGCGGCGTGCGTCCCCCTGCCGGAACTTCATCGAGCCGCGCGGCAGCGATGTCGACGGAATGTGTGGGCGGCAGCGCGACCGTCGCCTCGGTGCCCCGGAAGGTGACCAGGCCGACCTTGTCACGGCGGCGGTACGCATCGAGCAGAAGCGAGAGGATCGCGGTCTTCACCTGGGTCATCCGCTTACGCGCGGCCATGGACCCGGAGGCGTCAACGCAGAACAGCACAAGATTCGCCTCCCGCCCCTCCCGCACGGCAACCCGGAGGTCCTCGTTGCGCAGCTCCACGCGTCCGGTCGTGCGTCCGCGCGAGGACTGCTTGCCAGCGGCCGCCAGCAGAGTCTCCACGAGGTGGAGTGATCCCGTGGGTCCGTCCGGTCGCCGGGCGCCGACACGGCGACCGGTGCTCGCGAGGGCTCGACTGCGTCGTCCGGCCTCGCCCTCCCCGAGCCCCTGCACCTTGAGCAGCCGGGGTCGGTACGGCGCGGTGGCACGAACCGTCGAACCCGCCTCGGTGCCTGCGGGCGGCGTCATCGGCTGCTCAAGGTCAGGCTCGGCCGGAGTCTCCGCCAGGCTGTCGGTCGGCGCCTGACCACTGTCGCCCTCACCGGCCTCGTCCCGCGGTCCGTCAGCGTGCGCCTGATCTGGTGTGTGGTCTTCGGGTGGGCTCTGCGGGTCATCGGGCGCCGGTCCCTCCGGCGGCTCGGGCGGTAGCTCGTCGTCGCCCAGGACCTGGTCGAGCAGGTCCTCGTCGAGACCGGGAGCGTCGAAGGGGTTGCGGCGGCGCCGGTGCGGCAGCGCCAGCAATGCGGCGCGTCGGATGTCAGCGCGGGTGACCTCGTCGCGGCCCTCCCAGGCGGCGTGGGCGACCGCGGTGCGGGCGGTGACGATGTCGGCGCGAAGCCCGTCGACCTCGAACGCGGCACAGACCTCGGCGATCTTCATGAGCGCAGACTCCGTGAGCCGCACCTTGGCGAGACGCTCGCGGGCCGATTCGACGCGCTCGGTCAGGGCCCGGTCGGCGTCGCGGTAGCGCGCGGCGAACGCGACCGGATCGGCGTCGTAGGCCATCCGCCGCCGCACGACCTCGGCGCGGAGCGCCGGCTCCCGCGGGGCAGCGACCTCGACGGTGAGCCCGAAGCGGTCGAGCAACTGCGGGCGCAGCTCCCCCTCCTCGGGGTTCATCGTGCCGATCAGCACGAACCGGGCCGCGTGCTCGACCGAGACGCCGTCGCGTTCAACGGTGACCTGACCCATCGCCGCAGCATCGAGGAGCAGGTCGACGAGGTGGTCGTGCAGCAGGTTGACCTCGTCGACGTAGAGGATGCCGCGGTGTGCTCTCGCGAGCAGTCCGGGCTCGTACTCCACCTTGCCGTGCGACAGCGCCCGCTCGAGGTGGAGGGAGCCGAGGACCCGGTCCTCGGTCGCGCCAACGGGGAGCTCGACGAGCCGCACCGGACGGACGATGGTCTCCGTCTCGGTGCCGAACGGGCCGTCGGGCGATGTGGCTGCCGGGTCGGCAGGGTCCACGGAGAACCTGTCGGCCGCGTACACCTCGATCGGCGGCAGCACGGCCGCTAGCGCCCTCACGGCCGTCGACTTGGCGGTGCCCTTCTCGCCGCGGACGAGGACGCCACCGATCTCCGGCGAGATCGTCGTGAGGACGAGCGCGAGGCCCATGTCGTCCAGGGCGTCGGTCTCGCAACCGAGGACGGCTGAAAATGGGTAGTACTGTGGCATGTGAGGCTCCCGCTCTGTTCGCCAGCAGTGACTGGTCGGGCGGGAGGCCGGTCTTCGGACTTGCCGAGTCCTCCGCTCAACTCGTGAGTGGAGGCTCGGTTCACCGCAGCGGGCCTGTGCCGGAATCTCACCGGCTTCCCAGATTCTCCCCGTCCACCGTCCCCACCGTTTCCGATGGATGGGCCGTTGGGGCACCTCTCGCCTTGCGGGGCTCACGATAGCATCTGCTCGCGTGATCACTGTGGTGGGTATCGGCGCCGACGGATGGGACGGCATCTGCGAGGCGGGCCGCACCCTGGTCGAGAGCGCCCGCGTGGTGCTCGGTGGACCCCGGCACCTCGACCTCCTGCCCGACGTGCCGGGGCAGCGCCGCGAGCCCTGGCCCTCCCCGATGCGTGACCGGCTGCCAGCACTGCTCGCATCCCTGGCCGAAGAAGCAGCCGCCGGACACGTCGTCGCCCTCGCCTCCGGCGACCCGCTCGTGTCCGGGATCGCCACGACCCTCATCGACCTCCTCGGGACCGACGAGGTGACAGTGGTCCCGGCGATCTCCTCAGTCGCCCTCGCACGGGCGGCGATGCGCTGGCCGGCAGAGAGCCATGCCGTCGTGAGCGTCGTGGGTCGAGACGTCGCGCTGGTGCGCCGCGAGCTCGCCCCTGGCCGTCGGATCCTGGTGCTCTCGTCCGATGAGCAGACCCCGAGGGACATTGCGGGGCTCTTGGTCGCCGAGGGGTACGGCGACAGCGAGGTCACCGTGCTCGGTGACCTCGGCGGGCCGGAGCAGAGCTCGTTCCGGTTCGAGAGCGCCGTCATCCTCACCGGCACTGAGCTCGATCTGCCTCGGCTCAACGTCGTCGCGATCGACTGCGTCGGCCCGGCCCTCGGCGGTTGGGTCGCCGGTCTGCCCGACGACGCCTTCGAGCACGACGGCCAGTTGACCAAGCGCGACCTGCGTGCCAGCGCCCTCGCACGGCTCGCCCCCGTCCCGGGCGAGCACCTGTGGGACGTCGGGGCCGGCGCCGGCTCGGTCGGGATCGAGTGGATGCGCGCCCACCCGTCCTGCATGACCACCGCCGTTGAGGCCGACGCCGACCGCGCCACGAGGATCAGCCGCAACGCCGCGCGTCTCGGCGTGCCGGGACTCGAAATCGTGCACGGCCGCGCCCCCGACGCCCTCGCCGGACTGCGCACGCCCGACGCGATCTTCGTCGGCGGAGGCGCCACCCGCGACGGCGTGATCGACGCCTGCCTGACGGCGCTCCGGCCGGGCGGCCGGCTGGTCGCGCACGGCGTGACCCTCGAGACCGAGATGCTGCTCGGTCGGCTCTACCTGCAGCACGGCGGCGAACTGACCCGAGTCTCGGTCGAGACCAGCGCACCTGTCGGCACCTTCACCGGCTGGACTCCGGCCCGTACCGTCACCCAGTGGGCACTGACGCGCTGAAGCCGTACCTCTCCTCATGCAAGACACTCGCCAACGGCGAGCGGTGCCGCCAGCCGTAGCGCTCCAGATCAGGTACCTCCGGCAGCTCCGAGACGGCACCGACGCAGAGCCACGCCACCGGCCGCACGTGCTCCGGCATGCCGACGAGATCGCGCAGGAACTCCTCGCGGTAGAAACTGACCCACCCCACCCCGAGGCCCTCGGCCGTCGCGGCGAGCCACAGGTTCTGGATCGCGCAAACCACCGAGTAGAGCCCGGCATCGGCGATGGCGTGTCGCCCGAGCACACTCGGCCCGCCGCGAGTCGGGTCGTAGCCGACCACGATCCCGAGCCGCGACTCACGGATCCCTTCGACCTTGATCCGCGAGAACGTCTCGGCGCGCTCACCGCTGAGCGTCGCCGCGAACGCGTCCCGCTCGAGCGCGACGTGGTCGGCGAAAGCGCTGAGCGTGGCTGGCGAGCGGACCAGCACGAAGTCCCACGGTTGGCTCATGCCGACGCTGGGTGCACAGTGAGCCGCCGACAGCAGCCGCTCCAGCACCTCGGCCGCCAACGGCTCACCCGTGAATTCTCGGCGAGTGTCACGACGACGGTTGATGACGTCGTAGAGCTCCATCAGAGCCCCCGATCACCGCGTCGCTTCGAGCTCCGGTCGCGGGCCGCGTCGTAGAGATAGGACTCGCCGCCCTCGCGGGCCAGCGCCCAGCCGACCAGGATCACGGCCGCCTGGCGCAGCCCTGCCGCCTCCACCACCTCCGAGATGGTCGCCACCGTGCCACGCAGCACCTGCTCCCCGGGCTGGCTCGCTCGGTAGACGACGGCCACCGGGCAGTCCCCGCCGTACTCCGGCTCGATCTCGGCCATCAGCTCGCGCACCCGCGTGATCGCCAGATGCAGCACGAGCGTCGAGCGGGTCGCAGCGAACGCCGCCAGCGACTCGGACTCCGGCATCGCGGTAGAGCGGGCCTGGGTGCGGGTCAGCACCACCGACTGCGCCACCAGCGGCACCGTCAGCTCGCTCCCGACCAGCGCAGCAGCGGCAGCATAGGCGGGCACCCCGGGCGTCACCGACCAGGCAACCCCGGCAGCATCGAGCCGGCGGGTCTGCTCGTGCAGCGCGGAATAGAGAGACGGGTCGCCGGACGTCAGCCGCACCACCGTCTGCCCCGCGCCAGCTGCGCCGACCATCCGCGCGACCATCGTGTCGAGGTCGAGGTCCTGGGTGTCGACGAGCTCTGCGCTCGGGCCGACGTGGGCGAGCACGTCGGGATCGAGGTAGGTGCCGGGATAGAGCACCAGGTCCGCCTGCGCCAGCAGGTGCGTCGCGCGCACGGTCAGCAGGTCGGCCGCGCCCGGACCGGCGCCGACGAAGTGGACGGCAGCACTCACCGCACGTACCTCGGCGTCCACACGCCGGCGCGGCTCACCCGCGTGCTCTCGGCACCCACGATCAGCAGGCACTTCATGTCGATCGTCTCCGGGTCCAGGTCGGCCAGCGTCGTGACGGTCAGCGACTCCTCGTCGCGCCCGACGTCGCGCCCGACGATGACGACGGTCTCCGGCTTGCGATGCTCCAGCAGGACACGGTGGGCGGTGGCAATCTGCTCGGTCCGGGAGCGGGAGGCCGGGTTGTAGATCGCTAGCACGAGGTCGGCGTCGGCGACGGCGCGGAGGCGCCGTTCCACGACCTCCCACGCCTTGAGCCTGTCGGAGAGCGAGACGACGGCGAAGTCCGCCCCGATGGGCGCACCGGCACGGGCGGCCACCGCCTGCACGGCGCTGACCCCCGGCAGCACCCGGATCGGCACGCCCGCGTACGCCGGGTCCTCGGCCGCCTCGAAGACGGCTGCCGCCATCCCGAAGACGCCAGCGTCGCCACCCGAGACGACCGCGACCCTCTCCCCCGCCTTGGCCAGGTCGAGCGCGACACGAGCCCGGTCGACCTCGACGGTGTTGCCCGACGCGTGGCGGGTCAGTCCGGCACGCTGCGGGACGCGAGCCACGTACGGGGCGTAGCCGACCACGTGGTCGACCTCGCCCAACGCCGCCGAGACCTCCGGCGTGAGCCAGTCGTCGGGGCCGGGACCGAGGCCGACGACCAGGAGCTCAGCGGTCCGCTCGTCGTCCGTCGCGGCGGATCCACTCGGCTCCGCGTCGCGAGCGCGCAGCCGGTCAGCGGTCGGCCGGCTGGCGGTGTCGCCGGGGACGACGATCAGGGAGAAGTAGGGCACGGAGTCCGGGTCGACCTCGGCGACCGGCAGCCAACGCTCCTCGGACTGCGACGCCCGCTCGACGTACCAGGCGCCCTCGAGCCGCCCGGCCTGCGCCAGCGCGGAGCGCACGGCCGGGAACGTCCGGCCGAGCTTCATGATGACCGCGGCCTCTGTGTCGGCCAGCCGTCTCGCGAGTTCCGGCTCGGGCAGCGTTCCGGGGAGGACGGTCAGGACATCCGTCTGTCGGACCAGCGGGCCTGAGCTGCCAGAGATCGCCGCTGCCGCCGCCGCGAACGCGGGCACGCCCGGCACCACCTCGGTCGGGTAGATCTCCTTGAACCGGTCGTGCAGGTACATCGACGAGCCGTAGAAGAGCGGGTCGCCCTCCGAGAGCAGGACCACGTCGCGACCCTCGTCGAGGTGAGCCGAGAGCCGCACCGCGCAGGACTCGTAGAACTCGGCCATCGCCCCGACATACCCGCCGGGGTGGTCGGTGGTGCCGGTGGTGACCGGATAGCGCAGCTCCTCCTCGATGGCGTCGGCCGGAATGACGCCGTCGGCGATGCGGCGCGCGTGGGACTTCTTCTTCACGCCCGCGTGGTACGCGACGACGTCGGACGCGCCGATGATCCGAGCTGCCTTGAGCGTCATGAGCTCCGGGTCGCCGGGGCCGATGCCGACGACCGTGAAACGGCCGGTCATTCTGTCTCCTGGGCGAGTGCGTTGAGTGCTGAGGAGGTCATCGCCGATCCCCCGCGACGGCCGCGGACCGTGGCGTAGGGGATGTCGATGCCGTGCTCGGCGTGGAGGTCCACGAGAGCCTGCTTGGATTCGGCGGCGCCGATGAAGCCGACCGGGCAGCCGACGATCGCCGCAGGTCGCGGGCCACCGTCGATAATCATCTCCAGCAGGTGGAACAGTGCAGTCGGAGCGTTGCCGATGGCTACAACGGCACCGTCCAGGCGCGGCTCCCACAGCGAAACGGCGGCGGCGGTACGGGTGGTGCGCCACTCGCGGGCCAGCCCGGGCACCCGCGGGTCGTTGAGCAGGCAGACGACGTCGTTGTCCTTCGGCAGTCTACTGCGGGTGACGCCGGTCGCGACCATGGTTGCATCGCACAGGATCGGCGCGCCCGACTCCAGCGCGGCCCGGGCAGTCGACACCATCAGCGGATGCACGATCAGGTCATCAGCGAGGTCGACCTGCCCGCTGCCGTGGATCATGCGGACCGCGAGCTTCTCGGCATCAGCCGGAACCGCTCGCAGGTCGGCCTCTCGCCGGATGGTGGCGAAGGAGTCGACATAGATCGCGGGTCCGGAGTCGACGTACTCGTAACGGCGCGGTGGCCTGCGCAGGTTGGTCATCTGCTCTCCTCGGGAATGAGCACGCCACGCCACGGTGTGACGACCACGTGATCGACTGCTGCGGTCAGGTCTTCGATGACCTGGCGGTCGAGACCGGTCTCGGAAACCTCGACATGACGCCCGCCGGCCACCAGTCCGAATGGCAGCGGCTCCGCCGGGTCGGGCAGGCCTGGGTCGGGCGGGCTCGGTGGGACGAGGGGCTCCGTCAGCTCGGATACATGCCAGGCCGCGTCCGGGCCGTTGCCCCGGCGTACGACGAACTCCTGCGTCAGATCGACCATCCGCCCTGCCGCCTCCTCGAGCGGCACGATCGTCCCCCACCCGGTCCCGATCCGCAGCTGAACCCGCGTCGAGTCGAGTGCCGCCAGCCCGAGATCGCAGCTTCGAGCCAGAAGGTCGCCGCGTCCGTCGTCGAGCACGAACAAGAACCGTCCCGGCAGGGCCGCGAGATCCGGGTCGGCGCACAACCGGTCGTCGAGCTCGCGTGCGACTGCCCGGAGGTCGGCGCGGCCCCCGGCCAAGCCGGTTTGCGGGGACACCATCACATTGCGGGCCAGCTCGTGGGTCCTGGTCGGCAGGAGGCCGGTTCGCTCGAGGGCGGCGAGCGCCTCGGACGACAGCCGGCCTTCGGAGCCGGGAAAGGCACGCACCTGAAGGTTCGCCCGCGACGTCGTGTGCACGCTTCCGTCGCCGTACTCCTCAGCAACCTCGACGAGCGACCTCAGCGCTGTCGAGGGAACTCGGCCCCCGATCAGCCGAAGCCGGACGAGGAGGCCGTCGGCCGCCTGCCATGGTCGGAGGGCGCCAGGACACCGGTCGGCGCGAGTGCGGGAGGCTGACACTGCCAGGACCTATCTGGTCAGGGACCCTGTCGCGGAGTCCACGTACGACCTGGCGACGGTTGTCACCAGTGCCAGCAGGTCTTCGGACTCGGGATCAACCGGCGCGAGGCACCTTCCCAGAGCACTGCTCCAGTGGCGTGTTGCCTCGCCCGTCACCCTCACCGCTGCGCGTCAGTCCCGGAATCTCACCGGGTTCCCTGACTCCACGAGTGAAGTACGACTGGCACCGAGCACACTAGCACCTCGCCACGACGGGGAGAACTGGCGCCTGTGACCAAGCTGGTCCCGACCACCGCGTGTCGCGCAAAGCGAGCCCGAGGTGCGCTCCAAGGTGCATTCGGAGGGCGTTGGGACCGTCAGGTCAGGTCGCTCCCCTGCAGGTCAGAACCCGCTTTCTCCAGGAGCGCGACGACCTCCACGTGACCGGTCATCGGGAACAGGTTCGGCCCCCTGAGCGTCAACGCGATCATTTGCGATCGGACGCCTTCGTATCCCAGAAACCGCACCTGACCTGCAGCGATGTCGTTCTCGACCCTTGTGGGCGTCGGCGCGGGGTCGCAGACCTTTGCGAATCAAAGCGAGCCCAATCCGAGCCCTCCCGTCGACAGCTGCCTACGAGGGCACCCAAACCGCGGTTGCAGCGCCGCAGCGACGCACTCTCGGAGCCTTTCGATCAGGCCCTCGACTCGCCACCGAATCTGGAACCCAATCCGTACCGCAGGTCGGTCGGTTCTGACCGATTTTCATGGTCCGCGTGAGGTGCGCGCGACGAGCCCCCGACGGCCGTCACACGCCCCTCCCCGATCGTCGACGTCACAGCCGCTGGACGGATCGGCCGTCCCAGAGGAGGACCTGGCCGTTGGCGACCTCCCCCACCGCGGAGCCCCCGGGCAGGAGACGGAACAGCTCACCGTGCGCCACCACGACGTGCGTCATCGCCGGGTCGAGGTCGGCAAGGGCAGCCAATGTCCTGCGCACGACCTCAGCTCGGCGCTCCACGCCACCATGGGCGAGCGCGACAGCCGAGGCCCGTCCGGTCCAGGAGACCGTGCGTCGGTGGTTCGTCCCCTGGAAGAGGCCGAAGTGCCGTTCCCGAAGACGTTCGTCGACAAGTTGGCTGGCTCCCAGACGGGCCGCCACCACCTCGCCCCCTTCGACCGCCCGGGTGAGGTCGCTCGAGGTCACGCGCACCGCGTCTGTGGACGTCAGACATAGGGCGAGGAAATCAGCGGCCTCGACCATCTGGGCACGCCCAGCACCTGTGAGCCGCGGATGTGGCGTCTGTCCCTGTGTAACGCCTTGCGCGTTCCACTCCGACTCTCCGTGCCTCAGGAGGTAGACCGGCTGCTTCACGCGCGCCATTCTCCCGTAGGCTGCGGAAGATCCACGGCGCAGGAACCCGGTGAGACTCCGGGGCGGTTCCGCCACTGTGATCGAGCACGCGTGCTCGAAGCCAGACACTGGCCGTGGGTGAATCCGACCGCTACACGGGGCGAGAACCCCGGAGGAGGAACCCGGCACATGGCCGCGTCCGCACACATCTGCCTGCTCTCCACGTCCGACACCGACCTGCTCTCGGCCCGGGCCAGCGGCTCGAGCTTCGCGCTCGCCAACCCGTCGCGCAGCACGAGCAGCGAGCTGGATGCGGTCCTCGCGGGTGCCGACCTCGTCGTCGTACGTCATCTGGGCTCGCCCCATGACCTGTGGGAGGGACTGGCGGCCGTCCGCGCCGCCGGCACACCGTTGGTGGTCCTCGGCGGTGAGCAGCAGCCCAGCGCCGAGCTGATGGAGCTCAGCACCGTCCCGATCGGCGTCGCGACCGAGGCGCACCGCTACCTGGCCGAGGGCGGGCCGGCCAACTTGGCCCAGATGCACGCGTTCCTCTCCGACACCGTCCTGCTCACCGGTGAGGGCTTCGAGCCCCCGGCGGTCGTGCCGTCATGGGGCTTCGCCGAGCGAGGCGCACCCTCCGACCCCTCACTGCCGAAGGTCGGCATCCTCTACTACCGCGCCCACCAGGCCAGCGGGAACACCGCCTTCGCGCACGCCCTGGCGGACGCCGTCGACGCCACCGGTCAGGCCGTGGGCGTACCCATCTTCGCCGGCTCGCTGCGCAGTGCGCCCGACGAGCTCTTCGAAGCTCTCGGCCAGCTCGATGCCGTCGTGGTGACCGTCCTGGCCGCCGGCGGCAGCGTCCCGGCCTCGGTCAGTGCCGGCGGCGACGACGAAACCTGGGACGTCGAGCGCATCGCCGCCCTCGACATCCCCGTCCTCCAGGGACTGTGCCTGACCAGCAGCCGTGAGGAGTGGGAAGCCAACGACGACGGCGTCACGCCGCTCGACTCCGCGAACCAGATCGCCATTCCGGAGTTCGACGGGCGCATCATCACCGCACCGTTCTCCTTCAAGGAGATCGATGACGAAGGTCTCCCCCGTTACGTCGCCGACCCCGAGCGTTGCGCCCGCGTGGCCGCCATCGCGGTCAACCACGCGCGACTGCGTCACGTCCCGAACGCAGAGAAGAAGGTCGCACTCGTCCTGTCGGCGTACCCGACCAAGCACTCCCGTATCGGCAACGCCGTCGGACTGGACACCCCGGTCTCCACGATCCGCCTGCTCCGACGACTCCGAGACGCCGGGTACGACCTGGGCGGCCCCGGCGCGGTACCAGGCCTCGACCTCGAGGACGACACACAGGCGGGTGACGCCCTGATCCACGCGATGATCGCCGCGGGTGGGCAGGACGAGGAGTGGCTGACGTCCGGACAGCTCACCGATGCGCACGTGCGCATCGACGCCGACCATTACCGCCGCTGGACCGCCCACCTGCCGCAGGCCCTGCGCGACTCCATGACCGAGGCGTGGGGGGAGGCTCCTGGTTCCCTCTTCGTCAACGACGCCGGTGAGATCGTGATCGCCACGCTCGTCGCCGGGAACGTGGTCATCATGATCCAACCGCCCCGCGGCTTCGGCGAGAACCCCGTGGCGATCTACCACGACCCCGACCTCGCCCCGACCCACCACTACATGGCGGCCTACCGCTGGTTGGAGGAGTCCCCGGAGTCCGGCGGCTTCGGCGCGCACGCCGTCGTGCACGTCGGCAAGCACGGTTCCCTGGAGTGGCTGCCGGGCAAGAACGCGGCGCTCTCCGCCGAGTGCGGCACCGACGCGGTGCTGGGCAACCTGCCCCTCTTCTACCCGTTCCTCGTCAATGACCCCGGCGAGGGCGCACAGGCGAAGCGACGCGCCCACGCCACCATCGTCGACCACCTGATCCCGCCGATGGCGCGCGCCGAGACGTACGGCGACATCGCCCGCCTGGAGCAGCTGCTGGACGAGTACGGCAACATCGCCGCGATGGACCCGGCCAAGCTGCCCGCGATCCGCGGGGAGATCTGGCAGCTGATGAAGGCCGCCGAGATGCACCGGGACCTCGGTCTCGACGAGCGCCCCGGCGACGAGGAGTTCGACGACTTCCTGCTGCACGTCGACGGCTGGTTGTGCGAGATCAAGGACGTCCAGATCCGCGACGGACTCCACGTCCTGGGTCAGGCACCCTCCGACGAGGCCCTGGTGAACCTGGTCCTCGCGGTGCTGCGCGCCTCGCAGGTCTGGGGCGGGGTCGGCAACGCCGTCCCCGGGCTCCGAGCAGCACTCGGCCTCTCCGACGGCGCCTCGACCGCGCAGGTGGACGCCTTCGAGGCCGAGGCACGGGGTCTCGTGGAGGCCTTGGCCGCAGCGAACTGGGACCCCACAGTGGTGCCCCAGCTCCACGAGGACGCCGACGTGCGGGCCGCGCTGAGCTTCGCCGCCACCGAGGTGGTGCCGCGCCTGGCCAGCACGACCGATGAGATGGACGTGCTGCTGCACGCCCTCGAGGGCGGCTACGTGCCCGCCGGCCCGTCCGGCTCGCCGCTGCGCGGCCTGGTCAACGTGCTGCCGACCGGCCGCAACTTCTACACAGTCGATCCCCGCGCCATCCCCTCGCGCCTGGCCTGGCAGACCGGTCAGGCGATGGCCGAGTCCCTCGTGCAGCGCTACCTGGACGAGACCGGCGAGTACCCGAGCTCCGTCGGCCTGTCGGTGTGGGGCACCAGCGCGATGCGCACCTCCGGTGACGACGTGGCCGAGGTGCTCGCGCTGCTCGGTGTACGGCCCGAGTGGGACGACATGTCCCGCCGGGTGAACAACCTGCAGGTGATCGACCTGGCCGAACTCGGCCGTCCGCGCATCGACGTCACCGTCCGCATCTCGGGCTTCTTCCGCGACGCCTTCCCGCACGTGGTGTCGATGCTGGACGACGCGGTGCAGCTGGTCGCCGCCCTGGACGAGCCGGACGAGATGAACTTCGTCCGCGCCCACAGCCGGGCCGACCTGGCTGAGCACGGGGACGAGCGCCGGGCCACGACTCGCATCTTCGGCTCCAAGCCCGGCTCCTACGGTGCGGGCATCCTCCAGGTGGTCGAGTCGGGCTCGTGGCGCGACGACAACGACCTGGCCGAGGTGTACACCGCGTGGGGCGGTTTCGCATACGGCCGAGGCCTGGACGGAATCGCCGCGGCCGAGGACATGCGCACCGCGTACCGACGGATCAAGGTGGCTGCGAAGAACGTCGACAGCGCTGAGCACGACATCGCGGACTCCGACGACTACTTCCAGTACCACGGCGGCATGGTGGCCACCGTGCGCGCGCTCACCGGCTCCGACCCGAAGGCCTACGTCGGCGACTCGACCTCCCCCGACGCCGTCCGGACGCGCTCGCTGCAGGAGGAGACGAACCGGGTCTTCCGGGCTCGCGTGGTCAACCCCCGCTGGATCGGGGCGATGCAGCGCCACGGCTACAAGGGCGCATTCGAGCTCGCAGCCACCGTCGACTACCTGTTCGGGTTCGACGCCACCGCCGGGGTCGTCCACGACTGGATGTACGAGTCGCTCGCCAGTTCATACGTGCTGGACGAGACCAACCAAGCGTTCCTGCGTACCTCGAACCCGTGGGCCCTGCGCGGCATCGTCGAGCGGCTGCACGAGGCCGCCGAGCGTGGCCTGTGGGCGGAGCCCGACCCGGAGACGCTGTCGCAGCTGCAGAAGGTGTACCTCGAGGTCGAGGGGGACCTGGAGGACGAGGCGTGAGTGCCCACCTGCACGTTGTCGGCTTCGGCACGGGTCCCGACCACCTGACCCGGGACGCCGTCCGCGCCCTGCTGGACACCGACTACGTGCTCGCCGTGCGCAAGCACGAGGACGACGAGCTGCTGCAGGTGCGCCGCGCGATCTGCGAGGAGTTCGAGGTCGAGCTGGTCGAGGTGCCCGACCCGCAGCGTGACCGGGACGACCCAAGCGACTACCCCGCCGCAGTGCGCGACTGGCACGCCGCCCGGGTGGCGGCCTTCGCCGACGCGGTGGCCGAGCGGGGTGGGCGGGCGACCTTCCTGGTGTGGGGTGACCCGTCGCTGTACGACTCGACCCTGCGCGTGGTCGAGGGCATGGCGGCCGATCCCCGCCTGGCCGGTCTCACCTGGGACGTCGTGCCCGGCATCAGCGCTCCCCAGCTGCTGGCCGCCCGGCACCGCATCGTGCTGCACCCGGTCGGCACGCCAGTGCACGTCACCACCGCCCGTCGCCTGCGCGACACCGTCGCTGCGGGCCAGCGCAACGTGCTGGTCATGCTTGGCTCCGAGGCCAGCCTCGACCAGCTCGAGGAGCTCCCCGGCTGGCAGATCTGGTGGGGCGCCAATCTCGGCTCGGACGGCGAACAGCTGGTGGCCGGCACGGTCCGCCACGTCCTGCCGCAGGTGCGCGAGGCCCGCGCCCGAGCCCGAGAGCTCGCCGGTTGGGTGATGGACGTGTACCTGCTCCGCGCCCCGGAGGGCCCCGCATGAGCGGGCTGTTGGTAGCCGGGACCACCTCGGACGCCGGCAAGTCGGTGGTGACCACCGGGCTGTGCCGGGCCTTCGCGCGCCGCGGGGTCCGGGTGGCGCCGTACAAGGCGCAGAACATGTCCAACAACTCCATGGTCTGCCAGGACCCCGCGGGAGGCACCGCCGAGATCGGCCGGGCCCAGTGGGTCCAGGCGCTCGCCGCCCAGGTGACTCCCGAGCCCGCCATGAACCCCGTCCTGCTCAAGCCCGGTTCCGACCGACGCAGCCACGTCGTGGTCATGGGGCAACCCGCCGGGGAGGTCTCCGCCACCGACTTCGCCACCGGGCGACGGCACCTCGCTGCGGCGGCGCACGCCGCGTACGACGACCTCGCGGAACGGTTCGACGTTGTCGTGGCCGAAGGAGCGGGCAGCCCGGCCGAGATCAACCTGCGCTCCAGCGACTACGTCAACATGGGCCTGGCCCGCCACGCCGACCTCCCGGTGGTCATGGTCGGCGACATCGACCGGGGCGGCCTCTTCGCCTCGATGTTCGGCACCCTGGTGTTGCTGGAGCCGGCGGACCAGGCGCTGCTGGCTGGCTTTGTGGTCAACAAGTTCCGCGGCGACCTCGGACTGCTGCGCCCGGGCCTGGACCAGCTGGAGCGGATGACCGGTCGTCCCGTGCACGGAGTGCTGCCGTGGCACCCCGACCTGTGGCTCGACTCCGAGGACGCCCTCGACCTGGAGGGTCGCCGCGGCAAGGACGGCGCCCGAGTGCGGGTCGCGGTCGTACGGCTCCCCCGGATCAGCAACTTCACCGACGTCGACGCCCTGGGTCTGGAGCCGGACCTCGACGTCGTCTTCGTCTCCGACCCCCGCGACCTCGCCGACGCTCACCTCGTGGTGCTGCCGGGTACGCGCGCCACGCTCGCCGACCTCGCGTGGCTGCGCTCGCGCGGGCTCGACGCCGCGATCAAGGCCCACGCCGCGGCGGGTCGTCCGGTGCTCGGCATCTGCGGCGGCTTCCAGATGCTCGGCCGCACGGTCAGCGACCCCAACGGCGTCGAGGGGGCCGTCGGCGCGCACGCCGAGGGGCTGGGCCTGCTCCCCGTGACCACCACGTTCGCCGTGGAGAAGGCGCTGCGCCTGCCCGTCGGCGAGGCGCTCGGGGCGGCCACGACCGGCTACGAGATCCACCACGGGCGGATCAGCCGCGACGCAGGCGCTGAGGAGTTCCTCGGCGGGGCCCGCTCCGGTCAGGTGTTCGGCACGATGTGGCACGGCAGCCTGGAGGGGGACGCCTTCCGGGCCGCCTTCCTCGCCGAGGTCGCCGCCCTGGCCCCCTCCGGCGCCAGCTTCCCGGCCGCACGGGAGCGCCGGATGGAGCTCCTCGCCGACCTCGTCGAGGAGCACCTCGACGTCGAGATGCTGCTGGCGCTGGCCCGTGACGGAGCGCCTGCTTCGCTGCCGGTGCTCACCGTCCCCGCTCTCCCACAGGAAGGTGCACGATGAGGGTCCTGCTGCTCGGAGGCACTGCGGAGGCGCGCGACCTGGCCCAGCTCCTGGTGGAGGCCCGGGTGGACGTCACCTCGTCGCTCGCCGGGCGCGTGGCACGTCCGCGCCTACCGGTGGGACCGGTCCGCATCGGCGGTTTCGGCGGCGTCGCGGGCTTGCGGACCGCGCTGGCCGACTACGACCTGGTCGTGGACGCCACCCACCCGTTCGCCCGTGGCATGAGCGCCAACGCCGTCGAGGCCTGCGCGGCCGAGCAGGTACCGCTGCTGCGCTTCGAGCGTCCCGGCTGGGAGCCGGATCCGGCCTGGCGGTACGTGCGCACACACGCCGAAGCAGCGCAGGTGGCGGCAACACTGGGGCAACGTCCCTTCCTGACCGTCGGACGGCAGGAGCTCGCCCGCTTCGTGCCCGAGCTGCGCGAGGCTCCGGTCCTGGCCCGTGTCGTGGACGCCCCCGACGTCGACCTCCCTGCGCGGTGGCGGCTGCTCACCAGCCGCGGGCCGTACACGCTCGAGGGCGACCTCGCGGTCATGGCCGACCACGGCAGCGACGTCCTGGTCACCAAGGACTCCGGCGGGACGTACACCTGGCCCAAGATGCAGGCCGCTGCGCAGCTCGGTGTCCCTGTGGTCGTCGTGGAACGGCCGGAGCCGGACCCCCGCGCGCAGGTCGTGCACGCGGTGGGCCCGGCTCTCGAGTGGGTGCTGTCGCACCGCTGACTCAGACGACCGCCTTCGCGGTGGTGTCGACCCGCCCGAGCAGCCACGTCAGGGCCACGCCCAGGGCGCCCCAGAGCGCGGCCAGGGTGAGGACCGAGGAGATCCGGAACTCCCACAGCACGTCGGCGGGGAAGGCACCGAGCTCGTTGACCGTCGGCATGGCGAGTGCCGCGACGGCGACCACGATGACGTAGGCGACCCCGGCCACGACGACACCGGTCCACGCGCCACGTGCGGCGGCGAGCCAGCGGCCCAGGAACACCGTTGCGACCATCGCGACGATGGAGATCAGCGCGAAGGCGAAGTAGTACGCGGTGCGCGACCCGATGGTGTCACCGCTGCCCACGGCCGGCGGAGCAGCCGGGTACTTCAGGAAGGGCACCAGCGCGTAGGCGACGAAGCCGAGTGCGGTGACCAGTGCGGTCGAGCCGACGATCGTCAGACGTCCCAGACGTCCAGCGACGGCGGCGGCGATGAGGGCGATGATCCCGCCCAGGGCGACGCCGATGGCGATCGTCGCAGTGGCCAGGCCCCAGGTCTTCTGGGTGGTGCGGGTGATGCCGCCCTCCTCCTCGTCACCGTGCGAGTGGGCGTGCCCCTCCTCCGTGGCAGCCGCGGCGTGCGTGTGGTCGCCGTCGCCCTCGGCGTGGGTGTGGACCTCGTCCGCGCCGCTCTCGGCCGGAACCTCCGCTGCCGCGGCCTCCTCCAGGCCGATGGCGGTGTCGATCGGCGGCTCGCCGACCGTGAAGGCCACGCCGAAGGCCACGATGCCGGCGATGAGGCCCGCGAGCAGGCCGCGGACCAGGAAAGTACGTGCGTTCACTTGTGATTCCTGTTTCTGTGGTCGTCGAATGAGCCGTGCACGCAGCACGACGCGCCCGACGCCCCAGCGCCGTGATCGGCGCAGGGGTCGGGAAGGGAGACCGCACTCAAGGGCGGTCGGAGCTCAGCTGTGCTGACCCAGCGAGGGGTCAGTGGCAGGGGTAGCCAAGCAGGTGACGACCGTCGTGGACCCACTCGTGCACGGCGGTGCCGGCGAAGAGTGAAACCGCACCCTGGTCGATGCTGACGAAGAAGACGACCAGCACGGACAGCAGGCCGAAGAACAGTGCCCACGGGGCGAGCTCACGAAGGTCGACCGTCGGGATCTCGACGGCGGGAATGGCGGTGGCACCGGACAATGGCGCGGCAACAGCGTGCGACATGTTTCCTCCTCAGGGTTCTGCGCCCTGGTGATGTGGGGATGGACGAACGCCCGGGTCTGACTTCACCCTCCGAGGACGGTGTCACAGCAGCGCGACTGTGCCGGACTCTCACCGGCTTCCATGGCATTCGCTGGGGCCAGCGTACGCGGCGTGCCGCCCCCTGAGGACGCCGACCCACGGACTGGTACGGTGCCGGTGCCGTGGTGCACGGGAAGCCGGTGGAAGACCGGCGCGGCCCTCGCCACTGTGAGCGCGGAGTTCCGCGACCTCACCGACACTCCGGTGTCGGGACCACTGGGTGCACACCTGGGAAGGTCGGTCGCAGGACGGCGATGCGCGAGCCAGGAGACCGGCCACGGCGCGTTTCGTATCCAACGAGGTCCTTGGAGAAAGATCCCATGATTCGCCGTGCCGCCATGCCCGGACTGTCACTCGCCGCAGGCGCCGTCCTGCTCCTCGCCGGTTGCGCCGGCGCGCCAGAGAAGGAGACGGCGACCGCTGAGAGCGGCGACCGCTTCCCTGTTGAGCTGGTCAACTGCGACCACGAGGTCGTCGTGGCGTCCACGCCCGAGCGTGTGGTGACTCTGAACCAGGGCGCCACCGAGGTGGTGCTCGCCCTCGGGCTGGGTGACCGCCTCGTCGGCACCGCCTACCTCGACGACGCGATCTCGGACCGGTGGGCCCAGGAGTACGAGCAGGTACCGGTGCTGGCCGCGGAGTACCCCACGAACGAGGCTCTCCTGGAGGCAGAACCCGACCTGGTGTACGCGTCGTACGCCTCCGCCTTCGACAAGGGCGTGGCGGGTGACCGCACCGTCCTGGCTGGCTCGGGAATCCAGTCGTACCTGTCCCCCTTCGGCTGCCCGGACAAGAGCCAGCGCCCGGCCCCGACCTTCGACGCCGTGTGGCAGGAGCTGGACGACGTCGCGGAATTGCTCGGCGAGCCCGGCACCTCGAAGGCGCTCGTGTCCGAGCAGAAGGAGACGCTCGAGAGCATCCGCGACGCTGCACCCGGTCAGGGCCTGACTGCCCTGTGGTACGACTCAGGTGACAAGACGCCGCTGGTCGGCGGCGGCCAGAGCGGACCACAGCTGATCCTCGACGCGGTCGGTGCCGAGAACATGTTCGACGACATCGAGCGGGGTTGGGGCGAGGGCAGCTGGGAGGACGTTCTGGCAACCGACCCCGACGTCATCGTCCTGGCGGACGCCAGCTGGTCGTCGGCCGAGGAGAAGAGGGCCTACCTGGAGAAGGACCCCGTGCTGAGCGAGCTCACCGCCGTGAAGAAGGGCGCGTTCGTGACCGTGGCCTACTCCGAGGCCACGCCCGGAGTTCGCATGGTCGACGGCGCGGCCTCGGTGGCCAGCCAGCTGGCGGATCTCGACCTCCGGCCGTGAGTGTGGCCCGCCTCGCAGCGGGCCGGGCAGTCGTCGTGGTGACGCTCACGGCGGCGGCACTCGTGGCCAGCGCTGCGGTGGCGCTCTCCCTGGGATCGGTGGACGTGCCCGTGGCACGCGTCCTGGCCGTTCTCCTGCGCCGGCTCGGGGCGGGCGGGGAGGTCACGGTCCTGGAGGACCAGCTCGTCTGGCAGCTGAGGCTGCCACGAGTGATGGGGGCGATAGCGGCAGGGGCGGTCCTCGCCCTGTGCGGGGCCGTCCTCCAGTCCCTCACGCGGAACGACCTGGCCGACCCCTTCCTCCTCGGCGTCTCGAGCGGCGCCACGGTGGGCGCGGTGACCATCATGGTCCTGGGCATCGGAGTAGGCGGGCTCGTCGCCAGCGCGGCCGTGTCCGTGGCCGCATTTGCCGGGGCGCTGGCCGCGCTCGCCGTGGTCCTGGTGATCGCGTCCGCCGGCGGTCGGGGGCTGAGCCCGCACCGCACCGTGCTGGCCGGCGTCGCGGTGGCCTACCTGTGCAGCGCTTACACCTCGGTCGTGGTCATCATGCACGGCGAGGGCGATGCCGCCCGCAGGGTTCTGAGCTGGACGCTCGGCTCGCTCGCGGGGCTCCGGTGGGACAGCACCCTCGTGCTGCTGGGCGCGGCGCTGGTGGCGTTGGTCTGGTTCTTCGCCTATGCCGAGCGGCTGGACGCCTTCACCTTCGGGGAGGTGTCCGCGCAGTCCTTGGGCGTGCCCGTCACCTCGACGCGCTGGGTGCTCATGGTGGGCACCGCCGTGGTGACCGCGACCACGGTTGCCTACGTCGGAGTGATCGGCTTCGTGGGGTTGGTGGTTCCTCACCTCGTCCGCCCCCTGGTGGGCAACCGGCACAGGGCCGTCCTGCTCGCGTCGGCAGCGGGCGGATCTCTCCTGCTGATGTGGGCCGACACCGCCGCACGCTCGTTGGTCGACCGTCAAGAAGTCCCCGTGGGTGCGCTGACCGCCTTGCTCGGCGCACCCGTCCTGGTCTGGCTGATGGCAAGGAGGCCTCGCGCATGACACATCGCGACCTGTGCGTGCACTCATCGACCCCCGACCTGCGCGCGAGCGGAATCGTCGTCCGGCTCGGCGTCGACGTCGTGCTCGACGACGTCGACGTCCTCGCCCGGGGCGGCCGGGTCACCGCACTGCTGGGGCCCAACGGGTCCGGCAAGACGACCCTGCTGCACGTTCTCGCCGGCCTGCGGAAGCCCGACCGCGGCACCGTCCTGGTCGGAGACGTTGCGATCCGCTCGTTGTCGCACCGCCGCCGTGCCCAGACCGTCGCCCTGGTCGAGCAGCATGCGACCACGACCACGGACCTCACCGTGCGCCAGGTGGTCGCGCTGGGTCGCCTCCCCCACCGACGGATGCTGGGCGCGCGCGGCGACTCGGGTGCCGAAGTCGTCGACACGGTCATGGACCTCGTCGGGCTCACGCACCTTGCCGACCGCGGGTGGACCACGCTGTCTGGCGGTGAGCGCCAGCGCGCCCACCTGGCCCGCACCCTGGCCCAGCAGCCGGCGGTCCTGCTCCTGGACGAGCCGACCAACCATCTGGATCTCGGGCAGCAGCTGCGGTTCCTCGCTCTGGCTCGAGACCTCGGTCTGACCACGGTCGCCGCCTTGCACGACCTCGAGCTGGCGACGGCCTTCTGCGACGACGTGGTCGTGCTCAACCACGGCCGTGTGCACGGCCAGGGGCCGGTGACCTCCACCCTCACCGCCTCGTTGCTGCGCGAGGTCTACCACGTCGACGCTTCGCTGGACCCCCACCCCCGCCTGGACCGTCATCACCTGGTCTGGGACGGCCATGTCGAGGAGAACTCATGACTGTCCACGTCCTCGTGGGCACATCGCCTGCCGACGCCGCCCGGCGCGCGGAGCTGGCGGCGCTCGCCGACGAGCTCGACGCCGAGCTCGCGTTCCTGCAGCTGGCCTCCCCCACGCTGGGAGACGTCCTCGAACGACTCGCGAGGAGCCGCGAGGCCGAGGTGGTGCTCGTCGGTGTCTCTGGCGGCCCGGGTGGTCCGGGAGTCTCCTGGCTGCGACGGGTCGCGGCCGACTGGTGGCGGGCGTTCGGCGATGGCGCGCCCCGGGTCAGCACCGCGCCCGCCTTGATGGAGGAGACCTCGCAGTGGCGGGCGCTGGTCGAGCTGGCACGCCCGATCACCCACGGCGGCCCGGGACTGACGTCGGCCGCGTGGGAGGACGTCCCCGAGCACCGTCACCAGGTGTTCGTCTGCCGTGGCCCGCGCTGCACGGCGGCCGGCGCGGAGCCGGCCTGGAAGGGAGTCGTGCTGGGGCTCATGGGAGCCGGTCTCGGCGACGACGACGTCCTCGTCACCCAGACCGGGTGCCAGTTTCCGTGCAACCACGCTCCGGTGGTCACTGTCCAGCCGGACGACGTCTGGTACGGGAGCGTCGACGAGGAGGCAGCCGGCGCCATCGTCTCGCAGCACCTGGTGGCCGGGGTGCCGGTGGAGCGGCTCCGACTCCCCCGCCGCCGCAAGGAGTGACGGTCGCGCTCGACGTCAGCCGGCTGGGCGTGCGCCGCCGGCACGCCACCGCCACGACGAGCGACCGGTGACCGCCGCGAGCGCACTCGTCGCGACGGCGGCCGCTGCGCCGACGCGTGTCGCCAGGTCCGTGGCCCTCGGGATGTCCCCGGGGGTCGGCGGCGGCCCGTCCCCCATCGTGGGACGGTGCTCGACGCGTTCGCCGTACCTGTTCGTACCACCCAGCACGATCTCCAGCGCACCGGCAAAGGCTGACTCCACGACGCCGCCGTTCGGGCTGGGGTGGCCGGCTGCGTCCCGCCTCCAGACCCGCCACGCCTCCCGGGCGTGCGAGGGCGCTGCGCCCAGCACGGCGAGACCCGCAAGCCGTGAACCGGGAAGGTTGAGCAGGTCGTCGAGCCGGGCCGAGGCCCAGCCGAAGTTCTGGTGACGGGCGTTGCGGTACCCCACCATCGCGTCCAGGGTGTTCGACGCCCGGTGGGCCAGCAGGCCCGGTACCCCTGCCACGGCGCCCCAGACCAGCGGGGCCGTGACGGCGTCCGAGGTGTTCTCGGCGACCGACTCGACCACCGCCCGGGTGATCTGCTGCGGCGAGAGCGAGCTGGTGTCACGTCCCACCAGGTAGGTCAGCCGGTGGCGTGCGCCGTCGAGGTCGTCCTCGTCCAGGAACCGGTGCACCGCCAGGGCCTCCCGCTCGAGGCTGCGTCCGCCCAGGACGGTCCAGGTGGCCGCGGCCGTGACCGCGGCGTGCAGCACGGGCCGGCCCCGTGTGGCCCGCTCGACTCCGACCCCGAGCGCCGCGCACCCACCCACGAGGAGCGAGGTGTACAGCACCCCGCGCGCTCGAGAGTCGGCGTGCAGGCTCCGCTCGAGACGGGCTGCGACCGTGCCGAAAGCCGCCACGGGGTGGCCCCGACGCGGGTCGCCCAGGAGGCGGTCTGCGGCGAAGCCGAGCAACAGGCCCGACGACCTGGACAGGCCTCGCGACCCGTTCATGCGCCGATGGCGGACGGCTGGCCCACCGGGACGTCGTCGAGCGCCCGGAGCAGCTCGGCCATCGTGTCCGGCGGTCGGACAGCGATTCTGGCCCACGCGCCGTCCAGCCCGGGAAAGGTGTCGGCGCGGCGTACGGCGACGCCGTGGGCGCGCAGCGCCTCGCGCGTTCCGCAGCCCAGGCGCGCGAGCACGAAGGACGTGCGTGAGTCCACGACCTCGTACCCCCGATGCTTCAGGGCTGCGACGAGCCCGGTGCGCCACTGCTCGACCCGCTCTGCCCGACGCGCCGCCTCGGCCGCGGCCTCCCCGGCGGTGCAGGCGATGGCCGCGGCGATGGCTGGCGTGGAGACCGACCAAGGCACCTGCCTGGCAGCGAGCCCCGCGATGGCGCGCTCGTTCCCGAGCACGTAGCCGGCCCGGATGCCTGGGATCGACCAGTGCTTGGTCAGGCTCCGCACGACCAGGAGGCCCCGCCGGCGGTCCGTCGAGAGTGACTGGCCCTGGTCGGTCACGGCGTCCATGAACGCCTCGTCCACGACGACGACGCGCTTGGGCCGGCGCAGCTTGAGGATCTCCTCGGCCGGGTGCAGGACCCCCGTGGGGTTGGTCGGGTTGCCCACGAACACCAGGTCGGCGGTCTCGGGGACGGCCGAGGCGTCGAGACGGAAGGCGTCCTCGGGGCGGCAGCTGACGACGGTCACCTGGTGACCTGCGCGCTCGAGCGCGGCGTGGGGCTCGGTGAACTGGGGGTGCACCACGACGGGGTGCCGCCACTGCTTCCACCGGGCGATCAGCTCGAACGCCTCGGCCGCGCCGGCAGTCACGAGAACCTCGTCGGCGCGTCGGTGATGCAGGTCCGCGATGGCCTCGCGGGCCGGGGTCACGTCCGGGTACTTGGTCGAGTGCTCGAGGCCGTCCCGCAACGCCGCCTCGAGCCACGAGGGCCGAGGCTCGGGATGGACGTTCACCGCAAAGTCGAGCAGTCCACGTCCGGTCTCGACATCCCCGTGGTGGAGCAGCGGATCAACGACGGCGTCGTCCGACCTCGGGCGAGGCACGGCCGCGGCCTGGGGGGCGGGAGCCACGACCGGCGTTGCCCTGGACGCCGCGTGCGCCAGCCGCTCGGCCATCACCGGGTGCCCGGCCCAGTGGGTGTGGAGGTAGGAGGCATGGAGGGTGGGGGTGGCGACGCCGATGAGCTCGCCGTCGACCTCCCAGGCGGGCGCCCACCCCCGGGTGGGGGCGGTCAGGGTGGTGCGGTGGAACTCGTGGCCGTGCACCCGCTCGCCGGCCCGCGTGAGCAGGTTGTCGCCGGCAGCGACTGCCGCCGGGTAACGCAGGGTCAGGCGCTTCGACATGGCGGCACCGGTCCCGATGACACCGGCCATCGTGGACCCGTCCAGGTCGTCCAGGAGGTAGAGCAGTCCGGCGCACTCGGCGACCGTCGGGAGAGCGCCCCGCACGGCGTCGCGCACCTGGTCGAGCAGGGCCCGGTTCCGGGCCAGCTGCTGAACGTGCACCTCGGGGAACCCGCCGCCGAGCAGCAAAGCCCTGGTCCCCTCGGGGAGCGAGCGGTCACGCAGGGGGTCGAACGGGACGACGGTGCAGCCGGCTGCCCGCAGCAGCTCCTCCGTCTCGGCGTACGCGAAGGTGAACGCTCGTCCGCCAGCAACGGCCACGACCGGAGACTCGCCCTCCACCCGGCGTACCTCGCGAAACGGGTCCCACACCGCGTCGGTGAGGTCGGGGGCTCGACGCGCGACTTCGAGCACGGCGTCGAGGTCGACGTGGCGTGCCACCTGCTCCCCGAGGCGGGCGACCACCTCGACGGACTCGTGCCGCTCCCCTGCCGGGACCAGCCCGAGGTGGCGTGACGGTGAGGAGATCGAGTCGTCACGAGGGACGACGCCGAGCACGGGCAGGCGCAGGCTTCGCTCGACCTCGGCGACGTTGCGCGGGGAACCGGCCCGGTTGAGGATCACGCCGACGACGTCGACCTCCGCGTCGTAGGCGGCCATGCCCGCGACGACGGCCCCCACGGAGCGCGACATCCGGGCGATGTCCACGACCAGCACCACCGGCGTACGGGTGAGCTTCGCGACGTGGGCCGTCGAGGCGAACCCGTCGGTGCCGATCCGGCCGTCATGCAGCCCCATCACCCCTTCGACGACCGCGACGTCGGCGCCTCGGGCGCCGTGCAGCAGCAGCGGGGTGATGCGCTCCTCCCCCACCAGGTGCGGGTCGAGGTTGCGGCCGGGGCGTCCGGTCGCCAGGGCGTGGTAGCCGGGGTCGATGTAGTCGGGCCCGACCTTGTGGCCAGACACCTCCAGGCCGCGGGACCGGAAGGCGGCCATGAGGCCGGTGGAGATGGTGGTCTTGCCCTGGCCCGTCGACGGGGCGGCCACCACAACGCGCGGCAGGGTGGTCGGGCCCGACGATCCCGGCTGGGATCTCGTGAGGTCGGGCACCGTCACCACTCGATT
Organism: Thermocrispum municipale DSM 44069; assembly: GCF_000427825.1. Classification (GTDB taxonomy): domain Bacteria; phylum Actinomycetota; class Actinomycetes; order Mycobacteriales; family Pseudonocardiaceae; genus Thermocrispum; species Thermocrispum municipale. The sequence continues at coordinate 150,122 of NZ_ATYT01000003.1, read as the reverse complement.
CCCCGTTGGCCCTTCTGGCCCACGTCCATGGGGTGCTTGATCTTGCCCATGTCGGTGACGAGATCGGCCACCTCGATCAGCTCAGGGGCGGCGCGGCGGCCGGTGATGACGACGTGCTGCTTGCCGGGGCGGTCACGCAGGGTGGTGACGACGTCCTCGAGGTCGACCCAGCCCCAGGCGATCGGGTAGGTGAACTCGTCGAGGACGTACAGGTCGTGCGTCTCGGCGGCGAGACGGCGCTTGATCTCCTGCCATCCCTCGGCTGCGGTCCGTGCGTGGTCCTCGGCGGCGCCCTGCTTCTTCGTCCAGGACCAGCCCGCGCCCATCTTGTGCCACTCGACCGGTCCGCCCTCGCCACTCTCCTCGTGCAGGCGACCGAGGCGCTCGAGGACGGTCTGCTCCCCGATGCGCCACTTGGCGGACTTCACGAACTGGAAGACGCCTATGTTCCAGCCCTGGTTCCACGCCCTGATGGAGAGCCCGAAGGCGGCGGTGGACTTCCCCTTGCCATCCCCGGTGTGGACCATCAGGAGCGGGCGGTTGCGGCGCTGGCGCGTGGAGAGACCGTCATCAGGGACGGTGAGCGGCTGGCCCTGGGGCATCAGATGACCTCTTCCAGAACGTGGGTGTCGGTGGCGGCCGCGAACGAGGCGACCTCTCCGATGACGGTGATGGCAGGCGGTTCGACATGGGCTGCCCGGACGGCGATGTCGGCGACGGACCCGCTCACCACTTGCTGGTCCGGGTGGCCCCCACGTGCGATGACCGCCGCAGGCGTGGCTGGGTCAAGCCCGTTCTCCATCAGTGCCTCGGTGATCGCCGGCAGGGTGGCCACGCCCATGAGGACGATCAGCGTGGTGCCGGAGCGAGCGAGGGCGCCGTAGTCGAGAGTGGAGGCGGGGTGCCCGGGCGGCACGTGGCCGGAGATGACGCTGAAGCCCTGGACGACTCCGCGGTGGGTGACCGGGATGCCGCCGAGCGCGGGGACGGCCACCGACGAGGTGACGCCGGGGATGACACGCACCGGGACGTCCGCCTCGGTGCAGGCGAGGACCTCCTCCATCCCGCGGCCGAAGACGAACCCGTCGCCACCCTTGAGACGGACGACGCGGCGACCGCGTCGAGCGTGCTCCACCAGGAGGTCGTTGATGCGTTCCTGCGGGGTGAAGGCCCCGCGCGGCAGCTTCGCGACGTCCACGACGAGCGCGTCGGGTCGGGCCCAGGCCAGCGCCTCCTCCGGCGCGAGATGGTCGACCAGCAGGACGTCTGCCTGCTCGACGGCGGACCGTCCGGCGACCGTCATCAAGCCGGCGTCGCCGGGGCCACCGCCGACCAGCGCGACGGTGCCGGGGAGCAGGGGCGCCAGCGAGCCCATCAGGCCACCCGCCCGTTCACGACGTCGACGAGGCCGGTCGCGCTGACCCGGGCCATGGGGACGTGCTCGGCCTGCAGGTGGCCGGAGAGAATGCGCGCGAGCCCGAGCCGCAGCGGCCCCTCTTCGCAGTCGACGACGACGCTGGGGACCCGCATCGCCGCGACGTGGGCCGCCGCCAGCCGGGAGCGGTCGACGGCGTCGGCCCCGGAGGTGGCGCGGCCGTCCGTCACGACCACGAGCAGCGGCCGCAGTCGGTCGTCCCGGAGCCGCTCCCGCCGGACGACGTCCGCCGCGGTCAGCAAACCCTCCGCCAGAGGGGTGCGCCCCCCGGCCGGGAGCTCGTCGAGCAGGGCTGCGGCCACCTCGACCGACCCGGTGGGTGGCAGGGTCACGTCCGCGTCAGTGCCGCGGAAGCTGATCATCGCCACCTTGTCCCGGCGTCGGTACGCATCGGTGAGCAGCGACAGGATCGCGGTCTTCACCTGGACCATGCGACGCCGGGCAGCCATCGAGCCGGACGCGTCCACGCAGAACAACAGGAGGTTGGCCTCCCTCCCCTCGCGTACGGCGGTGCGCAGGTCGACCGCCGCGAGCGCGAAGCGCCCACCCGGCCCACGCGTCGATCCGGTGGCGTAGCGTTCCGCCGCGGCTCGCAGGGTCTCCACCAGGTGGAGCGTCCCGGTCCCACCAGCTCGGGTGGCGCCGACCCGGCGGCCGCTGGCGCCAAAGGCGCGGCTACGGCGCCCCGGCGTACCTCGGCCGACCCCGTCGACGGTGAACAGACGCGGTCGGTACGCGGACTCGGCCGCCACGGTGCTGGAGCTGCCCTCCCCCGGGGGGTGCGGCGCCGGCGGCGCGGATGGCGCCTGGACGTCCGCCTCGGCACCGGTCGGTTCGGGCACGTCGTCCCTGCCGTCGGTCGGGACCTCGTCGGGGCTGCCGGGGCTGCCGGCGTCGGCCCCGGAGCCGTCGGACGGCGACGCGGGGTCCTCGGACGGGTCCTGGCTGTCCTCGGGACCGTCGGTGGGGTCCGTGGGCCCGTCCGGTTCCGGCGGCGGCTCGGGGAGCTCGTCGTCGCCAAGGACCTCGTCGAGCAGCTTCTCGTCCAGGCCGGGGGCGTCGAAGGGGTTGCGGCGACGGCGGTGCGGAAGTGCGAGCAGGGCCGCGGCGCGAATGTCTGCTCGAGTGACGAACCGACGGCCGGCCCAGGCGGCGTGCGCCACGGCCGTTCGGGCGGTGACGATGTCGGCACGCAGGCCGTCCACCTCGAAGGCGGCGCAGACCTCGGCGACCTTGAGCATCGCCGCCTCCCCCAGGGTGACCTCCTCGACGCGCTCGCGAGCCAGCGCGATCCGTCGGGTGAGCTCGGCCTGGCTGGCCGCGTACCGCGCGACGAAGCCCGCGGGGTCGCGGTCGAAGTCGAGGCGGCGCCGCACCACCTCGACGCGCAGGGCGGGATCGCGTGGGGCGGCCACCTCGACGGTGAGGCCGAAGCGGTCGAGCAGCTGGGGGCGAAGCTCACCCTCCTCCGGGTTCATCGTGCCGATCAGCACGAACCGGGCGCTGTGGCCGATCGAGACGCCGTCCCGCTCGACCGTCACCTGGCCGGTGGCGGCGGCGTCGAGCAGCAGGTCGACGAGGTGGTCGTGGAGCAGGTTGACCTCGTCGACGTACAGGACGCCGCGGTGGGCGCGAGCCAGGAGCCCGGGCTCGAACTCGACGGCGCCGGCAGTGAGCGCCTTCTCGAGGTTGAGCGAGCCGAGCACCCGGTCCTCCGTGGCCCCGACCGGCAGCTCCACCAGACGGACCGGACGGCTCACGACCGCACCGGAGCTGGCGAGGAGGTCGGGCGAGGTCGCGGCCGGGTCGTGCGGGTCGGCGGAGAACCGGTCGCCGTCGCGGACGTCGATCCAGGGCAGCACCTCGGCCAGCCCCCGGACCGTCGTCGACTTGGCGGTGCCCTTCTCGCCGCGGACGAGCACGCCGCCGATCTCCGGACTGATCGAGCTCAGCACGAGGGCGAGGCCCATGTCGTCGAGACCGGAGGCGGTCGTGGGGTCGTACTCGCAGCCGACGACGGCAGAAAATGGGTACTTCAGTGGCACGTTGAGGCTCCCGCTCGTAGGCCGTGGATTGGCTCACGCGAGGCCGGTCTTCGGACTTGCCGAGTCACTCCTGACGGAGTGCTCGACTCACCGCAGCGGGCCTGTGCCGGACTCTCACCGGCTTCCCAGATTCTCCCCGTTGCCCGTCCCCACCGTTTCCGATGGCTGGGGCGCGGGGGCACCTCACGTGTTGGGCTGACGATAGCCTCTCGACTCGTGGATGACGTGACGGCCCCTCCCCGTGGACACCTCGTGACCGTGGTCGGAGTGGGGGCCGACGGGTCACTCCAGCCAGCTGCGGAGACGCTCCTTCGGGAGGCGGACGTGGTCCTCGGCGGTCGACGCCATCTTGAGCTCGTGGCTCCCGTGGCGGGCCAGGAACGGCGTCTATGGCCCGCCCCCCTGGGCCCGGCACTACCCGCCCTGATGGCGGAGCTGCGCGGACGCCAGGTGGTCGCGCTGGCCTCCGGCGACCCAATGCTCTCGGGCATCGGAACGACGCTTGTACGCACTCTTGGCGCCGAGGCCGTCCACGTCCTCCCATCGATCTCCTCCGTGGCCCTGGCACGCGCACGTATGCGCTGGTCAGCCGAGGAGTCGGTGGTCGTGACGCTGGTCGGACGACACGAGGCACGGGTGCTGCGGGAGGTCGCTCCAGGGCAACGGATCCTCGTCCTGACGTCCGGGTCGCAGACAGTTGCGAGCGTGGGCCGGCTGCTGACCGAGGCGGGCCATCCTGACGCTGTCATCACCCTGCTCGGGAACCTCGGGACCGACACCGAGTCGCGGTACACGAAGACCGCCCAGGAGTGGGCTGCGACGGCCGTCGACACCGTCCCGCCGCTGCATGTCCTGGCGATCGAGATCCCCGCGGGCGCCTCGGCGTGGCGCTCGTCGTGGGTGGCAGGCCTGCCCGACGAGGCTTTCGAGAACGACGGGCAGCTCACCAAGCGCGACCTTCGGGCCTCGGCCCTGGCTCGTCTTTCCCCGGCACCCGGTCAGCACCTGTGGGACGTCGGCGCAGGCGCCGGCTCGATCGGCATCGAGTGGATGCGCGCCCACCCCACCTGCCGCACGACCGCGGTGGAAGCTGACTCGGAGAGGGCGGCACGGGTGGCACGCAATGCGACGCGTCTCGGCGTGCCCGACCTCCGTGTGGTGGAGGGTCGCGCGCCTGACGCGCTCGCAGGTCTCGAGCCTCCGCACGCGATCTTCATCGGCGGCGGAGCCACGCGCCCCGGCGTCCTCGACGCGTGCCTGGCTGCGCTGCGTCCGGGCGGACGCCTCGTCGTGCACGGTGTGACGCTCGAGACGGAGTCACTCCTCGCCGAGGCCTACCGGACGCACGGCGGCGAGCTCACCCGCCTCGCGGTCGAGACGACGCACCCAGTCGGCACGTTCACCGGCTGGACGCCCCTGCGGACCGTGACGCAGTGGAGCCTGCGCCTCTGAACCCGTAGGGACGCGTCACGCAACGACCATGGTCTACGAGGGTCGCTTCGTGAGGCGGTCCCGCTCGCGGCTGTACAGGTACGACTCCCCTCCTGCAAGGGCAGGCGCCTCAGCCAGCGCGCGTCCGACCAGGATGACAGCCGCCTGACGCAGCCCAGCCGCATCCACCTGATCGGCAATGGTGTCGACGGTTCCGCGCAGCACCAGCTCCTCCGGCTGGCTGGCCCGGTAGACGATCACCACCGGGCAGCTTCCCCCGACGACCGGTCCGAGCTCGGCCATCAGGGACCGGGTCCGGGTGATCGCCAGGTGCAGCACCAGGGTGGCGCCGGTGGCGGCGAACTGGGTCAGCGACTCGCCATCTCCCATCGGGGTAGACCTTGCCTGCGTCCGGGTCAGCACCACCGATTGCGCCACCAGCGGCACCGTCAGCTCACTGCCCACCCGGGCGGCCGCCGACGCGTACGCGGGGACTCCGGGCGTCACCTGCCAGGTGACCCTGGCAGCGTCGAGCCGACTCGTCTGCTCGTGCAGGGCGGAGTACAGCGACGGGTCGCCCGAGGTGAGGCGCACGACCTGGTGGCCGGCGTGGAAGCCGTCGACGAGGTGCGCGGTGATCTGGTCGAGGTCCAGGTCCTGGGTGTCGACCAGGGTCGCCTGCGGACCGCAGTGGGAAAGGACCTCGGGGTCCAGGTAGGTCCCTGGGTAGAGCACGACGTCGGCGTCAGCCAGCAGTCGCGTCGCGCGGACCGTCAGGAGGTCGGCGGCCCCCGGACCCGCACCGACGAAGTGGACGGTCACCGCACGTACCTCGGGGTCCAGACGCCGGCCGAGGAAACGCGGGTCGATGAGGCGCCCACGATCAGCAGGCACTTCATGTCGATCGTGGCTGGATCGAGCGCGCCCAGGGTAGTCACGGTGAGCGCCTCCTCGGCCCTCCCGACGTCACGGCCCACCACCACGACCGTGTCGGGGTCCTTGTGCTCCAGCAGCACCCGGCGCGCCGTGGCGACCTGCTCGGTGCGGCTGCGCGAGGCCGGGTTGTAGATGGCGAGGACGAGGTCGGCCTCGGCCACGGCTCGCAGCCGCCTCTCGACGACCTCCCAGGGCTTGAGGCGGTCGGAGAGGCTCATCACCGCGAAGTCGGCCCCGACCGGGGCGCCGGCGCGGGCCGCCACGGCCTGCACGGCGCTCACCCCCGGGAGCACCCGGACGGGGACCTTGGCGTACGCGGGGTCCTCGGCAGCCTCGAAGACGGCTGCTGCCATGCCGAAGACGCCGGCGTCACCACCCGACACGACGGCGACCTTCTCACCGCGCCTGGCCAGGTCCAGCGCGAACGCGGCCCGGTCGACCTCGACCGTGTTGCCGGAGGCGTGACGGGTCAGCCCGGCACACTGCGACACGCGGCTGACGTACGGCGCGTAGCCCACGACGTGGTCGACGTCGGCGAGCGCGGCGCTCACCTCGGGGGTCAACCAACCGTCGGGGCCGGGGCCGAGGCCGACGACCAGCAGTTCGGCCGGACCGGCCTGGTCGGCTGTTGCCGCGACCGCCGTTAGGTCGCTCGTCTCGCGGGAGCGCCGTCCGTTGAGGCTGTCCCCGGTGACCACGATCAGTGAGAAGTACGGGACCGATGCTTCGTCGACCTCGGTCACCGGGATCCAGCGTTCCTCCGGCATCGACGCCCGCTCCACGTACAAGGCGTGCTCGAGGCGACCAGCCGCGGCGAGCGCGCGACGTACGGCGGGGAACGTCCGCCCCAGCTTCATGATGATCGCGCCGTCGGTGTCGGCCAGCCGTCGCGCGAGCTCGGGCTCGGGCAGCGTGCCGGGCAACACGGTGAGCACGTCGGTCTGACGGACCAGTGGACTCCCGGTCGCGGCTGTGGCCGCCAGGAAGGCCGGGACGCCGGGCACGATCTCGGTCGGGAAGCTGTCGGCGAGGCGGTCGTGCATGTACATGTACGAGCCGTAGAAGAGCGGGTCCCCCTCCGAGAGCAGGACGACGTTGCGACCAGCGAGCAGGTGGGCGGCCAGGCGGTCGGCCGACTCCTCGTAGAACTCCGCCAAGACCCCGGCGTACCCGCCCGGGTGGTCGGTCGTGCCGGTGGTGACCGGGTAGATGAGCTCCTCCTCCGGGACATCGGCCGGGAAGAGCTCGGCGGCGATGCGGCGCGCGTTGGACTGCTTGCCCCGCGCCGCGTGGTAGGCGATGACGTCTGCATCCCCGATCAGGCGCGCGGCCTTGCGGGTGATCAGCTCGGGGTCCCCGGGACCGACGCCGACGCCGGCGAAGTGGCCGATGGCGGAGGTGGACGTGCTCATTCCTGCTCCTGGGCAAGTGCGTTGAGGGCCGACGACGTCATGGCGGATCCACCTCGGCGGCCGCGGACGGTGACGAACGGGATGTCGATGCCGTGGTCGACGCGGAAGTCCTCGAGGGCCTGCTTCGACTCGGCGGCACCGATGAACCCCACCGGGCAGCCGACGATCGCCGCAGGGCGCGGGGCGCCGTCCACGAGCATCTCCAGCAGGTGGAAGAGGGCGGTCGGCGCATTCCCGATGGCGACCACCGAACCCTCGAGGTACGGCTCCCAGAGCGAGACCGCCGCCGCGGTGCGGGTGGTTCCCCACTCTTCCGCCAGGGCAGGCACCTCAGGGTGGTTGAGGGTGCAGATCACGTCGTTGTCCGCGGGGAGGCGGCTACGCGTCACGCCCTTCACCACCATCGTCGCGTCGCAGAGCACGGGCGCACCCGCCTCGAGGGCGGCGCGGGCCGCCGGGACGAGGTCCGGGTGGACCACGAGGTCACCGACCAGGTCCACCTGTCCGCTGCCGTGGATCATCCGCACAGCCATCTTCTCGGCGCTCACCGGTACCCGGGAGAGGTCGGCCTCGCGTCGGATCGTGGCGAACGAGTCGACGTAGATCGCCGCACCCCGGTCGATGTACGGGTAGTGGCGCCCCGGACGACGAGAGCTGGAACGTGGACAGGTTGCTCATGAGGACTCCTCGGGGACGAGAACGCCACGCCAGGGGGTGACGACGAGTTCGGGCGCCGCGGCGCACAGGCGCTCCACGGCGGGACGGTCGAGGCCGTCCTCCGGCACGGGGACGTGCTCCCCGCCGGGGACGGAGCCGTACGGCAGCGGGGGCGACCGGTCCGGCAACTGCGCCGAGGCAGGCACCGGGGCGACCAGCTGCGACGCCAGTTCGTGGACGTGCCACGCAGCCCCCGGCCCCGCGCCGCGCACCTCGAGGAAACGCAGAGCCAGGTGGACCAGCCGCTCCTGGACGCCCTCGAGTGGGACGACCGGACCCCAGCCGGTGCCGATCCGCAGCTGCGCCTCGTCGGGACCGAGCGCGACCAGTCCGAGGTCGCAGGTGCGGTCGAGCAGGTCGCCGCGCCCGTCGTCGAGCACGAACAGGAACCGCCCGGGGAGTGCACCGAGGGCAGGTGCGGCCAGCAGCGCAGCGTCCAGCGCACCTACCACGGGGCGCAGGTCTGCACGCCCGCCGGCCAGCCCGGTCTGGGGCGACGCCATGACGTTGCGCGCCAGGTCGTGGGTTCGGCTGGGCAGCAGGCCCGTGTCCTCGATGGCCGCGAGCGCGGGCTCGGCGAGCTGTGTGGTGCCGGGCTTGGCGGGTAGACCCCGAATCTGCAGGTTGGTCCGCGTGGTCACGTGCACGTGTCCATCGCCATGACGCTCGGCCACGTCGAGCAGGGCCAGCAACGCGTCCGCACTGACGTTGCCGCCGGGGAGTCGCAACCGGACCAGGAGTCCATCATCAGCGGACCAGGGGCGCAGAGCGCCGGGGCAACGGTCGGGCCGTGAACGAGTCACCGGAGATCACCATGTTTCGAGTCCGGGTCCGTACGCGGGACCCACCATGACCCGACGACGGTTGTCGTCAGGGCCAGCAGGTCTTCGGACTTGGATCAACCGGGCGCGGACGCCTTCCCAGGATCCGCAGACCCCAGTGGCTGCCGTTGCCGGCATGTCCGTCCCGTCCCCTCACCGCTGCGCGTCAGCTCCGGATTCTCACCGGATTCCCTGACTCCACGTGGGAGTACGACTGGCTGATCGTGACGATACCGCGCCGGCACGACGGCCCGCTGTCGGGCCTGTTGCACGATCGTTCAGCGCGGCCGGGCGCAGACGTCCGCAGGCTCCAGCAGCGCAACGCACTCCGTGTGACTGGTCATCGGGAACGCGTCGAATGCGCGCAGCTCAGCGAGCTGATAGCCGGACTCGGCGAACGTCGCCACGTCACGGGCCAGGGCGGCAGGATCACAAGCGACGTACACCACACGCTGCGGCCGGCGCTCGGCGATCGCCCGCACGACGGGGATGCCGGCGCCCTTGCGTGGAGGATCCAGCACCACGACGTTCGGCTCACTGGTCTCGTTCTGCAGCGCTCGTTCGACGCGCTCGGCGCGCCACCGGACGTGCGGGAGATCAGCCAGGTTCCGCTCGCCGTCGGCCGCCGCCGAGCGCGAGGACTCCACCGCGAGCACTCCCCCGGTCCGCCCGACCTGCTCGGCGAGCACGGAGGCGAAGAGCCCGACTCCCGCGTACAAGTCCCATGCCTGCGCTCCGGGCTCGGCCTTCGCGTATTCGGCGACCACGCGGGCGTAGGTGTCCGCAGCGGCCGGGTGCGCCTGCCAGAAACCGTGCGCCGACAGCTGCCAGTCCCGGCCCGCCGCGTGCTCGCGTGCCCGGCCGCCGGACAGCTGCTTGCGTCGCGGCCGTCCGCGCACCTGCTCGATCACCTGCACGTGGACTTGACCCGCGCCGTCCGCGGTCACCTCGACCTCGGCTCGCGGCCGCCACGTGCGCGTCAGAACATCGTCCAGCATCCCCGGGACGACGATCGGGCATCCGTTGCCGTCCAGCGGGACGACCTGGTGGCTGCGGTGTGCCCGCAACCCTGCCTTGCCGTTGCGGCCGACCGCCAGCCGCACCCGGCTACGCCACTCCAGCGGCGTGGGCTCGAGCGGCTCCACCACGACGTCGGTGTCGATACCGGCGAGCCGGTGCAGCTGTTCGGCGACCACGGCGGCCTTCAGTTCGCGCTGCAGCGACGGGTCGGCGTGCTGCCAGTCGCATCCGCCGCACCCACCCGGCACGGCCAGCGGGCACGGCGGCTGCACCCGCCGCTCGTCGGGCTGCCGGATGTCCACCGCGTCCGCCCGGCAGTACGACTTGTGCCGGTCCTCGGTCACCTCGACGACGACGCGCTCGCCGGGCAGTGCATGCCGGACGAACACCACTCGTCCCTCGTGGCGCGCGACGCAATGGCCACCGTGCGCCACCGGTCCGACCTCGACCTCGAACCGCCTACCGGTCCAGTCCTCGTGCTCGGTCATCGGACGGGTGCGCTCAGCCGCGCTCTTGCGCCGGTGTTTCCCCGTAGCGGGCCCGCAGGTCGGCTTCGATCTCCGCCTCGGTGCGCCGCTCGGCGGCGATCGCCTCCGCCAGCCGCTTGTCGGACCGGCGAACGGCCCACACGATCACCAGCAACGCCAGCGCGAACAGCGGGAAGCCCATGCTGATCTTGGCCACCGCCAGCCACCCGGTCAGGTCTTCCTCGTACAACCAGCGCTGCACCACGAACCGGGCGGCGAACACCGCCGCCAGCGCCAGCGTGGCGATGTCGTAGTCACGCACCGAGCGGCGATCCTTGCGCCACCGAGTCCCCGCGCCGTTGATGAAGTTCCAGAACACCCCGACCAACGGCCAGCGCAGCAGCACCGACAGCACCAGCACCCCGCCGTAGACCAAGCTCTGCCAGATGCCGAACAGGAAGAACCCCTTGGCCGTGCCGGTGCGGTAGGCGATGAACGCGGCGATGGCCACCCCGAAGAACCCCGACACCGCGGGCTGCAGCGACTCCTTGCGCAGCAGTCGCACGATGGTGATCACGACCGCGCTGCCGAGCGCGCACCAGATGGCTGCGGTGAGTCCCCACAGCGAATTGGCCAGCACGAACACCACGACCGGGACCGCCGAGTAGATCATCCCGGCGACGCCGCCCATCTGCTCGAACAGCGTCGGCTCCTGCTCGCCCTGCTCGTCGGGACCCGGGCGGGCGGCCGTCGAGGGGTTCTCCGCCTGCTCGCTCACCTCGTCGGAGGAGTCCGGTCGTTCCGGCTTCGAGGGCGTGGCCTCGGGGTCAGCACTCACGTAGTTACCTGCAGCTCGTCGTCGATCGTGATGCGGCACCGGGGTGGGCGCCGCGGGCTCTGGGCGTCGGCGGCCTGGTGCACCTTCAGGGTACGACCTGGCCGGACGGCCGGGCACGCGCCGTCCTGACCGGTCGGCATTGCGCACAATAGGGCGGTGCTGACGACCGGACGGCCATCGTGACCGCATTGCCACCCGCTCGGGTCGCCCTCGTGCTGCCCGGCAGCGGGTCCGACGACGTGTTCATCCGGGAGGCCTTCGGTCCCGCACTGGCCGCCGCCGGTATCGAGCTGCGCACTCACCGGCCCGGGCCGTCGGTCGTGTCGGACTATCTGCGGGCGCTCGACGACGCGGCCGGCGCCACCAACGGCCGGCTGCTGGTCGGCGGCGTGTCCCTGGGCGCGCACGTGGCCACCCAGTGGGCGGCAAGACACCCGAAACAATGCCTCGGCGTCCTCGCCGTGTTGCCCGCTTATACCGGGCGCTCCCCTACGGCGCCCGCTGCGGTCGCCGCGCGCATCTCCGCCGACCTGGTGCGAAACGAGGGCCTGGACCACGCGCTGTCTGTGGCCACGTCCGACGTTCCGGCGTGGCTTGCGGAGGAACTGACCCGTGCGTGGCGCAGGCAGCAGGACGTGCTGCTCGACGGGCTCGACGCGGCCGCCGAGCACCCCGGTCCGGAACTCGCCGAGTTGCGACGGCTGGACGTTCCGGTTGGGCTGGTCGGCTGCGCCGGCGACGCCGTGCATCCGGTGCAGGTCGCGCGCGAGTGGGCGTCGGTCATCCCGCGAGCAGCACTGACCGAGATCGATTTCGCAGACTTCGGCGCCGACCGCTCGACGCTCGGGCACGCGGCGGTGAACGCCCTGGCCCACGCGAGCGACGCTCAGGCCTGACCGCGCTGTTCCGCGATCGCCTCGGCCATCGCAGGTGGCAGCGTGATCGGCAGCGGGGTGCGCACCGGCATCGGACCGCTCCCCCGCACCACGATCGTCTCCCGCACCAGCGCGCGCAGTTGCGCGGGCGCCCCTTCGGACACGTGTTGCGGACCGGCGATGACACCACGCAGCATCCACCGCGGGCCGTCGACGCCGACGAAGTGCAGCGACACGTCGCCCATCTTCGCGGACAGTTCCTTGCCCCAGTCCCCGGTCAACTGCCGCACGATCGCGCCGTCCGAGCGCAGCTGCTCGGCGAGCTCGGCGCACACCTCGGGCCACAGCTCGGAGGTCTTCGGCGCGGCGTAGGCGCTGATCGTCACCTGGCCGTGCGGCGTCACCACGTGCACCGCGCGCACATTGCCGGTCTCCTGGTCCATCTCGACCTGAACCTGGCAGTTCTCCGGCACCGGAACGCGCACCGAGCCGAGATCCATCCGTGGGATGTCGTCCTCCGGCGCGACCTCGACGTCGTACGGCCCTTCCTCCGGGACGAACTCCTCGTCCTCGTCGACGTCGGGAGCCTCCTGCGGACGGAAGGTCGGCTCTTGGCTCTCCGGCAGCGCGTGCCGTCCCCGGCGATGCTGCCCGCGACGCCTGCGTCCGACCACCTGCTATCCCACCTCTCCGTTACCCGAGCTGCTGCTCGTGGACAGGCTGGCGTGCCCGCCGGTCGACCCGTAACCGCCGGTGCCTCGTTCGCTCTCGCCCAGTTGCTCCGCCGGAACCTCGACGAACCGCGCCTGCTCCACCTTCTGCACCACCAGCTGCGCGATGCGATCCCCCCGGGAGAGTGTGATCGGCTCGCGCAGGTCGTGGTTGATCAGACACACCTTGATCTCACCGCGGTAGCCCGCGTCGATCGTTCCCGGCGTGTTGACCACCGACAGACCGGCCCGCGCCGCCAGTCCGGACCGCGGGTGCACGAACGCCGCGTATCCGGGCGGGAGCGCGATGGCGATGCCGGTCCCGACCACGGCGCGTTCGCCGGGCGGGATGACCACGTCGGTCATCGTCACCAGGTCGGCACCCGCGTCGTGCGGGCGCGCGTACGTCGGAAGCGGAGCATCTGGGTCCAGACGGGTCAGACGGACCTCTACCGACGACACAGACACTCCCTCGAACACCACTTCGGCTGCTGGCTCGCCACGACATTACTCTGAACGCCATGGCCGACTCCGCACACACCCCGGGCGAGGACAAGGCGGTGGCCACCGCCGACGCGGGACAGGCGTTGCACTTCGAGCGCCTGTACGTCGCCTGGTGGGCATGGCCGTTACCGCTGGCCGTTGCCGCGGTGCTGTCGGCGTCGATACACCAGGGCTACCCGGGTGTGCGCGCGTGGCTGCCGTACGCGGTGTTGATCCCATTGGCGGTGCTGGTGCTGTTGCGGATGGGGCGCACCAGAGTTGCCCTGGTACGCACCGCGGACGACACCGTGCTGCACGTCGGCGACGCTCGGCTGCCGGTGCGGTTCGTCGGCGAGGTCGAGGTCATCGACAAGGACCACAAGCGCAAGGCCATGGGCCCCGAACTGGACCCGGCCGCCTACGTGGTGCACCGCGGCTGGGTCGGCACCATGCTGCGGGTGCGGCTGACCGACCCGCGGGACCCCACCCCGTACTGGTTGTTCAGCACCCGGAAACCGGAACGGCTCGCCGAGCTGCTCCGCTCGACGAGCCGTTCGTCGGATTGACGCGATTCGACGCGACACAGTTCTCTTGACGTGCGACGGTCCCCCGGCCACGAGGCCGAGGGACCGGAACGTTCGACGTCAGGCCTCGCTCAGCAGGCCCGCGAGCCAACCGCCGTCACAGCGTTGCCGGGGCCGTCAGGCGCAATCGCGGCAGACCGGCTGCCCGTTGCGTTCCTCGCTGAGCCTGCTGCGGTGATGCACCAGGAAGCACACCGAGCAGGTGAACTCGTCGGCCTGCTTCGGCACCACCTTGACCGTGAGGTCCTCGCCGGACAGTCCGGAAAGATCCGCACCCGGAAGCTCGAAGCCCTCTGCGGTCGCGTCCTCGTCGACGTCCACCACGCCCGACTGGGTCTCGTTGCGGCGCGCCTTCAGCTCCTCCAACGAGTCCTCGGCCAGCTCGTCGGCTTCACTGCGGCGCGGAGCGTCGTAGTCGGTCGCCATTGTTCTCACCCCTGCGCTGCTCGTTGTCTCGTCTCGTTTCGGCGGCAGGCCCGTCCGACGTTCGGGTCATGCCCGTGCGCTGGATAACGTTCCAGTACCCGATTTTGTGCCCGGAGCCCACCAGAAAATTTCCGCTCGACCCCTCCGGAGCCAGCAGAGGGTAGCTCACGCCCGCTCGAGCTGGGCAAGGCCACACCCAGCAGTGATAGCCGTGTCACGTCGACATTAGCCCTGGTGGGTGACTACGGAGCGCCGACAAACGGGGTCACGGACGGTGATCCGGACCCGCGGTGGCCCCCCTTGCGCCGATCAATATCGTGGTCAACGCCACAACCGCCCACGATCGCGGAAGCGATCGACATCACTGGCGAGACACGTGGTGTCCGCATCAGCAATTGCGGCCGGTAACGCATACCCTAGGAAGAGAGACATTGTGGGTGGGTTCAAGGCGATCGGGCGGAAGGGAAGCGGACCAGTGCGGTCGGGGATCTCAGGGGGCTACAGTCGCCCGTACCGGAAGTACCGACCACTGCCCGCGCTTATCCTGATCGCCATTCTCGGCGGCGCGTCGGCGCTGATCTGGTTCAAAGTCCTCAACGACAGCAGCAACATCGACGAGGCCATCCGGTGTTATCCGCCCGCGTCCGCCCCACCCGGCATGATCTACACCTCGCTCAGCCATGACGCGCTGGACCACGTCGATCCGATCCCGCCGGAAGAGGTCCCGGTGCGGGTGCTCAACGCCAGCGGCAAGCGCGGACAGGCGGCGCTGGTGACCGAGGCGCTGCGCAACATCGGCTTCACCAAGACCGGCAAGCCCGCCAACGACAAGGCGTACGAGAACCGCGACAAGCCCGCGTGCCGTGGGCAGATCCGGTTCGGCCAGAACGGCGAGGCCGCGGCCCGCACGCTGAGCTTGATCGACCCGTGCCTCGAGCTGGTCAAGGACGGCCGTAAGGGCGCGAGCGTCGACCTCGCGATCGGTGAGGACTTCGTCGACGTAAGGCCGCGCCGGGAAGCGCTGACCGCCCTCGAGGCGCTGAGCCAGTGGGCGGACAAGTACCGCAGCCGCTCCAGCGAGTTGTCGGCGAACGACAACGGCCCGCAGCTGAGCGAGGAGCTGCTGGATGCGGCCCGCAGCGGCGACTGCTGACCGTCGGACTCGGCCCGGCCGGCGGCGGGTGCCGACAGTTCGACCTCGCCCGGGCAGTAGCGAATGCCGACCGTCGGTCCTTCCCCGGGAAGTAGCGAGTGCCGGCTAACCGCGACCGGCAGGAGAGGCCCCTCGAGCCTCGGCCGGGCAGCGGAGATTCCGTCCTCGGTCCTCGTGCGCTGTAGCGCGAGCCCGGCCGTCGGTCCTCGTGTGCGCCGCGGCGGCGAGTCCGACCGTCAGATCTCGAGCAGGCATCGGCGATCTCGACCTGGCGGGGTCGACCGTGCAGCGGTCAGATCTCGGCCGCGCCCGCTGCCACCACCAGCTCGTACAGCTTGTCGGCGATGTCCGGTGCCGCGGCGAACGTGCCGTCCCCGAGCTGCGGATCCTGCCCCGGATTGATCACCTTCGCGCCCGCTTCCTCGGCGATGAGTGAGGCCGCCGCCCAGTCCCACCGGGACAGCCCGTTCTCGAAGTAGGCGTCCACCCAGCCGGTGGCGACCGCGCACAGATCCAGGGCCGCCGAGCCGCCGCGCCGGATGTCGCGCACCCGCCCGATCATCTCGCGCACCAGATCGGCCTGCTTGAGCCTGCGTCGCGGATCGTAGGCGAAGCCCGTGGCCACCAGGCTCAGCTCGAGCTTCCCCGGCGAGGAGACCTGCAGCTTCCTGCCCTCCAGCCACGCGCCGCCGCCGCGCCAGGCGGTCCACGTCCGGCCGCTGACCGGGTCGACGACCGCGCCTGCCACCGACCTGCCGTCGACCTGAGCGGCCACGGACACCGCGAACTGCGGCAGGCCGTAGACGAAGTTGACGGTGCCGTCGATCGGGTCGACCACCCACGCCACCTGGCCGGGCTCGGCCTCGCCGTCGGCGCCCTGTTCCTCCCCCAGCACCGGCTCCCCTGGCCGCAGTTCGCTCAGCCGGGCACGAATGAGCTCTTCGGACTCCTTGTCCACCGCGGTCACCAGGTCGGTGATGGTCGACTTGGTCCCGATCTCCAACCCGGCCCCGGCGGCCTCCGCGTCGGATTCCATCCGCTCGCGGTGTGCGCGCAACACGTGAAGCCCGGCTTCGGTGGCGACCTGCTCGGCGATCGTGGCGAGTTCCGCCCATACGTCAGTGCTCACCCTGATATCGGACCACACGACCGCGCAGCCGTACACCTCGCGTCCGACACACCGGGAGTGTGGCTAAAGTCGAGCAGACGGGTTTAGCTACCTGCAGTGAATCCATTCAGCTCTGGAGCGGGAAAGGACCGGCCGGATGGCCCGACACAGCACGACAGCTGCCGCCGCGAGACAGGCGCACGGCACGTCCGCCGACGGTGGCATGGGGTTCGGCGTCGACATCGGCGGCAGCGGCATCAAAGGTGCGCTGGTCGACCTGTCCACCGGCCGGCTGCACGGGGAGCGGCTGAAGATCCCGACACCGCACCCCGCCACCCCGGACGCGGTCGCCGACGTGGTCGCCGAGATCGTGGAGACGTTCGACTGGCAGGGCCCGATCGGCATCACGGTGCCCGGCGTGGTGAAGGGCGGCATCACGCACACCGCGGCCAATATCGATCCCGCGTGGGTCGGAGTGGACGCCGACGAGTTGTTCGCGCGCAGGCTGGGCCGGGACCCGGACGACGTCGGGGTGCTCAACGACGCCGATGCGGCCGGCATCGCCGAGGTCCGGTTCGGCGAGGAGCGCTTCGGCCGGGGCGTGGTGCTGTTGCTCACGTTCGGCACCGGGATCGGCAGCGCGCTGTTCGTCGACGGACAGCTGGTGCCGAACACCGAGTTCGGCCACATCGAGGTCGACGGGCACGACGGCGAGTCGAGGGCGGCCGCGTCGGCCAAGGACAACGAGGGCCTGAGCTATCCCGACTGGGCCAGGCGGGTCAATCGGTATCTGTCCGTGCTGGAGAACCTGGTGTGGCCGGATCTGATCATCGTCGGTGGCGGGGTCAGCCGAAAAGCGGAAAAATGGGTACCGTTGTTGCAGATTCGCACACCGATCACGGTGGCGACACGGCAGAACCAAGCGGGCATCATCGGAGCCGCGGCGGCGGTCGCCGAAGGGATTGCCCACTAGCTTCCCCATGCCGCAGCCGTGGCGGCAACATCGCAGGATGACCACGAGATCACGTGGAGTGCAGACGAACACCAGTTCGTCGTTACAATGGAACACGGCCCTGTCGGCGGGTGGACCGGTCGAATGTCATGCCGCAGGCGGGTGCCCACCCCGAAACCTGATGCAGCTGAGGTCGTTTTCCTCGGCGTAGCAGATCACGAAGCTGCGAAAGGGTGTCAGTGGCTGTCGCAAAGACCGCAACCAGGCGCGGGACCAAGGCGTCGACGGAGGACGAGGCCGTCAAGGGCGTCGCCGACGTCGAAGCCGGCAAGTCCGGCGCGGCGAAGGGCCGCAAGCGTACGAGCAAATCGAGCGCCAAGAGCCGGAAGGCCGCGAAGTCGACCGAGCCCGAGGTGGCCGACGGCGACTTCGTCGAGGACGAGTCTCCGGACCTCGCCGATCTCGAAGCCGAGGTCGAGGTCGACGTCGTCGCAGGCGACTTGGCGGAAGATGTCGACGAAGAGGAGACGCCCAAGTCGAAAGGCAAGGGCGACGACTTCGTCTGGGACGAGGAGGAGTCCGAGGCGCTGCGGCAGGCACGCAAGGACGCCGAGCTGACCGCCTCCGCCGACTCGGTGCGCGCCTACCTGAAGCAGATCGGCAAGGTGGCGCTGCTGAACGCGGCGGAAGAGGTCGACCTCGCCAAGCGGATCGAGGCCGGGCTGTACGCCGCCGAACGGCTGCGGGTCGCCGAGGAGGAGGGCGAGAAGCTCCCCACCCAGCTACGCCGCGACCTGATGTGGATCGTGCGGGACGGTGAGCGCGCCAAGAACCACCTGCTGGAGGCCAACCTGCGGCTGGTGGTCTCGCTGGCCAAGCGCTACACCGGCCGCGGTATGGCGTTCTTGGACCTGATCCAGGAAGGCAACCTGGGTCTGATCCGCGCGGTGGAGAAGTTCGACTACACCAAGGGCTACAAGTTCTCCACGTACGCGACGTGGTGGATCCGCCAGGCGATCACCCGCGCGATGGCCGACCAGGCCCGCACCATCCGCATCCCGGTGCACATGGTCGAGGTCATCAACAAGCTCGGCCGCATCCAGCGCGAGCTGCTGCAGGACCTGGGTCGCGAGCCCACCCCGGAGGAGCTCGCGAAGGAGATGGACATCTCGCCGGAGAAGGTCCTGGAGATCCAGCAGTACGCGCGCGAGCCGATCTCGCTGGACCAGACCATCGGCGACGAGGGCGACTCGCAGCTGGGCGACTTCATCGAGGACTCGGAGGCCGTGGTCGCGGTCGACGCGGTGTCGTTCACGCTGCTGCAGGATCAGCTGCAGTCGGTGCTGCAGACGCTGTCCGAGCGTGAGGCGGGCGTGGTTCGGCTGCGCTTCGGTCTCACCGACGGCCAGCCGCGCACGCTGGACGAGATCGGTCAGGTCTACGGGGTCACCCGAGAGCGGATCCGGCAGATCGAGTCGAAGACGATGTCGAAGCTGCGGCACCCGTCGCGCTCCCAGGTACTGCGCGACTACCTGGACTGACCGGACGAAGGCATCGACAACAGGGCCGGCGACCCGCAAGGTCGCCGGCCCTGTGTCGTGTCCGGGGCACGCGCGTCGCCTGGTCCGCGTGGTCAGGCGCGTCGCTTCCGTTTCGCCCATATGGGGAACACGACCGCTGCACCGATCAGCGTCATCACCGCGCTGGCCGCGATGTGCCAACTCGGCGGCAACAGGTGCAACTGCAGGAACCAGCTGTTGGCGTCGCTGCCCGCCACGCGGTTGATCAACCCGCCTACACCTTGGATCAGCACCAGAATCCCCAGCAGTTCTGCCATCGAATTGTCCTTTCTCTGCGTTGGAGCATCGCGGCGCGACGGGCGGTCGGCGGGCTGTGCGGCCGCCCGGCCGGAGCCGTCGACGGTTTCGGTAGCACGACGTGAGGTGGCCGTGGCCAGCCGCGCGGTGGCCGGCTGCGTGGTGTCTGCGGGCAGGGCCGTGTCCGGGATGCGCTCGATCGGCCCCGGACGGTACCCGGTCTCGGGGGACGAACCGGAGGCCGCGTGGTCGAGGTCGACCTCCGCACGACCCGCGGAATCGACCGCGCGGCCGGTGTCCTCGTGCTCGGCGGCGTCCTCACCCGCGGATCGGCCCGACAGCGACGCCCACAGCGGTCCGACGGCGAACCAGATCACCACGACCAAACCCAGTTTCGGCAACCATCCGCCGTCGGCCCACAACGGCCGGGTCTGCTCCGGCGTGCCCACGGCGAAGATCAGCACGAGCATGACGGCCGCCGCGATACCGCACGCCAGCAGGCACTTGCCCCACTCGCGCCACTCGTACCGGAGGCGTTCGTGCCGGTTGCTGTAGGGCTTGCGCGGCGCGGGCCCGCCGGCGAACCGGTGGGCGAAGCGCACGTCTGCCCAGCGAATCATGGCGGGGCCGAACACCACGCTGAATCCCAGGTACACCGCGGCCAGGCCGTGCACCAGCGACGCCTGCGCACCGTGCGACAGATCGACCATGGTGGCGATCAGCACCATGAGATCGATCAGCGGCGTGGCGGCCAGCAGCGCAGTACTCGTCCGGCGCATGCGAAGCACGTAACGACTGATCAGACCGGCCAGGATGCACACCCAGAAACCGATCTCCCCGGCAGCGATGACGGCGGCCATGGGGTTCGCGGCGATGAACTCGGCGATTTTCTGCACGCCGTCCATGATGACGCGCTGTGATCATTTGCCATCGGTCAGTGGCACGAGATCGGGGTCATCATTTCGTAGGACGTGACGGATGAGCGTCGTGTGCTGAGATAGGGGCGTGCCCAGCCCGCTGTCCATCTACCGCACGCTCAGTTCGTGGCAGCAGGACGCGGTCATCGCCGCGAGCACGTTCCTGCTCGGCTGCCTGCTCTACGCGACCGACTTCTATCGGCTGTTCAGCCCGCCCGAGCAACCGCTGCCTCGGTGGCACGTCGTGGTTTTCGGCCTGTTGTGTCTTGTCGAGTTTATGCGGCGCCGAGCCCCCGGCACCGGGCTGGCCATCGGCGTGGCGCTGCTGGCCGTCGACGCGGCACTCGGGTTGACCCTGCCGGCCGTGGTGGCGTTCTCGGACCTGCTGTATGCGGCGACCCTGTACGGCTCGCGGCAACTCAGCCGAGCGATGGTGCCGGCGGCAGCGGTGACCACCATCGGCGGGCTGGCCCTGGCGCTGATGGTGGCGCCGGACTGGCGCACCGCGGTGGCCGCGGCGGTGGCGGCGGTGCCGTTCGTCGTGGTCCCGGTCTGGTGGGCGATGAACATCCGGCAGCAGCGGGAGGTCGCCGAAACGGAGCGCGCCAACGCCGAGCAGCTGGCGCGAATCGCGCAACTGGACCGGCAAGCGGCGGTGGCTGCCGAGCGGGCTCGTATGGCGCGCGACCTGCACGACGTCGTCGCAGGCCACCTCTCCGCGATCGCCATCCAGTCCGCCGCGGCACTGGACATGGCGGAACGACCTGATCGGGCGGGCCAGGTGACCACCGTTCTGCAGGCAGTGCGAGACAACAGCGTGGCCGCCCTTGCCGAGATGCGCGCGATGATCGGACTGCTCCGCGCCGAAGGAGCGGAAGCCGACGGCATGGCCGTGCCCGCGGGCCTTGCCGATCTGACCAAGCTGGTGGAGTCGGCGCGAGCCAGCGGCTCGACGGTCGACGTCCGGATCGAGCTGGACGAGTCGGCCGAGTTGCCCGCCGCGGTCGACCTCACGGCCTACCGCATCGCCCAAGAGGCGCTGACCAACGCGGTCAAGCACGCGCCCGGGTGCCATACCGAGCTGATGCTGCGGCAACGCGACGGGAAGGTGGACATCACGGTGACCAACGAGCTGTCCGAGGCGACCGGCAAGATCGGCGCATCAGCCACCGACGGCGTCGGGCTGATCAGCATGCGTGAGCGCGCGGAGGCGGTCGGCGGCACGGTACGCGTCGGGCCCGGCGGGCGGGGCTGGATGGTGTCGGCCCAGCTCCCGCTGAACGCCTCGGGCCTCGCCGAGGCGCGAGGTGCCCGATGACCATCCGGGTATTGCTGGCCGACGACCACAGCGCGATTCGCGCAGGACTGGCGATGGTCCTGGACGGGGCCGACGACATCACCGTGGTCGGTGAGGCCGCGGACGGCAATGCCGCGATCCGGCAAGTGCGCGCGCTGCGACCGGACGTGGTGCTGATGGACGTCCGGATGCCCGGACTCGACGGCATCGCGGCCACCCGGGAGATCACCGCGCTCGGTGGCTGCCAGGTTCTGGTGCTCACCACGTTCGACCTGGACGAGTACGTCTACGGCGCGCTGCGTGCGGGCGCGGCCGGATTCTTGCTCAAG
This sequence comes from Thermocrispum municipale DSM 44069, assembly GCF_000427825.1. Taxonomy (GTDB): domain Bacteria; phylum Actinomycetota; class Actinomycetes; order Mycobacteriales; family Pseudonocardiaceae; genus Thermocrispum; species Thermocrispum municipale. The sequence goes on along the minus strand of NZ_ATYT01000003.1, from coordinate 128,349 downwards.
TCGGTCGAGCCTGCGCGGCTGGTCGAAGCCATCCGTTCGGTGGCCGCGGGTGACGGGGTCCTCGCGCCGCAGGTCACCCGCACGCTGATCGACGCGTTCGCCGCGAACAGCCGCCCTGAGCCCGCACCACCCACCGGACTGGACGAGCTCACCGAGCGGGAACGAGACGTCCTGGAGTGTCTGGGGGCCGGGCTGTCGAACGCGCAGATCGCCAGAAAACTCATGATCGGCGAGACCACGGTGAAAACCCACGTGTCGCGGGTGCTGGCCAAGCTCGGCGTGCGGTCCCGGGTGCAGGCGGCCATCCTGGCCAGCGAGATCGGCGCGGTGACCGCCACCCCGCATGCCGATACGGGTGGCTCGTCGAGCGACCCCACATGACTCACCGATCAGCTCGGCACCCAGGTGTAACTAACGCCACGCCTGCCAATTCGGACGTGTCATGACACATTTCGCCATCGGGGATGCGGTGGACCCGGGGATCTTCTAGCGTTCCCCGCATGACAAGCGCGTTTCGCCGCACGATCAACGTTTCCACCGTGCTGAAAAGAGGGCAAAACCCCGACGGCCTGCGCAAACGCCTCGGAGCCAAGGACATGATCGGCTTCGGCGTCGGCATCATCATCGGCACCGGCATCTTCACCCTGGCCGGTGTCGAGGCGAAACAACATGCCGGGCCCGCGGTGACGCTGTCGTTCCTGATCGGCGCTGTGGTCGCCTGTCTCGCCGCGGTCTGCTACGCCGAGCTGGCCTCCAGCGTGCCGACCGCGGGCAGCGCCTACACGTATGCGTTCGCCACCCTCGGCGAGGGGTTCGCCTGGATCATCGGCTGGGACCTGCTGCTGGAGTTCTCCCTCGGCGCCGCGGTGGTCTCCCGTGGCTGGTCCGGCTACCTGGCCGATCTGTTCGGGCTACCGCCTGAGCTGTTCGGCGAGGAAGCCGTGGTGAACATCGGCGCGGTGCTGATCCTGGCCGTCCTGACCGTGGTGGCCGTGGTGGGTATCAAGATGTCGGCGCTGTTCACCAACACGTTGGTGGTCGTCAAGCTCACCGTGTGCGTGCTGGTGATCGGTATCGGCGCCTTCTTCGTCACGTCCGCCAACTGGAGCCCGTTCATCCCCGAGTCCCGCACGGCCGAGTCACCGGACGTGCTCAAGCAACCGATCATCGAAGCGGGACTGGGTATCGAGCCGACCATGTACGGCGCGATCGGTCTGCTGACCGCTGCCGCCGTGGTGTTCTTCGCCTACACCGGCTTCGAAGCGCTGGCCAACCTCGGGGAAGAAGTGCGGCGGCCGCAACGAGACATGAAGATCGGTCTGCTCGGCGCGCTGAGCATCTGCGCGTTGCTCTACATCGGGGTCTCCCTGGTGCTGACCGGCATGGTCCCCTACGCCGAGATCGACTCCGGCGCGCCGTTGGCCAAGGCGTTCGACGCCGTCGGCCTGTCGTGGGTGGGCGGCATCATCTCGCTGGGTGCGGTCACCGGCCTGACCTCGGTCATCCTGGTCCAGCTGGTCACCATCGGGCGGATCGGCTTCTCCATGGGCCGCGACGGTCTGCTGCCGCGCCAGCTGGGCACCGTGCACCCGAAGTGGGGCACGCCGCACCGTGTGACCATCGGTGCCGCCGTCCTGGTCGGCGCGCTGGCCGCGCTGGTGCCGATCGACGAGCTGGCGGACATGGTCTCCATCGGCGCGCTGTCCGCGATGATCATCGTGGCGGTCGCGGTGCCGGTCCTGCGCAGGCAGCGGCCCGAGCTGGAGCGCCCGTTCAAGGTGCCGTTCTCCCCCGTCGTCCCGGTGCTGGCGGCGGTGTCCTGCCTGTATTTGATGCTCAACTTGGACGTCATCACGTGGCTGCGGTTCGGCGCGTGGCTGGTGATCGGGATGGTCATCTACTTCACCTACAGCCGTCGGCACTCGCGGCTCGCCCCGGGTAACGGCGGCGACGTGGCCGAAGAGGAGAACGTTTCAGCAGGCTGACCGGTCGACGCCTCACCCATCCGCACTTGACCTTGCACGTGCATTCTCGCTAGGAATGTGGTTTGCCAAGCGACGGATGGGTGAGGCGTGACTGGACCGGAGCATCATGGGGTGCCGTCCGATTACGTGACGGTCGAGGTGGTGGCCGACCACCCATGCTCTGCGCTGTGGGAGGTCCTCGGCCAGCCTGAGCTGTACCCACGGTTCTTCCGTGGCCTTGGCACGATCACGCGGTTGTCCAACAACACGGGCGACCCGCACTACTCGATCTCCGCGGTGTCCGCAGGCGGGCATCCCGCCGAGTACCTGGGCCGCCTGGTGACCAACCGGCCCGAGGAGAAGCTGGTGCTGGCCGGTGTGGGCGAGGCGGACAGCTGGGTGTCCGTGACGCTGTCGGAGGCCGACTCCGGCGGCACCAAGATCACCGTCGTACTGGCCAAGCCGCAAGGTGTGGAGTTCGGTGGCCAGCACGGTCGGACCGCGATCCAGCGCTGGGTCCGCGAGGGCTTGAAGCGGATCGACGACTACCTGTCCGGGGTCCCGGACTTTCCGATCACCACCGGCGGCTCGGCGGCAGGTCTGCAGCGCAAGATCCTCTCCACGCTGGTGGAGGCCGGTGTCGTCGAAGCGTCGCATCCGATCCGCGGGCTGCGTCAGCTCAGCAGGCTGCGTCGCTGGGGATTCACCGTGGCCGGCGGCTACGCCTCCGCCGCCGCGCGCAACCCGGACAACATCGCGATCATCGACGACCGCACCACGCTGACGTTCGCCGAGCTGTACGACCGGTCGCAGCGGCTCGCCAAGGCCATCGCCGAGATGGGGGTGGACTGCCAGGCCACGGTCGGCATCATGGCGCGCAACCACAGCGGATTCGTGCAGGCCGCGATCGCGTGCGCGATGATCGGCTGCGACGCCGTGCTGTTCAACACCGGGCTGGCCAGCAGGCAGATCGAGCAGCTGGTCGATCGCCATGACATCCGGGTGCTGTTCACCGACGACGAGTTCGAACCGCTGGTGCAGTACCTGCCACCGACGGTGCGCAGGATCAGCACCATCTCCCCCACCGACATCGAGGGCAGGACGACGCTCGACGAGCTGATCGAGAACGCCCCGAAAGGTCACCTGCGCGCACCGGAGCGGGAAGGTTTGCTGATCGTGCTGACCTCCGGCACGACCGGCACCCCCAAGGGCGCCAAGCGCGCGACCCCGGCAGGCTGGATCAGCATCGCCGCGATGCTGTCGGTGCTGCCGCTGCGGGCCGAGGACACCATGTTGATCTCCGCGCCGATCTTCCACACGTGGGGTCTCGGCGCGCTGCAGATCAGCACGCCGCTGCGCGCCACCGTCGTCCTGCAGGACCGCTTCGACCCGGAGAAGTGCCTGCAAGCGATCGACGAGCATCGGGTCACCGCGCTGATGGCGGTGCCGATCATGCTGCAGCGCATCCTCAACCTGCCCGCGAAGGTGCGCGCCAAGTACGACACGTCAAGCTTGCGCATCGTGGCCAGCAGCGGATCGGCCATGCCGGGCAGCCTGGTCACCGAGTTCATGGACACCTTCGGCGACATCCTCTACAACTTCTACGGCTCGACCGAGGTGTCCCAGGCCGCGACCGCGGGACCGACGGATCTCCGGGTCGCTCCGACGACGGCCGGCCATCCCCCGCTGGGGTCGACCGTGGCCATCCTCGATCGCGACGGGCTGCTCGTTCCGCGCGGCGCGGTCGGCCGCATCTTCGTCGGCAACGAACAGCCGTTCCACGGCTACACCGCGGACACCGACGAGCCGCCGGAGGTCAAGGACGCTCTGATGGACACCGGCGACGTCGGTTATCTGGACGCCGACGGCAGACTGTTCGTCTCCGGCCGCGACGACGAGATGATCATCTCCGGTGGGGAGAACGTCTTCCCGCGCCCGGTCGAGGAGGCGTTGGCGGCACTGCCGCAGGTCGCCGAGGTCGCGGTGGTCGGGGTGCCGGACCAGGAGTACGGCCAGCGGCTGGCGGCGTTCATCGTGCCCAAGCCCGGTGCCCGGCTGGATCCGGCAATGGTGCGTTCCTACATCCACCAGCGACTCTCCCGGTTCTCCGTGCCGCGCGACGTCACGTTCCTGACCCGGTTGCCGCGCAACACCACCGGCAAGATCCTCAAGCGGCTCCTGGTGGACCGCGTCTCGCACTAGGGCGGCTCGCCCGGCCCGTCGTCCGCACGGGACCGAACCAGCAGTCCGCACACCACGGCGAGAATTCCCACCGCCTCCACCGCCGACGGGACCTGCGCGAGAACGACGAGTCCGATCACCGTGGCCGTCACCGGCAGCAGGGCAAGAAGCAGGGCGAACGACGTCTGCCCGACCCGCCGCAGCACGACCTGGTCGAGGCCGTACGGCACCACGGTGGACAACACGCCGACCCCGACGCCGACGAGCAGCAACTCGGCCGATCCCCAGACCGGGCCGGTGCCGATGGCCAGCGGCGACAGCACCACGGTCGCCACCGTCAGCCCGACGGCGAGGCTGTCCTGACCGGACACCCCTTGCGGCGCGAGAGCCACCCGCTTGCCGAGAACGATGTAAGCCGCCCAGGCCGCCGCGGCCGCGAGCGCGAACACCACGCCGAGCGGGCTGCCGCGCAGCTGCACGTCCGCGATGAGCACCACGCCGACGGCAACCAGGCCGAGTGCCCCCACGTCACGCAGGCGCCGCGAGCCGAGGGCGGCGACGGCGACCGGCCCGGCGAACTCCACGGCCACTCCGGTCCCCAGTGGCAGCCGGGCGATCGCTTCGTAGAACACCACGTTCATGCCCGCGGTCACGGTGCCGAACGTTCCGGCAAGCAGCAGGGCCTTGCCGCGCCAGGCGGCGCGGGACGGCCTGCGCCACACGAGCAGCACGATCGAGGCGCCGAGACACCGTAACCAGGCGACGCCTGCGGGCGAAACGACGTCGAACAGGAACACCGCCAACGCCGCGCCGAGGTAGAGGGAGATTCCGCTGATAACGAACAGAGCCGGTGCCGGAGCCTGGGCCAAGGCATGTTTCACCGGTATACGCCTCACCCTGCGCATGGTGCCTGACGTGCGCAAACAGCCGATCGGCGGGGTAAGAATCCGGCTGTTCGGAGTATCACGGAAGGCTCACGGCCTGCTCACGCGTGACTATCGTCCCAGCTTTGTGGGAACACTTGCCCCACGAAATTCGTCTGCAAGAGTAGAGGTAACGCACCCCCGCGTTACGCGCTGGCATCGCCGATGCCGGGACGGATGGAGGGAGACCTCAATGACCCCATCGACACTCACCCGCCCCGCCCTGACCGCCCTCGACCGTTGCGACCGCTGCGGAGCGGCCGCGAAGGTTCGCGCCGTCCTGCCCACGGGCGGCGAGCTGCTTTTCTGCGGCCACCACGCGCGCCAGCACGAGTCCAAGCTCAAGGAGCTGGAAGCCGAGGTTCAGCGGGGCTGACAACCGGACAGTAAGGCCTACCGCGGGGCGGGGATCCAGCCAGGGTCCCCGCCCCGCGGCATTTGCCCGGAGGGGGCGCTGACGGTGGTCGCCCGGGCGGATGCGGCATGGTCGGGTACAGGGTGGCTGCGGCCTGCACCAAGACGCGTTGTGGCCGACGCCGAGACGCGTAGTCGCCGACGCCGCCGGACGCACCGCCAGACGGGCTGCGGGCGGCACTACCGGACGCGCTGCCGTTGCGGCTGGACCACCAGACGGGCTGCGGCTGCGCCCGTACCGCAAGATGTGTTGCGGGCGGCACTACCGGACGCGCTGCCGTAGCGGCCGAACCGCCGGACGTGCCGCGGCCGTACCGTCAGACTTTCTGCCGCCGGCATCGCGAGACGCGCCACGGGTGCTGTCGCACCGCCAGACGCGTTGCGCCCGGCACCACCAAACACGCCGCGACCGCGGTGCTGCGATCGACCGCGGGGATTCCCACGATCAGGTCCAGCGGACGGTCCTGCCGGCGCTGCGCGCTGTGCGGCACTCAGCTCGCCCTGCCCTGTCCCCTACCAGCTGCGTAGCGTGGCGATCCGCTCCTCGAGCTGCTCGATCGTCGCCATCGCGGTCGGAGGTCCACCGCACGCCGCGCGCAGCGCCGCATGGATCTGCCCGTGCGGCTTGCCCGTCCGGTGGTGATACACCCCGACCAGAGCGTTCAGCTCCTTGCGCAGGGCCTTCCGGCGCTCGCTCGCGCTGGCCGGGCCCGCATTGCGCGGCGCAGGCTCCGGCTTGGCCTCGGCGGCCTGCTTGGCCTTCCGCCGCTCCGCCGCCAATTGCTCCTCCTGCCGCTTACGCAGCAGAGCCCGCACGTGCTCCGGCTCGAGTAAGCCCGGCAGCCCCAGGTACTCCTGTTCCTCCTCGGATCCGGCGAACGCCGCCGTGCCGAACGAGTTCCCGTCGTAGATGACCTGGTCCAGTTCGGCCGAAGCGTGCAGCGACTGAAAGCCCTTCTCCTGCTCCCCCGGCTCGTCCCGGCGCGCGTTCGCGGCGGCCACCAGCTCGTCGTCCCAGCCGTCCTTCTCCCGGTGCGGCTTGCCGAGCACGTGGTCCCGCTGCGCCTCCAGCTCGCTGGCGAGCTCGAGCAGCACCGGCACGCTCGGCAGGAAGATGCTGGCCGTCTCCCCCGGTCGCCGCGACCGCACGAAACGCCCGACGGCCTGCGCGAAGAACAGCGGAGTCGACGCACTGGTGGCGTAGACGCCGACGGCGAGGCGCGGCACGTCCACGCCCTCGGACACCATTCGGACGGCGATCATCCACTTGTCGTCGGACTCGGCGAACTCACCGATCTTGCGCGTGGCGCTCGGGTCGTCGGACAGGACGAGCACCGGGTCCACACCGGTCTCCCGGCGCAGCAGCTTCGCGTAGGCGCGCGCCGACTCCTGGTCGCTGGCGATCACCAGTCCGCCGGCGTCCGGGATGCCCGACGCCCGCAGCTGCTCCAGTCGCACGTCGGCGGCGTGCAGCACGGACGGCACCCACTCGCCCGCGGGGTCCAGCGCGGTCCGCCACGCCCGCGCGGTCTGCTCGGCAGTCAGCGGTTCCCCCAGGCGCGCGGTGAACTCCTCCCCCGCACTGGTGCGCCACTGCGCCTCGCCCGAGTAGGCCAGGAAGACCACCGGTCGCACGACGCCGTCCGCGAGCGCCTCGGCGTAGCCGTAGGTGTGGTCGGCGACGCTGCGCAGTGAGCCGTCCCCGGTCGGTTCGTAGCGGACGAACGGAATCGGCGAGTCGTCGCTGCGGAACGGCGTACCGGTCAGCGCCAGCCGCCGCACCGCGGGCGTGAACGCCTCGCGGATGGCATCGCCCCACGAGCGGGCGTCTCCACCGTGGTGGATCTCGTCCAGGATGACCAGCGTCCGACGATTCTCGGTGCGCACCCGGTGCAACGTCGGATGGGCGGCCACCTGCGCGTAGGTCAGGGCCACCCCGCGGAAGTCCGACGAGACGGCGCCGTCGGAATTGCGGAAGTTCGCGTCGATGGCGATCCCGGCCTCGGCCGCGGACGCCGCCCACTGGTGCTTGAGGTGCTCGGTCGGCGTGACGATGGTGATGGCGTCCACCGTGCGATCGGACAGCAGCTCGCCGGCGATCCGCAAACCGAACACCGTCTTACCGGCACCGGGCGTCGCCACGGCCAGGAAGTCCCGCGGCTTGGTGGCCAGGTACTTCGTCAAGGCGCGCCGCTGCCAGGCACGCAACGGGCGGACGGTGGCGTCGTTGGCTGCTTCCGGCGCGACGAACGCGTCCTGGGACAAGCCGATCCTCCTCGCAGGCTCGTGCCCGTCAGGGCGCAACAACACACGTAGGACACACGAAGACCCTCACGAACCGGGTACCGTCGACGGTGACGGGCACACTGCGGCGGCTCGCCCGGTCGCTTGATTCGATCGACCGGCCTGTCGAGCACGCGCGTGAGGGCGCTCGACGAGCGTACCTGGCACCCCCACCGAGGGGCCGGGGTGGACACGCCGAGAATGTCACCGAGCCAAAGTGGCTCGAATGGAGCATGCTAGACCCGCTATGACGACACAGGGCGAGCAGAATTCGGCTGACCAGCCGCCCGCGCGCCGCAAAGGCATAGGCAGGCTCATCGGGCGCACGTTGCAGAAGGCGTGGGACGGCAACTTCTTCTCCGAATCCGCGGAAGCGGGATTCTGGCAAGCGCTGTCGCTGGCCCCGCTGATGCTCGGTCTGCTCGGGCTGCTCGGCTACGTGGAGGACTGGTTCGGCCGGGACGTGGCCGACCGGGTCGGTGAGCAGATCCTCGCGTTCTGCGAGAACATTTTCAGCGACGAAGTCGTCCGCAACATCGTGGCGCCCACCGTCGAGGACATGCTCACCGAGGGCAAGGGCGCGATCGCCTCGGTCGGTTTCGTGATCGCCCTGTGGGCCGGCTCGTCGGCCATGTCGTCGTTCGTCGACGCCATCACGGTCGCGCACGACCAGTACGGGGTGCGCAACAGTGTCTGGCAGCGCATCTTCGCGTTGCTGCTGTACGTGGCCAGCCTGATCCTGCTGCTCATCGGCCTGCCACTGATCGCCATCGGACCCGAGCTGCTGCCGGAGCTGTTCCCGGCCGATGTGCGGGACGAGATCGCCACCTGGGTGTCGGTGCTGTACTTCCCCACCCTCGGCGTGCTGATCGTGCTCGCCCTCGCCACGCTCTACAAACTCGCGCTGCCCCGCAAACTGCCCTGGCACCGCGGACTGCCCGGCGCGATCCTGGCCATGGCCATCTTCCTGCTGGCCAGCTCGGGCCTGCGGTTCTACCTGCAGGTGATCACCGCGACCGGCTACACCTACGGCGCGCTGGCCACGTTCGTGGCGTTTTTGTTGTTCTTGTTCTTCATCGGCATGGCCATCGTCGTGGGGGCGTACTTCAACAGCGCCATCCAGGAGCTGTGGCCGGCCAAGCCGACCCGGCGGCAGCGCCGACGGTGGCGCAAGCTCGAGCTGGAACGCGCCAACGAGAAACTCAAGGCGGACAGCAACCGCTCCCTGTGGGAGCGGACCACCGCACCGCTGCGCAGGCCGAATCACGGAGCGCAACGCGACACCAACGCGCAGCCCGAGACGAACGCACAGGACACCAGCCAACAAGCCACGGCGCGCGAAGCGGCTACTGACAACCAGGGGTCACCGCGCCGGGACGACAACACGCCGCCCGGGGACGACCCCGGCCGCGGCGGGCAGACTCAGTCGTTGTCGTCGCCGCCCGGCGGCAAGCCTTCGTAGATCTCCTTGCACCGCGGGCACACGGGCGACCCCGGCTTGGGCGACTTGGTCACCGGGAACACCTCACCGCACAGCGCCACCACGTGCGTACCGAGGACCGCGCTCTCGGCGATCTTGTTCTTGCGCACGTAGTGGAATACTTCCGGCGAGTCGTCGTCGGTGGCGTCGGTGCCTTCCGGTCGTGTGTCGACGTCGGGGAGAACCTGAGTAGTAGCCACGAGTCCATTTTGCCGCACCTCGGGGGATGGTCGACAGCGCCCCGTGCCGGTACGGCGATCGCGGGCCCGCGCGGTGGCGGGGCGGTGCATCGGCGCAGCGGTCGGGCGGGTTGCCCCGGGTCCGGCCGGTACGGGTGGTCCCAGCCGGCTCGCTACCCGAACGCGAAGATCATCGCCGGCCGGACCCGGTCCCCACGGTCGGGTGGCACAGCGGCACTTTCGCGCGGTGGGCCATGATGCGTGCGTGCGCATCGAGATGTCGAACGAAGTGGCCGACGCGATCTCCGCCGGACGCGCCGTCGTCGCATTGGAGTCCACGCTGCTGGCTCATGGTTTCCCGCCGGGCGACAACCTCGCCATCGCTGCCCAGCTGGAGCGGACCGTCCGCGAGGAAGGCGCCGTCCCGGCCACGATCGCCGTCCTCGACGGCAAGCCCACGGTCGGGCTCACGGCCGACCAGATCCACACGCTGTGCACCAGCGACGACGTGGCCAAGCTGTCGTTGCGTGACCTCGGCCCGGCAATCGGTCTGGGCCGGACCGGAGCCACCACCGTGGCCGGCACGGCCGCGTTGGCACACGCCGCGGGGATCGGCGTGTTCGCCACCGGTGGCCTCGGCGGAGTGCACCTCCCGGCGGGCGACGACCCGGTGAGCTGGGACGTGTCGGCGGACATCGGCGTTCTGGCCGCTACCGGAGTGCTGGTGGTCAGCTCGGGCGTGAAGTCGGTGCTCGACATTCCGGCCAAGCTGGAAGCCCTCGAGACACGATCGGTCCCGGTGGTCGGTTATCGCAGCGACGACTTCCCGGCGTTCTACCTCCGCTCCTCCGGGCACCGTGTGCCGTGGCGAGTGGACAGTCCCGCGGAGGCGGCGGCCGTCTTCGCGGCGCATCGCGAGCTCAGTGACTCCGGGATGCTGCTGGCCAACCCGGTGCCCACGGATGCCGAGATGGACCACCGGCTGCACGACCGCCTGCTCGCCGAGGCGATGGAGATCCTGCGCAGCCGCGACGTCCGTGGATCGGACGTCACCCCGGTGATGCTGGAACACTTCCACCGGGCCAGCGACGGCGTCAGCGTCGCGGTGAACGAAGCGCTCGTACTGTCCAACGCGCGGGTGGCCGCGCAGGTCGCCGTCGAGCTGGCCGGCTAGCTAGCGCACTCCGTCCAGGATCGCGTGTAGCGTCCCCGGCCCGACGACGGCCGCGCCTGCCCGGCCGACCAGGTCGCGCAGCTGCCGGTCGGCGGTCACCACGACCACGTGATCGTCTGCGCATTCGCCCCGAATCCGCTCGACCTCGTCGACGATCGCCGAATCACCGTCGCGAGGAGCGGAGACGACCTCGACGCCATCGACCGGATCGGTCGAGCGTGCGGCTCCCTCCACCACCAGCGTCACGTGCGGCCACCAGCCGAACTGCCCCCAACCCGGCAGGGCGTCGTGGCCGGCGGGTACGCCGCAGCGAGCGAGCAGCGCCAGCTCGTCCCGGAGACGCGCGGCCGCTCCTGCCCGGTCCTTCCACCAACCGTCGGGTCGCGAGCCCACCACGTTGGCGGCGTCCACCACCAGCACCAGCTTGCGGCCGAGCTGCTCGCGCAGCGTCGGCCACGCTTTGGCGAACTCGCTGTGCAGCGGGTAATCCGCGACCTCGTCCGGCTGCACCCAGCGCATGCCTGCCGCTTCCGCGGACACCGCGCGAGCGGCAATCGGGCGACGGACCGTGGCCAGCACGGTGGTGTACCGCCAGTTTCCGTGATCGACCACCACGCTCGCGGTCGGCCGCACCGCGTCCGGCGGCACTCCGGCTTCCTCCTGGGCTTCGCGGATCGCGGCGTCCCACGGCGTCTCGGTGCTCCGCATGGCACCGCCGGGCAACGCCCACGTGCGGCCTTGATGCACCCAGCGCGCTCGGTGCTGCAGCAGCACGCCGCGCTTCGGATCGCTCAGCAACAGCCCCGCGGCGCCGTGCCTGCCCCAGTGCCACTGGCCGCACGAACACCGGACGAAGCCGTCGCCGTCATCCATTCCGCAGTCTTCGCCCTCTCCACGCACCCGGTTCTCCGGTGACCGCCTCCCTGGCCAGCAGCGCCCCGCCGACGATGGCGGCGTCGTCACCCAGCTGCGCCGTGCGGATCCTGGCCAGCGGCCGGTTACCCGCCCCTGTCACCACCCTGGCGTAGTGTTCCCGCGCTTCGTCCAGGAACAACGTCGCCGACTCCGACACGCCACCGGCGATCACCACGATTTCAGGGTCGTAGATGTCGGCGACCAGCGCCAGCCCCTCCCCCAGCCATCTGGCCAGGTCGGCCATCGCCATCATGCCGATCTCGTCGCCGTCCCGTGCCGCCGCGGCGACCCGCCGCCCGGTGACCGCACCTGGATCGCCGGCGGCTTCCCTGGCCAGCACGGTCGACCGGCCCGGGTAGCGCGACAGCAGCTCGAGCGCCGTCATGGCCAGCGCGGTCCCACTGCAGTACCGCTCCCAGCAGCCGCGCTTGCCGCACGAGCACTGGCGGCCGTCCGGCACCAGGCGCAGATGACCCAGTTCGGGGGCCACCCCATGGGCCCCGCGATAGATCTCGCCGTCGAGCAGCAGGCCGCATCCGATTCCGGTCCCCAACGCCACCAGCGTGACGACCGACGCTCCCGCTGCTGCTCCGTAGACGTACTCGGCCAGCGCCGCGGCGTTCGCGTCGTGCTCCAGCGTCACCGGAAGCTCGGTGCGGGACGAGATCCGTGCCGCCACCGGCACCTGCCGCCAGGCCAGGTGCGGCGCGAACTGCACGGTCTTGCCGTCCGGCGCGACGAACCCGGCGACGCTCAGGCCGACCGCGGCGACCGGGTGCTCCCGGCGCAGCTTCGCGATGACCCCGACGATGGCCTTTTCCAACGCGGTCTCGTCGTCCGGCGTCGCGACCCGGCAACTGTCGATGATCGCACCCCGCTCATCGACAACTCCGGCCCGAACGCTCGTTCCTCCGACGTCGACCCCAATCGTGACTGTGTTCAGCGCAGTCGCTCCCCGTTCTCGGACTTCCGCACCGCGACACGCTGTACGCGCGGGGAGGAACGGCGCCGGCTTCCGTTCGCCGACGCCTCGGCGGCAGGCGTGGCCTCCGGCTCCGACTCCGGCGCAGCGTCCGTCGCCGTGGGGCCGTCGGAAGTCCGCGGGTCGAATCCCGGCATGTGCACACCCTGTTCCGGATGCCAGCGGTCGGCCAACACCGCGCGGAGCAGGGAGACGGCCTGGGCAGCCTGTTCGCACGCCCGAGCGCTGAACTCCGGACCCTGGCTCTTGGCAATGGTGGCCGCGGTGCAGATGGGACACCAACCAACACAGTGCCGCTCCGCCGAGTGCTCCAAGCCGTCGGACTCACCCGTGCGGAGCCGCTCCAGCCATGGCGCGGATCGCTCGATGATCATCTCGATGAGCAGCCGCAACTCGTGACCGAGGGTCCCCGCGGCCGCGGTGTCCGTTTCGTCGGACCCAGCAGTGCTCATCGGATCTCCTCCGGTTCGCCCAAGTGGACCACTATGCCTTCGGCGTCGGATTCCGCGCCCACGACCGCGCAGGATCGTAACAGCCTGGGCAGAGCCACCAACCGGCGGAAACCGTCGATTGTGATGGCCAAATCATCGTCCACCCTGGCCAGATCGACGTCGGTGCCGGGATCCAGCGGCACCGCGATCCGCAGCCGGTAACCGCCGCGGGGGTTGGCGGTGATGTGCATCATCGCGGCTTCGCCGTGGTCCTTGGCCTCGCCCATCGGGGCCAGTGGGTCGCCGCCGCGGTAGAGCTGCTGCGAGATGTCCGCCAGCGCGTCCAGGCCGACCGGTTCCTCGGCCCGATGCTCGACGAGGGTCAGCTCGGGCATGCCGACGCCGCGCAGCTCGGCGAGCACTTCGTCCTGCTGCTTGCGCCGGGCCCGCAGCCAACTGGCCGCGCCACCGCGCCACATGCCCGGCGCGGGCATCAGCCGGTTGGCGATCAGGCCGTCCACCTTGATGCCGCGCAGCGCCAGCGCGGTCAGGGTCCGGCGGGTTTCGGCCACCACGACGCGCTCCGGGGTGAGCACCAGGCGGACCGAGGTGATCTCGTGGTCGGTGAGCAGATCGCGCAGGCTTTCCAGATGTCTGCCGAGCTGGGCCACCGAGCTCGCCACGCCGCGCTTGGTGCGACTGGACGAGCCCTGCCACGGCTGCCAGCCGTAGAGGCGGCGCAAGTAGGCCGCGATGGCCTCGGGCAGCGCCAGCAGCCGCAGTGTCTCGGCCGTCGGGCCGCAGTCCACCACCACGCTGTGCCAGTGCTTGGTCATCGCCAGCCTGCGGACCTCGGTCAACGCCAGCAGTTCGTCGATGCCGGGCAGCACGGTCAGCTCTTCGGCGTCCAGCGCGTCCAGACCCGCGCCCGCCAGGGCGTCCCGCAGCTGCCGCCGCAGCTCCTCCCACGCCGCGTCGACCAGATGGCGGGAGTCGATCTGCACGCCGTCCAGGCGCCGGGTGACCTCTTTCGGCTCCGGCCCGAGCGGCACACCGTAGGCGTCGGCCAGCGAATGCGCCGGATCGGTGGAGATCACCAACGTCCGGCGTCCGTGTGAGGCGAGCGTGGCACCCGTCGCCGCGGCCAACGTCGTCTTCCCGACGCCGCCCTTCCCGGTGAACAGCAACAACCGCACGTCTCGCCGCCCCCTCAGCTCGACTCTGCTCGGCGCTTGAGCTCCTTCAGCGCGATGTCCATGATCACCTTCTCCGCCTTGCGGCGCAGCAGACCGATCATCGGCAGCGCCAGCTCGACCGACAATGTGTAGGTGACCTCGGTGGACGTACCGTCCCCCAGCGGGCGCAGCGCGTACTCGCCGCTCTGCGCGCGCTGCATCTGGCCTTGCACCAGGTGCCAGTTGACCCGCAGGCCATCCGGCGCCCAGTCGTAGACCAGCGTGTACACGTCTTGAACCGGGCCCGCGTCGAGGGTGAATTTCACCCGGGACGCCCGGCCTTGGTCATCACGCTCCAGCACCTCGGTCCGGCGCACCGCCTTGGCCCACTCGGGGTAGGACTCCAGGTCGGCGATCACCGCCATGATCCGCTCGGCAGGCGCGTCGACCACGATCGACTGGGTCGACTCATCGGGCATGTACAGCAGCGTACTGTGCGTCGGGCGACTGCGATGACAGGCAGGGGCTCGCGGCGCGAGCAGTTACGCCGACGAAACGTCAACCCACTGGCCGCCGATGAGCCGCTCGGGCCCGCCGGCGGGCGGCCCGCGGCGCTACCACCTGAGCACGAACGGCTGCTCGCGCTGCCGGAAGTGCCCCACGTTGCAGCACTCGGTGCGGCCGATACGCATGCGGGCAGCCAGCGGCTGATGGACATGCCCGAACACCGACCACCGCGGCTGGTGCCGCCGGATCGCTTCGGCCACGCCGGCCGAGCCCGGCTCCACGCGGCGCGCCACCACGTCGTAGGTCAACTCCGGCACGTGCGGCGGGATGTGCGTGCACAACACGTCGACCTCGCCCATCGACTCCAGGCCGGCGGCGAACTCGTCGGCGCTGCGCATGTACGGCCGCCAGGCAGCCTTCGACCGCGGGCGATAGCCCGGCGGCCGCAACGTCCCGCCGACGAAGCCGAAACGGAGCCCGCCGATGGTCGCCACGCCGCCGTCGATCACCTGCACGTTCTCCCCCGCGTACTCCGGCCACAGCGACGGCAGGTCGACATTGCCCGGCGTGGCGTACACCGGCACCGGGCACGCGTTGAGCACGCCGAACATCTCCTCGTATTGAGCGCGAATGGCCTCCTCGACCGCGCCGGCCGGGTCGCGCAGACTGTCCCACAACGAGCGGGAGTACGCCACCGTTCGCTCCCGGTCACCTTTCGCCCGTAGCTGGGCGAACACGGCGACCTTCTCCGCGCCGAACAGCATGCCCAGGATCCCCCGCGAATGGTCGTGGTAGTCGACGAAGTCCAGCAGGTCGCCCAGGACGACCAGCGCGTCCGCCCGGTCGGCGGCGCGCGCCAAGGCCTTGGCGTTGCCATGAACGTCGGACACGATGTGGACTCGCACGCGGATCCTCTCGCTACAGCTTCGGCGGCACCCCGGGGCGCCTGCCGTCTTCCAGGGTCTGCTTCAGGCTCAACGCCAGCTGTTTGGCGGCCCTGGCGCGCCGATCGGCGGCGCGGGCCAGCTGGCGCCGGGTGTACTTGCCGGGCGGGCTGGCGCGCAGGAAGTAGTGCAGCACCGTCCCGTCCAGCACCTGCTCGCACCACACCTCCATGGTGCCGACCAACGCCCCGGTGACGGTCCACCGCAGGCCTTCGTCGCCCCGGTCGGCGTAGACGGTCAGCTGCAGGTCGGGCCAGTACCGCCGCCACGCACGCGGATCCTTGAACACCGCCGCCACAGTGGCCGGGGGCACCGCGATGAACGTCTCGTCCACCAGGTCGATCGCGGGCGTCTCCGGCACAGCGTCTGACTGCTCAGCCACGTGTGCAGCATCCCACAACCGAGGTGAGCGGCATCAGCAAGCGCGGCAGGATCACCGAACGGGCTCGTATACTCGCCTGGCTCGCCGATCCCTTCCTGCCGGATGTCCCGTGAACCTGTTCGAGACCACGCGCCAAGCGTTGATGACCGTGCTGCGGGCCGACCGGGTCGAGGTGGACCCGCCGCCGCGCACGTTGGCCAAACACGCCGTCAAGCGGCACGTGGACCGCGTCGAACTGCGCGCGGAAGGAGTTCCGATCGACGACGACGGCGGCAAGATCGAGGTTCTGCACGTCGTCGCGCACGACGTACGGCTGCGGCTCTCCTGGCGGAAACCGACCGTGTCCATCGGCGAAGCACGGTTCACCGCCCAGCTCAGCGAACGACAGCTCACCGCGCTGATCCCGCTGCCGCCCGGGGTGGATCGGCTGACGATCACCGAGGACGGCGTCACCCTGCACACCATCGCGGGCCTGCCGATCGCGACGGTGGTCCGCATGGAAGGCCCGCACAAGGTGCACGTGGCCCCGACGGCGCCCCCGAAGGTGCCGTTGTTGGACCGGTTCGGCATCGACATCGCACTGCCGAAGCTGACCCCCAGCCCGCTACTCGACCAACTCGTCCGCGTCGGCCGCACGTTCGAGTTGCCCGAACTGCCCGCGGGCGCGCTGGTGGAGGAGATCGAGCCGTTGGACGGCGCCATGCGCTTCTCCGGCACGGTCGACCTGCTCCCGGTGTGAAACACCGCGGTCGGTGTGTCCGGTGCCGCAATGTTCGCGGCACATCACGCCAGGGCGATCGTCTGCCCCCGCCGACAGGACGTCGATCGTCCAGTCCCGTTCCCGGACGCCGTCACGCCAGGCCGGTCACCCAGTCCTGCACCACCTGTTCGAGGATCGACATCGGCAGCGGACCGGCGCTCAGCAGGACGTCGTGGAACTCCCTGATGTCGAACCGCTCGCCCAGTCGCGCCTGCGCGCCTGCCCGGAGGCGTTGGATCTCCAGGCGCCCGACCATGTACGACAGCGCCTGGGCGGGTACCGCGGCGTACCGGTCCACCTCAGCCTCGATCTCCAACGGCGCCATCGGTGTGCGCTCGCGCAGGAAGGTGACCGCTCGCTCGCGGCTCCAGCCCTGCGCATGCAGACCGGTGTCGACCACCAGGCGAGCGGCGCGCATCGAGTCCTGCACCAACATGCCCAGCCTGGCCAGGTCGTCGGTGTACAGCCCCATCTCGTCCGCGAGCCGCTCGGCGTAGACCGCCCAGCCTTCGTCGTAGGCGTCCACGGTGGCGATCCGCCGCAGCAACGGGAGGTCACGAAGACCACGTGCGGTGGTGACCTGGAAGTGGTGCCCCGGGATCGCCTCGTGGAACGCGATGGCCTCGGACAGGTACCGATAGCGCTGCTGGGCATCGGTCACGTTGAGGTTGTAGATGCCCGGGCGGGAGCCGTCCAACGGTGGTGGCGTGTAGAAAGCCGTCGATCCGCCGCTCGCCTCGGCCGGAGGTACCGGGCGAACCTCGATGTGGTTCGTCGGGACGTGGCCGAACCACGACGGCACGGCCTTCTCCGCCCGCACGATCGCGTCCCTGGCGGCTCGCAACATCTCGTCGCCGTCGGTCCAGCGCAGCCCCGGATCAGTGCGGAGGCGCTGGAAGATCTCGTCGATCGACGTCGTGCCGAACACCTTCTTGCCCAGCGCGGCATATTCGGCGTTGAGCTTGTCCAGGATGTCCAGACCGGACTGGTGCAGCTCCTCGGCTGGCCGGTCCGTCGTGGTGTACACGCGGATCAGCGCCGCATAGCGCGTTTCGCCCTCCGGCTGCCACCACAGACCCGATTGCCCGTCCGGCCGCGCCGCAGGAAGCAGCTCATCCACCAGGAACTGGCGGTAGCGGGCATACGCCGGCCGCACCACGTCGGTGACCAGCGCGTCGCGACGCTGCTCGAAGCCGCTGACCTCGACCTGGGGAGTCACCGCGCGCAGCGGGTCGTGATGCGCGTTCAGGTAGCGCTCGACGTAGGCGATCCCGCCCCGTACCAGGAATCCCGGCGGCGCCAGCCCGTGCTCGACCCCGGCGCGCTGGCGCTCGGCCATCGTCTCCAGGTAGCGCGGCAGCGCCGCCAGCCGCTCGAGATACCCCTCGGCCAGCTCGCCGTCGGTCACCGTGATGATCGGCAGGGCCACCAGCGGCCACAACGCGGGCGAGGACAGGCCGTCGCTGACCGAGAACTCCTCACTGCGGACCTCGATCTCCGCGGCAAGCGCCACCGCCTGCTGCACGATCAGTTCGCGGGTGATCCGCTCCTGCTCGGTCAGCACGGTCGGATCCACCGCCGTGGCCGCCCGCGCGATGGCCAGCACCGCGTTCTTGGTCCGTTGCCGTGCCTGCTCGGAGTAGTCGGTGAGCCGGTGGTGCGGACCGGGCAAGCCCAGCAGTGACGCCTCGATCGGGTAGGCCTCGAACCGGGCGGCCACCAGCTCGTCGGCGAGCGAGGCGATCTCCTCGCGCGGACCCCAGTCGCCGCTCATGATCGGCTGGACCACTCGCTGACCAGGGCGTCCAGCACGCCCAGCGGAACGGCTCCGCTGCCCAGCACCACGTCGTGGAACTGGCCGATGTCGAACCGTTCGCCCATGCGTTCCTGCGCTGCCTTGCGCATCCGCAGGATCTCCAGGCGGCCGACCATGTAGGACAGCGCCTGGCCCGGGTAGGCGATGTAGCGATCGACCTCCGCCTCGATCTCCACCACCGGCATCGGGCTGTTCTCGCGCAGGTAGTCGATCGCCTGTTGTCTGCTCCAACCCTTGGCGTGCAGGCCGGTGTCCACCACCAGCCGCCCGGCACGCAGGGAATCCATGCTCAGCATGCCGAGCAAGGCCACGTCGTCGGAGTACAACCCCATCTCCTGAGCCAAGCGCTCGGTGTAGAGGCCCCAGCCTTCGACGTAGGCGTTGAAGCCGCTGACCCGGCGCAGCAGCGGGATGTCCGCCAGCCCCTGGGCGAGGCTGATCTGGAAGTGGTGCCCGGGGATGGCCTCGTGGAACGCGGTGACTTCCGCGGTGTGTTTGAACCGCTCGGTGACCTGGTAGGTGTTGGCGAAATACGTCCCGGGCCTGCTGCCGTCGGTGGACGGGGCCATGTAGTAGGCCGCCGGTGCGCCCGGCGCGGCCGCGGCGGGGACCTCCTCCACCACCCATGGCTGGGTCGGGATGCGTCCGAACCATCGCGGCGCGGCCTCCTCGGCGCGACGGATCGCGGCATTGGCGTGCGCGAGCAGTTCTTCGGCCGACGACCAGCGCAGCGCCGGATCGGTGCGGAGCCGGTGGAAGATCTCGGCGAGATCGCTGGTGCCGAACGCCCGCGAACCGATCTCGGCGTACTCGTCGGCGAGCTGTGCGACGAGGTCCAGCCCGACCTGGTGCAGCTCCTCCGGGTCCCGGTCGGTGGTGGTGTGCACCCTGGCCAGCAACCGATACGCCTGGTCACCGTCGGGCAACCAGGTCAAACCGGGCTTGTCGGCCGGACGAGCTTCTGGCGCGACGTGCTCGGCCAACCCGTCGCGGTACTCCTGGAGCGCGGGACGCACGACATCGCGCAGAATCTGCTCCCGCTGCTCGGCGAAGTCTCCGACGTCGGTTCCTTCCGGCGGCGTCGGGCGGGCCAGCGGGTCGTTGTCCGGGTCGGCAAGGTGGCGGTCCAGGTGGCGAACGGCGGCCTCGACGAGGTGCGCGACCGGTACCCGGCCGGCCGCCACACCCGCGCGATGCCGCTCCAGCGCACCCCGCAGGTAGCGCGGCACGTCGCGCAGCCGCCCGAGGTACGACTCGGCGTGCTCGGCGCTGGTGACCTGCAGCATCGGGAGCGAGGTGAGCAGGCCCGCGGCCGGCGCGACGAAGATGTCCGAGACGGTGTACTCGACCTCGCGTGCGGCCACCCGGTCCAGATGCGCCTGGGCCAGCGACACCAGCACGTCACGGGTGACCCGGTCCTCGCGGTCGTCCGGGTCCAGCTCCCGGGCGCGACGCAGGATGTCCGCCATCGCCGCGATGCCGCGCTGTTCGTCCTCCTCGGTGATCGGGCCGAGGCCGGGGCGATGCACGTCGACGCCGAGCAGCGCGGGCCACACCGGGTTGAGGTCGAATTCCAGTTGCAGCATTTCCTCGGCCAGCGCGCGGGTTTGCTCGCCGTCCTGCACCGAACGAGCGGGGCTCGACTCGCTCATCGTCCTCCTCGGATCGTCGTAGGCCTGCCGCGAGCTTATCGCCGTACCGTGGCATCCCACGTACCCGCGAACGCTGCTGTAGCGTCTTCACTGTGGCCGTGACCGATCCGATGGACGCCCGTCTGCTGGCGATGCTGGCGGACATGGGCAAAGCCGCTGTGCACGAATTGGCGGCCAAAGTCGGGATGGACCCGCGGGAGGCCGCCTCCCGGTTGATCGCGCTGTCCGGCAGCGGACTGCCGCTGCTGGTCGGGGTGGAGTGCGATCCGCGGGGCATCCGCGCCGCCGTCGCCGGTGCGTGGCATGGCCCCCCGTCCGGCGCGCAGCCGGCTCAGCCGTATCAGCCGCCGAGCGGTGGCTTTCCCGCACAGCCGCAGCAGGGCTCGGGCCCGCACCGGGTGCCGTCCGGTCCCCACCGGGTCCCGTCCGGCCCGCACCAGGTCCCGTCCGGCCCGCACCAAGTCCCGTCCGGCCCGTACCAAGTCCCCGCGAGCTACCAGCCGCAGCAGCCTCCTGGTTACCAACACCCCGGCGTCTCCCAGGCGCATCCGGTGCAGGCGCCGCCTTCTCCGGCGCCCGCCGATCCGGTGATCAGCACGTGGGGGCCGCCGCAGACCGCCGCATGGGCGCGCGGTGATCAGGACTCGTTGGCCGCGCAAGCAGCGAGTGGGCCCCGCACCGGCCGCATCGGTGACGCGCTGCGGAGCGAAGGCCTCGAGGGAGAGCAACTGACCGTGCAGTTGATCGAGGTGCAGGACCCGGCGGATTACCTGTTCGGTGCGGCAGGCTATCGGCTCGAACCCGGTGAGCGCGCCGTCGTCGTGCACACCGAGATCACCAACAACGGCTCGATCCCGTATGTGTCGCTGCCGGACAACTACCTGGAGCTGATCACCGCCGACGGCTCGGCGATCGCCAAGGCGCCGGTGGCACTGACCTCCCGGCCACCGCACAAGATCGGGGTGCAGCCGGGTGAGACGCTGGGTGGGCACACGGTGTACGTGCTGCCGGAATCGACCAGGGTGACCGCAGTCCGGTGGAGCCCGCGTCCTGAGCCGGACCACCGCACGCTGACCTGGACCATCGAGGACTGACGCGTCAGGACTCGTCGCGCAACGTTTGCAGCGCGGCGGCGAGGTCCGGTGGGTACTCCGAGCGGAACTCCACGTACCGGCCGTCCGCCGGATGCGCGAACCCGAGGCTGCGCGCATGCAGCCACTGCCTGCTGAGGTTGAGCTTGCGAGCCAGCACCGGATCGGCGCCGTACGTCAGGTCGCCCACGCAGGGGTGGCGCAACGCGGAGAAGTGCACGCGGATCTGGTGGGTACGACCGGTCTCCAAGCGCACCGACACCAGCGACGCGGACCGGAACGCCTCGATCACCTCGTAGTGGGTGACGCTGGGCCGTCCACCCGCCACCACCGCGAACTTGTAGTCATGGCGCGGATGCCGGTCGATCGGCGCGTCGATGGTGCCTTGTGTGGGGTCGGGATGCCCCTGCACCAGCGCGTGGTAGCCCTTGTCGACCGTTCGTTCCTTGAACGCTCGCTTCAACACGGTGTAGGCGTGCTCGCTCTTGGCGACCACCATGACCCCGGTCGTGCCCGCGTCCAGGCGGTGTACGACCCCCTGCCGCTCGGCCGCGCCGGAGGTGGCGATGCGGATCCCGGCCGCGGCCAGTCCGCCGACCACCGTCGGCCCGGTCCAGCCCGGGCTGGGGTGCACGGCGACCCCGACCGGCTTGTCGACGACCACGATGTCGTCGTCCTCGTGCAGCACGCGCAGACCCTCGACCGGGACCGGTGCCGCGGTGAGCGGCCGCTCCGGCTCGGGCATGGTGACCTCGAGCAGACCGCCCGCGTACAGGCGATCCGACTTCCCCGCAGGCTTGCCGTCCAGCAACACGTCACCGTTGGCCGCCAGTTCGGCGACCACGGTGCGGGACAGTCCCAGCAGCCGAGCGAGTCCGGCGTCCACGCGCATACCGTCGAGCCCATCCGGAACCGGAAGCATGCGCGTGCGGTTCGACGACGGCACCGTCACTGCGCCTCCGGGGCTTCGGGGACCTCGGCGGGCCGCTCCTCGCGCGGCTTGCGCCTGCTGTTCGTTCCGTCGTACTCGTGACCGAGCAGCGTGAGGAGCACGATCAGGATTCCTCCGACGACGATGCTCGAGTCCGCGACATTGAACACCGGCCACACCTCGCCGTTCGGGGCGAACACCGACACGAAGTCCACCACGTGCCCCTGCAGCGGGCCGGGCGCGCGGAAGATCCGGTCGACCAGGTTGCCGAGCGCGCCCGCCAGGACCAGCCCGAGACCGATCGCCCAGCCGGTCGACCGCAGTTTGCGTGCCAACCAGATGATGGCGATGACCACGGCGATCGCCACCAGCGCCAGTACCCACGTCATCCCGGTCGCCATGGAGAACGCCGCGCCGGGGTTACGCAGCAGCTGGAGGTAGACCAGGCCGCCGAGTATCCGCACCGGCTCGCGCCCTTCCAGCGCGTCGACGGCGAGCACCTTGGTGACGACGTCGAGCACCAGCACCACGAGGGCAACGGCCGCTACCAGGCCTACTCGTCGCCTCCGAACCTGCTTCTCGCCCACCACCTAACACTATCGTCGCGGTGGATCGGCCCGACCTCCGACGGTCGGTCTACGCCAGGTGGGGGTAGCCGAGCCGGCTCGGAACGAAAGGTGGTACCGGCACCCGACGGGGTCTGCCATGGTCGCGTGATCCGCCAGATCGATCAGGGGGACCCATGACCAGGCGCTCAACGCTCACCCGCACCGGCCACGTTCTCGCCATCGCAGGCATCCTGTTCAGCGGGGCCACGGCAGCGGTCGCCGCCGAGCCGAGCACGGCCGCACCGGCAGCGGTCGCCGCTCCGGACATCTCCGTTGAGGACGTGCAGGCCCACCTGCAGGAACTGCAGTCGATCGCCGACACGCACGGCAACCGGGCGCACGGCGAACCGGGCTTCAAGGCCTCGATCGACTACCTCCAGGGTCAGCTCGACGCGGCAGGCTTCACCACGACCGTGCAGGAGTTCGACTTCTTCGGGCAGACCGGGTACAACCTGGTCGCCGAGTGGCCCGCGGGTGAGGCGAGCGAGGTGTTGATGCTCGGAGCGCACCTGGACGGGGTGCCCAACGGGCCCGGCATCAACGACAACGGCTCCGGCAGCGCGGCCCTGCTCGAGGTGGCCCTGACCGTCGCGGAGCAGGACCTGCAGCCGTCGAAGAAGCTGCGGTTCGCCTGGTGGGGCGCCGAGGAGCTCGGGCTGGTCGGCTCGACCCACTACGTGGACAGCTTGTCCGACGAGGAGAAGGCGGCCATCACCGGTTACCTGAATTTCGACATGGTCGGCTCGCCGAACGCCGGGTACTTCGTGTACTCGCCGGACGGCCAGCCCGACGGGTCCGCGGAGCTGCAGCAGCCGCTGAACGACTACTTCGACGGCCTCGGCGTGGCGACCGAGGAGGTCGAGATCGGCGGCCGGTCCGACCATGCGGCGTTCGCGGACGCCGGTATCCCGACGGCGGGCACGTTCACCGGCGCCGAGGAGACCAAGACCGCTGAGCAGGCGGAGAAGTGGGGCGGCACCGCAGGCGACGCGTTCGACCCCTGCTACCACCGCAGCTGCGACGACCTGGACAACGTCAACACCGAAGCTCTGGACCGGAACGCGGACGCCATCGCGTACGCGGTGTGGACACACGTCGGGGGTTAGCGGCTGACGCCTCGCTCGTGGGTGGCCGGACGCATCCCGCCCCGGGATCGGTTCTTGGCGGGCCGACGCCCTCACGCCACACCGGGCCCGGACCGGCTGCGCGGGGTTGGTTCCGCACGGGCTCGGCCAGGAGGCTGTCCGCGTCCGACGCGCCGACGGCTCCCCGCACGGGAGTCAGTCACGCACAAACTCGACCGGACAACTGTCCGCGCCCGACGCGCCGACGACTCCCCCACGCCGGGGTCAGTCACGCACAAACTCGACCGGACAACTGTCCGCGCCCGACGCGCCGACGACTCCCCCACGCTGGAGTCAGTCACGCACAAACTCGACCGGACAACTGTCCGCGCCCGACGCGCCGACGACTCCCCCACGCCGGCGTCAGTGACGTACGGCTCGGCCGGGCTACCGACGCCCAGGGTTTCGAGGCATCTTCCGCGCTTGCGACGTCAGTCCCGCAGGAGCTCCGCCAACCGGTTCTCCGCGTCCGGCGGGGCGGGGTCGAGTTCGACGACCTTGTCCCTGCCGCGCTGGCCGGTGACGATGTGCACGTGCTGACGCCGCACGTCGAACGCGCCCGCCAGCGCCCGGATGACCGCTTCGTTGGCCTTCCCGTCCACGGCGGGCGCGGCGACCGCGACGATCAGCGCGTCACCGCGAGCGCCCCCGACATGGGTGCGCTTGGCGTTGGGCTTGACGCGGACGGCGAACCGCACGCTGCTTGTCATGGCTGCACCGTACCCAGTCGCTCAGGGCCGCTCGCGCAAGAACTTCCCGGCCACCGACAGTGCGGCCTTCTCCGAGCCGCCGTCCTCGACCAGCACGGCGAAGGCGAGGTCACCGGCGTAGCCGGCGAACCAACTGTGCCGCTTGCCTCCGCCTGCGCGGGCCGTCCCGGTCACCGCGTGCAGCTCGGCCTCACCGGAGCTGAGTGACTTCAGTGAAGAAGCCTCTCCCTCGGTGACCGTGGTCCGCATGTGCTCCCGCACCGCGGCCAACGTTTCCTCGTCCGGCGCCTGGTAACCGGTCAGCACCTTGGTCGGATGTGCCTTCCAGAACTGCGGGGTGACCGCCTCGCCTTTCGCCACGGTCGACACCACCAGTGCGAGCCCGAACGGGCTGACGACCACATCGCCCTGACCCTTCAGTTGGTCGGCCAGCTGGAAGGAATCGCCCGCCTTGCGCACCGCACCGGCTTCGGTGCCGATGCCCGGGATGTCGAAGTCCGCGTTCCACCCGAGGCTGCTGGCCGCCCGCGCGATCGCGCCCGCCGACTCGTTCTCCGCGGCCGCCCTGACCAGCGAGAACGTCGATCCCGGTGGATACAGGCCGCTCAGCGAAATGGGCCCCTGGTCGACATGCTTGTTCTGCGCGACCGCCACCAGCGCGCCGGTGGAGGGGCGGAACGCGATCAGCGCGGCGGGTTTGCGCTGGGTGTCCACGGCCGCCTGGGCCGCGTCCTGCAGCGGGATGCTCAGCGTGGTGGGCAGCGGCTTGGCGCCTTGCGGTCCGTCGCCGGAGAGGATCCGCACCCGCGTGTTCTTGCCCTTCATCGCCACCACCGCCCACCGCTCGGGTGGCTTGCGCTCCTGGGCGGCGGTCAACATGGCGGGCAGCACGACCTTCGCCCGGTTCTCCTTGACCGGTTGCGGGCCGACGTCGCCCCACACCAGCAGCGGTTCGCCGGACGAGTCGACCACCGCGGGCACGCGCACCTTGTCGGCGACCGCGATGTACTGGCCCTCCTCCAGCTCGGGGTGCACCACCGCAGGCGAGAAGTCGACCAGCCACGTACCGCTGCGCTGGACCAGCGGCACCTTGGTCGGGTAGCTGAACGTGCGGCCGTCGCCGAACGTCCACTCGACGGCAACCGTCGCGGACCCCTTGTCCCCCGCGGTCTTCACTTCGCCAAGCGCCGACGACACCGTCGCGTCCGGCAGTTTGCGGAACACCCGCCGCAACGTCTCCGCGGCCGCCTTCGGGTCCGTGGTGAGCTCCGCGGCCGCGCCGGCCTTCCGCTCGTCGAACGCGGTCACGTACTCCCAGGCCGTCTCCCACGCGCCGGGAGGGCGTGCGTCATCGTCCGGGCTGAGCTCGTTGCGCAGCACCCAGACGCCCGCACCCACGAACCCGGCCACCAGCGCAACGATGGCGATGATGGCCCAGCGGCGGTCGGACTGCACGACGCCATTCACCTCCTCGGCGCCTGCGCGCCGCTCGAGCGAAGTGCGGTCAGTGTGCCACCACCGGCCCGGTCAGCCGGCGAGCGGCACGACCTCGAGTCGTTATCGCGGTCGAAAGCGTTATCCGTGTGCCGTGGCGACCTTGGCGACCGCCACCCGGACGTCCACTCCGTCGCCGACCGAGCCGGAGAAGCCGCCCTCAACCTGGCCGTAGGTGACCTGTTGGCTGAGCGTCTCGCCCCGCACGAACTCCTCGTGCGTCTGGGCTGCGCTGCGCACCTCGTCGGGCGCATCGACGGTGAGGGTGATCCGGTCGGTGACCTCCAGGCCCGCGTCCCTGCGCGCCTGCTGCACCACGCGCACCAGGTCGCGGGCCACCCCCTCGGCGGCCAGCTCCGGGGTGACCTCGGTGTCCAGCACGACCAGACCGGAGCTGTTCGGCAGCGCGCCCGCCGCGCCGGGGTCGGTGGACACCAGCCGCCGCTCGATCTCGTCCTCGCGCAGCTCGACACCGTCGGCCACGATGCCGTTCGGCGTCTCCGACCAGTTGCCCGCCTTGACCGCCTTGATCGCGCGCTGCACGTCCCGGCCGAGCCGCGGGCCGGCCACGCGGGCGTTCACCGCCACCTCGAACGCGCCGTGCGAAGCCACGTCCGTGGTCAGCTCGACCTGCTTGACGTTGATCTCGCTGCGGATGATGTCGACGAACGGCTCCAGCCGCTCGACATCCTCGGCGGCGACCAGCAGCTTGGCCAACGGCAGCCGAACGCGCAGCTTGTTCGCCTTGCGCAGCGCGGACGCGGTCGAGCAAACCTGCCGCACCCGGTCCATCGCGCCGACCAGGGCGGCGTCGCGTGGCAGCTCGTCGACCATCGGCCAGTCGGTCAGGTGCACCGACCGGCCACCGGTCAGCCCGCGCCACACCGCCTCGGTGGTCAGCGGCAGCAGCGGCGCGGCCACCCGGCAGGTGACCTCGAGGACGGTGTGCAGCGTGTCCACGGCCGCCTGCTCGCCCGCCCAGAACCGATCTCGCGAGCGCCGCACGTACCAGTTGGTGAGCACCTCGAGGAACTCCCGCAGCGTCTGGCACGCCCCGGCCAGGTCGTGCGCGTCCATCTGGCCCTGGATGTCGGTCACCAGCTCGTGCGTCTTGGCCAGGATGTAGCGGTCCAGGACGTGCTCGCTGTCGGTGCGGAACCGACCCTCGATGCCTTCGGCGTTGGCGTAGAGCACCAGGAAGTAGTACGAGTTCCACAGCGGCAGCACGGCTTGGCGCACCGCGTCCCGGATACCTCGCTCGGTGACGATCAGGTCGCCGCCGCGCAGGATCGGCGACGACATCAAGAACCAGCGCATGGCGTCCGAGCCGTCCCGGTTGAACACCTCGTTGACGTCCGGGTAGTTCTTGCGGGACTTGGACATCTTCTGCCCGTCGTCGCCCAGCACGATGCCGTGCGCGATGCAGTCACGGAACGCGGGCCGGTCGAACAGCGCGGTGGCCAGCACGTGCAGCGTGTAGAACCAGCCGCGGGTCTGGCCGTTGTACTCGACGATGAAGTCGCCCGGGTAGTGGTGCTCGAACCAGTCGGCGTTCTCGAACGGGTAGTGCACCTGGGCGAACGGCATCGAGCCGGACTCGAACCAGCAGTCCAGCACCTCCGGAACTCGGCGCATCATCGACTTGCCGGTGGGGTCGTCCGGGTTCGGCCGGGTCAGCTGGTCGATCATCGGACGGTGCAGGTCGTCCGGCCGCACACCGAAGTCACGCTCCAGCTCGTCCAGCGAGCCGTAGACGTCCACCCGCGGATAGTTCGGGTCGTCGGACTTCCACACCGGGATCGGCGAACCCCAGAACCGGTTGCGCGAGATCGACCAGTCGCGGGCGTTCTCCAGCCACTTGCCGAACTGGCCGTCCTTGATGTGCGCGGGCACCCAGTTGATCTGCTTGTTCAGCTCGACCATCCGGTCACGGAACTTCGTCACGGCGACGAACCAGGACGACACCGCCCGCTGGATCAGCGGGCTGTCGCAGCGCCAGCAGTGCGGGTACGGGTGGTCGTAGGTCTCGTGCCGCAGCACCACACCGCGCTTCTTCAGGTCCGCGATGATGTGCGGGTTGGCGTCGAAGATCTGCATGCCTTCGTACGGCGGCACCTGGGAGTCGAACTCACCGCGCTCGTTGACCGGGGTCACCACCTCGATCCCGGCGGCGTCGGTGACCTCCTTGTCCTCCTCACCGTAGGCGGGCGCGATGTGCACGATGCCGGTGCCGTCCTCGGTGGTGACGTAGTCGGCCAGCAGCACCTGGTGGGCGTTCGGCTGCTGTCCGGCGAAGAAGTCGAACACCGGGGTGTAGCGCGTGCCTGCCAGCTCCCGGCCGGTGAATGTGGCCAGCACCTCCGGCTCCTCACCCAGCTCGCGGGTGTAGGCAGCCACCCTCGCCTCGGCCAGCAGGTACCGCTGCCCGTCCTGGCCACGCACCACGACATACGTCACGTCCGGGTGCACCGCGGCGGCCAGGTTCGACGGCAGCGTCCACGGGGTCGTCGTCCAGACCAGCGCCCGCACGCCGTCCAGTCGCTCGTCGTCCGAGTTCACCGTCAGCCCGACCGTGACCGCCGGGTCCTGCCGGTCCAGATAGACGTCGTCCATCTTGGTCTCGGTGTTGGACAGCGGCGTCTCGCAGCGCCAGCAGTACCAGAGCACCCGGAAGCCCTCGTACACCAGACCCTTGTCCCACAGGGTCTTGAACGCCCACATGACGCTCTCCATGTAGTCCAGGTCGAGCGTCTTGTAGTCGTTGGCGAAGTCGACCCAGCGGGCCTGGCGGGTGACGTACTCCTCCCACTCCGAGGTGTAGCGCAGCACGCTGGTGCGACAGGCATCGTTGAACTCCGCGATGCCCATCCGTTCGATCTCGTTCTTGTGCTTGATGCCCAGCTGCTTCTCCGCCTCCACCTCGGCGGGCAGACCGTGGCAGTCCCAGCCGAAGCGGCGCTCCACCCGGCGGCCGCGCATGGTCTGGTAGCGCGGCACGACGTCCTTGACGTAGCCGGTCAGCAGGTGGCCGTAGTGCGGCAGGCCGTTGGCGAACGGCGGGCCGTCGTAGAAGACGTACTCGTTGCTGCCGTTCTCCCCCGCCTCGCGCGCCTGCACGCTGGCCTCGAACGTGCCGTCAGCGGCCCAGTAGTCCAGCACCTCGCGTTCGAGGTCGGGGAACGACGGCTGCACCGGAACACCGGCGGCGTCGCTGCTCGTGGTGGCCTTGCTGACGTCGGAGTTCTTCGGGTACGGCACGGGTGCTCCTCGCGGTTCGCTGCGTCGCATTCCGGCGATGATCGCCGGCTACGGTCACGCAGGGACGGCGCGCACTCGTGCGCTCCGCGGTACCACCCCGCTTGCCCGGGCACCAAGATCGCCCGGACCCCTCATTGCACGGCTGTGACGGGCCGTACCCGTCCGGTTCTACTGAGGCCAAGCAGCCCGTTCTTCCGGAAGCTCCCCGGTGATGGCCGGATCGTCGCCGATGAATCCAGATTAGCTCGTGTCCGCAACGCGTTTGCGCCGGGCCCGCTCCGCCAGCGTCGCGTCCGGCCCACAGCGCGCGCACGGGGTGAACCCGAGCTCGCGTGCCTCCGACACGGCGATCGGAATGGTCTCGTTGCCCTTCAGCCAGGCGCAGGTGGCCAAGTGATACCGCGGTTGCTCGTCGATCACGAGGACTTCGTCGGACAGCTCGCAGACGATCAGCAGATCGGCCGCGTCGGTCTCCTCCTCACCGGGCAGGTCCTCCGGCAACTCGGCCTGCTCGGTGGTGCCCGCCGCTTCGGCCGACTGGTCATCGGCGGGCTGATCAGAATCACTCGATCGTGTGGCGTCTTCCTGGTCTGTGGACGCCTCGTCGGCCGCGGGCTCCGCGGCCGCTCGTCGTTCGGCCCGGCGTCGCTTGACCCAGTCGGCGAACAGGCCCACCGCGGCGGCGACGGAGAAACCGATCGAGATCCAGGCGAACAGTGCCTTGCTGGTGACCAACGCCGCGACCAGCGCGCCCAGCGCCGCCAGGACCAGGATCAGGACGAAAAACAGCACGATGAATTACATCACGAGACCGTCGGTGGGTACCGCGACGGGGGCGGCGTGGCACGCACGCCGTCCCCATCGCTCAAGCCGTACGAACGCGGCCGCTACCCGCGCGGCTAACCCGCTTCGGCGCGCGGCCCGAAGTTGTATCCCTGTCCACCTTGGCCGGGATCGCTCTTGCCCGCCGCTGACGCGGGCGCCGCCGAGCCTCTGTCGTCCAGTTCGCGCAGTTGCGACTCGAGGAATCCACGCAGTCTGGTCCGGTACTCCCGCTCGATCGTGCGCAGCTCCTCGATCTTCTTGCTGAGCACGTCCTTCTCGGCGTTGAGGTTGTTCATCGACTCGGTGTACTTGCGCTGCGCTTCACGCTCCAGCGCCGTGGCCTTGTCGCGGGACTGGCGTTCGATCGTCTCAGCCCTGGTACGCGCGTCGTTGAGCATCGTCTCGGCCCTGCCGCGCGCCTCGTTGACCATCGCGTCGGCCTTCGACCGGGCCTCGGACAGCAGCTGCTCGGCCTTCGTGCGGGCCTCGGCCAGCATGCCGTCGGACTCGGCCTTCGCCTCACCGGTCAGCCGGTCGGCCATCTCCTGCGCCAGGCCGAGCACCTTGGCCGCCTGCACGTTCGGCTCGCTGCCGTCGGCCATCAGGCCCGCTGCGGTCGCCTGCGTCTGCTCGGCGGGCGACGGCGCAGGCACCGCGGTCAGTCGGCGCTCGTCCCGCCCGGGTGGCGCGGCCTGGGCGGCCGCTGCGGCCTCGCTCCGTGCCGCCTCCAGCTCGGCGTCGAGCTGCTCGACCTGCTGCCGAAGCTCGTTGTTCTCCTCGATCAGGCGAGCGAGCTCCGTTTCCACCAGGTCGAGGAACGCGTCCACCTCGTCCTCGTTGTAGCCCCGTTTGCCTATCGGCGGTTTGCTGAACGCGACGTTGTGCACGTCAGCGGGGGTCAAGGACATCTGATCACCTCACGCACTCCAGGACTGCCGTACCCGAGCCCGTCACCCGGGGTAGGAGATGTTCATCAGGACGAACACCACCAACAGCAGAACCATAATGGATAAGTCCAGCCCCACGTTGCCGATTCGCACCGTCGGGATGATCCTTCGGAACAATCGTACTGGCGGGTCCGTCACTGTGTAGATGGTCTCGAGCGTTACCGCAACTCCACCGGCCGGGCGCCATTCGCGTGCAAACGACCGAACGAGCTCCACGACCAGCCTGGCCAGGATCAACAGCCACAGCACGAACAGCGGCCAGTAGATGATGATCCCGACGAGCTCCACGTGTTCCACTCTGCCATAACCCGGACGGTTCGCTCAGCGTCAGGTGGTCAGCGTCGCAGGAACAGGCCGTCCTCGGCGATACGCTGCCGATCCTCCGCGGTGACGTCGGAATCCGGCGGCGACAACAGGAACACCTTGTTGGTCACCTTGTCCATGGTTCCGCGCAGCGCGAACGCCAGGCCCGCGGCGAAATCCACCAGCCGCTTGGCGTCGGCGTTGTCCATCTCGGTGAGGTTCATGATCACCGGGTTGCCGTCCCGGAACGCCTCGCCGACGTCGCGCGCCTCGGCGTAGTTGGTGGGGTGCAGCGTGACGATCCGGCTCAGCGGGTCACGGGTCACCGGCTGCTCGACCTGGCGCAAACGGGCAACCGGCTCGGCCGCCCGGTCGACGGCCAGCGAGCCGGCAGCCACCGGCGGGTTGGCGGGCACGGCGCGCGCCCGCCCTCGCACCGGGATCTCCATCTCGTCCAGGTCCTCCACCGGGCGCGCGGGGCGCCTGCGGGGCCGACGCATGGGCGGCTCCGGATAGTCGTCGGCGTAGCGCTCCTCACGCGCCGGCGCGGCGCGGTAGCCGCGCGGCTGACGCCGGTACTCCTCGTCGGCGGGGTCGTAACGATCTTCGGGTCGGTAGTCGTCCAACTCGTCGTCGGCCGGGACCATCCCGAAGTAGGCCTTCAGCTTCTCCAGCGTGCCCATGCCACTCCTCGCCGTCGCGCCGTGTCGGCCGGGCTCCCAGCGGTCACACCGGCCACTGTTGTCACGCTAACGCGCGGTGACCGAGCAACGCGGTTCCGACACGCACCCGGGTGGATCCGTGTGCCACCGCCACTTCCAGGTCGCCACTCATCCCTGCGGACAGTTCGACCAGCTCAGGATGGTCCTTACGCAGGCGATCATGGGTTTTCTGCAGCACGGCGAACGCCTTCTCGGGTGCCCAGTCGAGCGGCGCGACCGCCATCAGGCCACGCAACCGTAGGTCACTCGACCGAGCGACCTCGTCGGCCAGTCGATCAAGCTCGTCCAGCGGGCAGCCACCCCGTGCGGGGTCACCGTCGATGCTGACCTGAAGCTGCACGTCCATCGGTTCGTCGGGTCGCTGACCTTCCGAGCGCGCGCGGGCCACGGCCTTGGCGAGCGCCTGGGCCAAGCGGACCGAGTCCACCGACTGCACCACGCTCGCCCAGCGCGCCACACTGCGAGCCTTGTTGCGCTGCAACCTGCCGACCATGTGCCAGCGGACCGGCACGTCCG
This sequence comes from Thermocrispum municipale DSM 44069, assembly GCF_000427825.1. Classification (GTDB taxonomy): domain Bacteria; phylum Actinomycetota; class Actinomycetes; order Mycobacteriales; family Pseudonocardiaceae; genus Thermocrispum; species Thermocrispum municipale. Next base: position 95,658 of record NZ_ATYT01000003.1, on the reverse strand, counting down.
GCCGCAGTTCGGCGACTTCGGCGACCTTCGCCGAGGCCTCCTGGTCCCGGTTCTCGCCGAACTCGCGCAGCCCGAGGTCGATCAACGCGGCGACGTCGCTCGCCGGGAAGGTCTTGGTCACCGCGAGCAGCTCGACGCTGCCCGGCTCGCGCCCCGCGGCGGCCACGGCGGCCGCGATGCGCTCGCGCACGCGCTGCAGCGCGCTCTCCAGTTCGGCGTGCCGCTGCGAGAACTCCGTCACTCCTGCTCCAGCCACGTCACAGCCGCCTGCCTACCGGTCGTGCCTTGCCTGCGGTGACTGAACAACGTCTCGTCCTCCATCGTGCACCGCGGGTCGACGCCGATGCGACCGACGCCCGCGGCCGCCAGCTGCTCCCACAGCCCGGCGCGCAGGTCGAGGCTCGGGGTGCCACGCCTGCTCGTCGCCTTGCTGCCCGGCAGATGCTTGTCGACGTCCTCGGCCATGTCCGCGGGGACCTCGTAGCACTCGCCGCAGATCGCCGGCCCCAGCAGCGCCTCGATCCGCTCGAGCCGGGCACCGAGTTCGAGCATCGTGCGCAGCGTGGCGGGCACGACGCCGACTCGAGCCCCGACCCGGCCGGCGTGCACGGCGGCCACCACTCCGGCCTGCGGATCACCGAGCAGCACCGGGACGCAGTCGGCCACCAGGGCAGCGACCGCCAGGCCTGGCTTGGCGGTGACCAGCGCATCGGTGGCTTCGGCCGGACTGTCCTGCGGACCGTCCACGACGGCCACCGTGCGCCCGTGGACCTGCTCCATCCAGGCGACGTTGCGCGGGTCGAGCCCCAGTTCGGTGGCCAGCCTCGTGCGGTTGGCCGCGACCGCGCGGGGATCGTCACCCACGCGGTCGCCGAGGTTGAAGCTGTCATACGGCGGGGCGGAACTGCCGCCCGCCCGAGTGGTCACGACGCGGCGAATACGCACTCCGCGAGCCTAACCCGCGAGGCGCGGCGGGCCCGCTCCCGGTCAGCGACGCATGAACGGCGGGACATCCACCTCGTCGTCCATCGTGTCGGTCACCGGAACCGCGCGGGACGGCAAGCTTCCCCGACCAGCCGGCTGACCGATGCCGCGGGTGGACGGCGACTGGGGAAGACCACCACGCTGCCCTCCGGACGGCTGCGCACTGCCGCTCTCCGGGCGGGCCGACTGCTGACCGTTCGACGCCGGCCGGCCGACCGGGCCGGACGCCTGCGGCCGCGACGGAGGCGACGCGGTGGACCCGCCTGAGCCGCCCGAGGAGGCAGAGCCGGTGGACCCGCTCGTGCCGTCCGACGAGCCACCGAGCGTCCCCGCCTGCGCGGTCGCCGTCGAGTTGCGCGACCCCACCGTCGGCGGCTCGAGCTTCTTGTGGGTCGGTGCGCCGGAGTCGAAGCCCGCCGCGATCACCGTCACCCGCACCTCGTCACCGAGCGAGTCGTCGATGATCGTGCCGAAGATGATGTTGGCATCCGGGTGCGCGGCCTCCTGCACCAGCGTGGCCGCCTCGTTGATCTCGAACAGGCCGAGGTCGGAGCCGCCCGCGATGGACAACAGCGCGCCGTGCGCCCCGTCCATCGAAGCCTCCAGCAGCGGCGAGTTGATCGCCTTCTCGGCCGCCTGCACCGCACGGCCCTCGCCGCGCGCGGAGCCGATGCCCATCAGCGCGCTGCCCGCGCCGGACATCACGCTCTTGACGTCGGCGAAGTCGAGGTTGATCAGGCCGGGCGTGGTGATCAGGTCGGTGATGCCCTGGACACCGGACAGCAGCACCTCGTCCGCGCTGCGGAAGGCGTCCATCAGGCTCACGCCGATGTCGCCGAGCTGCAGCAGCCGGTCGTTCGGGATCACGATCAGCGTGTCGCACTCGTTGCGCAGCGCCTGGATGCCTTCCTCGGCCTGCTTGGCCCTGCGCTTGCCCTCGAACGAGAACGGCCGGGTGACCACACCGATGGTCAGTGCGCCCAGCTTGCGCGCGATCGAGGCCACCACCGGCGCGCCGCCGGTGCCGGTGCCGCCGCCCTCGCCCGCGGTCACGAACACCATGTCGGCGCCCTTGAGCACCTCTTCGATCTCCTCGCGGTGGTCTTCGGCCGCCTTCTGGCCGACCTCGGGCGCCGCACCGGCACCCAGTCCGCGAGTCAGTTCCCGTCCGATGTCCAGTTTCACGTCGGCGTCGGACATCAGCAGTGCCTGGGCGTCGGTGTTCACCGCGATGAACTCGACCCCCTTGAGGCCGACCTCGATCATGCGGTTCACGGCGTTCACGCCGCCGCCGCCGATGCCGACGACCTTGATCACCGCGAGGTAGTTGTGCGGGGGCGTCATCGGGTCCGCCTTCCTGGTCTTCCAACACTCGGTCTCGCAAACCGCCGGAAGCGACCCCACCCCTGGGAAAACCCTAAACCTCTACATGAGGTCGAGAGTTATGTCAACTTCCGACGTCGTCCTGGACGGTAGGCATCACGCAGCGTCGAATCCAGCAGCCACGCCGCGTGTCCGCTGTGATTTCCCGACTGTGATTTCCGCGCGCCGCGACTAGCGCACCGTGGGTAGCTCGGGGCTGGACACGTCGTACACGCTGCCCGGCCGCGACAGCAGCGCGGCGAGCACCTGTGCCTTGCGGTCGCCCTGCCGCTGGTCACCCCACTGAACCTGCTTGCCGCCCGCCAAGGTGAACTCCACGTCACCGGGGGTGGTGGCGCGGATGACCCGGACCTTGTCGCGCAGCTTGTCCGGCATGCCGTCCAGCACCGCCATCGCCGCCTTCGTCACGGGATCGTCCGGTCCCGGCTTGGTCACTTTCAGCTCGGGCAGCTTGGCGGGCTTCTTGCCGACCCGGTGGAAGGCCTTGCCGGTGCGGTCCACCAGGTGCGTGCCGGTCGCGGTGCGCACGAACGCCAGCGGCTCGCGCTCGACCACCTCGATGGTGATGGTCGACGGCAACGAGCGGCCGACCGTCACGTCCGCCACCTGCGGAAGCGCGGCGATGCGGCGTTCGGCCGCCGCGGTGTCGACGCGGAGCAGCGGAGCGCCTTCCGTCACCCCCGCCAACCGCAGCACGGAGGCCTTCGAGACCCGGTGCAGGCCGCTGACCTCGACCGCGGACACGCCCAGCAGCGAGCTGAAGAACAGCAGGTAGCCGATCGCCACCACGGTGACGACGGACAACACGACGATCGCGTTGCGCTGGCCGGTGCTGCGCCGGGGACGCCTACGGGCAGGTTTCCGCGTTCGGGACCCGGTTCGCTGCCGCGTGGTCGTCACCGTCATCCCCCTGTGGTCGGCGTCCCGGTGGCCGATCGGGCGTCCAGCTCACGCAGAATCTCCGGGCCGAGCTGGGTCACGTCCCCCGCCCCCATGGTCACCAGCACGTCGCCCGGCCGCACCAGCTGCGCGGCCAGCGTGGCGGCACGGTCGAACGCGGGTTCGTAGTGCACCGTGGCACCGGTGATCCGCTCGGCGATCAGGTTGCCGGACACTCCGGGCTCCGGCTCCTCGCGCGCGCCGAAGACGTCCAGCACCACGACCTCGTCGGCCAGCCCGAGCGCCTCGGCGAACTCCGCGGCGAACGTCCTGGTCCGCGAGTACAGGTGTGGCTGGAACACCACGACGACGCGGCCCGACCCGGCGGCCTGGCGCACCGCACGCAGCTGCGCGGCCACCTCGGTGGGGTGGTGTGCGTAGTCGTCGTAGACCCGCACGTCCTGCGAGCGGCCCTTGAACTCGAAGCGGCGGCGGACACCGCCGAACGCGGCAAGCCCCTCGGCCAGCTGATCGGCCGGTGCCTGCAGCTCCACGCCCGCCAGCAGCGCGGCCACCGAGTTGTACGCCATGTGCTCGCCCGGCACGGCCACGGTCACGTCGAGCTCCTGGTCACCCAGCCGGACCCGGACCACTCCCCCGTCGTCGGTCTTCGGCTGATAGTCGAGCACCTGTGCGTCCAGCTCGCCCGTGGCCGACCGGCCGTAGCGGCGCACCCGCACGCCGCGCGACTCGGCCCGGCGGCCCAGCTCGGCCGCGGGCTCGTCGTCGGCGCACACGATCAGCGCGCCGCCGGGCTCGATGCGGTCCACGAACTCGTCGAACACCGCCGAGTACGCCTCGGCCGTGCCGTGGTGGTCCAGGTGATCCGGCTCGATGTTGGTCACCACCGCCACGCGTGGCGAGTAGACCAGGAACGAGCCGTCGCTCTCGTCCGCCTCGGCGACGAACACCGACCCGGTGCCGTGGTGCGCGTTCGCGCCCGACTCGTTCAGGTCCCCACCGATGGCGAACGACGGATCCAGCCTGCAGTGCTGCAGCGCGACGGTCAGCATCGACGTGGTCGAGGTCTTGCCGTGCGTGCCCGCGATGCAGGCGACCTGGTAGCCCTCCATCAGCTTCGCCAGAGCCTGTGCCCGGTGCAGCACCGGGATTCCGCGCTCGCGGGCGGCGACCAGCTCCGGGTTGCTGTCCTTGATCGCGGTCGACACGATCACCGCGGTCGGCGGCTCGGTCAGCTGCTCGATGTTCTCGGCACGCTGACCGATGGCGATCCTGGCGCCCTGCGCGCGCAGCGTCAGGAACGCGCGCGACTCCTTGGCGTCCGAACCCGACACCGCGGCGCCGCGAGCCAGCAGGATGCGCGCGATGCCGCTCATGCCCGCGCCGCCGATGCCGATCAGGTGTGCGCGCGTCAGCACATCGGGCAGTGCGCGCTCGGCGAGACCGTCAGCGGCCTGTGCCACCCCGTCTGAACCGTCAGCCACCGCAAGCCTCCAGAACGATCCGCGCGAGCACCTCGTCGGCCTCCCGGTGGCCGAGTCCCTTGCTCGCTGCAGACATTGTCGCCAACCGCTCTTCGTCGGTGATCAGCGGGATGACCTGGTCGGCGATCCACTCCGGGGTCAGCTTCGCGTCCTCGATCATCAGCGCCGACCCGGCGTCGACCGCGGGCTTGGCGTTGAGCGCCTGCTCGCCGTTGCCGTGCGGCAACGGAACGAAGATCGCGGGCAACCCGACCGCGGAGACCTCGGCGACGGTCATGGCACCGGAGCGGCACAGCACCGCGTCCGCGGCCGCATACGCCAGGTCCATCCGGTCCAGATATGGCACCGGGACGTACGGCGGGCGGCCGGGGAACTCGCGCACCACCAGCGTGTTCTTCGGGCCGTGGGCATGCAGTACGCCGACACCGGCGTCGGCGAACGCCTGCGCGGCGGCGGAAACGGCCTTGTTGATCGACTGGGCGCCCTGGGAGCCACCGAACACCAGCAGCGTCGGCGCGTCCGGGTCGAGCCCGAACTCCTTGCGCGCCTCGGCCCGCAGCGCCGCCCGGTCCAGCGTGGTGATCGACTGCCGCAGCGGGATCCCGATCACCTCGGCCTTGGGCAACGGGGTGCCCGGCACCGCGGTGAACACCCGCTCGGCGAAGCGGGCCCCGACCTTGTTGGCCAACCCGGCGTGCAGGTTGGCCTCGTGCACGAAGATCGGCATCCGGCCGCGGGCGCCCAGGTAGGCCGACAGCGACACGTAGCCGCCGAAGCCCACCACCACGTCGGCGCCGACCCGCTCGAGCACCTCGCGGGTCCGCCGCACCGAGTCGCGCACCTTGGCGGGCATGCGCAGCAGCTCGAGGGTCAGCTTGCGCGGCAACGGCACCGGCGGGACCAGCTCCAGCTGGTAGCCACGCGCCGGAACCAGTTCGGTCTCCAGGCCGCGCGGGGTGCCGAGTGCGACGACCTTCGCGTCCGGCCGCAGCCGCCGTACCGCGTCCGCCACGGCGAGGGCGGGCTCGATGTGTCCTGCCGTCCCGCCTCCGGCCACCACCACGGTCGGCCCGGTGGCCGCAGGGTCCTTCCGGCGCTCGGCGGTGGCGTCCGAACGGGCGTCATCCTGCGGTGACGACTCGGTCACGTAGTTCCTACCTTCCACGTCGTGCCGGCGCATGGCGCGCTTGCCTGGCCGGCCTGGCCGGGGTACGCCTGGTTGCCTGCCGCGTGGGGCGCCGGGGACGTCCGACCTGCGGTCGTCCCGTCGCCGGCTTGCGATACGCCGGGGGCGCGGGCAACCGGAGTAGACGTCCGAATTTACCCGGTCCCTGACTGCGCAGCGCGGCCACCGCGGTGGGTTCGTGCCGCCCGCAATTGGCCAGGATGCCGAACAGTCCCAACGTGATCACCAGCGACGTCCCGCCGTAGGACACCAGTGGCAGCGTCACGCCGGTGACCGGCAGCAAACCGACGACGTAGCCGATGTTGATGCACGCCTGGGACACCAGCCACGCGGTGAGCGTGCCCGCCACGATGCTGATCCACGGGTCGACGTTGCGGGTGGCGATCCGCAGACCGACGATGGCCAGCCCGGCGAACAGGCCGATGACCACGAAGCACCCGACGAACCCGAGCTCCTCCCCGATCAGCGCGAAGATGAAGTCGTGCTGCACGTTGGGCAGGTAGCGCCACTTCGACCCGCCCTGGCCGAGGCCGACACCGAACAGGCCGCCGTCGGCGAGCGCATACAGCGCCTGATTCGCCTGATACCCGGCCCCGGAGGCGTCCGACCCCGGGGAAAGGAACGACAGCACGCGGGCCAGCCGGTAGTCGGACATCAGGGCCAGGGCGACGACGCCGATCGTGCCACCGGCGATCATCCCGGCGAACAGACCGCGCGGAGCCCCGGCGAACCACAGCAACGCGACGAGCACGATGCCGAGGCTGACCGCACCTCCCAGGTCCGGTTGGGCGATGACCAAGGCGAACATCACCAACGACACCGGCACCAGCGGCACCAGCAACTGCCGCCACGACGACGTGTAGCGCGACTTGAGCACGAGGATGTGGGCGCCCCACAACGCCAGCGCGATCTTGGCCACCTCGACCGGCTGCAGCTGGAAGCCGCCGAACTTCAGCCACCCCTGCGTGCCGCCTTGCTCGGATCCCAGCGGCGTCAGCACCAGCACCAGCAGACCGACCGCGACGAACATCAGCGCGGGCGCGAACCGGCGGATCACAGCCAGCGGCAGGCGCAGGCCGGCGTAGAAGGCGACCATGCCGAGGCAGACGAACATCATGTGTTTGGAGAACACCGAGTACGGCGACGACCCGCTGGCAACCGACTCCACCGACGAGGCGGACAGCACCATCACGATGCCGAGGACGGTCAGCAGACCGCAGATCGCCAGCACCAGGTGGAACGAGGCCAGCGGCCGCGACAGCCACGCGGTGAGCGCGGTGAGCGCACCGGCCAGGCGCCCACCCTTGCCGCGGCGCTGCTTGCCGCGAGCCTTCTTGCCGGTACCGCCCTTGCCGGCGGCACGAGTCGTGCGCGTGCTCGACTCAGCCGTCACCATCGCCCTGCTCCCCCTGCGGCAAAGCGCGCACGGCGGCGGCGAACGCCTCACCGCGCGCGGCGTAGTCGCGGAACATGTCCATCGACGCCGCAGCGGGAGCAAGCAACACGACATCACCGGAGCGCGCCAGTCCGCGCGCAGCCTGCACCGCAGCGGTCATGGGCTCATCGTGACCCGAAGAGACCCTGCTGACCGGGACATCCGGCGCGTGTCGGGAAAGAGCAGTGGCGATCACGTCGGCATCGGCACCCAGCAACACCACGGCGCGCAGCCGTTCTGCGACGTCCGCGACCAGCTGGTCCACCGACGCGCCTTTGAGCAGCCCGCCCGCGATCCAGACCACGTTGCGGTGTGCCCGCAGCGAGAACGCGGCCGCGTGCGGGTTGGTCGCCTTGGAGTCGTTGACGTAGCGCACGCCGTCGATCTCGGCCACCTCGACCGCACGGTGGGCTCCGGGCCGGAACGACCGCAGACCGTCCCGGACGGCCTCGCCTGGCACGCCGTGAGCCCGCGCCAAGGTGGCGGCCGCCAGGGCGTTGGCGACGTTGTGCGGGCCGGGTGGGCGGATGTCGGCGAGCGTGGCCAGCTCTTCCGCGGTGCGCAGCGGGTCCGCGACGAACGCCCGGTCGACCAGCAGGTCCTCGACCAGACCGACTTCGTACGGACGCGGGCTGTGCAGACTGAAGCCCACTCGGCGCGCGTCGGGCCCGGCGTGGTCGACGGCCACCGACACCGACATGGGGTCCTGCGCGTTGTAGACCACGACAGAAGACCGCTGATGGATCTTGCCCTTCGCGGCCGCGTAGTCGGCCATGCCGCCGTGCCAGTCGATGTGGTCCTCGGCGACGTTGAGCACCACCGACGCGTGCGGCGCCAGGGTCGACGACCAGTGCAACTGGAAGCTGGACAGCTCGACGGCCAGCACGTGGTAGCCCTCGCGCACCGCGTCGAGCACGGCGAAGCCGACGTTGCCGCACGCCACCGCGTGCAGCCCGGCGGCTTCCAGCATCGCTTCGAGCATGCCCACCGTGGTGGTCTTGCCGTTCGTACCGGTCACCGCGAGCCACACCGGCGGCCGGTCGAGCTGCTGCCCGATGCGCCAGGCCAGTTCGACGTCACCGATCACTTCGACACCGGCGCGCGCGGCGGCCACGAGCAACGGCGAGTCCGGACGCCATCCCGGGCTGGTCACCACCAGTTCGGTCCCCGCGGGCGGCTCGGTGAGCGCGGTGGCCAGTTCGGCGCCGGTGTCCGCCAGCTGCTCCAGCCGTTCGGCGTTCGCGTCGGTCACCGTCACCCGGGCTCCGGCGTCGGTCAACGCGCTGATGACCGAGCGCCCGGTGACTCCGGCGCCCGCCACCAGGACGTTGCGGCCGGCGAGTTTGCTGGTCACGGCGTCGGCCACGTCAACCGCCCAGCACGGTCAGCTGTTCGCTGTAGAACAGCCCGAGGCCCAGTCCGCAGCAAATGCCCGCGAGCAGCCAGAAGCGGATGATCACCGTGGTTTCCGCCCACCCTGCCAGCTCGAAGTGGTGGTGGAACGGCGCCATGCGGAACAACCGCCGCCCGGTGGTGCGGAACACCGCGATCTGCATGACCACCGAGACCATCTCGACCACGAACAGGCCGCCGATGACGATGGCCAGCAGTTCGGTCTTGGTGGTCATGGACAGGCCCGCGATGAGACCACCGAGTGCGAGCGAACCGGTGTCGCCCATGAAGATCTTCGCCGGCGCGGCGTTCCACCACAGGAAACCGATGCACGCACCGGCCGCCGCGGCGGCCACCACGGCCAGGTCCAGCGGGTCACGCACGTCGTAGCAGCCCACCTGCGGCTCGGCCGTGCAGGACAGCCGTGCCTGCCAGAACGAGATCACCACGTACGTACCCAGCACCATGGCCGAAGCGCCACCGGCGAGACCGTCCAGGCCGTCGGTGAAGTTCACCGCGTTCGACCATGCCGAGATCAGCAGGTAGCAGAACACGATGAACACCGGGATCGGGAAGATGATCAGCGCGATGTCCCGCACGTCGGACAAGTGCTGAGACGCCGGGGTCAGCCCTTGTTCGTCCGGGAACTGAATCGCCAGCACGGCGAAGGCGACCGCGACCACGAACTGCCCGATCAGCTTCGAGGTCTTGTTCAGGCCCAGGTTGCGCTGTCTGCGGATCTTGATGAAGTCGTCCAGGAAGCCGACCAGCCCGAGACCGGTGGCCAGAAACAGCACCAGCAGGCCGGACACCGACGGTCCAGGACCGGAGCCGGTGACCCAGCGGATGCCGTGCGCGGCGAAGTAGCCGGCGAGCATCGCCAGGATGATCGCGACTCCGCCCATGGTCGGGGTGCCGCGCTTGGACTTGTGCCCTTCCGGGCCCTCCTCACGGATCTCCTGCCCGAAGCCTTGCTTGGCGAAGACACGGATCAGATACGGCGTGACCATGATCGACACCAGCAAGCCGATCGAGGCCGCTATCAGGATGCTGATCACGCGGTTGCACCTTTCGCACCTGCCGGGTCCAGCAACGCGTCGGCCACGACGCCGAGACCCGCCGCATTGGACGCTTTCACCAGCACGACGTCGCCCGGCTCGAGCTCCCGGCGGAGCAGCTCGACGGCCGCCGCGGTGTCGGGCACCAGCGTCGACTCCTCGCCCCACGATCCCTCGTGGCTGGCGCCGTGATGCATCGCCGCTGCCCGCTCACCGACCACGACCAGCCGGGAGATGTTCAGCCGCACCGCGAGCCTGCCGATCTCGTCGTGCGCGGACACGCTAGCGTCCCCGAGTTCGGCCATCTCACCGAGGACCGCCCAGGAGCGTCGGCCCCTGCTCATCGACGCCAATGCCTTCAACGCCGCCCGCATCGACTCCGGGTTGGCGTTGTAGGAGTCGTTGAGGATCACCACACCGTCGTCGCGGGTGGTGACCGCCATCCGCTGCTGCGAGCGGCGCTGCAGGCCGTTCAGCCGCTGCGCCACCTCGTCCACCGACGCGCCCAGCTCGAGCGCCACGGCCGCTCCGGCCAGCGCGTTGCCGACCTGGTGCTCGCCGTGCAGCGGGAGCTGGACGTCCGCCTTCCCGCGCGGCGTCACCAGGTGGAACGACGGCCGGGCCAGCTCGTCGAGGCGCACGGACTCGGCCCGCACCTGCGCGGACGGCGACTCGCCCACCAACACCACGCGGGCGTTCGTCCGCTCGGCCATCGCGGCGACCAGCGGATCGTCGGCGTTGAGGACCGCGACACCACCGTCCGCCGCCGACGGCAGCGCCTCCGGCAACTCGCCCTTGGCCTTGGCGATGCCGTCCCGCGAGCCGAACTCGCCGACGTGCGCGCTGCCCACGTTGAGCACCACACCGATCCGCGGCGGCGCGATCGCGGCCAGGTGGGCGATGTGGCCCGGCCCGCGCGCGGACAACTCCAGCACCAGGTGCTTGGTCGACCGATCGGCCTTGAGCACGGTCCACGGGTGCCCCAGCTCGTTGTTGAACGAGCCGGGCGGGGCGACGGTGTCCCCCATCGGCTCGAGCAGCTGGGCGATCAGGTCCTTGGTGGAGGTCTTGCCGGACGAGCCGGTCACGCCGACGACGGTCAGACCGCCGGGCGCCAGCGTCTGCACGACGTGGCGGGCCAGCGCGCCGAGCGCCTGCAGCACCGCGGCGCCGGACCCGTCGGTGTCCCCGGCCAGGGCGACGGATCCGCTGTGCGTCTCGGGGTCGGCGGGCGGCACGATCACCGCGGGCGCGTCCACCTCGCGGGCGGCCAGCACCCCCGCCGCGCCGTCCGCCACCGCCTGCGCGGCGAAATCGTGGCCGTCCACCCGCTCGCCGGGCAGCGCCACGAACAGGCCGCCGTCGGCCACCTTGCGCGAATCGAACTCCACGCCGCCGGTGACGAGTTCGTCCCCGGTGGCGTGGTGAAGCCGGCCGCCGGCGATCTCCGCGACGGCGGCCAAGGTCAACGGGATCACTGCACTACTCCTCGCAATGCCGCGGTGAGTTCGTCCCGGTCGGAGAACGGGTGGATCTCACCGGCGATCTCCTGCCCGGTCTCGTGGCCCTTGCCCCCGACGAACACCACATCACCAGGGCGGGCCAGCGACACCGCGTGCTCGATGGCCTTCGCCCGATCGGCGATCTCGGTGATCTCACCACGATGTTGGGCGGGCACCGCGCGCGCTCCGTCGAGCATCGCCGCGCGGATGGCCGCCGCATCCTCACTGCGTGGGTTGTCGTCCGTCACGATCAACACGTCGCTGCGCCGCGCCGCCGCCTCGCCCATCAGTGGCCGCTTGCCTCGGTCGCGGTCACCGCCGCAGCCCAGCACGGTGATCACCCGGCCGGTGACCTGGGCGCGCAGCGCATCCAGCGCCAGTGCCACGGCGGCCGGTTTGTGCGCGTAGTCCACCACGGCGGTGAACGACTGGCCGACGTCGATGCGCTCCATCCGGCCGGGGACCTGGACCTGGGCGAGGCCGCGCTGAATGTGCTGCGGCTCGACCCCGACCGCGTACAGCATCGCCGCGGCGACCAGGGCGTTGGCCACGTTGAACTCGCCGGGCAGCGGCAGCCGTCCGGCCAGCTGCAAGCCGTCCGGGCCGTGGATGGTGAACGTCTGCTGCCCGGTGGGCGTGGCCACCAGGTCGGTGGCGGTCCACATCGCCCCGGCGCCGGCGTCGAGCGCCACGGTGACCGTCTGCGGCGTGACCAGCGTCTGCCCCCACTCGCTGTCCACCACGACGACCTCGGTGGTCGAGCGGCCGTCGAACAACTTCGCCTTGGCCGCGAAGTAGTCGGCCATGTTGTGGTGGAAGTCCAGGTGGTCCTGCGACAGGTTGGTGAACGCGCCGACGGTGAACCGGGTGCCGTTGACCCGGCCCATGGCCAGTGCGTGGCTGGAGACCTCCATCGGGCAGTGCGTGACGCCTTCCTCGACCATCACCGCGAACAACGCCTGCAGGTCGGGCGCCTCCGGTGTGGTGAACGCACTGGAGAGCACGGTGCCTGCCACGCGCGTCTCCACCGTGCCGATCAGCCCGGTGGTGTGCCCGGCGGCCCGAAGTCCGGACTCGACCAGGTAGGCCGTGGTGGTCTTGCCCGAGGTCCCGGTGATGCCCATGACGGCCAGCTGCAGCGACGGCTCACCGTAGATCCACGCCGCCACCTCACCGAGCACGGCGCGGGGAGCGGAGTGGACCAAGATCGGCACTCCCGCCTCGGCGACCTGCGGGCGGCTCGCGCCCTCCTCGTCGGTCAGGATCGCGACCGCGCCCGCGGCCAACGCCTGGTCGGCGAAATCCGCGCCGTGCGCGCGCGACCCCGGCACGGCGGCGAACAGGTCGCCGGGGCGGACCTCGTGAGCCCGCAGCGTCGTCCCGGTCACGGCGGTGTCCATCGCTTCCTGGTCAGCGATCAGCCTGCCGTCCGCCCTGGCCACCAGGGTCGTCAACGGCATCGGCGTCGTCTTGCTCGGACGACGGCCGGGCGAGGAGCCGGGAGTGCTGCGCGACACGGCCGGAAGGTTACCCGTGGCGCGCGAGCGAGCCCGCCCGGGCCGCCCCCTCCGGCGATTCGCGCAACAACGCTGCGCATCCGCACCGCGGTCGTGTCGTCACGGTGGGTAGGCACGAAAGCCCGGCCGAGCGCTGTGCTCGGCCGGGCCTTCGGGCGGAACGAATCAGCCGAAGAAGACTTCCGCCTCCTGGTAGCGATCCAGCGGAACCGTCTTCAGCTTGGCGGTGGCTTCGGACAGCTTCACGCGGACGATGTCGGTGCCACGCAGGGCGACCATGGTGCCCCAGTCGCCCTCGGCGACCGCGTCCACCGCGTGCAGCCCGAAGCGGGTGGCCAGCACCCGGTCGTAGGCGGTCGGGGTGCCCCCGCGCTGGGTGTGGCCCAGCACCACCGCACGCGACTCCTTGCCGGTGCGGTCGGCGATCTCCTCGGCCAGCCACTGGCCGACGCCGCCCAGCCGGACGTGCCCGAACGCGTCCCGCTCGCCCGAATGCAGCACTTCCTTGCCGCCTTCCGGCACGGCGCCTTCGGCCACCACGATGATCGGCGCGTACTCCGCCTCGAACCGGCGCAGCACCCATTCGACGACCTTGTCGACGCTGAACGGACGCTCCGGCACCAGGATCACGTTCGCGCCACCCGCCAGCCCGGAGTGCAACGCGATCCACCCGGCGTGCCTGCCCATCACCTCGACCACCAGCGCCCGGTGATGCGACTCCGCGGTGGTGCGCAGCCGGTCGATGGCCTCGGTCGCGATGTGCACCGCGGTGTCGAAGCCGAACGTGTAGTCGGTGGCGTCCAGGTCGTTGTCGATCGTCTTGGGCACGCCGACGACGTTGATCCCGTCGTCGACCAGGCGCTTGGCCACGCCGAGGGTGTCCTCGCCACCGATCGCGACCAGCGCGTCCACACCTTGCTCGGACAGCGTGGCGCGAATCTTGTCGACGCTGTCGTCCTTGTACGGGTTGGTTCGCGACGACCCGAGGATGGTGCCGCCGCGGGCGAGGATGTCCTCCACGTCGTTCAGTCCCAGCGGCCGGCTGTCGCCGGTGACCGGACCCGCCCAGCCGTTACGGAACCCGACGACGTCCCACCCGTGCTTCTCGATCCCCTTGCGGACCACAGCGCGAATCACCGCGTTCAAACCCGGGCAGTCACCGCCGCCGGTCAGCACACCAACACGCATCTGTCCTCCGAAAATCCGCCGCGACCGCGGCCGTGACATCCATCACTGCATCGTTGCAGCCGCCAGCGTACCGAGACCGAGCTGAACCGATTCACTGACCCGCCGCAGCAGAATCGGGCGGACTTGGTGTGAGGGACGATCGGGCAGCTCCGACGACTCAGCCGCCTGCCCGCGACCCGATCAGCAGATGCCCAGTCCGCGACGGCTGCGGACTTCCTCCATTCGCTTCCAGCGTGCCAGATTGTGGCGCGCATCGGCGAGTGCGTCGTGCGCGTTCTCCGGCGGCGCGGGCAGATCCGGCTTGCCCAGGTCCTCCCAGCGTTGCCGCAAGTCCCTGGTGAACCGCGGCAGCACCCTGGGCAGCTGCGGCATGGCGCCCCACAACTGGGCGAGCGCGACATGGTCGTACGCGGCGTACCAGGCCCACAGCTGCACGCCGTCGCGCGGCGTGCCGATGAACGCCAGCAGATCCGCCTTGATCTGCTCGCGGCTGCGCCACGCCTCGTGGTTCGGCGGCGGCAGCTTGGGCAGCACGTTCTCGCGCACCCACGGGCCCGCGCGGGTCGGGTCGAACTGGGTGGAGACCGCGTAGAACTCGCGGCCACGCTCGTCCACCACACCGATGGAGACGAGGTCGATGGTGACCCCGTCCTCGATGAACTCGGTGTCGTAGAAGAACCGCATGACAGCACTCACCCAGGTCGATCGGCGGCACGGACCGGACGTAGCAACATACCCCGCCGCCCCGCGCCGAAACGCTCAGCCTTGCCGCACCGGCTCGCTCTGCTCGCGCTGCCGGCTCTCGGCCGCACGTGGCGCGCCCGCGCTCGAGCCCACTCCGGAGGACTGGGTGAGCCCTTTGACGGTCGCAGCATAGACGTCCACATACTCCTGACCGGACAGCTCCATCAAGGCGTACATCAACTCGTCGGTCATGGACCGCTCGATGAACGGGTCACCGGCCAGACCGTAGTAGCGCGAGAAGTCCAGCGGCTTGCCGATGCGGATCTCGATGCGCCGCGGCCACCACATGCGCGAACCGATCGGGTTGACCTTCTCCGTGCCGATCATCGCGACCGGGATGATCGGCACCTTGGCCTCCAGCGCCATGCGCGCCACCCCGGTCTTGCCCTTGTACAGCCGCCCGTCCGGCGAGCGGGTGCCCTCCGGGTAGACGCCGAGCAGCTTGCCTTCGCGCAGCAACCGCACGCCGGTGTCCAGCGCCGCACGGCTGGCCGACCCGCCGGAGCGGTCGACCGGGTGCTGCCCGGTGGACAGCATGAACCAGCGCTTGAACCGGCCCTTGAGGCCCTTCTCGGTGAAGTACTCCTTCTTGGCCAGGAAGTAGACGCGCCTGCGGATGCGCGCGGGCAAGAAGAACGAGTCGACGACGGCCAAGTGGTTGCTGGCGAGTATCGCTCCGCCTGCTTCCGGGATGTTCTCGCGGCCGATCACCTTGGTCGGCCAGAACGTCCAGAGAATCGGACCGAGCAACACATACTTCAGCAGCCAGTAGAACACCGCCCACCCGCCTTCCGAATGTCGCCGGCGATCAACGTAGAGGACGATAACGCGCGGTGCGCGGCAGGTGACAGACTCAGACCTGCCGACGAAGCCACCGCACCGTCAATCATGGTCCCATCACCCGCGTGGCCGTGCGACGATGGTGGGGTGAGCAAGACGGGGAACAGCCCGGACGGCCAGGACGACGTCGACGCCATCTTCGACGAACTCGTGGCCGAGTTGCGCGCGGAGGGATTCGGCACCCAGGAGACCGCCGAGTCGCCCCGCCCGCGCGAGCGCGAGCAGGACGAGCCCGCCGCCCGGCCGTCGTCCGAGTGGCGCACCAGCGCCGTCGGCTGGGACGAGGCCATGCTGTCCGACCAGGCCGACGACGATGACGCCGACGAGCACTTCGTCCCCCCTGAGCCGCCCCCGCTTCCCCGGCCCACGCGGGCGATGGTGATCATCGCGTTGTTCTTCGCCATCGGCCTGGTGCTGCTGATCGCCCCAGGGGTGATCGGGATGGGGCCGGTACTGGCCACGCCGCTGGGCATCCTGGCGCTGGCCGTCGGCCTCGGCCTGGCACTGCTGCGCGCCCGTGACGACAATCGCCCGCCGGGTTCCGATCCATCCACCGGTGCGCAGGTGTAGGAGTCATGCGGATCGAATTCGCCCCGTCCCGCCGATCCACCGTGGGAGCCGAGTGGGAGCTGGCCCTGGTGGAGCGGCGTACCGGAGAACTCGCCTCGGTCGCCGAACAGATCCTCACCGAGGTCGCCGAACCGGGCGCTGAGGAGCACCCCAAGATCAAGCAGGAGCTGCTGCTCAACACGGTCGAGATCATCACCGGCGTGTGCGACACGGTCGGCGAAGTGGCCGACGACCTGGCCGAGTCGCTCGATCTGGTCCGCAAGGTCACCGATCCGCTCGGCGTCGAGGTGTTCTGCGCGGGCACGCACCCGTTCGCCACCTGGTACCAGCAGAAGGTCACCAACAAGGAGCGCTACGCCAAGCTGATCGAGCGCACCCAGTGGTGGGGCAGGCAGATGCTGATCTACGGCGTGCACGTGCACGTCGGGATCGAGCACCGGGAGAAAGCACTGCCGATCCTGGACGGGCTGCTCAACTACGCCCCGCACCTGCAGGCGCTGTCGGCGTCCTCGCCGTGGTGGGGCGGCGAGGAAACCGGATACGCCTCCAACCGGGCGTTGATGTTCCAGCAGCTGCCGACCGCCGGCCTGCCGTTCCAGTTCGACAAGTGGTCGGAGTTCGAGTCCTACGTCGACGACATGTTCGTCACCGGCGTGATCGACGACCTGACCGAGATCCGCTGGGACATCCGGCCGTCACCGCGCTTGGGCACCGTCGAGCAGCGCGTCTGCGACGGCGTTCCCACGCTGGAGGAGGTCACCGCCATCGCCGCGCTGACCCAGTGCCTGGTCGAGGACCTGAGCACCCGGCTGGACAACGGCGAGGAGATCCCCACGATGCCGCCGTGGCACGTGCAGGAGAACAAGTGGCGCGCCGCGCGCTACGGAATGGACGCGATCGTCATCCTCAACGCTGCGGGCGACGAGCAGCTGGTCACCGAATCGATCGTGGACCTGCTCAATCGGCTCGAACCGACCGCGCGGCGGCTGGGCTGCCAGAACGAACTCGCCGGCATCGAGACGATCCTGACCTACGGCGCGAGCTATCAACGGCAGCGCGCCGTGGCACGGGAACACAACGGCAGCCTGAAGGCGGTCGTGGCGTCGCTGATCGCGGAGATGCGGGAAGGCATCGCCAAGGACGAGGGCGTCAGCCGTCGATGACCCGGTGGTCGCCTGCCTCGATGGCCTTCGGGTTGCGGCGGAAGCGGCTGACCTTCTCGGCTTTCCGCGGTGGACGGTCGTTGGCGACGAGCACGGCCACCCAGGGCAGCGGCACGGACAACAGGATGAGCGCCAGCGCCAGCCACCACGTGTGATAGAAGACTCCGGCCAGGATGAGGCACGGGAAACGGCACGACATCATGATGATGTACTTGCGCTTCCGGTCGGCGAACTCCTCGTCGAGGGATCGGGCGGCTGCGGTGATCAACACCGGACGTTCTGTGGGGTCGGTGTTGCTCACGGCAAACCACCTCCTCGTGCCATCGTCCCACCGATGGGTGTGGACGTCACCCTTACCGGGCAACTCGATGCGAACCAAGCCCACACGATCCTGCACCCGGGTCTTACCCCTGCCGCGCTCGGGGTAACCGCCGCGACACCACCCGCACGAGCAACCGGCCCGGCGAGGGCGCCATGGCACGATGAGGCTCGTGGAGCCCACCCACCAACCCCCTTCCTTCTCCCCTGCCGATTGCGACCGCCTGCGCGAGGTGTTCCAACGCTGCGGTTTCGACACCGACGGTGTCCTGGCGGCCCTGGGCGGGCAGGCGCACGCCGCGCTGAGCCGGGACGAGCCGGAGCCCGCGCGTCGAGCCAGCCGCGACGCGGGGGACCTCGGCACGCTGATCCGCCTCTTCCTGCTCGGCGACACCGAACCGGTGACCGAGGTCGAGCGGGTGTTCGCGCCTCTCGGTGTCGACCGGGCCGTGGAGTTGGAGGTTCTCGAGCGCTCCGGCAACGGGCTGCGGGCCGGGCTCGACATCCGGCCCCACGGGGACGACGAGCACTCGTGGTGGGTGATCTCCGACGTCGATCAGGTGCAGCGCGGCCGCAACCGCAGCACGCGAGTGGACCACGTGGTCGGCGTCGGCCAGGCGTCGCTGAGCCTGGTGCGGGCGACCAGTCGTCGGCCCGTCGGCAGCGTGCTGGACGTGGGAGCAGGCAACGGCGTGCAGACGCTGTATGCCAGCACGCACGCCGAACGGCTCACGGCCACTGATGTGTCGCCACGGGCCGTCGCACTCGCCGAAGCCACGTTCCGGCTGAACCAGCTCGAGGTCGAGGTCCTGCGGGGGGCGTGGTTCGAGCCGGTCAGCGGGCGGGAGTTCGACCAGATCGTGTGCAACCCGCCGTTCGTGGTCGGCCCGCCGACGGTCGACTACACCTATCGCGACTCCGGGCTGGGCGGTGACGCGGCCAGTGAGCTGGTGGTCCGGTCGCTGCCGCGGCACCTCTCCCCCGGCGGGACCGGCCATCTGCTGGCTTCCTGGCTGCACCGTGAGGGCGAGGACTGGGCCGAGCGTGTCTCGTCCTGGCTGCCAGGCGGGGTCGACGCCTGGTTCGTGCAGCGTGACGTGGCCGATCCCGCGCTGTATGTCGGCACGTGGCTGCGCGACGCCGGGATCGATCCGCGGTCACCGGAAGGCAGCCGAAAGGCGTCGGCCTGGCTGGACTTCTTCGAGTCCCAGCGCGTCGAGGGCGTCGGGTTCGGTTTCGTGACCCTGCGGCGGACCGACGGCGAGGCGACCGTCGTCTGCGAGGACCTGCGGCAGGCCTACGACGACCCGCTCGGCCCCGAGGCGGCCGCATGGCTGGACCGCGTGCAGTGGCTGCGCGACCACCCCGATCTGTTGACCGAACGGCTCCGCGTGGCGGACTCGGTGGTGCTGGAGACGATTTCCCAGCCCGGCGACGAGGGGTGGTCGGAGCAGATCCGGCGCCTGCATCGTATGGACGGCCCGGGTTGGCAGCACGACATCGACGAGCTGGCGGCCGCCCTGATCGCCGGCTGCCGCGGCCTGCTCCCCCTCGGCGACCTCGTCGCGTTGCTGGCGCACGCGTTCGACGAGCAACCCCAGCAGCTGGCCACGGGCGTCCGGACGATGGCACGACAACTGGTCCTGCACGGCATGCTCGAGCCGGCTACGGAGGATGCGGCATGAGGGCGGTGGCTGCCCGGGTCACGGAAGCCAGCGTGACGGTGGACGGCGAGGTCGTCGGGGAGATCCGCGAGCCGGGACTGCTGGTCCTGCTCGGGGTGCACACCGACGACACCGAGGAGAACGCGGCGCGGATGGCGCGCAAGTTGCACGAGTTGCGCGTGTTGCGGGACGAGCAGTCGTGTGCGACGGCGGGCGCTCCCCTGCTGGTCGTGAGCCAATTCACGCTGTACGGCGACACCCGCAAAGGACGCCGTCCGTCATGGGTCGCGGCCGCCCGGCCGGAACACGCCGAGCACCTCGTCGGCGTGGTGGTGGACCAACTGCGGCACCGCGGCGCGACCGTGGAGACCGGCCGGTTCGGCGCGATGATGCAGGTCAGCAGCGTCAACGACGGGCCGTTCACGGTGCTGGTCGAGACGTGACCACACGCCACTGCCATCGGTGAAGTTTGCTCGAACGTGCGTGCGGCAAACCACAGCCCACGCACGCAGAAACCGTTTGCCTCGGGAACTATTTCGGCGGGCGCCGACGTTGAGATGAGTGTCCGGCTACCGCCGGCAGATTTTCTCCCGCGGGCACGGACCGCGGGGACGTGAGCCAGCCAAGGGGAGGCAGTGATGTCCGCACCGACACTCGAGCGCCGGAGCAACGCACACTCGGACTCCGACGCCCAGATCGCCATGCTTCCCACCCAGGACGCGCGCGGGCAGGAGCCCGACCTGGACGCCCAGGGCCCGTCGGCCGACCTGGTGCGTGTCTACCTCAACGGTATCGGAAAAACGGCGTTGCTGACCGCCGCCGACGAGGTCGAGCTGGCCAAGCGGATCGAAGCAGGCGTGTTCGCCCAGCATGTGCTGGACACCGAGGAGGACCTGAGCGCCGAGCGCCGCGCGGAGCTGCGGGCGCTGGTGCGGGACGGTCAGCGGGCCAAGAACCACCTGCTGGAGGCCAATCTGCGCCTCGTCGTCTCGCTGGCCAAGCGCTACACCGGCCGCGGCATGCCGCTGCTGGACCTGATCCAGGAGGGCAACCTCGGCCTGATTCGCGCGGTGGAGAAGTTCGACTACACCAAGGGGTTCAAGTTCTCCACCTACGCGACGTGGTGGATTCGTCAGGCGATCACCCGTGGT
This sequence comes from Thermocrispum municipale DSM 44069, assembly GCF_000427825.1. Taxonomy (GTDB): domain Bacteria; phylum Actinomycetota; class Actinomycetes; order Mycobacteriales; family Pseudonocardiaceae; genus Thermocrispum; species Thermocrispum municipale. The sequence goes on along the minus strand of NZ_ATYT01000003.1, from coordinate 75,179 downwards.
ATGGCCGATCAGGGCCGCACCATCCGTCTGCCCGTCCACTTGGTGGAGCAGGTGAACAAGCTGTCGCGGATCAAGCGTGATCTGCACCAGAAGCTGGGCCGCGAGGCCACGCACGAGGAGCTGGCCGCCGAATCCGGCATCCCGGCGGAGAAGGTCGCCAAGCTGCTCGACCACGCGCGTGACCCGGTCAGCCTGGACATGCCGGTCGGCTCCGAGGAGGACGCCCCGCTGGGCGACTTCATCGAGGACTCGGAGGCCACCGACGCCGAGTCGGCGGTGATCTCCGGCATCCTCCAGGACGACCTGCGTCGCGTGCTGGCCACGCTGGACGAGCGTGAGCAGAACGTGATCCGCCTGCGCTACGGCATCGACGACGGCCAGCCGCGCACGCTGGACCAGATCGGCAAGCACTTCGGCCTGTCCAGGGAGCGGGTGCGGCAGATCGAGCGCGAAGTCATGTCGAAGCTGCGGCAGGGCGAGCGGGCCGAGCGGCTGCGCGCTTACGCCAGCTGAGAATCACACAGGGTGAAGCTGAGAAGATCCCGAGAACTCGAACGGCGGCGTTGACTCCGCCGGGGCGCTCGCGGCAGGCTCGTCATCGCAAGCAACCTCCCGCCGGGACGTGACGTCCTTGGAGATGGAGGTTGTCGGCGGCGACTCATGAGCCTCGCGTCCGGCGCATGAGCCGGTTCGCGTTCTCCGGAAGGTCGGGTCCGGTCGGGGTGGGCCCGGCCTTCCGACTTTTCACGTTAAGGTCGGCGTGTGACTGCTTCTCCCACCGCATTCGAGTACACCGATGTCCTGCCGCTCGGCGAGGACACCACCGAGTACCGCCTGGTCAGTGCCGAGGGTGTTCGCACCGTGCAGGCCGCCGGCCGTACGTTCCTCGAGGTCGAGCCGCAGGCGCTGACGACGCTGGCGAAGACGGCGATCACCGACATCCAGCATTTGCTGCGCACGTCGCACCTGTCGCAGTTGCGTGCGATCGTGGACGACCCGGAGGCCAGCGGTAACGACCGGTTCGTGGCGATGGATCTGCTGCGGAACGCGGCGATCTCCGCGGGCGGGGTGCTCCCGATGTGCCAGGACACCGGCACGGCGATCGTCATCGGCAAGCGCACCGAGTCCGTGCTGACCGGCGGGGACGACGAGCGGGCGTTGACCAGAGGCATCTTCGAGGCCTACCAGGAGCTGAACCTGCGCTACTCGCAGATGGCTCCGGTGACGTTCTGGGACGAGCGGAACACCGGCACCAACCTGCCTGCGCAGATCGAGCTCTACCACAAGCCGGGCGCCGAGCCGAAATACGAATTCCTGTTCATGGCCAAGGGTGGCGGCAGCGCCAACAAGACGTTCCTCTACCAGGAGACGAAGGCGCTGCTGAACCCGAAGCGGCTGGCGTCGTTCCTGGACGCCAAGCTGCGGTCGCTGGGCACCGCCGCCTGCCCGCCGTACCACCTGGCGATCGTGGTCGGCGGCATGTCGGCCGAGTACAACCTCAAGGTCGCCAAGCTCGCCAGCGCCCGCTACCTGGACGACCTGCCGCGCGAAGGGTCCCCGCTGGGCCACGGTTTCCGGGACGTCGACCTGGAGCAGCAGGTGCTGGAGATGACCCGGCAGTTCGGCATCGGCGCGCAGTTCGGCGGGAAGTACTTCTGCCACGACGTGCGGGTCATCCGGTTGCCGCGGCACGGCGCGTCCTGCCCGGTCGGCATCGCGGTGTCGTGCTCGGCGGACCGGCAGGCCAAGGCCAAGATCACGCCGGACGGGTTGTTCATCGAGCAACTGGAACGCGACCCGGCGCGGTTCCTGCCGGACGTCACCGAGGACGAGCTGTCCGACGAGGTGGTCCGGATCGACCTGACGCAGCCGATGGACACCATCCGCGAGACGCTGTCGGCCCTGCCGGTGAAGACCCGGCTGTCGTTGACCGGTCCGCTGGTGGTCGCACGGGACATCGCGCACGCGAAGATCGCCGAGCGGCTGGAAGCCGGCGAGCCGATGCCGCAGTACATGCGGGACCATCCGGTGTACTACGCGGGCCCGGCCAAGACGCCCGACGGCTACCCGTCGGGCTCGTTCGGCCCGACCACGGCGGGACGGATGGACTCCTACGTCGAACAGTTCCAGGCCGCGGGTGGCTCGCTGGTGATGCTGGCCAAGGGCAACCGCTCCAAGCAGGTGGTGCAGGCCTGCCAGAAGTACGGCGGGTTCTATCTGGGCTCGATCGGTGGCCCGGCCGCCCGGCTGGCGCAGGACTGCATCAAGAAGGTCGAGGTGCTCGAGTACCCCGAGCTCGGCATGGAAGCGGTCTGGAAGATCGAGGTCGAGGACTTCCCGGCGTTCATCGTGGTCGACGACAAAGGAAACGACTTCTTCGCCGACACGTCGGAGCCGGTGCTGCAGATCTCGTTCCGGACCTGACGGCGCAGGCTCGCCCGAGCCCGGGCTTTCGCTCCCGACGGAGCGGATCGAGCTCGACAGGGACCGGGCCGCGTGCTGGCGAGAGGCGTCGGCCGCGTGCTGGCGAGAGGCATCGGCCGCAAACCGATGGGGCATCGGCCATGTACCGGCTGGATGCGGGCCGCGTGCCGGTTGGATGCGGGCCGCGGCCTGATCGGGGCATGTGCCGCGTACCGGTGAGGGCATGTGCCGCATTCACCGCGGCGCGGGCTCCAGGCTGGCGGGCCTCGAGCCCGTCGGCGCCTGTCGGCAAGCGACCCAGGCTCCCCCGCGGTGTGCGCGGGGCCGACCGCTCGTGAACGCCACGCTGCCCGCCCGGCACATGGCCGGGCGGGCAGCGTACTGGCGCGAGGTCCGCGCTCCGGTTACAGCGCGACGATGTGCTGGCCGAGCCACGCCAGCGGATCGATCTTCTGCGAACCGTTCTGCCACACCTCGAAGTGCAGGTGCGGGCCGGTCGACTGGCCGTTGTTGCCGATCTCGGCGATCTGCTCACCGGCCTCGACACGCTGGCCGGCCTGCACCGAGTACTCGAACATGTGGCCGTAGACGGTGATCGTGCCGTCGTCGTGCTTGATGCGCACCCAGTTGCCGAACCCGCTGGCCGGGCCTGCCTCGACCACGGTGCCGTCGGCGACCGAGTAGATCGGCGTGCCGAGCGAGTTGGCGATGTCGATGCCGCCGTGCTGCTCGCCGCCACGCGCACCGAACTGCGACGTCAGCCGACCCTCGGTGGGCTTGACGAATTCGGCGGACGTGGCAGCCTGGCGAGCCTCGGCCCGCTTCTGCCGAGCGCGCTCCTCGGCGCGCTCCTTGGCGCGCTTCTTGGCCAGAGCGGCCTCACGGGCCTCTTCCCGCGCCTTCTCCTTGGCGCGTTCCTTGGCCTCCTTGCGCTTCTTGACCCACTCCAGGTGTGCCTGCTGGGCCTCGAAATGTTTCCGTAGTTGCTCTTCGCGCTTGATCGCGGCCGAGGTGTCCGGTTGTGGGGTGGCGCGAGACTGCAGTGCTACCGAATCGGCCGGCTCCGCGCTGATTGCTTGCTGGGCGAGGGGGGCTAGTGCGCACGCGGCAATGACCGCGGCGACAACGCGCCTTCGTCGCATGGGGGATGTGCCTTCCTGTACGTCTCGGGGAAGGCCCGACCACACCGGGCGGGGGATCCCGGCGAGCGCAAGGGACGCGCTCATGTCGTGACCGAACCGTGACGTTCCAGGCGACCGTAACCAGGCGCGACAGACGCCAGCAAACACGCATCGTGGTCGCATTCACACGAACGTGTGGCGTCGAAGATCACCGCAGAATTGGCGCCGCTGCCCTGCTCCTTCGGTTGATTCCCAGCTCAGAAAGCGATTCCGGCCTGATCAACGGCATCGACAACCGCTGATCGTTCTCAATCGATCCGGTAGCTCACGGTGACGGACACCACCGGCTCGCTGTGATGCGGGTCGCGGGTAGTGTCCGCCGGCCGGCGGGTATCCCTACTTCTTCTGCTTCTCGACGGTCAGCACGACGGTGCGATCGGCCAGCGGCTTGTCCAGCTCGACGGTCAGGACCGGGTAGCGGATGTCCATCGTGCACATCCTCGGCTGCTTGGGCTGGGTGATCACGACCGTCACTTCCACCTGCGACGCGCTCTGCTTACCCAGCTCGGCGGTCGCCTTGTCGCACCCGGACTCCTGTGCGGTCACCGCCAGCGTGGTGCCCTTCACCAGAACCTTCGTGGGGTGCCCCTGCGGCAGGTTCTTGGCCTCGACCTGCTTGTCCGGCACCGGCTCCGCGCCCTTCGGCGGCTGGCCGACGTTCGGCCGGTCCTGGCCATCCGCTCCCGGCTTCTGGTCGGGCTGGTTCGCCGACTGGTCGTTCGGCTTGCCGCTCGGTGGCTCGGCAGGCGCCGACGTGCCATTCTCCGCCCCGTCGCCCGCGGCGGGCTGCGCGGAGTCGCCGCCACCACATCCGGCCAGCACCATGGCGAGCACGGCCGATCCAGCAATTGCGTTCAACCACTTCGTGTGCCTCATGTCACCTGGACGGAACGAGTGCACCACGGGGTTGCATGGCCGTTTTCCCACGCGGCTACCTCACCTGCTCGGCGATCGACGGCAAGCGTCGCGGGCCGGTGTCCGGTCGCGCAGGTGGGTCACCGATACGCAGTTTGGCCGCGACCACGACGACGCCGTCGGAGGTGGCGATGACCGGGTCCAGGCTCAATTCGCGCACCTCGGGGATGTCCTCGGCCAGCGCACCGACCCGGAGAGCCAGATCCGCCAGGGCCCCGAAGTCGGCGGGGTCGTCACCGGTGTAACCGGACAGCAGGGCCGCCGATCGCGGCTCTCGCACCAGGTCTGCCGCGTCGGTGTCGCTCAACGGAACGGCTCGGTAGGAACGGTCACCGATCAAGTCGCCCAGCATCCCGGACAACCCGAACGTGACCAGCGAACCGAACGACGGATCGTCCTGCAGCCCGATCGCGCACGAACTCCCCCGCGGCGCCATTTCCTGCACCACCACGCCGGCCTCGCCGGAGATCTCCAGCAGGTCCGCGTACGCGGCCCGGACCTGGCGCTCGTCGATCAGGTTCAGGCGCGCCCCGGACAGGTCGGGACGGCGGCTGAGGCGCTCGTCGACCGATTTCACCGCCACCGGGTAGCCGAGACGCTCGGCGGCCTGGGCCGCTTCGTCGGCCGAGTCGGCGCGCTCGAACGGCAGGATCTCGATGCCGTAGCAGGCCAGCAGCTGGAGGCACTGGTCGTCGCTGAGCCAACCCTCGCGGCCGGACTCGGCCTGCACCTCGCGGACGATCTGCTGGGCGCGCTCCGGGTGCAAGCCGTCGGGCCGCACGAACGTCCCGGCCGGACGCTGGCGCCACGCGGCGTAGCGCGTCACCCGGGCCAACGCCGTGACCGCGCGTTCCGGGCTCGGGTACGACGGGATCGATCCGCGCGTCGGCGTACCGTCCTCCGACCGGACGGCCAAGGACTCGGGCACACCTTCCACCGCAAGGAATGTCGAGACAACCGGTTTCGTCTGGTCCTCGCCCTCCCCCACGACTTGGCGCACCGCTTCCGCGTACGGCGCAGCGTCCTGCGCCACCGGCGGCGCCCACAAGACCACCAGCGCGTCCACATCCGGGTTGCTGACCGCCTCGCGGACGGCGGCGCCGAACTCGTCCGGTCCTGCCTGCGGTCCGACATCCACCGGGTCGAACGCCACCGTCAGGCCGAGGGCCATGGCGGTGTCCGCAGCCAGCTGCCCGACCGCGGTGGAGTTGCCGACGATCGCCACGCTGGGCCCCTTCGGCAGCGGCTGGTGGGCCAACAGCAGGGCAACGTCGAACAGCTGAGCCAGCGAGTCGACCCGGATGACACCCGACTGCTCGAACAGGGCTTGCACGGCCGCATCGTCGACCTGCGCTGATGCCGCGGCCAGCTCGCGGCTGACGGCGTGCCGCCCGGCGCGGACCACCACGACCGGTTTGCTGCGCGCCAGGCGTCGCGCCAACCGAGCGAACTTGCGCGGGTTACCGAACGATTCCAGGTAGAGCAACACGGTGTCGGTCGCCGGGTCGGTCTCCCAGTACTGGAGCAGGTCGTTGACCGAGACGTCAGCGCGGTTCCCGGCGGACACGAACGTGGACAGGCCGAGGCCGCGCTTGGCGGTGTCGGCCAGGATGGCCACGCCGAGTGCGCCCGATTGGCAGAAGAAGCCGGTGCGTCCGCGGCCAGGCAGCCACGGCGCCAGCGTGCCGTTGAGCCGAACGGACGGGTCGGTGTTGACGACGCCGAGCGCGCTGGGCCCGACCACGCGCATGCCGTGCGCACGGGCCTCCCCGACCAGTTGCAGCTCGGCGTGCAAACCGTGTGGGCCGGCTTCGGCGAAACCCGCCGACACGATCACCAGCGCCTTGACGCCCTTCTCCAGCGCGCCGTCCAGGACGTCGAACACCTTCTCCGCCGGGACGGCGACGATCGCCAGGTCCACTTCGTCGGGGATGTCCACCACGCTCGGGTATGCCTTGACTCCGCGTACCGACTCGCGTGCGTCGTTGACCGGGTAGACGGTTCCGGCGAAGTCCGCGCTGACCAGGTTCGACAGCACGACGTAGCCGATCTTGCCGGGATCGGCCGAAGCGCCGATGACCGCGACCGAACGCGGGTGGAGCAGGTTGTAGACGCTGCGGGCTTCCGCGGCCTGTTCCCTGGCCCGCGCCACCGCCAGCGACTCCTCGGTCGGGTCGATGTCGAATTCGAGATGCAGCGTGCCGTGGTCGAATTCCTTGGTGACGTGGTAGCCGGCGTCGGTGAACACCCGGGTCATCACGCGGTTCTCGCTGAGCACCTCGGCCTCGAACCGTTCCACGCCGCACTCGGCCGCGGCGGCCGCGAGGTGTTCCAGCAGGATCGAGCCGAGCCCGCGACCCTGGTGGGCGTCGTCGACGACGAAGGCGACCTCGGCGCTGGGTGCGTTGTCACCGATGCGCTCGTAGCGCCCGACGCCGACCACGTCGTCGCCGAGCACGGCGACCAGGGCGACCCGGTTGTAGTGGTCGACGACGGTGAACCGCTCGAGGTCCTTCGGAGGGATGCGGGGGTAGGCGCCGAAATAGCGCAGGTATCGCGTTTGCTCGGACAGGCGGCCGTGCAGCGCGACGATGGCGTCGGCGTCCGACGGCACGATCGGCCGGAGGTGTACCGTTCCGCCGTCGCTGAGGACGACGTCGGCTTCCCAGCCGCGTGGGTAGTCGTAGGGGTCGCGAGGACCCGGGCGTTCGGCTTGGGTCGCGCGCGGGGGATTACGGCGCTGGGCTGAAGCGCCCTCCTGGGGGTTCTCGTCTGCCGAGGTGTCGGTGCCACCGGCGGCTGCACCCGACTCGGCGCCCCGTCCGTCGCGTTCGGCTGTTCCGCTGCCGGCAGGTTCGGATACCCCGCTGCCAGCGGGGTCGGATGCTCCACTGTCGGCGGGTTCGGATACGCCTCTGCCGACAGGTTCGGATGCTTCGCTGCCAGCAGATTCGGAGACCCCGCTGGCGGCACGGTCGGATGCTCCGCTTTCCGCGGCGTCGGGTGCCGCAGTCCCCGCGCCGCTGTCAGCGCTCTCGGCCCCGCGCCGCTGGATCGCCTCCTGTGCGTCACCATCAGCGCGCCCGTCACCCTCGTCAGCGCTCTCCGCGGCGGCCGAAGTCTCGGTACCGGTTTCCTCTTCCGTGCCGATCGGGGTGTCGGCACCGGCGTCCTCGGGCTCTTTCGGTGTCTCGGTCATCCGCTCAATCCCTCGGGTCGTCGGGGTCGAGGCCGTGGAGTGGGAACACCGCCCTGCGCGCCTGAATGATCGCCGCGTCGACCTGACGGTCGGCGTCACCACCCCACCGCTCGAACGAGGTGTCGGCCCCGTCGGACATCGAACTGGGCAAAGGTGTGTGCGGAGCTATCTTCCGCGCCGTTCGCATCCAACCCTGAGGGAGCGGGGTGTCGGGCGCGAGGTCGCGGTCCAATGCCGTGGCGAGCAAGTGCGTCCAGGACCGCGGCACGACACGGACCAGCTGGTAGCCGCCACCGCCGAGCGCCAGCCAGTGGCCGTCGGCGTACTCCTCGGCGAGCTCGCGCACCCTGCGATAGATCTGCCGGTGTCCGTCCACGGTCAGTGCCAACTCGGCGAGCGGGTCGTCGACGTGCGAGTCAACCCCGCACTGGCTGACGATCAACTGCGGGCGGAACTCGGCCAGCAACGCGGGCACGATCGCCTCGAATGCGCGGAGCCAGTCGCCGTCACGGGTCATCGGCATCAGCGGCACGTTGACCGCGTAGCCCTCCCCCTCGCCTTCACCGAGCTCGGAGGAGTATCCGGTGCCGGGCCACAGGGTCAGCGGGTGCTGATGCATGGACACGGTCAACACCCGCGGGTCGCCGTAGAAGGCAGCTTGCACCCCGTCGCCGTGGTGCACGTCGGTGTCGATGTAGGCGATCCGGTCGAACCCGTTGTCCAGCAGCCACGAGATCGCCACCACGCAGTCGTTGTAGATGCAGAATCCCGCGGCGTTGCCTGCCATCGCATGGTGCAGGCCGCCTGCGATGTTGACCGCGCGCTTGCTCCGGCCTTCCGCGATCTGCCGGGCCGCCAGCAACGAGGAGCCCACGACCAGGGCGGACGACTGGTGCATGTTGTCGAACACCGGGTTGTCCTCGGTGCCCAGGCCACGAGCCGGATTGGGGCCGTCGTCCGGCGCCGCCTTCACCGCCTCCAGGTAGTCGGGTTTGTGCGCGCGCTCGATCTCGCTGTCCGATGCTTGCTCCGGGACGAGCAGCGGCACCCCGTCGAGTACGCCGAGCTCGGCGGCCAGCCGGATGGTGAGATCGAGCCGAATGGGATGCAGCGGATGCTCGCCACCCAAGTCGTATTCGAGCAACTCCGACGTCCACACGACCGAGGCCGGTACCAAATCAGGGCGGGGGGCTTCGCTGGCCGACATACCGGCGATTATTCCCGGCATGCCCCCATCTGTCGCGCTGCGAACTGCGCCCGGCCTCTCTCATCCGGTCGCGAACGAGCGCGGCCTGTCCACCAGTTCCGGGTTCGCTCCCCTGCCGAGGTCCGTCGGTTCGGCCGATCTCCCGTGCCGAGGTCCGTCGGTTCGGCCGATCTCCCGTGCCGAGGTCCGTCGGTTCGGCCGGTCTCCCCTGCCGAGGTCCCCGCCGCCGGTCAGCCCGGCTGCTCGCCCGTGGCCACCGGACGTTGCGGGTCGCGGCACCAGTGCGACCAGGAGCCGGCGTACAAGGCGGCGGGCTCGTCCCGGCCGACGACCTCGAGCGCCAGGACGATCGAGCTCGCAGTGACCCCGGACCCGCAATAGGCCCCGACGGGAGTGGCCGCGGTGACGCCGAGCTCGGTGAAGTGCGCGGCCAGCTCTTCCGGCGTGCGCCAGCGGCCATCGGACCCGACGTGCGCGCTGAACGGTGCATTGATCGCCCCCGGGATGTGACCTGCCCGCGGATCGACCGGTTCGGTCTCACCGGTGTAGCGCGGGTGAGCGCGAGCGTCGAGCAAGACACCTTCGCGAGCGAGCTTTCCGGCGTCGTCGGCATCGAGGACCGGCATCTGCCCCGGTCGCACGACGAAGTCCCCTGGCTCCGGCTGCGGCACCGTGGACTCCACCGGCAGCCCGGCGGCCTCCCATGCGGCGAACCCGCCGTCGAGCACGCGGACCGCAGTGTGGCCGGCCCACCGCAGCAGCCACCACGCGCGAGCTGCGACCGAGCCGTCCGCATCGTCGTACGCCACGACGGGGCGAGACGCCCGGACACCGGCAGCGCGAAGCTTGCCCTGCAGCGCGTCCGGCTCAGGCAACGGGTGCCTGCCGCCGTCGCCCGGTTCACCGGCCAGATCCCCGTCGATGTCGAGGAAAACGGCACCGGGAATGTGGCCCTCGGCGTAGGACTCCGAACCCGGCGGCCCGGTCAGCCGCCACCGCACGTCGAGCACGACAGGGGGCTCGGGACTGTTCAGCTGCTCGGCCAACTCCTCGGGGCTGATCAAAGGCTGCATAGCGTCATCGTGCCCTAGTCGCGTCAACAGACATGCGGACCCATCGAGAACGTCAGGTTCTCGTGCGGAGCGTGGGGTCGAGGGCACCGGAGCGCTCAAGGGTGTTGGCACGCGCTAGTACTGAGGGCGCCCGAGTACTCAGGGGTTGTCCGCGCCGCCCGAACGGGCCGCGACCCCACCCCCGTCGTCGGTTCACGCTCCACGGCCCATACCGGAATCAAGCAGGTGAGCGGCGCCCCCACCCCTCGCCGGCCCGGGAAGCGGCTGCGAGACACTGTCATTACCGGCGACTACCATGGGGTTCTGAGGGAAAGGCGGCCAGGTGAACGAGCTGATCGACACCACTGAGATGTACTTGCGCACCATCTTCGAGCTCGAAGAAGAAGGTGTCGTTCCCTTGCGTGCCCGCATCGCCGAGCGGCTGCAGCAAAGCGGACCGACCGTGAGCCAGACGGTTGCGCGGATGGAGCGGGACAACCTCGTTGTCGTCGCCGGTGACCGACACTTGGAGCTCACCGAACACGGCAGAGAACTGGCGATCGCCGTGATGCGCAAGCACCGGCTGGCCGAACGCCTCCTGGTCGACGTCATCGGGCTGGAGTGGGAGCACGTACACGCCGAGGCCTGCCGCTGGGAACACGTGATGAGCGAGGCCGTCGAGCGCAAACTGGTCAAGCTGCTGAACTACCCCACCACCTCGCCGTACGGCAACCCGATCCCCGGTCTGGACAAGCTGGGGGTCGGCGGGGAGCCTGCTCCGCCTGCCGAGCCCGACTTGGTGCGGCTGGACGAAGTAGCGCGCAGTGGTGGCGGGACGGTGCAGATCCGCCGGATCGCCGAGCATGTGCAGATCAACGAGTCGCTGATGGCGGATCTGCGCAAGATCGGCCTGGTGCCCGGTGGCACCGTCGCGGTCAGCCAGTACACCGACGGCAAGAAGGCCGCGATCAGCGGTGAAGGCGCCGAGTTGACGCTTGAGCCCACCGTGCTGCACTCCGTGCTCGCCACGGTCACCGCGAACTGAGCCGAATGGACCCTGCGGGCCAGGCAGCAGCGGCATTCCGGGCAACGCACGGCAAGGAGCCAGACGGCGTCTGGTCCGCACCCGGACGCGTGAACCTGATCGGTGAGCACACCGATTACAACGACGGGCTGGTTCTCCCATTCGCACTGCCCCAGCGAGTAGCGGTCGCGGCATCCCGCCGAGCTGATGACGTCCTGACCTTCGGCACGGTGCGGGACGGCCAGGCCGTGAACAGCACCGCTGAACGCCGCGTGGCAGACCTGCAGCCGAAAACCGTCGACGACTGGTCGGCCTACCCCGCAGGTGTTGCCTGGGCCCTGCGGGAAAGGGGCATCGACGTTCCCGGCGCCGACCTGATCTTCACGTCGAACGTTCCCACCGGCGCGGGGTTGTCGTCGTCTGCTGCAATCGAATGCGCGACCGCGATCGCCCTGCTGGGCCTCGCAGGCACGGACCTGCCCCTTCCCGAGGTCGCCCGCGTCGCCCAGCAAGCCGAGAACGACTTCGTCGGCATGCCGTGCGGCATCCTCGACCAAACGGCCTCCCTGCGCTGCACAGCCGGCCACGCGCTCTTCCTCGACGTCTGCAGTAGTGAAGCGGACCACGTGCCGTTCGATGCCATGGCGAACGGCCTCGAGGTTCTCGTCATCGACACCAGGGTCAGCCATGCATTGGCCGAGTCGGAGTACGCCGACCGCCGGTTCGGCTGTGAGCGCGCGGCCAAGGCCCTGGGCGTCGAATCGCTGCGGGACGTGTCACCCGCGGACCTTGCCCAGGCCGAGGAGGAATTGCCTGCGGAGCTGGCCCCCTTGGTACGCCACGTCGTCACCGAGAACGAGCGCGTCCTGGCCACCGTCCGACACCTGCGGGCCGGCGAACTCCGCTCGATCGGCACGTTCCTGAACGCTTCCCACGAAAGCTTGCGCGACGACTATCGCGTGTCGTGCGCCGAGCTCGACCTCGCGGTGGAAGCCGCGCGGCAGGCGGGAGCCATCGGCGCACGGATGACCGGCGGAGGCTTCGGCGGCTCCGCGATCGCGCTGGCCGAGGCCGACGCCCGGGAGGCTGTCGCGCACGCGGCGCGTGCCGCGTTCCGTGAGCGGAACCTCCGCGAACCTCGAATTTTCTCCGCGGTACCGTCGGCCGGCGCGGGACGAGATCGCTGACCCCGGAAGGCAAGGTATGTCGTCGTCAACCTCCGACTCGAAGTTGAACGTGGTCGTCACCGGCGGAGCCGGTTACGTCGGAAGCGTGTGCGCTGCTCGACTGCTGGAGTCGGGCCACCAGGTGACCGTCGTCGACGACCTGTCCACCGGGCACCGCGACGCAGTCCCGTCCGGCGCGACATTCGTCGAAGGTGACGTGGCCGAGGTAGCGGACAGCCTCTTGGCGGATGGCTACGACGGCGTGCTGCACTTCGCAGGCAAGTCGCTGGTCGGCGAGTCGATGCAGGTGCCGGACAAGTACTGGCACGGTAACGTCGTCACCACGCTGCGGCTGCTCGACGCGATGCGCAGGCATCGCACGCCACGGCTGGTCTTCTCCTCCACGGCGGCGACCTACGGCGAGCCCGCAACGATCCCCATCACCGAGGCGGCGGCGACCAACCCGACCAACACCTACGGCGCGACCAAGCTGGCGGTCGACCACCTGATCAGCAGCTATGCCACCGCGCACGGCCTGGCGGCGGTCAGCCTGCGCTACTTCAACGTCGCGGGTGCCTACGGGCAGTTCGGCGAGCGACACACGTCGGAGACCCACCTGATCCCGATCGTGCTGCAGGTCGCCGCAGGCCAGCGTGACCAGGTGCAGATTTTCGGCGGTGACTACCCGACCCCGGACGGCACGGCGATCAGGGACTACATCCACGTGGTCGACCTCGCCGATGCACACGAGGCCGCCCTGCTGCGGGCGACCGCCGGCCAGCACCGGATCTACAACCTCGGTAACGGCACCGGATTCTCGGTCAAGCAGGTGATCGAGACATGCCGCGCCGTCACGGGTCACGAGATTCCTGCTGTCGTCGCATCGCGGCGGGCAGGCGACCCCGCTGTCCTCGTCTCCTCCAGCGAGCGGGCGCAAGCCGAGCTCGGGTGGACCCCGCGCCTGGCCGACCTGGCGAACATCGTCTCCGATGCCTGGAAGTTCACCCAGGAGCACACCGCTCGCTGACCACGCCAGGCCCGGCAGCCCCGTGAGGACCCCGGCGATGACAGGCCGCCGAGGACGCTGGGACCGGCCTCGCCGGCCGTCGATGCGTGAACAACGACAGACGGTGTGTGCCCGAAGGTAGGCGCCGCACCTGTCCCGCGCAGAAACCCCTTAAGCACGCCTCACATCCGGCATTCCCCCTTTCCGAGGTCGCGAACGTCACCGGCCTCCACGCAGCCGATCATGCGGCGGCCGCCCGGGCTCGATCGCTCAGGCCGACCTCGTCGTGCTCAGCCAACGCGCGTAGTTCCCGCGGATGGAAGCCGTGCTGCAGGGCCCGATCCAGCAGCCCGGCCAGCACGTGGCTCGGATTTGCCTGTAAAGCGACGTCGAGCGCGATTCGCGCCAACGTCCCATCCCCTGCCTGATAGGCGGCGAACGCAGCCAGGCACGCCGCCTCGGCACGCTCCGGGTCCGGCAGTGCACGCGCCAGGCATTGCCATAAGCGGGCGGCCTGGTGAGCCAGCGGTGTGTTCGGCGGCGATGCGGTCGCCAAACAGGCGTCGCGGATCTTGCCGTCCGACAATGCGATCCCCAGCTCGGCGATCTGCTCGTCGGAGAGTGAGAACTCCTTTTCCGCGCTTTTTCGCAGCGCATCGGCGATGGCTTCGGCGCCCTTTTCCGGCGTCCATTCCTTGAGGGTGTCGATGCGCTGGTCGATGAGCTTCGAGCGTCTTTCCACGGCTGCCTCGGCATCCGGCTCGAACAACGCTTCCATTTCCGCGCGACTGCTGAATGTCACATGCCCGAGGCCGGCAAGCTCCGCGCTCAGCACGCTGTCCGCCGGATCCGGGAGCGATCCGCCGACCTTCGGGTCGTCATAGCTCTGCCACCGCCTGTCTGCGGCGAGCTCGGCGACCCAGAACGCTCCTGGCTGAGCCACACCTGCAGCACGGAGGCTCCGCCGAACCGCTTCCGCCACGTCACGCCGCGGTGGCGACCCGTCCGCCGCGGCTGGACCTCCCCCGACAACGACGAGGTCGACGAACGTGGGCTGCGCGTCGACGACCGTCGCCGCCAGTTGTTCTGCCACCGCGGCGACGTGCGACGGTGGCGGAATGTCGCTGCGAACACATTGCGTGACATGTTTGCCGGAAGGCCCCACGGCTATCAGAACTATCGACTCCTCGGGCACATAGCCGAGCAACCCAGGAACCGCGGCGAGCAATTCGGCTGGGCCACGCAAGCTGACGACCGGCTTCGTCCTCCGGGCTTTGTTGCTTTCCATGCCTTCAAGCCTGCACGGAAATGCGGGGCGAAAGAATCGGCCGTCGGGAAATCTGTGGATAGCTACCCCTGCTGTGGACAACTCCGTTCAGTACTGCAGGCAGGCCGGAACCGGGGTGGGAGCTGGAAGCCCAGCGACTCCTCACATGCGGCGAAGCGGGGCTCAGGACGTATGCCCGCGGCGACTCAAGACATCACCAGCTGGGTGCGACTCGAACGTCACCGGCGGGCTCACGAGATTCACCAGCGGAGCGCGACTCTGGGCGTATCCCCCGCGCCCACGTTCCCTCGAGCTCGATAGCGCTAAGCGCTTGGCTCAGCCTTGCACGATGTAGGCCTGGAGCTGCTCCTGGGCCTGCTCGAGCTCGTCCATCCGGTTCTTCACCACGTCGCCGATGCTGACGATGCCGACCAGACGGCCGTCCTGGACCACCGGGACGTGACGGATGCGCCGCTGCGTCATCAGCACGGTCAGGTGATCGACGGTCTCGTTCGGATCGCATGTCGCGACGTCCGTCGTCATGATGTCGGAAACGCCGGCACTCAAGATCGCTGCGCCCCGCTCGTGCGCACGCCGCACCACGTCGCGCTCGGAAACGATACCGACGATGCGCTCGTTCTCGACAACCACAAGCGCACCGACGTTCTTCTCGGCCAGCACGGCCAAAAGCTCGGTGACGGTCGCGTCAGGAGCTATCGTGGCGACCTCGGTGCCCTTCTTCCGTAACACTTCGGCGATCCGCATCGCACACCCTCCCCGGTAAGGGTCAACAGCGACATTCCCAGAAGGCTAACCCGGTCGGCGCGCCACGGATAGCCACAAGCGAGTGGACCTTTCCGCCACTTTCCGTACCAAATCGCCCATAAACCCCCAGGGGGCAGCCGCGCGGACGGCGCGGATTGCCCCGAACAGCGCCGGAGTTCGGACACACAGCGACGGCCGCCCAGCCGTGCAAGCCGCACCCAGCGGCACGCCGACATGGGTGCGCCCAGCGGCGCGAAAGCCGCTCAGGGTGTCAGGGACCGGTCAGCCCTGCAAAACTCGCCCCGCGGCGCAACGACCGCTCCGCCGTGCGAGACCCGTCCAGCGGCGCAAGACCCGCTCAGGGTGCTCGGGCCGGCCAGCGGTGCTGAAGCCCAGCGCGCCGACGAGGGCCGAACTGGCAGCCATGCCGCCCGCCACCAACAGTTCCTGGCCACGCGGTGTCAGGCTCGCAAACCGTGGCCCAAGGACCGAAACCACGACTCGCCGGACAACGTGGCAGCCTCGGCATCGAAACCTCCACCGCGGGAACCGCCCCGCACAGCGCGAAGGGCGCCGACCGTGGTCGACGCCCTTCGATGCGCGGGGAGCGCAGAAAGTGATCAGCTGCAGCCCGACGTGGCGCCGCAACCCTCACACACGTAGCAAGACCCAGCAGGCCGCATCTTCGTGCCGCACGTCATGCACAGCGGAGCATCCGCAGCCTTGCCCAGCCGCAGCTCCATCAACTCGGTCGTGGTGTGGGCACCACTGACATCCGGAGTCGACTCCTGCTCCTTGGGCTGCGGCTTGGCCGAAGCCTCGACCCCGCTGCGCAGCGCCTCCAGGTCGACTTCCTCCTCGTCCGGCGCGTGACCCTGCTCCTTGGCGACCATCGCGGCCCGCTCCTCGGCGGTGAAGATGCCCAGCGACGCCCGCTTCTCGTACGGCAGGTAGTCCAGCGCCAGCCTGCGGAACAGGTAGTCCAACACGCTGGTGGCCATCCGGATGTCCGGGTCGTCGGTCATGCCGGCGGGCTCGAAGCGCAGGTTCTGGAACTTCGAGACGTAGAACTCCAGCGGGATGCCGTACTGCAGACCCACCGAGATCGAGGTCGCGAACGCGTCCATGACACCCGCCAGGGTCGACCCCTGCTTGCCGAGCTTGACGAAGATCTCGCCAAGGCCGTCGTCGGGGTACGAACCCGCGGTCAGATAGCCCTCGGCGCCACCGACGGTGAACGACACGGTCTGCGACGGACGCTTCTTCGGCAGGCGCTTGCGCACCGGCCGGTACTCGACGACCTTCTCCTTCTCCTCCGCCGAGTCCTTCTTGGCCGTCGACAGCGGCTGACCGACCTTGCAGTTGTCCCGGTAGATCGCCAGCGCCTTCAGGCCGAGCTTCCAGCCCTGGAAGTAGATCTCCTTGACGTCGTCGATCGTGGCCGACTCCGGCATGTTCACCGTCTTGGAGATCGCACCGGACAGGAACGGCTGCACCGCCGCCATCATCCGCACGTGCCCCATCGGCGCGATGGACCGCTCACCCACCGCGCAGTCGAACACCTCGTAGTGCTCCGGCTTCAGACCCGGCGCGTCGACGACGTGCCCATGCTCGGCGATGTACTCGACGATCGCCTCGATCTGTTCCTGCTGGTAGCCCAGCGACTTCAAGGCCAGTCCGACCGTCTGGTTCACGATCTGCATCGACCCGCCGCCGACCAGCTTCTTGAACTTGACCAGCGAGAAGTCCGGCTCGATGCCGGTCGTGTCGCAGTCCATCATGAAGCCGATCGTGCCCGTCGGCGCCAGCACCGACGCCTGCGAGTTACGCCAGCCGTGCTTCATGCCCAGTTCGATGCCGCGCTGCCACTCACGGGTGGCCAGCTTGCGGATCGCCGAGTCGTTGGTGTGCAGCGTGCGGATCGCGTCGTTGGCCGCGGCGTGCTTGCGCATGACACGCTGGTGCGCCTCCGCATTGCGGGCGTAACCCTCGTACGGCCCGACCACCGCGGCGAGCTCCGCGGAGCGCCGGTACGACGTACCCGTCATCAGCGACGTGATGGCTGCCGCGAGCGAACGACCACCCTCCGAGTCGTACGCATGCCCCGTCGCCATCAGCAAGGCACCCAGGTTCGCGTAGCCGATACCCAGCTGACGGAACTTGCGGGTGGTGTCGGCGATCGCCTCGGTCGGGAAGTCCGCGAAGCAGATCGAGATGTCCATCGCGGTGATGACGAACTCGACCGCCTTGACGAACAGCTCCGCGTCGAACGTGCCGTCCTCGCGCAGGAACTTCATCAGGTTCAGCGAGGCCAGGTTGCAGCTGGAGTTGTCCAGGTGCATGTACTCCGAGCACGGGTTCGACGCGGTGATCCGACCGGACTCCGGGCACGTGTGCCAGTCGTTGATCGTGTCGTCGTACTGCAGACCGGGGTCGGCGCATTCCCATGCCGCCCGCGCCATCTTCTCGAACAGCTCACGGGCGTCGACCTCTTCGACGACCTCGCCGGTGGTGCGGGCCCGCAGGCCGAACTTGCCGCCCGACTCCACCGCGCGCATGAACTCGTCGGAGACGCGCACCGAGTTGTTGGCGTTCTGGTACTGCACCGACGAGATGTCCGCGCCACCCAGGTCCATGTCGAACCCGGCGTCCCGCAGGGCCTTGATCTTCAGCTCCTCGCGGGCCTTGGTCTCGATGAACTCCTCGATGTCCGGGTGGTCGACGTCCAACACCACCATCTTGGCGGCCCGCCTGGTCGCGCCACCCGACTTGATGGTCCCCGCGGACGCGTCCGCGCCACGCATGAAGGAGACCGGGCCGGACGCGGTACCGCCGGAGCTGAGCAGCTCACGCGACGACCGGATCCTGGACAGGTTCAGGCCCGCGCCGGAGCCGCCCTTGAAGATCAGGCCCTCTTCCTTGTACCAGTTGAGGATCGACTCCATGTTGTCGTCGACCGAGAGGATGAAGCAGGCGCTGACCTGCTGCTTCGACGACGTGCCGACGTTGAACCAGACCGGCGAGTTAAAGCTGAACACCTGGTGCAGCAGCATCCAGGTCAGCTCGTGCTCGAAGATCTCGGCATCGGACTCCGAGTGGAAGTAACCGTGCTCGATGCCTGCCTTGGTGTAGGTCTTCACCACCCGGTCGATCAGCTGCTTGAGGCTGCGTTCCCGGGACGGCGAGCCCACCGCGCCGCGGAAGTACTTGCTGGTGACGATGTTGGTGGCGTTGACCGACCAGAACGACGGGAACTCCACACCGCGCTGCTCGAAATTCACCGAGCCGTCCCGCCAGTTGGTCATCACCACATCGCGCTGCTCCCACTCGACCTCGTCGTACGGGTGCACGCCCTCGGTGGTGAAGACCCGCTCGAGCTTCAATCCGGCTCGCTTGGCCCCCTTCGCCTTGCCGGACCTGCCCGACGCGTGGCTCGTCCCCACGGTCTCCGTCATGCCAACTCCCTCACTCCAGCGCTGCGCGCCCACGCATCGCGCCCTTGCTCATTTCCTGCTGTCGCCGGACGACGCGCCGCCATCCGCTTCGTCCTGCTGCGACTCGGCCATCGCTGCCCGCAACTCCGCGATCTCCTTCTCGAAGTCCTCGATGGACGAGAAGGAGCGGTACACGCTGGCGAACCGCAGGTACGCCACCCCGTCCAGCTCACGCAACGGCCCGAGGATGGCCAGCCCGACCTCGTGGCTCGGCACCTCCGCCAACCCGGCCGACCGGATGGTCTCCTCGACCTTGTGCGCCAGCTGCTGCAGGTCGTCCTCGCTCACCGGACGCCCCTGGCACGCCCGGCGAACGCCGTTGACGACCTTCTCCCGGCTGAACTGCTCGGTCACGCCGGACCGTTTCACCACCGCGAGCACCACCGTCTCGGACGTGGTGAACCGGCGCCCGCATCGCGAGCAGGACCGGCGCCGCCGGATCGCCTGACCGTCGTCCACTTCCCGGGAATCGACGACCCGCGAATCCTCGTGCCTGCAGAACGGGCACCGCATCTCGCGACCTCCGGGACCTCAACGATGGCAGACCACACCAACCCTCACGTCCAGCCTCCGTTGGACTCCCCGAACGCGGAATTGGTGATCGTTCTGTGGATGGACGGTGGATATCCGCCGCCCAGCTGTGGACAACTACTTCAGCTATCTTAACCCAAGTTGTGGAACAACTACACGCATGTAACTACTACATGTTGGGGTCGACACTAGAACGCCGCAAGCCGGTTCGCAACTCTCACACGGGTGAAGTCCGCTACGGAATCGACCCCTCACCCTCCGTCGACAACGGCGGTGAAAACCGCCCGAATCGCCCCTCTCGGACCTGTCAACCGAACGGCACAGCCAACTCTCAGCCCACATCGGGACACGCTCCGCCGGCCGGACCGCCCCACACCCGGCCGCACCGCCCACAACCGGAACATCCGCCAGCCACTCGGCCCGCAACGGAACGCGCCGAGCCGGCGAACGAACTCCGCGATGAGGCGTGTACCCGCTCATTCGAGCGGGGTTGCGGTTTGCCTGATCTCGCTGATCTTGTTCGCGATCACCGATCCACGCCGCTCAGCCCCGCGACTGAACGGGCACAGTCAGCGCATAACCGGGAGCCACGTCCGCCGCGGTCACCCCGTTCAGCTCCTTGATGCGCTCGACCACCGCACGCGGGTCACTCTCCGGCGCGTACTTCGCGGCGACATCCCACAACGTCTCCCCCGGCGCGACCGACACGACCGCCGTGTCGGCCGGCACTTCTGCGGACACGCCGTGCGACAGACTTCCCAGCAGCATCCCGAACGCCACGACCACGCCCGCCACGGCAACGGCGACCGCGACGAACAACGGCCACTGGCGCACCATCCGCCGAGGGGTGCACGCCGCAACACCGAGCCGGAGCCCGGCAGCCACCCGGCCTGCCCGCGGCGGTCGCCGCAATGCCTCCTCGGCCGTACGCCGTGGACGGGTGGCTCGCTGCACAGCGACATGCCGCCGGCTCCCTCGCGACACCGAGCTGCGCGTGTATCCCTCGCTCGCAAGGACCGCCATGCTTCCTCCTCGTGCCGTCGGCCCGCGGCCGGCAGCGACTCGAACATCCGTTCGCCGAACACCTGATCGATGTGTACCACGGGGGTCCGACAAAATCGAGAGATGACCGGCGTGTCGTTCGAACGCGTGTTTGAAGTTGGCCGGATCACGCGTTACTGTCGGTGACGCGACGTACCCGGATGTCGCGGGATCAGCCTGGGAGGACAGCGGTGGCACAGCAGCCGAAGGAAGGCGCACGGCAGCGCGGGGGCGCGAACAAGGACGCGGAGAACGTGCGCGAGTTGCCCAAGCCCGCCAAGCACGGCGACCTCACCGTGCGCCAGGGCCAGATCCTGGAGGTCATCCGATCCTGGGTGGACCGCCTCGGCTACCCGCCGAGCGTGCGGGAGATCGGCGACGCCGTCGGCCTGAACTCCACGTCGTCGGTCCAGCACCAGCTGCTGGCCCTGCAGCGCAAGGGCTACCTGCGTCGGGACCCGAATCGCCCGCGCGCGGTCGGCATCGTGCCCGCCGACGCTCCCGCCGCGCGCAGCATGGAAGATGAAGTCGCCGAGGAGCAGTCCCGGCCGCAGCCGGCGTACGTCCCGCTCGTCGGCCGCATCGCCGCCGGTGGTCCGGTGCTGGCCGAGCAAGCCGTGGAAGAGATCTACCCGCTGCCGAAGGATCTGGTCGGCGAGGGCGAGCTGTTCCTGCTGACCGTCACCGGTGACTCGATGATCGACGCGGCGATCGCGAACGGCGACCTGGTGGTCGTCCGTCAGCAGCCGACGGCCGACAACGGGGAGATCGTCGCCGCCATGATCGACGGCGAAGCCACGGTGAAGACGTTCAAGCGCAAGGACGGCCACGTCTGGCTCATGCCGCAGAACGACGCGTACGACCCGATCCCCGGCGACGAGGCGTCGATCCTGGGCAAGGTCGTTGCGGTGCTGCGGCGGCTGTGAGCGGTCGCTAGCGACGGCGACGACGTAGCCTGCCGAGCCCGAACCACAGCACGGCGACCGCGATCGCCGCGACGGCCAGCGCCGGCAGCTTCGACCGTTGCTGCTCGTCAGTGTGCTCGGTTCGGCCGTCCCGCGCGTCGGAGGCAGCTTTTCCAGCGTCGCCAGGGGTCACGGACGCGACCTTCTCCACGGCCTTCGGAACGGCCCGAATCGGCTCCCCCACACCCTCACTCGCCGACAGCAACGTGCCGTCCGGATCGAACGCGATCGCCTCACCTTGCGGCTCGTTCGGTAGCGGGATGCGCACCGGCTCTCGCCCGAGCGCGGCGACGACGTCCCCGTCCGGTGCCGGGTAGAGGTACGCATCGGTGTAGGTGCGCAGCGCGACGACCTTGCCGTCGTGGCTCACCGCGCCACCGGTGACCAGGATCGACCCGACAACGCCCACCTCTTCCGGACCGCCCGGCGTGTTGCTGACACCGAACCCGACCGTGCCGACCTTCTCCAACGGGGTCGGGCCAGGACTGCGGAGCTTGCCGGTCGGCCGATAGATCTCCGACGTGCCCAACACGTTCTTGGTGATCAGGTGGGGCACGCCGCGCCGGTCGAGCACAATCGCTTCGGTGTCGTGTTGCCCGTCCGGATAGGTCATACGGTGCAAGCTGGCGCTGCCGTCCTGGCGCACCTTGATCACGGCCACGGTGTCGCGCGACTTGCCGTTGTCGCCGGTGTCGGACAGCCAGAGGACCCCGTCGGGCGCAAGCGCGAGGTCCTCCACGTCATACGGGTCGATGCCGGCGGTGATCGTGCGCTGCACCCGGCAGTTACGGTCGAGGACGAAGACTTCGACCTGCGTCCCGCCGTCGTTGACGGCGAACAGCTCCTGCCCGTTCGAAGCCAGCCCGGACAACTCGGCCAGCCGCTCGTCCTGCACCGTACACACGGTTCTCGGCGCGGAAGCCTCCGCGGTCGCCGGCCAGCTCAATGCTACGGCGACAGCTCCGCACGATGCCAGGACCGCCCGCCGTCTGCGTCGATCACCGCGCGGTGGCGCCATCGACGGAGAACTCTTTCAGCGCCGCGGCCAGGTCGGGATTGACCCGGGCGCTCAACCTGGTGCCCTCGGGGCGATGCTCCTCGATCAACACTTCGCCTTCGGCGTGCGCCCGAGCCACCAGCTCACTGCGCGCGTACGGGACGAGCACCTCGACCATCATTGTGGGCCGCGGCAACCTGCCCGCGATCGCGTCGATCAGCTTGTCGACGCCTTCGCCGGTGCGGGCCGACACCACCAACGCCTCCGGGAGCAGGTGCCGCAACCGCGCCAGGCTCATCGCGTCCGCCAGATCGGCCTTGTTGATCACCAGCAACTCCGGCGGCAACGCCACGCCCTGATGCTCGGAGATCTCCCTGAGCACCTCGCGCACGGCCGCGACCTGCTCCTCCGGAGCGCCATCGGCGCCGTCCACGACGTGCAACAACAGGTCCGCGCCCGTCGCCTCTTCCAACGTGGAGCGGAACGCGTCGACCAACTGGTGCGGCAGGTGACGCACGAACCCGACCGTGTCGGTCAACGTGAACGTCCGGCCGTCCGGTGTCTGCGCGCGCCGCGTGGTGGGATCCAACGTGGCGAACAGCGCGTCCTCCACCAGGACACCGGCTCCGGTGATCGCGTTCAGCAAGCTGGACTTGCCCGCGTTGGTGTAACCGACGATCGCGACGCTGGGCACCTCGTTGGCCTCCCGGCGGCTGCGCTTGGTCCTGCGCACCGTCTCCATCGACGCGATCTCCCTGCGCAGCTTCGCGATCCGCTTGTTGATGCGCCTGCGATCCGTCTCCAACTTCGTCTCACCGGGGCCACGCAGACCGACACCACCGGTCGCGCCACCTGCGCGCCCGCCAGCCTGCCGGGACAGCGACTCGCCCCAACCGCGCAAGCGCGGCAGCAGGTACTGCAGCTGCGCCAGTTCGACCTGCGCCTTGCCCTCCCGCGAGCGGGCGTGCTGCGCGAAGATGTCCAGGATGAGCGCGGTCCGGTCGATGACCTTGACCTTGAGCTTGGCCTCCAGCTGCCGCAGCTGACCGGGCGAGAGCTCACCGTCGACGATCACGGTGTCGGCGCCGGTCGAGCGCACCACGTCGGCCAGTTCCGCCACCTTGCCGGAGCCGATGTAGGTCGCCGGGTCCGGCCGATCGCGACGCTGCACGAGACCTTCGAGGACCTGCGAGCCCGCCGTCTCCGCCAACCGAGCGAGCTCGGCAAGGGACGCCTCGGACTGCGCGGCCGTGCCCTCGGTCCACACCCCGACCAGCACGACCCGCTCCAGCCGCAGCTGGCGGTACTCGACCTCGGTGATGTCGGTGAGCTCAGTGGACAAGCCGGCGACTCGGCGGAGCGCGGCGCGGCCCTCCAGCTCCCACTCACCGACCGACAAGTCGGATTCACCCTCGCCGAGTCGCTTGTCCTTGCTGTCCGGCACTTCGCGCCGGTTCGTCGTCTCTGTCATATACCTCCATCGTCGCACGGCAGCGCCGCGACGACGAGTTCTTTACTGCTGCGCGGCCCACCAGGCGTCGGTCAATTCACCGGACGCGACGAACTCGGCGGGGCCGGTCATGGTGGCTTCTCCGGTCGCCACGCGAACGTCGACGCGCCCGCCCGGCATGTGGACGGCCCGGGAGCCCTCGCTCGCACCGAGCAAGTGCAAGTCCGCGGCGGTGACGGCCACTGTCCCGGTGCCGCACGCGCGGGTCTCGCCCACGCCACGTTCGTGCACCCGCATGCGGAGCGCCCCGTCGACCCGGTTGACCAGCTCGACGTTCACGCCGTGCGGAAAGTCCGCCTCGTCGTACTGGGGTTGATCACGCAAATCGAATGTGCTGACGTCCTTGTCAACAACGCAGACCAGGTGGGGATTCCCGACGTCGACGGCCAGCCCGCGCACCGCAACGCCGCCGACCACCGCGGACGACTCCCCGGTGACACGGACCGAGCCCATCCGCACGGTCACCGACATGTCGTCGTGTACCTGCACCGCCCGGTCGCCCGCACGCGTGGCCACGGTGAACGCCCTGTTCGACGTCAGCCCGGCTTCGACGAGGTAGCGCGCGAACACCCGGACCCCGTTGCCGCACATCTCGGCGATCGAGCCGTCCGCGTTGCGGTAGTCCATGAACCACTCGGCCGCGGTGCCCTCGAGGCCGGCGACGGACGCACGCACCACCCGCAGCACGCCGTCGGCGCCCAGCCCACGCCGGCGGTCGCACAACGCGCGCACCCGCGCAGGCGTCAGGTCGAGACTGCCGTCCGCGTCGGGGAGCAGCACGAAATCGTTCTGTGTGCCGTGGCCTTTGCGAAAACTGATGCCCACCACGTCAGGCTACGGGGTTTCGGCCAGTTGCTTCATCGCGCGGGTGACCAGATCCGGATCGCCCGCGTCGAGCCAGGTGATGCGCTTGTCCCGGCGGAACCAGGACCGCTGCCTGCGGACGAACCGGCGGGTCGCGCGGGCCGTTTCCGCAGCCGCCGCGGCGAAGTCACCGTCGCCGTCGAGCGCTTCGATGACCTGCTTGTAGCCCAGCGCCTGGGACGCCGTCCTCCCTTCGCGCAGCCCCTTGTCCAGCAGCTGCCGGACCTCGTCCACCAAGCCCTGCTCGAACATGCGCTCCACCCGGGTGTCGACGCGGGCATCGAGTTCCTCCGGCTCCCGGTCCAGGCCGATCAGCACGGTGCCGTACCGCGGCGGCCCCGGCTTGGGCATGGTGGCGGAGAACGGCCTGCCGGTCAGCTCGATGACTTCCAGCGCGCGCACGATCCGGCGAGCGTTACTCGGCAGGATCGCCTCGGCGGCGGCCGGGTCCCGTTCGGCGAGTCTGGCGTGCATCGCCTCCGCACCGACCCGGTCGGCCTCGCGTTCCAGCCGCCGACGGATTTCCGGATCGGTACCGGGAAATCGCAGGTCGTCGACGACAGCCTGGACATACAGCCCGGAGCCGCCGCACAGAACCGGCACGACACCGCGCGCCAACAGCTGTTCGACGACGGCCCGGGCATCGCGTTGGAACGCAGCCACCGAGGCCGTTTCGGTCACGTCGAGGACGTCCAGCAAATGGTGCGGAACGCCGCGGCGTTCGGGTATCGGCACCTTCGCCGTGCCGATGTCCATGCCGCGGTACAGCTGCATCGCGTCGGCGTTGACGACCTCACCGCCGAGGCGCAGCGCCAGCTCGATGGCCAGGTCCGACTTGCCCGTCGCCGTCGGGCCGACGACGGCGACCGGACGCAGATCCGCATCACCGCTTGCCGGTGTCGTCACGTTCGTTCCCAAGTCGCAACGTGGTAGCCCACTCCGAATGGCGTGTCCGAGTACAACAGCTTGCCGACCCAGCGATCCTCACCGAGAACTCCGGCGGCAACCTGCCACGCGGCGCGTCCCATCGCGCCCAGTTCGGTGGCCAGCCGGGAGTCGATCTCGGCGATCGCGGCGGCGTCGGGAGAAGCCAGGGCGGCGGCCGCGCGCGCGTCGAACTCGGGCGCTCGGTCGTCCGGACGCGCCGGTGCACGCTCACCGTGGCGGATCGAACCGTCACCGAGAACAAGGAGCACGGCAGGCTCCGCCGTGTCGTCGAGCTGCGCACCCAACGCCATGCACTCTTGCGGCGACAGCGCCGGCGGCACCAACTCGACCTGCACCGACTCGGCGCCGACCTGCGCACGCAGCCAACCCGCAACCAGGACCGGAAGAGGCGCATCCGGCTCGAGCCGACCCTGCGCCGCGCTGGACAACGCCACCGGCACATCGACGCCGTAGCCCGCGAACGTGCTGCGCGCCGACGGTGGCACGGTCCGGCGCGGGCCCGGCCAGACGCCCACCGCGTGCCACCTCGGGCATCCCTCGGCCAGCCATGCGGCCGCCTCCAGCACCGCATCGCGCACGTCCGCAGTGTCCGCCACCGAGCCGGGAACCAGGTCCGGAACCAGCAGCGGGGGGTTCGGCACCACCGCCACCCGCGTGATCATCGAACTCCTCCGCGCCGGCATTTTCTCGGCACACCACGGCTGGTGCCGGCGTCAGCTCGAGGCTACCGGGCGCGCGGATCGACGGTTCCGAGTACCGCGTTCGCCACTGACCTGCTTCAATTCGGACTTGGCACCGGAAAAAGCGGTGCAGCAGAGTCCGGCCCCGCCGCACGGCGGGGCGCCGGCGGGGTGAACCCGTACGGCACGCAGTCAGACAAGGGAGCCGGCCATGGCCGACGACAAGGCGATCGATCAGCAGTCCAGCACCGCCCCTGCGCCCAGCGAGGTGCTGCAGCACGGGCACGTGAGCATCGCACACGCAGCGCCACCGGTACCGCATGCCGAGACCGATCCGCGCCGCTGGGGGCGCATCGACGAGGACGGCACCGTGTACGTGCGCACCCCGGACGGTGAACGCGCGGTCGGTGTGTGGCAGGCGGGTTCAGCGGAGGAAGGCCTCCAGCACTACGCGCGCCGGTTCGACGACCTGCGTACGGAAGTCGAGCTGCTGGAGGCGCGGTTGTCCTCCGGAAGCGGCAACCCCAAGCACGCGCTGCAGTCGGCCACTCACCTGCGGGACGGCCTGAACGAGGCTGCCGTCGTCGGGGACATCGAAGCGCTGCGGGCCCGGCTCGACCAGGTCATCGAGCATGCCGAGAAGTCGCTCGGCCAAGCCAAGCAGGAGAAGGAAGCGGCCCGCGCGGCGGCCATCGAGCGGAAACAGGCGCTGGTGGCCGAAGCCGAGGACATCGCGGAGAACTCCATGCAGTGGAAGGCGGCCGGGGACCGGCTGCGCGCCATCTTGGACGAGTGGAAGACGATCAAAGGCATCGACCGCAAGACCGACGACGAGCTGTGGCGTCGGTTCGCCAAGGCCAGGGACGCGTTCAACCGCAGGCGCGGCTCGCACTTCGCGGAGCTGGACCGGCAGCGGGCGGCGGCCAAGGCACGCAAGGAAGAGCTGATCGCCGAGGCCGAACAGCTGTCCGACTCGACCGACTGGGGCGCCACGGCCGCGCGCTTCCGCGAACTGATGTCGGAGTGGAAGGCGGCCGGGCGAGCGCCGAAGGACACCGACGACGCCCTGTGGCAACGGTTCCGCGCCGCGCAGGACGCCTTCTTCTCCCGCAGGGCAGCGGTCTTCTCCGAGCGGGACGCCGAGTTCGCCGAGAACGCCAAGCGCAAGGAGGAGCTGCTGGCGGAAGCGGAGAAGATCGACCCCTCGGTCAACCTCGAGGCGGCCAAGGCACAGCTGCGCAAGCTGCAGGATCAGTGGGACGAGATCGGCAAGGTACCGAAGAACCGCATCCGGGAGCTGGACGGCAGGCTCAAGGCGGTCCAGGACAAGGTCCGCGCCGCCGAGGAGTCGCGCTGGCGCAAGACCGACCCCGAGGCGCAGGCCAGGGTGGAGCAGTTCCGCGAGCGGGTGCAGCAGTTCGAGGAACAGGCGGCGAAAGCGCGCGGTGCGGGCGACACCCGGCGGGCCGAGCAGGCGGAGCAGCAGGCAGCGCAGTGGCGGGAGTGGCTGGCCACCGCGGAGCAGGCGCTCGCCGACCGGTGACGGTCGACGCTCGAGGGCCCGGGGTTCCCGGGCCCTCGTCGTCCGTTCAGTCCACGCGCGACCACGCGGTGCGCAGCCAGGCACCGGCCAGCAGCAGCATCGCCACCACGGCGATCACCATGCCGATGCCCGGTCCGGAGCCCACCTCGCCGGACGCCCCCGCGGACTGCTGCGACCAGATGCCCAGCACGCCGTCGACGGTCGCGATGCAGCTACCGACCGCGCTGACCCAGGCCAGCCACCAACGGCGAGCCAGCAACGTCAGCGCCGAGGCCACGATGCCTGCGCCGGTCGAGGTGAACGCGAACAGGCGCGGGATCGCGCCGTCCTCGCCGTAGACGAGCACTTCCCAGCCTGTCGAGTCGCCCACCCACGGCAGCAGCTGGGCGATCATCACGACGAACACCAGAACCGCGATGAAGAATCCGCGCGGCCCCGGGTCGATCCGCTTCGCCGCGCTGCGACCGATCTCGTCGATCTCGCTGGCCAGCTCGGCAACCTCCGGATCCGGCTTGCCCGACTTCGGGTCGGCTCCCGCATCGGGCGCGTTGTCCGATCCGCCCTGGGAGCGCGAGTCGAACCCGGAATTCTCGTCCGTCAGCATGCCGAGCAGCCTCCCGTCGCGGGCACCGGCTTCGGCTTGCCGATCGTCGGCAGGCCGAGGCTGATGCCCTTGGTGTGCGGCCGCTGGCCCGCTTCGTGATTGTCGCCCGCCCGCGTGCGGCGGTGCGACAGTACCGGTCCTTCGGCGACCAGGTGATGCGGCGCGGCGTAGGTGATCGTGGTCTCGACGATGTCTCCCGGACGGACGGCGCGGTCGATCGCCGAGCCTTCCGGGGTGAAGTGCACCAGGCGGCCATCGCGCGCGCGGCCGCTCATCCGGTGCGTTTCGGCGTCCTTGCGACCTTCGCCGGTGGCGACCAGCAGCTCGACCTTCTGACCGACCAGCGCGCGGTTCTCCTCCCAGGAGATCTCGTCCTGCAGCGCGACCAGCCGGTCGTAGCGCTCCTGCACGACCTCCTTGGGCACCTGGTCGGGCATCTCCGCGGCGGGAGTGCCGGGACGCTTGGAGTACTGGAAGGTGAACGCACCGGCGAACCGGGCCTGCCGTACCACGTCAAGCGTGGCCTGGAAGTCCTCCTCGGTCTCGCCGGGGAAGCCCACGATGATGTCGGTGGTGATGGCGGCGTGCGGGATCCGCTCCCGGACCGACTCGAGAATGCGCAGGAAACGCGCGGATCGGTAGGACCGGCGCATCGCGCGCAGGATGGTGTCCGACCCGGACTGCAACGGCATGTGCAGCTGCGGGCAGACGTTCGGCGTCTCGGCCATCGCATCGATGACGTCGTCGGTGAACGCGGCCGGGTGCGGCGAGGTGAACCGCACGCGCTCCAGCCCGTCGATGGAGCCGCACGCGCGCAACAGCTTGCCGAACGCGTGCCGGTCGCCGAACTCCACACCGTAGGAGTTGACGTTCTGCCCCAGCAGGGTCACCTCCAGCACGCCCTCGGCGACCAGCGCCTCGACCTCGGCGAGCACCTCGCCGGGCCTGCGGTCGCGCTCCTTGCCGCGCAGCGACGGCACGATGCAGAAGGTGCAGGTGTTGTTGCAACCGACGGAGATCGAGACCCAGCCGGAGTAGGCGGATTCGCGGCGCGCGGGCAGCGTCGACGGGAACGTCTCCAGCGACTCCAGGATCTCCACCTGGGCTTCCTTGTTGTGCCGGGCACGCTCCAGCAGCACCGGCAACGAGCCGATGTTGTGCGTGCCGAACACCACGTCGACCCACGGCGCTCGCTTGACGATCTCGCCGCGATCCTTCTGCGCCAGGCAACCACCCACCGCGATCTGCAGGTGCGGGCGCTGCTTCTTGGTGGCCGCAAGATGCCCCAGGTTGCCGTACAGCTTGTTGTCGGCGTTCTCCCGGACCGCGCACGTGTTCAGCACGACGACGTCCGGCTCCTCCTCGCCCGCGGGCTCGTAGCCCGCGTCCTCGAGCTGACCGGCCAGCCGTTCCGAGTCGTGCACGTTCATCTGGCAGCCGAACGTGCGAATTTGGTACTTGAGCGCCACGCATCCAGGGTAGGCCCTGAGCTCACAGCGCCAGATGCAGCCTCAATGCTTCGTCCAGCGCGGACAGCAGGCGCGCCGGGACCCGGCCGACTCTTCGCCCGACTCGCTCCACCGCGACCGAGCGAACCTGCTCGGCCTGCGCCTTCGAGTCGTGTTTCAATCCGCACTCCTCGGCGGGCAACAGCACTTGGAACGGGAACACCTTCTGCACGTTCGACGTGATCGGCACGATGGTGACCACGCCGCGTCCGTGGCGCGCGGCGGCCGCATTCGCGCCGTCGTTGCTGACGACGACACCAGGCCTGCGCTTGTTGCTTTCCGCCCCACGCACCGGTTCCAGGTCGACCAGGCGAATCTCCCCGCGCCGCACTACCGGGCCTCGGCGCCGGGATCACCGTCGGCGACCGTCACGTCCCACGCCGCGGCGTCACCGCTTTCGTGCCACTCGTCGAACGCCTCGGCGTAGGAATCCTCCAATTCCGCGGCGCGGAGCAGCTCGATGGCTTGCCGCAGCGCCGCCGAACGCGTCGCCGCACCCGACCGCCGCACGTACCGGTCGATGAACGCGACGTCGTCGTCCGGGAGGCTCACGCTCAGCTTCATACTCACCATGCTACTTGCGGTACTACCCGCGTGCTACCACACTGCCGGTCAATGCCAAAACCGACCGCCGCACGCAGGGTGACGATATGAACCAACGATGTGACAGGGGCCGTTACGTCACTAGAGTGACCTCGGCGGTACTCCGAACGGCCGACGGTGACCAGGCGCGAAGATGACACGTCGGTTTCGGTTTGTCGCCAATATGGCGTTAAACCCCGTCACGGGGTGTTAGATCGCGTGAAGTCACAAGAGATGTGAGGGCGCGGGCTGTCCGCGGACCCGCAGGAGGGTAGATGACCGAGCAGACATCATCAGCCACGCCGATGATCAAGGCCACGGCGGTGAACAAGCACTTCGGTGATTTGCATGTGCTGAAGGACATCAACTTCGAGGTTCCGCGTGGTCAGGTCGTGGTGGTGCTCGGGCCGTCGGGTTCGGGTAAGTCGACGTTGTGCCGGGCGATCAACCGGTTGGAACCGATCGACTCCGGCACGATCGAGGTCGACGGTCAGCCGCTGCCCGCGGAAGGGCGGGCGTTGGCGCAGTTGCGGGCCGACGTGGGCATGGTGTTCCAGTCGTTCAACCTGTTCGCCCACAAGACGATCCTGGACAACATCACGCTGGCGCCGATGAAAGTGCGCAAGCAGGACAAGGCCACCGCCCGCAAGACCGCGATGGAGCTGCTGGAGCGGGTGGGCATCGCCAACCAGGCGAACAAGTACCCGGCGCAGCTGTCGGGTGGGCAACAGCAGCGTGCCGCGATCGCCCGGGCGCTGGCGATGAAACCGAAGGTGATGATGTTCGACGAACCCACCTCGGCGCTGGACCCGGAAATGGTGCAAGAGGTCCTCGACGTCATGACCACCCTGGCCCGGGAGGGCATGACGATGTTCGTGGTCACCCACGAGATGGGGTTCGCGCGCAAAGCCGCCAACCGCGTCATGTTCATGGCCGACGGCGAGATCGTCGAGGACACCACCCCCGACGACTTCTTCACCAACCCGAAATCCGCCCGCGCCAAGGACTTCCTCGGCAAAATCCTGACCCACTAGACCCCACCGCGGCACCGTCGAAAGAACCGGCGGGCGGTGGCCAACTGGAAGGAAGACAACAGTTATGCGGTTCAGTCGAGTACTGCGAGCAGGTGCGGCTATCGCCGCAGCGTCCCTCGCGCTCGCCGCGTGCGCCAACCCCGGTGGCGGTGGCGACAGCGGCGACAGCGGCGGCGAAGGCACCATCAGGGTCGGTATCAAGTTCGACCAGCCGGGCATGGGCCAGAAGCAGGGCGAGAACAACTACACCGGCTTCGACGTCGAACTGGCCAAGTTCATCGCCAAGGAACTGGGGTACGAAGAGAACCAGATCGAGTTCAAGGAAGCCGTCTCCGACGACCGCGAGACGATGCTGAAGAACGGCGACGTCGAGTACATCGTCGGCACCTACTCGATCACCGACGAGCGCAAAGAGGTCGTCGACTTCGTCGGTCCGTACTTCATCGCGCACCAGGACCTGTTGGTCCGCAAGGACTACCCGGACCTGACCAAGGAAGAGCTGGCCAAGGCCAAGATCAAGCTGTGCTCGGTGACCGGGTCCACGTCCGCGGCCAACGTCAAGCAGGAGCTGGCCAAGAACGCCGACCTGAAGGAGTACAAGGGCTACTCGCAGTGCGTCGGTGCGTTGGAGAGCAAGGCGGTCGACGCGCTGACCACCGACGACACCATCCTGGCCGGCTACGCCGCGCAGAACGAAGGCAAGTTCAAGCTGCTCGGCCTGAAGCTGACCGATGAGCACTACGGTGTCGGCCTGCCCAAGGACAGCGACATCAAGGACAAGGTCAAGGCCGCCGTCCAGAAGTGGATCGACGACGGCCACTGGGAGGAGGCCGCCAAGAAGTACCTCGGCCCGGCAGGCTACGAGATTCCCGAGCCGCCGACGCTGGAGGACTGAGGATCTTCCGCGATCACAGCCCGGCGTGCCGCTGAGCCCTTCGGCGGCACGCCGGCTGTGCCCACGCTTGCTCATTGGGTCTGGGAGACACCGTGTTCGACTTTCTCGACAAGCCGCTCTACGCCGAGTACGGCGGCATCCTGGGCGCCTTCTGGGTCACGATCCAGCTGACGTTCTTCTCGGCCATCGGATCGTTGATCTGGGGCACCGTCCTCGCCGCGATGCGCGTCGGCCCCGTGCCGATCATGCGCTGGTTCGCCACCGCGTACGTCAACATCGTCCGGAACGTCCCGCTGACCGTCATCATCGTCGGTAGCTCGGTGGTGCTGGCCGACCAGTTGCTGTGGACGCTGGGCGGCAGCGACACCCGCGAGATCAGCTTCCGGCTCGCCGTGCTCGGCTTCACGCTCTACACCAGCTGCTTCGTGTGCGAGTCGCTGCGTTCCGGCATCAACACGGTGCCCATCGGCCAGGCGGAGGCGGCCAGGGCGCTCGGCCTGACGTTCTTCCAGGTGCTGCGCATCGTGGTGCTGCCGCAGGCGTTCCGGTCCGTGGTCGCGCCGCTGGCTTCGGTGCTGATCGCGCTGACCAAGAACACCACGGTGACCGCGGCCATCGCAGGTATCGAAGCCGCCGCGCTGATGGCCGCCATGATCGAGCGGGAAAGCGACAAGGTGCTGCTGGTGTTCGGCATCTTCGCGGTCGGCTTCGTGATCCTGACCCTGCCGATGGGCATGTTCCTCGGCTGGGTCGCCAAGAAGGTGAGTGTGAAGCGATGAGCCAGCAGGCTTCCGTTCTCTACGACGCTCCCGGTCCGCGGGCCAAACAGCGCAACGCCATCTACACCGTCTTGTTCGTCGCGGCGCTGGCGCTCGCCGCGTGGTGGTTCATCAGCGAGCTGGACGCTCGCAACCAGCTGGAAGCGGAAAGCTGGACTCCCCTGCTGGAAGCCGGCGTCTGGACCGACTTCTTCATCCCCGGTTTGCTGAACACCCTGCAGGCGGCGTTCCTGTCGATCCTGATCGCGCTGCCCATCGGCGCGCTGCTGGGCATCGCACGGTTGTCCGAGCACGCGTGGATCCGCTGGCCGGCCGCGGTGTGGGTGGAGTTCTTCCGTGCCACTCCGGTGCTGATCCTGATGCTGTTCAGCCGCGAGCTGTACCGCATGGCCGGCGTGGACTCGGAGATCCTGCCGCTGTACGCAGTGGTCACCGGCCTGGTGCTGTACAACGGGTCGGTGCTGGCCGAGGTGGTGCGCGCGGGCATCCTGTCGCTGCCGCGTGGCCAGTCGGAAGCCGCCGACGCGCTCGGGATGCGCAGAAGCCAGGTGATGACGTCGGTCCTGCTCCCCCAGGCCGTCACGGCGATGCTGCCCGCGATCGTCAGCCAGCTGGTGGTGATCGTGAAGGACACCGCGATCGGTGGTGCGGTGGTCCGGTTCGAGGAGGTCATCGCGCAGCTGCGGCCGTTGCCGACGTCGGACTACCGGCCGAGCGTGATCGCCACGCTGACCGCGATCGCGATCATCTTCATCATCCTGAATTTCATCCTGACCGCATTCGCCAACTGGCTGGAGCGGTGGCTGCGCAGGCGGAAGAAGGGCACCGGGGCGGTCGTCACCACGGACATGGTGGAGGAGCAGGCCCCCGGAGTTCGGCTCGAGGACACCGAAGCCGACGTTGCCGGGCGCAAGGACGACGGTTAGTTTCCCG
Organism: Thermocrispum municipale DSM 44069; assembly: GCF_000427825.1. GTDB lineage: Bacteria > Actinomycetota > Actinomycetes > Mycobacteriales > Pseudonocardiaceae > Thermocrispum > Thermocrispum municipale. The sequence continues at coordinate 41,065 of NZ_ATYT01000003.1, read as the reverse complement.
GGCTCCCCGGCTGGTTCCTTCCTGGGCTCTCGGCGGCTGGTCGTTTCTGGGCGCCCCGCGGCGGCTCGTTTCCCGGGCTCCCAAGCGAGGGTTCCTTTCCTAGGCACCCCGACGGGGGTCGTTCCCCGGACACCCCGGCGGCGGTTCGTTCTCCAGGCCCCGCGGCGGCTCGCTGGACCGGCTCGACAGTTGTCGAGTGACACGGTCCGTGCGGGCCGCCGTGTCGTCTGGGGTGATCGGTGCCGCGGGCGTTCCCTCGCTTCCACTGATCTGCACCAGCGGATGCGCGCCGGCGCCTCGCGGCGGCCGTGCTTGGTCCTGACGAACGCGCACACCCGCGTCTGGCGGACGAGTATGCCTGCTCCTCGGCCGCCGACAGCGAGTGCTCACCGCCCGTCTAGCGGATACGTAGGCCAGCCTCCCGCAGTGCCTCCTCGACTCGCAGCCGCTCGAGGTCGTGGTCCAGCTGGGAGGTCTTGGCCAGCTGCTGCTCGACCTCCAGCGCCTCGCACGCCGAGATCAGCAGCGAGTCGTACGCCTCCTCGGCGGCCCTGCGGCGCGCCATCGGAGCGTTCTCCGGCAGCTCCACCAGATACCGATGCACTCGGCGCAGGTTCTTCGACAGCTGCTCGATAGGCGGGTAAGCGGGCTGCGGCGCGCGTTTGCGCGCCCGGTACTGCTGCGCTTTGCGGGCCAGATAGAAGGCCAGCGCGAACAGCGCGGGCGTCCCGAAGACCACCGCCAGGTACAGCGCGATGTTGATCAACATGCCGCCGCTCCTCGCCCCGTGCGTCCATGGTAGGACGCCGGGCGGTCAGGAACGATTGCGTCGGAACAGCTTGTTACCGAGCCAGACCACCGGGTCGTAGCGACGGCCCGCGACTCGCTCCTTCATCGGGATCAGCGCGTTGTCGGTGATGTGAATGCCCTCCGGGCACACTTCGGTGCAGCACTTGGTGATGTTGCAGTACCCGAGGCCGTGCTCGTCCTGCGCCATGTCCCGACGATCGGCGGTGTCCAGCGGGTGCATCTCCAGCTCGGCGATCCGCATCAAGAATCGCGGGCCGGAGAACGCCGGCTTGTTCTCCTCGTGGTCACGCACCACGTGGCAGGTGTTCTGGCACAGGAAGCACTCGATGCACTTGCGGAATTCCTGCGAGCGCTCCACGTCGACCTGCTGCATCCGGTACTCGCCGGGCGCCAGCCCCTCCGGCGGCTGGAACGACGGCACCTGCCGCGCCTTCTCGTAGTTGTACGAGACGTCGGTGACCAGGTCACGCACCACGGTGAAGGCCCGCATCGGCGTGATGGTGATCGTCTCCCCTTCCGAGAAGGTCGACATGCGCGTCATGCACATCAGCCGTGGCTTGCCGTTGATCTCCGCCGAGCACGAGCCACACTTGCCCGCCTTGCAGTTCCACCGCACCGCGAGGTCCGGCGCCTGGGTGGCCTGCAACCGGTGGATGACGTCGAGGATGACCTCTCCCTCGTTGACCTCCACCTCGAAGTCCTCGAGCGAACCGCCGTTCGAGTCGCCGCGCCAGACGCGGAACTGTCCGATGTAGCTCACGCCTCCTCCTTGCCGGCCTCAGCGTTACCCTTCGCGGCCAGGGACTGGTAATCCGGGTGGGCGGCCAACTCCTCCTCGGTGTAGTACTTGCTCAGTTCCTCGACGTCGAACAGCTCGAACAGGTCCTGGCGCATCGGTTCCTGCTCCTTGCGCTCGACCTTGATGCCGGGCACCAGCTCGTCGTCGTCGGTCGCGCTGCACACCAGCAGGGTCTTGCGCCATTCGGCGTCCAGCTGCGGATAGTCGTCGCGAGTGTGACCACCGCGCGACTCGGTCCGCATCAGCGCGGCCTTGGCCACCGCCTCGGAGACCATGAACATGTTGCGCAGGTCGATCGCCAGGTGCCAGCCCGGGTTGTACTGCCGGTGGCCCTCGACGACCACGCGACGCATGCGCGTCTTCAACTCGGCCAGCCGCTCCAGCGCCTGCTCGATCTCGTCGGCCTTACGGATGATGCCGACCAGGTCGTTCATCGTCTGCTGGAGATCCTGGTGCAACGTGTACGGGTTCTCCGGCTCACCGGACTCCGGCGGGTCGAACGGCAGCAACGCCATCCGGGCGGCCGCGTCCACATCGGACTGCAGTACCACCGGGCGGCGGTCCAGGCCCGCCACGTAGTCGGCCGCGCCTTGCCCTGCCCGCCGGCCGAACACCAGCAGGTCGGACAGCGAGTTGCCGCCCAGCCGGTTGGAGCCGTGCATGCCACCGGAGCACTCGCCTGCCGCGAACAGACCCGGCACGACCGACTGCGCGCTGTCCGGGTCGACCTCGATACCACCCATCACGTAGTGGCAGGTCGGGCCGACCTCCATCGGCTCCTTGGTGATGTCGACGTCCGCCAGCTCCTTGAACTGGTGATACATCGACGGCAGCCGCCGTTTGATCTCCTCGGCCGACATACGGCTGGCGATGTCCAGGAACACGCCGCCGTGCGGGGAGCCCCGGCCTTCCTTGACCTCGCTGTTGATCGCCCTGGCCACCTCGTCCCGCGGCAGCAGGTCGGGTGTGCGGCGGTTGTTCTCCTGGTCGGTGTACCACCGGTCGGCTTCTTCCGGCGTCTCGGCGTACTGGCCTTTGAACACGTCGGGCACGTAGTCGAACATGAACCGCTTGCCCTCGGAGTTCTTCAGCACGCCACCGTCGCCCCGCACGCCCTCGGTGACCAGGATTCCCTTCACCGACGGGGGCCAGACCATGCCGGTCGGGTGGAACTGGACGAACTCCATATTGATCAGCGTCGCGCCCGCGCGCAGCGCCAACGCGTGCCCGTCGCCGGTGTACTCCCAGGAGTTCGACGTGACCTTGAACGACTTGCCGATGCCGCCGGTGGCCATCACCACGGCGGGCGCCTCGAACAGCACGAACCGGCCGGACTCCCGCCAGTAGCCGAACGCGCCGGAGATGGCGCCCGACGAGTCGTCGGTCAGCAGCTCGGTGATGGTGCACTCGGCGAAGACCTTCAGCTTGGCCTCGTAGTCACCGGTCTCGGCGTAGTCCTCCTGCTGCAGCGAGACGATCTTCTGCTGCATCGTGCGGATGAGCTCCAGGCCGGTGCGGTCACCGACGTGGGCCAGCCGCGGGTAGGTGTGCCCGCCGAAGTTGCGCTGGCTGATCTTGCCGTCCGGCGTGCGGTCGAACAGTGCGCCGTAGGTCTCCAGCTCCCAGACCCGGTCCGGGGCTTCTTTGGCGTGCAGCTCGGCCATCCGCCAGTTGTTCAGGAACTTGCCGCCGCGCATGGTGTCACGGAAGTGAACCTGCCAGTTGTCGTTGGAGTTGACGTTGCCCATCGACGCGGCGCAGCCACCTTCGGCCATCACGGTGTGCGCTTTACCGAACAACGACTTGCACACCACCGCGGTGCGCAGGCCGCGCTCGCGCGCCTCGATGGCCGCCCGCAGGCCCGCGCCGCCGGCACCGATCACCACGACGTCGTAGTTGTGCCGCTCTACCTCGGTCACGACTTCACCTCTTCAAGCTCGGATGCGTTCTCGGGTGCGCCGCCGGTCGCTGCGCCGCGCGGCGGGTGCGACATCGCCGCGTCAACCGATGAACCGCAGATCGGAAATGACCCCGCCGGCGACCAACGCGATGTAGAAGTCGGTCAGCATCAACGTGCCCAGCGTGATCCACGCCAGCTGCATGTGCCTGGCGTTGAGCAGCGACACCTTCGTCCACATCCAGTAGCGGATCGGATGCTTCGAGAAGTGCTTCAGCCTGCCGCCGATGACGTGCCTGCAGGAGTGGCACGAAATGGTGTACGACCACAACAGCGCCACGTTGACCACCAGGATCACGTTGCCCAGCCCGAACCCGAAGCCTTCCGGCGACTGGAACGCGATGATCGCGTCGTAGGTGTTGATCACCGAGACGATCGCGGCGGCGTAGAAGAAGTACCGGTGGATGTTCTGCAGGATCAGCGGGAACCGCGTCTCGCCGGTGTACTTGCGGTGTGGCTCCGGGACCGCACACGCAGGCGGTGACAACCAGAACGACCGGTAGTAGGCCTTGCGGTAGTAGTAGCAGGTCAACCGGAACAGCAGCAGGAACGGCAAGCTCAGCGCCGCGTACGGGATCAGCGGATGGTCGGGCAGGAAGCGCCCGAACAGCGAGGAGGCCTCGACGCAGCCTTCCGACACGCACGGCGAGTAGAACGGCGTCAGGTAGTGGTAGTCCTCGACGAAGTAGTGCGCCTGCTGGAACGCTCGGAAGGTCGCGTACACGACGAAGACGGTCAGACCCGCCACGGTCAGCGCGGGCCCCATCCACCAGCGGTCGACCCTCAGCGTCGAAACTGGCAGGCGGGCCCGCAGCGGCGCGTTCACTCCGGTGTCGTTAGCGGTCATCGGCGCTCCCCTCGGTAGCCGCCGACGCCCTCGTCGTCCGCTTCGGACCACAACGAGTCGTCGTACGGGGTGTCGGGCACCGGGATGACGCCCTCCTTGCCCGCCTGGCCCGCTCGCACCGGCGCCGGTGGCGTGCCGGCGAGTTCGTCGGCGTCGATGTCGAGTCGATCGACGTCGTTGGCCAATCGCCGGAGCGCGGGCGCGTCACCGTACTGAGTTCGCAATGCGCCGAGACACTGTCGCAGCTGGCCGATGCTTCTCTTGAGCGCGGCGATCTCGGTAGTCGTCATCGACTCCTCCAGGCCAGTTCGGGACGTCCGTATTCACATGTGGTGGACAACACCGACGACTCTGCCGTGATCGAGTCAAAGTGACAAGGCCCACACGCCGGTGTGTGTGCCGGGCACTGTAGCGGGTCGGCGCGCGACACGATCGGGGGGTCTGATCTTGACAACCGACGCCGGCCGTGCTTGCCGAAATCAGCGGTCACCCAGCACAAAGCCGAGTTCGGCCACCACGACTGATGATCACTCGTTCGGTCGACCACGTCGGACCACGCGAAGCACTGTCAGCACTCGGCCGCGCCCGACGTCGTCCGAACGGCCGCACCGGTACCGCGACGCCGGGGCACTCACTGCCGCCACCGCGCCACGTCAATCGGTGGGCAGGTCCAGCAGCTCGGTCTCCCTGCCCGCTTCGGCGAGTTCTTCCCGGACCACGCGGTAGGCCAGCTCTTGCGGGTAGCCTTTGCGCGCCAGCATCCCGACCAGCCGCCGGGTGGCCACGTCGTCAGCCACCCTCGCCATCGCCCGCAACCTCTTACGCACCAGCTCTCGCGCGCGCGTCTCCTCCGCTTCGGCGTCGATCATGTCGACCGCTTCTTGCGCGATCTCCCCTTCGACGCCGTCCCGCAGCAGCTGGGACTTCAACGCACGACGTCCGAGCCCCTGGTAGGCGTGGCGCGAGCGCACCATCATCTCCGCGTACTCGGCGTCATCGATCAGCCGCGCGCGCTCGAGCCTGTCCAGGACTGAGTCGACGACCTCCGGCTCGAAGCCCTTACGCGCGAGCGCGCGAGCCAGATCCGCCCTGGTGCGCGGCTTGACGGCCAGCAGCCGCAGCGCCGCCGCCTTGGCCTTACGGGCCGGATCCTCGGCTGCCTGCTCGCCCGCGGCCATGGATCAGAAGTCGACCGGGGCCGGGACGACGGCGTCGGCGTCCACCACCGGGCCGATCCCCAGCTTCTCCTTGATCTTCTTCTCGATCTCGTTGGCGATGTCCGGGTTGTCGGACAAGAACTTGCGCGCGTTCTCCTTGCCCTGGCCCAGCTGGTCGCCCTCGTAGGTGTACCAGGCACCGGACTTGCGCACGATGCCCTGCGCCACGCCCATGTCGATGAGCGAACCCTCGCGAGAGATGCCTTGGCCGTAGAGGATGTCGAACTCCGCCTGCTTGAACGGCGGGGCGACCTTGTTCTTGACCACCTTCACCCTGGTGCGGTTACCGACCGGCTCGCCGCCGTCCTTGAGCGTCTCGATCCGGCGGACGTCCAGCCGCACCGAGGCGTAGAACTTCAGCGCCTTGCCACCCGTGGTGGTCTCCGGCGACCCGAACATGACGCCGACCTTCTCGCGCAGCTGGTTGATGAAGATCGCCGTGGTGTTCGAGTTGTGCAGCGCCGCGGTGAGCTTACGCAGCGCCTGGCTCATCAACCGGGCCTGCAGACCGACGTGGTTGTCGCCCATCTCGCCTTCGATCTCGGCCCGCGGCACCAGCGCGGCGACCGAGTCGATCACCACGATGTCCAGCGCACCGGACCGGATCAGCATGTCGGCGATCTCCAGCGCCTGCTCGCCGGTGTCCGGCTGGGACACCAGCAGCGCGTCGGTGTCCACACCCAGCTTCTTGGCGTATTCGGGGTCCAGCGCGTGCTCGGCGTCGATGAACGCCGCGATCCCGCCGTCGGCCTGGGCGTTGGCCACCGCGTGCAGGGCCACCGTGGTCTTACCCGAAGACTCCGGGCCGTAGATCTCCACCACCCGGCCGCGCGGCAGACCGCCGATGCCCAACGCCACGTCCAGCGCGATGGCGCCGGTCGGGATCGCTTGGATCGGGGCGCGCTCCTCGTCACCGAGGCGCATCACCGAGCCCTTGCCGTATTGCTTCTCCACCTGGGCAAGGGCCAGTTCGAGCGCCTTTTCCCGGTCCAGAGCCGCCATGGGTTCCACCTCGCTGATCTCACGACTGTGCTTGTACGGGGCCGACAGTACGGTTCACGGCCGACAATCCGCCGAACTCGCGCTCGAAGGTGTGGACAACCGGCCCGTTGTGGACAATCCTAGGCGAACATCCGTTCGAGGCGTGCACGGACACGCCGGTGTGTCACCGGCGTTCCGGCGGGATGTCGAACTCCTCGCAGATGGCCACCCAGACCCGCTTGGCTTCGACGCCGTCGGCCAACGCCTGGTCCGCGGTACGCCCACCCAGCGCGCTGAGCACGTGATCGGCGGCAAGCGTAGCGGCCCGCACCGCCCCGAACTCGTCGGCCATCAACCGCCGGAACACCGTGATGCGCATACCAGTACCGTAGAGGCCGTGCTGCTGGCTCAGCTTGACGTCCCCTCGTGGGCGCCGACCGCATTGTCCGTCGCGGGCATCATCGTCGTCGGCGGGTCGCTCATCGCGCTGCTGAGGTACTTCCGGCGGCGCTGAGTCAACCCTCCACCGTGCCGGGCTGGACGCGCTGCTCGAAGTAGTCGGCCAGCTCGTCCGGCGTCTTCAACTCCTGCGGCGACACCGACGGCTCCTGGAGCAGCACGCCGAGCAGTGGCCGGTCCTCGACCTGGAACGTCAGCACCGACATCGCCGGGCCGGTCACCGCGGCGTAGCGCCCCTTGAGACCGTTGCCGGCCCAGTCGGCCTGCACCTGGTCGCCGCCCGCCGGCGTGCTGAGGATGTTCATCGCGTAGGCATCGAGTTCGTCGGCCGAGCGCGCGTGGATGTAGTACAGGTGACCGCCCGGCAGCTTGGGTGGCACGCATTCCACGCGCACCCCGAGATCCTCCGGTGGCATGAACGACCCGGAGACCTCGTTGTCGCAGTTGTAGGCCTGTTCGTCGGCCACCTTGCCGGCCAGTTGCCGAAGACATCCGGTGAACCCCTTGCCGTCCGGCTTGCCCGGCTCACGGCACTCCTCCGCGGTGAACGTCTTCGGCCCTTCCTCCTGCCCCCACAGCAGCCATCCGCCGACACCGAGGCCGGCGAGCACCACGATCGCCGCGACGAGAGCAATGATCTTGGTGTGTTTGCTGCGCTTGCGCTCGACGACCGGGAACTGCGGGAAGTTGCTCGGCAGCGTCGGCTGGGCGGCCGACGAGTATGCGTAGCCACCGGCCTGGTACGGGCCGCTCGGTGTGCCGCTGAGCGGACTCACCTGGCTTCCCGCCACCGGCCCGGTCGCCTGTGCCGGATCCGTGGCACCGGCCACCTGGTGCGGGCCGGAGCCGCTGGGGTTGCTGACCCCTTGGGTCCGCACGTTGATGCCGTCCACCGTGACATGGTGGGCGCCGAGCGCGACGGCCGTCTCCGGCTGGTCCAGGCTGGACGGCACCACGCCGAGCTTCTCCGAGATCATGCTGCCGACCAGCGGCAACCGGCTCGAACCACCGACCAGATAGATGCCTGCCAAGTGCTGCGGCGTCAGCTGGGCGGCGCGCAGCGTGCGGGACATCAGCTCGACACTGCGCAACATCGCGGGCCGCACCAGCGCCTCCAGCTCACCCCGCGTGACCAGCACGTCGGTGAACGGCTCCGGCATCGGCACCTCGGTCTGCGGGTGCCGGGACAGCGCCTCCTTGGCAGCTTTCACGTCCTCCTGCAGTGCGCGGCGCGCGCGGCGATCGGCGGTCGTCTCCGGGCGCAGCAAGCGCTGCCACCGTTGCGGGTCCTTGTGCGACACCGAACGGCCCACGTGCACCAGCAGCGCCTGGTCGACATCGAGACCGCCGAGGTCGGACAGCCCGTCCTCGGCCAGCACGGTGAAGCCACCGTCCTGCGTCGCGCCGACCACCGCGGCGTCGAACGTGCCCGCGCCCAGGTCGTAGACCGCCAGCGCCTGCCCGGGCGCCAGGGCATGGCCGGGGAACGACGCGAAGTGTGCCGCTGCCGCGACCGGTTCGGGCACCAGCGTGATCGCGCCGGTGATGCCTGCCTGTTTGGCCGCCGACATCAGCACCGCTCGCCTCGTCGGGCCCCACTGCGCCGGGTGGGTCAGCCGAACCTCGTCCGGCTGGGTGCCGCCGAGTTGGCGCGTCACTTCGGACAACACGCGACGCAGCACGGCGGCGAGCGCCTCGCTGACCGGGATCACGTCGGTACCCAGCAACAGCGTCTGGTCGTCGATGCGCCGCTTCGGGTTGGGTTCGAACCGGGACGGGTCGAGCCGCGCCCGTCGCTCGGCATCCCGGCCGACCAGCAGCGTGCCGTCCTCCCCTGCGTAGACCGCCGATGGCATGGTGGCCGAACCGTCGACGTCGACCACGCGTGGCGAGCGGCCGTCCTCCGCCAGCACCGCGACGGTGTTCGACGTGCCCAAGTCGATGGACAGGACCCGCACGGCACTCCCTTCATCCGCTTCGACGGTCAAAGCAGCTTGAATGCTGCCATGTCGGCGCCCGGCGCGAGGCAATACCCGGCAAACCGTGTCGGGATCGTCGGTCCCGTCCGTCAAGATGGGACTTGTGAGCCAGGTACTCGAGCTGTTCTCCGCCCCGACCAGGGCGTGGTTCAGCGCTGCCTTCAGCGGCCCGACGGCCGCGCAGGAAGGTGCCTGGCGTGCGGCGGCGACCGGCAGCGACGCGCTGGTGATCGCGCCGACCGGTTCGGGTAAGACGCTCGCGGCGTTCCTGCTGGCGATCGACCAGCTGGCCACCAGTGAGCCGCCGCAGGATCGCAGGCACCGTTGCCGGGTGCTCTATGTGTCGCCGCTGAAGGCGCTGGCGGTGGACGTGCAGCGCAACCTTCGCGAGCCGCTGGACGGTATCGCCGGCGCGGCACGGCAGTTGGGGGCACCGGCGCCGGACGTCACCGTGGGGATGCGGACGGGGGACACACCGTCGTCCGAACGCGCTCGGTTCACCCGTTCCCCACCGGACATCCTGGTCACCACACCGGAGTCGTTGTATCTGCTGTTGACGTCGAACGCCCGGGAGTCGCTGCGCGGCGTCCACACGGTGATCGTCGACGAGGTGCATGCGGTCGCCGGCAGCAAGCGTGGCGTGCACCTGGCGTTGTCCTTGGAGCGGCTGGACGATCTGCTGCCGAAGCCCGCTCAGCGCATCGGGCTGTCCGCGACCGTGCGTCCGGTGGACGAGGTCGCGACGTTCCTGTCCGGCGGACGACCGGTGGAGGTGGTGCAGCCGCCGACACCCAAGACGGTTCAGGTGACGGTCGAGGTCCCGGTCGAGGACATGACCGACCTGCCGGTTCCGGAGCAGGACGAGCCTGGCCGGCCGATGGGCTCGGACCTGGGCTACCCGGAGGAGACGGTCGGCGCGCCGGTACGCCGTCCGTCCATCTGGCCGTTGGTCGAACGCCGGATCTACGAGCTGGTGACCACGCACCGGTCGACCATCGTGTTCACCAACTCGCGGCGGCTGTCGGAGCGGCTGACGACCCGGTTGAACGAGTTGCACGCCGGCGAGCCGGAGCTGACGAGCTTCCCCGCTCAGGCGCCCGGCCAGTCCGGTGTGTCGACGGTGCCGCCGCCGGTGATCGCCAAGGCCCACCACGGCTCGATGTCCCGCGAACAGCGGCTCATCGCCGAGGAGGAGCTGAAGGCGGGCACGCTGCCGTGCGTCGTCGCCACCTCGTCGCTGGAGCTGGGCATCGACATGGGGGCCGTCGACCTGGTGATCCAGGTGGAGCCGCCGCCGACCGTGGCGTCCGGGTTGCAGCGGATCGGTCGGGCCGGGCATCACGTCGGCGCGATCTCGACCGGGGTCATGTTCCCCAAGCAGCGCGGCGAGCTTCCCGGGTGCGCGGTGGTCGCCGAACGGATGGCGGCCGGCCGGATCGAGTCGATCCGCTGTCCGCGCAATCCGCTGGACGTGCTCGCGCAGCAGATCGTGGCGATGGTGGCCGCCGAGCAGGATCACCCGCTGACCGTGTCGCATGTGGCCGAGGTGGTGCGGCGCGCGGCGCCGTATCGCGAGCTGCCCGACGATGCCCTGCACGCCGTGCTGGACATGCTGTCGGGCCGTTATCCGAGCACGGACTTCGCGGAGCTGCGGCCACGGATCACGTGGGATCGCCCCACCGGTGAACTGCGAGCGCGGCCGGGAGCGCGGCGCCTGGCCGTGACGTCGGGCGGCACGATTCCGGATCGGGGGCTCTACACCGTGGTGACCGCGTCCGGGGAGGGTGAGCGGCGCACCAGGGTCGGCGAACTGGACGAGGAGATGGTCCACGAGTCGCGGGTCGGTGACACGATCCTGCTGGGCACGTCGACGTGGCGGATCACCGACATCACGCATGACCAGGTCATCGTCGCGCCCGCGCCGGGGCAGCCGGCGCGGATGCCGTTCTGGAAGGGCGAGACCGTCGGCAGGCCGATGGAGCTGGGCAAGGCCATCGGAGCGTTCGTGCGCGAGCTGGGGAGCATGGAGCCCGCGGAGGCGCGCGAGCGGGCCGCCGCGGCCGGGCTGGACGACTGGGCGGTCGACAACCTGCTGGCCTACCTGGCCGAGCAGCGGGCCGCCACCGGCCACGTGCCGGACGACCACACGATCGTCATCGAGCGCTACCGGGACGAGCTGGGTGACTGGCGGGTGGTGGTGCACTCCCCGTTCGGCGCCCAGGTGAACGCGCCGTGGGCGCTGGCGATCTCCGCGGAACTGCACCGGCGCAAGAGGCTTGACGCGCAGGTCATGCACTCCGACGACGGCATCGTGCTCCGGTTGCCGGATGTCGCGGAGTCGGCCGTGTTGCGTGCTCAGGACGTCGTACTCGATCCGGAGCTGGTCGACGACATCTTGCGCACCGAGGTCAGCTCGAGTGCGTTGTTCGCGGCACGGTTCCGGGAATGCGCGGCGCGGGCGTTGTTGCTCCCTCGGCGGGATCCGCGGCGCAGGCAGCCGTTGTGGCAGCAGCGCCAGCGTGCGGGCCAGTTGCTCAGCGTGGCCGCGGACTACGACCGATTTCCGGTGGTGTTGGAGTCCATGCGCGAATGCCTGCAGGACGTCTACGACGTCGCGGGCCTGCGGTCTCTGATGCGCGACATCGCCGCTCGCACCGTTCGGGTCGTCGAGGTCCAGACACAGTCGCCTTCGCCGTTCGCTCGCAGCCTGCTGTTCGGGTATGTCGGCGAGTTCCTCTACAACACCGACGCGCCGCTGGCCGAGCGGCGGGCTGCCGCGCTGGCGTTGGACTCGACGCTGTTGGCGGAGTTGCTGGGGTCGGAGTCGCTGCGCGAGTTGCTGGACGCGGACGTGATCGCCGATGTCGAAGCCGACCTGCAGCACGTGTCCGAGCAGCGGCATGCGCAGGACGCCGAGGCGGCTGCGGATCTGTTGCGCACGCTCGGCGACCTCACGCCGGACGAGTTGGGCGCGCGTGGCGTCGCCCGGGAGTGGATCGACGAGCTCGAGGAGTCGGGGCGGGCGATCCGGGTCACCGTCGCCGGGCAGGAGCGCATTGCCGCGGTCGAAGACGCCGCCCGCCTGCGAGACGGTCTCGGCGTCGAGCTGCCGTCCGGGGTGCCTACGGCGTTCCTGGAGCCGGTGGATGACCCGGTGCGGGAGTTGCTCGCGCGCTTCGCTCGGCGTCGTGGTCCGTTCACCGCGCAGCATGCCGCGGAGCGGTTCGGGCTCGGCGTGGCGGTCGTGGAACAGGTCCTGGACAAGCTCACAGCCGACGGTGTGCTCGTGCGCGGACAATTGCAGCCCGCGCCGACCAGCAGTGCCGTCGACTACTGCGATTCCGAGGTGCTGCGGCGGATCCGGCGGGCGTGCCTGGCTCGGATGCGCGCGGAGGTCGAGCCGGTCGACCCGCAGACGTTGGGCACGTTCCTGCCTGCTTGGCATGGCATCGGCAGGTCGTCGAGCCGCACCGCGACCGCGGACGAGCTGCTGTCCTGTGTCGAGCAGCTGGCCGGAGCGCCGATTCCGGCCAGTGCGCTGGAGTCCCTGGTGTTGCCCGCGCGGCTCCCCGGCTACCGCCCGGCCCTGTTGGACGAGCTGACCACCAGCGGAGAGGTCACCTGGTGTGGTTGCGGTGCGCTGCCCGGTGGTGACGGGTGGATAGCGCTGGCGCCGTCGGACGTTGCGGATCTGCTGCTGCCTGATCCGGTCGATGTGCCCGAGGGTCAGGTGCATGCGGCCATCGTGGCGGCCCTGGGTAGTGGCGCGCTCTTCTTCCGCGAGCTGGTCGACCGGCTTCATCAGCAGGTCGATCCCGCGCCGACCGACACCGAAGTGGTCACCGCGCTGTGGGATCTGGTGTGGGCGGGGGTGGTGACCGGTGACAGCATCGGAGGTTTGCGCGCGACGCTGTCCGGTGGTGGGACGGCGCCTCGTCCGCGGCGCTCCGCACCCCGCGGTCGCTACGCGCGCCTGCGGGCACGAACGCTTGGCGCCCAGCTGCCCGCACGCCCTCGTATGCCGTCGATCACCGGCCCGCCCACGGTTGCCGGTCGGTGGGCGTTGGTGCCACAGCGCGAGCCAGACCCGACACGGCGCGCACACGCGCGTACCGAGTCGTTCCTTGAACGCCACGGAGTGCTCACGCGCGGTTCGCTGGACGCCGAGCGTGTCAGCGGTGGGTTCGCCGGCATTTATCAGGTGCTGCGGCAGATGGCCGAAGCCGGGCACGTCATCCGCGGCTACGTGGTGGACGGCCTCGGCGGTGCGCAGTTCGCCGCGCATGGCGCCATCGACCGGCTGCGCGCGGAGGACCCGTTCGGCAAGGAGGCTGTCGTGCTGGCGGCAGCTGATCCGGCGCAGCCGTACGGTGCGGCTTTGCCCTGGCCTGCTCCGGTCGGCGATCCACCGCACCGGCCGGGCCGGAAAGCAGGGGCGCTCGTGGCGCTGGTCGGCGGCAGACCGGCGCTGTACCTGGAGCGGGGCGGGAAGTCGTTGCTCTCCTTCACCACCGACGAAGAGGCACTGGCCGCAGCGGCGCATGCCGTGGCCGAGCTGGTTCGTGCCGGCAGGCTGGAGCCGGTGACGGTGCGGCGGGCCGACGGCGCGCAGGCGCTCACGTCCGAGTTGGCGAGTGTGCTGCGGGGCGCCGGGTTCCGCGCCACTCCCCAGGGTTTACGGTTGCGCTGATCTTGTTCGTCGCGTCGATCGCGGAACGGAGGAGCGGTGGCGGTCAAGGAGCTGCGGTATTTCGGCGACCCGGTGTTGAAGACTCCTTGTGAGCCCGTCACCCGGCTCGATGCCGCCACCGAACGGTTGGTTCGCGACTTGCTGGACACCGTCGACCAGCCTGGCCGCGCCGGGCTGGCGGCGCCGCAGATCGGGGTCGGACTCCGAGCGTTCAGCTACCGGGTCGGCAAGCAAATCGGTTACGTGCTCAACCCTGAGCTGGTCGAGGTCTCCGACGAGGTACACGAGATCGACGAAGGCTGCCTGTCCGTGCCCGAGTTGTGGTTCCCCGTCGTCCGTGCCAAGCGAGCGGTGGTTCGCGGGGTGAACATTCGCAACGAGCCGGTGACCGTCGCCGGAGAGGACGTGCTGGCGCAATGCCTGCAGCACGAGACCGATCACTTGGACGGCATGCTGTACTTGGACCGGCTCGAGCCGGAAAGAAAGAAGAAGGCTTTCCGGCTGTGCCGTGAATCGTCGTGGTTCTGGCAGCGGTGAAATCTTGTCCGATGTCTCTTGAGCCGCCTTCGCGCACTTCGCCGGAACAGGAGTGCCGCGCATTCGGTGAAGTCCGAACAGGTTCGGTGAAGTCCGAGCAGGAGTTCACACTCAAGTCACCGGCGATTAGTCCGATGACATGGCCGCACGCTTGTGTTTCACGAGACGGTAGGCGGGCTGACTGACCGGACGGGCCGAACCTGGCGGAGCCCGCCGCGAGATATGCGGTAACCGTCGGAGACAGGGATCCACGGGCAGATAACCCCGCCCGTGGATCCCGGAACGTCGCCGCGTGAATCAGGTGTAGATGCGGACTACGGGGTGGTGTCGATCCCCTTTGACCACGACTGTGGCTCCGCGCGTCGGGTCATAGTCGTCCGACTTGGCAAGTACAGGGCCGGTCACGCTGTCCTTGAACACCGTGATGGTCGCGGGATCGTTCAGATGGAAGTGCAGGTCCTGGCACCCGTCACCCCACCTCTCGAGGAACCGGAAGTTCCAGGGTAGGTAGGCCGGCGTCTCCCACCTCACCCACACGTCGAAGTCGACGAATTCACAGACTCGCATGACGCCTGGTCCGGGAAGTTCGGCAGCCATCGCCGGGGTGGCACCGGCCAGCATCCCACCGGCAGCGATCGCACCGGCAGTCGCTACTACGCCAGCACGCTTGGCGACCTTTCGAGAACGCATGTCACTCTCCGTTCGTCGACGTAGTCGAACATTCGGTTTTCTGTTCGACAAACGGCACGACGAACTAACCCATCTCGGCGTTCAACGCACCTGCCGCGGATTCTCACTTGGTGTCCTTCGGTCGCGCCACATTGCCCGATAAGGCAAATCGCGACCGACAGCGGAATAGGACGCGCCAGCGATCTGGCCCAGGTCGATCTTCGCTCAACTTTGGTCTCCCCACCAGCAGCGCACCGACCTGCTCTGGCGAGCGGCCGACGGCCGTCTGGCCCCACGATCGCCCTGTCGAGCCGTCAACCTGCAGCACAACAACCGGCTGTGGAACCAGTTGCCGGCCCGCTGTTCGCGGACGCCTTCAAAGGCGCACTGCGCACCGCTGACTTCGGGCTTCGACGATGCGCTTGCACGGATGGAACTGCTCGATGTCACGACTGTGCTCGGCCACAGCTTGTCGACGCCGCCGCGAACACGGACGCAGCCGGTACCGCGAACACGGACGCAGCCAGTCGACGCCGCCACGAAGACGGCCAGCTTGTCCACGCCGCCGCGTGCATAGATGCGGCCGCGCGCTGTCACCCGCTTCTGCACGAATGCAGCCGCTCGATGTCCGCGCGTAGAAGCGTCAGCGCACCTCGCAGTCCGCACGCAACGAAACATCAGCGCACCTCGCAGTCCGCACGCAACGAAACATCAGCGCACCTCGCAGTCCGCACGCAACGAAACGTCGACGCGCCTCGATGTCAGCACGTAGCGAGGCGTCGGCGCGCCTCGATGTCAGCGCGTGGCGAGGCGGAGCAGCGCCCAGAGCTGAGCGACGGCGTCCTCGTCTCCGTCTGTGGTCACCGCGCCGGTGGGTACCCGACCCCACAACCACAGGTAGAGCCGCATCGGTGTGCCGGTGACCTGGGCGTCGGCCGTCATCACCTCGTGCTCGTCGACCCGCCACGCAGCGGTGATCGAGGGGCCTGCTTTGGTCAGCCAGTGCCGATCCCCCACGGTGATGCCGACCGTGCCCGTCCGCGTGCCCGACACTCCCAGCACACCGAGGCGATGCCCGTACCACAGCGTGAGCACCTCGTCGATGCCGTCGGTCGCGACGTCGTCGGCGACATCGGTGACCTCGAGCGAGGCCGCGCTCTGCACATCCGTGCGGTGCACCGTCGTCTCGTGCACCATCCGCCTGCGCCAGAAACCGGACGTCTGGTCCTCCGGCCACCACGTTCCTGCCGCTGCGTAGGGATCACGCTTGGCCAACTCTTCCGCCAGCTGCGCGTAGCCATCCAGCAGGTACTGCTGCACCGACTCACCCTGAGCCGGCTCGCGCTGCCAGTCTGTGGGCCGGTCACCGGACTGCAACCACCCCAGAACCAGGCGATACACCGAGCCGACGTGCCGGACCGTCTCGGCAAGGGTCAATCCGGGGACCGCAGGCACCCGCGCATCGGGCCGCGCGCGAGAGGATGCGTCCACCAGCAACTCGACCTCGAGCCCCAGCACGTCCAGGAGCCGCCCGTGGTCGATGAGGACCTTCTCCGACATCAGGCCGACCAGAGCCCTCTCTGCGCCGGAATGCTGACCGGCGCAGGCTGCTCCGCCGCACCACCACGAACCGTTGGCGTTTCGTCGGACTGCCCGAACCGGTCCGTCGACCGCGCCGCGCCGCGTTCATCCGTCGACGTGCCGTACTGCTGCTCGGGCTGATCCGCCGCGCCGTGCCGGTACCCGAGGGTTTCGTACGGCAGCGGGGACGGCTGCTCCGCCGCACCACGCCGGAACCCAGACGTTCCGGGCCGCTGCTCGGACTGCTCCGCTTGCCGATCCGCAGCGCCACGGCGGACCGGCGAGGTTCCGTGACCGCGCTTCGACTGATCCTGCTGCCGGCCTTCGGCGCCGCGGCCGATCGCTGCCGTTCCCTCCCGCTGCGCGGAGTGACCGGTCGACCCGACTGCCGCACTGCGCCGCACCCGCGGCCGTCGTGGTGCAGCGGCCGGCTCCGAATACACCGCACGCGCGGCGAGCTCGACGAACTGCGCCGCCTGGCGCAGCAGATCATCGGCCGTGCGCTGACCGATCCGTCCGCTGATACCCGCCTGCACTGCCTCGTGCATGCCGGAATGCGCCGCGAAGAACCGCGCCCACTCACCCAACTCGGGCACGGCGACCTCCAGCAGCACCCAACTACTGGTCGGCTTCGCGCGCCCCCGATGCGGCCTGCCACGCGCCACCAGCACGGCGGCGGACGCCCGCAAAGCCGCGGCGTAGGCACCCGAGAACCGCTCGGTGGGCTTGGTCGCCCACTCGGCGTCCACCAGCATCCGCCGCGCCTGCGCCAGCAACGAACGCGCCATCGGAGCAACCGGGGCGCCGGTGGCCGAATGCCGAGTCATGGTGCCAGCCATGCTGCTCTCCTCACTCCTCCATGGGGCGTTTACCGCGAAGCGAATGCCCGGCGGCGCTTCCCGCTCGCCGCCGGGCCGCACCCCGGACCACCATATTCCGAACACATGTTCGAACACGGTCAACAGTAGCTCATATGTTCGAATCGAGGCAACCCTCGTGGGACGCGAAAGTGTCGGTCATGGCGGAACCGCGATTAGACTTCTTCCCGAGAGCGAGGGAGGAGGCCGACGTGACAGCGATGCCCTCCGGGACCATCCGGTACGTCGAGCTGACGCCCGCCGAGTTCCGGCAGCGACTGCCCGAATCGCTCAACCTGTATGTGCAGGCCATGCGCTATCCGGCAGGCACCGCGGAGCAACGCGCGCCGATGTGGCTGGCGCACATGCTGCGGGACGGCTGGCGCAATGTCACCGCTCTCGACGCCGACGGCACCATGATCGGCCTCGCTTACGGCTACCGCGGCCAACCCGGCCAGTGGTGGCACGAACAAGTACGCGCGGGTCTGGTCGCGCGCGGCGAGCCGACCGACGCGCTGCACGACTACTTCGAACTCACCGAACTGCACGTGCGCCCGGACAGCCAAGGCAGCGGCATCGGCGAGGAATTGCTCCGCAGCCTGCTCGACGGACAACAGCTGCCCCGGGTCCTGCTGTCCACGCCGGAGGGGCCGAGCAGGGCGTGGCGGCTGTACCGCAGGCTCGGCTTCACCGACGTGTTGCGGCACTACCGCTTCGCCGGCGACCCGCGGCCGTTCGCCATCCTCAGCCGCACGCTGCCCCTCGACTAGGAGCTTGCGTCCCGCGCAACAAGGCGCGGGCGAGCGGTCTGCCCGCGGTCACCGACGACTCCGGACAGATCCGCGACGCGGGCGGCGAGAACCCTCCCGAGCAGGTTCGGCGGAAACGCACCAGCGAGAGCCTCCGCGAGCAGTCCAGCGGGAACGTGCGGCCAGCGGCCTGCGAGCAATTCCCGGAAGGAACTCGGGTCGTGATCAATTCGACAAGACGCCCCTTGGCCGCGATCAACCCGACAAGACACCCCTTGGCCGTGACCGACCCCGACGACAAACAGCGACCCTCGGCCTGATCAACCCGACAGGACAGCACCCTTCGGCCGTGGCGAGACCGGCGTAGGACAGCGACCCGCGGGACCGTGATCAGTCGGTGAGGACCCCAGTTGGCCCGGTGGTTCCGGCCGGTTCGATCCTCGGCCCCGTCGTGTCGCTGACCTGCGCATGCGGTCGCCGCGAACGTGCCCAGGGTGTTTCCACTAGTACAGCGCGGCGAGCTGCTCCCGCAGCGTGTCCAACCCCATGCCACCGAGCCGCAACGCCTTGGTGTGGAAGTCCTTCACGTCGAACGCGTCCCCAGCCCGGCGCCGGGCGTCCTCCCGGGCGGCCAGCCACAACCGCTCGCCGATCTTGTACGCAGGCGCCTGCCCCGGCCAGCCCAGATACCGGTCGATCTCGTCGCGCACGTGGTCCGGGTCGGTGATCGTGCGGGTCAGCATGAACTCCAGGCCCAGCTCCGGGGTCCACCGCTCCCCTTCGTGGAATCCCGTTCCCCGCGGGATCTCCAGCTCCAGGTGCATGCCGATGTCCACGATGACCCGCGCGGCCCGGAACAGCTGCCCGTCGAGCATGCCCATCAGGTTCCCGTCGTCGGTGAGGAATCCGAGCTCGCGCATCAGCAGCTCGGCGTACAGCGCCCAACCCTCGGCCAAGCCCGACGTGTTGCCCAACAACCGCTGGAACCGGTTCAGCGACTTCTCGTACACGCTCGTGCCGATCTGCAGGTGATGCCCCGGCACACCTTCGTGGTAGACCACGCTCAGCTCACGCCACGTGCTGAACTCCTCCCGATCGGCCGGGATGGACCACCACATGCGGCCGGGGCGGCTGAAATCCTCCGCCGGATGCGTGTAGTACGCGCCGACGGCGCCACCGGGCGGGGCGATCAGGCACTCCAGTCGCGTCAGCTCCTCCGGGATCTCGAAGTGCTTACCCTGCAGCGCGCGCACCGCCTCGTCGGAGTGCCGCTGCATCCAGTCCTGGAACGCATCCCGGCCGGTCACCTGGTAGCGCGGGTCGGCATCGAGCGCGGCGGCCACCTCGGCCAGCGACGCACCCGGCTTGATCCGCTGCCCGACCTCCTTCATCTCCCGTTCGAGCTCGGCGAACTCGTGCCAACCCCACTCGTAGGCCTCCCGCAGGTCCAGCGACGAGCCGAGGAACAGCCGCGACCACAGCGCGTACTCCTCCGCGCCGACCGCGTCGGTGCTTCTGGCCAGCGGCGCCAGCTCGGCACGCAGGAAACCGGCGAACTCCGCGTACGCCTCCTGAGCAGCGGTGCTGTGCTGCTCGAGCTCACGACGCAACGACTCGTCGAGCGAGGCATCGGCCGCGGAGGACGTCAGCTGCTGGAAGAAGCCGTCCGATCCGTGCAGGCCCGCCCACACCTCGCACTGTTCGGCAACCTTGGCGACCTGCCGCAGCGCGGGTCGCTGACCGCGATCCACCGCCGTCAGCAGCGACGCCCGATAACCGGCCAGCGCCCCGGGAACGGCTTTCAGCCGCTCGGCGACGGCCCGCCAGTCGTCCGCCGTCCGGCGAGGCATCAGGTCGAACACCATGCGGATCTCGTGCGCCGGGCTGGCGATGTTGTTCAGCTGCGCGAGATCCAGGTTCGCCTCGTGCAGCTCGAGGGTCAGCCCCACGCGCTCGGTGAACACGGCCTTGGCCACCCGCTCCGAATCATCCGCAGGCTCAGCGGCATTCACCTTGGCCAGGGCGCGGCGCGCGAGCTCGGCGCGCTGCGCCACACCGTCGGGCGAGTAGTCCGTCAGCTTGTCGTCGTACCCGGGGATGCCCAGCGACGTTGCCTCCACCGGGTGTGCGGCGGCGAACTCGGCGACGTAGTTGTTGCAGATGTCGTGAATACCCTCTGCCATGCACGGCAGGCTACCTGCGTCGGATGACGCCCGCGCCTGATTTCAGGCTCGCACCGGCACCAGCCCGAGCCGCGTGATCAATTCCCGCGTGGCCTTGGACCGGTTGAACGTGTAGAAGTGCAGGTTCGGCACCCCTTCGGCCAGCAGCCGCTCACACAGTTCGGCGCTCACGTCCAGCCCGGCGGCCCGAAACGCCTGCTTGTCGTCCGCCAACGGCTCCAGCCGCCGCAGCAGCCACTCCGGCGCGGGCGCACCGGACAACTCGATCGTCTTGTGCAGCGTCCGCGGCGTGGTCAGCGGCATGATTCCGGGCAGCACCGGGGCGTCGACACCGGCAGCCGCCAGCCGGTCGCGCAACCGCAGGAAGTCGTCGGCTTCGTGGAACAGCTGCGCGATGGCGAAGTCCGCGCCGGCTTGGAACTTGCGCACCAGGTGCTTGGTGTCCGTCTCCAGATCCGGCGAACGCGGGTGACCGTACGGGAACGCGGACACTCCCACGCAGAAGTCGCCGAGCGAGCGCACCAGCTCGACCAGCTCGTAGGCGTACGTCAGCCCCTCGGGGTGCGGAATCCATTCGCCGTGCACATCACCCGGCGGGTCACCGCGCAGCGCGAGGATGTTGCGCACCCCGACGGCAGCGAAATGTCCGATCACGTTCCGTAACTCGGCCACCGAGTGGTTCACCGCGGTCAGATGGCCCATCGGCACCAGGGTCGTTTCCTGCGCGACCCGCGCGATGCTGCGAATGGTGCCGTCCCGGTTACTGCCGCCCGCACCGTAGGTGATCGACATGTACGCCGGGTCGAACGGCTCGAGCTCACGAATCGACCGCCACAGAACTCCCTCCTCCACGGCGTCCCGCGGGGGAAAGAATTCCACCGAGAACGTGGGCGCCGAGCCGGAGATCCGCGACAGTACCGAGGTCATGTACACAGAGTAACAATCGTCCGCGGACCGGGAATTGTTCCCATGATCCGAGAAAAGATTTACCCCGCGCGCGAGCGCGTGCCGGTGACGACGGACGATAGGCGCGTGACCGACACAGATCTGCCCGCCGCGGTTCAGCGCGTTCTCGAGCATTTTCTCCAGCGCGCGGGCGGCGGACTCGCCGAGCGAGTGGAACCGTTCGCCGAAGCCGTAGCCGCCCTTCGCGCGTTCGTCCTCAACGGAGGCAAGCGGCTGCGCCCGACGTTCGCGTGGTGGGGTTGGCGGGCCGCGGGAGGTGAAGCCGGCGGCGCGAAGGCGGCCGGCGCGCTGCACGTCGCCGCGTCCCTGGAACTGATCCAAGCGTGTGCGCTGATCCACGACGACCTCATGGACGCCTCGGCGATCCGGCGTGGCGCGCCGACGGTCCACGTAGCATTCGCCACCAAGCACGAGCAGGAGGGCTGGATCGGTACGCCGGAAGGCTTCGGGCTCTCGGCCGCGGTGCTGATCGGCGATCTGGCCCTGGTGTGGGCCGACGACATGTTCGCCTCGGCCGACCTGCCCGTGTCCGCTCTCGAAGCCGCCCGCCCGGTCTGGCGAGCGATGCGCACCGAGGTCCTGGCCGGCCAATATCTCGACGTACACACGCAAGCCACGGGCGACGCCAGCCCGGAGGCTGCCCTCCGCGTCAGTGAGCTGAAGACGGCGGCCTACACGGTCGCGCGGCCGCTGGAACTCGGGGCGCGGCTGGCCGGCGCCGACGACGAACTGACCGCGGCGCTGCGATCGTTCGGCACCGACATCGGCGTGGCCTTCCAATTGCGGGACGACCTGCTCGGGGTGTTCGGCGATCCCGACGTCACCGGCAAACCCGCTGGTGACGACCTGCGCGAGGGCAAGCGGACGCTGCTGGTGGCGCTCGGCATCGAACGAGCTCGCGAGCAGGGCCGATCCGGCGAGGAACGAGCCATCGCCCACGCCGTCGGCAACGCCGAGCTGACCGAGGAAGCCGTCCAGGCGGCACGGCGGGCGCTCGTCGACGTCGGGGCCGTGGACGCGGTCGAACAACGCATCACCGAGCTCACCGAACGCGCCCTGGCCACCCTGCGCCGGGCCGACATCGACGAGCCTGCGGCGTCCGAACTGATCAAGCTCGCGCACGCGGCCACCCAGCGTCGCAAGTAACCGTGAGTTGATCACCATCACACACCGCGGGCGTACGGTGAAAACATGACGCCTACCGCGAACAAGCCCATTCGCATCGCACTGCAGCTGCAACCGCAGCACGCCGAGTACGCCGACATCCGCCGCACGGCGAGCGAGGCCGAGGACCTGGGCGCCGACATCGTCTACACCTGGGATCACTTCTATCCGCTCACCGGCGACCCGGACGGCAAGCACTTCGAGTGCTGGACCATGCTCGCCGCCTGGGCCGAGAGCACGTCGCGGGCCGAGATCGGGGCGCTGGTCACGTGCAACAGCTACCGCAACCCCGAGCTGCTCGCCGACATGGCCCGCACCGTCGACCACATCAGCGGCGGCCGGCTCATCCTGGGCATCGGCGCAGGCTGGTTCCAGAAGGACTACGACGAGTACGGCTACGAGTTCGGCACCGCGGGCAGCAGGCTGAACGACCTGCGTGACGCGCTGCCGCGCATCGAGAAGCGGCTCAGCAAGCTGAACCCGCCGCCGACCAGGCACATCCCGCTGCTCATCGCGGGCGGTGGCGAGCGCAAGACGCTGCGCATGGTCGCCGAGCGAGCCGACATCTGGCACGTCATCGGCGACGTGGACGTGGTGGAACGCAAGAGCCGCATCCTCGACGAGCACTGCGCCGCGGTCGGCAGGGACCCGAACGAGATCGAACGCGCGGTCTTCGTTCGCGGCGAGCCCGGTGACAACGCCGAGCGGCTGTTGGAGCTGGGCGTCACTCAGTTCGTGCCCTCGACGACCGGGCCGGACATGGACCTGTCGAGCCTGCGGGCCTGGCTGAAGTGGCGCGACAGCCTCTCCGCCTGAGCACCGCGACACGCCGCCGGGCGTCGATCAATGCCCGGCGGCGTTGTCGTGTCCGACGGCCGCGGGAATGGGAATCGCTGCTAGAAGGCCAGCGCCTGGGCGCGCCGCTTGACCTCGGTGCCGTGGTTGGTGCGCAGCGCGTTGATCGGCGTGACCCCCGGCAGGCTGTCGTCCGCGGCGAACAGCCAGCGCAGCATCTCGGTCGGGGTGAAGCCGGCGTCCGCGAGCACGGTCAGCGTGCCTGCCAAACCCTTGACCGGACCGTTGTCGCCGATGAAATCCGCAGGGATCAGTATTTCCCCGTCGCGTTTGACGGCGATCAGCTGGCCGTCCCGTAACAACTGGCGCAGCTTGCCGGTGGAGATTCCGAGTTTCGCGGCCGCATCGTCAAACCCGATGACGCCAACTTCCGGACCCAATACGTCATCGGCGATTGGTATCGCTCCCACGGTGTCAGCGTGCCACAGACGGCCCCCGGATACCATCGGCAGCTGTGACTGGACGGGACGCCACCCTGGTTGGAGCACTCCTCGATCATCGCTACCTGGTGACCGGAGTGCTGGCTCGCGGTGGCATGTCCACCGTCTATCGCGGCCTGGACACGCGGCTGGAGCGGCCGGTCGCCATCAAGGTCATGCACCAGCAGTACGCGGCCGACCGCAGTTGGGCGCAACGCTTCCAGCGTGAGGCCCTCGCCGCCGCCAAGGTGCACCACCCGAACGTCGTCGGCGTCTACGACCAAGGTGTCGACCACCGCGGTGACCAGGCGCACGCGTTCCTGGTGATGGAGCTGGTCGACGGTGGCACGCTGCGCGACCTGTTGGAGCAGCGTGGTGTCCTGTCCCCCGCGCTGGCCGTGTCGATCACCGAACAGCTGCTGGCCGCGCTGGCCGCCGCCCACCGCGCCGGGCTGGTGCACCGCGACGTCAAGCCCGAGAACGTGCTGTTGGGGCAACAGGAGGATCCGCAGTACGGCACGGTGAAGGTCGCCGACTTCGGCCTGGTCAGAGCGATCGCAGGCGCGGGAACCACCAGCTCCAGCGTCATCCTCGGCACGGTGGCCTACTTGTCTCCCGAGCAGGTGGAGACCGGTGAAGCCACCGAGCGCAGCGACGTCTACTCGGCCGGTCTGCTGCTGTACGAGATGCTGACCGGCAAGCCGGCGTTCTCCGGGGACACCGCCCTGTCGGTGGCGTACCAGCACGTCAACGCGGACGTCCCGAGCCCGCGGTCGATGAACCCGGACGTCCCCCAGGCCCTGGACGAGCTGGTCATCCGGGCGACCCGCCGCGATCCCCGCCTGCGACCGAAGGACGCCGCGGAATTCCTGACGGAGCTGCGCGCAGTCCGCGACGAGACCGGACTTCCCGCGGTGCCGGTGCCCGCGGTTCCGCCGCCGGACACCGGTGATCCGTCCGTGGAGGCCACCGTCCCGGCGATGAATCCGATCCGCACGGGGTCCCGCAACGACACCCTGCTCCAGTCGTCGGTGGTGCACGACGCCCGGCCGCCGGTCGACGAGCAACCCCGCGGTTCCTCCCGCCTGCGGATGGCGTTCTGGGCCGCGGTGTCCCTGCTGGTCGCCGGGCTGGTCGGGGTCGGCATCTGGGTCTTCATGCAAGCGGGCGCGGTCACCGTGCCCGACCTCGCCGGCGTGGACCGCAACCGTGCGCTGGAGATGCTGCAGACCGCCGACTTGAAGGCGAAGTTCGTCGAGAAGCGGCACAACAGCATCGCGACCGGTCTGGTCATCGAGACCGAACCTGCGGCGGGCGCGGAAGTCAGTACCGGCGACACCGTCACCGTGCTGGTGTCGGCGGGCAAACCGACCGTGCCCGACATCGCGGAAGGCACCCCGCGGGCCGAGGCCGAACAGGCCATCGCGGCGGTCGATCTGAAGCCGGTGCACAACTCCTCGGCCGACGAGTACCACCCGTCGGTGCCCGAGGGCGCGGTGATCCGCGTGCAGCCGGAACCGGGCACCAAGCTCGACATCGGCGAAGAGGTCAACCTGGTGCTGTCGAAAGGTCCGCCGCCGGATCCGGTACCGGACGTGACCGGGTTGACCAAGGAGGAAGCGTTCGCGCGCCTGCAAGCGGCCGGTTTCCAGCCGGTCGACGGCGGCACCGAGTTCTCCCCTGACGTCGATGGCGGCAAGGTGATCCGCACCGAGCCAGGGCCGAACGAGACACCGACGGACACCACGGTGAAGGTGATCGTGTCCAATGCCGTGACGGTGCCGAACCTGGTGGCCAAGCCGGTGAAGCAGGCTCAGCAGATCGTCGGTGGGCTGGGACTCAAGCTGAAGGTGGAGAAGGGCCGCGGCAACAAGCGATTGTCCATCGTCTTCGCGCAGGAGCCCGGCGCCGGCGGCCGGGTCGAGCCGGGCGGAACCGTCCGGGTGAAGACCATCCCGTAACCGTCCGTCGCGTTTTCCTCGCGCCAGGTACGGGTATGCCTGGCGTGACAAGGAGGCCGTGATGGACACATCAACCGTCGTTTGGATCATCGTGGCGGTGCTGGTCGTACTGGCCATTGCCGCGCTACTGGCCATGCTGGCCCGTCGTTCCCGGGAGCGGAAGACGCAGCAACGGCAGGAAGAAGCCGTGCGGCAACAGCGCGAAGCCGAGGAGCGCGCGGTCGAGGCCCGTCGCAGGGACGCCGACGCAGCCGAACTGCGCGCCAAGGCGCTGCGGGAACAAGCGGACGCCGACGCCATGCGGCAGCGCGCCCAGCAGAACCTCGCGGTGTCCGAGCAGCACGCCGCCGAAGCCGAGGCGGAACGGAAAGCGGCCGCCGAACAGGAAGCCAAAGCCCGTAAGGTGCTGCCGGACGACCACTCGGCGAATCGGCCGGAGCCGACACCGAACAGGGACTGGCACGACCCGCAGCCGCCGCCGAACACGGCTGCGCCCGCCGGGGACCCGGGCACGCATGCCGGCGGGGCGGCCGCACCCGGCGCGGGAATGCCAGGGCACCAGCCGCCCCAGCAGCAGGCCTACGACCCGGACCCGCGCACGGTTCCGCAAGGCACCCCACAGGTGACACCGGAAGCCGTGCCGCCAGAACAAGCAGGACCCCCTGGCCGGCACACCCGTTGACGGTCTCCAGCCGTCGACTACCTGCAGAAACGAAGCTGTCCGCAGCTACCACGCGTAGCTGCGGACAGTTCTGCTCTCGGCCCGGTCAGGCCCGCTCGGCCTTGTCCAGGTACGCCCGCATCCGTTCCAGGTAGTTCGCGGCGTTGCGCTTGATCTGCTCTCGCTCCTGGTCGGTGGTCGGCCTGCGCACCTTGCCGGGTACCCCGGCGACCAGAGAGCCAGGCGGCACGACGGTCCCCTGCGTCACGAGAGCCCCTGCCGCGACGATCGAACCCGATCCGACCACGGCTCCGTTCATCACGGTGGCGTTCATGCCGATCAACACGTGGTCCTCGATCGTGCACCCGTGCACCACCGCACCGTGCCCGATGCTGACCCCCTCGCCCACCCGGCACGGAAAACCGGGGTCGGCGTGCAGGACGCAATTGTCCTGCACGTTGGAGCCACGACCGATGTCGATGCGGTCCGCGTCCGCACGGATCACGCAGCCGAACCACAGGCTGGCCCCTGCCGCGATGCCGGCCGCCCCGATCACCGTGGCGTTCGGGGCGACCCAGGCACCGGGATCGATCGACGGCTGATGATCGCCGAAGGAAACGTTCATGCCCTCCCCTGTCCGGTCGCGGCACAGCCCGCGGTCCGCGACCGCACAAGAGCGGCCCCGACGACGCGAGTAGAACCACTGAAACGATCGCGCGTGGCTCGGCCGCTCCGGCTAGTTACGCAGCATCTCCGCGACGAGGAACGCCAGCTCCAGCGACTGCTGCGTGTTCAGCCGCGGGTCGCACGCCGTCTCGTAGCGGCCGGACAGGTCCAGGTCGGAGATGTCCTGCGCGCCGCCGAGGCACTCGGTCACGTCCTCGCCGGTCAGCTCGACGTGGATGCCGCCCGGGTAGCTGCCCAGCGCGCGGTGCACCTCGAAGAAGCCCTGGACCTCGTCGACGATCCGGTCGAAGTGGCGGGTCTTGTAGCCGTTGGACGACTCGTGCGTGTTGCCGTGCATCGGGTCGCACTGCCAAACCACCTTGTGGCCGGACGCCTCGACCTTCTCCACGATCGCCGGCAGCACCTCGCGCACCTTGCCGTTGCCCATACGGGAGATCAGCGTCAACCGACCGGGCTCGTTGTACGGGTCGAGCCGCTCGACGTACTCCACCGCCTGCTCGGGTGTGGTCGTCGGGCCGATCTTCACCCCGATCGGGTTGGCCATGATCTCGGCGAACGCGATGTGCGCGCCGTCCAGCTGGCGGGTGCGCTCACCGATCCACAGGAAGTGCGACGAGAGGTTGTACAGCTTGGCGTCCGGATCGCCCGGCCGGTCCAGCCGCAGCATCGCCCGCTCGTAGTCCAGCAGCAACGCCTCGTGGCTGGCGAAGATCTCGGTGGAATGCAGCGACGTGTCCTGCACGCCGCACGCGTCCATGAACCGCAGGCCGCGGTCGATCTCGTCGGCCAGTGCCTCGTAGCGCTCCCCCGCAGGCGACGTGCGCACGAAGTCCTTGTTCCAGTTGTGCACCTGGGCCAGGTCGGCCATTCCCGCGCCGGTGAGCGCGCGCACCAGGTTCATCGCCGCACCCGAGTTGGCGTAGGCGCGGATCATCCTGCCCGGGTCGGGCACGCGCAGCTTCGCGTCGGCGACCAAAGAGTTGACGATGTCGCCGCGGTAGACCGGAAGGCCGAGCGCATCGGTGGCGTTCGACCGCGGCTTGGCGTACTGGCCCGCGATGCGGCCGACCTTGACCACCGGCAGACTCGCACCGTAGGTCAGCACCACCGCCATCTGCAGCAGCGTGCGCAGGTTCGCCCTGATGTGCGGCTCGGTGTTGGACTCGAACGTCTCGGCGCAGTCACCACCCTGAAGCAGAAACGCTTCGCCACGCGCAACCAGGGCCAGGCGCTGACGCAGCCTGTCGATCTCCTGGGGCACGGTGATGGGCGGTACCGACTCCAACACGGTCCGTACCCGACGGACGGCCTCCGGGTCGGGCCACTCCGGCTGCTGCGCGGCTGGCTTGGCCAGCGCCTCGTCCAGCTTCTCGCGCAGCTCAGCGGGCAGCGGCGGCAGCGACGGGAGGTGCTCCATCGGGACGTCAACAGTCCAGTTCACGGGACCATCGTATCGGTCCGTGGGAAACGGCCCGCCGCCCAGCCGCCTATCCCAGACAGTGGACAGGCACGTGCGGCGTCGTGTGAACGACGCCACACGGTCGCGGCCATCTGTTTTCCTCGTCCGCGCTGGTAATGTCCGAACCGGTCGCATCCGCGACCACCGGGGTGGTCAGCGAAGCCGGTGCGAATCCGGCGCTGTGCCGCAACTGTGTTCGGCGGCTCGCCCGAGCTGCCGTCAGCCAGGTCGCCTGGCCATCTCGGGGCAAGATCCCACCCCCGGCGCAGGGGTGCGGTGACACCTGCAACGCGAAGCGCAGGACTCCGCAGCTCGCCCGGCCGAGCACGAGGGCCACACGAGTGAACTCATCACGGTCTCTTCGCCGCGTTGCCGCGGCCTTTTCCGTTCTCGCTCTGACCATCACCGGTTGTGCCGACAGGGAGCCCGAGGCGAAAGCGGGCTCCGGCTCCGGATTCCCGATCACGGTCACCACACCGACCGGTGACAAGCTGACGCTGGACCGCAAGCCCGAGAAGATCGTGTCGCTGTCTCCCACGGCGACCGAGGTGCTGTACGCCGTCGGCGCGGGTAAGCAAGTGGTCGCCGTCGACGACCAGTCGAACTACCCCGAGGACGCGCCACGCACCAAGCTCAGCGGCCTGACGCCGAGCCCGGAGAAGATCAGCGACTACGCACCGGATCTGGTGGTGGCTGCCGACGATGTGAACAACTTGTCCGCCGCGCTGGACAAGGTCGGCATCAAGATGCTGGTGCTGCCCGCTGCGAAGACACTCGACGACGCGTACCGCCAGTTCGAGCTGGTCGGCAAGGTCACCGGTCACGCGGACGAGGGCAAGGACCTGGCCAAGCGGGTCGAGGACGAGATCACCAAGATCGTCAAGGACACGCCGAAGCCGGACAAGCCACTGACCTACTTCCACGAGCTGGACGAAACGCTCTACACCGCGACGTCGGAGACGTTCATCGGGCAGGTCTACGGACTGTTCGACCTGCGCAACATCGCCGACGGGAAGGACCCGTCCGCGCACGGCGGATATCCGCAGCTGTCCGCGGAGAAGATCATCGAGGCCGATCCGGACCTGATCTTCCTGGCCGACACCATCTGCTGCGGGCAGAGCGCGGAAACGGTGCGTAAGCGCCCGGGCTGGGACACGTTGACCGCGGTGAAGAACAACCACGTGTTCGAGATGGACGACAACATCGCGTCACGCTGGAGTCCGCGCGTCGTCGACCTGGTCCGCACCGTCGCCGACGCGGTGGAGAAGGTCGAGGGCGCTGGGTGAAAACCCAGCCGGTGACCCGCTTGCGCGCACGCACGCTCGTGGGCGGGATCGTCGTCTTGCTGGCCACCATGCTGGTGGCCGTCCTGATCGGCGCCGCCGAACTCGGCTGGCAGCGGGTGCTCGCCGAGATCTGGGCGCAGCTGACCGGCGGCATGTCACCGCTGAGTGAGCGGGAGGCGGCGATCCTGTGGCAGCTGCGCGTGCCGCGGGTGATGCTCGCCGGGGCGGTCGGCGCCGCCCTGGCTTCGTCCGGTGCCGCGTTCCAGGGCGTGTTCCGCAACCCGCTGGCGGACCCGTTCCTGTTGGGCGCGGCCGCAGGCGCCGGGATGGCCGCCACCATCGTGGTGGTCTTCGCCCCCGCGCTGACCGCGTGGGCCGGGTCCACCCTCCCGGTCGCCGCGTTCGCCGGTGCGGTCGGCGGTGTCGCCCTGAGCTGGCTGCTGAGTACCTCCTACGGCAGCGTGAGTCCGACGACACTGCTGCTGGCGGGCGTGGCGGTGTCGGCCTTCCTGACCGCCGTGCAGACGTTCGTGCAGCAGCTCAACGCCGACACCATCCGCCAGGTCTACGGCTGGATGCTCGGCGGCCTCGCCATCACGGGCTGGACCGACTTCGTCCGCGTCATCCCGTACATCGCCGCGGCCGCGGTGGTGCTGCTGGTCTGCGGGCGACTGCTCGACGTGCTTGCGCTGGGTGACGCCGAGGCCAGCTCGCTCGGCATACGTCCGGGCCGCCTGCGGCTGCTGCTGATCAGCGCGGCCTCGCTGGCCACCGCGGCCGCGGTGTCGGTCAGTGGGCTGATCGGTTTCGTCGGCATCATCGTGCCGCACTTCATCCGGTTGACCGTCGGCGCGAGCTACCGGGTGATCGTGCCGTTGTCGCTGCTGGGCGGGGCGTCGTTCCTCATCGTGGCGGACCAGATCGCGCGCACGGCCATGCCGGGCGAGCTGCCCATCGGTGTGGTCACGGCGTTCGCCGGCGCACCGTTCTTCATCATCGTGCTGCGACGCAACGCGGAGAAGCTGTGGTGAGCCCGGCCGTCGAACTGCGCACGGTGCGTGCCGGATACCGGGACCGGCTGGTGCTCGACGGTGTCTCGTTGACCGTGTCCGCCGGCGAATGGCTGGCGGTGATCGGCCCGAACGGTGCGGGCAAGTCGACGCTGGTGAAAGCCGTCCTCGGGCTGACGCGACTGGGCGGCGAGGTCCTGCTGGACGGCCGGGACCGCCGGACCCTCTCGGCTCGCGAAGCCGCCCGCATCATCGGCTACGCGCCGCAACAGCCCGCGCTGCCGGGCGGGCTCACGGTCACCGACTACGTGCTGCTCGGCCGCACCCCGCACCTCGGGTTGCTGGCCCGCGAAAGTTCGGCGGACGAGAACGTGGTCGCCGACGTGCTGCGCAGGCTGGACCTCGATCAGCTGGCCGCGCGTCGGATCTCGACGTTGTCCGGCGGCGAACGGCAGCGCGTGGTGCTGGCCAGGGCACTGGCGCAGCAGGCCGAGGTGCTGGTGCTGGACGAGCCGACGACCGGGCTGGATCTCGGGCACGCGCAGGCGCTGCTCGCCCTGGTCGACCGGTTGCGCCGGGAGGACGGCACGACGGTGATCTCGACGCTGCACGACCTGACGCTCGCCGGCCAGTACGCCGACCGGGTGCTGCTGCTCGACGGCGGCGAGATGGTGGCCGCTGGCCCACCCGCGGAGGTGCTCACACCGGAGCGGGTAGCCCGCTACTACGACGCCGACGTCGACGTCGTCACCGTGGGCGGGCGCCAGGTCGTCGTCCCCGTCCGCTCGGACGCGAGCTAGCCGTCACTCCTGCTTGGGCTCGTCCCCGTCGGTGCCCGAGTTCGCGCCGTGGTTGACCGGTTCCGCCTCGGCCTCCGCAGAGTCGTCGTCCTCGGCCTTCTCACCCGGCTCGGTGCCGCGCAGCAACTCGGGCGGTTCGCGGTCGCCGCGCTTGCGTGCCAGGACGAAGTACACGACCGCGCCGAGGAACACCAGGATGGAGACCCACACGTTGACGCGCACACCGAACACGTGCGTGGCCGGGTCGGTGCGCATCATCTCGATCCAGGTCCGGCCGAGCGTGTAGCCGGCCACGTAGAGCGCGAACACCCGGCCGTGGCCCAGCCGCAGCTTGCGGTCGGCCCACACGATGACGGCGGCCACCGCCAGGTTCCACAGCAGCTCGTACAGGAACGTCGGGTGCACCACGGCCTCGACGACGCCGTTGGACACGCCACCCAGCCGGTCGGTGATCAGCGGGTTGTCCGGGTCCACTCGTTCGTAGATGACCAGGCCCCACGGCAGGTCGGTCGGGCCGCCGTAGAGCTCCTGGTTGAAGTAGTTGCCCAACCTGCCGATCGCCTGCGCCACCACGATGCCGGGCGCGATCGCGTCGGCGAACGCCGACAGCGGGATGCCCCGGCGGCGGCAGGCGATCCACGCACCGACCCCACCCAGCGCGATGGCGCCCCAGATGCCCAGGCCGCCGTCCCAGATCTTCAACGCGTCCAGCGGGTTCTTGCCCTCGCCGAAGTAGCGATGTGCGTCGGTGATCACGTGGTAGAGCCGGCCACCGATCAGGCCGAACGGCACCGCCCACACCGCGACGTCGACGACGAAGCCGGCGCGGCCACCGCGGGCCTGCCAGCGCTTGTCGCCCCACCAGATGGCGACGATGATGCCTGCGATGATGCACAGCGCGTAGGCACGAATCGGGACCGGGCCGATCTCCCACACGCCACGCGGCGGGCTGGGGATCTCGGCGGGGAACAGCGGCAGGGCCGTCATCAGGCTGGTCACACGCACACCGTAGTCAGGCCCCGGAACGGGCTTGTGACCAGGGGCACCTCAGCGCGGCGAGCGCACGCCTTCGGCCAGTTCGGCGGCCAGTCGTCGGACACCGTCCGTACCGTCGGCTTCGGCCGCCTGGATGAACGCCGAGCCTACGATCACCGCGTCGGCGAAGCCGGCTACCTCGGCGGCCTGCTCACCGTTGCGCACACCGAGCCCGACACCGATGGGCAGCGACGTGTGCTCGCGCGTGCGACGCACCAGCTCCGCGGCACCGGCACCGACCTTGTCGCGCGTGCCCGTCACACCCATGACCGCGGTGGCGTAGATGAAACCGGACGACGCCTTGGCCGTCATCTCCAGCCGCTGATCCGTCGACGACGGAGCGACCAGGAAGATGCGGTGCAGGCCGTGCTCGTCGGAGGCCTTCATCCAGGTGGCGGCTTCGTCGGGAATGAGGTCCGGCGTGATGATGCCCTGACCCCCCGCGGCCGCCAGGTCGCGGGCGAAGGCGTCCACGCCGTAGCGGTGCACCGGGTTCCAGTAGGTCATCACGACCGCCTGGCCGCCGTGGGAACTGATCCGCTCGACCACCTCGAACAGCTGCCGCAGCCGGAAACCCGCGCGCAGCGCCTTGTCGGACGCCGCCTGCACCGTCGGGCCGTCCATCACCGGATCGGAATACGGCACGCCGACCTCGACGATGTCGCAGCCGCCGTCGATCATCGCGGCCAGCAGCTCCTGCGAGCCCTCGAGCGTCGGGTAGCCGGCGGGCAGGTAGCCGATCAGCGCGGCACGACCCTCCGTTCTCGCGCGGGCGAACACCGATTCCAGGCCGGTCATGAGGCGTACCCGAAGTACTTGGCTGCGGTGTCCATGTCCTTGTCGCCGCGGCCCGACAGGTTCACCAGGATCACGCCGTCCTCGCCCAGTTCCTTGCCCAGCTTGATGGCGCCCGCCAGCGCGTGCGCCGACTCGATCGCCGGGATGATGCCCTCCGTCCGGGACAGCAGCTGGAACGCGTGCATCGCCTCGTCGTCGGTGACGGCGGTGTACTCGGCGCGCCCGGTGTCCTTCAGCCACGAGTGCTCCGGCCCGACGCCCGGGTAGTCCAGGCCCGCCGAGATGGAGTACGCCTCGATCGTCTGGCCGTCCTCGTCCTGCAGCAGGTAGGAGAACGCGCCGTGCAGCATCCCGGGGATGCCTTCGGTCAAGGTGGCTCCGTGCTCGCCGGAGTCCAGCCCGTGACCGCCCGGCTCGATGCCGACCAGGCGCACCTCGGGGTCGTCGATGAAGCCGTGGAAGATGCCGATGGCGTTCGACCCGCCGCCGACGCACGCCGTCACCACGTCCGGCAACCTGCCCGCCTTCTCCAGCATCTGCGCCCGGGCCTCGGCACCGATCACCTTGTGGAAGTTGCGCACCATGGTCGGGAACGGGTGCGGTCCCGCCGCGGTGCCCAGCAGGTAGTGCGTGGTGTCGACGTTGGTGACCCAGTCGCGCAGCGCCTCGTTGATGGCGTCCTTCAGCGTGCGCGACCCGGTCTTGACCGGGACGACCTCCGCGCCGAGCAGCCGCATGCGGGCCACGTTCAACGCCTGGCGCTGCGTGTCGACCTCACCCATGTAGATCACGCAGTCGAGGTCGAGCAGCGCACACGCCGTCGCGGTCGCCACACCGTGCTGGCCCGCGCCGGTCTCGGCGATCACCCGGGTCTTGCCCATGCGCTTGGTCAGCAGGGCCTGGCCCAGCACGTTGTTGATCTTGTGGGACCCGGTGTGGTTGAGGTCCTCGCGCTTGAGCCACACCTGCGCACCGCCGCAGTGCTGCGCGAACCGCGGCGCCTCGGTCAGCAGCGACGGACGCCCGGCGTAGTCCCGCAGCAGCCGCTTGAACTCGTCGACGAAGTCCGGGTCCACGCGGGCCTTGTCGTAGGAATCCCGCAGCTCGTCCAGTGCGTCGACCAGTGCCTCCGGCATGAACCGGCCACCGTACGGACCGAAGTGACCGGTCTCGTCCGGATCGTGCTTGCCGGGCGCGTGCAGGTCGACCTTCTCCGGCGGGTCGACCGCGGCCGGGTCACGCCGCGTGGTCACCGTGCCGGCCTCGGACACGCCGGGTGCGATCCCGCGGTCACCAGCTGCACCAGTGCCGCCTTCGGGTCGCCGCTGGCGACCAAGCCTTCGCCGACCAGCACGGCGTCCGCGCCGTGACCGGCGTACGTCATCAGGTCACCGGGGCCGCGCACGCCGGACTCGGCCACCTTGAGCACCTGGGGCGGCAGGCCGGGCGCGAGCCGCGCGAACACGTCGCGGTCGACCTCGAGCGTGTGCAGGTTGCGCGCGTTGACACCGATGAGCTCGGCACCGGCCTCCAGCGCACGGTCGCACTCTTCGGCGTTGTGCACCTCGACCAGGGCGGTCATGCCGAGCGACTCGACCCGGTCCAGCAGCGACACCAACGCGTTCTGGTCCAGTGCCGCCACGATGAGCAGCACCATGTCGGCGCCGTACAGCCGCGCCTCGTGCACCTGGTACGGGCTGACGATGAAGTCCTTGCGCAGGATCGGGACGTCGACCGCTTGGCGCACCGCGGCCAGGTCGGACAGCGATCCGCCGAACCGCCGCTGCTCGGTCAGCACGCTGATGGCGCGCGCACCCGCGGCGGCGTAGTCCGCGGCCAGCGCCGCCGGGTCGGGGATGTCGGCCAGCTTTCCCTTGGACGGACTGCGCCGCTTCACTTCGGCGATGACGCCGATGCCGGGCTCCTTCAGCGCGGCCATCGCGTTGCGCGGCTCCGGCGCCTTGGCTGCTCGCTTCTTCAGCTCCTCCAGCGGCATCGCAACCTCACGCTCGGCGAGGTCGGCACGCACGCCGGCGATGATGTCCTCGAGCACGCTCACCGGCAGGCCACCCGCACTAGCAGCTGTCGTCCGTCGCTCGCAAGCACGATCACCAAAACCTTCCCTTCCCGCGCCCAGAATGCTACCCGCGAGGGTGGGCGCTCCCGGGTCCGGGGTCGCCCCCGCCTCAAGCCTCGAACCGAGCAGCTGGGTGTGCCGTCAATCGTCGTCGGTCGGGTCTTTGCCCTCGGACAACGCCGTCCAAAGATCGTCGGTCCGGCCAGTGTCCTTCCTCTGCTCGGCACGCTGCGCAGCGGGGGCCTCATACCGGCTGCCCAGCCGCGGCAGCCGGTGTCCGCGCGCAACCAGCAGCCCGCCCGCGCCCCCGGTCAGCAGGCCGCCGAGCAGGGCGATCACTGGTCCCATACCGAACAGTTCCGCGTCGACGACGGCCAGCACGCACGCGGCGACACCGACCACGACCAGCACACCGCCCAGCAGTCGTCTGCCGACCGCGCGCAGCGCGAACATGGCGCCGACGGAGGCCAGAACGAGCAGAGCCAGCGGAGTGGGCCACGCCAGGTCCTGCTCGTCGTCCGACCACACCAGCCTGCCCGCACCCCACAGCGCCGCCGCGCCGAGCACCAGCGCGACGGTCACCGTCCACATCAGGCGTTTCACGGCTCTCGCATCGTCTCCGCGGCGGCCACGGCCGACAGCACGGTCCGCGCCTTGTTGAGCGTCTCGTTGTCCTCGTAGTCCGGGTCCGAGTCCGCGACCACGCCCGCGCCCGCTTGCACGTACGCGACACCGTCCCGCATCAACGCGGTGCGGATCGCGATGGCGGTGTCGGCGTCACCGGCGAAGTCCAGGTAGCCGACGACACCGCCGTAGAGCCCACGCCGGGTCGGTTCGAGGCTCTCGATCAGCTCCATCGCGCGCACCTTCGGCGCCCCGGTCAGCGTGCCCGCCGGGAAGCACGCCGCCACGGCGTCGAACGCCGTCTTGTCGTCGGCGAGCAACCCGGTCACGGTCGACACGATGTGCATGACGTGCGAGTACTTCTCCACGGTGAAGAAGTCGACGACGTGCACCGAGCCGGGGCGGCACACCCGGCCCAGGTCGTTGCGGGCCAGGTCGACCAGCATCAGGTGCTCGGCACGCTCTTTGTCGTCGGCCAGCAGATCCTTGGCCAGCAACGCGTCTTCTTCCTCGTCCGCGCCGCGCCACCGCGTCCCGGCGATCGGGTGCGTCGTGGCCCGGCCGTCGCGGACCGTCACCAGGGCCTCCGGACTCGAGCCGACGATGTCGAACCCGTCGAGCCGGAGCAGGTACATGTACGGGCTCGGGTTGGTGTTGCGCAGCACGCGGTAGACGTCCAGCGCGTCCGCCTCGGTACGCATCTCGAACCGCTGGGACGGCACGACCTGGAACGTCTCACCGGCATGCACCGCCTCGACGACCTCGTGTACCACCTTGTGGAACTCGGCCTTGTCGCGGCGCCGGGTGAACTCCGGCTCCGGACGGTGGAACGACACCGCGGTCGGCGGGGCGTGCGTGTCCAGCTCCCGGGTCATCTCGTCCAGCCTGCGCACGCAGTCGTCGTACGCGGCGTCGACGCGCTTCGGCGAGTTGTCCCAGTTCACCGCGTTGGCGATGAGCGTGACCGTGCCCTCGTGGTGGTCGTAGGCGGCCAAGTCGGTGGCCAGCAGCATGATCAGCTCGGGCAGCCGCAGGTCGTCCTCGGCCAGCTCCGGCAGTCGTTCCAGCCAGCGGACCGCGTCGTAGGCCAGATAGCCGACCAGCCCACCGGTCAGCGGCGGGAGGTCAGGCAGCGGCTCGGTGCGCAGCGCGATCAGCGTCTCGCGCAGCACCTCGAGCGGGTTGCCTTCGGTGGGCAACCCGACCGGTGGCGTACCCAGCCACACCGGACGCCCGTCCTGCACGGTCAGCGCGGCCGGGCTGCGCACACCGACGAACGACCATCGCGACCAGGACTGCCCGTTCTCGGCCGATTCGAACAGGAACGTTCCCGGGCGGTTCGCGGCGAGCTTGCGGTACAGCGAGACGGGGGTTTCCGCGTCGGCGAGCAGCTTGCGCGTCACCGGGATGACCCGGCGGCCCTGCGCAAGCTCGCGGAACTCGTCCCTGGTCAAGCCCACCGCGCCGAGCGGTGTGCGGACTGAGTTGCTGTTGGCCACGTCGGCCATTCTGCCGGTGACGTCTTCCGCGGCGTGCACCGCCTCACATCGCGACAGAATTCAACCCTGGTGGAAATATCCGGGCCCGAAGCGCCATGATGGCGGTGTGTCCGGACCCGAATCGCGCAAACGCCGTGGCCGCCGCCCCGGCGGCGAGGACACCCGTGCCGCCCTGATCACGGCCGCGCGGGAAGTCTTCGCCGAGTCGGGCTACGACGGCGCGACCGTGCGCGGCATCGCCCAGCGTGCAGGCGTCGACCCGGCCATGGTCAACCACTGGTTCGGCGGCAAGGAGGGCTTGTTCGGGGAAGCGGTGCTGCAGCTGCCGTTCAACCCCAAGACCATCGCCGACGAACTGGCCAGCGGCGGCATCGACGACATCGGCAAGCGCGCCGTCACCCGGTTCCTGACGGTGTGGGACAGCGCGGGCGGTGGCGTGTTCGCCGCCCTGGTGCGCAGCGTCACCGCCCACGAACAGGCGATCCACGCCCTGCGCGACCTGTTCCTGCGCCACCTGTTCGGCCGCTTGGCCAAGAAGGCCGGAGCGGACGACATCGAGTTGCGCGCGACGCTGTGTGCTTCGCAGATCATCGGCCTGGGCATGGTGCGTTATGTCGCTCAGTTCGAACCGCTGGCGTCGGCGGACATCCCGCGGGTCGCCGCCGCGATCGGCCCGACCCTGCAGCGCTACATCACCGGCCCGTTGGACTGACGTCACTCGTCGGCAAGCAGCACCCGGTCAGCCCCGTCGAAGCAGGTGGGCGTCCCGGTGTGGCATGCCGGTCCGACCTGGTCGACGCGCAGGAGCACGGTGTCCCCGTCGCAGTCGATCCGCACTTCCCGCACGTGTTGTGTGTGGCCGGACTCCTCGCCCTTCACCCACAGCCGACCGCGGCTCCGGGAGAAGTACGTCGCGCGCCGGGTTTCCAGCGTGCGCGCCAACGCCTCGTCGTTCATCCACGCCTGCATCAGGACCGCACCGGACGTGGCATCCACGGTGACCGCGGCGACCAGGCCGTCCGCGTTGCGCTTGAGCCGGTCGGCGATCGCCGGGTCGAGCGTGCTCATCGAACCTCGATCCCTGCGGCACGCAGCGTCTTCTTGACGTCCGGGATGGACAGGTGACCGAAGTGGAACACGCTCGCGGCCAGCACGGCGTCGGCGCCTGCGTGCACCGCAGGCGGGAAGTGTTCGAGTTCGCCCGCTCCCCCGCTGGCGATCACCGGAACCCGGACGGCGGCCCGGACCTTGCGGATCAGTTCCAGGTCGAAGCCCGCTTTCGTGCCGTCGGCGTCCATCGAGTTGAGCAGGATCTCCCCCACGCCGAGCTCTTCGCCACGCGCGGCCCACTCGACGGCGTCGATGCCCGTGCCGCGGCGGCCGCCGTGCGTGGTCACCTCGAAGCCGGACGGCGTGCCTTCTGCCCGGCGGGCATCGACGGACAGCACGACGCACTGCGACCCGAACCGCTGGGCGGCCTCCCGCAACAGCTCGGGCCGGGCGATCGCTGCGGTGTTCACGGAGACCTTGTCGGCACCGGCCCGCAGCAGCCGGTCGACGTCGTCGCAGGTGCGGACGCCTCCGCCGACGGTCAGCGGGATGAACACCTGCTCGGCGGTACGCCGGACGACGTCGTAGGTCGTCTCGCGGTCGCCGGACGACGCCGTGACGTCGAGGAACGTCAGCTCGTCCGCGCCTTCGGCGTCGTAGCGAGCCGCGAGCTCGACGGGATCACCCGCGTCCCGCAGGTTCTCGAAGTTGACGCCCTTGACCACGCGGCCGGCGTCGACGTCCAGACACGGTATGACCCGCACAGCTACACCCACGCCGTTTAGCCTACGAGCATGGCGCGCGCGGGCCGGAGGCCGGGACAGACCGAGACACGGGAACAGATCATGGCGGCGGCGCGGAAGCTGTTCGCCGAACGGGGATACGAGGGCACGACGATCCGCGCGATCGCCGCCGAAGCGGGTGTGAACCCGGCGCTGATCCACCACTTCTTCGGCTCGAAGGACCGGGTGTTCACCGAATCGCTGCACTTGCCGGTCAACCCGTACGCGATCGCCGACGTCGTCGCCGACGGACCGCCCGAGCAGGCCGGTGAGCGGCTGTTGCGACTGTTCATCGGGGTGTGGGAGGGGCCGGACTCGCGCAGTCCGTTCCTCGCGTTGCAGCGCTCGGTCGCCTCGTCCGAGCAAGCGGCCCGGATGATGCGGGAATTCCTCCACCGGGTGATCGTCGACCGACTCGGGCCTGCGCTGGGGGTCGGCGAGCTGCGGATGACCGCGATCGGCTCGCAGCTGATGGGGGTGGCGCTGCTGCGCTACATCGTGCAGCTCGAACCGCTTGCGTCGGCCACGCCGGAGGACGTGATCGCGCTGGTCGCACCGTCGATCCAGCAGCACATCGACGCTGGGCGCCAAGCGGCCGACACCTGAGGGCTCGGCGCGCCCCACGCCCGCACGCGGGGCCCGATGCCGCCGCCTTGACGCCGCCAGGCGCGCCGCGGCCGACCCGCGTTCTACTCAGTGCTCGGCGCGGTCGTCCCGCTCGTCGATGCCCGGCGCCGCCGCCCCAGTACAACCCCCCGGCAATCCGGCACGACCGTCCCGCCCCGGAACTCCGCGGTTGACACGCCCTCCCGCACGCGCGCAAAATTAAACACATGACTAATTCAGCCGTCGCGGTGAACGACCTCCACGTGCGACGAGGTGGCCGCGAGGTGATCAAGGGCGTCAGCTTCACGCTCGACCGAGGCTCGGTGACCGGCCTGCTCGGGCCGAGCGGCTGCGGCAAGTCGACGTTGCTGCGCGCCATCGTCGGGGTCCAGATCGTCGCCGGCGGAGACGTCACGGTGCTCGGCCTGCCCGCCGGGCACAAGCACCTGCGCCGCCGCATCGGATACGCGACCCAGAACCCGGCGATCTATCCCGACCTGCGAGTCTCCGAGGCCCTGCGGTACTTCGCCGCGGTGCTGGGCGCGCCGGCCGATGACGTCCGGCGGGTGATCGACGAGGTCGGGCTGACCTCGCACGCGAACGCCATGGTCGGCGAGCTCTCCGGCGGTCAGCTCAGCCGAGCGAACCTGGCGGTCGCTCTGCTCGGCAAGCCCGAGCTGCTGGTGCTGGACGAGCCGACGGTCGGGTTGGACCCGGTGCTGCGGGACGAGCTGTGGGCCCTGTTCCGCTCGCTGGCCGGCAACGGCGTCACGTTGCTGGTGTCCAGCCATGTGATGGACGAGGCGAGCCGGTGCGACCACCTGCTGTTGATGCGGGACGGGCGACTGCTGGCCACCGACACCCCGGAAGCGCTGCGCACCCGCACCCAGGC
Organism: Thermocrispum municipale DSM 44069; assembly: GCF_000427825.1. Classification (GTDB taxonomy): domain Bacteria; phylum Actinomycetota; class Actinomycetes; order Mycobacteriales; family Pseudonocardiaceae; genus Thermocrispum; species Thermocrispum municipale. The sequence continues at coordinate 119 of NZ_ATYT01000003.1, read as the reverse complement.
GGAGGACCTCGGGCAGGCCTTCCTGCGACTCATCCGAGAAAGCGAGGTGGCTGCCTAATGTGTTTGTCAAGCAGCGGTAGCCGTGTTTCGCCGGTAGTCGGGTTGGTAGGGCTGGCGGG
>NZ_KE386593.1:792940-1045038 GCF_000427825.1 Thermocrispum municipale DSM 44069 | reverse complement strand
CTTCCCGGTGGTTTGCCGCCGGGTGCGACGGTCCTGCCCAACGGCAACATTCTGATGCCGGACGGCTCGCAGCGGACGCCGGACGGCCGGATCATTCCGCCCGGCGGCACCCGCGCGAGCTCGCGCAACAGGAGCTTCGGCCCCGATGGCGGCGGTTCCGGTGGCGGGTTCGGTGCCGGTGGCGCGGCTGCGGCGGCCGGCATGATGGGCGGCGGCATGATGGGCGCCGCTGGTGGCGGCGATGCGGCTGCTGCCGGCCCGCGTAGCGGCTTCGGCCCCGGTGGCGCGGCCGGTGCGGCAGGCCCAGGCGCCGGTATGGGTGCCAAAGGCATGGGCGGCATGGGTGCCGGCATGGGCCGCGGCATGGGCATGGGCGGCATGATGGGTGGCGCCGGTGCCCGTGGTGGCGGCGGAGACGATGACAAGGAACACAAGGACGAGTACTACGTCAAGCAGGAAATGGATCCCGGCCTGAAGACCGAGGTCGACGAGTACGGCGAAAAGCTCGTCGACGAATCCACCGGTATGACGGTCGTTCCTCCAGTCATCGGCGAGTAACCAGTGCTACTGCCCCAATCAGTCTGGCTGACACCGACAACACTCGATTACTTCGCGACGCGCCAGGGGCTCCGGCTGCCCGCAACCTTGCGGCCGGAGCCCATCTGGCGCGACGAGGAAGAACTGCGCGCACTCAACGCGGAGGCCACCGCGGAGCTCGAGCAGCAAGGTCTGCTCGACCGCGGCGCACCAGCGGTCGAGCTCGTGATCGCGCTGCGCGCGCTGTGCGCGGCCGAGGAAGAGTGCTACGCCTACGCAGCAACGAAGGAAAAGCAGACCCGGCTGCACACCGGCGTGAGCGGCAACGACAGCGTGCTGGCTCGCCACGTCATCGGCGAAGAAAAGATCGAGCTGCGCGACGCCAAGGCCGACACCCTCGTCGACGAGATCGCGAACACCATCGACCCGTGCCCGCCGGCCAACGAGCAAACCATCACGTGCCGGGTGCAGGAACTCACGCAGCCCAAATCAAGCATCGCCGTCGAACGCTCGCTGACCCGCGAGGCCAGGCGCATGCAAGCGCTGCACGATCCGAAGTCGCGGCTGTCCGAAATCAAGATCATGACGGCGGTCCGAGACTCGGCAGGGCGGCGGCACACCAGCGGCAAACGGTCCCCCGTGGTTCTGGACGTCGAACCGGGCGTTCGGTGGATCACCTACCTGACCGGCGAGGACGACGATCTGTACCTCAACGCCCGGGCGGCCGATCGTGCGGCGATCGTCGAGCACGTGGGCCGCGAGCTGGAACGACTGAAGTCGCAGTACAGCTAGGTGGGTGCGATGGGATCCGGACGGCAGCGGGCAACGCCTTGGGAGCGTCTTCCCACCGATCCGGACGACGCAGCGATCTGGGATCGGGACGGCGAGCAGTTCTTCGGCTACCTGCGTTCCTGGCACATGACGATGCTGCGCGCCCAGGTGGAATTCATCCATGCCCTCACCCAGTACCGCCTGGCCGAGCACGCCACGGGCGAGCCGCCGCCGGCGGTGGATCCGAGGCTCGCGGCCGTCCTCGAGCTGCGACGACAGACCTGGGCGTCCGACCGTAGCGAACTCGAGCTGCTCATACCCATGGCCAACCGGTACGCCCGCGTGCTCGATCTGCTGCCGGAGGAAGGCGACAAGCTGTACCTACCGGACTTCACCGCTCGGCACGACCTCGGCGTCACCGCTTTGGACCTGGTTCAGCTCATCGACCGATGGCTACTGGCGCTCTACACCGGCGAGCGCTTGGACGGCATGATCGGGCCCGCCGCGGTCGAGGACTTCGCGTCGTTGCGGGACTGGCTCGCGCATCAGATCGTCACTCAGCTCATGCCGGACGATGACGATCCCCTTCCCCGCTACGGCTTGTCCTAAGCCCACCGACGGTTCGGGCAAGAGAGCGCGCCCGTACAGACCGACGGTGCCGCCCGTGGAATCAGGTCCGCACGGTCGCGTGTCACAGAACACGACACCACCAGCGTTCGACGAACATCTAGGCTGCATTCCGTGACGAGTGACAACGTTGACAACGCAACCGCCGCGGCCCAAGAACTGGCCCGGCGCACCGGAGTGACCAAACACGACTTGGCGCTCATCCTCGGTAGTGGCTGGCGTCCGGCCGCCGACGTGATCGGCACGCCCGAAGCCGAGATTCCCCTGGCCGAACTGCCCGGCTTCGTCGCTCCCTCGGCGGTCGGGCACGGCGGCACGGCACGGTCGGTCGACCTCGGCAACGGTCGCCGCGCCCTCGTGCTGCTCGGGCGTACCCACCACTACGAAGGCAAGGGTATGGACGCCGTCGTGCACGGAGTTCGTACCGCTGCGGCTGCGGGCGCACGCACGGTCATGCTCACCAACGCGGCAGGCGGGCTGCGCGAGGGCATGCAGGTCGGCCAGCCGGTGCTGATCAGCGACCACCTGAACCTCACCGGGCTGTCGCCACTGGTCGGCGCGAACTTCGTCGATCTGACCGACCTGTACTCGCCCAGGCTGCGGCAACTCGCCAAGGAGATCGACCCCAGCCTCACCGAGGGCGTCTACGCAGGCATGGTCGGGCCGCACTACGAAACCCCAGCCGAGATCCGCATGCTGCAAACGCTCGGCGCCGACCTCGTGGGCATGTCGACCGTGCTGGAAGCTATCCAGGCTCGCGCGCTCGGCCTCGAGGTCTTCGGGCTGTCCCTGGTCAGCAATCTGGCCGCGGGGCTGTCGGGGCAGCCGCTCAACCACGAGGAAGTTGTGGAGGCCGGACGGGCTGCCGCCAACCGGATGGGCTCGCTGCTGCGTGAGCTCATGATGCGGGCATGAGCGTCCCAACGGAATTGCGTGACGCGGCCTACCGCTGGATCGCCGACGACGTCGACCCGACCACCCAGGCCGAACTGCAGCAGGTACTCGCTCGTGCTCTCGGCGGCGATCCCGCTGCGCACGAGGAGCTTGCCGACCGCATGGCCGGCTCGCTCAAGTTCGGCACCGCAGGCTTGCGCGGCCCGGTGCGCGCCGGACCCAACGGCATGAACCGGGCCGTTGTCATCCGCACCACCGCGGGCGTGGCCACCTGGCTCAACGCCAACGGACATGCCGGCGAACTGGTCGTCGTCGGGCGCGATGCTCGGCATGGCTCCGAGGCCTTCGCCGCTGACGCAGCAGGGGTTCTGGCGGCAGCTGGGTTCGACGTTCGACTGCTGGACCGCCCACTGCCCACTCCGGTGTTGGCCTTCGCCGTCGGACACTTGAACGCGGCGGCAGGGATTCAAATCACCGCGTCGCACAACCCAGCGCCGGACAACGGCTACAAGCTCTACGACTCGACTGCGTCGCAGATCATCCCGCCGGCGGACAGCGAGATCGAGGCAGCCATCGCCCAGGCTCCGGCCGCTCGGGCCATCCCCCGTGCCACGACCTACCGAACCCTCGGCGACGACGTCGTGGAGGCGTACCTGCAGCAGGTCGCCCAGGTGCCGCGACTGTCGGCGCGGACTGTCCGGGTAGCGGTGAGCGCGCTGCACGGTGTCGGAGCGGCCACCGCCGCGGAGGCTTTCCGCCGCGCAGGCTTCACCGACGTGCACTTCACGCAGGACACGCCCGACCCCGACTTCGGCGGGATGGCCTTCCCCAACCCCGAAGAGCCCGGAGCTTGTGACGAGCTGCTGGCGTTGGCGAAGCGCATCGACGCCGACATCGCGATCGCATTCGATCCGGACGCCGACCGGTGCGCCGTCGGGGTACCGGACGACTCGGTCGAGGGCGGCTGGCGCATGCTCTCCGGTGACGAAGTCGGCGGGCTTCTCGGCGAGCACGTCCTCTCCACCGAGCCCACCACCGACGGTGTGCTCGTTGCGACCACTATCGTTTCGTCCTCCTTGCTGAAATCGATCGCGGCAGCGCACGGCGCGAAGTACACCGAGACGCTGACCGGGTTCAAGTGGCTGGCCCGCGCGGGCGACAACCTCGTCTTCGCCTACGAGGAAGCCCTGGGGCTTTGCGTCGACCCCGCCTCGGTCCGCGACAAGGACGGGATCTCCGCTGCTCTGATGGTCGCCGGACTGGCCGCGGCTCGTAAAGCCGAAAACTCGACGCTGCTGGAGGGACTTGACACGCTCGCGCGGCGCCATGGCGTGCACCTGACGCAGCAGGTCTCGATCCGGCTCGACACACCGAGCCGAGCGTCGGAAATGATGACGAAGCTGCGCGAGCAACCTCCCGCAACGCTCGTCGACGCCCCCGTTGACCTGCAAGATCTGCTGCCCAGGACCGATGGTGTGCGGCTGTCCGCCGACGGGCTGCGGGTGGTTGTCCGGCCGTCGGGAACGGAGCCGAAGCTCAAGGCCTACCTGCAGGTTGTGCAGCCGGTACCGGCGGACGATCAGCTCGCTGCCAGCAGGCGGGAGGCCGAGCAGAAGATGTCACGACTGCGCGCAGAAGTGCGGGAATTCCTCGGCGCCTAGGGCTCCGCTGGTGTCGTGGCAGGCAGGCCAGGACTCCGCTGGTGCCGTGGCAGGCAGCCCTGGGCTCCGCTGGTGCCGTGGCGGGCATGGGTCGGCCGCCTGGGCTGCCACCTACAGCCCCGCGAGCCACCTGCCGATGACCAAGGCATACAGTCCGAAGCCCGTGGATCGGCCGACGACGAAAGGACGAGATGGCGCGACTGCTGATCGTTCACCACACGCCTTCCCCGAACGTCCAGGCAATGTTCGAGGCCGTGGTCGACGGTGCGACCACCGACGAGATCGAGGGCGTCGAGGTGGTCCGCAAAGCGGCCTTGGCGGCAACACCGAGTGACGCCATGCAAGCCGACGGTTTCATCCTCGGCACACCCGCCAACCTCGGCATGATGAGCGGCGCGCTCAAAGTCTTCTTCGACCTGATCTACTACCCGTGCCTGGAGGAAACTCGCGGCCGCCCCTACGGCCTCTACGTGCACGGCAACAACGACACCACGGGCGCCATTCGCGGCATCGAATCCATCGTGACCGGGCTGCAGTGGCAGCGCGTCACCGACACCGTCTCGGTGACCGGTGAGCCGACCAAAGCCGACCTGGAAGCCTGCTGGAACCTCGGTGCCACGGTCGCGGCCAGCCTCATGGACTGACCCACAACCCCGGTGACGACGTGAATCTCGCAATGCTCACGTGGTGGCAGAACCCGTTCGGCGGCCAGGCCGAGCCGGACGCCGTCGTCCCCGCCATCACCGGACTCATCGCGCTGCTGATCGTGCTGTCCGGCCGCCCATGGCGCGTGGCCCGCAACGTCCTGACCCTCGTGCACGAGGCAGGCCACGCCCTGGCCGCCGTCCTGGTCGGCCGCAGGCTGGAGGGCATCCGACTGCACTCCGACACCTCGGGCCTGACGTTCTCCCGCGGGAAGTCGACCGGTCCAGGCGTCATTTTCACCATGCTCGCCGGCTACCCGGCGCCCGCGGTGGTCGGGCTCCTCTTCGCCGGGCTGACCGGTGCCGACCTCATCTCCGCGGTGCTCATCATCTCCGCCATCGGCATCTGCGGCGTCCTGGTGATGATCCGCAACGCCTACGGCGCTTTCGTCGTCCTGCTGACCGCGGGCGTCCTCGCCACGGTCGCGTTCGTCGGCCCGGCGAACCTCATCGCGGCCTTCGTCTACACCATCACCTGGTTGTTGCTCCTCGGCGCGGTGCGACCGCTGTTCGAACTGCAAAGCAAACGCCGCCGCGGCGCCGCGCTCACCTCCGACGTCGACCAGCTGGCTCGGCTCAGCGGGATCCCCGCCTGGCTGTGGATGGTGATTCTGTTCGTCATGGTGGCCTGCACGCTCGTCGTCGGCGGCGCCTGGCTGCTCGAGCCCACGATCCAGCGGCTCTAGCCGGACGCTCCTGACTGTCGGGCTCCAGCCGGCGCCTCTGGCCGCTGGAGCGCACCAGCCGCTCCAGCCGGACGCTCCTGCCTCCCGGAGCTCACCGACCGGCACCAGCCGGAAACCGCTGGCCGCGGGAGCCCATCACCATGGGCTCCGAGCGGTTACGCCTTGCGATGCACCGCCAGCCCCGCGGGGCTCTGCACCACGGGCATCAGCTCGATGAAGTTGATGTTGACGTGCGGTGGCTGGCTCGCCGCCCAGATGGTCGCCTCGGCCACGTCCTCCGGAGTCAACGGCTCCGTGCCCTCGTACACCGCGGCGGCCTTCTCGTCGTCGTCGAACCGCACGTTGGAGAACTCGGTGTTCCCGGCCAACCCCGGCTCGATGCAGGTCACCCGAACGCCGGTGCCGTGCAGATCGCTGCGCAGGTTCCGGCTGAACTGGTGCACGAAAGCCTTCGTCGCGCCGTAGACGTTCCCGCCAGGGTAGGCATGCGTCGCCGCGATCGAACCGATGTTGATCACGTGCCCGGACCCGCGCGCGACCATCGCAGGCAGCACCGCGCGCGTGCAATACACCAGGCCGGCACAGTTGGTGTCGATCATCTGCTGCCAGGCGTCCAGGTCGGCCTCGTGCGCAGGCTCCATCCCCTTCGCCAGCCCGGCGTTGTTCACCAGCACGTCGATGGTGGAGAACTCGTCCGGCAACGTCTCGATCGCATGGTTGACCTGCACCCGGTCCCGCACATCGAGTTCCAGCGGCAGCACCGACGGCCCGAGCTCGTCCGCAAGCGCCTGGACCCGCTCACGGCGCCGCGCCGCAGCGATGACCCGATCGCCGCGCGCCGCCCACCGGCGGACCATCTCGGCTCCGAACCCTGCGCTGGCTCCGGTGACCAACACCGTAGACGTCATGATCGACCTCCTTCGCGCCCGAGCGTAGCGAGCCCGGCGGCGCGAGCGAAGCCGGATCAGACACCCATCGGATGCCAGACCGTCTTGTCCTCCAGATACGGACGCAGCCGCTCGAGCCCCGGCGTGGCGATCCAGTCCGGCTCCTGATCCGGAACTCGCACCAACCGCTTCACCGTGTCCGCCGCCGTCCGCGCCAGCTCCCCACGCGCAGACGGCTCGACACCGGTCAGATCCAGCGCGTTGACGTCCGCGTGCGAAGCCAGCCACGGCGCGAGCTCCTCGGCGCGCCCGGTCAGCAGGTTGACCACGCCACCAGGAACGTCGGAAGTCGCCAGCACCTCGGCCAGCGTCACGGCGGGCAGCGGGCGATCCGCACTGGTCACCACCACGGCCGTGCACCCGGTCGCCAGCACCGGAGCGAGCACGCTCACCAAGCCCAGCAACGACGACTTCTGCGGTGCGAACACCCCGACGACCCCGGTCGGCTCCGGCACCGTGAACGAGAAGTACGGCCCGGCCACCGGGTTAGCCGCGCCCAGCACCGCGGACAACTTGTCGGTCCAGCCCGCGTAGTACACCCAGCGGTCGATGGCCGCATCGACCAGCGTCTCCGCACGCCGCTGCTGCACACCCTCGGCGGCTCGCACATCGGCGACGAACTGCTCGCGACGGCCCTCCATCACCTCGGCCACCCGGAACAGCACCTGGCCACGGTTGTACGCCGTCGCCCCCGACCACCCCGGGAACGCTTTGCGCGCGGCGACCACGGCGTCCCGGACGTCCTTGCGGGAAGCATGTGCCACGTTGGCCAGGAAACGGCCGCGCGTGTCGTTCACCGGGTACGAGCGACCGGACTCCGAGCGCGGGAACTTGCCACCGATGTACAGCTTGTAGGTCTTCGCCACGGCAAGTCGCGTGTCAGACATCGAGGTAAGCCTCCAGCCCCGCGCGGCCGCCCTCGCGACCGAATCCGGATTCCTGATACCCGCCGAACGGCGCGGTCGGGTCGAAGCGGTTGAACGTATTGGCCCAGACGACCCCCGCCCGCAACTGCGAGGTCATCCACAGAATCCGCGAGCCCTTCTCGGTCCAGATGCCCGCGGACAGGCCGTACGGCGTGTTGTTCGCCTTGGTCACCGCTTCCTGCGGCGTCCGGAACGTCAACACGGACAGCACCGGCCCGAAGATCTCCTCGCGCGCGATCCGCATCGAGGCCTGCACGCCGGAGAACACCGTCGGGGCGAAGAAGAAGCCCTTCTCCGGCAGCGGACACGGCGAGGTCCACCGCTCGGCGCCCTCGGCTTCCCCGGAGGCCACCAGGTCACGGATCTTCGCCAGCTGCTCGGCCGAGTTGATCGCGCCCACGTCGGTGTTCTTGTCCAGCGGATCACCGAGGCGCAGCGTCGACACCCGGTAACGCAGCTTCTCCAGCAGCTCGTCGGCGATCGACTCCTGCACCAGCAGCCGCGACCCGGCGCAGCACACGTGCCCCTGGTTGAAGAAGATGCCGTTGACGATGCCTTCCACCGCCTGGTCGAGCGGGGCGTCGTCGAACACGATGTTGGCCGCCTTGCCGCCCAGCTCCATCGTCATCTTCTTGCCGGTGCCCGCCAGCTGCCGTTGGATGATCTTGCCGACCTCGGTCGACCCGGTAAACGCCACTTTGTCGACCCCGGCGTGACCGACCAGTGCGGCACCGACGTCGCCGGCGCCCGGCACGATGTTCACCACCCCGGGTGGCAACCCGGCCTGCTGGCACAGCTCGCCGAACACCAGCGCGGTCAACGGCGTGGTCTCCGCAGGCTTGAGCACGACGGTGTTCCCGCAGGCCAGCGCGGGAGCGATCTTCCACGCCAGCATCAGCAGCGGGAAGTTCCACGGGATCACCTGACCGGCCACCCCCAGCGGCTGCGGGTCCGGGCCGTAGCCCGCGTAGGACAGCTTGTCGGCCCACCCGGCGTGGTAGAAGAAGTGCGCCGCGGCCGTCGGGATGTCGACATCGCGCGACTCCTTGATCGGCTTGCCGTTGTCCAGCGTCTCCAGCACGGCCAGCTCGCGCGCCCGCTCCTGGATCAGCCGAGCCAGCCGGAACAAATATTTCGCGCGCTCGCTACCGGGCATCCGGCGCCACGTCTTCTCGTACGCGGTGCGCGCGGCCTGCACCGCGCGGTCGATGTCACTGCCGTCCACTGTGGACACTTCGGCGAGCACTTCACCGTTCGCCGGGTTGATCGTCTTCAGCGGCTCACCGTTGCCGTCGACGAACTCGCCGCCGATGAACGGCCGGTAGTGCGCCTTCAGGTTGGCGATGTCGCGGTTCTCCGGCGCCGGTGCGTAGTCGAACAGGGCCATGTCAGTTCACCGTCACGTAGTCAGGGCCCGAGTAGTGGCCGTCGAGCTGGGTTCTCCGCTGCAGCAGCAGGTCGTTGAGCAGGCTGGACGCGCCGAACCGGAACAGCTTCGGGGTCAGCCACTCCTCACCCGCCACCTCGTTGACCGCGACCAGGTAGCGGATGGCGTCCTTCGCCGACCGGATGCCGCCCGCGGGCTTCACGCCACGCAGCTCGCCGGTCGCGGTGTACCAGTCGCGCACCGCCTGCAGCATCACGTGCGTGACCGGCAGGGTGGCCGCGGGCTGCACCTTGCCGGTGGAGGTCTTGATGAAATCCGCGCCCGCCAGCAGCGCGAGCCACGAAGCCTTCCGCACGTTGTCGTAGGTGACCAGCTCGCCGGTCTCCAGGATGACCTTCAGGTGTGCGTCCCCGCACGCCTGCTTGACCGCCGTGATCTCGTCGAACACCGCACCGTAGCGGCCGGACAGGAACGCCCCGCGGTCGATCACCATGTCGACCTCGGTGGCGCCGGACTCGACGGCCAGCTTGGTGTCGGCCAGCTTGACGTCCAGGTTCGACCGGCCGGACGGAAAGGCCGTCGCGACGCTGGCCACCCCGATCCCGGTGCCCGCCAGCGCCTCGACCGCGGTCGCGACCAGGTCCGGATACACGCACACCGCGGCAACTTGCGGCGTCTCCGGCCGCTCGGGGTCCGGCCTGCGCGCCTTGGCACACAGCGAACGGACCGTCCCGACCGTGTCGGCGCCCTCCAGCGTGGTCAGGTCGACCATGCTGATCGCGGTGTCCAGCGCCCAGAGCTTGCTGGCCTTCTTGATGCTGCGGGTGGCCAGCCCCGCGGCCCGTTGCTCGACGCCGACCTGATCGACGCCCGGTAGTCCGTTCAGGAACCGGCGCAAGCTGGATTCGTCCCGTCTGGCCTCGTCCAGCCCGGAGAGTGCTGCTTGTGGCATACGCCGAGTCTAGGCCCGGACACCGGCGCCGGGGTGCCCGCACGCGTCAGATCATCAGATGCTTCGGTGGCGGCGACTTGCGCGGGCGACGCTTGACCTCCACCCCGCCCATGATCGCCACCCCGCTGATGGTCACCCGCGGGCCGTTGGGGTCCGGGTTGGTCGGGGCCGAACCCCGGCTCTCGAACGAACCGAGCAGGCCGAAACCGGTGACCTCGACCTGGATGTCGTCCGGCACGATGATGTCGATCCCGCCCATGATGGCCACCGCGGTGATCGTGGTGTCCCGCTCGGCGAACCGTGCCTGGCGCAGGTCGATCTCCACCCCGCCCCAGAACGCGAAGCTGTTGTGCTGGGGCGGCACCACCCAGTTGCCCTTGCGGTCGGTGCCGGACATGATCGCCACGGACGTGGCCGACCCCGGCGTGCCGCCGATCAGTTCGTGGCCGGAGGTCTGCGGCGCCGGGGACGTCGGCGTCCCCAGCTGGACGACGCCTTGCGCGTTCGGCAGGTCGGCGGTGATCGGCGCCAGTTCCTCCAGCGTCTTGGCCGCGTAGACCTTGTCCAGCCGCTCCTCCAACTCGGTCACCGTGATCCGGCCCTCACCGAGCGCCTGGTGCAACACCGTGGCGACGCGTTCCCGATCCGCGTCGGAGGCGCGCAACGCCGGCCGGGTCGATTCGGGCTCGCGGGCGACGGATTCGTCGGCGCGTTCGTTGCCGGGATGCTCGCTCACCCACTCGAGCGTAGCGGCAGGATAGTCTCTCGCACCATGGACGTCACCGTCGTCGAACACCCACTCGCCCGCGTCCGCCTGACCAAGATGCGCGACGCCAGGACCGACAACGCAGGCTTCCGTGCCGCCCTGCACGATCTGACCCAGATGCTGGTGTACGAGGCGATGCGCGAAGCGCCGCTGCGCACCGAGACGATCACCACGCCGGTCGCGGACACCGACGGCTACAAGCTGGCCGAACCGCCGCTGCTGGTCCCGGTGCTGCGGGCCGGGCTGGGCATGGCCGACCAGGCCCACCGGATGATCCCGGAAGCGCTGATGGGCTTCGTCGGGCTGGCCAGGGACGAGGAAACCCTGATGCCCACGCCGTACATGGAGTCCCTGCCACCGTCGCTGGCCGGCCGCCCGGTGTTCGTGTTGGACCCGATGCTGGCCACCGGAGGGTCGATGGAGTACACCATCCGCCTGCTGACCGGGCGCGGCGCCGCCAACGTCACGGCGATCTGCACGCTGGCCGCGCCGGAGGGGCTGGCCCGGTTGGAGAAGTCCGGGCTGCCGGTTCGCTTGGTGACCGCCAGCATCGACGAGCGGCTCAACGACTCCGGCTTCATCGTGCCGGGCCTGGGCGACGCGGGGGATCGGCTCTACGGCAAGCGCTAGGCGTTCTCGACCGCCGCGCGCAGGTGGGAGACGACGCCGTCGAACGGCACCGACACCTGCTCGCCGGACGTCATGTCCCGCACCGTGACGTTGCCTGCCTCCTGCTCGGCCGGCCCGTAGAGCAGCACGTACGAGGCGTGCTGGGCGTTGGCCCACTTCAGCTGCTTGGCCAGCTTGCCGGACGAACCGAGGTAGACGCCGGTGCGCAGGCCCGCGGCGCGCAGCTCGGCGGCGAGCTTGACCACCTGCTGCTCGGCACCGAGCACCGTGACGGCGACGTCCAACCCGCTCGACTCGGTGGCGTCGGCCGCCTGCTGCGACAGGATGCGCTCCAACCCGATCGAGCCACCGACCGCGGGCATGTCCGGCCCGCCCAGCGCGGCCACCAGCCCGTCGTAGCGGCCCCCGGACGCGATGGAACCGGTGAACCCGGCGGCGCTGACCTCGAAGATCATGCCGGTGTAGTAGTCGAGCCCGCGGACCATGCGCGGCGCGAACGTCACCGGCAGCCCGGCGGTCAGCTCGAGCAGCCGGTCGACCTGCGCCAGGCCCTGCTTGCCCTGCTCGGATCCGTCCAGCCGAGCCCGGATGACGTCCGGGTCGTCGGCGGTGAGGTCGTCGACCAGCGCCTGGGCGTCCGATGCGGCGAGCCCGCGTTCGACCAGCTCGGCGACCACCTTGGCGGGCGCCAGCTTGTCCAGCTTGTCCAGCGTGATGAGCACCGGGCCACCCAGCTCGGACGGCACCCGGTAGGCCTGCAGCAGGCCGAAGAGCACCTGGCGGGAGTTCAGCTCGATGGTGAACTCCTCCACCCCGAGCGCCCGCACACCGTCGTGCACGGTGGCCAGGACCTCGGCGTCGGCCAGGTCGGACGACGAGCCGACGATGTCGAAGTCGCACTGGGTGAACTCGCGGAACCGGCCCTTGCCGGGGCGGTCCGCCCGCCACACCGGGCCGATCGCGTAGCGCTTGTACGGCGAGGGCAGCTGCGAGCCGTAGGTCGCCACCACGCGGGCCAGCGGGACCGTCAGGTCGTAGCGCAGCGCCAGGTCGGCTTCCCCTGACGCCTCATGCTCGCCGCGCCGGAGGATCTTGAAGACGAGCTTGTCGCCTTCGTCGCCGTACTTCCCCAGCAGCGTCTCGATCCGCTCGAAGGCAGGCGTGACGAGCGGGTCGAAACCGTATCGCTCGAACACCTCACGCACGGCCGCGAAGGCCGCCTCGCGTCGGCGGACGTCGTCTGCCAGGAAGTCTCGTGTTCCGGACGGCGGCTCAGCGGCCTGCGCCATGGGGTGCTTCCTCCTGGTGACGGGCATGGACTCTCGGCCCGCGACACCGGCGGGCCCGTCCTATTCTGCCTGCTCGTGCTCGGCGTCCGTGCGGCGGTGCGATGCGAGGAAGGCCGCCAGCACGGCTCCGGCCAGGCAGATGAACACCGTGACCCAGAAGATGTCGGTGTACTGCGCCAGCAATGCGTCGTTGCGACCCTCGACGAGCCGCTGCTCCATACGCTCGGCTTCCTCCGGCGAGACACCGATCGGCAACCCGACCTCGGCGATCACCTTGTTGTAGTCGGTCCAGAACCGGTGCAGGCCCCACGCGGTCAGCGCGGCGACACCGACCAGCATGCCGACCATGCGGGCGACCACCACACCCGCGGACGCGATGCCGTGCTGCGCAGCGGGCACCACGCGCAGCACCGCCGACGACAACGGCGCGATGACCAACCCCAGTCCGAGCCCGACCACGGCGAGGTCGGTATCCAGCACCGGCAGGTCGATCACACCGAGGTCGTGTCGCGCCGCCAGCGGGTCCTTCGGCCAGTTCGACAGCAGCCAGAAGCCCGCTGCGGCGATCACCATCCCGGCCACGGCGACCCAGCGTTCGGTGAAGCGCGCGGCCAGCCAGCCACCGAGCACCGCTCCGATCGGCAACGCGATGAGGAACCGCAACAGGAGCAGGATCGCGCCCGCGTCGTCCTTACCGAGCAACGATTGCGCGAACAGGTCGACGTCGACCAGCGTCACCATCAGCGCGGCCCCGGCCATCGCGCTGGCGCCCAGCGTCGCCAGGAACGGGCCGAGCCGCACACCCGTGGTATCGATGATCTTGGTGCGGGCCCGCAACTCCCAGCCGACGAACGCCAGCGCGGCCACCGCGGCCCCGCCCAGCAGCAATCCGCCGTTCTCCGGCAGCACCTGCTTGCCCGGGTCGGAGTTGTACAGCCCGACCACCAGCAGTCCGAGGACGACGGCGAGCAGCACGCCACCGACGACGTCGATCTTGCGGCGCTCCAGCCCGGCGACCGGTTCGCGGCTGGGCAGCGCGAAGTGCACCGCGGCCATGGCCAGCAGCGCCAGCGGCACGTTCACCCAGAACACCCCGCGCCAGCCGGCGAGCGCGGCCAGCGCCAACCCGAACAGCGGCCCGAGCACGCTGCCCAGCTCCTGCGCGGCCCCGACCGCACCCAACACCGTCGCCCTGCGCCTGCTGGCCCACAGGTCGGCGGCCAAGGCCATGGTCACCGGCAGCAGGGCGCCACTGGCGATGCCCTGCACGACCCGCCCGACGACCAGCATCGTCACGTCGTCGGACAGCGCGGTGATCATCGAGCCCGCGGCGAACCCGCCGAGACACAGCTGCAGCAGCGGTTTGCGCCCGAACCGGTCGGAGGCCTGGCCGAGCAGCGGCATCGCCGCGATGTAGCCCAGCAGGTAGCCGGTGACGATCGGGGTCAGCCGCTGCAGTTCGTTGATCGGGATCTGCAGCTCGTCGATGATCTGCCGGAACAGCGCGATGACGACGTAGGTGTCCAGCGCGCCGAGCAACACCGCGAGCGTGCCCGCTCCGATCGCGCCCACCCGGGCCCTGCGGGTGATCGTCTGCGTCATCAGGCAGGAGGCTCGACGGAGACCGGTTCGTTGATCTTCGACAATGTGACGGTGAGCTTGCCCTTCTGCTCACCGGGGAAGGTCGCGGCGGCCTGCACCGGCTGGTGATTGTCCGTGGTCACCCACAGCGAGACCGGGACGTCCGCGTTCGCCCGCGGCACCAGTCCGGCGATGGACTCCTTGGTCGCCGTGCCGTCGATCTTGTAGGCGTCGATCCCGCCGACCTTCTCCTGCTTGACCGTCTTGGCGTCGGCCAGCTCACCGATCAGCTTCGCCACCCCGCGCTCCGGGTCGAGCACCGCGGAGAAGTCGTAGACGGCCTTGGCCTGCTCCTCAGGGATCTTCTGGTACGTGCCACTGCCCGGGTCCAGGTACAGCGTGCCGTCGGCCAGCACGAACTTCGCCTCGGCCTGGTTGCCCATCAGCTCGATCGTCGCGGTGCCCTTGGCCGCGACCTTCTTCTCCTGCAGGCTCAAGTCGCCGTCGATGCCCTTGACCGTCAGCCCCGGCACCTGCCCCTCGGTGCGCACGACGAAGTGCGTGCTGGTGATCTCGGCCGCCGACTTCGCCGCGTCGTCGAGCAGTCCGTCGGCCGCCGGGAGCGGGCCGCCCGGCTTCGGTTCGTCGTCGCCGGTACATCCCGCGGCCACCAGGGCGAGGGCAGCCAGCATCACCAGTGCAATCCGTCGTAGGCGCAGCATGTCAGCATCGTAGAGCGTGGGCCGGACGGTGTGGTCGCAACGCTGAGATCGCACTGAGAGACCTCATGACATCCGGATGAGCCCGGGCGCCGAGTACGGTCGGATCATGGCAAGACTGACCCGGGCCGAACGGCAGGCGCGCACCCGCGCGCAGCTGGTGGCCACGGCCAAGGAGCTGTTCCTGCGCGACGGTTACGGCCCCACGTCGCTGGAGAAGGTGGCGGAAGCGGCCGGGTTCTCCAAGGGCGCGGTCTACTCCAACTTCCGCAACAAGAACGAGCTGTGCCTTGCCGTGCTCGACGACATCCACGCCGAACAGATCGCGCAGATCTCCGAGACGGTCAGCTCGGCGGCCACCATCGAGGAGCGCATCGAGCGATTCCAGCGCTGGGCCGAGGACAACATCGGCAACGAGGCACAGACGACTCTGGAGGTCGAGTTCGCCCTCGCGGTGCGGCACGACAAGCATTTGCGGCGCGAACTGGCCGGCCGCGACAAGGGAATCCGGGACGTGATCGCCCAGCTGGTGCGGGCCAACAGCGAACAGTTCGACGTGGAGCTGCCCATGTCCGCGCAGGACACCGCGGCCGTGCTGCTCAGCCTGGGAATCGGGTTGGGCGTGCAACGCCTGCTGGACCCGAGCATCCCGGCTTCGCTGCTCACCGACCTGGTGCGAATGTTCCTGTCGGTGACTCCGCGCACCCGATCCGGCACGGGTAGCAACGACCCTCCGGCCGCCACTACCATCGGGTCGTGATCAACTCGTGACACCGACAGCGAGGAGACAGGCATGGTCGACGAGCCCGGCACCGAGCTCGAGGTCTGGGAGGCTCCGGACTTCGTCGAGTACGACACGCCGATGGAAGTGACGGCGTACGTCGCTCGCATGGACTGAAGACGTCCGTCGATGGCGGATCCGCCCTGCGCGGCGGGTCCGCCGTCGCTGTTTCCGGGCCGGTCCCCGGCCAGAAGGAGAGCATGGCTTGACCACCGCATCCAGCCCCGCCACCGAACGGCCGCTACCTGCCGACGAGTTCGTCGCCGAGCTGCGCGGCCTGCGGCACAAGTACTGGGGCTCGCACCCGTTCCACCACCGCATGCACGCGGGCGAGCTCAGCCGGCACGAGCTGCAGATGTGGGCGGCCAACCGCTGGTACTACCAGAAGATGCTGCCGCAGAAGGACGCGGCGATCATCGCCAACTGCCCGATTCCGCAGGTCAGGAGGCTGTGGCTGGACCGCATCGTGTACCACGACGGGCGCGCAGACGATGGCGGCGCGAATTCCGGCGCCCAGAAGTGGTTGCGGCTGTGCGAGGCTGTCGGCCTGGACCGCGACGAAGTTCTGGACGAGCGACACCTGGCGCCGGGGGTGCGCTTCGCCGTCGACGCCTACGTGAACTTCGCGCGCAGCAGGCCGTGGTGGGAGGCGGTCGCCTCCGGCCTGACGGAGATGTTCTCCGGGCATCTGATGCAACGACGGGTGGCCGACATGTTGGCCAACTACGACTGGATCCGCCCGGAGGACCTGGCCTACTTCACCAAGCGCGTCGAGGCGGTGTCCGGAGAGGGCAAGCAGACCCTGGACATCGTGGTGGAGCACTGTGTCACGCGTGAGCAGCAACGGGCTGCGGTAGCCGCGCTGAGCTTCAAGTGCGACGTGCTGTGGTCGATGCTCGACGCCATCGAGCGCGCGGCAAGCAAGCAATGACGAAACGGCCCGCGTTGCGGCGAGGTGTCCGCCTGACCTACGACGACGTCCGGCAGACGCACGTGGTGCTGTTTCCCGAAGGTGTGCTGGTGCCGAACAGCACGGCCACCGCCGTTTTGCAACGGTGCGACGGCGAGTCGACCGTGAACCAGATCGTCGAAGCGCTCGCGCAGCGCTACGCGGGCGTGCGGAAGGAGGACGTCGAATCCGTACTGGACCGGTTCGCGCAGCGGAGGGTGATCGAATGGCGGTGAACTCCGTCGGCCCGCCGATGGGGTTGCTGGCCGAACTGACGCACCGCTGTCCGCTGCACTGTCCTTACTGCTCCAACCCACTCGAGCTGATCGGACGCTCCGACGAGCTGGACACCGACGCGTGGCGCGACGTGTTGACACAGGCGCGCGAGCTGGGGGTGCTGCAGGTCCACCTCTCCGGTGGTGAGCCGCTGGCCCGGCCGGATCTGCCGGAGCTGGTCTCGCACGCGGCCGACCTCGGCTGCTACGTCAACCTGGTGACTTCGGGCCTCGGGCTGACCGCCGAGCGTATGGATGACTTGGCCGAGCGCGGGCTCGCGCACGTGCAGCTGTCGGTCCAGGCCGCGTCCGAACAGACCGCGAATCGCATCGCAGGCACCCGCGCTCACCAGCACAAGCTCCGTGCGGCCGAGCTGGTGCGGCAGTCCGGGCTGCCGTTGTCGGTGAACGTGGTACTGCACCGGGCCAACCACGACGAGCTGCCCGAGATCATCGCGCTGGCCGAGCAGATGCAGGCCGACCGGCTCGAGCTGGCCAACACGCAGTACTACGGCTGGGCGCTGCGGAACCGGGATGCGCTGATGCCGACCCGCGAGCAGCTGTCCGCGGCCGAACCGGTCGTGCGCGCGGCCAAGGAGCGGCTGCGGGGGCGCATGGAGATCGTGTACGTGGTCAACGACTACTTCGACGCCTACCCCAAACCGTGCATGCACGGCTGGGGTGCGCGTCAGTTCACCGTGGCGCCGGACGGTGCGGTGCTGCCGTGCCCGGCGGCGACCGCGATCACCTCGCTGCGGCTGGAGAACGTCCGCGACCGGTCGCTGCGCGAGATCTGGTACGAATCCGCGGCGTTCAACGCGTTTCGCGGCGAGGACTGGATGCCCGAACCGTGCCGGAGCTGCGACCTGCGCGGCCAGGACTTCGGCGGCTGCCGCTGCCAGGCGTTCCTGATCACGGGGGACGCGGCGGCCACCGACCCGGTCTGTTCGAAGTCTCCGCATCGGCCGCTGGTGGACGAGATCCTCGCGGGCACCGAGCGGCCGGAGTTCGCCATGCGGGGCCGAGCATGAAGGTGGTCCTGCTCGGCACCGCGGCCGGCGGCGGTTATCCGCAGTGGAACTGTGCGTGTGACCAGTGCGTTCGCGCTGGTCGGAGTACCTCGCCCGCGCGTTCCCACGACTGCGTGGCGGTCTCGGCCGACGGCACGGACTTCTACCTGCTCAACGCCGGCCCGGACATCCGCGCCCAAGTCCTCGCCACGCCGGAGCTCACCGCCGGGCCCGGCCGACGGCAGACGCCCGTGCGCGGTGCGCTGCTGACCGACGGGGAACTCGACCACACGCTCGGCCTGATGCAGCTGCGGGAAGCACAAGACGGCCTGCGCGTCCACGCGCCCACGGCCGTCCTGGCAGCCTTGCAGAGCGCGTTCCCGCTGCGACCGATCGTCGACTCCTACGGCGGCTGGGACTGGCGCCCCGCTACCGAGAACTTCGAGCTCGGCGGACTCCAGGTGCGAACGCACCCTGTCGGCACGAAACAACCCAAGTACGCGCGTGACCTCGACCATCCCGGGCCGTGGGTGGTTGCCTACCGCCTGACGGACCCGCAGACAGGCGGCGTCCTGGTCTACGCCCCGTGCCTGGCCACGTGGCCCGACGGTTTCGACGACTTCGTCGCGGGCGCGAGCTACGCGCTCATCGACGGCACCTTCTATGCGCCCGACGAGATGTCCACCGCATCAGGTGTTTCGTCGGCCGCCCAACGTCGGATGGGCCATCTGCCGATCGTGGACAGCCTGCCGCTGCTGGCCAAGCATCCCGATGTTCGCTGGGCCTACACGCACCTCAACAACACCAATCCGGTGCTGTGTTCCGAGTCCGCGGAGTACAGCGCTGTGCGCTCGGCGGGGATCGAGTTGCCGCTGGACGGAACGGTCCTCGAGCTCTAGCGCCCCTCAGTCGGTGCGGCCTCCCGCCGACGCCCAAGCGGACCCGGACTACCCCAACCGAGGCAGCCTCCCCCGACACCCAGGCAGGCTCGAACGGCCCTCGACCGCACCAACCCCAAGCTTTGATCCGCCTCACCGACATGCGGGTCGCCACCAACGCGCGACCGCACACCGCGACGCGGGCAGAGGCCCCCGTGACCGGCAAAGCTTTCCAGCGCCTAGTCCACCTCGGCCAGCGCGGGCTCCCGCCGGCGCGCCGCCGCCCGCCGCGGCCGGGACCGCGACACAGCAACCCCGGCCAGGCACAGCACGCCACCGGCGAGCGTCAGCAGTGCGGGGACCTCGCCGAGCAACACCCACGACATCAGCACCACGAGCGCAGGCGCCGCGTACGTCGTCGCGCCCATCTTCCCCGCGGTGGTCCGCGCGAGCGCGTACGCCCACGTGGTGAAGGCCAGGGCCGTCGGGAAGACGCCCAGGTAGATCATGTTGAGTGTGGCGGACGCAGGAGCCGTGCTGAGGCCGCTGATCAGCTCGCCACTGAACGGCAGGCACGCCACGGTGCCCGTCAGGCAGCTGAACGTGGTGATCTGCAGCGCCGAGCCGTGCCGCAGCGCGGGCTTCTGCGCGACCACACCCGCGGCGTAGGTGGCGGCGGCCACCAGGCACAGCAGCACCCCAAGTACGGAATCCTCGCCACTGCCGGACATCGACAGCCCGACCACGGCCGCCCCGGTGAACGACACCGCCATGCCGGCGAGCAGCCGGGGCGGGAACCCTTCCTTCAGCAGCCAGCCGCCGAGCAGCGCCATCAGGATCGGGCCGACGTTGACCACCAGCGCCGCCGTGCCCGCGTCGACCTGTTGCTCACCCCAGTTGAGCGCGACCATGTAACCGCCGAACCACAACACACCGGAGAACAGGATCCCGGGCCACGCCCCGCGCGACGGGAAACGCTCGCGGCGGATGAGCAACACCAGCAGCAGCACCAACGACCCGGCCAGCAGCCGCCCCAGGGCCAACGCTCCCGGGTGGTAGTGCTCGCCCGCGCTGCGGATCGCCACGAAGGCGGACGACCACAACAGCACAGTGATCGCGGCGGCGGCGAACGCCTTGTGGCGCTCAGTCAGAACGGGCACCAGGCCAGCCTCCCTTTCCCCCGAGTCCCGGCGCCACCGATTTTGTCGCGCGGCACCGACACTTTCGCGGCTTCCGGCAGGCTTGTGGCCGAGGACCCCTACAGCTTGCTCAGCGCCTGCTCGAAATCAGCAACAAGGTCGTCGGCCCCTTCTATTCCGCAGGACAACCGCACCAGGTCGTCGGGGATGCCGACGCGAGCGCGGTGGTCGGCGCCGACGCTGGCGTGCGAGGTCACGGCAGGCTTGGTGATCGTGGTTTCCACGCCGCCGAGGCTGGGCGCCACATAGGGCAGTTGCAGCGCGTCGAACAACGCGTCGACGGCCTGCTCGCCCCCGACGAGTTCGAAGCTGAGCATTCCGCCGAACCCGTCGAGCAGCTCGGCGGCGTAGGCGTGGTCCGGGTGGTTCGGCAGGCCCGGGTAGTGCACCTTCGCGACTTCCGGCCGTCCGGCCAGGAACTCCGCGACGGCGGCGGCGTTGGTGTTCTGCTGGCGCACCCGGACGCCGAGCGTCTTGATCCCGCGGGACAGCAGAAAGCCCGCGTGCGGGTCCAGGCTCCCGCCGAACAGGTTCTGGGTCGCCCGCACCTGGTCGACCAGATCCGCCCGGCCGATGACGCAACCCGCGACGAGGTCGGAGTGGCCGCCGAGGTACTTCGTGGCGCTGTGCACCACCAGGTCGAAGCCGAGTTGGGTGGGCCGCAGATTGACCGGGCTGGCGAACGTGTTGTCGACGATGCTCACCAGCCCGCTGTTGCGGCAGAACTCGGCCACCTCACGGACCCGGCTCACCCGGATCAGCGGGTTGGACAGGGTCTCGACGTAGAACGCCTTGGTCTGCGGCGTGCGGGCCGCCTCCCAGGTCTCCGGCGCTTGCGGGTCGACGAACGTGTACGTCCAGCCGAGGCGGTCGGCGAACTTCGCCAGCAGGCTCGCCGTGCCGCCGTAGAGCACGTTCGCGACGAGCAGGTGGTCCCCCGCACGCAGCACGCTGAGCAGCGTCGCCGAGATCGCCGCCATCCCGGACGCAGTGGCCACGGCCGCCTCGCCTTGCTCCAGCTCGGCGAGCTTGTCGGCCAGGTACTGCTGCGACGGCGTCGTGCTCATCCGCACGTACTGGATCTCGTCGTAGGCCTCGCCCGGCCGGGACTGAAACACCGTTCCCTGGTAGATCGGGAACACCAGCGAGCCTTCCGGCCCCGGCCTGCGTTCCCCCGCGTGCACCGCTGTCGTGTCGATGGCTGGCTGTTGCACCATGCCGCAGAAACTACCGGGACCATGGCGGGCGTGGCCCGCGATGGGACGCTCCCCACAAGGGCGGATCAGCCGGCGACGATCTCCCCGGAGTCGTTGACCGTGACCGTGCGCTTCGGCAACGGCTCCCGCGCGGGCCCGTTGGCCACGCTGCCGTCCAGCTTGAACTTCGAGCCGTGGCACTTGCAGTTGATCGTGCCGTCACTGACGCTGTCCAGCACGCAGCCCTGGTGAGTACAGATCGCCGAGAACGCCTGGAACTCGCCTTCCTTCGGCTGCACCACCACGGTCTCGGCTTCCTTGAAGATCGTGGCACCGCCCACCTCGACCTCGGACGCCTTGCCGATCACGCTGCCCTTCTCCGGGGCCTCGCCCGCGCTGCCGCCGCCACTGCCACCGTCGTCGCCGCAAGCCACCAGGGCGGCACCGGTCACGGCGAGCACACCGGTGCCTGCGATCGCCGTCCGGCGGGGGATGCCCTGCTCGGCGGGGGACGTCGAAGCGTCAGCCATGGTCGATCTCCGTTTCGCGTGGCGGATACGGCATGTCACCCACACAACGGATCATGCCCCCGGCTGGTTCAACCGGGCTAGTAGTCGACCTTGTCCGGGTTGTTCTCCCACTCCACGAACGGGCCGGCCTCGAATCCGGTACGCACCTGCCGCACCGACAGCTTCCACTCCTCGCGTGGCTGGCTGAACAACTCGTACAACGCGCTGTCGTCGAAGCCCGCAGCCGCCGCGTCGTGCCGATCGGCCGCATACACCACCCGGTCGATGCGCGCCCACAACGCCGCGGACAAACACAGCGGGCACGGCTCGCAGGAGCAGATCAGCGTGCAGCCGGTCAGGCGGAAGTCACCGATGGCTTGGCAGGCGCGGCGGATGGCCACCACCTCGGCGTGCGCGGTCGGGTCGAGTGACTTGGTGACCTCGTTGGTACCGGTCGCCAGCACCTCGCCGTCGCGCACCACCAGCGCGCCGAACGGCCCGCCGCCGTGCTTGACGCTGTCGATCGCCAGGCGCACCGCCTCGTCGAGCAGCTTGGCTTCCACCTGACTTCCTTGCCTGTCCACGGTGTCATCTTCGCTTCCCGGCCGCCGGGCGGTACGCCCGGGCCCGAAAGGAAGGGCGCCACCGCCGCGGCGGTGGCGCCCTCGACCGGCAGAGTGCTACCGGTTCACGGCATCAGCGCCGGCCGCTGCTCGCGCGGCTCCCGGTCGTCCAGACCCGGGATGTGCCGCACCGTCCCGCCTGCCCGCAGCGTCCGGGCGGACGTGTCCTCGACACCGGCCCAGCGCTGCAGCATCGCGGTGGCGGCTTCGGCGTCCTCGGGCCGCAGCGCGGCGATGTTCGCACCGTGGTTGGCGCCGGGAGCGACGAACGTCGCCGAGTCCTTGCCGCTGTCGACGAACGGCTCGGCACCCCACGGGTCGTTCTCGCCGTAGATGAACAGCATCTGCTCGGACTCGCGCTTCACCCACCGGTCGATGTCGACCATCGGCCGCGGGTCGTGCCGGGACTGCAACTCCTTCGGCAGGCTCGAGTTCGCCTGGTACAGGTTCGGGTAGTGCCGCAGCCCGTCCAGGTGCTTGAACTTCAGCGACGGCCAGCCCAGCTGTGTGGCCGCCTGGTAGTAGTACGGCGCGTACGGAAGGATGTTCTCGTCGGCGTAGAAGGCGAAGCCGGCGACCTGATCCAGGAAGTCCCAGATCTCGTCGGTGTCGGCCGTCGGCTCCGGGACGTCGCAGTCCTCCTCCAGCGAGTACTGCCAGAACGCCCACGCGGTGTCCAGCACGGTCATCTCGAACGCCTTGTCCGCCGAACCGAAGACCTCGTCGAAGTGCAGGCCCTGTTCCTCGGCGTACTCCTCGTAGCGCTTGACCAGCTCGTCGCGCCGCTTCAGCGCCTCGATCTGCAGCTCCTCGAGCGCGTCCTGGCACTCCGGGGTCGAGCCGACGTGCTGGAAGAACTCGTCGTAGGCCCGGTCGGCGTGGTTGTGCACGTCGTTCGGGGCGACGTAGGCCACCAAGCCGTCGACGTCCTCCGGGTGGAACCGCCGGTGGTAGACCGAGGTCATGCCGCCCTTGCTGGCGCCGGTGGAGATCCACTTCTGGTGGTAGATCGGCTTGAGCGCCTGCACCAGCCGGTGGTGGTCGGCCGCCGCCTGCTTGATGGTCAGCTTCTTCCAGTCCGCAGGCTCCGGCCGGGACGGGGTGAAGAAGCGCTGTTCGACCGAGATCTGGTTGCCGTCGAGCAGCACCGTCGGCTCGGCGCGGAACGCCAGCTCCGGCATCTCGTAACCGGTGGTGTGCAGGATCATCGGCCTGCTGGTGTCCCGGTGCAGCAGCGAGAACCGCTGTTCGAACGTGCCGCGCTCCGGATGAGCGTGGTCCACCGGCTGCGTGTAGGTGAGATAGAAGAACCGGAAGCCGGGCGCCGGTGGCTCCTCTTCCTTGACGATCGTCAGTCCCTCGACCTGTTCGAGCTGGTCGACGATGTCCTGCTCCTGCTGGGCCGACGCGCCGGCCGCCGCCGACGTCTGCTCGGCCGACGCGGGCACGGCGAGCCCGAATGCGGTCATGCTCGCCGCCGCAGCGAGCACCGCCACCGCCCGCCTCATCGTGATACGCACCTTGGAAATCTCCCTTGACCGTGTCTCCTCGCCGCGTGTTGCGCGGACAACCCGTGCAGTCTGGCCCAGGTCAAACGTGTTCGGAAGGTTCTAATGTCGGGTATGTGAAGACGGCCGGTGGGCGTGCCGGGATCTTTTCTCACGCAATGACGACATCCGCCGGTGCATCCTGGTAACCGGCGAGTGAGATCTCGGGAGTACGCGTGGCAGAACTAACCGCCGCACCAGCGGCCGCTGTCGATGAGGTGCCGGTCGGCAAACGCGTCTACCTGACCGTCGAGTACCTGGTGCTGTTCTTCGGCGCCATCGCCGCGTTCGACGTGCTCGCCGACGGCATCAGCCCTATCCCGTTCCTGGTGGCACTCGGTCTCGGGTGCGCGATCTACCTGTACCGGCAGCGGACCTTCGATCGAGGCAATCTGCTGCGGCCCGCGGCGGTGCGCCGGGAGCTGCCGTCGATCCTGGCGCTGTGGGTGGCGGCCACCGTGGTCGCGCTGGTCGGGGTCGCGGTGTTGTTACCGGACAGCTTGTTCGGATTTCCGCGCAGCGACCCGTGGCGATGGGCGTTCGTCGCGGTCGCCTACCCCGTGTTCAGCGTCTATCCGCAGGAGCTGATCTTCCGGGCCTTCCTGTTCCGGCGGTATCGGCACGCGTTCGGCACCGGCGCCTGGATGATCGCCGCCAGCGCTGCGGCGTTCGGGTTCGCGCACATCATCTTCAGCAACTGGTTCGCGGTCATCGCCACCACGGTCGGCGGTCTGCTGTTCGCCTACCGCTACCACCGCAGCCAGTCACTGCTGGCGGTGTCGATCGAGCACGGTCTGTACGGCGTCATGATCTTCACCGTCGGTCTCGGCCAGTTCGTCTATCACGGCGCGGGCTGAGTCAGCGCCTGCCGGTCCGCGGGGCCAGCATCCTGGCCAGCACGCCCATCATGATCGCCAGCAGCCCGACCGCGATCAGCTCGGGAGTGTGCGGTTCCACCTGCTTGGGCAAGGCCCGCGCTTGCCCCGGCGAGTTGGCCGCCGCGGTGACCGAGGACTCCTCCGGGCCGAGCAGTCCAAGCTCCGGGACCTGCGACGGGTTCTGCGGCACGGTCACATCCGGCAGCTCCGGGTCACCGGGAAGACCTCCAGGACTCGGGAAGCCGTCGCCGATCGGCGGGCCGGGTGGAATCGCGTGGGCGGGCGGCCCGGGCGGCGCCGGTGGCTGCGTCGGCGGTATCTGCAGCACCTCTTGCTGACGCGACGTCTTCGGCGACTCAGCCGCCCGCTTGGACTTCGCCGGCGCCGCGGCGGAGCTGTCCTGCGCGGCCGGCGCACCGTTCGAGCCGTTGTCGGGCCTCGACGAGTCGTCCCCGGCCGGTGGCGTCTGGTTGCCGCTCGTCGGAACCGACTCTGTGGTGGGTTCCGGGTCCCCGGGCGGGGACTCCGGGTCATCGGTCGGCTCGCTCGTCGGAGTGTCCGACGTCGGGCTTTCCGTGGTGCTCGACGGGGGCTCGCACGTGGGCGGTGAGGAAGGCGGCACGCTCGTCGGCTCGGTAGTCGTGGTTTCCGCCGGAGATGTCTCCGAAGTCGTGGTCGGCGTCGTGGTCGGGGTCGTGGTCGTCGCTTCCGGGCTGGTCGACGTGGTGACCGTCGTGGTGGGACAGGACGGCGCCGGCATACCGTCCCGGAACTCGGCGCCTGCCGCACCCGTCCACAGCACGACACCGATGACGCCCACGCTGACCGCGAAGCCGCCAGCCGCGCCCATCGCATTCGCCATCCGGCGAAATGTCCGCGCCCGCATATCCGCCCCTCTGCTCGGGTCACCGTGCGTCTTGCCCCGACACCGTCACCGGGGACCCGAACCCATCGTGCCGCAGACGGGTGGTGGCCTGCAGAGACTTTCGTCGTCTTCTGCACGAAGGCGTGAGGCCTCGGTAGCGTGAAAGGCAACCGCCGCACACCCGGAATTCAAGGAGCAGATTCGTGAAGATCACCATCGACACCGACGTGTGCACCGGTCACGGGATCTGCGAAAGCATTCGCGAGGACATCTTCGAGGTCGGCGACGACGGACTGGTGCACCTGCTCACCACCGAATTCACCGAGGACGACCGGGAAGACCTGATGGACGCCGTCGACCAGTGCCCGACCCAGGCGCTGCGGCTGGAGGACTAGTCGAGCGGCTCCACCGAGCGCTCCATCAACACGCCTTCGATCTGCACGCCGTCCGGCATGGTGATCATCGACCGTTCGCGTTCCCGGAAACCGTAGGCACGGTACAGCTGCTCACCGGGCAGCGTGGCCATCAAGATCAGCGTGCGGAATCCCGCCTCGGCGGCCGCCCGGCGGGAGGCCTCCAGGATGGCGCGGCCGAGGCCGCGGCGCGTCCAGTCCGCGCGGACGAACATCGCCCGGATGCGCGCTGATTCGGTCTCCGGGTCGAGCAACCGCAGGTCGTCAGCGCGGCTGCCGCGACCACTGAACAACTTGGCCCGCTTGCTCCAGCCGCCGCACGCCACGATCTCGCCGCCCGCGTCGTAGACGTAATACGTGCCGTCGTCGATCAGCTGCGGGTCGACCTGCGCGATGTAGACCGCCGCGCTCGCGGTTTGCCGCTCGTCGTAGAACGCTCCGAACAAGTCCAGCACCGACCGTTCGGCCAGCGCAGCAATCTGCGGGATATCGGCCCTCGTGGCAATGCGCAGCATCGGCACTCTCCAGCGTCCGGTACCGCCCAAAATAGTGACCCCGAAAAGCGCGTGTGCCGCGAGGGCCCGAGCGGTTCTGCGAATCTCGCTCGACAGCCTGCGCAGGTGCAGCTACTTTTGCGGCCGCAGGCGTCGATTGCAGCTTCTCGGAGGCCACGTGCGCACCTTGACCTACCTCGTCGCGTCGACGATCGACGGCTTCGTCGCGGGCCCGGACGGCGGTGATCCCACCGGCTCGATCTTCACCGTGGAAGGCGACCACATGCAGCCGCTGCTGGAGGCGTTTCCGGAAATGGTGCCGACTCCGGCGCGCGAGCAGATGAATTTCTGGCCGGAGAACAAGAATTTCGACACGGTGGTGGAAGGCCGCAACTCCTATCAGGTCGGCCTGGACGTGGGCGTCACCAACGCCTACCGGCACCTGGAGCACTACGTCTTCTCCACCACGATGACCGAGGCGCCCGATCCCGACGTGCACCTGGTGCGGACCGACCCGGTCGCCAAGGTGCGCGAGCTCAAGCAGCAGGACGGCAAGGGCATCTGGCTGGTCGGCGGCGGCCGGCTGGCGCACACGCTGCGGCACGAGATCGACGAGCTCGTCGTCAAGCTCAACCCGGTGGTGATCGGCTCCGGCATCCCGCTGTTCAACGGGCCGTTCGACAAGGTCGACTTCGAACTGACCGACAGCCGCACGTTCGCCAGCGGGCTGGTGCTGCTCACCTACCGCCGGACCTGACCTCACACCATCACGGCGATCATCGCGCCCATGCCCGCGCTGCCCGCGAGCCTGCTCACGACGCGGGAACGCTCGCCGCACAAGCCGTGTCCGGGCGCCGCGCGCAGCAAACGCGCGGCGCCGCGGACGATGTCCACGGCGCAGTAGGCCAGCGCGAGCGCGGCCAGTGGCCAGAACGCCAGTGAGCCGCCATGCCCTGCCATGGTCAGCCACGGGTCTCCGGCGCGATGAGCGTGCGGTACCGCGACGAGCATGTACACCATGACCACGGCCATCACCGCGTGATGACCGCATTGACCCTTGTCGACGGTCAGCCTCCGGCTACGCCACCACGCCACGGCGAGGCCCACCGCCGAGACCATGAACAAGGCGCGCCACCCGGCCAACGGGACCGGCCAGCCGAGCGGAGAAACCATCGCCAGCATTCCCACGCACATCAACAGCTCGGCCGTTTCGTCGACCCGGCGCCGCTGATCGACCGCCTGCGCCAGGCGATAGGCGCACGGCACGGCCAATGCCGCGAAGAGCAGCGTCCACAGCCACAGCACGGCGACCGGCGCGTCCATGATCCAACCGTGACAGCGCGTCGACGGGTTGTCAGCCCGCAACCGTGTGACCACGCACAGTGACGTACGCGATCTGACGTAGGCAGATATCAGCGTGCGAGCGGACGCCGGAAAGTCCACCGACGAGCAGCATCGCTTACAGCGAAGCGACAGCTGAAAGGAAGTGGACACCATGCCGCGTACCAGGGCTTTCCGGCTGAGCGGCCGCGCACGCAAGAGCGTTCTGCTGCTGCACATCGTCAGTGCCGCCGCGTGGTTCGGCGTCGACCTGGCACTGGGAATCCTGATCGTCACCGCGCTGGTCACCAGCGACCTGGCCACGGCGGGCATGGCTTTGCAGGCGGTCGACATGTTCGCCGTCTGGCCGATGTTCGCCGCCAGCCTGGTGTGCCTGGGTACCGGCGTGGTGCTCGGCCTGGGCAGCAAGTACGGACTGCTCCGCTACAAGTGGGTCGTCGTCAAGTTCGTCATCAACCTGGGCATGTCGACGCTGATCTACTTCGCGCTCCGCCCGGGTGTCGGCGACGCGGCCACGCTCGGCGAACGCATGCTCGCCGGTGAACAGCTCAGCGCCCCCGCCGATCTGCTCGGCCCGGTGATCGTGGCGCCGACGCTGCTGCTCACCGCCTTCCTGTTGTCCGTGTTCAAGCCGTGGGGGCGCACTCGCATCGGTCGCCGGGCCGACGAGCCGCGCTCGCGGCGCCCGAAAGTTCCCGCAGGAGTGTGATCATCCATGTCCTTTGCCGTCGAAACCACGAAATTGACCAAGCGCTACGGCAGCACGCCGGCCGTCGACCAACTGAGCATCACGGTGCGCGAAGGCGAGGTGTACGGCTTCCTCGGGCCGAACGGCGCGGGTAAGACGACCACGCTGCGCATGCTGCTGGGCCTGATCCGGCCCACCTCCGGCAGCCTGACGTTGTTCGGCGAGCGGCCCCGCGGGCTGGCCAGGGTCGGCGCGCTGATCGAGGGCCCGACGTTCTATCCGTACCTGTCCGGCCGCACCAATCTGCGCGTACTGGCCGACCACGCGGGCGTCAGCCGGCGCAGGGTCGACGAAGTGCTGGAGCTGGTCGACCTGACCGATCGCGCGGCCGAGGTGTTCCGCACCTATTCGCTGGGTATGAAGCAACGCCTCGGGCTGGCCGCGGTGTTGCTGAAGGACCCGGACCTGCTGATCCTCGACGAGCCGACCAACGGACTCGACCCGGCGGGCATGGCCGACATGCGGCAGACCATCCGCAGGCTGGCCGAGGACGGGCGCACCGTGCTGCTGTCCAGCCACCTGCTGGCCGAGGTGGAGCAGATCTGCGACCGGGTGGGCGTGCTGCACAAAGGGAAGCTGCTCATCGAGACCACGGTCGCCGAGTTGACCTCCGGCGGCGGTTCCTTGCGGGTGACGGCCACCCCGGCCGACACCGCCTACACGGTGCTCACCGCCGTGGTGGGAGCCGACCACGTGCACGCCGACAACGAGGTGTTCGAACTCGACGTGCCCGCCACCGAGGCGGCACGCATCAACGCCGAACTGGTTGCCGCCGGCGTGTCGGTCAGCGAACTGCGTTGGCTTCAGCCGGCGCTGGAAGACATGTTTTTGCAGCTCACGGGGGTGGAGTCATGATGACCACGGCAATTCGCGCGGAACTGACCAAACAAGGACACCGATCGGCCAGCTGGCTGTTGCTGGGTATCGGAACCCTGCTGACCGTCACGTTCGGCTATCTCGTGCCCTATGTCGGCCTGTCCGACGGCAGCGCCGCACGGGGTCTGGACGCGATGCTGCCTGGCAATTTCGTCGGCGCGGCCGTCGGTGGCCTCCCGGTGTTCGTCGGCGCGCTGGCGTTGATCTTCGGCGTGCTGGTCGCCGGGAGCGAGTACGGCTACGAGACGTGGAAGGCGGTCCTGGTCCAGGATCCGTCCCGGGTGCGGGTCTACACGGCCAAGCTGGCCACGATCGCCGCGGGCACACTCACCGGAGTCCTGGTGCTGTTCACCGCGACTGCGCTGTGCAGCGTGGGGGTCGCGAGCCTGGAGGACCAGGCCATCGTGTGGCCCAGCGCCGTGGACATCGCCACCGGGCTCGGCGGCGCGTGGCTGATGGCGACGATGTGGGCGGCCCTGGGCGTGGCGCTGGCGATCGTGCTGCGATCGGTCGCGCTGCCGATCGGGCTGGGGCTGGTGTGGATGCTGGCGGTGCAGAACCTGCTGGCGGCGATCGCGGCTCCCCTCGTGCCCGCCATCGCGGACCTGCAGAAGTACCTGCCGGGGCCGAACGCGGGCGCGCTGGCCGCTTCGCTCGGCGCATCGCCGCAGGCACCTGGGGTCGACGCCATCGTGGGAGCGGGCCACGCAACGATCGCCGTGGCGGCCTACCTGGTGGCATTCTGTGGAATCGGCGGGTGGCTGCTGCACCGCCGGGACATCACGTGAGGGCGGGGCCGATGGCGGATCAGGACCGGGTGAGGCCGTTCGACGCGCTGCTGGCCGCGGCGCTGGCCACGGTCGGCACCATCGGGACGATCGGCACCGATCGGCTCACCACCGTGGACCGGCCGGTCGACGCCCTCGCCATCGGACTCGTACTGGTCAGCGCCGCCGTTGTCACGCTTCGGCGGCGCTGGCCGTTGCCTGTGCTCGCCGCCGTGACGGCTGCGATCACGACCTTCCTGACGCTGGGCTATCCGTACGGGCCGATCTTTTTGATCTTCGTGGTGGCGGTGTTCACCGTCGCGGCGTACCGGCCCCTGAAGGTGTCGGCTTCGGCCGCGGCGCTGACCGTCCCGTTCCTGCTGATCCACCTGTTCACCCACGAGGCCGCCATTCCCGGCCTGCTCGGCGTCGTGCCCGCCACGGCGTGGGTGGTCGTGCCGTTCGCCATCGGCGTCACGGTGCGGCTGCAACGCGAGGCCAGGGAGCGCGAGCAGGCCGAAGCGGTGCGGGAGCGGGTGGCCGGCGAGCGGCTGCGGATAGCCCAGGAGGTCCACGACGTGGTCGGGCACGGCCTGGCGGCGATCAAGATGCAGGCCGATGTGGCCCTGCACCTGCTGGGCCGGGATCCACACCAGGCCGAGCGCTCGTTGCAGGCGATCAGCCGGACGGCCACCGAGGCGCTCAGCGAAGTACGCAGCACGCTGGCCGTGGTCCGGCAGCACGACACCGACCGGGCCCCCACCCCGGGCCTGGATCGCCTGGACGACCTGCTCCGGCGGATGACCGAAGCGGGCCTACGGGTCGAGCTGGAAACCACCGGAACCCGCCGCGAGCTGCCGGACGCGGTCGATGTGGCCGGATACCGCGTCGTGCAGGAGTCGCTGACCAACGTGCTGCGCCACAGCAGGCACAAGATCGCCACCGTGCGGCTGTCCTACGGCCCGGACGCGGTGGTGATCGAGGTGTCCAATCCGGACGACGCCGAACGCGCGGACAACGGATCCGGGTTCGGCATCCAGGGCATGGCCGAGCGCGTCGGGGCGGTGGGCGGCGAGTTCTCCGCAGGGCACACCGACGACGGGCACTTCAGGGTGCGAGCGAGCCTGCCGACGGGAGGGGATACATGACGTCCGTGCTCGTGGCCGACGACCAGGAGCTGGTCCGCGTCGGCCTGCGCGCGTTGATCGACAGCGAGGACGGGTTGGAGTTCGCGGGCCAGGCCGCCGACGGTGTCGCCGCGGTGACCATGGCGCGCGAGCTCCGCCCCGACGTGGTGTTGATGGACATCCGCATGCCCGGCATCGACGGCCTGGAAGCCACCCGCCGGATCACCGCGGACCCGCAGCTGACGGACACCCGCATCATCGTGCTCACCACGTTCGAGATCGACGAGTACGTCTTCGACGCCCTGCGACACGGTGCGAGCGGATTCCTGCTGAAGGACACTCCGCCCGCCGACCTGCTGCAGGCCATCCGCACGGTGGCCGACGGGGGCGCGCTGCTGTCGCCGAGCGTCACCCGCACGTTGATCAGCACGTTCGTCGAACAGCAGGCTCGGCCACGCAAGCCGCACCCCTTGCTGGACACGTTGACCGAGCGGGAGAAAGAGATCCTCGGCCTGGTCGGCGAGGGGCTGAGCAACGACGAGATCGCCGAGCGGCTGTTCATCAGCCCGGCCACGGCCCGCACCCACGTCGGCCGTGCGATGACCAAACTCGGTGCGCGTGATCGTGCCCAGTTGGTCGTGTTCGCGTACCAATCGGGCCTGACCGGGTGAGGTCGCCCGCCAGTAGGGTGGGCCTCGTGATCTGTCCCAAGTGCCAGAACCTGATGAGGACCGTCGACAAGAACGGCGTGCACATCGATCAGTGCGAGGGCTGCAAGGGCGTCTTTCTCGACCGGGGCGAGCTCGAGCAGATCGCCGCGGCCGAGACGGCCTACTACTCGGCGGGCCCGCCGCCGTACTCGCCGGACGGCCCTGGCGCCGCGCCACCGCCCCCGATGCCACCGCGGCAGCCGTATCAGCACTACCCGGACAGCCCACGCCCTTACCGCGGCGGCTACCCGGACAGTCCACGTCCGTACCGCGGCGGCTACCCGGACTCGCCCCGCCCGTACGGCGGCTACGGCTACCGCCGCAAGAAGCGTCGCAGCTTCCTCGAGGAACTGTTCGACTGACACGTGCTCGATCCGCTGATCTGCCCGCAGTGCGGTGAGCGCACCGAGCAGCCGCAGGTTCGGGGCGAGTTGCTGCACTGCGTGCACTGCGGTCACGAGCGAGCGTTCCGCCGGTTGCCCTTGTTCGCGCTGACCGGACCGAGCGCGGGCGGCAAGTCGACCGTGGGGCCGCTGCTGGCGCGCGAGCTCGGCGACACGGTCGTGGTGCTCGAGCAGGACGTGCTGTGGACCGCGGGCCTGCGCGACGACGACGAGGGGCACCCGCGCTTCCGGTCCGCCTGGTTGCGGCTGGCCGCGATGATCCATCAGTCCGGGCGGCCGGTGGTGTTGTGCGGGACCGTGGTCCCGCCCGAGCTGGAGCCGCGGCCGGAACGGGTGCTGTTCTCCGCGGTGCACTACCTGGCCTTGACGGCGGAACCCGAGGTGCTCGCGGCACGGCTGCGCGCCCGGCCGAAGTGGCGCGCGTGGGACGACGACGAGCGGATCGCCGAGATGCTGCGTTTCGCCGCATGGCTGCGCGTATCCGCCGCGACGCTTCAGCCGCCGGTCGAGTTGATCGACACCACCGACCGGTCTGTCGACGACACCTTGCGCCTCTGCCGCGAATGGGTGCTCACCCGCCTGCCCACCGTTTCGGCCCGCGGCCGGGACGGGTAGCCGACCGGTGTGAACGCAACCAATGATGTCCGAGTCGCTGTCATCTACTACAGCGCCACCGGAACGACACACGAGATGGCCAAGGCCGCGGCCGATGGCGCGGAGAAGGCGGGCGCTCAGACGCGGTTGCGGCGGGTGCCGGAACTGGCGCCGCAAGAAGCCGTGGAGTCCAACGAGGACTGGGCCAAGCACCTGGACCGGGTTGCCGACGAGGTCGAGGAGGTCTCGCTGGACGACCTGGAGTGGGCCGACGCGGTGCTGTTCGGCACGCCGACCCGGTTCGGCAACGTCGCCGCTCAGCTGAAGCAGTTCATGGACACCACGGGTGGGCTGTGGCAGGCGGGCAAGCTGACCAACAAGGTCTTCGGCGGCTTCGTCACCACGGGCACCGAGCACGGCGGCCACGAAAGCACGCTGCTGGCGCTGTTCAACAGCATCTACCACTGGGGCGGCATCGTGGTGACGCCCGGCTACACCGAGGAAGACCAGTTCGTGCAGGGCAATCCGTACGGCGGGTCGCACACCAGCCAGAACGGCGAGGTGCCGCCGGACGAGAAGGCGCTGGGCAGCACGGCGTTGACCGCCCGGCGAGTCGTCGACGTCGCCAGAGCACTCAAGCGTGCCGACGCCTGACCACCGAACGGCGATCGTCTGGTTCCGGCGCGATCTACGGCTCGCGGATCAGCCGACCCTGATCGCGGCTGGGGAGAGTGCGGAGACAGTACTTGCCGTTTTCGTCCTGGACCCGGCGTTACTGCGCCCGTCCGGCGAGGCGCGCACCGCGTTTTTGTTCGGCTGCCTGCGTGAACTCGACCGTTCGCTGGGGGGACGTCTGCTGATCGTGCAAGGCGACCCCGCCAAGGTTCTTCCACGCGTGGCGTCGGCTGCCGACGCGTCGACGGTCCACATCGCTGCGGACTACGGCCCATACGGCGGGCAACGCGATGTCCGGGTGCGTGAGACTCTCGACGCGCAAGGCGTCGACTTGGTGGCGACGGGGTCCCCTTACGCGGTGGCACCCGGCCGGGTGCGCAACGGCAGCGGGGAACGCTTCAAGGTGTTCACGCCGTTTCGCCGGGCGTGGCTGGACCACGGTTGGCCCGCACCTGCGCAGACCTCGGCCCACACCGTCGAGTGGATGGACCCGGGCGACCTCGATGTGCGCCCTGCCGAGCTACCCGACGTCGATTCGTCGGCGAACCTCCCCGAGCCCGGGGAACGAGCGGCACTGGCGGCGTGGCACGACTTCGTTTCCGACCAGCTGGAACACTACGGCTCGGAACGCAACCGTCCCCAGCCACCGGGAAGCTCCCGGATGTCGCCGTACTTGAAGCTGGGCTGCGTTCATCCGCGCACCATGCTGGCCGATCTGGCCGACGGACGCCGAGCCGGTGTCGCCGCCTGTCGCAGCGAGCTCGCTTGGCGCGAGTTCTACGCCGACGTGCTGTTCCACCGCCCGGAGACGGCACGCGAGAACTACGACAAGGCGTTCGACGCACTGCCCCGGGCCACCGGGAAGGACGCCGACCGCGCGTTCCAGGCCTGGTGTGACGGGCGCACCGGCTTCCCCATCGTCGACGCGGGCATGCGGCAGCTGAAGGCCGACGCCTGGCTGCCCAACCGCATCCGGATGATCGTCGCGT
The DNA here is from genome assembly GCF_000427825.1 of Thermocrispum municipale DSM 44069. GTDB lineage: Bacteria > Actinomycetota > Actinomycetes > Mycobacteriales > Pseudonocardiaceae > Thermocrispum > Thermocrispum municipale. Next base: position 1,010,113 of record NZ_KE386593.1, on the reverse strand, counting down.
CGTTCCTGGTGAAGGACCTGCACCTGCCGTGGCAGTGGGGCGCCCGCCACTTCATGCGGCTGCTGGTGGACGGCGATCTGGCCTCCAACCAACACAACTGGCAGTGGGTGGCAGGCTGCGGCACCGACGCGGCGCCGTATTTCCGGATCTTCAACCCGACGACGCAGGCCGAGCGCTTCGATCCCGACGGCACCTACGTGCGGACCTGGGTGCCCGAGCTGGCGCACGTCCAAGGCAAGCAGGTACACCAACCGTGGCGGCTGCCGCGCGACGAGGTCGCCGACTATCCGGAGCCGATCGTCGATCACGCCGAGGAACGACACGAAGCCCTCGCCGGCTACGAACTGGTCAAGGCCGCACGGGGCTAGGGCCCGGCCGAGGTTTCACAGCAGCAGAGCCGTCGGGACCGCGATCAACAGCACCGCGACCAGCCGCACCGCCACCCGCGCGAGGAACGGCAACGGCTGCGGCCGATGCCGCACACGGGCCAACCGTTGCTCGGTGGCTGCCGTGAACGCGGTGTGTGCGGCGTCCTCGGCTCCGCTGCCCACCGCCCGGAGCGCGCGGGCCAGCGCCTCGTCCCCGACCTCGGCGGCCGCCACGTCGTCCGCTCGCATCTCGATCAATGTCGCGACCGCACGTTGTGCTGCGGTCAGTCCGGGCACGCCGTGCACGGTCGCGCCCCAGGCCACGAACGGCAACACCACGAGGTCGTGACGCTCCCGCAGGTGAGCGTGCTCATGAGCCAGAACCGCCGACAGCTCGGTTTCCGCCAGCGTGGTCAACGCCCCACGACTGACCACGACGCGTGACCTCGGCCCCGGCAGGCAATACGCCACCGGGACCGGGTAGTCGAGCACCAGCGCCCCCGGCGCCGCGGGCCACGGGGTCGCCAGCACGTCCAACAGGTCGCGATGCTTGCGCCGAGCCCGCAACGTGCGCAGGCCGACGACCGCGAGGACGCCGAGCAGCCGAGCGGCGACCAGCACGGTCACCGCGAGCACCACCCATCGCCAGGCGTCCAGCTCCCCGAGCCGACCGTCGAGAACGGCGTGGGCGGCGTCCCACAGGCCGTCGCCGAGCGGCGCCAGCGCGGCCGTCACGCCGGCCCCGAGCAGCGCAAGGCCGCCCGCCAACCCGACGGCCTGCCACAGCAGCAACGCCCCCACCGGGTCGCGATGCGGCCACTCGGCGGCGGCCAGCCGGCGGCTCACCGGATCGGCCAGTGCCAGCCCGAGCACCAGCAGCACCGGCCACGCCCACGTCATCGCAACAGATCACGCAACGTCTGCCGGTCCCCGGGCGGGACAGACCCGAGGAAGCTGGCCAGCGCGGCGCTGCGATCGGGGGCGCCGTCGAGCACGTCCCGCATCAACTCGGCGATGTGCTCCTCGCGGCTCGCCGTCGGCCGGTACCGGTGCGCCCGGCCCGACTTCGACCTGGTCACCAGGCCTTTGCGTTCCAGCCTGCCGAGCACTGTGAGCACCGTGGTGGTCGCCAGCTCGCGGTCGGACAGCGCTTGCTGCACCTCACGGGCGGTCAACGGGCCCGAGGCGGACCACAGCGCATCCATCACGGCTCGTTCCAGGTCAGGCAATGGCGGCATGCCTGTATTCTACAGCACGTAGAAGTTCTACAAGCTGTAGAAGTATGGTGGAGTCATGATCGACGACCTGACCGCGGCCCGGGAGCAGATGGCGTTCTCCTTGGGCTTCCACATCGTCTTCGCCGTCCTGGGTGTCGGCATGCCGTGGCTGATGCTGTGGGCGGAGTGGCGGGGCCTGCGGACCGGCGACCGATACTGGACCGCGCTGGCCCGTCGGTGGTCCAAGGCGGTTGCCGTGCTGTTCGCCGTCGGAGCGGTGTCCGGGACCGTGCTGTCGGTCGAGTTCGGCCTGCTGTGGCCGCACTTCATGGAACGCTTCGGCTCCGCGTTCGGGGTGTCGTTCACGCTGGAGTCGTTCGCGTTCTTCCTGGAAGCGATCTTCTTGGCGCTCTACCTCTACGGCTGGGACCGGCTCAGCCCGCGCAAGCACCTGTTGTGTGGCGTGCCGGTGGCGATCTCCGGCGTCGCCTCCGCCCTGTTCGTCACCACCGCCAACGCGTGGATGAACGGCCCGGTCGGCCTGGTCCGCGGGCCGGACGGAGAGCTGGTGTCCACCGAACCGCTCGGGCCGTTCATGACAGCGACGACGGGAACGCAGCTGGTGCACATGCTGGTGGCGGCATTCATGTGCACCGGGCTGGCGGTCGCCGCGGTGTACGCGACGGCGATGCTGCGGGACCCGGCCAAGCGCGACGCGTACCACCGGCGCGGGCTGGCGGCAGGCGCGACGGTCGGGCTCGGCCTGGCGCTGCCGCAAGCGCTGGTGGGCGACTGGGCCACGCGAGTGGTCGCGGACGTGCAGCCGGCGAAGTTCGCGGCGATGGAAGGCCTTGAGGTCACCCAGGACGGCGCACCGTGGACGTTCGGTCCGATCGAGATCCCGAACCTGCTGTCGCTGATGCTGCGTTTCGACCCGGACGCGCGGATCACCGGCTTGGACGCCATCCCGGCGGCGGACCGGCCGCCCGCGGGCATCACGCACCTGGCGTTCCAGATCATGATCGCCATCGGCGCGGCGCTGATCGCGCTCGCCGCCTACGCCGCGTGGCGCTACTACCGCGACCGCAAGCACGGCGGCCACCCCACGAACCAGCGCGCCTTCCTGCTGGCGATGGCGCTGGCCGGGCCCGCACCGTTCGTGGCGCTGATCGCGGGCTGGATCGTCACCGAGGTCGGCCGTCAGCCCTGGATCGTCTTCCAGGTCATGCGCACCGAGGACGCGCTGACCAGCCAGACCGGCCTGGCCACCTACCTGTACGTGACCATCGCGGTCTACCTGGCGCTGTCGGTGGCGCTGGTGGCGATCCTGCGCCGGATCGCGCAAGGCCCGCGGCCGACCGAGCCGGTGACCGCTGAGCTGGAACGGAGTGCGGCATGAGCGTGACCGAGGGCTTGGGCCTGCTCGTCCTGATCGGCCTCACCGCGTACGCCGTGCTCGGCGGCGCGGACTTCGGCGCCGGCCTGTGGGACTTGTCGCGGGAGCGACGGCAACGGGACCTCGTGGTGCGGTCCATGGCCCCGGTGTGGGAGGCCAACCACGTGTGGCTGATCTTCGTCGCCATCGCGCTGTTCTCCGGCTTCCCCGAGGCGTTCGCCGCGCTGTCGCGCTCACTGACCGGTCCGCTGTCGATCGCGCTGCTGGGCATCGTGCTGCGCGGTGCGGCCTTCGCCTTCCGCCAGTACGGGGCGCCGTACGGCGGGCGGCCGGTACGCGGCACGGCCATGTGGGCGCGGGTGTTCGCCGTGTCGTCGTTGATCACGCCGTTCGCCTTCGGCGCGGCGGCCGGAGGCATCACCACCGGACAGCTCCGCAAGGACGGCTCGGCGGGCTTGATCGAACCGTTCGTGGCCCCGCTGCCGCTGCTGAGCGGTCTGCTGGCGGTGGCGGCGTGCGGATTCCTGGCGGCGGTGTACATGACGGCGGACGCCGACCGTGAAGGCGACGCCGACCTGGTCGCACGCCTGCGGACGCGGGCGCTGATCACCGGTGTGATCGCGGGCGGTCTGGCCATCGCCGCGTTGCCGCTACTGCCGGATTGGTTCGCCGAACGGCTGTCGATCCCCGTGGTCGCGGTCAGCGTGGTGTGTGGCGCCCTGGCGCTGGAGCTGGTGCGGCGCGGGCACTACCACCTGGCGCGGGTGGCGGCCGCGGGCGCGCCGGCGGCTTTGCTCGGCGGCTGGGCGTTGGCGATGCACCCGTGGGTCCTGCCCGGCGACGTACCCCTGCGGGTGGGCAGCGAGCCCACGGCCGCGCTCATCCTGGGCATTCTGATCTGCGGTCTGCTGATCGTGCTGCCCAGCTACTGGTACATGATCCGGGTGCTGCGCGCACCGCAGGCGGCTCAGTCCTCCGCGCCGAGCGAGAAGGCCGCCTCCAGGTCGTGCTTGGAGTAGGTCTGGAACGCGATGTGCGTCTCGGTCGACCGCACGCCGTCGACCTTGTTGATCCGACCGGGGATGACCTCGGCGAGCTCCTCGTGCCGCCGCACGCGCACGATGGCCAGGATGTCGAACTGACCGGTCACCGAGAACACCTCACTGACGCCGTCCAACCCGGCGAGCACCTCGGCCACCTCGGGAATGCGGTCGGTGTCGGCATTGATCAGCACGATCGCAGTGATCACAACAGGCTCCTCGCTGCGGTGTAGGTCGGATCGGGGTTCAGTCTTGCACTTCGGTCGGGACGGTGTGGCTCAGCCCGGCACCTCGCGTGTACGCGGGCACAGGCGTGCGCACGTACGTACGCACGCACGCGGGCACGCGCGACGGCCTGGTGCATCCCACCGCCGTTACGCCAAACTGGTGACGTGATCGTTGCCTTCAGCATCAGCCCAGCAGCCAGTGACGCCGACGGCGGTGTCGGCGAGGCGGTCGCCGAGGCCGTGCGCGTGGTGCGCGAATCCGGTCTGCCGTGCGAGACCAACGCGATGTTCACCAACATCGAGGGCGAGTGGGACGAGGTGATGGCCGTGATCAAGCGGGCCGTCGACGTCGTGGCAGCCCGCTCCCCGCGCGTCGGTCTGGTACTCAAGGCCGACATCCGCCCCGGCTACGACAACCAGCTCAAAGCCAAGGTCGAACGCGTCGAGAAGTACCTCGAGGAAGGCTGACCTACAGGCCCGGCCAGTCGTAGCTGATGGTCAGCGGCGCGTGGTCCGACCAGCGCTTGTCCCACGCCGGGGCGCGCTCGACCCGCGCGCCGACCGCCGCGTCGGCCAGCTCCGTGGTGGCCACCTGCAGGTCGATACGCCAACCCGCGTCGTTGTCGAACGCCCTGCCCTGCATCGACCACCACGTGTACGGACCCGGCCCCTCCGGCACCAGCTTGCGGTGCACGTCGACGTACCCGGCGCCCTCGTAGACCCTGGTCAGCCACTCCCGCTCCTCCGGGAGGAAACCGGAGTTCTTGCGGTTGCCCCGCCAGTTCTTCAGGTCGTTCTCGGTGTGCGCGATGTTGAAATCGCCCATCACCACGGCCTGCTTGCCCGCGGCGGCGGCCCGGCGCCGCAGCTGCGCCAGGTGCAACAGGAACGCCCCCATGAACCGCTCCTTCTCCGCCTGCTTGGGCGTGCCCGCCTCACCGCTGGGCAGGTAGACGCTGCCCACGATGACCCGCTCGAACTCGCACTCCAGGTACCGGCCCGCGGTGTCGAACTCCGGGTCGCCGAAGCCCACCCGGACCGCCTGCGGCTGCTGCCGCGACACCAGGCCCACCCCGGCCCGGCCCTTGAGCACCGACGGCGCGAACTCGGCATGCCAGCCGTCGGGATGCCGCACGTGGTCCGGCAGCTGCTCGGGCTCGGCCCGGACCTCCTGCAGGGCGACCACGTCCGCATCCGTGGCAGCGAGCCATTCGACATAACCCTTGCGCGCGGCCGCGCGCAGACCATTGACGTTGACCGTGGACAGCGTGAGCACGGCGGCAGGCTACCCCGCGCTCACGACAGGCCCGCGCAACCCCACAGCTCACCGCGGCTGCGCGGTGATGATCGGCACTTCGGGCACGAACGGGACGCATGCGGCCATCGGTTGAGCGGTCTTGCTCAGGTAGGCGAGGTCGAACGAGCGCAGGCGCTCGTCGATGGTGCCGTGCGTGCGCTCGGGCCCGTCGTCCTCCCCCGCCGCCTGCAACGATCCGGCCAGATCCTCGACGTCGTCCGCGACGCTCAGCCATCCCTGTTCGCGGGCGTACGCCATGAACGCGCCCGCCCCGCAGTCGGCCTGGTTCTCGTAGCGGATGACGTCGTTCGGCACGGTCGGCTGCGGCATGCGCAGCAGCTCCTGGACGTGGTGCGTCACCTCGTGGGCGGCGATCACCGCAGGGGCCGCGTCGCCGAACGTCGTGTACTGCTCCCAGACCGCCTGCTCGCCGAAGTACACCGTCCTGGACGGCTTGCAGTACTGCAGGACCGTGGCGTTGAGTTCGCAGCCGCTGTCGTTGCCGGTGAAGCCTCGTGGGACGAACACGAACGCTTCCGGTGGTGGCATCCGCTGATACACCGAGCCGAGCCACTGGACGACACCGGGCAGCACACATTCCAGGTACGACGGCATCTGGCCGGGCGCGCTGAACCGGCCTTCGAGGTCACCCTCGACCGCACAGCCGCTGGTCACCGACAGCGGACGCAACTCTGCCTGCACAGGCGCGGCTGTCGGCGCGCCGGCGACCTCGCGCACACAGGCAGCCATCGACAGCATGAGAACGCCCGCGGCGATCACGTGCCCGATCCGGCTGCCTGCCAAGCCAGCTCTGTCGCGCAGGCGGAGCGGAAGTTACCGGCAGCTGGCGTCCTCGACGGGGGTGATGAACTCCTCGGCCACCCAGCCCTTGTCGGCCAGTTTGCGGAAGCCGTTGCGCACCGTCGGCTCGGCGTCGACCGTTTCGTCCTGCGTCACCCGGTCGATCACCTGCGAGTTGGTGGACGGCGCCGCGCGCACGTTGAGCACGTCCGCGGAGACGGTGAACTGACACCCGGGGCCGGTCGCGTTCGCGCTGCCGCCGGACTGGCCACCCGCCTGCGGATCGCCGTTACCCATGATGTAGATCACCGCGACGCCGACCAGCACTGCGGCGATCGTCAGTGCCCGTTTCGGTATCCCCAATATCACCCGGTGCTCCTCGCAGTGGTCCCGCCGCGGACAACGGCGCGCCTAGATATAGCAACGTAACCCGACCAGGCCGCGCGTGGGGGCTTGCGCCACCCGGATGGCCGCTGATCGTGTCCCCCGTATCGGGTCCGACGCCACGGAATTCAGCCGATCGGGCACCGGAAAACGAAGAACGCGGCGCGACGGGCGGGCGGGATGCCGGCCGTCACGCCGCGTTCGGCGCGGTACTCGGGCGTCAGGCGGAAGCCATCTTGCGCTGCAGGTTCTCGTCCAGCGTGGCCAGGAACTCCTCGGTGGTCTGGTACGGCGTGTCGTTGCCGACCAGCAGCGCCAGGTCCTTGGTCATCTTGCCGCTCTCCACGGTCTCGATGACGACCTGCTCCAGCGCGTGCGCGAAGCCGACCACCTCGGGGGTGTTGTCCAGCTTGCCGCGGTGCTCCAGGCCCCGGGTCCAGGCGAAGATCGACGCGATCGGGTTGGTCGAGGTCGGCTTGCCCGCTTGGTGCTGGCGGTAGTGCCGGGTGACCGTGCCGTGCGCGGCCTCCGCCTCGACCGTGCGGCCGTCCGGCGTGCGCAGCACCGAGGTCATCAGGCCCAGCGACCCGAAGCCCTGCGCCACGGTGTCGGACTGCACGTCACCGTCGTAGTTCTTGCAGGCCCAGACGTAGCCGCCCTCCCACTTCAGCGCGGCCGCGACCATGTCGTCGATCAGCCGGTGCTCGTAGGTCAGGCCCTTGGCCTCGAAGTCGGCCTTGAACTCGTTCTCGTAAATCTCGGCGAACACGTCCTTGAACATGCCGTCGTAGGCCTTGAGGATCGTGTTCTTGGTGGACATGTACAGCGGGTAGCCGCGGTCCAGCGCGTAGTTGAACGACGCGCGGGCGAAGTCCTCGATGGACTTGCGGTAGTTGTACATGCCGATCGCGACGCCGCCGCCCTCCGGGTACTTGGCGACCTCGAACTCCATCGGCTCGGAGCCGTCCTCCGGGGTGTAGGTGATGGTCAGCGTGCCGGGGCCGGGGACCTTGAAGTCGGTCGCCTTGTACTGGTCACCGTGCGCGTGACGGCCGATGATGATCGGCTTCTTCCAGCCGGGTACCAGCCGCGGGATGTTGGAGATGATGATCGGCTCCCGGAACACCACGCCGCCCAGGATGTTGCGGATGGTGCCGTTCGGGCTGCGCCACATCTTCTTCAGCCCGAACTCCTCGACGCGTGCCTCGTCCGGCGTGATGGTGGCGCACTTGACGCCGACGCCGTGCTCCTTGATGGCGTTCGCCGCGTCCACGGTGATCTGGTCGTCGGTGCGGTCCCGCTCCTGGATCGACAGGTCGTAGTAGGCCAAGTTGACGTCCAGGTACGGGTGGATCAACTTGTCCTTGATGAACTTCCAGATGATGCGGGTCATCTCGTCGCCGTCGAGCTCGACGACGGTTCCCTGGACCTTGATCTTCGACATGAGCGGGGACGCTCCTCTCACGGGAGGTTCTGCAGGTTCTCGTCGCTAACGGTACAAGCGTACTGCTAATCGGGCGACCGCTCGCAGACTACCCTCGAGCCGCCGTCGGCAGACGTCGGCGGCGCGGCATCGGGCTTTCGTGCGTGCCAAGATGGGCGCATGGCGCTGTGGCTGACCACCGACGACGACGCGAACCGACTGCTGGACAGCGACCCGTTCGCCTTGCTCGTCGGCATGACCCTGGACCAGCAGTACCCGATGGAGCACGCGTTCGCGGGCCCGAAGAAGATCGCCGACCGGATGGGCGGTTTCGACATTCGCGCCATCGCCGGTGCCGACGAGGCGGAGTTCGAGGAACTGTGTGCCACCCCGCCTGCCATCCATCGGTACGGGCGGTCGATGGCGCGGCGGATCCAGCAGCTGGCGAAGGTGATCGTCGCCGAGTACGACGGCGACACGGCGGCCATCTGGACGCGCGACGACCCGGACGGGGCCGAGGTGTTCCGCAGGCTCAAGGCGCTGCCGGGCTGGGGCGACATGAAGTGCAAGATCTTCCTCGCGTTGCTGGCCAAGCAGCGCGGTGTGCGGCCGGACGGCTGGGAGAAGGTGGCCGGCGTCTACGCCGAGGAGTCCGCCCGCCGCTCGGTCGCCGACGTGACCGGGCCGGAGTCGCTGCAGGAAGTCCGCGCCTTCAAGAAGGCGGAGAAGGCCGCGGCCAAGGCGAAGGGATGAGGCGCCCAGCATGAGCCGACCTCGTGCGCTGATCACCGGAGCGAGCAAGGGCATCGGCACCGCCGTCGCCCGCGCCCTGGCGCCGACGCACCGTCTGTTGCTCGGTGGCCGTGATCGGCAGGCGCTGCAAGTGCTGGCCGACGAGCTGCCCGAGGCCACGCCCTGGGCGGTGGACCTCACCGACGCCGACGCCGTCGAAAAGGCCGTGGCCGAAGTGGATTCCCTCGATGTCCTCGTGCACTCCGCAGGCGTCGCAGCCCTGGGCACGGTCGAGGAGTCGGCGGCCGATGTGTGGCGCTACAACTTCGAGATCAACGTGGTCGCGGTTGCGGAGCTGACCCGGCTGCTGCTGCCCGCGCTGCGCGCCGCCGAGGGGCACGTCGTCCTGATCAACTCGGGCTCCGGACGCAACGCGCGAGCGGGCTGGGGTCCGTACGCGGCGAGCAAGTTCGCCCTCCGGGCTCTTGCCGACGTGTTGCGCGCCGAAGAGCCGTCGTTGCGGGTCACGTCGATCTTCCCCGGCCGCACGGACACCCCGATGCAGCGGGACATCATCGCCGGGGAAGGCCGCCAGTACCGGGCCGAGGACTTCCTCCGGCCGGAGTCGGTGGCCGCCGCGGTGCAGGCAGCCGTCACCGCCACACCGGAAGCGCACGTCACCGAAGTCGTGATCCGGCCCCGGCCACGCTGAGCGTCAGCCCGGGTGGGCGCCCACGGTGTCGCGGATCTGCTCCCCTTCGCTGCCTGCGTGCCTGGCGCAATGCGCGCAACAGAAGAACCGGCCGCTCACCTCGACGCCGTGGCCGAGGATGCGGCAGTTGCAGTGCTCGCACACCGGCGCGATCCGCTGCGCCGCACATTCGATCGAGTCGAACGTGTACACCTCACCGCTGGTGGTTTTGACTTCGAACGACATCCAGTAGTCGTTGCCGCACACGTCACAGGTGGCCATCCGCCTCACCTCCAGATGGGTGCGTGTTCCCACCTCCGGCTGTCGCCAAACGACACCGGACTAGCCGGGATAGGCGGCGTAGACGATCGACAGCAGCAACGCGAACGAGCCGAGGATCAGGCCGGCCACGGCCATGCCGCCTTGCTTGCGGCTGATGCCCACACACCCTTCGATCACGGCGATCAGCGCGCAGATCGCCGCGAGCGCCAGGTGCGCGAGCGGGATGACCATCGCCACGAGTCCGAACACCAGCGCCGCGATCGCGTCACCTCGCGATGCCGCCTGCGGCTGGTGATGCACCACGTGGACGACCTGTGGGTAGTACCCGTGCGGCGGGTACGGGCCCTGCTGCTGGGGCCACTGCTGGTGGGCCGGCGAGGGCTGCTGAGAGGGGATCGGCTGCTGCGGATGCGGCTGGGTCATGAAGGCCCGCTTTCTCTGCTGGGTGCATGTACACCAGCTATGCGCATGCGGACGCCGGTACGTTACGCCGGTCGGCCGACCGCGAGCGCGAGCCGTCGATTCGCCGCCCGATATTTCCTAATCTGGAGGTGGAGGTGGTCTAGCAATGCATGCCTCAACCGGTGACAAGATCCTGGTGCACGGCCCGAAAGTGGGCGTGGCTGAGCAGCACGCTGAGATCATCGAAGTCCGCGGTGAGAACGGCCGGCCGCCCTACCTGGTGCGTTTCGAGGACGGCCGGGAGACGCTGATGTACCCGGGCCCGGACGCGGTCGTGCTCAGCCGCCGGGACTAGAGCGGACCTTTGGTGATGGTCAGGGCCACGAACAGGATCATCGCCCCGAACGCGGTGTAGGCCAGGATGTCGACCCCGCGACTGCGGATGACGATCAGTCCGGCCTGCTCCGGCGAGAGCACGGCGCGCAGCAGCGCCGCGACCAGCAGCGCGACGGCGACCAGCACCGACCCTTCCCGCCAGTGATACTGCGCGATACGCACGAACCCGGCCGCCACGATGGCCATCACCAAGGCGAACGGGAGGTGCGCGCGCACTGCTGGGTTCACGGCGCTGCTGCCTCGGCCGCCTCGACCACGTTGGTCACCAGCATCGCCCTGGTCATCGGCCCGACCCCACCCGGATTCGGCGCGAGGTAGCCGGCCACCTCGGCGACATCCGGGTGCACGTCGCCGGTGAGCTTGCCGTCCACCCGGCTGACACCGACGTCGAGGACCGCGGCACCCGGTTTGACCATGTCCGGGGTGATCAGGTGCGGCACGCCTGCGGCGGCGACCACGACGTCGGCGGCGCGGGTTTCCGCGGCGAGGTCACGCGTGCCGGTGTGGCACAGGATCACCGTGGCGTTCACCGACTTGCGGGTCAGCAGCAGTCCGAGCGTGCGGCCCACGGTGATGCCGCGACCGATGACCGCGACCCGCGCGCCCGCCAGTGGCACGTCGTAGCGCTGCAGCAATTCGACGATTCCGCGTGGGGTGCACGGCAGCGGGCCGGGCTCGTTGAGCACCATCCGACCCAGGCTCAGCGGCGCGAGGCCGTCGGCGTCCTTGGCCGGGTCGATCCGCTCCAGCACTTGAGCCGAGTCCAGGTGCTTCGGCAGCGGCAACTGCACCAGGTACCCGTGGCACGCCGGGTCCGCGTTGAGCTCCTCGACGACCGCGTTGAGCTCGTCCTGCGTGATGTCGCCCGGCAGGTCGCGCCGGATGGACGTGACACCGAGCTTGGCGCTGTCGGCGTGCTTCATCTTCACGTACGAGTGCGAGCCGGGGTCGTCCCCGACCAGCACGGTGCCCAGCCCAGGTACCACGCCCCGCTCGGCCAGGGCGGCCACCCGGGGAGCGAGCTCGGCGAAGATCGCGTCCTTGGTGGCTCTGCCGTCCAGAATCTGTGCTGACATAACACCCGCATCTCTCGTGCTCGGCCTGGTACGGGCCGAACTTTACTGTGCACCCGCGAGCCGTCCGCTCAGCCTGCCGGAGTCTCGTCCGCCTGCCTGCTGACTCGTTCCCGTCGCGGCCACCGACGGAAGACCGTCACGACGATGGCCACCAGCGCCAGGCTCACACCGAACACGGTGGACGCCGTCACCGGTGCGTCGTGGGTCGGCAGCACCAGGTCCAGCACCAGCGATCCGGTCAGCTGCCCGGCGATGGTGGACAGCCCGAGAACGAGCACCCCGATCCACCGCACCACCAGGGCGGCCAGTGCGATGAACGCCACGCCGATGAGGCCGCCGGTGTAGAGCAGCGGGTTCGACGGCAACGGGCCGGGACCGCCCCGCAGCATGATCGAGATGAACCAGCCGGCGACCAGGGCGGCCGTGCCGACGACGAAGTTCACCAGCGTCGCGGTCATCGGGTTCGCCGCGGCGACACCGACCCGGCCGTTGATCGCCTGCTGGACGGCGACCGCGGCCCCGCCGATCAGCGGCAGGATCAGCAGCCAGATCTTGCCGTCGGCCGCGCTCGCGCCACCTCCGGTGGTGACGACCACGGCGACGAGCATCACGGCGGCTCCGGCCAGCCGCTGGGGCGTGATCGCTTGCGGCCCCGCCGGACCGAGACCGGCCCGGTCGACGAGCAGGCCGCTGATCGTCTGCCCGGTCACCACGCCGACGGTGAACATCGCCACCCCGAGCACGCTGACGGTGATCGCCTGACCTGCCACGAGGGTGGCGCCGCCGAGCCCGCCGAGCAAGTGCCACCAGTGGAGCGAACCTTGCGCCAATGCGCCCCTGGCGCGCCTGACCCCGGAGCGCATTCCCGGAATCACGCACAGCAGTGCGAGCAACACCACAAGGCCGCCGCCGAAAGAGATCACCGCGGCGAAAAAAGCGTCGTTCACCTGGGCGGCAAGTCGGCCGTTGATGCTGGACTGCCCGGCAACGGCCAGCCCGCCGAGCAATGCGAGTGCGATGCCGAGTGCCTTACGATGCGCGCCGCTCAGCTCGTCCGCCCCTTCACGTCTTTACCCCCTGCCGGTGCGAAATCACGGGAATCGAGTCAAGATGTCTGAGTGGCATACCCGACGCAGTTGAGCGCACCTGAGCAGGACACCCTGGTCAAGCAGATCGGTCTTGCCCTGCTCCGGGCCGCGCCCAGGGACTGGAAGCGAATCGCTGTCAACTACCGAACCGTCGGCCGATACCACGAACTTGACGGCGAGATTACCCTCGCCGACGGGTCGACGACGGAATGGGTCGCCACGCACGACATCGCCACTCTGTTCGCCAGGCTGCGCAGCGGCATGTATCGCGAACAGCGGGGCACCTGGTTCAACGCTCGCTACACGCTCGACGCGCCTGCCAGCTACAACCTCGAATACGACAGGGAAGAGCCGGAGTGGAACCTGCTGCCGCCGCCGCAGGCCTACGCCGACGAGCTGCGCATGTTCCCGCGTTCGGACGAAAACGTGCCGGAGTGGCTGATGCGGCGGCTGGCCGGCCTCGGCCCGGAACGACCGGGCCCGCGGCTGCGCATCGCGCGTGTCTTCGACGGCACCGACGAGACCGGTCGCCCGGTGATCGACCGGGACGAGCTCGACCCCGACGAGCAGGTCAGGGTGCTGGAGTACCTGGAGGACGCGCCGGTGGTGCGGCCCGGCCGCGGCTTCGACATCGACCGGCTGGCGGAGGACCCGGAGCCTGCGGTTCCGGTCGGCTTCCACAGCGACGGTGAGTGGATCTGGCCCGCCGCGGTGCCGTACTACCTGCGCGAGTACGGCGTCACCCCGGACTACGGACTGCTCGATCACATCCGGAACAACGACTACCGGGTGCCCGCGGTCAGTGAGGAGCAGCGCGCCGCGGCGGCGGACTACCTCACCCGCGGCAATGCCGCCCCCGAGCAGCCTGCGGCACTGGGTGGTCCGCCGATGCCGCGGCGTGCGGAGGCGACAGCCCAGTACCCAGGGTCGGCTGCCGGAGGTCCCGGTGGCTCTGCTGGGGGTCCTGGCGGAGTCGACGCGCCGAACATGCCGCGCTTCGCCGAGGCGGGCAGCCCTGGTGGGTACGGGCGGCCAGGTTTCGGCCAGCCCGGCGAAGGCCCAGGTGGACCAGACGGCGCGGGTGGACCAGGCCGACCTGGCGGTGCTGCTGCCCACGCGTCGGTACCGGGCGGCATCGGTCAGCCCGGCGAGCCCTCCGGGCGGGGCCGTGAGCCGGGCGGACCCGGCGCCGGGATGAATGGCGTCGGGGTTCCTGGAGTTCCCGGTGAGCCGAGTGGTGCAGGCGGTCCGGCCGGGCGGACGGGCCCGGCTGCCGGGAGGCCCGGTGAGCCCGGTGGTTTCGCCCAGGGCCTCGGCCAGGACGCCGAGGACGGCGGCCACCACGAGCCTTATGACGAGCCCCGCGACCGGTTCGACGAGACCCGCGACCGGTTCGACGCGCCCCAGGACCGGTTCGACGAGGCCCGCGACGAGGGCGCCGGTTTCGACGACGAGGCAGGGCGTGGCAGGCACGAGGAGCTACCAACTCGGGAGAGTTTCGAGCCGGCGGCCGGGTTCGGTGCGCAGCGCGGCGGCTCCCCCGACGACGGGGACGCCCACGCCGAGCGCGGGCATGCGGGCTATGACGACGAGCCCGGCGCGTTCGACGACACCATGCCTCCCGGCGAGTTCGGTGAGCCCGAGCAGTCGGACCGGCCGCGGGCGGCCGACGAATACGGTGGCCGCGGACCATCGGACCACGAGGCCGCAGCCGAATTCGGTGGCCGCGAACCATCCGACCGGCAGGCAGCAGCCGAATTCGGTGGGCCCGAGCCGTTGGGCCGCCCGCAGCGCGGAGGCGAGTACGACGCTCCGGAAAAGCCGCGCGGCGCCGTCGGCCGCGAAGGCGAGCAGGGCGCGCCCGGCCAGCAGGATCGCCCAGGTGGCATCTCGGGAGCAGGTGCCGCGGCGGCCGGCGCGGCCGCGGCCGGCATGGGCGCCGCTGCGTTCGCGGCGGGCTCCCGGTTCGGCGGCGACCGCGAGGAGGAGAAGCGCGGAGCGCACCGTGCGGCCGAACGGAACGAGGAGAGCGACCAGGAAGCGACGCGGGTGTGGGCACCACCCGCCGATTTCGCCGAGGAGTCGCAGCCAGAACAGCCGGCGTCGCAACGCGGTCCGCAGGAGAGCACGCAGTACTTCACTCCGGACTTCGACGACGAGGACAGCGACGCGCCAAGGTCCGCCGAAGGGCGCCGTTCCCAGGCCGACGTGGGCACGCAGTACTTCACTCCGGATTTCGACGACGAGGACGCGAGCGAAGGCGGCGAGGCGGCCGAGACCGCAGACGAAGCGCACCGTCGAGCCCAGGCCCACGTGAGCACCCAGTACTTCAGCCCGGTCCTGGACGACGACCCGGACGCGCAGGACCTTCCCGAGGTCGAGGTGCCGGGAAGCTTCGAGCCGCAGAGCCAGTCGGCTGGACACCACGACGGGCCGGAGATCGCTGCCGACGACGAGTTCGACCAGGGTGTCGCCGCTGAGCACGGGCCGGACGACCGCTTCGAAGGCGACGAGGAATTCGAGCTCGACCGGTCGGGAGCCGACACCCGCGAGGACATGGCACCCGCGGACACGGCCGAGGCGCCTGCCGCGTCGGCCGCACCGCGCGGGCCTGGGGTCGAGCAGGATCGTCCGCAAGGGCCAGGCATGCCGGAACGCCCGCAGGCACCTGGGCAAGGGCCGTCGGCATTCGCTCCGCCCGAGTTCGCCAAGCCGGGGACCCCGCCCGTGCCGACGCCATCGTTCGTTCGGCGGCCGCCGAACGAACGCAGCCCGCGGGCCGATCAGGCTTTCGAGGAACCTGCCCTGGAGCGGCTGCACGGCAAGCTCGAAGAGCTGGGCATCCCCGAGACCGACTACCGGATCGGTGGCCCTACCAAGCTCGGTTGGAGCCTCGAGCAGGTGCCGGAGGGCTGGCGCGTGGGCTGGTACGACGACTCGCTGGCCGATTCGTCGGTGTTCGGTGACGCCGCGGACGCGGCCGCGTTCATGCTCGGCAAGATGCTGCTGGAGCCGAACGGGCGGGTGGCTGCCGAGCAAGGCGGAACCGAGCAGGCGGAGGACGCTGGTGAGCCACGTGCCGGGCAGGTGTCCGCGACGAAGCCCGCGGTGCCGCAGGCCGAACCGCGTCCGGCCCCGCCGACTGGGGCTCCACCGCGCCCGGCTGCCGGACCACCGCAGGCAGGTGCGCCGGTGCCGCCACCACAGGGAGGCGCACCGGTACCGCCACCGGCCGCTGCCGGCGGCAGACCGGCCGCGAACGTGCCATCGCCGGGAGTTCCCTCGGCGCCGGGTAACTGGCCGATCCAGCCGCTGCCCGGCGAACCGCCGCTGACGCTGTTCCGCGGCAAGAAGCTGGCGGACCTGCCGGTCGGCAGTGAGCTGGACCGGTTCGGCGACCCGGACGGCAACCTGACCTACGTGGCGGGCACTCCGTTCCCCGAGCGGTCGCTGGTGCCCGAGTGGATCGACCGGCCGTATCACGTCTATCGGGTCCAGCAGCCGATCGAAGCGCTGACCGGTGTGGCGATTCCGTGGTTCAACCAGCCGGGCGGCGGGACCGCGTACGTGCTGCCCGCATCGATCGAGGAGCTGCTGGCCGAGGGCGTGTTGATCGAACTCGAGCCGGGCGAGCCGCCGATCGCCTGAGCCCGCCCGCCGGGCAACCGCGGGAGGGCCTCACCGTCGTCACGGCCGCAGCGTTCGGCGCATCGCCGCCGCGGTCGGGGACGCCGGGCCCGGCTCGGACCGTCCGAGAGGTCGGCTAACCTCGGCCTGGTGAGACCGCGTCTGGCAGCGCTGACCGCAGCGATCCTGATCGCTGCCGTGGGGTGCACGAGCGAAGAAGCAGGCAAGGCCGTCGGTGCCGACCAGGGCCAGAGTCCGTCGCAGCAAGCGAACGAACCGTCGATGGGCGGCGAACCGTCGTCCGCGCCGCAGGCCGTCGACCCCAAACAGATCGCGGGCATCCGGCACAAGGAGTTCCGTGGCGCGGTCCACGCCGCCCCCGGGCAGCGGGTCGCCTACGAGGAAAGCCCACCGTTCGGCGGTGCGCACGACCAGGTGTGGGCAGGCTGCAACGGCGCCGTCTACACCAAGGCGGTGCGCAACGAGCACATGGTGCACTCCCTCGAGCACGGCGCCGTGTGGATCGCCTACAACCCCGACATGCTCGAACAGCAGGCGATCGACCAGCTCGCCGCCCGGGTCACGAACCGGCCCTACACGGTGATGTCCCCCTACCCCGGTCTCGATCAGCCCATCTCGTTGCAGTCGTGGGGTTTCCAGTTGAAGGTCAGCGATCCGCAGGACCCGCGGATCGACCAATTCATCACCGCGCTGCGACAGAACCAGGCCACCACCCCGGAGCCGGGCGCGCCGTGTGACCCGCACCCTGAGTTCGACCAGGACGACCCGCCGCCGTTCGAGGCGTCGCCGCCCGGCAAGGACGCCATGCCGGAGAGCGGATAGTCGTGACCGACCAGGAAGCGATCGGCGAGAACTACCGGGACGCGGTCCTGACCGAACAGCAGTGGTCCGGCCGACGCTTCACCGCCTGCGACTTCACCGACGCCGACCTGCGCGGGCTGCAAACCAGCAACTGCTCGTTCGTCGAGTGCGACTTCACCCGGGCCGACCTGGGCGACTCGCGCCACCGCGCATCGGGCTTCCAGGGTTGTACGTTCGATCGAACCGTGCTGGCCGGCAGCGAGTGGCGCGACTGCTCCCTGGCCGGCTCGGCGTTCACCGAGTGCCGGATGCGCCCGATCACGCTGCACGAGACCGACCTGACGCTCGTCTCCCTGGGTGGCGCATCGCTGCGCGGAGTCAGCTTCCGCGGGCTGCGGATGCGCGAAGCGAACCTCACCGGCAGCGACCTGCGCGAGGCCGACCTGCGGGACACCGATCTGCGCAGCGCCCGGCTGTCCGATGCCCGCTTGGAGGACGCAGACCTTCGGGGCGCCGCCGTCGAGGGTGCTGCGCTCGCCGTGGCCGTGCTCAGCGGTGCGCGGGTCGACGTGGACACCGCGCTGGCTTACGCCGCTGCCATGGGCTTGCGGATCCAGCTCGACTGACCGATTGCCGAACCCCACCTCCGCAAATTACTCTAGCACTAAACATATTAGCGTCAGATATCGCGGGAGCGGCCAACGATGCGTTTCGGACACCCGGACCTGTGTGACCTCGACGAGGCCCTGCTCCACCAGACGCCGTTCCCGATGCGCCACGCGAGCACCTCGGACGTGCGGTTCTTCGACCGGTACTGGCTGAGCGCGGCCGACCCGGCAGGCACGGCAGGATTGATCGCAGGTATCGGCTACTACAAGAACACCGGCAGCTGCGACGGCTACCTCGCCATCCAAGCCGGGTCCCGGCAGTACAACGCCCGGTTCGCGCGACCGTTGGACGAGGACCGCGATGCGATGACGGTCGGCGACGTCCGGATCCTCGTCGAGGAGCCTTTCCGAACGATCCGGCTGGTCGTCGATCCGACGTCCAGTCCGCTCGCCGCCGACTTGACGTGGACGTCGTCGTTCCCCGTGCACCTCGAAGCGCACCACTTCGACGCGCCCGCGGGCCGCACGATGCAGGACATGACCCGCTACGACCAGATAGGACGCTGGCACGGGTGGATCGACCACGGCGCCGGGCGCATCGCGGTCGACGACTGGTGGGGCGCCCGCGATCACTCGTGGGGCGTGCGCCCGGGTGTCGGCGGCTTCGAGAAGTCGCACGGCGACCCCAGCATGAAGGCGGACATGCCCACCGCGCCGCGAAAATCGATGTTGCACCTCGTGCTCTACGCCGAGGCGGGCGACAAGTTCCTTGCGCTGCAGTACCGCGAGAACGCCGAGGGCAAACGGCTGGCGCTCGACGGTGACCTCATCACCAGCGACGGCACGCGGCGGCGGATCGGCGACCTTGAGCTCGACATCGATTTCGTCGCAGGCAGCAGGGCGTACAAGCACGTCAAGTTGGACGTGACCTTGGAGGACGACACCACGCTCGCCGTCGAAGCGGAGCCGCTGCTGCACGCATGGGCGTACTCGGGCACTGGTTACGACGGCGGTTACCGGGACCGCCGAGGGCTCGGCGCCTGGCGGGGAACTGTCGCTGAGTACGACGTCTACGACTACGTGCCGCCGGAGCAGGTGTTCCTCGACGGCAGCCCGGTACGTCCAGGGCACCGCGAACAGCCGGTCACGGTGTCGATCGACGGGGTCGCCGGGATGGGACACTGCCCGGTCATCACGCGCGGCAGCCTCCCGCGGCGGGGAATCGACTGAGGGCGACGCCGCGTGGACCCATGGCCGCGCGGCTCTCCCCTGGCCGGGGTCGCCACGCCTCGAGGCAGCACCCGCATGGCCCTACGCCTCGCGGACCACCGGCCGGCCACTACGCCTCGCAGCATCATCCGCCGGCCGGGTCGGCTGCTGCACCGCGCAACACAACTCGCAGACCGCTGACCCTCGCAGCATCACCCGCCGGCCCGGATCGGCCACTACACCGCGCAACACAACTCGCAGACCGCTGACCCTCGCAGCATCACCCGCCGGCCCGGATCGGCCACTACACCGCGCAGCACCACCCGCCTACCGAGTCGCCCCCCACACCTCGCGGAGCCACGCGCCGGCGCTACACCCGCTCGATGATCGTCGCGGTGCCCATGCCGCCGCCGGTGCACATGGTGACCAGCCCGACCGTCTCGTCCCGGCGCTCCAACTCGTCCAGCACCGTCTGGAACAACATCGCACCGGTCGCGCCGATCGGATGCCCCAACGCGATGGCGCCACCGTTGACATTGACCCGGTCCTCGTCGATGCCTAGGTCGCGCATCACCTTCAGCGGGATCGCGGCGAACGCCTCGTTGATCTCCCACAGGTCCACGTCGTCGACGGTCATCCCCGCCTTCTCCAGGCATTTGCGCGACGCCGGGCCGGGCGCGGTGAGCATGATGACCGGCTCCGCGCCCGCGACGGCCCCCGCGACGATCCTCGCCCTCGGGGTCAGCCCGTGCGCCTTGGCGAACTCCGGCGAGGTCAGCAACATCGCGCCGGCACCATCCACGACACCCGAGGAGTTCCCGGCGTGGTGCACGTGGTCGATCTCGTCGACGCCCGGGTAGACCTTCGCGCACATCTGGTCGTAGGACAGCCCCTCGGGCTCCCGGATCTTCGCCCCCGCCCGCGCGAACGCCGGCGGCAACGCCGCCAACGACTCCACCGTCGTCCCCGGCCGCGGATGCTCGTCACGGTCCAGGGCCACCTCGCCGTCAGCCCGGCGAACACCGACGATGCTCCGGTCGAACCGGCCTTCGGCGATGGCCGCGGCAGCCCGTTGCTGGCTCCGCACCGCGAACTCGTCCACCGTCCGCCGGTCGAACTTCTCCAGTGTCGCGATCAGATCCGCCGAAATGCCCTGAGGAACCAGCGGGTACCGCTCGCGCAGTGCCGGATTCCCGGCATCCAGCGGTGCTCCCGGGCCGGCATAGCGCGACATGCTCTCCACGCCGCCGGCGACCACGACGTCCTGCCAGCCTGCCTGAATCCCCATGGCCGCGAACATCACCGCCTGCTGGCCGGACCCGCAGAACCGGTTCAACGTCACCCCGGGCACCTCGATCGGCCACCCGGCCGCCAGGACCGCCAACCGGGCGATGTCGTTGGCGTGGTCGTCGCTGTGCGAGCCGTTGCCCACGACCACGTCCTCGACCACCGCCGGGTCGATCCCCGAGCGCTCGGCCAGCGCCTGCAGCACCTGTGCCAGCAGCTCCTGTGGGTGGAATTCGTGCAGGCCACCGGTTGGCTTGCCCTTACCGCGCGGGGTGCGCACCCCGTCGATGATCCACGCTTCACGCGTCATGGTCGACACCTCCCGCCGGTGCCCGAGCACCCGCTTCGATGGACAGCCGCACACCGGCCTGTTTACTCTATAGCAGTATCATTGATTGTTAGAGTATTGAGTGATTGGGTGCGGAATGGCACAGCAGATCCCCGTCGTCGACTACCTGGTGCTCGACCCACCACATCTCGAGGCGCACGAGTGCCGCGCGTGTGCGGCACTGTTCTTCGATCGGCGCAACGCGTGCGCGAGGTGTGGCGGCACCGAGTTCGGCCGCCGCGCGCTGGCCAACGAGGGCGAAGTACGGGCGTTCACGATCGTCCACCGGGCGGCGCCCTCGGTCCCCGCGCCCTACACCTCGGTCGTGGTCGACCTGGACGGCGGCGGCGTGGTCAAGGCCAACCTGCTCGGCGTGACCGACCCGGAGCAGATCACGCCTCGGCTCCCGGTCGCGCTGGACACGTTCGTCGCCGGGGTGGACGACAACGGCGTCGAGGCGATCGGCTTCGGATACCGCGTGCGGAAGGACAACTGATGAGCTCGGGTGACGTCTGGATCGTCGGGACCGCGATGACTCGCTTCGGCCGGTTCGCCGACAAGGATCTGCTGGACCTGGCCGCCGAAGCCGCCCTGGGCGCGCTGCGCGACGCCGACATGAACATCACCACCATCGGCGCGCTGACGCTCGGCAACGTCTACGAGGCCAACTCGCACAACGGCCAACGACTGCAGAAGCAGATCGGACAGACCGGCATCCCCGTCTACAACGTGGTCAACGCCTGCGCCACCGGAGCGACCGCGGTCCGCGTCGCCCTGCTGTCGATCGCCGCAGGCGAGACCGACACGGCGCTGGCGGTCGGCGTCGAGAAGATGGGCAAAATGGGCCTGCTCGGCAGCGCCGCCAAGAAGCGGGACGCGAAGAAGGAGTACGCGCCCAAGGGCCGCTACGGCTCGGTCATCAAGACCGAAGGCGTACTCGGCACGTCGCTGATGCCGGGTGTCTTCGCCCAGGCGGGTACCGAGTACGCGCTCAAGCACGGCGTGACGAGGGCCCAGTTCGCGCGGGTCGCGCAGAAGAACCACGCCCATTCCGTGCTGAACCCGCTCGCGCAGTACCGGAAAGAGTTCACGCTGCAGGAGATCCTTGACGCCGAGGTCATCGCCTACCCGAACACGTTGCCGATGTGCTGCCCGACCGGTGACGGTGCGGCCGCGGTGGTCCTGGTCTCCGACGCGAAGCTCAAGACGCTGGACCCCGATGTCCGCAAGCGCGCCGTGAAGATCTCCGCGTCGGTGCTGACCTCGGACCCGTGGAGCGAAGGCGGCCAGGCCCAACCCGACGTCAACACGCTCACCCGCAACGCCGCCGATGCGGCCTACGAGAAAGCGGGACTGGGGCCGGACGACCTCGATCTGGTGGAGTTGCACGACTGCTTCGCCACCGCGGAGCTGATCCACTACGACAACCTGCGGCTGTGCGAGCCGGGCGGGGCCGGTGACTTCATCGACTCCGGAGCCCCGTGGCGCGAGGGCAAGATCCCGGTCAACGTCTCCGGAGGCCTGCTGTCCAAGGGCCACCCGATCGGCGCGACCGGCATCGCCAACCTGTACGAAGTCGCCACGCACCTGCGCGGCGAGGCGGGCGACCGGCAGATCGAAGGCGCCCGGGTCGGCCTCACCCACGTCATCGGGCTCGCGTCGGCATGCGCGGTGCACATCCTCGAGGCCAGGCCGGGGGTGGCGTGAGTGCCCGGTCCGTTGCACGGCGTGCGGGTCGTGGAGATCGCCAGTGCGGCTCCCGGGCCGTTCGCCTGCATGGTGCTCGCCGACCTCGGCGCGCAGGTACTCCGCGTCGACCGCGCGAACAAGCGCCGTGCCCAGCCGCACGACCCACTGGCCAGGGGGCGCAGGACCGTCTCCGTCGATCTCAAAGCGCCGGACGGCCCTGCGGTGGTCAAACGTCTGGTCAATCGGGCGGATGTGCTGGTCGAAGGGTTCCGGCCGGGCGTCGCGGAGCGCCTCGGGATCGGACCGGACGACTGCCACGCGCTCAATCCGCGGCTGATCTACGGCCGGATGACCGGCTGGGGTCAGACGGGTCCGCTCGCCGACCGCGCCGGACACGACATCAACTACATCGCGCTCGCCGGGGCGCTCGAACCGATCGGCCCCGCCGACCAACCGCCGGTGCCGCCGCTGAACCTCCTCGGCGACTTCGGCGGCGGCGGACTCCTGCTGGCGTTCGGCATCGTCGCCGCCTTGTACGAACGGGAGCGCTCGGGCCGCGGACAGGTGGTCGACGCGGCCATGGTGGACGGGGCCGCGCTGCTCACCGCGTGGCTGCACGGACAACGAGCCGCCGGGTACTGGACCGCTGACCGCGGCAGGAACCTGCTCGACGGCGGGGCGCCGTTCTACACCACTTACCGGACCGCCGACGGCAAGTATGTCAGCGTCGGTGCCCTCGAGCGCCGGTTCTACGCTCAGCTGCTTGCCGGCCTGCAGCTGGATCCCGAGCAGCTGCCCGCGCAGTACGACCAGTCCGGATGGCCGCAGCTACGCGAGGAGATCGCGGCAGCGTTCCGCCGGCGCACGCGCGACGAATGGGAAGAGATCTTCGCAGGCACGGACGCTTGCGTGACACCGGTCCTCACCCCGGAAGAGGCCGCGGAACACCCCCATATGCGGGCCCGCGACGCCTTCGTCGAGATCGACGGAGTTCGCCAACCCGCTCCCGCACCACGGTTCTCCCGCACGCCGGGCGCGGTCGACGAGCAACGATCGGCCGGCGTGGCGACGCTGGCGGACTGGGGGTTCACGCAGGACGAGCTGTCCGAGCTCCACGAGAAAGGTGCGGTCGCATGACGGCTGTCGCCGACGACCGAGTCGCCGCCCTCGCCGACGCGGGTGTCGACGAGGTTCGGGTCGCGTTCCAGCAGTGGTTGGCCGACAACGCTGCCGAACTCGCACCGTTCAAGCACCTCAGCACGCAGGTGGACGAGGTGTTCGCGGCGCTGTCGCGACTGCAGAAGCTGCTGTACTCGGCGGGCTGGATCAGGCTGGGCTGGCCGGACGAGGTCGGCGGTCTCGGCGGCCCGCAGGTGCTGCGCGCGGTGGTCAGCGAAGAGCTGGCCGCGGCAGGCTACCCACCGCCGTTCTCGTTCGGCACCCAGGAGGTGCTCGGTCCCGCGGTGGCTCGCTTCGCCCCACCGGATCTCGCCGCCGAGGCGTTGCCCCGGCTGTTGCGCGGCGACGAGACCTGGTGCCAAGGCTTCTCCGAGCCGGGCGCGGGCAGCGACCTGGGTTCGCTGCGGCTGCGCGCGGTGGACGACGGCGAGACGTGGCGCGTCTCCGGCGAGAAGATCTGGACGAGCTGGGCGCAATTCGCCGACCGTTGTCTGCTGCTCGCCCGGACGGGACCGGTCGAATCCGCACACAAGGGCATCACCGCGCTGTTCGTCGACATGGATACGCCGGGCATCGAGATCCGTCCGTTGCGCAGCATGAACGGCGACGACGAGTTCTGCAGCCTCTATTTCGACGACGTGGCCGTGCCCAAATCGCGCACGATCGGCGAGGTCGACGGCGGCTGGGCGGTCGCGATGTTCATCCTCGGGTGCGAGCGCGGCGCGGCGGCCTGGCAGCGACAGGCGTGGATGCGCTGGCGGCTCGGCACCCTCGTGACCGACGCACCCGAGGTCTCCGACGCCACCGCGGGTGAGGCCCTCACCTTGGTGCACTGCCTACGGCTGCTGTCCCGCCGAACCGTGCGCTCGCTGTCCGACGGGGATCACGTCGGTGTGCTGCCCTCCTTCGACAAACTCATGATGTCGACGGCGGAGAAGTTCCTGTTCGACTCGGCGCTGCGCAGCGCACCGGACACCCTCCTGCTCGGCGAGGACGAGTCGGCGCGCGACTGGCGCAGTGACTACCTCTACTCGCGGGCGTCCTCCATCTACGGCGGAGCCGCGGAAATCCAACGCAACATCATCGCCGAGCGCGTGCTCGGCCTGCCGAGGGACTAGCACGTGGACACCGACGAGAAAGCACTGCTCCGGGACAGCCTGGCCGGGATCATCCGCGACACCCCGGCTGAGCGGTTGGACGCTGCGCTGACGGACTTCGGGTGGCCCGACCTGCTCGACGACGAACCAGCTGTCGCCGTGTCTCTGCTGTTCGAACTCCAGGGCAAAAGCCTTGCCACGACGTCCGCTCTGAGTGCCGTCATGGCTCGTGCTGCGCGGGTAGAGGAAGCCGCCATCGTGCTCCCGTCGCCAGGGAGCGCGCTGCCTTCCAGCACCGCGACCGCCACTCCGTCAGGGCTTCGCATCGACGTCCGCGGCATGGTCGCAGCTAGCGCCGACGCACCGCCGCACGTCATCGTGCCAGTGGTCCTCGACGAGCGGCCTGTGCTCGTTCGCGCAGCGTGGCAGGATTCGTGGCCGGCATCCGGAACGGGCATCGACCCCGCGGCCGAGTGGTCGCCGGTCACCACGACGCTCGAGGTCGACGAAGCCGCCGTCGTCGGCGACGCCGACGCGTGGCGCCGGCTCCGGGCGGCCGGGCATCGGGCGCTCGCCCATGAACTGGTCGGGATCACCGGCGTCATGCTCGACCTGGCCGTGGAGCACGTCAGCTCACGTACCCAGTTCGGCCGTCCGCTCGGCAGCTTCCAAGCGGTCAAGCACAAGCTGGCTGACGTGCGGCTGTGGCAAGAGTGCGCGGTGCTCGCCTCCGACGCAGCGTGGGAGCCCGTGGACGATCATGAAGCTGCCACGGCGGCCGCCATCGCCAAGGTGACCGCGAATCGGTTCGCCGAGACGGCCCGCCAGCACTGCCAGCAGGTCCTCGGCGGCATGGGCTTCACCTGGGAACACGACTTCCATCGCTACCTCAAGTGGGCGCTGTTGCTGGAACCCGTGCTCGGCAGCACCGAGGCGCTGCACGCCGAACTCGGCGCGCAACTGCGCGCGGGCACCGACCCCCGGCTGGCCATGCTGTGAACGGACATCCATGACGGACAGCGACCTGCAAGCGCGCTTGGCCCGGCTGGAAGCCGTCGAAGACATCAAGACGCTGAAGGCCCGGTACTTCCGCTACGTCGACCTGCACTGGTGGGCCGAGCTGCGCACATTGTTCACCGACGACGCCGAGTTCGACATCGGCGAGTCGACGTCCCAGCCGTCCACACCGGACGAGTTCATCGCCTCGATCGACCGTCATCTGTCGGACGCCATGACCGTCCACCACGGCCACATGCCGGAGATCGACATCCTCGACGACGACCACGCGCGGGGAACCTGGGCGATGTACGACCTGGTCGAGCCGCCGCCGGGCGGTCGGTTCCCGGCACTCACCGGCTTCGGCCACTACTGCGAGGAATACCGCAGGGTCGACGGTCTGTGGCGCATCAGCCGATTACGGCTCACCAGGTTGCGGCGGTCGGTCGACGGCGTGGTCGTCGAAGGTTCGAACGTCGACGGCCGCAGACCGTTCCCAGAGAAGCCGTGAGAAAACACTTCCCATCGTCGAGCACGCCGTAGCGCCCGATCCCCCGAAGAAGTGAGTGGTGGCGTCCCCGACGGCCGAGGACGCCACCACCCGATCACACCTGCGTCAGCTGGCGTAGATCAGCCGTCCGACGCGATTCCCGGTGAACTCACCGAAGTGAATCTGGCCAGGGATCTGGTTGTTCAGGTCGCACGGCGCGGACAACGGCGTCGGAGTCTCGTACTCCTTCAGCGTCTTCGTCTTCGGGTCGTACTCGCCGATCTTGTTACCGCCCAGGACGAGGTTCCCTTCAGCGAAGTAGACCTTGCCGTTGTCCCCGACCCGCACCGGTCCCGGGAACGGCAGCGGGTTGCCCAGCCCGATGTCGAGCGGACCCGCCTTACGCAGCGGGAGCAACGGAATCTCGGTAACCTTGCCGGTCTTGACGTCCAGCGTGCCCAGCTGCTGACCACCGGTTCCGCTCCACCAGATGGTCCCGTCCGGCGCGGTGGTCACACCCTGCGGCACGGAAGCCGGAGTCGGCACGGCGTACTCGCGGATCTCCTTGGTCTTGACGTCGATGGTGCCGATCTTGTTGCCCAGCGCCTCGGAGAACACCAGCAGGTCTCCCGGCCCGTCCTGGATGATCAGCGGGACGGCGGCAGGAGTGGGCAACGGGTACTGCGTGAAGTCGTGCGTGTCCATGTCGAACCGGCCGATGGCATTCGCGCCCGCCATGGTCATCCACACGCCCCCGTCCTTGATGGCGGTGTCGATGGTGGCCCGAATGCCGTAGGGCAGGCTGTCGAGCTGGGTGTTGGTCACCGGGATCGGGTAGTACTGCATGCTCCCGTCCGCCGGGTCCAACCGCACCACGTTGTTGCCCACGACCTCGGAGAACCAGAGGTAGCCGTCCTCGTCGAACTCCATGCCGCCGGGCTGCGCCGCCGGGGTCTTCAACGGGAACGGCTTCAACTCGCCGGTCTTCGGGTCGAGCCGGGTGACCGCATTGCCCACCGCCTCTTGCACCCACGCGTAGCCGTTCTTGTCGAACTCGACCTCGCACGGCGTCGACAGCGGCCGGTGGGCCGGATATTCCACGATGACCGGAGCATCCGAGGCAGACGAATCCGCGCTCGGCGCCGCTCCTGCCATTCCGGGCACGGCCAGCGCCATGAGCGCAGCAGCAGAGACCGACGCGATTCTGATCCGCTTGTCAGTTCGCCATCGCCCTTTCACGTTGCCTCCTTCGCGTGTCGGACAGAAGTACTCTAATGCAAAGCTATCGTGTTATGGAATAATTAGCCCGCTAGGGTAGGGATCCGGCTTGCCGACCGGCAGCGGGGCGACCCGAACACTCTCGGGCGAACTCGGGCCGAACCAGCGAGGAGATATCGATATGCGGAGGAATTGGCGAATGGCGCTCGGCGCGCTGGGCATCGCCGCGGCGTGTCAGATCGCGGGCGTTTCCGTTGCCGACGCCGAGCCGATCGACAATACGGACGCGGTAGTGACCGCCTTGGCGGACGGCGAAGGGGAACGCGCCGCGGAACTGATCCGGGACAGCGAATTGCGCACCGACCCGCAGAAACTCGGCAGCGCGATCAACGCGGCGGGCACCAAGTCGGTCGAGCAAGGGACGGGTGGTCAGTACAAGCGCGCTGTCGCCATCGGCTTCACGCGTGGTGGGGTGGACATCCTTACCGCAACCCAAGCCTTCACCTACGCGGCGACCGAGGCCGTCGCCGCCGGTTTGACCCCCGAGGAGGCATTGGTCGGCGGGACCACCCTCGCCCAGACCTACGAGGCCTACCTGGTCATGCCGTTGATGCAGGACTGAGGGTGTCCGCGGCCGGGTCGTGCGGTCCGGCCGCGGGTACTTCCTCTGACCCGGCCGCCGAGGCTGCGGGTACTACCTCTGACCGGGCCGGCGCGGCCGCAGGTACTTCTCTGACCGGGCCGGCGCGAGCGCTGGTACGTCCCTCCTGCCGGGCCGGCTGCGGCGCGACCGCTGACCCGTTTCAGCCAACCCGGTCGCCGGCACGACCTCTGCCCCGGCGAACCCGGCCACGCACACTAGTTGTGCGATTCGCGAAATCGCGGCGGACGGCGTTGCAGAAACGCCCGCATCCCTTCTCTCGCTTCGGCCGAGGAAAAACTGAACGCCTGCGCGAGGCTCTCGGACTCGATGGCCTCGGCGAACGACGACTCGTACGCCTTGTTCAATTCCTTCTTCATCACCGACAGCGCGAGCGTCGGGCCGTCCGCCAACGTTTGCGCCCACTCGTCGACCGTTTTGTCCAGCTCCTCGTCCGGTACGGTCAGATTCACCAAGCCGAGCCGCTGCGCCTGAACACCGGAAACCCGCCGGGAAAAGAACACCAGCTCTTTCGCCTTGGCGAGCCCGACCAACCGCGGCAGGATCCACGACCCGCCACCGTCCAACGTCAGCCCGCGATCGGCGAAAATTTCCCCGAACAGCGCGCTTTCCCCGGCGACGGTCAGGTCGCACGCGAATGCAAGGTTGCAGCCGAACCCGACGGCCGGTCCGGCGACTTTGGCGATGACCGGCTTGGGCATGTCGTGCAGCAGCGTCACCACCTGGCCGACGCGGCGCATGAACGGCAGTTCGTTCGGCGCGACCGATTCGGCGAGATCCATCCCGGAGCAGAACGCGCCACCGGCACCGGTCAGCACGACGACGCGGTCGTCCCGGTTGCCCGCGATGCGCTCGAGTTCTCCGACGAGATCTTCGATGAGCGGCCAGGTGACTCCGTTGCGCCGTTGCGGCCGGTTCAACGTCACCGTGACCACGCCGTCCGCGCGGTCGACGAGCAGCTCCGTCATCCGCCTCTCCTTCACAAGCCCGCCGCGACGGCGAGCCGTTCCCGGTGCTCGTCGGGATTGCCGAACAACAACTGCGCCGCCTTCGCCCGGCGGTAGTAGAGGTGTGAGTCGTGCTCCCAGGTGAAGCCGATCCCGCCGTGAATGTGCAGGGCCTCGTCGGCTACGTGCGTGTACGTCTCCGAGCACAGCGCCCGCGCCAAGCTGGCCCCTTCGGCGAGCGCACCGGCGGTGGCCGGTGACGGATCCTGCAGGTACTCGTCGGCCGTGCGCACCGCGTGGGTCAGCGCGGACCGGGCGAGCTCGACCTCCAGCAGCAGGTCGACCAGCTGGTGTTTGATCGCCTGGAAGCTGCCGATGGGCCTGCCGAACTGGACTCGGTTCTTGGCGTAGCTCACCGCGTTGTCGAGGCAGCGCTGCGCCCCTCCGACCTGTTCGGCGGCCAACAGGATGAGCGCGATGTCGAGCCCGGATCCGAGCTGAAGCGCCACGTCCGGCCCGGCGAGGACCTGCGCGGGGGCCCGGTCGAACTCGACGGTGGCCAGTGGCCTGAGCAGGTCGAGCGACGTCATCGTGGTGATCCGCACGCTGCTGGAGCGCCCGGAGGCGGTCCGGGTGCGAGCGTCCGCGGCCGGCACGGCGACCAAGCCGATACCTGCCTCGACCCGGGCGGGCACCACCAGCACGTCAGCCGCTGCCGCGTCGGTCACGAAGCTCTTGGTTCCGCTGAGCACCCAGCCCGTGCCGTCCCTCTCGGCGCGCGCAGACGTCGCCTCGGGGCTGTAGCGGCCGTCGGCTTCGTGCAAGGCGAGCGTGGCCACCGTCGATCCCGACGCGATCCCGGCGAGCAGGTCGCGCACGGGTTCGCTCTTCTCGACTGCGCGCAGTACCGGCAGTACCAACCCCGCGGTGGAGAACATCGGCACCGGCGCGAGCGCGGCACCGAGCTCCTCGAACACCACCGCCAGGTCGGCAACCGCAGCTCCCGATCCGCCGTCCGCCTCGGGCACGAGCAGGCCGGCCAGTCCCATCTGGCCGGTCAACGTTCCCCACAAGGCCTTGTCGATTCGGGCCTCGCCACCGTTTTCGACCAGGTAAGGCCGCACGTCGACGTGCTCGTCCAAGCATCGCCGCACCTCGGTTCGTAGCGCGGCGCGAACGTCGTGCGCGCTCACGACGTCCTCGCCCTGGCCGCCACCGGGCTCGGCGCACCGGAGCGGGTCGGCAGCGCGACCACCGCAGTGCCGGGCATGACGTTGTCACCGCGCTGGTTGCGCGCGAACGTCTCCACCTGCACGACGTGTTCACCGGACTCGTCGACCGACTTACCCACGACGGTGCCGCCGAGATCGATCACGTCCGACAGATAGACGAAGCCGCGATACTCCGCGGTCACGTGCTTGACCCAGCCGTTGTCGCCGCACCAGTTGGTGAGCAGGTGAATCTGCCAGCACTGTCGCTGGAAGCCCACGTCGTACTGGAAGGCCACGCCCATCGCGTTGGCCGCCGCCTTGTTGTAGTGCACGGCGTAGATCGGCTCCTGTGCACCCGTCACCGGGTCGCGGAACGACCAGGCCGGGTGGGCCGCGTAATCCTGCAGGGCCGCGGCATGCGCCTTCAACCGCGGAATGGGGGTGCCACCGCCGGCGATGAACGCCACCTCGTCGGTCAGCCCGATCGGCCCCTTGGTGAGCAGGTCGATCTCGTCGCCCACCTCAACGTCGTCCCAGTACCGCGGCTCCGCCCCGCGAGGTCGTTGCGCAAGCACCCGCTCCTCCACCGCGCGCAGCTCGTCCTCGGTCCACGGGTGCGGGATCTCCAGCGCGCGTTTGGTTCTTTTCTTGCGGGCCGCCGCGCGCTCGTAATTGACCACCTGCCAGCGGATCTGCGCCACGTGCTCGCCGCGCTGGTTGGTGTAGTCGTTGACGAAGTGGTCGGTGACCATCCGGCCGGCGAAGCTGCTGGGCCGTGGCCCGGTGAAGCCGTCGTAGCGACAGCTCGCCTCGATCTTGTCGCCCCAGTAGATCGGCGCGTGCAGGTCCATCTGGGTGGCCGAGTGGAACGACCCCAGGCCCGGCCAGCCGAACTGGATCCCGGAGAAGCACCCGATCACGAACGACGGTGGCGCGACCGGAGCGCCGTAGTCGGAGGCCGTGCCGCGGTCGGGGTCGGTCCACAGCTCGTTGGTGTCGCCGATGCCGCCGGCGAACTTGGTCACCGCGATGCGGGTCGCCTCCTCGTTGTTGATCGAGTGAGCGATGCGCAGCTGGATGCCGGCCTTGGCCTTCATCGCGGCGATCATCTCGTCGTCGATGACCGCCTCGGGCATCCGCGCTTCCCGCTCCTCGCGCACCTGCCCGCTCGTCACTTCTTACCGCCCGACGGATTGGCGCTCCACGCCCGACTCTGCGGGACACCGGCCTCGATGACCGCCTTCTCCAGGTCCGCCACGGTCCAGCGCCCCTCGGTGGTGAGCTTCCAGTCGGGGTCGAGTTCCCACGGCCGCACGCGCTGCACCCGGCTGCCACCCACCAGGAACACCTCGCCGGAGATCTCACACGCCGGACTGGACAGGTAGGTGACGAACGGCGCGACGTTGCCGGGGTGCCAGCGGTCGAACTCGCCTTCCTTGGGCGCCATGACGTCGCCGAACGTGCTCTCCGTGAGGCGCGTACGGGCTCGCGGCAGGATCGCGTTGACGCGCACCCCGTAGCGCTTGAGTTCCTTGGACGCCACCTGCGTCAGCGACGCCACGGCCGCTTTGGCCGCCGCGTAGTTGGCCTGGCCGGGGTTGCCGAAGACACCCGACTCGCTCGAGGTGTTCACCACCGACGCACGCACCTCGCGCCCTGCCTTGCTTTCCTCGCGCCAGTAGCGGGCAGCGGCACGCGTCACCAGGAACGTACCGCGCAGATTGACGCGCACGACGACGTCCCAGTCCTCGTCCTCGATGTTGATCAATACGCGGTCGCGCAGGATGCCTGCGTTGTTGACCACCGCATCGAGCCGTCCGAAGGCCTCGAGCGCCGTGTTGACCACCGCGGCGGCGCCGGCGGAATCCGCGACGTCGTCCCCGTTGGCCACGGCCTCACCGCCCGCCGCTTTGATCTCGTCGACCACCTGCTGCGCAGGCCCGATCTCGCCGCCGGTGCCGTCCTGCGCACCGCCCAGGTCGTTGACCACGACCTTCGCGCCTTCGGCGGCGAGCAGCAGTGCGTGCTCCCGGCCGATGCCCCTGCCCGCGCCCGTGACCAGCGCGACCTTCCCGTCCAGGCTTCCCATTCACGTCTCCTTCATGTCGTGGTTCTCGGCTCCTTGGGCAGGCCGAGCACGCGATGCGCGATGATGTCCCGCTGGATTTCGTCGGTTCCGCCGCCGAGCCGCATGCCGGGTACGCCGAGGACGAACTCCGCCCACGAGAACGTGCTGCGTCGGCCCGTGTCGGCCAGCAGCTTCGGGCCGAGCGCGGTGGCGACCAGGTCGGACAGCGCGGCCAAGTTGGCGGTCAGCGCGAGTTTCGACAACGACATCTCCGGCCCGGGCGTCGTGCCCGCCTTCACCGCCGCTTCCGCCCTGGCCCGCATGGCCTTCGCCGCGGTAAGTCCGATGTGGACACGGGCGAACGCCTGCCGCACCGCGGGATCGTCCGTGCGCCCGAGGTCCTGCAGCCAGGCGATGATCCGCTCCAACCGGAACAAGCCGCTACCGCCCGCGGTCGACCCACCGATGGCGCCCCGCTCGTACATCAGGGTGGCCATGGCGACCTGCCAGCCGCCGTCGACTTCGCCGAGCCGGTTCTCGTCCGGAACCCGGACACCGTCGAGGAACACCTCGTTGAAGTCCGCCCCGCCGGTCATCTGCCGCAACGGCCGCACCTCGACACCCGGCGCGTGCATGTCGACCAGGAATGCGGTGAGGTTGCGGTGACGTTCGCCGTCCGAGGTACGCGCCAGCAGCAGCCCGAGATCGGAGTAGTGCGCGCCGGACGTCCACACCTTCTGACCGGTGACGATCCAGTCCCCCGTCGCCGGGTCGCGGTCCGCCTTGGTGGACACCGACGCGAGATCCGAACCGGCGCCCGGTTCGCTGAACAACTGGCAGCCGACGACGTCGGCCCGCCGCAGCGCGCGCAGCCAGCGCCGTTTCGCGGTCTCGGTGCCGAAGTGCTGCAGTGTCGGCAACACCATCCCGAGGCTCACGCCGAGCGGCGATCGTGACGGCACGCTGTAGCGGCGTTCCAGCTCCTGGTAGGCGCGCTCGTAGCGACCGGGGAGGCCCGCTCCGCCGTACTCCGGTGGGCCGGTGATCCACCCGAAGCCCGCGTCGAACACCGTGCGCTGCCACTGGCAGGCGCGCTCGGCTTCCGCTTCGGTGGCGCCGCGGAACAGCGTCACCCGGTCCTCCTCCTCGGAGAAGTCGAAGCGGTGCTCCGCCTCCATGCGGGGCGCTGCCGCGGTGAGGAACGCTTCGGCTTCCGCGCGGAAATCCTCCAGCGAGGGCGCTTGGCGCGCTGTTTCGACCGACACGGAAGTCTCCTTCACCGAATCGCTCATGGACCCGATTACTGCCCCGTGATGCGCCGGACCGCGTCGACGAGGTCGTCGGCGTCGGGGATCGCTCGCAGGCTCTTGGCGAACGGAATCGGTGCGTAGGTCGCGCCGACCCTGGTCACCGGCGCCTCGAGCTCGCCGAAGAGCTCTTCGGTGATCCGGGCGGCGAGCTCAGCGCCGGGACCACAGAACTGCGTGGCCTCGTGCGCGACCACCGCGCGCCGGGTGCGGCCCACCGACTCCAGCACCGTCTCCAGGTCCAACGGCACGAGCGTCCGCAGGTCGATCACCTCGACGCTGATGCCTTCCTCGGCCAGGGTCTCGGCGGCTTGCAGCGACCACGGCACCGCGGGTCCGTAGGTGATCACGGTGACGTCCGAGCCGGGGCGCTTGATCGCCGCCGTGCCGAGCGGGATCGTCACCTCGCCGGTGGGTACCTCTTCCTTGTTGGTGTACTCGAGGTGGATGTGCTCGATGAACAGGCACGGGTCGTCGTCGAAGACGCACGAGGTGAGCAAGCCTTTGGCCTCGGTCGGGGTGGAGGCCATCACCACCTTGATGCCGGGCGTGTGCATGAACCACGCCTCGAGCGACTGGGCGTGCTGCGCGCCGAACCGGCTGTTGCCCACCACCGTGCGGACGGTCAGCGGCACGCTGCTCTGCCCACCGGACATGTACCGCAGCTTCGCCGCGTGGTTCACCAGCTGGTCGGACGCCAGCGTGAGGAAGTCGCAGAACATGATCTCGGCGACCGGGCGGTAGCCACCGAGCGCCAGCCCGACGGCCGCGCCGACGATCGACTGCTCGGCGATCGGGGTCGCGCGAACCCTGCCCTTGCCGTACTTGGTGGACAGGCCCTTGGTCACCTTGAACACGCCGCCGATCGGGTCGGCGATGTCCTCGCCCAGCAGCACGACCTTGTCGTCCTTGGCCATCGCGAGGTCCAGCGCCGAGTTCATCGCGACGGCGGCGGACATCTTCTCGGTCTCCACCGCGGTGGCGGTTTGCAGCGTCGTCATAACAGGTCCAGCACCAGCTTCTTGTCGGCGAACACGTCTTCGTGCAGCTGATCGACATCGGGCTGCGGCCGCGCGGCACCGAACGCGAACGCCTCGGCCACCGCCGACTCGGCCTCCTGCTCGATGGCGTCCAGCCGCTCCGCGGCGACCAGCCCTTGGTCGATGAGCCAGGTTCGGAAATTCGGTGCCGGATCCCGCGTCATCGCCCGCGCGAGCTCGTCCTTGGGCACGTAGCTGTAGTCGGCCGTCCCGGTGTGACCGGTCAGCCGATACGTCTCGAACTCCAGGAACACCGGGCCGCCGCCCGAACGGATCGCCTGCACCGCTTCGGAGAGCGCCCGCCAGGAGGCGATCGGGTCGAAGCCGTCGACCTTGCGTGCGGTCATGCCGTAGGAGGCGGCGCGCTGCGCGAATTCCGGCGCCGCGGTGTAGTCGGCGAGCGGGGTGTGCTCGGCCCACCGGTTGTTCTGGCAGATGAACAGCACCGGCAGCTGCCACAGCGCGGCCATGTTCATGCCCTCGTGGTAGGCGCCGATCGAAGTGGCACCGTCGCCGAAGGTCACCGCCACGACCTTGCCGTCCCCGTCCAGCTGCGCGGCGATGCCAAGACCGGCCGCGATCGGCAGACCCGACCCGACGACCCCCGTGGTCGCGGTCATCCCGACCTCGTCGTCCTGCAGGTGCATCGGGCCGCCCTTGCCCTTCGACACCCCGTCCACGCGGCCGTAGAGCTCGGCCACGATCGACTTCAGCGGCACGCCTTTCGCCACCACGTCGCCGAGGTTGCGATACGTGGAGACCAAGCGGTCGCGGGGTTCGAGCACCGCCCCCAGGGCCGCGCACACCGCTTCCATCCCGCGCACCGGGTAGAACGCCGCCTGCAGCTTGCCCGCCTTGGCCTCTTGCTGGGCCCGGGAGTCGGCCAGCGTCGTCGTCACCATCACCCAGTACATGCGCTCCAGGTCGGCGACCGACGGCATCGTGCCCGCGGCCGTGGCCACCTGGTGAGCGGTCTCGGTCAAGACGGCTCCTCCTTCTGCTCGACGACTGCCCGGGCCGCGCCCGAACTGCCGGGCGGCGAGATCAACTCCGCGGCCGCACCACTGTCGAGATTAGTCTAGGACTAGATAATTTACAAGGCGCCTATTTGTGTGACCAGCATCGTCACACCGCCTGACCTGCCTCGTGCAGCGCGGACACCAGATGAGCGGCAGCCCCGTCGGCGTGCTCGGACACCCACGAACAGAACTCCGTGATGACCGGATCACCCGACCCGGCACCACTCAAGGGAACGTCACCGTCGAGCACCTCGCCCGCCCCGCTGTCCACCGTGACGGTCCGTCCGGCCAGCGGGGTCAACACGCCTTCGCCGCACCCGACGACGCACGGCCGTCCCAGCTCGCGGCTGACCACCGCGGCGTGCGAGGTCGCGCCGCCGACCTCGGTGATGATCGCCCGCGCGGCGAGCATCCCGTGCACATCGTCCGGACTGGTGGTCGGCCGCGCGAGAATCACGTCCTTGCCTTCGGCCGCCTGGTCCTCCGCCTCGTCCGCATCGGTGACGACGACGCCCGTCGCGACACCGGGGCAAGCGACCTCTCCCGTGGCAAGAACGGTGGCCTTCGCCCGCGCCTCGGGATCCAGATGCGGCTGCAGCAGCGAACTCAGCTGCTCCGCCGACACCCGCCGCAGCGCCTCGGCGACGTCGATCAACCCCTCGCGCCGCATGGCGACGGCGTGCCGCAATGCCGCGGCCGCCGACCGCTTGGCGGACCGCGCTTGCAGCAGCCACAACTTGCCGCACTCGACGGTGAACTCGATGTCCTGCACGTCGCAGAACACCGCTTCCAGCACGCGCGCCGCCGAAAGCAGCTCGTCGTGCACCTTGGGCAGCGAAGCAGCCAGGGCGGGCAGTCCCAGCGGGTCACACCGCCCGGAGACGACGTCCTCGCCCTGGCCGCCGGGCAGCCACTCGCCGTACGGTTCCGCGGCGCCGGTCACCGGGTTCCGGCTGAACAACACGCCGGTCCCGGACTCGTCGCCGAGATTGCCGAACACCATCGCCTGGACGGTCACGGCCGTGCCGGCGTCGTCGGGCAGGCCGTGGTGCTTGCGGTACGCGGTCGCACGCGGGGAACTCCACGAGTCGAACACGGCGGCCACCGCCTGCTCGAGCTGCTCCCACGGGTTCTCACTCGGCGGCTTGCCCACGACGTGGGTGAACTGCTCGATGAAGCGGCGCCGGGTATCGGTACCGAACGAGTCGTCGCCGGACTGCCGAGACAACGCGACCGCGATCTCGGCGTTGATCCCCAGGTTGAGGATCGTGTCCATCATGCCGGGCATGCTGCGCGCGGCGCCGGAGCGCACCGAGACCAACAGCGGCGCCGCCGGATCACCGAACCGTCGGCACACCGCCCGCTCGAGGGCGGCGATGCCCTCGCGCAGATCGCCGACCACGTGCCCGGGCAGCCTCCGGTCGGCGGCGTAATACTCGGCACAGACCGCGGTCGGCAGGACGAACGCGGGCGGCACCGGGAGACCGAGCGAGAGCATCTTGCCGATACTGAACGCTTTGCCGCCGAGCACTTCGCGATCGCCACCGAGCGGACGACCCGCCTCAAGCAGAATCATCAACGTCCCTCCGCCTCCGGCCTGACCGCCGGACCGCAAATTGGTCTAGTAGACGACTATCTGAGATTAGACTAAAGCTCGGCGCACAGCTTGTCCATCGCGTGGTAAATGGTCTACGTTTAGAGTACTTGCCCCGCTGGTCGGAAGGCGGAGATGACCGAATACTCAGCACTGACGCTGACCACCAGGGACCGGGTGGCCGAACTGCGCCTGTCCCGGCCCGAACTGACGAACAGGTTCGACACCACGCTGATCACCGAGCTGACCGCGGCGTTGCGCGCACTGAAAGACGACGCCGCGGTGCTGGCCGTGGTGTTCTCCTCGACGGGCAAACACTTCTCGGCGGGCGGGGACTTCGCGGCCATGCTCGCCGCAAACGCCGACCACCAGGTGCTGATGCGCCAGGTCGACGAGGGACGCGAGCTGTTCCGCGCGTTCGCCGACTTCCCCAAGCCGATCGTCGTCGCGCTGCACGGCGACGTCTTCGGCATCGGGTCGAGCCTGTTGCTGACCGCCGACGCCATCGTGGCCACGCCCACCGCCCGGCTGAGCGACCCGCACGTGCACATGGGTCTGGTCGCCGGGGACGGCGGGTGCGTCGTCTGGCCGGCCAACCTGCCGTTCGTCCGCGCCAAGCGGCAGCTGCTCTGGGGAGATCCGATCACCGGGAAGGAAGCGTGCGAACTCGGCATCGTCACCGAGCTCGAGGACAGCGCCGAGCAGGTCCGCGAGCGGGCCTTCGCGCTGGCCGACCGAGTGGCGGCGTTGCCTCCGGTGGCGGTGCAGCTGACCAAGCGGGCGCTGAACAAACACTTGCACGCGCGCATCGACGACGTCTTCGACGTCGGCTTCTACCTGGAGGCCATCAGCGCGCGCACCGCCGATGTGGTGGAAGCCGTCACCGCGTTCAAGGAGAAGCGAGAGGGCAGGTGGACCGGGGCATGACCACCGTGGAGTCGTCGTTGGCGTCGCTGTGGGGCACCGACGTCGTGCGGGACCCCGACGGCCCCTGCCTGCTGTACGAGCCGCGGCCGCGGTGCATCACCGAGATGCTCGTCGGCACCGATCGGTGGGGCGACCGCACGTTCCTCGTCCAGGGCGAGCGGCGCATCGACTTCGCAACGTTCTTGAGCGCCATGCCGCGAGCCGCCGGTGCCCTGGCCGCGAACAAGGGCGACAAGGTCCTCGTGCTCGCCTACAACAGCCCCGAGTTCGTGCTGGCCCTCTGGGCGATCTGGTGGGCAGGCGCCGTCCCGGTGCTCGGCAACCGCTGGTGGAGCGACCGCGAAATCGAGCACGCCGTCGCGCTGACCGAGCCTTCGCTGGTTCTCAGCGACCGGGACGCGCCGCGCGGGGTGACGGCTCCGTGGCGGCCGATCGCCGATCTTCGGCGCCACTTCACGGGCGCGGGCACGCCGGTCGACGTCACGGAACCGGACGACGAGCTCTCCCCCGGCCTGGTGCTGTTCACCTCCGGGTCGTCCGGCCCGCCGAAAGCGGTCGTGCTCGCCCACCGGTCCGTCGTCGCCAACCAGCACAACTTGCTCAGCCGCTCTCGGATGCTGCCGCAGACGATGACCACGGACGCGCCGCAGCAAGTGATGCTGGCCTGCACGCCGTTCTTCCACGTCGGCGGCGTCTCGAATCTGATCACCCAGCTCATCCTGGGTGGCCGGCTGGTCATGACGGCAGGACGGTTCGACGCGGGCGAGGTGCTCGAGCTCATCGAGCGGGAGAAGGTGCACCGCTGGGGTGGTGTGCCGACGATGGCCGCCCGGGTGCTGGCCCATCCCGATTTCGCTCGGCGCGACCTGTCCAGCCTGCGATCCTTCCCGCTCGGCGGCGCGCAGGTCTCGCCTGCGCTGCTGGAACGGATGCGCACCAAACTGCCGCAACTGCGTCAGCGCGGGCTGGCCAACACGTGGGGCATGACCGAGTCCGGCGGGTTCGTCACCGTGGCGGGCAACCGCGATCTGGAACGTTTCCCGGGCACCGTCGGGCGTCCTTACCCGGTGGCCGAGCTGCGCATCGACGCCCCGGACGAGACCGGTTGCGGCGAGATCATGTTGCGCTCCCCCACGGTCATGCTCGGCTACCTCGGCGGCCAGGACGGCACCGTGGACAGCGACGGCTGGCTGCGCACCGGCGATCTCGGACGACTCAACGACGACGGCTACTTGTTCCTGGAAGGTCGCGCCAAGGACATCGTGATCCGCGGCGGCGAGAACATCGCGTGCGCGCACGTCGAGCAGGCGCTGCTGACCCACCCGGACATCGTCGAGGCCGCCGTGTTCGGTCTTCCGCACGAAGACCTGGGCGAGGAACTCGCCGCCGCGGTCACCCACCGAGCGGGCCGCGTCCCCACCGAGGACGAACTGCGCACGTTTCTCCGCGAACGGCTCGCCCACTTCGAGGTGCCGACCAGGTGGCGCATCGGCGGCGACCCGCTGCCGACGCTGGCCGGGGAGAAAGTCGACAAGAAGGCCCTGCGAGCAGAACTGACGAAGGACGGAACTCCGTGCGACTGACGCCTCCGGACGAGTACTTCCATCACCAGGTCGCGTTGCCGCACTCGATGGTCGGCTCCAGCGACCCGAGCT
Source organism: Thermocrispum municipale DSM 44069 (assembly GCF_000427825.1). Classification (GTDB taxonomy): domain Bacteria; phylum Actinomycetota; class Actinomycetes; order Mycobacteriales; family Pseudonocardiaceae; genus Thermocrispum; species Thermocrispum municipale. The sequence goes on along the minus strand of NZ_KE386593.1, from coordinate 970,314 downwards.
GGCGCGAGCGGTACTGGATCAGCATCCAGGACGTCGAGAACCAGGACACGGTGCTGACCTGCGGCATCGGGCAGTACCCGAACCAGGACGTGCAGGAAGCGTTCGTCGTGGTCGCCGAGGGCGGGAAGCAGCGCAATCTGCGGTTGGCCCGCGAACTCAGCGCGCGCAGCGACGTGATGCAGGTCGGCCCGTTGACCATCGACATCGTTCGCCCGTTCGAGGACCTGCACCTGGTGCTCGACGACAACCCGTCCGGTATCACGTTCGACCTGCACTGGATCGGCACGATGGAGCCGGTCTTGGAGGGCAGGCACTTCCAGATCAGCCGCAATCGCGCCACCTACGACGCGATCCGCTACGTCCAGGTCGGGCGCGCCGAGGGCACGCTGACCACCCCGGACGGCGAGCGGCAGGTGCGGGCGGAGCAGTGGTGGGGCGAACGCGACCACTCGTGGGGCACCCGTCCGCTGCCGCGAACGCAGGGCGCGCCCCCTGGCCAGCGCCCGGAATGGCGGATGCTCATCTTCTGCCCGATCCAGCTGCCGGACTTCGGGCTGCACTTCTACCTGTACGAGGCCGAACCGGGACGGCCGGTGCATCTGTCGGCGGGCATCTCCCACCCGCTCGGCCGGGAGGCGGACGACCCGTTCCCCGACGAGGCCATCGTCGGGGTGGACCACGACCTGACCTGGGTCGCAGGCGCACCGGCGGCGACGCTGTCCGGCGGCACGATCGTGGTCACGCTCGCCGACGGCCACAAGCTCGACTTCGAGGTCCGCGCGTTGCCCGGCCGGGCCTGCCTGCGCGGCGGCGGCTACGAAGGCTGGAACGGCTGGTTCCAGGGGCACTGGAAGGGCGAGAACAGTCTGGAACACGAGGTCTGGGACCTCACCGACGACTCGCAGTTCTACCGCTACGCCAAGGCGTCGAGCGACCACTTGATCGAGGTGCGACACAACGGCAAGACGGGCTACGGCGTGATGGAGTACATGGTGCTGCCCGGGTATCCGAAGTACCCGGACGCCATCCCACCGCGACCGCGGGCGGACCGATGAGCAACGACGGGGCGGAGTCGGTCGAGGTCGTCCAACAGCGGCTGCGCGCGTTTCTCGCCGAGCGCACCGGTGACGCCGGCCTGACCGTCACCGGGTTGCGTCGATCCGGCACCGGGTCGTCGCGGGAGAACTGGCCGTTCGACGCCCATTGGGTCGAGGACGGCACCGCCGTGCATCGGCGCCTGCTGCTGCGCAGAGACCCGCCGAGCTCGGTGGTCGACACCGGCCGGGCGACCGAATTCGCCCTGCTCAAGGCGCTTGAGCCGACCCCGGTACCGGCACCGGTCGCCCACTGGCTGGACGACCGCGGTGACGAGCTGCTCCGTCCCAGCATGATCGTGGACCGGCACCCCGGCCGGGCGCACCGCGCGGTCCTACGCCCGGAGAAGAACCCGCTTGGCCTGACGCCCGGGCAGCAGACCGAACTGGCGCAAAGCTTGTGCGACCTGCTCGCCGCGGTGCACACACTCGACGTGGACGCCGCCGGGTTGCGCACTGTTCTGCCTTCTCCGCAGCCCGATCCGGCCACCGCCGAGCTCGATCGCTGGGAACGTTCGCTGGCCGAGTCGGAGTGGGAACCGCAGCCGACGTTGCGGTGGACGTTGCGGTGGTTGCGCGATCACGTCCCGCCAGCCCCGGCCAGGGAAGTGCTGGTGCACGGCGACTTCCGGCCCGCGAATGTGCTCGTCGAGTCCGGCCCCGCGCCGGTCCTGTTGGACTGGGAGCTGGCGCATCTCGGCGATCCGCTGGACGACCTCGGCTGGTACTGCGCGCCGTTGTACCACCGCGAACACTTCCTGCCCGGCTGGGACCAGGAGGCGTTTCTGCGTCGGTACACCGAGCTCACCGGCGTCCACGTCGACCGGGACGCTCTGCTGTTCTGGCAGGTCCTCGCGATGTTCCGGCTCGCCGTGATCGCGCTGCAGGCCGTCCGCGTCTTCGCCACCGGCGAGTCCGATCGCCCCGCGGCGCCCGCCACCGGATTGACCCGCTTGCTCGCCACGACCGTGTCCGACAACTCCTGAGAAGGCGTCATGCGTCCGACTCCCTCCGAGCTGATCAAGCAAGTGCGCCGGGTTCTGCGCGACGTCATCGAGCCGGAACTGGCTTCCGAGTACGCCCGCGCGCGGCTGGCCGAGGTCCGGGCCGTGCTTGCCCAGGTCGACTGGGACAACGCCGGGCTGCACGTCCGGACGCAGACAACCGCGTTGCGCGATGTACTGGTCGAGCTGCGTACCTGGGTGGGCGCAGACGAGCGGCGCCGAGCCCACTTCGGGCAGATCGACCTCCCGGAGGTGGACGCCGTGGACTTCGCGGGCTGGAACAAGTGGCATGCGCACTACACCGGTCTCGTCGCCTCGCTGATCGATCCGCTGGAGGACTGGCTACGCGCGAATCCGGACGACTCCGACGGCGTGCAGTTACGCCGGAAGTTGCTGGCGCTCTCGGCCGGTTGAGCCCTCCACGGCGAGCTTGCGTTTGTACAGCTTGCCGTTCTCCCCGCGCGGCAGCTGCGCCACGAACTCCACCGAGCGCGGGCATTTGTAGTGGGCAAGGCGGGACCGGCAGTACTCGACCAACTCTGCGGCAAGGTCCGGGCCCGCGGCCGTTTCCGCCGGTACCACCAGCGCGTGGACGACCTGCCCGTACTCCTCGTCGGGCACACCGATCACCGCCACGTCGTCGACGGCCGGGTGCACCAGCAGCACGTCCTCGGCCTCCTGCGGGTGGATGTTGACCCCGCCGAAGATGATCAGCTGGTCGCGCCTGCCGGTCAGGTACAGGTAGCCGTCATCGTCGAGATAGCCCAGGTCGCCGACGGTCCGCCAGCCGCGCGGGTCCATCGACTCTCGCGTCTTGCGCTCGTCTCCCTGGTAGTGGAAGGTGCCGGCGCCCTCGAACCACACCGTCCCGATCTCGCCGGGCGGCAGCTCGGCTCCGTCGGGGTCGGTGATGTGGATCGTGCCGGTCAGCGCGCGCCCCACCGAACCGGGATGCGACGCGACTTCGTCGGGCCCGATATGGCAGTTGCCGTAGCTTTCCGAGGCGCCGTACAGCTCGTGCACGACCGGCCCCCACCAGTCCATCAGCCGCATCTTCACCTCGTGCGGACACGGCGCGCCGCCGGTGATCGCCACCCGCAGGCTGCTCAGGTCGTACCGGCGTTTGACCTCGTCGGGCAGCCGGAGCAGCCGCAGCAGCATGGTGGGGACGAACTGGGCGTGGGTGACGCGGTAGCGCTCGATCGCCTCCAGCACCGCCTGCGCGTCGAACTTCTCCAGGCAGACGACCGTGCCGCCGAGCTGCGTGACCGCGACGACGAACCGGAACGGCGCGGTGTGATACGTGGGCGCTGGCGACAGGTAGACCATGTCGCGGTCGAACTCGAACAGTTCGGTGTAGCGCCCGAGGTGCGGCGGCGCGTCCGCCGGATGGATGTCGCTGCCGGGATGCAGGATGCCCTTCGGCGTGCCGGTGGTGCCGGAACTGAACATCATGCGGCCGCCCAGCCGCTCGACCGGCAAGGGATCGTCCGACATGGCCGCGAGTGCGGACTCGTAGTCGGCGAACGTGCCGTCGCCGTCGATGGCGATCGTGCGCGGCCGATCGGTCACCTCGCGCAGCGCCGCGTGGCTCGCCGGGCCGGCCAGCAGCAGCTCGGCTCCGGACGCCCGCAGCACGTCGGACAGCTCTCGTGCGCCGAGGTGCCAGTTGACCGGCGCCAGGCACCGCCCGGACCGGGCCGCTGCCCAGATCATCTCCGCCCATTCGAGCCGGTTCTCGCAGGCCACCGCGACGATCGCGGCCGACGACAGCCCGACGGAGTCGAACACCCGCGCCAGCCGGATGGAGCGCCGGTTCAGCTCGGCGTAGGTGATGCTTCTGCCGGACTCGGCCATGACGAACGCAGGCTGCGCCGGCTTGGTGACGGCGTGAACTCCGGGATACATCGTCAGATGGCTCCGCTCGCCGCGCGAACTCCGGGGTGCGTCATGGCTCTGCCCGCTACGTGAACTCCGGGGTGCGTCATGGCTCTGCCCGCCGCCCGAACTCCCAGCGACACCTCAGACGGCCCGCCCTGCCGCCGCTTCTTCCTCCCGCGTGCGACCGCACAGGCCGATGAGTTCTTCGTGCAGTTCGAACCACACGGTGTGGTAGCTGTCGATGATCGGGCGCGCGACGTAGTGGTGCTCGCCCGCGTGGATGCGGTCCATCGCGGCCTCGAACCGCGGGGGATAGTGCGCCAGCCGTGGTGCTTCGGTGACGATCCGCTCGAGCAGCGGCGTGAACTCGGCGTGCAGTGTGTCCAACTTGGCCAGCACATCGGCGTCGTAGTCGGCGTCGGCATGGTCGTTGGGGTGGCCGTCCCGCATCTGCCAGGCGGTGATGATCGCTTTGAAGTCGGTGTTGCGCCGGTCGAACTCGTCGTAAAGCCCTGCCAGCCGCTGCTGGTCGACCCGCGCCCGCTCGGCATCCAGCAGCGCGGTCAGGCGTTGCCGTCCCTCCGGGGTGAGCCGTGCGCTCGAGCCCTTCTGCACACCGAACCCGTCGGCCACGGCCGAGGCCAGCAGCTCGGTGCACACCTCCTCCGGCTGCCGCAGCGACGCCGGCAGGTCGTCGGGCTTGACCCTGCCCTTGAGCCGCAGCAGCTGCAGCAGCGACAGCTCAAGCTGTCCGGCGTCTCGGGGGATGGACGTGCGCGTCATTGCGTACCCGCTCCTCACCGTGGCAATTGGTCTAATTCACAACTATTGATGCTACGGGTTGTCAGCCGGAAACACCAGACGGCACGAACTGCGCCTTGAGCCGGCGTTTGTCCAGCTTGCCCATCGCCGATCGCGGCAAGGAGCCGACGAAGACGACGGACCGTGGGCACTTGTAGTGCGCCAGACGGTCCCGGCAGAAGGCCAGCAGCTCGGCCGGGTCCGGCGGCGACTGCTTCTCGCGCGGCACCACGACCGCCTTGAGCTCCTCACCCATCTCGGGATGCGGAACGCCGATGCACGCCACCTCCTCGACCTGGGGATGGCCGGCGAGCACGAGCTCCGATTCGGCCGGGTAGATGTTGACCCCACCCGAGACGATCATGTCCGAGAACCGGTCGGTGATGTAGACGTAGCCGTCCTGGTCGATGTAGCCCACCTCGCCCAAGGTGAACACGCCCGGCGCGAGGTGAACGCTGCGCTCCTTGTCCGGCGCCTGGTGGTAGACGATGCCGCGGCCGGTGGTGTCCCGGAAGTACAAGCGACCCTCACGACCGGGCGGCAGCTCGGCGCCGTTCTCGTCGACGACCATCGCCTCGAACGGCGGTATCGGCCTGCCCACCGACCCGACATGCTCCAGCCACTCGGTGGCACTGATCAGGCAGGTGGTGCCCACCTCACTCGCGCCGTAGCTCTCCCAGACGACCTCGCCCCACCACTCGATCATCGCTCGCTTCACGTCGACCGGACACTTGGAGCCGACCTGCAGGACGTAGCGCAGAGACGAGACGTCGTAGCGCTCGCGCACTTGACGCGGTAGCGCCAGAAGCCGGATGAAGTGCGTCGGCACCATGACCGTGCTGCCGATCCGATGCTCGTGGATCGATCGCAGGACGGTCTCGGCGTCGAACTTGCCGAGCACGGTCACCGGCACACCGGCCACCAGCAGGCGCGTGCTCACCAGCGGCCCGCTGTGATACATCGGCCCCACGACCAGATGCGGACCGAATTCGGCCCAGCGGTTCTGTTGCAGGCGCGCGACATGATCAGCGATGTCGGCTCCGCCCACGAACGAGGTCGGCGGCAGCGGCGTGCCTTTGGGGCGCCCCGTCGTGCCCGACGTGTAGACCAGCGCAGGCAACGGCTCCCGATCGACCGGCGGCTCGGCGTCGGACGCCTCGGCCAGCCAGTCGTCCCAGGTCCGAGCACCGTCGAGTGATGCACCGCGGACGATGACCAGGGACGATCCAGCAAGTCGGGCTGCCTCCACCGCACGCTCTGCGGTCGACGCATCCGCCAACACGATGTCCACCCCCGCGTCGCCGAAGATGTAGGCGGCCTCGTCGGCGGTGAGGTGGAAGTTCACCGGTACGGCCGAGCAGCCGGCGAGGGTCGCGGCGACGTAGCACAGCAAGGTTTCCGCGGAGTTCTCCGCGAAGACGGCCACCCGCCGATCCGGGCGGAAGGACACCGCCAGCAGCCCGTTGACCATTCGCTTGAGCAGCTGATCGACCTGCTCCCAGGTCAGCTCCCGGCCTGCCGAACGAAGCGCGATCTGCGTGGGTCGCTGCCGGGCGAACACCGCGGCGAAGGTCATCCCCAACTCCTCGTCGATCGGAACGGCTACCGAGCAGAATAGTCTAAGAATGAACTATTATCCACTGGATCTTTTTGTTCACACGACCGTCACACCGGACCGCCCGCGTGGCGCTACTGTGGAGAAAACACCGCGGAGTAAACTGTCGAGTAACAGAGCACCGCCCCGAGAGACCCGACTGGGGGAATCGACGCCCATGGCCGCACGCAAAGCCGGTACCGCGACGCCGGACACCATGACCGACCCCGTGGACTGGGCGCACCACTACTGGCAGGAGCAGGGACTGCAGGGCGACGAGCAGCGCTTTCTGGCGATGTCGTCCCTGCTGCGGTACCAGCGACTGGTCGTGGACGCGGTCGAGGAGGCGCTGCGCGCCCACCGGCTGAACCTCACCGACTATCTGGTGCTGATGACCCTGCAGCTCTCGGAGAACGGGACCCGGCTGATCAGCAACCTGGCGCGCAGCCTGATGGTGCACGCCACGACCGCCACGCTGGCCACCGACCGGCTGCAGAAGCGGCGACTGATCAGCCGCACGCCACACCCCACCGACCGGCGGGCCACGTGCATCACGATCACCGCCACTGGCCGCAAGCTGGTGGCCAAGGCGACCATGACGCTCAGCGAGATGGGCTTCGGCATGGGCGAGGCGAAGCCGAAGGACGTGGAGAACCTGGTCAACCTGCTGGCCGACCTGCGGACCGCGGCGGGCGACACGGGGCGCTGAGCCCGAGCCCGGTCCGCCTGCGCCGAGCAGCCCCGGACACTGAGCGCAAGCCGACCCACCGGCACGGGTCAACCCCGGACGCCGACGACGCGCTCGGCCAGCCGGCGACAGGCGACGCCGGACCGGACTACGGACCCGGCCAGCGCGACGCCAGCGACGCCGGAAACCAAGACGAGCTGACTCGTCGGCGCGCGTCAACCCCCAACCCCGAACGCGAGCCGACCCACCAGCGTCGGGCGACCCTGACACCGATCACAAGCCCGGCTCGTCGGCGCGCGTCAACCCCGAACACCGATCGCGAGCCCGCAAGCCAGGCCGACTCGCCGACCCAGGCACCCTGGCGCATTACTCTAGCGACAATTACTCTTGCACTAGAGTAATTGCCGTGAAGGGAGCGCAGCTGTGGATGCACGGCTTTCGGTCGGAGAGGATGCTGTAGCCCCCGTCGAGCAGGCACTGGCGACCGAGCTGGCGGCCGTGCCACCCGGAAGTGAGCAGGCGAAGGCCGCCAAGGAACTCGGCGCGGCGCTCCTTCGTCGTGCGTCGCTGGACAACCAGGCAGAGCAGCGCCGGGCCGACCGCATCGCCGACTTGCAGTCCGGAGTTGACGCCGTCCTGCCCGGGACGGCCGGCGCAGCCGAAACGCTCCTCGAGGCGCTCAGCGAGAATGCCGACGAGCTGGCCGCACGAGCATTGTCCGACCCGGACGTTGCCGAAGCCCTGCGCGACATCGCCTCCCTGCTGGTCGAGACCGACTTGCCGGAGGTCACCCCGCATCGGTCGAATACCCCGAGCCGGGACGCATCGACCGCGTACCAGACCACGGCGCGGCCAACCGTGAGCGAGGAGCAGCTGCTGGCCTGCCTTCGAGCGCACAGCAAGCCGGGTGTCACGATCCACCGCATCACCGACCTCCGCATGCTGTCGGGCGGCTTTTCCAAGGAGATGCTGGCCGCGACGGTGGAGCACTCCGCGGGCACCGACGACATCGTGATCCGCAAGGTCGCCGCAGGGAGGACGGCCACCACGTTGGGTGGCGAGTTCGCCGCACTGTCGTTCGCGTGGCAAGGCGGCGTGCCGGTGGCCGAGCCGTTGTGGTTGGACGAGCACGCCCTGGGCATGCCCGCATTCGCCACTCGCCGGGTCGCCGGTGAATGCCTCGGCGATGTCTGGGGTCCGGCCGCACCGGTCGAGCGGGAAGCCGCCTCAGCCATCGCCGCCGCCCTGGCCCGGCTGCACTCGCTCGACACCGCCGGTTTGACGGACGCGCCGTTGCCGCCGATGGTCACCCAGCGCGAGATCATCTCCGCGATCGAGGAACGCCGAGGTGTGCTGGATGCCGTCTCGACGCCGTCGACGCCGTTCGCCGCGCTGTTCGCCCTCGTCCTCGGCTGGCTTCGCGCCCACGCGCCGGACGACGTGCGCGACCCCGTGCTGGTCCATGGTGACTTCGGCCTGCACAACCTCCTGCTGGACGGCACGACGCTCACCGCGGTGCTGGACTGGGAACGCTCGCACCTGGGGCATCCCGCCGAAGACTTGACGTACCTGCGGCCCAGCATCGAGCCGGTGCTCGACTGGGAGCTGTTTCTCGCGGCGTATCAGGACGCGGGTGGTCCGACACCGGACGCTGACCGGCTCACGTTCTACACCGTGTGGCACGACGTGTGGCGTGGGATCTCGGCGTACCGGATGCGCACCAAGTTCCTCACCGATCCGCGCAAGATCTCCGACGCGATGGCCGGGCTGCTCATGACGCCACGGTTCCTGCTGCGCGCGGCCCGAACCGCGTTCCGGCTCTGACACCTGGGGCCGTCCGGTACAGCGAATTCGAAGCGGATATCGCTCAGCGACGCGGGCCGGTGAACGCGTCGACCAGCCACGGCCGCTGGCGCTCCAGCTGCCGGCGCAAATACTCACGCGCGGCCACGCGCGCAGGGTGATCCGCATCCGGCAGCGCCGCGAGCATCGTGTCCAAGGCGCTTCGGAGGCTCTTGGCTTCGTCCTGGAGCCGGCCCACGGTCGTCGGCGCTGCAAACTTCTCCCGGAGGGCAGCCTCCACCGTGCGACGCGGCTCGGCAGGCAGGGCGGACGCCCACGTGGCGAGCAGCTCGCGGAGCTCGGCGTTGTCCTCAGCCAGAGCGCTTTCCTCGTGCTCGATCCGGCTCCGCGCCATGCGCAGCATTTGCACCACGGTCCGGCACAGGCTCGCCGTGTACCCGTCGTCGTCGGCCACGACATTCGGCGCGATGTCCCGCTCGATGGTGGCGGCGACGGCGGCCAGCACATCAGGCACGGTCGGCTCGATCATGCGCTCCCCGTCTCCGGCGCGAATCCGCAGGCGGCCCACAGCTTGAGCTGGCTGCGGTATTGCACCTCGGTCGCGTTCCACACCAGCCGGACGCTGCTCGCGCCCACCCGGACCCGGTAGGCGCTGTGGTGGGCGTAGCAGAACTGAATCAGCCCGTAGCAGGCTCGGTAGTAGCTGAGACGCTCCGGCGAGATCTCGATGCCCGACCGCTCGCGGTAGTACTCCAGCGCTTCCGGCCAGCCCCACAACCTGCGCCCGTCCCGGACGATGTCCGGCACCATGTCCTGCAGCTGCGCGAAGTCGTACGCCGGATCACCGAGCCGCCACAGCTCCCAGTCGCTCAGCGCCACGATCTGTCCGCCCGACCAGACCTCCTCGCCGTGGCCGTTCGTACCCTTGCACAGCGCGATACACGGGGCGTCCGTCGGCGCGCGATCACGCAGCTGGGACAGCGCCTCGGTCACCGCCGGGCACGGCTCGAACTGGAACGTGGCCAGCCAGGCCTCGATGTCGTCGAGCACCGTCGTGGCACAGTGCTTTTCCGACGCCGGGACGGTCCCGATCCGGTCGAAACCAAGCGCACGCCAGTCGGTGGTGTGCACCAGCGCGAGCTTGTCCAAGTGCTCTTTGGACGCGGCGATCTTGCGTTCGTCGTCGGCCGGATCGTCGCTGGTCAGGAACGGCAGGTGCCAGTGCCCGTCGACCTTGGTGCGAACGTAGGCCGGACGCCCGTCGGGCTGCCAGCGAGGATCGTCCTCGATCCACAGCGCTCGGCTGACCGGCACAGGGCTGTCCGCGAGCCGCCGGTAGACCTCGTACTCCTCGCGTAACGGCATCGGGATCACGGTGCCGTCCGGCAGGTCCCGCCGGACGACGTAGGATTCCTCGGCGGCGACGCCGGCGCGAATCACCCGCACGTCGACGACCCAGGTCTCCCGCGACACGCCGCGGGACACTCGGCCCACCCGTTCGACCGTCACGTCGTCGACGCCCGGCAGCCGGTGGCGAAACCAAACGGCGACGTCGCCCTCGTTCTCCAGCCGAATCACAGTGGCCGCCGCTGACCGTCGACCGCCGCCGCGCGAACGGCATCGATGAACCTGTGCCTGCGAACCCCGTGGTCGAAATCGGGCAACACCGTGCTGCCCTTACGAAGATCTTCGAGCAGAACCGCATACGCGTTGGCGAGGTTGCTCCACGGGTGTTCCCGGCAGCCCGGCACCAGGTGGTACTCGTCGGGCACGACAAGCTCGGCCAGTTCGTGGTCCTTGCCCCGGGCGCCGTGCAGCGTCACCTGAGCCAGTTGCAGGTGGCCGTGGTTTCCGGTGACGACGAGGTCCCCGTCGGCGCCGTTGATCTCCCACAGGAAGTTGGTGCCGCGCGATCGGCCGCCTCGGACGTGCACCGACGCCACCGCGCCGCCCTCGAGCGTCCCGTGCACGGCGATCTGGTCGTCCGCCGTCTTGGTGACGACCTCGCCGGAGTCTCGCACGCGCACGCGCGGGCGCCGATTCGCCATCAGCGCGCTGACCTCGGTGAATTCGCCGAGACAGAAGCTCACCGCGTCAGTGACGTGCCCGAAGGGGATCGCCAGCATGGTCGAGCCGCCATCCCGGTCGAGTACGTAGCTCGCGCGCGCATCGGCCTCCGCGCCCCACGCCATCCCGGATGCCACCACGGTGGTCGACAGCACCTCGCCCACCCAGCCCGACGCGACGAGGTCCCTGACGTACCGGATCACCGGCGCCGATCGTGCCTGCAGACCGACGAACCCGCGGACACCCTGCCGGCGCGCCGCTGTGGCCAGCGCTTCCGCCTCAGCAGTCGAGGTGGCCAGCGGCCACTCGCAGTAGACGTGCTTTCCCGCATCCACGGCCGCAAGCACGGCTTCGTAGTGCTTGGCCGCCTGCACGGCCACGACCACAAGGTCGACATCGGGGGATGCGGCCAGCTCCGCTGCCGACCCGAATGTCGCGGGCACGCCGTGACGGGCGCCCGCGGCTTTCGCCGACTCCGCCGAGCTCGCCGCAAGCGCGGTCAGCTCACATCCGTCCACAGTGGACAGAGCTGGCACATGAACCCCGGCGGCCCAACCACCGGACGCACTCAACCCCACGATGCCGATGCGCACGACCTCGCTGTTCATCGCGCAACTCCCACCGGCTCGCCGATCCGGCGCCGCAACCGTGCCGCCTTGCCCGCCATCCCGGCCGCGACGACCGCCATCAGCCGCCCATCGGTCACACACGTCGCGAGAAAGCGCCTGCCGTCGTCTTCTTCCAACCGGACCTCGGCGGAGGGGGTCACGTCACCGAAGACCTGGAGTTTCAGGTCGTATTGATCACTCCAGAAGTACGGCACGACCGTTTCCTGGCACGGCAGCCCGAGCATGTCCCTGGCCACCACCCGCGCCTGCTCGCCCGCATTCGTCCAGTGTTCGACGCGACGGCGGCCATCCGAGCCGAGCCACGCAGCCACGTCGCCCACCGCCCACACGTCCGCGACGCTGGTACGTCCGCGCTCGTCGCACAGCACACCGTCGCCGACCTCGATCCCGCTGCCGGTCAGCCAGCCCACTTCGGGCACCGCGCCGATACCGACGACCACGACATCGGTCTCGATCTCGGCGCCGTCCGTCAGTGTGGCGCGCAGCCGTCGCCCGGAGGGCTCCAACCGTGCCACCCCGGCCCCGCACCGCAGGTCCACCCCGGCTTTCCGATGCCAGCGAGCCACCAGCTCGCCGAGCGTTTCCCCCAGCGCAGCGGCAACGGGGTCGACTGGGGCTCGACAAGGTGGACGCCGAGCCCCAGATCCCGCAGGCTCGCGGCCACCTCACACCCGACGAAGCCCGCTCCCACGACGAGCACCTCGCGCGCACCATCCAGCCGCTGCCGCAGCGCAAGACAGTCGTTCACCGAACGCAACGTGTGCACTCCAGGCATCGCCCCGGTCCCGGGAAGACCGCGAGGACGCAATCCGGTCGCGATGACCAGGCGCTCGTAGTCGAGGACGTCGCCGTCGGCCAACGTGAGGCGCTTGTGCCGCGGCTGCACCGCGGTCACCGCCGAGCCGAGCCGCAAGGTGATGTCGTGGTCGGCGAAGAACGCGTCCTCCCGGAGCCGGATGTCCGCAGGTGAGCGCGTACCTCGCAGAACTTCCTTCGACAACGGCGGCCGGTCGTACGGCGGGGTGGATTCCGCTCCGACGAGGGTCAGTTCGCCGTCGAACCCGGCTTTCCGCAGCTCCTCGGCGACCCGGAGGCCGGCGAGCCCCGCACCGACGACGACGATCGTCACCGGGTCGCATCCGCGGTGAACCGGCACCGGCCGTTGGTCAGCACGATGGTGCCGTCGTCCTTGCGGGTCTGGAACAGCGCCTCGCCTTCTCCGTCGGTCCAGATGTCGACGTGCAGGGTGTCGCCGGGCAGGACCGGGGCGGCGAACCGCGCATCCATGCTGCGCAAGCGGTGAGCTTCGCCGCCTGCCACCGTGTGCAGGAGGGCGCGGCCAGTGAAGCCGTAGGTGCACAGACCGTGCAGAATCGGCCGATCGAAGCCCGCGCGACGCGCGAAAGCCGGATCGGAATGCAGCGGGTTGCGGTCCCCGCTCAACCGGTAGAGCAGCGCCTGGTCGGGTCGCGTCGCATACGTGACGGTGTGGTCGGGCGCGCGATCGGGCGCCTGCCAGGTCGCGCTCGGCCCGCGGTCGCCGCCCCAGCCGCCTGCCCCGCCGATGAAGAACGCCGAGCGAGCGCGGAACATCGGCTCACCGGTCTCCTCGTCGACCGACTCCGACTCGGTGACGACCACGGCGGCCTTGCCCTTGTCGAACATGTCCGCGATACGCGTGGTGGTGAGCACGGCCCCCTGGGGCGGCAGCGGACGCAGCAGCTCGACGCCCTGCTCGGCGTGCACGAGCTTGGCCCAGTCGAACGGGCCGAATCGCTTGAAGATGCCCGGGTCGATGCTCAGCACCACCGGATACGTCGGCAGCACCTGCTGCTGGACACCCTTGGTGTTCTCCGTGGTGTAGGCGAGCTCGTCGACGCCCGCGCCCACGCCGAGCGCGTACAAGATGCAGTCCTTGCTCTCCCAGGTGGCGCGCCGCGGGCCCGACTCGGCGCCGACCGCGCCCGGATCCAGTGCCATGGATTACTACGTCCTTTCTGTCGTAGAGCTAGCCGCGGTCGACCGGACCGAGGTGATCGCACTCGCCGGGTTCGAGCCGACGCAGCACGCGCGGCTTCTCCCCCACGTACATGCGCTCGCCTTCGATCAACCCGTCGGCGTCGATCGGCCACAGGATCAGCGCCTGATACTCGACGAGATACCAACCGTGGCGCTCGACCTCGTCGGCTCGCGCGAAGCCGCGGCGGATCAGCAGCTCCCCGTCGTAGGCGTGCCGGAAGATCCCTTCGGTGGCCACCAGGTCGTGCTCCACCAGCACGGCGGTGATCTCGAACTCCAGCCGGTTCTTGCCGATCGCGATCGACGCCTCGTAGAACGCCTTGACCTCGTCGTATCCCTGGGGGCCGACCGAGTCCGACGCACCCCAGATCTCGTAGACCGGTTCCGGGACCAGGGTCTTCATCAGCGCGGGAACGTCGCCGCGGACCTCCTCCCGCACGTGCCGCGCCACCACCTCCAGGTTCGCGCGCTTGCGCGGGTCCTGCTCCGCGTGGAGCCGGTCGGTCAGCAACTGCCAACTCCGTTCCGCCGCGGGCCTGAGCTCGACGATCATCGCTCACCTCACTCGAATCCGTACGGCCGGAACGGTCCGTCGAGGAACAGCTCGGTGTGCCCCGCTCCGGTCCATCGCCTGCCGTCCGGGGCGATCGTCTGCACCCGGGACACGTACTCCTTGCCGATCAAGCCCGGCGCGAGCGTGCCGTCGTACATCCGGAAATCCAACGGCTGCCGGGAGAAGTCGAACTCGTCCCACTCGACCGCGACGCCAGGCCCGTGGTAGGTCCGAAACTATGTTCTGGGTCACACAGGGATCCGTCGTATGCGAACTCAGCCCACCGGCTCGGCCCAACCGCGCGCTCGAACTCGGTCCGCCGGCTGACCCCGTCGACACTCTCGAACCCAGCCCACCAGCTGGCCCGCCACGCACCCGAACTCGAGCCACCAGGTCGGCCCGCCCCGGGCACCTGAACTCGGCCCACGAGGTCGGCCCGGCCGCGCACCTGAACTCTGGCCACCAACTCAGCCGCCCAGCACCTGAACTCGGGCCACCAAATCAGCCGCCCCCGGCGCCTGAACTCGGCCCACGAAGTCGGCCCGCCCCCGCGCACCTGAACTCAGCCCACCAAGTCGGCCCACCCCCGCACCTGAACGCGGGCGCCCAGCTCGGGGCGAAGCTGCTCCCTGCTCCGGCCGATGCGTAGGTTCGTCGCTCGAGGGGCTGCGTCGAATCGGCACCGATATCGGCGGTGCTCGCGCCGTGGAACTCCGCCGCGAGGCCGGAGCGCGCCGCGTGCTCGGGCCGGGATCTGCGCGTCTGCCGGCCGGTTGCGCCGGGCCTGCTCAGTGGAAGTCGCGCGATTTGGTGCGGATTCGCACGTCGAAGTGCTGCAGGCGGTCGGCGAGGACGCTGACGACTCCGTCGCCGTGGGAGGCGTGCTCCACGACGCCGCGAACCAGCAACGCCGGGCTGGAACGCGCGATCGTGGCGTAGCGCGCCCACAACCCCTTGGTACACACCACGTTGACCATCCCGGTTTCGTCTTCGAGGTTGAGGAACGTGATGCCGTTGGCCGTTGCCGGCCGCTGCCGATGGGTCACCGCCCCACCGATCAGCACTCTGGTGCCGTGCGGGATCGAAGCCAGCTTCGCCGCGGGAATCGCGCCCAGCCGGTCGAGCCGTTCCCGGTGGAACTGGATCGGGAAGCTGTCCGGCGACAGCCCGGTCGCCCACACATCGGCCATCGCCACTTCCACGTCATCCATCCCCGGCAGCATCGGCGCCTGCACGCCGACCCCACTCCCCGGCAGCTTCTCCGGCCGCTCGTGGACGACCGCTCCCGCGGCCCACAACGCTTTGCGCCGATCGGGCTCCAGCTCGCGGAACGCACCCGCGGTGGCCAACGCCTCGACCTGAGGGGTGGTCAGCCGCACCCGGCGCGCCAGGTCGGTCATGCTGCGGTACGGCCCGTGCGCTTGCCGTTCCTCGACGATGCGCCCGGCCAGCTCCGTGCCGATCGTGCGCACCGACCCCAGCCCGATCAGCACCGCGGGTTCGCCGCCGTCGGGATCCGGCTTGAGCGTGGTGTGCGCCAGGCTGGCATTGATGTCCACGCCCAGCACGGTCACGCCATGCCTGCGAGCATCGGCCACCAGCGTCTGCGGCGAGTAGAACCCCATGGGCTGTGCGCGGAGCAACCCAGCGCAGAACGCCGCAGGGAAGTAGCGCTTCAAATAGGCGCTGGTGAATACCAGGTAGGCGAAGCTCAGCGCGTGGCTTTCCGGGAAACCGAAGTTGGCGAAGGCCACCAGCTTCGCGAAGATCCGCTCGGCGGTCGGTTGATCCACCCCGTTGGCTTTCGCTCCGTCGTAGAAACGCTGGCGGAGCGCCTCCATCTTGCGCACCGACCTCTTCGCCCCGATCGCGCGCCGCAGCTCGTCGGCTTCCGCGGCACTGAACCCGGCGACGTCGATGGCCAGTTGCATCAACTGTTCCTGGAACAGTGGCACCCCGAGCGTCTTCTCCAAGGCGTTCTTGGCCAGCGGATGGTCGTAGGTGACTTCGTCGACGCCCGCGTGGCGACGGATGTAGGGGTGGACTGATCCGCCCTGGATCGGGCCGGGCCGAATCAGCGCGACCTCGATCGCCAGTTCCTTGATGCTGCGCGGTTTCAGCCTCGGCAGGGTCGCCAGCTGCGCCCGGCTTTCCACCTGGAAGACACCGACGGCGTCACCCCGGCACAGCATGTCGTAGACGTTCTGATCCTCCAGCGGAAGCTTGGCCAGGTCGATGGTGATGCCCTGGTAGTCGCGCACCATTTCCACCGCGTACTTGATCGCCGAGAGCATGCCCAACCCGAGCAGGTCGAACTTCACCAGACCGACCGCGGCACAGTCGTCCTTGTCCCACTGCAGCACGCTGCGCTCGGCCATGCGTGCCCACTCCACCGGGCAGATCTCGCTCACCGGCCGGTCCGCCAGCACCATCCCGCCGGAGTGAATACCGAGGTGACGCGGGAAGTCACCGAGCTGGTTGGCCAGCGCGATGACCTCGTCCGGCACGTCGTTGTCCACATTGGCCGCTTGTGTGGTCCACCGGTCGATCTGCTTGCTCCACGCGTCCTGCTGCCCCGGCGCGTAGCCCAGCGCTTTGGCCACGTCCCGCACCGCCGAACGTGCCCGGTAGGTGATGACATTGGCCACCTGAGCGGCTTTCAACCTGCCGTACTTGCGGTAGACGTACTGGATCACCTCCTCCCGGCGGTCCGACTCGATGTCCACGTCGATGTCCGGTGGTCCGTCCCGCTCCGGCGCCAGGAACCGCTCGAACAGCAGCTTGTGTTCGACCGGGTCGACATTGGTGATGCCCAGCGCGTAGCACACCGCCGAGTTGGCCGCCGAGCCACGGCCCTGGCAGAGGATGTTGTTCTCCCGGCAGAACCGCACGATGTCGGCCACGATCAGGAAGTAGCCGGGGAAGTTCAGCTCGGTGATCACCTTGAGCTCGTGCTCGATCTGTGCGTAGGCCTCCGGGTTCTGGTAGCGAGTGCCGTAGCGCTGCACGGCGCCCTCGTAGGTCAGCTGGATCAACCAGCTCACCTCGTTGTGGCCGGGCGGCACGTCGAACGGCGGGAGATCGGGGGCGAGCAGCTCGAGGTCGAACGCGCACTCCACCCCCAGCAAAGCGGCACGCTGGACGGCACCCGGATAGCGCGCGAACCGCGCCTGCATCTCCGCACCGGACCGCAAGTGCGCACTCGCGGACGGCGGCAACCAGCCGTCCAGCTCGTCGAGGCTGCGCCGGGCCCGGATCGCCGCCACCGTCGCCGCCAGCCTGCCGCGGGGTGGCGCCGCGTAATGCGCGCCGGTCGTGGCCACCGTGGGCAGACCGAACTCCGCCGCCAACGCCGCCATGGTGTCGTTGTGCGCGGTGTCGACCGGCAATCCGTGGTCGAACAGCTCCACATAGACGTTGTCCTTGCCGAACAGGACGGTCAGCTCCTTCAACCGCTCCGCGGCCCGCCGGTACCCACCGACCCGCTCCTCCTGCGGGGCGTCCGGTGCGGGCAACACCGAACGCAGCGGACCTTTGCGACAGCCGGTCAGCACCGCCACCCGCCCGGCTACCCGCTCGGCGACCTCGGGCAGCCGGTACCGCGGCCGTCCCTTCTCGGACAGCCGGTTCACCGGGTCTTCGTGGCCGGCCAGCTGCCCGTCGGTGATCGCCGCACAGAGCGCGGAATAGCCCTCCGCGTCCCTGGCGAGCAGCACCAGATGCTCGCTCCCCGGGTCGGCGGAACCCGTGCGGGCCTCCGGCTGCGGCGGCAGATCCTGCTCGGTCGTGCTCGCGCGCCGCCCGTTCGACGTCGGCCCGTTCACCGCCGGCCCGCTCGCCGCCGACCCGTTCACCGCCGGCGCGTTCGCCCTTGCCCGGTTCGCTTTCGCCCCGCTCGCCGTCGGTCCCCTCGGTTCATCGCGCCTGCCCAGGCTGAGCTCGGCCCCGTACACCGTCCGCACCCCCAGTTCCTTGGCCGCCTGGGCGAAGCGAACCACCCCGTACATGCCGTCGTGGTCGGTCAACGCGATGGCGTCCAACCCGAGCCGGGAGGCCTCTTCGACCAGCTCCTCCGGATGACTGGCGCCGTCCAGGAAGCTGAAGTTGGAGTGGCAGTGCAGCTCGGCGTACGGCACCCGGGTCCGCGCCCCGGCATCGTCGTCGAACTGCAGCTCCGCCAAGTCGTCCGGCCGGAAGTAGCCCTCACGGCGCCTGGTCCACGCCGGGCTGTCCCCGCCGTCGCCGTGCTGCTGCGTAGGCCTGCCGGAGAGGGTGCGCTCCATTTCCGACCAGGGCAGCGGCGAGTTGAACCAGCCCATTACGTGTACTCCCCTTCCACTTGCCACCGAGGGCTCCGCTCGTCACGGCAGCGCAGCAGCAGCGCCTTGCCCGCCGGGGCGCCCCCCTCGGCCAGCACCACCTGGACCCGCGCCGCCGGACCGTCGGCGCCCGGATCCCACCAGCGTTCGTCCAGCGGCCACGGCCCCGCCCAGGCCGCGACCTCCCACAACGGCCCACCGTCGACCGCCACCCGAGCAGGTGGCGCGCTCAGCGCACCGCGAGCGGTCATCCGTACCGGACGGCCCCGGTGATCGACCACCGCCGCCCGCACCGGTTCCGGATGCACCGTCGCCGGTGAAGGCGCAGGCAACCGCCCTGGCCACGGCGCGACCTCCGCTTGCCCGGACCCGCTTCGCGCACCAGCGCCCTTGGCTTCGTCGCCTCGCACGTCGCCCCAGGGCACCAGCCGCACTCGCTCGGCCGGGCCGCGCCCACCGTCCAGCACCGCGGTGGCCACTGCTTCCGGCCCGAGCAGCCGCTGCACCTGCACCAATGCCCTGCCTGCCCGCTCATCGGCCTGGTCGTCCGCCGGATTGTCGCCGAGCCCACCACGCCACAGATGCAGCTGCAGCAGGCCGGCCTCGACCACTTCCTCCGGCTCCAGGCGCAGCGTGACGACGCCACTCCGGGGCCGCTGCTCACCCTGCAACCAGCTGTCGAACTGCCAACGCACCCGGTCGGCGATACCGCGCGCGGCGACCGGGACGCCGTTGGTGCCACTCTCCCCGCCGCTGCAGCGCCACACCCGGGACAACTCCTCGCCGCTTTCGGTCCGCGCGTAGATGCCCAGCCGGGTGCAGGCCAGGTTGCGGCCTGCCAGCTTCGCGTGCAGCTCGTCGGCCAGCCGCTCCGCGATGTAGGCGGCCTCCTCCACCCTGCTGATCGGAATGTCGAACGTCTCGTCCACCGCCAGATCGGCAGGCGGCCTCCTCCGGTCCAGCGGACGCTCGGACAGCCCGTTGGCCAGCCGATGCGCCAACATGCCGAGCCTGCCGAACCGCGAGCTCACGGTGCGTTCCGGCAGCTCGGCGAACTGGCCCAAGGTTCGCAGCCCGAGCCTGCGCAACAGGTCGACCAGTTCTTCGCTGCCGTCGTACTCGGCAAGGACACTGCCCGGCTGGTCCAGCTCGGTCACCGGGAGCGGGGCGAGGAACCGGCGACTGGCACCTGGCTCCACCACGCACGACCGACGAGCAGCCAGCAACGCGGCGAACAGCCCGTCGGCGATCCCGATCTGCACTTCCACGCCTGCCTTCGCCGACACGTGGTCGATCAGGGTCTCCATCAGCCGATACTCATCGCCGAAGTAGGCCAGCGCACCGTCCGCCGGGGCGGCCACCACTCCGGGACGCACCACGTCCACCCCGACCACCAGCTCTTCCACCGCCGCGGCCACCGGCTCGAACAGTCGCGCGTCCCGCGCCGGGTCGACCGCCAATACCGCCAGATCCGGGCAGGAAGCCTGCGCTTCCCGCCGACGCATCCCCCGGCGAACGCCGTTGCTCCGCGCCACTGCCGAGCAGGCCACGACCCGGTTGGCCGAGAACACCGCCGCCGGATGGTGCAACGGAACGCCCGCAGCCACGCACGCGGCGGTCACCGGCCAATCCGGACACCACACCACCACCAACCGGGCAGGCCGCTGCGCATCGACCGCACTGGACTCTGCGGCGACACTCGCGCCTTCGGACGGCGGCCCAGCGGCACGGTCCACCGCAGGTTGCGACCGCACCGAACGCCGGCCTCGCGCGGACGAGCGGCTGCGCGGTGAACGTCCCCGTGCTCGTCGCGCCATCAGCTCGCCACCTCGAGCCGTAGCGCCTGCTCACCCGCCTCGACACGGCCGCTCGGCCCCGGCAACAGCACGGTCGTCTCCCGCACCTGAGCCGACGACCTCCCGCGCCCCCGGATCCGCATCGTGCGAGCGGACAGATAGCCCTTACCGAACTCGTCAACCCCATCCCACGCACCCGGCGCGCAGGTCAGCTCCACCTCGGCCCCCGGCCAGCGGCCTTCGGCGATGAGCACACCACCGCGATGCCGTGCGCGAGCGGACAACCGCCGGGCGGACGCCGCCGTCGTGCCCGCCCCGCCGGGCAGGACGACGATGTCCACCCCGTCGAACAGGCTCGCGGCCACCCGCACCGCATCCGGACCCGGGCGAGGCACCAGCGCCAACCTGCGCAACTCGACACCCAGTTCGGCGGCCGCAACGAGGCCGACATCCGGAAGCCCCACCACGGCTGCCCACGACCCCGCCGCGGTCGCCCGCGCCAACAACGCGAGCAACGCCGCCCGCGACCCCGTGACGGACACCGTGCTGCCCCTCCGCAGGCCCCTGAGGGGCAGCACGGCCTCCAGTTCAGGCACCACCGGGAGGAGCTTGCCCGCCGCCGACGCTCCCGCAACGTCGGCGGCCACCTCGCTCGCGGTGGTCAACCCCGGCAACGACGCCAGCCGGGCTACCGCACCGTCCACGGTGTCAGTGCCCCCTGGCACCGTGGACGTGAGCGCGCCCGCCATACCCATCACCTCCCGGGAACCATGACCGGGCGACCGCCAGCCCGGCCATCGGCCACCGTGGAGAGACGGTGGCTCCTCGCCTTCGAACATATGTTCGATATCCATAGTGAACGCCACCGACCGACGCTTGTCAAGCGCGTGATGAACGGCCACACCATCGGGCCATCGCGACCGTGACAACGACAGGCCGACCAGCCCCAGGCCGGCCTGCGAAGACGTACTCGACGGCGCTCAGCCGAAGACGTACTCGGCGGCGCTCAGCGCACGTTGTCGAGCAGTTCCCGGCCGATCGCGATCGTCAGTTCCCGCAACCTCCCGGCAGGCGCGGCGACCTCCTCCGATTCGCCGAGCAGGCCGCTGAGAAAAGTCTTGTCCGAGCCACCGAGCTGCACGTCGACCAAGGTCTTCCCCCGGCGACCCACCAACACGGCTGCCCCGTCGACCGCCCGCACGAAAGCCTTGTCACCGACCGCGTCCTGTTCGACCAGCGACTCGTCCTTCGCGGTGCGTTCGACCAGCGCTTCCTCGGCTGCGTCGGGCGACGGATAGTGATCAACGGTGACGAGCAGCCGACGCTTGCGCACGTTCTCGTCAGCGGCGGCGACCCATTCGCAGCCCACGCCCTCGACGCCACCTCGCATCCGCAACGGACCACTCTGCCAGCTCGGCGTACCCGCCTCCGCGAGCAACTCGGCAGGCAATTCACACTCCTCCGGCACGGGCTCCGCGCGTGGGGAAGCGCCGACCGAGCGGTAGTAGACCAGCGCCAGGTAACCACCGACCAGCAGCACCGCGACCAGCACAAGACCAAGCACCACGAACGGCCAGCTGCGCCGGGACCGCGGCCGGCGCGGCGGACCTGCCGCGGGCGGCCGGTGGTAGGCCGCGGACGGCGGCGGCCGGTAGCCAGGCGGCTGACGCCTCGGATGGCCCTGCGTGGTCACGCGGGAAACTTACCCCACCGCAAGCATCGTTTCCCAATGTTCACTCTCACCTGCAGATGCTCCGCGCACTACCGAAGCAGATTTACGGCGTCGCGGGCCTCCTGCGTTCTTCTCGGCGCTCGCGACGGGTCCGGGCGAGCTGGTAGGCATCTCGGAGCAATACACGCACATCCGCCTCCGTTCGCGGCCCAGGGTTGACCACGGCCAGCCAGCCGAGCGTGCCGTAGACCGGGTGGCCGAAGATCACATCGGATCGGCTCACGTCGACCGAACCCGGCCGGAAATCCCGCGGCCGTTGCCCGGTCCACCGCTCGAACGCCTCGTGGCCGGCGAAGAGGTTCACCCGGAAGGCCCCAGGCCGGTTGAGCCGGGAGTCCTCGTCGCCCGGGTAGTCCTTGGTCACGATCGTGGCGAACGGCTGTCCGGTCTTCGGTGGCACGCCGTCCGGTGCGTAGTAGAAGAACGCGTCACCCCAGGCCAGCTCGGGTGTTCCGTCCCCAGGCCCGGGGAGCATGGCCAACACCCCGGGCATCCCGGCGACGAAGTCGATGATCTCCTTCATGTCCATGCTTGAAGCGTCGCATTGAAGTGCTTATGGCGACTTTTGTCGCTACCGTGCTGGTTGATGGGCGCCAAGTCGAAAGTCGCACTACGCACGGTCGATGTGGCACGGCGCAGCGGATACTCGGTCCAGCAAATACGCCTGCTGGAGGACAGTGGCGTGCTGCCGCCGGCCGACCGTACGCCGGGGGGCCATCGCGTCTACCGCGACGAGCACGTTCACGCGGCTCTGGCCTATCGCGGACTCGCTGCCGGAATGGGACCCGTCGAAGCCAAGAAGGTGCTGCGCGCAGTGAATGCGAACGCGCGATCGCAAGCACTGGCGCTGCTGGACGCCGCGCACGCAGATCTCCACCGGCAACGCCAACAGCTCGCCATGGCCAAGCAGGCAGCCGAGGCCATCACTCTCGAGCCCATCGCAGACGTTCGCGCATCGGATGCGATGACGATCTCCGAACTCGCGGACGCACTCGGAATCCGCACGTCGACGCTGCGGCACTGGGACGCGGAGGGACTCGTCGTCCCCGACCGCGACCCGCACACCCGGACGCGGCGCTACACACCTGCCCAGGTCCGGGACGCGCGCATCGTTCACCAATTGCGCCAGGCGGGCTATCCCATCCCGATGCTGGCCGAGGTGATGCCGCACCTGCGTCATCCGCACGGCCTGCAAGAGGTCCGCCGGATGCTGGCGGCCCGCGACGAACGCCTCGACGCCCGCTCTCAAGCACTGTGCGAAGGCACGGCCGAACTGCAGCGCACAGTCATTCCCTGAATCCGCGATTCGGTGCTGACCGACCTACATCGCCAGCTGCTTGTTCCACGGACTCGAATCGCTGCGGTGACGCGGTGACTCAGTGGGCGAAGTGCCGGACGCCGGTGAAGTACATCGTGATACCCGCTGCCTCCGCGGCCGCGACGACCTCGGCGTCACGCACCGAGCCACCCGGCTGCACGACGGCCCGCACGCCACCTTCGACGAGCACCTCGAGCCCGTCCGGGAACGGGAAGAACGCGTCCGAGGCGGCCACCGACCCGGCTGCCCGGTCGCCTGCCCGCTGTACCGCGAGCCGGCACGAGTCGACCCGGTTGACCTGACCCATGCCCACACCGACGCTCGCGCCGTCGGATGCCAGGAGGATGGCGTTGGACTTGACCGCGCGCACCGCACGCCAGGCGAACCGCAAGTCGGCCAACGTCGCCTCGTCGGCGGCGGGACCGCACGCAAGCGTCCAGTTGGCCGGGTCGTCCCCGTCGGCGTCCACCGCGTCACGCTGCTGGAGCAGCAACCCACCGGAGACGGCCCGCATCTCGGCACCCGTGCGCTCCGGTGGAGGACAGACGAGGATCCGCACGTTCTTCTTGCGCTGCAGCACCTCGACCGCGCCGTCCTCGTACGACGGCGCCACGATGACCTCGGTGAAAACGTCGGCGACCTGCTCGGCCATGGCGACGGAAACCTCGGTGTTCACCGCGATCACGCCGCCGAACGCGGACAGCGGGTCGCACGCGTGCGCCTTCCGGTGGGCCTCTGCGACGTCCGAACCGACCGCGATTCCGCACGGGTTGGCGTGCTTGATGATCGCCACGGCGGGCTGCTCGTGGTCATACGCGGCCCGCAGCGCGGCATCGGCGTCGACATAGTTGTTGTACGACATCTCCTTGCCGTGCAGCTGCTGCGCCGAGGCCAGGCCAGGACGACCCGACACGTACAGCGCCGCCTGCTGGTGTGGGTTCTCGCCGTAGCGCAGGACGCCGGAACGCTGCCACGTCGCACCCACCCAGGCGGGGAACACGGTGTCGGTCTCCGGCGCCACGACGCTGCCTAGGTAGGAGGCGACCGCCACGTCATAACTGGCCGTGTGCGCGAAGGCCTGCGCCGCGAGCTTCTGCCGCTCCGCCAGCGTGAACCCGCCTGCCGCGACACGCTCGAGAACCCACTCGTAGTGCGCGGGGTCGACGACGACGGCGACGCTCGGATGGTTCTTGGCCGCCGCCCGCACCATCGCGGGCCCACCGATGTCGATCTGCTCGACGCACTCGTCCGGCGCCGCACCGGAGGCCACGGTCTGCTCGAACGGGTACAGGTTGACCACCAGCAGGTCGAACGGGGCGATGCCCAGCTCGTCGAGCTGCTGGACGTGCTCCGGCTTGCGCAGGTCGGCCAGCAATCCGGCGTGCACGGCCGGGTGCAGCGTCTTCACCCGGCCGTCCAGCGACTCGGGGAAGCCGGTCAGCTGCTCGACCGGGACGACCGGTACGCCGGCGTCCGCGATGGCCTTGGCTGTGCCGCCGGTGGAAACGATCTCCACGCCTGCCTTGTGCAGCCCGGTGGCCAGCTCGGCCAGGCCGGTCTTGTCCGACACCCCGATGAGTGCGCGCTTCACCGGACGCGTACCAGTCATGAAATCTCGACCCTCCCGTCGACGATGGTGCAGCCGTGCCGGACCAACGTGCTGACCACGTCGACCAGCAGAGTCCGCTCGATGACCTTGATCCGCTCGTGCAAGCTCTCCTCGTCGTCGGTGGGCAGGACCTCCACCGACCGGCGGGCGATGATCGGCCCGGAATCCACCCCGGCGTCGACGAAGTGCACCGTCGTGCCCGTGACCGAGACGCCGGCGGCCAGCGCGTCGCGTACCGCGTGCATGCCGGGGAACGACGGCAGCAGCGCCGGGTGACTGTTCACCACGCGCGAGTCGTACTTCTCCAAGAAGCGTGGGCCCAGCAGTTTCATGAAACCCGCCGACACCACCAGGTCCGGCCGGTAGGCCGCGACGGCCTCGGTCAGCGCGGTGTCCCACGCCGCCCGGTCGGGATGGTCGGCAAGTCGCACGACGAAGTCCGGGATCCCGGCGGCGCGGGCTCGGTGCAGCGCTTGCGCCTGCGGCCGGTCGGAGCCCACTGCGACGATGTCGGCCGGGTAGTCGGGAGAGGCAGTGGCGTCGATCAGTGACTGCAGCAAGGTGCCCGACCCGGACGCCAACACCACGAGCCGCGCCGGGTTCGGCAGCTCGAGCCTGATCACCGATTCTGCGGGGGACTCGGACTCGCTATGCACCTACGCGCCTCGTTCTCACCGGGATGACGACACCAGCAACCCTAGAGTCTTTCCGGCTGAGCGTCTTCGTCGGGATCGTCAGCTGTGGGCTCGCTCTCCGCCTGCTCGTCCTCCTCGGGCTGCGGTTCGCCGGATTTCGGCGGCTCCGACTCCTGATCGGTGGCAGAGCTTTCGGCGGGCTCCTCGTCTTCGGTTTCCGGCTTCGCGTCCTGGTCCGGCTTCTCGTCCTCGGCTTCCGACTCTGGTTCGTCGGTCTCCTCGTCTGCGGTGTCCTCGTCGTGCTGGGATTTCGGCTCGGCTCGCTTCCGCGGCCGCTCACCGGCGAAGTACGCGACGACGGCAGCCGGTATGGCTACCCAGCAGAACGAGGCCAGCGACACCGCGCCGAGATCCAACATCAGGCCGCCGGACGTCCCGATGCGCCCGCTCGCGAGTGCGCCGAGTACGACGATGCCGAAGCCGACCACGGCACCGGCGACGAAGACCGACCGCAGGCGCTGCAGCGGACTCGGCGACGACTTCCGCAAGCGCAGGCCGACGAGAACACCCACGCCGAGCGGCAGGATCACCAGCGCGCGCCACCAGTCGGCGGGCCCATCGGGAAGCGCGGCGAGCAGCGGCACGGCGGGCACGTCCGCCGTGCTGTACGAGTACGGGCTGAGCTGCAGGTCGCCGAAGGAGAACCCGGGCCCGACGACGAATCCGACCGCCGCCAGTGCGGCGTTCGGCACGTAGGCCAGGCACAGCAACAGCATCCCGAGCCCGCTGCCGAAGCCCGGCGCCCCCGCGGTGAACAGACTTTGCGCCTGCGGAGCGGACAGCACGGAAGCGATCGCGAAGACCGCACTACCGGCCGCGAGCAGCCCGACAAGGCCGAGCAGTCCGGCGCGCAGGCCGGCCGTGGCGACCGGCACCAGGTAGGGACGCAGCGCAGCGATCAA
This sequence comes from Thermocrispum municipale DSM 44069, assembly GCF_000427825.1. Lineage (GTDB taxonomy): Bacteria > Actinomycetota > Actinomycetes > Mycobacteriales > Pseudonocardiaceae > Thermocrispum > Thermocrispum municipale. The sequence goes on along the minus strand of NZ_KE386593.1, from coordinate 943,810 downwards.
CCCACAGGGACGAACCAGTCCGAGCGTCGCCGCCGCGGCCGCGACCAACCCGGGGATGAAGAACGACTCAAGCGGGTCGGCGGACAGCCGTGCGCCGTACGAGGCGATCGCGATGCCCACCCCGGCGACCGCGTGCGCGCAAGCCATCGTGCTGACGATCACCAGGGCGCGATGCGTCCTGCGGCCGTCCAGCCGTTCGACCGCGCCCGCTGCCGAACGAGCGATGAGCACACCGAGCAGCACGGTCAGCGCCATCGGCAGCATCGCGAGCGGTTCCCCACTCAAGGTCAGTGGCACCTGGTGCGCACCGAGCCAGCCGGGCGCCGCGGCGAGCAAAATCTGACCGGGCGAGAACGACGCCTGCGTGGCCAGCGCGGCGACCACCGCGAGCAGCGCTGCCACGGCCGCATATCCCGCCAGCAGCGGCAATGTCGCGACCGTCAGGAGAACGCGCATGCGCTCCGTCCCGACGCCGCGGGCGACTCCCTGCCTCACCATCGTGTTTGCAGCTTGACATCCGGATTCGCCCATCCGGGGGTAGGCGCGCCGCGCTGTGTCGACGCTTACCCGGCCGGGTGTCCGGACAGCACAACGGCCGGCGTCCCGTCCGGAACGCCGGCCGTGACGTGCGGATCGTCAGCCGTTCTGCGGCGGCTGCTGCGAGAACTGGCCCTGGTGACCGGTGTAGGTGGTGGGCTGCTGTGCCTGCTGCTGACCACCCTGCTGGCCGTACTGCTGCTGTTGCGGCTGCGGGCCACCGAAGCCCTGCGCCTGGCCGTAGCCGGGCTGGCCGAACTGCTGCGGCTGGCCGCCCGCCGGGATCTTGATGACCTTCTCGGAGATCAAGTAGGCGGCGACGGCACCGAGCGTCTGCAGGATGCCGACGATCAGGATCAGGATGCCGCCTGCCTCCAGGCTCGGCCCCTCGAACGTCGTGAACAGCAGGGCGAACGTGGTCGCCAGCGAGACGATCGCGGGCAAGGCGCCGGGCTTGGCGTCACCCGGCAGCACCCCGAGCAGCGCCAGCAGGCCTGCGGTCAGGTAGAGCGCCGGGATCCAGCCGTAGAACATCTCGTAGGCGCTGACCGCGCCACCGAACGCCGAGCCGAAGTCGATGAACCCGAAGAACAGGATCAGCAGGCCGAAGAAGGCGATCACCAGGTGCAGGATCGTGCCGATGTCCATCTTCATGCCGGCACGCTGTTGCTGCTGTGGGTAGTACTGGCCGCCTTGCTGCTGCGGCTGTTGCGGCCCCTGCGCAGGGAACCCACCACTCGGGTAGTTCATCCGTCTCTCCTGTTGTGTTATGCGGAACTCGGGCCGACACCACGCGCCGCGTGGACCTGGCACGTCGTGCGCGGACGTTAACCGACGTCGCCGCTCCGACGTACACCGGGGCAAGTTGGTTTCACCGCGTTTTGCCGGACGCCTTGGCGAAGAATACGCCGAAGGGCGCTCCTGCCACCGATGCGGTGGCCGAAACGCCCTTCGAACCGAGAACTGTGCCGCTTTAGAGGGATTTGTACAGTTCGCGTGCGATCTCGGCGGTCTCGCTGGGGGTCTTGCCGACCTTCACGCCTGCCGCCTCCAGCGCCTCCTTCTTCGCCGCCGCGGTGCCCGACGAGCCGGACACGATCGCGCCCGCGTGCCCCATCGTCTTGCCCTCCGGGGCCGTGAAGCCCGCGACGTAGCCGACCACCGGCTTGGTGACGTTGGCCTTGATGAACTCGGCCGCCCGCTCCTCGGCGTCACCACCGATCTCGCCGATCATCACGATGACCGACGTCTCCGGGTCGGCCTCGAACGCCTCCAGCGCGTCGATGTGCGTGGTGCCGATGACCGGGTCGCCACCGATTCCCACCGCGGTGCTGAAGCCGATGTCGCGCAGCTCGTACATCAGCTGGTAGGTCAACGTGCCGGACTTGGAGACCAGGCCGATCTTGCCGGGGCCGGTGATGTCCGCCGGGATGATGCCCGCGTTGGACTTGCCGGGGCTGATGACACCCGGGCAGTTCGGGCCGATGATGCGGGTCTTGTTGCCCTTGGCCTTGGCGTGCGCCCAGAAGTACGCCGAGTCGTGCACCGGGATGCCCTCGGTGATCACCACGGCGAGCGGGATCTCGGCGTCGATCGCCTCGATCACCGCGTCCTTGGCGAACTTCGGCGGCACGAACAGCACCGACACGTCGGCGCCGGTCTCCGCCATGGCTTCCTTGACGGTGCCGAACACGGTCAGCTGCTTGCCGCCGATCTCGACCTGATGGCCTGCCTTGCGGGCGTTGACACCACCGACCACGTTGGCGCCGGAGGCGAGCATGCGGGCGGTGTGCTTGGTGCCCTCGGAGCCCGTCATGCCCTGGACGATGATCTTGGAGTTCTCGTTGAGGAAGATAGCCATCGCTGTCAGACCCCCGCGTTCGCGAGTTCGGCGGCCTTGTCGGCCGCAGCGTCCATGGTGTCCACCCGCTGCACGCCGGGCAGCTTCGCTTCGTCGAGGATCCTGCGGCCCTCGTCGGCGTTGTTGCCGTCCAGCCGGACCACGAGCGGGCGGGTGATCTGCTCGCCGCGCTCCTCCAGCAGCTTGAAGGCCTGCACGATCCCGTTGGCCACCGCGTCACACGCGGTGATGCCGCCGAAGACGTTGACGAACACGCTCTTGACGTCCGGGTCGCTCAGGATGACTTCCAGGCCGGCGGCCATGACGTCCGCGGAGGCGCCACCACCGATGTCGAGGAAGTTCGCCGGCTTCACGCCGCCGTGCTTCTCGCCCGCGTAAGCGACCACGTCCAGGGTGGACATGACCAGACCGGCGCCGTTGCCGATGATGCCGACCTGCCCGTCCAGCTTGACGTAGTTGAGGTCCTTGGCCTTCGCCTTGGCCTCCAGCGGGTCCTCGGCCTGCACGTCCACCAGCTCGGCGTGGCCGGGCTGACGGAACGACGCGTTGTCGTCCAGCGTGACCTTGCCGTCCAGCGCGATGATCTTGTCCTGCGGGTCCCGCACCATCGGGTTGACCTCGACCAGCGTGGCGTCCTCGGCCACGAAGGTCTCCCACAGCTTGACGATGACCTCGGCCGCGGCGTCCCTGATCGCCTCCGGGTACTTGGCCTCGGCCGCGATCTCGCGCGCCTTGACCAGGTCGACACCGGCGATCGGGTCGATCTGGATCTTGGCCACCGCTTCCGGCTTCTCCTTGGCGACCTGCTCGATCTCGACGCCGCCTTCCGCGGAGGCGATGCACAGGAACGTGCGGTTGGCGCGGTCCAGCAGGAAGGAGAAGTAGTACTCCTCCGCGATGTCGGAGGCCTGGGCGACGAGAACTTTGCGGGTGATGTGGCCCTTGATGTCCAAGCCGAGGATGGCTTCGGCCTTCTCACGCGCTTCGTCCGGGTTGTCGGCCAGTTTCACGCCACCGGCCTTGCCGCGGCCACCGGTCTTGACCTGGGCCTTGACAACCACCTGGCCGCCGATCTTCTCGGCCGCGGCGCGTGCTTCTTCGGGTGTGGCTGCCACGGAGCCCGGCAGCACCGGGACGCCGTGGGCGGCGAAGATATCCCTCGCCTGGTACTCGTAGAGGTCCACCGTGGAGCATCTCCTGACGACACGTCGTTGTGGAACGACTGTCGGAACAACTGCGGGACAGCTTCCGGACAGTTCTGTGACACAGTGACCCTAGCGACTCGCCCGGTGAACCTGCAGCCCAGGACCGGGAAGTGGGTCACCGATCACTCTTGGCACGGCCGTGCCGGAAGGTCAGCGAGAGCAAGACGAGCGTGAGAACGGCGCACCCGACGGCCAGCCATGCGCCGGTTCCGACAGCGGCCGACACGAGGAACGGCTCGAGCATCCGGACCAGGAGCACGCACAGGACGCCGACGAGCGTGCCCGCCGCGCGGGCGGGCCTGCTCCACGGCACCAGCGCCAGGGCGCCCACGACCACCACTGCCGAGACGAGTGCCCCGCCGAACGCGACGTCGAGCGGGTGCACCAGCGCGACCCCTCGGTACTGATCGGTGGTGCCGACTGCCGAGAAGACGAAGGTCCCCGCCGCCACCACAGCAGTCGTCAGCGCGAGCCATCGCAGCACCGCAGGGCTGGTCACCTCCGCGGTTCCGTCCCGCTCCATCACGCCTGCGGTCACGGCACACCCGGCCGCAAGCGCTGCGGCCGCCACGGCGAACGCGATCCACAGAGCGCCTGCGCCGGTTGTCGAATCGACCAGTACATCCGGCGCGGACACGGCCAGTTGCAGCGCCGGTCCAGAGGCCAGTACCACGCCGACCCACGCCACCGCGACCGCAGGCCGCACCAGCGGCGCCAGCCGCGGCACGAGCATGCCCACGCCAAGCAGGCCGTAGACGACACCGGCCGGGATCAGCCAGACCTGGGCGTCGGACAGCGCCGCCGCCCCTCCTGTCGCCGTCCGCACCAGCGGCTGCCCGGAACCCACTACGGCCCCGATGGCGGCAAGCAGCGCGAGGACTCCCGCAGCGACATAGAGGTTTCGCGAGCTCGGACCGGCCGCGCTGGACTCGCGACGGGACGCCACCGTGCCGACCACGGGCACGCCCAGCAGGGCGACCGCGGCCACGAGCACCACGATCGGACCCGCCGTGGCGGACAGCCAAGGCCGCACCACCGCAGCTGCCAGGTTCGGCAGCGCGATGGCCACGCCCGCGACGGCCACACCGGCGAGCACCCCGGTGAATCGACCCCACGACCGCTCGCTGAGCGCGATCACGACCGCGACCACCGCGCCGAGCCCGCACGCGAGCACACCCAGCACGACCAGCAGGGGGCCGTCCAACGCCGAGTTGTCCAACAGGTTGGCGTCAGCGGAGACGTACGGGGGCATCAGCAGCCCGACCGCGAGCGCAAGCGCTACGACCACCGAAGCCATGCCGACCGCTCGACTGCCTGCCTCGGGCGCCTGTCCGTCATCCGGCAGAGCTGTGGATGCGCGCACCGCCAGTACGCCCGCGACGACGGCAGCGATGTGGCCGGTCAGCAACAACAGCAACCCGATCCACGACGGGTCGGCACCGACCGAGCCGGGCACGAGGAACTCGGGCCTGGTCGCGCGCGAGGAGTCCACGGCGAACTGCACATCTGCAAGCGCACGCCCCGGGGCCAGGGCCGCCACACCGATCAGCACGCCGGCGGCGGTCGCGGACCGTCCGCGGTAGACCAGCAGTGCGGCCACGGCAGCGGGCAGCACGGCGAGCACGGTCAGCAGCGGCCAGGAGGTGAATGCCGGCCCGCCCGCGTCCGGCGCCTCTTGGACGACGCCGTGCACTCCGGCGGCCGTCAGTGCGGCGGCCGACACCACGGCGGCAACGAGAGCAGGGGTAAGCAGCCGCGGAACGGCCGTTGGCACCGCCGTCCCGGACACCGACTTCGCTGTCGACTCCGCCGACTTCGCAGCGGAGGAGCGCGATGTAGCAGGCATTGCTTGCGAACGTAGCAAGCCCGCGGCGGGGTCTCCTGCGCCACGCGGCAGTGATCCGCAATCGGACCAGGCCCTACTGCCCGAACGGCCTAACGAACCGGTCGAACTACATCAATCAGACACGTTTCACGACATACGACCACCCCAATTGGCGTAAAACTCAAACTACTGTCGGTCATTACCCCAGCTCGCAGTGCGATCTAGGCCACTCACTTGGCCCAGAAGCCCGGGGGGGACCTTGCACCCTGCGGTACCGATTCGTTACAGTCTCGCGGTCCCCATTACAGTCCGATCACGAACGGGACGGGTTGCGTCACGCAACTTGGAGCGGTTCCCCCGAAGCCGCTCACCGGGATCCCCCGCCCGGTTCCACGGACGCGATCGGCACCCCGAGTACTGGAAGGCCCCGCCTTGGCTCGACACCGCTCCCCCGGCGGTTTTGCGTCCCCGGCCCTGCAGGTCGCCATGGAGAGCGCCGCCGATCGGCCGCGCACCCACCACCGTCTCGCTCCGCCTTCCTCGGCGCTGCGGGGCCGGATGGTTGTCGCCGCCGTGGCCGCAGGCGCTTTCGCTGCAGCGACCGCAGGTCAGGCCCTTCAGGGCGCTGCCAGCCAAACCGCCGATGACGTATCGCTTGCCAGCTCGCAGGGTTCCTACGGCGCCAGTGGCGTCGGCGGCGACGCCGCAGCACCCGCCGCACCCGTGCTCGTCAACGTCGACCAAGCCGGCCCGGCGTCCTCGGCGCGAGCCGAGGCCAAGAAGCTCAGCGGCGCGCAGCAGTTCACCGACGCGCGCAAGGAGCGCGAGGCCGAAGCCGCCCGCAAGGCGCGCGAAGAGGCCATGCGCCCGGACGTGGTCAAGCCCACCGAAGGTCGGCTGACCTCCGTGTTCGGCGCCCGCTGGGGCACCACGCACTACGGCATCGACATCGCCAACTCGATCGGCACCCCGATCGTCGCGGCGGCCGACGGCGTGGTCATCGAAGCCGGCCCGGCCAGCGGCTTCGGCAACTGGGTGCGGATCCAGCACGAGGACGGCACGGTCACCGTCTACGGCCACATGTTCCACTACAACGTGGTCGCGGGCCAGAAGGTCAAGGCGGGCGAGCAGATCGCCGAGATCGGCAACGCCGGCCAGTCCACCGGGCCGCACCTGCACTTCGAGGTCTGGACGGGCGACAACGGCACCAAGATCGACCCGCTCGGCTGGCTCGCTCAGCACGGCGTCAACCTCTGATCCATCACGATCCCCAGAGGCCACACCTGATCGCTCGTCGAGGGCAGCGCACCGGCGGCACATTTCGGCCTGCCCGCGTGCGGCAAGCCGCTTGACCGATCGCCTGTCGACGGCGGCCTCATCCTCGACCGAGCCCACGGCCACTCCCGCGCCCAGGGCGGCCCATTCGGCCAGTCACGCCCTCGCACCTCCGGCTGCTCTCGCGACAGTACGACCAGACGCCGAGGAGCGGCCGCCCCGACTGGCTGGTCACGCGCAAGCGGCGACATGCCAGTCCGACCGCGCACCCGGAGCGGAACGTGCGGCCGAACACGCACCCACCCGCCTCGGACACGCGACACCTGAGCACACCTGCCCGCCTCAGCTGGGCCTCCGTACGAAGTAGCCGATGGCGACCTGCCAGACCGTGCAGTTGCCCCGGTGACCGCGTGCACACCGAGAACACGTTCCCCGCTGATCGGCCTCATGCAGACGAAGCAGCGCCCGCCAAGCCGCCGCCAGCTTCTGCGTCTCCGAGTGCGCCACCGCAGGCGCACCCCCGACTCCCTCGAGATAGCGCCAGACGGCAGCCGCGAACAGCGTGAACCATTCATCCATCGCACCCCCAGCATGATCGAACATATGTTCGAACACCACTGTAGCACCGACGTGCGCCTTGTCACAGTGCTGAGCGCGGGCGAACCGCATGAACTCGCTGCGTCACGGGTACGTGATCGTTAACGGGGTAGCACTCGCACGGCTTCGGTACTGATCACCCGGGGACACCGCCGAGCGGAGGCGTGATCACCGGGGTCGCCGGTATGCGGGTGCAGACACCATGAGGGATGGAAGTAGCAGCGCTCGCGACTCGGGGACAGGGCGTTGCGCCGCGGGTGGTCTCAGCAGGCGACGCGTCGCGCCGTCGGCTGGGACCACCCGCACGTCACCGCTACCGCGTCACACCGCCGACAACGCAACACCAACGGCCGCGCGGCAGTCATGCCGCCGGCAACACAGCGCCGCCAGCACCGTGCCTACGGCACTCCACCTGTGCACAGCGCCAACGTCACAGCTTCACCATCGGCACGCTGCCGATCAGCATCAGGCGCACCGTGCCGGCTGACCCGAAGTCGATGGTCGCGGTGGCGCGCGGCCCCGATCCCTCAGCGGCGATCACGGTGCCAAGGCCGTACTTGTCGTGATTGACCCGGTCCCCGACCTCCAACTGCAACGCAGGCTTGGCGGAGGCCGCTTTCCAGCCGGTGAACGACGTCGTACGCATGCCACCGGCCGCAATACGCGCCTGCGCCGAGCCGTCGCCCCAACCGCCACCACGGCCCCACCTGGTCACCGCGCGCGGCCCCGACGAGCTCTCCATGGGCTCCTCGCGCCGCCAGTCGAGCAACTCGGCGGGAATCTCGTCCAAGAACCGGGACGCCGGGTTGGTCACCGGCGAGCCCCACGCGGCGCGCACCACCGCCCGCGAGAGGTACAACCGCTCGCGGGCGCGCGTGATGGCCACGTACGCCAGCCGTCGTTCCTCCGCCAGCTCCGTCGGGTCCGACAACGCCCGCATGTGCGGGAAGACGCCGTCCTCCCAGCCGGTGCAGAACACCACCGGATACTCCAGCCCCTTGGCCGTGTGCACTGTCATCAACGTGACCACGCCGGCATGCTCCTCGGCATCCCCGTCGGCGTCCGGGTCCGGAACGGAGTCGGCGTCGGACACCAACGACACCCGTTCCAGAAAGCCGTCCAGCAAGCTCTGCGCGGGCGAATCGGCCGCGGCCGCGGCATCGGCGTCCAACGGCTCGGCCGAGGCGTTCTCGGCGAACTCACGCGCCACGGTCACCAGCTCGGTGAGGTTGTCCACCCTGGTGGCGTCCTGCGGGTCGTCGGACTCCTCCAGCTCGGCTCGGTAGCCGGTACGGTCCAGCACCGCCTCCAGAATGTCCGCAGGGTCGGCGTCGTCGAGCACCATTTCCCGCAGCCCGTCGTAGAGCTCGACGAACGCGGCGATGTTCTTCTGCGAGCGGGTGTTCAGCAGCTCGACCTTGCCCTCGGCGGCGGCACGCAGGGCCGAGTAGAACGAGATCCGCTCCCGTTCGGCGTGCGTGGCGACCACCGCCTCGGCCCGCTCGCCGATACCGCGCTTGGGCACGTTGAGGATGCGCCGCAGGCTGACCGTGTCCTCCGGATTCGCCAGCACCCGCAGGTAGGCCAGTGCGTCCCGGACCTCGCGGCGCTCGTAGAACCGCACACCGCCGACCACGCGGTACGGCAGGCCGAGCCGGATGAAGATCTCCTCGAACGGCCGGGACTGATTGTTGGTGCGATAGAAGACCGCGATGTCGGAATACTTCGCCTTCCCGGAATCGACCAGTGCGTCGATCTCACCCGCGACGAACGCCGCCTCGTCGTGCGCGTTGTCGGCGACGTAACCGACGATCTTGTCGCCGTCGCCTGCGTCGGTCCACAGCCGCTTGTCCCTGCGGTTCGGGTTGCGCGAGATGACCGCGTTGGCCGCGGACAGGATCGTCTGCGTCGACCGGTAGTTCTGCTCGAGCAGGATCGTGCGCGCATTGGGGAAGTCCCGCTCGAACTCCTCGATGTTGCGGATCGTCGCGCCACGGAAGGCGTAGATCGACTGGTCCGCATCGCCCACCACACACAATTCCGCGGGCTCGACGCCGGACTCCGACTCCTCGGTGCCGACCAGCTCGCGCACCAGCGTGTACTGCGCGTGATTGGTGTCCTGGTACTCGTCGACCAGCACGTGCCGGAACCGCCTGCGGTAGTACTCCGCGGTGTCCGGGAACTGCTGGAGCAGGTGGACCGTGCGCATGATCAGGTCGTCGAAGTCGAACGCGTTGGCCTGCTCCAACCGCCGCTGGTACTCCGCGTAGACCTCCGCGGCCACCCGCTGCGCGCCGTCGGCCGCCGCAGCCGCAGCGGCCTCGACGTCGACGAGCTCGTTCTTCCAGTCCGAGATCTGATTGGCCACGCCGCGCGGCGGGTGCTTCTTCGGGTCCAGGTCCAGATCCCGGATCACCAGCGTGACCAGGCGTTTGGTGTCGTCGGCGTCGTAGATGCTGAAGTTCGACGACATGCCGAGCGTCTTCGCCTCGCGGCGCATCACCCGCACGCACATGCGGTGGAACGTCGACACCCACATCGCGTTCGCCCGGCGGCCGCACAGCTCGACGACGCGTTCGCGCATCTCGTTGGCCGCCTTGTTGGTGAACGTGATGGCCATGACCTCGCCGGGATGCACGCCCCTGGCCACCAGCAGGTAGGCGATCCGCCTGGTCAGCACACGGGTCTTGCCCGACCCTGCGCCCGCCACCACCAGCAGCGGACTGCCGGTGTGCTGGACCGCTTCGCGCTGGGCCGGGTTGAGGTCGGCAAGCAGCTCTTCCGCCGCACGGTCGGCGGGAGTCTGTTCGGGGAGGTCGAAAAGGGTGCTCATCGACTGTCCACGGTACTTGTCCCCACCCACATCACACCGTCGCGGCTACCCGCTGGGCACAGTCCTGTGCAAGAATGACCGCATGCGGCACTACGACGGGCGATTTTTCTACGGGATCCGGACTCCGGCTCCCGTGATCGCCTAGTGCCTGACAAGCCATCACACCGAGCCCCGGAGTCCACCGACCCCGGGGCTTTCGTCGGCTCGGGGGCCGGGTGGCCGGGAGGAGACGAGGAAACCGTGACCACCGAGACGGAACAGCCGACCGAGCACGACATCGACGAGCTGCGAGCGGAAATCGATCACCTCGACGCCGAGATCTTGCGTCTGGTGAAGCGCCGGGTGGAGGTCTCGCGCAAGATCGGCGCCGCGCGGATGGCCGCAGGCGGCCCGCGCATCGTCTACAACCGTGAGATGGACGTGCTCGCCCGCTACCGCGAGCTCGGCCCGGACGGTCGTCAGCTCGCGCTCGCCCTGCTCAACCTGGGCCGGGGACGGCTCGGCAGGTAGCCGCACGGCGACACAGATCTCCGGGAAAACCCTGAGGCGGGCCGCGCACGAGCGGTTCACACTCGAGGTATGGGCACGATCGTCAACCTCATCGCCGTCGTCATCGCCATCGCGAGCGTGCTCGCCGCGCTCGGCCATGACGCCTACCTCGCGCTGTTGAACAACGCGGCCGCCAAGCGGGCAGGTGGTGCCCCGGTGGCCGCTTACGTGCGCGGCCGGTGGGCGGTGGCGCTGGGGGCCACCGCCGTGGCACTGGTCGGCTGGGCGATGACCGGGGCCGACTCGATCGCCGTCGACGTGCTGGCCGCGTTGGTGGCGGGTGGCGGGGGCGCCGTCGCCGTGAAGTCGTTGCGGGAAACCCAGGAGCGATACCGCATCGGCGGCTGACCGACAAGGTTTCCGCCGGCCAAACCGTAATCATTGCGTGACTTCACCCGGACGGAGGCGCGCACTCGGGTGACATTAGGGGCAAATTGTCGCCCCGACTGGGGTAACTCACTGTTAGTTCCTACGCTGGTGCACGTGAAGATTCGCGCGCATCGGTCACGACGTACCGCGCACGCGAGATCACTCTCCGCTACTCCAAACGGCGGAATCGCCCGAACAGTGCCGTCAACTACACCGGCAAGGGGGGTCTCTGGGGCATGAGCGATGCGGGTTCTCAACGCACCGCCCCGGCCCATCGTCCGGGACGGCACCGGCGCAAGGCGGGCAGCGGACCTACGTGGACGCCCGCGGTCGACCCGGTGAGCGACGGTGGCCGCCACCGCGCTCCCGATGCCCCCACCGAAGAGATCGTTCCGATCGGCTCGATGTCCGGAGTGCTGCCCATCCCGCTGCCGGCAGAGGCAGCGGCCGAGGCTCCGCCGGCGAGCGAGAGCAGCGCTGCCGCAGCGGCCATGACGGCTGAGCCGGCAGCAGCCACGGCGTCCGAGCCGGCGGCAGCCGTGACCTCCGAGCACGCAGCGTCGGAGACCGCACCAGCTTCGGCTGAGAACACCGAGGCGGCCGAACGACCCCAGCCCGATCCGGCTGCGGAATTCGAGCCCGCACATCCGGTCGCCGCAGCCCGGCAGGAGCAAGCCTCGCGGTCGATCGCGGCGGCGCTGAACCCCGAGCCCGAGCGGCCGCCCGCCACAGCAACGCAGCGGGCGAAGGCCCCTGAGAAGGCGGCTGCCGCAGCCCAGAAGTCGGAGCCGAGGATCGCGATCCCGGCCCAGGCGGCCGAATCGCCCGAGAAGCCGCGTCGCACCAAGATCACACTGACCCCCGCGACCGAGGAGTCCGAGGACGTCCGCGTGTACCTGGCGCCGCCGGTGGACGGCTTGAGCAAGTTCGACCTCGGCAACGTCCCGGCGTCGGTCACTCCCCCGCGCAGCTGGCGCAAGGCGGCCTGGTTCGCCACGATGTCGTCCTGCGGGGTCGCGGTCGCGCTGGTGCTCGCCGGGTCGTACCTGGTCAGCCAACAGCCCCAGACCAACGCCGAGGTGGACGGTTGGACCGGGTTCCACGGCAAGCCACCGATCACGCACGACGAAGGCTTAGCCGACCGCGGGCCCGACGACGAGGACGCGACGCGCACCAAGTCCGGCACGTCGAAGACGCCGCAGCGGATCGCCGACGTGGCCGATGTCAGCGACTCCAGCAGCGCTGGCAACTCCACCCCGGGGAGCACGACGTCCCAGCAGGGCTCCAGCACACCGCAACCGTCGCCGAGCGAAGGGGCCTCCTCCCCCGCGCCCGAACCGCCGGAGAAGCCGCCACCGACGCCTGCGCCGCGCGAGGTCAAGCGGGACGCGTTCTACAACTTCCCGCCGGACGCGCAGACGATGGGAGACCGCTCGGAGACCTTCCTCAACGAGGTCACCGAGAACCCCGAGGTGGCGCACGCGCAAACCGGCGGCAAGTTGCACGACCAAGGCGCGGACGCACTGGCCGAGAAGTACTCCGACGTGGCCTACTTCGAGGTCAAGCGGATCTACATCGACCAGCAGAACAGGGTCACCGTGAACACCGTCGAGGTGACCTACACCGACGGCAGCACCGAGACCCAACAGTGCACCCTGCGGTTCGAAGAGGGCGACAAAATCACGCAGGATTGCCGCTGAAATTTCCCCTGCACGTGCATCTCTTACGCCAGTTGGGGGACCTCTGAACCGCTTGCCGACAGTGAGCGTCCCTTTACCGACAATTACTGGCCCTGACGTGGGTCGCCATCGTTGGCTGTAGGTGCGTTTCCGGCGGTGCGGAACAGCCCGCACCGCCGGCCCAGTTGTCGGACAGACGCGCCGAAGCGAGGCGATGCCGGTGGTTGGCTTCTCTCGTGGCGGCGGCCGGTCCACTCGGTCGCCCAGCCGCATCGAGGAGGTCTTCTACCCCGCTGTGCTGAACGACCCCGATGTCGATGTCGACGAGCTGAACGAGCTGATGCGTGACCCGAGCGTGCTCGAAGGTGACCTCGCAGATGACGCCGTCGAATGGCCGGCGCAGCAGCCGGCCGAACCCGAGCCGGAGCCGACCGCGATGCGGGTGGCCAAGCTCGCTGCGCTCGTGACGGCGGTGGCGCTGCTGTGTGCGGCCATCGTCGCTGCGGCGTTCCTGGACCGTCAGCGTCGCGACGCCCCGCAGCAGGGTGCGACGCAGCACGTGACCGGCGTCCGGGCCCTGGCGGGTATCGAACACGACGGCGAGGTGGCCGCCGCGCCTGCCCCTGCGGCCCAACGCCCGGGCGGTGCGGCCTCCGCGGCCGGAAGCGCCGGTACGTCACCGGGGGCGAGCGAACCCGCATCGTCACATCGAGCGATGTGGACCCCCGACCCGTGCGAGCTGGCGATCATCTTCTACCGGAGGCTGGCCGACGAACCCGCGCGGGCGCTGGCCATGCTGGGCAGCAGGCTGTCGGACGACGAGCGCCGGACACTGTTGACCGTGTGGCGCGAACTCGACCGGATCCAGGTCCGTGACCTGCGTCAACTGGCCGATGACCTGGTGCAGGCCACCGTGCTGATGACCACCACCGACGGCGAGGCGTACCGGGTCGACCACCAGCTGCAGGTCGACCCGCCCGCGATCACCGACGTCGTGTTGCTGTCCTCACAGCGGCTTGCCACCCCCCGGGCGGGGGTGCAAGCCGGTACCGGGTCCGTGTGCGGACAGTGAACCCCTAACCTGGGCAACAACCCACCACTGGGGCATGCGTGTGAGGTAAAGTCCGCCGCGCGGTGCTCGCCGAGGAAACAGGGGCAGCAATTTGAGCGACGAAGGTCGTGTTGTCGCCGGCCGATACCGCATCATCAGGCGGATCGGCACCGGCGCCATGGGTGCTGTCTGGCAGGCGCATGACGAACTGCTGGGCCGGACGGTGGCCATCAAGCAATTGATGTTGCAGCCCGGTCTCAACGAGGCCGAACAGGAGGAAGCCAGGCAGCGCACGATGCGCGAAGGGCGCATCGCCGCGCGGCTGCACCACCAGAACGCCATCACGGTGTTCGACGTCGTCACCGACGAACACGGGCAGCCCTGCCTGATCATGGAGTACCTGGAGTCGACCAGCTTGGCCGCGGTGCTGCAGCAGCGCGAGACGCTGCCGCCGCTGGAGGTGGCGCGGATCGGCGCGCAGATCGCCGCCGCACTGGCCGCCGCGCACCGGGTCGGTGTGGTGCACCGGGACATCAAGCCGGGCAACATCCTGCTCGACCGGGACGGCATGGTGAAGATCACCGACTTCGGGATCTCCCGTGCCACCGACGACGTCACCGTCACCAAGACCGGGATGATCGCGGGCACCCCGGCGTATCTGGCGCCCGAGGTCGCCATCGGGCAGACCCCCGGCCCGGAATCGGACATCTTCTCCCTCGGCTCCACGCTGTACGCGGCGACCGAGGGGCAGCCGCCGTTCGGCCTGAGCGAGAACACGCTCGGCCTGCTGCACGCCGTCGCCGCGGGCCAGATCAACCCTCCGCGCCGGTCCGGTCCGCTGACCAGCGTGCTTGCCGTGCTGTTGCATCCGGAGAAGGAGCGCAGGCCGGACGCGGAAGAGGCGGAGCGGCTGTTGTCGGCGGTCGCGCGGGGCGAGACGCCGCTGGGCGGCCCGGTGGAGAGCGACCCGACCGCCATGGTGGCGGCAGGTGCCGTCGCGGGTGCCGGTGCCATGGCAGGCGACCTGGGCGACGAGGACTACCAGGACTACGACGAGTACGACGACTACGACGACTACCCGGCCGAGTCCGACGACTACACCCGGCCGATGGGCTATGCGGATCGCACGGCCGCGTTGCGCCCTGCCGAGGAGGAACCGCTGCCGCCCGAGGAGGACGAGGAGCCTCGGCGTGGCGGCTGGCTCAAGTCGGCAGCGGCGGCCGCGCTGGTGGTCGGCGGCGTGACCGCTGCGGCGCTGTACCTCACCTCCGGCGAGGAGGCGCCCGCAGGCAACACCAGCACGCAGACCACCACCAGCTCGTCGGCCCGTCCGGCGAAGCAGGCCACCACGACGTCGCAGGAAACAACCACGACGACCACGACGACGACCACGAACAACTGGGAACCGCCGCCGGACGACTTCACCACCGAGCCTCCGGAGCCGGAGGACGAGCCGTCGGCGGAGCCGGAGGAACCCGAGATTCCTCCGTCCAGTGCACCGACCTCGGAGCCGGAGGACCCGACCAGCGACTCCGACGGTCCGCCGGGCACGACGACCGAGGATCCGCCCCCCTCGTCCGAGGTGTCGACCGATCAGTGACGGGTAGGGGGCGATGGAAGGCACGCTGATCGGCGAGCGCTATCGGCTCACTCAGCCGATAGCGCAAGGGCGTGCCGGATCCGTGTGGATCGCCCAGGACACCAGGGTGAACCGCACGGTCGTCGCCAAACCGGTTGCGCTACGCAGCCCGCAGGACGCCTCGTTCGCGCTGGAACAGGCCAAGCACGCCGCCCGGCTGCGGCATCGCTGCGCGGTGACCGTCTACGACGTGCTGGCCGAAGGTCCCCGCGTGTGGATCGTCAGCGAGTACGTGCCGTCCCGGTCGATGGCGGACTTCCTGGACGGCCACGGCAGACTCGCGTTCGCCGACACCGCGATGCTGGGCACGCAGGTCTCCGCGGCGGTGGCGGCCGCGCACGAGATCGGCCTGCTGCACCGCGCGATCGAGCCGTCGAACGTGCTGCTGGCCGACGACGGTGGCGTGCTGATCACCAACTTCGGTGTCGGCGGCCTGCACGCGAACCCGGATTTCCAAGCGCCGGAAGTCATCGACGGCGACCGGCCGACGACGGAGTCGGACGTGTTCGCGCTCGGCGCCACGCTGTTCTACGCCGGCGAGGGCACCGTCCCGTTCAGCGACGACAAGCCACCGAAGTTCCGGCACCTCGCCGACACGGCCCTGCAGCCGCTGCTGGGCAGGATGCTATCGGCCAATCCCGCGCTGCGGCCGACCATGGAGACCGCGTGGGCCGAGCTGCGGGCGGCCGCCAAGGCACCGCACCTCGCCGAGCAACGCACGATTCCTGCGCCCCGCCCGGCGACCGCAGAGCCGCCCGAAACCGCGAACAGCGAGCAGCCGACCAGGCCGAGAATCGCGGTCGCACCGGCTGACCACGCCAACCCGGGCCGGCATCCCGTGGTGATCACCGGCCCGCAGGCCCCGGTGCCGCCCCGGACCACGGCGATTCCGTGGCCACGCAACGACCTCGACCTCGCACAAGCGTCCCGGCCCCGCGGACCCAAGGCGTACGGGCTGCCGTCGGCGCCGATGATGGCCGCGGCCATCGTGCTCGCCGTCCTGGTCGGTGTGGTCTTCGCCGAACTCGTCCTGGTCTGACGCCGCCGAGCAACCGGAGCGCACGGTGTTCGAGGTCAAGCACCGGGGCCGCACACCCGCGGTGCACGGCCCCGGTCCCCTGCGAGCGTCTAGTGCGCCGCCACCAGCGGCGAGCCCTTCGCCATCCGCTCTTCCGCGATCCGGTTGGCGGCCGTCAGCGGGCAGACGTCTTCCTTCTCCGCCAGCTGCAGCACCTCCCGCGTGGTGTCGAAGATGCGCGCGGTCCGCTGCCGGACACGCTCGGCGTCGTAGCCGTGCAGCTCGTCCGCGACGTGGATGACGCCACCGGCGTTGACCAGGTAGTCCGGCGCGTACAGCACGCCACGCTTACGCAGCGCCTCCGCGATGCCCGGGTGCGCCAGCTGGTTGTTGGCCGCGCCACAGACGATCTGCGCGGACAGCGTGTCGACATTGCCGTCGTGCAGGACACCGCCCATCGCGCACGGCGCGAAGACGTCCAGCTCGGTGCGCACCATCTCGTCGGTGTCGGCGACCACCTCGATGTCCGGGTGCAGGCGCCGGACGGCGTCGATGGCTTCCTGCCGGACGTCGGTGATGACGACCGTGGCGCCTTCCTCGAGCAGATGACCGATCAACAGGTGGCCGACCTTGCCGACACCGGACACGCCGATGCGCTTGCCGGACAGGCTCGGGCTGCCCCAGCGGTGCTCCGCGGCGGCCCGCATTCCCTGGTAGACGCCGTAAGCGGTGTACGGGGACGGGTCCCCGATCCCGCCCGCGCTCGGCGAACGGCCCACCACATGCTTGGTCTGGGTCGCCACGACGTCCATGTCTGCGGCGTCGGTGCCCACGTCGACCGCGGTGATGTACCGGCCGGCCAGCGAGTCGATGAACCGGCCGTAAGCGGCCAGCAGCTCCGGCGTCTTGTCCTTCCGCGGGTCGCCGATGATCACGGCCTTCCCGCCGCCGAGCGGCAGCCCGGCGAGCGCGTTCTTGTACGCCATGCCTTGCGACAGGTTCAGCACATCGGTGATGGCGTCGTCCTCGCCGGCGTACGGGTAGAAGCGGGTGCCGCCGAGGCCGGGGCCCAGAGCGGTGGAATACAGCCCGACGATCGCTTTGAGACCGGTCTTGCGGTCGTAGCCGAAGACGACCTGCTCGTGACCAGTCCCTCTCTCGAATACTCCCAGGGTCATGATGGTGGTGACTCCTTCAGCGATGGGGCCGGTGCGCTTGTGGCGCGTAGGCCCGTCGATGAGTTGGTGCCTTAATCCTGGCCCCAAATCGCCGCGGAATCACCACCTGACGAAGAATTTCGCGTTAAACCAGCCGACGGTCCGACGCCCAGCGGGAAAGCTCGTAGCGGTTGGACAGCTGGGTCTTGCGCAGGACCGAGGACACGTGCGTCTCGACCGTCTTCACCGAGATGAACAGCTCGGCGGCGATCTCCTTGTAGGCGTACCCGCGCGCCAGCAGACGCAGCACGTCCCGCTCCCGCGGCGTCAGCAGGTCCAGCTCCGGGTCGGAGATCGGCGCGGCGCCCGGGCGGTCGGCGAACGCGTCCAGCACGAACCCCGCCAGCCGCGGCGAGAACACCGCATCACCGTCGGCGACCCGCAGAATCGCCTGCACCAGGTCGCGCGAGGAGATCGTCTTGGTCACGTACCCGCGGGCGCCGCCGCGAATGACCGAGATGACGTCCTCGGCCGCGTCGGACACCGACAGCGCCAGGAACACCACGTCCGGATGCTCGGGCCGGATGCGCCGCAGCACTTCGGCTCCGCCGCCGTCGGGCATGTGCACGTCCAGCAGCACCACTTGCGGCTTGGTGCGGGCGATGCCTGCCACCGCTTCCCGCACCGAGCCCGCCTCGCCGACGACGCGGACCTTGTCGGAGAAGTTCTCCAGCTCGGTGCGAGCACCGGCGCGGAACAACCCGTGGTCGTCGACCAGGAACACCGTCACCGGTTCACGTGCTTGGGTCATCCGATCTCGCCCCTCACCTCAAGCAGAATCGGCCACGCCGGCCGTTGGTCCAGGTTAGTACAGCGCAAGCGCACGAGCCGGGGAGTCTTGTGACCTCACGCGGCATCCCCGGCCCGGGTCCGCTCCAGGCTCATGCGGCGTCCGGCACCGGCATCTCCAGCCGCACCTCGGTCCCCTCGCCGATGGTCGTGCGTACCTCGCAATTGCCCCCGTTGCGGCTCATCCGCCCCTTGATCGAGTCGGCCAGGCCGTGCCGGTCCGCGGGGACCGCGTCGGGATCGAATCCCTTGCCCCGGTCTCGCACGAACACCGACACCTTGCCCGGCTCGACCTCGGCGTACACGCTGACCTCCTGCACGCCGGCGTGCTTGGCGGCGTTGACCATGGCCTCGCGGGCGGCCTGCACCACCGCGACGATCGGCTCGCTGAGGTCGACGTCGCCGACCGTGACGTGCTGGACCGAGATGGCGAAGGTGTCCTCGACCTCGCCGCACACCTCGGCCAACGCTTCCGACAACCGCTGCGTCGAGCCCGAACGCTCGGCATCGTCGCCGCCGTAACCGGACGCGCCGTAGAGCCATGTGCGCAGCTGGCGCTCCTGTCCCCTGGCCAGCCGCACGACCTCCCGCGGCGAATCCGC
The DNA here is from genome assembly GCF_000427825.1 of Thermocrispum municipale DSM 44069. Taxonomy (GTDB): domain Bacteria; phylum Actinomycetota; class Actinomycetes; order Mycobacteriales; family Pseudonocardiaceae; genus Thermocrispum; species Thermocrispum municipale. Next base: position 924,764 of record NZ_KE386593.1, on the reverse strand, counting down.
CTGCTTCTGGATCAACGCCAGCGTCTGCAGCACCGAGTCGTGCAGGTGGGCGGCGATCTCGGCGCGTTCCTCGGACCGGATACGTTCCCGGCGCTCCTCACCGAGGTCACGCGTGATGCGCAGCCAGAACGGCACCGTCAGCACGGCGACGCCGATCAGCGTGGCGACCACCGCGATGACGGCGAACTGGATCTGTTCGAACGTTCCCTCGCGCAACGCCACCACACCGATGCCGCTGAGCACCAGTGCGGCGCCGGCGAGGATGCGCAGCGCCGCCTGCCAGCCGCCCCCACCGAGGACCGCCCCGACCGGTCCCCGGCGCCAGCGGCGGCGCTGCGACTCGTCGGCCTCGCGCCACACCAGCACGGCACCGACCAACGCGATCGCCAGCGGGCCTGCCACCCAGGCGCTGAACGACCCGCTGAGCGTGCCCCCGAGCACCGCCAGCACGCCGCCCAGTGCCAACAGCCCGAGGGCTTGCTGACGCTCGCGCGGGGTGACTTCGACGTCGTCCTCGGCCGATCGCTGCGGCACGAAGATCCACAGCAGGCCGTAGAGCAGCACGCCCGCGCCGCTGAGCCCGCTCAGCAAGGCGAACACCAAGCGGACCGTGCCGACCTTCACCCCGAGGTGGTCGGCCACCCCGCCTGCGACGCCGGCGAGAACCCGGCCGCTGCGCCTGCGGGTCAGCCGATCAACGGATTCCGGGCTCACCACCGCGGACGGCGTGGCTCGGGCGGGCACCTTGACCCCGGCTGGTGCGCGCACGAGCATCGGGCTCGCCGCGGTCGCGGTGGCCCGGAGCTCGTTGTTCGGCTGCTCGCGTCGTCTAGTCACCAGCGATCATGCTCACACGGGTCAGGCAGGTGCCGCATCAGGGATTCCCCCTGATTAGTGTGCCTCGACCTGGCCGATATCAGGGTTGTTCCCCGATGTGCGCGCCCGGGCCGAACGAGCATCATCGATGCCATGAGCACAGCAGCGCGCAACCGGTCCGGCGGCGGCTCCGACTTGGCCGACACGCTGAAGGACTTCTGGATTTCTCGCCCGCGGCGCACGGTGCGCGGACGGGTGGTCGCGGGCGTGGCTTCCGGTATCGGCGCCCGCTACGGCATCGATCCGGTCCTGGTGCGCATCGCGCTGCTCGTCGCGACCGTCTTCGGCGGCTTCGGCGTCACGCTCTACCTGATCGGCTGGCTGTTGCTGCCGGACGAGCGGGACGACGTGTCCGCGCTCGAGTCCTTGGTCGGCAAGGGCCACAGCACGACGCCGCCGCACGTGACCATCGGCCTGTGCATCGCGCTGTTCCTCACGTCCGGATGGACGTTCAGCGGCTGGTTGCAGGGCACCGGCATCGCCTTGACCGCTCTCATCCTCATCGGAGTGTTCATGCTGCACCACACCCGAGGCGACCGGAATCGGCCGACCGCGCCGGTTGCCGGGCACGCCGCGTCGGCATCCTTCTCGGCACAGCCGTCGACGCTGTCGCCGGACGAGGCCACGGAGAGCAACTACCAGCCCCCGGCGGGGGTGTGGGACCCGCTCGGCGCCGACCCGCTCGGCTGGCAGTTCTCCGACGAGCCGGTGACGTCACACGGGGAGTCCGGCTCCGCCCCTCAACCGAGCGGGCCGAGCGGGCCTGGCGGCCGTCCGCCCACTCCCCGCCGGCACGCGGTGAGCGCCGCGATCACCGTCGGGGCGATGCTGCTGACCGCGGCCGTGACGTCGACGCTGGCGATCCTCGGCGTCCCGTGGTTCACGCTCGACACCGTCATCGGGACCAGCCTGGCTGTGCTGGGCATCGGCATGGTGTTCAGCGCGTTCACCGGCGGCGGGCGCCCGCTGCTCGGGCTGGCGGTGCCGCTGAGCATCGCGGGCCTGCTGGTCACCACGCTGCCGCTGGCGGAGATGCCCGGCGGCGGCTTCGGCGAACTGAACGCGCGCCCGCAGAGCGCCGCCGAGGTGCGCGACGTCTACCAGCGAACCGGTGGCACGATCACACTGGATCTGACCGACCTGCCTGCGGACTCCGAGCCGGTGAGAACCAAGGTCGCGGTCGGCATGGGCGAAGCGAACGTGATCCTCCCCGAAACCGCGGACGTCACGCTGACCTGCGAGAACTCGATGGGCCAGATCGATTGCCTCGGCCGTCAGGTGCACGGCCTGGGCGTGGACGACGTCACCGTGACCGAGGAAGGCGTCGGCGAGGGGCCGCAGATCACCCTCGACGTCTCCAGCATGGCCGGAACCGTGGAGGTGACCCGTGTCCGCTGACCCCGCTCCCCAGGAACGCAGCCTCGACCCGGTCGCGCTGGCCGGTGGCCTGGCGACTGTGCTGGTCGCGGCCTACATCCTGGGCGGCGAGAGCTGGCTGCCCGCGATCGACCTGCGCTGGATCCTCGCCGGGATCGCCGGGCTGCTCGGCATCGGGCTGCTCGCCTCGTCGCTGCGCCGCTGAGGAGCGTCACTCCCACTCGATGGTGCCCGGCGGCTTGGACGTCACGTCCAGCACGACCCGGTTGACCTCGGCGACCTCGTTGGTGATGCGGGTGGAGATGCGCTCCAGCACGTCGTAGGGCAGTCGCGTCCAGTCGGCCGTCATGGCGTCCTCGGACGAGACCGGCCGCAGCACCACAGGGTGGCCGTAGGTGCGGCCGTCGCCCTGCACCCCCACGCTGCGCACGTCGGCGAGCAACACCACCGGGCACTGCCAGATCTCGCGGTCCAGACCGGCCGCGGAGATCTCCTCGCGGGCGATCGCGTCGGCCGCCCGCAGCGTCTCCAGCCGCTCGGCGTCGACCGCACCCACGATGCGGATGGCCAGGCCCGGGCCGGGGAACGGGTGCCGGTGGATGATCGTCTCCGGCAGGCCCAGTTCGGCGCCCACCCGGCGGACCTCGTCCTTGAACAGCAGCCGCAGCGGTTCGACCAGCTCGAACTGCAGATCGTCCGGCAGCCCGCCGACGTTGTGGTGTGACTTGATGTTCGCCGCGCCCGAGCCGCCACCCGACTCCACCACGTCCGGGTACAGCGTCCCCTGGACCAGGAAGCGGTAGTCGCCCTCGGCTTTCAGGTCGCGCTCGGCCTGCTCGAACACCCGGATGAACTCGCGGCCGATGATCTTGCGCTTCTGCTCCGGGTCGGTGACCCCGGCCAGCGCGTCGAGGAACCGATCGCGTGCGTCGACGGTCACCAGTCGCACCCCGGTGGCGGCCACGAAGTCCCGCTCGACCTGGGCGCGCTCCCCCGCACGCAGCAGCCCGTGATCGACGAACACGCAGGTCAGCCGGTCGCCGATGGCCTTCTGCACCAGCGCGGCCGCGACCGCGGAGTCGACGCCACCGGACAGGCCGCAGATCGCCCGCCCGTCGCCGATCTGCTCGCGGATGCGCGTCACCTGCTCGTCCACGATCGAGGCCGTCGTCCATTGCGGGCGCACCCCGGCGATGTCGTGCAGGAACCGCCTCAGCACCTCCTGCCCGTGCGGCGAGTGCGCCACCTCGGGGTGGTACTGCACGCCGGCCAGGCGACGCTCGAGGTTCTCGAACGCGGCGACCGTGGCGCGCGGGCTCGCCGCGGTCACCGTGAAACCCTCCGGCGCCTTGCTCACCTCGTCACCGTGCGACATCCACACCGGATGCCGCGAGGGCAGCTCCGCGTGCAGCACGCCGGGGTCGGTGACGGACAGCTCGGTGCGGCCGTACTCCCGGTTGCCGGTGTGCTCGACCTCGCCGCCCAGCGCGCGGGCCATCGCCTGGAACCCGTAGCAGATGCCGAACACGGGCACGCCCGCTTCGAACAGCTGCGGGTCGACTCCCGGGGCGCCTTCCTCGTAGACCGACGACGGGCCACCGGAGAGCACGATGGCCGACGGGTTGCGCTCGAGCATCTCCGACACCGGCGTGGTGTGCGCGACGACCTCGGAGTACACCTGGGCCTCGCGCACTCGCCGGGCGATCAGCTGCGCGTACTGCGCACCGAAGTCGACGACGAGCACCGGGCCGGCTTGCTGCTGCGACATGTACCTCATCATCGCAGGTCGCCCGCACAACTCAGGCGCGGGAGACGTTCTGAGCGAAGTCGAACACACCATCCGGGTCGTAGCGCTGCCCGACGGTGCGCAAGCGCGGCAGATTGCGCCCGTAGTACGCCTTGCCCCACGACGGCATCGTGCGGTCCAGGTAGTTCACGTAGCCGTGGCCGCCCAGCACGGCACCGAGCTCGTCACGGACCGCTCGTGCGGTGTCGGCGTGGGTTTGCGTGTAGATCTGGACCGTGGCCAAAGCCGAGCGGTGCGGGAACGCCGTGTCGGACGGCTGGTGCGCGGCCACCTTCCCACCGAGGGCATCCACGATGAGGACCACGCCCGGTTGCCCGTCGACCGGATCGACCAGCTGCGCCGGGTCGGCCAGCGGCCGCTGCATGATGCGTGAGGTCCCGAAGAAGCGTTCGCGGGTGGCGGTGCCTGCGAAGTAGCGCATTGCCTCGAGATAGGACTTCTCGCCCACCACGCGCGTGCTCGGCGTCGCCCCTGCGGCGCGCACCAGGCGGTCGAGCAGCGTCTGCAGCGGGCCGGCCCCTCCGACGAAGGTGCCGCCGACCCGGCAGCTCGGCGGCGAACCCGAGGTGACGACCAGGTTCGACCACAGCTGGTTGGATGCCGAGCGAACCCACTCCTGCCAGGCGCCCAGCACGGCAGGGGTGCTGCCCGGCGGAAACCGCAGCGAGAAGATCGTGACGCGGGGAGCCGCGACCGTGTGGAAGGTGAAGTGGGTGACCACGCCGAAGTTGCCTCCGCCGCCACCGCGAAGTGCCCAGAACAAGTCGGCGTGCCGCTGATCGGACACCGAGCGGTACGTACCGTCCGCGGTCACGACGCGCGCAGACACCAGCTGATCACACGTCAGCCCGTACTGCCGGCTCAGCACGCCGATACCGCCACCCAACGTCAAGCCGCTGATGCCGACCGTCGGGCATGATCCGGCGGGGAGGCACCGTCCACGCGCGGCGAGTGCCGCGTAGACGTCGCCCAACCTGGCACCGGCACCGATGACGGCGGTCCCGTCGTCGCGCACGGTGACGTGACGCAGCCTGCCGAGGTCGATGATCAGCCCGCGTGCCGGTGTGGAGTAGCCCGGGTAGCTGTGCCCGCCGCAACGTGCGGCGACCGGCACGTCGGCCGACCGTGCGTGCTCGACACAGCGCTGCACGTCGGACGCGCTCGCGACCTGAGCGATCGCCGCCGGCTTCCGCGTGTCGAACTGCGGATTGAAGGCCCGCTTCGCGGCGGCGTAACCGGAATCGGCAGGCAACACCAGGCGTCCCTCGAGAGCGTCGCGCAGGCCCGACCAGCCCTTGCTCGAGCCCGCGGGCTGCACCGTGGACGGCGGCGCCAACGGCCCCGTCGACTCGGACACCTCCCGGCTGCCCAGATCGGCGCGGATCGCCTCGGTGCACCCGGAGAGCGTGGCGAGGCCGGCGCCGAGTGCGCCGAGCACCGTGCGTCTGGACACCGTCATGTCTGACACCTCCTGCCCAGCAGGACGTGTCAGCGGCCGGGAGGTTGACCCGGCGGTCGGTCAGCGCACGTCGACCAGCGGCAAGCGAAGCGCGCCCGGTGCCCCTTCGGGCACGGCGGGGCGGCGCGGCGGCACGGGCTTGATCCGCTGGTACGGGCTGCCCGGCTGCGGACGCGGGTCTTCCTCACCCTTGTTCGGCCAGAACGACATCGCCCGCTCCGCCTGCGCGGTGATGGTCAGCGACGGGTTCACGCCGAGGTTCGCGCTGACCGCGGCGCCGTCCACCACGGACAGGCCGGGATGACCGAACACCCGGTGGTACGGGTCGATGACACCTTCCTCCGGGTTCGCGCCGATGGCGCAGCCGCCGAGGAAGTGCGCGGTCATGGGGATGTTGAACAACTCGCTCCACGTGCTGCCCGCGATGCCGCCGATCTCCTCGGCGATGGCCTGGTTGGCTTCGTAGCCTGCCCGGATGAACGCCGGGTTCGGCTCGCCGTGGCCCTGCTTGGACCGGTACCACCAGCGACCGAACCGCTTGGTGGTGTACGTGGTGAGCGAGTTGTCCCGGCTCTGCATGACCAGCAGGATCATCGTCCGCTCGCTCCACCGGTACTGGTGCACCAACCGGGCGGCGATGATCGGGTGGCGAACCAGATACGACAGGAACTGTTTCCAGCGCGGCACGTCGCTGTCGCCCTCGGTGGCCAGCGTCTGCAGCAGACCCATCGCGTTCGAGCCCTTGCCGTAGCGGACCGGCTCCAGGTGAGTGTTCTCGTCCGGGTGGATCGACGACGTGATCGCGATGCCGCGGCTGAAATCCCGGTTCGGGTCGACGGAGAACCGGGACGAGCCGATGATCGCCTCGGAGTTCGTCCTGGTCAGCTCGCCGAGCCGGGCGGAGAGCCGGGGCAGCTGGCCGGTCGCGCGCATCTTGTGCAGCAGGTTCTGGGTGCCCCAGGTGCCCGCGGCCAGCACGACCTTCGCCGCGGTCAGCGTGTGCCGGTAGTGCTTGGACCGCTTGCCCGTCTTGCGAATGTCCACGTCGAAGCCGCCGTCGGAGCGTTCCCGCACCGCGGTGACCGTGGTCATCGGGATGATCTTGGCGCCGTTCTGCTCGGCCAGGTACAGGTAGTTCTTGGTCAACGTGTTCTTCGCGTTGTGCCTGCACCCGACCATGCAGTTGCCGCACTCGATACACCCGGTGCGCTCCGGGCCCGCGCCGCCGAAGTACGGGTCCGCCGCGCGCTCACCCGGCTTGCCGAAGTACACGCCCACCTGTGTCGCGTGGTAGGTCTCCGAGATGCCCATCCGGGCCGCGACCTTGCGCATGACCTCGTCGTGCGGGGTGTCCAGCGGGCACTCGACGACACCGAGCATGCGGGAGGCCTGGTCGTAGTACGGCGCCAGCTCGGACTCCCAGTCGGTGATGTGCGCCCACTGTTTGTCCTGGTAGAACGGCTTCAGCGGGCGGTAGAGCGTGTTCGCGTAGTTCAGCGACCCGCCGCCGACACCGGCTCCGGCCAGCACCAGCACGTCATCGAGCAAGTGGATGCGCTGCACGCCGTAGCAGCCGAACTCCGGCGCCCACAGGAACTTGCGCAGATCCCACGACGTCTTGGCGAAATCCTCGTCGGAGAACCGCCTGCCTGCCTCGATGACCGCGACCCGGTATCCCTTCTCGGTCAGCCGGAGCGCCGAGACACTGCCGCCGAATCCGGAGCCGACGATGATGACGTCGTAGTCGTGCGTGGTGGGCATACCGGCCAGCGTAATCGCGGACCCGCCTGCTGACTACGGGTAAGTTACCGACGAGTCACCGACGTCACGGCGATCAGGCCCGCACGGTGAGCCCGACCTTCTGGAATTCCTTCAGGTCGGAGTAACCGGTCTTGGCCATCGCCCGGCGCAGGGCGCCGAACAGGTTGATCCGGCCGTCCGGCTCGAACGACGGCCCGTACAGCAGCGTCTCCAGGTCGACGTCGACGTCCGGGCCCATGGCGATGCGCGAGCGCGGCAGCGACGGATGCGCGGCGGCCGCGGTCCAGTACAGGCCACGGCCAGGCGCGTCGCGGTAACCGGCGAGCGGGGCACCGAGCATCACGGCGTCCGCGCCGCAAGCGATGGCTTTCGCCAGGTCACCGCTGCAATTGATGGCGCCGTCGGCGATCACGTGCACGTAGCGGCCACCAGTCTCGTCGAGGTAGTCCCGGCGGGCCGCGGCGGCGTCGATGATCGCGGTGGCCATCGGCACGCCGATACCCAGCACCCGGTCGGTCGAGGTGACTCCTGGGGAGTAACCGTGGCCGACCAGCACACCGGCCGCTCCGGTCCGCATCAGGTGCATCGCCGTGCGGTAGTCGCTGACACCACCGGCGATGACCGGGATGTCCAGGTCGGAGATGAAGTCCTTGAGGTTCAGCGGCTCGTTGTCCTCGCCGCTGACGTGCTCCGCCGAGACGATGGTGCCCTGCACGACCAGGATCTCCACGCCTGCGGACAACAGGTGCGGCGTCAGCTCGGCGGCGTTCTGCGGGCTGACCCGCGCGGCCACCGTGACGTCGGCGTCCCGCACCTGCTTGAGCGCCGCCGCGATCAGCTCCGGACGCACCGGCTCCGAGTGCAGCCGCTGCAGCTCGCGGGTCAGCGCCGCGGGGTCCTCCATGTTCTCCGCGGCGACCAGCAGCGCCTGCAACACCTCGTCGACGTTGCTGTGCCGGGCCCACAGGCCTTCCGCGTTGAGCACACCGAGCCCACCGAGCTTGCCGATCTCGACGGCCGTCTGCGGCGAGACGATGGCATCCGTCGGATGGGTCACCAGCGGCAGCTCGAAGCGGTAGGCGTCGATCTGCCAGGCGGTCGAGACGATTTTGGACGACCGCGTCCGCCGCGACGGCACGATCTCCACATCGTCCAGGTCATACGCCCGCCGGGCGGTTCGGCCCATGCCGATCTCGACTACATCACGCACGCGGTAGAGCCTAGCTTTCTCCGCGTCGGCCGCATGCCGACCCCTCGGCGGGGGCCGCTACTTACGCACCGTGTAGTTCGGCGCCTCCGCCGTCATCACCACGTCGTGCGGGTGCGACTCCTTCAACCCGGCCGCGGTGATCCGCACCAGCTGGGCCTGCTGCAGCTCCTCGATCGTGCGCGCGCCGGTGAAGCCCATGCCCGACCGCAGCCCGCCGACCAGCTGGTGCAGCACGGTGGCCAGCGGCCCGCGATACGGCGTGCGGGCCTCGATGCCTTCCGGCACCAGCTTGTCGTCCGACAGCACGTCGTCCTGGGCGTACCGGTCGCGCGAGTAGGACTTGCCGTTGGCGCGCGACTGCATGGCGCCCAGCGACCCCATGCCGCGGTAGGTCTTGTACTGGTTGCCGTTGACCAGGATCAGTTCGCCGGGCGATTCGTCGGTACCGGCCAGCAGGCTGCCCAGCATCACCGTGGACGCACCGGCCGCGATGGCCTTGGCGATGTCCCCGGAGTACTGGATGCCACCGTCGCCGATCACCGGAACACCGGCAGGCGCGCATGCCTGCGCGACCTCGTAGATCGCGGAGATCTGCGGCACACCGACCCCGGCGACGACCCGCGTGGTGCAGATCGAGCCAGGCCCGACGCCGGCCTTCACCGCGTCGGCGCCGGCATCGACCATCGCCTGCGCACCCGCGCGGGTGGCGACATTGCCGCCGATGATGTCGACCGTGTCACCCAGCTCCTTCTTGAGCAGGGCGATCGTCTCCAGCACGTTGCGCGAGTGGCCATGGGCGGTGTCCACCACGATGGCGTCCACACCGGCGTCCGCGAGCGCGTGCGCGCGCTTACGGCCATCCGCGCCGACCCCGACCGCTGCCGCGCACAACAGCCGGCCGTCCGGGTCCTTGGTGGCGTTCGGGTACTGCTCGGTCTTGACGAAGTCCTTGACCGTGATCAGGCCGCGCAGCTTGCCCGCGCCGTCGACGATCGGCAGCTTCTCCACCTTGTGGCGGCGCAGCAGACTCAGCGCGACGTCCGCCGACACCCCGACCTGAGCGGTGATCAACGGCGGCTTGGTCATCACCTCGGCGACCGGCCGCGAGTGGTCGACCTCGAAGCGCATGTCGCGATTGGTGATGATGCCCACAAGGGTGCCGTCCGGGTCCGTCACCGGCACGCCGGAAATGCGATACCGCGCACACAACGCGTCCACCTCGGCCAGCGTGTCCTCCGGCGAACACGTCACCGGGTCGGTCACCATCCCGGCCTCGGACCGCTTGACCACCTCGACCTGGGAGGCCTGGTCGTCGATGGACAAGTTGCGCTGCAGCACGCCGATCCCGCCCTGACGGGCCATCGCAATCGCCATGCGCGCCTCGGTCACGGTGTCCATCGCGGCCGAGACCACCGGAATCCGCAGGGTGATGTTGCGGGACAGCCGGGCGGAGATGTCCACCTCGCTCGGCACAACGTCCGTTTCCGCCGGGAGCAGCAATACGTCGTCGAATGTCAGCCCGAGTGGCGCGAACTTGCTCGGGACGAACTCCTCGTCAGGCCGGGTGTGGCTGGTCATGCGTCGATGGTATCTGGACAGACACCCGAGCCGACCCTGTACCGTTCTTGTCGTGCACTCGCATGACATGCCGCCCGACCCGTTCGCCGACGACCCGCACGACCCGGCGCGGGATCTGGCCGCGATGGATGACGAACCGGCAACGCCGATCAGCGATGACGAGCGCGCCGAGCTGTTGGCCGACCTGCAGGATCTGCGCGTCTACCAGCAGCTTCTCGAGCCGCGGGGGATCCGTGGCATCGTCGTCGACTGCGCCGACTGCAACGAGCCGCACTACCACGAGTGGCACCTGTTGCGGGCCAGTCTCGAGCAACTGCTCACCGACGGGCAGATCCGGCCGCACGAGCCCGCGTTCGCTCCGAACCCGATGGACTATGTGAGCTGGGACTACTGCCGCGGTTTCGCTGAGGGCGTACGCGCGACCGACGCCGCACGCTGACCACCGGCCAGATCACTCGAAAAGAAAGCGCTGCGCGAGCCTGACGGCCGTGCGCAGCGCTGTTCGTCGTGCCTGGATCTACCCGTTCGAGTCGGTGCTCGTCTCGGACTGCGTCCGCGTCTGCGACGAGCTCGCCTCCTGCGACTCCGAGCTGGACGGGGTCGACGGCGGGGTCGACGGCTCGCTGCTCGGCTCACTCGGCTCGCTGCTCGGGTCGCTCGGTGACGGGTCACTCGGCTCGTGGCTGCCCGGCGAGGACGGGTCGTCGCTCGACGTCGGGTCCTCGCCCTCCGGCGTGGACGGCTCGTCGTCGGAGTTGTCACCGCCACCGCCGGCGTCCAGCTCTTGCCGAAGCTGGTCGTGCTCCTGCTTCAAACTGTCGCGGTTTTCTTCTTCCGCCACGTCGCGCAGCGACTTCTGCGCCTTGTCCAGCGCGTCCTTGGCGACGCTGATGTCGCCGTCGTTGAGCGCCTCACGGGCCTTCTTGAACTCCGCCCGCACGTGGAAGGAGGCCTCCACCGACGCGGCCTTGTCCGCGTACAGCACCTGGGTCAGGCCCCACAGGGTGTCGCCCGGCTGAGCGTCGCGGGCGGCGATGCTCGCCCCGCCGAACGTGACGCCGAGGACGGCAGCCGCAGCGGCCACCGGCACCAGCATGCGCCTGCGGCGGGCCTTGTTGTTGCGCTGCTGCTCACGCGCCGCGCGAATGGTGGCCACCGCGGTCTCGGTGTCCACCAGTTCCGGCATCGGCTCGCTGTCGACCTCCCGGCTCCACGCCAGCAGCAGCGAGTTCAGCTCGGCGGAGCCGAGCTCGTCGGCGACCTTGCGGTCCGAGCCGCCCAAGGCGTCCAGCAACGCGTCGTCGGCGTGCACGGCCGCCAGGTCAGGCGTCGACGACTCGTCGTAAGAGTCCGACACTCAGACCACCTCCTCTGCGGCCAACGCTTTGCGCAGCCGAGCCAGCGCCCGGTGCTGTGCCACGCGCACCGCACCCGGTGTCGACCCGACCGCTTCCGCGGCTTCCTCCGCCGACAGTCCCACCACGACCCGCAGCACCACGATCTCGCGCTGCTTCTCCGGCAGGATCTCGAGCAGTTTCGTCATTCGCTTGTTCAGCTCGCCTTGTAGGGCATGCTGTTCGGGACCGACGTCACCTTCGACGTCATCAGGTACTTCGGCCACCGGCTCCGCCTTGTTGCGGGCGGCGGCGCGGTGCGCGTCGGCAACCTTGTGCTGTGCGATGCCGTAGACGAAGGCCAGAAACGGTCGTCCCTGATCCCGGTACGTAGGCAGAGCCGTCAGCACCGCGAGGCACACCTCCTGGGCCACGTCGTCCGCCGAGGCAAACGACCTTTCCCGTCGGCCGACGCGCGCTCGGCAATAGCGCACAACCAAAGGACGAATGGCAGCCAGCAACCGCTCGACCGCTTGAGGCTCACCCTCTACGGCAGCGGCGACCGACTCGTCCAGTCCGTCCCCCACATTGGCCATCGCAGACAACTGTCCCAGTGTTACTCATTGACGACAAAGTGCTGGTAAGTGCTCGGCGCGTGGCTACTGACGGGTCACCCCGTGCCGCTGCGTACCACCGTACCGGTCGAAGTCCAGCACCCCAGCACGCATCCAGACATACGAACAAGGGCCTCGCGGTCGCAAGGCCCTTGTTCATTCCCGCACTCTCAGGAAACGAGACCTCGTCGGAACCCGTGCGCCACCGCCTGCGCCCGGTCCCGCACGCCCAGCTTGCGGAACAGCCGCCTGGCGTGCGTCTTCACCGTGTCCTCGGACAGGTACAGCTCACGGCCGATCTGCCCGTTGCTCTTGCCCTGGCTCATGCCGCGCAGCACCTGCAGCTCCCGTTCGGTCAGCTGGACGCCCGGGTCCGACGGCTGCCGCTGTGTCGGCACCGACGTGCTGGCCAGCGTGTGCGCCAGCGCGGCGACCAGCTCGGGGCGGGACGCGTCCCACCGCAGGTAGCCCCGCGCACCGCCGGCGATGGCCGCCGCGATGCTCCCCGCGTCGTCCGGGGCGCCGAAGACGATGACGTTCGCCTGCGGGTTGGCCGCCACCAACCGCCGGGTGGCCTCCACGCCGGTCGGCACCGCGCGCTGCGTCCCCACCAGCACGACGTCCACCGGCTGTCGGGAGAAGCGCGCGAGCAACTCGTCACCGTGCGCCACGCAGTCAATGCGACTGACCCCTGGCACAGCTGACATCACCCGCGTCAGCCCTTCGCGAACACTGCGCCGGTCGTCACAGATCAAGACCGTCGTCACGGGAGTTCCTCTCTCATCGTCCATCACACGCTACTCACAGTCACCAGCCAGCGGCCAGTCCCCCGATGCGTCCCCACACGGAGGGCAACCAGCTAGTCCGGAACGGTCAAGCTGTCCGGCAGCCGGGTGACGTCTCATAACCCCTATCGGACGCTTTCGGGCCAACCTTGACACGATCTGGTGGCCTATTTTTCGAGTTTCTTCCCTCGGATGTCCGTATTTCGGGTCAATCGGGACGTTTGTCTAACTTCGGCACCCAGGGTGACCGCTCGGCGACCCGGCGCGCCACGGGATCGGCGGCTCGTAACACTCTGTGTAGGTGCGCTGCCGCACAGGCACGCAAGTCGGCCTTCGCGGGCTCCTCGCCACCGTCGTGCGGCGTCGCGTCGGCGGCCGCAAGGGCCGCAGGCCAACACAGCGAATACCAACCGGCCGTGGTCGCCGTGTCGAGGGCGTCAACGGCCAGGCGGCGGGCTCGGCCGTCAGGATCGCCGGCCGTGGTGAGCGCGACGGCGAGAACGATGTCGGATTTCGCCGCGTGGCGGGCCGCCAGATGTTCACGAGATAAGCGCGCCGCCGCCTCCGCAGGCGCTACGGCGTCGGCCGCTCGACCTGAGGCCAGCGCCAGCTCGGCGGTCACCCAGCCGTGCCGGATCTCGGTGCGCCACTGGCTCCGCGCCCGGCTCTCGGCCCGCGAGACCAGGGACGTGGATTCGGCCAGCCGGCCTACCGCCAGCGCGTCGGCGGCCAGCCCCAACAGAGCGTCGGCCATCGCTTCGTCGGCGTCGACCTGTGCGGCGAGCTTCAGGGCGGTCGAATCCCAGCGCCTGGCCTCCCCGTGCCCGCCGAGTTGCCTGCGATGCGACCCGATCGTGCTGCACGCCAAGGACGCCAGCACCGTGTCGGCGGCGGTGCGCATCGGTTCGAGGAGGGCATAGGCCGCCGCGTAGCGCCCCTGAGCGCCGAGCGTCACGCCAGTCAGCCAACGCGCCTCGGGATCACCTGACGCGCCGCGAGCCAACGTTCTCTGGTCGATGGGCGCGCCGTGGAACGCCATCGCGCGCAGGTCGGCCAGCAGCTCGCTCACCGGGTCAGTATCGAGCTTTCAGCCCGGCGGCCCGCAGCCGACCCGATCGACGGCCGAGGGCTGCCCCTCGACCCAGCACCACGCAGCCGACCCAACCGACAACTGCGGGCGAACCCTCGCCCGGCAACACGCAACCTCCCAGCCGACGACCGGGAGCGAGCCCTCGGCACCGCAGCACGCAACCGTCCCGGCCGGCGACCGCGAACAAGCCCTCAGCACCGCAGAACACAGCCGCCCACTCAGCCCAGCAGCACGTAGCTCACCCGGTCGACGACGGAGGGCAGCGTCGTCAGCGGTTCGACGGTCCTGGGCAGGTCCAAGCCCTGCCACCCCGGGCCACAGGCGAACAGGCGGCCCCGAGAACGCCCCCGCGCGATCCGTCGAAAGATCGTGGCGTCGGCGATCTCGCTGCGCTGTGCGCACAGCACGACCACCGCCGGCTTGGTCCGGCGGACGACCGCGACCAGAGCTTCCGGTGGCAGGCCGCCGCCGAAAGTCATGGGGTGGATGCCGCGTCGGGCCAGTTCCGCCGCCAGGGCGTGCACCGTCAGGTCCGGCCGCTCGCCCGGCTCGTCGGCCAGCAGCACCGGGTGGTGGTTGCGCGGACGGCGGGCGACGGGTGTGGCGCGATGCAGCGCCGCCAACATCAGCGTCTTGAGCAGATGCTTCGACTCCGCGCCCGCATGGCACGCGCGCCACCCGCCACCGATCGCGCTCAGCACCGGGCGGACGACCTCTTCCCATGCCACGGCGGGCCCCGCGGTCTCGATCGCCTCTTCCAGCAGCAGCTGCACCCGATGACTTTCCAGCCGCAACACCGCTGCGCTGAGGCTGCGCGCCAGCCGGGAGGCCTGCGGGGGCTCGTCCGGCATGCCGTGTCGACGCGGCTGCACGGGGATGTCGGCCACCGCGGGATCGGTCACCATCGCTTCGAGCGCGTACTTGGCCGCCTCGGCCGTCGAGGCGCCTGCCAGCAGCGCGCGCTGCATGATCTCCAGCCGGGCGATGTCGTGCGGGGAGTACCGGCGATGCCTGCCGTCGGTGTGATCGCTCGGCCCGACGCCGTAGCGGCGATCCCACGTGCGCAGCGTCGCCGGGGCCACGCCGAGTCGCCGCGCCACCGCCGACACCGGGAGGGTGGGCTCACCGGTCTGGCGTTCGGCGCGTTGCACCTCGGACCGCGATATCCCCGCTCGCACGCCCCAAATATCCCGGCCGCGCCACGCTCCAGCAACTTCAGAGCAAGCCGTGAATACATGCCGGCTCATGTGGGTAAACGTCGGCTGACCAGTAGGTCAGTGCCACCCCAGGTGGCCTGGAGGGAGGTGGCTAACTCGCGCGGGGGATACCTATTGAATGAAATGACCTTGGACTGTTGAACAACTATTGGCGCGCTTCTAACGTTACGGCCACTGCGCCGAATGGAGCAGTCGAAATACCGACTTCGGCGCACCACCAGCCGGAACATACGGCGACCGTGAGGCGGATCACCATGGCAGATACACGCAGGCTACCCGGCCCCAACGCCGATGTCTGGGATTGGCAACTCGAGGGATCGTGCCGGGGAATGGACAGCGCATTTTTCTTCCATCCCGACGGGGAACGGGGCCCGGCGCGAGCAAGACGCGAGGCGCGCGCAAAAGCGGTTTGCCAATCGTGTCCGGTGCTGCAAATGTGCCGAGCTCATGCGCTCGCGGTGCACGAGCCATACGGAATCTGGGGCGGATTGTCGGAATCCGAACGCGAGACGATCATCAAATCGCGCAAGAAGAAGGAGCGGGCGTTGGCGCTGGCCGCCAGTAGCTGACCTCCCACCACGACGCCGGCGGGGCGGGTTTCCGGACACCGGGAGCCCGCCCCGTTTCATGTGGGCGCGGCATGGCACCGGTCTCGTTTCGCGTGCGATACAGGCCGTGGCAGGGAGCCCGCCTCGTTTCCGGTGCGATCCGGAGCGCCATGCGGAAACCGGCTACCGGGACGCGCCACGGTGCAGGAATCAGCGCGCCGACACCCGCCACCGCACAGAAAACGGGGCGGCCACCCTCAGGTGACCGCCCCGCCGGACATTCCAGGGTCAGTGGTCGTGGCCTTCGTCCTCGTCGGACTCCTCCGGCTTGTCCACCACCGACGACTCGGTGGTCAGCACCAGTCGCGCGATCGAGGCGGCGTTGGCCACCGCGGAGCGAGTGACCTTCACCGGGTCGACCACACCGGCGGTGACCAGGTCGGCCATCTCGCCGGTGAGCGCGTTGAAACCGCGACCCCAGTCCTGCTCGGCCACCTTGGAGACGATCACCGGGCCCTCGTAGCCGGCGTTGGTGGCGATCCAGTTCAGCGGCGCGGTCAGCGCGTCCCGCACGATCGACACGCCGGTCGCTGCGTCGCCGGTCAAGCCGAGGTCGCCCTCCAGCTCCTTGGCCACGTGCACCAGCGCCGACCCGCCGCCGGGCAGGATGCCCTCCTCGACGGCGGCCTTGGTGGACGCCACCGCGTCCTCGATGCGGTGCTTGCGCTCGGCCAGCTCGGTCTCGGTCGCCGCACCGACCTTGATGACCGCGACGCCGCCGCCCAGCTTGGCCAGCCGTTCCTGCAGCTTCTCGCGGTCCCAGTCGGAGTCGGTGGTCTCGATCTCGCGCCGGATCTGCGCGATGCGCGCCTGTAGCGCCTCCTTGGTGCCTGCGCCGTCGACCAGCGTCGTCTCGTCCTTGGTGATGACCGCGCGCCGGACCTTGCCCAGCACGTCCAGTCCCACCTCGGACAGCTTGCGGCCGACCTCCGAGGACACCACCTGCGCGCCGGTCACCACCGCCAGGTCGTCCATGAACGCCTTACGCCGGTCGCCGAAGAACGGAGCCTTCACCGCCACCGCGGTCAACGTCTTGCGCAGCGAGTTGACCACCAGGGTGGACAGCGCCTCGCCTTCGACGTCTTCGGCGATGATCAGCAGCGGCTTCTTGGTCTCAACGACCTTCTCCAGCAGCGGCAGCAGGTCCGCCAGCGCGGAGATCTTCTCCCGGTGCAGCAGCACCCACGCGTCCTCCAGGACCGCCCGCTGCTCTTCCGGGTTGGTGGCGAAGTGCGCGGAGAGATAGCCCTTGTCGAACTGCACACCCTCGGTGATGACCAGCTCGGTGGCCAGCGTGGAGGACTCCTCGACGGTGATCACACCGTCCTCACCGATCTTCTCCACGGCTTCGCCGAGCAGCTCGCCGATCCGGGCGTCGCGCGAGGTGACCGTGCCGACCTGAGCGATCTCGTCGCGGCCCTTCACCGGGGTGGCCTTGGCCTTGAGCGCCTCGATGACCTTGTCGGTGGCGGCCTGGATGCCCTGGTTCAGCGCCGCCGGGTTCGCGCCCGCGGCGACGTTGCGCAGACCGTGGGCGACCAGCGCCTGCGCCAGCACGGTGGCCGTGGTGGTGCCGTCACCGGCCACGTCGTTGGTCTTGGTGGCCACGCTCTTGGCCAGCTGCGCGCCGAGGTCCTCGAACGGGTCCTCCAGCTCGATGTCGCGCGCGACGGTGACGCCGTCCAGCGTGATGGTCGGACCGCCGTACTTCTTGCCGAGCACGACGTGGCGCCCGCGCGGCCCGAGGGTCACCTTGACGGCGTCGGCGAGCTTGTTCACGCCCCGCTCCAGCGCCCGCCGCGCGTCTTCGTTGAAGTTGATCTGCTTAGGCATGCTCGCCTTGCGTCCCTTTCACGTCTGAGAAACCGAACGCCCCGACCCCTTGTCCGCGGGGCCGGGGCGTCTGGCTGACAACCACGTCAGGCCGGGACTTCCGGCCGCGCGGCGCAAGGTCAGTTGACCACCGCGAGCACGTCGCGGGCGGAGAGAATCAGGTACTCCTCGCCGTTGTACTTGACCTCGGTGCCGCCGTACTTCGAGTAGATGACGACGTCGCCGACCTTCACGTCGACCGGGATGCGGTTGCCCTTGTCGTCGATACGGCCCGGGCCAACGGCCAGAACCTTGCCCTCCTGGGGCTTCTCCTTGGCGGTGTCGGGGATGACGAGACCGGAAGCCGTCGTTTCCTCGGCCTCGCTCGCTTGGACAACGATCTTGTCCTCAAGCGGCTTGATGTTCACGCTCACCGGGTTGACCTCCACGGTCGAGAAAGCGTTGTCGGATAGGGGTCACGACTCCCACCCCCGTCGTCGCGGGTTGCCGGGCGTGTTCATCGCTTGCACTTAGCACTCTAACTACGTGAGTGCTAGCCGTGCAACCGGGCCCCCTGTGACCTGTGTTGGCCGCGGCTCGACATCGTGAATCCCCTGTTCACCCGGGGTGTCAGGACTACCATGGCGGATGCGCACTACGGTGCCGGTGCACGCTTACCTTCCACGAGAGAGAGCCCGCCATGAACGGCGAAGACAGCGGCCCACAGGCGCCGACCGGGTGGCCCTGGTGGTCGCTGTGGTTCGGTTTGGCCATAGCGACGGCAGCTACCGCCTTCTCGTTCTTCACCTGGGCGTCGGTCACCACGAGCTTGAACACCAACAGCCCCGGCATGGCCGGGTCGGCCGCCAACGCCATCGAGGCGGAATCGGCTACCGCGTGGGAGTCACTACCCGGCGCGGTCGCCGTGCTGGTACTCGTCGCCGCAGGCGCGGTTGCCGCGGTACCGCTGCCTGCGACCTGGTCGACCGCGCGATGGCTCAGCTGGTTCGCGCTGACGGCGATCGCGATCGTGTTCATCGTCGTCGACTGGGCGACGCTGCCCAGCGTGCGGGACGTGATGCAGCAGATTGCCGACCGCTTCGGTGTCGGGCGGTCGACCATCCAGCCCGAGGACGTGGCCGCGGGTGCGCGGTTCATCGACATCGGTCCGGGCATCGGGTTGATCGCTTGCCTGGTGCTGGCCGTACTGTCTCTGGTCGGAGCGGTTGTCGTCGGCCGCCTGGCAGCGAAACGGACGCCGGCGCATCTGTCGTAGCACTCCGTTACAACCGGGTGGAGTTTCCGGGAACGACCAGCGGTTTCCCGCCGTCGGAGCTAAGATTCGATCTTTCCTTAAATTTTTTCGTCCCGGTGCGGACACTGATGAGTGGAGTTTTGTGATGGCCGGAGTAAATTCCAGGCAACTGACGATGCCGCAATGGCTCGGTATCGGAGCCGGTCTGGTGGCTCTCATCGCGTCGTTCCTGCCGTGGTGGTCGGCTTCCATCGACGCCATGGGCATCAGCGCCAGCGAATCGCGCAGCGCCTGGGGGGTCGGCGCGCTCGGCTGGCTCGCCGTCGTCCTGCTGGTCGTCGCGGCCGTGATCGTCGCGATGCCACTGTTCGGGTCCGGTTTGAGCAAGGGCCCGATCACCTGGCTGGTGCTCAGCGTCCTGGCCCTGGTGATGATCGTCATCCGCCTGCTGACCTACGACGCCTCGGCGGACATCCCCGAGCGGCTGGAGGCAATGGACGGCTTCAGCGCGGGGGCGTCGTTCGGCACCTACCTCGGGTTGATCGCCGCGATCGCTTCGGCGGTGGGCGCTTTTCTCGCCTTCCGCGACTCACGGTCGACCTCGGCCGCCTGACGGAAGCCCCGGTCCCCTTCAGCGTGACAGCCGTGCGTCACCGCACCGCGCTGGAGGGAAACCCCCGGTGGTCCGCCGGCGCACTCACACCGTCACGGTGGACACCGGCAGGCCGGGCGCTGCCGAGAAGTCGAGCTTCGACCTCGGCACCCCGGCGGCCACCACGTGTGCACCGAGCGCGGCGATCATCGCACCGTTGTCCGTGCACAGACGCGGTCGGGGAATCCGCAGCTGCACACCGGCGGCCGCGCAGCGTTCGCGGGCCAGGCCGGACAGCCGGGAGTTCGCCGCGACCCCGCCGGAGATCACCAACGTGTCGATCCCGGTCTCCTTGGCCGCCGCCACCGCCTTCGCCGTGAGCACGTCCGCCACGGCTTCCTGGAACGACGCGCACACGTCGTCGACCGGCACGGTTTCCCCGCGCCGCTCGGTCGTCTCCACCCATCGGGCCACGGCCGTCTTCAGCCCGCTGAACGAGAAGTCGTACTTGGCGTCCCGCGGCCCGGTCATCCCGCGCGGGAACGCGATCGCCGCCGGGTCACCGTCGGCCGCCGCCTTGTCGATCGGCGGCCCGCCGGGATACGGCAGCCCCAGCAGCCTTGCCACCTTGTCGTAGGCCTCGCCCGCGGCGTCGTCCACGGTCGATCCGAGCTCGGTGATCTTGCCCGCGATGTCGTCGACCCGCAGCAACTGGGTGTGCCCGCCGGAGACCAGCAGGGCCAGGCACGGTGTGGGCAGCGGCCCGTGCTCGAGCGTGTCGACCGCGACGTGGCCCGCCAGGTGGTTGACGCCGTACAGCGGCACCTCGAGTGCGGCGGCGTACGCCTTGGCCGCCGCCACCCCGACCAGCAGCGCGCCGGCCAACCCGGGGCCCGCGGTCACCGCGATGGCGTCGACATCCGAGAGTTTGAGTCCCGCCGAGTCGAACGCCCGGCGAACGGTGGGAGCCATGGCTTCCAGGTGCGCGCGGCTGGCCACCTCGGGCACGACGCCGCCGAACCGGGCATGCTGCTCCACGCTGGACGCGACAGCGTCGGCCAGCAACTCGACGGAGCCGTCCTCGTGCAACCGCACCAGGCCCACGCCGGTCTCGTCACACGAGCTCTCGATGCCCATGACGATCTTCGTCATCTAATCCGTCGCCCCCTCGACCCCGGCGCCGACCCGCGCCTCGCGGCGCATGGTGTACGCGTCGACGCCTGCGGGCTGGTAGTAGCGCTTGCGCAGCCCGATCCGCTCGAAGCCGTAGCGCTCGTAGAGGCGCAGCGCCGGGTCGTTGTCCGTGCGCACCTCGAGGAACACCGGTGCTTCGAGTTCGTCGGCCTTGGCCAGCAACGCGGTCAGCAGCGCGGTGCCGACGCCACGGCCTTGCATCCGCCGGTCGACCGCGATCGTGCGCACCTCGGTCTCCAGATGCCCCGGTCGTCCCAGAACGGCCAACCCGGCGTAGCCGACCAGCTCGCCGGACTCGTCGACGGCGACCAGGTAGTAGGTGTCGGACGCCAATTCGGTGCGGAACGCGTAGGCACTCCACGGTCCCTCGTCGGCGAACAGGTCGCGCTCCATGACCAGCACCCGGTCGATGTCCTGCCTGGTCATCGGGCGAAGCGTGACGGCTTCGGTGGTGCTCACGCCAGCACCCGCTTCGGCCGATGGGGCTCTTGGGCGTCCGGACGGCGCAGGTAGACCGCCGTCAGCGGGGCAGGTTCCGCACCCGACCGCAGCTCGGCAGCAGCGGCCAGCACCAACCCACGCGGCGACGGATACAACGGCTCCACCGCGGGCAGGGTGAACGCGTCCGGGTAGACCTGCACGCCATGGCCGGCGACGTGCCGAGCTCCGTGCGTGTCGACGTCCACGGGCAGGGAAACCGCAGGCCCGGCCAACCGCTGCCGGTTCGCGTCGTAAGCCGCCCAGTACACCTCGCGCCTGCGAGCGTCGGTGACCACGAGAAGGGTGTCGTCGACCGCGGCCTCGGCGGCGATCGCGTCCAGCCCGCACACCGGGTACACCGGGATCTCGAGTGCCTGCCCCAGTGACGCGGCCGTCGCCAGTCCCGCCCGCAACCCGGTGAACGGCCCCGGGCCGGACCCGCAGACCACGGCGTCCAGACCGCGCAGCGTGGTGCCCGCCTGGTCCACCGACTCCAGCACATGCGGCGTGAGCAGCTCACCGTGCGCGCGCGGGTCGACCGTCACCCGCTCGGCGCGCGTGGTGGCGCCGTCCGGGCCCAGCTCGACCACGCCTGCGGTGACCGCGGGGGTGGAGGTGTCCAGGGCGAGAACCAGCATGACCTTCCCAGCGTACGACCTGCTGGTCAGCGGCCCGCGGTCAGCCCGGCAACGGCCGGTCCACCCAGGCCCCGTGCGGCTCCAGCTCGGCGACCCGCACGTCGTCCGGGCGCCGCTCCAGGCGCACCAGTAAATAGTCCGGCCCGAACCGGTCGGCCACGAACTCGCCCCACTCGACCACCACGACGGAGTCGTCCGAGGCGGTGTCGATGCCGAGGTCCTCCAGCTGGTCGACGTCGCCGCCCAGCCGGTACGCGTCGATGTGCACCAGCCCGATGCCGCGCGGACCCGGCTCGTGCACGCGGGCCAGCACGAACGTCGGCGAACTCACCCGGCCGTGCACCTCGAGCGCGGCGGCGATGCCCTTGACCAGCACGGTTTTCCCGGCGCCCAGCGGGCCGGTCAGCAACACCAGGTCACCGGCGCGCACCTGTTCGCCGATGGCCCGGCCCAGCGCGATCGTGTCGTCCTGCCTCGGCAGCTCGAGCTTCACCGCAACCACCCCCGCACTCGTTTCCGCGTCCGGTTCCGCGACCGTCGCCGCGAGTCGCCACCGCCGACCCCCGCACTCCGTTGCAACAGATCGATGAGGTGGCTGGTCACCACCTCGGGCTGCTCGAGCTGGACCATGTGGCCGGCTCCGGGAATGCACACCAGGTCCGCGCCGGGCAACTCGGCGACGATCCGCTCGCTGTGCAGCATCGGGGTGATGCGGTCCTTCTCACCGCCGATGACCAGCACATGCGCGTTCTCCAGCGACCGTAGCGCGGCGTACCGGTTGTGCTCGCCGAGCGTGGCGATGAAGTTCACCAGCTCCCGCACCGGCGTGCCGTCCAGCTCGGACAGCAGGAAGCGCAGCACGCTCTCCGGCACCCGGTTGTCACCGAACGCCAGCCGCCGCACCGCCTGCCTGGTGATCCGGCCGCCCGCGGTACGCAGCAGCTCCACCAGCCGCGGTTGCCAGGTCACCAGGCCGCTCATCCTGCTGATCGGGCTGTAGCGGGCCAGCACGGACCGGGCCACGCCGGTACGTCCGACCTCACCCGCGGCCGTGGTGATGAGACAAACGGCGGGGACGCGTTCTGCGAACAGTTCCGGGGCCTGCTCGGCCAGCCCGATGATCGTCATCCCGCCCATCGAGTGCCCGGCCAGCACCACCGGGCCGTCGGGCGCCATGGCCCGCAGCACGGCATGCAGGTCGGCGGCGAGCTGGTCGATCGTGCCGGTCTCCTTCGTGCTGGAGCCCGATCGCCCGTGCCCGCGGTGGTCGTAGTAGATCTGCCGCACCCGCGGCAGCCGCAACGCGGCCAGGTCGCGGCGTTGGAAGTACCACGTGGAGCTGGACAGCGCGAAGCCGTGCACCCCGATGAGCGTGATCTCCGGTTCGCCACCGTCGGCGGGCAGGATCTCCTGGACCGCGAGCGGGGTGCCGTCGTCCGCGGCTACCGTGCTGACGCGATCGGGGGCCAGCTCGCCCAACGGCTCGTCGGCGTAGGGGTCGCTACCGCGAGCGGAGAACCGGCTCAAACCGCAGCCCCGGTTTCCGTACCGACGTAGCGCCGCACGACGCGCGGCCGGTACATGCCGGTGACGATCTCGTAGTCGATGGTGCCCAGGGTGTCGGCCCATTCCCGGGCGGTCGGCTCACCGGAGCGGCCGTGGGTGAACAGCACGACCTCCTCGCCCAACCGCGGCTCGTAGTCGCCGCAGTTCACGACGATCTGGTCCATGCACACGCGGCCGACGACCGGACGTCGCCGGCCACCGAGCCACACCTCCATTCGGCCCGACAAGGTGCGCGGGACGCCGTCCGCGTAGCCGACCGGGACCAGAGCCAGGTTGGTGTCGGTGGCGGCTGTCCAGGTGTGGCCGTAGGAGACCGATTCCCCGGCCGGGATGCGCTTGACCAGCGCGACGGACGACCGGAACGTCATGGCGGGCCGCAGGTCGTCGTCGGTGTCCACCGGGTTGAGACCGTAGATCGCGATGCCGGTGCGCACCATGTCGTAGTGGAAGTCCGGCCTGGTCAGCGTGGCTGCCGAGTTGGCCAGATGCCGCTTCGGGCGCAGGCCCGCCTCGCGCGCGACCTGGTAGGCCGCTTCGAAGCGCTTGCCCTGTTCGTCGATGGACGGATGACCGGGCTCGTCGGCACACGCCAGGTGCGACCAGATGGCCACGACCTCGACATGGCGGGCCGATGCGGCGTCGGCGCACAACGCGGGCCACAGCTGCTGCGGGCACCCGTTCCGGGACAGGCCGGTGTCGATCTTCAGGTGCACGCGAGCGCGTTGCCCGGCACGCTCGGCGGCGGCGTCGATCCGGGCCAGCTCCGCACTGGAGCTGGCCGACAGGTCGATCCCCGCGCTGATGCCCGGGGTGAAATCCACCACCGGTGTCTCGAGCCAGCTCAAAATCGGCGCGGTGATGCCCGCGGACCGCAGCGCCAACGCCTCTTTTAGCGAGCAGGCGCCCAACCAGCTCGCGCCCGCACCGAGCGCGGCGCGAGCAACCGGCAGTGCGCCGTGACCGTAGGCATCGGCCTTCACGACAGCCATCGTGGCTGCCCCGGACGCGGCCGCGCGGCCGGAGAGCAACGCGACGTTGTGACGGATCGCGTCGAGGTCGACGACCACCTCGGCGCGAGGTGCACTCAACTGGGACGACACGCGCTCATGGTCGCACGAGCCCGCGCAGCATGCGGACCGCCTCCGGGATAGCCGTGACGATGCCCGACGCCGGGGTGGGCGCGTTCGACGCCGCGATCGCGGCCGCCTCGTCGTGCGCCAGAGCAGCGCACGCCGCGGCGAACGCCGGCTCGAGTCCGGCGGCCAGCAGGGCGCCGATCATGCCCGACAGCACGTCGCCGGAACCGGCGGTGGCGGGCCAGGATCGCCCGGAACGCTGCACGTAGGTGCGGCCGCTCTCGTCGGCGATCACCGTGCAGTGGCCTTTGAGCAGCACGACGGCGTGATACCGCTTCGCCGCCCGGCGGGCCGCCGCGACGCGGTCCTTGCCGACCGGACCTGCCAGGCGCTCGAACTCGCGCTCGTGCGGCGTCAATACGAGCGGAGTGTCCGGGTCCCGTGCGTCCAACAGCTCAGGGTGTTCGGCCAGCATCGTCGTCGCATCGGCATCCGCGCACACCGGAACCCCCGCGGCCAGCACATCACGCAACGTCTCGCGAGCTTCGGCCCCGGTGCCGCTGCCCGGCCCGACCACCCACGCTTGGACGCGGCCGGCGTCGCCGAATGATCCGGTCGCTATCACCTCCGGCCACCGACTCCGCACCGCGTCCGCTGCGTACCCGGCGTAGCGCACCATTCCGGACGTCGCCTGGACCGCGCCACCGGTGGCCAGCACCGCCGCACCGGTGAAGCGATTCGATCCCGCGACGATGCCGGTGACCCCCTGCGTGTACTTGTCGTCGCCGGCCCGAGGCACCGGCCAGGCCAGCCCGACATCGATCGGGTCCAGCACGACGAAGTCCGGATCACCCAGCTCGGGCCGGATTCCGATGTCGACCAGGCGCACGTCACCGCATCGGCCGGCGGCGGGTTCGAGGAAGTGCAGCGGCTTGTACGCACCGAACGTGACCGTGGCCGTGGCCTGGACCGCGGCGCCGTCGACCGCCCCGGTGTCCGGCTCGACACCACTGGGCAGGTCGACGGCAAGAATCGGAGCGCTGATCCGGGCGACCAGCTCGGCAGCCTGCGGCCGGAGACCTCCGCGTGCGGACAAGCCGACGATGCCGTCGATGACCAGGTCCGCTCGCTCCAGCGCGGGCTGCGCGTCCTGCGGCTCGACCACTCTGCCGCGGGCACGGCGCAGTGCGGCGAGTCCTTCTGCGTGCGCACGTTCCGGGTTGAGCAGCACGGCCGTCACCAAGACGCCCCGGCGACGCAGCATGGCCCCGGCCCACAGCGCATCACCGCCGTTGTCGCCGGACCCGACCAGCAACACCACGCGGGCCCCGGTGACCCGGCCGACATGTTCGGACAGCAGCTCGGCGGCTCGCACCGACACCGCGAACGCCGCGCGTCGCATCAACGCCCCAGGCGGCGTGCGGGCCAGCACCGTGGCCTCGGCGGCCCGCACACGCTCGGTTGTCCACACCTCACGCATGCCTGAACCGTACCCAGGCTCGGCGGCACTGGTGACTACTCGACTGTGACGGACTTGGCGAGATTCCGCGGCTTGTCGATGTCGAACCCGCGCTGCCGGGCAATCTCGGCGGCCAGGACCTGCAGCGGCACGGTGGCCACCAGCGGCTGCAGCAGCGTCGGCATCGCCGGGATCTCGATCAGCTCGTCGGCGAACGGCCGCACCGCCTCGTCGCCTTCTTCGGCGATCACGATGGTGCGGGCGCCGCGGGCCTGGATCTCGCTGATGTTGGACACCAGCTTGGCGTGCAGCACCGCCCGCCCCTTCGGCGACGGCATGACCACGACCACCGGCAGGTCCTGTTCGATCAGTGCGATCGGCCCGTGCTTCAGCTCGCCCGCCGCGAACCCTTCGGCGTGCATGTAGGCGAGCTCCTTGAGCTTGAGCGCACCTTCCAGCGCCACCGGGAAGCCGACGTGGCGGCCGAGGAACAGCACGGCCTTGGACTGCGCGATCCGAGCGCCGATCTCGCGGACCTGGTCGACGGTGCCCAGCACCTTGCGTACGGCGGCCGGGGTGGACTCCAGCTCGGCGAACTCGCGCGCCACTTCGTCCGGGTACTTGGTGCCGCGGGCCTGCGCCAACGCCAGTCCGACCAGGTAGTTGGCCGCGATCTGCGCCAGGAACGTCTTGGTCGCCGCGACGCCGATCTCCGGGCCGGCGTGGGTGTAGAGCACCGCGTCGG
The DNA here is from genome assembly GCF_000427825.1 of Thermocrispum municipale DSM 44069. Classification (GTDB taxonomy): domain Bacteria; phylum Actinomycetota; class Actinomycetes; order Mycobacteriales; family Pseudonocardiaceae; genus Thermocrispum; species Thermocrispum municipale. Next base: position 898,231 of record NZ_KE386593.1, on the reverse strand, counting down.
ACTCACGTGGGATCTGCGCGCCGTTGGTGTTGCAGATCGCCAGCACGCGGGCCTTCTGCTCACGCGCGTGGCGGACGGCCTCCAGGGTGTCGGCGGTTTCTCCGCTCTGCGAGATCGCCACCACCAGGGTGTCGCGGTCCAGCACCGGGTCGCGGTAGCGGAACTCCGAGGCAAGCTCGACCTCGACCGGCAGCCGGCACCAGTGTTCGATGGCGTACTTGGCGACCAGGCCGGAGTGGTAGGCGGTGCCGCAGGCGACCACGAAGACCTTGTCGACGTCGCGCAGGTCCTGATCGGTCATCCGCTGCTCGTCCAGGATGATGCGGCCCTCGGCGAAGTGCCCGCGCAGCGTGTTGGCCAGCGCCTCGGGCTGCTCGTCGATCTCCTTCAGCATGAAGAAGTCGTGGCCGCCCTTCTCCGCCGCGGACAGGTCCCAGTTGACGGTGAACGGCTTGCCCTGCGCGGGCTCGCCGTTGAAGTCGGTGACCTGGTAGTCGTCCCGGGTGATCTCCACGACCTGGTCCTGGCCGAGCTCGACGGCTTCCCTGGTGTGTTCGATGAACGCGGCGACGTCCGAGGCGACGAAGTGCTCCCCTTCGCCGACGCCGACGACCAGCGGGGACGAGCGGCGTGCCGCGATGATCGTGTCCGGGTGGTCGGCGTGCGCGACGACCAGCGTGAACGCGCCTTCCAGCCGACGGCACACCGCGCGCACCGACGCGGGGAAGTCACCGGCGGTCGGGCCCTCGGCGTAGGCCAGCGCAATGAGGTGTGCGGCGGTTTCGGTGTCCGTGTCGGACGCCAGGTCGACTCCGGCGGCCTCGAGCTCCGCGCGGAGGGCGGCGAAGTTCTCGATGATGCCGTTGTGCACCACGGCCACCTTGCCCGAGGCGTCCCGGTGCGGGTGCGAGTTGCGGTCGACCGGCGGGCCGTGCGTCGCCCAGCGCGTGTGGCCCATGCCTGCCGAGCCCGCGAACGCGTCCCGGCCGACGGCGTCGAGCTGCTCTTCCAGATTGCCCAGCCGGCCCGCTTTCCGCTCGACGGCTAGTGCACCGTTGCCGTCGAGGACCGCGACGCCTGCCGAGTCGTACCCGCGATACTCCAAGCGCCGGAGACCACCGATGACGACGTCCAGCGCCGAGCGGTGCCCGACATAACCCACGATTCCACACACGGGCAGCCAGGGTACTAGGGTCGATGCATGGCTAAGCCGAAGGTGCTGTTGGAGGAGCTGAGCTACCCGGGCCCGCACCAGGTGTCGCTCGGCAACCTGGCACTCGTGGGACTCCCGGGGATGGTGTTCACCCCACGCGCCGGCCTGGGGTTGCCCGCCGTCGCGTTCGGGCACGGTTGGATGCAACCGCCCCGGCGCTACGCCGGGCTGCTCCGTCATCTGGCGTCCTGGGGAATCGTGGCCGTGGCGCCCGCGACCCAGACCGGTCCGTTGCCGTCCCATCGCGCCTTCGCCGCCGACCTACGGACCGCGCTGCGGTTGGTCGCGCACGTACGGCTCGGGCCGAGCGGGATCAGCGTGGACCCGGAGAAGCTGGGGCTCGCCGGGCATTCCACCGGCGGCGGGGCGGCGGTGCTGGCGGCCGCCTCCGGCTCCGGGGACCCCGTGCGCGCGGTGGCCACCATCGCTCCGGCGCAGACCATGCCGTCAGCTTCCGAGGCTGCTCGGTCGGTGACCGTGCCCGGCATGCACCTGGCCGTCGAAGGTGACCTGGTTGCGCCGCCGATCGGCCACGCGTATGCCATCGCCAACGCGTGGGCCGGGCCGGTTCAGCTGCGTGAGCTGGAGAAGTCCTCGCACCTGGCGGTCACCGAGGGCTTCCACTGGACGCAGCTTTTCCTGCAAGGCAAGCCGCAGCGGGCAACGCAGAAGCTGGTGTACGCGCTGTTCACCGCGTTCTTCTTGGCCGAACTGACCGGCGAGGACAAGTACCGCGCGCTGGTGGACGCCGGCGTGAAGCGGGCTCGGATCGAGTTCGAGCACTCGCCGACCGCCGAGCTGACTAAGTAGCCGGCTGACGCGACGACAGCCAGAACTACCGCGACCAGAGGGAGACGAGCGCGCCAGGAACCGCGAGCAATGCGCTGAGGCGCATGGTGAGCACCTCGCCACCCGACTGCGCGAAGACGATCTCACCTCGCCACCCGGTGGTCGCCACCCACACCCCTTGGAGCACAGCGATGGCGACCAGGATCACCGCGGCAACAGCGATCATGACCGCGCCGGAGCGCTTGCGCTTGAGGTGCTTGATGGCCCCGATCAGCAGCAACAGGGCGGCAACAACAGCGGTGGCCGTGACCGCGGCGTGCGCCGAGTAGACCCTGTCCAGCTGCTCGGGACTGCTGAGCACGCGGATGACGAGCACCGATGAGCCCAGGCATGCGACCGCGGCCAGCACGAACGTGGAGAACGCGAACAGCGCACCGACCCAGGTGGCGAGTGCCTCCTTGCCGGGGCGGGAGGCCTCATGCGGCTCGATTCGTGCTTCGACGGACGCTGGACCCTGCATCGGGTCTCTGCCTTCCGGATGACTCACCTTTCCCCAGCAGATCAATATCCCGGTTGCCGGCCGTACCACCCGGGTGGATGGGGATACCGAGGACGCTTCGGCACCAGCCACAGGCGGGAGTTCAGAGCCAGGATCCCCGCCGGGATCCCGAACAGCGCCACGACGTGCACCCCGATGACTTCGAAAAACGAGGTGGCGAACACCGTCTCGTCACCTGGTGCAGCGGTCATGTCGACCCACTGCAGCACGGCCACGGCCACCACGATCACCGCGGCGACGAGGACGATCACGGAGCCGGAACGGCCCCGCTTGAGGTGCCTGATGGCACCGATCAAGAACAAGAGGGCGGCGAGCACGCACGCGACGGTGACCGCCACATGTGTGGGGTAGGCCCTGGTCATGGGATTGGTGTCGATCTGCGTCCGGATGATCTGGAACAACGAGACACCGCACGTCGTGGCCAGCAGGATGAAGCAGAAGATGGCCAGGACGCCCGCCAGCACCCCCATCGTTTTCTTGCCCGGGCCGGACGGCGGCGGGCCACCCCATCCCTGGTGAGTAGCCCCCGGTGGGGCTTGGCCGAATGGCGGGTGACCGCCGTACGGATAGCTCATTCTTTCCCCCATCGCCGCGGTTCGAACGCACGGTAGCGCACCGGACACGGTGTGCGCATGAGCACCGAGCATTACCGCTCGATCGGTGACGCACGGCTGGACGAGCCGGCACTCGCGGGCCCCGCCTCGGGACGTTACCCGCCGGGGCTACCGGCCGTACTGCTGCCCACCTGGCATCTGCTGCCCGTACTGCTGGCCGCCCGGCACCTGCTGCCCGTAGTGCTGCCCACCTGGCACCTGCTGCCCGGCCGGCACCTGCTGTCCATGCTGCTGTGGATAACCCTGTTGATAACCGGGGCCCTGCTGCCACTTCGGTTGCTTGGGACGCACCCAGCCTTTGCTGATGTACGCCAGGATCGCGGCGAGCACCGCAGCCCCGACCAGCAGGTAGGCCAAGGCGTTCTCGAAACCGGCGGCGCCCACCGCGAAAATCGCGCCGAGGATGATCAGGACACGCCCTGCGCGGGACCGTCGGTAGAGCAGGATCGCTCCGATCACCGCAAAGATGCCGCCTGCCGTGGCAAGCCCGGCGAACCCAACATCTCCCCAGCTCTTCTCGCTGATGTTGTCGACGACCTCGTAGCCGTACTTGCCGATCAGGACCAGGCCGACGATCAGCGCCACCGCGGACGCCGCCCAGCCGAGCTCGCGTGCGCTGAACGCCGGAACCGGACCCGATCGATCACCCGGCACGGGTGGCTGGCCGGGCGGTGGCGGCGGGTACTGCGCCAGCTCGGGCTGCCCCGCCTGCTGACCGGGGTGTGCTTGCTGCCCTTGTCCCTGCCAGCCACCCGGCTGCTGTTGCCACCCTTGCGGGTTGGTCATTACCTCTCCTACTCGACGCGGGCTACCCGCGAAGGAAGTTGCCCTGCTCGAAGTCGTCGTCCTCGGAGAACCACCGGCTGCTCGAAGCAGGCTCGGGCTTCGACTCCGCAGGAGGCGGCTCGGCCGGGGCCGCCTCCGGCTGTGGGGTGACCGCGACGGGCTTCGGCGGCGGCGTGGGTGCCGGTTGCGGCTCCTCGGCCGGGGCCTCGTACTCCTCGTCCTCGATCTGGCCGATCCGCGCGGCCGCATCCGGCCGTTCCGGCCGCTTGGCCCACGGGTTCTCCGGCTTCTTCTCCTCTTCCGAGGCGTCTTCTTCCTTCGCCTTCTCCGCCTCCCGGGCGGCCGCCCACTCCTCGATCTCCTTCGCCCGCCGAGCCGATTCCTCCTTGATCGCCTCGGCCTTCTGGCGAGCCTCGTCGTCGATCCGCTCCGCTTCAGCTCGGTATTCGGCCCGGACCTGCGCGATCTCGTCGAGCGCACGGGACCGTGGAACGCTGTTGTCCAGAAACACCACGGTTTACCCCTCCTCGTCGTCCAGGCTGCCGCTGATCCGCGCCACCCCGAACGGGCCCTCCCCGACCTCGGGCTCGAACAGATCGGTCGCGGAAACCCGGTAGGCGGCGTTGGACGAGCGCGATTCGTCGCCGCCACCACCACCGGCCGCGCCGGCGCCGCCCATCATGCCGCCGCCCATCATGCCGCCGCCTCGCGTTGCCGCCTGGTCGCCGCCGCCACCCGGGGCGGTGCCCACGCCCGGGCCACCGGCTGTCGCTCCTTCCACACCGGCGGGCGCGCCGCCTCCGGCCATCACGCCGCTGCGACCGCCGGCCTCGAGGTTCTGCGCGCTGTCACCGATGCTGTCCCCGCCGAGGTTGCCGCCCATGCTGGACGGACCGCCACCACCGATCGTGGCCGAAGCGCCTCCGGAACCGCCACCACCGACGCCCTCGGCAACTCCTGCGCCGCCTCCGCCGCCGACGCCCTGACCGACACCAGCACCCGAACCGCCGTCGGCCCCGAAAGCGGACTTGCCCAAGCCCGCCGACCGCTCCTGATCAGCGGCGTCGAAGACCGACCGCGGGGGCGTGCGCTCCTCACCGGACTGGGCGGGCGAGGAGACCTTCTCGGCGTGCTTGCCGTCGTCGTCCGGCAGGTGCCCGCCGCGCTCACGGAAGTTCTGCTCTTCCTTCTTGAGCTCTTCCCACTCGCTTTGCGAGACGTTTTCCCGCCCCTGGAGCGTCTCGCGCTGGTTGAGCAGCTCTTCGCGGTCCTTCTCCAGCTGTTGCTTGTACTCCTCGACGGCCTCGTCGTCGCCCAGGATCTGCGTGATCGGCTCGCCCTTGCCGTCGTCGACGGTCACCACCGTGACGCCGTCCGGACCGTTGGGCTGCTCGGCGACGATCTCCACGTCGCCGTCCTTGATCCGGATCTTGCCGTCCTCGCCCGGCGTGTGGACCTCACCGTCCGGCCCCTTGCCGCCGGGCATGTCCTTCCCGGACCCCTGCGGACCGAACGAACCACCGGTGGTGCCGCCGACCGATTCCCGCTCGGACTCCGAGCCTTCCTCGGCAACGTCTTCCGGGTTCTTGTCCGGGTCGAAGTCCAGGTGGTAGGTCTTCGTGCCGCCCTTGCCGTCGTCGACCGACACCTTCATCTCGCCGGTCGCGCTGGGCTCGGTGACCGTGATCTCGTTGTCGCCCTGGCGCACCGTGGTGGTGTCCTGATCGTCGACGTCCTTGATCGGCTCGCCGGTCTCCGGGTCGATCGGGTACGGCTTGCCGGTCTTCGGGTCGACCTCGAGCGGCTTCCCGGTAACCGGATTCGTGCCGTCATCCGGCTGGTCGGTGCTGGTGTCGGACGGCGTCGTCGGCGTGTTCGACGGACCCGGGCTACTCGGACCGGGGCCCGACGGGCCAGGACCGGATGGCCCGGGGCCGGACGGTCCAGGACCGGATGGCCCGGGGCCGGACGGTCCAGGACCGGACGGGCCAGGACCGGACGGGCCGGGCCCGGTGTCACTCGGACCGGTACGGTCGGAGCCCTTGTCGCGCTCCTTCGGCTTGGGCTCTTCCGGCCGAACGGCCGCAAGCGGGTTGAGATCCGCCCGTTCACTGCCCGAGTTGTAGGTGTCGCCGAAGATGTTCAGCAGCTGCTCGATCGCGTTCGTGGCGTTGTCGATGTGCTGCCGGTACTCATGCAGCGCCGAGCTGTACCAGTTGTTGTGGTCATCGAGCCACTGATACCACCCGGCCCACTCCCTATATATGTTGCCCATCCAGCCGCCGCCCCCAAATGACAGTTCAAAGTCGGTCGGCTGGTAGCCCATTACCTCCGCGGCGATTTCCTCAGGCGACGCGCCCGGCCAGGCCTTCCCATTGGCCGCCTCCATCGCACCCTTGACGTTGCCGTTGTGCTTCTGCTCGTCCTCGTGATTGATGTTCCGATAGATCGAGACGTATTCCCCGACCGGGCCGCCCGCCCCCCTCTCGACGAGATCCCGGATCGTGTTCTTCACCTCGTCTCGGACCTGTTTGACGACCTGCGCGAGTCGCCCCCACGAATTGGCAGCTTCCGCACTCGCCTTGACGAAGCGCTTGAGCGAGTCCCTTGCCGCGTCACCACTGTCGCCTTCCCAGACCGGACCGAGGCGCTTGGTCGCGTCGTGGGCGCCCTCCGACATCTGCGTGGCGACCTTTTGCAGCGCCTCCACCCGGGTCGCCATTTCCCCCATTCCGTAGAAGGCGAAATGCTTGAGGTCCTCGAGCTTCTTTTCGTCCTGGTCGTTCCAAGGCTCCACCCAGTTCGTGGCGCCGGCACGGGTCGAGTGGTTCCGCCACTGCGTGTAGATCTCAGTGGACTTCTTCCGCATCAAGCCGCGGAACTTGGCGAACTCCCCGTGGTCCTCCAGCATCTTCTTGCTGATGTCATTGGTGTCGATGTCCGGGGAGTCGGCGAGACTGCTGCGGATGCTCTCGGCGTACGAGCTCATGATCACTCAACACCCTTCGCAGTCTTGATGTACTCGTCGGCCGACTCGCTGTCGGACTTCTGATGGGTCTCCACGGCGGAGTTCGTCTTCGAAGTCCACGCCTTGAGGTAGGCAACGGCGTCATCCAGGGCCGTTTTCAGCTGCTCCAGCGCCGCCTCGGCCGCCCTCCCCGCGTTTCGGCCGGCATCGATCCTGGACGCGCCGAAGTGTTCGGCCTTCGTGTCACAGTCGCTCATGTACCGCTGGGCACTGGTGTCGAGGGCTTCCATCAGATCGACCAGATCCTGGTTGATCTTGTCGATCTCGTCCCACTCTTGTCTGAAGCCTTTGCCGCCCTTCGGCGCCATCGTGTTCCCCCTTGTCGGCAACTCGTGCACACCTATGACGTGCGCGAACCGCTGCCGGTGCCGTTACAGATGCACATTGAATCTACCCACCGCGCGTAGTGCGCGCAGCACATTGCGTGTTTTGCACGCGCACATCGGTGGAGGGGTCTGGCCTGCGGTTACGAGCTCGAGGCGACGACTCCGGCGAGCCGGTCGGCGGCGGCTTGCGCGACGGACAGCTCGGTGGCTTCGACCATCACGCGGATGAGCTGCTCGGTGCCCGACGGGCGGAGCAGCACGCGCCCGTTCTCGCCCAGTTCCCCCTCGACGTCGGCGACCACGGCGGCCACCGCGGGGGAAGCGGCGACCGCGGCCTTGTCCGCCACCGGAACGTTGATCAGCACCTGTGGCAGCCGCTGCATGACCCCGGCAAGATCGGCCAGCGACCGTCCCGTGCTCGCCATCCGGCTCATCAGCCGCAGCGCGGTGAGCAAGCCGTCGCCGGTGGTGGCGTGATCGGGCAGCACGACGTGGCCGGACTGCTCACCGCCCAGCGCGTAGCCACCCGAACGCAGCTCCTCGAGCACATAGCGGTCACCAACCGCCGTGGTCTTCAACTTCACGCCGTGCTTGCGCATGGCCAGGTGCAGACCGAGGTTGCTCATCACCGTGGCAACCAGGGTCTGGTCGGTCAGCTCACCGGACTCGGCCATCGCGAGCGCCAGCACGGCCATGATCTGGTCGCCGTCGACGACCTCGCCCTTTGCGTCCACGGCCAGACACCGGTCCGCGTCACCGTCGTGCGCGATCCCCAGATCGGCACCGTGCTCGACCACCGCCGCCTGCAGGCCTTCGAGGTGGGTCGACCCGCAGTCTTCGTTGATGTTGATGCCGTCCGGCTCGGCGTTGATCGCGATGACCTCGGCGCCCGCCCGCCGGTACGCCTCCGGCGCAGCTTGGGACGCAGCACCGTTCGCGCAGTCCACGACCACCTTCAGGCCGTCGAGCTTGGTGGGAACCGCGCGGAGCAGGTGCTCGACGTAGCGGTCCAGGGCGTCCTCGAGGTCCAGGACCCGGCCGATGGCCGCACCCGTCGGGCCCTCGACGTCCTCGCTCATGCCGGCTTCGATCTCGTCCTCGATCGCATCCGGCAGCTTGTGCCCGCCCGCGGCGAACAACTTGATCCCGTTGTCCGGCATCGGGTTGTGCGACGCGGAAATCATCACACCGAGATCCGCACCGGTGTCGGCAACCAGGTGCGCCACCGCTGGTGTGGGCAGCACGCCCAGGCGGCGGACGTCCGCCCCGGCGGAGGTCAGACCCGCCACCACGGCCGCTTCCAGCATCTCGCCGCTGGCCCGGGTGTCGCGGCCGACCACGGCAATCGGGCGATGCGAGCGATCGTGCGCCGCCAGCACCCGAGCAGCGCTGGCAGCCAGGGACACCGTCAGTGCGGGGGTCAGATCCGCGTTCGCCAGCCCGCGCACCCCGTCGGTTCCGAACAGCCGTGCCATCTAGCGGGACCTCCTCATGCCAAGAACCCGACCACGGTAACGGCACCGGGCGAGCCGGGGCGTCCGGGGGTTGGGGTTAAGGGTGGGCGGGAACACGCTCCTCGGCCACCCGGGAGTCGAGGTCGCCTGAGCACACACTGCTCGGCTCCGGGAGTTGAGGTCGCCTCACCACACGCTGCCCGGCCACCCGAAGTTGAGGTCGCCGGACCACGCCGGGCGCCGCCGATGGTCCGAGGCTTCGCCAAGACTGCGCCTTCCGTCCGGCCGCGAGCTCGCACAACCCCACCGCTCAGGCCCGCCGACAACACCGCCCCGCAAACAAGTCCGCACAACACAAACGCCCACCCGGCGCGTGGCCGGATGGGCGTCGTGGACGCTCGGGGCGTCAGCGCTTGCTGTACTGCGGCGCCTTGCGGGCCTTCTTGAGGCCGTACTTCTTCCGCTCCTTGGCCCGCGCGTCACGGGTCAGGAAGCCGGCCTTCTTCAGCGCCGGACGGTCATCGGGGTCGATCTCCACCAGAGCGCGGGCGATCGCCAGGCGCAGCGCGCCCGCCTGGCCGCTGATGCCACCGCCGCGGAGGTTGCCGAAGATGTCGAAGCTGTCGGTCTTCTCGACGGTCTCCAACGGCTCGCGGATCAGCTGCTGGTGCACCTTGTTCGGGAAGTACTCCTCGAGCGAGCGGCCGTTGAGCTTGAACTGGCCGCTGCCGGGAACCAGACGCACCCGCACCACGGCTTCCTTACGGCGCCCAACGGTCTGCGCGCTGCCACCGGCGGCACGCGAAGGACGCGGCGCGGCGGGCGTCTCGCTCGTGATGACGGCCGCGACGTTCTCGCCGCCAGCCGGGGACTCGGTGGTGGTCAAGGTTTCCTCGCTCACTGTGCGCTCACCTGCGCGACCTTGCTGATCTGGAACGGCTGGGGCTGCTGTGCCGCGTGCGGGTGCTCCGGCCCCGCGTACACCTTCAGCTTCTTGGCCTGCGCCCGACCGAGCTTGTTCTTCGGCAGCATGCCCTTGACGACCTTCTCCACCAGGCGCTCCGGCTTGGTGTCCAGCAGCTCGCCGAAGGTCCGCTTGCGCAGACCACCCGGGTAACCGCTGTGCCGGTAGGCCAGCTTCTGGTCGCGCTTGTTGCCGGTCAGGACGACCTTCTCCGCGTTGACGATGATGACGTAATCACCACTGTCCACGTGCGGGGCGTACGTTGGCTTGTGCTTGCCGCGCAGCAGGGTCGCGACCTCGGTCGCCAAGCGGCCGAGGACGATCCCCTCGGCGTCGATCACATGCCAGGCGCGCGTGATGTCGCCGGGTTTGGGCGTGTACGTGGACACCGTGCTACCTCGTCGTCAACTGGTCTTGCAGGCTTGTGGGTTGGATGTACGGGCCGCGCGCACTCCTGATGGGCGCGCTGCATCGCACAACGACGTCCCAAGATACCCGGCCGGTCGGTTCCCGCTCGCAGCGGGGGTCTCCTTCGGGCGGCGCGACCACGAAAAGCCGATGTGGCCTGGGCGGCGCTGGTCCGACGCCGATCGCCGAGCGGCGGCTCGAGCCGCGTTCCCGGGATCGCCACGAAACCTGTCGCGAGTGGTGGCCACCCAGAATCCGACGCGCAGGCTACCGCCGCGAGCGATGACCACCCAGGACCCGACACGCGCATCCGCCGCACACGACGGACCACCCAGGGGCCCAGCGTGCACTCCGCCGCACGCGACCGACCACTCAGGGGCCCAGCGTGCACTCCGCCGCACGCGACCGACCACTCAGGGGCCCAGCGTGCACTCCGCCGCACGCGATCACTACGCGACCGCCCGCATGTGGGCGAGGCCCCACCACTGAAAGCCTGGCGCGCAAGCTACGCAGTCCCCGGCCGACCTCTGAAGTCCGGGGCGAGCCATGAAAAACGGCATCCCTGGCCAGGAAAAAAGGTGTGGCCCGGACCGTGAAGGCCCGGGCCACACCCGTAGCGTGTGCTGATCGAGGTCAGCCGCCGAACGACTGGGTGATGCCCTGCTCACCCTGCGCGTAGCGCTGCTTGGCGTCCAGGATCGCGGTCTCGATCTGCGCGAGCACCTGGGCCAGCTCGGCCTGCGCCTCGTTCTGCTTCTTCTGCGCGGTCTGGTAGGCGGTCTGCGCCTCACCTTCCCAGCTGGCGGCCAGCCGCTTGACCTCGGCCTCGACCTCCTCCAGCTTCGTGTTCATCAGCTGCTGGGCCTTGTTCACCTCGTCCGCAGCCCGCTCCAGAGTCGCGTAGTCAACCTGAATGGTCATGTCGTTGCTCCCCTAACTGAAATCTGTGGTGTGCCTGTGTGAGTGAATGGATCAGCCGTCGAGCGCGGAGAAGGAACCACCGCTGAAGCTGCCGGCGCCCTCCTCTTCCATCCGCTGGTAGGTCGAGCCCGCCTGCTCCAACAGGTCAGCCAGGTTCTGCAGCGACTGGTTCAGCGAACGACCCTTCTCGTCCACGCGCTCCATCAGCTGACGGAACGAGTCAGCGGCAGCACCACGCCAGGTCGTCAGCGCCTCGGCCATAGCGGACTCGAGGTTGTTCACCGCGTTGTCCAGGTCAGCCTTGACGTCGGACAGGTTCTTGTGAGCTTTGGTGATATCTGCGACTTCACCCTTGTAACCGCCCATGAGAGGCAGGCCCCCTTTTCTGTGAGCTTGTTCGGCGTACTTTCCATTGCCTCTGTACGCCACCTACGACGCAGACCCTGCCATGTCTGGTTCCGCCCCGTCAGCGGTTATGCGCAAGTAGTTGCAGTAGTGAACGGGGATGGGGGAACCGGCCGGGAACCGAGCCCTTCACGGCCTTGCCATCACACCGAGCAAATAGCCTCTGAACTGCGGTTTTGCCACGGCTGACGATCATCTGCGGACCGCGTTCGCGAGCGCGAACACTTCGTTGAGCCCTCACCCGGAAGGGCCGCGAGCGGGTCACTCGCCCGTGAACTTCACCGTCCGCACGACCTTCTTGCAGGCGTCCTCCACCTTCTGCCTGGCGTCGCCCGCCCATTGGCAACCGATGCTCAGCTGCTTGTCGTCCTTGGCGATGACCAGCCACGCGGTGGCTTTATCGCGTTCCGGATAGCCTTCGGCGTAAGTGATGACAGAACGTCCGGCGAATTTGTCGTCCGGATTGAAGCCGGTGATTATTCGTCCCGACTCGTTCAACCGCGATCGCAATTGCGAAATGAACTGTTCGCGGTTGTCCTCGAAGTCGTAGCCGATGTCGAACTGCTGCACGGAGACGAAGTTCGGGCCGTCCTCCTCCCCACGCGGGCGGATGGCAACTTGCTTGTCCTGCTGCACCGTGTCGGTCTGCGTCCAGTCGGCCGGGTAGCTGAACGTGTAGCCGAACGCGGTCAGCTGCTTGTCCGAGCCCTGCTTCGGTTCTTCCTCGTCCGGCTGCATCAGGAACACGACGCCGGCCACCACGAGCGCGACCAACGCGAACAAGGCTGCACCGATCAGCGCCTTCTTACGGCCTCCGCCCGAAGACGGCTTGGCCGGGTAGGTGCTCGGCGCGGGGTGGACGAAGCCCCCTGCCGGGGACGTGGGTTGAGTGGACACGGCCTGCTGGGGAGCGGCCGGGGCCTGCGCGAAGCCCGCACTCGGGGTCGCCGTCCGCTGCGCGACCGGGGTGCCACCGGACGGCGGAGCGGCAGCGACGGCGCGAGGAGCCGTCGCAGGCTTCGGAGTGCCCGGTCGGGGGCGTGGAAGTGCCGTGCGCATCGCGCCGCGCGCCACCACGGTCTCCGGTTGATCCAGCGTGATCGGCACGATGCCGAGGCGTTCGTGCACCAACCGCGCGACCATCGGGATCCGGCTCGTCCCGCCGACCAGGAAGACGCCGGTGAGCTGCTTGGGTCGCAGCCCCGCCTCTTCGATCGCCATCGCGGTCATGGCCACCGCACGCCCGAGCGGTCCGGCGATCAACCGCTCGAGGTCCTCCCTCGTGACATGCGCATCGGCGAACGGCGGCGGCATGGGCACGTCGGTGTAGGCATGCCGGGACAGCGTCTCCTTGGCGCCGCGGACATCCTGCCGCAGGACCCGGCGACGTCGACGGTCGCCCAGCGTCCGCGCCTCCATCAGTGCGCGCCACGCCTCCGGATCGGCGTGCGCCACCTGTTCACCGATCAACTCCAGCAGCGCCTGATCGATGTCGGCCCCGCCGAAGCTGGGGTCGCCTTTGGTCGCCAGCACCCGGTACCCGGCCTGACTGGCCGGGCCGCTTTCCTTCTTGACGACCGACACGTCGACCGTGCCTGCGCCCATGTCGAGCACGGCCAGCACGTCACCGACCTCGTCGCTGTACTCGACGGTGCGGTCCGACGACGACGGCGTGAACGTGGCCGCGTGGAACAAAGCAGCGGCGACCGGCTCGGGCACCAAGGCGATCTCGTTGGCCAATTTGGCCGCGGCCTGCCGTAGCACCCGCGTGCGGATCACACCCCAGTCCGCGGGATGGGTCAGCACCAGCAGGTCGACCTCGGCTCCACCCGCGAGCCTGCGCGCTTCCGAGATCGCGCGCTCGAGCACCGCGCGAATGGCGTCGAGCACCGGGACCACGGTGGTGCCCAGCAGCAGCTCGCCCTCGTCGATCCGCCGCTTCGGGTTCGGCTCGTAGCGCGACGGATCGACCGCCGCCTGCCGCTCGGCTTCCCGACCGACGAACAGCGTGCCGTCCTCGGCGCAGTACACCGACGACGGCAACAGCGGATGTCCGTCGATCATCACCACCTGCGGCTCACGGCCGTACAGGGACGCGACGACGCACGTGCTCGACGTGCCGAAGTCAACGGCCACCCGCAGGCTCATGCAACGACCCTAGCGAGCCTCACTCCGGGTCGATCCACGACACCTGGATCAACTGCTTGCCTGCCTTACGCGTGACGAGGATGCCTCGGCCGGGCGGCTGGGCCTGCGGCCGCAGGTTGCCGATCAGCTGGCCCTCGTCGCGCGAGCCGTGCCCCAGCAGACCCGGCATGGACAGCTCCTTGAGCTTGCCGAGCACCGGGTCGAACATCGCCCTGCTGGCACCACCGACGCGCCGCGTGACGATCAAGTGCAGACCGACGTCCTTCGCCTGCGGCAGGAACGGCGCGATCGGCTGTAGCGGGTTGCCGCTCTGGGTCACCACCAGGTCGTAGTCGTCCACCACCAGGAACAGCTCCGGGCCGCTCCACCACGAACGGTTCTTCAACTGCTCCTGCGTGACGTCCGGACCCGGCATGCGCTTGGTCATCGACCCGGCGGCCTGCTTGATCACGTCGGTCAGCTGGTTCGCCGACACCGCGTACGCCAGCAGCTGGTCGCCGTCCATGTAGCCGAGCAACGTCCGGCGGAAGTCGACCAGGATGACCAGCGCCTCCTTGGGCGTGTAGCGGTCCTGGATACCCCGCAGGATCTGGCGCAGCAGGTTCGTCTTGCCGGACTCGCCGTCCATCAGCGCGTAGAAGTGCGGGTCGGCGTCGAAGTCCAGATACACCGGCGCCAGCTCGTCCTCGTTGAGGCCGATCGGGATGAGCTTGGAGTTGCGCTGCTCGTCCTGCGCCAGCAGCTCGGAGTAGTCGAACTTGCTCGGCAGCATCCGCACCGCGGGCGCATGCCTGCCCTTCCAGGCCGCGTCGATCCGCTTGATCGCGTCCGAGACGCCCTCACCGACCGTCTCGTGGTCGCTCGAGCCGTCGATGCGCGGCAGGCCGGCCAGGAAGTGCAGCTTGTCGTGCGTCAGACCGCGGCCCGGACGGCCCTGCGGCACGTTGACCGCGACGCGCCGGTCGATGTCCGACTCGCTCGGGTCACCGAGCCGCAGCTCGAAGCGGGTACCCAGCATGTCCTTGATCGCCGGCCGGATGTCCGCCCACCGGTTGTTGGCGATGACCACGTGCACGCCGAATGCCAGACCCTGCTGGGCCAGCCTGGTGATCTGCGGCTCCAGCTCCTCGAAGTCCTCGCGCAGCGCCTTCCAGCCGTCGACGAACAGGAACGCGTCGCCGAACGGGTCCTGCTCCGGAGAGATCCGGCCCTGCCGCTTCATGTTGCGGAAGTCCGCCATCGAGTCGACGCCCAGCTCACCGAAGCGCGCCTCACGCTCGGCGATCAGCGTGGACATCTCCGCCACGATGCGGCGCGCCTTGTCCGGCTCACGCCGGGCCACCGCGACACCACCGCAGTGCGGCAGCGCCTCCATCGACGCCAACGTACCGCCGCCCAGGTCGACGGCGTACATCTGCACTTCTTCCGGCGTGTGCGTCAGCGCCAGGGCCATCATGATGGTCCGCAGCATCATCGACTTACCGGACTGCGGACCGCCGACCACGGCGCCGTGCCCGGCACCACCGGAGAAGTCCGCCCACAGCGGGTCACGCCGCTGCTCGTACGGCCGGTCGATGATGCCGATCGGGACCTGCAGCTTGCCGTTGCCGAAGAAGCCGACCGGGCTCAGGCCGCGGTCCTCGGTCGGGTTGAGGTTCGGCAGCAGCGTGTCCAGCGAGTTCGGCTCGTTCAGCGGCGGCAGCCAGACCTCGTGCGCGGGCGGGCCCTGCCCGACCAGCCTGCTGACGATGACCTCCAGCTCGGTGGGCTCGTCGACCGAGTCCTCTTCCTTCTTCTCCTCCACCGGCTCCGGCTCGGGTTCCGGCTCCGGCTCGGCAGGCGGCTCGATGTAGTCGGGCACGAACAAGCGCGGCCGCTTGTCCGCGCGGACGACGTTCGACTTCGACCCCGGTGCCGTCTTGATGCCCGCCGGGCGGTACGGACCGGAGACGTAGGCCGCCTTGAACCGCTCCAGCGTCGAGGTGTCGTACTTCAGGTACCCACCACCCGGGACGCTCGGCAGCTCGAACGCGTCCGGCACACCGATGGCGGCACGGGACTCCGCCGCGGAGAAGGTCTTCAGACCGATGCGGTACGACAGGTGCGAGTCCAGACCACGCAGCTTGCCTTCCTCCAAGCGCTGCGAGGCGAGCAGCATGTGCATCTGCAGCGACCGGCCCAGACGACCGATGGCGACGAACAGGTCGATGAAGTCCGGCTTCGCCGACAGCAGCTCGGAGAACTCGTCGACCACGATGAACAGCGCGGGCATCGGGTCCATCTCCGCGCCGTTCTCCCACGCCTTCTGGTACTCCCAGGCGTTCTTGAAGTTCTTGTAGGTCTTGCCGTCGCCGCGCTTGAGCGCCTCCTGCCGCCGGTTCATCTCACCGGCGAGCGCGTCCTTCATACGGTCGACCAGCGTGACCTCGTCGGCCAGGTTGGTGATGACCGCCGACACGTGCGGCGCGGACTCGAGCCCGAGGAACGTCGCACCACCCTTGAAGTCGACCAGCACGAAGTTCAGCACCGTCGAGGAGTGCGTGCACATCATCGACAGCACGACGGTACGCAGGAACTCCGACTTACCGGAACCGGTCGCACCGATGCACAGGCCGTGCGGGCCCATACCTTCGGCGGCCGCCTCCTTGATGTCCAGGTACACCGGCTGGCCGTGCTCGCCGACGCCGAACGGCACCCGGTAGCGGTCCCTGATCGGGCGCGGCCGCCACGCCTGCTGGACGTCGAACGTCATCGGATCACCGGGGATGCCCAGCAGCTCGAGCATGCTCGGGTTGGACATCAACGGCTGGTCCTCTTCTTCCTCACCGGCCGCCGTGGTGCCGATGCGGTACGGCGAGATGCGCCTGGCCAGCGCCTCCGCCTCGGCCAGGCTGAGCGAGTCCGGCGTGCCGAACCACTCGACCCCGCCCGCGTTGCGCGCACCCAGCTGCGTCTCGGTGATCTCCAGCCGCAGACCACGCCGCGCGGCCAGCTTGTTCAGCTGACCCGAGATGTCCAGCACGGTGACGCCGGACAGACCCTCGTCGATGATGATCCGCTCTTCGCGGGTGATGTCCGCCTCGTCGACGATGATCACGATGTGCGGGCCCTCGGTGTACGGCGTCTTGCGCTGGAAGCGCGGACGCGGCCCGAGCTCCTCGGCCAGCCAGTCCTCGATCTGCTGCAGCGAGCTGGCCATCATGCGCAGCTGGCCGATGCCGTCGGTCATGGTCGGGTGCTGGGCGTGCGGCAGCCACTTCACCCATTCCCACTCCCGCTTGGCCTTACCGGCGGAAGCGACCGCGACCAGCACGTCCTCCGGGCTGTGCAGCGTGACCAGCTGGGCCAGCATCGCGCGGGCGAAAGCCCGGACGTGGTCCCGCTCGCCGTTGAGGCTGATGGCGGCGAAACCGCGCACGGAGATCTGCGTCGGCAGGTTGCGCACCAGCGAGTTCGCCCTGGTGAAGCGGCGCAGCGCCAGCGTCGAGATCGGCTCGAGCTCGTCGACCGGGCCGGTCTGCGGCGGCACCAGCCGGGTGGCCAGCCGGTGCGAGCTCAGACCCACCCGCAGATGCATGAAGTCCTTGTCGTTGACCCGGCGCTCCCACATCCGGCGACTCGCCGCGATGGTCAGCAACGTGCTCGGGTGCGGGTGAACCCACTCGAGCGCGGCGTGCTGCTCGCGCATCGCCTCGTGCGCGCGCTCCCGCATCTGCCCGAGGTACCGCAGGTAGTCCTTGCGGTCCTCGTTCATCTCGGCCTTCTTCTGTCCGCCGCCGCGGCCGCCGCCGAGGAACATGCCGCCCATCGACACCAGCATCATCACCGGCATCATCAAGAACAGCGGGTTGATGCCGCCCCGGCCGCGCATCGCGGTGAACATGAACGCGACCATCCCGAGCATCGCCAGGATCATCACGAACGGCAGGATCTTCTGGACGATGTTGCCCGGGATGTTGCGCGGGATCTCCGGCGGCGGCTCCAAGTGCACTTCGCCGCCGGGCGTCCGCGGCGCCGGCATGCGTGGTGGCCTCTTGAACTGAACCGTGCTCACCGATGATCCCCTCTTCACCTCGGCGACTGGGCGCGACTGGCCGCAACCGCTTGACACGGTATCGAACCTCGGACGGTCGCGGGTGCCAGGTGACGGAAATCGATGAGGCGAATCCTGGGTTGCCGCTGTGCGAGGGCCGGAAGTCAGATATAACAAGGCCGACGACCAACGAGGTAGGGGGCATCTGCAGTGGCAACGGGCACGACGGTATTCAGCCGGGTGACGGTGGTTGCACCGCGCACCAGGATCGACGTGGCGCTGCCCGCGGACGTAGCGGTGGCCGACTTGCTGCCGCTGGTCATCGAGATGGCCAGGGAGACGTCCAGCGACGGTGGTTCGCGGCACGGCGGCTGGGTGCTCGCCAAGTTGGGGGAGTCGACGCCGCTGGACCCGAGTCGCACGCTCGCGTCGCTCGGTGTGATGGACGGGGAGTTGCTGCAGCTGCGTAAGCGCAGCGAGAACCCGCCGCCCCCGTTGTACGACGACGTCGTCGACGCCATCGCGGAGTCGACGCCGGAGAACTTCCGTCCGTGGACGCCGGAGACGGCGATGCGGATGGGCCACATCGGTGGCGGGCTTGCGCTCATCGCCGCCGCGGTGGCCTTGTTCTTCGGTGGCCGGTTGTTCCCGGGTGGTAGCGGTGTCGCCGCGGCGATCATCGGTGGCGTCTTCGCGATCGGTTGTGTCGCCCTCGGGGCCACGTTGTCCAAGGTGTACGACGCGTCGTCGACCGGCGTGGTGGTCGCCGCCGCCGGTGGCTTGCCGATGGCGTTCGTGTCCGGCTTCTACACCGTGCCCGGCACGCAGCTCCCGGCGAACTTCGCGTTGGCCAGTGTCTTCATGGTGATCGTCGCCGCCGCGTCGATCGCGTTGATCGGGGCGGGCATCTCGGCGTTCATCGCGGCCGCTACCGCAGGCACGCTCGGCGCAGTCACGTTCGTCTTCGCGCTCATCCTGGACGACGACCTGACCACGGCCGGATTCGCCGCTGCCGCTGCCGCGGTCGCGCTCGGGTTGATCTCCTACCTGCCGCGGGCCACGATCCTGCTGGCCAAGCTGCCGTCGCCGGTGGTGCCCAGCACCGCCGAGGAACTGAAGGAAGACAGCGGCTTCCCGGACTACGAGCTGATCGAGCGCCGCACCTCGGTGGCGCACGAGTACATGACCGGTCTGCTGATCGGCTGCGGTGCCGTGGTCGCGATCGCCGCCGTGCTGGCCGCGCCGTCCGGCACGTTCGGTCTGCTGCTGGCCATCGCCGCCACGCTGGCCATCCTGCTGCGGGCACGCACGTACGCCAACGGCAGCCAGGCGATCGCTTTGCTGACCATGGGCATGGTGGCCACTGCGGGGATCTTGCTGGGGTGGTTGTGGACCGCCACCCCGGAGGAGCGGCTCATCTGGGTGTTCGGCAGCTTGATCATCGTCGCGGCCGCCGCACTGGTGGTCGGCGTGATCTTCCCGAAGCAGCGGTTCTCGCCGCCGTTGCGGCGCACCGTGGAGATCATCGAGGCGATCTGCATCGCCGCGGTGCTGCCGCTCGCGCTCGGGGTGCTCGGGCTCTACGACTACGTGCGGTCGGTCGGTTCGACGCTGTTGAACTGACGGTCCGCCCGCACTTTCGCCGCTGCGTAGGACGTCCCGGCGAAGTTGACCGGAACGCGCAACAGCGCCGAGATCCGGCGGGTAAGCTCCCGCTCGGGGTTTGCCGTCGCAAGGATGGGGAGACGAGTGGCAACGCGACGTACGGCCAGGGTGGGCGCCGCCGCGCTCACGTTCTTGTTCGGCATCGTCGGTACCGGGCTGGCACCCACGACCGCTGCGGCGCAACAGTCGCAGGCGGAGCAAGCCCCGCCGTGGGCTCCGCGCGGCCCGATCCCGGGTCCGCCGCAGGACAAAGGCGGGCCGGACAAGCAGTACCGGCTCAGCACCCAGTGCATCGAGTCCTCGTTCACCGCGAAGGAAATCCCGTCACAGGCCATCCTCAAGGAGGGGCCGTGGGCGCAGCGCTTCCTGCGTATCCGCGAGGTGCAGAACTACGTGCGGGAACGCAGCGAGAACGGGAAAGTCGGGTGGAACCCCAAGAAGGGCAAGCCGATGAAGATCGCGGTGATCGACACCGGCGTCACCCCCGGCGAGTACCTGCCGAAGGAGCGGGTCGAAGCAGGCGGCGACTACGTCCAAGAGGGCGACGAGGGCAAGCAGGGTTTGCTGGATTGCGACGGGCACGGCACCCAGGTCGCCGGCATCATCGCGGGCAACCCCAACAACCCGGACATCGGCTTCACCGGCGTCGCGCCGGACGCCACGATCCTCTCCATCCGGCAGTCCAGCCAGAACTACACCGAGAAGACTCCTGAGGAAATCGCGCAGGAGCGCAAGGACCGGGAGGAGAGGCAGAAGGCCAAGGAGCGGGAACGCAAGCTGCAGGAAAAGCTGGCGGAACAGGATGCCAAGCAGAAGCAGCTGGAAGAGGAGCTCGAAGAGGCCAAGAAGAAGGCCAATGAAAAGACCAGCTCCAGTCAGACCGCTCCGCCCGGGCCGATCGAGCCCCGCGCACAGGAGAACCCGGCGGGCGCCGGCAACCTGAACACCCTCGCGCAAGCCATCGTGCGCGCGGTGAAAAAGGGCGCCGATGTCATCAACATGTCGGTCGATGCCTGCCGGCCGGCCGAGAACTTCACCCCGAATGGGGATGAGAAGAAGGTTCGCGCGGCGCTGAAGTACGCCGCCGACAACGGCGTCGTTGCTGTCGTTGCCGCCGGAAACGCCGCCACCCCCGATTCGGGCGGTACGTGCCTGCAGAACGACGTTCGCCTCCCGAACGACCCCCGCATGCCGGCGAAAGACCAACCGCGAACCTTGGTCATTCCGCCGTGGTTCTCCGCAGACGGCACGGTGCTGGCTGTCGGTGCTATCGGCCGCGACGGCAGCGTCGCCGACTTCAGCATGCGTGGGCCGTGGGTGAGCGTGGCCGCCCCGGGCACGGAGATCATCTCGATCGACCCGGCGGGCACCAACGCGATCATCAACGCCACATTCAACGGTGATCGCACCAAGCCGCAGCCCCTGCAAGGCACCAGTTTCGCGGCGCCGTACGTTGCCGGGGTCGCGGCGCTGGTCAAGCAGATGCACCCCGACCTGCCGGCCCGCGAGGTCATCCGCCGCATCGAGCGCACAGCGCAGCACCCCGGCGCGGCGGACGGCAGGGACCAGTTCGTCGGCTACGGCATCATCGATCCCGTGGCTGCCGTGACAGCCGAGCTGCCGGAGGAAAGCTCCGCCACCGAGACCGAGAACAAAGCGCTGCCCTCGGACCTTCCACCGCTGAACGAGCCCGACCCGACGCCGATGTATGTGGCTTTGGGCGGCACCGCCGGAGCGGCCCTCGCGCTGTCGATCACACTCTTTGCGGTCCGCTCCGTGCGGCGAAGCAAGCGGAAGGCAGCCTGAACCGCTGACGGACCAGCCTGCCGACCTCCCCTGGGCAGGGCTCCTGCGCCGAAGGAACGCGGCACCACTGGGCCCGAGGCGGTCTGCAAGGACGCCCGCCTTCCTAGAGCAGAGGCTGCGCGGCGGTCGTGATGCATGACGACCTCAGCGGCGCCTGGATACGGAAGCAGGGCTGGCACAAGGATCGATGCCGTCCCACCTACGTAACGTCGTGACGCGGTGATGTCCGCCGACCTGTTGCCGATCTCAAAGCGGTAAGAGCCAGCGCGTCGCCATCCCAGCCGAGGTGGCTTGCTCACCTCGGCTGCCGATCAAGCAGCGCAGATAACGGTCGGCCACGCAAACAGTGGCCTCGCCCGGCATCGAGTCGAGCGAGGCCACTGAAGCACTCCACGGCCTGCTGGCCGAGCGTAGGCGGACTATCCGCCGGTCTGATTCGCCGGAATGTCCTGCCCACTCGTCCCCGCGGTCCCCGGTGGCGGCTCGAACGAGTCATAAGTCATCTGAGCGTCTTGCACGTTCAGCGATGCGCCGGTCGGCAGCAACTGGACGATGCTGGCCGGAGCAGGCCGCAGCGGTTCCAGCCCGAGCGCCTTTGCGGTCGTCACGTCGGGCACTCCGAACCGCAGGCCACGGTCGGAGATGAGCTGGATCGGCCCGGACTTGAAGCCGGCCTCGCTCGTCGCCGCGTGCACCGCGGCGGCACGGCCCGGCGGCATGTAGAAGTAGTGGATGGCGATTTTCTCCTCGTTCGCCTTGCCGACCCGAACTCGTACCGGCTGCCCGTCCCGCTCGGGGAAGGGCAACCCCTTGTCGTCGATGTACAGCGTGGTGCGCTCCTTGCCGTCCACCAGCTGCCAACCGAGGCAGGTCGTCGGAGCCGTCTGAATGTCGACGACGGACGGGATCGTCACCGGGTAGTCGTCCAGGTCCAATCGCTGGTCTTCCGGCGCGTCCGGAATGTCGTCCAACCGGTCCGGGGAGACGCGGATCATCTCCTTGCTGGGGGAGTACTTCAGCCGGATCAGCTCGGCCGCAGCACGGGTGATGCGCTGCTTGCCGTCCCGCAACACCACGAAGTACTGCGTGTCGGCCGCCTCGGCGGCGAAGACCTCGCCGATCGGTGCCTTGGTGCCGGCCTCGAGCTCGACCAGGTTGCTCGGCGAGCCCAACCCGTCCGGCTCGGGTGGGACCAGCATGTCCACCTTCTCCACGGCGTTCAGTAGACCCAGCGACATCGGGCGTGGCTCGCGGTCCCCGAGCACCAACGCCTGCTCGATCACGCTGCCGCCGTCCTCCGCGCTCGGAATCTCAGCACGCACGATGCTTCGCCGGTTGTTGACGTCCTCGGCCGGGCGGTAGAGCAGGTATCTCGTACCAGTCGGGTCCTCGACGTAGACGGCCTCGTTCTCGGCAAGCGGCTTGCCGAGCTTGGACGGTGACAGGCCGGCAAGGATCGCCGTCTCCTGGTGGTCCTTCGCGTCTTCCAGCTGCGGGCCAGGTTCCAGCGACTCGTTCAACGGCAGGTTGTGGCACACCGCCCAGTTGTCCGAGATGCGCTGCTCGGCAGTGGGCAGCTCGACGTCGGCGCCGGGGATGCCCTGCAACCGACCGCGCGGGATGTCCTTCAGCCGGTCGTCGGGCACGACCGTCGGTTGGACGACCTCGATGCCCTCGCCGCCTGCGCCCTGACCGGACTGTTCCGCCTGCTGCTGTTGACCGAGCAGGATCAACCGGGCCGACGCCAGGTTGAACGTGGGGATGAGCATCTCCGGGTTGTCGGTCTTGACGTAGACCTGCCCGGATTCCTTACCGATCACGATGCCGCTGTCCGGCGGCTGTGCGGCGGGCTTGAGGATGCCGAAGATCAGGAACCCGAGCAGCCCGACCATGCCGAGCACGACACCCACCACGGTCGCGCGCGTGTGGGTGCGCAGCGGGTCATGGAGCATCACCGGATCGCGCCGGACCAGCGCCGAATTCATCCGGCGCACCTCGAAGCTGTATGCCTGAACTTCGGTTTTCCTGGTCGGGTTCGATGCCATCAGGTTCGACCAACATCCTCTTCACTCGGGAGGGTTCACTCCGGCCGACGGTGCAAGACCAACTTCGGCGAAATGCCTCCAGCAACACTCCCCATCGCGGTACGGTTCGCAGGATAGCCGTCCAGGACCCGTCGGTGTTGGTTTCCTCCCAATTCCCGATAGGGTTCGTGAGGTGGGGAGCAGGTAACGTGCCCGGCGAGGGACGGGCACGAGGGGAAGAGAAACGAGCGGATGGCAGGTACTAGACCGCCACAACGCCCGAACGGGCGTGGCCAGGGACCACAGCAGCCCGCGCGTCCACAAGGACCGCAGGCCGTACCACCACCGGGCCGCGGCACGCCAGCTTCCGGCCGGCCGCCGACGCCGCCTCCGGGCAGGTCGGACGGCAAGCGGCCGGACCAACCGCCTGCCGGGCCGAGGCCCGGCACCGCACCGCCTGGGGGTGCTCCACGACCGAATCAGCAGGGCAATCCACCTGGGCCGCCGCCGAACCGGCCAGGGGGGCAGCAGCCCGGTCGGCAAGGGCCGCCCGCCGGCCCGCGTCCGGGGCAACAGCCGCCTGCGCCGCCGCGCACATCTCCGCCCGGTAACCAGCGTCCGCCCGCGACGCCGCCGGGTGGCCAGCGCCCGGGTGGTCCGCCGCCCGGTGGCCAGCGGCCAGGTGGAGCTCCGTCCGGACCGCCTGGACGTCCGCCCGCCGGTCCGCCCGGCGCGAAGCGGGTGAGCTCCGGACAGCAGACGGCGGCGCCACCTAAGCCCGCAGGCCCGTCCGGGCCGCCGTCCGGTGGGATGCCGTCACAGCCGCCGTCCGGCGGACAGCCCGCGCAGCCTACGGCGCAGACGGCCACTCAGACCAAACCGCCGCAGACCAAGCCACCGCAGGCCAAACCGCCCGTGCCGCGGAGCTCGGCGGCGGTCGCGCGCCCGCCTGCCGTCGCAGGCATGCCCGGCCCCGGGATGGCGCCTCAGCCACCTGCTGCGGGCCCCCCACCGCAACGGCCGACCCGTCCGACCTCGGTCGGCCCGGCACGGCGCAACGCGACCACGATGAACCTGTTCGGCCTGCCGGTGGCCAACCTGGTGACGATCGAGCTCGGCGTCGCGATCGGTGCCATCCTGATCGCGATCATGCAGAACAAGGCGTCGCTGTTCATCGCGATCGGCGTCGTCGCGATCGCGGTGTTCTTCGCGATGCTGCGGTGGCGTGGCCAGTGGTTCACCCAATGGTTGGGCATGGAGCTGCGCTACGCCCTGAGGTCGCACAACACCCCACGGCCGCCGGTTCCGCAAGCCTCCTTGGAGGAGCTGTCCGAGGAGAGCGAGGACTCCGTCATCGGCCCGTCGGACCCGCGGGTGAACGTGTTGCGTGCGGCGATCCCCAAGCTGGTGGTCGCGCGCGGCCGGGACCACGACCGCAAGCCGGTCGGCCTGGCCTGGGACGACGGGTGCTGGACGGCCGTCCTGCTGGTCGAGCCGACTCCCGACCTGATCACCAGTGCCGCGGACTCGTCCACCCTGCCGCTGTCGGTGCTCCAGCCCTGTCTGGAGGACCGCGGCGTGGTGCTGGACTCCATTCAGGCGATCTGGCACTCCTACCCCGGTAGCGCCGCGTTGCCTGCGGACTCGCCCGCGCTCACGTCGTACATGGAGGTGCTCGGGCCGTTGCCCGCGGCCGCTCGCCGCACGACGTGGATCGCGGTCCGGCTGGATCCGCTGCGTTGCCCGGCAGCGATCCGGGAACGTGGTGGCGGCGTCGTCGGTGCCCACCGTGCGCTGATCGGTGCGCTGTCGCGTGTGCGGAGCGCGCTGGAGTCGCGTGGTGTGCCGACGCGTCCGCTGGATCCGGACGAGCTGCTGCGTGCCGGCGTGACCGCTGCGGAGCTGAACGCCGCGGTGGCAGCCGGTGGGGGTGTGAAGCTCACCGAGGGCAAGATGCGCGTCACCGCAGGCGGTGTGCGGCACTCGAGCTACGCGGTCAGCCGGTGGCCCAAGGGCCGCGTCACGGCCACGCTGAACAACCTGACCAGCCTGCGCGCCCTGTCGGCCACGGTGGCCATGACCATCGTGCCGTCGCCGGACGAGGGCACCATCGGCCTGCGTGGCGTGGTGCGCATCAGCGCTCGTAACGAGCGGGAGCTGGCCGCCGCCGACAAGCGCCTCACCAAACTCGCGGAGGCCGCGGACATCACGCTGACGCCGCTGCGTGGGCTCCAGGTCGCCGGCCTGACCGCAACGTTGCCGCTAGGAGGGACCACGTGAGTTCACGGCTGCGGGACACCGCACACAAGGC
Source organism: Thermocrispum municipale DSM 44069 (assembly GCF_000427825.1). Lineage (GTDB taxonomy): Bacteria > Actinomycetota > Actinomycetes > Mycobacteriales > Pseudonocardiaceae > Thermocrispum > Thermocrispum municipale. Next base: position 872,777 of record NZ_KE386593.1, on the reverse strand, counting down.
GGGTGTCGCTCCGGAGTTCACCGTCGACCCGAACCTGCTGGACGCGATCAGTCCGTCCGGTGACCGGGGCGGCATCGTGCTCGGCCAGGACGCCAACGGAACGCCGCTGTCGATCGCCGCGCTGCGCTCGGAACCGACCAGGATCGTGCTGGTCGGCGGCTTGTACCTGGCTCGTCAGGTCACGCTGCGGGCGATGGCGGTCGGCGCGTGGATCGTCATCGCCACGGGCCGTGAGCAGGCGTGGTATCCGATCCAGCAAGCCGCCGGGACCCAGCCGGACGGGCGGCCGCTGCCCCACGTGCAGATCCGCAGGCTCTCCCCGGTCGAGCTGCCGCGTGCCTCGGAGAACGCGCCGCTGCTGGTCGTGCACGACGGTGGGCCGACGCCGCAGGACCTGTTCCCGCCGCGAGCGCCCTGGCACACCACCATCTACGTGCTGCCGTATCTGCACCCGCAGGCGACATCGCTGGCGAACTCCGCGGACCTGGTGCTGATGCAGCGGTTGCCGGTGGGGCAGGCGGAGCTGGCCGCGCGGATCTGGAACCTGCCGCCCCAGATGAGCTCGCAGCTCACCGGGTTGCAGGACGATCAGGTGATTGCTCTGGGCAGGAATTTGTGGCGGCCGTTCCGGCTGGTGACGAACTCGGCGCGGGAGCAGCAGCTGCTCGGGCCGGTCACCCGGGACTAGCCGCGGCTACTCGGGTCCGATCACCAGATGCTGCTCGGCGCGGTCACCCGCGACCAGCTGGCGCTGCTCGGGCCCGACGCGGCCAGCTACGGCTGCTCTCGGCCATCACTGCGACCAGCTACGGCTGGCGGGCGGTCACCCGGGACCAACTGCGTCTACCCGGGCCCACCGCCTGCGACCAGCTGAGGTCGCTGGAGCCGGTCTCCCAGCACCAGCAGCCGGTGAACTAGCTGGACTCGCCTCGGAGCTCGTCCGCGGCACGCACGTTGCGGGTCTGTTCGGCTCGAGCCGCGAGCTCCTCGTCCGGCGGATAGTCGACCCCGGCAAGAGTCAACCCGTGCGCGGGCGCGACCGCACTGTCCCGCTGCCTGCTACGCAGCAACTCAGCGGGCCAGTCCACCTCACGCCTTCCGTCGCCCACGAGCAGCAGAACACCAACCAAGCTGCGCACCATCGAGTGGCAGAACGCATCCGCCGCCACGTCGACGCGCAGCATGTGCTCGTCGGTGCGCTCCCACCGCAGCTGCTGCAGTTCGCGGATCGTCGTCCCGCCCGGACGCTGCTTGCAGAAGGCCGCGAAGTCGTTGAGCCCCAGTAGCTTCTCGGCGGCGGCGTTCATCCGGTCCACGTCGAGCGCCCGCGGCCAGGCCAGCGTGTCGAAGCGGCGCAGCGGGTCGACTCCCCACGGCGCATCACACACCCGATACACGTATCGCCGGCGAACAGCGGAGAAGCGCGCGTCGAACCCCGCTGGCGCGGGACGAATGTCGATCACACGCACGTCGTCCGGAAGCGCCCGATAGAGCCGGTAACGCAGCCTCGAGACATCCACCGGCGGCAGATCGGTGTGCGCGACCTGGCCGGTGGCGTGCACGCCCGCATCGGTCCGACCCGCGACGGTCAGCCGCACCGGCTCCGACATCCGCAGCACCTGCTGCGCGGTTTCCTCCAGGACCCCTTGCACGGTCCGCCGGCCCGGCTGCTTCGCCCAGCCGGAGAAGTTCGTGCCGTCGTAGGCGATGTCCCAGCGCAGACGGATGAGCCCGCCACCTTCGTGCTCGGTGGCGGGCTCATCGGCAAGCTCCGGTCGAATCAGGATTCGCCGTCCTTGTCCTTGGACTCGTCGGAGGCCTCGTCGGAAGCCTCAGTCTCGCCGTCCTCGGCCTTGGCGGTCTCGTCGGCCTGCTCCTCCGCCTTGGCCTCCTCGGCCTTGGTGTCCTCGGCAGCCTCGGCAGCCTCGGCAGCCTCGGCGGCCTTGGCCTCCTCGGCAGGCTTGGTCTCGGCCTTTGCGGACTTCTTCGCCGCCCGCTTGGTGGCCTTCTCCGCCTCCGAGGTGACCGTCTTCTCGGCCACCAGCTCGATCACGGCCATCGGAGCGTTGTCGCCCTTACGCGGCACGGTCTTGGTGATCCGGACGTAGCCGCCGGGACGGTCGGCGAAGTGCGGGCCGATCTCCGCGATCAGCTTGTGCACCACGTCCTTGTCCCGGATCACCTTCATGATCTGCCTGCGGTTGTGCAGATCACCGCGCTTGGCCTTGGTGATCAGCTTCTCGGCCAGCGGCCGGACCCGGCGTGCCTTGGCCTCGGTCGTCTTGATCTTGCCGTGCTCGAACAGCGAGGTGGCCAGGTTGGCCAGCATCAACCGCTCGTGCGCCGGCGAACCGCCGAGCCGCGCGCCCTTCGTTGGGGTAGGCATTACAGCTGCTCCGTCTCTGCGTAATCCTGGCCGTCGCCAAGGTCGTTACCCATGTCGTTGGCGCCCGTCGTCGAGCCGGACGACCAGCCCTGGCCCTCGTAGGACACCGCGGCCGCACCCGGGTCGAATCCGGGCGGGCTGTCCTTGAGGGTCAGGCCGAGACCGACGAGCTTCATCTTGACCTCGTCGATCGACTTGGCGCCGAAGTTGCGGATGTCCAGCAGGTCGGCCTCGCTGCGGGAAACCAGCTCGCCGACGGTGTGGATACCCTCGCGCTTGAGGCAGTTGTAGGACCGCACCGTCAGGTCCAGGTCCTCGATCGGCATCGCGTAGGCGGCGATGGTGTCCGCCTCCTGCGGCGACGGGCCGATCTCGATGCCCTCCGCGTCCACGTTCAGCTCGCGAGCCAGCCCGAACAGCTCGACCAGCGTCTTGCCCGCCGACGCGACCGCGTCCCGCGGCGTGATCGACGGCTTGGTCTCCACGTCGAGGATCAGCTTGTCGAAGTCGGTGCGCTGCTCGACACGGGTCGCCTCGACCTTGTAGGAGACCTTCAGCACCGGCGAGTAGATCGAGTCGACCGGGATCCGGCCGATCTCCGCGCCGGCCTGCTTGTTCTGCAGCGCGGGCACGTAGCCACGACCGCGCTCGACGACCAGCTCGATCTCGAGCTTGCCCTTGCTGTTCAACGACGCGATGTGCAGGTCCGGGTTGTGCACCGTGACGCCCGCGGGCGGCACGATGTCGGCCGCGGTGACCTCACCGGGGCCCTGCTTGCGCAGGTACATGGTGACCGGCTCGTCCTCCTCGGACGAGACGACCAGCTCCTTGATGTTCAGGATGATGTCGGTGACGTCTTCCTTCACCCCGGGAACCGTGGAGAACTCGTGCAGCACCCCGTCGATACGGATGCTGGTCACGGCCGCGCCCGGGATGGACGACAGTAGCGTGCGGCGCAGCGAGTTGCCGAGGGTGTAACCGAAGCCTGGCTCGAGTGGCTCGAGCGTGAACCGGGATCGGGTCTCGTTGACCGTCTCCTCGGACAGGCTGGGACGCTGAGAAATCAGCATTGACTATCTCCTTTTCTCCCGATGCCCGCCATATGACATCGGTTTTCTTTGTGAGAACCAGCCTAGGCGGCCTCGGGGGCATCGCCCACCGAGACCGCCCGCCGGCTACTTCGAGTACAGCTCGACAATCAGCTGCTCTTGCACCGGAACGTCGATCTGCGCCCGCTCGGGAAGCTGGTGCACGAGGATGCGCAGCGTCTCCGGCACCACCTGGAGCCAGCCGGGGACCGGCCGCTCGCCGTAGGCTTCCTTCGCCGCCACGAACGGCAGCATGTTGCGGGACTTGTCGCGGATGTCGATGATGTCGAACTTCGACACCCGGTAGCTCGGGATGTTGACCTTCTTGCCGTTGACCAAGAAGTGACCGTGGCTCACCAGCTGGCGGGCCTGCCGCCGGGTGCGGGCGATGCCCGCCCGGTAGACCACGTTGTCCAGCCGCGACTCGAGGATCTGCAGCAGCACCTCACCGGTCTTGCCCGGCTTGCGGTGAGCTTCCTCGTAGTAGCGACGGAACTGCTTCTCCAGCACGCCGTAGGTGTAGCGAGCCTTCTGCTTCTCCTGCAGCTGCAGCAGGTACTCGGTCTCCTTGATCCGGCCGCGACCGTGCTGGCCGGGCGGGTACGGACGACGCTCGAAGGCCTTGTCTCCGCCGATCAGGTCGACCTTGAGCCGACGCGACTTGCGAGTGGCGGGTCCGGTGTAACGGGCCATGGTGTCTTACTCCTCCCCTACTGCCTCAGACCCGGCGCCGCTTGGGCGGGCGGCAGCCGTTGTGGGGCTGCGGGGTCACGTCCTGGATGTTGCCGACCTCGAGCCCGGCGGCCTGCAGCGAACGAATCGCCGTCTCCCGGCCGGAACCCGGGCCCTTGACGAACACGTCGACCTTCTTCATGCCGTGCTCCTGGGCCTTGCGCGCGGCGCTCTCGGCGGCCATCTGCGCGGCGTACGGCGTCGACTTCCGCGAGCCCTTGAAGCCCACGTGGCCGGAGGACGCCCAGGAGATCACCGCACCGTTGGGGTCGGTGATGGACACGATGGTGTTGTTGAACGTGCTCTTGATGTGCGCGTGTCCGTGCGCGACGTTCTTCTTTTCCTTGCGGCGGACCTTCTTGGCCCCCGCGCGGGACTTGGGTGGCATGTGTTGACGACTCCTAGTGCGAGTTCTCTTGCGAAGCTGCTGCGGCGGCCGCGGCTTCCCGCTGGCCCTGCCGGATGAGCGTGCCTGCGTCGGTGTAGAGCTGCCGCAGGGCCATCGGCCGCGCGTAGAGCGACCGCGGCGACACACAGGTGGCGTTGCGCTGGGTCTGCCCCATGCGCACGATCTTCCTGCCCTGAATGCCCACGACTACCTGGCCTTCTTCTTGCCGGCGACCGTCTTCTTCGGGCCCTTACGAGTGCGGGCGTTGGTCTTGGTGCGCTGACCACGCACCGGCAGGCCACGCCGCCAGCGCAGGCCCTCGTAGCACCCGATCTCGATCTTGCGGCGAATGTCCGCCTGCACCTCACGCCGAAGGTCACCTTCGACGGTGTAGTTGTCCTCGATGTGCCTGCTCAGCTTCGCGATGTCCTCGTCACTGAGGTCCTTCACCCGAGTGTCGGGGTTCAGCTCGGTCGCCGCGATCAGTTCCTTCGATCGCGTGCGGCCGATGCCGTAGATGTAGGTCAGCGCGATCTCCAACCGCTTCTCGCGGGGGAGGTCGACGCCGGCGAGTCGTGCCATTGGCGCGGTACTCCTTGTCTCGTTGCTTCAGGTCTTCTCCCCATCCGATCCCGGGACCGACTCGCTTGTCGTCACGCCCGCTCTCGCTTCCGGCGTGTCCCGGCCCCGGCCTGAAGTCCGGGGGTCAACCTCGGCCGCAGCCGAGGCAGGTATGGGGAGGTTGTTGTTCAGCTGTCAATCGTCTGGCGACGAGCGGGTGATCAGCCCTGCCGCTGCTTGTGCCGCAGGTTCTCGCAGATCACCATGATCCGGCCGTGCCGGCGGATCACTCTGCACTTGTCGCAGATCTTCTTGACGCTCGGCTTTACCTTCACGTCTGTTGTCTCCTGCTAGGTCCTGCTCAACCGCTCACTTGTAGCGGTAGACGATTCGGCCCCTGGACAGGTCGTAGGGCGAAAGCTCCACGACAACCCGATCCTCGGGAAGGATGCGAATGTAGTGCTGCCGCATCTTCCCGCTGATGTGAGCCAACACCTTGTGGCCGTTTTCCAACTCGACGCGGAACATCGCGTTGGGCAGCGGTTCGATTACGCGGCCTTCGACCTCGATGGCCCCGTCCTTCTTAGCCATGTCCTCCGCGTTTCGTGATGGTTGAACAGTGAAGTGCGCTTATGATCGACGCACACCGTGCCGCATCCCATGAGCAGATGAAGGCACAAAGGAATGGACGTGGTGAAACGCCAGTCTCCAAGTGTACGCATGTCCGTTTCCGCAGCGAAACCGGGGTCACCCAGGCACAACGCGGCCCTGTGACGCCAACCATCCGTTACACCCAGAGTATTGGCGTCATTACTTTCTGATATGCCGCCGGTGGCTTCTGCGGTCCGACGGCCGGTTTCGCCGTACTCACAACGCGCGACCCGGCGAAATCATTCCCTGCCGGGCTACTCGGCCGCGGTCAGAATCCACGGACCGTCGTCGGTGACCGCCACCGTGTGCTCCCAGTGCGCCGCACGCGAACCGTCGGTGGTGACCACGGTCCAGCCGTCCGACAGTTCCTTGGTCTCGGCGCCACCGCCGGTCAACATCGGTTCGATGGCCAGCGTCACGCCGACCTCCAGCTTCGGGCCGCGGCCCGGCTTGCCGAGATTGGGCAGGAACGGATCCATGTGCATCTCGCGCCCGATGCCGTGGCCGCCGTACTCCTCGATCAAGCCGTACGGCACACCGTCGGTGTCGCGCGCCTGCTGCGCCGCGGTCTCCACCGCGTGCGAGATGTCCGTCAACCTGCCGCCGGGAAGCGCCGCCGCGATCCCCGCGTTCATCGCGGCCTTCGTCGCCTCCGACAATGCCCGGTCCGCCGCCGACACCGAGCCGATGCCGATGGTGACCGCCGAGTCACCGTGCCAGCCGTCCAGGATGGCGCCGCAGTCCACCGACAGCACGTCACCCTCGGCCAGCACCGCCTTGCGGCTCGGGATGCCGTGGACGACTTGTTCGTTGACCGACGTGCACAGCGACGCCGGGAATCCGTGGTAGCCCTTGAACGACGGCACGGCGCCCGCGTCGCGGATGGTCTGCTCGGCGAGCTCGTCCAGCTCGCCGGTGCTCACCCCGGGGCGGGCCGCCTCGACCACAGCCTGCAGGGTCCGCGCAACGACCAGCCCAGCGGCACGCATGGCCTCGAGCTCGCCGCGCGTCTTGCGCTCGATGCGCTTGCCCCGCCCCGCGAACAGACTCACGACCGTTGCTTGAGCGCGTCCAGCACGCGCGCGGTGACCTCGGCGATGTCGCCCTGACCGTCGATGGTGACCAGACGGTCGGCGTAGTACTCCAGCAGCGGCGCGGTCTCGTCGCGGTAGACCTGCTGCCGGCGCCGGATGACGTCCTCGGTGTCGTCGTTCCGGCCGCGAGCCAGCAACCGCTGCACGAGCTCTTCCTCGTCGACCTTCAACTCGACGACCGCGTCCAGCTCCTGGTCCGCCTCGGACAGCATCTTCGCCAACTCCTCGGCCTGCCCCACGTTGCGCGGGAAGCCGTCGAGCAGGAAGCCCTCCGCCGTCTCGGGAGACGCCAGCCGCTCCCGCACCATGGCGTTGGTGACCTCGTCCGGCACCAGCTGGCCGGAATCCAGGTACTCCTTGACCTGGCGCCCCAGCTCGGTCTCCTGCGCGATGTGCGCACGGAACAGGTCGCCGGTGGAGATGTGCGGGATGCCCAACTCCTCGCTGAGCCTGGCCGCTTGCGTACCCTTGCCGGCTCCCGGAGGGCCGACCAGCACGAGCCGGTTCGTCATCGGAGGAACCCTTCGTAGTTGCGCTGCATCAGCTGGCTCTCGATCTGCTTCACGGTGTCCAGCCCGACGCCGACCATGATCAGCACCGCAGTGCCGCCGAACGGGAAGTTCTGGTTGTTGCCCTGACCGGTCAGGTCGAGGAAGAAGTTGGGCAGGATCGCCACGATGCCCAGGTAGATCGAGCCCGGAAGGGTGATCCGGTTCAGCACGAAGTGCAAGTACTCCGCGGTCGGCCGCCCCGGACGGATCCCCGGGATGAAGCCGCCGTACTTCTTCATGTCCTCGGCACGCTCGTCCACGTTGAACGTGATCGAGATGTAGAAGTACGTGAAGAACATGATCAGCGCGAAGTAGATGAGGATGTGCACCCAGTTGGACTGGTTGGTCACATACTCGGCCATCACGCGCTTGAACCAACTGGTCTCCGTTTCCGGAGTCACCAGCCGGCTGATCAAGTCGGGCAGGTACAGCAACGACGAGGCGAAGATGACCGGGATGACACCCGCCTGGTTCACCTTGATCGGCAGGTAGGTCGACGTGCCGCCGTACATCCGGCGCCCGACCATCCGCTTGGCGTACTGCACCGGGATCCGGCGCTGCCCCTGCTCGACGAAGATGACGCTGGAGATGATGGCGAGCACGAACACGCACACCACCGCGAACACCGCGCCACCCTGGTTCTCCAGGATGATCTCGCCCTCGAACGGGATGCGAGCGGCGATGTTCAGGAAGATCAGCAGCGACATGCCGTTGCCGACGCCGCGCTCGGTGATCAGCTCACCCATCCACATCATGACCGCGGTACCCGCCGTCATGGTCAGCACGATCATCGCCGTGGAGGCCACGCTGTCGTCCGGGATGACCGGGTCCGGGCAGTTGCCGAACATGCCGCCCCGCGTCGCCAGCGCGATGACACCAGTCGCCTGCAGGATGGCCAGCCCGATGGTCAGGTAGCGGGTGTACTGGGTGAGCTTGTTCTGACCCGCCTGGCCTTCCTTCTTCAGCTCCTCGAACCGCGGAATCACCACGGTGAGCAGCTGCACGATGATGCTCGCCGTGATGTACGGCATGATGCCGGTCGAGAAGATCGACAACTGCAGCAGCGCCCCGCCGCTGAACAGGTTCAGCAGGGAGAAGATGCCCTGGTCGCCCTGCTCGGGTTGACAGGCCTGCACCGCCTCGTACGAGACACCGGGAGCGGGGGTCACCGCGCCGACCCGGTACAGCGCCACGATCATCAGGGTGAAGAGGATCTTTTTGCGCAGGTCTGGCGTCGCGAGAGCCGAGCGGATAACGCTGAGCACGCGGGGGACCTCCTGTTGCGTCGTCGGAACGGACCGACGATCTGCTCGGCCGCCGGAGCACCGGCGGATGTCTGACTACTGGTGTCGCGCGTCGAGCACGAGCACGCCAGAGAGCACAACGCGGCCGCGGCCCCGCTGAGCTTCCGCGAAGCCTAACAGCCTCGCGGGGCGCCACTGCGGGCCAGGGCGGAATTCCCGCCGATCGTCGCCCGCGGTGCCCGGACATGCCATCGCGCTCGCCGCTTCCTGTGTCTACACCCTCTGACGAGTCAACCCCTGCTCACAGCGATCGCCGTGATCAGGGGTTGACTGCGTCGGGCTGGTCACAACGCGTTGGCGCTGCCACCAGCGGCGCTGAGCTTTTCCTTGGCGGATGCGGAGAACTTGTGCGCGGTGACTTCCAGCTTCACGCCGTCGACGTCACCGTCGCCGAGCACCTTCACCAAGCTGTTCTTGCGGACCAGGCCAGCTTCCACCAGCTCGTCGACACCGACCTTGCCGCCCTTGGGGAACGCCTTGGCGATGTCGCCCACGTTGACCGGCTGGTACTCGGTGCGGAACCGGTTCTTGAAGCCACGCAGCTTCGGCAGCCGCATGTGGATGGGCATCTGCCCACCCTCGAAACCGGCAGGCACGTTCTTGCGGGCCTTGGTGCCCTTCGTGCCGCGGCCCGCGGTCTTACCCTTCGACCCGTCACCACGGCCGACGCGGATCTTGTCCTGCTTCGCGCCGGGTGCCGGCCTCAGGTGGTGGACCTTGATGGCCATGTCTACTTGACCTCCTCAACAACCACGAGGTGCCGCACGGTGTGCACCAGGCCGCGCACCTCGGGGCTGTCTTCGCGCACCACGGACTGCCGGATCTTGCGCAGCCCGAGGGTGCGCAACGAGTCCCGGTGGTTCTTCTTGGTGCCGATCTTGCTTCTGACCTGGGTGATCTTCAGCTGAGCCATGTCAGACCCCCTGCCCAGCACGCATGCGCAGCATCCGAGCCGGGGCAACGTCCTCGAGCGGCAGACCGCGGCGAGCGGCCACCTCCTCCGGGCGCTGCAGGCTCTTCAGGGCCGCGACCGTGGCGTGCACGATGTTGATCGCGTTGTCGCTGCCGAGCGACTTGGTCAGCACGTCGTGGACGCCGGCGCACTCCAGCACAGCACGCACCGGGCCACCCGCGATGACACCGGTACCGGGGCTGGCCGGACGCAGCAGCACAACGCCTGCGGCCGCCTCACCCTGCACCGGGTGCGGGATGGTCCCGGCGATACGCGGCACCCGGAAGAAGTTCTTCTTCGCCTCTTCCACGCCCTTGGCGATCGCCGCGGGAACTTCCTTGGCCTTGCCGTAGCCGACGCCGACCTGACCGTCACCGTCGCCGACGACGACCAGCGCGGTGAAGCTGAACCGCCGGCCACCCTTGACGACCTTGGCGACGCGGTTGATCGCGACGACGCGCTCGAGGTGCGGGTTCTTCTCCTGGGCCGCCCCGCCACGGCCACCGTCACGGCGGTCCCGCCGGTCCCGGCCGCCACCGCGCTCGCGGTCGCCGGGGCCCGACCCGCCGCCTTGCCGTGTACGTCCCGGCATCAGGCTTTCCTTCCGTTGTCGTTGACCTGCATCAGAACTCCAACCCCGCCTCGCGAGCCGCGTCGGCGAGGGCAGCGATCCGGCCGTGGTAGTCGTGGCCACCGCGGTCGAACACCACCGCGGTGATACCCGCCGCCTTGGCGCGCTCGGCCACCAGCTGGCCCACCTTGGCCGCCTTCGCCTTCTTGTCGCCCTCGACCGCCCGCACGTCCGCCTCGATGGACGACGCCGCAGCCAGCGTGTGGCCGGCCACGTCGTCGATCACCTGCACGTGGATGTGCCGCGAAGTCCGCTTCACGTTCAGCCGCGGGCGCTCCGGGGTGCCTTTGACCTTCTTGCGCAGCCGCGCATGCCGCCGCCCGATCGCCACCCGGCGGCGGGTGGAAACGTCCTTGCCGACGGGCTTGCGCTTGTCTGTCGCCTGCTTTGTCGCTGCCATCACTTACCCGTCTTTCCGACCTTGCGGCGGATGCGCTCACCCTCGTACCGCACGCCCTTGCCCTTGTACGGGTCAGGACGACGCAGCCTGCGGATCACCGCCGCCACCTGGCCGACCTTCTGCTTGTCGATGCCGGAGACCGAGAACCGCGTCGGCGACTCCACCTTGAACGTGATGCCTTCCGGCGCGCTGATCTTCACCGGGTGGCTGTAGCCGAGCGCGAACTCCAGGTCGGAACCCTTCGCCTGCACCCGGTAGCCGACGCCGTGGATCTCCATCCTCTTCTCGTACCCCTCGGTCACGCCGATGACGAGGTTGTTCACCAGCGTCCGAGTCAGCCCGTGCAGCGCACGGCTCTCCCGCTCGTCGTCCGGCCGGGTCACCACGAGCGTGCCGTCCTCGGCCTTGCTCACCTTGATCGGCTCGGCGACGGTGTGCGACAGCGTGCCCTTCGGACCCTTCACGGTGACCTGCTGGCCATCGATCGTGACGTCAACGCCGGAGGGGATGGTGATCGGCTGCTTGCCAATACGGGACATCGTTGCCTCCTCCCCTCACCACACGTAGGCGAGGACTTCCCCGCCAACGCCGTTGCGCTTGGCCTGCCGGTCGGTCTGCAGACCGGAGGACGTGGAAATGATCGCCACACCGAGGCCACCGAGCACGTTCGGCAGCTCGGTGGACTTCGCATACACCCGCAGGCCGGGCTTGGACACCCGGCGCAGACCCGCGATGCTGCGCTCACGGTTCGGGCCGTACTTCAACTTCACGACCAGGTTCTTGTGCTTGTCACCCTGCTCGGTGCGGTAGTCCGCGATGTAACCCTCGCGCTTGAGGATCTCCGCGATGTTCTGCTTGAGCTTCGAGTGCGGCACCACGACCTCGTCGTGATAAGCCGAGTTGGCATTGCGCAGACGCGTCAAGAAGTCTGCGATCGGGTCGGTCATCGTCATGATGAGCCTGTCAACCTTTCTCACCTGGTTCCCGGGTGGCCCGGGCCTGTGGCGATCTTCGAGTCGTCGTGTGTTACCAGCTGGACTTGCTCACGCCCGGCAGTTCACCGCGGTGCGCCATCTCGCGCAGGCACACCCGGCACAGGCCGAACTTGCGGTACACCGAGTGCGGCCTGCCGCACTTCTGGCACCGGGTGTAGGCCCGCACGGCGAACTTCGGCTTGCGCTTCGCCTTGGCGATCAGTGCCTTCTTGGCCATGGGATCAGTTCTCCTTGAACGGGAAGCCGAGGTGACGCAGCAGCGCCCGGCCTTCCTCGTCGTTGGTCGCGGTGGTCACCACGGTGACGTCCATGCCCCGCTGCCGGTCGATGTCGTCCGGGTTGATCTCGTGGAACATCGACTGCTCGGTGAGACCGAACGTGTAGTTGCCGTTGCCGTCGAACTGCTTCGGCGACAGGCCACGGAAGTCCCGGATACGCGGCAGCGCGATGGTCAGCAGCCGGTCCAGGAACTCCCACATCCGGTCGCCACGCAGCGTCGCCCGCGCGCCGATCGGCATGCCCTCACGCAGCTTGAACTGCGCGATGGACTTGCGCGCCCTGCGCACCTCCGGCCGCTGACCGGTGATCGTGGCCAGGTCGTTGATCGCGCCCTGGATCAGCTTCGAGTCCCGCGCCGCGTCACCGACGCCCATGTTCACCACGACCTTGGTGACCGTGGGGATCTGGTGCACGTTGGTGTAGCCGAACTCCTGCTGCAGGGCGGCCCTGATTTCCTCGCGGTAGCGCTCCCGCAGCCGGGGCGCGACCTTCTCAGCGGTGGTCGTCATCAGATTTCCTCACCGTTGCTACGCGCGACGCGCACCTTCTTGCCGTCGGAGTCGAAGCGGTAGCCAACGCGAGTGGGCTTGCCGTCGGAGTCGACCAACATCACGTTGGAGACGTGAATCTTCGCCTCCTGCGTGACGATGCCGCCGGACTGCGCGCCGCGCTGAGTCTGGCTGATCCGCGTGTGCTTCTTGATCCGGTTCACGCCCTCCACGAGCACCTTGTTCTCGCGGGGGAAGGCCTGGATGACCTTGCCCTTGGCGCCCTTGTCCTTGCCGGAGATGACGAGAACCGTGTCGCCCTTCTTGATCTTCACCTAGAGCACCTCCGGTGCCAGCGAGATGATCTTCATGAACTTACGGTCCCGCAGCTCCCGGCCGACCGGGCCGAAGATGCGCGTGCCGCGCGGTTCGTTGTCGTTCTTGATCAGTACCGCGGCGTTCTCGTCGAACCTGATGTACGAGCCATCCGGACGGCGCTTCTCCTTCTTCGTACGCACGACGACCGCGCGCACCACATCGCCCTTCTTCACGCCGGCACCGGGGATGGCGTCCTTGACCGTGGCGACGATGGTGTCGCCGATGCTTGCGTACCGCCGGCCGGAACCGCCGAGCACGCGGATGGTCAAGATCTCCTTCGCACCCGTGTTGTCGGCGACCCGCAGCCGTGACTCCTGCTGAATCATTTCGCCTTCTCCACGATCTTCACCAGCCGCCAGCGCTTGGTGGCCGACAGCGGGCGGGTCTCCATGATCACGACACGGTCGCCGATGCCCGCGGTGTTCTCCTCGTCGTGCGCCTTGACCTTCTTGGTGGACCGCACGACCTTGCCGTACAGCGGGTGCTTCTTGCGGTCCTCGAGCTCGACCACGATGGTCTTGTCCATCCGGTCGGACACGACGTAGCCCTCACGCACCTTGCGGAAGTTCCGGCCAGAGGCCGGGTTCTGCACGGGCTCCTTGGCGATCTGCTCCGCCTTCTCGCTCATGCGGTGGCTTCCTCTCCGACCTCGTCATCTTCCGGGGCGACCGACAGACCCAGCTCGCGCTCCCGCATGACCGTGTAGATCCGGGCGATGTCGGAGCGGACGGTCCGCAGTCGGCGGTTGTTGTCCAGCTGACCGGTGGCCATCTGGAAGCGCAGGTTGAACAGCTCTTCCTTGGCTTCCTTCAGACGGAGCACCAGCTCCTCGGTGGTGAGCTCACGCAGCTCGGACGCAGTCACTCCTGCGGCCATTTAGAACTCACTTCCTTCCCGAGAAACAATGCGGCACTTCATCGGCAGCTTGTGGATCGCCCTGCGCAGCGCCTCGCGTGCGATGGCCTCGTTCGGGTAGGTCATCTCGAACATGACCCGGCCCGGCTTGACGTTGGCCACCCACCACTCCGGCGAACCCTTACCGGAACCCATGCGGGTCTCGGCCGGCTTCTTGGTCAGCGGGCGGTCCGGGAAGATGTTGATCCAGATCTTCCCGCCACGCTTGATGTGCCGGGTCATGGCGATACGCGCGGCCTCGATCTGCCGGTTGGTGACGTACGAGTGCTCCAGCGCCTGGATGCCGTACTCGCCGAAGTTCACCTTCGTACCGCCCTTGGCCATACCCTTGCGCCGCGGGTGGTGCTGCTTGCGGTGAGCCACCTTGCGCGGAATCAGCATGGCTCAGCCCTCCGTCTTCTTCTCAGCCGCCTGCTCCGCCGCTGCGGGCGCAGCAGCCTCGGCGGCGACAGTCTCGGCCTTCTGGCTCGCGGCAGCCCGCTGCACCTCGGTCGACGTCGGGGTCGTGCCGGAGGCGCCGGAGCGGCGCGGACGCGACGGACGGTCCCGCCGCGGAGCACGCTCGGCTGCCTGGGCTTCCCGCTCGGCCTTGGCCTTCAGCCCGCCGACGAGGTCGCCCTTGTAGATCCACACCTTCACGCCGATGCGGCCGAACGTGGTACGGGCCTCGAAGAAGCCGTAGTCGATGTCGGCGCGCAGCGTGTGCAGCGGGACACGGCCGTCGCGGTAGTGCTCGGACCGGGACATCTCGGCACCGCCGAGACGACCGGAGCACTGCACGCGAATGCCCTTGACCTGTGGCGACCGCATCGACGTCTGGATCGCCTTGCGCATGGCACGGCGGAACGCGACCCGGTTGGACAGCTGCTCGGCGATGCCCTGTGCGACCAGCTGAGCATCCGCCTCGGGGTTCTTCACCTCGAGGATGTTCAGCTGCACCTGCTTGCCGGTGAGCTTCTCCAGCGAGCCGCGGATCCGGTCGGCCTCCGCGCCGCGGCGGCCGATCACGATGCCGGGACGCGCGGTGTGGATGTCCACCCGGACGCGGTCGCGAGTGCGCTCGATCTCCACCTTGGAGATGCCCGCCCGCTCCATGCCGGTGGACAGCAGCTTGCGGATCTTGACGTCCTCACCGACGTACTCGGCGTACTGCTTGTCGGCGTACCAGCGCGACTTCCAGTCGGTGGTGATGCCGAGCCGGAAACCGTGCGGGTTGATCTTCTGGCCCACTACCGGCCACCTGCCTTCTTCTTCGCCTGCTTCGGTCGAGACTCGACAACCACCGTGATGTGGCTGGTCCGCTTCCGGATCCGGTACGCGCGACCCTGCGCACGCGGCCGAATCCGCTTCAGCGTCGGGCCCTCATCGGCAGTCACGCTCTTCAACCACAGCGTCTCCGGGTCGAGCCCGAGGTTGTTCTCCGCGTTGGCCGCCGCACTCTGGATCACCTTCGCCAGCTGGTAGCTGGCCGCCTGCGGGGCGTACTTCAGGACCGCCAGGGCGTCGGCGACGCTGCGACCCTTGATCAGCTCGATCACCCGGCGCACCTTCATCGGCGAGTCCCGGACGAAACGAGCCCGCGCGACAGCCGTCGGCAGCTCTTCTGCCGTGGCCGCGTTCGTTGGGGCGTTCATCGTTGCTTCCAATCCCTCTTAGCGCCTACGCGACTTGCGGTCGTCCTTGATGTGACCCTTGAAGGTCCGGGTCGGGGCGAACTCGCCCAGCTTGTGCCCGACCATCGCCTCGGTGATGAACACCGGGACGTGCTTGCGACCGTCGTGCACCGCGATGGTGTGGCCCAGCATGTCCGGGATGATCGTGGACCGGCGCGACCAGGTCTTGATCACCGTCTTCTTGCCCGACTCGTTCAGCGCGTCCACCTTCTTGAGCAGGTGGTCGTCCACGAACGGGCCCTTCTTCAGGCTGCGTGGCATGGTCTACTCCTTCCTGCTCTACTAGCGACGCTTGCCGGTCTTACGGCGACGGACGATGAGCCGGTCGGACGGCTTGCGCCGGCGGGTACGACCCTCGGGCTTGCCGTTCGGGTTCACCGGGTGACGGCCACCGGAGGTGCGGCCCTCACCACCACCGTGCGGGTGGTCGACCGGGTTCATCACGACACCACGGACGGTCGGGCGCTTGCCCTTCCACCGGGCCCGGCCTGCCTTACCCCAGTTGATGTTGGCGTGCTCGGCGTTGCCGACCTCGCCGACCGTGGCGCGGTTGCGCACGTCCACGTTGCGGATCTCGCCGGACGGCATACGCAGCTGGGCGTACGGACCCTCCTTGGCGACCAGCTGGACGCCTGCGCCAGCAGACCGGGCGATCTTCGCGCCGCCGCCCGGACGCAGCTCGATGGCGTGCACCACGGTGCCGACCGGGATGTTGCGCAGCGGCAGGTTGTTGCCCGGCTTGATGTCCGCGGACGGGCCGGACTCCACCACATCGCCCTGCTTGAGCTTGTTCGGCGCGATGATGTAGCGCTTCTCGCCGTCGGCGTAGTGCAGCAGCGCGATGCGAGCCGACCGGTTCGGGTCGTACTCGATGTGCGCGACCTTGGCCGGCACGCCGTCCTTGTCGTTGCGCCGGAAGTCGATCAACCGGTACGCCCGCTTGTGACCGCCACCCTTGTGCCGGGTGGTGATCTTCCCAGAGGAGTTGCGGCCGCCGGACTTGCTCAGCGGCACCAGCAACGACTTCTCCGGTGTGGTTCGGGTGATCTCGGCGAAATCCGACACACTCGAGCCACGGCGACCGGGGGTCGTCGGCTTGTACTTACGAATACCCATTGTTGATCCCCTACGCCGTTGAGCCGAAGATCTCGATCGGCTTGCTGTCCGCCGACAGCGTGACGATCGCGTGCTTGCGGTCCTTGCGCTTGCCGTAGCCGTACCGGGTGCGCTTGCGCTTGCCCGGCCGGTTGAGCGTGTTCACGCTGACGACCTTGACGTCGAAAATCTTCTCGACGGCGATCTTGATCGCGGTCTTGTTCGCGTTCGGCGCCACCTCGAAGGTGTACTTGTTGTCCTCCAGCAGGCCGTAGGACTTCTCCGAGATGACGGGCCTGATCAGGATGTCGCGGTAATCCGGGATGCCGATCGCGCTCACTGCTCGTCACGCCCTTCCACTTCGCTCGAGCGGGCCGTTGCCTTGCCGCTCTTGCCCTTGGCCGGGCCGGCGAGGAACACGTCCAGCGCAGCCTTGGTGAACACCACGTCGTCGTTGACCAGCACGTCGTAGGTGTTGAGCTGGTCCGGCGTCAGCAGGTGCACGTTCGGCAGGTTGCGCACCGAACGGAAGGTCAGCTCGTCGTCGCGGTTGAGCACCAGCAGCACCCGCTCCGCCTCGGTGACCTTGGCCAGCGCGGCCTTGGCGCTCTTGGTCGACGGCTTCTCCCCGGTGACCAGCTCGGTCACCACGTGCACCTGACCCGCGCGCGCCCGGTCGGACAGCGCACCGCGCAGCGCGGCCGCCTTCATCTTCTTCGGGGTGCGCTGGTTGTACTTGCGCGGCGTCGGGCCGTGCACGACGCCACCACCGGCGAACTGCGGCGCCCGGATCGAACCCTGGCGGGCCCGGCCGGTGCCCTTCTGCCGGTACGGCTTGCTGCCACCACCGCGGACCTCGCCGCGGGTCTTGGTGTCGTGCGTACCCTGCCGGGCGGCGGCCAGCTGCGCCGTGACGACCTGGTGCATCAACGGCACGTTGGCCTGCACGTCGAAGATCTCCGCGGGCAGCTCGACGGTGCCCGACTTCTTCCCCTCGGGGGTCTTGATGTCCACGGTGGTCATGCGCCGGCACCGCCCTTCACAGCACTGCGGACGAACACCAGGCTGCCCCTCGGCCCTGGCACCGCGCCCTTGATCAGCAGCAGGCCGTCCTCGGCCTTCACGTCGTGCACGGTCAGGCCCTGCGTGGTGACCCGCTGGTGGCCCATCCGGCCCGCCATCC
Source organism: Thermocrispum municipale DSM 44069 (assembly GCF_000427825.1). Classification (GTDB taxonomy): domain Bacteria; phylum Actinomycetota; class Actinomycetes; order Mycobacteriales; family Pseudonocardiaceae; genus Thermocrispum; species Thermocrispum municipale. The sequence continues at coordinate 855,033 of NZ_KE386593.1, read as the reverse complement.
GCATGCCCTTGAACACACGGCCCGGGGTGGCGCAGCCACCGATCGAGCCGGGCGCACGGTGGGTGGCCTGGTTACCGTGGCTGGCGCCCTGGCCGGCGAAGCCGTGGCGCTTCATGACACCGGCGTAGCCCTTGCCCTTGCTGGTGCCGGTCACGTCGACCTTGGCACCCGCGGAGAAGATGTCGGCGGTGATCTCCTGGCCGACCTCGTAGTTCTCCGCGTCGCTGGTGCGCAGCTCGGCGAGGTGACGCTTGGGCGCGACACCCGCCTTCTCGAAGTGGCCGGCCAGCGGGGAGTTCACCACCCAGTTGCGCACCTTGCGCGCGGGCTTGCCGGACTTGCGCAGCTCGCGGCGAGCCGACGGGCTGTTCACCTTGCGCGGGTCCACGTCGCCGTAGGCCAGCTGCACCGCGGTGTAGCCGTCGTTGTCCTTGGTCCGGATCTGGGTCACCACGTTCGGCCCCGCCTTGATGACGGTGACCGGTACCACCCGGTTCTTCTCGTCGAAGACCTGGGTCATACCGAGCTTGGTGCCCAGGATCCCCTTCACTTGCCTGTCAGACATGTCGCTGAGGCCCTCACTGGATGTTGACGTCGACGCTGGCGGGCAGGTCGATGCGCATCAGCGCGTCGACCGTCTTCGGCGTCGGGTCGACGATGTCGATCAGCCGCTTGTGCGTACGCATCTCGAAGTGCTCGCGCGAGTCCTTGTACTTGTGCGGCGAGCGGATGACGCAGTAGACGTTCTTCTCGGTCGGCAACGGCACCGGCCCGACCACGCTCGCCCCGGTGCGCGTGACCGTCTCCACGATCTTGCGCGCACTCGAGTCGATGGCCTCGTGGTCGTAGGCCTTGAGCCGGATGCGGATCTTCTGTCCCGCCATGGTGGCAGCCCGTTCCTTCGTTCTCGTTTCCGCTGGTCAACGGCTTGCGCTCCGGTCCACGCGGTCGGGTGTGTCGCGCCGGTGGACACAGACCGGTGCACAAGAGTCGTCGTGTGCGGGTGGTCTTGTCTGCGGACCGCCGAAAGCGGCCCAAAGGCTTGCGGATCAGCCGCAACCCCTGGCAGGTACTCACGCCGAAGCGGCCGATTTGGCAATCGGCCGCTCCCACGTCGAGCAACCCATCTAGTTTGACACAGGCGCTCACACGCCCGTTAACCGGGGGCGGTTTTGCCTGGCCACACGGCGCACCAGCCGCCCTCCGGCGAGCTGAGGCGGTCACCCGGTGCGGGCGACCGCCTCAGCCGCGGAATCACTTGATGATCTTGGTCACCTGGCCGGCGCCGACGGTGCGACCACCCTCACGGATGGCGAACCGCAGACCCTCGTCCATGGCGATCGGCTGGATCAGCTTGACGGAGATGTTGGTGTTGTCACCAGGCATCACCATCTCGGTGCCCTCGGGCAGCGACACCACACCGGTCACGTCGGTGGTGCGGAAGTAGAACTGCGGGCGGTAGTTGTTGAAGAACGGCGTGTGCCGGCCACCCTCGTCCTTGGACAGGATGTACACCGAAGCCTCGAACTCGGTGTGCGGGGTGGTCGTGCCGGGCTTCGTGACGACCTGACCGCGCTCGACGTCCTCGCGCTTGACACCACGCAGCAGCAGCGCGGCGTTGTCACCGGCCTGACCCGAGTCGAGCATCTTGTTGAACATCTCGATCGAGGTGACCGTGGTCTTCAGGGTCTCCTCGCGGATGCCGACGATCTCGACCTCTTCGTTCAGCTTGATCTCACCGCGCTCGATACGGCCGGTGACGACCGTACCGCGACCGGTGATGGTGAAGACGTCCTCGATCGGCATCAGGAACGGCTTGTCGATCTCACGCACCGGGTCCGGCACGTTCTCGTCGACGGCGTCCATCAGCTCGAGCACCGACTTCGCCCACTTCTCGTCGCCCTCCAGGGCCTTCAGGCCGGAGACCTTGATGACCGGGGCGTCGTCACCCGGGAACTCGTACTCGTTCAGCAGCTCCCGGACCTCCAGCTCGACCAGCTCGAGGATCTCCTCGTCGTCGACCATGTCGGCCTTGTTCAGGGCCACGACGATGTAGGGCACGCCGACCTGACGGGCAAGCAGCACGTGCTCCTTGGTCTGCGGCATCGGGCCGTCGGTCGCGGCGACCACCAGGATCGCGCCGTCCATCTGGGCGGCACCGGTGATCATGTTCTTGATGTAGTCCGCGTGACCGGGGGCGTCGACGTGCGCGTAGTGACGATTCTCGGTCTGGTACTCGACGTGCGAGATGTTGATCGTGATACCGCGCTGCTTCTCCTCAGGCGCGTTGTCGATCTGGTCGAACGCCCGCGACTGGTTGAGCTCGGGGTACCTGTCGTGCAGCACCTTGGTGATCGCCGCGGTCAGCGTGGTCTTGCCGTGGTCGACGTGACCAATGGTGCCGATGTTGACGTGCGGCTTGCTCCGCTCGAACTTGGCCTTGCCCACTGGAATGTCCTCCTGGACTGTTTCTCTTGCGTTGCTTTTGGTCGGTTGCTGCGGACCCTGGGGAAGCCCCATGCCCGCGGGCGACGAGGAGGCTTACTCCCCGGTCGCCTTCGCGATGATTTCCTTCGCCACGTTCTGCGGAACCTCGGCGTAGGAATCGAATTGCATGGAGTAGTTCGCACGGCCCTGGGTCTTCGACCGAAGGTCGCCCACGTACCCGAACATCTCCGACAGCGGCACCTGTGCCCTCACGACACGAACACCCGCTCGCTCGTCCATGGCCTGGATCTGGCCACGACGGGAGTTCAAGTCACCGATGACATCGCCCATGTACTCCTCGGGCGTGGTCACCTCGACCGCCATCATCGGCTCGAGCAGCACCGGCTTCGCCAGCTTCGCGGCCTCTTTCAAGGCCATCGAACCTGCGACCTTGAAGGCCATCTCCGAAGAGTCGACCTCGTGGTACGCACCGTCCAACAGGGTCACCTTCAACCCGACCAGCGGGTATCCGGCCAGCACGCCGTACTGCATGGCGTCCTGCACACCGGCGTCCACCGAGGGGATGTACTCCTTCGGGATGCGGCCACCGGTGACCTTGTTGTCGAACTCGTACAGCGCACCGTCGCCGGTGGTCTCCAGCGGCTCGAGCTGGATGATGACCCGAGCGAACTGCCCGGAGCCACCGGTCTGCTTCTTGTGCGTGTACTCGTACTTGTCCACGACCTTGCGGATCGTCTCGCGGTAGGCGACCTGCGGCTTACCGATGTTCGCCTCGACCTTGAAGTCGGACTTCATCCGGTTCACCAGCACCTCGAGGTGCAGCTCGCCCATCCCGGAGACGATCGTCTGGCCGGTCTCCTCGTCCAGCTTGACCTGGAACGTCGGGTCTTCCTCGGCCAGCTTCTGGATCGCCGTGGAGAGCTTCTCCTGGTCGGCCTTCGTCTTCGGCTCGATCGCCACCTCGATGACCGGCTCGGGGAACGTCATCGACTCGAGCACGATCGGCTTCTGCGGGTCGGCCAGCGTGTCACCGGTGGTGGTGTCCTTCAGGCCCTGCACCGCGTAGATGTGGCCGGCCTTGGCGACGTCGACCGGGTTCTCCTTGTTGGAGTGCATCTGGAAGATCTTGCCGATGCGCTCCTTGCGGTCCTTCGTCGCGTTGACGACACCGGAACCCGCGGCCACCTCACCCGAGTAGACCCGGATGTAGGTGAGCTTGCCGAAGTACGGGTGTGCGGCGATCTTGAACGCCAGCGCGGCGAACGGCTCGTCGTTGGACGGCTTGCGGGTCGCCTTGGTCTCGCCGTCCTGCAGCACGCCCTCGACGTCCGGCACGTCCAGCGGGGACGGCAGGTAGTCGATCACCGCGTCCAGCATCGGCTGCACGCCCTTGTTCTTGAACGCCGAGCCGCACAGCACCGGGTAGGCGTCTTGCGCGATGGTCAGCTTGCGGATGCCGCGCTTGATCTCGGCGACGGTCAGCTCCTCGCCGCCGAAGTACTTCTCCATCAGCTCGTCGTCGGTCTCGGCGACCGCCTCGATGAGCTTCTCGCGGTACTCCGCGGCCTTGTCGGCCAGGTCGGCCGGGATCTCCTCGACCTCGTAGTCCTGGCCCTTCTTCACCTCACCGCGCCAGGTCAGCGCGCGCATCTCGACCAGGTCGACCACGCCCTGGAAGTCGTTCTCCGCGCCGATCGGCAGCTGGATGACCAGCGGGTTCGCGCCGAGGCGCTCCCGGATGGTCTGCACCGAGAAGTAGAAGTCCGCGCCCAGCTTGTCCATCTTGTTGATGAAGCAGATCCGCGGGACCTCGTACTTGTCCGCCTGGCGCCACACCTGCTCGGACTGGGGCTCGACACCCTCCTTGCCGTCGAACACGGCGACCGCGCCGTCCAGCACACGCAGGTTCCGCTCCACCTCGACGGTGAAGTCGACGTGGCCCGGGGTGTCGATCAGGTTGATCTGGTTGTCGTTCCAGAAGGTGGTGGTAGCCGCCGAGGTGATGGTGATACCCCGCTTCTGCTCCTCCTCCATCCAGTCCATCGTCGCCGACCCATCGTGGGTCTCGCCGAGCTTGTGGTTGATGCCCGTGTAGTACAGGATCCGCTCGGTGGTCGTGGTCTTGCCGGCATCGATGTGCGCCATGATGCCGATGTTGCGGACCTTGTTCAGGTCGGTCAGCACGTCGCGTGCCATCGAAAGTTACCCCTTGTCGGTAAGCGTGTGGGTTCCGACCTACGCGGGTCGGCGCGGGCCGGCGCAGGCGTCACCAGCGGTAGTGCGCGAACGCCTTGTTCGATTCGGCCATCTTGTGGGTGTCTTCGCGACGCTTGACGCTCGCGCCCAGGCCGTTGCTGGCGTCCAGCAACTCGTTCTGCAGCCGCTCGACCATCGTCTTCTCGCGGCGGGCCCGCGAGTACGTCACCAACCAGCGCAGCGCCAGCGTGGTGGAACGGCCGGGCTTGACCTCGATCGGCACCTGGTAGGTGGCTCCACCGACGCGACGGCTCTTCACCTCGATGGACGGCCGGACGTTGTCCAGCGCCCGCTTGAGGGTGACGACCGGGTCGGTGCCGGTCTTCTCGCGGGTGCCCTCCAGAGCCTGGTAGACGATGCGCTCGGCCTTGGAGCGCTTGCCGTCCTTGAGCACCTTGTTGATCAGCTGGCTGACCAACGGCGAGTCGTAAACCGGGTCGTTGATCAGTGGCCGCTTCGGGGCCGGTCCCTTACGAGGCATCAGCCCTTCTCCTTCTTCGCGCCGTACCGGCTGCGCGCCTGCTTGCGGTTCTTCACACCCTGCGTGTCGAGGGCGCCGCGGATGATCTTGTAGCGAACACCGGGGAGGTCCTTCACCCGGCCGCCACGCACGAGCACCATCGAGTGCTCCTGCAGGTTGTGGCCTTCACCGGGGATGTAGGCGGTGACCTCGATGCCGCTGGTCAGCTTCACGCGAGCGACCTTGCGCAGCGCCGAGTTCGGCTTCTTCGGGGTCGTGGTGTACACGCGCGTGCAGACGCCGCGCCGCTGGGGGCTCCCCTTCAGCGCCGCGGACTTCTGCTTGGCGGCCTTGTCCTGGCGGCCCTTCCGGACCAGCTGCTGGATCGTGGGCAATGGACCAGCTTTCTTCTCGTGTTGCTACTGCTCGCGTCTGTCTTGTCTTCGTCTCGTCCGGTCCCCGAGGTCGGGCGTGTCGCCCCGTGTCGAGGGCATACTGCCCTGCAACATCTCCATCGGGTTGGCCGAGGATTTCCTCCGCTCCGCCCGGCCGATCACGTTGCTGCCAACGTGCATGACGAGCACACGGAGCGGCCCGACAACGTCGGGCACAGACGTCAAAGATACTCGCCTGTTTTCAGGCTCTCCAATCGGGGGTGGCCTTAAGCATCCAGGCGCGCATCGCGCCCGCCACCGCCTTCGCCATCAAGGTGTACCGCTCCCGTCGACTCACGTCAACGAACGCCACGGTGTGGGCGGGTCGCGGCGCCGAGCAGGCCACGACCTGGCGTTAACCGCGGCGACGGGGTCGCACTGGTCACGGCCGGCGCCGGGTGGCACCACGACCGTACCCGGTCGCACCCGCCGGCAGGACCCTGACGACGCGGTGGCCGACCGGCGCGGGCAGCGACCACCGTGGCACCCCGGTTCGGCCGGGCCGTCACCTCGGTCGGCAGGGCTGCGCACCGCGCGGCAGGACACCCGTCGAGCCGGTGCGGGCCCTCCGCCTGCCACGACTGGAGCATCAAGTGCGCGAAATGCCCCGAACGGACCCCGCCGACGCCGCGGTTGGACCATGATTGGGCACGACACAGCCATCGATCAGGGTGAGGGGTTCGCGGTGTCAGCTGAGATGGAACACCTGCTCAAGGAGTTCGAGAAGTTCCAGTCGAAGATTCAACAGGCCCAGCAGCAGTTCGCCGGGGTCGAGCAGATGCAGGAACAGCTCAACGAGCTGGAATCGGTCGCGACCTCTCCGGACGGCTCGGTCCGCGTGGTGGCCGGACCCGGTGGCGCGGTCAAGGACATCAAACTGAGCCAGGAGGCGCTGCGCCAGCAGGCCGGCGCGTTGTCGGCCACCATCATGTCGACGCTGCAGCGCGCGGTCGCCGGCGCGGCCCGTAAGCAGGCCGAGCTGGTCGAGGCGCACATGGGCGGCATGGGCGCAGGCATCACCGAGCAGGTGTTGGAGGCGCAGGCCGAGGCGTTCGGCGTCTCGGTCGAGGAGCTCAAGGGCGAGGGCGAGCAGGCCGACACCGCACCCGCGGCCAACGAGATGCGCTTCGATCAGCCGATCGACGAGCCTGCCCCGGAGCCTCAGCCGCGTCCGCAGACGCCGCCTCGTCCCGCCTCCCCGCCGCAAGCCGGGCCGTACGGTGCGCCCGGCCCGCAGCAGCGGCCGGCGGGCCCGCCGCCGCAGCGCCCGACCTCCCGGCCGCAGCGGCGCGTGGTCGACTTCGACGATGACGACGAGGGCTTCGGGTCGGTTTTCGAACGCTGATTTCCCGGCGCCGGGCGGAACCGCCGCCCGCGCGGCGAAGTCGTAACTGCGTCGCTACCGGGAGGTACATCCGTGGGTAATGGATACAACGTCGACATCCCCGCGCTGAAGACGTATGCGAACAATCTGAGCTTCTACACATCGGAAGCGGACAAGTTCGGCACGTTGATCGACCAGGCCGAGGTGCCGGAGAAGGCGTGGGGTCTGGTCGGCCTGTTCGCCAAACAGACCTACTCGGAGAAGCTCAAGGAACTCGAAGATCTGCTCGGCCAGATGAAGCAGGGCGTGGAGAACTTCTCCGAGAAGATCTCCACCGCGGCGAAGGTCTACGAGGGCATGGAGAACGACACGGCGATGTCGTTCGGCGGCCATCAGACCACGATCGACGGGCCGAAGTAGGAGGGGCGATGGCAGGCGAGAAGAAGAGCGTTGCCGACTCCGTCCAGGTCTCTCCGCACGACGAGAGCCTGGGGGCCAACGCGGTCAACGCGTTCAAGAAGGTGCCGGTCGTCGGCAAGGGCTACGCCACGATCGCCGACAACTACAAGAAGTTCGCCGCCGCAGACGACGCGGGCGACGTCGCGATGGCGGCGGGCTCGCTGGTCACCGACGGTGCCGCGTTCGTGGCCAGCTGCACCGCGGACATCGCGGGCTTCGTGCTCGACCCGGTCGGCTGGCTGGTCAGCAACGGCCTGAACTTCCTGATCGAGCTGATCCAGCCGCTGCAGGACCTGCTGCACATGGTCACCGGAGACGGTCCGGCGCTGAACCAGGCGGCGACCAACTTCACCAACATCGGCAACGGCTTCGTCAAGCTGGCCGAGGACTGGGTGGAGACCGGCGACAAGGCCCTCGTCGAGTGGAAAGAGGACGCCGGTGAGGCGGCCCGCAAGGCGCTCGCCGAGTTCGCCGTGGGTATCCAGGGCATCGGTTCGGCGGCCGGGTCGCTGGCGCAGACCTTGCAGATGTGGTCGATGGTGATGACCGTCGTCGAGGAGCTGGTCAAGTCGATCATCTCCGAGCTGGTCAGCGCGTTGATCTACATCTGGCTGCCCGCACTGGCCGCGTCGATCGTCAGCTTCGGCTCGAGCGTCGCGGCCGCGATGACGACGACCCTCGCCAAGGTGGGTTCCGCGCTGAGCAAGATCACCGCCAAGCTGGGCAAGCTGGGCAAGCTGCTGGACGACTTCGTCAAGTTCCTCGCCAAGTGGACCACCAAGCTCATCGAGAACGGCAAGAAGCTGCACGGCACCGAACGGCTGCTGCCGGGCGAGGCCAAGATCATGTCGTCGGCGGCGGCCAAGGTCGCGGGTAAGCGCGGCGCCGCCACGATGGATGCGCTGAAGGACATCGGCAAGAGCATCCCCGGCAAGATCAGCGGCCAGATCACCGGCATCGACCCGTCCAGCGCGGCGAGCAACCCCGGCAAGGCGGCGATCGACAACATCGCCAAGAAGTGGGACTACGTCGAGGCAGGCAAGTCGGCCGCCGAGCGGGGCAAGATCGGCGGCGGTCAGGATCCCGAACAGACGCGGGAGAACCTGGACATCTAGCACTCCATGTCCGGATATCAAGCCCTGATCCTGCTCGCCGGCTACGCCCTGGCCGTCGGCTGCCTGGCGCTCGGCGTGCGGTGGAACAACCAAGCGGCCGCGTACCAGGACCGGCGCAGACGCACGCTGGCCGGTGTCGCCTACTCGGCGGCCGGGCTGGCCGCCTCGGCCGCGACCTACTACTGGTTCTCCCAAGCGTGGAACCCGGTGGTGGTCGCGGTGATCTTCAGCGGCGTCCCACTGTTGCTCGGCTGGTGGATCTGGTGGCGCGGGTTCGCCCAGACCCGCTGGATGGACCGCCTCGCGGCGCGCGGCCGGGCGCAGTACTTCAGCGGACGACTGCCCGACCGTCCCACATTCGGGCTGCTGCCCGGCGCGGGACGGGCACGGTCGCCCGACGACTGGGGTGTCGGCTTCGAGGCGGCCATTTCGCTGCGCACACAGGGCGTCGACGTTCTCGGTGTGCAATACCTGCATCTGCAGCCGCCTGCCGATCAGGTGGAGCCGTGGCGCGGAACGCTGGCCAAGATCTCCGACCTCGACGGCACGTTCTCGTTGGTGCAGGTCCGCACCCCGGAGATTCCGGCACTGATCATTCGCCCGCGGACCGGACGGGAGCGGCAGGAGGCCTACGGCAAGGACGCGGGCTCGATCAACCCGATGGACGACGCCCGCTACACCCGCAACATGATCGGCGCGATTCGCCCCACCGCAGCGACCGAGCCCGTCGAGTTCTCCGGTGAGTTCGGCAAGTGGTTCGAGGTGCGTGCCGCCGATCCGGAGCTGGCGCAGGCGGCGCTGACACCGCAGGTCCGGCGTGCCTTGCTCGCGGATCCGTGGTTTCGGCTCGGCGACGTGATGTTCAGTGACGGCGTGGTGTGGACGACGCGGTTCGGCCGGCTGACCGAGGCGCGCTTGTTCGACGCCTCGCGCCGGCTCACCGCGCTGGCCGCGCTCATGCCGATCTGGCCGGACTCGTCCTTCGCCGCGACGGTGCAGAGCGCGGACACCTCTGTCGACAGCTGGGGTAGCGACACCGAGCGGCGTCGGCGGCGTTCGCTCGTGGACAAGATCAACGAGCGGCGGACGATCGCGCTGCGCACCCCGGTCAGCGGGCCGAGCCTGCTGATGAGGCTTGTCCTGGTGCTGGCGCTCGGCGCGTGGGGTTTCGTGTGGGCGACGAACCCGCTGTTCGACTGGCATCAGCCCCAGGCCGACGGCACCGAGGATCTCGACCGCGTCATGCTGCCCGTCTTCGGCGTCGTGATGCTCCTGCTCGCCTATCTGTTGCTACGACCGCTGTACTCCACGAAACGATCTTCGGCCGGTCCGCACCGCGCCAGCAGAGTGTGATCAACTCACCGCGGAACCACTACCCGAGCTGCGCAGTCTTACCGATACTTGATGTCGGGTAACGGGCACGGTCAGGAGCAGCATGGGCTACAAGGTCGACATACCGGCGTTGGACACCTACGCCAAGAACCTCGGCTACTACAGCAGCGAGGCGGACAAGTTCGGTGCGCTGATCGATCAAGCGGACGTCAGCAACGAGGCCTGGGGGATCATCGGCTCGCACTACAAGTCCACCTACACCGAGCGACTCACCGAGCTGCGCGAGTTGCTCGCCGAGATGAAAGAGGGCGTGGAGACGCTCGCGGACAAGATCGCCACGGCCGCCAAGGTCTACAAGGGAATGGAAGACGACACGGCGATGACGTTCGGCCAGCACCAGGCGCAGATCGACGGACCGCGCTGAGAGGGACGTGATGACGGAGAAGAAGAGCATCGCCGACGCGCTGGACGTCAAGCCGCACGACGAAGGCCTCAAGGGCAGCGTCGACCGCGCCGTCGAACGCGTCCCGATCGCCGGCGACGCCTACAAGTCGATCAAGAGCATCAAGGAGTCGATCGGCGAGGTCGATGACGTCACCGACTTGGGCAACCTCGCCAAGGACATGGCATCCAGTGGCGCGAGCTTCATCGCGGGCGCGTACGCCGACGCGGCGTTCTTCGCCATGGATCCGATCGGTTATCTGGTCTCCGCCGGGCTGGACATGCTGCTCGAGCTGGTCCAGCCGCTGCAGGACGCGTTGCACTACGTGTCCGGCGACGGGCCGAGCCTGAGCGCAGGATCGGACAACTTCGCCACCATCGCGCAGGGTTTCGTGGCGCTGTCGGAGGACTTCGACGAAACGGCCGACAAGGCACTGAAGGACTGGCAGGAGGACGCCGGTAACGCCGCCCGCCAGGCGGTGGCAGACTTCTCGGTGGGCATCCAGGGTGTCGGATCCGCGGCGGGCGCGGTGTCCGAGGTGCTCAAGACCTGGTCGATGATCATGCAGGTCATCGAGGAGGTCATCAAGGGCATCATCACCGAGCTGGTGTCGTGGCTGATCACGCTGTGGCTGCCCGCGCTGGCCTCGTCGGTGATCAGCTTCGGCGGCTCGGTCGCTGCGGCCATGACCGCCACGGTGGCCAAGGTGGCCAGCGTGTTCAGCAAGGTCTCCCGCTACCTGGGCAAGCTCGGCAAGCTGCTGGAGAAGCTGGGCGAGTTCCTGGTCAAGTTCAACGGGACCGTGGTGCGGCTGGCCGAGAAGTTCCGCCTGGGCAAGACGGTCGCGGCGGGCAGTCGGACCGCCCCGCTCGTCGGTCAAAAGGTCGCGCGGGACACTTTCGTCCCCAGCAGGCGGGTGGCGGCCACCACGGCAGGCGCCATGGCCAAGGGCATGGACAGCGTGGCAGGCAACTTCGAACAGCGCCTCGGCACGATGTTCTCCAAGGAAGCGCTCAAGGCTCTCGGCATCGGGGCGAGCATCAAGGCGGGCACCGGTGCCCTCAAGGGCGGGATCCGGGAGCCACGCGACTCGTACGAGGACGTCCTGGAAGGCGAGCCTGCCTTCGACAAGAGCGAGATCGGTGGCGACCGGGATCCCGACGAGACCCGCAAGAACCTGGACATATAAGGGATACCGATGTCGTTTTCGGCGTGGGCCGTAGCCGTCATCTTCGGCGGCTACGGCCTTGCTGTGCTGTTGCTCTTCGTCGCCGCGCGCACCACCGGCACGCCGACGCGCATCGCCTTGAGCGCGGCGGGGCTGCTGACCGGCACCGCCACGGTGTGCCTGCTGACGTACGGCACGTTCAGCGGCCCGTGGATGTGGATGTGGGCGCTGCTTCCGGTAGTGCTCGGCGCGTGGCTCTGGCTGCGCCGCTACCTGCAGTCGGAGTGGATGGACCGGCTGGCGGGCAAGACCGGCCGGGTCTACTCGAGCGACCGCCCCGGCAGACCGAGCTTCGGCGTGCTGACCGGTTACGGCCGCGCGGTCAGCCATGACGACCCCCGCGGCGGGTTCGACGCCGCCGTGGAGATCGACTACCAGGGCCACCGCATCGCGGGTGTGCAGTACCGCGCGGACACCGGAGCGAAATCTCGCCCGGTGCCGAAGAACGCCGACGTCCAGCAGGTCATCGATGCGGTGGACAGCACGCACGGCCTGGTCGAGCTGGCGTGCCCGGCCACCCCGGCGTTGCTGATCAAGCCGCGGCTGTTGAGCGAGCAGCAGGCGACGCAGTCCCGCAAGAGCACCGTGTTCGAGGACTTGCGTATCACCAGGAACACCATCGGCGCGTTGACGCCGGACGTCGAGCTGCGGCCGGTGACCGACGGCTGGGAGCCGGACTTCGCCGCGAACTTCCATGTGCACGCCGAGGACGAGGCGTTCGCCAGGGCGGTCCTGACGCCCGAGGTCCAGCGCCTGTTCGTCGAGGAGCCGTGGTTCCGTATCCGGCTTGTGGCGTGCCATCGGGGAGCGCTGTGGACCAATGACAACGGGCAGCTGGCCAAGTGGCTGGTGCTGAACAACGCCTACCACCTCGCACAGCTCGCGGCCGCCATCCCCGCCCAGGCGTGGCGGTCGGCGGCCCCGGCGGACGAGGTCGACTCGTTTCTCGCCCGCGCGCGTGGCTACGACCCGGGGAAGCGGCCGGAGCGGTCGTTCGTCGAGGTGGTCAACGAGCGCCGAGGCTCCGCCGGTCGCGTCCCCCTCGGCCCGACCAGCCTGGGGTTGCGGACCACTTTCGTCCTGCTGCTGGCCGTGCTCGGCGTCGCTCTGTTCTTCGCGCCGAGCGATTCCGGTGTCGACCTGGGCGCGATGGCGTTCTGCTTCCTGGTGGGCGCGGCCGTGCTGAGCAAAGTCACCTACTTCCCGGGACGGAAATCAGCACCCGGCGCTCACACCGACAACGCGGCCTCGCGGACCTTGCGGCGATAACTCGCCGGCGAAATGCCGACCTCACGCTTGAACGCGTTGCTGAACGCGCTCTCCGACCCGTAGCCCAGGCGCGCGGCCAACGACGCGATCCGGGTGTTGTCATCGCTGAGTGCGCGTTGCGCCAGCATCATGCGCCACCGGCTCAAGTACGTCAGCGGCGGCAGGCCCGCCACCTTGCGGAAGCGGTCGGCGAACGCCGCTCGGGACATCGCGCAGGCGTCGGCGAGTTCCGCCAGGCCCCACGACCGGCCCGGTTGGCGGTGCATCAGGCGCACGGCCGGCCGCAGCCGCTCGTCGGCCAACAGCCGCAACCAGCCGGCGGGCGGGGCCTCGGCTTGTCTCAGGTAAGCCCGCAGCATCTCCAGCAACAGCAATTGGACATGTTGCCGGACGGCGAACGCCGACCCGAGCCGTTGGCCGACCAGCTCGTCGAACAGCCGACGGACGGTGTCGCGCAACCCCTCAGCTCCGGGTTCGTTGGCCCGCACGTGGGAGAACGGCGGCAGGGCCTGACTGAGCAGTGTCTCGCCCGCCGGGTTCAGGTCGATGCGCCCGCCGACGTACACATCCTCACCGCGCTCGTCCGCCCCAACCAGCGCTGCCGGCGGAAACTCGAGGTGCGGCTCGACCAGCTGCGGGGTCTCGTCGGCTAGGCCCCCGCGCAGCTCCACCCAACTGCGATCGCTGAAAATCCCCACGTCACCGGCTTCCAGCTCGACCGGTTCGGCAAGGCCTTCCGTGCGCAGATGTGCGCGACCGGAGAGCATGACGAAGAACTTCAGCGGGTGTGGAATCGGGCCACGCGCCACCCACGCACCGCTCGCAGCGACGGCGCCGGTGAGCACCCCTTGCACCTCGACGAGGGAGAACACCTCGGACAACTCATCGTCCGCCATGACCATACTCTCGCGCAAGAATTCCGGACGCGCAATTATTCACAGTCCAGAGGGTCGGCGGAAGCATGGGTGGCATGCGATACACGACAGCTCGACAACACCCGATCGGCAGCCCGTTCGACGCAGCGTCCACCGTGGACGACGTTCTGGCGGGCATCGACCTGACCGGCCGCAACGTGGTGATCACCGGCGGGCACACCGGTCTCGGCCTGGAGATGACCCGCGGCCTCAGCCGGGCAGGGGCATCGGTGACCGTGGCCGCCCGCAATCCGGACCGGGCGGCGGAAGCCCTCGACGGCCTGAAGAACGTCGAGACCTACCGGATCGACCTGGTGGAACCGGAGTCGATCGACGCTTTCGTGGCGCACTACCTCAGCTCCGGGCGGCCGCTGCACATCCTGATCAACAACGCCGGCATCATGGCCGGCCCGCTGGCACGCGATGCGCGCGGCTACGAGTACCACTTCGCGGCCAACCACCTCGGCCACTTCCAGCTCACCACCGGGTTGTACCCCGCGCTGCGGGCGGCGGACGGGGCGCGCGTCGTCACGATGACCTCGGGTGCTCACCGGTTGACCGACATTCACTGGGACGACCCGAACTTCCACCACTCCGACTACGACGGGCACGTGGCGTACGGGCAGTCGAAGGCCGCCAACGTGCTGTTCACCGTGGAGCTGGACCGCCGGTGGTCCGCCGACGGCATCCGCGGCTACGTGGTCCATCCGGGCATCATCGTGACGACCAACCTGGGACCTGCCCGCGAGGCCGGGGCCCCACCGGAGTTCGACGAGCAGTGGAAGCAGACGATGCGAGACATGGGCCTGTTCGACGACGACGGAAACCCGGTCGTCGACCCGGAGCGGGGCCTCAAGACCCCGGAGCAGGGAGCCAGCACCGCGGTGTTCGCGGCGACCAGCCCGCTGCTTGCCGACATCGGCGGCGTCTACCTCAAGGACAATGACGTCACGCCGGTCGACGACACCCCGGCAGAAGCAGACTACGACGGCCCGCCGTCCACCGATGTGGCCCCGCACGCCATCGATCCGGAATCGGCCAAGCGGCTGTGGGAGTTGAGCGAGCGTCTGATCCGCGGCCAGGCTGAGTAGCGTCGGCGCCAACGCCCAGTTGGTATCGTCGCTAACATGCCGTCGAGCGAAGTGCGCGAACGCATCATCGAAGCCGCCACGAAGCTGCTGGCCGAAGGCGGGCCGGACGCCATGACGACCCGAGCGGTCAGCGCTGCCGCCGGCGTGCACGCGCCGACGATCTACCGGATCTTCGGCGACAAGGACGAGCTGCTGGACGCCGTGGTCAGCCACGGCTTCACCACATACCTGAACAGCAAGCGGGCGCAGGTCCCCTCCGACGACCCGGTGGAGGACCTGCGCCGGGGCTGGGATCTGCACCTGGAATTCGGCCTGACCAATCCGACCATCTACGCGACGATCTTCGGTCCGCGACCGGACGGCAGGCGCTCGCCCGCCGAGCGGCAGGCGCTCGAGGTGCTCCAGAAGATCATCCATCGGATCGCCGAAGCAGGTCGGCTCGCCATGCCGGAGGACCTTGCGGCACAACTCCTGCACGCGGCCGGGAGTGGGATCGTGCTGTCCCTCATCGCCACCCCGGAGCCCGAGCGAGACCTCCAGTTGCCGGTGCTGGCCCGAGAAGCCGCCATCTCCGCCATCACGACGGACACCGAGCCCCAGGACTCCGATCAACCGACGGTCACCTCGGCGGCCATCACCCTGCGCGCCGCACTGCCCAAGATCGACCGGCTGACCGATGGCGAGCGACTTCTGATGGCCGAGCTGCTCGACAAGATCGCGCGCCCCGTCAGCTGATCGCGCGCACCCGGTCGACTGCTCACCAACAAGATCGCGCCCCGGCCAACCGATCACCAACAGATCGCGCGCTCCCGGAGCTAGTCGCCATCCGCTATCGGCGATAACGCGCACTCGCTGACACTGCTAACCTGGTGTTATCGTTGATAACACTATCCCGTTTCCAATGACGTAAGGAATATCCGATGACCCTCGCAGACACCCGCGCAGCCCTGGTCACTGGCGCTTCTGGCGGCATCGGCAGGGCAGTCGCGGAACGCTTGGCCGCCGACGGTTTCGCGGTCGCGGTGCACTACTCGGGCAACAAGCAGAGGGCGGAAGCCGTCGCCGAGGCCATCAAGAGCCACGGTGGCGACGCCATCACCGTCCGCGGTGACGTCGCAGATGAACACGCGATGGCCGCCGCGTTCGACGACACCGAACTGGCTTTCGGCGGCGTCGACGTCGTGGTGAACGCCGCAGGCATCATGATCCTCTCACCGGTCGCCACCATGGATCTGGACGACTTGGACCGAATGCACCGCACGAACATCCGCGGCACGTTCGTGATCGCCCAGCTCGCCGCCAACCGGGTGCGGGCCGGCGGCGCGATCATCACCATGTCCACCACGGTCACCCGCACGCAGCTGCCGACCTACGCCGCCTACACGGCCTCGAAGGCTGCAGTGGAAGCGCTGAGCCTGTCCCTAGCCCGCGAGTTGCGCGGCAGGGACATCACCGTGAACGCGGTCGCGCCCGGACCCACCGCCACCCCGCTGTTCCTCGACGGCAAGAGCGACGAGCAGGTCGCGCAACTCGCCGGGACGAACCCGATGAACCGGCTCGGTGAGCCCGCGGACATCGCCGAGACCGTGGCATTCCTGGCGGGACCAGGCCGGTGGGTGAACGGGCAGACCATTTTCGTCAACGGCGGCATGGCCTGACGGGCGGTATTTCCGCGAAACGGCCACGCGACAAGCCGCGACATGTGATCCTGCGCCCGTGAAGTTCTCCGTCGTCGATGGCGTCATCATCTGGGGCTGCTTCATCCTCTCGTTCGCGCTGCTGATGTACGCGGCGCCGAACCGGCCCGGCGCGGGACGCAAAATCCCCCGAACACCGCTGACCCGTCGCATCGCGCTTGCCATCGCGGGGCTGGCGGGCTCGACGGCACTGGCGGGCACGATGACCTACGGCACGTTCCGTGGCCCGTGGATGTGGGTGATCGGCGCTTCCCCGGTCCTGCTCGGCCTCTGGTGGATCTTCCGCGCGTTCCAGCAGAAGTCGTGGATGCAGCGGTGGGCTGGCAGGACAGGGATGGTCCTGGACAAGGACCGGCCCGGGCGGCCGAGCTTCGGGCTGCTGTCCGCCCGCGGTCACGCGGTCCGGTTCGACGATCCGGCAGGCTCGTTCGACCTGGCCGTCGAAGCGGATTCCGCCGGACATCGGGTGCTCGGCATCCAGTTCCGGCGCGGCATGGACGCCTCGACGGAGTCGGCGGAGAACTTGACCAAGGTCGAGCAGACCGACAGCAGGCAGTTCATGGTGCAGCTGGCCTGTCCCGTAGTGCCCGCACTGGTGCTCGATCCGGTGCAGATGCGCGAACTGCTGCCCGGGGAGTCCCGGTGGGCCACGGTCACCGACGACACCCGGATCGCGATGGAGACGTTCAACGCGCCGGTCCCGCCGTTGCCACTGAAGACCGTCGAGCGGCAGGACTGGGCTCAGGAGTTTCGCGTGCGGTTCGAGGTACGCACCGAGAACGAAGAATTCGCCATGGCGGTCCTCACCCCGCAGGTCCAACACCTGGTGGCCAACGACGGGTGGCTTCGCCTGCGACGCTTCGGCTGCCATTTCGGCACGCTCTGGGTCACCGGGAAGGGCCGCCTTACCGAGGCGAACATGCGGGCGGGTGTGCAGAGCCTCGCCCGGCTCGCGGCCGCGATCCCGCCGGAGGTTTGGCGGGCGTTCGCGCCCGCACCGGACGCCGAGCGATTCCTGACCAGGATTCGGCAGCAGGCGCAGGGGTTCCCACCGCCGACCGCATCCCAGCCCACGCCACCGACCACACAACAGCCCACGCCACCGACCACACAACCCGGGCCCCCGCCCGCATGGGGTCCGCCGCCGCACGGGACTTGGGGTCCTCCGCCTCAGGGTGCTTGGGGCGCGCAGGCGCCGTCGGCGGGCCAATACCCGCGTGGTTGGCGGCCCATGCCACCGGGCACCCACCAGCAGCCCCCGAACGGCCCGCACCAGCCGCCCCCGCGACACGGCTGACGCCACCCGAGCGGAAATGCCCAATCGTCGCGCTGACCTGGGCCGTTACAGGTGTGACCGGTGAAACACCGGAATGGCTGAAGTTCGACACCACGACGTCATCTCGCGCCGTCTCATCCGTGTAGCCAGCAAGAAGTTCCGCACGAAGCACCAGACAGGAGGCGCGACATGGCCGCCAACTCCGTGCGCCAGGACCGGTTCATCAACCTGCTCAGTGAGCACACCCCGGTGCTCTCGCGGTGGTCCTACCGAGCCGACGAGCCGTACTCGGTCACTGTCGCGTTCCAAGCAGGCCCGGACCGCTGGGTGGAATGGGTCTTCGCCCGCGACCTGCTCATCGCCGGGCTGCACGGCCCGGCAGGCATCGGCGACGTGCGCTTCGTCCCGTTCGAGGACGACGGCGAGAAGCTGCTGCTGTTGCAGGTCGAGTCCGACCAGGGCCGCGCATCCTGGTTCCTCGATCGCAACGAGGCCGAGGAATTCGTGGAGATGACCCGCCAGATCGTGCCCGAGGGTCGGGAAGAGGAGCACTTCGACGTCGACGCCTTACTGGCTGAGATCACCGACGTGTAGTAACCGCCGGACAGCACGCAGCCCCGGGAGTCCTCCCCCCCTCCCGGGGTTGTGTGTGCTTGACCGGTCAGCTCGTCGCGGCCGCGGGTTGCAGCGTCCGGTCGTGCTCGAGCGACTCGCCGCGGGTCTCCCTGGCGAACAAGACGGAGATGATGGTCAGCACCGAAGCGATGGCCACGTAGATGCCCACCGCGACGTCGTTCGGGTCGTTCACGTCACCGAGCAGCGCGATGGCGACGATCGGGGCGAGCGCACCGGCGGCGACCGACGCCAGTTGGTAGCCGATCGACGCGCCCGTGTACCGCACGCTGGTGCCGAACAGTTCGGAGAAGAACGCCGCTTGCGGCGAGTACATCAGCGCGTGGAACAGCAGGCCGATGGTGACCGCCAACGCCACCATGCCGCCGGAGGCCGAGTCGAGCATCCCGAAGAACACGAACGTCCACACGCCGACACCGATCGCACCCGCCAGATAGAACGGCTTGCGACCGAAGCGGTCGGAGGCGATGCCGATGAGCGGGATGGCGATCACTTGCACGGCGGAGCCGATCAACACCGCCTGGGTACCGAGGCTGCCGTCGGTGTCCAGGTAGTCCTTCAGGTAGCTGATCGAGATGACGGTGAAGATGTAGTAGGAGATGTTCTCCGCCAGCCGCATGCCCATGGCCAGCAGGATCTCCTTCGGGTAGTGCTTGATCACTTCCAGCAGCGGCTGGTGCGTGCGCTCCTTGCGGGCGGCCAGCTGCGCCTGGGTGGCGGCGAAGACCGGCGACTCCTCGATGCTCAGCCGCACCCACAGGCCGATGAACACCAGGACCGCGCTGAGCAGGAACGACACCCGCCAGCCCCACGACAGGAACTGCTCAGGGGTGAGCACACCCTGCAGGATCCACAGCGCTCCGGCGGCGATCAGGTTGCCCGCGGGCACGCCCGCCTGCACGAACGAGGTCCAGAAGCCGCGCTTGGTGTTGTGTCCGTGTTCGGCGGCCATGAGCACCGCGCCGCCCCACTCACCACCGACGGCGAAACCTTGCACGAGCCGGCAGGCGACCAGCAGCAGCGGCGCCAGGATGCCGACTTGGGCGTACGTGGGCAGCAGGCCGATGGCGAACGTCGACCCACCCATCAGCAGCAGGCTCAGCACCAGCATCTTCTTCCGGCCGATGCGGTCACCGAAGTGCCCGAACACCATGCCGCCGAGCGGCCGCGCCACGAAACCGAGGGCGTAGACCATGAAGGAGTACAACGTTCCCGTGGTGCCGCCGAGCTCGTCGAAGAACACGTCACCGAACACCAGCGCGGCCGCGGAGCCGAACAGGAAGAAGTCGTACCACTCGATGGTGGTGCCGATCATGCTCGCGCCGACGACTTTGCCGATTCCGGTGCGGTCGGACTGGCCGGGCCTGGAAGTACTCGCGGTACTCATTGCCGATCCCTTCTCGTCTGCCGTGCTGTCAGGTGGCGGTCCAGCCGCCGGAAATCTCGTAGGAAGAGCCGCTCATCGAGCTGCTGCCCGGGCCGCAGAGAAACAGCGCCAGCCTGGCGACCTCGGCGGGTTCGATGAGCCGTTTCACCGGGATACGCGCCAGCAGCACGTCGTCGAGCACCTGTTCTTCCGCGATGCCGTGGCTGCGTGCCTGGTCCGCCAGCTGCTTCCGCACCAGCGGGGTCCGCACGTATCCGGGGCAGATCGTGTTGGACGTGATGCCGTGCGGAGCACCCTCCACCGCCAGCACCTTCGACAGCCCCTCCACCGCGTGCTTGGCGGTCACGTAACCGGCTTTGTACGCCGACGCGCGCAGCCCGTGGATGCTGGAGATGTGCACGAACCGGCCCCAACGGCGTTGCTGCATGTGCGGCAACACGGCCCGGGCCAATGCGAACGGGGTCTCGACCATGACCCGCAGCATCGAGCCGAACACCGCGGGATCGAACTCGGGTACCCCAGCGACGTGCTGAAAGCCTGCGTTGTTGATCACCACGTCGACGCGGTCGAGGGGCAGGTTCGCCACCACGGTCGGGTCGTCCAGGTCGGCAACCAGGGGTTGGCCGCCGACGGCATCCGCAACCCGCTTGGCGCCTTCCGCGTCGCGGTCCAACACGAGGAGTTCGGCACCCGCCGCAGCGAACGCTTCGGCGCACGCGCGGCCGATGCCGCTCGCGGCGCCGGTCACCAGCGCGCGATGACCGGTCAGGTCGGCGATCGGTACGTCGTCTGTGACGGACACCTCAGCGGTCATGCTGGGAGGCTACGGAGACCGGCCGCCACCCGGCCATATGGTGCGATTACACAGAATTCACCGAACAGTGGCGCTTCGCCCCATCGCCGAACGTTTCGCGCAGCCACCACCGCAGGCCCCGCACCGGCCGGCGTTCGACGCCCCGGCACTAGCACGGGCTGTCACCGGCCCGCCGCCCCGTCGCTGAACCATTCCCGCCACCACCGCAGGCCCCGCACCGGCCGGCGTTCGACGCCCTGACGACAAGGCGAGCCGTCACCGGCCCGCCGTCCCGTCGTCGAAGGACTCACGCAATCGCCACAGCCGCAGGGCCAGCCGCAGGTCCAGCACGCGCGCGGGCTCCCGCCAGCCCTCGCCCAGCAACGCAGTGATCCGCTCAAGACGCTGGGCGACGGTGTTCGGATGGATGTGCAGCGCTTTGCTCACCGCGGTTGCGCTGCCGGAAGCGTCGAACCAGCAGTCCAGCGTCGCGGCCAGTTCGGTTCCGCGGGCCTCGTCGTACTCCAGCAGCGGGCCGATGGTCAGCCGCATGAAGTCGTCCAGCTCCGCGGGCCCGGACTGGCCGAGCAGCAGCCGCGCGAAGCCGAGGTGTGCGGCGTCGGCCACCTGGCCGGCGCGACCCAGCGCAAGGAGCGCACGTTCGCACTGCCTCGCCTCGCGATAGGCGCCTGCCCACGCCGTGACGTTGTCGACGGGCCCCGCCACACCCACGGTGACCGGCCCGAGTCGTTGCTGCACCGTCGCCCCGACGTGGAGGGCGTCGTCACCGGGCAGTGCGAGGACCATGCTTCCGTGCCGCGTGCCGGACAACCCACCGGATTGCACGGCGAGCCGGGCAGCCTCGCGCTGCGTGCGGGCGCGATCGGCGGTGCCGATGTCCACCACCGCCAGGACCATGGGCTCGTCGACCCGGACGCCGTGCCGACGGGCCCGGACGCGGAGCAACGCGGGGTTGGCAGGCGGTTCGGCGAGCAGATCGTCGAGCAAATCCGCCCGCACACGGTCCTCGGCTTCTGCGACAGCCCGTAACACCAGCCGCAGCAACGCGGTGACCATCGCGCCGCGCTCCAGCGTGCGCCGCTCGGCGAGGTCGAGATCCGGTCGCCCGTTGACCAGCAGGGTCGCGAGGTGATCACCACCCGCGGTTGCCGCGACGATCCACCGACCACCGGACAACTGGACCGCGTGACCGGTGACGCGGGCCTCCTGCACCGCCTCGACGGGAATCTGCGGGTCGTCCGGCTCGCACACCTCGACCTTGGCGTCGAGCGCCTCGGACAGTACGCCTGCGACGTCCGCCGAGTCACCGCCGCGGAGCAGCACTCCGGTGAGCTTGTCGTGCACGTCCGCGGCCATCTCCACCGCAGCCGAGTGCTCACGCAGCTGCTGGTTGGTCTGCATGACCTGCTCGAACAGGCGGGCGTTCTCCAGCGCGATGGCGGCGTGCGCGGCGAACGACGACAACAGTTGAACCTCTTCGGCCGGGAACGGGCGGGGTGTCCGGTTGGCTGCGAGCAGCGCGCCGATGACCCGGCCGCTGACCGTCATGGGCACGCCGAGGATCGCCCGGATGCTTTCGTCGGCCACCGCTTCGTCGATGTACGGACGATGCTCGAAGCGATCGTCGGTGTGGTAGTCCGGGGTCGCATACGGCTGCCCGGTCTGCGCCACCAGCCCTAGCAGCCCGGTGCCCAGCGGCAGCTTGAGGTTGGCGAACGCGTCGGAAACCGAACCATCCGTGACGCGGATGTAGGCGGCGCCTTCGGATTCGACGTTCAGCCCCAGGTAGGCGATGTCGGTACCCAGCAGTTGGCGCGCCCGGCGGACGATCGCGCGCAGGATCTGGTGCAGGTCGCGGATTGCCGTGAGGTCGCTGGCCGTCTCGTACAGCGCCGACAGCTCCGCCTCACGAGTTCTCTGCCGCTCCAACGTGTCGCGAACATGCAGCGCGCGCGGCAGGATCGCGCGCAGCTTCGCGGCCGAAGGGTCGCCGTTCTGCTCCGCCTCGGCGACCAGCCGCTCGAACTCCTCGCGGGGAGCTTGCTCGTACAGCAAGTCCACAAATGTCCGTGCGGTCACCCGAGCAGGTTAAGTGTTCACCACCGCATCAGGCGACCCTCGAACGCAGTGGAATGCCTGCCGCGAACCTGCCCTCAAGCGGGGCCTTCTCCCCGCCAGTCCCGCAGCGAACCGCAGCACCCGCACAGCCCTCGCCCCTCGAACACGACGAAGGGCCCGGGGTGAACCCCGGGCCCTTCGTGACGTGACGCTCGATCAGCGGAAGTCGCGACCGAAGTCGTAGTCGTCCAGCGGAACCGCCACACCGGTGCCGGAACCGAACACGTCGGAGCTGTAGTAGCCGTCGTCGTAGGACGGGATCGAGTACGCCGCGACCCGTGCCTCCTCCGTCGGCTGCACCTCGATGTTGCGGTACCGGTTGATGCCCGTGCCAGCCGGGATCAACTTACCGATGATCACGTTCTCCTTGAGGCCGACCAGCTTGTCCGACCGGCCGTTGATCGCGGCATCGGTCAGCACCCTGGTGGTCTCCTGGAACGACGCGGCCGACAGCCACGAGTCGGTGGTCAGCGACGCCTTGGTGATACCCATCAGCACCGGGCGACCGGAGGCGGGCTGGCCGCCCTCGGCCACCGTCTGCCGGTTGACCGCCTCGAACTTCGTCCGCTCCGGCAGCTCGCCGGGCAGGAAGTCCGTGGAACCGGAGTCGATGATCGTCACGCGGCGCAGCATCTGCCGCACGATGACCTCGATGTGCTTGTCGTGGATGGACACACCCTGCGCCCGGTAGACCTTCTGCACCTCTTCCACCAGGTGCATCTGGGCCTGACGCGGACCCATGACGCGCAGCACCTCGTGCGGGTCCGGCGTGCCCTCGAGCAGCTGCTGGCCGACGCTGACGTGGTCGCCGTCCTGCAGCGGGCCGTTCGGGCCCATCGCCAGCCGCTGCCGCTTGGACAGCTTGTCCA
The DNA here is from genome assembly GCF_000427825.1 of Thermocrispum municipale DSM 44069. Classification (GTDB taxonomy): domain Bacteria; phylum Actinomycetota; class Actinomycetes; order Mycobacteriales; family Pseudonocardiaceae; genus Thermocrispum; species Thermocrispum municipale. The sequence goes on along the minus strand of NZ_KE386593.1, from coordinate 831,467 downwards.
GCACGATCTCCTCGGAGCCGTCGTCCGGGATGATGGTGATCTTCCAGTAGCGGTCGGTCTCCTCGATCCGCACCCGGCCGTCGGTCTCGGCGATCGGCGCCTTGCCCTTCGGGGTACGGGCCTCGAACAGCTCCTGGACACGCGGCAGACCGGTGGTGATGTCCTCACCGGCGACGCCACCCTGGTGGAACGTACGCATGGTCAGCTGCGTACCCGGCTCACCGATCGACTGGGCGGCGACGATACCGACGGCCTCGCCGACGTCCACCAGCTTGCCGGTGGCCATCGAGCGGCCGTAGCACATCGCGCACACGCCCATGGCCGACTCACAGGTCAGCACGCTGCGCACCTTGACCTTGGTGATGCCGAGGCTGAGCAGCTTCTCGATCGCCGGGTCACCCAGGTCGTCACCGCGGTTGACCACCACGTTGCCGTCGGCGTCGGTGGCGTCCTCGGCCAGCGTCCGGGCGTAGACCGACGTGGCGACGTGCTCGCTCGGCACGATCTGACCGTCCTCGGTGCGGTGCCCGATCTCCATCTGGATACCGCGGCTGGTGCCACAGTCGGCCTCGCGGACGATGACGTCCTGCGAGACGTCCACCAGACGACGGGTCAGGTAACCCGAGTCGGCGGTCCGCAGCGCGGTGTCCGCCAGACCCTTGCGCGCACCGTGCGTGGCGATGAAGTACTCCGCCACCGACAGGCCCTCACGGAAGTTCGACTTGATCGGCCGCGGGATGTACTCACCCTTCGGGTTGGACACCAGACCACGCATACCGGCCAGCGACCGGACCTGGGTCATGTTGCCCGCCGCACCCGACTTCACGATCACCGCGATCGGGTTGTCCGCGGGCAGGTTCTCCTCCATGACCCTGGCGACCTCGTCGGTTGCCTGGGTCCACACCTTGACCAGCTCGTTGTTCCGCTCGGCGTGCGAGAGCTGACCACGCTGGTAGCGCTTCTCGACCTGCGCGGCCTTCTTCTCGTACTCCTCCAGGATCGCCTGCTTCTGCTCCGGCACCGGCACGTCCGAGATGGACAGCGTGACACCGGAACGGGTCGCCCAGTAGAAGCCGGCGTCCTTGATCTTGTCCAGCGTCTGCGCCACCTGCGTCATCGAGTACCGCTCGGCCAGATCGTTGACGATCGTGGCCTGCCGCTTCTTCGGCAGCGGCTCGTTGACGAACGGGTAGTCCGGCGGCAACAGCTCGTTGAACAGGACCCGGCCGAGCGTGGTCTCGGCCAGCCACGCCTTGCCCGGCTCCCAGCCTTCCTCGGCCAGCTGGGCTTCCAGCTCCTTCGGCGGCTGCCGGTCGGTGATGCGGATCTTCACCGGGGCGTGCAGGCCGACCTCGTTGAGGTCGTAGGCCATGATCGCCTCGGCCACCGACGAGAACGCCTTGCCCGCGCCCCGCTCGTCCTCGACCAGCTTGGTCAGGAAGTACAGGCCCGTCACCATGTCCAGACGCGGCATGGCCAGCGGACGACCCGACGCCGGCGAGAGGATGTTGTTCGCCGACAGCATCAGGATCCGCGCCTCGGCCTGCGCCTCCGCGGACAGCGGCAGGTGCACCGCCATCTGGTCACCGTCGAAGTCGGCGTTGAACGCCTCACACACCAGCGGGTGCAGCTGAATGGCCTTGCCCTCCACCAGCTGCGGCTCGAACGCCTGGATACCCAGTCGGTGCAGCGTCGGCGCCCGGTTCAGCAGCACCGGGTGCTCGGTGATGACCTCTTCCAGCACGTCCCACACCTGCGGCCGCTGCCGCTCCACCATCCGCTTGGCGGACTTGATGTTCTGCGCGTGGTTGAGGTCGACCAGCCGCTTCATCACGAACGGCTTGAACAGCTCCAGCGCCATCCCCTTCGGGATACCGCACTGGTGCAGCTTCAGCTGCGGACCGACGATGATGACCGAACGGCCGGAGTAGTCGACACGCTTACCGAGCAGGTTCTGGCGGAACCGGCCCTGCTTGCCCTTCAGCAGGTCGGACAGCGACTTCAGCGGACGGTTGCCCGGCCCGGTGACCGGACGACCCCGGCGGCCGTTGTCGAACAGCGCGTCGACGGCCTCCTGCAGCATCCGCTTCTCGTTGTTCACGATGATCTCGGGCGCGCCGAGATCGATCAGCCGCTTCAACCGGTTGTTCCGGTTGATGACCCGGCGGTACAGGTCGTTCAGGTCGCTGGTGGCGAACCGGCCACCGTCCAGCTGCACCATCGGGCGCAGGTCCGGCGGAATGACCGGGATCGCGTCCAGCACCATGCCGCGCGGGTCGTTGCCGGTCTGCTGGAAGGCGTTGACCACCTTCAGCCGCTTGAGCGCACGCAGCTTCTTCTGGCCCTTGCCGTTGCGGATGGTCTCCCGCAGTGCCTCCGCCTCGGCATCGACGTCGAAGTCCGCGCACAGCTTCTGGATCGCCTCGGCGCCCATGCCGCCGGTGAAGTACTCACCGTAGCGCTCGTGCAGCTCGCGGTAGAGGTTCTCGTCCACGATCAGCTGGCGGACCTCCAGCTTGGTGAAGGTGTTCCAGACCTCCTCGAGGCGGTCCAGCTCGCGGTTGGCGCGATCGCGGATCTGCCGCATCTCGCGCTCGCCGCCCTCCTTCACCTTGCGCCGGACGTCGGCCTTGGCGCCCTCTTCCTCGAGCTGCTTGAGGTCGGCCTCCAGCTTCTGCGCCCGCTCCTCGATCTCCGCGTCGCGCCGCTGCTCGATCGTCTTGCGCTCGGCGTTGATCTCGTTCTCGAGCGTGGGCAGGTCGTTGTGCCGCAGCTCGGTGTTCACGCTGGTGATCACGTACGCCGCGAAGTAGATGATCTTCTCGAGATCCTTCGGGGCGAGATCCAGCAGGTAACCCAGCCGGCTCGGCACACCCTTGAAGTACCAGATGTGCGTGACCGGTGCGGCCAGCTCGATGTGGCCCATCCGCTCACGGCGCACCTTGGCGCGAGTGACCTCGACGCCGCACCGCTCACAGATGATGCCCTTGAACCGGACGCGCTTGTACTTACCGCAGTAGCACTCCCAGTCCCGGGTCGGACCGAAGATCTTCTCGCAGAACAGCCCGTCCTTCTCCGGCTTGAGGGTGCGGTAGTTGATCGTCTCCGGCTTCTTGACCTCGCCGTAGGACCACTGGCGAATGTCGTCGGCGGTGGCCAGGCCGATGCGGAGCTCATCGAAGAAATTGACGTCCAGCACGCGTCGTTCCTTCTCCCTGGTGGGTAGTTCTGGCTAGGGGTGGCTTGTCAGTGCATGACGTCGTCGACCGACGGCGCTTCCGGACGGTTGAGGTTGATGCCCAAGTTGGCCGCTGCCCGCTCGAGGTCTTCGTCGTCGGAGTCGCGCATCTCGATGGCGGCTCCGTCGGACGAGAGCACCTCGACGTTGAGGCACAGCGATTGCAGCTCCTTGAGCAGCACCTTGAACGACTCCGGGATGCCCGGCTCGGGGATGTTCTCCCCCTTGACGATCGCCTCGTACACCTTGACGCGGCCTACCACGTCGTCCGACTTGATCGTCAGCAGCTCCTGCAGCGAGTAGGCGGCGCCGTAGGCCTGCATGGCCCAGCACTCCATCTCACCGAACCGCTGACCACCGAACTGGGCCTTACCACCCAGCGGCTGCTGGGTGATCATCGAGTACGGCCCGGTCGACCGAGCGTGGATCTTGTCGTCGATCATGTGGTGCAGCTTCAGGATGTACATGTAGCCGACCGCGACCGGCTCCGGGAACGGCTCGCCGGAGCGACCGTCGAACAGCCGCGCCTTGCCGTCGGTGCCGACCAGGCGCTCGCCGTCACGGTTGGGCTTGGTGCATCCCAGCAGCCCGGTGATCTCCTCCTCGCTGGCACCGTCGAACACCGGCGTCGCGGTGTTGGTGCCCGGCTCGACCTCACGCAGCTCGGGGGTGAGGTTCTTCGCCCACTCGGGCTCGCCCTCGACCTTCCAGCCCTGCGAAGCCAGCCACCCGAGGTGCAGCTCCATGATCTGGCCGATGTTCATCCGGCGCGGCACACCGTGGGTGTTCAGCACCACATCGACCGGGGTGCCGTCCTCCAGGAACGGCATGTCCTCGACCGGCAGGATCTTGCCGATGACGCCCTTGTTGCCGTGCCGGCCGGCCAGCTTGTCACCCGGCTGGATCTTCGACTTCTTGGCCACGTAGACGCGCACCAGCTCGTTCACACCCGGCGGCAGCTCGTCATCGTCCTCGCGGGAGAACACCCGGATGCCGATGACCTTGCCGGTCTCGCCGTGCGGCACCTTCAGCGACGTGTCCCGCACCTCGCGGGCCTTCTCGCCGAAGATCGCGCGCAGCAGGCGCTCCTCCGGGGTCAGCTCGGTCTCACCCTTCGGCGTGACCTTCCCGACCAGGATGTCGCCCGCGTTCACCTCGGCACCGATGCGGATGATGCCGCGCTCGTCGAGATCGGCAAGCACGTCCTCGGAGACGTTCGGGATGTCCCGGGTGATCTCCTCGGCACCGAGCTTGGTGTCCCGTGCGTCGATCTCGTGCTCCTCGATGTGGATCGAGGTGAGCACGTCGTCCTGCACCAGCCGCTCGGAGATGACGATGGCGTCCTCGTAGTTGTGACCCTCCCACGGCATGATCGCCACGAGCAGGTTCTTGCCGAGGGCCATCTCGCCGTTCTGCGTCGACGGCCCGTCCGCGATGACCTGGCCCTTCTCCACCCGGTCGCCCTCGTTGACGACCGGCTTGTGGTTCATGCAGGTGCCCTGGTTCGAGCGACGGAACTTGTACAGCCCGTAGCTCTTGCGGGTGCCGTCGTCGTGCATGATCGTGATCAGGTCTGCGGAGACCTCCTCGACCACGCCGGCCTGCTCGGCCTGCACCACGTCACCGGCGTCCACCGCGGCCCGCAGCTCGACACCCGTACCGACCAGCGGCGACTCGCTCCGCAGCAGCGGCACGGCCTGGCGCTGCATGTTCGCACCCATCAGCGCACGGTTGGCGTCGTCGTGCTCCAGGAACGGGATCATGGCCGTCGCGACCGACACCATCTGGCGCGGCGAGACGTCCATGTAGTCGATCTCCATCGGGTCGATCAGCTCGACCTCGCCGCCCTTACGCCGACCGAGCACCTTCTCCTCGACGAAGTAGCCGTTCTCGTCGAGCTTGGCGTTGGCCTGCGCCTTGACGTAGCGGTCCTCCTCGTCCGCGGTCAGGTAGTCGACCTGGTCGGTGACCCGGCCGTCGACCACCTTGCGGTACGGGGTCTCGATGAAACCGAACGGGTTGACCCGCGCGTACGAGCACAGCGAGCCGATCAGGCCGATGTTCGGGCCTTCCGGGGTCTCGATCGGGCACATCCGGCCGTAGTGGCTCGGGTGCACGTCACGGACCTCCATGCCGGCACGCTCACGGGACAGACCACCCGGGCCGAGCGAGTTCAGCCTGCGCTTGTGCGTCAGGCCGGCCAGCGGGTTGTTCTGGTCCATGAACTGCGACAGCTGCGACGTCCCGAAGAACTCGCGGATCGCCGCGACCACCGGCCGGATGTTGATCAGGGTCTGCGGCGTGATGGCCTCCACGTCCTGCGTGGTCATCCGCTCGCGGACCACCCGCTCCATGCGGGACAGGCCGACCCGGATCTGGTTCTGGATCAGCTCACCGACGGTGCGCACCCGGCGGTTGCCGAAGTGGTCGATGTCGTCGGTCTCGACCGGCAGCTCCTCGCCGTTGGGCGCGGTGAACTTGTCCTCACCGGCGTGCAGCCGGACCAGGTACTCGATCGTGGTGACGACGTCGTCCTCGGTCAGCGTGCCGTCACCGTACGGCAGCTCGAGGCCGAGCTTCTTGTTGATCTTGTACCGGCCGACCCTGGCGAGGTCGTAGCGCTTGTTCTTGAAGAACAGGTTCTCCAGCAGCGTCTGCGCCGACTCCTTCGTGGGCGGCTCGCCCGGGCGCAGCTTGCGGTAGATGTCCAGCAGCGCCTCGTCGGTGCCTGCCGTGTGGTCCTTCTCCAGGGTCGCCATCAGCGTCTCGGAGAAGCCGAAGCGCTCGCGGATCTGCTCGTTGGTCCAGCCGAGCGCCTTCAGCAGCACGGTGACCGGCTGGCGACGCTTGCGGTCGATGCGCACGCCGACGGTGTCGCGCTTGTCGACGTCGAACTCGAGCCACGCGCCGCGGCTCGGGATGATCTTGACGCTGAAGACGTCCTTGTCGGTCGTCTTGTCGATCGCCTGATCGAAGTAGACGCCCGGGGAGCGGACCAGCTGCGACACCACGACACGCTCGGTGCCGTTGATGATGAAGGTGCCGCGTTCGGTCATCACCGGGAAGTCGCCCATGAAGACGGTCTGCGACTTGATCTCGCCGGTGTTGTTGTTGACGAACTCCGCGGTGACGAACAGCGGAGCCGCATAGGTCATGTCTTTGTCCTTGCACTCCTCGACCGAGGCCTTCACCTCGTCGAAGCGTGGGTCGGAGAAAGACAGCGACATCGAACCGGAGAAGTCCTCAATCGGAGAGATCTCGTTGAGAACCTCCGCGAGACCGCCGACGGGGTTTTCGTCGCCCTCGTTGACGCGACGCTCGTACCACTCATCGCTGCCGACGAACCACTCGAACGACTTGATCTGCACGTCGAGCAGATCGGGCAGCGTGAGCGGCTCGTGAATTCTGGCGAACGATACTCGTCGAGGTGCTCCAGGAATCTCCGATGTGGTCGCAGCAGTGGCCTGATTCGCGGGAGAGACTGCCAAGATGCGTCCTTCCGGGGACAGAAAGCGGTTGAGCAGCAGCGTTATCCTCCACAGGGGCAAACCGAAGAGGAACGCAACTGGTCACGGTGCGGGTGTACCAACTATCTTAACGCCCTGCATGAGGCAGCATGACAGCGGGCAGCGCAACAACCCAGTCTAGCTGGTCACGGTGGCTCTGTCGAGGAAGCGCTCCACCCGCGTGGCTTCACACTCGACGGCCTTCCGATACCGCCTTCCGTGCCCAAAGACTAGCACGTCATCAGCGGGCCGCCCTACGTCTCATCAGTCGAGCCGGGCTTGGCATCAGTCACACGTAGTGACAGGGCGTGTTCGCGCTGGGCCGGTCGGCGTAGTGACCGGGGCCTTGGGGGCGACGCCGTAACGGCTGGTCGGGTCAGGGAGCGGTTCGGCGAAGAAGGGGGTGAGCGACGCGGGCCCTCCGATCTGGGCCAGTGGCCTGCAGGTCCGGCTGCGGGCGTCAGGCGCGTGGTCGGTTCGGGGCCACGCGGCTACCGCAGCCGGCGGCGCGGGTGTGGTCCGCCCCAGCTAGTCCCGGCACTTCTCGGGCACCTCCGGCTCGTCGCCGGTGTTCCCGCCGTGGATCTGCAGGTCGCTGACCTTCCACTGGTTGTCCACCAGCTGCGCGTTCACCACCAGTGAGCCGGAGCTGGTCTCCACCTGCTTGGTGCTCTTACGCTCCCACATGTTCTCCACGAACACGATGGCGCGCGCCGTGTCGTCGGTCAGCTCGGTGATCGCGCTGTAGGACACCTTGGTCGCGGAGATGATCTTCTGCTTCGGCGCCTGCTGCTCCACCGCACAGTTCAGCGTGGCGAAGTGCTTCCGCAGCTTGTCCGTCGCCAGCAGCTCGTTGACCTCGTCCTCGCGCTCGTCCAGCTCGCGGTAGTTGTAGGTGAACAGCTTCTCCACCGCGGCGTTGATGTCCTTCTGGGCCTGGCTGGTGGAGATCGGGTCGGTCTGCGCCTTGTTCTCGACCAGGCTCGCCGCGGCGAAGTAGCGCCAGGCGGCGATGCCTGCCGCGACCGCGAACACCACGGCCAGCGCCACCGCGACCCAGAACGCCGTCGCACGGGACTTGCCCGGCTCCGCCTTCGGCTCGCGCTCGACGCTCCGGCGGGTGTCGGCCTTCGCGGTGGTGGCGACGTCTTCTTCCCTGGTCGGCCGCAACGTGCCGGTGTCCCGCGACTTCGCCCGCGGCACCCGGCGCTCCTTCGGCGCCGGCGCCTCGGCCTCCTCGGCTTCCCGCGCGGGCTCTTCGGTGGACTCCGCGGTCGCCGGCTCCGCTACCACGGTGTCGTGCGCGGTCTCCGCTTCCGCAGTTGCGGGGGTGGTCTCCGGCTCCGCTTCTGCAGCTCCTGGGGCGGCGTCGGGCTCCGCTTCCTCTGTTCGCTGCGCGGTCTCCGGCTCCGTTTCCACCGTCTCCCTGGCGGCGTCCGGACGCGCGGACTCCTTCTCCTCGCCGGCGAGGACATCGTCGTACTGCGCCGAGTAAGGCGCGGGGCGCGGCCGTGGGCTCGGCTTACCGCCGGTCGGCCTCCGCCTGCCGGCGACATACGGGCGACGCGACGGGTACGGGCTGGGACGGCGACGTGGTGCAGGCACGAGTCACTCCGATCCGTTGCTGGCGTCGATGCTCGGCGCGGGCGCGAAGTTGTCCACCTTCCACGCACCACCGACCTTCTTCAGCTGGGTGACCAGCCGCAGCGGAACCGGCGACAGCTTCTTGCCCTTGTGTGTGTTGGTGACGTTCACCGCGGCCAACACCTCGGCGCTGCCCTGCTGCGGATCGAACTTGGTGATCCCGATGTCGAGGATCTCCACCTGCGCCGACAACTTCTCCTGCACGATCCGGTCCCGGGCCGGCTTCCAGCCCCGCTCGGTGGCCTTGTTGAAGTCGTCGGTGGACACCTTGCGCTGCGCGGCGCGGTAGTCCTCCGGCTTGGTGTAGTCGAACGCGGAGTAGGCGATCACGGCTTGCCGCCCGGCGTCCAGCACCTCCTCGCGGGCCTGCGCCAGTTCGTACTCGGACGACGACTCCGTCGTCCACCACAGGACACCGAAGACCACCGCGACGATGAGCGCCACCGCGGCGGCCCCGGCCGCGACGACCAGGCTGGTCTTCGACGGGCCGGATCGCGTCTCGTCCTGCTCGGCGCCGCCGGCCTGCTCCGCATCCTCGACGGGGTCGACGGCCTGCTCGGCGGCCTCGGACGAAGCGCCGTCGGCGTCGGTCCTGTCGTGTGTCATCACTCAATCCCTGCTCCGGCTGCCGCACCAGCGTACGGCGGAGCCTGTGTCGTTGACGTCAATGGGCGCTCGGCACGCTGACCAGCGCTCGATCGAGGTAGCTCACCCCAGCCCGAGCATGCCGCCGAACGACGTCACCGTCCTGTTCAGTTCCAGGTCCGGGTGGCCGTCCATGCCGCGCTGCTGCTCCAGCGATTCCTGATCCCGGTTGGCGTTGGCGGCCACTTCCTCGTCGGTGGCCTCGCCCACCGGTATGCCGTTGTACGGCGCGTTCAGCGAGCCACGCACGTTGATCGGGCTGCCCTTCGGCTCGGCGCAGTAGGCGTCCTTGTTGTACGGCGGGTCGTCCTTGATGTCGTCGCCCGGGCGCCGTTGGGTCTTCTCGTATCCCTTCACGCATGGTGGCGGATCGAACAGGTTCAGTGTCAACCCCAGCGGGGCCTCCGGGCGATCGCCCTTGAGCAACGCCACCGCACCCGCCGACAGCGCCGGGTAGGTGACGAAAGCCTGTTCGAGACCGTCCAGCCGGGTGTCGGCGATCCGGCCGACGGTGATCAGGTTCGCGATCACGTGGCTGGTGCCCGGGCCGATCTCGTCCACCACCTCGCTGAGCTGACGGGCCGACGAGGGCACCTGGTCGATCAGCTTGCGCAGGTCGGCATCGGAGCCCTTGAGCGCACTGGACACCTTCCGCAGGTCGCGGGTGAACGAGCGCACGTGGTCGAACTCCTCGTTCTGCGTGCGCAGCACCTGGTTGCCCGAGTCCAGCAATTGCCGCAGGTCGGGAAGGTTCTGCCGGGCACCCTTGACGAACTCGCGCGAGGTGTCCATCAGCACCTGCAGGTCCTTGCCGTAGTCGCCGGCGAACGCGTTGTACGACTCGTCCACGACCGTGCGCAGTGAGTCCGTCGGCACCGAGTCGGCCAGCTGGGTCAGCTCCTCGATGACGTCGTCGGTACCGGGCGGTCGCTTGGTGTCGGTGATGACCGACCCGTCCTTCAGGTACGGCCCGCCTGCCCTGCGCGGCCGCAGATCGATCAGCTGCTCACCGACCGCGGACCGGTTCATCGCCACCGCTTGCACGTCGTCCGGGATCGGGGGCGTGTCCGGCTCGATGTTCAGGTCGATCTCCACGCCGCGCTCGGTCAACCGCATGTCGCCGATCCGGCCGATGTTGTAGCCGCGGTAGGTGACCTCACCGTCGGGGAACACACCACCGGTGTCGGGCATGCGCACCATCACCGTGTAGCCCGAGTCTCCGACCATCTTGCCGACGTCGGTGAACCGGAACAGCGCGTACACCAGTGCGGTGCAGCTGATCAGCACGAACGCGACCAGTTGCAGCTTCGTCTTGCGGGTAAGCATCTAGTGACCCCCCATCGGAAGCGCCCCGGTCAGCTCTTCGATCAGCTTGCGCGGGCCCGACCCGTCGATCGGCAGCGTCGGCAACAGTTGCGGCACCTCGACATCGGGCAGCGGCAGCTGGTTCGGGTCCAGCAGCTCGCCTTCTTCCATCGGCAGGTCCTTCACGATCGGCAGCCCCGGCATCGGGTGCCCGCGGTTACGCCGGAAGTTCTTGACGATCTCCTCCAGGTCCAGGCTCACCCGGGCGAACAGGTTGAAGTAGTCGCCCTTGGCGCCGTCCACCGCGGCATCGGAGAACGGGAACGACACCAGCAGCTCGAGCGCCTCCGGCAGATCCTTGGCGTCGGCCAGGTTCTGCAGGATCGGCCGCAACGAGTCGAGGTTGTCGATGAAGTCCCGCTGGCTCTTCTCCAGCGTGTCGGTGGCCACCGTGGACAGCTTGCGCAGTGACTTGAGCATGCGGGTCAGGTCCTTGCGCTGGTCGACCAGCACTTGCATGCCCGGCGGCAGATCGTCCAGCGCCTTGGCCACCACCTGCTTGTCCTTGCGCAACGTCTTGCTCAGCCGGTTCAGGCTGTGCAGCGCGGTGTCGATGTCGTCGGTCTGGCCGTTCAGCCCGCGCATCAACGTGTTGGCGTTGCGCAGCAGCGCCTTGATCTCCGGCTCGTTGCCGGTCAGCGTCTTGTTCAGCTCTTTGGTGATGTTGTTGACCTGCTCGATCCCGCCGCCGTTGAGCAACATGGACAGCGCCCCGAGGATCTCCTCGACCTCGACGTTGCGGTTGGTCCGCGACAGCGGGATGCCCGAGCCGTCGGTGAGCTTGCCGCGCGCGGTGCCCTGCGGCGGGTGCGCCAGGTCGATGTACTTCTCACCCAGCAAGCTGGACTGCTTGATGTTGGCCAGGGCGTTGGCGGGCATGTCGGCGTCCCGCCTGAGCAGCACGGTGACCTCGGCATGCCAGCCGTCGTCGGCCAGATCGACCTTCTCCACCCGGCCGACCGTCACCTCGTTGATCTTGACGTGCGTCTGCGGCACCAGATCGAGCACGTCCCGGAACTGGATCTTCACCTCGATCGGGTCGTCACCGAGGTCGGCTCCGCCGGGCAGCGGCAGGTCGTAGATACCGGTGAACGAGCCACACCCGGTGACCAGCAGGGCGACCGTGGTGAGCAGCGCGGTCAGTACGCGTCGGGTGGGCATCACTGGCCACCTCCGTACTGGATCGCCTGCAACTGCCGCAGCGGCGGCGGGATCTTGCCGTTCTGCAGCGAATTGATCAGCGAGCCCACCGACGGCAGCGCGTCCCCGAGCGGCGCGACCTTGTCGCACACCTGCCCGAGCGGTTCGCCTGCTTCCGGCACCTGCTTGAGGATGTTGCAGATCATCACGATCGGTGGCTGCGCCAGCTCGTTGATGTCCGAGCGGGTGTCCAGCGCGCCGGTGTTGCCGTTGTAGGCGTTGATCACGTTGCTCAGTGCCACCGGGGCGACGTCCAGGATCTCGGTCAACGCCGCCCGCTGTTCCACCAGCGTCTTGGTCACGTCGGCCAGCTTGTCGACATTGCTGCGCAGCCGGTCCTTGTTGTCGTCGATGAACTTCTTGACCTTGGCCAGCGTCGAGCCGAGCACCTTCACGGTCTCGCTGAAGTTCTTTCGTTCGTCGGCCAGGAACGAGCTCACGTCCGCCAGCTGTCGCTCGAACTTGCGGACGTCGGCGTCGCTGTTGGCGAACGTCTTGGTGACCTTGGCCAAGTTGGTCACCGTGGCGAACAGGTCGTCCTTGCTGCCGTCCAGCGTGCCGGACGCCTTGCCGAGCTTGTCGATCGTGGCGTTCAGCGCCTTGCCGTTGTCCTTGAAGTTCTTGGCCAACGTCTTCAGCAGGCGGGACAGCGAACCGTCCTTGTTCGCCCCCTTGGGGCCGAGCGTCTCGCTGACCTCGATCAACGTCTCGTACAACTCGTCGACCTCGAGCGGGACCGCGGTGCGGTCCTGCCCGATGACGGCGTTGTTCTTCAGCGTCGGGCCGCCGGAGTACGGCGGCGTGAACTGGATGTAGCGGTCGCTCACCAGCGAGGGCGCGACGATGACCGCCTGCACATCGGCGGGCAGCCGCACGGTGCGGTCGTAGGTCACCGTGACCTTCACCCGATCACCCATCGGCTGCACCCGCTCGACGGTGCCCATCTCGACGCCGCGCACGCGGACGCTGTTGCCCTCGTACAGGCCGATGGCCGTGGGGAAGTAGGCGGTCAACCTGCGCGTGTTGGCGTCCTTGAGCGTCCACCACAGCGCGCCGGCCACCACCAGCCCCAGCACACAAGCCAGGGCGACACCGCGCCACAACTGGGCTCCGAAACGCGTCTGTGGGCTCATCGCGGATCACACCCGTGCTCGTTGATCGGCCCGGCCTGCGGCAGCAGGAAGCCGCACAGGTAGATGTCGAACCACCGGCCGTTGCCCAGCACGTTGTTGAACTGCCGGACGAACGGCGCGAACGCCTCGATGCCTTCTCCGAGCGCCTTGCGGTTGCGGTGCAGCAGGTTGGTGAGCTTGTCCAGGTCCTTCAGCACCGGGCCGAGCTGCTTGGCGTTGTCGTCCACCAGGCCGTTGAGCTGCTCGGCCAACTTCTGGCTGCCTTCCAGCAAGGACGAGATCGCGGCCTTCCGCCGGTTCAGCTCGGCCAGCAGCACGTTGCCGTCCTTCATCAGCTTCACCAGCTGCTCGTCCCGGTCGGCCAGCGTCTCGGAGACCTCGCGGGTGTTGGCCAGCAGCTTGGCCAGCTGCTGGTCGCGCTTGGCGATGGTGTCGGACAGCCGGGACAGGCCGGTGAGCGCGCCGCGCAATTCCTCGGGAGTGTCCTTGAACGTCTCGGACAGCACGTCGAAGCTCTGCGCCAGCTGGTCGGTGTCGATCTCGTCGACCGTCTTGGACAGGTCGCGGAACGCCTCCAGAACGTCGTAGGGCGACGTGGTGCGCTCCACCGGAATGACCTCGTCCGGGTCCATCGGTTTCGACCCGGCCGGATCGACCGAGAGGAACTTCTGCCCGAGTAGCGATTTGAGCTTGATGTCCGCGCGGGTCTGGTCGCCCATCCAGGCGTCCTTGACGTAGAAGGTCACCCGCACCAGGTTGTCCTCGTCCAGCTCGACGTCGGCCACCTTGCCGACCTTGATGCCTGCGATGCGGACCTCGTTGCCCGGCTTGAGCCCGGCGGCCTCCTCGAACTGGGCACTGTAGGTCGTGCCCGCGCCGATCAACGGCAGCTCGTCGGCGTTCGCCGCGGCGAGGAGACCGAGCAGGATCACCGTGATGCCGACCGCGGCGATGGCCAGCGGGTTGCGTTTCTGGAAGGACTTCATGCCGTGCCACACCTCTCTCGCGGTGCGCGCGGGGTCTCGATCGGGATCTCCTGTCCACCGGGCACCTTCACGGTGATGTCCAGAGCGCAGACGTAGAAGTTGAACCAGGATCCGTAGCTCGCGGTGCGGCCGATGGTGGTGTACTTCTTCGGCCCGAACACGATGAAGTGCTCGACCTTCTTCTCGTTCTTGTTCAGCAGGCGCGCGGTCCGGCCGAGCTCGGCGATGTCCTCCTTCAGCGGCTCACGGCCCTCCTCGAGGAAACCCGCCGTGGTGCGAGCCAGCTCGTCCAGCGACTCCACCGCGTCCCCGATCGGCACCGCGTCCTCGGCCAGCCCGGACACCAGTTCCTGCAGCGTGTCGACGGTCTGCCGGAACTGCGGGCCCTTGGCGTTGAGGGTGTCCAGCACCGAGTTGAGGTTGTCGATCAGTTCGCCGATCACCTTGTCCTTGTCGGCCAGCGTGTTGGTCAGCTGCGCGGTGTGGGCGAGCAGGTTCTCGACCGTTCCGCCTTCGCCTTGCAGCACCTGCACGATCTCGTAGGACAGCTGGTTGACGTCCTTCGGCGACAACGCGGTGAACAGCGGCTTGAAGCCGTTGAACAACTCGGTCAGGTCGACCGCCGGCCTGGTCTGCTCCAGCGGGATGCGGCCGCTGCCGTCGGTGGGCAGCAGCTTGTCCCGGCCGGAGGTCGGCCCGGGGTCGAGCGCGATGTAGCGCTGGCCGACCAGGTTGCGGTAACGCACCGTGGCAATGGTCTGCGCGGGCAGCCGACGATCGGCGTCCACCTCGAACTCGACCTCGGCCTGGTTGCGATCGGCCACCCGGACGTCGGTGACCTGCCCGACCCGCACGCCGGCGATGCGGACGTCGTCGTTCTCCAGCAGCAACGTGGCGTCGGAGAACCGCGCGGTGTAGGTGACCGTGCCGCTCATATTGATGTTGGCGATGCTGATGCCGAGCACCGCGGTGGTGACGACGGTGATCACCGCGAAGATGGTCAGCTTGACCAGCGGCCCGGTCACATGGGTTGCGGACTTCACCGGATCTCCACCTCCGCCCCGCGATAGAGCGGACCCACCAGCAGGCTCCCCCAGCCGGGCATCTGCTTCGGGTTCATGCCCGTCTGCACGCTCACCAGCTGGCCGAGCAGGTTGTTCTCCGCAGGCGTGTTGACCTCACTGGCCGGGGCCGCCGCACCGCCACCGCCGTAGGTGCCCGCCATACCGGTCGGCTTGGTTCCGTCCTTGCACTCCTTGAGCCAGTCCTTCGGAACCTTGTTGCCGAACACGTTCACCGCGTCGCACGGCAGGCCCTCCTTGTCCCACTTGGGCGAGCGCGGGTCGGGCTCACCGGACGGGTCGGCGCCGTCGTTGAACCGCAGGAACTTGTACGGCACCGGCAACGGGTCGGGGACGTCGCCGTGGTGGACGTCGACACACCACGGGCCCTTGTACGTGCCCAGCTCGTCGGTGCCGATCCCGCCGAACTCCGGCTCGTCCTGGCCCGGCTTGTACTTCTCCTGCGCGGGTCCGATGACCACCTTGGCGCGCAGACCGGGCGTGTCCGTGCCCTTGCCGAACACGGCGTCGAGTTTCGGCAGCGCCTCGGCCATCTGACTGGTCACACACGGTACCTCTGGCGCGTACTTGGCCAACGTCGCCAGCGTCCGCTTGTTGACCTTGTTGACCGTGATGATGTTGTCCCGGTTCGCCGCGATGAAGTCCTCCAGATCGCGCGAGGCCGTGGTGAGCGTGTCGAACAACGCGGCGAGGTTGCGCTGCTTGTCCACCAGGGTGGCGGACGTGGTGCGCAGGTTGTCCAGCGTGTCGATCAGCTCCGGCGCGACCTCCTCGAGACCGTCGGAGAACTGCGCCAGCTCCTTGAGATTCTGCTGCAACTCGGGCAGTTCCGGGTTCAACTCGCCCAGGTAGTCGCCGAGCTCGACCAGCGTGTCGCCCAACTGCTTGCCGCGGCCGTCCAGCGCGTTGGAGATCGCCGTCAGCGTGCTGTTCAGCTTCTCCGGCTGCACCGCCCGCAGCACGGGCAGCAGCTTGTCGAACGACTGGGCCAGCTCGAGTGCGGCGCTCGAACGGTCCTGTGTGATGACGTCGCCCTCGGACATCTTCGGCCCGGACAGCGACGGGAACGACAGCTGCACGTAGCGCTCGCCGAACAGCGTCTTCGGCATGATCCGCGCGGTGGCGTTCTTCGGCAGCTGGGCCGCGTACTCCGGGTCCAGCGCCAGGTCGAGTGTCGCACCCTCCGGTGTCGGGGTGATCTTGGCGACCGTCCCGACGAACACTCCGCGCGCCTTGACGTCCGACTTCACCGCGAGCTGATTGCCGACCTTGTCGGTCTGCAGCTTGATGGTCACCACGTCGCGGAACAGGTGCTGCTGGCTGGCGACGCTCAGCGAGATCAGCGCGAGCACGATCACGATGAAGCCGATGCCCAGCAGCCGGCGCTTCAGCACAGTCCCGAATCCGCGGCTCATCCTGCGATCCTCAGCGTCGTGTCGGTACCCCAGATGCCGAAGCCGATGAAGAAGTTCATCAGCGCGACCACCACGATGGTGGTCTTCACGGCCTTACCCACCGCGACACCGACACCTGCCGGGCCGCCGGAGGCGGTGTAGCCGTAGTAGCAGTGCGCCAGGATGATGAACACCGCGAAGATCAACACCTTGGCGAAGCTGATGAACACGTCTTCCTTCGGCAAGAACTGCTCGAAGTAGTGGTCGTAGGTGCCTACCGACTGCGCGTAGAAGATCGTCACGGTCAGCCGGGAGCCGATGTAGGACGCCAGCAAGCCGATGATGTACAGCGGGATGATGGCCAAGAATCCCGCGATGATCCTGGTGGTCACCAGGAACGGCAGGCTGGGCACGGCCATGACCTCGACCGCGTCGATCTCCTCGGAGATCCGCATGGCGCCCAGCTGGGCGGTGAAGCCCGCGCCGACCGTCGCCGACAGCGCCAGGCCGGCCACCAGCGGTGCCACTTCCCGGGTGTTGACGAACGCCGAGACGAATCCGGACACCGCGGCGGCACCGATCTGGTCCAGGCCCGCGTAGCCCTGCAGGCCGACCACGATCCCGACGAACAACGTCATGCCGAGCATGACGCCGACCGTGCCGCCGATGACCGCGAGCGCCCCGCTGCCGAAGAACGTCTCGGCGAGGATGCGCATGACCTCGCGGGTGTAGTGCACCAGCGTCTTCGGGATCCACACCAGCGCACGGATGTAGAACGACAGCTGGTCACCCAGGTCGTCCAGCTTGTGCAGCGGGGCCCGCACGGCTCGGCGGGCCGTGCCCCCGACGGTGTTCAGTGTCGACATCGCCGCATCACCCGGTCTTCGGTGGGACGACGGTGAGGTACACCGCGGTGAGGATGAAGTTGACGAAGAACAACAGCAGGAACGTAATGACCACCGACTGGTTCACCGCGTCCCCGACGCCTTTCGGGCCGGGCGGCGGGTTCAACCCGCGGTAGCAGGCCACCACCCCGGCCAGGAAGCCGAACAGCGCCGCCTTGATCTCGGAGATCCACAGGTCCGGCAACTGCGCAAGCGCGGAGAAGCTCGCCAGGTAGGCGCCCGGCGTGCCGCCCTGCAGGATGATGTTGAAGAAGTAGCCACCCAGCACGCCCACCACGCTGACCACGCCGTTCAGCAACAGCGCCACCAGGGTGCAGGCCAGCACGCGGGGCACGACGAGGCGATGCACCGCGGAGACGCCGAGCACTTCCATCGCGTCGATTTCCTCGCGGATGGTGCGCGCGCCGATGTCGGCACAGATCGCGGCCCCTGCCGCGCCGGCGACGATCAACGCGCAGACGATGGGCGAGGCCTGCTGGATGATGGCCAACACGCTGACCGCACCGGTGAACGACGCGGCACCCAGCTGGTTGACGACCTGGCCCAGCTGCAGCGAGACGACCGCGCCGAACGGGATGGACACCAGCATCGCGGGCAGGATCGACACCCCGGCGATGAACCAGCCCTGCTGGATGAATTCGCGGGTCTGGAACGGCCGCTTGAACGTCAACCGGACGACGTCCGCGCCGAGCGCGAACAGCTTTCCGGTCGACTCCAGGGCACCCCGCCCTGGGAACGAGACCGCGGAACGTGACGTCACTGACCGCCTCCCTGACCGCGTGGCGGGCGGGGCGAGAAACGGTTCTCCGGAATGCGGGCCACCTGGTCGGCGGGCAACTGCCCGCGCTGGACGCCGGGCTGGTCACCGGCGGGCCCGGCAGGCTGCTGCGGTCGCGGACGCGGCGTGGGTCGACCTGCCGCCACTACCGCCGGGGAGCGGACACCGTAGTGCTGGCGTTGTTCGTCGGTGAGGGAGTCGATGATGGCTTGTTGGGCTTTGGGTGGTAGTTGGTGCAGCATTGTCATGACGCGGTCGGTGCGGCGTTTGTCACCGGCGCGGGGCGGCAGGCCCGGGGTGGGTTGCATCTGTTTGGGCACACCGGTGATCTCCTCGACCCCGCCTGCGTGGTGGCCCGCTTCGAACATGGCCTTCTCGGCGGCCAGGGTGGCCTGGTCCTTTTCCTCGGACATGCCGATCGGGCCGTCCATACGCCCGTTGAGGAACTGCTTGACCACCGGCTCGTCACTGGTGAGCAGCACTTCGCGCGGGCCGAACATGACCAGTTCCTTGCGGAAGAGCATGCCGATGTTGTCCGGCACCGTGCGCGCCAGGTTGATGTTGTGCGTCACGATCAGAAACGTCGCGTCGATCTGGGCGTTGACGTCCAAGAACAGCTGCGAGATGTAGGTGGTGCGCACCGGATCCAACCCCGAGTCCGGCTCATCCACCAGGATGATCTCCGGCTCCAGCACCAACGCCCGCGCCAGCCCGGCACGTTTGCGCATACCACCGGAAATCTCCCCCGGCAACTTGCGCTCCGCCCCGGCCAGACCGGTCATCTCCAGCTTCTCCAGCACGTTGCGGCGGATCTCGGTCTCGGACTTCTTGGTGTGCTCACGCAACGGGAAGGCCACGTTGTCGAACAAGTTCATCGACCCGAACAACGCACCGTCCTGGAACAACACCCCGAACAGCTTGCGCACCTCATACAGCTGCGACTCCGAACACGACACGATGTCGATGCCGTTGATGATGCACTTGCCACGCTCCGGCTTGAGCAGCCCGATCATCGACTTCAAAAACACCGACTTACCCGTGCCCGACGGGCCCAACAACGCCGACACCTCACCCGGCGGCAACGTCAACGTCACATCCCGCCAGATCGTTTGGCTCCCGAAGGACTTCGTCAACCCTTCGACGACGACCTCGGCTCCCATCAGTCCTCCTGAATCAGCGCTGCTGAAGGGCACGCCCGTGTCCAGCAGTTTCTCGGTGCAACGAACCGGGGCGGCACAGGTTACTCGCCAGTCATGTTCTTTTCACACACCGGCCCCCTCCGGGTGAAGTACCGGCGCGACCCACCGGGGAACCTACCGTGAACGTGGCCTAGCTCATAGCCACTGTTACCACTTTGCTGGCCAACGGTGCCTGCCCTGAATGCAGCAAGGGCAGGCACCCGAACGGATGCCTGCCCTTGTCCAGCGTTCGCTTGGCGTTACGCGGAGTTACTTGAGGCTGACGGTCGCGCCGGCGCCCTCGAGCTTCTCCTTGGCCGCCTCGGCGGCCTCCTTGTCGACCTTCTCCAGGATCGGCTTCGGAGCGGACTCGACCAGCTCCTTGGCCTCCTTCAGGCCGAGGCCGGAAACGACCTCGCGGACGACCTTGATGACCTGGATCTTCTTGTCACCAGCGGACTCGAGAACCACGTCGAACTCGTCCTGCTCGGCGGCGGCAGCGGCGTCGCCACCAGCGGCCGGGGCACCCGGCGCGGCGGCCACGGCAGCGACCGGGGCCGCAGCGGTGACGTCGAAGGTCTCCTCGAACTTCTTCACGAACTCGCTGAGCTCGATCAGCGTCAACTCCTTGAACGCGTCGAGCAGCTCGTCGGTGCTGAGCTTGGCCATGCTGGCCTTCCTTTCTTACTGGGCTTGGGCTCTTGTCAGCTCTCGGCTGGGGTGTCGGTGCTGTCGCCGGATTCGCTCTTGCGCTTGTCCTCCAGCGCGGCGGCGAGCCGGGCGACCTGCGAGGCAGGAGCCGCGAACAGCGCGGCGGCCTGCGACAGCTTCGCCTTGAAGGCACCGGCGGCCTTGGACAGCAGGACCTCCCGGCTCTCCAGATCGGCGAGACGCTTGATCTCGTCGACGGAAAGCGGGTTGCCGTCCATGTAGCCGCCCTTGATCTCCAGGGCGTCGTTGTCCTTCGCGAACGTCTTGAGCGCCTTCGCCGCCTCGACCGGCTCGCCCTTGACGAAGGCGATGGCGGTCGACCCGACGAACAGGTCGTCAAGCCCGGTGACACCCGCATCGGCGGCGGCGCGCTTGATGAGGGTGTTCTTCGCGACTCGATACTTGGCACCAGAGCCGAGAGCGCGACGCAGCTCGGTGAGCTGGGATACCGAGAGGCCGTCGAACTTGGTGATCACCGCGGCCGAGCTGGTGCGGAAGTCTTCCGCCAGCTCCGCGACGGCGGCCACCTTGTCGGGCTTCGCCATCCAGCGCCTCCTCTCTTGGCTGGCGACCGTGGCCGAGCCCGGAGACGACGAACGCCCCGGCGCAGGGCGGCGCGGGGCGTGAAAAGCGCACGCGGAGCGTGGCAAGCCTCGTCCTCCTGCGCGGGCCGCCCGCGGCTGCGGGGCCTTCGATCCACCGTGGGGTGGATGACCAGCGGTCTTCGGTAGAACCTTGTCGAGAATACGTCACGGGGTTCGGGCCGCTTGCAGCGGGTAGGGATAACGTCGGGTGGCTCAGGCTCACTTCGCCCGACCTGTGCTCGATCGGCATCGATCGGCTTCCCAACCCGGGGCAAGTCGGCCGGACCGCCGAAACGGGGTTGCGGGCGGCAGGCATCATGGACGCCGTGGCGGATCAGCGACACGAGGACCAGCACCCGGACAACGCGGGCGAGCCGCAACGCGGACATGCCCCGGCAGAGGGCACGACGCAGGCTGAGCAGCCACAGGGCGCCTACCCGGCCGGCACCGCGCCTGCTCCGCACTCCGAGGCACCTCGCACCGAAGCCGGGTCAGGTTCGCCCGACTCGCCGGCGGGCGAGCAGGCCACCCCGCCGGCCGGCTCGAACGTGCCGGCTCCGGCACCTGCGGGACCGAATCCCGCGCAGGACCCCGACATGCAGCTGGACCCGGAGCAACTGCGCCTGTTCCAGGAGTTCCAGCAGTTCCAGCGCTTCCAGGAGTTTCAGCGCGCCAAGGAAGCCGGGCTGATACCACCTCCCGGGCAGCAGCCGCAGTCCGCCACCTCCGGGGAGCTGCAGCCCGCCCCGTCCCGGCAAGTGCAGCGCGCCACGCCTGGGCAGATGCAGCCCGCCACCTCGCGCGAGGTCGTACCTCGGCACGCCGAGCAGCCGCAAGACGCTCCGCCCGGCAGGCGCAAACCTCCGCGGTGGCTGGTCAGCCTCGGCGGCAAGATCGTCGGTGCGCTGCTGATGCTGGCCGCGATCGTCATCGGGGCCGCCTTGGCCATCAACTACTTCCTCGGCCCGGACGAGCCGCTCACCCCCGCTGAGCAGGCCCAACGCAATCGCGAGGTGCCCATCGAGCAGGAGGGACCCCACTGGGCCGGCGACCCCTATGAAGCCGTACGGCGGATTTATCACGACATCGCCCAAGGTGACGTCGAGTACGCCTGTCTGCGTTTCGCGCAGGGATCCGACAAGGCCTTTGCCGCGGGCATGGGCTATCCGACATGCGAGGACGCGGTTCGCAACATCAGCAAGGAGGTCCGCTCCGTCAACGGTGCGAACTCTTACGCCGAATCGATTCCGTCCAGCACGCCGGGCGAGCGTTACAAGGAGGTCTCCAGCACCAAGCCAGGCGAGTCGGTGACCATCGACTCGTGCGAGGCGGCCTACCAGACCGGCGGTATCCAGGGTGGTCCGGCACTCGGCACATTCACGGTCACGCGGCTGCCGCAGGCCTACGGCGAGCAATGGAGCATCACCGGCTACGAACCCGGCCCGCGGAAGTGCCCGAAGAAGCCCTGAGATAGCCGTCGCCACCGACAGGCCGCGAGCCGGCGCCTTAACGCTGTCCGAGGACACGAAGCTTCCCAGACAAAGCCGAAGGGCGACCCGCACGCTGCGGGCCGCCCTTCAGGTGGCTTCTCGGCGTATCAGGCCGCCGACGACTCCGGCTCCAGCAGGTTGCGGGTGCGGGACGGGTCGACCGGGATGCCAGGGCCCATCGTCGTGGTGACGGTGACCTTCTTCAGGTACCGGCCCTTCGCCGCCGACGGCTTGGCCCGCAGGATCTCGTCCAGCGCGGCGGCGTAGTTCTCCACCAGCTTCTCCACGTCGAACGACGCCTTGCCGATGATGAAGTGCAGGTTGGCCTGCTTGTCCACTCGGAAACTGACCTTGCCGCCCTTGATGTCGGACACCGCCTTGGCCACGTTCGGCGTCACGGTGCCGGTCTTCGGGTTCGGCATCAGGCCACGCGGACCCAGGATGCGGGCGACGCGACCCACCTTGGCCATCTGGTCCGGCGTGGCGATCGCGGCGTCGAAGTCCAGCCAGCCGCCCTGGATGCGCTCGATCAGGTCGTCGCTGCCGACCACCTCGGCGCCGGCCTGCTCGGCCTCCGCCGCCTTCTCACCGGTCGCGAAGACAGCGACCCGGACGGTCTTACCGGTGCCGTGCGGCAGGTTCACGGTGCCCCGGACCATCTGGTCCGCCTTGCGCGGGTCAACGCCCAGGCGCATGGCGACCTCGACCGTCGCGTCCATCTTGGTGGTGGAGGTTTCCTTGGCGAGCTTGATCGCCTCGAGCGGTGCGTACAGCCTGCTGCGGTCGATCTTCTCCGCCGCCTGCAGATAGCTCTTGCTGCGCTTTGCCATGATGCTGTCCTTTGCGGATCAGTTGTGGTGTCCGGGCCAGCGCGTGGCCCTCCCACTGGGGGTTGGTGATTACTCGACCGTGATGCCCATCGACCGGGCGGTGCCGGCGATGATCTTGGCCGCCTGCTCGACGTCGGTGGCGTTGAGATCGGCCTTCTTGGTCTCGGCGATCTCCTTGACCTGGTCCCAGGTCACCGTGCCGACCTTGTTCTTGTGCGGCTCGCCGGAGCCCTTGTCCACACCTGCGGCCTTCAGCAGCAGCTTCGCCGCCGGCGGGGTCTTGAGCTTGAAGTCGAACGAGCGGTCCTCGTAGACGGAGATCTCCACCGGCACCACGTTGCCGCGCTGCGATTCGGTCGCGGCGTTGTAGGCCTTGCAGAACTCCATGATGTTCACGCCGTGCTGACCCAGCGCGGGGCCGACCGGCGGGGCCGGGTTGGCCTGGCCTGCGGCGATCTGCAGCTTGATGATCGCCGCCAGCTTCTTCTTCTTGGGTGGCATGTCGTTTCCTTGTGTGTGGTTCCTCCCGCGCACCTGCCGTAGCGCGGGTTCCTACAAGTTCTGCCGGTCCGCTGTGTGACCGTCAGATCTTGGAGACTTGGTGGAAGCCCAGCTCGACCGGCGTCTCCCGGCCGAAGATGGACACGAGCACCTTCAGCTTCTGGGCAACCGGGTTGACTTCGGAGATCGTGGCGGGCAGCGTCGCGAACGGGCCGTCCATGACGGTGACCGACTCGCCGACCTCGAAGTCGACCTCGATGGCCTCGGCGGCACCGGCGTCGTCGGCCTGCTCGGCACCGGCCTTCGCCTTCGACGGTGCTGCCTTCTCCTCCTTGGGCAGCAGGAACTTCACCACGTCGTCCAGGCTCAGCGGCGACGGGTTGTTCGTCGCACCGATGAACCCGGTCACGCCCGGGGTGTTGCGCACCGCCGCCCACGAGGCGTCGTTGAGCTCCATGCGGACCAGGATGTAGCCGGGCAGCACCTTGCGCTGCACCTGCTTGCGCTGGCCGTTCTTGATCTCGGTGACCTCTTCGGTCGGCACCTCGATCTGGAAGATGTAGTCCTCGACGTCCAGCGTCTGCCGCCGCATCTCGAGGTTGGCCTTGACCTTGTTCTCGTAGCCCGCGTAGGAGTGCACCACGTACCACTGCCCGGGCAGCTTGCTGAGCTCTTCGCGCAACTTCTGCTCCGGGTCGGGCTCCTCGTCAGCGTCGGCCGCGACGGAGGCGTCAGCGTCCGCCGTGTCCGCGTCGGTGGCCTCGGCCGTGGCGGTCTCGGCGGTCTCCTCGGCAGTCTCCGGCTGGTGCTCGTCGGCCACGGCTTCCTCCGCGGCGTCGACAGCAGCACCGTTGGCTGCGTTGTCCGAGGTCACGTTGCAGTCCTCACAATCTCTCTTCGCTCGCGCCGATCAGCCGAACAGCCCGAAGACGGCCTTGGCGAACACCCAGTCCAGCACCCAGACCAGCGCCACCATGAAGGCGACGAAGGCGAGCACGACCGCGGTGTAGGTGACCATCTGCTTGCGGGTCGGCCAGATGACCTTGCGCAGCTCCGCGACGACTTCCCGCAAGAAGCGAGCGATCCGGGCGAAGATCGACCGCTTCTCCTCGTCGTCCCGTTTGGTGGCCGCCGTGCCGGAACCCTTGCCCTTGGCGGGCTTCGAGGCGGACGAGCCACGACCGGCCTTGCTCGCGCCGACGGCGGCGGGCTGCTTGGCCTCGTCGCCGGCAGCGCGCCGCCGGGCACGCCGACCTGCGGCGGTCTCCGGCCGACGGGGACGCTGCTCGTCCTCGCCGTTGCCCTTCGCGCCGTCGTCGCTCACGCCTGAACTCCTTAGCTGGTGGCCAGTCTGTTCACTTTGCAGGGGTGACAGGACTTGAACCTGCAACCTGCGGTTTTGGAGACCGCTGCTCTGCCAATTGAGCTACACCCCTCCGGCCGAACTTCCGCTCGACCCGGTGCGGACACGCGAACCCAACCCCGTGGCGATCCCGGGGTGCACGGTAATCGACGTTCCAAGTTGGGAAGTGTACGGCAACGCCGACTCGTGCCGCCGCTCGGTCCCGTGAAACGATGCACGCATGGCCGTTTCACACACAGCGCAAGCCCGTCGGATATCCGAGCGTATCGCCTCGATCGAGCCCTCCGCCACCTTGGCGGTGGACGCGAAGGCCAAGGAGCTCAAGGCGCAAGGCGTCCCGGTGATCGGCTTCGGCGCTGGTCAGCCCGACTTCCCCACCCCGGACTACGTGGTGGAGGCGGCAGCCAAGGCGGTGCGCGACCGCGCCAACCACGGCTACACCGCGGCCGCCGGCCTGCCCCAGCTGCGCGAAGCGATCGCCGCCAAGACGCTGCGCGACTCCGGTGTCGAGATCAGCCCGTCCCAGGTGCTGGTGACCAACGGCGGCAAGCAGGCCGTCTATTCCGCGTTCGCCACGCTGTGCGACCCGGGTGACGAAGTGCTGCTGCTGGCGCCGTACTGGACCACGTACCCGGAGTCGATCAAGCTGGCAGGCGCGGTTCCGGTGCAGGTGACCGCGGACGAGTCGACCGGGTACCTGGTCACCGTCGAGCAACTCGAGGCCGCGCGCACCGAGCGCACCAAGGTGCTGCTGTTCAACTCCCCGTCGAACCCGACCGGGGCGGTCTACCCGCGCGAGCAGGTCGAGGCGATCGGCCGCTGGGCGCTGGAGCACGGCATCTGGGTGATCACCGACGAGATCTACGAACATCTGGTCTACGACGGCGTCGAGGCCACCGCGATCACCAAGGCGGTGCCGGAGCTGGCCGACACCACCCTGGTGCTCAACGGCGTCGCCAAGACGTACTCGATGACCGGGTGGCGGGTCGGCTGGATCCACGGCCCGCAGGACGTCATCAAGGCCGCCACGTCGTTCCAGTCGCACCTGTGCGGCAATGTGTCCAACGTGGCCCAGCAGGCCGCTCTGGCGGCGATCTCGGGCCCGCTGGACGCTGTCGCGGAGATGCGCAAGGTCTTCGACGCCCGGCGCCGCAAGATCGTGTCGATGCTGTCGGAGATCCCCGGGGTCGACTGCCCCACGCCGCAGGGGGCGTTCTACGCCTACCCGTCGATGAAGTCGTTCCTCGGCAAGCCGCTGCGCGGGTCGACCCCGACCAACACCGTGGAGCTGGCCGACCTGGTGCTGCAGCACGCCGAAGTGGCCATCGTGCCCGGTGAGGCGTTCGGCACGCCCGGCTACTTCCGGATGTCCTACGCACTGGCCGACGACGACCTGGTGGAGGGTGTCTCGCGACTGGGCAAACTGCTCAGCGAGGTGCACTGAGCCGACGAAAAGTCCGCTGGAGCAGGCCGGCTCCAGCGGACTTTTCGCTGCTTCGAGACGTCGTCAGTCGATGCGGACGACAGCGGTCGCCTTGCCGAGCACCGGGCGGCCTTCGAACTTCGCGGTGACGGCCACGGTGGCTTTCCCGTCCGCCACCTCGGTGACTTTTCCGGTGAGCTCGACCTCGGCGCCGGTGTCGTCGTCCGGCACCACGACCGGGCGGGTGAACCGCGCGAACAGATCGATCACCCGGCCGGAGTCCCCGGCCCACTCGGTGACCAGGCGGCCGGCCAGCGCCATGGTGAGCATGCCGTGGGCGATCACGCCGGGCAGGCCGGACTCGGTGGCCTGCCGGTCGCTCCAGTGGATCGGGTTGAAGTCCAGCGACGCACCCGCGTAACGGATCAGGTCCTTGCGGGTGATCCGGGCGGTCAGCGGCGGCAGCTGCGTGCCGACCTCCACGGCGGACAGATCAGCGGTCATGCGTCCGCTCCCCGGACGACCAGCTGGGCACGAGTGGTGCACACCAGCTCGTCGGACTCGTCGGTGATCTCGGCGCGCAGGTTCAGAAAGTCGTTGCCCATCCGGTCGAAGATCTCGTCGACGTAGGTGGTGATGCGCAGCTTGTCGCCCGCGTGCACCGGGCGGGTGTAGTGGAAACGCTGGTCGCCGTGCACCATCCGCGAGTAGTCAAGACCCAGCTCGGGGTCGTTGATGATCGCGTTGATGGCGTCCAGGTTGATGATCGTCAAGAACGTCGGAGGGGCGATGACGTCCGGGTAGCCCGCGGCTTGCGCGGCCGCCTTGTCGCGGCTGAGCGGGCTGGTGTCACCGATCGCGTCGGCGAACTCGGCGATCTTTTCCCGACTGACTTCGTACGTTCCCTTGGGCGGATAGCACCGCCCGACGAATGACTGACTGAGTGCCACGTCAGGAGCTTATCCGCCGGCCGGGACGGGTCAGCGGGTCTCCTTGTGCAGCTGGTGCTTGCCGCAGTTCATGCAGAACTTCTTCAGCTCGAGCCGATCCGGGTTGTTCCGCTTGTTCTTGCGCGTGATGTAGTTGCGGTGCTTGCACTCCTCACACGCCAGCGTGATCTTCGGTCGCACATCGGTGGCAGCCACTGCGTGTCCTTCCTCGTGGCGCGCCGTGGCGCCTTCTCGAACTACTTACTCGCGTAGCGGGGGCGGGACTTGAACCCGCGACACCACGATTATGAGCCGTGTGCTCTAACCACCTGAGCTACCCCGCCATGTGGTTGGCTTGGAGCCCCTTTACGGAATCGAACCGTAGACCTTCTCCTTACCATGGAGACGCTCTGCCGACTGAGCTAAAGGGGCGTGCTCTCGCTCGAGCACCAGAAACTTTACAACCCGCCCGCAGGGGGTTGTACAGCGGGGGGTCAACTGAGCAACTTGAGCACCGTTTCGGACTGAACGCCCAGGCCACGGGCGGTGCGGGCGTGCAGCCACGCCTCGAGTCGCTCCTCGGACAGCGGTCGCGAGATCAGGTAGCCCTGAGCGACGTCACACCCCATCGCCTCGAGCTGATCGCGCGCCACGTCCTCCTCGACGCCTTCGGCGACCACGGTCAGCCCGAGCGAGTGACCGAGTTCGACGATCGAGCGCACCACGGCCAGGTCGTTGAGGTCGGTGCCCATGCCCAGTACGAAGCTCTTGTCGATCTTGACCTCGTCCACCGGCAGCTGACGCAAGTACGCCAGTGACGAGTAGCCGGTGCCGAAGTCGTCGACCGCCAGCACCACACCGAGCGCGTGCAGCTCGCGCAGGATGGGCAGCGCCCGTTGCCGGTCGGCCATCACCCCGGACTCGGTCAGCTCGAGCGTCAGCAGCTCCGGCGGCACCTCGAACCGCTGCAGCGCGGCGGCCACCAGGCCGGGGAACTCCTCGTCGGAGAGGCTGCGCACGCTCATGTTCACTGCGACCGAGATGCGCAGGCCGGCGTCGAGCCACTTGCGGGCCCTGGCCAGCGCCTCGTCCAGCACGAACGACGTGAGTGCGCCGATCAGTCCGGCGGCTTCGATCGGTGGGATGAACTCGTCGGGGTGCAGGTCGCCGAACTCGGGGTGTTTCCACCGCACCAGCGCCTCCACGCCGAGCACGGTGCGTTTCGGCAGCGAGATCTTCGGCTGGTAGTGCACGGTGACCTGGTTGCTCTCCAGCGCCTGACGGAACTGGCTGACCAGCTGGAACCGCCGCATGAAGATCTGCCCCATGCTGGGGACGTAGCCGCGCACCTCGTCCGTGCTGCCGCTGCTGCTGATCGCCCGCAGGGCGACGTCCGCGCGCTGCAGCAGGCCGTCGACATCCATCCGGCCGACCGCGTCGTCGACGTCACTACTGGCGTAGCCGACGATCGCGTGCGCCTCGACGGTCAACCGATCGATCGGGTACGGCATGGACAGCTCGCTGCGCACCTGCTCGGCGATCTGATGCGCCAGCGGCTCGGGGCAGGTCAGCAGGGCCGCGAACGACGCCCCCTCCAACCTGGCCACCGGGACGTCGGCGCCGAGCACCTCGACCAGCCGCCTGCCCGCGATGCTGACCATCCGATCGGCCCAGGCGTAGCCGAGTGCGTCGCAGACCGTGGAGAAGTTGTCCAGGTCGACCCGCAGCAGCACGGTGGTGCGGCCGGACGCCAGCGGGCCGCGCGCGGCGTGCGAGATGCCCGGGCGGTTGAGCAGGCCGGTGAGCGGGTCGTGGTACGCGTCGTGTTTGAGCGTCGCGGTCAGCCTGCGGTTGTCCAGCGCGGTCGCCAGGTGTGCCGACATCGCCCCCAGCAACTGCAGGTCGGCCGCCGCGAAGCCGCGCCACCGCGAGCGACGGTCGTGCGCCTCCACCACGCCGAGCAGCTGGGTCGCGCTGCGCAGCGGGCAGATCAGCACTTCGTCGGCACCGCGGGCGTGCAGAGCGCGTCGGACGTCCGGCCGGCTGTCGACCATCCGGACGTGCCGCGGGCGGCTGTGCTGAAGCCGGATCAGCGGGTCGTCCGCCGTGACGTCATCGCCTTCGAGCGGATCACCGGCGACCACCGTGATCAACGTGCTCGCGCCGTCCAGCCGCAGCCGCAGCACGACGCGCCGGGCGGCCAGCTGATCCTTGATCCGCGCGGCCAGCGCTTGCCAGTCCGCCGGACCGAACTCGCCGGGCAGACCGGAGTCGGTCAGCTGGCCGGATCGCGCGACCATCAGGCTCACGTCGGCCAGCGCGTCGATGTCCCGCTGTTCCCTGAGCAGGTCACCGTAGGCCCAGTACAGCCCGGCCAGGCCGATTCCCATCGCGGCGACCAGCAGCCACCCTGCGGGCACCTCGGTGGCAACCAGGTACCCGGCCAGCCCGGCCGATGCGTTGATCACGCCGACGACCAGCACGCGGGCCATGAACCGCAGCCCGGTGGCCGGCTTCATCCGGTTGCGCAGCACCCAGACCGAGGCCATGGCCAGCACCGTGCTCGCCACCGGCGCCGCCACCGCGCCGGCGAAGGCGGCCTGCCATGTCGTGGCGCTCGCCCCCATGGCATCGGTCACGACCGCGGCCACCGCGTACGCGCAGGTGATCTCGATGATCAGGACGCCGGTGTTGTAGAGCTTGCGACGGTTGACCCCGCGGGCCACCAACGTGCCGACACCGGCCAGCACGTGAGCGGCGAGGACCACTTCGAACTCGGCCACCAGCAGCCCGATGACCAGCGGAATCTCGGTGAACGACACCGTCCACGAGATGCCGCTGCGGACGTCGATGTTGATCGCCAGGGTCTCCGCGGCGACGAACGCCACGAGCAACGCG
This sequence comes from Thermocrispum municipale DSM 44069, assembly GCF_000427825.1. Lineage (GTDB taxonomy): Bacteria > Actinomycetota > Actinomycetes > Mycobacteriales > Pseudonocardiaceae > Thermocrispum > Thermocrispum municipale. The sequence goes on along the minus strand of NZ_KE386593.1, from coordinate 801,684 downwards.
ATCGCCATCGGGATGGTCGCCGAGGTGAACGTCAGCGGCTCCCGCAGCGCTGTCGCGACGGCACCTCCGACGGCGAGCGCCATGACCAGCCATGAGAACCACCGGAATACGCCTTCGCCGGTGCCGTCCCCACTGGCAGCCCCGGAGTCCCCGCCTATCGGCGGTTCGTCCGAGGCGGACGGATGTGCGGCCGGCCGCTCCGACGTACTGTCGCCGCGGTCGCTCAAGTGTTCTCCTGCTTCCCTCGCCCGGACCCTGAAGCCCGAATACTGTATCGCGCCTTGGCCAAATTCACCTCGTGCGAGAAATTAACGACGTGGCCACCGAAAGGTATTGCCACTGACAGGCGGCCGTTGACGAGGCCGGTCAAGGTCCGCATCGAGGGTTCGACCCAGCTGGAGGGCGACATGTACAGGAAGTGGGTTCGACGCATGGCGGTACTTGCCGGGGCTGCCGGGCTGGTCGTCACGTGCGGCTTCGTCGTGCCGGCCGCCCAGGCGGAGTCCGATTTCGCCACCGGACATCCGGGCGGTCCGCACGCGAGCAGGGATGTGGTCATCGGTCACCGTGGATCGTCCGGCTATCGCCCGGAACACACGCTGGCCTCCTACCGGTTGGCCGCGCAGATGGGTGCCGACTACATCGAGCCGGACCTGGTGTCGACCAAGGACGGCGTCCTGGTGGCCAGGCACGAGAACGAGATCAGCGGCACCACCGACGTGGCCGACCACCCGGAGTTCGCCGACCGCAAGACCACCAAGACCATCGACGGCCAGGAGATCAGTGGCTGGTTCACCGAGGACTTCACGCTCGCCGAACTGAAGACGCTGCGGGCCAAGGAGCGCATCCCGGACGTCCGCCAGCGCAACACCATCTACGACGAGCGGTACACCATCCCGACGTTCACCGAGGTCCTGCAGGAGGCCAAGCGGCTGTCCAAGGAGCTGGGTCGACCCATCGGCGTCTACCCGGAGACCAAGCACCCGACGTACTTCCGCAAGATCGGTCTTCCGCTCGAGCCGCCGCTGGTGGCCGCACTGAAGAAGGCGGGACTGAACCACCCGAACGCCAAGGTCTTCGTGCAGTCGTTCGAGGTGTCCAACCTCAAGGAGCTGGACAAGCAGCTGCGCGTGCCGCTGGTGCAGCTGGTGGCCGCCGAGGGTGCGCCGTACGACTTCGTCGACTCCGGCGACCCGCGCACCTACGCCGACCTGATCACACCGTCCGGCCTGCGCGAGATCGCCGGCTACGCCGACGGCATCGGCCCGGACAAGCAGCAGGTCATTCCGTGGAACAAGGACGAGACGCTCGGTGAGCCGACCGCGCTGGTACGCGATGCGCATCGCGCCGGGCTGACCGTGCACCCCTACACGTTCCGTGCGGAGAACTCCTTCCTGCCAGCCGACTTCCGCTCGTCGGACAACCCGGCGCACTACGGCCGGATCCACGAGGAGCTCCAGGCCTATTTCGACGCGGGCGTGGACGGCGTGTTCACCGACAACCCGGACATCGGTGTCGAGGTTCGCAACGAGGAAGACTGATCAGCGCAGACACGGCGGCCCGTCGAACCAGCTCGGCGGGCCGCCGTTGTTTGTCGGTGGGCGGTGCTGTACTGCAGGCATGAGCACCCCTGTCGCGCAGCCGCTGCCCATGCCCGCCGAGTACGGCCGACAAATCACAACACAGAGCTGGCCGGATGTTCGAGCGAAGCTCGAGCAGGCCAAGCAGTACTGGTTCGCGTCGAACAGGGGTGGCCGCAGCCCGCACGTGGTGCCGCTGGACGGCTTGTGGATCGACGACCGCTGGTACCACGGCGGCAGCCCGGAGACGCTGCATCGGCGCCTGGTGGCCGCAAACCCCGAAGTGACCATGCATCTGCCGCACCCGTGGGACGTGGTCATCGTCGAAGGCACGGTGACCGAAGCGGGCACCGCGGACGAGCTCGCCGAGCGGCTCGCCACCACGTTCGCGGAGAAGTACCCGGAGTACGGACCTGCGAACGTCGACCTGTGGCGCGGTGCGCACGTGCTGGTCCCGCGCAAGGTGCTGGCCTGGTCGGACTTCCCGCGCGACGCGACGCGCTTCGTCTTTGCGTGACGCCACGTTGCCACTAGCGTGTTTCCCACAAAGATCGCGCGCGGCGCGTTAGCACATTTCCGTACAACACGGAACCCGGTTGTCGATATTGTCACACTACGGTCAGTGTTATTGCAGGTAAGCCGCTTATTGTGCTTAGCGGGTGGCTGAACGGGATCGCTTTATCTGTTACGTTCCGAACCATGTCCGGAAAGCACTCACTGCGTGCCGACGGCATGAAACTCTGGGGAGCACGCGCAGTATTGGGAACGACTCCGCTCGGCAGCGCGCTCAGCCGCGGAGGGTGACGCGGCTCGGCCGCCGAGGGCGGACATCGGCTCGGCCTGTTTTCGACCGCGAGCACCGACACCTCGGTTTCGGCCACGCAGCGCGACGACCAGCGCACGTGCCGCGCGCACAGCGCGACCGCCCACTCGATCGACATTTCAACCAACACGACAAAACTTAAAATCTCACCAATTCAATAACAGCTATTGAGATAAACCCGCTGCGCAATATCGCCAGCACGGGGGCGAACACCCGTGATCGCGATATACACCGACGCTCGGCGGATTTCACCGTCGGCCTGAAAATGGCTGACTACTCCGCCCTGCTTCCCGGTGGATATCGCCGACGAGCACGTCGCTCAGCTCATGGTGGTTTGTCACGCATGCCCGGCGGGTACTGAACGCCGCAAGCGACCGACGTCGCTGCCGGAATAGGCGAGGGCCACCGGCGGTGACGCGGCGCCTCGTAGCCCGGCGCCGATTTTTCTCGCGGCGCCGCGCGGGGCACGAAGTCGAGGCACAGACCCCCGTCCGCGGGTGCCGCGCACCCGACGGACGCGGTACGCGCCCTGCGTCGCACCCAGCGACCTCGGCGCCGACGAGAGGAAAGGAAACGGCTGAAGACAGCGAAACCAGCAGATGAAGCGCTCGTAGGAGGAGAAACAACGTGACTCTCGCAAAGAGCCGGACTCAGGACGCCTATCCGACCCGACTCAGCAGCGGTCAGGCGCAGCTGCTCGACCGGACCGACCCCACCGTCTGGGGCACCGAGAAGGACGGTCCGTTCGACGCAGCGGGGCTCTCGGCACACGACAAGAACGGTTACACCATCATCGAGGGCCTGCTCTCGCCCGCCGAGGTGCAGACCTACTGGCAGGAGCTGACCCGGTTGACCACCGACGAGCAGCTCAAGTCGGACGAGCGGGTGGTGACCGAGAAACGCTCTGGCGAGGTCCGGTCCATCTTCGAGGTGCACAAGATCAGCGAGGCCATCGCCGAGCTGGCGCGCGACGAACGCATCCTGGATCGGGCGCGGCAGATCCTGGGCTCCGACGTGTACATCCACCAGAGCCGGGTCAACTACATGCCTGGCTTCCGGGGCACCGGGTTCTACTGGCACTCCGACTTCGAGACCTGGCACGCCGAGGACGGCATGCCGCGACCCCGGGCGGTCAGCTGTTCGATCGCGCTGACCGACAACTACCCGTTCAACGGCGGGCTGATGGTCATGCCGGGCTCGCAGAACACGTTTGTGCAGTGCCTGGGCGAGACCCCGGAGAACCACTACAAGGAGTCGCTGCGCGAGCAGGAGATCGGCGTGCCCAGCGAGGACGACATCACCAAGCTGGCCGCCGAGTACGGCATCGACCAATTCACCGGGCCGGCGGGCTCGGCGCTGTTCTTCGACTCCAACATCATGCACGGCTCCGGCAACAACATCACGCCGTTCCCGCGGTCGAACATCTTCCTGGTGTTCAACAGCGTGGAGAACACGCTGGTGGAGCCGTTCGGGGCGAGCGCCCCGCGGCCGGAGTTCATCGCCGCACGGGACTTCACACCGCTGACCCGCTGAGGCAGGACACTACGACAGGCTGCGCAGGCCGAGCCTGCGCAGCCTGTTGCTGTCCGCAGGGCCGAGACTCACTGAGCACTCGCCCTGGCGCCCAGTCGGTGAGGTGACAGCGCCGGGCCGCTCGCCGGCCATGTGGCCGATCCCTCGGCGACGGGTGCCGAAAAATCTCCGCGTGGCAGGGTCGCAAAATCAAATTCACCCGTTAGCTTGTGAGCTGCGCCATAATCAACTTCGCGAGGGCTGGCGGGTGACTCCCCGAGGAGCAACGCGTAACCGTTCGACGCCGTCGACCGAAGTCGCGTTGCAGGGGATGCTCCGCGTCCTCACGTGCCCGCAATGATCGGACGCTTGGAGGGGCTGTGAACCTAGGAACGGTATTCGTCAGCGAGCTGGTCGGCACAGCGATGCTGATCTTGCTGGGCGCGGGAGTGGTCGCCAACGTGTTGCTGACCAAGAGCAAGGGGTATGACGGCGGCTGGCTCTTGATCAACTTCGGCTGGGGCCTGGCCGTGTTCGCGGGGGTTTTCGTCGCCTACCGCACCGGCGGCCACATCAACCCGGCGGTCACGCTCGGCATCCTGTCCAGCGGCGCCGACGAGTACGCACCCGGCGTGGCCGTCACGATCGGCTCCACGTTGATCTACCTCATCGCGCAGTTCGTCGGGGCATTCATCGGAGCGTGCCTGGCCTGGGCGGCCTACAAGCAGCACTTCGATGCCGAACCCGACGAGTCCAAGAAGCTCGGTGTCTTCTCCACCGGTCCGGAGATCCGTAACTACGGCTGGAACTTCACCACCGAGGTGATCGCCACGTTCGTGCTGGTCTTCGTCATCCTCAGCTTCGGCAACACGCCGCACGAACTCGGTCCGCTCGCCGCGGCGCTGCTGGTCGTCGGTATCGGTGCCTCGCTCGGTGGCCCGACCGGATACGCCATCAACCCGGCTCGTGACCTGGGCCCACGGGTGGCGCACGCGGTGCTGCCGCTGCACTACAAGGGCTCCCGCATGGCAGGCGCCCGGGTGACCGCGGGCGGCGGCGACCTGCCGGAGGACCCCGGCCCTGGCGCGGACGCTCCCGGCAAGAAGGGCTCCAGCGACTGGGGCTACGCGTGGGTGCCGGCGCTCGGCCCGATCGTGGGCGGTGTGCTGGCCGGCCTGCTGTCCCAGGCACTGCTGTAATCGACCGCCGGATCGCCTCCGGCACATTTGACCTGAGCGCGCAGAAGAAGGAGCACCATGACTTCCTACGTCGCAGCGATCGACCAGGGCACCACGTCCACCCGCTGCATGATCTTCGACCACTCCGGCGGGGTGGTTTCCGTCGAGCAGCGGGAGCACGAGCAGATCTTCCCGCAGGCCGGATGGGTCGAGCACAACCCGGAAGAGATCTGGGAGAACACTCGAGCGGTCGCCGCAGGCGCGTTGGCCAAGGCGGACCTGACGGCGGCCGACATCGCCGCGGTCGGCATCACCAACCAGCGCGAGACGACCGTGGTGTGGGACCGCAAGACCGGCAAGCCGGTGTACAACGCCATCGTCTGGCAGGACACCCGCACCGACCGCATCATCGCCCGGCTCGGCGAGCTCGGCGGCGGTCAGGAGCGGTACCGGGAGAAGACCGGCCTGCCGCTGGCCACGTACTTCTCCGGCCCGAAGGTCAGGTGGATCCTCGACAACGTCGAGGGCGCGCGCGAGCGGGCCGAGGCCGGTGACCTGTTGTTCGGCAACATGGACACCTGGCTGTTGTGGAACATGACGGGCGGCCCGAACGGCGGGTTGCACATCACCGATCCCACCAACGCCTCACGCACGCTGTTGATGGATCTGGACACGCTCGACTGGGATGCCGAGATCGCCGACGAGATGGGCATCCCGATGTCCATGCTGCCGCAGATCCGCTCGTCGTCCGAGGTCTACGGCACGGTCCGGGAACGCGGCGCGCTCGGCGGCGTGCGAATCGCGGGCATTCTGGGCGACCAGCAGGCGGCCACGTTCGGCCAGGCCTGCCTGTCGCCCGGCGAGGCCAAGAACACCTACGGCACGGGTAACTTCGTCCTGCTCAACACCGGCACGGAGAAGGTGCTGTCGCAGAACGGCCTGCTCACCACGGTCTGCTACAAGATCGGCGACAACGCACCGGTGTTCGCGCTGGAGGGCGCGATCGCGGTGACCGGGTCGCTGGTGCAGTGGCTGCGCGACAACCTGAAGATGATCACCTCGGCGGCCGAGATCGAGGAGCACGCGCGCACCGTGGAGGACAACGGTGGCGCGTACTTCGTTCCCGCGTTCTCCGGGTTGTTCGCGCCGTACTGGCGCTCCGACGCCCGCGGCGCGATCGTCGGCCTGACCCGGTTCGTCAACAAGGGCCACCTGGCTCGCGCGGTGCTAGAAGCCACGGCGTTCCAGTCCCGCGAGGTGATCGACGCGATGAACGCCGACTCCGGCGTTCCGCTGAAGTCGCTCAAGGTCGACGGCGGCATGGTGGTCAACGACCTGCTGATGCAGTTCCAGGCCGACATCCTCGGAGTGCCGGTGATCCGCCCGAAGGTCAACGAGACCACCGCGCTCGGTGCGTCCTACGCCGCGGGTCTCGCCGTCGGATTCTGGGAGTCCGAGGACGACATCCGGTCGAACTGGGCCGAGGACAAGCGCTGGGAGCCGAACATGGACGAGGCCCGGCGCGAGCGGGAGTACAAGAACTGGAAGAAGGCCGTCACCAAGACCTTCGACTGGGTCGAGGACGAAGACTGATCGCTCGTCGTTGACGGGCCGAAGGAGCCGGTTCAGCTCGGGTGCGCGAGCTGAACCGGCTCCTTTTCGCGCCGAGGTAGCCCGGGCCCAAGCACCGTGAGCCGACTCCCTTACGTGCCGAGGCAACCCAGGCCTGCACGCGGTGAACCCACTTCTTCTCGCGCCGAGGCAACCCGGGCCTGCGCGTGGTGAACCGACTCCCTCACGACACCCGGGCCGGCGCGCCGACTCCCTTTCGTGCCGGGCGAAAGGGACGTGCGTCACCCGTGCCCGCGGATCCGGCGTACCGGCTGCGACCGCAGGGGTACCGTCATCGCCGGGCCGAACGGCCCGACGACCGCGACGGCGCGGGTTCCGAAATGCCCGGTTTGGGGGAACCTCCCCGTGATTACACCGGGAATTCGACTGATTCCACCTCGTAGTGGCTGACGCCGTGGCCACTCGCTGCTAGCCTCCGCCGCGCGGTGTAAACGAGGGGGCCGCAAAGGGGGGAGAAGGTTCGCCGTGAGTACGCCGACGTTCACCGCCGTCCTGCGAGTGGCCGAGTTCCGGGCCATGTGGCTGGCCGAGGTGCTCTCCGTCGCGGGTGATCAGATCGCCCGCGTCGCATTGTCCATCCTGGTGTTCGACCGGACGGACTCGGCCGCGCTGACCGCGCTGACCTATGCGCTCACTTTCCTGCCTGCCCTGGCCGGCGGGGTCCTGCTCGGCGGTCTCGGCGACCGTTACCCGCGACGATCCGTGATGATCGCCAGCGACCTCGGCCGGGCCGTGCTGGTCGGGCTGATGATCGTGCCCGGGATGCCGCTGTGGGTGCTGTGCGTGCTGGTGGCGGCGGTGACGCTGCTCAACGGCCCGTTCAAGGCCGCCCAGCAGGCACTGCTGCCCGACGTGCTCACCGGAGGCAAGTTCCGGGTGGGCATGGCGCTGCGCAACATCAGTTCGCAGGCCGCCCAGCTCATCGGGTTCGCCGGCGGCGGGTTCATGGTCGCGCAGTGGGGGCCGTACGTGGCGCTGGGTGTCAACGCGAACACGTTCATCGCCTCGGCCGCGCTGCTCCTGCTGCTCAAGCGCCGCCCTGCCGCCGCCCCGCGCGACGGTGACGACAGTGAGCAGTCCTACCTGGCGTCCATCGCCGCGGGCGCCCGGCTGGTGGCCAAGGTGCCCGCGCTGCGCACGCTGCTCGCGTTGAACTGGCTCGCCGGCTTCTACGTCGTCGCCGAAGGCCTGGCGGCGCCGTACTCCGACGAGATCGGTGCCGGGGCGGCCGCGGTCGGCCTGCTGATGGCCGCCGACCCGCTCGGCTCGGTCATCGGTGCGGCGGTGTTCGGCCGGTGGGTCTCCGAGGAGACCAACGTCCGCGCGCTCGGCGTCCTCGGCATCGCCGCAGGCATCCCGCTGATCCTGCTCGCGCTACGGCCTGGGCTGATCGTGTCCCTGCTGTTGCTGGCGCTGTCCGGGGCACTGGCCACCGGATATCACTTCCAGACCGTCGTGCAGTTCACCGAGCGGCTGCCGGACGAACGGCGTGCCCAGGGCACCGGTCTTGCCTCGTCCGGCGTGATCACCGTGCAGGGCCTCGGCGCACTGGGCGCGGGCGGGCTCGCCGACGTGATCGGGGCCGCCAACGCGATCGGCGTCGCGGCCGTGCTCGGTGTCCTTGTCGCGATACCCATTGCGATCTCCTGGGCTCGCGTGCGGCATACCCCCGGAGTTCGGAGCGCGGCGTGAATTCCGGGCTTGCCGGTTCGGCGGGCTGGGGCGGCACGGCCGGCCCGCGTGCGCGGCCGACGCCCGCTCAGTTGTCCCGGTTGGCCATGTCGGCCCCCTCTCCATCTGGCAGAACTGTCCCGTCGTCGTTGCGTCAGTTGTCGCGATTCGACACCACGTGCTCCTCCACCTCGATCAGATCTGCCGTTCCCCACCGTCTGCTCAGTTGTCCCGGTTGGCCATCGAAGGCACCTCCTCACCTCGCTCGGCCGTCATGCGCGGTCCGTCTCAGTTGTCCCGGTTCGACACGTCGACCACCTCCTCGCTCGTCGGACCTGCGGCTGTCCA
>NZ_KE386593.1:0-792707 GCF_000427825.1 Thermocrispum municipale DSM 44069 | reverse complement strand
CTGCGGCTGTCCACCACGTCAGTTGTCCCGGTTCGACACGTCGACCACCTCCTCGCTCGTCGGACCTGCGGCTGTCCATCACGTCAGTTGTCCCGGTTCGACACGTCGACCACCTCCTCGCTCGTCGGACCTGCGGCTGTCCATCACGTCAGTTGTCCCGGTTCGACACCACGGACCTCCTCTCACTCGCCACGGCCGCATCCCGTCCGTCTCAGTTGTCCCGGTTCGCCATCTGGAATCTCCTCTCACTCGCCACAGCCACATCCCGTCCGTCTCAGTTGTCCCGGTTCGCCATCTGCGCACACCTCCTCGCCACGAGAACCGCCATTCGCTTTCCCTCTCAGTTGTCCCGGTTGGACATCACGCACTCCTCCCTGACGGAAAGCCGATCAATCTACGCGAAACCGTCGAAACGTCAGTTGTCCCGGTTGCTCATCGCGGCACTCCCCTTCAGTTCTCTCCGCTGCTTCGACTGGAGCAAGAACACGCCTCAGTTGTCCCGGTTGTGCATGGCAGGCCTCCTTTCGCGGAGCCGGGCTTGCCTGTGCATCTTTCCCGAACGGGTGAGGTGTGATTGAGTGGTCACAGACCGTCTTCACCGTGCGGGGGAGCACTCATGAGTATGGACCGACCGGACGCCATGTCCAGCCCGGACCTGCGCATTCGGTGGAGCCGACTCCTACTTTCGCGGTGGGAGATCTGGGGTCAACCGCTCCGCGTGCGCCTTTACTGCTTCATCACTGAAACGGCCGCCACAGTGGCGTTTATCACCCTTTTGGGGACAGAAGCTCTTACCCAGAGTGATCTCTGGCTGCTACTGGCGCTGGTCGCATTGGGCGTCGGTCAAGCCGAACTGGGACGCCGGGTAGAGCGCATCCGACGACGGGTGAGCGGTGTAGCACACATCAACATGACGTCGGTGTGGACGTTTGCCGGAGTGTTGTTGCTTCCTCCAACGCTGACGGCCGTCCTCGTCGCCGTGCTGTACTGGCATCTGGCCGTGCGGAGCTGGTACCGACTGCAGCGCGTACCCGCATGGCGCACCACGAGCAACGCCACCGCGGTCATTCTGACCTGCTTCGCCACCCATCAGGCCATGGCGTTCACCGGCATCCACGACATGCGCGCGGCCTTGACGCACGACTGGCAGGGATTCGCGGCGATCGCCACCGGCATCGCGGTCTACTTCGTGGTCGGCGCGGTCGTCGTCATCGGCGCCCGGGAGCACATCGTCTGGACGCCGACCGGCCTGTTCGGCAACTGGACGGACAACCTGCTCGAGCTGGCCACCCTTGGTCTCGGCGCACTGAACGCGCTCGCGCTGGTCACCATGCCGGGCCTGGCCTTGCTGGTGCTGCCCGCACTGCTGCTGCTGCACCGCAGTGTGCTGGTCAAGCAGCTGGAGGTGGCCGCCACCACCGACGACAAGACCGGCGTCTACAACACCGCAGGCTGGCATCACACCGCCGAGCGAGAGTTCAACCGCAGCCGCGAGCGGGAGAGCTCGTTCGCGCTGCTCATGATCGACCTGGACCACTTCAAACGGATCAACGACACCTACGGCCATCTGGTCGGCGACGCGGTCCTGCGCGCGGTGGCCGAGGCCATCAAGGCCGAAGTGCGCGATCGCGATGCGGTGGGCCGCTTCGGCGGCGAGGAGTTCGTCGTCCTGCTGCCCGACGTGGGTGTGCCCGAGGCGGACCTGGTGGCCGAACGAATCCGGCAGGCGGTTACCCGTATCAGAGTTCCGGTGGACACCGACGCCGGCGTGGTCACCGGCCTGTCGACGTCGATCGGCGTCGCGATCTACCCCGATGCGGGCTCGGGCGTGCAAGAGCTGCTCGACGCGGCCGACGCCGCGCTGTACCGGGCCAAGCACGCCGGCCGCAACCAGGTCGTGCACGCCACCCCGGTCGGCTGACTCACTCCATCGGGAACATCGAACCCGGGTTGAACAGGTTCTCCGGGTCCAGCGCCGCCTTGATCTGCCGGTGCACGCGCATGCCGACCGGGCCGATCTCGCGCGCCAGCCAGTCCTGCTTGATCTTGCCGATGCCGTGCTCGCCGGTCACCGTGCCACCCAGCGAAAGCCCCAGGTCGAGGATGTCGTTGAAGGCCTCCCGCGCCCGGCGGAACTCGTCCTCGGAGCCGGCGTCGTAGACGATCGTCGGATGCATGTTGCCGTCGCCTGCGTGGCCGACCACGGCGATGCGCAGGCCCACCCGCTCGCTGATCCGCTCACAGCCCGTGATCAATTCTGCGATCCGGGTACGCGGCACACAGACGTCGTCGGTCAGCCAGGTCCCGTAGACCTCCAGCGCCTTGAGCACGACCCGGCGGGCCTGCAGCAGCAGGGCGCCTTCCGACAGATCGTCGGTCGCGTAGACGAACGCTGCCCCGGCGTCCTTGCACAGTTGCTCGATCGCCGCCAGCTCTTGCTTGGCCGGCTCGCCACCGAGGTCGGACTGGCACAGCAGCAGCGCCTGACAGTCGGACCCCGCTCCGATGTCGGTGTTCAAGTACTTCTCGGACGCCTTGATCGAGGTGGCGTCCATGATCTCCATCAGCGACGGAACCAGGCCCTCGCGGACCACCCGTGCCACCGCGTCGCCTGCCTTGCCGGTGTCGTCGAACGCGGCGACCAGCGTGGCGGGGGCCTGCGGCAGCGGCTTGAGCGCGACGGTCGCTTCGACGATGACACCGAGCGTTCCTTCGCTGCCGATGAACAGCTTGGTCAGGTCGTAGCCCGCGACACCCTTGACCGTGCGCCTGCCGGTCGCCAGCAGCGAGCCGTCCGCCAGGACCACTTTCAGGCCGAGGACCGCGTCGGTGGTGACGCCGTACTTCACACAGCACAGGCCGCCTGCGTTGGTGGCCAGGTTGCCGCCGATGGTGCACCAGTCGTAGCTGGACGGATCGGGCGGGTAGAACAACCCGTGCTTGGCGACCGCTTCCCGGAACTCCAAGTTCACCACGCCCGGCTGCACCACGGCGAGCCGGTTGCCCGGGTCGACTTCCAGGATGCGATCCAGCTTGGTGAGCACCAGCACGACGCAGCCTTCGATGGCGTTGGCCGCCCCGCTCAGCCCACTGCCCGCACCGCGCGGAACGATCGGAACACCGGCTTCGGCACACGCCCGGACCGTCGCCTGCACGCCCTCGACATCGGCGGGCAGAACCACCGCGAGCGGCTTGGCCCGGTCGGCCAGCGGCATCATGTCGTGCGAGTAGGACGCCGTGACGTCCGGATCGACCAGTACGGACGAATCCCCCAGCTCAGCGCGGAGCCGTGCGATGAGCCGTGCACCGTTCATGGGCGAACTACCACCTCGGGTCGACGTAGGCCCATGGTAGGAACGGCCACGGCGCACCGAAAGGGCCGTCGGACCTAATGCTGCGGTTTGGTCAACTGCAGGCAGCGCACGGCCCGCACCACGACCCACGAACCGAGCACGAGCGAGACGCAGCCGGCTGCGATGACCGGCAGCACGTAAGCCGGATGCGCCGGGACGCCGGTGAGGTGCATGCCCCCCGAAGCCACGGTGATCACCCCGAACGCGATCAGGGCGGACCACCCGAGCAGTCGCACCGCCCAGCTGGTCGGGACCCGGTTACCGGTGGCCAGCAGAACCAGTGCCAGCGCACCACACGCGGCGGCGGCCAACGACACCGTGTCGATGACCGACGACAGCAGGACGACGACCGGCTTGGGTTCCACCGGGTTGGGCGTCGGCGCGAACTGCCAGATGACGTCCCACAGCGTCGTCAGCGCACCGAGGACGATCGCCATCATGAGCGCGCTGCGCAGTCCGTACCGTGCCGTCAGTTCCGCCTGCAGCTCAGCGGCGATTTGCTCCGCGTCACCGAACTCGGCTTCGGCACGCTCGCGGGCGGTCCGGGCAGGCAATCCGGCGGCACGGTAAGCGTCCGTGGCGTCCTGGAGACCGTCGCGGATCTCGGCCAACATGTCCTGGCGTGCGCGGCGCGGCCCGCGCAGGGACGCTTCCAGGCGCTCCAGCACCGCCGAACTCATGCTCCGCCTCCCAACACCGTGCCGATCACCCCGGTGAAGCGCACCCATTCCGAGCGCCTGCGGGCCAGTTCCTTGCGGCCCGCCGGGCTCAGCGAGTACGTGCGCCGCTTGCGCCCGTCCACCACGCTCCAGGTGCCTTCGATCCACCGAGCCCGCTCCAAGCGACGCAGCGCCGGGTACACCGTCCCCGTCGGCAACTGCAAAGCGCCACCACTGCGCCGCTGCAATGCCTCGATGATCCCGTAGCCATGCAGCGGACCGCTCTCCAGTACTGCGAGCAGCAGACCGTCCAGGTGGCCGCGCACGTCGTTGGCATCCATAGTGAGACAGGCTACTGCTGTTCCACATCACCCGGAGGCGTGCAGGACTGACAACCAGGGTCGTTCTCAGGGTTATCCCGGATGCATATGTAGCGTGACTACGTATAGCGTCAGCCGCGTGACGACATCCGAACGTTCCGGACCACGAGCGACGCTGTGGTTGCTGCGCTTGACGGCGGCACTGCTGACGGTCTGCGTGCTGCTGCAACCGGTGCTGGCAGGCGGCTACCTCTCGGGTGACTTCGACCAGCTCGAGTGGCACGCGATCAACGCCAGCGTGGTGGACAGCTTGGTAATGGTGCAGATCGTCGTCGCACTGTGCTTCTGGTTGATCGGGCGCGGCAAGCCGTGGCCGGTTCCGCTCAGCGTGGCCACGTTCCTTGCCGCGGGCTTGCAGACCGGCATGGGCTACTCGCGCAACCTGGCCGTGCACATCCCGCTCGGCGTCGGCATCGTGCTGCTGGCCCTGGCCATGTGCGGGCTGGTGTTCCACCCCTCGGCCAAGGTCGGCCGCCCCAGGGCTGCCCGCCTGGAGTCGCTGCCCGCCGATCTCGGCAAGACCCGGCGCTTGGGGGTGTTCCGATGAGCTCGCTGTCGCGCCGGAATTTCCTGGCACTGTCCGCGCTGGGCATCGCCGCGGTGACGTTGCCGTCGTGTGGCCGCAGCGAGGGCATCGAGCAGACCGCCGAGCTGCTGACCAGCGAGGCGCCGCTGCCGAAGCCGTTCACCGTTCCGCTGCCGGTGCCCGAGGTGAAGAAGCCGGTGCGCAGCGACGCGACGACCGACTACTACGAGATCACCCAGCGGGTGGCCGACGTGGAGATCCTGCCGGGCAGGCCGACGCCGGTGTTCGGCTACGACGGCACCTTCCCCGGCCCGACGATCCGCTCCCGCTCGGGTCGTCGCACGGTGGTGACGCACCACAACAAGCTCGACGTGCCGACGGTCGTGCACCTGCACGGTGGTCACACGCCTGCCGAGCACGACGGCTTCCCGACCGATCTGATCCTGCCCGAAGGCGCGCGCACCGCCGATTACACCGGCCACGGCGGCCATCCCCTCGGCGACGTCAGCAAGGGGTCGCGTGACTACGTCTATCCGCTCAAGCAGCCCGCGGCGACGCTCTGGTACCACGATCACCGGATGGACTTCACCGGCCCGCAGGTGTGGTACGGACTGGCGGGCTTCCACCTGGTGCACGACGAGGTGGAGGACGAGTTGCCGCTGCCGCGCGACGAGCGGGACATCCCGCTGATGATCTGCGACCGCGCGTTCGACGGGGACGGTCGCTTCCGCTATCCGGCCATCGACCAGAGCCTGCGCCACACCCCCGGCGTGCTCCCCGACTACATGGAAGGCGTCGTGGGCGACGTCGTCCTGGTCAACGGTGCGCCGTGGCCGGTGCTGGAGGTCGACGCCGCGCGGTACCGCTTCCGCCTGTTGAACGCCTCGAACGCGCGCCGCTATCGGTTGCGGCTGGACGGCGGGGCGTCGTTCGTGCAGATCGGCTCCGACCTCGGACTGCTCGACCGTCCGGTGAAGCACGACTACATCGACCTGTCGCCCGCCGAGCGCAGCGATGTCGTCGTCGACTTCTCCGGCGTGCGCCCAGGAACCCGGATCGTGTTGCGCAACGACTTCGGCAACGGGTCGACCGCGCAGGTGATGGCGTTCGTGGTGGGCCGCAAGGTGGCCGACGACAGCCGGATCCCCAACCGCTTGGTGCCGATCGAGAAGCTGGACCCGACCAAGGCGGTGCGCCGCCGCACGTGGCACTTCACCCGTGGCCGGTTCAAAGGGCACGAGGGGTGGACGATCAACAACCGGCCGTTCGACCCGGACCGGATGGACGCCCGCCCCCGGCTGGGTGAGCTCGAGGTGTGGCGGTTCTACAGCGACCTGCACCATCCGGTGCACATCCACCTGGCGCCGTTCCAGATCGTCAGCCGCGGCGGTCACCCGCCCGGCGAGTTCGACCGGGGCTGGAAGGACACCGTCGACGTGCGGCCGGCCGAGTACGTGGACGTCGCGGTGCGGTTCACCGGCTACACCGGCCGGTACATGCTGCATTGCCACAACCTCGAGCACGAGGACATGGCCATGATGAGCGCGTTCGAGACGGTCGCCTAGGTGTCGTGACCTGAGACGTTGTGGAGGGTCAGGGCAGTCGGCTGATGGGTGGGTGGCCTTGTAGGGCGGAGTGTGGGCGTTCAGTGTTGTAGTGCTGGACCCAGGTGGGCAAGGCTGTCAGGCGGTGGGTGTTGGAGGTCCAGGGCTGGGCGTAGGCGAATTCGGTGAGCAGGGTGCGGTGGAAGCGTTCGGCTTTGCCGTTGGTCCAGGGGCGGCCGGGTTTGATGTAGCGGCGGCGCAGCCCGAGGGCGGTGCAGACCGCGGCCCAGCAGGTGCCGCGGCGGTAGACCAGGGCGTTGTCGGTCAGGATTCGCAGCACGGTGATGCCGTGGTGGCGGAACCAGGCCACGGCGCGGTGCAGGAACGCGGCGGCGGTGGTGTCGCGTTCGTCGGGCAGGGCTTCGACGTAGGCCAGGCGGGTGTGGTCGTCGATGGCGACGTGCAGGTAGTCGTAGCCGATACCGCGGCCGCGGACCTGCTCGCTGCGGCCGTGCACCCGCCAGCCGCCGCCGTCAGGCACTCGCCCGAGTTTCTTGACGTCGATGTGCAGTAGCTCGCCCGGGGCGCGGCGTTCGTAGCGGATGCCCGAATGCCGCCGCCGCACCGACATCCCGGTGATCGGGTCGATCGCCGACAACGGTGGTACGTCCCGACGACGCAGGACACGACCGACGGTGGAGGCCACTAGCCCGAGCTGCCCAGCGAGGAACACCGCACCCCGATGGCACTGCTGCCGCAACGCCAGGATCGCGGCTTCGGTCTCCACGGGCAGGCGGGTGGGGCTGCGATGCGGGCGGGAGGAACGATCGACCAACCCGGCCTCGCCCTCCTCCCGGTGCCGCGCCAGCCACTTGTAGACCGTGGATCGCGCCACCCCGAGCTGCTCAGCAATCCGCGCCGGCGGCCACCCCGCCTGATAACGCTGCACCATCAACTGCCGGGCATACACCGTCGTACGTGCGTTAGCGTGACCCATCGAGGACCTCCAGGACTGGTAGTGGATGCGTCGCAACACCCACTCCGCCCGGAGGCCCTCCCCACAATCAACCCAACACGCCGTCCACAACCTCACGAGTCACGACACCTAGGCGGGCTCGGTCGCCGACCCGCGGACTTGCGGGATCGTGCGGGCCGTGGGTCACCTGTGCCGCGGTTCGAGCACGGCACGTGAGTCACCTATGCCGTGGTTCACCCGGACACGAGGGCAGCGGGGCTGGGTTGGCAGCGCGGGAATGTCTACAGTGCGGTCTCATGCGCACACTGCGATTGCTCACCATGAGCGGACTCCTGGCAGCCCTGGCCGCGTGCGGTCAGGGGTCGGACGGGGCGACCGGTGAAGGCGGCGACAAGGACTATCTGTCGATGAAGCCCGAAGAGGTCTGCAAGCTGCTGACCGTGGACGAGGCGTCGCAGGCGATGAAACCGATCACGACGGACGAACTCACCGCGAGTGGGGAACAGCAGAACTCGCTGCCCGCGTGCCGGTACGGCGCCGGCGAAGGCAAGGCGTACCTGCTGCTGTCCATCCATCAGTCCAGCGCGATGGGCGGCGACGAGGACGCGGAGAAGGTCACGGTGGCGGGCAAGGAAGCACTGCAGACCCGTCCGAGCACCGGCTGCTCGGTGGCGGTCCCGCTGGACGATCAGCACTACTTGCTGGCCATCGCCGAGTCGTGGAAGTCCGACGACGAAGAGTCCTGCCAGGCGGCGACCGAAGCGCTCGAAAAGGCCTATCCGCGACTGTCGAACTAGCGACCCACCACCTGTGCGGCCACATCGAGCGCGTAATCCGTGGCGCCGGGGAGCAGGGCCACAGCCAGGATCGAGAACACCGGCACCATCACCCAGTTCTCGGCCGGACCGTTGGTGCGGAAGCGCAGCGCCTTCGGCGGGCGGATCTCGTACCAGGTCTCGCCCCGGATCGGGATCGGCCACAGGAACGGGCAGCCGGACTTGGTGAGCGCGTCGCCGAGGCAGTGCACGATGCACCCGACCGCCACCGCGTAGCCCAGCCAGCCGGCGAGCGGCGCGAGTTCGCCGAGACCGTCCGGGGTCGAGGTCGCCCACCAGGTCACCGCCGCGGCCGCCACCGGTAGGAGCCAGTCACCCAGCGCATCCTCGGCCAGGAGCAGGGCGAAGATCGCAACCCCGGCGACAGCCCACGGGCCGCCCTTCTCGGTGCCCACCGCGGTGAGCAGACCGAGCAGGACCGCGAACACGACGGTGTGCGACAGGTGGCGGTGCGTGCCCTTGCAGTCCTCGTCGCGCGGCCCTTTGGTCAGCGCGTAGAGACCGGCGGACGCTTTGCGCAGCAGCCACGAGACGGCTTTGGTGATCGGCCCGAGCAGGCGGGACGCACTGGCACCGGGGTGGTCGAGGTCCGGCAGCAGCGCGAACCCGGACGTGACCGTGGCGAAGGCGACCGCTTGGTGGGCGCCCTCCGCGCCGACCATGGGAGCGACCACGAGACCCGCGCACCATCCGGTCAGCGCGTGGGTGCGACCCATCATCGGCGGCTCCCCGCGACGAGCTCGAACCTCGAGGTCTTCGGTATCCGCACAGCCTCACTCCGTGTTGTCCCGTTGATGGCCGACGCGCGTCCGCGCAGGCCGACTTTCCGGCGCGCATCCGCCGCCCACTCCGACTTGTCCGGCCGCGGCTTTCCGGCGCGCATCCACCGACAAGTCGATCATGGAATCTAGCGGGCGGAACCGACACTCAGGCGAACAGTTCCACCACGAGCGCGGAGTCCGCCATGAACTGGGCGTCGACGGCGACGCAGGAGAAGGCCGCCACGCTCGGACGTTCGCAGCTCAGGTCGCGGAAACCCCTGGCCCGCCGGGATTCACAACTCCGTGAGGGAGCGGGCCGTCAGCCCACCTGGACCCGCGCCGCCGGACCGTCACCCCGGCGAAGCACCCGCCGGTCGGCTGTATGAGGGACAACCGTGCCACCTGTCGGCTCGAACTGGCGCGAAGTCGACATTCCCAGCCGAAATCGGTCGAGTTGTGGCAACTTCATAGTCACGTTCGTTCGACCGGGAAGGGGAGGCCGTGAGCAACAAGTGGCGGTACGAGCAGGCAGCTTCCTTCTTTCGCAATCTCCGCGCCGCCTCACACACCGGCCAACACGAGCAGTTCCAGCTCAAACCGGACGAACGGGTCCATTTCGGAGCATTGATACTGTCCGAGGCATATACCCCTGCGACGGCCGAGCAACTCTACCGGGCGATTCAAGACTTTCCTTTCCTACACACCGACGACAAGGCGGACCTGATCACTCAAATCGCGCGCGATCGACAGCGCTTGCTCGGCCGGGAGCGCAAACCGTTCGCGAAAGTTCACCGAACGGGTTCACGGAATGACGTGCCGAACACGCTGGACTTTCAAGCCACTGACACGCTCCCGTCGCCCGTCGACTACGTGGAAATCGATGTGCACACTCCCTGCCCTGACCTGACGATATTGACGGCCACTTTCGTCATCAACGGGTCGGCGGGGGATTTGACCGAGCTTCTTCAGTCGAAATCCTTGGCGACCGAGGAAGAACCCCAGCCAGTCGCCGAGCGACCCTCGGGCCGCGTTCGGAAGCTCATGGCGTGGGCGAAGCGGAGGAAGCACGACGGCGATGCGCAACCGGCGCTGCTTGAACACAAGCGGCTGCGCTGCATGGAGCGCGTGAAGCAGATCGAGCACGCCTGCGAGGAGTGGTTCACCGCCAGATTGCCGGGCAAGTTCTCCAGCGGCGACGCCGTGCCGAGACCAGTCGGCCGGGGTTACGTGACGAAGGGGCGGAAGCCGTTCGCCGAGGACTACCCGCCGCTCGGGGTGCTGGACATCTATCGGAGTCGAGGAGCGTGGCGCAGCCGCAGAAGGGACGAGGAGGGCAACTCGCCCTGGTTCTTCTCCATCGAGCAGAGCAGATTTTCCGACCAGAAAGAAGTTCTTCTGTTCGCCGCGAGCATTGACGACGTCGCGCCTCCCGGAGCCAAGTCCGAGAATTTGTCGTCGGCGATATCGGACAAAGTTGTCGACCGATTTGGCCCACTGTTCTCCTGGCTGACGGTCGTTAGACTGCTGGAAAGCTACGCGGCGGAGGTCGGCAGCTTTCGCGAACGCGCCGTGCGGAGTCGGCGGCCGATCGCGACCGCGAAAGCCCTCGACCGCTACATCATGCGCGACGGAGTGGACGTCACCAGTGTCTGTCGTCATTTGGAGCGGCTCGCGATCGATCCCCCGAGATCGTTCTCCCAGCTCGAATCGACCAGCGTTGCGGTGAACCGTGGTCGCGCCACGGGAGGGAATGAGGGAACCGATTCCCCGGCGTCGGTCGCGGAGTCCATTCGTCAGCAGATTCGGATTTTGTCCAGACACGTCATCGACGACGGCGAGCATCAGCGCATCGTCACAACTTCGCGAAGCCGTGTCGAATTTGCGACTTCAGCGCACTCTGTTCGCGCTGACCATCATCGCCACTACGGTCGCCGTGCTCAGTCTGTTCCTGAACATTTCGTGACTACGGCACCCACGCCAGCTCACGCGGCGCCTCGGCCGTGTCGACGCGCGAACGGCGGCGATCGCATACGCTGCACTCGTTGATCTTTCTCGCACATCGTGTGCCGGGCGAAAGGAACGCGATGGGACGTCCCAGTCCTGGCAACGAAATCGGCTTCCGGATCATGGCAAAGCGCGGGAGGCTCGGCGGCGGGTCGTCCCGCCCCACCAAGTGGTGGTGGCTGACGTTCGTGCTGTGCGTGCTGTTCTTTTTCTCCACGCTCGTGCCCGGCGCCCTGATGCTGATCTCCTGGCACTCCGACGGAACCTACGCCGACCTGTCGAACGGCTTCGTCGAGGTGATCAACAACCCGTACTGGCTGGCCATCGGCGGCATGGTGCTGCTGTGCGCGATGTGGAGCCTGGAGTACACCCGACGTGGTTCCATCGGCGTGAGCACACGCGAGCTGGCGCCGGATCAGCCGGGCGGCACGTTCGAGTCACGGATTCGGATGCTGTCGACACCGCTGCACGTGGCGTGGGCCGTCGCACTCGCAGCGCTCACCGTTGCCTTGTTCGGGTTGCCCGTGACGATGGACTGGGACTCGGAGATTTTCTTCACCTGGCTGTTGTGGGGCACGATCCTGGCCGCGGTGGACGGCGTCGTGTTGGGTTCACTGGTCCGGAAGACGTTCTACGCGCGCTGGCTGCGCAAGCACGGTGGCCGCCCTAATCCGAAGCCGCAAGCGTTCTGGCGCTGGTATTTCTACCGGTGGCGGTGGGATTTGTGGTTGTGCGGAACTGCGACGCTGGCGCTGGCCTGGACCGCGTTCGTCTGGCTGCACCTGGAACTCTTGCCGCCCGAGGAGTTCGGCGACGCCGAGGACATCGCGGAGGCGACGATTTTCACGAACGTTCTGTTCGTCGGCGGCTCCGTGCTCCTGGTCACGGCCTTGTGGAGCTGCACGCAGTTCTGGCGCGCGGGTGAAGACATCGCCACCGGCGAGTCCGCCACCTGACCGGTCACTCCGTGCGCTTCACCAGCCCGGCGTCGTAGGCGAGCAGACCGGCTTGGGTCCGGTTGGCACACTCCAGCTTCACGAGCATGCGCGAGACGTAACTCTTCACGGTCGTTTCGGACAAGTGCAGGCTGCGAGCGATCTGGGCGTTGGACAAACCCTCACCGAGGCATCGCAATACCTCGACCTCCCGCTCGGTCAGCCCGCTCACCAGCTGACGTGCGCGCCGGCGGTGACGTTCGTCGTCAGACGACGCGGTCAGCAGGCGCCGGGCCGCTTGCGGAGACAACACGGTTTGCCCGTTGGCCGCGACCCGCACCAGATCGATGAGGTCCTCCGGCGGAGTGGATTTGACCAGAAAGCCTGCTGCCCCCGCCCGGAGTGCGCGCAACACGTAATCGTCGGCGTCGAACGTGGTGAGCACGACGATCACCGGCGGTTCGGGCATGTCACGGATGCGCGCGGTGGCGACCAACCCGTCCATGACCGGCATACGCAGGTCCATCAGGACGACATCCGGCCGGTGTTGACGGACCGCCTCCACGGCGGCCTGCCCGTCGTGCGCGGACGCCACCACGTCGATGTCGTCCGCGGACCCGAGGATCGTGCCGAGGTGCGCGCACACCATCGGCTCGTCGTCCACGGTGAGCACCCGGATCATTGCTCGCGCCCTTCTTCGGCGGCACGAGCAGGCACGTAGTCGGGCAGGACCGCATCGACGGCGAACCCTCCGTCCGGCTCCCGGCCGGCACGCAACGTGCCGCCGACCAGCTCGACGCGATGTCGCAACCCTTGCAGACCAAGCCCCGAACCAGTGGCGGCGAGCTCAGCGTCCACTGCTCGTGAGCCGGACGGGGCGTTGCGTACGACGACGCGCACGCGACCGTCGTACCGGCTGACTCGCACCTGTGTACTGGCGCCGGCCGCGTGCTTGCGCACGTTCGTCAAGGACTCTTGCACCACGCGTTGGACCGTACGCAGTACCGCAGGTGACAGGTCATCGACGTCACCGTCGCGCACCAGCTCCACCGGCAGCCCGACGGAAGCGGATTCCTCCGTCAACTGCTCGAGCGACGGCGCCGCGACCGCTGCCTGATCGCCAGGGATGTCTGCGCGCAGAGCGGCGACCAAGTCCTCCAGCTCGGCAAGTACCTGCCGGCCCGCTTCGGCCAGTTGCCTCGCGGGCTCCCCGGTCAGCCTCTCGGCGCTGGCGAGCATCTGACGCACCCGGTCGGTCACGACCTCGTGCATCTCTTCTGCCAGCCTGGCCCGCTCGTCCGCCCTCGCCCGCGCGGCCATCATCTCCTGCTCCCGCTCCGCCTGCTCCGCCCGCGCAGTCAGCTCGGCGATCAGCCTGCGACGGGCCGCCACGTACAGGCCGAGCATCACCGGTAGGCCGATCAGCACTCCGGCTACCGTGATCACCGCTGGATCCGGATCCCATGGGCGCGCGGCCACCACGAACAACGCCAGTAACACCGGCGCGACCCGCCGCGGATGGCTCGAATAGGCCACTGCGGCGTAGGCAGCGACAGGGGTGATCACCGGAACGAGCACCAGCACGCTTCGCATCAGGCGATCCGCCGTATCCCCCGCAAGCGCCAATCCGAGCAGCGCAACGGTGACGACGAGCAGCACGGCCGCCAGCAGGTGCGGCCGACGCTTGCGGAGCCCGACCAGCAATGCCGCAGGGGCTTGTACCAGCACCGCGGCGATCGCTGCACCTACTCCGACCACGTTGTACGCCGCGAAAGCGCTCATAGCCATGACCGTCACCACAAACGCCATCACGGCGGCAGCGATGTCGAAAGGATCCCCCGACCGGGCTCCCATTTCCCCCATCGCGACGTCACCCATCCGGTCGGGCAGCGGGGTGTCGTAGCACCCCAAGCAGGTCTCGGAGCTCGTCAAGCGCCTTGGCTCCCGTCGCCCGCACTTCTTCGGCAGCGGCCCGGGTCGGCTCGTCCGCCGCTGACACCTTGAGCGCCCCCGCATGCAACACCATCAGGCTGAGCCGATGGGTGACGATGTCGTGCAACTCGGCCGCCAGCCGTACCCGTTCCTCCGCACGAGCCTGCTCGGCCCGCAGCTCCCGTTCCCGCTCCGCACGCTGCGCCCGCTCGGTCAACGACGCCACCAAGGCTCGCCGGGCGGAGAGGTAGAACCCGAAGAGCATCGGCACCGTCAGGTACAGCAGCCCGGTGGCAGCTATCGGCACCGAGGCCTCCCACGGCCGGGTCGCCACAGCGGTCAACACACCGATCATCAACCACGCGCGACAACGGTCCTGCTGATACAAGTAGGCACCGTAGGTCGGCCCCAGCGGAGCCAGTGGCATCCACAGATTGGTGAGCTCGTTCGACGTCGCCAGGACTCCGGGAACGGCGAGCACCGCGCCGGTCACGATCACCACGGTGCACCCCGCGAGCACGAGCTGTACCCGTGCGCGCGGAGATCTCACCGCGAGAAACACGACCGCGACCACCAGGAAACCGAGCGTCCCCGCTCCGGGATTGGCGCGTGGTTCCCCTGCCGGAAGCAGCAATGGGACCAGCACCGACAGTGCCGTAACCACCGCCAGCACCGCATTGTCAAGGATCACTTGGCCACGCGTACGCCAGCGGCCGAACCGCCCGGGCTCGGCCGGCTCGCATGTCGTCGCCATGGCCATGCCGATCACCGTATGTGCGTCGGCGGCGTCGTGGGCCGTTGCCGCCGTAATCGACCACCAAAGATGCACGTCAGGCCCGTGCCGTGCAACTTTCGTTGATCAGGTTGTCCTCCAATGCAGGTATCCGGCGGGGCCTCCTCTGCGGTGGACTCGAGAGCGCCCACGAGAGAGCCAACCGAGGGGGACGAACAATGACCAGTCGACGACGGCGGGCGCTGCTCGCCTTGGCGGGGACGGCGGGGCTGCTCGCCTGCCTTTCTCCGCTGGCGGTCGCGCAGCCGGGCGAGACGAGTGAACCGATCGTCACCACCGAGTACGGCAAGGTTCGCGGCACCGCGCACGAGAACGCGACGGTCTTCCAGGGCATTCCCTATGCCGCCGCGCCGACGGGGGACCGGCGTTGGCGGAAGCCGGCAGAGCCACAGCCGTGGGACGGCGTGCGTGACGCGACCAAGCCTGCGCCGCCCTGCGCACAGGTTCCGGGCGAACTGCCCGAAGGCAGTACGAGCGAGGACTGTCTGTACCTCAACGTCACGGCGCCGAAGAAGGATTCGGGCAAGCCGCGTCCGGTCGTCGTGTGGATGCACGGCGGCGGCTTCTACATGGGCACCGGCAGCAGTTACGACGCCCAGCGGATGGCCACTCGTGGCGACGCGGTCGTGGTCACCGTCAACTATCGGCTCGGCATCTTCGGCTTCTTCGCGCATCCCGGCCTTGCCGGATCAGGAACGTTCGGCCTGCAGGACCAGCAGGCGGCGCTGAAGTGGGTGCGTCGCAACATCGCCGCGTTCGGTGGCGACCCACGCAACGTCACCGTGGCCGGCCAGTCCGCGGGCGCGATGAGCGTCTGCGCCCAGTTGACCTCGCCGTCGGCACGGGGACTGTTCGACAAGGCGGTCATGCAGAGCGGCTCGTGCGGGTACACATGGCGGAACCACTACCACTACCTCAACGAGCAGGCTTCGTCGATCTACCAGCCGGTTTCCGTCATGCGAGAGCGGGGCGCGCAGACTGCCGCGCAGCTGGGCTGCGAAGGCGACACACAGGATGTCTTGAGGTGCTTGCGGGATCTCCCGGTGGACAAGTTGATGCCGGTGCAGCAGTACTTCATCCAGCCGGCGTACAACACCCCGACCTTGCCGCTGCATCCGGAGAAGGCCGTCAAGTCAGGACAGTTCCACCGGGTTCCGGTGTTGTCCGGCAGCACCAAGGAAGAAGCCATGGCGTGGACCGCCGTCTACGACCAGGGCAAGCCGATGAGCGAAGAGACCTACCGCACCGTGCTGAAGGAGACCTTCGGCGACGAGGCGGGCAAGGTCAGCAAGCGGTACCCGTTGCAGAACTACCCGACCCCGGCCCACGCATGGGCGGCCATCGTCACCGACGACTCGTGGTCCTGCACTCAGTACCGGGTCTCGCAGGAGCTGGCCCAGCACGTTCCGGTTCACCACTACGAGTTCGCTGATCCGGCACCGCCGCCGGTCGGGCCCGAGCCGGAGATTCCCACCGGCGCGCAGCATGCCTCGGAGTTGTGGTCGTTCTTCGACCTTGGAGGGGTCGCGCCACCGTTCACCGCGGACCAGGAGAAGTTGTCGGAGCAGATGATCGACTACTGGACATCGTTCGCTGCATCCGGCGACCCGAACGGTAAGGGTGGCGTGCCGTGGCCGCGCATGCGTCCCGGGCAGTCCGCAGGCACCCAGCAGCTCGCCCCGGGGGACGGCGAAATCCGGCAGATCGATTTCGCCGAAGCGCACCAGTGCAGCTTCTGGTCACACCTGCGCTGACCAGATCGCTGGGGGTGGGCGCCGCGGCATTGCCGCGGCGCCCTGGGGGAACCGGAGATAAGACGGCGCCCCGCTGAGCCCGAGCAAACGGGACCAGCGGGGCGCCTCACCTCTGCTCGCCGACCTGCTCGAGCGGATCATGTACGCGGACGTGTCCCCCCGACTTCCCGAGCACCGCCGCTGCCCCGCACTCCTCCGTAGGGCGCAGCTCCCGGCGGGAAGCACTGCTCGCCGAGGCCATTCGCATGTTCGCCGTCCGGGGTTTCACCAGCGTCAGCCTGGACGACATCGGTGCCGCTGTCGGCATCGCAGGAGCCAGCATCTACAACCACTTCGGCAGCAAACTCGAACTCCTGGAGACGGCTTTCGACCGCGGGACGGCAGCCCTGTACCTCCACCTGTCCGGTGCCTACATCGAGCCGTCGGAAAATGCGATCTTGCGTAAGCTTGCTCGCACCTACGTCCAGTTCATCGTCGATCACCCCCACCTGATCGACCTGCAGACGACCGAGATCGAGCACTTGCCGGAGGATCGGCGGCGCCAGGCAAGGCAAGCTCAGAGCACCTACATCGACGAGTGGGTGCATTTGCTGCGTTCGGTCCAACCGGATCTGGACCCGGTGACCGCGCGCATCACAGTGCACGCGGCGCTGTCGGTCGCCAACGATGTGGCGCGTACTCCGCACCTCCGGCGCAACCCACACGTGCCCGAAGCAGTCGAGCAGATCTGCGTCCAGCTCCTGCGGTTGCCTTGATGAGCGGGTTCCTTCCCTGGGCCGGCAGTCACCCGTCGAGTGGCGAGGGTCTGGGTAGGCATCGGGCAGAGACAGCCGGACGGAGCCGGACACAGCGAAACGCCCCGCTGACCGTGTTCTCGCTGGTCAGCGGGGCGTTTCGCCTCGAGTGGCAGGTGAGGGATTCGAACCCCCGAAGGCTGAGCCGTCTGATTTACAGTCAGATCCCTTTGGCCGCTTGGGTAACCTGCCGTGGCTCGGGTCGATGCCCGGCCGAGCATTAGATTACCGAATCTCATCCCGGGGTTGCGCAAGGGGGGAGCCCCACCATTCGCGCTTGCCCGCGGGGCCGCCACGGCCTAGCATTCCGCTACACGATGTAGCGGAAAGGCGATAGCAATGGCCGGACGCCCCCGGGACGCGGAGCTGGAACGCCGACTGATCGACGCCACATGGTCGCTCCTGCAGAGCCGCGGATACACCGGCCTGACACTCAGCGACGTCGCCGGAGAAGCAAAGGCCCACCGCACCGACGTCTACCGGCGCTGGTCGAGCAAGGCAGCGCTGGTCGCAGACGTCCTGGCGACACACATTCCGCCCGCACGAGACGTCGACACCGGCTCGCTGCTATCGGACTTGCGCGCCTTTCTCGACGACCTGGCAGCAGCATGGGCGCAGCCGTGGGCGAACGGCATCGCCGGGTTTCTCGCCGATGTGCGCTCGGACCCGCACGCCGAGGAGAAGCTGCGGGCGATGAGCGTCAACAGGTCACAGCCGCTGGTAAACGCGGTGGCCAGGGCGGTCCGCCGTGGCGAGATCAGCCAGGTGCCGGAACCGTCGTTGCTCGGCAACCTGCTGGAAGGCCCCCTGGTGCACCGGCGCCTGTTCACCGGCGAGCCGTTCGCTCCGGAGGACCTCGACGTGATCGCTGCGTCGGCCCACCTGCTGCTCACCTCGTCCGCGGTGCGGTCATGACCGGGCTGCACCACTTCACCGCTGCCCAGCAGCTGCGCGCACTTCGCCGCAGGAAGTTCACCGCGCGCAGGCTCACCGAGCACTACCTGAGCCGCATCAAGCGGCATGATCAAACCCTGGGCGCTTTCGTCACCGTCGACCCCGACGCAGCGCTCCGCCAAGCCGACCACGCCGACGAACTCCTCACCCGCGGCGACGCGCCACCCCTGTGCGGCCTTCCCATCGGCGTCAAGGATCTCTTCGCCACCGAGGGCCTGCGCACCACGTTCGGTTCAGCAGCCCTGAAGGACTTCGTGCCACCCGCGGACACCTGGACCGTCGGACTGCTCCGCGATGCCGGAGCGGTCATCGTCGGCAAGACGAACACCCCGGAGTTCGGCTCGACCTGCTACACCGAAAACGACGTGACGCCACACCCGTCCGTCACGCCGTATGCCACGGAGCGCTACGCCTCCGGTTCGAGTGGCGGCGCGGCTGCGGCGGTGGCGGGCGGGCTCTTGCCGTTGGCGCATGCCAGCGACGGAGCCGGCTCGATCAGGACGCCCGCGGCGACGTGTCACCTCGTCGGGGTCAAACCCAGCCGCGGTCTGGTGAGCTCCGCACCGGCAGTGCCCT
Source organism: Thermocrispum municipale DSM 44069 (assembly GCF_000427825.1). Lineage (GTDB taxonomy): Bacteria > Actinomycetota > Actinomycetes > Mycobacteriales > Pseudonocardiaceae > Thermocrispum > Thermocrispum municipale. Next base: position 773,930 of record NZ_KE386593.1, on the reverse strand, counting down.
ACTTCTCCGCCTCGACGGAAGGCCCCATCGCCAGAACCGTCGAGGACGCCGCGCTCCTGCTGGACGTCCTCGCGCAGCCCGCGCCCGGCGATCTGTACGGATGGCGGCCGAAGCGGAGCTTCACGTCGACGCTCGGCGAGCCCACCGGCAGGCTCAAGATTGCCGTGTGGTCCGATCCTGGAGTCGGTGAGCCGCATCCGGAGGCCGAGGCCGCACTTCGGCGAGCAACAAGCGCGTTGCGCGACCTCGGCCACAAGGTGTACGAGGTCGCGCTGCCCGCACGCTACGACCAGTCCGTCCGGGACGCCATCGTGAACTGGTTCGGCTTCACCGTTGCCACCGCCGTGGACACGTCCGTTCCTCCGGAACAGCGCCACCTGTTGCGTCCGTACAACCGTTACCTGGACTCCCTCGGCAGGAAGCTCTCCGGAACGGAGGCCGTCCAGGCCCAAGCCGTCATCGCCAACTTCGCCGGCACCTTCCTCACCGCACTCGACGAGTACGACATCGCCGTAACCCCTACGACGAACGGCCCGGCCGTCCCCATCGGCTACTACCACGAGGACGACGACGTCGAGGGTGTACCGGACCGCATGTTGGCGTGGTCGGCCTACACGCCGTGGGCCAACTACACCGGACAGCCCGCCGTCACCGTTCCGACTCATCAAGACGCCGACGGACTTCCGTTGGCAGTGCAGCTCGTCGGCCGGCAACGCCACGATGCCCAGGTTCTGGCCCTTGCCGCGCAGCTGGAGCGCGCCGGCCTGTGGTCCGACATCCACCCGCCGTGCTGGAACAAGTGAAAGGCCGCCCCATGCACCTCGACCCCGGCGCAGGCCTCACCGAACGGTTCGTCACGATTCCCGACGGCCGCAAGCTCCGCACCGTCGTCGCAGGCGAAGGCCCGGGACCGCTCGTCGTGTTCGAAGCAGGCATGAGCGCCCCGGCCGCCACGTGGAGCCACACCCAGCACGCCATGAGCGCCCATACCCGCACACTCTCCTACGACCGCGCAGGCTACGGAGGCAGCGACGAGGACCCCGCCGACCGCACGCTGGAGCGCATCGTCGACGACCTGACCGCCCTGCTGGAAGCGATCGACGAGGTCGATCCCGTGATCCTGGTCGGACACAGCTGGGGCGGTCCGATCGTCCGGCTCTTCGCCGACCGGCACCCCGACCGTGTCGCCGGACTGGTGTTCGTCGACGCCACCCTCGCCGAAGCGATGCCGCCACACAACGCCAGGATCACCGCCTGGTCGATGCGGCTCATGGGCCTGCTGGCCCGGTTCGGTGCACAGCGACTGATCGAACGCACCAGCCTCCCGCACGGGTTCGGCCCCGAGATCACCGACGAACGCGCGCGGATCATGCTGCGCGACTACGCGTGCCACCAGGCGATGCACACCGGCGCCCGCGAGGCCAAGCACATCGGTGCCGCCAACCCGACCATGCGCCGCCTGCAGGAGAAAGGCACACCACCCGTCCCGACCATCTCCGTGCAAGGCGGCCGGGTCGATCGCGGCATGAGCAAGCTCCGCCCGCTGCTCAACCAGAAAGCCGCCGTGCTCATGGCCGCCGTCCCGGACGGCAAAGTGGTCGTGGTCCACGGCGCCGGGCACGCCGTCCCGCAGGAGAAACCCGGCCCGGTCCACGACGCCGTCCTCGAAGTGGTCGACAAGGCCCGCCGCGGCAAGGAAAGGCAAGCCACCCGGCGTTGACCACCGTCCGGCTCATCGACCGCGATAGAGTGCGGCCAAGCAGTTCGACACGACGCACGGGGTGTGAGTTTCCAGTGGCGGATCCATCGTTCGACGTGGTGAGCAAGGTCGACCGCCAGGAGGTGGACAACGCGCTCAACCAGGCGGCCAAGGAGCTGGCCACGCGGTTCGACTTCCGCGGAACCGGAGCCACCGTGTCCTGGGCGGGCGAGAACGCGGTGACCATCGAGGCGGAAACCGAGGAGCGCGCCAAGGCCGCCGTCGAGGTCTTCAAGGACAAGCTGATCAAGCGCGGCATCTCACTGAAGGCGTTCGAGGCAGGCGAGCCCACGCTGTCCGGCAAGATCTACAAGGTGGCGGGCACGATCCAGCAGGGCATCCCGTCCGACAAGGCCAAGAAGATCGCCAAGTTCATCCGCGACGAGGGCCCGAAGGGCGTCCAGGCGCAGATTCAAGGCGACCAGCTGCGGGTGTCCGGCAAGAAGAAGGACCACCTGCAGGACGTCATCGCGATGCTCAAGAAGGAGGACTTCGGCGTCGCGCTGCAGTTCACCAACTACCGGTGATATTGGCTTCGTGACCTGCGGTGATGCGCTAGTCGGTGCCGCCAGGTACATCCCCGGTACAACCGAGGGCGGAATCAACCAGTGAACGAGTCTGGTCCACGGCGTCCGGCCAGTAGCCCACGTAGGTGTTCAGCGTGACCGTCGGCGTCGTGTGGCCCATCGCGAGCTGGACGGTCTTGACGTTGGCTCCGCCGAAGATCAGCACCGTGGCGAAGTAGTGCCGCAGGTCACGCAGGCCGAACCCCTTCGGCAGTCCCGCCTTCTCCACCGCGGGCCGCCAGATGTACGACCAGTCCGACCGGTGGATCGGCCGGCCATCTCCGCGCGTGAACACTAGATCGACCGGACGCCGGGTCGGTCGGCGCGGGTCCGTCTCGTCGTCGATCTCCTCGGGCAGCGGCCGGAACGTGTCCAGGTGGTGGCGCAGCGCCTCCGCCGCGACCACGGGCAGCTCGTTCGTCCGGATGCTGGTCTTGGTTTTCGGCGGAGCGAGGAACGGGTTCCGCCCGCTCACGACGGTGAGTTGTTGGCGAACGTGCACCTCACGCCGCTCGAAGTCGATCGCGTCGCGTTCGAGGCCGAAGATCTCGCCGCCGCGCCAGCCGCAGCCAGCGGCGAGGTAGACGATCGCGCGGTACCGCTCGGGCAGGGCCTCCGCAAGCGCATGCACCTGCTCCGGCCTGGCGATGTAGTACCGGGCGTCCGGGATCTCCGGCAGCCGGATGCCGACACACGGCGTGCTGCCGATGCGCTTGTCGGCGACAGCCGCGTTGAACAGCGGCACGAGCGTGCCGTGGTAGACGGTCGCCAGCGTGCTCGGCGCGAGGCGTTCCGCGCGATCCTTGCCCCAACCCCGGATGTGCGAGTTGCGCACCTGGGCCAGCGGCAGGGCACCCAGCACGGGCACGATGTGCCGCCGGATGACCCGCTCGGTCCGCTCGGCCGTGCTCTGCCGGTGGAGCTGGGTCCGACGCCAGTGGTTGGCGTACTCGGCGACGGTGAGCTTGCCCGCGCGAGGGTCCACGTACTGGCCCCGCGAGATGTCCGCGCGCATGTTGGCGTCGTGGCGCTCGGCGTCGGCCCGCCGGTCGAAGAACTGCGTGCGAGTCTGGCCCGTCTCTGGGTCTGTCCAGCGGACCCGCCACCGCTTGCCGCGACCGTGGCGCTTCGTGGGCAGCCGCTCCCCCGTCTCGGGGTCACGAGCGCGGTGGTACCAAAGGTCGTCAACCGCCATCACGCCACCGCCATGCTGTCGGATCGGCGGTTCTTCCGCCGTTGGATGGCTGCGTCGGCGATGGCTTCGGCGAACTCACGTTCGGCGGCGCTGCGGTAGCCGACGCCGGTCAGCGACCAGTCGTTGATGACGGTGACCTCGCCAGGGTCGTGGATGCCGAGGTCGGCCAGCTCCTGGGCGAAACGGTGCTCCCGGCGAGCGCCGCGCAGGGCGGTGAAGGTGGTGGAGTAGCGGCGGGACTTGGTCAGGAAGTGCCCGCGGAAGCCGAGCATGTGCGCCCACTTCCGCAGCCGTAGTTCCGCCAGTTCGGGCAGCCCGCCAAGCCGCCAGGCGGTGCGAATCATGGTGCGGGTGTGGTCGGTGACGTCGAGGTCGGCGATGTGCTGTTCGGAACGGATCGGGGTGTCGGCGCCTGGAGCGTGGCCAGTGCCCTTGGTGGCGTACTTGGCGATGTAGGACGCCACCGACGAGCCCCGCACCAACGCCGCCGGGTCATCCGGCTCAGCGTCGGTGATGGCGCGGCAGTCGATCTGACGCCCCCACACAAGCCGCCGCGACCCCACCGCCTCAGAGGGTGGCGAGTCCACCGCCACCGCGCGAGCTGCCGAGCGCACCACCCGTTCCAGCAGGTCCACCGTGGCCGCCGCCGGAGGCGCGGTCTCGGGACCGTCGGGGCCGTCGAAGCGAACCACGGCGTGGAAGTGCACCAGGCCCCGCCGCTGATACTCGGCCACCTTGGTGTAGGACAGCCGCAGGTGGTGTTTCAGCGCGGTGGGCCGTACCCCGAGGGCGCGGGCGAGGTGTCGGGCGCAAGTGATGGTGAACCGTCGCCACAGCTCCGAGGCATGCGCCTGCCACAACACCGCACCCACGTAGTCGTAGGCGTCCGGATCAAGCGGCGTGCCCAACGCGGGGTCGTAGTCGTGGTGAGTCGTCCCGCAGGCGCACGAGCGACGCTGCCCGGTGCGGGTGGTCGGCTGGTTGTGCACAGGCCCGAACGACGGCGCGGTCAGCGTGACGAACAGCCGGGGATGCCCCGTCACCGTGTCCGCCACGCCCTTGCCGCCGGACAAACCCGAGCGGATCAAGTGGAAGGTGTCTGCCGAATACCGATCCGCGCACGACGGGCACACCGACTCCCGCCGGTTGCCGCACGCGGCCAACAGCGTGCCTTCCAACTCCCGCACCCGCTGACCGTCAGCCGTCTCCCACGAAGCCGATCCGGCCAGGCGCACCGGCTTCGCACACCCGCCGACCGCTTGCACCTTGGCCCGCCACGAACGGAAACCCGAACCTCGCAGCAGCAGCGCCAACCGCTCGTCTTCGCCCGGCAATTTCGCCACCAGCCGGGCCGACCTCGCGTGTTCGGCCATGCTCAGTGCACCGCACAGAAGCAGACGTAGACGCCGTCGATACGGCCAGTCACCGAACCGTCATAGTCCTTGGCCGCCAGGGTGCCCCAGCAGTCACCACACACGTCCTCAGACCCGTCCCACACATCGCGCTCCTGCACCGAACGCAGGAAGCCCGCCAGTGAGAACTCCTGGAACGGCCCCACTACCGAGTAGACCTCTCCGGCAGCGACCAGCGCGTTCCAGCGTGTCGGAGCCAGTCCCAACTGCTCGACGATCACGTCTTCGATGTACGGCGGCAGATCCCCGAACCGGCCCCGTGCATACGGCTCCAAGGTCAGCGGGTTCTCATCCGAGAACCGGAACCGCTCGGAAACCTCGACCACAGTCGGCTCATCGATGACCAACGCGAGCGCACCCATGACCATGTCCCCCCAGTGAAGTGGCTTGAGCCAGTTGCTGGCTTAAGCCAGCAAAGCGCGTCGCGCGTCGTCCGTCAATAGCTGGCTTGAGCCAGTACACTGACCGCGATGAAGACAGGTCCGCTGACAGCAATCGAGGCGTCGTGAACAGTTCCGCAGACCGTCCCAGCGACGGGACGCAGCTCCCGAGCCGCCAGGTGGCGAGCGAGCTGCGCAGCGCGATCGCCTCGGGCGACCTGCCTCCCGGTGCCAAGCTGCCGTCCGAACGAGCGTTGGCCGCCAAGTACGGCGTGGCCCGCAACACCGCTCGCGAGGCCATTCGCCTGCTCACCGACGAGGGCCTGGTCACGGCGCACCACGGCAAGGGTGTGTTCGTCCGCGAGAAGCGGCGCCTACTCCGCTTCGGCAGCGAGCGTTACTCGCACAGTCTCCGGAACGAGACGGGATTGTCGCCCTACCGCGCCGAGGTAGCGAAGCAGGGCCGCACGGCCCGCGTGGACTGCACGTCGATCGAGCGTGTCCAGCCGCCCGAGGACGTCGCCGAGCGCCTGGGCGCGGCCCCGGCCGAGCCGTCCGTGGTGCGCCGGGAGAACTGGTACTACGCCGACGACGACCCCGTTCAGGTCGGCGTCACCTACATCCCGTGGGAGATCGCGGAAGGCTCTGTGCTGGCCACGTCGGCGAAGATGGGTAAGGGCAGCCTGTACGCGCGGTTCGAGGAACTCGGACACCCGATCACCCGCATCCGTGAAGAAGTCTCCGCCCGCATGCCCACCCACGAGGAAGCCACAGGACTGTCCATCCCGGACGGTGTTCCGGTACTCGATGTGCTGCACACCGGCATCGACCACCTCGGCCGACCGTTCGAGGTGACGAGGTTCGTCATGCGCGCCGACCTGACCGGCCTGGACTACACCATGCCCGTGGAGGACTGATGTTCCAGCCGCACCAACAGCCGACCCCCGTGGTTCGCCCCCGCCGTGATGACGACCTCCCCGCGTGTGCTGCCGCGCTGGTGGCCGTACACGAGGCCGACGGCTACCCCGTCGAAGGAGTCGCCGACCCGGAAGCCTGGCTCAAGCCCGCCGGACTGGTGAAGGCGTGGGTTGCCGAGCTGGCCGGGGAGGTGATCGGGCACGTCTGCATCACTGAGCCCACGGACGCCGACGCAGCGGCCGTCATGTTCCGCGAGACAACCGAGGGCGCAGCCGCGGACATCACTGTGTTGGGCCGACTGTTCGTCCACCCCGAAGCCCGAGGCCACCGAGCCGGTGAACTGCTCACACGTGCCGTGATGGACCACGCAGCCGGTGAAGGGCTACGCCTCGTGCTGGACGTCATGGAGAAGGACCAGGCCGCGATCCGCCTCTACGAACGCCTCGGATGGCGCAAGATCGGGACGACCGACCACGACTCAGGCCATGGCCTCGTGCCCGCCTACTGCTACGTCAGCCCCGCCCCGTAACTCATCCGGCGCACATCCGGTGAGCACTTTCTCTACATGGTCAAGGGCGGCCCCGCCGGGGCCACGGCGGGACCGCAGCGAAGGAGAAGAGATGCCCTCGCCGGGCGGGCAGGTCTCCGGGATGGCCGAGATTAAACGTGGGCGTTGCGGTTCGTCGGTGGTCCCGTGGGTGTGCCATCCCGTCTGACCTCCCCGAGGGCTATCACGCCGCGCCAAGGGGGCAAGCCTGGCAACGTCCCTCACCACAGCACGAAGGTTGCCCCCTTGACACAGCGTGATCGGGCTACGCCAGGTCAGACGGGATGGCACACCACCTCCGCTCTTGTTGCGAGTTCAGCCTAAGCTTTCACGCCACTCGTTCGTACCCGGAAGGTTAAAACGAGCGGGGAGGTTCCCAGGGCAGACTGTGACGAACGGCTTTCCGTTGTCATCGATACGATGCACACGCCGAGCTCCCTCAACCAGTAATAACAGCTCAAATGACCACTCGTACCTCACAGCCTCCACCCCTTGATAGGCCTTCGCCCAGATATGGAACTGCTCAATCTCGCCGCTTGAAAGATTTATCGAGATAGGCTTTCCCGGTTCCCCACCAGCTTTATACCAAGTAACCAGCGGCGAATTCGGATTGAAGTCGAAATCTATTTCGATCCTCCGGGGTACAAGGTCAGCACCACCTGTCGGCCGAGTCAAAATCATGCCCCCATCAAGTTGCACTTTCCTATGAACAACGACACGCACCGACTCAATAACGACTGCGGCATCAGACTTCGCTTGAATAGTCGCCTTCAGGAAGGTCATTCCGGCATCGACAGCGTTCGCCAAGCGCGCCTGTTCAACCCATTCATCTCTATTCAAAGGGTTAATACGAGCCATGCGCATCGGATCGTCAATATAGACAGACAGCGGAACCCAATCAGGCTCGCCGTTCCACACGATCGACGGATCATGTTCAACATGAACCAAGATCGGTTTCGAGAAGTGCCTCCTACCAATCCTCTCCATAAGAGAGGCAAACGGGCGAAGATACGCCTGCAATGTAAGAGACAAAATGAGCCCGATGAGCGCACCACCCACCAATTCCAACACCCCGACACCGTACTCTCAGCCTTCGCAAGATGCGGACCTACACGCCGGTGGTGCGACACAAGAGATCACCACGCCGGTACAGAACGGGTACAAATGGCACTCGTCAACGACAACTACTAACGGCAACCGACAAGCACCAACTCACAGGTCAGAAGCCACCCCGAGGGCATCACCCCAGGCCGGACGCAGTTCACCAACTACCGCTGGCCCACCGGGTGTAGTCCCCGACCGGTTGCAATCACCCTTCGTGTCACCCTAATGTGTGGTGCGCCGTAGCGATCACGGTGCGCTCGGCACACTGGGGACACATGACGCGCGGTGGCGCAAGACGAGAGGTCAGAAGGTGTACGGCACCATGCCGCGGAAAGCTCCTGGGTTGGTCGCGTGAAGGGGATCGTGCTCGCAGGAGGCAGCGGCACGCGCCTGCACCCGATCACGCAGGCGGTGTCCAAACAGCTGCTGCCGGTCTACGACAAACCGATGGTCTACTACCCGCTGTCGGTGCTCATGCTGGCAGGCATCCGCGAGATCCTGCTCATCTCCACGCCGAGCGACCTGCCCAGCTTCCAGCGTCTGCTCGGCGACGGCGGCCAGTGGGGTGTGCACATCAGCTACGCCGAGCAGCCGACCCCGAACGGTTTGGCCGAGGCGTTCTTGATCGGCTCGGACTTCATCGGCGACGACCCGGTCGCCCTGGTGCTGGGTGACAACATCTTCTACGGCCAGGGCTTTTCCAGCCGCCTGCGTGAAGAAGTCCGTGAACTGGACGGCTGCACGTTGTTCGCCTATCCGGTCAAGGATCCCGAGCGCTACGGCGTCGGCGAGGTCGACGAGAACGGCAAGCTGATCTCGATCGAGGAGAAGCCGACGAACCCGAAGTCGGACAAGGCGATCACCGGGCTCTACCTGTACGACAACACGGTCGTCGACATCGCCAAGGAGCTCACCCCGTCGGCGCGCGGCGAGCTGGAGATCACCGAGGTCAACCAGACCTACCTGCGGCAGGGCCGGGCACGCCTGGTCGACCTCGGTCGCGGCTTCGCATGGTTGGACACCGGCACGCACGACTCGCTGCTGGAAGCCGCACAGTTCGTTCAGGTGCTGGAGCACCGCACCGGAGTCCGCATCGCATGCCCGGAGGAGATCGCGCTGCGCATGGGCTTCATCGACCCCGATCAGTGCTTCGCGCTCGGGCGCAAGCTGGACAAGACCGGCTACGGCGAATACGTCATGGCCGTCGCGCGCAGCTTCGGCGCGAGCGGCTGAGCGAACTCCGGCGCACCTAGGCGGGCTCGGCGACACCTCGCGACTGGCGAACCCGCGCGGTCACCGACTCCAGCGCCCATGCTCCCGGGCCCGTGAAGACCAGCACCAGCATCGCCCAGCAGAACAGCGCCGCGGCCATGCCACCGTTCTGGTGGGGCAGCGGCCCTTGCGGTTGGTGCACCACGAAGTACGCGTAGGCCATCGCGCCGGAAGCGATGAACGCGGCGCTGCGGGTTCCGAACCCGAGGGTGACCAGCGCACCGGTGACGGTTTCGATCAGGCCCGCCCACCATTGCGGCCAAGCGCCGAACTCCGCGGCCTGACCGGGGCTGCCCGGTGCGCCGCCGAAGATTCCGAAGACGATGGACGCGCCGTGGGCCAGAAACATCAGGCCGACGGCGATCCGGAACAACGCGATCACCCGGTCCCGCTGCTCTTCCAACACTGCTCGTACTCGGTCGGTGTGCATAACATCGCCCCCTCGTTGTCATCGGGCCTGGCAGGGATGGATCCGTTGCGAACCAGGCAGGCGGTGCGGACGACGCTGTCCAGCAGCAAGATCAACCTGCCCATCGGGCGCAACGAAATGGCACCAGCCGTCCGTTCAACAGGGGGTGGCCGCTGCCCGGAAAAGGAACAGCGAGCCGCCCGAACGGGCAACGGCGCCGCACAGAGGGCCGCGCGAACGCCCGAACGGGCAAGAGCTGGAAGGGATCGGACGCGCCGATGGGGGCGTGCCATGGCGGGACGGCGCCAAGCGGGCAGAGCTCAGCCGAGGGCCGCACCACGCGGGACAAACCCCGAGCCAGGCCGCACCGAGCGGCATGCCGCCGGGCGAACGACGATCACCGAGCGGTCGCGGGCCGGCGGCCACGCATCAACAGCCCCAGGCCGCCGCCGGGGAAGCCGCTCGGTAGCCCCGGACCGCCTCCGGGGCGGCCGCTCAAGAGCCCCAGGCCACCGCCGGGACGGCCGCGCGGTAGCCCCAGACCGCCGCCGAGACGGCCGCTCAAGGCGCGTCAGCTACGCCGCGCCAACTCCTCGAGCCGGCGGATCCGCTCGGCCATCGGCGGGTGCGTGGAGAACATCCGCGCCAGGTTCTCGCCCGGCCGGAACGGGTTGGCGATCATCAGGTGCGACTGCGACACCAGCCGCGGCTCCGGCGCCAACGGCCGCGCGGCCGTGCCACCCTCGAGCTTCCGCAGCGCGGACGCCAGCGCCAGCGGGTCGCCGGTCAGCTCGGCGCCGGACTGATCTGCCTGGTACTCGCGCGAACGGCTCACCGCCAGCTTGATGATGCTTGCCGCGATCGGCCCGATGAACACCAGCAGCAGGGCCAGCAGCGGGTTCCCGTTCTCCCGGTTGCCGCCGAACATCGCGATGTACGACAGGAACGTCACGACACTGGCCAACGCGCCCGCGATGCTGGAGATCAGGATGTCGCGGTTGTACACGTGCGACAGCTCGTGCCCGAGCACCGCGCGCAACTCACGCTCGTCGAGCAGCTCCAGGATCCCGGTCGTGCAGCAGACCGCGGAATTCCGAGGATTGCGACCGGTGGCGAACGCGTTCGGCGCCGACGTCGGGCTGACGTACAGCCGGGGCATCGGCTGCCGAGCCGACGTGGCCAACTCGCGCACGATCCGGTACATCGCGGGCTGCTCGGCCTCGGACACCGGCCGGGCCCGCATCGCGCGCAGCGCCAGCTTGTCCGAATTGAAGTAGGCGAACCCGTTGACGGCCAGCGCCAACAGCAGACCGATGAAGAGCGCACCGCGCCCGAACAAGCTGCTCACGCCGATGATCAGTGCGCTCATCAAGCCCAGCAGCAGCACGGTCTTGATGCCGTTCTGATGCCTGTGCACTTGCTTGCGCCTCCCGATTACCGGTTCGTCGCCCTCGTCCTCCAGCACAACGTCCACTACACCTGCTTAGTTCCGATGACCCCGGCCACACCAGGCAAAACCCGAGGTCACAGCGGTCTTCGAGAACGAGAAAGGCTCCCGGGCACATGCCGGAGCATGAGCCGCCGGGAGCCTTCCGTGCGTTCTCGGCCACGCGGTCCGGCGCGCCTGCATCCGACGCGATCGTCGGAGACATTCGCGGGCTTGGCGGGCCGAGCCGCCGGGCACACTACCTTATGTGCCGCGAGCGCGGTGGGTCAGCTGCGCAACTCCAGCGTGCAGCACTTCGGACCACCGCCTGCCTTCCGCAACTCCGACATGTCGATCAGGTGCGGCTCGTACCCGCGCGCGGCGAGCTGCTCGGCCAGGCCGACCGCCTGCGCGGACAACACCACGTTGCGCCCGTCGGAGACGCCGTTCAACCCGAACGTCTCGGCGTCGGCGTCGCTGGCCAGCACGGCGTTCGGGAACATCCGCTGCAGCACCCGCAACGAGCCCGGCGAGAAGGCCTTCGGGTAGTAGGCCACTTCGGCGGGCCGGTCCTCGGTCGCGGTGGTCAGCACCATCAGCGCGGTGTCCAGGTGGTAGTAGCGCGGGTCGACCAGCTGCAGCGTCACCACGGGCACGCCGAGCACCTCCTGCGCCTCCGCGTGCGCCGCCGGGTCGGTGCGGAACCCGGTGCCCGCCAGCAGCACCGAGCCGGTCCAGGTCAAATCGCCCTCCCCCTCGTTGACCTTGCTCGGCATCACCACGTCGCGGAAGCCGTGCTCGACGAACCAGCGGCGGTAGTACTCGGCCTCCGCCTGACGCTGCTCGGCGCGGAATCGCGCGCCCAGCACGTGCCCGTCGATGACCGTGCCGGAGTTGGCCGCGAACACCATGTCGGGCAGGCCGTCGACGGGCTCGATCTCCTCCACCGTGTGGCCGAGTTCGCGGTAGGTGTCGCGCAGCTCGGTCCACTGCGCCATCGCCAGGTCCACCGAGACCGGCTTGCTCGGGTCCATCCACGGGTTGATCGCGTAGTCCACGGCGAAGTACCGCGGCGGGCACATCAAGTAATGGCGCGGTTCGGCCCGCCGGGCGGCAGGCGAGGTCTCACGAACAGCAACGGCGGTCATGCCGCCAATCTACGACGGCGGCGCCGCGGCGATCAATTGCTCATTTTTGTGCACCTACGTGCTAAACATTGCGTATGAACTCGATCGATGAGCGAATCATTTCGTGTTTGGTCGCTAACGCCCGCTCTTCGTATGCGGAGATCGGCAAGGTGGTCGGGTTGTCCGCTCCAGCGGTCAAGCGGCGCGTCGACAAACTGCTGGATTCCGGCGTGCTGCGGGGCTTCACCGCGGTGGTCGATCCGCGCGCGCTGGGCTGGGGGACCGAGGCGTTCGTCGAGGTGCACTGCCGGGGCAACGTTCCGCCGTCGCGTATCCGCTCCCACCTGGTCGAACTGCCCGAGGTGGCCGCCGCCTACACGGTGTCCGGCGCCGCCGACGCGATCGTGCACCTGCGCGCGGCCGACATTCACCACCTGGAGAACGCGCTCGAGCGGCTGCGTGGGCTGGAGATCATCGACACCACCGTGTCCACCGTGGTGCTTTCCACACTGCTGGAGCGGCCACCGGTGCCGCACTGATCGGTACCCTCGCCGCATGGCCGAAGCAACGTCGCAGTCGGCAGCAGCCGAGATCCGGGTGGAACGCCGCGGCAAGATCGCCGTTCTCACCGTGCACAGCCCGCAGCGCCGTAACGCCCTCAGCGTGGACTTGTCCGCGGAGCTCGCCGCCGCGGTGCGCGCCGCCGAGCAGGACGAGGACGTGCACGCGGTGGTCGTCACGGGTACACCGCCGGCCTTCTGTGCCGGCGCTGACCTGGAGGCGCTGGCTTCCGGTACGGAAGAGGGCCTGCGCTCCATCTACAACGGCTTTCTCGCGGTCGCGCAGTGCTCGCTGCCCACGGTGGCGGCGGTCGGCGGAGCCGCTGTCGGCGCCGGCCTCAACCTCGCGCTGGCCGCCGACGTTCGCCTCGCCGGACCACGCGCTCGCTTCGACACCCGATTCCTCCAGCTGGGCATCCACCCTGGCGGCGGCATGACGTGGATGGCACAGCGCATCGTCGGCCCGCAGCAGGCCGCGGCGATGACACTGTTCGGTGAAGTCCTCGACGCGGAGCAGGCACTGGCCGCCGGACTGGTGCACCGCGTGGTGGACGGCGAGCACGAGCAACTGGTCGACGCCGCCGTGGAGCTGGCGAAGGGTGCCGAGCAGGCGCCCCGCGAACTGGTGATCTCGACCAAGCGCACGATGCGCAAGACCGCCGCGATCACCGAGCACGCCGACGCCGTGAACGCGGAGATCGTGCCGCAGCTGGAGTCCATCGCATCGCCGACGTTCGCCGAGCGCCTGGCCGCCATGCGCGCCAGGATCAGCAGCTCGGCCCGATGAGTGACCCAGTTAACACTGTTACCAGCAGATGTCCAGGGACTGGAATCACAGTGGTCCGGTTCGTCGGTTCCGCCCCCGGCGAGCTAACCTCAAGTGAGTAGACCCTAACTTCGCGGGGAACTCGCACCCGAAGCGCAGAGAGGGATCCCCTCATTCACATGTCCACCAGCGAAACCACCCCGGAGCAGACTGCCGGAGACCGTACCCGCCCTGTCGAGAAGCTCGACAGGGTCGTCATCCGGTTCGCCGGCGACTCCGGCGACGGCATGCAGCTGACCGGTGATCGGTTCACCTCGGAGACCGCCGCCTTCGGCAACGACCTGGCGACGCTGCCCAACTTCCCGGCCGAGATCCGTGCGCCGCAGGGCACGATCCCCGGTGTCTCGTCGTTCCAGGTCCATTTCGCCGACTACGACATTCTCACCCCGGGCGACAGACCGGACGTGCTGGTGGTGATGAACCCCGCGGCGCTGAAAGCCAACATCGGCGACCTGCCGCACGGCGGCACGATCATCGCCAACACCGACGAGTTCACCAAGCGCAACCTGGCCAAGGTCGGCTACGAGACGAACCCGTTGGACGACGGTTCGCTCGAGCCCTACCAGGTGCACAAGGTGGCGATGTCCACGCTGACCAGGGGCGCGGTCGAGCAGGTCGGCCTCGGCAAGAAGGACGCCGAGCGGGCCAAGAACATGTTCGCGCTCGGCCTGCTGTCCTGGATGTACCACCGCCCGACCGAGGGCACCGAGAAGTTCCTGCGCACCAAGTTCGCCCGCAAGCCCGACATCGCCGAGGCCAACATCCTGGCGTTCCGTGCGGGCTGGAACTACGGCGAGACGACCGAGGCGTTCTCGGTGACCTACGACGTGGCGCCCGCCAAGCTTCCGCCGGGCCAGTACCGGCAGATCACCGGGAACACGGCACTGGCGTACGGCATCGTCGCCGCTGGTCAGCGCTCCGGACTGCCGGTGGTGCTGGGCTCGTACCCGATCACGCCCGCCTCGGACATCCTGCACGAGCTGTCCAAGCACAAGGCGTTCGACGTCACCACGATCCAGGCCGAGGACGAGATCGCCGGCATCGGCGCCGCGCTGGGTGCTTCCTACGGTGGCGCGCTCGGCGTGACCAGCACGTCCGGGCCCGGTGTCGCGCTGAAGTCGGAGACCATCGGGCTTGCCGTGATGACCGAGCTGCCGCTGATCGTGATCGACGTGCAGCGCGGTGGGCCGTCGACCGGTCTGCCGACCAAGACCGAGCAGGCCGACCTGTTGCAGGCGCTCTACGGCCGCAACGGCGAGTCGCCGGTGCCGGTGGTGGCGCCGCGCTCCCCGGGTGACTGCTTCGACATGGCGTTGGAGGCCGCGCGCATCGCGCTGACCTACCGCACCCCGGTCATCCTGCTCTCCGACGGCGCGATCGCCAACGGGTCCGAGCCGTGGCTGATCCCGGACGCGGACAAGCTGCCCGACCTGCGCGTGCAGTTCGCGTCCGAGCCGAACGCGATGGACGGCAGCAACGAGTTCTGGCCGTACGTCCGCGACACCGAGACGCTCGCCCGCGAGTGGGCCGTCCCGGGCACGGCGGGTCTCGAGCACCGCATCGGTGGCCTGGAGAAGGCGGACAACCGCGGCAACATCTCCTACGACCCGGACAACCACGACCGGATGGTTCGGCTACGTCAAGCCAAGATCGACGGCATCAAGGTGCCGGACGTCGAGGTCGACGACCCGACGGGCGACGCGCGGGTGCTGGCGCTCGGCTGGGGTTCGTCGTTCGGGCCGATCGGCGCGGCGTGCCGTCGGGTGCGGAGCTCGGGCATGAAGATCGCCCAGGCGCACCTGCAGTATCTGAACCCGCTGCCGGCCAACCTGGGCACGGTGCTGGAGAGCTACGACGTGGTGATCGTGCCGGAGATGAACCTGGGGCAGCTCGCCACCGTGCTGCGCGCCAGGTACCTGGTCGACATCCGCTCCTACACCAAGGTGGCCGGCCTGCCGTTCAAGGCGGCCGAACTGGCCGAAGTGTTCACCGACGTCATCAACGACAGCGAACCGTCCGCCGACGGATCCGACGCCCACGTTCTCACGGAGGCTGTGGAATGACCGCCATCGACCTCGGACTGCCGAAGATCGGCGGGCTGGACGGCGTGCCGACCACCGACGAGACCTACAAGGCGAAGGACTTCAAGTCCGACCAGGAAGTGCGCTGGTGCCCGGGCTGCGGCGACTACATCGTGCTGAACACGATGCAGGCGTTCCTGCCCAGCCTGGGCGTCAAGCGGGAGAACATCGTGTTCGTGTCGGGCATCGGCTGCTCGAGCCGGTTCCCGTACTACATGAACACCTACGGCTTCCACTCGATCCACGGCCGCGCTCCGGCGATCGCCACCGGGCTGGCGGTCGCCCGGCCGGACCTGTCGGTGTTCGTGATCACCGGTGACGGGGACGCGCTGTCCATCGGTGGCAACCACCTGATCCATGCGCTGCGGCGCAACGTCAATGTCAAGATCCTGCTGTTCAACAACCGGATCTACGGATTGACCAAGGGCCAGTACTCGCCGACCAGCGAGGAAGGCAAGATCACCAAGTCGACGCCGATGGGCTCGCTCGACCACCCGTTCAACCCGATCAGCCTGGCGCTGGGTGCCGAAGCGACGTTCGTGGCGCGGGCACTGGACTCGGACAAGAAGGGCCTGAGCGAGGTCCTCACCGCGGCGACTCAGCATCGCGGGTCGGCGTTCGTGGAGATCTACCAGAACTGCCCGATCTTCAACGACGGCGCGTTCGACGTGCTGAAGGACAAGGACGAGTCGGCACGGCGCATCGTGCCACTGCGGCCCGGCGAGCCGATCACGTTCGGCTCGGAGAACGAGTACGCGGTGGTGCGCGGCGAGTTCGGCTTCGACATCGCCAAGGTCGCCGACATCGACGCGAGCAGCATCGTCACGCACGACCCGACGATCCAGGACCCGTCGTACGCGTTCGCGTTGTCGCGGATCGGTGGGCAGGACCTGTCGCACACGCCCGTCGGCATCTTCCGGCAGGTCAGCCGCACGACGTACGACGACGCGGCGCGGGCGCAGATCGAGTCGGCGCGTAAGACGCAGGAGCCGGACTTGCAGGCGCTGCTGACCGGGAACGACACCTGGACGGTCGCCTGAGGCGCCCAGGCACCAGCGTCTGACCACCTGCCCCTCGCGGCCCGCCGGACCACGTGACGGCTGGGACGTCACGTAGCGCTCAGGCCATCAGCGAGCGGCTTCGGCGTTCGCGGCTGCGGCTCACTCGAGCGGCTCGCTCAGCGTCCGCGGCTTGAGGTTCCAAGCGGCCGGGACCAGCCCGCCCGCATCCGCGGACAAGCCCTCAGGCGGCCGGGCCCGCTCGTGCCCGCAGCTTCAGGTCTCAAGCAGCCGGGCCTGCTCGACCTCAGCCCTCAAGTGGCCGAGACCCGGCCGCTCGGCGTCCGCAACCTCAACCCTCGAGCGGCCGGAACCCGACCCGCTCGGCGTCCGCCACGCTGGTGAACCACACTTCCGCGGTCATCTCGTTGAACCGCGGCGACTCCTCGGAGCAGTAGCGCAGCGCGGTCACGCTGCCCTTCACCTTGTACTCCGGCCCCGGCCGTCCACCGCCGGGCAGCGGCATCGCCGAGCCGGGCCCGAACGGTCCCGGTGGCGGCTGCTCCTGACCGGACTGCTGCGGCCCGGCATTCGCCGACGGCTCGAACAACGAACCACCGGAGGGAACCTCGGCCTGCGGGGTGCGCCGGGCGACCGGTCGCATCGACGGCTTGATCGGCCGCGGCGGCTCGAACCCGCCGCGGATCTGGTTCGTGCCTCGCCTGGTCCGCTTCGGCAAACCGGTCTGCGGGTCCAACTGCGGCTCGATGTCCGGCAGCCGCCCGTCCGGCTCGACCTTCGGGGTCGGCTCCTCGAACAGGCTCGGCTGGTCCTCCTGCTCCTGGGCGGGCGCGCTTGCCTGCGCCGCGCCGGCGGCCTGCTGCGACGCCTGGCCGGGCTGCTGCGGCGCCCGGGGCGGCTGCTGGGTGCTCGGCGGCTGGAAAGCGTGCGCTTCGGAAGGCTGGAACGCCGGGGCGTCCGTCGGCTGCGCCGCGGCGCTCGGGGCTTCCGCAGGAGCCTGCCGCTGCTCAGTAGGGGCGGCTCCGACGCTCGAAGCCTCCGCAGGTGCCTGCCGCTGCTCAGTAGGGGCGGCTCCGACGCTCGGGGCTTCCGCAGGAGCCTGCCGCTGCTCAGTAGGGGCGGCTCCGACGCTCGGGGCTTCCGCAGGAGCCTGCCGCTGCTCAGTAGGGGCGGTTCCCAGGCCCGAAGCCTCCGCCGGAGTCGGACGCTGGTCGGTCGGAGCAGCTCCGAGGCTCGGGGCCTCCGCAGGAGCTGGCCGCTGGTCGGTGGGAGCGGATCCGGCACTCGGCGAGAACGCCGTCGCCTCCGCCGGTCGCGGCCCAGCCGGTGGCTGTGTCTGCGTCGGCTGCTCGACAGGTGCGTGGGTGCCGGTACCGACCGGTCCTGCTGCCTGCGTATCCGCGGGCTGCTGCCCAGCGCTGGGCGCCGGCGCGGTTTCCGTCCGCTGTGCCTCAGGCGCAGACGCATCCGTGGGCTGAGTTGCCGGCTGTGCGGCCTGCGCTTCAGCGGGCTGCTGCCCGGCAACCGGCTGCTGCTGGGAAGGCGTGCCCGGCTCGGCCGCCGGCGGGAACCCTGCATGTGTTGCGGCCGCACCCCCACCGGTCGTCTCCGGTGGACTCACCGGTGGAGTCTGCTGGGTGGCGGGCCCGGACGGCGTCACGGGCTTCGGCGGCGGGGTCGACGCCGAACGCCGCGGGACCCGACGCGTGAACTCCTCGAGTTCCTCGTCGGGCGGACCACCAACGGGCGGGCCACCAGCGGACGGTCCCGGCACCCGAGGCTGGATCCGGGTCGGCGTGTCCGGCCCCGACGGCTGTGGCATCTCGGTGCGGGTTGCCTCGGCGTCCGTCCCGGCGGGCACAACATCGGAGCGAGCGGCCTCGACGTCGCTTCGGGTGGCCCCTGAGTCCGGCCCGGTCACCTCGTCCGGGCGGTTGGTCTCCGCCGCCGAGCCGTCCAGGGCCGCGAAACCCGACTTCGTCGGCTCCGGACCGCCGCCGAGCCGATCGGCGATCGAGGCACCCGCGGGCTCTTCCGGTTCGAACAAGCTTCCGGGGCGGTCGTCATCCGGCTCGGGCTGACGCGCCTCAGCGCCCTCGGGCCGAGCCTGCTCCACCTGTTCGGTGGCCGCAGCCTGTGTCGGATACGCGCGCCGGTCGGTCGACGGAGTGTCGTCGAAGTCCTCGTCCGGCGCTCCCTGCCACTCCTGCTCACGCGGCTCGTCTCGGTAGTACTCGTCGCGCTCGTCGTAGTGCTCGTAGTCGTCGTACTCGCCGAGCTCGCGCTCGTCCTCCTCCTGGACGAACTGGTCGAACACGTCCTGCTCGTCGTGGTGCGGCTCGCCGGACAGGCTGTCCCGCTCCAACCAATCCGGACGCCTGGACGTGGTCGACGGCTCGGCAACCGCCGCGCTCGACGCCTGCCACTGCGAAGTCTGCTGCTGCCGGTGCTCCGAGTCCGACCGCTCGGGCCGTGCCAGGCGGGCTCCGCCCGAGGCCTGCTCCCGCAGCTGCTGCTCGAGGTGGTTCGCCCGCTGCTGCAACGGCCGTACCAACAGCACCCAGGTGAGCAGGGCGCCGAGCAGGAACGCCAGCAAGCTCCAGAACCAGACTTCTCCGAACAGGGAGGACATGGTCTGCGCGGTCTCCTTCCCTCCACTCCGCCGGCGGTGCCGGTGGCTGGAGTGGCTCTAGTTCGTGCGAGCGGCGAGGTAGTCGGCGACGGACTCGCACGCGTCACGCGCGGCCGAATCTGGCAACGGAGCCAACTCGGCCCTGGCCCGCAGCGTGTACTCGCGCAGCGTTTCCCGCGCATGCTCCAAGCCGGCCGACGACCGCAGCAGCTCAACCGCTTCAGCGACCTCATCGTCGTCGGTCAGCGGGGTGGACAGCAACTCGATCAGTCGGGAATTTTCTTCGTCATCGTTCAACGCGTAAAGCATCGGCAAGGTACGCACACCTTCGCGCAGATCGGTGCCCTGCTCCTTGCCCAGCACGTCCGACCCGGACGCGATGTCGATGATGTCGTCGGAGATCTGGAACGCCACACCGATGATCTCGCCGAACTGCCGCAGCGCGGCGACGTGCTCCGGCGCGGCGCCGGAGAGCATGGCGCCGAACCGACCGGACGTGGCGATCAGCGAGCCGGTCTTCTGCGCGATGACGGTCAGGTAGTGCTCGATCGGGTCCTCACCGTCGCGCGCCCCCACGGTTTCCCTGATCTGGCCGGTGACCAGTTCGTTCATCGTCTCCGCGATGATCCTGGTCGGCTCGGTGCCCAGCTGGGCGACCAGCCGCGAGGCGTGCGCGAACAACAGGTCGCCGGTCAGGATCGCGACGGTGTTGTCCCACCGGGCGTTGGCGCTCTGCGCACCACGCCGCATGGTGGCCTCGTCCATCACGTCGTCGTGGTACAGCGTGGCGAGGTGGACCAGTTCGACCGCAGCCGCCGCGGTGACGACGTCGTCGGTACCGCCGTCACCGAACTGGCCGGCCAGCAGCGTGAACAACGGCCGGAACCGCTTACCGCCCGCTTCGGTCAGGTGGCGGGCCGCCGCGTCGACGAAGGCGACGTCGCTGCGCACGGCCTCCCGCAGCAGCGTTTCCACCTTCGCCAGGCCGGCGGACAACTCGTCAAGCAAAGCCTCGTCGGCGATTCGCAAACCCACCGCGGCCTGCAACTCGGCCATGCGCTTGGCGTCAGACACGCCAGTCAGCGTAACGGGCATGCCCCGATCGCCTTCCAGCGGCCAACCGGGGCGGTCAGAACGTGAACCCGCCTGCCGACGCCCAGTCCAGGGCGAACGTGGGCAGCACACCGAGCACCAGCGTGGCGATGGTGCCGACCGCGATGGCCGTCGTGGTGAACGCACCCGGGACGGTCACCGCGGGCCCGTCCGGCGCGGGCTCGGAGAAGTACATCAGCACCACCACGCGCAGGTAGAAGAACGCCGCGACCGCGCTGGCCACCAGGGCGACCACGACCAGCGGAGCCATTCCGTCCGACAACGCGGCCTCGAACACCGCGAACTTGCCGACGAAACCGCTGGTCAGCGGGATACCGGCGAGAGCGAGCAGCAGGAAGGTGAACACCGCGGCGACCAGCGGGGACCGCTTGGCCAGACCGGCCCACGCGGACAGGTCGGTGGCCTCCCCGCTGGAGTCCCGCACCAGCGAGATCACGCCGAACGCCGCCAGCGTGGTGAAGCCGTAGGCCAGCAGGTAGAACAACGTGGCCGACAGACCGTCCTCGGTCAGCGCCATGGCGCCGACCAGCAGGAACCCGGCGTGCGCGACCGACGAGTACGCGATCATCCGCTTCACGTCGCGCTGGGTGAGACCCAGGATGGCGCCGATCGCCATCGACACGATCGCCACGGCGGTCAGCACGCCGCGCCACTCCCACGACGTCGACTCGAAGCTGACGGTCAGCACGCGGATCAGGCCACCGAAGGCCGCCACCTTGGTGCAGGCAGCCATGAACCCGGTGACCGGGGTCGGCGCGCCTTGGTAGACGTCCGGCGTCCAGGTGTGGAACGGGCCCACCGAGCCCTTGAACAGCAACCCGATGGCCAGCAGCCCGAACCCGGCGAACAACAGCGTGTCGGACCGATCGGTACCGGAAGCGGCGTTGGCGATGTCGGCCAGGTGCACCGAACCCGCGTAGCCGTACAGCATGGCCACGCCGTAGAGGAAGAACGCCGAGGCGAACGCGCCGAGCAGGAAGTACTTGACCGCGGCTTCCTGCGAGATCAGCCGCCTGCGCCGGGCCAGCCCGCACATCAGGTACAGCGGCAGCGACAGCACCTCGAGCGCGATGAACATGGTCAGCAGGTCGTTCGCCGCGCAGAAGGTCATCATGCCGCCGAGCGCGAACAGCGTCAGCGGGAAGACCTCGGTCTGCATGCCGGTGAAGGTCTTCTCGGTGGTCAGGGTGTCCGTGCCACCGGCATTGCCGCGCAACGCCGCCCGGCTGACGAACGCACCACCCGGCTCGACGGACCGGTCGGCGATCAGCAGCAGAGCGAGCAGACCCAGCGCGAGCAGCGTGCCCCACAGGAACAGCGCGGGGGCGTCCACCGCAAGCGCGCCGGACGACGCTTCCTCCGCGCGGAACGTGGTCAGGCGCTCGAAGTCACCGGTGGCGTAGAAGGCCAACGCCACGCCCGCGCCCACGACCGACGCCAGGCTCAGCGCGACCTGGGCAGGCCAACGCTGTTGACGCGGCAGCGCGGCCTCCAACAGCACGCCAACCGCGCCGGCGGTGAAGATGATCAGCAGCGGCAGCACGGCCGCGACATCGATACTCGGCACGCCCAACGCAGTGGCGGGACCGCCTTGCGCGAGGTCCATCACTCGTTACCTTCCCCTTCACCGACGGAAACGGTGGGTTGCACCGACGGAGTCACTGTGTCCAGCACCGGCTTCGGGTAGACACCGAGCCCGATGATCAGCGCGACCAGCGGCACCAGCACGATCAGCTCGCGGCTGCCGACGTCCTTGATCGCTTTGCGCGCCGCCTTCGCCGGGGCCTGCGCCGTGCCAGGACCACCACCGGCGCCGACCAGCGCGTCACCGCGCACCGGCCCCTGCATGATCCGCTGGTAGGTCCACAGCACGTAGATGGCCGCCAGGATCATGCCGATCGTGGCCAGGATCGCGTACACCGGCCGCGACTCGAACGAGCCCAGCAGCACCAGGAACTCGGAGATGAAAGCGTTGGTGCCGGGCAGCGACATGGTCGACAGGCCCGCGACCAGCAGGAAGCCGGCCAGCAGCGGTGTCACCTTGGACATGCCGCCGTAGTCGGAGATCTTCGTCGACCCGCCACGGGCGATCACCATGCCCAGCACCAGGATCAGCATGCCGGTGGCCAGGCTGTGGTTGAGCATGTACGTCACCGCGCCGACCTGGGCCTGCTCGGTGAACGCGAAGATGCCCAGCGCGATGAACCCGAAGTGGGCGATCGACACGTACGCGATGAACCGCTTCATGTCCTGCTGACCCGCGGCCACGATCGACGCGTACAGGATGCCCGCCACGGCCAGCACGAGCACCAGCGGCGCCAGCTCCGCGGAGGCGTCCGGGAACATCGGCAGGCTGTAGCGCAGGAAACCGAACGTGCCGACCTTGTCCAGCACGCCGACCAGGATGACGGCGACACCGATCGGCGCCTGCCCGGCGGCGTCCGGCAGCCAGGTGTGGAACGGCACCAGCGGCGCCTTCACCGCGAACGCCACGAAGAAGCCGAGGAACAGCCAGATCTGCGTGGTCAGCGGGGCCTGCGAGACCACCTCGGTGAGCGTCTGCCAGTCGAACGTGCCCTGGCCGAGCTCGTCGGCGGCCAGCGAGTAGGCGCCGATCGCCGACGCCAGCATGATCAGACCGCCGAGGAACGAGTACAGGAAGAACTTCACCGCCGCGTACTGCCGGTTGGCCCCACCGTAGTTCCCGATGAGGAAGTACATCGGGATCAGCATGACCTCGAACAGCACGTAGAACAGGAAGACGTCGGTGGCGGCGAACACCGCGATGGTCAAGCCCTGCTGCAGCAGGATCAGCGACAGGAAGCCACCCGGCGTGCGGCCGGACGGCAGCTTGTCGGTGACCCCGAACAGCAGCACCACCATCGGCACCAACAGCCCGATGACCGCGATCATCACCAGCGCGATGCCGTCGATGCCGAACGAGATGTGGATGCCCCACGCCGGGATCCAGTCCATCGACGACGTCTGCTGCAGCCGCTCGCCGTCCGGGTCGTAGCTCAGCCACAGCGGCACCACCAGCGCCAGCGTGGCCAGCGAGAACACGAACGCGGTGAGCTTGGCGACCCGGCGGTTGTTCCGCAACACGGCGACCGCCGCCGAGCCGATCAGCGGTAGCAGGATGAGTGCGAGCAGCCAGGTCATCCGAACCTCACCATCAACAGGGCGCCGACCAGCAGGAACCCGCCGATCAGCATCGTCAGGGCGTAGGACCGGACGAAACCGGTCTGCAACCTGCGCAGCCGCCCGGAGCTACCACCGAGCAGCGCGGCAAGACCGTTCACCAACCCGTCCACGCCACGGTTGTCCACGAACACCAGTGCCCGCGAGAGCCAGATGCCCGGGCGGGCGAACAACGTCTCGTTCAGCGCGTTGCCGTACAGGTCGGCGCGTGCCGCCCGCACCACCGCGCTGACCCGCTGCGGCCGCTCGACCGGGACCTCCTTGCGGCCGACGAACAGCCACGCGAGCAGCACACCGAGCGCCGAGATGCCGACCACCAGGAACGGCACCGCGCCGTGCCCGATCACGCCGGCTTCGCTCTCCATCAGCGGACCGACCGACGGCGTCAGCCATTCCACCAGGTTGTCGCCGAGGGCCAGGAACGCACCGGCCGCGACCGAACCGACCGCGATCACCATCATCGGCACGGTCATCACCGGCGGCGACTCGTGCGGGTGGTACTCCTTGCCGTCGGCCGTCCTCAGCTCCTGCCAGCGGGCCTTGCCGAAGAACGTCATCAGCACCAGGCGGGTCATGTAGAAGGCGGTGATGCCCGCACCGAGCAGGGCCGCGCCGCCGAACACCCAGCCGCGCCAGCCTTCCTGGCCGAACGCCGCGGCGATGATGGCGTCCTTGGAGAAGTAGCCGGCGGTGAACGGGAAGCCGATCAGCGCCAGGTAGCCGAGGCCGAACGTGACGAACGTGATCGGCATCTTGCGCCACAGACCACCCATGCGCCGGATGTCCAGCTCGCCGTGCAGACCGTGCGAGACGGACCCGGCGCCGAGGAACAGCCCGGCCTTGAAGAAGCCGTGGGTGAGCAGGTGCATGATGCCCAGCCCGTAGCCGAACGGGCCGAGGCCGACGGCCAGCATCATGTAGCCGATCTGGCTCACCGTGGAGTAGGCGAGCACCTTCTTGATGTCGTCGTAGGCGCAGCCGATGATCGCCCCGAGCAGCAACGTGAACGCACCGATGAGCGCCACCACGAGCTGCGCGTCCGGGTTGGCGTTGTAGATCGGCGCCGAGCGGGCGATCAGGTACACACCCGCGGTCACCATGGTCGCCGCGTGGATCAGGGCGGAGACCGGGGTCGGGCCTTCCATCGCGTCCGGCAACCACGCCTGCAGCGGGAACTGGCCGGACTTACCGCAGGCACCGAGCAGCAGCAGCAACCCGATGGCCAGCAGCACGTTCTCATCCGCCTGCCCGACGGCCGCGAACACCTCGGAGTACTGGGTCGAGCCGAAGTTCGCCCACATCAGGAAGATCGCCAGGGCCAGGCCGACGTCACCGACCCGGTTCATCACGAACGCCTTCTTGGCCGCGGTGGCCGCCGACGGCTTGTTCTGGTACCAGCCGATCAGCAGGTAGGACGCGAGACCGACGCCTTCCCAGCCCAGGTACAGGGTCACGAACCCGTTGCCGAGCACCAGGATCAGCATCGCCGCGACGAACAGGTTGAAGTACCCGAAGAAGCGGCGGCGCCCGGCGTCGTCGGCCATGTAACCGGTGGCGTAGATGTGGATCAACGACCCGACACCGGTGATCAGCAGCACGAACACCAGCGACAACGCGTCGATGCGCAACCCGAAGTCGACCTGCAGGTCGGACACCGGGATCCAGGAGAAGACGGTGGTGTCCGTCGGCCGGCCGTCACTGTCGAGGAACAGGATCAGGCCGTAGACGAACGACGCGATCACGGTCGCGCAGCCCAGCCAGTGGCCCCACGCGTCGGTACGTCGCCCACCGGCCAGCAACACGAGCGCGCCGAACGCGGGGAAGGCGATCAGCAACCACGATGATTCGATCACGATGCCACTCCGGGGGTCGTCACGCGCGCCCTACGCCAGCACATCGGCAAATCTCCCCACATGATCAGTACTTCAGCAGGTTGGTGTCGTCGACCGAGGCCGACCGCCGGGCCTTGAAGATGGACATGATGATGGCCAGGCCGACGACCACTTCGGCGGCCGCGACGACCATCACGAAGAACGCCATCACCTGACCGTCGAGCTCGCCGTTGATCCTGGCGAAGGTCACCAGCGTCAGGTTCACCGCATTGAGCATCAGCTCGATGCACATGAAGACCACGATCGCGTTGCGCCGCACCAGCACGCCGACCACGCCGATGGTGAACAGCAGCGCGGACAGCAGCAGGTAGTAGGTCGGGGTCACTTCGACTCCTCCTCGTCCTGTGCCTCCGCCGACTTGCCCGCGACCAGCGCCCGTGCGCTCTTGTCCGCCTCGTCCTCCGCCTCGGTGGCCAGCCGCTCGTGCTTGGCGATCAGCTGCGCGGTGGTGGTGGACTCGATCAGGTCGGACAGCGACTCGGGCGCCACCCGGCCGTCCGGCAGCAGCGCGGGCGTGGCCACCGAGTTGGAGGTGGCGAACACGCCGGGGCCGGGGAACGGTGTCTTGCGCTTGTACTCACCGCGGAACCGCGCCTCGACCAGTTCCTTCTGCGACTTCTTCCGGCCTTCGTTGCGCCGGTCGCGGGTGGCCAGCACGATGCCGGCCAGCGCGGCCACGATCAGCAGCGCCGCGGTCAACTCGAAGCCGAACAGGTAGTCGGTGAAGATCAGCCTGCCCAGGCCGCCCGCACCACCGCCGGTCGGGCTGTTCGGGTCGCTCGCAGGCGCCGCGGTCACGTCGGTCAGCGCCCTGGTCAGCCCGGCGACCAGCAGTCCGGCGAATCCGATGCCGAAGATCGCGGCGAGCAGTCGCTGCCCGCGCAGCACTTCGACCACCGAGTCGGCGCTGTCCCGTCCGGCCATCATCAGCACGAACAGGAACAGCATCATCACCGCGCCGGTGTAGACGATGATCTGCGTGAAGCCGAGGAACGGCGCCGACTGCACCATGTACAGCACGCCAAGGCTGAGCATGCTCAGCACCAGCCACAGCGCCGAGTGCACCGCGCTGCGGGCGAAGATCATGCCGAAGCCGCCCGCCAGCGCGGCCGGGCCGAGGATCCAGAACGTCACCGCCTCGCCGGTGGTCACCTCGGCGGCTTGCGCCAGCACCATCGAGCTCATTGCGCGCTCACCTCGCTGGTCTGCTTGGCCTGGCCGGCCTGCCGGGCCAGTTCGGGCCCGCGCACGTAGTAGTCCTGCTCGTCGTCACCGAGCCGCATCGGGTGCGGCGGCGCCTCCATGCCGGGCAGCAACGGCGCGAGCAGGTCTTCCTTGGTGTAGATCAGCTTCTGCCGGTCGTCGTCGGCCAGCTCGTAGAAGTTGAGCATGGTCAACGAGCGGGTCGGGCACGCCTCGATGCACAACCCGCAGCCGATGCAGCGCAGGTAGTTGATCTGGTAGTCCTTGCCGTACCGCTCGCCCGGGGAGTAGCGCTCCTCCTCGGTGTTGTCGCCACCTTCTACGAAGATCGCGTCGGCCGGGCAGGCCCACGCGCACAGCTCGCAGCCGACGCACTTCTCCAGCCCGTCCGGGTGCCGGTTGAGCTGGTGGCGACCGTGGTACCGCGGGGCAGTCGGGTAGTAGTCCTCCGGGTACTCCTCGGTGACCACCTTCTTGAACATCGTCGAGAAGGTGACGCCGAATCCCTTGATCGGATCAAACATCCCCATCGTCGCTGCCCTCCTTGTCGGCAGTCGCGGACGCGCCGGCCTTGGCCAGCCGCTTGCGCTTGCGCTCGGCCTTCTCCAGCGCCAGCTGACGCGGTGTCTTCTCCGGCACTTCCAGGTCCGCGGGCGGCACCGGGAAGCCGCTGCCGGCCAGCGGGATGCGGTCGTCCGTCTCGACCTTGCGCTCCGGGATCAGCAGCGTGAGCAGCACGATCAGCAGCACCGCGACGCCGCCGAAGATGACGATCTCGGTCGAGCCGACGTTGGCGTCGTTGCGCAGGGCGCGCACGCCGGCGATCAGCACGACCCACGCCAGGCTGGCGGGCACCAGCACCTTCCAGCCCAGCCGCATGAACTGGTCGTAGCGGAACCGGGGCAGCGTGCCGCGCAGCCAGATGTAGAGGAAGAGGAACGCCAGCGTCTTGATCAGGAACCACAGCACCGGCCACCAACCGGTGTTGAAGTAGCCGTCCCAGAGCGCCGAGATCGGCCACGGCGCCATGTACCCGCCGAGGAACAACGTGGTGACGAAGCCGGACAGCACCACCATGTTGACGTACTCGGCCAGGAAGAACAGGGCGAACTTCAGCGAGCTGTACTCGGTGTGGAAGCCACCGACCAGCTCGGACTCGGCTTCCGGCAGGTCGAACGGCGCCCGGTTGGTCTCGCCGACCATCGAGATCACGAAGATCACGAAGCTCGGCAGCAGCAGGATGGCGAACCAGCCGTTCTGCTGCGCGTCGACGATGTCACCGGTGGACAGCGACTGCGCGTACAGCAGCACCGCGACCAGGCTCAGCCCCATCGCGATCTCGTAGCTGATCACCTGCGCGGCCGACCGCAGCGCACCGAGCAGCGGATACGGTGAGCCGGACGCCCACCCGCCGAGGACGATGCCGTAGACCCCGACCGCCGAGCAGGCCAGCACCACCAGCACGCCGACCGGAAGATCGATCAGCTGCAGGTAGGTCTCCTCGCCGAAGATCGTCACCTTCGGGCCGAACGGCAGCACGCTGAAGCCGACGAACGCGGCGGTCGACGAGATGACCGGGGCCATCCAGTAGACCTTGCGGTCGGCACCCTCCGGGATGATCTCCTCGACGAACGCCAGCTTGATGCCGTCGGCGAGCGACTGCAGCCAGCCGCCGGGACCGGTCCGGTTGGGCCCGACCCGGTGCTGCATGCGGGCCACGACCTTGCGCTCCCAGTTGATCATGAACAGGGTCATGACCACGCCGAACGCGAACAGCACCACGGCCTTGAGCAGCACCAGCCAGAACGGGTCGTCGGCCAGCACCTCGGCGCGCGTCATCTCTTGCTGCGCCTGGGCCAGGAACAGCGTGCTCACGCCGCACCTCCCGTTTCACCGGAACCCGCGCTGAGCTGCACGGCCCCGCCGTGCCCGACGCCCAGCGCCTCGTACACGCCGACCGGCGAGCGGGACGGCACCCACACCACACCGTCCGGCAGATCGGCAATCTCCGCGGGCAGCGTCAACGCACCCCGCTCGGTGCGGACCGTCGCCAGCTCTCCGGCGACGACGCCGTGCCGTTCGGCGGTGGCCGCGTTCAGCCGGATGACGGCAGGCCGTGCGGTGCCCGCCAGGTGCGGTTCCTCGACCTGCAGCGATCCGTTGTCGATCAGCTGCCGCCAGGTGGACAGCTTCACGTGCCCGTTCGTCGACTCCTCCTGCGCCGCGGCCGGTTCGGCCTGGAAGGCCTCGACGGTCCGGGGCACCGCGCCCGCGGCCCGGTCGAAGTCGGCCCACGCGGCCTTCGGCGTCTGGGTGAACAGGTCGACGTCCATCTCCACCGCCAGGGTGTCCAGCACCCGGCAGTCCGGCAGCGCACCGGTGTTCTGCAGCGTGACGTCGAACGGCCGGTCGCGGCCCTCCCAGTTGCGGAACGTGCCCGCCTTCTCCGCCGTCGGGGCGATCGGCAGCACCACGTCGGCCCGCTCGGTGACGGCCGACGGCCGCATCTCCAAGCTGACCACGAAGCCCACCGTGTCCAGCGCGGCGCGGGCCGCCTGTGGGTCGGGCAGGTCGTCCGGGTCGACACCGCCGACCACCAGCGCGTCCAGCTCGCCCGCGGCGGCAGCGGCCAGGATGCCCGCGGTGTCGCGGCCCGGCTCGGCAGGCAGCGTGCCTTCCGGCAGGCGCCACAGCTGCTCGAGCGCGGCGCGGGCCTGCGCGTCGGTGACCGGCGCGCCACCGGGCAGCAGCGTCGGCACCGCACCGGCGTCGAGCGCACCACGCTCACCGGCCCGGCGCGGAATCCACGCGACCCGGGCGCCGGTGCCGTCGGCCAGCCGCTGCACCGCGGAGAACAGGCCGGGCACCTCGGCGGCGCGCTCGCCGACCAGGATGACCGCGCCCTCGGCGGACAGTGCCTCGTGCAGGTCCTTGGCGTGCTCCGGGATGCCGTCGAGCGCGGCCGCCTCGGCTCCTGGCGCGCAGGCCAGCAGCTCGCCGGAGGTCTTGCGCACCGACGACGTGGTCCACTGCCCGACGTACGCGACCCTGGTGCCCTTGCGGGACGCCTTGCGCAGCCGCAGGAACACGATCGGCGCCTCGTCCTCGGGCTCGAACGCCACGCACAGCACGATCGGCGCCTTCTCCAACGTGGAGAAGCTGACGTGCTCCGGCGTCGTGCCGACCACCGAGGAGGCCAGGAACCTCAGCTCCTCCGCGGAGTGCGCGCGAGCCCGGAAGTCGATGTCGTTGGTCCGCGCCGCGACCCTGGCGAACTTCTGGTAGGCGTAGGCGTCCTCGACGGTCAGCCGACCACCGGTGAGCACCCCGATGCCCTTGCCGTCGCGCGCCTTGACCAGCGCGTCCGCCGCCACCTGCATCGCTTCGGTCCACGAGGACTCGCGCAGCTGACCGTCCTCGCCGCGCACCAGCGGCTTGCGGATGCGGTCCGGCGCGGTGGCGTAGCGGAACGCGAAGCGGCCCTTGTCGCAGATCCACTCCTCGTTGACGTCCGGGTCGTCGCCGGCCAGCTTCCGCATGATCCGGCCCCGGCGGAAGTCGGTCCGCTCGGCGCAGCCGGACGAGCAGTGCTCGCACACGCTCGGCGTCGACACCAGGTCGAACGGGCGCGACCGGAAGCGGTACTGCGCCGAGGTCAGCGCACCGACCGGACAGATCTGGATGGTGTTGCCGGAGAAGTACGACTGGAACGGCTCGCCAGAGGGCGTGGTCGACGCGGCCGCCTCCAGGTCCGCGGTCTCCGACGTGCCGATCTGCTGCTGTGCGCCGCGCTCCAGCAGGTCGATGAACGGGTCACCGGCGATCTGCTGGGAGAACCGGGTGCAGCGCTGGCACAGCACGCAGCGTTCGCGGTCGAGCAGGATCTGCGAGGAGATCCGCAGCGGCTTGGGGAACGTGCGCTTGCGGTCGACGAACCGGGAGTCGGCCCGGCCGTGTGCCATCGCCTGGTTCTGCAGCGGGCACTCGCCGCCCTTGTCGCAGATCGGGCAGTCCAGCGGGTGGTTGATGAGCAGCAGCTCCATCACACCCTTTTGCGCCTTGTCCGCCACCGGCGAGGTCAGCTGGGTCTTGACCTCCATGCCGTCGGCGACGGTCATGGTGCAGGACGCTTGCGGCTTGGGCATCGGCCGCCCGCCCATGGACACCTCGACCAGGCACTGGCGGCAGGCGCCCGCCGGGTCGAGCAGCGGGTGGTCGCAGAAGCGCGGGATGATGGTGCCCAGCCGCTCCGCGGTCCGGATGAGCAGCTCACCCTTGGGCGCGATCACCTCTTGCCCGTCGATGGTCAACCGCACGTGCCCCTCGGGCACCTCGGGCTGAGTCTCGGTCGGCTTGTCGTGCGCAAGTGTCATGCCGACGCTCCCACCAGCTCACGCTTGTTGGACTCACACAGCGCCAGGAACTCGTCCCGGAAGTACTTGATGCCGCTCTGGATCGGACTGACCGCACCGTCGCCGAGCGCGCAGAACGAGCGGCCGAGGATGTTGTCGCAGACGTCGAGCATGGTGTCGATGTCCTCTTCGGTGCCCCTGCCCTCGACCAGCCGCTCCAGCACCTGGGACAGCCAGTACGTGCCCTCCCGGCACGGCGTGCACTTACCGCAGGACTCGTGCTCGTAGAACTTCGCCCACTTCATCACCGCCCACGGCACCGACACCGTCTCGTTGAACACCATCACCGCGGTGGTGCCCAGCATCGACCCGGCCTCGGCGGCACCCTCGAAGTCCAGCGGGACGTCGAGGTGCTCGGCGGTGAACATCGGCGTGGACGATCCACCCGGCGTCCAGAACTTCAACGGGATGCCGTCCTTCATACCGCCGGCCATCTCCAGCAGCTGGCGCAGCGTGGTGCCCAGCGGCGCCTCGTACTGC
Source organism: Thermocrispum municipale DSM 44069 (assembly GCF_000427825.1). GTDB lineage: Bacteria > Actinomycetota > Actinomycetes > Mycobacteriales > Pseudonocardiaceae > Thermocrispum > Thermocrispum municipale. The sequence goes on along the minus strand of NZ_KE386593.1, from coordinate 742,396 downwards.
CCGGGCCGCTCGACGTGCCCGGAGATCGAGTAGATCTTCGGGCCGGGCGACTTCTCGGTGCCCATCTGCCGGAACCAGTCCGCACCACCGTTGACGATGTAGGGCACGGTGGCGATGGTCTCGACGTTGTTCACCGTGGTCGGCTTGGCGTACAGACCGGCGGCGGCCGGGAACGGCGGCTTGAGCCGCGGCTGCCCGCGCCGGCCCTCGAGCGAGTCGAGCAGCGCGGTCTCCTCACCGCAGATGTAGGCGCCCGCGCCCGCGTGCACGGTGATGTCCAGGTCGAAGCCGCTGTCCAGGATGTTCCTGCCCAGGTACCCGGCGGCGTAGGCCTCGCGCACGGCGTTGTTCAGCCTGCGGATGCAGTGCAGCACCTCGCCGCGCACGTAGATGAAGCAGTGGTGCGCGCGCATCGCGTACGAGGCGATGATGCAGCCCTCGATCAGCGAGTGCGGGTCCGCCATCATCAGCGGGACGTCCTTGCACGTGCCCGGCTCACCCTCGTCGGCGTTGATCACCAGGTAGTGCGGCTTGTCCTCGTTGGGCGGCATGAACGACCACTTCACGCCCGCCGGGAAGCCCGCGCCGCCGCGGCCGCGCAGGCCGGCCTCCTTGACCAGCTCGACGAGTGCCTCCGGCGTCATGCGCAACGCCTTGCGGATCGCGGTGTAGCCCTCGAGCTGCTCGTAGGTGGACAGCCGCCACGAGTCCGGGGACAGCCAGCGCTTGGTCAGCACCGGCGTGAGCGGGTCGGTCTTGGACGCTGTGTCAGCCACGCGATCCCTCCTCCGGCATCGGGGGCGCGATCCAGCCGCGCTCCTGGGCCAACGCCGCGCCCCGCAGGGTCTCCTCGGCGGCCGACGGCCCATCGACATCCGCTGCGAACCGCTCCTCGTCCTCCGGGAAGAACCCGGCCAACTGCAGTTCCGCGGTCTTGAAGTCGGTCAGCTCGGCACCGCGGGTCGGCTTCGGCCGCTCCCCGTTGCGCAGCTTGTCGACCAGTTCGACGGCGGACTCGACGGTCTGCTTGTCGAAGTACTCGTAGTTGACCTGCACCACCGGCGCGAGGTCGCACGCGGCGAGGCACTCGGCGTGCTCGAGCGTGATCGAGCCCGGCTCGCCCGGCTCGCCCGCGGTCTCGTTGTGGCCGACACCGAGGTGCTCGCTCAACTTCTGGTAGATGGCGTCGCCGCCCATGGCCGCACACAGCGTGTTGGTGCAGACGCTGACCAGGTGCTCACCGCACGGGCGACGCTTGTACATGGTGTAGAAGGTCGCGACCGCGGAAACCTCCGCCTCGGTCAGCCCGAGCTGCTCGGCGCAGAACGCGATGCCCTCCCGGCTGACGAAGCCCTGCACCGACTGCACCAGGTGCAGCATGGGCAGCAACGCCGAGCGGGACTCGGGGTAGCGACCGATCAGCTCCTGCGCCTTGGCGACGACGTCGTCACCGAAAACCGTCTCGGGTGCCTGAGTCACCGGTCACAGCCTCCCATCACCGGGTCCAGCGAGGCCACGGCCGCGATGACGTCGGCGACCATGCCGCCCTCGGTCATCGCAGGCATGGCCTGCAGGTTGACGAAACTTGGTTCGCGCACGTGCACGCGAAGCGGCCGGGTGCCTCCGTCGGAGACCATGTGGTAGCCCAGCTCGCCGCGCGGGGACTCCACGGTGGCGTACACCTGCCCGGGCGGCACCCGGAATCCCTCGGTGACCAGCTTGAAGTGGTGGATCAGCGACTCCATCGACTGACCCATGATCTTGCGGACGTGCTCCAGCGAGTTGCCCATGCCGTCCGAGCCGATGGACAGCTGCGCGGGCCAGGCGATCTTCTTGTCCTCCACCATCACCGGGCCCGGCTTCTTCAGCCGGTCGGCCGCCTGCCGGATGATCCGCAACGACTGGTGCATCTCCTCGATGCGGATCAGGTAGCGGGCGTAGGAGTCGGCGTCGGTGTAGGTGGGGACCTCGAAGTCGTAGGTCTCGTAGCCGAGGTACGGGTCGGTCTTGCGCAGGTCCCACGGCAGGCCGGCGGACCGCAGCACCGGGCCGGTCACGCCGAGCGCCAAGCAGGCATCCACCGGCAGGTAGCCGATGCCCTTGAGGCGGTTCTGCCAGATCGGCTGGCCGGTGAGCAGCCGGTCGTACTCCGGCAGCCGCTTGTCCATCACCTTGCAGAAGTCGAGGATCTTCTCGATCGCGTCCTCCGGCACGTCCTGGGCCACCCCGCCGGGCCGGATGAACGCGTGGTTCATCCGCAGGCCGGTCAGGTACTCCAGCAGGTGCAGGACCTCCTCGCGCTCGCGGAAACCGGCGGTCATACCGGTCAGCGCGCCCAGCTCCATACCGCCGGTGGCGATCGCGACCAGGTGCGAGCCGATGCGGTTGATCTCCATCAACAGCACCCGGATGACCTGCGCCCGCTCCGGGATGTCGATGCCGAGCAGGCGCTCGACACCCATGCAGTAGGCGGCCTCGTTGAACAGCGGGGACAGGTAGTCCATACGCGTCACGAACGTGACGCCCTGGGTCCACGTGCGGAACTCGACGTTCTTCTCGATGCCGGTGTGCAGGTAGCCGACGACCGAACGCAGGTCGGTGACCGTCTCACCCTCGAGCTCGACCACCAGCCGCAGCACGCCGTGCGTCGACGGGTGTTGCGGGCCGAGGTTCATGATGATCTTCTCGTCGCCGGCGACCTCGGACATCACCTCGTCCCAGTCGCCGCCGGTGACGGTGTAGACCGGGCCCTCGGTGGTCTCCCGGCTCGGCGCGTACGGGTCGCTGGTGCTGCCGCGCTCGGTGGTGTCGGTCCCCGTGGTGGCGTCGCTGAGCCGCTCGGCCTGGTTCTCCGTCATGAGTACGCCCTCCGCTGGTCCGGCGGCGGGATCTCGGCGCCCTTGTACTCCACCGGGATCCCACCGAGCGGGTAGTCCTTGCGCTGCGGGAAGCCGTCCCAGTCGTCCGGCATGAGGATCCGGGTCAGCGCGGGGTGGCCGTCGAAGACGATGCCGAACATGTCGTAGGCCTCGCGCTCCTGCCAGTCGGCGGTCGGGTAGACCTCGACGATCGACGGCACGTGCGGGTCGTCGACGTCCAGCGCGACCTCCAGACGAATACGCCGCCGGTACGTCATGGACGTCAGGTGGTAGGCCACGTGCAGCCGCTGCGGCACGTCGACGCCGTAGTCGACCCCGGAGACGGAGCTGCACAGCTCGAACCGCAAACCTTCGTCGTCGCGCAGCACGCGGCAGACGTCGACGATCGCCTCGCGCTGCACGTAGAAGGTGATCTCACCGCGGTCGACGGTGGTCTGCAGGATCACCGACGGGTCGATGCCCGCGTCGGCGAGGGCGGCAAGGAACTCGTCGGCGAACGCGTCGAACCAGCCGCCGTACGGGCGCTCGGACGCCGGCGGCGTGTACGCGGGCAGGCGCAGTCCGCCGTAACCGGACGTGTCACCGCTGCCTTGCACGCCGAACATGCCACGGCGTTCACGGCCCGCGACGATCGCACGGGCGGGTTCGGCCCCACGCGGCTCCAGGCCGGCACCCGGCCGGTCCGCGGACGAACCCGCGGCGCCCGGCTCCGGGTCGGTGGTCGCGGCAGCGTCGGTGGGCTGCTGTGGTGGTGGGGTGGCGTCAGATTCGGGCTTGTCGGTCACGGCGTCATTGCTCCAGCAACTCCAGCGGAATCGTGCTGCGGCGCTTGCCTTCCACCTCGTTCGGCGGAATCTCGCTCACGCGCTTGTCGCGGTCCTTCTTGCGGGCGTAGCGCACCGACGACGGCGGCAGCGCCAGCTCTTCGCCGCGCTCGGCCTTGAGCCTGGCCCGTGCCGGGCTGATCGGCTCGTGCTTGATCTTTTCGTGGATCTTCAGGATCGCGTCGATCAGCATCTCCGGCCGCGGCGGGCAACCGGGCAGGTACATGTCGACCGGAACGATGTGGTCGACGCCCTGGACGATCGCGTAGTTGTTGAACATGCCGCCGCTCGAGGCGCACACGCCCATGGCGAGCACCCACTTCGGCTCGGCCATCTGGTCGTAGATCTGCCGCAGCACCGGGGCCATCTTCTGGCTCACCCGGCCCGCGACGATCATCAGGTCGGCCTGCCTCGGCGACGCGCGGAAGACCTCCATGCCGAACCGGCTCAGGTCGTACCGCGGCGCGCCGGTGGTCATCATCTCGATCGCGCAGCAGGCAAGGCCGAACGTGGCGGGCCACAGCGACGAGTGGCGCGACCAGTTGGCCAGCTTCTCCACACTGGCCAGCAGGACGCCGCTGGGCAGCTTTTCCTCTAGTCCCATTCCAGACCGCCCCTCGCCCACTCGTAGACGTACGGGATGGTGATCGCGACGATGAAGATCAGCACCGCGATGAACCCGAACATGCCGACCGCGTCCGCGGCCACGGCGTACGGGTAGAGGAACACCATCTCGATGTCGAACAGGATGAACAGCATCCCGGTCAGGTAGAACTTCACCGGCACGCGGCCGCCCCCGGCCACGGGCTGCGGCGACGGTTCGATCCCGCACTCGTACGGCTGCAGCTTCTGCTTGTTGTACCGCTTCGGGCCCACCAGCGGCGCGATCGTCACGGAGAAGACCGCGAAACCGAAGGACAGCAGAAGCAGCAACACCAGCGGCAGGTAGGCGTCCAGTCCGCTTGCCGCGGTCGCCGTGTCCGGCATGACGACTCCGTCCCTTCCCTCGCAACGCTTGTGAAATTCTTCACGAGCTACTTCGCTCGCGTTGTGAAGGTCTTCACAAACGGCTGTAGAGGCAGTGTAGGACGACCATAACTCTCTTGTCGCCGGGGTATCCCATCAGTCCCTCATGGCTGCCCCATTGATCATTAATAGGGCTCTGAACAGGTGAAACGAGTCGCCTGAGCGGTCCTGCGGGGTGCTTGACGCGGATCGCCGACGGAGTGGTTTCTGCCACATGGGCGCGGATGGTTGGCCGCAGTGAGTCTCGCTACAGGGGCTCAGCTGCCGGTGACCCTCACTACACGGGATGGGCGGCGGGTGACTGACGCAACAGCTCGGGTCGGCGGATTCACCCGAGTGGCCCTGCCGTCAAGGGCGGCTGCGGGCGGCGAAGACGGCACCCGCCCGGGGCGTCGGGGGCAGCTCACTGGGTCCGCGCGGGCCTCAGGTAACGGCGGCGCCGGGCACGGCAGCACCGATCGCGGACAGCGCGAGCGGCAGACACGGCGGCACCGGCCGCGAGCAGCGCGGGCCGTTCGGTACCGCGACATCGGCGGAGCCAACCACGAGCATCAGGAATGCCGGCGCACGCGGCCGGAGCCACTACCCACCGATCTCAGCGCCTGCCGGGTCGGCTAGCGCGGCGAGGGCGTCAACCGCGACGCGGTCGCGATCAACCGGTCCACGGCGTCTCCTGCCCGGTCGTCGTAGCAGCCGGACAGGCCCTTGTAGATCAGCGGGATGAGCTTGTTGATCCGCAGCCCGTAGCGGGTCGCGACGCGCATGACCGCGGGCTTGCCGATGGCCCTGGCGAACGCGTTGCCGAGTCGGTAGTAGCCACCCATGCGCTCCCGTAGTGCCACGGTGTAGCCGTACAGCGCCTTCTCCCGGGACGGGCCGGCCGGACGGGCGAGCGCTTGCACCACGTGCTCCGCGGCCAGCTGCGCGGACTCCATCGCCGCGGCGATCCCCTCGCCGTTGAACGGGCTCACCATGCCGCCCGCATCGCCGAGCAACAGCAGACCGTCCTTGTAGTGGGGAGTGCGGTTGAAGCCCATCGGCAGACCGGCGCCACCGATCTTCCCCACGGCGTTCTCCTCGCGGAATCCCCACTCCTCCGGAGTGCCATCCAGCCAGGTGCGCAGCAGCGCGCGGTAGTCGGTGTTGCGGAAGGCCGGGGAGGTGGACAGCATCCCGAGCCCGACGTTGACCGTGCCGTCGCCCAGCGGGAAGACCCAGCCGTAGCCGGGCAGCAGCCGCGGGTTCTTCGGATCGCTGCGGTCCCACAGCTCGAGGTGACCTTCGATGAACGGCTCGGCATGCCGCGGGCTGCGGTAGTAGCGGCGCACGGCCACGCCCATCGGTCGCTTCTCGTTGCGCTCGATGCCCACGCTGCGGGCCAGCTTGGCGTTCACGCCGTCGGCGGCCAGCACCAGCGGCGCGCGGTAGGTCACCGGTTGACGTTCCGGCCCGACGACCGCCTTGACGCCGACCACGCGGCCGCGCTCGACAACGGCCTCGGTGACGTTGGTCTTCTCGAACAGGCGCGCACCGGCCTTCTGCGCGGTTTGCGCCAGCAGGTGGTCGAAGTCGTGCCGGGTGCGCGAGACCCCGTAGGGCGGATAGCTGCTCAGCTCCGGCCACGGCAGTTCCAGCGTGATGTCGCCCGCCAGGATGCGCAGCCCGGTGCTGTGCACCCAGCCCGCTTCCTCCCGGGTGTCGATGCCGAGGTCGATGAGCTGTTTGACACCGCGCGGGGTGAGCCCGTCACCGCAGACCTTCTCCCGCGGGAACGTCGTCTTCTCCAACAGCAGGACGTCCAAGCCGGACCGAGCGAGGTATGTCGCCGCGGTCGACCCCGCCGGTCCCGCACCAACCACGATGACCTCGGCGTCGTCCGTCGGACCGCGCCTGCTGCTGCTCTGCGTCATGAGGTCACTGTAGAGGCCGCACCCGCAACGGTTCCGCGCGTTGTGACCTAGGCGTTCTGCTCGGGCTCGTCACCGGTCTTGGCGGGCTTGACCGCGCGATGGACCGCGACGACGCCGAACGTGAGGTTGAGCCACTCGACGTCCTCCCAGCCCGCGGCGGCGATGATCTCGCCGAGCTCCCGCTGCGCGGGCCAGGCGGCGGACGACTCGGACAGGTAGGAGTAGGCCTCGGGGTTGGACGACGCGCGCTTGCCGATCCACTTGGGCAGCTGCAGCAGCACTTTGCGGTGCAGGAACCGGATCGGGGCGAACGGTGGCGTGGACACCTCGCAGATCACCAGCCGACCACCCGGTTTGACGACCCTGGCGATCTCCCGCAGCGCGGCGCCGGGGTCGACGAAGTTGCGCAGCCCGAAGCAGATGGTGGCGGCGTCGAAGACCTCGTCGGCGAACGGCAGGCGCAACGCGTCCGCGGCGACCATCGGCAGCCCTGGCCGCTTCTGCTTGCCGTTGCGCAGCATGCCGAGGGAGAAGTCGGCGGCCACACACCACGCGCCCGCGTGGCCGAACTCGACGGTGGACACCCCGGTGCCAGCGGCGAGGTCGAGCACCTTCTCGCCGGGCCTGGCGTCCAGCGTGCGGCTGGTGATCACGCGCCACCGGCGATCGAACCCGAACGTCATGAACGAGTTGGCTCGGTCGTAGCCCTTCGCGACGCCGTCGAACATCTCGGCGACCTCGCGCGGGTTCTTGTCCAGGCTCGCGCGCGACATGGGCGCCAGAGTAGTCGGTCCGGGCCGCCGGACGGGCCGTGTGGTCCGGCGGTCACCCGCGCCGGGTGAGGCGTGCGCTGCGGAAATGCCGCGATGCCGCCGCCGTGCGATCAGATGGACGACGCGACCTGCCATGCCAGTCGCGGTGCCCTGGGGGCACCGTTCGGACCGGCAACAGCTTCGAGCCGGGTTACCGGGATCTCCACGTCGGAGCAGGTCGCGAGCGACCGCTTGGCCGACGGTCGGCGCGCAGGCTGACGCCGACTCGTCGGTCGGCAGGTCACGGTCGAGCGGCAGGCTCCTCCGAGCCACCGTCCGCCAGGGCGCTGAGGGCGTCCAACGCCATCAGCAGCACCAGCAGCACGGCGGCTTGCACCATGTGGGCTTTGTCACGCATGTCCGATCAGACGCACGTCGTCGGCGAGCCGTTCCCTGCCGGCCCGCCAACGACGTCCTCGCCGCTACTTGTGCGCCAGTTCGCGCTGGTGCAGCAGCTTGTGCGTCCGGTCGATCTTGGCCACCGACTTCGGCGCTTCCGCCTTCGCCGCCCGCACGGCCGCGTCGCCGTTCGGGCTGGTGGCCGGCTTGCCTGCGGTGTACAGCCAGGTCTGGAACACCTCGTCCAGCTGCTTGCCGGACAGCTTCTCGGCCAGCTTGATCAGCTCCGGCGTGGTCCCTACGTCGTTGCGCTTCTTCTTCGGCCACTGCTTGAGCAGCTTGAAGAACGCCTTGTCACCCATGGCCGTGCGCAGCGCGTGCACCGTCATCGCGCCCCGGTCGTACACCGCGTCGTGGAACTGGTTCTCCGCACCCGGGTCGCCGGGCAGCACGTCCCAGAACGGGTCGTCGGCGGCGTAGGAGTCGTAGTAGAACTGCGCGATCTCCGCGGCGGTGCCTTCGCCCTGCTCTTCCGACCACAGCCACTCGGCGTAGGCCGCGAAGCCCTCGTTCAGCCAGATCTCGTCCCACGAGCCCAGCGACACCGAGTCGCCGTACCACTGGTGCGCCTGCTCGTGCGCGACCACGTAGGTGTTGGCGCCGCGCGCGAAGAAGCCGTCGTCGTACACCGGCCGGGTCTGCGTCTCCAGCGCGAAGCCGAGGCCGGTCGTCACCACGCCACCGAGGGCCTCGAACGGGTACTTGCCGAACTTCGTCTCGAGGAACTCGGTCACCTCGGGCGTGCGGTCCACGCTGGCCCGCGCGGCATCCGGATTCTGCAAGTCCTTGGCGTAGGCGTTCAGGTAATACAAGCCGTTGGGCGCCAGTTCCTCACTGACGTCGTAGTCCTCCACCGCCATGAACGCCAGGTACGTGGCTTGTGGCTGCTTGCTGCGCCAGTGCCAGCGCACCATGCCGTCGATCTGCTGGCTGGTGCCCACCAACGTGCCGTTGGAGATCACCTCGAGCCCTTCCGGCGCGGCGACCGAGATGTCGTACGTCGCCTTGTCCGTCGGGTGGTTGTTGGACGGGAACCACCACGGCGCCATGTGAGGCTGGTCCACCGCCAGCGCACCGGTCGCGGTCTGCTTCCACGCGTTGTAGCCGTACAGCTCGTACTTGTTCGGGGTGTCGGAGTACTTGACCACGACCAGCATGCGGCTGCCCTTGTGCAGGTCCTGTGCCGGGTCGACGGTCAACTCCCCGCCGTCGGTGCTGAACTTCGCCGGACGGTTGTTCACCCGCACCGAGTCGACGTTCAGCAAGAAGTCGAGATTGAACGTGGTCAGGTCTTGCGTCGCCTTGGCGAGAATGGTCGTCGTGCCGGAGAGCCGGTCGCTTTCCGGCTGGTAGCTCACTCTGACGTCGTAGTGCGAGACGTCGTAGCCGCCGTTGCCGTCCAGCGGGTAATAGGGATCGCCGACTCCCGGACTGCCCGGCCCTGGCGCTGCGCTCGCGGTCGACGTCAACAGCAGGACGGTCAGCCCTGTCGCCGCGGTGGTGAATCCGGCCCGTTTCCTCAGGCTCATGATGACCTCCGATTTGCGACATACCTCCCTGATAGTCGCGAGGGCGAACCTAGCGAGCCTGCGGGCCGATGGCCAGAACTTTGCCTCGCACCGACCCCAATAGCCGAACGAACCGCTCAGTCCTCCGTCGCGACTTCCGGCTCTCGCGTCGCTTCGTCGGTGTCCGAGGTCTCGGCTTCCTCGCGTGCGCGGGCACGCCCTGGCCGCAGCCACCACAGCAGCGGCCCGGCCACCAGCCACGTGATCACGATCGTGCTTCCGGCGGGCAGCAGCGTGAGGTCCGCGGTGCGCCCGGCCACCCGTACCAGGTTCGGATCGGTGCCGTCGTACTCCACCAGCAACCGCTGTCCCTCGACCAGTCCGCCGGGATAGAGCACGCCGTCCTGGGAGATGTGCACGCGACCGTCCGGGCCGGTGAATCGCACCGTGGTGCGGGCCCAGTCCTGCGACAACACCTCGGCGTTCGCCGCGATGCGGTTGGCCATGATCGCTGCGTCGTTGCGGTAGGCGGCCACCACCAGCACGACGGCCATCACCGTCACCAGGCTCGCCACGCCGAGCACCATCAACCGCAGCAGCCGCCGTCGCCGGTCCGCTTGCGTGGCCTCTGTCCGGGAGGTGGTCATTCGCTGAGGGTAACCACCGCGTCCACGTCCGCCACCCCGAGCCGAGGCGGCCGTCACCGGCGACTGTTTCGTAGCGCGCGGACCAGCAGTTTCCGAGTGTCCGCCGGGTCGATGACGTCGTCGACCTCGAACACCGTGGCCACGCTCAACGCCTTGCCGCGTTCGTACAGGTCGGCGAGCAGCTCCTGGTAGCGGGCCTGGCGAGCGTCGGGGTCCGAGATGGCTGCCAGCTCTTTGCGGTAGCCGAGCCGGACGGCGCCTTCCAGGTTCATGCCGCCGAACTCACCGGTCGGCCAGGACAGCGTGACCACCGGTGCGTGCAGGTCACCTCCGGCCATCGCCATCGCACCCAGGCCGTAGCCCTTGCGGAGCACGACCAGGCACAGCGGGACGGTGAGCCGGGCGCCGGCGACGAACATCGCACTGAACCGACGGACGGTGGCAGTTCGCTCCGCGTCCGGGCCGACCATGAAGCCTGGCGTGTCGCACAGCGACACGACGGGAAGACGATGCGCCTGGCACAACTCCAGGAACGCCGTGGCCTTGTCGGCCGCGTCGCCGTCGATGGCGCCGCCGAGGTGTTCGGGGTTGTTGGCGAGCACACCGACGGGTTGTCCGTCGAGCCTGGCCAGTGCGGTGACGATGCCTGCGCCGAACCCGCCGCGCAGCTCCAGCACGCTGCCGGTGTCGAACAGTGCGTCGATCACGGGCCGGATCGGGTAGACACGCAGCCGGTTCTCCGGCACCAGATGGCGCAGGTGGCGCTGGTCGACGTGCTCGACCTCGGTGCGGTCGCCGGCGCCGAAGTAGGACAGGTACCGGCGCGCGGCGGCGACGGCAGCGGTGTCGTCGCCGACCAGGATGTCCACGACGCCGTTCTCCCACTGCACGTCCATCGGCCCGACCTCCTCGGGCGCGACGACGCCGAGCCCGCCGCCTTCGATCATGGCCGGGCCGCCCATGCCGAGGCTGCTGCCCTCGGTGGCGATGATCGTGTCGCAGCTGCCTGCCAAGGCGGCGTTGCCCGCGAAGCAGTAGCCGGACACCACGGCGAGCGTGGGCACCTTGCCGCGTAGCTGGGCCAGCAGGCGGAACGTGGGCACGTCGAGCTGGGCGATCGCGGAGGTGTCGGTGTCGCCGGGCCGCCCGCCACCGCCCTCGGCGAAGATCACCACCGGCAGGTTCTCCCTGGCCGCCAGCTGGAACAGCCGGTCGGTCTTGGCGTGGTTGTGCACGCCCTGCGTGCCCGCGAGGACGGTGTAGTCGTAGGACATCACGGCGACCGGCAGCCCGCCGACCGTTCCCGTGCCGGTGATCAGGCCGTCGGCCGGGGTGCGAGCGATGAGGTCGTCGAGGCTGCGCCTGCGGCGTTGGGCGGCGATGGTGAGCGCGCCGTATTCGACGAAGCTGTCGGGATCGAGCAGGTCGGCGATGTTCTCGCGGGCCGTGCGTCTGCCCGCCGCGTGCCTCCGCTCGGTGACCTCGGGTCTGCCTTCGTCCAACCCGATGCGGTGTCGCTCGACGGTCTCGGCGAGGTCGGGCCGGATGTGGTCGAGGTCGACCGTCTCCACCTCGGCCTGCGCTGCGTCGTCCACGTCTGCTGGTGTGACGAAAACCAGCGGCGCTCCGACTTCGACCACGTCACCGACCTTGACCGCGACGCTGTGTACCTGGCCCGGCCCGTCGGCTCGGACGACGTGTTCCATCTTCATCGACTCGAGGACGACGAGCTCGGCGCCGGATGCCACGGTCTGGCCTTCGTCCACGGACACCGCGACCACCACGCCCTGTTGCGGGCTGCGCACGGCGTCGGTCCCGTCCGGGGTGTCCACAACGGACTCGGGCTCGGCGGCCGATTCCGGAGCGACCGGCAGCGAAGCATGTCGTGGTGTGGCCGCCAGGTCGGCGATGTGGTCGTCGACGAACGTGGTGTGCAGGGTGCCGTCGGCGAGTTCGGGGCGCGCGAGCACGCCCTGCAACAGCGCGATGTTGGTCGGCGGGCCGGCGACGTCGAACTCCGCGAGCGCGCGGTACGCGAGGGCGGCGGCGCCGGCCGTGTCCGCACCGGTAGTGATCACTTTGGCCAGCAGGGAGTCGTATCGCGGGCTGACCTGGTAGCCGGCGTAGCCGTGTGTGTCGACTCGAATGCCGCGCCCGGCCGGTGGCTGGAATCGGGTGAGAGTGCCGCCGCCGGGGTGGACGGTGCCGTCGTCGGCGATGGTCTCGGTGTTCACCCGGACCTGCACGGCCGCACCGCGTGGGATGGGTGTCCGCTCGAGACCCAGGTCGGCGAGGCGGGCACCGCTGGCGATGCGCAAGCCGAGCTCGACCAGGTCGAGGCCGGTGGTCTCCTCGGTGACCGTGTGTTCGACCTGGATACGCGGGTTGACCTCGAGGAACGCGATCTCGTCGCCGGCAACCAGGAACTCCACGGTGGCGAGACCGGTGTAGTCGGTGACCAGTTTGGTCGCGGCGTCGTGCAGCCGCTTGCGCACCGTGTCGGGCAGCGCAGGTGCGGGGGCGATCTCCACGAGCTTCTGCCGTCGCCGTTGCGTGGAACAGTCCCGGTCGCCCACGACGACGGTGGTCTCGCCGTCCCCGGCCAGCTGGACCTCGACATGACGGGCGCGTGGCAGGAACTGTTCGACATAGACGGAGTCGTCACCGAAGGCGGCGCGAGCTTCGGATGCGCAGCGCTGGAGGGCGTCGGCGAGGTCTTCGCGCCGGGTCACCGGACGCATGCCGCGTCCACCACCGCCGGCCAGTGCCTTGACCATGACGGCGCCGCCCGGGCCCAGCCCGTCGAGGAACTCGTGCGCGCGGTCCGGGGTCGTGGGCCCGTCGGTAGCGGCGAGGACGGGTATGCCTAGCTCCTGCGCGCGACGTCGTGCGGCGACCTTGTCGCCGTACAGCTCGAGCGCCTCGGGTGAGGGCCCGACGAACGTGATGCCGTGCTCGGCACAGGCGCGGGCCAGCGCGGGGTTCTCGGCAAGGAAGCCGTAACCGGGGTGCAGCGCGTCGCATCCGGTGCGCACAGCGGCCGCGACGATCTGCGCGACGTCGAGGTAGGCAGCCGCCCCGGTGCCCGGCAATTGCACGGCTTCGTCGGCGCGTACACGATGCGCGCAGGCTGCGTCGTCCTCGGGATGAACGGCCACGGTCGGAACACCGAGCGCCGCAGCGGTGGCCATGATGCGCACGGCGATCTCGCCGCGGTTGGCGACCAGCAGCTTGCTCGTCACTGGCTGCTCCTCCGCAGGACGATGCCGGCCGCTTCGCGATCCCAGACGCCGGGCCCGGCACCGCGCTCCCGCAGCAGGTGTTTGTGCACCTTCTGGGTCGGCGTCTTCGGCAGCTCGTCGGCGAATTCCAAGTAGCGCGGGACCATGAAGTACGGCAGGCGGTCGACGAGGAAGTGGGTCAGTTCGACCGGGTCGATCTCGCGGCCGTCCTTGGGCACCACCACGGCCTTGATCTCGTCCTCGGTGAACTCCGACGGGACGGCCACCACGGCACTTTCGTAGACGTCGGGGTACTCGTTGATCACCCGCTCGACCTCGAAGCTGGAGATGTTCTCGCCGCGCCTGCGCAGGGCGTCCTTCATCCGGTCGGTGAAGTAGAACCGGCCGTCGGTGTCGGTGCGGAACGCGTCGCCGGTGTGGATCCAGCCGTCCACGATCGTCTCGGCCGTCTTCTCCGGCAGGTTGTGGTAGCCGCGCATGACCATCAGCGGGTGCTCGGGGCGAACCCACAGCTCGCCGACGGTTCCGGTGGGCACCTCCTTGCCGTTGTCGTCGACGAGTTTCAACTCGTAGCCGGCGCGTGGGAAGCCGCATTCACCGCCGACGACCGTGTCCGGCGGGCCGTAGAGGACGGCGCCGATCTCGCTCATCCCGTAAACCGCGGCGACGTCGACGCCGAACCGGGCGCGGAAGCCTTCGACGTCGCTGGCCAGCGGGGCCATGATGGCCAGCTCGAGAGGATTGTCGGCGTCCTGCGGGGTGGGGTCGGCCTGCTGCAGCAACTCCGCCATCGCCCCGAGCATCAGCGTCACCGTGATGCCGTGTTCCCGGACGGTCGGCCAGAACTTGCTCACCGAGAACGACGGTTCGAGCACGCACGTGGCTTGATGGATCAGCGCCTGGTAGACGCCGTACCACTGCCCGGCGAGGTGGAACAGCGGGAGCGTGACCAGGATGCGATCGTCCGAGCTGGGACGGCCCTGATCTTCCCGTGACGCGTAGGTGTAGGCGTGCGCGTGCGAAACCAGTACGCCCTTCGACGGCCCGGTGGTGCCGGACGTGTACATGTAGCCGATCAGGTCGGCGGCGTCCAACGGCTGCGGTGAGGCGGGCGCTGCCGCGGTCAGTTCGCCGAACTGAACGATTTGGAAGCGGTGGCGTAGCTCGTCCGCGGCGGAGATGTCACCTCGCACGACCAGGGTGCGCAGCGACGTGAGTTCGTCGGACACGCGCGCGATCCGCTCGAGGTAGCCGTCCTCGACGATCAGAGTCTGCGCGCCCGAGTCGTTGAGGATGTGCGTGAGGAACGTGCCTTTGTAGGCGGTGTTGACCGGGACCTCGATCATGCCGCCGAGGCTGACACCCGACCACGCGTGGATGGCGTCGAGGGAGTTGTCCAGCAGCAAGGCCACCGGCTGCTGCCGCCCGACGCCGAGCCCGGCCAGGCCGGTCGCGATGCGCAGCGAACGGTCGTGACTTTCCGCGAATGTGTACTGGCCGTCGCGGCCGATCTGCGCGACCTTGTCAGGCGCGCCTGTCAACGCGCGGTCGTAGGCGGCTCGCAGGGTCCGCTTTGACACCTCCGGCAAGTTCCTCATCGAACCTCGCATTCACGCCCTCGGAGTTGCTTTACACGCGTGTCAAGGCGGGAGCGTACTGGACACGGACGTTGCTTTACAACGGTGTAAAGTCTGTTACTTTACAAGAGTGTCAAATAGCAGTGGTCTCGGCGGGCGCACGGTGACTGCGGATGACAAGCGTGAGCTGCTGCTCGACGTGGCCGAGCAGGTCTTCGGCACGCTCGGCTACGCAGGCACCACGATGGCGGAGCTGGCCAAGGCGGCCGGCGTCACGCGTCCGACGGTCTATGCGTATTTCAGCTCGAAGGACGAGGTGTTCCGTGCCCTCGCCGACCGCGTGCGCAAGGAGTTTCTGCGCCTGCAGGAGCAGCCACCGCTGACCGAACCGCCGGCAGCCATGGTCCGGCAGATCGTCGCGCAGTACCTCGCGGCGTATGTGCGGCACCGGAAGCTGCTCACGGTGCTGGCGCACCAGGCCCTCAGCGATGACGAGTTCTACGAGGTCAGGCGGGAGGTTTTCGCCCGCGTCGAGCGCCGCAACACCCGGTTCCTCGAGCGCATGACGGAGCAGGGTGCGGCGAAGCCGGTCGTGCCGCCGGAAGCGATCTCCGCTGCGGTCACCGGGCTGGTTGCCCGCTTCGCCGAGCTCGCCGCGGCCGAGCCCGCCCGGCTCGCGGCGTTGGCAGGTGAAGTGGCGGACATGTACCTGTGCCTCGCCGGCATGACCGACGACGGCTAGTCACAGTGTCCGCGGGCGTCTGCCGTGATTTCCGCAGGCGTCAGCCGTGCTGTTCCGCGGGCCTCGGTCAACCGTGATTTCCGTGGCGTCGGATGGCGATGTCGCGACCGCCGGCCGTGACGCCTCAGCTAGTCGAGGGTCGCGACCGCGTCGGCCACCGCAGCCTGCAACCGCTCGTGCAACCCGGGCCGCGCCGACCGGTCGATCCGCACCTCGACCACCCGCAAGCCGGGCGCCGGGCGCAGCGCCTCGGTGAACTCCTCGCGCGTGGCGACCAGTCGATGCGGCACCCCGTACCCGGCACACAGTTCCCCGAGATTCGCGCCGTGCGGGGTCCCGAAGACGCGCTCGAAGCGCTGCGCCTCGGCATCCTCGGCCTGCTCGAGCAGCGAGAAGATCCCGCCGCCGTCGTCGTTGACCACCACGATGGTCAGGTCCGGGCGCTGCTCGCTCGGCCCGAGCAGCAGGCCGTTGATGTCGTGCAGGAACGTCAAGTCGCCGACCAGCGCATAAGCCTGCCGACCGTGCGCGCTGTGCGCCAACGCGGCGCCGACCGCTGTCGAGATCGTTCCGTCGATGCCCGCGACACCACGATTGCGGTGCACCAAAATCTCCGGGCGGGCAGGCCCGCCCGCCAGCGCGATGTCCCGCGTGGGGTTCGACGACCCGACGACCAGCAGCGAGCCGTCCGGCACGGTGGCGAGCACGTCCGCCGCAATGGCCGGACCACTCGGCCACGGCTCGGCCGCCAAGGTCCGCGCCACGGCTTCCCTGGCCAGCTGGTCGGCGCGCTGCCATTTCTGCAGCCACTGCACGTCCGCGGGTTTGCTCGGCTCGGCGAACCACTGACCGACCTGACGGACGTTGTGCGCGGGCGTCGGCCAATCGGTGTCCGGCCGCACCAACAAGACCTCCACATCGGAATCGGCCAGCAACGCCTGCACCTGACGGAACACCGTCGGCCGACCGATGCACAACACCTGCTCGGGGCGATGCGCGGCGACGAACTCCGGCACGCCGAGCAACCACGGTCCGCTGGTCACCGCGCAGTCGCCGGACAGCCCGGCGGGCCCGGTCTCGGCCATGACCGGCCACGAGTGTTCCGCCGCCCATTCGCTGATCGCCGACGTACCCGACTCGCACGTGATCACCAGACCGGTCCGGGTCGACGGCACCACGAACGCAGGCGCCGCGCCATGATCCGGCAGTTCCGTCCAGCGCTGGCCGTTCGGGCGGCCCTCCAGCGGCTCGGTCCACTCGTCGTCGCCGTCCGGCACGAGCGGCTCGCGGAACGGGATGTTGAGGTGCACCGGGCCCGAGCGCCACTCGCCGTACGCGGCACTCCAGGCTCGGCAGACCTGGCTACGCCAGTACGCGTTCTGGCCCGCGTGTTCACCGGCCACCGCGAGCTCGGCGAAGTAGCGCACGGCGTCCCCGTACAGCCTGTTCTGCTCGATGACCTGATTGGCGCCCGCCGCCCGCAGCTCCGGCGGCCGGTCGGCGGTCAGCACGATCAGGGGGACGCCCGCCCGGTCAGCTTCCAGAACCGCGGGATGAAAATTCGCTGCGGCCGTACCGGACGTACACACCACGGCCGCCGGGCGGCCGGTGCGGGCGGCGATACCCAAAGCCAGGAAAGCGGCAGACCGTTCGTCGATGCGCACGTGCAGGTTGATCTGACCGGCCGCGGCGGCGTCGTACAGGGCGAGCGACAACGGCGCATTGCGTGAGCCGGGGGACAGGACGACGTGGCTGACCGTGTTGCGGACCAGCTCGTCGACGATCACCCGGGCCTGCGCGGTTGACGGGTTCACCGGCCGCTCCCTTTCCGATCACGTCCCTGCATTGTTTCAGGCCGGACCACGGCGCACCCGATGGCCGCGATCGCCGGGCAGGGCCGCCGCTGGGTCAGCGCACGGTACGCCCGCTCCTTCGCGACGGTCACTGGGCGTCCCACCTGCAGGCGCACGTTCGGTCGCGCCTGGGAGTTCTGCCCTACCGAGGCCCAGAGTAGGCGCGGCTGCGCCGTCCGAGCAGCGAGACGTCTGCCACGTCACGCCTGCCCGAGCGAGTCGAGCTCGCATCGAGCAGCCGGGGAGCGGCGCCCCCGCACCACGCAGGCCGACGGCCGAGGTGCCGTGGCGGCAACCTCGGCCGTCGGGGAGTACCGCTTACCTGAGCGGGACGCGCAGCAGGTGTCCCGTGCCCAACGGCGAGCTGCCGTCAGCCGGGCAGGTGCTGCAGTTGGAGATGTAGGCCTTGCCGCCGCGCAGCGCCAGGCCGCCCGGCACCACGAGACCGTCGTGCTTGATCAGCTTCTTGCTGCCGTGGTGGCCGACCCGGTACAGCGCGCCGCGTGGGTCTTGCTCGACGTTGAGCAGTCCGGCGTGCGCGATCTCCAGGACGTAGAGCTTGCCGTGATGGAAGCCGATGTCGATGACATTGGTGAACCCGGAGGCCACCACCTTCGGCTTGTGCCCCGGCTTGACCTTGTACACCCGCGCCTTGCCCTGCGGGAACGGGAATCCGGTCAGCTCACCCACGTAGTAGGCGCCGTCCGGCCCCTTGACCACGGACGTCGGCACCGACTGCATCGGGATCTTGGATCCCGGGGGCAGCCCGAGGAAGTCCGGTGCCGGGACCTCGCGCGCCGGGAACTTCGCCAGCACGCGGATCTTGCCGTGGGCCACCTGCAACAGCGTGTTGCCACCCGAGTCGACCACGACCTGGCCGTGCCGCCCGGCGAGCACCGAGTTCGGGTTGCTGTCCGGCCCGGCCTTGTCCGGATCCTTGGCCAACTCGAAGCGCGCGACGTCCGCCACGCCCTTCGGCCGATGCCAGCTCTTCTTCAGCAGCCAACCGTTGGTCTTCTGCCCGAGCCGGGGGAGCTGAGCGCGCATCCGCGGGTCGGCACCGAGCCCGACCGTGAAGTACGCCTTGCCGCGGCTGAACGAGATGTCCGACGGCCCGATCGCCTGCGAGCCGTCCGGTGCCGCGAGCGACCCGATCTTGGTCACCACCCGCTTCTTGTGGTGACCGCGGACCGCGGTGATCGCTCCGCTGGCACCCCAGCAGACCTCGTCACCCTCCGGCCCGGCGAAGCAGGGCCCGTCCCCGCCGGAGCCGGCTTCGGTCACGTACAGCACACCGTGCGGACCGAACGCCAGCCCCCGCGGGTTGTCCAAGCCCTTCGCCACGACTTGCGGCGCACCACCCCCTCGGTGCCCGGCCGCGACCGGCGCCGCACCCAGCAGTCCAGCGGCCAGACCGGCCGCGCTGAGCAGGACGAGTGTGCGTGAGCGCCTCATCGTGTGGTCCTCTCTCGCCTCATTCCCCCCGAGAGGACCTTCGCGACCTCGGCGTTCCCGGTTAGCGGCGAGCTCGGGCCGGCCCCTGGCGGGTGAACCCGTTCAGACCACGGGGTACTACTCCACGGTGACGCTCTTGGCCAGGTTGCGCGGCTTGTCGATGTCCCGGCCCAGCGCCCGCGCCAGGTGGTAGGCGAACAACTGCAGCGGGATCATCGCCAGGATCGGGTCGAGCTCGGGCTCGTTGCTCGGGATGCGCAGCACCGCGTCGGCCAGTCCCTCCGGCAGGTCGGCGTTGGTCACCGCGATGACCGGGCCCCCACGCGCCTTGATCTGCTCCATGGTCGCGATGTTGCGGGTCAGCAGCTCGTCATCCGGCGCCAGCACCACCGACGGCATCTCCTGGTCGATCAGCGCCAACGGCCCGTGCTTGAGCTCGGCCGCCTGGTACGCCTCGGCGTGCAGGTAGGAGATCTCCTTCAATTTCTGCGCGCCTTCCCGCGCGGCGGGCCAGCACCGCACCCGGCCGATGAAGAACATGCGCTTGGCGTCGACGAAGCGCAGCGCGGTCTCGGCGATGGTCTCCTCGTGCTTGACGATCTCCGCGATCTGGTCCGGCAGGGCGGCCAACCCTTGCACCAACCGCTGACCGTGCGCCACCGACAGGTCGCGCACGCGCCCGAGCAGCAAGCCCAGCATCGCGAAGCACACGCTCATATTGGTGACCGCCTTGGTGGAGGCCACCGACACCTCCGGGCCGGCGTGCAGGAAGACACCGCTGCCGCACTCGCGCGCGATCGCACTGCCGACCGCGTTGACGACCCCGATGACCTGGCCGCCCTTGCGCTTGAGTTCGCGCACGGCGGCCAGCGTGTCCGCGGTCTCGCCGCTCTGGCTGACCGCGACGTACAGCGTGTCCTGCTCGATGACCGGGTTGCGGTAGCGGAACTCCGACGCGGGCTCGGCGTCCGCCGGGATCCGAGCCAGCTCCTCCACGAGGTTCGCGCCGATCTGGCCCGCGTAGTAGGCCGAGCCGCAGCCGAGGAACTTCACCCTGCTCACCCCGCGCAGTTCGCGCGGGTCCATGCGGATGCCGCCCAACCGCGCGGTAGCGAAGCGCTCGTCGAGCCGGCCGAGCAGCGCGCGCCGCACGGCGTCCGGCTGCTCGTCGATCTCCTTACGCATGAAGTCGGGGTAGCCGCCCAGCTGGTAGTCGACGTCGTCCAGGTCGACCGTCGTCGGCGTCTTGGCACCCGCGCTGGTGGTGAAACCGTCCGCGGTCAATGTGGCCAGCTCGCCGTCGTCGAGGTAGACCACACGCTGCGTGTGCCGGACGAGCGCGGCCACATCCGACGCGACGAACATCTCGCCGTCCCCGATGCCGACGACGATCGGGCTGCCGTTGCGCGCGACGACCAGCTCGCCGGGGTTCCGGGCGTCCAGCACCACCAGCCCGTAGGCACCGTCGACCTTGGTCAGCGCGGTTCGCACGGCTTCCTGCAGCGTCTTCGCACCGTCGTCCAGCGCCCGGGCGACCAGGTGGGCGATCGCCTCGGTGTCGGTGTCCGATCGCAGCTGCACCCCCGACTCGGTCAGTTCCGCGCGCAGCTGGTCGGCGTTCTCCAGCATGCCGTTGTGCACCACCGCGATGCGGTTGGCGGCATCGACCTGGGGGTGCGCGTTGGCGTCGGTCGGCTCGCCGTGGGTCGCCCAGCGGGTGTGACCGATGCCGACGGTCGCGGGAACACCACCGTCCAGCCGCTCACGCAGCTCCGCCACGCGCACGGCCGCCTTGGTGACCTTGAGCCGTCCGCGATGCACCAACGCCACGCCGGCGGAGTCGTATCCGCGGTACTCCAACCGATGCAGGCCCTCGATCAAGATGTCCGACGCCGGGCGCGCGCCGATGTAGCCGACGATTCCACACATAGGTTTTGCCTCTCAGGTCTCGCGATGGGGGCGGCGGTCAGCCGTAGACGATCCGACGCAGCTGGCGTTCGCTCAGCTCGTCCGCACGGAACCGCCGGGTGGGCAGTTCGGCGGCCAGCAGACGCCAGATCTCCGCGTTGCGGTGTCCCCGCCTGCGCAGCTCCGCATGGCGGCGGCGCACGTACTGCTCGACGGTTTCGCCGAAGTAGGCGATGACATCGGCGACGAGCCGGGCCGCGGTCGCCGGGGGCAGCCCGGTGCTGGCCGCGACGTGGTGAACGAGCTCGGCGGGAAGCTCAGCAACAGCACGCACGCCTCCACACTGGCACCCGGAGGCCACTTTGGCCAAATTCCTGCCCGAATTCGGGCAAGATCTCGGCCGCTATGGGCCTGGAGGCAGAATGGCGGCGTGCGCGTGGTGCAGGTCGACGGAACCGAACAGTCCATCCGAGCGTTGATCGACGCGTTGTCGGATGCGCTGGACAGTGGAGCTCCGGTGCTGCCGGTCGACGCCCACTCGCCAAGTACGGCCGACATCATCGCCGCCATGCGTCCGGACGACCCGGTGCCGCCGTCGACCGCTGTGCTGATCGCCACCTCGGGATCCACGGGCCGCCCGAAGGGTGTGCTGCTGTCCGCCGCAGCACTCACCGCATCGGCCACGGCCACGCACACCCGGCTGGGCGGTCCGGGACGCTGGTTGCTCGCCACCCCCGCGCAGTACATCGGCGGCCTGCAGGTGCTGGTCCGGTCGTTGCTCAGCGGGCACGAACCAGGTGTGCTCGATCTGTCGGCGCGCTTCCGTCCGGACGATTTCGCGGCCGCCGCCGAGCCGGTGCTGAGCGAGCCAGGACCGCACTACACGGCGCTCGTCCCGACCCAGCTCGTCCGGCTGCTCGAGGCCGGCGGGCCCGGACTGGCGGCCGCCGGGGCCTTCGACGCCATCGTGGTCGGCGGCGCTGCGTTGCCACCGGAAGTCCGCGCGCACGCCCGCGACGCCGGGGTACACGCCATCAGCTCCTACGGAATGACGGAGACCTGCGGCGGTTGTGTCTACGACGGCCGGCCACTGGACGGTGTCCACGTACGCATCGGGCCCACCGGCAGGGTCGAGCTGTCCGGCGACGTGTTGGCCTCGGGCTACCGCGACCCGTCGTCGTGGCAGTTGCACGACGGCTGGTTTCGCACCGAGGACCTGGGCCGGATCACCGATGGTGTGCTGGAGATCCTCGGCCGCGCCGACGACATGATCAACAGCGGCGGGGTGAAGATCTCCGCCCCGGCCGTCGAACAGGCATTGCGCGCGCACCCGGACGTGCGCGCGTGTGCGGTGATCGGCCTGCCGGACCCCGAGTGGGGCGAGATCGTCTCCGCGCTGGTGGTCCCCGCCGATCCGGACAACCCGCCCGCCATGGCCGACCTGCAGGAACGCGTTCGCGCCGAGGCAGGGCGGGCGGCCGCACCCAAGGTGGTCCGGTTCGCCACCGAGCTGCCGCTGCGTGGGCCGGGCAAGATCGACCGCCACGCGGTGCGCACGGCCCTGCAACGGTGAGCGAATTGCTGCACCCGGGTGAGGGTTTCACCAGTTGAGCCGCCGTCGAGTTGACAGCCCACCGGTAGCCCTTTTGGCTTAGCGCACGGTCACCAAACCGAGTGAGGGATCACATGCGAGGGCGACAACTCTTGACTGCGGCGCTGTCCGCCGCACTGGCAACTGGAACGACCATCGCGCTGGCCGCCGCACCCAGCCAGGCCGCGCAACCGGGTAGCTGGTCACTGACCCCTGCCAACAGCGACCCGGACAACCGCACCATCGTGGAAACCGCCGACTCCTGGTCGTTGTCCGGCAGGCTCGGCAGGCAGAGCGCCGAGCGGACGACCGGCACGCTGACCTTCCCGGCCAAGACGCTGGACTCCGCGGTCAACCGGATCTCCGCGCAGGTCGAGGCGTCCATTCCGGAGGGATCCGAGGTGGCGGTCGACGTGCGCGGCAAGCGTCCGGACGGCACCTGGTCGGAGTGGACCGAGATCCGCCCCGACGCCCCTGCCGTGCTGCCGAACCGGACCACGACGATCCAGCCGCGCCTGGTGCTCAGCGGGCCGCGCGGCGCCAGCAGCCCTACAGTCGACAGCATCGAACTCAGCGCAAGCTACGACGCCTCGGCCAAGCCGACCGCCCAGCTCGGACCGGCCGACGGCTACCGGGTGTTCGCCACCCGCGAGGGACTGGTCGGCGGCACCACCGCGAACGGGCACGTGATCGTCGAGCGGGACCACTTCGTCGCGCTGCCGTCCCGCCGCGGGCTGGCCGACAACAACAGCGGCAACTACACCGTCCAGGTGTGCACCGAGGACGGCGCGCGCTGCGAGTGGGCGCCGGTGTGGGACGTCGGCCCGTGGAACACCAAGGACGACTACTGGAACGCCGACCGGGAGATGTGGCAGGACCTGCCGCAGGGCACGCCGGAAGCCCAGGCGGCCTACCAGGACGGATACAACGGCGGCAAGGACGAGTTCGGCCGCGCCGTGGCCAACCCGGCGGGCATCGACCTGGCCGAC
This sequence comes from Thermocrispum municipale DSM 44069, assembly GCF_000427825.1. GTDB lineage: Bacteria > Actinomycetota > Actinomycetes > Mycobacteriales > Pseudonocardiaceae > Thermocrispum > Thermocrispum municipale. The sequence goes on along the minus strand of NZ_KE386593.1, from coordinate 719,034 downwards.
GGCACGTTCTGGGACGGCCTCGGCCTGCAGGACAACAGCTGGGTGATCGTCACCTACGAGTGGACCGTCGGCGGCCCGTGGGGGACGGTGACCGCGGGACCGGTGCTCAATGTGCGTTCCGAACCGAGCACCGGCGCGCCCGTGGTGGGCCTGGCCGCCCGGCACGCACAGGTGCGGATCGAGTGCGCCGTCACCGGCGAAGTGGTGGAAGGCAACGACCAGTGGCTGCGGCTGAATTCCGGTAAGTACGTCTCCGCGGCGTACGTGCAGATCGGCGAGGCACCACCCGCCTGCTGATCACCGCAATCGGGTTCTCGGTCAACCGGCCGGGGGCGCGTGCGCCAGAATGCCCGCATGGCCACCGTCGCACAGTGGATCGAAGGCGCCCGCCCCCGGACCCTGCCCAACGCGATCGCCCCGGTGCTGGCAGGCATCGGCGCCGCGGCCGCGCTGGACAGCTTCGACTGGGTCATGGCCACGCTGGCGATGTTGGTCAGCCTCGGGTTGATCATCGGCGTGAACTACGCCAACGACTACTCCGACGGCGTCCGGGGCACCGACGACGACCGGGTCGGCCCGCTGCGACTGGTCGGCTCCGGTGCGGCGAAACCGCCCGAGGTGCTGGCCGCCGCGATCAGCGCGCTGCTGTTCGCCGCGTTCGCCGGGCTCGCGGTCGTGCTGCTGAGCAAGCACTGGTGGTTGCTGGCCGTCGGCGCGGTGTGCATCGCGGGCGCGTGGTTCTACACCGGGGGAAAGCGGCCGTACGGCTACGCCGGCTTCGGCGAGCTCGCGGTGTTCGTGTTCTTCGGGCCCGTCGCCGTGCTGGGCACCGTCTACGTGCAGGCCGACACGGTCAGCTGGACGGCCGTCGGCTGCTCGGTGGCGGTCGGCGCGTTCTCCTCCGCCGTGCTGCTGGCGAACAACCTGCGCGACATCCCCACCGACACCGAAGCGGGTAAGCGGACGCTGGCGGTGAAGCTCGGCGACCGCGGCACGCGGCGGCTGTATCTGACGCTGCTGGCGTCGCCGTTCCTGATCACGCTGATCATCGGATGGTGGTTCCCGCCCGTACTGTTCGCCGTGCTCGCGGTGCTCCTCGCGATCGGTCCGGCGCGCACGGTGCTCAGCGGCGCGACCGGGCGCGACCTCATCCCGGTGCTCCGGGACACCGGCCTGGCCATGCTGCTGTGGTCCGCGGTGGCCGCCGCCGCGCTGGCGTTCGGCTGATCACTCCACCCAGCGGCCGGTACGCAAAAAGTTCTCCATGGTCTCGGTGTACGGCTCGAGGTTCAGGCCCTTCTCCGCCACCCAGTTGTCGTCGTAGTACGTCTGCGCGTACCGCTCACCGCCGTCGCAGAGCAATGTGACGACGCTGCCCTGCTCGCCCGCCTGCAGCATCCTGGCGATGAGCTGGAACGCGCCGTAGAGGTTGGTGCCGGTGGAGCCGCCCGCCCAGTGGCCGGTGCGCCTGCGCAGCAGCCGGATCGCGGCCAGGGACGCGGCATCCGGCACCTGGATCATCTCGTCGATCGCCGTGGGCACGAACGACGGCTCCACGCGCGGCCTGCCGATCCCTTCGATACGGGACGGCATGCCGGTGGTGTAGTCCATCGCCCCGGTCTTCCACGCCCAGTAGAACGAGGAGTTCTCCGGGTCGACCACCGCGATCTGGGTCCGGTAGCGCCGGTATCGGACGTAGCGGCCGATGGTGGCGCTGGTGCCGCCGGTGCCCGCGCCGACCACGATCCAGCGTGGGATCGGGTGCCGCTCCAGGCTCATCTGCGTGAAGATCGACTCGGCGATGTTGTTGTTGCCGCGCCAGTCGGTCGCCCGCTCGGCATAGGTGAACTGGTCCAGGTAGTAGCCGCCGCACTCCGCCGCCAGCCGCTCTGCCTCCGCGTACATCTCCGGGGGACGGTCGACGAAGTGACACCGCCCGCCGTAGAACTCGATCAGCTCGACCTTCTGCTTGCTGGTGGTCCGCGGCACCACGGTGACGAAGTCCAGCCCGAGCATGCGGGCGAAGTAGGCCTCCGACACCGCCGTCGACCCGCTCGAGGCTTCCACCAACACGGTTGATGGCCCGATCTGCCCGTTGACCAGCCCGTAGAGGAAAAGCGATCGGGCCAACCGATGCTTGAGTGAACCGGTCGGATGAACCGACTCGTCCTTCAGGTAGAGATCGATGCCCCAGTCCTCGGGCAACGGGAAGACATGCAGATGAGTGTCCGCGCTGCGGTTGGCGTCCGCGTCGATGACCCGGATCGCCTCGGCGACCCAGTCGCGGTCCGGTGCACTCACGACCGACCCGCTTCGCCCGGCTCGTCCCCGGCCGCCCCGGACTCCGACGAGTCACCGCCCGCTTCGTCGTCGACGTCGCCACGCAGTTGGGCGCGCAGTTTCGCTCGCTCCGCGCGGCGGCGTTCCCCGCGTTCGGCCAGCCCCGCGGTCACCCGGGCGGCCAGTGACCGGAACAACAGCAGACCGAGCGGGAAGCCGACGACCATGGCGATGATCACAGCCACCAGCGCGGGGACGTTCACCAGGACCAGAACCACCGCGACGACCGCGACCAGCGCGAAGCGGGCGAGCATGTACAACGTCAAGTCGACCGCGAGCCGATTCTTCCGTGCGTCGTTCACCAGGAAGTCTTCTCCTTCACCGCGTCTGCGGGTCAAGCGTATCCCCGCGCCCGCACGACTCACCGACCCCCGTCACGGGCCCGCGACGGCGATAAGGCAGGATGGCGCACCGCCCGTACCCGGCAAGCTGAAGGTAAAGAACAAGACGTTCACCGGGTGGACATTCGGACGTAGAGCAGGTATCACGACAGCAGAGGCGCGACTGCGCTGCGCGAGCAAAGCGGTACGCTCTGCGAGCGGCTACGCCGAATGCCCCGGTGAAGTACGACAATCGAATGAGACAGCGCGCCCGATTCCTGCCTTTATCTCCCCTTTACTCTCACCCAACCGTTCGAGTACTCAATGCGTACGATGACACGATTGGGACGTAAACCGCCCGTCGGTGGTGATCGACATGATCCGCTCGGTCATCGCGCGGGGACAGCAGCGAAAGTCGTAAGGAGGCGAAACGGATGACTCAGTCAGTGCCTCAGTCGGGGGGACGATTGCTCACCCCGGGCGAAGTGGCATCACTTTTCCGCGTTGACCCCAAGACCGTGACCCGGTGGGCCGCGGCCGGACGGATCGGTTCGATCCGCACCCCGGGTGGACACCGCAGGTTCCGGGAGTCGGAGGTCAACGAGCTGTTGGCGAAACTGACCACCGAGGCAACCGACTACGTCGAGTAGACCAATCACGACGGCGGCGGCACCACTCGTGTGCACTGCCCCCGCCCGGCGGGTTAACCTCGAAGGAGAATCCCCGGCGCGGAAGGAGCGGCATGCAGTACCTGCTGGTGGCGATCGGAGCACTGGCCGTCGCCGTGCTCCTCTGGCGTATGTACACCGCCGAACGGGTCGGCGTGCCGCCGGCTGACGAGCGCAAGCGCAGGCCAGCTCGGCCCGTGGCGCCGGACGACGATCCGGAGTTCTTGCGCAAGCTTGCCGAGCAGACGCGCAAGAACCTGCCAGAGGACAAGGACAAGTAGCGCCGAACGTATAGCGCCGATCGAAGCCGCGGGCTGCACGGGTCCGCGGCTTCGTCGTGTCCCGGGCTGTTGACGGCTGGCACTGAGCCGCACGCGGCAGCCCGCGCGAACGGTGGGCGGCGGCATGCGGACGACCTCCACCGCACTAAAGCTGCGCTCCGAGGTTCCCTCGCGCGCATCTCGCGCGGGCGCACTGTGCACGGCGACGTCGCTTCGACCGCGCAGGATGGCCTGGCAGCGGACGTTCTGCTGCGTGAAGCGGTCATTCCGGCGTGAGCTCTGCTGCGTGCTGAATCAAGGCTTAGGAGAGTGCCCGGCCACGGCCCCTGGATCGGCCACACGGCGAGCCCGCTCCGGGATTGCTCGGAGGGTCCAGCATCTCCTGCGGCGCTCTCCTGCCGCCGGGAAAGCGGCCAATCCGGCGAGCCCTCTGCTGCCGCTGCGTGAGGCGGCCACTCCTGCGTGCGCTCTACTGCGCGGGGAAGGCGTCGGCCACCGAGGCGGCCAACCGCAGCAGGGCCAGCCGAGTGTCCTCCTGCAGCCGATCCAGCTCGATCTCCGCACCTTCCTCCAGGTGCGGGTCGAACGGGATCCGGCAGACCACCCTGGTCCGCGCACCGAAGTGCGCCTCCAGCTTGTCCAGATCCACCGAGCTCATCTTCGGCCGCACCGAGTTGATCACCGCGACCGACCGCTTGACCAGATCGCCGTAGCCGTGCGCGTCCAGCCAGTCGAGCGTGGCCGACGCGCTCCGCGCCCCGTCGACCGAGCCCGACGACACCACCACCAGCGAGTCCGCCAGGTCCAGCACGCCCTTCATGGCGCTGTGCATCAACCCGGTCCCGCAGTCGGTGAGCACGATGTTGTAGAAGTGCTCGAGCAGGTCGACCGTGCGCCGGTAGTCGCGCTCGGAGAACGCCTCGGACACCGCGGGGTCCTGCTCGCTGGCCAAGATCTCCAGCCTGCTCGAACCCTGTGACGTGTACGCCCGGATGTCGCTGTAGCGGGTGATTCTGTCGGCGTCCCGCAGCAGGTGCCGCACGGTCGCCGTCGTCTCCATCGGGATCTTCTGCGACAGCGTCCCGCGGTCCGGGTTCGCGTCCACCGCGATGACCCGGTCGCCTCGCAGCGACGCGAACGTCGCGCCCAGCGTCGCGGTCGTCGTGGTCTTGCCGACGCCGCCCTTGAGGCTGAGCATCGCGATCTTGTAGCACCCGCGCAGCGGCTGGTTGATCCGCGCGATCAGCTCACGCTTCAGCTTGTCCTTCGGGCTCTCGCCGGGGTTGATCAGGTGACCGGTGGCGACGTACACGGCCTTGCGCCAGCCGGACTGCGGACGCCGCTTGACCGGCTTGATGAGCTGCGCGGACGCCAGGTCGTCCCCGCCCGTGCGGGCGTGCCTGCCCTGTTTGCGCTGCTGCGCCTGCGGAGGCGGCGGCTGCTGGCCGGGCATCGGTTGCGCCTGGGGCGGCGCGCCCATCGGTGCCTGCTGCGGAGGCATCTGCTGAGCCGGCTGCGCGCCCTGCGGCATCGCCTGGTAGCCCGGCTGCTGGTCGGCCGCCAGGTGCTGATACACCGGCTGTACGGGCATCGGACCGGACGTCGGCTGGTTCGCCGGATACTGGCCGTAGGCCGGAGCCGGGTGGTGATCGGCGGACTGCTCGGACGGCCGCGCGTACATGTCCGGCACGACCGGCGGAACTTCCTCCTGCCGGACCGTCTGCGTCTTGGACGCCGCGTGCCGGGGCGTGCCGGGGTGCGCGTGCGAGTCGGTGTCCGCCTCCGCGTCCGTCGCACCGTCAGTGCTTACGGATTTCCCGGTACCGGCCGCCCTGGTCGTGGTGTCCTCGTTCTCCTGCGCCACCTGGGTTTGCGACTGTTCCTCGACACCGCTTGCCTCGGGCGCACTGCCGGAGGCTGGGTGGCCCGCTTCCTGGTGTGGCTCACTCACTCGACGTCCTCCACTCACCCGACCAGTGCTTTACCGATCACGCGCAACGGTAGTCCCCACTACGCGGAGTTTCGACACTTCGGCAACCGCGGCCGGCCGCTCAGACGCCTGCGTACGAGTGCAAGCCGGTGGTGACCAAGTTGACGAAGAAGAAGTTGAACACGATACAGGCGAATCCCGCGGTGTTGATCCACGCTGCGGGCTTGCCCCGCCATCCGGCCGTCGCCCTGGCGTGCAGGTAGGCCGCGTAGACGACCCACGCGATGAACGACACGGTCTCCTTGGGGTCCCAGTCCCAGAACCGGCCCCAGGCCGACTCGGCCCAGATCGCGCCACAGAACACGCCGAACGTGTAGATCGGGAACGCCAGCACGCTGGTGCGGTAGGCGATCCGGTCCAGCACCTCCTTGGCGGGCAGCCGCTGGGAGAGGCGGGCGAACCGCTTCGGGTTGCCCTCGTTGGCGAGCCGCATCAGGAACAGCACGCTGGCCACCCCGGGAACCAGGAACATGCCGGAGGCGATGATCGCTGCCGCCACGTGGATGACCAGCCAGTACGACTGCAGGGCGGGCACCAACGGCCCGGCTTCGGTGTAGAGCGTGCCGCCGACGAACATCAACACGGCCACGGGCAGCAGCACGAACGCCGACAGGTGGCGCAGCGGATACCTGCGCAGCACCACCAGCCAGGTCACCACGGCGACGAACGACAGCGCCATGAGGTACTCGTACATGTTGCCCCACGGCGCACGCCCGGCCGCGAACCCGCGCAGCACCAACGCCGCCAGGTGCAGCAGCCCGCCGAGCACGATGAGCGACACACCCATCCGGCCGAACCGCTCGGGCCGCCCCGCCGAGGGCCTGCTGACCGGAGGCTCGGCAGGCGGTCCCGACTCGGGCACGGATGCTCCCGCACCCACCAGGGCGCGCTGTTTGGCCTGGTCACGCTGGGCGACCCGCTGTTTGGCCACGCGGCCGAACGCCTGCTCGACCAGCACGAACACCATGGCCAGCACGTAAATGGCCGCAGCGGTGGTGTACGACCAATCGCTGAATTGCGAATACGCGGTCATCGCGCCTGCTCCTTTGCCCGCAGCAGTTCGTCGGCGATGGCGGTGAACTCCTCGCCGTACCCGGCTTGATCGGTCCTAGCCAAGCCCCCGACCTGCACAACAGTACGTCTTTCGGTCGTCGAATCGCCCGGTGGGGTGACGCGGATCCAGATTCGCCGTCGCTTGATCAGCAACGACAGCAGCAGGCCGACCATCATGGCGACCGCGAAGCCGAGCACCGCCTCTTGGGCGGGATCGTGCGACACCTGCAGGGACACCCAGCGTTTCACCCCGGAGAACTCGACTTTCGTACCGTCATCGAGTACCACGGATTCGCCGGGCCGAAGGTTCTCCCTGGCCACCCGCTTGAGCCGCTTCTGCTCGATCATCTCCTGGTCCACCGAGAAGATCGACTGGCTGCGACCGCTCTCCAGACCGAGGTCACCACGCAGCACGTCGACGGCCACCGCGGGATCTTTCAGCTGCGGGCCCGCCGACGTCAGCACCTTGCCGTGAAATGCCGCGGTCGGGGCGAACAGTCCGGTGACGGCCAGCTGTTGTTTGCGCCGCTCACGGGGGTCGGTGACGCCCGGCGGGTCGAACTTCGTGGCGCCGTCGGACAGGAACGTGGTCTGGTCGGCCGGGCGCCACTGCGTGGCCTGCACTCGCTTGGTGCCGTCCGGGAAGGTGACGGTGAACTCCGGAGCGAAACCGTGGCCGAGCAGGTAGACACGGTCCCCCTCGGTCCGCAGCGGATTGTTCACCTCCAGCTGGTGCGACTTCCAGCGGTCCGCTGCCAGATCCTCGCCCGCGGAGTACTCGAGCTCGGCACGGAACGACGCGGGCTGGCCGTTCGGCAGGAACTCCGGCTGGTAGTCGGTGACCCGGATACAGAACGGCGTCAACTCCGTGCCGTCCACCTGCAGCCCGGGCTCGAACGAGTCGTAGGCGTAGATGCCCGAGTTGCAGAACTCCGAGTCCGGGCCACCTCCGGCGTGCACGATGACCTGGCCCTCGTAGCCGAACAGCTTGCCGAGCGCCACGCACACGATCAGCCCGAGCAAGGCGAAGTGGAAGACCAGGTTGCCTGCTTCGCGCACATAACCGCGCTCCGCGCTGATGCTGGCACCGGCACCCTCGGTGCGCTCGGTCATCCGCCAGCCACGCAGGCGCTGCTTCGCCCGGTCCAGCACCTCGTCCGGTGTGGCGTCGACGTGGGCCTCGCGGAAATGCGGCAGCCGGGACAGGTTGCGCGGGGTGAGCACCGGCTCGGCCCGCAATGCTCGCAGGTACTCCAGGCACCTGGGCAACAAGCAGCCGATGATCGACACCATCAGCAGCAGGTAGATCGCCGAGAACCAGACGCTGGAGTACACCTCGAAGAAGCCGAGCGCATCCAGCAGTTCGCCCCACCAACCGTGCTCGGCGATGTACTGCTCGACCTTCGGGGTGTTCAGCGAGTACTGCGGCAGCATCGCGCCGGGCAGCGCGGCCAGCGCGAGCAGGAACAGCAGGATCAGCGCGGTCCGCATCGAGGTGAGGCCGCGCCACGTGTTGCGCGCGAAGGCGAGCGCTCTGCGCGCGGGCGTGTTGACGTATCCAGTGGTCACAGCGGCAGCTCCGTGTCGGAGATGAAGCCGTCCCGCAGCCACGCCACGATGTCCGCCCACAGGCCGCTGACCAGCAGCAGTCCCACGGCCAACAGCAGCACACCGCCGGTGATCTGGACCGCGCGGACCCGGCGGCGCAGCCAGCCCGCCGCACGCACGGCCCAACCCGCACCCAGCGCGATGAGCAGGAACGGCACACCGAGCCCGATGCAGTAGACGACCACCAGGAAGTACCCGCGGATCGCGCTGTCACCGGTCGCGGAGGCGATGGCGAGCACGCCGGCGAGGGTCGGCCCGAGGCACGGGGTCCAGCCCAGCGCGAACACACCACCGAGGACGGGCGCTCCCCACAGGCCCATCCGCGGCACGAACCGCGGCCGGACGTCATGCTGCAGCATCGGCACCAGGCCGAGGAACACCAGCGCCATGACGATGGTGATCACGCCGCCCACGCGCTGCAGCAGGTCCTGGTTCGCCAGCAGCGCGTCGGCCAGCCACACCAGGCTGCCGACCCCCGCCGCGAAGACCACGGTGAACCCGAGCACGAACAACGCGGCGGCGCCGACCACGCGGTACCGGCCGCGCTTGGGCCCCTCGTCCGTCGAGACCGCCGGGGCGTCAGCGCCGACCAGGGCCGCCAGATACGCCAGGTATCCGGGGACCAGCGGAACGACGCACGGGGACGCGAACGACACCGCACCGGCCGCCAGCGACAGCAGGGCCGCCAACAGCAGCGGTCCTGACATCGCCAGCTCGGTGAGTTCCATCGGGCACCTAGCCTAGGCCGTGTCCGGCATCACTCGGCGGTGAGTCGCTGCAGGATCGGTTTCAGGTCCGACGCCAGCACCGGTTCGAGGAAGACGTTGGCCACCCGGTGCTGTTCGTCCAGCACCAGGGTCAGCGGTACGACGTTGCGCGGCAGGCCCCTCAGCTGCAACATCACCCGCCCCGACGGGTCGTACAGCGACGGGTAGGTGAGCTTGCGGTCCCGCAGGAAGTCCTGTGCCGTCTCGCGCACCGGGTCCCGCACGTCGATGCCCAGCACCACCACGCCGCCGTCCGGGTCGTGGATCTGCTGCAGCTCGGGCGCTTCGACCCGGCACGGTGGGCACCACTGGCCCCACACGTTCAGCACCACGACCTTGCCCGCGAAGTCCTTGGTGGACAGCTGCTTGCCCGGCTTCATCAGGTCTTCGCCGGTGACGGTCAGCTGTTGCCGCTCGTCGGGCGAGTACTCGATGCGCGTCTTGCCGCCCGGCGCGACGAACGTGAACTGCGAGCCGCTGACCACGGCGTCGTCGCCGGTACTGCATCCGGCGAGGGCCAGGACCAGACCGGCCACCAGGGCCAGCGCTCGCCTCATGCCCCGGTCACCCGCGGGTCGGTGTGCCCGGCAGGCTCGGCGTACCGGATCGCGGTGATGGTGTGCCCGGTGAACTCGAAGCTGGTCAGCGACGCCAGTGAGCACTCCCGCTTGCGCGGGTCGTGCCACAGCCGCTTGCCCTCCACGAATCGCCGCAACGTCCAGATCGGCAGCTGGTGCGACACGCACACCGCCTCGTGGCCCTCCGCCGCCTCCCGTGCCGCGTAGGCGGCACCGATCATGCGGCGGGCGATCTGCAGGTACGGCTCGCCCCACGACGGCCGCAACGGGTTGATCAGCTTGTGCCAGTGCCGCGGCTCCCGCAGCGCACCGTCACCGACCGAGACCCGCAGGCCCTGGAAGTAGTTCTCCGACTCGATCAGCTGCTCGTCGGTGTCGACCTCCAGGCGGTGCGCGGCCGCGATCGGTGCCGCGGTCTCCTGCGCGCGCTGCAGGGGCGAGGCCACCACGTACGTCACGTCGTTCTTCGCGAGGTATTCGGCGACGGCGAGGGCCTGCTGGTTACCGGTCGCCGACAGCTTGTAGCCGGGCAACCTGCCGTACAGCACACCCTCGGGGTTGTGCACCTCGCCGTGCCGTACGAAATGCACCACGGCCTTCGTCGCCGTCATGAACGCCTCCGCTCGTGCGCCGTCACGAGTCCAGCTTGCCACATCGGTGTGAACGTACTCGCTGGTGGGCACGGCCCTTCATGAGCCACACCACGACCGTCGCGTCACGCCTGGGCGCGTGCCGCGGCTTCCGCTGCCGCGGGCAGCGCCGCCTCGATCCGCTCGAACGTCTCGTCGTCCATCGCCGCGTTGACGAACCACGCCTCGAACGCGCTCGGCGGCGCGTAGACACCGCCTTCCAGCAGCGCGTGGAAGAACGGCGCGAAGCGGAACGTCTCCGAGGCTTGCGCGCCTGCATAGTCGTGCACCGGCTGGTCGGTGAAGAAGACGGAGAGCAGGTTGCCCGCGTATTGCACGGTGTGCGGCACCCCAGCCGCGGTCAGCGCGTTGGTCAGCAGCGCGCCGAGCTGCTGCGAGTTGCGGTCCAGCGCGCGGTAGACCTCGGCGTCCGCGGCACGCAGCGTCGCCAGGCCGGCGGCGACCGCCACCGGGTTACCGGACAGCGTGCCCGCCTGGTAGACCGGGCCGCTGGGCGCGAGGTGCTCCATCACGTCCGCGCGGCCACCGAACGCCGCCGCGGGAAGCCCACCGGACATGACCTTGCCGAACGTGTACAGGTCCCCGGCGATCTGCTCCAGCCCGTACCACCCGGCCTGCGACACCCGGAAGCCGGTCATCACCTCGTCCATGATCAGCAACGCACCGTGCTGGTCGCACAGCTCGCGCAGCCCGGCGTTGAAGCCGTCGCGGGGCGGGACCGCGCCCATGTTGCCCGCCGCGGCCTCGGTGATCACGCACGCGATCTCACCGTCGTTGTCCGCGAACGCCCGCTTGACGGCGTCGAGGTCGTTGTACGGCAGCACGAGCGTGTCCGCCGCGGACGCACCCGTCACCCCGGGCGACGTCGGCAGGCCGAGCGTGGCCACACCGGACCCGGCTTGTGCCAGCAGCGCGTCGACGTGCCCGTGGTAGCACCCGGCGAACTTGATGATCTTGCTGCGGCCGGTGAAGCCCCGCGCCAGGCGCACCGCGCTCATGGTGGCTTCCGTGCCCGAGTTGACCAACCGGACCCGCTCCACCGGGCCGACCCGGTTGATGATCTCCTCCGCCAGGTCCAGCTCGCCCTTGGTCGGTGTGCCGAACGACAGCCCGGAGGCCGCGGCCTCCTGCACCGCCTGCACGACGTCCGGGTGCGCGTGGCCGAGGATCATCGGCCCCCAGGAGGACACCAGGTCGACGTACTCGTTGCCGTCCGCGTCCCGCAGGTAGGCACCGGAACCCGACACCATGAACCGCGGCGTGCCGCCCACCGCCTTGAAGGCACGCACCGGCGAGTTCACCCCACCCGGGGTGAGCGTCGCGGCCCGGTCGAACAGTGCTTGCGACTCCTGGAAGGTCATGGTCCTCCGGTTCCTCGGACGTCCTCGTCGAACGGCGGCCACGGCTCGGCGTCACCCTTCTTGCGCCGCGGGCGCGCGCGCACCGCGAGCAGCACCTGGCGCACGGCGTCCAGCACGAGCAGGACGGCCACCAGGCCCACGCCGATCGCGCCGCTGATGGCGTCGCCGTGGTAGTGGGTGAGCTGCACCGACCCGTCGGGCGTGGGCACCTGCGTGATGCCGTTGCTCCACAGCCGGAACGCCAGCCACACCGCCACGGCCGCCACGATCAGCTCGACCAGGGCGACGATCGCCCGCCACGGCTGGTGCAGCCGTCCCGGACGATCGGCAGCGGCCTCGCTCGCCTGCGGCCCGGCCGCTGGGGCCGCTTCCTCGGCCCGCGTGCTCCCGTCGCCCGATGTTCTGGTCATGCTCACGTCGTCAGCTTCTCATGTGCCGATGGCCGATCGCAGCGCGGTGCGCAGCGCTTCGGCGTCCCGCGCCCACGCCAGCACCCTGGTGTCGTCGGTCAGCTGCAAGCGCACCGGCTGGTACTTGCGCGGCACGGTGTGCCCGCCACCGAGGATCCGCAACTCGCGCACCTGCTCGTCGCGCGGCGACGCGGGGAACACCTTGGCGATCTTGTCGATGGCAAGCACCTCGGACCCCTGGGTCAACTCGGTGGCGGTGACCCGCACGCGGCAGAACCGGCGCCGCGCGTAGACCCACAGCACGGTGAACAGCAGCAGCACTCCGCCGGCGAGCACCCACAAGGTCCAGAACACCGGGCCGGTCATCGCCTCCACCCCGATGCCCACCGCGACCAGCACGATGGGGAAGGCCAACGCCGCCCAGCTGCCCCCTGGGTCGTCGTAGAGCACTTCGCTGTCGCTCACCGACCACCTCGCCACCGACGCTTCGCCACCGGCAGCTTCGGAAGGTAGGCGCTCGCCGCGGGCAGGAAAAGCAGAACCGCCGCGACCACGCTCAGCGCAAGTCCGATCCAGTGCGCGAGGTTGACGTACTCGACCGGCAAGAAGGCACAGAAAGCCGCGATGACCAGCGTCAGCGCGGACAACACCGTCCGCGCTGAGCGGGTCCCCTCGCGCACCCGGTAGGCGAACGTCACCACGAGTATCGCCAGCATGACGCCGCCACTGCCCAGCAGCCACGCCAATCCGGAAGCACCGGCCTCGACGTCCTCCGCGGTGACGTCGGTGCGCATGATCGGGTCGCCCGCGCGGATCGCGCGCTCGTAGGCGGCCACATTCGCCGCGGCGATCTCGTCGACGTCGACGATCATCAGGATGAACGCCAACGCGGTGGCCGCCGCGGCGGCGAGCCAGAGCACGACGGACAGGGTGACCTCGCGCGGTGGTGGGCCTGCGGGGCGTTCGCGCGACTCCAGCGGCGGGAGCCCGGCGGCTTCCCGCTCCAGGTGGTCGACCGGGTCCGAGTAGTCGGGTCCGGCGGCGGGCTCCTCCGGGAGATCCGGAGCGTCCCAGTCCAGGATGCCGCCTGGCCGCGCGTCACCGTCCGACGCGCCGTCGCCGTCGCGTACGCCGTCCCTGTGCGGCGAAGCGGGCCGATCCGACAAGTCGTCGCCGTCGCGCACCTCGTCCCCGTGCGGCGAAGCGGGCCGATCACTCATCGGGACAGCCAGGTCGCGGCCTCCGCCGCCCAGTACGTCAGCACCATGTCGGCGCCCGCCCTGGTGATCGAGGTCAGCACCTCCATGACGGCGCGCTCTCGCTCGATCCAGCCACGCTCGGCGGCCGCCTCGATCATCGCGTACTCACCGGACACCAGATACGCCGCGACCGGCACGTTCGACAGCTCCGCGGCCATGCCGACCACGTCCAGGTAGGGCAGCGCCGGCTTGACCATGACCATGTCGGCGCCCTCGGCGAGATCCAGCTCGATCTCCCGCAGCGCCTCGCGCGCGTTGGCCGGGTCCTGCTGGTAGGTCTTGCGATCGCCGCGCAGCTGCGAGTTCACCGCCTCGCGGAACGGCCCGTAGAACGCGCTGGCGTACTTGGCCGAGTAGGCCAGGATGCTCACATCGGTGAATCCGGCCTCGTCCAGCGCGGAACGGATGACTCCGACCTGGCCGTCCATCATGCCGCTCGGGCCGAGCACGTGTGCGCCCGCTTCCGCCTGCGACACCGCCATCTCGGCATAGCGCTGCAGCGTCGCGTCGTTGTCCACGTTGCCGTGCTCGTCCAGCACACCGCAGTGGCCGTGATCGGTGAACTCGTCCAGACACGTGTCGGCCATCAGCACGGTGTCGTCGCCCAGTTCGTCGCGCAGATCGCGCAACGCGACGTTCAGGATGCCGTCCGGGCTGCTGGCCGCCGAGCCGATCGCATCGTGGTTGGCGGGCACGCCGAACAGCATCAGGCCACCCACCCCGGCGGACACCGCGTCCACCGCGGCTTTCCGCAGCGACTCACGGGTGTGATGCAGCACGCCGGGCATGCTCGCGATCGGCCGCGGCTCGCTCAGCCCTTCGGCCACGAACATGGGCAGAATCAGCTGACGCGGCCGCACCTCCGTCTCGCGGACCAGCCGCCGCATCGCGGCGGTGCCGCGCAACCTACGGGGTCGATGCTCGGGAAACATTCGTCAAACGGTACTCCGCGCGCCCGCGGAGGCTTCTCACCCCCGAAACACCAGTGCGCGAGCCCACCTGAGGCGGGCTCGCGCACTGGACGACTCGGCGACTACGACGAGGACGTCTTCGTCGACCGCCGACGCTTGGCCTTCCGCGGTGGCGGCAGGGCACCCTCGGCGCGCAGTTTCGCGGCGTGCGCGGCCAGCTCGTCGACCAGCACGGTCACCCGCGGCTCGCTGGCCAGCACGTCGACCCGCAGCCCGAACTCCTGCGCGGTCTCCGCGGTCTTCGGCCCGATGCAGGCCACCAGCGTGCGCGCGTGCGGCTTGCCCGCGATACCGACCAGGTTCCGCACGGTCGACGCCGAGGTGAAGCACACCGCGTCGAACCCACCGGTCTTGATCATCTCGCGGGTCTCGGCAGGCGGCGGAGCGGCGCGCACCGTGCGGTACGCGGTCACGTCGTCGACCTCCCAGCCACGCTCGGTCAGCCCGGCGGACAGCGTCTCGGTGGCGATGTCGGCCCGCGGCAACAGGATGCGGTTGACCGGGTCGAGCACGTCGTCGTACGGCGGGAACTCCTTGAGCATGCCCTCGCTGGACTGCTCGCCCTGCGGGATCATCTCCGGCGTGATGCCGAACGCCCGCACCCGGTCGGCGGTGGCCTCACCGATGCAGCCGATCTTGACCCCGGAGAAGGCGCGGGCGTCCAGGCCGAACTCCTGGAACTTCTCCCACACCGCCTTGACCGCGTTGGCCGAGGTGAAGATGACCCACTGGTAGCGGCCGTCCACCAGGCCCTTGACCGCCCGCTCCATCTGCGCGGGGCTGCGCGGCGGCTCGACCGAGATGGTCGGCACCTCGTGCGAGGTGGCGCCGTGGCTGCGCAGCCGCTCGGTCATCTCGCCCGCCTGCTCCTTGGTGCGCGGGACCAGCACCTTCCAGCCGTACAGCGCCCTCGACTCCCACCACGACAGCTTGGTCCGCTCGGAAACCACGTCGCCGATGGTCACGGTCAGCGTGCCGACCGTCTCGCCGACCGCGTCGGCCATCGAACCCAGCGTGGTCTCCACCGTGCGCTGCAGGTTGAGCGTGCCGTTGGTGGTCACCGCGACCGGGGTGTCCGGCTTGCGACCGTGCTCGATCAGCTCGGCGGCGGCCTGCCCGAGGTGCGCCGACGTGGCGATCAACACCAGGGCCCCCGGGGCCGCGGCCAGCGCGGCCCAGTCCGCCTCGCCGCGCGCGTCGATCAGGTTCACCGTGGTCTGCTCGCTGCCCAGCGCGATCCCCGCGTATGCGGGCACGGCGAGCGCGGGCGCGACACCTGGCAGCACGTCGAACACGGCGTCGGTCCGCGACACCTCCTTGACCTCGGCGATCACGGCCGAGCGGGTGAACGGGTCACCCGACACCAGCCGCAGCACCAGGCGCCCGGCCTTGGCCTCGGCGGCCAGGTCCTTGGCCACCTCGGCGGACTCGCCGACCGCAGGCCGCACCTCGGCGCCGTCGGCCGCCAGCGCCAGCACGCCGGACGGCACGTCCGGGTCGGTGACGATGAGGTCCGCCTTGGCGAGCAGCTCCTGCGCGTTCGCCGTGATCAAGCCGGGATCGCCCGGGCCTGAGCCGACGAAGGCGACGCGCCCGGCGGACTTGCGTGCGGGGGTCATCTCGTGCACTTCTCCTTGTCGTGTTCGAGGAGGTTCTGGTCTTGGTTCGTCCGGTGCTGCCGATCAGTGCGGGGCGGCCCCGAGGTCGAGCAGCTCGGCGGCCAGCGCCTTGCCCATCGACTCCGCTTCGGCCAGCGCACCGGTGATCGAGGCACGCAGCAGGTGCGGGTTGTCCGACTCGGCGTCGACCGCGGCGACCCCGCGCAGGGACAACCGGGTCACCACCGAACCGTCATCCGCCAGGTCTTCCACCACGTCGGCCAGCGCGCCGACCGGGGCGCTGCACCCGGCCTCCAGCGCGCACAGCATGCTGCGCTCCGCGGTGACGGCCGCGCGCGTGTGCGCGTCGTCCAGCGCGTCGTGCAGCAGCTGCTCCAGCTCGACGTCGGCGGACCGGCACTCCACCGCCAGCGCGCCCTGCGCGGGCGCGGGCAGCATCTGGATCGGGTCCAGCGTCTCGGTGATCTTGTGCGAGCGGCCCGCCCGGTCCAGCCCGGCGCGGGCCAGCACGACCGCGTCGACCTCACCGGAGTCGATCTTGCCCATCCGGGTGTCGATGTTGCCGCGGATGCCCCGCACCTCGAGGCCGAGGCCGAGCGCGCGCAGCTGGGCGACCCGGCGCGGGGAGCCGGTGCCCACCACCGATCCCGGCGGCAGCTCGCCCAACGTCAATCCGTCCCTGGCCACCAGGGCGTCCCTCGGGTCGGCCCGCCGCGGCACGGCCGCGATCACCAAGCCGGGCTCCGGCGCGGTCGGCAGGTCCTTGTAGGAGTGCACCGCCAGATCGATCTCGCCGTTGCGCAGCGCCTCCCGCAGCGCGGAGGTGAACACGCCGACGCCGATCTGGGCGATCGGCTTGGTCGACTGATCGCCCGGCGTGGTGATGCGCACCAGTTCCACGTCGTGGCCCGCGGCGCGCAGCGCGTCGGCAACGGTTTCGGTCTGGGCGACAGCCAGGACACTCGCCCTGGTGCCGACCCTGAGGGTCTTGGTCACGGATGACTTCCGGTTGTCGGTTCGTACGGTCAGCTACTTCGGCTACTTCTGCGCCCGGTCGCGGTCGCCGGGCCGGGACACCACCGCGGGAGCCTCCGGGTTCAACCCGAACAGCTCACGCAGTGCCTCGGCGTAATCGGTGCGCACGCCACCGGCGGCCAGCTGCTTGACCCGCACCGTCGGCGTGTGCAGCAGCTTGTCCACCACCCGGCGCACCGTGCGCGCCACTTCTTCGCGCGTGTTCGCATCCAGATCCGGCAGGCGGCGGTCCAACCGCAGCAGCTCGGCGTCGACCACCTCGGCCGCTTGCGCACGCAACGCCGTCACCGTCGGGGTGACCGCGGCGGTGCGCTGTTCGGCGAGATAGTCGCGCACCTCGTCCAGCACGATGCCGGACGCCTGCGCGGTGTGCTTGGCGGTACTGGAGCCGCCGGCGCGGTCCATGCGTTCGCGGACCGTCTCCAGGTCCACGATGCGTACGCCCGGCACCCGCTCGACGGCCGTGTCGACGTCGCGCGGCATGCCGAGGTCGCAGATCACCAGGTTCTTCTCGCGCGGGTGCACGTGCTCCGGCGCGATCATCACGCCCTTCGCGCCGGTGCACGACACGGCCACGTCGGCATCGAGCAGCGCCTGCGGCACGTCGGCCAGCTCGATCGCGGCGGCGTCGAGACCGGTCGAGGTGATGTTCTGCACCAGCCGCTCGGCGGTCGCGAACGTGCGGTTGGCCACCACGATGCGGCGCACGCCTGCCTTGGCCAGCTGGGACGCGGCGAGCGCTCCCATCGACCCCGCGCCGACGACCAGCGCCGTGCGGCCCCGCAGATCACCGGCGGCGGCCAGCGCCTCGGATACCACCGACGCGCCGAGCGAGCCGAGTTCGGTTTCGCTGTGCACGCGCTTGCCGACCCGCAGCGTGTGCTGCACCAGCCCGTGCAGCGTGCTGCCGACCGTGCCCGCCTCGCGCGCGGTGGCGTAGGCGGCGCGCACCTGGCCGAGGATCTGCGTCTCCCCGACGACCATCGAGTCCAGGCCCGACGCGACGGAGAACACGTGCTCCACGGCGGCGCCGGAGTAGTGGACGTACAAGCTCTCGTACAGCGTCGGAACCGGAACGTCGGCTTTGCGCGCCAGCGCCTCGGACACCGCGGTGAGACCGCCGTGGAAGGTCTCCACGACCGCGTACACCTCGGTCCGGTTGCACGTGGACAGCACCATCACCTCGGTGATGTCCGGTGCCTGCTGCAGCTCGTGCAGCAGTTTCGGCAGCTCGGTCGCGGTGACCGCAACCCGCTCCAGCATGGTCAGCTCGGCGGTGCGGTGCGACAGGCCGACGGCGAGCACGCTCATTCAGACCACCTCACCGTTCGATGGTGTCCGGCGCGCGGTGGCGCGCCCTCCGTTGCGCTGTCCGGCCCTGTTGGCCGGCGCGCGTCCGTTGCGTTCGGCGCGCTTCGCCGCCGACCGCCCAGCGTGCCGCTGTTCGGCCTTGCGCGCGACATGGAAGGACAGGATCTGCAGCTCGACGGCCAGGTCCACCTTGCGGACCTCGACGTGCGACGGCACCTGCAACACCACCGGGGCGAAGTTCAGGATGCACTGCACGCCGCCTGCCACCAGCCGGTCGCACACGCCCTGAGCCGCCGCGGGCGGGGTCGCGATGATGCCGATGGCGATGCGCTTCTGCGCACACACCTTGGGGATGTCGTCGATGTGCTGCACCGGCAGCCCGCCGACCGGCACCCCGATCAGATCCGGGTCCACGTCGAACAGCGCTTCCACCGGGAAGCCCCTGCCCGGGAACCCGGCGTAGTTGGCCAGCGCGTGGCCCAGGTTACCGATTCCCACCACGGCGACGGTTTGCTTGCGGGTCAGCCCCAGGGTGCGCTCGATCTCGCTGACCAGCACCTCGACCTCGTAGCCGACCCCTCGGGTGCCGTACGAGCCGAGGTAGGACAAATCCTTGCGCAGCTTCGCCGAGTTCACGCCCGCCGCGGACGCGAGCTCCTCGCTGGAGACGGTGACCGCCCCCTGGTCGGCCATGGCGGACAGCACCCGCAGGTAGACCGCCAGGCGGGCGACGGCGGCTTCCGGGATGGCCCGCGCCCTGCCGACCGCGCGATCGGTGACCTTCGGCAGTTCTGCGGTCGGCGCACCGTCACCGGGAGGCTGGGGAGGTTCGACTCCATTGCCTGACCGTGCCACGTGCGCCCCTCACAAAAAGCGTGCCCTGGCGCTGTTGGCAACAAAGCGCCGGGGGAAAGAAGGTGGGATGCCTTAACGGTAACGCTTGTGAACGTGTGCACAAAATCGGCTGGTTGTTCGGGTGAGCAGCGCCATGTTCTGGGCTTATTCGGGCGCGTTGATCGGTCTGGCGGTGGCCCCGTGACGGCCGCTACCCGTCCGGCGGCACCCGCCGCCCACCACGTGAGAGCCTGCCTGCCCCACCGTCGGCTGGACAGAGAACTCCACGGCGGGCGTACCGGCCTGCCGCACGCGGCCCGCCGGCTGGACGGAGAACTCCACGGCGGGCGTACCGGCCGCACCTCGCGGCTCGCCGTCGACCAAGCTGCGCCAGGCCCGCACCGGCCGGCACAGGTGGCCCGCCGTCGCGAGCGAGGACTCCACCACGGGCGTACCGGCCTGCTGCACGCGGCCCGTTCGCTAGACGGAGAACTCCACCTCGTGCCACCCGGTCGCCCCGTCCGGCGCCACCGGCGCGACCTCCGAGGTCTGCGTGTAGCCGCTGCGATCGGTGGCCCGGCAGCGGACCTTGTGCCGGCCCGGCCCCACCTTGGTCTCCAGGCGCCACATCCGCCACGTGTTCTTGTTGACCTCGCCCGCCAGCTCCGCCTGCTGCCACGGCCCGTCGTCGATCTGCACCTCGACCTTGTCGATGCCGGTGTACGGCGCCCACGCCGTGCCCGCCACCCGGGCCTTCGACCCGTCGACCATCACGTTGTCGACACGCGAATGCGTCTTCACCGGCCCCTTGCGCGACCAGCCCCGCGGCACCCAGTACGGCGTGCGGGCCTGCCACGTGGTGACCTCCAGGTCGACCAGCCACTTGGTCGCGGAGACGAAACCGTACAGCCCGGCCACCACCATGCGCACCGGGAAACCGTGCTCGATGGGCAGCGGCTCGCCGTTCATGCCGATGGCCAGCATCGCCCGCTCCGGCTCCTGCACGACCTCGATCGGCGTGCCCGCGGTGAAGCCGTCGTGGCTGGTGCTGAACAGCTGCTCGGCGCCCTGGTGGATGCCGACCTCGGCAAGCAGCTCGGCGAGGTCGACACCGATGAAGTTCGCCGTGGAGATCAGATCGCCGCCGACCGGGTTGGACACGCACGCCATGGTCATCGTGCGCTCGACCAGCGGCCGTTTGCGCAGCTGGTCGTAGGTCAACGTGAGCGGACGATCGACCATGCCGTGGATTCGCAGCTGCCAGTCCTCCGCCCTCAGCCGCGGCGGCACGAACGCCGTGTGGATGGTGTAGAAGTCCTTGTTCGGCGTGATGATCGTCGGCGTTCCCCAGTCGGCGAAGTCCGCGCCGCTCGGCGGCTTCGGGGCGCGCTTGACCCCGGTGAACATGGCGACCGCGCGCCGGGAGGCCTCGGCGTCCGGCCCGGCCAGCCACTGCCCGGCCGCTCCCGTCAGGCCCGCGCCGACCAGCGCACCCGCCGAGCCGACCAGCAGGCTGCGCCGCCCGACGCCCGATTCCGGCGCCGGTTCGAGCTCGGCGGGCTCTTCCTGCGCCTCCTCGCGGGGTGGCTGCGCAGCCTGTGCTGCCGCGGCGCGGGAATGCAGCCAGGCGAACACGATTCCGCCGACCAGCACGCTGACAACGGGCGGGAGCACGGCGAGCGGGCCGACGTCCGGCCTGCTCAGCGCGGCAGCGAGCCCGACGACACCGAGAACGCCGATCACCATCTGGCCGGGGCCGAGCCGGTTGCGCGCGAGCCATCCGGCGAACACCGCCAGCCCGATCAACACCAACGCGATGCCGGCGAACAGCACGACCTTGTCGGCGGTCCAGAACGTGTTCTTGGCGAATTCGACCAACCACGCGGGCGACAGATCGATGACGCTGTTGGCCACCGCGAGGTACGGCGAGGCGCCCGGCGCGACGAACGCGGCGGTGAAGTGCCCTGCGGCCAGCGCGGCGGCCAATGCGGGAATGCCGATCAGAGCGGCGCGGACGACCGGGGATCGTGGCTTGGCGGCAGTCGTCATGAAGTCAATCATGCCTCGACGGCCGTGCCGGCATCTCGAAAATTTCCCACCGACTCACCCGCGCAGTGGACTTACTTCGCGGCGGCCAACGCGGCGCGGAACCTTTCCTCCTCCACCCGCCAATAGCCGTGCTGCACGCCGTCGATGAGGATCACCGGGACCAGGTCGCCGTACTCGGCCCGCAGCTCGGGGTCGCTGTCCACGTCGACGGTCCGCCACGGCACCTCGAGCTCGCCACAGATGCGGTCGACCTCTTGCTCGGCGACCTCGCACAGGTGACAGTTCGCGCGGCTGACGACGGTGACCTCGGGCATAGCCACATCATGCCCGAGCCGGACGCGGTCAACGCAGCTTGGTGCGGTACAGCTTGCCGGTGACGGTGTGCGGGAGCGCGCCGGAGAACTCCACCGTGGTCGGCACCTTGTACTTGGGAAGGTTCTCCGCGCAGTGGCTGATCACCTGCTGCTCGCTGAGCGTCACCCCGGCGGCCGGGACCACCACGGCCTTGACCGTCTCTCCGGTGTCGTCGTCCAGGACCCCGACGACGGCGACCTCGTCGACCTCCGGCAGCTGGGAGATGACGTCCTCGACCTCGTGTGGATAGACAGGGAAACCGCTGACCACGATCGTGTCGTTGACCCGGTCGACCAGGTGCAGGTCGCCGTCGGCGTCCAGGTAGCCGATGTCGGCGGTGCGGAACCAGCCGTCGTCGTCCGGGCCGCCGACCCCGTCAGGCCAGTAACCGGAGAACAGGTTCGGCCCGCGCACCGCGACCAGCCCGGTGTCACCGTCCTCGTCGGTGAGGTCGGCCAGCACCTCGTCGTCGTCCTCGCCCGGCTTGTCGTCCTCGACCAGTTCCAGCTCGACACCGGGGATCGGCCTGCCGACCGACCCGGGCTTCGGACGGCCGGTGACCATCGTCGAGGTCAGCACGGGCGCGGCCTCCGTCAAGCCGTAGCCCTCGTAGACGCCGAGCCCGGTGGCCCGCTCGACCGCGGTCGCCACGCTCGGCCGGAGGGCCGCGGCGCCGGAGATCAGCAGCCGGGCGTCGGCAAGGCCGCCGGCGAGTTGGTCGGTGTCCAGCGACGCCAGTTCGGCGTACAGCGACGGAACGCCCAGCACGATGGTGATGCGGTGCTGTTGGCACGCGGCCAGCGCGCTGCGGGCGTCGACCCGGTCGGCGAGCACGGCGGTGGCCGTCGCGTTGAGGCATTGCAGCAGGCCGGGCCCCAGCCCGTAGATGTGGAACAGCGGCGCGGCCACCAGCATCCGGTCGGCGGCCGTGACCGGGGCGGGCTCGATGGACGCCAGCTGCTCGACGTTGGCGAGCAGGGCGCGGTGGGACAGCATGACGCCGCGGGCCTGACCGCGCGCGGCTGTCGTGTAGCAGAGCAGCGCGATGTCCTCGTCGGCCCCGATCGGCGTCACTTCCTGCGCCGACTCCGGTTTCTCCGTCGGCGGCTCGAGGGAGCGCTCCACCGTTACGTCGGGCCCGGCGGCACCGACCAGGAGCCGAGCCCCGCTGTGCTCCAGCAGTTGCCGCACGTCGTCGTCGGGCGCCTGTGGGGAGGCAGGTACCGCGATGCCGCCCGCCCGCATCACCGCCAGCAGCGTGACCGCGAACGCGATCGTGGAAGGCAGCCGGACGACCACCCGGTCGCCAGGCGAGAGACCGGCCGCGAGCAGGCGCGTCGCCTCCGCGTTGATCGCCGCGTCGAACTCCGCCCAGGTCAGGCTCCGTCCCGCGGCCGCATCGACCAGCGCGACGCCGTGCGGGTCGCGAGCGGCCGCCGTGCTCGCCAGTTCGGACGTGTTCGGCACGGCCCTCCTTCGCGCTCGGGGATGTCGAGGTTGGCAGCCATCTTGACCGATGAGCCCGGTGGCTAGCTACTCGGAACCGAACCGCTATCGGGTTGTGACGTCATACGACATTCGGACGATCGTCGCTGAATCAGTCACTCCGAGCACTACCAAACAAGTGTTCCGACAACGTATGCTTCGCACGCTCGTGGGGTTGCTGTCACCGAGCGTGACGCTTGCCAGGTTCGACGACGCACAGAGCGAGGAGACCATGTGTCCAACACCATGGCTGGTCTTCGGCATGTGTCCGCGGCGCGCCCCGGAGCGACCACGGCCATGACGACCACTCGCCGGCAGCCCGTGCCAGGGACCCGCCCCGCCACCGAGACCGGTGGCGCGGACGCGGGTGCCGAGACCGCTGAGGGCTGGCGGCTGGTACGGGCCGCGCAAGCCGGCGATCAGCAGGCGTTCGCCGCGTTGTACGACCGCTACGTCGACACCGTCTTCCGTTACGTGCTGTTCCGGCTGGGGGACCGGGAAGTCGCCGAGGACGTCACCAGCGAGACGTTCCTGCGCGCGCTGCGGCGGATCCGCTCGGTCACGTACCAAGGCAGGGATGTTGGCGCGTGGTTCATCACCATCGCCCGCAACCTGGTCCTCGACCACGTCAAGTCCAGCCAGTACCGGCGAGAGATCACCACGGGTGAGATCGCCGACGCCGGGCCGGTGCCTTACCTGGCCGAGCACCGGGCCAACGACGGCCCGGAGCAGAAGGTCATGGCCATGGCGACGAAGGAGCAGCTGCTCCGCTGCATCGCCGAACTGGGCGATGACCAGCGAGAATGCATCGTGTTGCGGTTCCTGCAGGGGCTGTCGGTCGCCGAGACCGCGGTGATCATGCGCCGCAACGAGGGCGCGGTGAAGGCATTGCAGCACCGCGCGGTGCGCCGCCTGGCGCAGCTTCTGCCACGGGGGACGAGATGACCGTGACAACGGCCGCGAGGCGGCACGGTTCTGCCGGGTGGGCCGGCGTAACCGCGCATCCCGCTGGTCGTTGGGTCATCACGAGAGACCTCCTAGTCAGGATTGCAGCGTGAACGAGCCCGTATGGTTCCGACGGCCGCGCGAAGCCAGTGATCGCTTCGCCGAGGCCGTCGATCGTCCTGGGCACACAGCGGCCGAGGAGTTCGACGATGAGCTTGCGGTCGTGGAGATGCTGCGTGAGCTGGGCTCGGAACCCGTCCTGGAGGCCTCGGCGCGGGAGCGGATGAAGGCGGCCGTACTGGCCGAAGCCGCCACGATCCAGCAGGCCGACGAGGAGCCGGAGGTTCACCCGATCCGGCCGACGCACAAGCAGCGCCGCAAGGCGGGTCTGTGGGCCGCGGCGACCGCGGCCGGGATCGTCGCGCTGGGCGCCTTCGGCATCGAGTTGGCCCAGAGCGCGCTGCCCGGCGAATGGCTCTACGACGTCAAGCGCACCACCGAGTCGATCTCGCTGGACCTGACGTTCTCGCCCAGCGGCAAGGCGCTCAAGCAGCTCGAGCTGGCTGAGATCCGGATCGCCGAGCTGGCCGCGCTGAGCGAGCGCGACCGATCGGACGGCGGCGCCACCGCGGAGGAACTGGCCGGCTATCGCACATTGATCGCCGACCTGAACCGGACCGTCGCCTCGGCCTCCCGGGCCATCACCAGCTACGCGCCGCAAACCAACGGCGGAGACCTCCGCACGCTGCGCGACTGGGCGTCGAGGAACTCCACGCGGCTGGCCGACATGCGATCGGCCGTACCTGCCGGCGCCGTCGGCCAGTTCGACGGCAGCATCGAACTGCTCGATCGAGTGCAGCAGCGGGCGAGCGCCCTGCTGGACCGCTGGTCGTGCGACCAGATCACCTCCGGGCACGAGGACGCACTCGGAGCGTTGCCCGCCGACATGGTGTGCCAGCCGCCCGAGGACTCGCCGCGGACGGCCGTGAGCCCGCGTGCCAGCCGCGCACCCGCGGAGGGCAAGGAAAGCCGCACACCGTCGGCGGAGAAGACCGCCGGCGCTCCGTCCGGTGGTGAGTCCGGCGACAAGTCGTCGAAAGAGCCGGACAGCTCCGACGGTGGCTCCGGCAATGACACCGATCCGCCGACGATCGAGCTGCCGCCGCTGCCGGATCGCGAATCGAGCGAACCCGCACCGGAGCAGCCCACCAAGCGGCCACCGGAACTTCCCCTCATCCCGTTGCTGGAAGACCTCACCAAGCTCGACCTCGGCTTGCGGCTCAAGTAGCCGACCGGCCGCTCACCTGGGATTTCGGTCAGGTGTCCGAACCGTTCACCGGGAGCACACATCCCGCGCCGAGCCTGTTCACCGCAGCTCGACACGGCCGGTGCATGATCACGGGACGAACCAGACGTGGTTGGCGCAGCTGGATAGTCTGTAAGTAGCAGGACGAGATGCTTGCTGGGAGGCGGTGCGCGTGTCGTTGTGGTGGAGCAGGGAATCGCCGCGCGACGTCGAGAAGCGGGCCGCAGAAGCCGGGGAAGCCTCCGCGGAGGCCGCCGTCTCGCTGGAGAAGGACAGCAAGCAAGCCGAGCCCGCGAAGGACTCCAAACCGGTCACGCCGGATCTGACCGCGGCCGCGTTCTTCGACGTGGACAACACGATGATGATGGGCTCGTCGTTGTTCCACCTGGCCCGCGGGTTGGCCGCCAGGAAGTACTTCACCACCGCCGACCTCGCGGGGTTCGCGTGGCAGCAGCTGAAGTTCCGCATCGGCGGCAAAGAGGGCGACGTGAACTCGCCGCGCGAGCGGGCGCTGTCGTTCGTGGCCGGGCGCAGCGTCGCCGAGCTGAACGCCGTCGGTGAGGAGATCTACGACGAGCTGATGGCGGACAAGATCTGGTCCGGCACCCAGGCGCTGGCCCAGCTGCACCTGGACGCAGGCCAGCGGGTGTGGCTGGTGACCGCGACGCCGGTGGAGATCGCCAACATGATCGCGCGCAAACTCGGGTTGACCGGCGCGCTGGGCACGGTCGCCGAGCAGAAGGACGGCGTCTACACCGGCAGGCTGGTCGGCGACCTGCTGCACGGCCGCGCGAAGGCGCACGCCGTCCGCGCGTTGGCGGCGAAGGAGGGCTTGAACCTCAAGCGCTGCACGGCGTACTCGGACTCGCTCAACGACGTGCCGATGCTGTCGGTGGTGGGCACGGCCGTGGCGATCAACCCGGACACCGGGCTGCGGGACGTCGCGCGCGAACGGCAGTGGGAGATCCGCGATTGGCGGACCGGCCGTAAGGCGGCCAAGATCGGCGTGCCGTCGGTGCTGGGCGCCGGGGCGTTGGCGGGTGTGCTGGCCGCCGGTTTGGCTTACCGGAAGCGCTAGTCAGGCGGCAGGCTCAGAGTTGGCGCCGCGAGCCCGGCCAGGCAGCCCGCCCGCGACCGGCACGGCTCGCCGCAGGGCCTGGTGAAATGGCAACCGGTCCGGCTTGCCGCAGGGCCTGGTGAACCAGCACCCGATCCGGCTCGCCGCAGGGCCTGGTGAAACGGCACCCGGTCCGGCTCGCCGCCGGCTTCGGTCAGGCGGCACGCTCGTTGCCGGGTCCCAGGCGAGAGCTACCGCACCGAGTCGGCTGGATGCCGGCGCCGACCGCGACCAGTCCACCTCACCGGAAGACGCCGCCCCGCTCGGCCAGCCGCGCGTACAGCATCCGCTGGATCGTCTCGCGCACCTGGTCGGCGACCGTGAACACCGCCATCGGGTCGTCCACGTCCACCTGCATCGCGTCGGTGCGCACCGGGTCGCCGAACTCGATGTGCCACTTCGTCGGCAGCGGGATCGCGCCGAGCGGACCGAGCAGTGGGAACAACGGTGTGACCGGGAAGTACGGCAGGCCGAGCAACCGCGCGAGCGGCTTGATGTCGCCGATCTTCGGGTAAATCTCCTCGGCGCCGACGATGGCGCACGGCACGATCGGCACGCCGCTGCGCAGCGCGGCCGCGACGAAGCCGCCCCGGCCGAACCGCTGCAGCTTGTACCGCGACGAGAACGGTTTGCCGATCCCTTTGAAGCCCTCGGGAAAGACGCCGACCAGCTCGCCGTCGTTCAGTAGACGCTCGGCGTCGGCGTTGCATGCCAGCGTGTGCCCGACCTTGCGCGCGAACGGCCCGACGAACGGGAGCTTGAAGACCAGGTCGGCGGCCAGATGCCGGGCATGCCTGCCGGACGCCTCGTGCACCGCCACCGACGCCATCAGCGCGTCGAGCGGGATCGTGCCCGAGTGGTTGAAGACCAACAGCGCACCGCCGTCGGCGGGCAGATTCTCGTCGCCGTACGTGGTCACCCGGAACCACTTGTCGTACAGCACGCGCAGCACGGGCAGCACGAGCGACTCGGTCAGTTCCTCGTCGAAGCCGAACTCGTCGACGTCGTAGTTCCCGGTCAGCCTGTTGTGCACGAACTCGAGCGCCCGCGTCAACGGATCCGGCTCGGGCTCGATGCGTGCCTTGCGCACGGCAGGCATCGCGAGCACCTCGGCGTCATGCGGTTCGGCGACCGACCTGCTCTGCCGCTCACGCCCGGGCAGCGGGATCACCTGGGCAGACCCTGCACCGAGGACGTCGGCCCCCGTGCCGCCGGCTCGAACGAAGTCCGGTGCGGGATCTCTATCCACCATCACTACTCCAGGTTGTGCGGATCATCTGCGACGCGCCGCGGCCAGTGCCACCCTGCTCAGTGACTCCGACACCGCGCCGCCGTCGACCACCGGACGCAGCCCCCGACCCTGCACGTAGTCGTCGAACGCTTCGAGCGTCGACCAGCGAGGTACGTAACCGAACTCTCGCTTCAATCTCGTCGTGTCCACCACCAGGCCGTGTTGCAGCATCTGCAGCCGGTCGTGGGAGAAATCGACCACTTTCGCGCCCCGCAGCACCTTGCCGATCGACGGCAGCAGGCCCTTCGGCAGCGGCAGCTCGACGCGGCCCGCGCGCCGGATCGCCTGCGACAACGTCAGCACGCCGTCGCCACCGACGTTGAACACGCCGGGCTTGTCGGCCACGGTGGCCAGCTCCAGCACGCTGAGCGCGTCCGCGGAATGCACCAGCTGAATGCGGGCGTCGTAACCCAAGATCGTCGGCACGACCGGCAGCGCGAAGTACCGCGTCGTCACCGTGTCCACCTGCGGGCCGATCAGGTTGGTGAAGCGGGCGACCGTCACCTCGATGTCCGGCCGCCTGCGCTGCAGCCCACGCACGTAACCCTCGACCTCGACCGCGTCGGCGACGTAACCGGTGGGCGACGGCGGCCGCAGCGGCGCTTCCTCGTCGAACACCGCGGGCGAACGCGAACCCGTGCCGTACACCGCGGCCGTCGATTTGACGACCAGCTTGCGCACCAACAGCGACCGTTGGCACGCCGCGAGCAGCCGCATCGTGCCGATGACGTTCATTTCCTTGATCGCACCCCGCCGGGCAGGGCCTGCCGGGTGCGCGGTGGTCGATGCGTGCACCACCGTGTCCACCCGGGCCGTGGAAATGATCTTGGCGATGAGCGGGTTACGGATGTCCGCACGCACGAACTCGGCGCGCCCGAGCCGGGCGGCAACCCGCGGCGGCGGAGGGACCGTGTCCACGCCGATCACCCGCTCGAAGTCCGGGTTGCTGCCCAGCCTGACGAGCAGTTTTCCGCCCAGTTCGCCGCCGACCCCAGTGACCAGCACGATGTTGGACGGCATACGGCTCCCGGGATGAAACGCGAGGACATCGACGAACAACAGGTGCGCCCGCCACGAATCCGGCGCGGCGCACTTGCGATGCTACTCCGCGTGTGCGGCCATCCCTAGGGCGATAACGCGCTGTTAACAACCTCGACCGCAGACGGACATCGGCGCCAGCCGGCCGAGTAGGCGCGAACGACTTCTGCCGAAACGGCAGTGAAACTCTTACTTGCCCTGCTTACGACGCTGAACTCGAGTACGCCGCAACAGCTTGCGGTGCTTCTTCTTGGACATGCGCTTACGACGCTTCTTGATCACCGAGCCCACAGGGCACTCCTCTTTGAACGACTAGAACCAGCTTGGCGAGATTATCAAGCGCCGCCCGCCGGGCTTTGTCCTGCTCCATCAACCCACGCCGGCTCCAGCGAGCTGGGCAGTACCCGTTCGCCATCGCACCGTCCGCGGCGACGTCACCCGACGTCGTAATACGCGCTCTCCAGATAGGAGTGCACGGCCTTCTCCGGCACTCGGAACGACTTGCCCACCCGCACCGCGGGCAGCTCGCCCGAGTGCACCAGGCGGTACACGGTCATTTTGGACACCCGCATCATCGCGGCGACCTCGGCGACGGTGAGAAACTGCACCTCGCCCGGCGTAACCGACTCGGGGCCCTTCTTCTGCGGCATAGTCAGACTCCTGGGACACGCCTCGCGCCGCTCGGCTTCCCCACCGGCGGTGTCGACACGTGCGTGCTACCTGTGAGCCTAGCGGGACCGCTGTGACTCTTGCGACATGAGCGTCCGTTTTGCCGCGAACTCGCAACCTGATTCGGCGTGTCGTTGCCGCGCCAAGGGCCATCCGTGTGATATTTGCTGCTCCTCCCGGGCGGACCCGGCGGCATACGAGCAGCCGGGGAGAAGTACACCACACGGGTGAAGGGCGGTGGTCGGCCGGTGGTCCGGACGGGGCGACATCAGCTGGTGGCCCCGACAGAATGGCGCAAGCCGGTGGTCCCCACGAGGCGGCGCGACCGGTCGCTCCGACGACCGCTACGGGCAGGTGGTCCCGATGAGACGGCCCGGCCGGTGATCCCGAGGACCGCTACGGGCAGGTGGTCCCCACGAGACAGCCCGGCCGGTGATCCCGAGGAAACGGCGCGGGTCGGCGGTCACGAGACCCGCTGCGGGCCGGTGATACCCGGCGGGCGTTCTGGACCCCCGGCCAAGGCCCGAGCGCCCGCTCAGCCTTCGTGCGCTTTGCCGAGCTCGACCGACCGATCCCTGGCCGCCTCGATGGCATCCAACAGCGCGGCCCGCACGCCGTGCTTCTCCAGCTCCCGGATCGCGTTGATCGTGGTGCCCGCGGGCGACGTCACCGCCTCGCGCAGCAACACCGGGTGTTCGTCGGAGCTCGCCAGCATCTTCGCCGCACCCACCGCGGACTGGATGATCAACTGCTCCGCCACCGAGCGCGGCAGCCCCAGCAGGATGCCCGCGTCGATCATGGCTTCCACCAGGTAGTAGAAGTACGCGGGACCGGACCCGGACAGCGCGGTGACCGCGTCCTGCTGGCTCTCCGGCAGCTCGATGACCTTGCCGACGTGCGACAACATCTTTTCGACCATTGCCACGTGGTCGGGGTTGGCGTACTTGCCTGGTGAAGCCACGCTCATCGCCTCGCCGACCAGCATCGGCGTGTTCGGCATGACGCGTACGACCGGGACCTCGCCCAACCGCTGCTCGAACAGCGTCGTCGGCAGGCCTGCGCACAGCGAGACAATCAACGTCCGCGCGGTGACCAACGGAGCAAGATCGGCCAACAACGGTTCGATGTCCTGCGGCTTGACCGACACCACCAGAACGTCGGCGGTCTTGGCCGCGTCCTCGAGGGTGACGCCGCGGATGCCGTACTGCTCGGTGAGCTGAGCGGACCGCTCGGGGTGGCGTTCGGTGAACAGCAGCTCGTCCGGCTGGTGACCGCCTGCCAGCAAGCCGGACAGCAGGGCCTCCCCGATCTTGCCCGCTCCGATGACCGCGATGACGGGATTGCTCATGCCCACACTGTAGAAGCGCCCCGCGACCGGTGCGCTCGCGGACCGAACGTGCGCATCGGAGAGCGTGCTTTCACTGCCCCAGACGGAGCACCGTACGGCGGGCGTTCACAGACCCGGCATCAGCGCCACCGGTGTGCGTTCACGGCCCGGCCGGGCAGCACAACGCCCATCTTCACGACCCAGGCGGGCGCACCGCAAGGATGCGTTCACCGCCCGGGCGTGAGCACCGCACGGTGTGCGTTCACGACCCAGGCGGGCGCACCGCACGGCGTGCGTTCACGGACCAGGCGTGAGCGCCAGCTGACGGGTCTGACACACCAGCTGCCCGCTGGTGTCCAGCACCGTGGCGTCGGAGTCGAACCAGCTCCCGCCGACCGCGCGGCTCTCCACGTGAACCCGCAGCCAGCCGGGCAACGGCCGGGCCCGCACGAACGCGGTCAACTGCACCGTCGGCGCCCACCCCGGCCGACCGATCAGGAACGGCATCGGCGGGTTGATGTCGCCGGCCAGCAGCGCGAAGTACACGTCGGCCTCCGCGTTGCGCGGGCGCACCCACAGCCGCATCCGAGGTGGCCGCTGTCGATCCCGTGCACCGGGTGCCGGCCGCACCGGCCTGCGGGCGAGCAGGGCCGCCGCGCTGGAATCCATCCGCACGTCGCATCCCTGGGCGAGCCGGAAGACCGATGGCCCGACGCCGGGCATCTCCTCCCCCAGCGGGAGCGCGTTCGCCGGCGGCTCTGCGGGCATCACCGGCAGATCCACCCACCCCGGTCGCTGCGCGGGCAGGCGGCCGATCACCACCCTCGACTCCACACAGCTTCGGCCGCGCTGCTCGAGGGTCACCGCGATCACCGACGTCTGCCTGCCGACCTTGCGGACATCCGTGCGCAGCAGCACCGGCCCGAGGCTGGTGGCGTGCAGGAACTCCGTGCTGACCGCGATCGGGTCGCCGTTGACACCTTCGTGCTCGGCGGCCACCAGCATCGCGGTCCGCGCGATCAACGCCGTCACGAACCCCCCGTGGGGGTGACCGTTGATGGACCATTCTGAGCGCAAGGCCGTGGTGAACGTCCCGTCGCCCAGTGGACGCGGTTGGCTGGCCGCTGCGAACGGCACCGGCTGTTCGGGTGCGGTGGCGGTCATGGCGTCATCTCGGCAACGGTCGGGGCATGGGCGGTGTGTCGATTCATGTCTTACTCACCAGTGCGCGCAGGAAGAACGCTGTGTTCGCGGGTCTCTCGGCAAGCCTGCGCATGAGGTACCCATACCACTGATCGCCGTAGGGAACATAGATCCGAACGGTATCCCCTGCGGTGGCCAAACGTCGTTGCTCGTCCGGCCGGACGCCGTAAAGGAACTGGAACTCGTACTCACCAGGGGCGAGCCCGTACGCCTCGATGCGGTCCTGGAGCACGTCGATCAGCCGGGGGTCGTGCGTGGCGAACATCGGGTATCCGCCACCGGCCAACAGCTGGTTGGCACACCGCACGAAGGCGAGATCGACTTCGTGTTGCTCCTCGAACGCCACCTCCGGTGGCTCGGCGTAGGCGCCCTTCACCAGCCGGACCCGTGACCCCGGCACGGCGAGGTCGGCCAGGTCGTCCTCGGTCCGCCGCAAGTACGACTGGACCACTGCGCCCACTTCCGGCCACGTCTCGCGCAGGGAGCGGACGATGCGCAGCGTGGCGTCCGTGGTGGTGTGGTCCTCCATGTCGATGGTCACGCTCGTTCGGCACTGCTCGGCGGCCGCGCAGACGCGGAACGCGTTGTCCAGCGCCAGCCGCTCGTCAAGCTTGAGCCCGAGTGCGCTGAGTTTGACGCTGACCTCCGCGGTCGGCGTCAGTTTCTCGGCGTGCAACTGGTCCAGCAGCCGCAGGTAGGCCTGCACGGTGACTTCGGCCTGCGCCTTGTCGGTGACGTCCTCGCCCAGGTAGTCCAGCGTGGCGTGCAGGCCGTCCTCGGCCAGCCGGGCCACCACGGCGACCGCGTCCTCGGTGGTCTCCCCGGCCACGAAGCGCTCCACCACGCTGCGGGTCACCGGCGCGGTCTTGACCACCTTGCGGATCGACTCGTTGTCGGCCGCGGCCAGGATGAGCGAGCGCAACGGGTTCACATCACGAGACTAACCGGAATCCGGTATTTCGCTGGGTGCGCGGCGTTCGCGTCGCCGTTCGCGTCTGGTGAGCGCCACGCTGTGTGCTGCCGTCGTCGCTGTACGGGGGTACTTCGCCGCGGCGCACCGGGGACAGAGGGGACACCATGCCGTGCGCGCGAGGGCACGGTCCGCATCGGGCGCTTTCGGTGAAGCCGACAGGCGGCGCGGTGCAGGCGGGGCGCTGCCCGAGGTGCAGCCGCGTGAACAGCACCGCCTCGGCGCGGTGCCGGGCGACCGCTCGCATCACTGTCCGAGGTGCAGCCGCGTGAACAGCAACGCCTCGCTCAGTGCCCGCACCCGGTCGGCGGGCTTGCGCATGCTGCGAGTGTTGATCTCCAGGATGACCTGGCCGGAGAAGTTGCTCGTCGCCAGCTTCTCCAGGAACTCGGCGCACGGCTGGTTGCCCTTGCCCGGCATCAGGTGCTCGTCGACCGGCTTGCCGGTCCCGTCGGCCAGGTGAACGTGCGTCAAGCCGTCACCCATCCGGTCGGCGAGCGCGAACGCGTCCATCTCGGCGGCAGCCGTGTGCGACAGGTCCAGCGTGTAGTGCCGGTACCCGACGTCCGTGGGGTCGATGGAGGGGTGGAAGGCCGACACCCGGCGTCGGCGATCGCCGATCGGCGGCCGCACCTTGAACATGTTCTCCACCGCGATGTCGACCCCGCTGGCCTCCTCCAGCTCGGCGACCAGGTCGGCGAAGCCGTCGGCATAGCGGCGCTGCCATCGGAACGGCGGATGCACCACGACGGTCCGAGCGCCCAGCTCGAGCGCGGCATCCACGCTTCGACGCAGCCGCACCTCCGGGTCCGACGACCACACCCGCTGGGTGATCAGCAGCGACGGCGAGTGCACGGACAGAACGGGGACTCCGGTGCTGTCGGACAGCCACTTCAGCGCGGTGACGTCCTGGCTGATGGAGTCGACCCAGACCATCACCTCGACGCCGTCGTAGCCCAGCTCGGCGGCCAGTTCGAACCCAGCGTTGGCCCGCAGCGGCCATACCGACGCGGTCGACAGCCCAACCGGGATCGACGCCGGACCACTCATCTGGACAACAGCAGCAACATCGCAGGTGACACCGTGACCACCAGGCCGACCAGCACCGCAAGCAGCGTCGTCTGCATGTCCTCGGCCTTACGGATCTTGCGCACGATCCACACCAGGCCTGCGGTGACCACCAGCGCGGTGGCCAGCGCGACGACCGGCAGCTGATTCCACAGCCAGTTGAACAGCAGCCACACGGCGGCACCGCCGACCACGCCGAGGGCCAGCTGCACTCCGACGATCAGCCACTGCTTGGCAGGCGAGTCCTCGGACTCCTCGTCCTCGTCGGCGACCTCGTCGACGTCCTCCTGGCGGCCGCTCAGCAGCTCGGGCTCTTCGTCCTCGACCGCTGCGAAGTCGTCCGCCTGCTCGTCGGCGTCGTCATAGTCCTCGTACGCCCCGTCGTCGACGTAATCGTCCTCGGCGTAGTCGTCCTCAGCGTAGCCGTCGTCGTAGTCGTCGTAGTCGTCGTAGTCGTCGTAGTCATCGTCGACGTAGTCGTCGAGTTCTTCGTCCTCGACGTAGTCGAGCTCGTCGCCGTAGGCGTAGTCGTCGTCGGCCAGCGCGTCGTCTTCGTCCTCGTCGACGGCCTGGAACTGCTCGGTCGCCTCGGCTTGCTGCATCGGCCTGCGCGGCGGAGGCGGGAACGGCGGCTGACCGCCGGGCCCCTGCTGCGGCGGCTGGCCCGGCCGCGGTGGCGCCGGAGCGTCCGCGCCGTTGAGCCGGTCGTCGATCGAACCGGGCGGCGTGACGGGCGCAAACCCGGACGCGGACTTCTCCCCGACCGGCGAGCCGTTGCGCTCACCGGGAGGCGGCGCGGGCGCGAAGCCCTTGCCGGTGCGCTCGCCCGGCGGAACCGGGGCGAAGCCGGTGCCGGACTTGGGCGCGGGCGGGAAATCCTTGCGGATGCGTTCGCCAGGTGCAGGCGAGAAGGCAGCACCGGTGCGCTCACCGGGAGGCGGCGCGGGCGCGAAGCCCTTGCCGGTGCGTTCACCGGGCGGCGCGGGCGGGAAGCCTTGCCCCGGGCGCTTACCAGGCGCGGGCGGGAAACCCTTGCCGGTGCGCTCACCAGGAGGTTGCGCAGGCGCGAAGCCCGTGCCGGTCTTGTCCCCGGGCGGCGGCACGGGGGCGAAACCCCGTCCGGTCCGGTTGCCCGGCCCTGGCTGCCGCAGCGAAGGCACGTCGTCGGAGGACGAGCCGTCCTTCGGTCCGGCGGGCTTGATGTCCGTCCGGGTGGTCGCCGAATCGACCGCGTCCTGCGCCGGTTCGGGCGCGGGGGTCTTCTTCGGCGTTTCCGGGCGCGCGACCTCGGTCTCGGTGTCCAGCTCGCCGAGCGAGTGCCCGTTGCGCTCCCTGGGCTTGAAGTCGACATCCTGCTCGGACCGGATGCGCGCGATGATCTCGTGCGGCGCGGTCGTCGTCAGCTCGGACTCGGCCGATTCCTCCTGGTCGTCCGCTGCCCGCCTGCGGCGGCGACGACCGGCACTGCTGCCGAGGTCGGCCTTGCCGTGCTGGGCTAACAGCTCGGCGACAGTGAGCCGCCGCGTGGGCTGTTCACCGTTCTGTCGACTCATCCCTCTCACCGTGCCTGATCGCCGATCCGTGCATCAACTTCGCGTAACGACTTTGCCAGCAGCCTAGACACAACCGGCCTCGACTTTCCTGGCACACAGCGTTACACGGTACTGAATCACGCGCGCCGGTGTGCAGGGCCGACCCCGGCCGGACCCACTTGCTGCGACCACACCTCGCCGTGTACGTCCAGGTCCGTGTGGTCCAGCCTGCGCAGAATGACCCCTTCGCGCAGCGCCCACGGGCACAGCGTCAGTTCGCTCACACCGAGTGCTCGCATCGTTGCTTGGGCGACCAGCGCACCGCCGACGAGCTGGTGCGCGCGCCGCGGGCTGACCCCGTCCACCTCGGCCAGATCCGACGAGGTGATCCGGGAGATGAACGCGATCAACTGGTTCAGCGCGTTCTCGGTGAGCGTGCGGCGAACCCGTGGCCCTGCGGCGGACGGAGCGGCACCGGTGAGCCTGGCCAGCGACCGGAAGGTCTTGGACGTGGCCACCACGCGGTCCGGCGCACCGTCGGCCAGTACCTGCTCGCGCAGGCCGGCCAACTGGTCGTCCAGCCACGCCCGGGTGTCCACCAGCTCCGCACGAGTGGGCGGATCGCTGCTGAACCTGGTGCGGGTCAACCGCCCGGCACCCACCGGAAGCGAGATCGCGACGTCCGGGTCCTCGTCCACACCGATGGCCACCTCGAGCGACCCGCCACCGATGTCGAGCACCAGCAGCCGGCCGGCGGACCAGCCGAACCAGCGGCGGACCGCCAGGAATGTCAGGCGCGCCTCGTCCGGGCCGGACAGCACCTCGAGGTCGACGCCGGTCCGTTCGTGTACTTCGCGCAGCACCTCGGTGGCGTTGGTCGCCTCGCGCACCGCGGACGTCGCGAACGCCATCAGCTCGCCACAC
Source organism: Thermocrispum municipale DSM 44069 (assembly GCF_000427825.1). Classification (GTDB taxonomy): domain Bacteria; phylum Actinomycetota; class Actinomycetes; order Mycobacteriales; family Pseudonocardiaceae; genus Thermocrispum; species Thermocrispum municipale. The sequence continues at coordinate 682,701 of NZ_KE386593.1, read as the reverse complement.
TCCAGCCGGATCGCCGCGTCGCGCGCTTCGGTGACGGCACGTACCAGGGCCTCGGCGCCGTCCTCGGTCAGCTCGCCGTCCGGGTTGATCCGCTCGGCCAGCCGCAGCGTGTTCTTCTCCGAATGCGTCGGGGTCGGGTGGCCGCCCCGGTGGGCATCGACCACCAGCAGATGCGTCGTGTTCGAACCGACGTCAAGCACCCCGAGCCGCATGGCCGCTCACGCCTCGAGCTTGTAGCCGAGACCGCGCACGGTCACCAGGTAACGCGGCGCCCCGGGGTCCGGCTCGATCTTCGAGCGCAGGCGTTTGACGTGGACGTCCAGCGTCTTGGTGTCGCCGACGTAATCCGCGCCCCACACCCGGTCGATCAACTGCCCGCGCGTGAGCACCCGGCCGACATTGCGCATCAGGTACTCCAACAGGTCGAACTCCTTCAGCGGCAGCGAGACCTCTTCGCCGTCGACCGTGACGACGTGCCGCTCGACGTCCATCCGCACCGGCCCCGCGGTGAGCACGGACGACGAGTCGTTGTCCTTCGACTCCCCGCCGCGCCGCAGCACTGCGCGGATCCGGGCGACGAGTTCGCGGGCCGAGTACGGCTTGGTGACGTAGTCGTCCGCGCCCAGCTCCAGCCCGACCACCTTGTCGATCTCGCTGTCCCGCGCGGTCACCATGATCACCGGAACCGACGTGCGTTGCCGCAGCTTCTTGCACACGTCCGTGCCGCTCATGCCCGGCAGCATCAGGTCGAGCAGCACGATGTCGGCGCCGTTGCGGTCGAACTCCTCCAGCGCCTGCGGGCCGTCGGTGGCGATCGCCGTGGTGAAGCCCTCCTTGCGCAACAGGAACGCCAGCGGGTCGGCGAACGACTCCTCGTCTTCGACGATCAGCACCCTGGTCACAGCTGTCCTCCGTGGTCGGTCCCGACGAGCCTGGGTCGGCGCTCGCCGTTCGTCGCAGTGGTCTTGACGTCCTGTCGTGCGGGGATGCACAAGGTGAACGTCGAGCCGGTTCCCGGCACGCTCCACAACCGCACCGAGCCGCCGTGATTGGCGGCGACGTGCTTGACGATGGCCAGTCCGAGGCCGGTGCCGCCGGTCTCCCTGGACCGTGCCTTGTCCACCCGGTAGAACCGTTCGAACACGCGCTGCTGTTCCTCGGGCGCGATGCCGATGCCGCGGTCGGTGACCGAGATCTCCACCATCCCGTCGACCAGCTTCCGGGACACCGAGACCGGGCTGCCCGGCGGCGAGTAGGCCACCGCGTTGTTCAGCAGGTTGGTCAGCGCGGTGACCAGCAGCGTGCGGTCGCCTTCCACCACCAGCCCGCTGTCCGCGTCGGTGGTGAACCGCCTGCCGTCGTCGTCCTCGGGCAGCTGCACGCGGTCGAGCGCCTCGGCCACCACGTCGTCGATGCGCACCTCGACCAGATCCGGTAGCCGTTCCGCGCCTTGCAACCGGGACAGCGCGATCAGCTCGGAGACCAGCGTGCCCATGCGGTTGGCCTCGTTGAGGATCTTCTTGCCGAACCGGCGTACCTCGTGTGGATCGATCGGGTACTCGGCCGCGTCCAGCACCGCCTCGGCCAGCAGCGCCATCGCACCGACCGGGGTCTTCAGCTCGTGGCTGACGTTGGCCACGAAGTCGCGCCGGGTGGCTTCCAGCCGCACCGCCTCGGAGTGATCGACCGCCTCGATGACGGTGAACCCGTCCCCCAGTGCCGTGGCTTCGCCGACGACCGCCTCCGGCTGCCTGCCGCGGGCCTGCAGCGGGGAGAGGTCGATGGACACCTTCTCCCCGGTCTTCTCCGCCTTTTCCGCGGCCACCCTGGCGCGGGGATCGATGCGGTTGTCGCGCACCACGCCGAGTTCGACCGCGCGCGGATTGTGCAGCACGGTGTCGCCGAATTTGTTGATCACGGCGACCGCGCTGCGGGAGGAATCGAGCAGCCGCAGCAGCAATTCGGCCACCGTCGGGCCTTCCGGTCGGCCGTTGCGCTGGCCCCGCGCCGAGCGCCGGAGGAAATACCCCAGCAGCACGCCGGCCAGCAACGAGCCGACGGCGACAGCGACGGTCGCGACCACACTCACGGGCGAATCGTAAACATGCAGGTAGCCGGTTGTCCTAGCCTCGGACGGCGAATTCGTGACTGCGATGACATCCGACGGTCGAATATTTCCCGTCCGGACAACTGTTGTTCACCCGATCGTGGTCGCCGTTTCACCGCACGAAAATGCCCCGGCGAGGACGTTCGCCGGGGCATTCGTGGTCGTGCGGGGATCGGCGGAAGTCGCGTCGGCACCCTGCGACGGGAACGATCCCTGCGACAGCTCGCGACCCGTGGCGGATCAGCGGCCCTGCTTGGCCACCGCTTCGGCGGCGGCCTTCGCCGCGTCCGGGTCCAGGTACTCGCCGCCGCGCTTGATCGGCTTGAGATCGGCGTCCAGGTCGTACCGCAACGGGATCCCGGTCGGGATGTTCAGGCCGACGATGTCGGAGTCGGAGATGTCGTCCAGGTGCTTGACCAGCGCGCGCAGTGAGTTGCCGTGCGCGGCGAGCAACACCGTCTTGCCCGCCCGCAGATCCGGCACCACGGCCGACTCCCAGTACGGCAGCACGCGCTGCAGCACGTCCTTGAGGCACTCGGTGCGCGGCATGTCGACGCCCGCGTACCGCGGGTCGCCGTCCTGACTGAACTCGCTGCCCGGCTCGATCGGCGGCGGCGGCGTGTCGTACGAGCGACGCCACAGCATGAACTGCTCCTCACCGAACTGCTCGAGCGTCTGCTTCTTGTTCTTGCCCTGCAGCGCCCCGTAGTGCCGCTCGTTGAGCCGCCAGTCCCTGCGCACCGGGATCCACAGCCGGTCCGCGGCGTCCAGCGCGATGTTGGCCGTCACGATCGCGCGACGCAGCAACGACGTGTGCACCACGTCCGGCAGCAGGCCGCGCTCGCGCAGCAACTCACCCCCTCGCTTGGCCTCCTGTTCACCCTGCTCGGAGAGGGGGACGTCGACCCACCCGGTGAACAAGTTCTCCGCGTTCCAGGTGCTCTGCCCGTGGCGGAGCAGGACCAAGGTTCCCATCGCGTTGTCAGCCATGCGTTCAGGCTATTCGGTGTGCCTGCGGTGTGGGGTGACGGGTAAAGCACGCGCTACCGAACGTAGAACGAACGCGAAACCTCGTTGTCCCACCCGGCCACGTTCGGTGAATTTTTCCCCCGAGCGGACGCACCGGCACTGCCCCAAGTGGATGTGATTGTCAGAATCCGCCCGGATGGATGAGTGGCGGTACTTGAGAAGTGCCGGGGACTTCTGACAAGTTGGCATGCGACCCCGTCCGCGCCGGCCTCCACGCACTCCCCGGCGTGGATCGGGAATCGCCGCCGCCCGTTGGCTCCCGTCACGGTCGGACTTCGGCGGATCTGGCGGAACGGCTCGAGCTTCGCGACTCCCCCTCCCTCGAGCCGTTCCGCCAGTCGTTACCCAGCGTCAGTGGAAATCAACTCTGTGTGGCTGGCTTGCGCTTGCGGCGCCGGAGCAGCCAGAGCACCGCGACGAGGGCGGGCACGCCCAGCGTGAGCAGGAACGGCACGGCGGCCCCGATACCGGTCGCGATGCCTGCCAGCACGCTGGTGAAGGCATCCCATCCGCCGGTGAGCCCGGCCAGAAAGCCCGTGTCGTCGTCGCTGTCGGCCGGCGGCGCGCTGCGCTGCAGGATCGTGACATGCACCGGCGCCATGGCGGCCTGGCCTGCCAGCGACTGCTGTCGAGCCAGCAGCGACTCCAGTTCGGCTTCCCGGGAGGCCAGCTCCTCCTCGACCGTCACGATCTCGCTGATGCTCTCCGCTTTGTCCAGCAGCGCGCGGGCACGGGCCACGCTCTTGCGCTGCGACGTGATACGGCTGTCGACGTCCACCACGGAGTCGGTGACGTCCTCGACGCTGACTTCGCGAGAGGTCAGCGTGCCGATCTTGGCGAGCCGATCAAGCGCCTGGTCCAGCTTCTCGCCGGGAACGTTCAGCGTGAGCCTGGCCGAATCGTCGGACGTGCGCTCCGACCCGACGTAGCCGCCCAGGTCGGTGGCGATGTCGCGAGCTTGTCCTGCCGCTGCTTCGACGTCTCGCGCACGCAGTGTGGCGCTCGCGGTGCGCGCGAGCTTGCGGTCGTGCTGAACGAGGTCCTTACCGCTGACGTTCTCACGCCTGCTGTTGTCCGAGCCGGAACCTGGTGCGGACTCCTGGGGGTCCGGCACGGACCGGTTCGGCGCTTCCGCCGAGCCTCCGGCCGAGTCGCGCATCGGCGATCCGGCCTGCCTGGCACCTTCCGACGTGCACCCGACGACCAGCCATCCGGCCAGCGCGAGCACCCCCAGCATTCGTAAACCCCTGCGCATGCGTGTCCCCTTTGCGTCTTCTGTGTGGCGCACCCGGGACGGAGGGGAGGCTCGGTGCCGTTGCACCGAAAAGGTCACGAATCGGACAAGCTGCCCGGTTCGTGCTGGGCGGAAGGCTCGATCAAGTGCTCGAAAGCGCGCAAGTTGGCCAGCGACTCGCCACGCGAGACCCGCCAATCCCATTCCCGCCGGATCGACTCGGCGAACCCGAGCTCCAGCAGCGTGTTGAAGTCACCGTCGGCGGCCTGCAGAACCTGCCCGAGCAGGCGGTCCAGCTCTTCCTCGGTGACCGACTCGTGCGCGAGCCTGCCGACCAGGTAGATGTCGCCGGTGTCGTCGATGGCGTAGTGCACGCCGTACAGCCGGGTGTTGCGGCGCAGCAGGTAGCGGTAGACCTGCTCGTGGTTCTCGTCCGGGCGGCGGCACACGAACGCCTCGACGCCGAACGAGTTGTCCCCGATGATCAGCCAGCAGTTGGTCTGCAGCTTCTTGGTGCCAGGCAGCGTGACGAAGAACTTGCCCGGCCCGTGCTCGACATACTTGACCTCCATCGCGTCCAGCGTGGACCGGACGACCAGTTCGAGGTCGGACATCGCGCCTCCCGGGTTGTGGTCCCTAGACGGCGGCCTGCGCGGCTCGCGGCCGGCCGGCGGCCGCACCCGCCGCGTACGCGGCCAACAGCTTGTCGGTCGTCGCACGCCACGAGAAGTCTGCGGCATGAGCGTAAGCGCCCGCGGACAACCGCGCGCGCTCGCCCGGACGGAGCGCGACGGCGCCCAACGCATCCGCCCAGTCGGCCGAGCGATGCGTCGGCACCAGCAGCCCCGAGACACCGTGCCGGACCGCGACCGGCAAGCCACCGACCTCGGCGGCCACTACGGGCGTCCCGCACGCTTGGGCTTCCAGCGCCACCAGGCCGAACGATTCGTTGTGGCTGGGCACGGCGACGACGTCCGCCGCGCGGTAGACCTGCACAAGACGGTCGGCGGGCTGCGGCGGGATGAAGCGCGTGACGTCCTCGATCCCCAGCTGGTGGGCCAGCTCGCGCAGCGCGGTCGGCTGATCCAGTCCCGTGCCGGACGGACCGCCGACGATGAGCACCACCAGCCGGTCACGCACCTGCGGGTGACGCTCCAGCAGCACGGCGGCCGCGCGCAGGAGTACGTCCGGGGCTTTCAGCGGCTGAATCCGGCCGGCGAACGCCAGCACGATCGCATCCGACGGCAAGCCCAGCTCGGCCCGCGCCACGACCTGCGAGCCGGGGGTGAAGCGTTCCAGATCCACGCCGGGAAGCACGGTGCTCACCGCGGCCGGGTCCGCGCCGTAGAGCTCCACCAGTTGCGCGGACTCGACGGCGGTGTTGGCCACCAACCGGTCGGCGGCGTCCACCACCTGCTGCTCACCGATCTCCCGACCGCGTGGCTCGGGCTTGTCGCCCTCGGCCAGCGCCGCGTTCTTCACCCGGGCCAGCGTGTGCGCGGTGTGCACCAGCGGCACCCGCCACCGCTCGGCGGCCAACCATCCCACCTGCCCGGACAGCCAGTAGTGCGAGTGGATCAGGTCGTAATAGCCCGGTGGGTGGAACGCCTCGGTGCGCAGAACGCCCGCGGTGAACGCGCACAGCTGCCCGGGAAGTTCGGAGCGGTCCAGCGGCTCGAACGGGCCCGCGGGCACGTGCCGCACCTGGACGCCCGGCGTCATTTCCACGATCGGGGGCTGGTCGGACGACGTGGCGCGGGTGAACACCTCGACGGCGATCCCCCGGCGCGCCATCTCCTTGGCGGTTTGCGTGATGTAGACGTTCATCCCGCCCGCGTCCCCGGTGCCCGGCTGCTCCAGCGGCGATGTGTGCACCGACAGCACGGCTACCCGGCGCGGCATCCATCCGACGGTCCGGGAGAAGACGTCGGAGGACACGGTGGTGCGGGACGTCATCGGGTAACCCCCTCGCGTCGCGGGCACGGGTTCTCTCGGCGTCCAACACCTGGGACGGCGAAGATCTTCCCACCAACTGTGGCGGATAATGGGTGGTTGGCCTCACATCTGCACGCGCGAGTGTGGCCTTGCGCACGTCCGGCTCGCCCCGCGCCCACGTCCGGAGGGGGTTCGCTACAGCGCCGAAAGGCCCCGCCAGGAGTCCCAGTCCAGCAGCCAGTCCCACACGTCGGAGGTCTTCGGGAAGTCCGCCTTCGAGCCGGTGATCTCCACCGGGTCACCGATCATCGCCGAGTCGAAGTAGTCCTTGGCGTCGGCCTCGAAGAGGTTGATGCAGCCGTGCGAGGTGTTCCGCTTGCCGATGTTGGCGCGGTTCTCCTCGTTCTCGTGGATGTACTCGCCGTGGTTGGAGATCCGGCAACACCACTTCTTCTTGACGTCGGTGTAGCCGTAGCGCTCGTTGTCGAAGATCGACGTCGGCTCCTTGGTCATCACGATGACCGTGCCGTTGGGGGTGTTCAGATCCGGGTTGGCGTCCTCGCCGTTGCTGCACGGGTAGGTCTTGTACAGCTTGCCGTCCCGGTAGACCTTCATCTGGTGGTCCGGGGTGTGCACCTTGACCACCTGGTTGCGGCCGATCCGGAACTTGGTGGTGACGTCCGCCTTGCCGTAGGCGCCGCCGCCGTAGTGCACGCCGTAGAGCTTGGCGGTGACCTCCACCTCGGTGTCGGCCGGCCAGTACTCCTTCGGCCGCCAGTCGACCTGCTGGTCGTGCAGCCAGCCCCACGAGCCCTCCACCTCGGGCGAGGTGGAGACCTTGAGCGCCTTCTCCGCCGCCTTGCGGTTCTTCACCGGGGAGTCGAACCGGACGCTGATCGGCATGCCGACACCGACCACGGCGTCGTCGATCGGGTTGAGCGTCGCCCGCACCAGGGACTTGGGCTTGACCGTGGTGAAGCTCCCGGTCAGCTCGACCGGCTTGTCGTCGTCCCCCATCGCCTTGGCGGTGTAGGTGTACTTCTTGCCGTAGCCGAGCGGCTCGTCCACCCGCCAGCTCTTGCCGTCCTCGGCGATGGTGCCCTTGACCTGCTTGCCTGCCGGGTTGGTCAGCGTCACCTCGGTGAGCTTGCCCTTGCTGACCGTCAGCTCGACGCCGTCGGTCACACCGACGTCGGTGGCGCCGTCCTCCGGATCCGCGGTGATCGTGGCGATCGGCGGCCGATCCGGATCCGCGGTGGCCTGGCCGTCCTCACCTCTGGTGCAGGCGGCCAGCAGCCCTATGGTCGATCCCGCCACGGCCGCGTGGACCACAGTGCGCCGTGTTATCACGGGTACTCCCCTCCTCACAGCGGCGGTGCGCCGCAGTGGACAAACCCCCAGACCCCATCAAGAATGCCACGGCCCGTGTTGTTCGTCGGCAGCAGAGGGTCGTCGATCGGTTCACAACGCGCAACCGATGAGCAACGGCTCCGGGTGGAGCGTGATCCCGAACTTGGCGGCCACGCCGTCACGCACCTCGCGAGCCAGCGCCAGCAGATCGTCGGTGGTTGCCGAGCCGCGGTTGGTCAGCGCGAGCGTGTGTTTGGTCGACAGTGACACCCGGCCGCCGGGGCCCTGATGGCCCTTGCCGAACCCGGCCCGCTCGATCAGCCACGCGGCGGAGAACTTGACCGCGTCACCAGGCGCCGGGTAGGTGGGAATCCGCACGTCAGGGCCCACGATGTCGGCGATCCGCTGCCGCGCGTCGGCGGCCTCGGCGGCAGGCAGGACGGGGTTGGTGAAGAACGATCCCGCACTCCAGGTGTCGTGGTCGTCCGGGTCCAGAACCATGCCCTTGTCACGCCGCAACAGCAGGACCGCTTCGCGGACATCGGCCGCAGGCACGCGTTCGCCAGGCTCGACTCCGAGGGTACGGGCCAGCTCGGCGTAGCGGATCGGTTGGCTGAGCCCGTCGGCGTGCAGATCGAACGTGACGGCGAGCACCACCGCCTCGTCGGTACCCTTGAACCGGCTGGTGCGATACCCCAACGCCAGCTGCTGCGGCACCATCGTCTCTCGCTCGCCGCTGCCGCGGTGGTAGACCCGCACCGAGTGCAGGAAGTCGGCGACCTCCCAGCCGTACGCGCCGACGTTCTGGATCGGCGTCGCCCCGACGCGGCCGGGGATGCCCGACATGCATTCGAGCCCACCGAAGCCGGCCTCGACGGTCCGGGCCACGAACGCGTCCCAGTCCTCGCCCGCGGCAACCTCGACGCGCACCCGCTCGACACCGTCGACCTGCGTCCGCTCGATCCGCTGGCCCTCCGTGCAGATCCGGATGGCGGTGCCGTCGAACCCGCTGTCGGAGATCACCAGGTTCGAGCCGCCACCGAGCAGCAGCACCGGCTCACCGGCGGCGTCCCGCTCGGCCACCGCGGCGACGAGTTCGTCGTCGGTCTTGGCCTCGAGCATGGATTTCGCCGGGCCGCCGAGCCGCAGTGTCGTGTGATCAGCCAGGGATGCGGGCATGACCAGCAGGGTAATCTGCCGCCCATGGCACGCCCCCTGCAGCACAGCACCGAGTTCTCCTACCCGGTCGACAAGATCCTCGCCACCATCGCGGAGGACGCCGCGATCCGCGCCCGCCTGGACGCGATCGGCGGGCACGAGGCCGAGCTCCTCAGCCACCAGAAGCGGCAGAACGGCTACCGCTACACCCTGCGGCAGGGCATTCCGGCCGACAAGCTTCCCTCCATCGTGCGCAAGATCCATTCAGGTGACCTGATTGTTAAGCGCGAGCAGGAATGGGTGATCGGCGGCGACGGCACGGTCACCGGCACCGGCGGCGCGACCGTGTCCGGTGTGCCCGGTTCGATCACCGTCACGACCGCGCTCACGCCACGGGGCGACGGGGCGAAACTGCAGGTCAACGGCAAAGTCGAGGTGTCGATTCCGCTCATCGGCGGCAAGCTCGAGCAGACCATCGCCGAGCAGGTGGTGAAGCTGTTGCGGCGCGAGGACGAGTTCGTCGCGCAGCAGCTGGCCGGCGCCGAGACCGGGTGAGATCACTCAGGGTTCACCCGGATATTGCTCCATTTCGGCGGTACGCGGTGCCGATCCGCGACACCATCGAAGCATGTTCGAGCTTCTTGATCAGTTCGTCACGCTACTGCGGACCACGGTCGACTCGCCGTGGCTGTGGGTGCTGCTGTTCCTGATCACGATGCTCGACGCCGTCATCCCGTTCTCGCCGAGCGAGACGACCGTCGTGACGGTGGCCGTTCTGGTCAGCCCGCATTTCGAGCTGCTGCTGCTGGCCATCGCGGTGTCCGCGCTCGGGGCCTTCGTCGGTGACTGCGCCAGCCACGCGATGGGCCGGTTCGCCGGGCCGAGCCTGATCGCCCGGTTCTCCCGCGGGGAGAAGGGCCGGGAGCGTATCGAGTGGGCGCGCGCCAAGGTGCATCAGCATGCCGTGCTCCTGCTGCTGGTCGCCCGCTACCTGCCCGGGGGGCGGTTCGCGACCGGCGTCGCCACCGGTGGCATCCGGTACCCGTGGCGCAAGTTCCTGACGTTCGACCTGATCGGCACCACGATCTGGGCGTCCTACAGCGTGCTGATCGGGTACGTGGGTGGCTCGTACTTCGCCGACAACCCGGGCAAGGCGCTGCTGCTGGCGTTCGCGATCGCGCTGACCACGGTGGGCCTGATCGAGGTCGGACGCCGCATCTGGGCTCGCTCGCACGGCAAGAGTGCGGACGCCGAGAAGACCCAGCCGCTCGAGCCCGAGGCGGCCGCGCAGCAGGGCACGTGCGCCCCGTAACAGCCCGCACGCCTTGACAGTCCGCGTGACCGAAACACGTGGGCCACCTAACGCCGCGTTCCGACCGATTCGGCGCCCGGCCTACAGTTGCGGAGTGTCAGAACGCCGTTACGTGATCACTTTCGGCTGCCCGGACCGCACCGGCATCGTGGCGGGCATCGCCACGTTCCTGGCGGAGGCGGGCGGTTGGATCGTCGAGGCCGCGTACCACACCGACCCGGACACCAACTGGTTCTTCACCCGGCAGGAAGTACGGGCCGACTCGCTTCCGTACGACGTCGACGAACTGCGCGCCCGGTTCGAGCCGGTGGCCCAGAAACTCGGCGGTGAACAAGCGCAATGGCGCATCGACGACACGGGGGAGAAGCGGCGCGTCGTCATCCTGGTGTCCAAGGAAGGCCATTGCCTGTACGACCTGCTGGGCCGGGTCGCGGCCGGTGAGCTCGACGTGGACGTGCGGGCCGTCATCGGCAACCACGACGTGCTCGGCGACATCACCCGCGCGCACGGCATCCCGTTCCACCACGTGCCGTTCCCGACCAAGCCGGACGACCAGGCGAAGGCCGCCGCGTTCGAGCGCATCGACTCGCTGGTGTCGGAGCACGACCCGCACGCGATCGTGCTCGCGCGCTTCATGCAGATCCTGCCCGCGCACTTGTGCGAGCGCTGGGCGGGCCGGGCGCTGAACATTCACCACAGCTTCCTGCCGTCGTTCGTCGGCGCGCGCCCGTACCACCAGGCCTACCAGCGGGGCGTGAAGCTGATCGGCGCGACGTGCCACTACGTCACGGCCGAGCTGGACGCCGGGCCGATCATCGAGCAGGACGTCATCCGCGTCGGCCACGAGGACGCGGTCAGCGACCTGGTGCGCAAGGGCCGGGACATCGAGAAGGTCGTCCTGGCCCGCGGGCTGCGCTGGCATCTGGAGAACCGGGTGCTCGTGCACGCCGGCCGGACCGTGGTCTTCTGAGCTACTCGCTCGGCTCGGCGTGCGGCGACACGCTGTCCACGAACGTGCGGAAGTCGCCGACCACCTGGTCGATCTCCTCCGGCACCGCGCTGAGCACCAGCTCGATCACCGCTTGCCGTTCGGCGTCCTGCGGATCCGGCACCGCGAGGAACACCTGAACCTGCAGTACTCGGCGCGGGTGGCCGTTGACGTCGGTGGTGAGGGAGACGACCTGGGTCAGCCCGGGCGCGGTCTGCGAACCGGCCTCGGTGCGCTTGGTCAGCTCCGCGTCCGGCGCGGTCTCCCGTAGCCGCTGCAGCGCCTCGTCGGCGTAGGCGGTCACCGTGCGACCCGTGCCGAGCTGCTCACCGCTCACGGTGATGTTGGCGACGAAGTCACCGGCAGGCTCGGGCCGCAGGGCCACATAGGCCGCGCTCGGCGCGCCGACGCCGTCGGGCTCGGCGGGGCGCCACCTCTCCGGCAGCTCGAACTCGATGGGCACGGGCAGAGCACTGGTCACGACGCGATCCTCCGCTACGGGTTCATCGCGCATTCTGACAGTTCGGCGGATTCGCCATGGTCGAATTCGAGGTATTTTCCGCGGTGGCTTCCCGGCACAGCCCCTCGTCATGCCGGAAAGCCACCGCGGTCAGGCGCGTCGCTGGGCGGTGATGGGGTTTCGGCGCGGTGAAACCCATCGGTGAGCAACACGCCGCATCGGGCCTGGCTTGACCCCGAAGCTGGGGCGGCCAGGGGCACGCGTGCAGACGTGGAGCACGCGGGCCAGGCCCGACGTCGGTGTCGCGCCGTGGTGTGGGCTCCGGCGCCGCGGGGGCATCGCGGCGCCGGAGCAGGACCCCGAGAGGCCGGGCGCGGTCGGCCCATCGGGAAGCTTCCGGGGACCGCACTCGGCTGCTCGCGCAGGCCCTCGCCCAGCGCTGCTAGGAGCAACGATGCGGTCGGTCATGGGAAATGCCCCTTGTCGTGGTGGCCACCGACGCGGGCGATTTCGCCAACGAACGTCGGTACGCCGAAACCAACGGATGGATCAGCTGACTAGGCCGTGTGGGGTAGGCCCGCAGAAGACGCAGCTGTCCCCACGTGCAGGGGCTGGGTCAATCAGGAGAGGTGCACGGCAGCGCCGCCGCGGTGATCGCGTGAGCCACCGGCGCGGCGGTGGCGACGCCGGTCCGCTGCAGCGGGCTGCCGCCTGCGACACCGGCGGTGACGGCGACCAGCTTCTTGCTGGGGGCGTCGGCATGCGCCGCACTCGGCGACGAGGCGCCGCACGGGGTGGACGGCAGCTGCTGATCGACCGGGCTGGTCGTGCCGTCGTTGGACGTTGCCGAGTGCTTCGCCGCCGCCTTGCTCTCCGGCAGCTCGGCCGTCCGCGTCACGGACTTGTCGGTGCTGGTCGGCTCGTGGCGTTGCGGCGCGCGCTTCGTCGGCTGCGCCGGCTTCGTCTCCGTCTTCGCCTTCGCCTTCACTGCGGTGCGAGTGGCGGACGGTTTCGCTTGCTCGGCGGTCGTCTGCTGCGGCACCGTCGCGACCGGCTGCACCGTCGGCTTCGTCGAGACGACGTCGTCGATGCCGTCGATCCCGTCCGCCGGCTTGGTCACATTGCCCACCGTGTCGCGCAGTCCCCCGGTCACCGTCTTGACCGTGTCGGAGACCGTCTTCACGGTGTGCCGCACGGTCTTGGTGACGGTTTCGGTCGTGGTCTTCACGGTGTCCACGGCCGCCTTGGTCAGGTTCGACGTGGTGTCGGCAAGGCCTCCGACGACGCCACCCAGCAGACCGGACCGCTTGCCCTCGCCCGCTTTCTGCTGATCTTGCGCGGACTCGGTGGTGGCTTCGGTCGAGGTGTCCGTCGACTCCGCTTCGGCGGTCTGCGTGCCCTGCGGGGAGCTCGGCTGCTCTGCGGCGGACGCGGTGGCGCTGATGGTCAGCATCAGCAGCCAGCCGGCAGCGGCAACACCCACGGTGACCGCGGCGCGCGCGACCAAACGAAGCGCGCGCACGGCGACTTCACGCGCGCCACCTCGGCGCGCCACCGGGGTCCCCGCAGTCACGTGCACGTGCACGAGTGTTGCATCCTGCACCCCTTTGATCCAGTCCCCGATGTGCCATTTGGGTGGTTCGTCCGTAGCCCGTTGGGACCGCCGACTACGCCTGTGACCTGCTACGACGCTAATGCGAAGGGGTTTCGGGCCGGTCATGGTGCCCGTGACCTGGGGATCGTTTGCACTCGCGCACGCAAGCACCCCGAACGGCCGCTCCCGATCGCCCGTTCCGCAGCCGCGGAACGAATTTTCCGGTCCGGCAAACCGGGTTACGACAAACGGGCGTAAGCGCTGCGCAGCGCAGGCTAATCCGGCATCAGGTCACAGCGTGCGCAGGCGTCTGACGGCCTCGTCGAGCACGTGGTCCTGTTTGCAGAAGGCGAACCGCAGCAGATGGTCGTACTCCGGCCCTTCGCTGAACGAGCTCACCGGGACCGCGGCCACCCCGATCCGTTCCGGCAACTGCCACGCCAGTTCGGTCGCGTTCTCGATGCCGAGCGGGCGAACGTCGGCGCACACGAAGTAGGTTCCCGCGGACTCCAACACACCGAATCCCGCGTCGGCCAGGCCTTCGGACAGTCGGTCGCGCTTGCTCTGCAGGGCTTGTCGCTGCTGCTCCACCCACGGCAACTCGTTGCGCAGCGCGTGCGCCACGGCGACCTGGAACGGCCCGCCGGAGACGAACGTGAGGAACTGCTTGGCCGCCCGGACGGCCGCGACCACGTCCGGCGTCCCGCACGCCCAGCCGATCTTCCAGCCGGTGCAGCTGAACGTCTTGCCCGCGCTGGAGATGGTCACGGTGCGCTCGGCCATACCGGGGAACGTGCCGAGCGGGATGTGCTCCCGGCCGGCGGGCTCGCTGAACACCAGGTGTTCGTAGACCTCGTCGGTGATGGCGATCAGGTCGTGTTCCACGCACAGCGCCGCCAGCCTGGCGAGCTCGTCCCTGCCGAACACCGTTCCGGTCGGGTTGTGCGGGGAGTTGACCACGATGGCCCTGGTCCGCGGGCCGATGGCGGCCCGGATGGCATCCAGGTCCAGCCGGAAGGTGCCGTTGGTCCGGGCAAGCGGGACGACGACCCGGCGCGCGCCGGCCATGGCCACTGCCGCGGCGTACGAGTCGTAGTACGGCGCCAGGACGATGACTTCGTCCTCGGCGTCGGTGAGCCCGAGCAGCGCGGCCGTGATCGCCTCGGTGGCGCCCGCGGTGACCAGCACCTCGGACTCCGGGTCGAATTCCGTGCCGTAGCGCGTGCGGTGCTCGGCGATCGCTTCCCGCAGCTCGGGCCTGCCGGGGCCCGGCGGATACTGGTTCACCCCGTCGGCGATGGCCCGCTGAGCGGCGGCGAGCATGCCTGCCGGACCGTCGGTGTCCGGGAAGCCCTGGCCGAGGTTGACCGAGCCGGTCCTGGTGGCCAGCGCGGTCATCTCGGCGAACACGGTGCTTGCGAACGGCCGAAGCCGGGGAACCAATACCGGGTCGCGCATGACGATTGATCCTCGCAGATCGCGGGCGCTCACGGGCACAGCGGGCGCCCGCTGGGGGCATCGGGCGAGAATGACGGCCGCCGGACGTTGACCATTTCGACGTTCACGCCAGCAGCAACGAGGGAGCCACCGTGACGCAAGCGGAACAGGCCGGCACCGTGTCGATGGCATTGCGCCGAACGCAGCTGGCCGAGGAGGAGAAGCGACAGGGGCTGCGCCGGATGAAGACGGTGGCGCTGGGTTTCCTGCTCGGCGCCGCCGCGGTGTTCCTGGTGAGCAGTTGGGCGTTGTCGGCGGGCGGAGGCGCGTGGCTGGGCTACGTACGAGCCGCCGCGGAAGCGGGCATGGTCGGCGCGCTGGCCGACTGGTTCGCGGTGACCGCGTTGTTCCGGTACCCGCTGGGCATCCGGATCCCGCACACCGCGATCATCCCGAACAAGAAGGATCAGCTCGGCTCGAGCCTCGGTGAGTTCGTCAGCAACAACTTCCTGGCCGAGCAGGTGGTGCGGGAAAAGATCCGCAACACGGACCTGGCGCAGCGGCTCGGGCAGTGGTTGGCGAAGCCGGAGAACTCCGCGCGGGTCACCGCCGAGATCGCCACCGTGGTGCGCGGGGCGGTGACCGTGCTGCGGGACGAGGACGTGCAAGCGGTCATGGAGCAGGCCGTCGCGCGCCGGGTGATCGACAAGCAGTGGGGTCCACCGCTCGGCAAGATCCTGGGCAAGGTGGTCGAGGACGGCTCTCACCACAAGCTGGTCGACCTGATGTGCGACCGGGCGTACGAGTGGGTGCGCGACAACCACCAGACGGTGCTGCGGGTGGTGACCGACCGGGCGCCGTCCTGGTCGCCGAAGTTCGTCGACGAGCTGCTGGCGGACAAGGTATACGGCGAGGTGCTGTCGTTCGCCTGGGCGGTGAAGGTGGACGTGAACCACCCGATGCGGCAGGCGCTGGACCGGTTCCTCGGCGAGTTCGCCCGTGACCTGCAGTCCGACCCCGAGACGATCGACCGGGCCGAGCAGGTCAAGACGCAGATCGTCGAGCACCCGCAGGTGCAGGAGCTGATCGGCTCGGCGTGGGCCACGGCGAAGGAGATGCTGCTGACCGCCGCCGAGGATCCCTCCAGCGAGCTGCGCGTGCGGCTGCAGCAGAGTTTGACCCGGCTCGGCGGGCGCCTGTCCGGCGACGATCCGCTGCGCGGCAAGGTGGACAAGTGGGCCGAGGACGTCGCCGCCTACGTGGTGAGCAACTACGCGGACGACCTCACCACGTTGATCACCGACACCGTGGAGCGGTGGGACGCCGAGGAGACCGCCCGCAAGGTCGAACTGCAGGTCGGGCGGGACCTGCAGTTCATCAGGATCAACGGCACCGTGGTGGGCGCGCTCGCCGGCCTGGCGATCTACACCGTCGGGCAGCTGCTGTTCTGAAATTCGGGCGCGGATTGTCGGTGGCCGCGGGCACTATGTGGCAACCGACACACGGGGAGGAATCCATGTCCGTGCCCGAGATCAAGTTCGGTTGCGTCGTGCTCGACTGTCCCGATCCGTACGCGCTGGCGCAGTTCTATTCCGAGCTGCTCGGCTGGTCCATCGCCGAGGAGGACGAGCCGGGGGCCGACTGGGTGACGGTGGAGCCACCGGACGGCGGCGTCGAGATCTGCTTCCAGCAGGATCCGGAGTACCAGCCGCCCACGTGGCCCTCCGACGAGCGCCCGCAGATGCTGCATCTGGACTTCGACGTGCGCAACATCGACGACCATCATGAGCGGGCGCTGAAGCTGGGAGCGCGGGTGTTGAACGACGAGCCGGACACGTTCCGGGTCTACGCCGACCCCGCTGGGCATCCGTTCTGCTTGTGCTGGGGTTGGACGCTGCGCGAACAGGCCGGGTGAGGGGCGAGCGGCCCGGCAGGCGGCGACCCAGGCGCGGCCTGTCGGCGCACGTGACCTCCTCGAACGTGCCGAGCGCCCCTCGTCGGCGAGGAGCCTGCCGTCTCGGGTGACCTCCTCGAACGCGCCAAGTACTCCTTACCGCCGAGTGACCTCCCGCCGCCGTAGGTGACCTCCTCGAACGTGCCAAGTACTCCTTACCGCCGAGTGACCTCCCGCCGTAGGTGACCTCCTCGAACGTACCGAGCACTCGTTGCCGCCGAGTGGCCTGCCGCCGCGCGCGAACTCCTCGAACCTGTCGACCGCTCCTCGTCGGCGAGGCGCTGCCGCCCTGCGCTCGCATCGTGGCGGAGCTAACACCCACGGCTGCAAGCAAAGTGCTTGCAATTGCTAGCACCCCTGCGTAACGTGGGTGTTGTCGCAAGGAGGTGGGCGGGATGCCTGATTCGACCAACGAGGATTCGGGTACCCGAACCGCGGCGGCCGGCGATGCCGGCACGCACGAGCCCTCTTCCGGCAAACCGATCGGCAAAGTCGCCGACATCGGCCGAGACATCGGCCGGGACATCGGGCAGTACATCCGGCAACAGCGAACGAACGCGAAGATCTCGCTGCGCCAGCTGGCCAAGCTCGCCGGGGTTTCCAACCCGTACTTGAGCCAGATCGAGCGTGGCGCGCGCAAACCGAGCGCGGAGATCTTGCAGCAGATCGCCAAGGGGCTGCGCATCTCGGCGGAAGCGCTGTATGTGCAGGCCGGAATCCTGGACAAACCCCTCGGCGGCCCGGTACCGGACGCGATTCGCGCCGACACCGAGCTGTCCGAGCGGCAGAAGCAGGTGCTGCTCGACGTCTACGAGTCATTTCGCCGGGAGAACGCGGCGAAGCAGGACCAGCACCGTGCTGAGTCCGTCGACAACGAGGAGTGATCTCAGCATGACCCGTCCGACCAAGGAAGACGTCACCAAGGTGCGTGAGCAGGTCAACACCGCCTTCGAGCAGGTCCGCACGCCGCTGCTGGCCGCGCTGGGCGCGGGCAACCTTGCCACCAAGGCCGTCGTGGACGCCGTGCACAAGGCGCGCGAGCGGGCAGGCGAGGGCCGCGAGGGCGTTCGCAAGACCATCGACGAGGCCAACGAGGGCCTGCGCAAGACGATCGACGAGGCCAAGAAGGCAGCCGAGGACCTGCGTCCGGCGGCCGAGTTGACCGAGCTGCGCGAGAAGCTGAACGCCGACGAGCTGCGCAAGCTGGTCGACGAGTACACCGAGTCGGCCCGCAAGCTGTACGACAAGCTCGCCGAGTCCGGCGAGGAGGCGTGGGACCAGCTGGTGGCCCAGCCACAGGTGAAGAACGCGCTCGAGCAGCTGCAGGACGCGCTGGAGAAGGCGCAGGAGCGGCTCGAGGAGTTCACCGCCGAGGCCCGTGAGCGGGTCGAGGACGTGCTGGCCAAGGTCAACAAGGCCACCGGCCGCACCCGGCAGGCCACGGCGACCGCGGAGAAGACGGTCAACACCGCCGCCGCGGAGGCCGCGAGCGCTGCGAAGACCGCCGACACCACCCGCCGCACCTCGGCCGGCAAGTCGGCCAACGCCGTCGCCGCGGAGAACTCCGCCACGGCGAAGAAGGTGAAGGCCAACGCGCCGAAGACGACCACGACCCGGAAGACCACCACGCGGAAGTCGACCGGCACGGCTCGTCGCACCACGACGCGCAAGACCGCCGAGTGAGGCACTGAGTCACCACGCATTCGAACCCCGGCGCGACTGGCATGCGCCGGGGTTCGGTGCTATTCGTTGAGGTGGCAGCGCTCACCGAGCTAGCCATGGCTCTGCGATTACAGGACACTGGTCACGTGGCACCGCTTTCGTTGGACATCCTCTACTTCATCCAGTTGGCCGGCATCCCGGTCGGCGTCTTCGCGTTCGTGCACGCGGCGCTGCAACGGCCGGATGCCTACGCGGCGGCGGACCGCCTGACGAAATCGGCGTGGATGGGGATCACCGGCGGCGGCACCGCGGCGATGATCCTCTTCGGCGCGCTCAGCGGCTCCGGCCCCGGTTTGATGTTCTGGATCGCAGGCTTGGTCGCCGTGCTGGTCTACATGGTGGACGTGCGACCGAAGCTCATCGAAGTCCAGCGCGGCGGGCGATGGTAAACCTCCAATCATGACGTGGACGATTGCCGGGACGCTGGACGTCCTGCCTGCTGTGGACCACACCGAGCTGCTCGCGCCACCCGTGGCGAAAGCGCTGCCCGAAGTCACTGACGCGCAGCGGATCGGGGTCGCGGCCATCGACCCCGCGTTGGCGGACACCGCGGACTTCTGCGCCGCGTACTCCTCGCCGCTGGAGGCATCGGCGAACTGCGTCGTCGTGGCGGGCAAGCGCGGTGGTGAGGTGCGCTACGCGGCCGCGCTCGTGCTGGCCACCACCCGCGCCGACGTCAACTCGGTGATCCGCAAGCGCCTCGACGTGCGGAAGGCCTCGTTCGCGCCGATGGCGGACGCGGTGGAGTTGACCGGCATGGAGTCGGGTGGCATCACGCCGATCGGGCTGCCACCCGAGTGGCCGATCCTGATCGACGAGCGGGTCGCCGAGGCCGAGGAATTGATCGTCGGCAGCGGGATCCGCGGGTCGAAGCTGCTGGTGACCGGATCGCAGCTGGCCGCGCTGCCGGGCGCCGAGGTGATCTCGGGTCTGGCCAAGCCGGTCGCATGACCGCGCCGCTCCCCGGTCCCGCCGCCGCGGTGTATCCGCAAGTGGATCCGGGTACCGGGGCGCCGCTGATGGTGAAGGTCTTCCACCGCCCGTTCGACCCGCAGACCCGCGCCGAGCTCGAGCAGGAGCAGGCGACCCTGGCCGGGCTACGGCACGTCCGCTCGATCCTGCCGACGACGAGCGAGGTCCTTCCCGACGGGCGCACGGCGATCCGCATGCCGCGTTGCCCGCAGTCGTTGGCGCAGCGCGTGCACGTGGGTGGACCGATCCCCGTCGACGAAGCGGTGGCCATCGCGGAAATCACGGCGCTGGCGCTGGCGGCCGCACACCGCGCCGGACTGGTGCACGGCGGTGTGCACCCGCACAACGTGCTGCTCACCGCACCGACGCAAGCCGCCCCGGAGGCGGTGCTGTCCGACTTCGGTCTTGCCGCGCGCCGGACGTACGGCACGCCCAGCGGGGAGCACCTCGGATTCGCCGCACCGGAGACGGTGCGTGACGGGACCCGTGACCAGCGCTCCGACGTGTACGGGATCGGGGTCGTGCTGTACTTCGCGTTGACCGGCAAAGCGCCCTATCCCGCGGTGGCCGGGGAGCCAGAGGCTCAGCGAATCCTGCGCATGCTCAGTGCCGATCCGCCGTCGCTCGAGCGCGACGACGTGCCCGAGCCGGTGCAGGAGCTGGTGACGGAGTTGCTGACGACCGACCCGCAGCAACGGCCGGATTCGGCCTCCGCGGTGGCGAACAGGCTGACCGTGCTGCTGGCGGGCGGAAGGCCGGGCAGCCCGGTGTATCGAGCGGACCATCCGCGTCGCCCCGCGGGTGCGCCGGTGGTGGTCTTCAAGCCGGAGCGACCGCGGCGCCGACGCATCACCGCCGGTCAGATCGCTGCCTTCGTGGGCGTCGTCCTCGCGGTCGGCGCGGTCGCCACAGCCTTGCTGATCAGCGACGACGACCCGCCCGCTGCGCAGACGCCGCCGTCGCCCAGCAGTGAACCCACCACGCCGTCGACGTCGGCGAATCCGACGGTGGTGCGGCTGGACAAGCCGAAGGTGTCCGGCACCGTGGTGGAGCTGAGCTGGCACGGTCCGCCGGGTCTGGACTACGTCGTGTGGTTCCGGGAAGAGGGCCGGACGACCTGGGAGCACCGGGTCGCCGGCCAGCGGCAGAACATGCGGTTGCCGATCGAACGAGGCAGGGACTACTGCTTCCGCGTGGACGGCTCCAACGTCGACGGGAAGCACTCCAGCAGGCAGCTGACCCTGGGCGGGTCGCCCTGCGAGTAGCCGCGGCGCCGGTGCGACGGCACGGCCGGGACGAGACCACGTCGGCGCCACCGACGCGGACTCCGCGCGGAGGCAGGCCACCGGGCCGCATCACCGTGGCGGCAGCAAGCTCCACCGGTCCAGCGCCAGTCCGCATCACCGTGGCGGCAGCAAGCTCCGCGGGTCCAGCGCCGCCCGGATCCGAGCCGCCAGCGGCCGCGCAGCCAGCCCTCGTCGGACCATCCGCACCGACGCCCAGGCCTGATCTGCCATCGGCTTCGTCACGGCCGTCCCCGACCACAGCGCGAAGTCGACCGCCTGGGCCAACCGCTGGAGACCTTCGAGCGTGGCGGGGCCGGCGATCCGCGCCGCGTCCGGCATGAGATCCCGCACCGTCATGCCCGGGCTGACCCGGACGCCGTGCGCGCGCAGCCTGTCCCGCGCCTCGGCCCACGCGCCGACCACCGACCGAGGCGGGATCGTCCGGCGCCGGCGGATCGCCCGGCCCCAGCGGGCGATCGGCACGATCAGCCACGTCAACAGCACCAGCGCGAGCGAAATCCCGAGCGCCATGGCGACCACCAGGTACCACGGCCAGCCCTCGTCCGCCTGCTGCCCCGAGTCGCCGGGCGGCGGTGCGACCGGTGGGTCCTTCAGCTCCTTGTCGTCCTTCGGCAGCTCGGCCCGCGCCTGCTCGGTGACCCCAGCCAGTCCGGTGGGCATCGGGCCGCCACCGGCGGAAGCGGCGCCCAGCGGGTCGAGCGGGACCCAGCCCAGGCCCTCGACCGCGACCTCCGGCCACGCCGTCGCATGCTCGTTGCGGACCACGAACTGGCCGTTCTCGGCGGCCTGGCGCGGCCCGCGGAATCCGACCGCGAGCCGGGCGGGGATCCCTCGGATGCGGGCCAGCAGCACGTACGCGGCGGCGAACTGCTCACTGGTTCCGCGTTTGTCCTCGAGCAGGAATCGCCGCAGGTGGACCAGGCTGTGCCCGGTCGGCAGATGGTCACCGACGGCCACGCGGTAGTTGTCCCGCATGTAGTTCGCCAGCACCAGTGCCGCGCGGAACGTCGCCCGCAGACCCTTCGTCGCCTCGTCGGCGAGCTCGTCCAGCTCGGGCGGGACATAGCCGAGCGAACCGAGGTCGTCCAGTACCCGGGCGTCCACCGCCGCGTTGCCGAGGCTCTCCGCGTCGGTGCGTGGCTCGCGCCAGGTGATCCGATAGATGTCGAATGTGCCGTCCCGGCTCAACAGCGTCCCGCTGGCCTCGTCGACCAGCGGCGCGGCGCCGTCCACCCAGGCCACCAGCGGCTGACTCGGCAACCACGGCATGAGTGACGGGTCCATGTGCGTGACCTGGGCAGTCCGGGTTGTGGTCGGTGCGGTGATCGACGGATCCAGCCGCAGCGACTTGCCGAGCCGCCGGAACTTCCAGTTCGACGTCCAGTTCACGCCGTCGAAGCCGTCCAGCACCGCCACCGTCCACCGGTCGACCGGCACGTCGGCGGTGTAGGTGAACGCCGTGGCCTCCGACTCCTGTAGCCGCGTCGCCAGGTCGTCCAGCGGTTTCGCCACGGAACGCTGCGCCACCGGAGCGGTGATCGAGTCCCGGACCGTCACCGGTGACCGATCCAGCGGCGTGGTCGTCGCCAACAGCAACGACCCGACGACCGCCAGCACCAACACCGGTACCGCGAGCCCGGCGAGCACCCACCGACGCGGACCGGCGGTTTCCCGGGTGACCGTCAACAGCACCGCGGCCAACACCGCGAAGCAGAGCCCGGCCACCACGGCCGGCCCGCCGGTGAGCACGGCGAACGCCTGGCTCAGCGCGACCACCGCGAGGCTCGGCAGCAGCGACACCAGCGGCGGCCGAACCCGGTGCAGCAACTCCACGCCGAGCACCGCCGCCAACACCACCGCCAGCGGCACGAACGTCACCAGCTGCGGGTCGGCACGCGCGGGCCACGTGGACTGCAACGTCAGCTGCCACGACTCGGTCAGTCCGGCGCCCAGCAACTGCAGCGTCCGGGCCGACGGCAGCCCGACCACGGTCGTCGCGCCCAGCACGGTCCAGATCACGCCGAGCAGGCCGGCCACGAGCAGCAGCAACGGCCGCACCGCGGTGAGCCAACGCCAGTGGCGGCACGCCTCGTCGGCCAGGAAAACCAGCGCCACGACCGCGAAAACCGGCAACAGCAGCGACTGCGCGGAGAAGACGGGGGCGAACAGCATGCCGCCCAGCGCGGCCGCTCCGAGGACACAGACGACCGCAAGACGCCGACGCAGCACGACCGGAGCCTGTGGGGCGGTCATGCGATCACCGCGTTCCACTCACGCACGGCGTGCTCGGCGTCCACGGCGGATATCGCTCGCGCGGACGGCAACCCGGAAAGGCCGTGCACACCGATGCCGTCCCAGCCGAGGCCGTGCTTGGCGACCCCGATGAGGAACATGCGCGAGTATCGGCCGCGCACCGTGGACAGCCCGCGCAGGTCGCGTTGGTCGATCCGGCCCGTGACCGTGACCAGGCATCCACCGCCGCCCGCGCCCGACCCGGCCAGGACCTTCGGCACGATCACGTCGCCGTCCTCCGGTCCGTCACCTTGGGCGACATCGCACAGCACGTCGAGGATCTGCCGCAGCGCGGCGGGCCCACCGGGCGTCGCCAGGTCCAGGCCACCCGATGTGATCAGCCGACAGCGGTGGCCGGCCAGCGCGGCCGGTTTGACCAGCGAGGCGGCGACCTGCACCGCCTGCTCGAACTCGTCGGGCCGCAGCACCCGCTTACGGGTGTCCAGCAGCACGCTGAACCGCGGCTGATCGGGGTCGATGTAGTCGCGGACCATCAGCTGACCGGTACGCGCCGTCGCCTTCCAGTGCAGGTGCCGCACTTCGTCGCCGATCACGTACTCGCGCACGTCCCGCAGGTCCGACGACCCGTGCAGCGGCTCGTCGATCGCCCGGCCCTCGTGGTGGTGGCGCAGATAGCCGCCGACCAGTTCCCGCGCCGGATGCATCTTCGGATAGACCCGCAAGGTCGCGGTCTGACCGGCCGACAGTGGTCGTCGCACCAAGCCGAGCGGATCGACGCGCGCCATGCTCAGCGGACCGACCGTGACCCGGCCCCGGTGCTCGGTAGGCAGCTCGTAGTGGAACGTCGCCGTGCCACCCGGGGGCAACGACTGCACCAGAACGCTGTGTTCTCCACCGTGTTCGATGGCGTCCCGCGCCATGAACGCCGACTGCCGTCGACGTGTCGGGTTGGTGACCCGCAACGTCGCCAACGCGGGCTGCCCGCTCTCCACCCGGTCCGGGTACACCTCGCGCCGCACCTCGACCTGCGGCCGCCGGGCGGTCGACGCGGCGCCCGCGAGCAAGGCGCCGACCGCGGCCCCCGCCATGCCGCGCAGGACGGGCCACCCAGCAAGCTCGCCGACGACGTAGAGCACGACGGCGGCGATCAGCACGGCGACGCCACGCCTGGTGAGGCGCAAGGCCCGCAACCACATAGGGCTAGACCTGGTTGACCGCGGGCGCCGGGGTCGCCGCCAGCACCTCGTCCACCACTTCCGACGGCAGGCGCTGGTTCAGCTCCGCGTCGGCGGTGAGCACCAGCCGATGCGCCAGCACCGGTTGCGCCACGTTCTTCACGTCGTCCGGGGTCACGAACGCCCGGCCCTCGGTGGCCGCCATCGCCTGCGCGGCGCGCACCAGCGCGATCGAGCCACGCGGGCTGGCGCCGTAGCGCACCGCGGCGTGCTCGCGCGTGGCCGCCGCCAACCGCACCGCGTACGACACGATCGCGGGATCCAGATACGCCTGCCGCACCTGCACGATCGCCTGTCGCAGCGTGTTGAGGTCCACCACGGACGGCAGCTCGTCCGGATCCACCCGCGCGGTATCACCCATCACCACGCGCACCTCGGCTTCGTGATCCGGATAGCCGACCGACACCCGCATCAGGAACCGGTCCAGCTGCGCCTCGGGCAGCCGATAGGTGCCTTCCATCTCGATCGGGTTCTGCGTGGCGATGACCATGAACGGCTCGGGCATCGGGTGCGCTGTGGCGTCCACCGTCGCCCGGCGCTCGGCCATCACTTCGAGCAGCGCGGACTGTGTCTTCGGCGTGCCGCGGTTGATCTCGTCGGCGAGCACCACGTTGGCGAAGATCCCGCCGGGATGGAACTCGAACTTCTCCGCGTTCTGGTGGTAGACCATCACGCCGGTGATGTCGCCCGGCAGCAGGTCCGGGGTGAACTGGATGCGGTTCCACGTGCCGCCGATGCTGCGCGCCAGGCAGCGGGCCAGCGTCGTCTTGCCCAGACCGGGCACGTCCTCGATCAGCAGGTGCCCCTCGGCGAGCAGGGTGGCGATCGCCAACCGGACCACGTCCGGCTTGCCGCGCACCACGCGCTGCACGTTCTCGGAGACCAGCCGGTAGACCTCACCTGCGCTCACTCGTCACTCCCCAGCCTTCCAGCGTGCCCCGACCCTACTGGTGCTCGAGCGCATGATCACCACACGATCCTGTTGGACTCGACCTCGGAGCCGTCCGGCAGGATCGCGGTGACGTACACGGTTTCGCCCGTCCCCGCGTAGGCGAACCGGTCGGTCGAATACGTGCCGTCCGCGCCGATGATGAGATCGGCTCCCACGTTGCTGTAGTCCGGGTTGGTCGAGTGCGGCTCCACGTGGACCATGGAGCCCGGCTCGAAGCCGCTCAGCTCGAGGTGCATCCACGCGCAATCCGGGTACTCGGTGCAGTACTTGTCGGCGGGTCTGCCTTTGGACAGGACGATCTCCGGGGTGCTGACCTCGACCGTCGCGCCCTGGCCCCGCGGACCCTGGCCCGCCGAGTTCTTGCCCCGCGCGTAGAACGTGTAGGTACCGTTACGCACGTTGTCGATGACCAGCTGCCGGGTCGCGGTACCGCTGGAGCTGCCGTTGCACGCCATCTCACGGCTGTTGCTGCCCCAGGTGACCGAGCACGTCACATTCGGATCGCCGCCACCGTCGACCCGCACGGTCAGCGTCACCTGGCCGTCGCCGGTCTGCTCGGCCGATGTGACGTCCACCGTCGGGACGGTCTTGGGCGTCACCGCGTTCGAGCTCGCCCCGGTGCCTTGGCCCGAGGAGTTACGGGCGGCGACGGTGAACACGTACCGCCTGCCGTTGGTCAGCCCGGTGATCCGCGTGCTGGTCGTACTGCCGGAGACGTTCTTGGAGCCGCCGGACCACGTGATCCGGTAGCCGGTGACGGCCGCGCCACCGTTCGAGCGCGGCGGCGACCACGACACCTCGGCCGACTTGTTGCCCGCTTCGGCCGAGACCGAGCGCGGCGCACCGGGCGGCGTCGCGGGCTTCGGATCCGGCTTAGGATCGGGCTTCGGGTCCGGTTTCGGCCGGTTCAGCTGCACCGGCGGAGGTTCCTGTTGCGTGGAGTTGACCGACTCGTCCGTCGCCTGCGGAGGCCGCCGCTCCTGCTCACGCTGCTGCGGCACCCGATCCCGACGGTCCCGGCGGTCCGCGCGATCCCGCTCGCGCTTGCGCGGCTTGTCCACCTTGCGCTTGGTGTCCTTGCCTTCCTCGGCATCGCCGTCGCCGTCGTCCCCGATGACGTCGACGTCCTCGACCTCGCCGTTGTGGTCGACGACCAGCACGTTGTCGCCGCGCTTGTCGTCGGCGTAGACGCGGCCGTCCTCGCCGGTCCGCAGCGTGCGCTCGGTGGGCTTGCCGTTCAGCTTCCGCTTGGCGATCGGCGATCCGTCGGGCCCGTAGGTCTCCACCGTGTTGTCCTGCCGGTTCACCACGGCGACGGCGTTGCCGGTGGAGGCCGGGCCGTCGTAGTCGGCGTCGGTCAACGGAACCGAGCGCGGCTCCTCGGGCATTCGGCTCTGCGTCAACGGCTTGGCGTCGATCAGCAGCAGCCGCTTCTCCCGCTTGTCCAGCACCGCGACCCGGCCTTCGACGTCCCGCGGCGCGACGCGCACGTCCTCCGGGAGGTCGACACCCATCGGCACGCCGTCCCCCAGGCCGTTCGGGTCGAGCAAATGGAGGCTGTCGGTCGAGGTGTTGACGAAGACCGCGCGGTCCGCGACCACGGTCAGCATGCCCTTGGTGCCTTCCGGCAACGTGATCGGGCAGCTGGTGAACCGGGTGTCCTTGGCCAGCCGACACAGGCGTCCGTCCTCGATGCGATGCAGCCAGACCGTGCCGTTGCTGGTCGCCACCGGGTCGCCCAGCGGACCGCCGACGTTGATCGGGTCGGGGTTCGGGTCGGAGTACCGCACGATCGTGCCTGCCTGCCGGTAGACCCCGTACGGTCCGCCGTTGGTTTCCAGCGTGAACGCTTCTTCGCGCGAGGGGGACGGGTGCCTGCCGGTGACCTGCAGGTCGGACTTGCCGAACTCGACGACCCGCTCCTTGCCGACCACGTAGCCACTGCGGTCGCCCTGGACGACCACGCTGCCGGGATCGGCCTTGCCGGGCAACGGCACCTCGGCGTCGATCGACCGGCTGGCCCCGTCGACGTGATACGCCGTCTGCGCGGAGTCGTTGTAAACCCAATGGCCGGAAGAAAAGAAATGCAGACCGCTCAGCGGTTTCGCTGCGCCGCTGACCGCGACGACCACGGCCGCGACGCAGGCCAGGACGAGCAGCACGACCGGCACCCTGCTGCGCCAGCCGTGCGGACGTGCGACAGCCTCCCCTGAATGCACTCGCACAGGGTAAGTCATTCGATACAGAAACGGTCCAGCCGCGAACGGGCAATGAATTCAACCTGTTAACGAGTCACCGGCGGCAACGCCAATTCGAAAATGGCGCCGCCTTCCTCGGCGTTGTACACGCTCAACGTGCCGCCGTGGGCCAGTGCCACCCACCGCACGATGGACAACCCGAGCCCGGACCCACCACTGGTGGCGAAGCGATCGAACGCCGACTGCGCCACCGCGGCGTCGATGCCCGGGCCGCTGTCGGCGATCGTCACCCGGCCGTTCGCCACCGCCACGTGCACGATCGCCTGCTGACCCGGCAACCGCCCGTACCGCAACGCGTTGTCCAGCAGATTCGCCACCGCCCGCTGCAGCAGCACCGGATCGCCGTTGACCATGCTCGGCGCCGCCGTGACCGTCAGCTGGGCCCCGTCGGCCGGCGTCTCCTCCACCACGCTGGTCACCAGCTGGTCGAGCCACACCGGTTGAATCGCCAGCTGCTCGACCCCCGCGGCCAGGCGGGCCCGCACCAGCAGTCCGTCGATGATGCCGCCCATGCGCCCGGCCAGCCGAACCGTCCGGGACAGCAGCTCTTCCCGCTTCTCCGGGTTGCGTTCGGCCGTTTCCGCCAGCGCCCGCAGCGCCGCCACCGGCGTGCGCAGGTCGTGCGCGGTCTCGGCGAGCAGGGTTTCCTGCTGCTCCAACGCCGCGGCCGCGGGCCGGATGGCCCTGCCTGCCAGCAGATATCCGGCGATGCCCACCACACCGATCAACAGCACACAGCCGCCGATGATCAACAGCACCACCCGGTCGTGCCTGGCCGCTTCCGGCTCGGCGTCGGCCACCGACACCACGGCACCCACGTACGGCCCGTCCACCTCGGCACGGAACCGCTCCGCGGCGAACCGCACCGTCCGGTCCTGTGGTGTGGTGGCGTAGCCGACCTGCATGCCGTCGGAATTCACCGCCTGCCGCGCGATGTCGGTCAACAGCTCCGGCGGAACCTCGACGCACGTGCGCGAGCTGTCGTAGCGCTCGAACGTCGACTCGTCGGCAGGCACCACGGCGAACTGCGGGCACCTGGTGTTCAGCGGGTCGTTGAGCACCCGCTCGTTCATCAGGTTGTCCTCGACGAACCCCAGCGCGCGCAGCACCGCAGTGGTCACTCTGGTCAGCTCGGCGTCCAGTCGCTGGCGGCCGTCGTCGGCGTCTGCCTGGATCAGCAGCACCGCAAGCACGATGACCGCAACCGCGTTCATCACCGTGAACAAGGCGGTGAGCAGCCAGCGTAGACGCCGCAGGCGATCGGCTGCGCTGCTCATACCGTCCGCTTCGTTGTCATCGGATCCTCATGTCGCCCGGCGGATGCTTACCCCGTTGACGTTGGACGGAGGTGTGCAGTGCTGTTCGGTGTGCTCGGCCCGCTCGAGGTCCGCGACGGCCGTGACGCGATCGATCTCGGTGCGGGCAAACCCGTGACCATGCTGTCCGCCTTGCTCCTCAACGCTAACGCGTGGGTGAGCTTAGAACAGTTGATCGCGGTGACGTGGCAGCAAACGGCCGCTCCGGCATCGGCGGCCCGCAACATCAGCACCTACGTATGGCAAATGCGCAAACTGCTCGGCACCGACCGGATCGAGGGCAGGCGAGGCGCCTACCGCATGCGGATCGAGCCCGGCGAGCTCGACGCACACCAGCTGGAGGAGCACGCCGCGGCCGCGCAGCGGGCCCGTTCCGCGGGCGATGTCGACGGCGAGCTGGCTCATCTCGAGGCAGCAGGCCGGCTGTGGCGGGGGACGCCGTACCAGGAGTTGGTCGCCGATCCGGAGGCGAGCCTGGAAGCCGACCGGCTGCGTGAGCTCTATCTGACGGTGCGGACCGACCAGGCCGAGGCCCTGGTGCGGGCGGGCAGGCCTGCACAGGCAGCCGTGCTCCTACGGGAGGTGACCGCACGGGATCCGCTGCGCGAACACGCCTGGGCGCTGCTGGTGCGGTCGTTGCACCACGCGGGTCGCCGCGGGGAGGCCGAGGCCACCTACCGACGCGCCCGCTCGACGTTGCTGGCCGAACTCGGCGTCGAGCCGGGGCCCGAACTCGCTGCTGCGCGTGAGGTTTCGGCCGAACCGGACCCGTACGAGCTCGCCGCGGCCTCGGGTGTCGACGTGGCCTCGGTGAAGCGCGTGTTGGCCTGCTTGCAGCGGCGCGTGCACGGTCCGTCGGCCTGGCAGGTGGCTTGATGGATGGTTCGGTGAACCCGGCGGGCCCGTCGCTGCCGGTTCAGCGGATCACCGAGGCGCCGTCCGCCCAGGACGCGCTCACCGCCATCCTGGCCGAGGCGCGCCGGGAGGTCCTCGTGCTCGCCGACCCCTACGCGTCCGATCCGATCGCCGACCTGCGCGCGATCGAAGCGACACCGCTGCGCCGGGGCGTGCGCTGCCGCGTCATCGTGCCGGACCGGACACGGCTGCGCCCCGAGGTGTCCGAGCGGCTCATCGAGCTCGGCACAACACGTGCCGCGGTACGCACCGCCCCGGAAGTACCGACCAATGCGCTGGTGGTCGACGCCGTGGTGGCATTGCTCCCGGCCGAGCAGAGCCCGACCGGGCTGGCCGCGTTCCGGGTCGGCGGGCTGGTCACCACGATCACCGACCTGTTCGAACGAATCTGGCCGACGGCCGCACCGCTGGCCGCCGCGCAACCGCCACCCGAGCTGACCACCCGCGAGCGCGAACTGCTCACGTTGCTCTCCGCGGGCAACACCGACGAGTCGGCGGCCGCCCAGCTGGGGGTTTCCGTCCGCACGGTCCGACGCATGGTCGCCGACATCATGGATCGACTGGGGGCCCGCAGCCGATTCCAAGCCGGGGTCAAGGCCGCCGACCGCGGCTGGCTGCTGAACCGCACCGGCTGACCACCGTTTCGTCCAAGACACCCGGTCGGCGCGGGCGCACAATAGGCGGCATGCCGACATGGGACGACGTGGTGCGCCTCGGGAAACGACTGCCCGAGGTGACCGTGTCGACCTGGTTCCGCACCCCTTCGCTCAAGGTCCGCGACAAGGGCTTCGCCCGGCTGCGCACCGAGTCCGACGGCCTGCTGGTGTTGATGTGCCCGCTGGAGGAGAAGGAAGCCTTGCTGGCGGGCGGCCATCCCGCGGTGACCACCACCCCGCACTACGACGGCTACGGCGCGATCTTGGTCGACCTCGAACGCATCGAACTAGACGAGTTGTGGGAGTTCGTCGAGCAGGCCTGGCTGTGCAAGGCGCCCGCGAAGCTGCGCGCCGGGTGGGCAGCGCACCCAAGATCAACTCAGAGTTGATTACCACCCCCGAGCGTGCTCGGACAAGGCCACAAACGCGTGAGATCAGCGGTTTTCCACGCCGTTCCACTGGCAAAACTCCGCTCGGCGAGGTAGACAGAATTGTTCGCTCGGTTCGACAGCGCGAGAAATTCGTGCTGAGAAAGGGCGTCATACGACCACTGTGAGGGGTGTCGCTTGACTGCCGGCCTCGGCGAAGCCGCGCCGGCGGCTGCGACGGGAAGAGGGACAATGACGGTCAAAGACACCAGGCCCAACGGCCAGTTGAGCCGCACACTCGGAGCCACCAACGGGCATGCCAACGCCACGCTGACGGCCAAGCGGACGGTCGCTGTGGGGGTAGTGGAAACCGTTCCGCTGTATCGCGACGGCATCGCAGCGCTGCTCGAGCGCACACCATGGGCGCAGATCGCAGCGCACTCCGCCAGTCAGCAGGGCGCTCTGCTGATGACCGAGCAACTGATGCCGGACATCGTCCTGCTCGATTCCGGCTTGGCGCCGAGCGGCCATCTGGTCGAGCTGCTCACCGCCAACAAGCACCACGCCAGAGTGGTCGTCCTGGTGCGGGACGCCGATCGCAACCCGCGCTACCTGGCCGCCTGCATGCGCGCGGGCGCGCACGGCGCGGTGCCTCGAACCGCTGAACCGCAGCGCGTACTGGAAGCGATCCGGCAGGCTGCGTGCGCGCACCGCTACCTCGACCCGGCACTGGCGTCGCTGGTCACGCATCCCGAGGCGCATCCGCCGTCGCCGCGGAGTGGCAATGACGGGGACAGCGCGCCGCGGCCTCGTGTTCCGCTCTCCCGGCGCGAGTACCAGGTCATGCAGCTCATCGCCGAGGGCCAGGAGAACGCGGCGATCGCCAAAGAGCTGTTCCTCTCGGTCGAGACCGTGCGCACGCACGTGAAGAGCATCCTGCGCAAGCTGTCGGCGCGCGATCGCACGCACGCGGTGTCGATCGCTTTCCGCACCGGCATGCTGTCGGTCAACCCGGAAGCCAGGAGCGACGACCTGGCGATGCCGACGACACCGACGCGTCCGGTGAAGCGCTGATCCACAAGCCGAGTCGCCCGGGATCCTGGGGGTCCGGGCGACGTGTGCTGCAGCATCGGCTCGCCTGCCCAGCTCCGTGTCGAGCGGCACGCTGCTCGCCATGCACGAACCCGCCCGCCGTCAGGCGCGTCTGGCGGCGGGCGGGTAACGCGGGACCGCCGGTGACTAGCTGAAGACAAGTTCGGAAACGCACCACCACGTCTCGCCGCTTGCGGACAAGCGGCTGACCGTCACCCAGCCGTTCGCCGCCTTGCCGCCGAGCGACCCCTGCAGCAAACGCGATGCGTGGTTCGGGTCACTGTCGACCCGCTCACCGAGGGAGAGCGTCGCACCGTCGTCGACGGCTGCGATGATCTTCCGCTGCGCGCCGGGGATGCACCCCAGCTCGCTCGCGCCACGGTCGCCGCTGTTGATCTTCTTGACGAGCTCTTTCATGACCCGGTCGGCGGCGTGCGGGGTGCCGCGGGACGGCGGAGGGGGCTTCGCGGTCGTTCTGTCCGGCTTGGCGGTCCTGGTCCTACTCGGCTCGGGCGGCTCGATGGTGGGGGCCGTCGAACTCCGCCGAGACCCAGCACATGCGATCGCCCAGGAATTCCCCGACGACGACCTCGAGCACGGTCTGGCCTTGCCGCGTGGAAAGCTCCACCGATGCCTCGGCCCCTGCCCTACCGTGCTCCCGGATCTCCCGCAGTTCGGCCGAGCGGACCTGCGGCACGACGGCGATCGTGCGTTCCACCGTCGGCGGACGGTGACTGCACATTGCGTATTTGAGCGCCTGGCCGTCCTGGCTGTTGAGGTCTGCGACGATCCGTTCGATCAGGACCACCGCAGGCGACTTCTGTTCGGGCGTGGACGTCGTCGTCACCGCAACGGGTCCGCCACCGCCACTGTCGCCGGCCTCGTCACCCTCGTCGCCCGACAGGAAGAACCCGGGTGCGACGAACCCGGTGACACCGAGGACGCCGAGCAGGACAGCGACGACCGCGACGATGCTGACGATCATCGTGGTGTCCGACTTCTTGGCCTGTTCGAACTGGTACCCGCCCGCTGCGGGAAAGGCGTCCGTCGGCGGAAGTGGCTCGTCGTGCGAGACGGGCTCCTGCTGAAGATCTTGTTCCTGCGGCTGCCCCGGCCCCTGCTGGTGTGGGTCGCTCGGAGGATTCTCCATGGCCGTCCAATCACTCGGTGAGTCAGGCAGAAGAACCTGCCTTGTCACGTTCCGGTCCCACCTACCCACACCCGTCAGCCCGGCCCCAGGTTGGGGCTCGAGCGTGGAATTTTTGATGAAAGCGCCGCTCATGATGGCGTAACCGAGGGCAGGCAGGGGAGAAGGTGACAAAACTCGCCCGCCCGCCGCCGGCCGCAGCAATGCCCGTCCGCACCCTTCTTGCAGCCGATTCGCCTGTTCGGGCGCACTGTTGCGCACCGAACCCCTTGCCGTAGTTACCCACAGGTAATATCGTTGTAGTTACCGGCAAGTAATAGCGCGCCACCGCGGCGCCAAGCGCGCCCGAGGGGAATCCGGAGTCACGACATGGGCCACTACAAGAGCAACGTCCGCGACCTCGAGTTCAACCTGTTCGAGCTGCTGAGGATTCAGGAGTACCTGGGCAAGGGTCCCTTCGCCGAAGCTGACTCCGACACCGCCCGCGCGGTGCTGACCGAGGTCGACAAGCTGGTGTCGTCCGACGTCATCGCCCAGGCGGCGGTCGACTCCGACCGCAACCCGCCGGTGTACCACCCGGACAAGTTCGACGTGACCATGCCCGAGTCGATGAAGAAGGCCTACCAGGCCACCATCGAAGCGGGCTGGGACCGGATCAGCCTGCCGTCCGAACTCGGCGGCTTCGGCATCCCGCCCACCGTCGGCTGGTCGGTCGCGGAGATGTACACCGGCTCGAACCCGGCGCTGTTCTTCTACATGGCGGGCAAGACGTTCGCCAACATCCTGCACCAGATCGGCAACGAGCAGCAGAAGCGCTGGGCGGAGATCGCCATCGAGCGCAACTGGGGCGCCACCATGGTGCTCACCGAGCCGGACGCCGGCTCCGACGTGGGCGCGGGGCGCGCGAAGGCCATCAAGCAGCCGGACGGCACCTGGCACATCGAGGGCGTCAAGCGCTTCATCACCGGTGCCGCCCAGGACGACATGACCGAGAACATCTACCACCTGGTGCTGGCTCGGCC
Organism: Thermocrispum municipale DSM 44069; assembly: GCF_000427825.1. Lineage (GTDB taxonomy): Bacteria > Actinomycetota > Actinomycetes > Mycobacteriales > Pseudonocardiaceae > Thermocrispum > Thermocrispum municipale. The sequence continues at coordinate 648,928 of NZ_KE386593.1, read as the reverse complement.
GGAAGGCGAGGGTATCGAGCCCAAGCCGGGCACCAAGGGACTCGGTCTGTTCTACGTGCCGATGTGGCACCACGACCCGGAGACGGGTGAGCTGACCGGCGAGCGCAACGGCGTGTTCGTCACCGGTGTCGAGCACAAGATGGGCATCAAGGGCTCCACCACGTGCGAACTGACCTTCGGGCAGCACGGCAAGCCCGCCGTCGGCTGGCTGGTCGGCGACAAGGTCGACGGCATCGCGCAGATGTTCAAGGTCATCGAGCACGCGCGCATGATGGTCGGCACCAAGGCCATCTCCACGCTGTCCACCGCGTACCTGAACGCGCTGGAGTACGCCAAGGAGCGCGTGCAGGGCGCGGACATGACGCAGATGACGGACAAGACGGCGCCGCGCGTGCCGATCACCCGTCACCCGGACGTCCGTCGCGCGCTGATGACACTGAAGGCGTACTCCGAGGGCCTGCGCGCGCTGTACCTGTACACCGCGTCGTTCCAGGACAAGATCCAGCTCGGCGAAGCCAACGGCGAGGACGTGTCGCTGGAGGAGCGGGTCAACGACCTGCTGCTGCCGATCGTCAAGGGCGGCGGTTCCGAGCGCGCCTGGACGCTGCTGGGGACCGAGGCGCTGCAGACCCTGGGCGGCTCCGGCTTCCTGCAGGACTACCCGATCGAGCAGTACGTCCGGGACGCCAAGATCGACACCCTGTACGAGGGCACGACGGCGATCCAGTCGCTGGACTTCTTCTTCCGCAAGATCGTCCGCGACAAGGGCAAGGCGCTGACCTACATCGCCGGTGAGATCACCAAGTTCATCGAGGCCGAGTCGGGCAACGGCAGGCTCAAGCAGGAGCGGGCCGCGCTCAAGCAGGCGCTGGAGGACGTGCAGGGCATGCTCGGCGCCATGTTCGGCTACCTGACCGAGGCCCAGCAGGACCCGAAGAACCTGTACAAGGTCGGCCAGCACACCGTGCGGCTGCTGCTGTCGGCCACCGACCTGCTGGTCGGCTGGCAGCTGCAGCGCCAGGCCGAGGTGGCCATCAACGCGCTGGACAACGGTGCCTCGGAGAAGGACAAGCCGTTCTACCAGGGCAAGATCGCGGCGGCGTCGTTCTTCGCCACCACCGTGCTGCCCGAGTTGTCCGCGCGCCGCAAGATCGTCGAGTCGGCGGACAACGCGCTGATGGAGCTGGACGAAGCAGCCTTCTGATCCAAAGCCGTTCCCGCGGCGTGAACACGACGGCGGCGGCCCCGACCCGGGGTCGCCGCCGTCGTGTTGTTGCGCCTGGCCGACGAGTTCGCCGCACGCTGCGCCGGGGCCTTGCGTCGGCACGCGCCGGCAAAGCAACGAATTGGGGCCATGCAAGTTGACGAGTTGACCGCCATCCCGCATTTGCGCCCGCCTGGAGCATTCTCAAATCGCGGGATGGCGCCGGTAGTGGGACAGTTCTTGACACCAGCTCGTTCACACTCAGGCGAGGAGAACTCATGGCAGACACCGTTACGCTCGCTGCCAGCTTCAGCGAGGCGCTCAGCAAAGCGTTCGACGGGTGGGGCATCCTGGGCTTTATCGTGACCGGCATCGTGCTTGGCCTGCTCGCCAAGCTGCTGATCCCCGGAGACCAGGGCATCCCGCTGTGGCTGACCATCATCTGCGGCATCCTCGGCGGCGGCCTGGGCAACATCGTCTACGCACTCTTCGGCGGCTCGGACACCGCAGGCTTCGACTGGCTGCGGCACGGGCTGCAGCTGGCCGGCGCCATCGTCGTGGTGCTGATCGCCGCGGCGGTCTACCCGAAGTCGCGCGGACGCGCGGCTGCTTAGTCAGTCCTTGATCAGCACGCCGCCTGCCCGGGTCGTTCCGGGCAGGCGGCGGCAAGCTAGTCCTCGTCCCGCTTGCCGCAGACGATCTTCGGCTTCGGGTTGTACTTGACCGTCCTGGTCTCCCGACGCACTTCCTGACCCGTGTTGATGTCGTACAGGATCCGGGTGTCCGTCGCGGTGAAGCCCGGGATTCCTTCCGACGGCTCGCACTTGCTGTCGTTCAGCCGCCTGGTGTCCGGCTTCTGAATGTTGGTCTTCGGACCGGTCTTCGACTCGACCCGGTAGCGCTTGGTGCCCCAGATCTTGACCGTGATGCTGTTCGGGGTCCAGGACGTCTGGATCGCGACACCGGTCTTCGAGTCGTTGGTGAACGCCATGTCGATGCCGCCACCGCCGGGCGCCTGGAACACCGTGGCCTCGCGCGCGACCGGGTAGCGGCTGATGTAGTAGCTGTGCTCCTTGTGCCCGGCGTCCTTCAAGCCGGCGAAGTACGCCGCGTTGTACAACGTCGTGGCGAACTGGGAGATGCCGCCGCCGACCGCACGGCCGGGGACGCCGTTCTCGATGATGCCCGCCTCGACGTACCCCTTGTCCGCGGTCCGCGGGCCGGTGTACTCGTTCAGGCTGAACGTCTCGCCCGGCTTGACGATCGCCCCGTTGACCTGCTCGGCGACCGTCCGGATGTTGATGCCGGAGTCCGGCGCGAAGCCACCGGTGGTGAATTCGCCGATGACCTCCTTGATGCCCAGCTTCTTCGCCTCTGCCGTGGTGATGTCCGGCTTCTTCTTGGTGTAGCTGACCTTGAGCACCCGGTCGTCGGTCTTGGTGATCACGTCCAGGTACGGCTCGAACGTCTTCTTCCAGTCGACCTTGCGGCCGTTCTTGGCCGGCTTGATGCTCGGCTTGCCACCGGAGAACTCGATCTGCGCGTCCCGGCCTTCCTGCTCGGACGGCTTCAACGCAGGCGCCAGCGCGTCCTTGAGCACTTCCCGGTCCACGGTGGCCTTCAGCGACCCGTCACCGGCCGGCTTGAACTCGAACGCGGCACCGATCTGCTTCGGGGTCAACGACGCCTGCACGCCGTCGCCCTGCACCTCGATCGGGGCGGCCACCGCGGGCTTGGCCAGCTTCTCCAGCGTGGCCCGCACCCCTTCCGGCGTCGCCTTCACCGGTTGCACGTCGACGTCCAGGTGAACGCCGCCGAGATGCACCCAGTTGTCCTCGATCGTGTCGACGGCCTTGTCGATCGCGGTCAGCTGCTGACCTTGGCGCGGCTGCACGGCGACCGGCTCGACCGCATCGGTGCCGTCGACCTCTTTGAACTTGATGTCGCCTTCGCGCTTGCGATGGTTGATCTCGTCATCGGCCAGCCGCTCGACGGCTTTGCGCAGCGTCGGCCGGTCGGACTTGCCGACGATGCCGACCTCGCGCTCCTCCCAGAACGAGGTGAGCCGGGTGATCGGGTTCCACGGCTGCTGCCCGGCCTGCTCCAGCGTGGCCTGCCAGTCGACGCCGAGGCCGGATTCGGCGGGGTCGAGGGTGGCTTGCACGTCGCCCGCGGTGACCTTCACCGGCTGGTCGAACCGCGGCTGCAGCTCCTGACGAAGCTTCTGCTCGGCCTCGGTGCGGCTCATGCCGCCGACGTCGACGCCCGCGACCGTCACGCCGCGCGGCACGTCACCCCAGCTGACCACCATGTCCACCGCGTAGGCGAGCACCAGCACACCCAGCGCCGCGCCGGTGACCATCATCGCCCTGCCCAGGCCGCTGCGCAGCTTCCGGCGCGGCCCGCTCGGCTCGTCGTCGGCGCGGTAGACGCCCGGCGCGGCCGCCTCGTGACGCACGGTCGGCTCCTCGAAGACCCCCAAGCCGGACTCGGACTCCACCTGCGGGAAGGCTTGCGTGGCGTCCTCGGGCACGCCGCGCGGCATGGACACCGCCGGATGCACCTGCGTGGCTTCGCTCGACCAGTCCTGGTCCGAGTAGGCCGACGGCACCGCGCGATACACCTGCGTGGCGTCGTCCTCCTGGCCGCGCCCCGCGGACGCCCCGCCTGCCGCGGGTTCGTCGATGCTGCCGGAGAGCGCTCCGGAGGACAGATCCAGCTCCCCGGACAACGCATCCTCGAGGCTGCCGGACATGCGCTCGCGATCGTCGTCGCCGGACGGAGGGCTACCGGCGTCGGAATCCCACGCCGGCCAGTTCTGCTGGTCGTCGGCCACGTTGTTTGCCTCCGTATGCCCTACAGGTACAGCCCGGTCCCGTGCTCCGTGCGCTCGCTGGCGATCGCATGGACGTCACGTTCCCGCATGACCAGATACGTCTGTCCCTGTATCTCCACCTCGAGCTGGTCGGCCGGATTGAACAGCACCCGGTCACCAACCTTCACACTGCGGACATTGTTGCCCACGCCCAGGACGTCGCCCCACGCGAGACGGTGGCCGACCTGGGCCGTCGCTGGTATAACGATGCCGCCGCTGGAACGTCGCTCCCCTTCTTCGCCCGGCTGCTTCACCAGCAGGCGGTCGTGCAGAAGCTGAATCTCCAGTTTGTGATCGTCGTCAGGTGACAATGGCACTCAAGCATGGTACTTGTGCCGCGCTGCGCGTTCTGCTAGTGGGCTCAGCTTCGATTCAGCATGCGCGTGATGCCCGCGGCCACCGTCGTGGCCAGGATCCAGCCCGCCGCGATGAACCCGGTCGCCACCCACTTGTCCACGCCGCTCATGTGCCAGCGGCCCTTGTTGCCCAGATCGACGATGGGGATCAACAGATCCGCGGTGTGCAGCACCGGGTTCCACTCCAGGCCGGTGTCGTCGGCATTGACCAGGCACCGCGGCCCGCTGACGGTGAACCGCGGGTTGTGCACGCACGAGTCCGGCACCAGCCAGAACCACAGGCTGCCGAGGATCAGCAGCAACACCAGCCAGCCGAGCGCGCGCATCGGCTTGTAGCCGTAGCCGACGACCACCCGTTGCACCCCGCTCCACAGCCGGAGCCCGAACGCGACCAGCGGTTTCGACCCGTCCGCCATCGCCTCGTAGCGGTCCCGCTGCTTGAGCATGAGCACGGTCGCCGCGTGCTCCTCGTTTCCGCTCGACCGCAGCACCTCGGCGAGCTGGTCGTACGGTCCGGGGCGATAGCCCCGCATGGCCTTGCGCAGCCAGTTGACCCGCTTGCGGACCTCTTCCCTGGCGTCGTCCTCGGTGGGGTCGATGGGAGGGTCCAGCGCGTCGTAGCGGAAGTCCTCCACGTCGACCTCGCCGGAGGCCGCCCACAGCGTCTCGTTGTCGGCCAGCGAGCCGCATTGCGCCCGGCGCAGGATCACCCGGCCCTGCGGCTGCTCACCCACGGTGAGCCGGAACTCGTCGGCCATCGCATCGCTGGCGTCGAGCGCCACGTTGGCCTTCAGGTCGCCGAGTGACGCACCGTCGAGATTGAGCGTGCGGGCGACCTGCACGCCGTCGAGGTTCAGTCCACCCCGCGCGACGAACGGTTTCCTCGTACGTTCGACTGTGCCGTCGACGTCGACTTCCTCGGACACCGAGCTGGCCAGCACCAGGTCCCGGCCCACGGTGGCGGCCCGCATGCCCATCGAGTACGCGGCGGGGTTGTAGTCGGTCAGGCTCGCCCCGGAGAAGTCGACGGACCCGCCGACCTGGGCGCCCTGGAACTGCACGGTGCCCATGATCTCGGCGTTGTTCATCTCGACGTTGCCGGACACCATGGCGCGTCGCGCCGAGAAGACGTCGCGCTGCCGATGGTGCAGGCCGACTTCGCGGGCCCGCAGGTTGCCGCCGATCCGCACGTCGGCGAGCCGAAGTTGTCCCTGCGCCTGCAACCGCGCCACCTGCAGGTCGCCGCTGATCTCACTGCCGTCCAGATGCAGGGCTCGGTCGTAGTGCGGCTCTTCGTGCCGCCCGGGCGCGTCGATCGAGGCGTCGTTCATCCGGAACGATCCGCCGACCGCGACGTTGACCAACCGGATGGTGCCCTCGGCGCTCATCCAGTCGAACACCACGTTGCCCTGCACCCGCAGCCGGTCGCCCACCACGGCGGGCCAGGGGTCGACGGAGGGGTTGTTGGACCGGGCGGCTTCCCGCCACGCCGGGATGGCGATGTCGTCGACCGTGCCGGGCCGCTGACCGGACAGCAGCGCGTTGGCCAACCGGAAGTCGCCGTCCACGCTGGCGCCCGGCACGAAGACCATGCCGTTGGCGGTGAACGGGCGCGGCTCCTCGTACCCGTTCACGCCGGGGTCGCTCTCGCACAGCAGGTTTCCGTGGACCTGCACGCCCGTGACGTTGAGCGCGATGCCTTCCGGGTTGTTCAGCTGGGAGCCGGAGAAATTGACGTTGCCACCGGTGCGCATCCCGGCGAACCGCACTTCGCCGTCGCCGGCCATGTGATACGCGGTGACCGCGCCCGCGACCCGCAACCGGTCGGCTTGCAACGCCTTGCCGTGCGGATGCCGGACCTTGCTCCTGGTCAACACCACCGAGCCGTCCACCACCGCGTCGGTGAGCACCACCGCGGCGTCCGGTACGCCCGGCTCCCAGTCGGCGAGATGTTCCGCGGCGGCCAACTCGACGTCGGTGGAGTGCAGCCGCAGGTCGTTGCGGCAGTGCAGGTTGCGGGCACGCAGGCCAGGCAGCACACAGTCGTCGAACGTCAACCCGAGCAGCCGGGCCTCCCGCACGTCCGGCGGGCGTTCGAACCGGCACCGCTCGAAATGCAGCAGCGTGTCCAGCTCGGCCCCGCGCAGGCTCAACTCTCCGGTGACGTAGCAGTCGGCCACCACGTAGGTCGGCGAGCGGTCCGCTGCCGAACGCCTCCGCCACCAGCTGTCCGGCGACGTGAGATCCCGGACGATGTCGGCGGCTCTGCGCTCGTAGCGCAGGTCAGGGCCCCTGCGCGGGTCATAAGGCGGTGTGCTGCCCTCGTCCGCCATTGCCTACTCGTTGGCGTGCACCGGATTCAGCACACGGTGCAGGAACTCGCGCGTCCTGGTCTGCTGCGGATCACCGATCACCCGGTTCGGCGGGCCCTGCTCGACGACCACGCCGCCGTCCATGAACAGCACCTCGTCGGCGACTTCCCGGGCGAACTGCATCTCATGGGTGACAACCAGCATCGTCATACCCTCGTCGGCAAGTGAACGCATGACGCCGAGCACGTCGCCGACCAGCTCCGGGTCGAGCGCCGATGTCGGCTCGTCGAACAGCATCACCTTGGGGTTCATGCTCAGCGCGCGGGCGATCGCCACCCGCTGCTGCTGCCCACCGGACAGCTGCGACGGCATCGCGTTGATCTTGTCGGCCAGGCCGACGCGCTCCAGGTTCTCCTGCGCGATCCGCTCCGCCTCGGCGCGGCTGCGCTTGAGCACCTTGCGCTGCGCCAGCGTCAGGTTGTTCAGCACGGTCTTGTGCGCGAACAGGTTGAACGACTGGAAGACCATGCCGATCGAGGCCCGCACCGTGTCGATGTCGCAGTCCGGGTCGTTCAGCTCGATGCCGTTGACCTTCACCGAGCCCGAGTTCGGCTGCTCCAGCAGGTTCACGCAGCGCAACAGGGTGGACTTGCCCGAGCCGGACGGTCCGATGATGCACACCACCTTGCCGTGGTCGACCTGCATGTCGATGCCCTTGAGCACCTCGAGCCTGCCGAACGACTTGTGCAAGTCGCGCACTTCCACGGCCAGTGCGGCGTCGCTGGTGTTCGTGGCCGCGTCCGTGGTGGTCATGCCGCCGCCCCCAATTCGGTCGATTCGGGTGTCTTGATCTTCCTACCGCCGGTGCGGCGTTCCAAGTACCGCGACAGGTAGGACAGCGGGATGGTGATGATCAGGTAGCACAGGCCTGCCACCAGCACGGGGGTGAGGCTCTGGTATTGGTTCAGCGCGACCCGGCCGAACTGGGTCAGCTCGTACTCGGCGATCGAGGCGCCGAGGAACAGCGCGAGCGACGAGTCCTTTGTCAGCAGGATCAGCTCGTTGGTCAACGGCGGCAGGATGATCTTGAAGGCCTGCGGGATGACCACCGACACCGTGGTCTTGGCCGACGACATGCCCAGCGACCGCGCCGCCTCCACCTGTCCCTTAGGCACCGCCTGAATGCCCGCGCGCAGCGTCTCCGCCATGTAGGCCGAGGCCACGATGCCCAGCGCGATCATCAGCGAGACGTACTTGTCCAGGATCACGCCGAAGGCCAGCGGCACGCCGACACCGACGGACAGGATGACCAGCAGGGCGGGCAACCCGCGGAAGAACTCGACGTACGCGCCGGCGATCCACCGATAGGGCGCAACGCTGGACAACCGCATCAACGCCAGCGGAACGGCCAGCGCCAGACCGAACACGAAGCCCAGTCCGGTGTAGATGAGCGTGTTGACCAGCGCCACGGTGATGACGTCGGGGAACATCGCGCGCGCCACGTCCAGCTGGAAGAAGGCCTGCTGGATCTTGTCCCAGTCCGCCAGCACCACCAGTAGCGCGATCGCCGCAACGAGGACCGCGTACTGGATGGCGCGGATCAGCCGCGCACGTTTACGTGGTGACATAGCCATGAGCCATTCCTTACCGCACCAGCAGTTGACATGGGCGGGGGCCGGCGGAGTGACCCGCCGGCCCCACGGCTACCCGGATCAGTTCGAGTTACCCGAACCCTCCTCGGGCTTCTTGCCGAACCACTTCTCGTAGATCTTGTCGTACTCGCCGCTCTTCTTGGCTTCGTCGAGCGTCTCGTTGATCAGGTCCAGCAGCGCCTTGTTGCCGGTGCGGACGCCGATGCCGTACTGCTCACCGGTGTCGAACTCGGTGACGACCTCGAAGTCGGTCTTCTCCTTGACCCAGTCGTAGAGCACGCCGTTGTCGTTGATGCCTGCGTCGACCCGGCTGGTCTCCACCGCGTTGAGCAGCAGACCGAGGTCTTCGAAGTTGACCAGCTCGGCACCCTTGGCGTTCTTCTGCGCGTAGTCGTAGCCGGTCGTGCCGTTCTGCACGCCCAGCTTCTTGCCCTGCAGATCGGACAGGTCCTCGATGCCCGAGCCCTTCTTGGCCACCAGGGCCTGCGTCGCATCGAAGTACGGCTCGGAGAAGTCCAGGTTCTTCTCCCGGACCTCGGTGATGGTCATCCCGGCCGCGGCCAGGTCGCACTTGCCGGAGTTCAGGTCCGCGCCCGACTGGATCGAGTCGAACGGGGTGTCCACGATGACCTGCTTGACGTTCAGCTTCTCGGCGACCAGGTCGACCAGGTCGACATCGAAGCCGACGACCTTGCCGTTCTCCTCGTACTGGAACGGCTTGTAGGGCAAACCGGTGCACGTGGTCAGCTGACCCTCGTGGACCAGCTCGATGTTCTGCCCGTCTCCGTTTCCGCCGGAGCCGGCTTCGTCCGAGCCGCAGGCGCTCATGGCCGCGACCAACGCCAGCGCGGGCACCACGGCAAGCCAGGTGAGCTTGGTTCGACGCGCCACGATGTCACTCCTTGTAGGTGGTCCGATCGAGTGATCGCATCCTGCCATTTGAAGGTACGCCGCGAGAAGACCCAGCCGGGGTAAGCAACAGCACGGCGCACCCAACCGTGACCTCTCCGAGATGCCTTTCGTGGCATGTTCGGCGAATTTGCCCAGCTAGTGGCCGAGATTGTCGGCCATGTGTCGGCCTTGTGAACCCTTCACCTCGCCGCCGTCGGCATGCCGCGACGACGTGATTCGACAGGCGGACGAGCCACCCGCTCCGGGAATGGCGGCCCCTTCGCGAGTCACTCTGCGCGAGCGGTAGGCCGGCGACGCGAGCGGCCGCAGCGCCGGCTGCCGATGACACAACCTCCGTGAACCGGCGCATACCGCGCACCAACAGCCGGCCGGATCTTCATTCCGGGGGCTCGGCCCGCCACTCGAGGGGAGCCGGGTCCACTCCCGGATACGGCGATCGCCGCGGAGTCGTCGACCGCCGCCGCTGCCAGAACCATTCGACCCGACCGTTGTCCGCCCGCCGCACGCCGACCGCCTCGGTCGGGTTCTCGACCGAGTCCACCAACAGCGCTTCTTCGAGATGGATCTCCACCATCGCGAGCGGGCTCAACCCCGCCGTCGCATCCGGCGTCTCATCCAGGCGACGCAGATATTCCACCAGCAGCTCGTTGTCCAGGCAGACCCGCATTCCCGCAGACGCCAACTCGTCGGGAGTTTCCCCGACGACGTACTCGCCCCGTGTGCCGGTCGCGGTGATCACCAGGCCGAGGCCCTCGACGAAGCGCACCAGCGCGGCCTCGGGGGTGATGTCGGCATCGGTCATGGACCAACCTTGACCGACCGTGGGCTTGCCTGGAGTCGTCACCGGAGCGAACCACCCGCACCGGGGACATCGGCGACCGCGCCGCAGGTGACCCGCCGGAACAGGCCCGCGCCGGCAACCACACCCCGGATGACCAGGGAACAGGCCTCGCCCCGGCGACCGCGCCGCAGGTGACCCGCCCGAACAGGCCCGGCCGGCAGCCACGCCTCAAGTGACCAGCCGGAACAGGCCCCGCCCCGGCGGCCAAGCCGCCGCCGGTGCGAGTCACCCGGGTCAGCCGCGGGCGTGCGCGTCCAGCAGCGCGGCGACCGCGGCCGTGACCCGCTCGGCTTGCGCCAGGTTCAGCCACTCGTCCGGCACGTGTGCGTTGGAGTCCGGTCCGAGTGCGCCGGTGACCAGGAACTGGGCCTGCGGGTACTTCTCGCCGAGCAGCCCCATGAACGGGATCGAGCCGCCCAGGCCGACCGCACCGTAGGGCGCACCGAAGATCTCGTCACCGACCCGCTGCAGCCCGCGGTCCAGCCACGGCGCCAGGTCCGGCGCGTTCCATCCGTCGGCGTGCTCGACACCGGACAACGTGACCTGCGCGCCGTACGGCACGTCGGTGGTCAGCGCCCGCTGCACCGCCTCCAGCGCGGCCTTCGAGTCCGCCGTCGGCGGCAGCCGGAAACTCAACGCCAGCGTGCTCGACTCCCGCAGCACGTTGCCCGCGTTCTCCGGCTCCGGGAACCCGGACGCCCCGATCACCGACAACGTCGGCCGCCACGCCACGTTGAGCAGCAGCTCGGCCTCGTCGTCGGTCACCGGTTGCACACCGTCGGCGAACGGGAACGACGACCGGATCGCTCCGGCAGGCGTTGCGGCCGCGGCCTGGCGCGCCTCCTGCTCCCGGTTGGCCGGGATGTCCACGTGGAACTCCGGCAGCAGGACCTCGCCGGTCTGCGCGTTCTCGATGCGGTCGAGCAGCTGACGCAGCACGCGGAACGACGACGGCACCGCACCGCTGGCCATCCCGCTGTGCTGGGCCACGTCGAGCACTCGCACGGTGACCCGCACCTGCGCCAACCCGCGCAGGCTGGTGGTCAGCCACAGCCGCTGGTAGTCGTTGCCCCCGGAGTCCAGGCACACCACGAAGCTGACATCGCCCAGGAAGTCGGACAGGTGCTCCAGGTACGCGGGCAGGTCCGGGCTGCCGGACTCCTCGCCCGTCTCCAGCAGCAACACCGCTCGTGCGTGCTCGCCGCCGGACTCCCGAACGGCCCGCAGCGCCGCAGCAGCCGCATACCCGGAGTAGCCGTCGTCCGCCGCGCCGCGGCCGTAGAGCTTGCCGTCCCGCACCACCGGGGTCCACGGCCCCAGGCCCTCGGACCACCCGCCGACCGGCGGCTGCTTGTCCAAGTGGCCGTAGAGCAGCACCGTGCCGCGATCGGCCGCACCCGCGGTGGCCGGGACATCCAGCAACAGCACCGGCGTGCGCCCGGGCAGCCGCACCACCTGGGTCTTCCCGAGCCCCTGCGCGTCCAGCCACTGCCGCACATGGTTCACCGCGGCGTCGAGATACCCCGTCTTCTCCCAGTTCTCGTCGAACGCGGGGGACAACGCGGGTATCTCCACCAAACCGGACAGGTTTTCGAGGATGTCGTCGTTCCACTGCCGCCGAACGGCCGATTGCACAGCGTTGATGTCCACGGCCATGATCCTGCCATCGGACGCCCGTGGCGAGCACGTCCCGACATAAGGACTGCCACATCGGCCCCGGTTCATGCCAGGATGTCTGGCATACCCGTCAACGCCGACGGCAGTTGAGACTCCGAACCGGAAGCCTGCTCGCCGTTGAACAACGTCGTCGCGCCCGTCACAAGCGAGCGCGAGGAAGCGCAAAAGGAGAAGCCGACATGTCCGACATGTCGTCCGCCGAACAGTGGACACACCCCGAAGAGGGCGATCTGCCACCCGCAACGGCGGCGAAGCCGACCAAGGACCAAGTGATCGCCGGGTTGCGGGCAACATCGGAAGGCGGCGCGGACCTCACGCAGCTGCTGACGCCCGAAGGCGAGCGCGTCCCGTCCCAGATCTTCGACCCGTACGTGGCCGACATCGATTTCGAAGCGCTGCGTGGCCTGTACAAGGACATGGTCATCGTGCGCCGCGCGGACCGGGAAGCGAACGCGATGCAGCGCCAGGGCCAGCTGGGCATCTGGGTCCCGCTGCTCGGCCAGGAAGCGGCGCAGATCGGTTCCGGTCGCGCGCTGCGGCCCAACGACATGGCCTTCCCCAGCTACCGCGAGCACGGCGTCGGCTACGCCCGCGGCGTCAGCTTCAAGGAAATGCTCGGGCTGTTCCGCTGCACGTCGATGGGTGAGTGGGACTACCAGGCCCACGGCTTCCACCCGTACACCATCGTGATCGGCAACCAGGTGCTCAACGCCACCGGTTACGCGATGGGCCAGAAGTTCGACGGCAAGGTGGGCGACGACGACGGCGAAGCCACCATCGTGTACTTCGGCGACGGCGCGACCAGCCAGGGTGACGTGCACGAAGGCTTCGTGTGGGCGGCGGTCTACGACGCCCCGGTGGTCTTCTTCTGCCAGAACAACCAGTGGGCCATCTCCGAGCCGACCGAGCGCCAGTCGCGTCTGCCGCTGTACCAGCGGGCGCGCGGCTACGGCTTCCCCGGCATCCGGGTGGACGGCAACGACGTGCTCGGCTGCCTGGCGGTCACCCGCTGGGCGCTGGAGGCGTGCCGGCACGGCAACGGGCCGGTGCTGATCGAGGCCTTCACCTACCGCATGGACGCGCACACCACCACCGACGACCCGACCCGCTACCGGCTGTCGGACGAGGTGGAGACGTGGAAGCTGAAGGACCCGATCGAGCGGGTCCGGGTCTACCTCACCCGCAACGGGGGAGCGGACGCGTCGTTCTTCGAACAAGTCGAGGCAGAGGCCGACGAGTTCGCCGCCGACCTGCGCGAATTCGTCTTCACCATGGAGGACCCGCCGCCGGAGCGGATCTTCGACAACGTCTACGCCGAGCCATCGGCGGCGCTGGACAAGCAGCGCGAGGAGTTCCTCGCCTACCTCGGCGGCTTCGAAGGAGGCGTGCACTGATGTCGGCAACCACCCAGCCCAACGTGGACGTACCCGCCTCGTCGACGGTGCAGAACCTCACCATCGGCAAGGCCATCAACCTCGGCCTGCGGGCCGCCATGGAGAAGGACAGCAAGGTCGTCGTGATGGGCGAGGACGTCGGCAAGCTCGGCGGCGTCTTCCGTATCACCGACGGGTTGCAGAAGGACTTCGGTGAGCAGCGCGTGCTGGACACTCCGCTGGCCGAGTCCGGGATCATCGGCACCGCGGTCGGCCTGGCCGTGCGCGGCTTCCGCCCGGTGTGCGAGATCCAGTTCGAGGGGTTCATCTTCCCCGGCTTCGACCAGATCAACAGCCAGGTCGCCAAGTTGCACGCGCGGACCCAGGGCCGGATCAAGGTCCCGATGGTCATCCGGGTGCCCTACGGCGGCGGGATCGGCGCGGTGGAGCACCACTCCGAGTCCCCGGAGTCCTACTTCGCGCACCTGGCCGGCGTGAAGGCGGTGACCCCGTCGAACCCGGTCGACGCGTACTGGATGATCCAGCAGGCGATCTTCTCGGACGACCCGATCCTGGTGTTCGAGCCGAAGAAGCTCTACCACATGGGCACGCTCAAGGCCCCGGTCGACACCGCGGCCGAGCCGATGCCGTTGTTCGCGTCGAAGGTGCTGCGCACCGGCACGGCGGCCACGCTGGTCGGCTACGGCCCGACGGTGAAGCTGTGCCTCGAGGTGGCCGAGGCCGCCGCCGAGGAGGGCAACGAGCTGGAGGTCATCGACCTGCGCGCGTTGTCCCCGATGGACCTGGACCCGGTGTTCGAGTCGGTGCGCAAGACGGGCAGGCTGATCGCGGTCAGCGAGGCGCCGTCGGAGGCGTCGCTGACGTCCGAGATCGCGGCCAGGGTGCAGCAGGAGTGCTTCTACTCGCTGGAGGCGCCGGTGCTGCGGGTGACCGCGTTCGACACCCCGTACCCGCCGTCCAAGCTGGAGGAGCACTACCTGCCGGACCTGGACCGGGTGCTGGACGCCGTCGACCGTTCGCTGGAGTGGTGAGCGCCGATGCCTGAGTACAAGCAGTTCCCGCTTGCCGACACCGCGGAAGGCCTGACCGAGGCGGAGATCCTCGACTGGAAGGTCAAGCCGGGTGACGAGGTCCAGGTCAACCAGATCGTGGTGGAGGTCGAGACCGCGAAAGCGGCCGTCGAGCTGCCGATCCCGTGGTCGGGTGTGATCACCGAGCTGCACGTCGAGCCGGGACAGGTGGTCGAGGTCGGCACCAACCTGCTCACCATCGACGTCGACCCGGCGGGCACCGGCTCCGGCGCGGCCGCCGAGGCATCGGCCAACGGGTCGAGCCAGCAGGCGGCGGAAGAAGAGATGAAGCCGCTGGTGGGTTCCGGCGCCAAGGAAACCAGCAGCAAGCGCAGGCGGCGCAAGAAGACCGCAGGCGCCGGCGCAACCACCGCGACGGACGCTGCGGCTACCGCGACGGACGCTGCTCCTTCGCGCCCCCAGGAGGCGACGACAGCGGCTCCGGCTGCGGCCTCCGCGAGCGGCACCCTGCCGGTTCCGCAGGCGCAGTACGTGCCGCTGGCCAAGCCACCGGTTCGCAAGCTGGCCAAGGACCTGGGCATCGATCTGCGCACGATCGTGCCGAGCAGCGGTGACGTCATCACCCGCGACGACGTCCAGCGGGCGGCCGCCGGGGCGAAGACGGCCGAGGCTCCGGCCGGCGTGAACGGCACCCCGGTGTCGGTCGGTGCGCGCGAGCGGCGGGTACCGATCAAGGGCGTGCGACGGATGACCGCGGAGGCCATGGTGTCGTCGGCGTTCACCGCGCCGCACGTCACCGAGTTCCTCACGGTCGACGTCACGCCGATGATGCAGCTGCGCGAGCGGCTGAAGAAGCACCCGTCGTTCGCCGGCGTGAAGCTGACCCCGCTGGCTTTCGCCGCGAAGGCGATGTGCATGGCGGTCAAGCGCACGCCGGACGTCAACGCCACGTGGGACGAGGAAGCGGGCGAGATCGTCTACAAGGACTACGTGCACCTCGGGGTCGCCGCGGCGACGCCGCGGGGGCTGGTGGTCCCGAAGATCCGCGACGCGGACTCGATGTCGCTGGTGGAGCTGGCGAAGGCGCTGGAAGAGCTGACCACCACCGCGCGGGACGGCAAGACCCCGCCGGAGGACATGGTCAACGGCACCATCACCATCACCAACGTCGGCGTGTTCGGGGTGGACACCGGCACCCCGATCATCAACCCCGGCGAGTCGGCCATCCTCGCGTTCGGCGCGATCCGCGAGATGCCGTGGGTGGTGGACGGCGAGCTCGCCGTTCGCCAGGTGTGCCAGCTGGCGCTGAGCTTCGACCACCGCATCGTCGACGGCCAGCAGGGCTCGCAGTTCCTGGCCGACGTCGGCGCGCTGCTCAGTGACCCGGCGATGGCCATGACGTTCTGATCAGCGGTTTTTCAGTCGGCGGCCTCCCGTGCGGTCTTCGCGACCGGCGGGAGGCCGTTGTTGCGTCGGCCGGCCGAGCTGCGTCGGCGGCACCATCGCCTCTCTGGCCGGCATTTCCGCTGTCGCCCGACGGGGCGACCGGACGCCCGGCTGCGGACAGATCCACTCGGCGACTTGAAGGCCACGAGCCGGTCCCGACTGTCCCCTTGGGAACGCAAGCCGACTCGACTACGTTGTTCGGGATATGGCCGTAGGAATCCTGCTGTACCTCGTCGTCGAAGTGGCCGCCATCTGGGCGGTCGCCTCACTCGTCGGCGCGCTGTGGACGATCGTCCTGCTCGTCGGCGGCGCCCTCCTGGGCTCGTGGCTGGCCCGGCGCGAGGGCGGCAAGGCCATGCGCGCGGTCATGGCGGCGGCGCGCGACGGCCGCTCCGGGCATCAGGAAGTCACCGACGGCATGCTGGTCGCGCTCGGCGGAGTGCTGATCTTCCTGCCCGGCTTCGTCACCGACGTCCTCGGCCTGCTGGTGATGGTGCCGCCGACCCGCACGGTGATCCGCAAGGCCTGGCTGCGGCGACTGGAGCGGAAAGTGCACGTGCGCAGCCATCGAACCGTGGTGATCGACGGCGAGGTCGTCGAGCCGTCGCAGCCGCGGCCACGCACCGAACCGGACGACCAGCCCCGCATCATCGAGGGCTGACGCCCGGCTTCGGAATGTCGAAGTAGCCCAGGAATCGCGCCGCGACGGCGTAGTCACCTCGCACCTTCACGCGCCCGGTGACCAGCAACGACAGCGCCCGCGAGTTGCCGGATGTCGCCATTCGCAGGAAGTCGTCGACCGTCGTCGTGATCGACACGTCCGGCGAAAGCCCCAGGTCCTGGGCCGTCTCGCAGGAACCTTCGACGATGTGCGTCTGATAGCGCGACGGCTCGCCGTCGCCGCTGGTCAACGTCCAATCGATCACCGCGTCGACATGCCGCGTCTTGTCCACCACCAGGTGTTGCGCCATCCGGTCGAACAGTTCGGACAGCAGGAACTCCCGCAGCTCGGCGTGGTCCGCCAGCGCGCGGAGCTGCTCGCGCGACGCGCGGGCGATGAGGTCGACCAGCGACTGCGTGCTCATTCCGGACACGCTGACGCCCGCGCCCGACTCGTCGAGCATGCGCACCGTGTCCAGCACCTGTACGAACTGCTCGTCGGTGAGCCTGGACACCTCGAGCGCGGTGGCCAACGCGTCGAGTTCTCTGCCGGACGCGACCTCACCGGTCTCCCGCTCGACGTCAGCCCGCAGGCGTCGACGCCAACGCCGCAGCAACGCGGCCCACCACCGCCGCAGGACGTTCACTTCGGCAGATCGAAGTAGCCGATGAGCCCGGCGGCGAACCCCAGGTCACCCTTGACCTTGATCTTGCCAGTGACGTACAGCTCCGCGGGCGTCGTCTGCCTGCTGATCAGCCGTACGAAATCCGCGGGCGACACCGTGATCGTCACCCGCGGGCGATCGCTCATCTGTCGCGACACGGTGCACTTGCCGTCCGCCAGCGTGCACTCGTACCGGTCGTATCCGCCTTCGCCGCGGCCGCCGGTGAGCCGCCAGCGGACCACCGCGTGCAGGTCGCGAACTTTGTCCGCCCGCACATGTGAGCTCATGCGGCGGAAGATCTCCGCCAGCAGTCGCTCACGTAGGGTTTCGTCGGCGAATGCCGCATCGAGCTGCTCACGCGGCGCGGAGTTGACCATGCCGACCAGCGTGCTCGCGTCGACATCGGTCAGGTCGGTACCGGCGACACGCTCGGCCAACTCCAGCCCGTCGTGGTGGTCCACGGCCACCTCCTCGTTGCTCGACATGCGACTCGCCAGACTAACCTACTCGCGAGTAGATTGGCGGGCAAGCCGCGCCCGCACGGAGGTGCCAGTGACCGAGAACGAGCGCAAGCGACGCGTGCGCCGCCTCCCCCGCGAGGTGCGAGAGCGCCAGATCACCGACGCCGCGGTGGAGGTGTTCTCTCGGCACGGCTTCCACAACGCGTCGATGGACGAGGTCGCCGAGGTCGCAGGCGTGTCCAAGCCGATGGTGTACGCCTACCTCGGCTCGAAGGAGGAGCTGTTCGCCGCGTGCATCCAGCGCGAGGCGCAGCGGCTGCTGCAGGCGATCGCCGAAGGCGTTCGCGGCGACGTCGAACCGGACATGCAGCTGTGGACCGGACTGCGCTCGTTCTTCCACTTCGTGGGCCAGAACCGCAGCTCGTGGACGGTGTTGCACCGGCAGGCGTTGTCCGTCGGCGGCGAATTCGCCGAGGAGATCTCGCAGATGCGTGCTCGCTCCATCGAGCTGGTCGCCGCACTGGTGGTGGCGTCCGGCACCCGCAAGGGCGTCGGGGCCCAGGCGGAGAAGTCCGGTGAAGCCCTGGCCGCCGCCCTGGTCGGCGCTGCCGAATCACTGGCCGACTGGTGGCTGGACCACCCGGACATCAGCGACGACGTGCTGGCGTCCTGGCTGATGAACCTGGTCTGGCTCGGCTTCGGCGACCTGGTGGAGGGCGAGGCCTGGTCCCCGAAGGACCTGACCCCGCCCGCCTGACCACCGCGCGGTGATCCTGCCCTCTGGCTACCGCACGGTGATCCTGTCCTGCCTGGCTACAGCGCCGTGATCCTGCCTGGCTACCGCGCGGTGATCCTGTCCTGCCTGACTACCGCGCGGTGATCCTGCCCTGCAGGTACGGCTTGGGCTTGCGGGCGTCCCACAGCTCGAAGGCGAACCCGTCCTCGACCTGCCACGACGTGAACGCCGCCTTCGCCGGGAGCAGCACCGGCAGCTTGAACCGCACGTCGAGCTCGAACGCGTCGGGCAGCCTGCCTTCGAACGCCGCCAGGCTGTGCGCCTTGGTCCACATGCCGTGCGCGATCGCCTTCGGGAAGCCGAGCAGCTTGGCCGTGGCCGGGTACAGGTGGATCGGGTTCCGGTCCCCGGAGACCGCGGCGTAGCGGCGGCCGATGTCGGCCGGGATGCGCCAGATCGCCTTCGGCGCGGGCGGCGCCAGCTGGGTCTCCTTCTTGCCGTCCGACTTCTTGCCGCTGCGCCGCAGGTACGTCGACACGTCCCGCCACACCGGTTCGTCCTCGCCGTGCACGACGACCTCGGAGATGAAGTCGAACTGCTGCCCCTTGTCGTGCGGGCGCAGGTTCTCCACCCACACCCGCAGCGCGAACGCCTCGTCGACCCGCACCGGCCTGCGCTGGGTGATCACGTTGCGCAGGTGCACCAGCCCGACCAACGGGAACGGGAACGCCGGGTCCGTCATCAGCTGGACCTGCAGCGGGAACGCGAGGATGTGCGGGTAGGTGGCGGGCAGCTCGTTGCTCAGCCGGAAGCCGCACACCTCGTTGTAGGCCGCCAGGTGGCCGGGGTCGACGACCACCTCCGGCCGCTCGAGCACGGTGCCCGGCAGCGTCGTGCCGCGCGGCTTGCCCTGGCCGGGCAGCACGCTGGAGACCACCGACTTGGTGAGCATCGCCGACAGCTTCGGCGGGGTGTCGACTCGCACGGTGTCGCCAACCATGGTCAGGCTCCAATCAGCGCTTGGCCGCACACCCGCACGATGTTGCCGTTCACGGCGGCGGACGCGGGGTTGGCGAAGTACGCGATGGTCTCGGCGACGTCGATCGGCTGACCGCCCTGGGCCAGGCTGGCCAGGCGGCGCGCAGGCTCGCGGATCATCACCGGGATCGCGGCCGTCATCTGCGTCTCGATGAAGCCCGGCGCCACCGCGTTGAACGTGTGCCCACGCTCGGCCAGCTGCGGCGCGGTGTCGTCGACCATCCCGATGACGCCCGCCTTGGATGTGCCGTAGTTGGTCTGGCCGAGGTTGCCCGCGATGCCCGCCACCGAGGAGACACCGACGAACCGCGCGCCCTCACCGAGCACGTCGGAGGCCAGCAGCGCGTCGTTGATCGCCAGCTGGGACAGCAGGTTGACCGACAGCACCGAGTCCCATCGGGACTCGTCCATGTTGACCAGCTTCTTGTCCCGCGTGATGCCCGCGTTGTGCACCACGATGTCGAGCTTGCCGAAGCGCTCGGTGAAGTGGTCGACCAGCACCTTGCCCGCGTCGTCGGCGGTGACGTCCAACTGCAGCGCGCTACCGCCGATCTTGTTGGCCACCGCGGACAGGTCGGCCCCCTGCGCCGGGATGTCCAGCACCACCACCTGGGCGCCGTCCCTGGCCAGCGTCTCGGCGATCGCCGCGCCGATGCCGCGCGAAGCGCCGGTGACCAGGGCGACCTTGCCGTCCAGCGGCTTGTCCCAGTCGGCCGGGGCGGTCACCTTCGCGTTCTCCGTGCCCGCCGCGCCGATCCGGATCACCTGGCCGTCGACGAACGCCGACTTGGCGCTGAGCAGGAAGCGGATGGTCGACTCGGTGGCGTGCTCGCTGCCCGGTGCGACGTACACCAGCTGCGAGGTCGAGCCCTTGATCAGCTCCTTGCCCAGCGAGCGGGTGAAGCCTTCCAACGCGCGTTGCGCGATGCGCTCGCGGCCCGACACCAGCTCGGGCGGGGTGCCGAGAACCACGGTGCGGCCGCATGCCCCCAGCGAACGCAGGCGCGCCTTGAAGAACGCGTACACCTCGCGCAGCTGGGCCGGGTCGGTGATGCCGGAGGCGTCGAAGACCAGCGCGCCGTACTTGGTGCCCTCGGCGCGGTCCGCCTCGTCGCGCACGTCGATGCCCGCCGCGGCGATCTGCTCGGTGACCACCTTGGCCAGCCGGCCACCCGGCGCGCTGCCGACAACTGCGGGACCGGTGAGGGGAGGTTGCCCGGGCTGGTAGCGCCGCAACGGAGCAGGCTGGGGGAGCCCGAGCCGAGGGGCGAGCCACTTGCCCACCGGGGATTGGGTGAACCGCTGATATTTGTCAGCCATGACGTGCTGCCTCCTGGGTGGTTTCCCGACTGGCGTGCCGTATCGCACAGCCTAACCTACTCGCGGGTAGGTTACGATCGCTACCACGAGGACGAGACGCAGGGAGCGACAATGGCCACATCGAGCAAGGCGTCAAGCAAGACCGGCGGCTCCGGCGCCAGCCGCAGGACGATCCGCAAGGTCGCCGTCGTCGGCGCGAACCGGATCCCGTTCGCCCGCTCCAACGGCCCGTACGCGACGGCGTCCAACCAGGACATGCTCACCGCCGCGCTGAACGGCTTGGTCGGCCGGTTCGGGCTGGCGGGCGAGCGGATCGGCGAGTTCGCCGCCGGCGCGGTGCTGAAGCACTCCAGGGACTTCAACCTGGCCCGCGAGACCGTGCTGGGCAGCGCGTTGTCTCCGGAGACGCCGGCATCGGACGTGCAGATGGCGTGCGGCACCGGGCTGCAGGCCATCATCAACGTGGCGAACAAGATCGCGCTCGGCCAGATCGACTCGGCCATCGCGGGCGGCGTGGACACCACGTCGGACGCCCCGCTGGCGGTCAACGACGACCTGCGCAGGCTGCTGATCCAGCTGAACTCGGCCAAGACGCCCGCGCAGCGGCTGAAGCTGCTGGCCAAGCTGCGGCCGGGGCACATCGTGCCGGACATTCCGCGTAACGCCGAGCCGCGCACCGGCCTGTCCATGGGCGAGCACGCCGCGCTGACCGCGAAGGCGTGGGGCATCACACGCGAAGAGCAGGACGAGCTCACGGTGGCCTCGCACCGCAACCTGGCGGCCGCCTACGAGCGCGGCTTCTACGACGATCTGCTCACGCCGTTCTTGAAGCTGACCCGCGACCAGAATCTGCGTCCGGACTCGTCGGTGGAGAAGCTGGCCAAGCTCAAGCCGGTCTTCGGCGGCGAGGACGGCACGATGACCGCGGGCAACTCCACGCCGCTGAGCGACGGCGCGTCGGTGGTCCTGCTGGCCACGCCGGAGTGGGCGAAGGAGCGCAGGCTGCCGGTACTGGCGTACCTGACGTTCTGCGAGACGGCCGCGGTCGACTACGTGCACGGGGACGAGGGCCTGCTGATGGCGCCCGCGTACGCGGTGCCGCGGATGCTGGCCCGGGCCGGGCTCAGCCTGCAGGACTTCGACTTCTACGAGATCCACGAGGCGTTCGCCTCCCAGGTACTGGCCACGCTCAAGGCGTGGGAGGACCCCGGCTTCGCCAAGGAGAAGCTCGGCCTGGACGAGCCGCTGGGCAGCATCGACCGCAGCAAGCTGAACGTCAACGGCGGATCGCTGGCCGCGGGGCACCCGTTCGCGGCCACCGGCGGCCGGATCGTCGGCACGCTGGCCAAGGCGCTCGCCGAGCGGGGTTCCGGCCGCGGCCTGATCTCGATCTGCGCGGCGGGCGGCCAAGGAGTGACGGCCATCCTGGAAAGGTAGTTCCCCAGACCCCATCCCCCGGGTGATCGGCGGCGCGAACAGGCCCGTTCGCGCCGCCGATGCTCGTCACTGAGAAATCTCAGGGTTGCACGGCTGTAGTTCAGGGAGAAAACCGGACGACAAGGGACATCTCGGTCCGTACTTTCTCTCGCATGGCTACTGGCGAATCCGAAATTGCGGTACGGGCGGAAGGCCTGGTCAAGTCTTTCGGATCAACGAAGGCGCTCGACGGCGTCGACCTGGAGATCCCGAGGGGCCAAGTGCTCGGCCTGCTCGGTCCGAACGGGGCAGGCAAGACCACGACCGTCCGCATCCTGACGACATTGCTGCGACCCGACGCCGGCCGGGCGTACGTCGCGGGCCACGACGTGCTCGGACAGCCGGCGGAGGTCCGCCGGTCGATCAGCCTCTCCGGTCAGTACGCGGCGGTCGACGAACACCTCACCGGCGCGGAAAACCTCTACATGGTCGGCAGGCTGTACGGCATGAGCCGGGCGGACGCGCGGGCACGCGCCCGTGAGCTGCTGGCCCGGTTCCGGCTGACCGACGACAGCGACCGTCCGGCGAAGGGTTACTCGGGCGGTATGCGCCGCAGGCTGGACCTGGCCGGGGCACTGGTCGCCAAGCCCGCGGTCGTGGCGCTCGACGAACCCACCACCGGGCTCGACCCGCGCAGCCGGATGGACATGTGGGAGGTCATCGGCGAGCTGGTCGAGGACGGCACGACGGTGCTGTTGACCACGCAGTACCTGGAGGAGGCCGACCAGCTGGCGGACACCATCATGGTGATCGACCACGGCAAGGTGATCGCCCGTGGCACCGCCGATCAGCTGAAGGCCCAGGTCGGCGGCGAGCGACTCGAGTTGGTGCTGGCCGAGCCGACCGACCTGCCGCTGGCACAGCAGGTGCTGGCCGACGTCGGCTCCGGCGAACCGCAGATCGACACCCACACGCGCCGCGCCGAGGTGCTGGTGGACACCGGCACGAAGGCGCTGATCGAGGCGCTGCGCAGGCTGGACCAGCACAGCGTCGTGGTCAACGACGTGGCGCTGCACCGGCCGACTCTCGACGACGTGTTCCTGGCGCTCACCGGGCGCGCGGCCGAGGAGCCCGCCCAGGAGAGCTCGAAGAGCAAGAAGAAGGTGAAGGCATGACGACGCTGGCAACGGCTCCGCAAGGCGGCTTCGGCGGAGCGCTGGCTCGTACGCTCAGCGACGGCGGCACGATCACGTGGCGGAACTTGATGAACATCCGCCGGAACCCCGAGCTGCTGCTGAGCGCCACGGTGCAGCCGATCATGTTCGTGCTGCTGTTCGCCTACGTCTTCGGCGGCAGCATCGGCGACGATCCGGTGGCGTACCGGGACTTCCTGATGGGCGGCATCTTCGTCCAGACCGTGGCGTTCAACTCCGCGTTCACGGTCATCGGGATGGCCAACGACCTGCAGAAGGGCATCATCGACCGGTTCCGTTCGCTGCCCATGTCCAATTCGGCCGTGCTGCTCGGTCGCACGCTGTCCGACCTGGCGGTGACGACGCTCGGCCTCCTGGTGATGTCGTTGTGCGGCTTGCTCATCGGCTGGCGCATCCGCGGCAGCGTCACTGACGCAGTACTGGCGTATCTGATGCTGTTGCTGTTCGCGTTCGCCATGGCTTGGGTCGGCTCGCTGATCGCGCTGATCTCCGGCAGCGTCGAGGTGGCACAGAGCGC
This sequence comes from Thermocrispum municipale DSM 44069, assembly GCF_000427825.1. GTDB lineage: Bacteria > Actinomycetota > Actinomycetes > Mycobacteriales > Pseudonocardiaceae > Thermocrispum > Thermocrispum municipale. Next base: position 625,201 of record NZ_KE386593.1, on the reverse strand, counting down.
GGGCTTCATCTGGATCTTCCCGGTGACGTTCATCTCGACGGTGTTCGTGGCGGCCGACCGGTTGCCCGGCCCGCTGCAGGTGTTCGCGGAGTGGAACCCGATCAGCGCGCTGTCCGACTCGGTGCGGTCGCTGTTCGGCAACCACCAACTGTTGCCTCCGACGGACGCGTGGCCACAGCAGAACCCGACGCTGTACGCGTTGATCAGCTGTGTGGTGCTGATCGCGGTGTTCATGCCGCTGGCGGTGAGCAAGTACCGCAAGGTCGCCGCGAAGTAGGTGACGGTAGGTCAATCTGGCCCTCTCTAGTGATTTCGCTAGAGAGGGCCAGATTTCGTGATGACTACGGCGGATCACTCGAACATTGGGCTTGACCTTGACGTTACGTCAACTTCTACCGTGGTTGTCGTAACGAAAGGAGGGATCGATGACCGTCGCGCGAGCCAAGTCCGAATGGTCGATCCACCAGATCGCCAAGGCGGCGGGCACCACCAGCCGCGCGCTTCGCCACTACGACGAGCGCGAACTGTTGAAGCCGAGCCGGGTGGGCAGCAACGGCTACCGGTACTACGACCAGGAGTCGTTGGTGCGATTGCAGCGCATCCTGCTGCTGCGCGACCTCGGCCTCGGATTGGACGCCATCGCCGAGGTACTGGACGGCGAAGCGGACTCGCGTACCGCGTTGCGGGCACACCTGGACTGGCTGAAAGCCGAGCAGGCCCGCCTGGCCAGGCAAATCGCGTCGGTCAGCCGAACCCTCGACGCACTGGAGAAAGGGGAGCCCATCATGGCGAACGAAGCGTTCGACGGCTTCGACCACACGCAGTACAAGGACGAAGTCATCGAACGATGGGGCAAGGAGTCATACGAACGAAGTGACCGGTGGTGGCGTTCGCTCGACGACGCGGGCAAGCGCGAGTTCATGCGGACCCAGGAATCCATCGCGGTCGACTACGCTCGCGCCTACCAGGCCGGGGAGGACCCGGCGGGCGAGGTGGCGCAGGCGATCACGCAGCGGCACTACGAGTGGATCACGACCGCGTGGGGCGACAAGAGGCCATCAGCGGAACAGTTCGCCGGCCTGGGTCAGATGTACGTCGACGACCCTCGCTTCACGCAGAACTACGACAAGCACGGCGATGGCACGGCCGCGTTCATCCGGGACGCGATGAAGGCCTACGCCGAGGCGAACCTGGCATGAGTCCGGGGCCGGGGCTGCAGACCCGGCCACGGGCTTATGCCTGTTCGTAGCGGACTCTTCCGGACTATTGGCGGCGAGCTAGACGGCCCCATAAGGGCCGACACAACCCGGATTCTCCCGACACATAGCGCTCTATCGTCCGCGCGCTAGAGAGCCCAATAATTCGCAACAAGTCCCCGCAGCACGCCTTCTCCCATCGCCATTCGGCGGCCGCTCCGCACGCACAGCATGCCCTGGCCCCGTCGGTTTCCAGCGGACGTTTGCGCGCCCAGCGTGGCTATTCCGTCGCTACCCGGCGGACGTTCGCGCCCAGCACACCTTCACCTCGTCACAATCCAGTGGACGTTCGCGCCCAGCACACCTTCACCCCGTCGCTTCCAACGGACGTTCGCGCACCGCCTCTCGACCTCTGCGTCTCCGCTTCTATTGCGGATCATTCGGCGAACCCAAGATTTCGTTAGACGAGGCCAGAGACCGCAATCCGGATCGCGCGATCCACCCGCCGTCGCGCAGCAACCCGCGATCCGCGCCGACACCGCGACCACCCCCACCTCATTTCACCCGACACGCCTAGCGTCGTATGCCGCAATATCGAACCTGGGCTAGAGATCCGGATACCGTTCTATGGCATGGACCCGGTACGCAATCCGTTCGCCCCCGGCGCCGGACAACGACCCCCGGAGCTCGCCGGCCGGGAACGTGAGCTGCAGGCCTTCGAGGTCGTGCTGGAACGCGTGGCGCGCGGCCGCCCGGAACGCAGCCTGGTACTCACCGGCCTGCGCGGCGTCGGCAAGACCGTGCTGCTCGGCGAACTGCGTTCGATGGCGATGCGTCGCGGCTGGGGCACCGGCAAGATCGAGGCCCGCCCGGAGTCGGAATTGCGCAGACCCCTGTCGGCCGCCCTGCACCGCGCGATCCGCGATCTCGCCGTACGACACCGCGCGCCGGACCGCGTCGACGAAGTGCTCGGCGTGCTCAAGGCATTCGCGCTGCGCGCCAGCAAGCCCGACGCCAAACTCCGTGACCGCTGGCAGCCGGGCATCGACGTGCCCGCGGCGAGCGGCCGAGCGGATTCCGGGGACATCGAGATCGACCTGGTGGAATTGTTCACCGACGTCGCCGAGCTTGCCGCGGACGTCGGGACCGGCGTCGCCCTGCTCATCGACGAGATGCAGGACCTGCAGCCACAGGACGTCTCCGCCTTGTGCGCAGCCTGCCACGAGCTGTCGCAGTCCGGCGCGCCGCTCGTCGTCGTGGGCGCCGGCCTGCCGCATCTGCCGACCGTGTTGTCCGCGTCGAAGTCGTACTCCGAGCGGCTGTTCCGCTACACCCGCATCGACCGCTTGGAACGCGGCGACGCCGACCGTGCGGTGCTGGCACCGATCGAGCGCGAGGACGCGGGCATCAAGCCGGAGGCCCTGGACGCACTGTTCGAGGCCTCGGGTGGCTACCCGTACTTCATCCAGGCCTACGCGAAGGCGGCATGGGATGCCGCGCCGACCGACCCGATCGCGGCCGAGGACGTCCGGGTCTCCGCCCCGGAGGCGGAGGCCGAGCTGGCCGTCGGATTCTTCGGTTCACGCTACGAGCGAGCAACCCCGGCAGAGCGGGAGTACCTGCTGGCGATGGCGGAGCTGACCAACGGCCGCGACGAGGCCGCGCGCAGCGCCGATGTCGCGGTCTTCCTCGGCCGCAAACCCTCCTCGCTGTCGCCCGCCAGGGACAGCCTGATGAAAAAGGGACTCGTCTACTCCGCCGAGCGCGGCCGAATCGCGTTCACCGTGCCGCATTTCGGCCAGTACCTGCTGAACCGGCCGGATGACTGATTGCGCCTGCGTTCAGCCCCGCACGGGCCATTAACAGGAAAAATTGGACAAAATGGCATTATTCGGGCACGCCAATACGCTAGGTTGAGTGATTCAGACCACACTCCGGCAAATGTGTAACACGCTGAACGTGGGCATCGATAGCCCAGGTGACCCCGTGATGCTGGCGGACCCCCGACCTGGCAGCACCACGGGGTTTTCCAATGCCTCTTTCAAGCCCCGGGGCCGCAGGCGGGACGCCTGCGGCCCCGGTTTTTCGTCAGTCCGGACGCCTACCCCCAACCATCGGCGCCGACGACGAGTCAGCCGTCGCTTCGCGGGCCGCTCGTCGCATACGTCTGGTCGATCCGGTCGTCGTCCGCGGAGCCGTCCGGGCCCGAACCCCCGGTGTCACCATCCCCGAACTCGACGAGGAGTACGACGACGAGGACAAGGAGGGCGAGCGCCAACATCGCCATGTGCGCAAGCATCTCGCCTCACCTTCTTTCTGCGGATCCACCCGGCAGTGTTGCCGGTCACACATTTCGACGAGGCAAACGGTGCACCGGTTGCAATCGATCCGGCATGATCTGGTAACTGGCGGCAGTAATCCACCGAACGGAGCATTGACTCCACAGGTTATCCACAAGCCCATCCACATCTGGGGGTAACTATCCGCGACCTGCGCACAACCGTGGGTGCTTTCCTCACACAGCAAAAGGCCCGGGAGCGACTTACACTCCCGGGCCTTTGCGTTGCCGGTGTCAGCCGAGCCGCTGCTTGAGCGCCGCCAGCTCGTCCCGCAGCGACGAGGGCAGCTTGTCGCCGATCTTGGCGAACCACTCCTCGATCAGCGGGATCTCGGCCTTCCACTCCTCGGGGTCGACCTTCAACGCCGCCTCGATGTCCTCACGCGGCTCGTCCAGGCCCTCGAGGTCCAGGTCGTCCGCGCTGGGCACCCAACCGATCGGGGTCTCGTTCGCGGCCGCCTTGCCCTCGATCCGCTCGATCGCCCACTTCAGCACGCGCGAGTTCTCGCCGAAGCCCGGCCACAGGAAGCGGCCGTCCTCACCGCGACGGAACCAGTTCACGTAGAAGATCCGCGGCAGCTTGCTCGCGTCCGCCTTCTTACCGGTGTCCAACCAGTGCTGGAAGTAGTCACCGACGTGGTAGCCGAGGAACGGCAGCATGGCCATCGGGTCGCGCCGCACCTCGCCGACCTTGCCCGCCGCCGCGGCGGTCTTCTCCGACGACAGCGTGGCGCCCAGGAAGGTGCCGTGCTGCCAGTCGCGCGCCTCGGTGACCAGCGGAACGGTGGTCTTCCGCCGCCCGCCGAAGAAGATCGCCGAGATCGGCACACCCTTCGGGTCGTCCCACTCCGGCGCCAGGATCGGGCACTGCGACATCGGGGTGCAGTACCGCGAGTTCGGGTGCGCGGCGGGCTCGTCCGAGTCGGGCGTCCAGTCCTCGCCCTTCCACGACGTGGCGTGCGCGGGCTCGTTCTCCATGCCTTCCCACCACACGTCGCCGTCGTCGGTCAGCGCGACGTTGGTGAACACCGAGTTGCCCTTGTCGATGGTGTCCATCGCGTGCGGGTTGGTCTTGCGGTTGGTGCCCGGCGCCACGCCGAAGAAGCCGGCCTCCGGGTTGACCGCGTACAGCCGGCCGTCCTCACCGAAGCGCATCCACGCGATGTCGTCACCCAGCGTCTGCACTCGCCATCCCGGGATGGTGGGCCGCAGCATCGCCAGGTTCGTCTTGCCGCACGCGCTCGGGAACGCCGCGGCGATGTAGTAGACCTTGTCCTCCGGGCTGATCAGCTTGAGGATCAGCATGTGCTCGGCCAGCCAACCCTCGTCGCGGGCGATCACCGAGGCGATGCGCAGCGAGTAGCACTTCTTGCCGAGCAGCGCGTTGCCGCCGTAGCCGGAGCCGTAGCTCCAGATCGCCCGCTCCTCGGGGAAGTGCACGATGTACTTGGTCTCGTTGCACGGCCACGGCACGTCCTTCTGGCCGGGCTCCAGCGGCGCGCCGACGGAGTGCAGCGCGGGCACGAACTCGCGCTCGGTGCCGTCAGGGGCGATGAACTTGTCCAGCGCGGCCTGGCCCATCCGGGTCATGATGCGCATCGAGGCCACCACGTACTCGGAGTCGGTGATCTCGATGCCGAGCTTCGGGTCGTCCGAGCCGAGCGGACCCATGCAGAACGGGATGACGTACATCGTGCGGCCCCGCATCGAGCCCCGGAACAGCTCGGTCAGGGTCGCCTTCATCTCGTCCGGGTGCATCCAGTTGTTGGTGGGCCCGGCGTCCTCTTCGCGCTGCGAGCAGATGAACGTGCGTTCCTCGACCCGAGCGACGTCGTTGGGATCGGAGGCCGCCCAGTAGGAGTTGGGCTTGGACTTCAACGGCACGAACGTGCCTGCGTCGACGAGTTTCTGGTTGATGCGCGCCGACTCCTCTTCGGAACCGTCGACCCACACCACTCGGTCCGGCGTGGTCAGCTCAGCGACTTCCCGCACCCACGCAAGCACCTTGCTGTGCGTCGTCGGTGCGGCGTCCAGTCCAGGGATGGCTACAGCGGTCATCTGTTCGTTACTCCTGACTCCGACCGAGGCGACCGGCGCACGAAGCGCGGACCCCTCGGCGTGGGCTCGCGTTTGCCGGTGACCGAAAAACTCAAACCGCTGACGGCGACGCTGCCGCCAGCGGCTTCGAAGTGGGGTTGCTTCGAGAGTAACCGCGCGTCGCGCGCAGACGAGAGGGCTGACCTGTCGGTTCTCTCACAAGAACGATCAGGGAATCGATTCAGTTAGGTCGAAAGGCCTCCATTCGTGGAGGATTTTCGGTGCCGTCGTACCCGAATCCGGGCAAGGAGACCGGCGCTCGCGCGGGCGCCGGAGCGGGTTCGGGCGGGCGATGCGGGTTCGCGGGTTGGCGTCGGCGGGGTGCAGCGGGTACGGGCTGCCGGGGCGGCGCGGCCCAGCGAGTGCGGCGAGCCGCGCGGCCGATCAGCGACTGCGGCCACCGCGTGGCCGCTCAACGAGTGCGACCGGCCGCACGGCCGCTCAACGAATCCAGCCAGCCGCACGGCCATCAACGAATCCGGCCGGCCGCGCGGCCCATCAACGAATCCGGCCGGCCGCGCGGCCCATCAACGAATCCGACCAGCCGCACGCCCCAGCAACGAATCCAGCCAGCCGCACGCCCCATCGGCGGCGGGCGATCAGCCGCACCCCCACGCACGACAAAGCCCGGCACGGTCGGACCGTGCCGGGCCTGCGCACGCTCGTTGCGTCAGTTCATGTTCACCCACAAGCCGGTGCTGGCGTCGATCTTCACCACACCCTCGGTGAAGCTGCTGCCCGAGTCGGCGCCTGCGGGCGCCCCGCCCGGTGCGCTCTCCACACCTTCGACCTGCTTCCACTGCCCGTCGCCCTGGTGCTCCAGCGCTTGCGTGCTGCCGTCCGGGCCGACGACCACCACGTAGTCCGCCTCGCCGTCGTTGTTCACGTCGGTGAAGTAGTACGTGTTGCCGTCCTGGTCCTCGCTCACCGCGGTGTCGTTGACCCCGTCGGAGTTCGTGTCCAGCGTCGGCGCGCCCACCTCGACCTCGCCGCTGGGCAGCTCGGCCTTCATGACGCCGCCGCCCGCCGTGGACGTGTCCGTCGGCGTGGGCTCCGGGGCCGGCGCCGGGTCGCCGCCGCCCGGCTCGTCACCCGGCGGCAGGGACGGGTCGACCGCCACCCATTCGCCGCTCGCCTGGTCGAACCTCGCCTCGGCGACGATCTCACCGGTCTCGCTGATCTCCGCGTACTCGTCGGCGACCTTGTCCCCGTCGGTGTCGGCGTAGATGCTCTTGGTGCCGTCGGCGTTGTTGACGACCGAGGCGTCGGTGACCCCGTCCTGGTCGAGGTCGACGTTCATCTCGGTGGAGTACTCCGTGCCGTCGACGGTGACCGAAAGCTCCTCGTTGCTGGTCACGGTCGGTTCGCTGCCGCCAGTCTCATCGACGTACATAGCTCTCCATCCCCTTTGGTACCGGCACAGTCCGCCCGCTCGGTGTCAACGCCAGATGTGACTCACGTTAGGCCGGTTCGGTTCCCGGTCACAACCGGCTTCCGCCACCCAGGCGGGCCCGCACCTTCGTCAACATCTCCTCGGCCTGCGCGCGTGCCTGGTCCACCGTGGCCAATTTCTTACCGACCGCGCCCAGCTTCTTGGACTTCTCCACCGCGGTCATTTTCAACGTTTCGTCGACCTTCTGCAGCTCGGTCTCGATGGCCTCGACCCGTTTGGTCAGCGCCTCCTCCAACGCCATGTGCAGCTGGTGCTCGGCCTCGATCAGCTGCTCCTGCACCAGCTGATCCATCGTGGAACGAGCGTCGGCGATGGCGTCGGTGAGCCACGTCTTGACGTGTTGCTTGTTCGCCGCGTGCTTGCGCGTGCGGCCGATCCACCACCCGGCGCCGAGCCCGACGGCCAACACGGGCGCGGCGACCAGGCCCGCGGTGGCCAGCGTCATCGCCCCGCCGGTGGCCAACGTCAACCCCATGCTGCTGGCGCCGATACCCATGTAAGCGCCCATGCCGATCATCAGCTTGTCCTCGGCGGTGGACGGCTTGCGATCCGGCGGCCGGATGATGACGTGCGGCTGACCGGTGCGCGCGAGCTGCGCCCGGAACTGCTGCAGCTCCTCCGGGTTGAACAACTCGGCGAGCGCGTTGTCCGCCACTTCGTTCAGCCGCTGCGACAGCAACGCGGTCAACCGGGACGACACCACCTGCAGCGCCGAGTCGACCTCGGCGGGCAGCTGTTCCAGCTGGTCCTTGTCGGCGGCGTCGATCTGGTGACGGAACCACGTCTGCACGTCCCGCATCTGCCGCGCGACCTCGTGGTTGAGGTCGACCCGGGCGTGCTGCACCTCGCTGCGCAGCTTCAACACCCACCCGCGGGTGGACGACTTGCGTTCGGCGTTCAGCTCGTCGCGGCGGGCGCGCAGCGCGTCGGCCTCGGACTCGGACGAGTTCAGCGTCCGGCGCTCGGCCTGCAGCTTGGCTTCCTGCTCGTCGAACGCGGTGATCAGGGTGCGCATGGTGTTCGCACCGCTGAGCAGCTCGGCCTTGCCGATCAGCTGCTGCTGGATCACCGTCTGCAGTGCGATGACCCCGGACTTCTCCCGCAGCATCGCCGCGGCCTGCTCGTTGGGCGCCTTGCTCGCCATCTCGAACAAGCGGGCCGACACCGGGTGGAATTCGGCGTCGGCGAAACGCGGCGCGTGTTCGGCCAGCAGTTCCCGGTTGGCGTCCCGGATCTGCTCCCACCCACGGAAGACGTCCACCTTCGACAGCGCGAACAACACGGTCTCCACGCTGTCACTCATCTTGTCGAGGAAGTGCAGCTCGCTGGAGGTCAGCGGCGCAGACGCGTCCACGACGAACAACAACGCGGTGGCCGAGGCAGCCGCCTCCAACGCCAACTCCCCGTGCTGCGAATCCAGCCCGCCGACGCCCGGGGTGTCCACCACACAGATGCGCTCCAGCAACGGGCACGGCCCGGCGACCTCGACGTACCGCGGCGGCACCTGGCCCGCGGGCAGCTCGTGCGCGGCCGAGGTCCACATCGGCAGCTCGGAAACCTCGAACGGCACCGGCTGCCGCCCCGGGTAGCAGGCCTGGGCCCGCCACTGCTCGGCGTGGTCGAACACCAGGTACGTCGCGGTCGCCACGTCCGCATCCACCGGAGACAGCCCCGGCGACGCGAGCAGCGCGTTGATCAGCGAACTCTTGCCGCGCTTGGTCTCCCCGACCACCACGACCGACGGCTTGGTCTCCTGCCTGCGCCGCGCGTCGGTGACCCAGCCCGCCGCTTCGGGGTCGACCTCCTTGAGCGTGCCGAGCAGGCTGTCGGTGGTCTTGCGCAGCACATCCGGCAGCGCGTCGGCGACCTTGGCGGCGAAGAAATTCGGAACCGTCATCCAGCGTCCCCCGACTTGCAGGAGTACACCGTGACGATCGGGGCACGCAGCAGCTCGTCGCCGTCGCGGAAGCCCACCAGCTCGGTCTCGGCGACCGTGCCGTCCAGCTCCGGATCGGTGGTCGCCACCGTGCCTCCCGCCTCGTGCAGCGACGGGTCGAACTTCTCGCCGTCCGGCCGCAGGGCCTGCACGCCGACGCCGGCCAACCCCTCTTCCAGGCGCTCGACGACGCCGCCGCTGCGCGCCCGGTCCAGCGCGTACAGGCAGAGCTTGATGAGCGTGGCCCGCTCCGCACGCAGCCGGGTGAGCTCGTCGTCGGCCGGCTTGATGTCGTTGTCGGCGATCACTTGCGCGGCGATCTGGCCGGTCGGGCTGTCATCCGCTGCGACGTCGTGCGCCACGCCGGGCTCGGCCACCCGCGCGGCATGCTCGTCCACCTCGGCCTCACCGTTGCTGTCGACGTCGTGCTTGGTGGAGTCGCTCTTCCTACCGAACCAGGCCACTGCTTGTCCTCACTTCCCCTCGCGCAGCTGCTGCCAGATCAGGAAATACGCCCGATGCACCACATGGGCCACCCGGCTCTGCGCCGGGGTGGCCCCGAACGAAGCGAACGACCGCCACCAGCCGGCGCGCTCCAGCGCACGCTCGGCGAGCGCGGCACGGTCGGCATCCGGCATGTCGAGCTGCACCCGGACGTCCGCGTTGCTGCCGACCCGCAGCACTTCTTCGGTCAGATCCGGTGGCAGGTCGACGGCTCCGCTGGTGATCAGCGTCAATGCTTCGAGCACGCGCAGCTGGTGGGCCTCGGGCTTGGCCAGCAACACCTCGATCGCGTCCCGCACCCTGTTCCGCTCGGCCGGATCTTCGGCGGCGTGCGCCAGCGCGGCGATCGACGCCAGCGCGGCGGCCGCCTTGATGCCGTCGGCCCGCGCGGCGAACACCGTGTTCAGCCGGGCCCGGACCGCTTCGAGGCCGGACGCGTCCAGGATCGTGCGGCGCAACCCACCCGCGGTGATCGACGGATCCGAGCGGATCGCCTGCACCCCGGCGCGGATCCCGAACAGGTCCAGCCGTTCCAGCAGACGCATGCGCGTGCTCGCGGGAACGTCGCACTCCCACGACGTGAAGACGTCCGCGGACAGCAGCATGGTCTCCAGCACGTCGTCCTCGAGTTCGGACAGCTGCCGCAGGCCCTCGGCGTCCGCGGAGGTGAACGCACCGGTCTCCGCCGACTCCGCGAGCAGCCCGATCACCGGCAGGACGTCCGCCACCTTGGGCTTGAGCGTGGCGGCCTGCCGCTCGGCCAGGATCGACGCCGCCTTCCACACGTCCCCGTCGGCGCCTTGGACGGACTCCGCGGGGATCGTGTCGGCCTTGTTCAGCACGGCGATGGCGTTGACCGGTCCGGCGTCCCGGGAGGCAGTCGCCGCCGTGAACGCGGCCAACGCCTGCTGATCGTCGGCGCGCACGCTCTGCGTCACCACGTACAGCACCGCTTCCGCGCCCGCGACCGCGTGCTTGGACACGTCGTCCAGCTCCGCGCCGTCCAGCTCGTCATCGTCGTCGTCCGGCTTGCGGTGCTTGCCGGTGTTGCCCAGCAAGTTCTCGGTCCTGCGCACCGACGCGGCGTCGAGCGAGCCGAGGCCGGGGGTGTCGATGACCGTCATGTCCTGCAGCACCGCGTTGGTCAGGTAGGCCTCGATGTGCGAGACCTTGCCGATGTCGATGCCCAGGGTCGACGGGATCATGCCGTCGGGGGCGAACGGGAGCACTTCCTTGTTCCCGTCGCGCATCACGACCTCGATGCGGTCGACCGTGCCGTACTGGAATCGTGTCACCAAGCGCGTGCACTCACCGACGTCTGTCGGCGCGACCCGGCGCCCGATCAACGCATTGACCAGCGTCGACTTGCCGGACTTGATGCGTCCGGCGACCGCGACCTGCAGCGGAGCCCCCAGCCTGCGCAACACCTCGGCGAAACCTGCGGCCATCCGCGGGCCGACCTGAGGTTGCAGTCGCCGGCACAGGTTCGCCACCGACGTCGACAGCGGCCCTGCGAGGGTGCCCTGCTCCATCACCTGTGGTGTCCCCCATCCGTTCGGACCATGGCTGGCGGTGCCAAGGAAGCAGCATGCCATGTGTGTCGGTAACGGCTTAACGGGTAAGCACGACAGCAGTAGGGGTGCACGCGAAGCGACCGCGGTGTTAAGACTGCGTAAAGCGCCTGTGATACCCCTCACGAACTGCGGCTAATACGCCCCTGACCAGGTCAAATGGACCTACGGGCGTGTTTGTGAGCCCGCTGGAGGTGTACCACTTGCCTGCTGCCGACACTGACAGCAAAGCCTTCCCCGATCCCCGATTGCACGTGGAGCCCACCGCGGCGCTGCAGTGGCTACAGGCAGTCGAAGTACCCCGTAGCGCGGCCAGTGCGACGACCCCCGCCGGTATCCGTCGCGCGTTCCTGCACCGCGCACCGCAGTCCCAGGTCCTTGCCCTCTACCGGCAGGCGTGCCTGGCCACGGGCAACGCGTCGAGCGTGCCCGCCCCGTGGTGGCTGCGCGCGCTGCACCGCGGCGAGATCGACTCCCGCGTCACCGCCTTCCGCATCGAGGACCGGGTGGCGCAGCTGCTCGAGCCGCGCACCGGCTGGGAGTTCGTGCCGTGGGCGGCCGACGGTGAGTCCGGGTACTGGGAGTTCGTCCCGTCCGAGCACGGCCCGTCCGGGTACCGCGTGCCGACGACCCTGTTGCTGACCGACCGGCACAACGGCTGGATCGACATCTTGCCCGCGCACACCGGCCCGACCCCGGAGCCGATCGCGGTCGACGGCCTGGCCGGCCTGCGAGCCCAGCTGGGCAACATCGAAGCGCTGCGCTGACCACACTCCCCTCGGGCGCGTGTTCGGACGCTCAGTAGGGTCGATCCGTGCGTAGTGAGCAGCAACCCCGCATGCGCAGCGTGGTGAGCTATGTGCAGCGCGGCGGCCGGATGACGGTCGGCCAGCAGCGTGCCTGGCAACAGCGGTGGCCGGCCTACGGCCGCAAGATCGCCGAGCTGCCCGAGGGCCCGATCGACTTCGCCGACTGGTTCGGCAGGCAAGCCCCGGTCATGCTCGAGATCGGCTCCGGCATGGGGGAGACGACCTCGCAGCTGGCGCACGCCGCACCGGAACTGAACTATGTCGCCGTCGAGGTGTACGAGGCCGGCCTCGGCCAGCTCATGCTGCGCGCCGACCGGTTGGAGCTGACGAACTTGCGGCTGCTGCACGGCGACGCGGTCGTGCTGCTGACCAATCACGTCGCGCCGAATTCGCTGCACGGGGTGCGGATCTTCTTCCCGGACCCGTGGCCGAAGAAGCGGCACCACAAGCGGCGGCTCATCCAGCCACCGTTCGTCCGGCTGGTGGCCGAGCGGCTGGAGCCCGGCGGCACGCTGCACATGGCCACCGACTGGGAGCACTACGCGGAACAGATGCTGCAGGTCTGCTCCGACGAGCCGCTGCTGCGGAACCGGTACCCGGAGACCGGGTGGGCGCCGCGTCCGGAGTGGCGGCCGGTGACCAAGTTCGAGGCGCGGGCGCAACGGGAAGGCCGGGAGTGCCGCGACCTCATCTTCGAGAAGGTCGCCGACGGGCCTGCCGGCGACTGACCGGGGACACGGTCCGGCGGCGCACCGAGCACGCGGCTTCGACCTGAATCGCCGGACACGCCGGCAGCACGTCGCGCCGACCACCCCGACATCCTCGCCAACGCCTCGCGCCGACCACTCCACCGCGCACCCGGACAGCACCGCGCTGGCCATCCCACCGCGCACCCGGACAGCACCGCGCTGGCCATCCCACCGCACACCCGGACAGCACCGCGCGCCGACCACCCCGCTACGCGGGCAGCCTAGGATCGCGTGCATGGTTGCTCGTCGTCTCACCGCTCCCGTGCTCCTGCCCTGCGACCCAGAGTGCTCGGTGGTGCGGGACGCCGTCGTCGATATCACCGCAGAAGGCCGCATCGGCTACTCCGGTCCGGCTTCCGCGGCGCCGCAGATCGACTCCGACGTGCCGGTCACCCGGCTGTCCGGCATCCTGCTGCCCGGCCTGATCAACGCGCACGCGCACAGCCCGATGACCGTGCTGCGCGGCATGGGCGGCGACCTGCCGCTGCTGCGCTGGCTGCACGAGGTGATCTTCCCGGCCGAGGCGAAGATGTCCCCGGCCGACGTGCGTGCGGGCATGGTCCTCGGCTCGGTGGAGATGCTCCGGCACGGCGTGACGACCAGCGCCGAGATGTACTTCCACGCCGAGCAGATCGCCGAGGCCGTGCTGGCCACCGGCGGCCGCACCGTGCTCGGGGTGTCGATCATCGACCTGCCCGGGCTGGACTGGCGCCCGGTGGTGGACAAGGTCGACAAGTGGATCGACACCGACGGCCTGCGTTTCGGCCCTGGCGACCGCATCGAGCTGAGCTACGGTGCGCACTCGGCCTACCTGCTGCCGGAAGAGGCACTACGCCAGGTCAACGACTCGGCGCGACAGCGTGACGCCCTGGTGCAGATCCACGTGGCCGAAGCCCGCAACGAGGACACCGAGCAGCGCGCCCAGCACGGTTCGGTGCCCCGCCTGCTGGACAAGATCGGCTTGCTCGACGGCCGGACGCTGGCCGCGCACTGCGTCCACCTCGACGATGACGACATCGCGTTGTTCGCCACGAAAGGCACCGGCGTCGCGCACTGTCCCGGCTCCAACGCCAAACTCGCTTCCGGCATCGCCCGGCTGGCCGACATGCGCAAGGCGGGCGTTCGCGTCAGCCTGGGCACCGACGGCCCGGCGTCGAACGACGACCTCGACCTGTGGCACGAGATGCAGTTGGCCGCGTTCCTGTCCCGGCTCGCCACCGAGGACTCCACGTCGCTGCCTGCCGAAGCCGCGCTTCTGCTGGCCACCCGGGGTGGCGCGGCCGCGCTCGGCCGGGACGACATCGGCGTGGTCGAGACCGGCCGCTGGGCCGACCTGGTGCACGTCAACCCGGACGACCCGGCGTTCGCCGCGGGCATCGACGTGCCCGACGAGCAGCTGGTGGCCAACCTGGTGTGGGCGGCAGGATCGCGGCCCGTCCGGGAGGTGTGGGTCGCCGGTGAGCAGGTCGTCGCGGACGGCGAACCGACCAAGGTGGACCGCAGGCGGGCCCAGGCCGACGTCGCGGCGGCGACGGCCCGCGTGCGCGTCTGATCCCACGGTCGGATGTGGGATCGGACAAACTCGGGACGGCCGTCGGCGCGCCGGGTGGATCCCTCACCTAGGATCGAGTCCGTGGAGATCCTGTTCACCTCACTGCTGATCCTGGCCATCGTGGCCGTCACGTGGTTCGCCGGCTACGTCGTGTACCGGCTCTACAACGGCTGATCCGCAACCGATGACCGACGGCAACGAAGCGATCGAGGCTGCCGCCGAACGAGCCAAGCTCACCCGGTGGCGCAACATCCCGCAGCTGGACGGCCTGCCGATCGACGGCGACACGGCCAACCTGCGGGAGGGCCCGAACCTGCACGACGCGTGCCTGCCGCTGCTGCCGTTGATCGGTGTCTGGCGTGGCGAGGGCCAGGTCGACTACCCGACCATGGAGGGCCCGCGCACGTTCGCCCAGCAGGTCACCATCGCCCACGACGGACGGCCGTTCCTCTACCACGAGGCGCGCTCCTGGCTGCTCGACGCCGAGGGCAACGTGCTGCGCATGGCAGCGCGGGAGACCGGCTGGTGGCGGCCGCAGCCCGACGGGTCGTTCGAGCTGCTGCTGGCGCACAACACGGGGATCCTCGAGGTGTTCTACGGCAAGCCGCGCACCCAGACGTCCTGGGAGATGGGCACGGACGCGGTGGTCCGGACGGTCTCCGCGAAAGAAGTCACCGCTGCCAAGCGGCTCTACGGGATCATCGGCGACGGCGACCTCGGCTACGTCGAGGAGCGCGCCATGGCGGGCCAGTCGCTCCAGCCGCACACGTCCGCACGTCTGGAGCGCGTCGTCGGCTAGGCGTACTCCGCCTCGTACAGCGCGTTCAGTTCGCGGTGCAGCTCGGCCGCGTCCGGCAGCTGCTGCCCGTTGAGGGTGTGCACCCGCGTGATCAGCCGCACCGACGAGGTCAGGAACACCGCATCGGCGGCCAGCAGGTCGGCCACCCGCAACTGCTCGACCTTCGTGCCCCAGCCGGCGCGCTCCGCGGCGCGGAACACGGCGGCTTGCGTCGTCCCAGGCAGGATGCCCATGGACGGCGGCGGCGTGTACAGCGTGCGGTCCTTGGCGATGACGACCGACGACGTGGGGCCCTCCAGAATCTGCTCGCCGAAGACGAACACCGCGTCGTCCGCGCCCCTGCGCTGCGCTTCCCGCACCGCGGCCATGTTCACGCCGTATGACAGCGTCTTGGCGCCGATCAGCAACCACGGCGCGGTCTCCGTCAGCGACGGATCCAGCCCGCGCTCCAGCGTCGCCACGGCAACGCCTTCCGCGCGCTGCCGCACGACCTTCTCCTCGATCGGCGAGCCGAGCCCGAAGCCGGTGGGCACGCCGTCCACGCCGCGGGTGTAGACGAGCTTGAGCGCCATCTCGGGACCGCCGCGGTAGTTGTCGATGACCGCCTGGCTGACTCGCTCCCACGCCGCCAGGTCCGGCTCCGGCAGGTCCAGCATCTCGGCGGAGCGGGCCAGCCGCTTCAGGTGCGGCCCGAGCTCCCTGGCCTTGCCGTGACGCACCAGGATCGTCTCGAACACGCCGTCGCCGCGCTGCACGACTTGGTCGTCCACCCTGATCTGCGGGGCGTCCGGATCTGCGGTGCGGCCATCGAGGAATACCAGCGAGCGCATAATCGTCAGGGTAGAGGTATCCGGCACTAGGAGGCTTGTGAACTCCCCGAACCTTGCCCGGCCGCGCGCCGTGGCACCCCCGGACGACCACCCGGAAGCCGGCGTGCCGTGGCACTTCGGCGATCCGTTCGCCGAACAGCGCGCGGCGGCCCGCGGTGCGGCGGTGGTGGACCGCTCGCACCGGCAGGTGCTGGCCGTCCGTGGCGCCGACCGGCTGTCCTGGCTGCACCTGGTGATTTCCCAGCACGTGAGCGAGTTGCCGGTGGGCAGCGGGACCGAGGCGTTGATCCTGGACGCGCACGGACGCATCGAGGCGCACATGACGCTGGCCTACCCGGAGGCCGAAGAGCCGACGGTGTGGCTGGACGCCGACCCCGGTGTGCAGGTGACCAGCGCATTGCCCAAGGGTGGCCCGCAATCGCTGCTGGAGTACCTCGACGCGATGCGGTTCTGGTCAGCGGTCACGGTCACCGACGAGACCGCCGAACGGGCCGTGCTGAGCGTTCTGGGCCCGGACGCCGGTGAGGTCCTCGCTTCTGCCGGCCTGGCAGCCGGAAGCGATCCGTACGCCTCGACGCTGTCGGGTGATGTCGTGGTCCGGCGCATGCCGTGGCCGGGGAAGGGCTCGTACGACCTGCTGGTGCCCCGCGCCGAGGTCGCCGACTGGTTCCAGCGGCTGGCCGACGCGGGCGCGCGTCCCGCGGGCAGCTGGGCGTTCGACGCGCTCCGCGTGGAGTCGCTGCGCCCGCGGGTGAGGGTGGACACCGACGAGCGGGCGATCCCGCACGAGGTCAACTGGATCGGTTCGGCGGCCCACGTGGCCAAGGGCTGCTATCGCGGCCAGGAGACCGTGTCGAAGGTCTTCAACGTCGGCAGGCCGCCGCGCCGGATGGTGCTGCTGCACCTGGACGGCTCCCCTGAGGTCCTGCCGGAGACCGGCGACCCGGTCGAACTCGGTGGCCGCACGGTGGGCCGGGTCGGCACGGTGATCCAGCACCACGAACTCGGTCCGATCGCGTTGGCGCTGGTCAAACGGTCGGTGCCGACCGAAGCCGAGTTGCTCACCGGCGTCGAGGACCGCGTGGTGCAGGCCGCCATCGACCCGGATTCCGAGCCGCCCGAGCACGTCGGCGCGGGCCGGGAGACACTCGAACGGTTCAAAAGTAGGTGATCCTGCGGCCATCCGCGTGACACCGGACCATCCGCCTTGGCACCGAGGCAACCACTGGAGCAAGATGGCGCCGTGATCGAAGTGCGTATCGGAGGGAGGCGGCGGATCGACCGGGTGCTCGGCCCGGACTTCGCCACCGACCTGGACCGGCTGCCGCTGGCCGATCTGCGGCAGCGCAGGGACGAAGCGGCGCAGGAGGAGACCGATCTGTCCTACCTTCGGCGCTTGCTGCACGCACGGATCGACATCGTCAAGGCCGAGCAGCGGCGGCGCCGCACCGGCGACGAGAGCAGCCTCATCGACCAGCTCAAGAACATCTTGGCCGACGACTCGGTCGGCCAGCGGGGCCGGTGCCAGCCGCTCGAGCCGTCCAGGACGACCGAGCGCAGCAGGCGGCAGATCGACGCATTGGTCTCCGACGCGGGCCTGACCGACGTCGGCGCGTTGAGCGATGAAGAGCTCGACGAGAACCTGCGCCGCTACACCGAGCAGGAGGCCACCGTCTCGCAGTTCCGCCGCGAGGTGCAGAAGGTGGTCGACTCGATCAACGCCGAGATCGCGGCTCGCTACGCGCAGGGCACCGCCTCGGTGGACCAGCTGCTGGCCGAGCAGCGCGAGCGCGACTAGCTCCTCCGGCGCGGACGGCTCACCCCGGTGTGCGGGCCGGCCGAACACCTCGGACGCGGACGGTTCACCCGAGCCTCGTGCGACCAGTTCTCCTCGGGCGGGCGGCACACCCGACTCGCGTGCGCGACCAGTTCCCCTCGGCCGGCTCACCCCCGAGCGCGACTAGTTGAACCGCTCCCGCGCCGCCAGCTCACCCCAGTAGTCCTGCAGCCCCGCGAACAGCTCGGCCAGCTTCTCGACGTCGCCGTCGTGCAGCGCGGCCAGCACGGCGTGCACCTTCTCCGCCGTGGTGTCCGCGGCGAGTTCCTCGTCCGGGATCAGCTGCACCAGCCCGCCGTAGTCCAGCTCCACCGCCGAGTTCGGGTGGAAGTTCGCCAGCCACCGGTCGGTGTCGATCAACACCCGGGTGGGGCCGTCGTCACCGATCACCGATTCGGCGAGCTCCCGCGCCTCGGCGACCCGCTTGCGCGCGTCGGCCATGGCCACCCGCCAGGAAACCTCCCGCTTCGGGTCGTGCTGCCCTTCGCCGAGCACCAGCTTGCGGTGCGTCGGGTCGACCATGGTGAACCAGGGCAGCGGAATGCTCCAGGTCGCCGACAGCACGTGCAGCGCGGTCTGACGGACCTCCCGAAGCACCGAGGTGGCCCGGGCACGAGCGGTCTCCATGTCGAATCCGCTCGCCTGCAGCACATGCGTGCGGACCACCGGGTGCGCCTCGGACAGGAACGTGACCAGCGCGGCGGCGGACCTGGCCCGCAGCTCCAGCGGACACACCAACGGACCGGGGCCCACCTGCACTCCGCGACCGGCAGGCACGTCGTCCGGCGACAGCACCAGCACGTCCGAGAACTTCTTGGCGCGCTCGCTGCCGGGCAGCAATTTCGGCGGCGCACTCATCTGTGACGCGAACCACAGCGCGCGCTCGCGGTCGCCGGCGGAGGACCTGGTCAGCCGGGACGACCGCACCGCCGCGAGCAGTTGGGGGTCGGTAGGGTCGCCGAAGGCCTCCAGGGGCTCATAGACTCGCAGGTACGCGGCATAAGGGCGGAGCACGTGTTCATCGTGTCATGGACCCACCGGAACGCGGCGATGCCTGGCGCCGCGGACAGTCATTTCGTCACATGTGACGATTTACCCGCCGAGCCGCGTCGCATCCGACAGGTGGGACACGGTACGGTGGGGGTAGGAAAATGTTGAGACGATGCGGGGCCGCCGACTCCCCCGGCCGCCCCGCCCCTGTGTGAGGGGGTCGAGCCATGGGGCGCGGCCGTGCCAAGGCCAAGCAGACAAAGGTGGCCCGGAAGCTCAAGTACAGCACTCCCCCCACGGACCTGGAGGCCCTTAAGCGGGAGCTTTCCGGGAAATCGTCATCCAAGGACACCGACAGCGGTCGTGAGTCGGAGTACGACTACGACTACGACTACGACTACGAGGACGAGTACCGCCGCTGACGGGAAGTGGTGCAACAGCGTGCGCCACTCGTGGACCGGCTACCAGAGCGTGTCGGGTAGCCGGTCGCGAGATGGCGCCCTTCGTCGCACGCGAAGGGCGCGCGCGCAGGCATCACCGCGGATGACGACCGTGGGTTGAAACGGGGCCCGTGGATGGGCCGTCGTGCGCCTGGTCGGCGCGCGACGGCCCGTCCCACGTCTGCTCTGCTGCGGAAGAACGTCGATCAGTAGCGCGGATGGGCTCCGCGCAGCTCCGCGCGGGGCCCGTCCGGGTCCTCCGCGGGGTGCACCTGCCCGAGGATCCAGGCGGGCACATGGCGGGCAGTCAGTACGGCAAGGGCCCGCTCCGCGTCGTCCGGGTCCACCACCGCGACCATGCCGACGCCCATGTTGAACGTCTTCTCCATCTCGGCGGTCTCGACCTTGCCGCGCTGCGCGATCATCTTGAACACCGGCTGCGGGGTCCAGGTGGCGCGCTCCAACACCGCGGTGAGCCCGCGCGGCATGACCCGCTCCAGGTTGGCCACCAGCCCGCCTCCGGTGACGTGCGCGAACGTCCGGATCTGCGCCTCGGCGACCAGCGCCAGGCAGTCCTTGGCGTAGATCCTGGTCGGCTCGAGCAGTTCTTCACCCAGCGTCCGGCCGAACTCCTCGACATGACCGCTCAGCGGCATGCGGGCGTCGTCCAGCAGCACTTTGCGGGCCAGCGAGTAGCCGTTGGAGTGCAGGCCGCTGGAGCCCATGCCGATCACCACGTCGCCCGGCCGCACCCGCTCCGGCCCCAGCACGTCGGCCGCCTCCACGACGCCGACACCGGTCGCGGACAGGTCATAGGCGTGCGGCTCCATCACGCCCGGATGCTCGGCCGTCTCGCCACCGAGCAGCGCGGCTCCGGACTGCCGACAGCCTTCCGCGATGCCTTTCACCAGCGCCGCGACCTTCTCCGGCACGACTTTGCCGATCGCGATGTAGTCCTGCAGGAACAACGGCTCGGCGCCACACACGACCAGGTCGTCGACCACCATCGCGACCAGGTCGATGCCGACCGTGTCGTGCACGTCCATCGCCTGCGCGACCGCGATCTTGGTGCCCACGCCGTCGGTGGAGGAGGCCAGCACCGGCTCGGTCCACCGGTCCAGTTTCAGCTGGAACAACCCGGCGAAGCCGCCGATACCACCGAGTACCTCGGGCCGCTGCGCCGCTTGCGCGTACGGCTTGATGCGTTCAACGGCTTCTTCCCCCGCGGCGATGTCGACGCCTGCGGCCGCGTAGCTGGATCGTGGGGTGTCGGTCGGTGTACTCACCGATTGCCTTCCGTCTCGGGACATCATCTGGGTGTCAGGGACGCTGCAACGCGTCCTCGGCACCGTATCCGTTCGCAACCACCGGGGACGAGATGCCGTTCGCCCCTTCCACGCCCTTCTGGATGTCCTCCAGCAGGTGCTTGCCGATCTTGGCCTCGTCGGGCAGCGGGATCGGGTACTCACCGTCGAAGCATGCGGCGCACAGCCTGCTGCGTGGCTGCTCACTGGCGGCCACCAGGCCCTCCAGGGACACATAGCCCAGCGTGTCCGCGCCGATCGAACGCCGAATGCCCTCCAGGTCCGTGCCGTTGGCGATCAGCTCGGCCCGGGAGGCGAAGTCGATGCCG
Source organism: Thermocrispum municipale DSM 44069 (assembly GCF_000427825.1). Lineage (GTDB taxonomy): Bacteria > Actinomycetota > Actinomycetes > Mycobacteriales > Pseudonocardiaceae > Thermocrispum > Thermocrispum municipale. The sequence continues at coordinate 604,467 of NZ_KE386593.1, read as the reverse complement.
TAGAAACAAGGCCAGCGCACCGGCGGCGCGGCGATCCGGACGTGCACCTCGACGGCGCCCGCCTCGCGCAGCATCCGGACCAGCGCGCGCTGGGTGTTGCCGCGCACGATGGAGTCGTCCACCACGACCAGCCGTTTGCCTCGGATGACGTCCCGCAGCGGGTTGAGCTTGAGCCTGATGCCCAGCTGGCGAATGGTCTGCGACGGTTGGATGAACGTGCGGCCCACGTAGCCGTTCTTCACCAGGCCTTGGCCATAAGGAATGCCGCTGGCCTGCGCGTAGCCGATGGCCGCCGGGGTGCCGGACTCCGGGACCGGGATGACCAGATCCGCCTCGGCGGGCGCTTCGACCGCGAGCTTGCGGCCGATCTCCACCCGGGTGGCGTGCACGCCGCGGCCCGCGATGGTGGTGTCCGGGCGTGCCAGATAGACGTACTCGAACAGGCAGCCTTTGGGATTCGGGTTGGCGAACCGGCTGGAACGCAGGCCGTCGGAGTCGATGGCCAGCAGCTCACCGGGCTCGACCTCGCGGACGAACGAGGCGCCCACGATGTCCAGCGCCGCGGTCTCCGACGCGACGACCCATCCGCGCTCGAGGCGGCCGAGCACCAGCGGCCGGATGCCGTACGGGTCACGCGCGGCGTACAGCGTCGATTCGTCCGAGAAAACCAGGCAGAACGCGCCGCGCACCTTCGGAAGCAGGTCCAGTGCAGCGGCTTCGACCCCCTTGTCGGTGGCCTCGGCGGCCAGCAACGTGGTCAGGACGTCGGAGTCGGTGGTGGCTGCGGTGCGGGAATCGAGGCCGAGCCGGCGGACGCGGTCGGCCAGCTCGGCGGTGTTGACCAGGTTGCCGTTGTGGCCGAGGGCGATGCTGCTGCCCGCCTCGGTGGTCTGGAACGACGGCTGGGCGTTCTCCCAGCGGCCGCCCCCGGTGGTGGAGTAGCGGCAATGGCCGACGGCGATATGACCCTCCAACGACGAGAGCACCTGCTCGTCGAAGACCTGGGACACCAGCCCGAGGTCTTTGAAGACGACGATCTGCGAGCCGTCGGACACCGCGATACCAGCGGCTTCCTGGCCGCGGTGCTGCAAGGCGTAGAGGCCGTAGTAGGCGAGCTTGGCGACTTCTTCACCTCGCGCCCAAACCCCGAACACGCCGCATTCCTCACGCGGCTCCTGCTCCGGAAGCTGGGCGTCTGTGGTGGACACTCTCACTGCTCCTGCGCGAACGGAGGCAACCGGTCCAGGCCAGTGTACGGGCGTTCCGTCCGCGCAGGAGCGCTTCGAGCGGCGTCAGTCGTGCATATCACGCGCTGGCCGGCACCCACTTGGACGTCCGGTGGTCGACCGGAAGCCAGCATCCACGAGCGGCTTCGGCCTGCTCACCGGTGTTGTCCGGGAGCGAGAGGACCTCGTCGAGCACGCGGGTCACGGCGCCGGAGGACTGCCACAGCACCCGGCGCGGCGCCATCACATCGGGTTCGTCCGCGGGCATCCGCATCGCGCTCACGTCGGTCTCGCTGCGCAGCTTCACCACGTCGATCACGTCGTGGTGGATGCGGACCCCCACCACCGCGGCCAGCTCACCGGAGGCGTCGGTGGGATGCACGAACCGAAAGCCGCGCTCGACCAGCAGGCGCAGCTGCCGGGAGTAGATGGGTTCGTCAGCGCGCGAAGTCATCGAACTCGCCATCCTTGGCGCCTTCGACGAACGCAGCGATCTCAGCCGGGGTGTAGATCAGCGCGGGACCCTCCGGAAAGCGAGAGTTGCGGACGGCGATCGCGCCGTCGGCCAGACGCGCCACCTCGACACAGTTGCCGAGCGCGCCACTCCGGCTGCTCTTGCGCCACTGCACGTCGAGCTCAGTGGCCGGCATGCCGTTGTAGACCATGTTCGCCATGATCCCTACCTTCCCGACTTTTCATTCGCGGCCTGCAGATGCACGTGCATCTGAGCGTGCGAGCGCACAGTAACATGATCACCGCGGAGCGCAACAGACGTTATGCGTCCGGCTTTGGCCACTTTTCGATAAACGGTTGACCAGAGGACCTCGAGCGGTCGTTGGGCTGATCGGACCAACGAGTACGACCGTGTGCGAACAGGACAAATCGGGCTGCTTCGTGGGCTTTCCGACCGGTCGGCGCGGCGCCCGGTGACGAACCTGACCCCATTTCGTCGCACCCCGGTTCCACCAGCGCCTCAGCCCGCAGACCACCGATGCGGGACACAGGCTCCCCCGGTCGCACAACCGGTGACCCCTGCGCGTCGGTGATAGCGTCGCCCCGCGCGGCTGCGTAAAGGTGTGCACGGACGGTCCGTGGGCCGGTCGCCGTCACGAAGGGGTGCACCAATGGATACGGCGACCCCGGACGGGTCGCAGTCGGCGAACAAGCAGGCCGGATCGCGTCACTACACGGCGCTGACGTGCGGCCTGGTGATCGCGGCTGTGCTGGCACCCCTGTTCGGTACGGCATTCCCGCGCAGGTCACCGGTGGCATTCGCGCTGACGCTGATCCTGCTCGTGCTGCTGCTCGTCACCGTCGTGAAGCGCGCGCGCCATTGGCTGCGCTCCGGAGATCGAGGCGGGCGCCGCGGCTACGTACTGGCCGCCGTCACCGCCGTCGGGGGCGTGGCCTCCTTCCTCATGGTGTCCCTGATGGCTGACGACGCGGGCATCGCCGGGAGCGCACTGCCCCGGGTACTCAACGGGATCCCGTTCGCCATCGACTTCGCGTATCTCGCTGCGTCGACGGCTGCGATCGGAGTCGTGCTGGCCGCCGTCGGCCTGATCGTGGTCCTCGCCAGACGTCGCGTACGAGCAGGCCTGCAGGACGTCGGTCGCAGTGCGGCATCCGCCGTACAGGCGGTCGCGGGCAAACCGGAGCGTGATCGCGGCCTGGTACCGGTGACGCGCGTGTCCGACGGGTTCTGGCGTCGGCTGATGTCACCGTCGACCTGGGTGGTTTTCGCCCTCAGCGTGCTGATCGCCGTGCCGGCGTTCCGGATCCTCGCCGCGGACCCGGCCGGAGAGTTGGGACTGATCGGGTTCCTGTTCATCTTCCCCGGGGTTCCGGTCACCGCGTGGGCCGCGCTGCAGACGACCTGGCGTCCGGACGAGCGGGCCGGATACATGCTCGCCACCTTGCTTCGCGGGGTACTCGTGCCCGCGGTGACCGTCCCGCCGTTGACGATCGTGCACGTCATCCTCACTCGGATCCCGGTGCTGCACGATCGCGTCCTGGCGCACCAGCGCCCGGACGCCTACCTGCGGCACTACTGGTTCTCCGGCGAGAGCGGCGCCATCAACGTCATCGACGGATCGCTGGCCGAGACGATCTTCATGTCCTTGCTCGGCGGGTTCGCGTTCTCGCTGATCGCGGCCCTCGTGATCAGTGTGTTCGTGGTGTGGCCGGTCAACGCGGTGCGCAATCCGACGGCCCTGTTCCGCGACGCCATGCTGAGCGACGACCCGGCGGTCGCGGCGACCAACATCGTCGCCGTCAGGGCCTTGTCCGGGGTGATGATGCTGGCGTTCGTCGTGCCGACGCTCATGGTGCTCTCCGACAGCGACGAACCGCTGTGGTGGGTCGGCGCCGCACTGATCCCGGTACTCGTCTGGCTCGTCTACTTGGTGTGGAAGCGCCAGCGAGTCGACCACGTCCGGCGCGCGAAGTACGGCATGGCGGCGGCGGTCCCCAACCCGGCGGACCCGCCGCCGGACCACTGATCCACTCTCCGCACCCGCCGGACCGTTGACCAGCTCTCCGCACCCGCCGGACCACTGACCCACTCACGGCGCTCAGCGTGGTCGACGAGCGCGAGCGTGACCCCCCGGGAACGCGGCCGCTCGGCGTGCGCCGCGGCGGGTCAGCACCGATCCCGCGTTGCTCGCGCGCCGGCTGCCGTCGACAATCCTTCACCGGGCTCGCGGGACGAGCGGAGCGGCTGAGCGCCCCTGTATCGCGCGCAGTCCCGAGACCGGCCAGCAGAACCCTGTTCGACGCTGCGAAGGCAGCCTGCGGGCGATCTGGCGGCGATCTCGACGCAGCACCGTTGTTGGAGAGACAGCGCGGACTGCGGGCGTCAAGGATTCGTCCACTGCAGCGCGGCCCGCACCCGGGACATCGCGAAGAACGCGCAGGTTACAGCGCGGCGAGCGCCTTCTCGATCATCGCGCGGCTCTGCGCAGGCGTCTCGGAGTCCACCGCCAACCGGTCAATCGCCCGGCTGTACGGCTCGCGCTCCTCCGGCTTGTCCAGATACAGCGCGCCGTTGAGGTGCTCGATGTACACGACGTCCGGCAACTCCGCCTCGGCGAACCGGAGCAGCGCAAACGCACCCTCGGCGGCGTGACCACCACGCTCGTACGGCAGCACCTGCAGCGTGACGTGCGGCATCCTCGTCCACTCGAGCAGCGCCTCCAGCTGCCTCTTCATCACCGCAGGCCCGCCGATCGGCCGGTGCAGCACCGACTCGTCGAGGAACGCCCACAGCTTGGGCGGATTCGGCCTGGTGAGAATGCGCTGCCGCTGCATGCGCAACGCGATGCGGCGCTCGACCTCCTCGGTCACCCACTCCTTGCGGCCGTGGCTGGCCACCTCACGCGCGTACTCCTCGGTCTNCAACAGGCCCGGCACGAACTGCAGCTCGAGCGTCTGAATACGGGAGGCGGATTCCTCCAGGCCGACGTAGTCGGTGAACCACGACGGCAACAGGTCGTTGTAGCGGTACCACCAGCCGGGCTTGTTGGCCTCTTCGGCCATCGCCAGCAGCTGGGCGCGTTCCCGCTCGTCGTGAACGCCGTACATGGTCAGCAGGTCCGCGACGTCCCGCTTCTTGAAGCCGACGCGGCCCAGCTCGAGCCTGCTCATCTTGGACTCGGAACCGCGGATGGCGTAGCCCGCTTGCGCCCTGGTGATCCCGGCGGCTTCGCGCAGTCGGCGCAACTGAGCACCGAGCACCATGCGTCGGACCGTCGGCCCGCCTTGAGCCGACTCGGTCTCACGTGCGGGCTGCGGTGGCATGGCCATCCTTCCGTCGCAGCATGCGGTTGACCGATAACCGAGCGTACCTCAGCGGGCAAATCGGTCAAGGGAAAGCCGCTAATCACCCGGTGAGCATGACCGATACGCTTCGTGTGACCCACACTACTGATCCCGTGAGGCCGTGATGTCCGCTGTCACCCGTCCGACCCAGTGGTCGGACCGCAGCACCACCGTGAGCATGACGGCAAGCAAGGCGGGCGACCGCGGCTCAGTAGCGACCGCACAAAGCGCACCGCCGGCGGCCGCCCGCTGCCGTCGGTCGACCTTCGAATCCCGCTCGTGAGGTAAAGCGATGACCGATTCCCTGCAACCGGCCCAAGTCCCCGTGGGCGTCGACCCGACCAAGCCCAGCATCGCCAGGGTCTACAACGCCTTCTTGAACGGCAAGGACAACTACGCGGTGGACCGCGCGCTGAAGGAGAAGATCCTGCAGGTCGCCCCGGAAGCGGCGCACGTGGCGTTCGAGAACCGTGGGTTCCTCATCCGGGCCTGCCGCTTCCTGGCCGAGCAGACCGGCATCGACCAGTTCCTCGACTGCGGCTCCGGCCTGCCCGCGGCGGAGAACGTGCACGAGGTGGTGCAGCGGATCAACCCGCACGCCACCGTGGTCTACATCGACAACGACCCGGTGGTGCTCGCGCACGGCAGGGCCATGCTGGAAGACAACGACCTCACCCACCTGGTCGGCGCGGACATCTTCAAGCCCCAGGAAGTGCTGCAGAACGAGGTCGTGCGCAAGCACATCGACTTCTCCAAGCCGCTGGCGCTGCTGCACTTCGGCACGATGCACCACATCAACGCCGACATCGACGTGCCTGCCGGGATCATGAAGGAGTACATCGACGCACTGCCGTCGGGCTCCTACGTCGGCATCACACACTTCCTCGACCCGGAGAACGAGCACTCCGAGACCGCGCGGCGGATCGAGCAGGTCATGGTGAACAGCCCGCTGGGCGCCGGCGCGTTCCGTCCGATGCGCGAACTCGAGCAGCTGACCGAGGGCTTGGAGCTGGTCGAGCCGGGCTGGGTGCGCTGCGTGGACTGGTGGCCGGACGGGCCGCGGGTCAAGCCGCTGATCGGCACCCAGCACTGCATCGCGGGGGCCGTCGGCCGTAAGCCGTAGTCAGCTTGCGACCAGACGCTCGGCGGCCGGTGGCACCGCATGGTGCGACCGGCCGCTTTCTTGTCACAGGCGCACGAGCGGCAACAAGCCACTCAGATCGGCGCGTGTGCCCGACGCGCTGACCGCGCCACTGTCGACTGCGCTCTGCCAGTCGCGCCTGCCCAGCGCCAACTCGAGCCACGTCCGCGGCTGCATCTCCACCACGTTCGGCGGCGTCCCCCTGGTGTGCCGGGGCCCCTCGATGCACTGCACCGCGGCGAACGGCGGGACCCGCACCTCGACCGTCCGCCCCGGCGCGTCCGCCGCCAACGCGTGCAAGCTCAACCGCACGGCTTCGGCCAGCTGAGCACGGGACGGCTCGGCGGCGTCCGGCTCGCCGTCCAGCCACTCCACCACGGCCTGCATGGCCTGCCGCAACCGCACTGGATCCGACGTCACTGCCATGGCTCAAGCATGCCTGGCGACACCGACCGTCAGCCCATCAGGTGACCACTCGAGTCGCTGAAATCGATCACCCCGGTCATCGTGAGAAATGTTCACCACCGATCGCTACGACCAGGGAGGGCCCGTGCCGCTTTCCATCCGACGTGCGGTTGCGGCGGCGGCGAGCGCCTCGCTGGCCGCCACCGTGCTCACCCCGATCGCCCACGCACACCCGTCGACCGCCACCGATACGTTGTCCGCCGCGCAGCCGTCGGATCCGTACGCGCACGCCGACGAGCACCACGCGGGTTCCCAGATCGCCAAGCACGAAGGCAGGCTGCGCGGCAGTCCGCCGAAACGCCACCGCCCACTCGGCAACGACGTCAGCCGCTGGCAGGGCGAGGTCAACTGGTATCTGGTGAAGAAGAAGCGGGCGAAATTCAGCTACATCAAGGCCACCGAGGGCACCGGATACCGCAACAAGCATTTCGCGCAGCAATACAACGGTGCCGCCAGGGTGGGCCTGATCCGCGGCGCCTACCACTTCGCTCGCCCGGACGTGAGCGGCGGCGGTACCCAAGCCAAGTACTTCGTGCGACACGGCGGCAATTGGCGCAATGACGGCCGCACCCTGCCCGGCGCGCTGGACATGGAATACAACCCGTACGGCAAGGACAAGTGCTACGGGTTGAGCAAGCGGCAAATGCGCTCCTGGATCAACGCATTCGTGCGCACGTATGCCGACCTCACCGGCCGCCTGCCGGTCATCTACACCTCGACCAGCTGGTGGAAGCTGTGCACCGGCAACTCCGGCGCGTTCCGCAAGAGTCCATTGTGGATAGCGCGCTACAACTCCTACATCGGCGCGCTGCCCAAGGGCTGGAGCAGGCACACCATCTGGCAGTTCTCCGACTCCGGGTCGCTGCCCGGCGATCAGAACTACTTCTACGGCTCGATGGACAAGCTGCGCAAACTCGCTCGCGGGTGAATCACTTCCGGCCATCACGCAGCGCACGCAAAACTACTCCGTCCGAGTGTACGAAATCGGATTTCCTCATGATTTTTTTGCCACTTGGACATCGGACTGTAGAAATTTGCGTGATCTCGTGACAAGCGCGTGATTATCGTCGAGAATCTTCCCCGGCGGACCCTGCAAACCGCCACAAGACGAGGGCACGGAGGACACTCCCATGAGGACAATCTCATCGCGGCGGCTGCGTGCCGCCGCCGTCGCCGCGGCATGCGTGGCGAGCGCGTTGACATTCAGCGGCCCGGCGACCGCAGCGGAGGCGACGCCGTCCGACATCGACCGTTACGTGGCCGAATACGACCACCCGATGGGCTCGCAGATCCGCAAGCACGAGGGCGGGCAGAGCACAGCGCAGGCGGCGCCGTCCGACGTCTCCGCGGCCGCGACCGTCGCGGGCATCGACGTCAGCGGCCACCAAGGAAACGTGGACTGGAACTACTGGTGGAACCAGGGCAAGCGGTTCGCGTACGTCAAGGCCACCGAGGGCACCGGCTACAAGAACCCGTACTTCGCGCAGCAGTACGTCGGCTCGTTCAACAAGGGATTCATCCGCGGCGCTTATCACTTCGCATTGCCGGACCGTTCCAGCGGAAAGGCGCAGGCGAACTTCCTGGCGGACAATGGTGGCGCATGGTCGGCGGACAATCAAACGCTTCCGGCGGCGTTGGACATGGAATACAACCCGTACGGCCCGACCTGTTACGGCTTGACCAAGTCGCAGATGCAGGCGTGGATCAAAGATTTCCACGACACCTACCACGCGCGGACCGGTCGCTGGCCGGTGATCTACACCTCGACCAGCTGGTGGAACCAGTGCGTGGGTAGCGGCCACGGCCTGCAGAACACGGTGCCGCTGTGGGTCGCGCGGTACAACGACTCGGTCGGCACGTTGCCGTCCGGCTGGAGCGTGTGGTCGTTCTGGCAGTACACCTCGAGCCCGATCGACCAGAACCGGTGGAACGGTTCGATCGAACGACTGCGGGTGCTGGCCAACAACGGCTGACTTTTCCGACCACCCCCTCGGCCCGCCGGGCGGCAAAAACGTCCGGCGGGCCGACGCTTGTCGTACCTTTTCGTACCCACTGCACGTCACCGGGCGTCACCAGGCAAGATTCTGTCGAGCACCGGACGGCACGGGGAACCGTCACGTCACTCGCGGCGTCGGAGCTCGCAAGCAGCGCGGGGAGGCCCGATGTCCGATTCCCTTTCGCCGAGAGCCGGCCGAGGCCGGCGGCCCCACGGCTCCGATTCGTCCTGCCCTGGCACGACGATTTCGGGAAAGGGCGTCGACGGAGACGTCACTCCGCCACTTCTCGAACCGATCGGAACGCCATGACGAATCCGCACGACCCCTACAACCAGGGTTATCAGCAGAATCCCTACCCGGGAGGGCAGGGATACCAGCAGCAGGGCGGCTATTACGACCAGCAGCAGTACCCGTCCACCGGCGGCTTCCCAGCTGGTGGCGGCTATCCGAACACCGGCGGCTTTCCTGCCGGTGGTGATTACCCGCCCACGGGTGGATATCCGACCGGCGGCGGTTATCCGCCTCAGCCGCCGAAGAAGTCCAACACCGGAATGATCGTCGCCATCGTCGCGGTCGTCGTCCTGGTGCTGGGCACGCTCGGCATCACCGGATTCGTCGCCCCCGGGTTCTTCCTCTCCGACGACGAGAAGTCCGACAGCGGCGGCGGTGGCGGCGACGACCCGAAGTCGAGCCCGCAGGCGTTGGCGGACAAGATCGTCGCGGAACTGAACAACAAGAACGCCGAAGGCCTCAACGCACTCAAGTGTGCGACCGCCGAACCCACCGTCACCAGCGCGATCAACATGGTTCCGCAGGTCGACTCCGCCAAGCTGGCGGGCGACGTCCAGCAGATGGACAACCAAGCCAGCGCGCAGGTTTCCATCACCGCCCGCGGCACCACGATGACCGCCACCGGCACGATGCTCAAGAAGGACGACGGCTGGTGCTGGCAAGGGGTCAGCATGGGCACAGGCGGTGGTGGCGGCGGCGACATCGACGTCCCGCCACCGAACGGGCCGAACCCGCCCGACATCTCCTCCCTCCCCGATCCGGGACAGTCGAACGTGCCGCCGGAAGCGGCCAAGCAAGTCATCAACGACTTCGTCAACAAGATCAACAGCAAGGACGCCGGTGGCGCCAAGGCGCTGCTCTGTTCGGAGCCGCTCGGCAGCCTCGTCGACAGCACGCTGTCCAAGAACCCGCGCATGATTCTCGGCGAGGCGACGGGCAGCCCGACCTACGTGACGATGCGGGTGACCGGCTCGACGTCGACCAACTCTTCCGCGACAGGCCTGGTGGCGGCGCGGCAGGACGACTCGAGATGGTGTGTCGGCATCTTCTACTTCTCGTGACGAAGCCCTGAACCGATTGGAACGATGACGAATCCGTACGACCCGTATCACCAGGGGCAGGGCTACCCGTACCAGGGCAGCCCCGCCGGAGGAACCGAGCGAGGACGCCTCCAGCCCGGAGATCGTGGCCGACCGCATCATCATGGCCTTGAAGGAAGGCGACGTCGGCGCGCTGGAAAACCTGATGTGCCCGGACGCCAAGGAGAAGCTCAAGGGCGTGGTCGGCGAAACCGATGCGGACTCGGTGGACCTGGTCGGCGAGATCCGTCAGGTCAACGAGGACGAGGCCAAGTTCGACATGACCCTGACCATGTCCGGCGCCCCGTTCAGCGCCTACGCCAGGCTGGCCAAGCTGGACGGGGAATGGTGCTGGGGCGGGATGACGATCGTTCCGGCGCAGGAGTCCGATGTGAAAGCCGAGCGTCCGTCCACCCCCGAGATATCCGGCATGCCCACCGAGGCCGACGCGCTCGAAGCGGGCAGGAAGCTGGCGAAGCAGCTCGTCGACAAGATCAACAATGGGGTCGCGGCGGGCACCCGCGCGCTGTTCTGCGACGGGGACAACAGGTTGGTCGAGACCATCATGAAATGGCAGCCCAAGATCGTCATGGGGGAGACGACCGCCGATTCCGGCATGAAAGCGTCGACCGATCTCATCGGATCGAGGTCCGACGAGCCGAACGCCAAGGGGTTCGTCTCGGTGACGTTCGATCTGCCCGAAGACTCGTGGGACCTCAGCAAGGGCACGTGGTGCGTGGACGGGTTCCACTTCTACTGACGAACACCAGCGCACGTGATGCCCGCACGGCCAACCGGTCGTGCGGGCATTCCCTCGTCGAGTGCGGGTCGGCTGCGGCGCAGGATGGGGAACACCGCCGTAAGGTCGTCACGGCGAGGTACCGGAGGTTCCATGGGCGTGGACGAGCTGCAGCAGCTGGTGGGCGACAACGACGTGGCGGGCATGCAGCGGTGGCTGGAAGAGCATCCGCCGCACGTCGTCGCCGACGAGCTGGCGCGGCGGGACGCGATCCAAGCGGTGCTGCTGTTCCGCTTGCTGGACAAGAACAAGGCGCTCGCGGTGTTCGAGGAGCTGGATCCGGTCGACCAGCAGAAGATCCTCGAAGGGCTGCGGGACAAGGCCTTCCGCGAACTCGTCGAGGCGATGGACCCGGACGACCGGGCGATCCTGCTCGGTGAAGCGCCCGCCAAGTTCACCCGGCGCGTGCTGGCCGGCCTGTCGCCCCGCGAGCGGGAGATGACCGCTGCGCTGCTGGGCTACGAGGACGGCACGGTCGGCCGGATCATGAGCCCCGAGGCGCTGGTCCTGCGCGAGGAGCTCACCGTGCGGCAAGCCCTCGAACTCGTCCGTCGCCGCGGGCCGGACGCCGAAACGATCTACACCCTGCCGGTCGTGAACAACAGCAGGCGCTACCTGGGCTACGTGACGCTGCGGGAGCTGGTGCTGGCCGATCCGAACCAGACGGTCCGTGAGCTGGCCCACGAAGACCAGCCCGGCGCGCACACCACCGACGACGCCGAGGAAGCCGCCCGCTTGCTGCAGGACCTGAACGTCCTCGCGCTGACCGTGGTGGACAGCGAGGACCGGGTGGTCGGTGTGCTGACCATCGACGACGCGTTCGACGTAATCGAAGCGGCGGACACCGAGGACGTCGCCCGTCAGTCGGGTGCGGAGCCATGGGCCGGCCACTACATGGCGGTCAGCGTGCTCGCGCTCGCCCGCTCGCGCGTGGTCTGGCTGCTGTTGCTGATCGTGGCCGCGACGCTGACCGTCGGTGTGCTCGAGGCGTTCGAGTCGACGTTGTCCAAGGTCGTGCAGCTGGCGGCGTTCATCCCGCTGCTGGTCGGCACCGGCGGCAACAGCGGTGCGCAAGCAGCGACCGCGGCCGTGCGCGCGCTGGCCGTCGGTGAACTACGCGGCAGAGACGTCCTCCGCGTGGCGCTGCGGGAGTCGCGCGTCGGACTGCTGGTCGGCATCGCGCTCGCCACCGTCGCGTTCATCTTCGCGTCCCTGGTCGCGAACACATCCATCGCCACGGCGGTGGCACTGTCCCTCATCGTGATCTGCGTGTGGGCAGCGATGATCGGCGGGACCATGCCGCTGCTGGCCAAGCGGGTCGGGATCGACCCCGCGGTGGTGTCCGCGCCGCTGGTGACCACGCTGGTGGACGCCACCGGCCTGATCATCTACTTCCTGATCGCCCGAGCGGTGCTGGGTATTTGAGTCGCCGCATGCTCGGCCGGCTTCGCCGGGCAGGACGTTGCCGCGCGCGGGCCGCGCTGGAACCTAGGTCAGAGTGGACAGACTTCGGGTCAGATCGGCGATGGACGCCACGGTCGCGTCCGGGCCTGCGGCATGTAGCCGAGTGCGTTTGTGTGGTTTGTTGATGTAGGCGATCACCCGTGTTCCGGCGTTTCGAGCGGCCTGGACGTCGCTGACGGAGTCGCCCACCAGCACGCATTGTCCGGGCCACATTCCGTGGCGTGCCATCGCGGTACGCACCAGGTGTGGATGCGGCTTCAGCAGATCGGGCCGGCCGGGCACCCGCCCGACCACAGTGTCGACATGACGACCGAGATCGTGCTTGTCCAGAAAGGTCCGAGCCGCTGCCGTGGAATTGTTCGTCACGAGGCAGACGGGGACACCCACGGTCGCGAGTGCGGAAAGCAGATGAGCAATGCCGTCGGTCGGTTTGGCCGCCTGTACCGATCGCACCTCAAGCGAGGTGAGCAAGGCGTCGATGTCGTCGGCTCGCCCCTGGGTGGCCGCGTATCGAAGGACGACGAACGGATCAGACGCCTCCGTCACGGCGGGCGGCAGCGGGCCGGTCAGCTCGGCACGCAGTCGGCGTGCGACATCGGGAGCCGGTATGCTGCTGAAAACCGAGCACACCGGACCGTCGAAGTCGAGCAGAACGCAGTTGGCCGACCTGATCAGTCGAGCCGCGGCGGTCATTCGGACAGCCCCCGTGCAACGGTGTTCCACATACTGTCGAACCAGGTGCGCGACTGCTTGACGAACTGTGACCCGACGTCGTCGTCATCGGGGTGGATGGCGAGGTGCGACAGCAGGGCGTCTTTGCCCATCAAGTCCCACATGGGAGTAGGTTCACCAGCCAGTTCGACCGTATGTTCGCGCACGGGATAGAAGCCGAAGAACACCTCCGTGTCGTTGATCAAGTAAAGCTTGAAGAGTGGCACGGTCGGACAGACCCGGACCTCGGCGTGCGCTTCTTTGACGAGGCCAAGCTTGCCGAGCTCATCGACCGCGTCGACAACGGCTTCAGTGTGGCGCTCCATGATCCTTCGAGCGCGCGTACGGAAAGCAGGGCTATCGGCCATGTCCTCGACACGTGATGGCAGACTCCAGGGGCGAGCCGGGTCGGGGACCAGGATGCGCAGAGTTATCGATTCGGGCATGAGGGCCCCAGCGCGGATTTTGTCCAGAGGTTCGGCGATCGCTCCGTGTAGTGTCTCTCCGGAAAAGCCCACGAAATCGATTGAGACGTGTGGCTCCGTGAACGCTCGTTCAAGATGAGGGCGCAGGCCGACAGGCCGCTCCGTTCGCGCTCGTACGAACACGCCGCTTCCCTGCCGCGAGATGACCAAACCTTCGTCGCGGAGGACTCGGATCGCTTGCTGGATCGTCATGCGGGCGACTCCGTAGCGCTTGGCTAGCTGAGGGCCTGAAGGAAGCTTCTCACCCGGTTCTAGTTTGCGTGTCAGGATCGCCGCGCGTAGTGCGTTCGCTACTTGCAGGTAAGGCGGTCGGGGGTCATCCGGGTCGAGTGCGTCCACGTGGCGAAGTCTAGGCGACTTCCTGCTTTCCCTCGGCTGACTAATGCAGCTTGACTAGCCAAGCTAGGTAGGTAGCGTTATCTAGGTAAGCTAGACAAGATGCTTGAAGAAGGACTTCCGCGGGATGACGACAGAACGATTGCGCGGCTCAGCCGAGAAAACGTCGAAGGTTCGTGAGGACTGGCCGTCGAGCCGCGAAGAGTGGATGCGGACTCGTCATGCGTACGAGTACTGGCATCCGCAGTATGTGTGTGCCAGATGCGGATTGTGGCCGGGCACTGGCGTTCACCAGGAGCATGCTCCGTGAGCGACGAAGACGTGGTGCTGGCCGTCGTGCTCCGTCAGCTGCAGTGGGCGTTGGACAGCGTGGCCCGTGACGTGGGGAGTCTGACGGCCGACCGCGCCGCAGAACTGGCTGTGCTGCTGGAGGACACGGCATCGCTGGTACGTCACGCCAGAGGGCGTAACGAGAGGCTGGGCCTCAGAGGTGAACACGATTCCGACACATGACCGCTCGATGCTGGCCCTGGAGCTGGAGCGCCTGCAAGCCGCCACACGACACCCGGCCACGAGGCTGAGCCCCGCGGCCGGGCCGCCGAGTTTCGTTGTGCCTTCGCGTCAGTCGAACAGCGCGGGCAGCGTGCCTTCCCAGGCTTGCCGCAGCTCTTCCAGCGGGAAGGTCGCCACGTCCTGGATCTCCAGCTCGCCCGACTCCGGGTCCACCACACCGGTACGCCGCCACGGCAGCCCGCGCGCGGTACACATCTCGGTGAACCGCAGCTCCTCGGTGCGCGGCACCGCGACCAGTACCCGGCCAGCCGACTCGGAGAACAGCTGGACGAACGGGTCCTGGTCCTCGTCCAGGATGATGCGCGCGCCGGTCTGCCCGATCAGCACGGTCTCCACCAGCGCCTGGGCCAGCCCGCCCTCGGACAGGTCGTGGGCGGCGGACAGCAACCCGTCGCGCGAACCCGCGACCAGGATCTCCGCCAGCAGCTTCTCCCTGGCCAGGTCGACCTGCGGCGGCCTGCCGCCGAGGTGCCCGTGCACGACGTGCGCCCACTCCGAGCCGCCGAACTCGTCACGAGTCTCACCGAGCAGGATCAGGGTCTCGCCCGCCTCCGCGCCGATACCGGTCGGGATACGGCGGCGGACGTCGTCGATCACGCCGAGCACGCCGACGACCGGGGTCGGCAGGATCGCGGTCGAGCCGGTCTGGTTGTAGAAGCTGACGTTGCCTCCGGTCACCGGGATGCCCAGCTCCCGGCAGCCTTCGGCGAGGCCCTTGACCGCCTGCTCGAACTGCCACATCACGCCCGGGTCCTCCGGCGAACCGAAGTTCAGGCAGTTGGTCACCGCCAGCGGGGTCGCGCCCGTGGTGGCCACGTTCCGATAGGCCTCGGCCAGCGCCAGCTGCGTGCCGACGTACGGGTCGAGCTTCACGTACCGGCCGTTGCAGTCGGTGGACGCCGCCACGCCGCGCCCGGTCTCCTCGTCAATGCGGATCATGCCGCCGTCCGACGGCTGCGCCAGCACGGTGTTGCCCCGCACGTAGCGGTCGTACTGCGACGTCACCCATTCCTTCGACGCCAGGTTCGGCGACGAGATGAGTTGCAGCAGCGTCTCGCGCAGCTCTTCCGGCGTCGACGGCCGTGGCAGGTTCGCCGGGTCGTCCGCCTGCAGCTCGTCCTGGTCCGCGGGGCGCGCGATCGGCCGGTGGTACTCCGGGCCCTCGTGCGCCACGGTCCGCGGCGGGACGTCCACGACGGTCTCGCCGTGCCAGGTGATGACCAGCCTGCCGGTGTCGGTGACCTCGCCGATCTCGGTGGCCAGCACGTCCCACTTCTTGCAGACCGCCATGAAGGCCTCGACGTCCTCAGGCCGGACGACCGCGCACATGCGCTCCTGCGACTCCGACGAGAGGATCTCGGCAGGCGTCATCCCGCCGGCGCGCAGCGGCACCTTGTCCAGCTCGACGTGCATGCCGCCGTCACCGGCGGAGGCCAGCTCCGACGTGGCGCACGACAGCCCGGCGCCGCCGAGGTCCTGGATGCCGACC
This sequence comes from Thermocrispum municipale DSM 44069, assembly GCF_000427825.1. Classification (GTDB taxonomy): domain Bacteria; phylum Actinomycetota; class Actinomycetes; order Mycobacteriales; family Pseudonocardiaceae; genus Thermocrispum; species Thermocrispum municipale. The sequence continues at coordinate 588,592 of NZ_KE386593.1, read as the reverse complement.
ACCAGCCGCTGGGCGAACAGCTCCATGCAGCACTCGATCAGCACCTTCTCCGTGAACGGGTCGCCGACCTGCACCGACGGCAACTTCTTGCGGCTCGCCGCGTCCTCGTCGTCGGAGAAGGTCTCCGACGCCAGCACGGACACGCCGCCGATACCGTCCAGGCCGGTGCGGGCGCCGAACAGGATGACCTTGTTGCCCACGCCGGAGGCCTTCGCCACGTGCAGGTCCTCGGTGCGCATCGCACCGATGCACATGGCGTTGACCAGCGGGTTGCCCTGGTACGACGGGTCGAAGACGACCTCACCGCCGATGTTGGGCAGGCCGAGGCAGTTGCCGTAGCCACCGATGCCCGCGACCACACCGGGCAGCACGCGCTTGGTGTCCGGGTGGTCGGCCGCGCCGAACCGCAGCGGGTCCATCACCGCCAGCGGCCGCGCGCCCATGGCGATGATGTCGCGCACGATGCCACCGACGCCGGTGGCCGCGCCCTGATACGGCTCGACGTACGACGGGTGGTTGTGCGACTCGACCTTGAACGAGACCGCCCAGCCGTCGCCGATGTCCACCACGCCCGCGTTCTCCCCGACGCCCGCCAGCATCTTGGCCTGCATCTCCGGGGTGGTGTTCGCCTTCCAGTGCTTCCAGTGCACCTTCGACGACTTGTAACTGCAGTGCTCGCTCCACATCACCGAGTACATGGCCAGCTCGGCCTCGGTCGGCCTGCGGCCGAGGATCTCGCGGATGTGGGCGTACTCGTCGTCCTTCAGCCCGAGTTCGGCGTACGGCTGCGGGCGTTCCGGGTCGGTGGCCGCCTTCTCGACGGTGTCGATCTCGGTCATGCCGTCACCAGGGAGCGAGTCGCGTCCAGCACCGAGTAGAAGACGCCGAGGCCGTCGTCGGACGGGCCGGTGAGTGCGTCGATGGCGTGCTCCGGGTGCGGCATCAGGCCGACCACCCGGCGGTTCGCGCTGCAGATGCCCGCGATGTCGTTGATCGAGCCGTTCGGGTTGCCGTCGACGTAGCGGAACACCACACGACCCTCCGCCTCCAGCTCACGGACCGTCTCGGCGGAGGCGGTGTAGCGGCCGTCGATGTTCTTCACCGGGATGAGGATGTCGGCGCCGGTGTCGAACCGCGTGGTCCAGGCCGTCTCGGTGTTCTCCACCCGCAACCACTGGTCCTTGCACACGAAGTGCAGGCCGACGTTGCGCAACATCACGCCGGGCAGCAGTCCCGCTTCGCACAGGATCTGGAAGCCGTTGCAGATACCGAGCACCGGCATCCCGCCACGGGCCGCGTCCACCACGGACTGCATGACTGGCGCGAAGCGTGCGATCGCGCCGGCGCGCAGGTAGTCACCGTAGGAAAAGCCGCCAGGCACGACCACGGCGTCCACACCCCGCAGGTCGTCGTCGGCGTGCCACAGCGACACGGCCTCCGCGCCGACCGCACGGGCCGCGCGGGCTGCGTCGACGTCGTCCAGCGTGCCGGGGAACGTGATGACGCCGATCTTCACGACTCCACCCGCCGCACCACGTAGTCCTCGATGACGGGATTGGACAGAAAACTCTCGGCGATCTTCGCCAGGGTGGCGTCATCCACCTCGTCATCCACTTCCAACTCGAAGTGCTTGCCTTGCCGCACGTCTTTCACCCCGGTGAACCCGAGGCGCGGCAGCGCTTTGACGATGGCTTGACCCTGAGGGTCGAGGATCTCCGGTTTGGGGATGACGTCGACGACGACCCGAGCCACACGAACTCCCGAAAATGGCGGGGAAGGGGACAAGCCGAGCGTAGCCGACCTCGGCCGTCGTTCTCGAGCTCGGTTCCCGCTGGTGTGAGGCGCGCCGCTGCCCGCTGCGCTCAGGGCACGATCTGGATCTTGTCGCCGACCTGAAGGTGGAAGAAGAACTTGCGCGCCGGGGTCTTGGTCAGGCGAACGCACCCGTGCGAGCCCGACTGCACGCTGCCGTAGTGGAACGCGTGGCCCTGCCAGGTGAAGAACACCGAGTACGGCATCGGCCCGTCGTACTGCTGGCTCCAGTAGTTCTTCCGCTTGTACTTCACGGTGAACGTGCCGGTCGGCGTGCGGTAGCCCGGCTTGCCGGACGCGATGCGCACCGGGCCGTAGATCGTGCTCGAGCCCTTGTACTTCAGCCATGCGCGCTTGGCGCTGAGGTCGACACAGGCCCGCGACGCCCATGTCTTGCTGCACGGCCAGCTGCCGTATCCGCCGGACGCTGCGGACGCCGCCGGCGTCAGCACGAGCACCGTCGCGAAGCTGACCAGCAGCGCGGCCAGCAGCGCCGCCCCCTTGCGCACGAGGCTTCTCACCGGGCTCATCGCAGGCCTCCCTGTCCGCCGACGGCCGTGATCAACGTGACCGGATCATCGAGACATCGCAGTGTAGTGTTACCGCTGCGGAGCGTGTCCAGCCGGTTCTGCTGCCAGCGAGTTCGCTCGCCATCGGCGCCCCGGGCGCGGCAAGCTTCGAGGTATGCGACTGCTGATCTTCGGAGGCACGGTCCTGCTGAGCCGTGCCGTGGCGGCCGAAGCGGTCCGGCGAGGGCACGACGTGGTGTGCGCCGCGCGCGGCAAGTCCGGCTCGGTTCCCGAGGGCGCCCGCCTGGTGCGCGTCGATCGTGACGACCCGTCGACGCTCGAGCAGTTGTCCGGCGAGCAGTACGACTCGGTGCTCGACACGTCCTTGTTGTCGCACACGTGGACGGCCGACGCGCTGCGCGTGCTGGGCGGGTCGGCGCGGCACTGGATGTTCGTCTCCTCGGTCAACGTCTACGCGGATCACCAGCAGCGCGGGCAGCGCCCTGGTGCCCCGGTCCTCGCCCCCCGCGCCGAGCACGCCACCGTCACCGACGGCGGGGTCGACCCCCAGCTGTACGGGGCGATCAAGGTCGCCGGCGAGAACGCGGTGCTGGCCGCCTTCCCCGACGCGTTCGTGGTGCGGCCCGGTCTGATCAGCGGTCCCGGAGATCACACCGACCGGTTCGGATACTGGCCGATGCGCTTCGCCCGCGGCGGCCAGGTCGTGGTGCCGGACGTTCCGGAACAGCCCGCGCAGTACGTCGATGTGCGCGACCTCGCAGCCTGGATCGTCGACGCCGCCGAGCAGCGGATCGGCGGGGTGTTCGACGCGATCACCCCGCCCGCGCCACTGCCCGACGTGCTCGCCGAGATCGCCGAGGCCGTCGGATTCGACGGGGAGCTCGTGCCCGCCCCGGTCGAGAAACTGCACGAGGCCGAGGTCAAGCCGTGGTCGGGCCCGCGCTCGCTTCCGCTGTGGGCGCCCGCGGACATGTACGGCATGCTCGCCCACGATGCCGAGCCCGCCGTCGCGGCAGGGCTGCGCCACCGATCACTCGCCGACGCGGCGCGCGCGGCACTGGAGCACGAGCGGGCGCTCGGCGTGGATCGTGAGCGGCTCGCGGGCTTGTCACCCGAGGACGAAACCGCGGTGATCTCGATCGTGGGGAAATAGCGGATCTCTGACGAAAGTCGGGTCCCCCGGGCACCGCGCTCGACATAGGGTGAGCACCGTCCGCGCACCGGCGTGAGCCGACCGTGACCATTTCTGGAGGACTACCCATGCCAGCTTCGAGCCGCGCGCGTCGCGTCGGGTCAGTTGCCGTCGTCGCCGCCGTGACCGCCGCGTTGAGCGCAGCCGCCAGCCTGCCCAGCACCGCAGCGACCGCGCCGGTGGCCGCCCACCAGGTGTCCCACACGCCGGTCGCGCAGGTGACACCCGCGGATTGGGAAGAGGGCTTGCGGTCGTACTTCGTGCTGACAGACCCGGCCGATGTCGAAGCGGCGAAGAAGGCGGTGGTCGACAACGGCGGCACGGTGTTCGCCGCGTACGACAAGATCGGCGTGGTCGTCGCGCACGCCAAGGGCGAGAAGTTCGCCGACGCCGTACGCGGGGCCGCCGGGGTGCAGGCCGTCGGCGCCACGCGCACCTCGGATGTCCCCAAGGAGGCCTACGACCCGCAGATCCCGCAGGCTCCCACGCAGCAGGAGCCCAGCGAGGACGAGACGGTGCAGTGGGACATGGAACAAATCCGCGCGGACGAGGCGTGGGAGGTCACCACCGGTTCGCCGGACGTCACGGTCGGCGTGCTGGACACCGGCGTGGACGACCAGCACGCGGAGCTGAAGGACAACTTCGACGCGAGCAAGTCCGCCTCGTGCGCCTACGGCAAGCTGGACGACCGCGAGGGCTCGTGGCGGGACACCGGCTCGCACGGCACGCACGTGGCGGGCACGATCGCGGCGGCCAAGAACGGCAAGGGTGTCGTCGGTGTGGCGCCGGGGGTGAAGATCGCGTCGGTGCGCATCGCCGAGGAACCCACCGGCCTGTTCTTCCCGGAGAACACCGTCTGCGCGTTCATGTTCGCCGGTGACAAGAAGTTCGACGTCACCAACAACAGCTACTACGTCGACCCGTGGCAGTTCACCTGCCCGGACGACGAGGATCAGGCCGCCATCCTGGAAGGCGTGAAGCGTGCGGTGCAGTACGCGCGCAATCAGGGCGTGCTGAGCGTGGCCGCGGCGGGCAACTCGAACTACGACCTGGCACACAAGACCACGGACAGCTCCAGCCCGAACGACTCGACGCCGATCACCGACCGGCCGATCACCAACGCCTGCCTGGACATTCCGACCGAACTGCCCGGCGTGGTGACGGTCGCGGCCACCGGTGATTCCGACCTGAAGTCGTCGTACTCGAACTACGGCGCGGGCAAGATCGACGTGGCCGCTCCCGGCGGCGACCCGGGCAACCAGGACCAGGGCGTCTACTCCACCGTGCCGGGCGGCAAGTTCGGCTACAAGGCGGGTACGTCGATGGCTTCGCCGCACGTCGCGGGGGTGGCCGCGCTGCTGGCCAGCGTTCACCCGGACGCCTCGCCGGCCAAGCTGACGGCGCTGCTGCGCAAGCAGGCGCAGGACCTGCCGTGCCCGGAGGACGACCGGTGCACCGGAGGCGACGCGGTCAACTCGTTCTACGGCGAAGGGCAGGTGGACGCCGCCGAAGCGGTGGGCTGACCCCGGCGGAGCCACGCACCCGGGGTGACGCTCATTGCCACGCGTTTGGCGGGCTCGCCACTGCGGGTGCGCGCCGTTAGCCTGGAGGCCTGCCAGCTTTGTCCCCGGCCAGCGAGGACGGCCTGATGCGCATCGTTCACTACGGACACTCCTGCGTTCTGGTGGAGACCGAGACGGCGCGCGTGCTGATCGACCCAGGGGCGTTTTCCTCGGGGTTCGAGCAGTTGCGTGAGCTGGACGCGGTCATGATCACCCACCAGCACTTCGACCACATCGACGCGGAGAAGCTGCCGGGCCTGCTGCAGGCCAATCCGTCGGCGCGGCTGATCACCGACCCTGGCACGCAGGAGCTGGTCAGCAAGCTCGGCTTGGAGAGCGAGACGGCTTACCCCGGCCAGTCGCTGCAGCTGGGTGAGACGCCGGTGCACGTGGTCGGTGGCGAGCACGCGGTGATCCACCAGGACATCCCGACGGTGGCCAACGTGGGGTACGTGTTCGACAACGGCGCCTTCTACCACCCGGGGGATTCGTTCAGCGTGCCGCAGCACCGGATCGACGTCCTCGGTCTGCCGACCGCCGCGCCGTGGCTGAAGGCGTCCGAGGCGGTGGATTTCCTGCGCGCCGTCAAGCCGCGCATCGCGGTGCCGATCCACGAGGCGGTGCTGGTCAACCCGGCCATGCACTACGGGTTGTTCACCAATCTCGCACCGGAGGGCACCGAGGTGCGGGTGCTCAGCAAGGGCGAGGCCCTGGAGGCGCAGCGGGTCTGACCTGGGGTTGTGGAGGCTCCGGCCGAAAATCGGGCCGCGGACGCCGCTCACCTGGGCGCGCCGCACTGCGCGGCTCAGGCCGACCTCGCCCGCGAGTTCAGCGGTGCGGGATGTGCCGCGTCCTGCCCAGCGCCCGTGCCGGGATTTCGTGCAGGCTCGCGCCGACCTCAGGCCGCGGCCCGGTGGACTCGGCGGCCCGCGATGTGCCGGTTCTCCCGCCGCGCCGACCTCAGGCCGCGACCCGGGCGCGCCCAGACTCAGACCGCGGGCCCGGCGGTCCCAGGACTCAGGCCGCGGGCTCGGCGCGCCCGGGCTGAACCAGTCCTCGGGCCCTTCCGATCCGTGCCACGTCCAGCTGCCGATACGTCTGCGGAACAGCCCCGGCTTCCAAGGCCACGTCGACCGCGTCCAGCAGCGCCTGGCGTGGTCCGGACCTGCCCGCCTGGGTCGCGTCGATGTGCAGCCGGATGATCGCACCGCGATTGGCCGCCCGCGCGACGGCCAGCAGCACGGCGAAGCACCGCACGGTTTCGGCGCGGTCCGAGCCGCCACCACCCAGTGCGTGGACCTTCGCCTTGTGCACGGTGCCCGTGCGCAGGTCGTGAATCCGCGCGCCGTCTGCACACAACAGCAGACCCGCACGTCCGCAGCGCGTCGAGTGTGCCGTCCGAGGCGATCCATCCCGGCGGAGCGAAACCCGCGATGTCCGGAACCCTCAGTCCGGCCCGTTCCAAGGCGGCGATCGCAGCGCTGATCCGCAGGCCTGCTTCGTGAGCGGGCAGACCGGCGAACTCCGGCCGCCGGCCCAGCAGGCTCCGCGTCGGCGGGTCGCCGTAGCCGTGGATCAGCACATCGTCACCGTCGGCCAGGCGCGACCTGACCCAGCGGGCCAACGCACGGGACGCAGGCACGGCCCGGGGACGAAGGAACAGCGAGACCGGCACCGCGCGACGATCCAACTCGGTGGTGACTTCGGTCAGCACCGGCAAGGTCGCCGCGCTTGCGCCGGATACGGATACCAGTAGTCGGGAAGTCACGGTATTCAGTCAGCCAGTTCGAGATGTCCCCGGCGCTACTGGCACGTGACATTCCTGCGAGCGCTACTCGCCGGCGAGCGCGGGCTCGGCCTCCTCCTCGGCCTTGGCCCGCTCGGCCCGCTCGGCGCGGGTCGCACGCACCGCGGCCACCACACCGGCGGCCCACAACGCGACCAGGGCGACGTGGATGGCGATGTTCAGGTTGCGCGGCACGCTGGCGGCTTCCAACAGCGACCCGGCGTTGGTCAGCACGATCAACCCACCCGCGGCGGCGCCGAGCACGCGCGGCGGCAGGAAGCGCACCAGCCACGCGGCCAGCGGCGCCGCGATCACACCACCGATCAGCAGGCCGAGCACGATGGTGAAGTTCACGCCGGACCCGGTCAGGGCGAAGAAGAAGCTGATGCTCGCCGACAGCGCGACGATGAACTCCGACGCGCTCACCGATCCGATCACCTTGCGCGGGTGCAGCCGGCCGCTGGACAACAGCGTGGACGTGGCGATCGGACCCCAACCACCACCTCCGGATGCGTCGACGAACCCGGCGACCAGGCCCAGCGGGGCCAAGAACTTCGCCCCAGGTCGCCTGCCTGCCACCAGCGCGCCCAGCTTCAGGAAAGCGAACCGCACCAGCACGTAGAGGCCGAGCACGGTCAGCAGCGCGGCGATCCACACCCCGGCGAAGTCGGTGGAGATCGACGACAGCGCGTAGGCTCCGAGCGCAGCACCGATGGCGCCCGGCAGCGCCAGCAAACCCACCGTGCGCCAGTCGACGTTGTTGAAGCGCCAGTGCGAGAACCCGGACACCAGCGTCGTGCCCACTTCGGCGAGGTGAATGGACGCCGAAGCCACCGCGGGCGCGACACCGATCGCCAACAACGTCGTGGTCGCGGTGACGCCGAAGGCCATACCGAGCGACCCGTCGACGAGTTGGGCGAGGAGTCCCGCCAATCCGAACAACAACAACATCTGCATGACGACGACTCCTCGGCGTTCACTCGCTTGCGTGACAAGTCGCCTACGATCGTGAGCGGCGGGCCACGATTTGGAAACGCTTCCCACATGTTGAACGAACGACGGAGCGGCCATGTACGAGTGGATCTCGTTCACCTCCGACTACGGCTTGCGTGACCCCTTCGTCGGGGTGTGCCACGGGGTGATCGCCCGCATCGCCCCGCGCTGCCGCGTCATCGACATCACGCACGGCGTACCGCCCGGCAACATCCGGCACGGAGCCTTCGTCCTGGCCCAGTCGGTCGGATACCTGCCGCCTGCGGTGCATCTCGCGGTGGTCGACCCCGGCGTCGGCACTGCCCGGCGCGGCATCGCACTCTTCGCGGCCTCCGGGGTTCTCATCGGGCCGGACAACGGGCTTCTGCTGCCCGCGGCCGAGGCACTGGGCGGCGCCCAGCACGCCGTCGAGCTGTCTTCACCGGAGCTCCAGCTGCATCCGGTGTCCGCGACGTTCCACGGGCGGGACGTCTTCGCCCCGGCCGCCGCCCACCTGGCCGCAGGCGTCGACCCCACCGAGTTCGGCCCGTCCATCCCGATCGAACAGCTTCATCGACTGCCGACGCCCGCCCCGTCCGTGCGCCCCGGGGAGGTCGTCGCGAGCGTGGCCACCATCGACCATTTCGGCAACGTGCAGTTGACCGCGCCCGCTTCGAGCCTGCGGGAAGCCGGGCTGACGCAGGGCATGACGGTCGTCGTGCAGCGGCAGTTCACCGGAGTGGTCGGCCGGACGTTCGCCGATGTCGACGAGGACGAGCTGGTGGTGCTGAGCGACTCGGCAGGGCTGGCGGCCATCGCGGTCAACGGCGGGTCGGCCGCCCAACGCCTGGGCTTGACCGGTGACGAGCAGGTGACGATCAGCTCGGAGTGAGCCCCGGCCCCCAGGTGAGCACGTCCACGCGATCCCCGACCGCGATGCTTCCGGGCTGCACGACGTTGAACTTCACCGCGAAGGCCACCCGGCCGTTCTCCGGATCGCGCCGGTAGCTGGACAACGTCCGGATCGGCTCGGACCCGCGCCGAATCCCGGTCGCCTGATCGACCAGCGTGATCGCACACCGGGTGTCCCGCTTGGCGTAACCGAGCTCCGCACCGCCGACCGTCATCCTCCGCACGCGGTCCTCGCAGAACGGCTCCGGCCACGAATCCACCACGATGTTCGGCCGGAAGCGGTCCATCGGCACCGGTTCTCCGCCGCGTGCCACGATGCGCGCGTTGAGGTCGCCCAACGACGTCGTGGAGGCCACGGCCAACGCCTGTCCGTCGGCGAACCCTGCCGTCCCCGGGGTCTCCCCGGTGGCCACGCGCTCGTGCTCCGGCGTGACGCGCACCAGGCGACACGGGGTGCTCAGGTAGTCGCTGAACCACGTCGCGGCGTCGTCACCTTGGTCCACACCCTCGCCGCTGTACCGGAACACCGCGATGGGATGACGTTTGCCGTCCAGCTGGATGTCGATCTTCAACGACCCGTGCTGCGGCGTGCTCACCTCCAGCACCTCGTCCGGCAAGCTCACCGCGACCGCGGCCAACGCCGGGTACTCGCGCTGGGTCAAGACCCGGCCGTGCTCGTCCACCAGCGCGAACGTGCGATCGTGCCGCACGCCGGCGGGCAGCAGCTCCGCGGCGGACAGGGTGATCCCGCGGCACGACTTGACCGGGTAGCAGTGCAGCGAAGCGACGACCGGGACGGGCATGCGGGGACTCTAAAGCCACTACAGAATCGGCGCAGGCGTGTACCCCGCTGCTTCCGGGTACCGCTTCACGATCTCGTCCACGCGCTGCACGACCGCGTCCACCTGCGCGGAAGCCAGTCCGGTGAATGACAGTGGCTCTGCCAGCAAGGACTCCAGGTCGGCTCGGTCCAGCGGCAGCGTCTCGTCGGCCGCGAGCCGGTCGAGCAAATCGTTCTCTGCGACGCCCTGCTCGCGCATGGCCAGCGCGGCGGCCACCGCATGCTTCTTGATCGCCTCGTGCGCGGCCTCCCGGCCGACCCCGGCCCGCACGGCGGCCATCAGCACCTTGGTGGTGGCCAGGAACGGCAGGTACCGGTTCAGCTCCCGCTCGACGACCGCGGGGAAGGCACCGAACTCCGCCAGCACGGTCAAGAACGTCTCCAGCAGGCCGTCGGCGGCGAAGAACGTGTCGGGCAACGCGACCCGGCGGACGACCGAGTCGGACACGTCGCCCTCGTTCCACTGCTGGCCGGCCAGCTCTCCGGCCATGGAGGCGTAGCCGCGCAACACGACGGCCAGCCCGTTGATGCGCTCGCACGAGCGGGTGTTCATCTTGTGCGGCATCGCGCTCGAGCCCACCTGTCCGGGCTGGAAGCCTTCGGTGACCAGCTCGTTGCCCGCCATCAGCCGGATCGTGGTGGCCAGGCTGGACGGGCCGGCGGCCAGCTGCACCACGGTCGTGACGACGTCGTAGTCCAGTGAGCGGGGGTAGACCTGCCCGACCGAGGTCAGCACGCGCTCGAACCCGAGGTGCTGGGCGACGACCTGCTCGAGTCGCTCGACCGCTTCCTGGGAGCCGAGCAGGTCGAGCATGTCCTGTGCGGTGCCGACCGGGCCTTTGATGCCGCGCAGCGGGTAGCGCTGCAGCAGGCCTTCCAGGCGTTCGAAGGCGACCAGCAGCTCGTCAGCGGCCGACGCGAAACGCTTGCCCAGCGTGGTGGCCTGCGCCGCGACGTTGTGCGAGCGCCCGGCCATCACCAGCGTGGCGTGCTCGGCGGCCAGCTGCGCCAACCGCGCCAGCACGGCAACCGTGCGGTCCCGCAGTAGCTCGAGCGACCGCCGCTGTTGCAGTTGCTCGACGTTCTCGGTGAGGTCGCGCGAGGTCATGCCCTTGTGCACGTGCTCGTGCCCGGCGAGCGCGTTGAACTCCTCGATGCGCGCCTTGACGTCGTGCCTGGTCACCCGCTCACGGGCGGCGATGGACTCCAGGTCGACCCGATCGAGGACCCGCTGGTAGTCCGCGATCACCTGCTCGGGGACCGACACGCCGAGCTCGGCCTGGGCGCGCAGCACGGCGAGCCACAGCTCCCGCTCGAGTCGGACCTTGTGCTCCGGCGACCACAGTTCCGCCAGCTCAGCGGACGCGTACCGGCTGGCGAGGACGTTCGGGATCTGCGGCTTGTCAGTCACGCATACAGCCTACGGCGGCGGCCGCGTGCCCCCGGGTGCGAGTGCGGCGCCCGCCACGGCGGGGAAGAATCGGGGCAGTCCCGTCGAGTGAAGGAGTCGTGATGACCAACCGCACGTACCGCGTCACCGAGATCGTCGGCAGCTCGACCGAGAGCGTCAGCGACGCCATCAACGGTGCGGTCCGCCGCGCCTCCCAGACACTGCGCGGGCTCGACTGGTTCGAGGTCACCGAGATCCGCGGACACATCGTCGACGGCGAGGTCGGCCACTACCAGGTCGGGCTCAAGGTCGGCTTCCGGCTGGAGGATCCTGCTTGATCCGGCGCAGCCTGCGCGGCGCGACGAACCACAGGTAGCCGAAGCAGGCCGCGGTGAGCGCGGCGAGCACACCCAGTGCCACTACGCCGAACACCACGAAGCCGATCAACGCCACGGTGACGGTCACCGCGAGCGCGAGGCAGACCAGGCCGGCCAACACCACGCGGTTGCCGTCGGCCAGGATCTGCCGGCGCAGTCCTTCGCGGAACAGCATGCGGTGCCACGCGGCCGGGGCGGACAGCAGCGCGGTGGCGAGCACCGCGAGCAGGACCGCGGCCAGGTGCAGCACTTTCACCAGGAGTTCTGCCTCGGCGAACATCGGGGTGAACACCACGGCGAGCAGGAAGCCGAACAGGATCTGCACGCCCGCCTGGGCGACCCGCAGTTCGGCCAGCAGTTCGTTGACGTTGCGGGTCAGCCGCTGTTGCTCGGTTTCCCGCTGCTCCGTCATGCCTCCATGATTCACCTGTTCGTGCTAGTGCAAAACCTGGCGCGGACGGCGCAGGCAGCGGCGGTGCGCGGTCGCGGTCGGACACCTCCGGCCCCGGGCAGCCGCGCGGCGACCCGCTGCCGGCTCGGGCTCACCGCCGCCGGTGCCGTGCGGCCGTCCGTGGCGGCACAGCCGAGCGGCATGGATGTCGGCCGTACGCGGAATCCCGGCTTGCGCCTTCCGGCACGCGCCCGCGTGGCCGCCCTGCCGACACGGGCCCGTGTGGCTGTCCCTGCCGACAAGTGCCCGACAGGCCGCCCCTGTCGCCGACACGCGCCCGCATGGCTGCCGCTGCCGGCACGCGCCCGCGTGGCCGCCGTCGCAGTGGGCGACGAGCCCGCACATCAGCCCGGTTAACCTGGAGGATGTGCCTGCATCAGCCCAGCCGCTGCGGATCGGCAAGTTCACCGTCGATCCGCCGGTCGTGCTCGCCCCGATGGCGGGCATCACCAACCGGGCGTTCCGGCAGCTGTGCCGCGAGTACGGTGCGGGCCTGTACGTCTGCGAGATGATCACTGCCCGCGCGGTCGTGGAACGCCACCCCGGCACGCTGCACATGATGAGCTTCGCTCCGGGGGAGTACCCGCGGTCGATGCAGCTCTACGGCGTCGACCCGGCCACCATGGCGGAAGCGGTCAAGATCGTGCTGGGCGAGGGTCTTGCCGACCACATCGACGCGAACTTCGGCTGCCCGGTGGCGAAGGTGACCCGCAAGGGCGGCGGCGCGGCGTTGCCGTACAAGCGCAAACTGTTCGGCCAGATCGTGGCCGCTTCCGTCGCCGCGGCCGAACCGTACGGCGCCCCGTTCACCGTCAAGTTCCGCGTCGGCATCGACGATGACCACCACACGTTCCTGGACGCGGGCCGGATCGCCGAGCAGGAAGGCGCTGCTGCCGTCGCCCTGCACGCGCGCACGGCGGCCCAGCGCTACTCCGGCCAGGCCGACTGGTCGCGCATCGCGGAGCTGAAGGAAGCGGTCACCACCATCCCGGTGCTGGGCAACGGCGACATCTTCACCGCGGACGACGCGCTGCGCATGGTCGAGCAGACCGGATGCGACGGTGTGGTGGTCGGCCGGGGCTGCCTCGGCAGGCCGTGGCTGTTCGGTGAGCTGGAGGCCGCGTTCGCCGGCCGCCCGATCCCGCCGGGACCGAATCTGGGCGAGGTCGCCAAGGTGCTGCGCAGGCACGCCGAGCTGCTCGTCGAGCACGACGGCCACGACAAGGCCATGCGGGACCTGCGCAAACACATGGCCTGGTACTTCATGGGCTTCCCGGTCGGCTCCGAGCTGCGCCGCAAGTTCGCGATGATCAGCAGCCTGGCGGAGCTGGAAGAGCTCCTCGCCCAGCTGGACCACGACGCGCCGTTCCCGGAAGCGGCGACCGGTCCGCGCGGTCGCCAGGGTTCCCCGGGCAAGGTCACGCTCCCGCACGGATGGCTGGACGACCCGGACGATGCGAGCGTGCCCGAGGGCGCGGATATGATGCACTCCGGTGGATGACCAGCTCGACGCGCTCACACGACTGATCACCACGACCGTCGGCGACGACGCCGTCGGCCTCTACCTGCACGGCTCGGCCACGGCGTCGAGCCTGCGTCCCGCCAGCGACATCGACCTGCTCCTGCTGGCCGAACACAGCCTGCACCGGCCACAACGCCAGCAGCTGCTCGACGGCCTGCTGCGGATCTCCGGCCTCGACAGCGGCCTGCGCCCGGTCGACCTCGCGGTCGTCGTCCGGGCCGGTTGGCACTACCCGCCGACGGTGGACTTCGTCTACGGCGAGTGGCTGCGCGAGCAACTCGAGCAGCAAGGCCCACTGCCTCCGCACCCGTGGCCGGACCTCGCCGTGCAGATCGCTCAGGCGCGTGCGGGCCGAGCCGTCTTCGGCCCGCCGCCCACCGACGTGCTGCCCGCGGTCCCGCAACGTGACCTGATCGCCGCGAGTGTGGGCGGCATCCCCGAGCTGCTCGACGAGCTGGAATCCGACACCCGCAACGTGCTGCTCACCCTGGCCCGCATCTGGGCAACCGTCGCCACCGGGCGCCTGCTGGCCAAGGACGAGGCCGCCGAATGGGCGCTCTCGCAGCTGCCCAAGGAACTCCGACCCGTCATGCGGCACGCGGTGGAGCTGTACCGCACCACCAGTTACGCCGACGAGCGATGGCCGGAGCGGCTGTTCGCCGATGCGCGGCCGTGCGCTGACTACGTGGTGGCTCGGATCGGCCGCACCCGCAGCGGCAGCCCGTCCGCCGGGATCGGTCCGGTGCCGTAGGTCAACGGTGGCTCGTAGCCCTCGGGAACCGACCAGGCGAACCGCAGCAGCATCTGGTGCATGATCGCCTTGACCTCCATGATCCCGAAGTGCATGCCGATGCACTTGTGCACGCCGCCGCCGAACGGCATCCACGCGAACCGGTGCGACTTGTCCTCCCGCCGGTGCTCGGCGAACCGCTCCGGGTCGAACACGTCCGGGTCGGACCACCACGGCTCCATCCGCTGCGTCGGGTACACGCCCAGCACCACGCGGGCGCCTGCCGGGATGTAGCGGCCCTCCAGCTCGGTGTCCCGGATCGCCCGGCGCATCAGCACACCGACCGGCGCGGACATCCGCAACGATTCCTTCATCACCAGGTCCAGCGCGGGCAGCCGGTCCAGATCGGCATAGCTGATCTCGTCGGTGCCCAGCGCCATCGACTCGGCCCTGGCCCGCTCCTGCCATTCGGGGTACTTGCCCAGGTAGTAGGCCATCATCGCGGCGGTGATCGTGCTGGTGTCGTGTGCCGCCATCAACACGAAGATCATGTGGTTGACCACGTCGACGTCGGTGAACCGCTGCCCGTCGTCCGTCTCGGCCCGGCACAGCACGCTGAACAGGTCCTGCCCGTCGCCCGCGCGCTTGGCCGGGATGCGCTCGGCGAAGTACCGCTCCAACTCCCGCCGACCACGCAGTCCGCGCCGCCAGATCCCGCCGGGGACGTCGGCGCGCACCAATGCCTGCCCGGCCCGCACGGTGTCCACGAACGCCTCGTTCAGCCGGTCCGCCTCCGGACCGAGGTGATCACCCACGAAGACCTCGGTGGCGATGTCCAGGGTGAGCTGCTTGAGCGCGTCGTACACGCCGAACCGGCCACGCGGCCGCCAGCGCGCCAGGCCACGGCGGATCGCCGGGTTCATCGCCGCCAGGTAGCCGAGCAGCCGGTCGCGCGTGAAGGCCTCCTGCAGGATGCGCCGGTGCTGGTGGTGCTCCTCGAAGTCCAGCAGCATGACGCCACGGTGGAAGAACGGTCCGATGAAGTACTCCCACCCCGGGCCGTTGGCGAACGCCTTGTCCCGGTTGACCAACACCCGACCGATCGATTCGGGGCCCAGCACGATCACCATCCGGGTGCCGAACCCGCCTGCCCACTGCACCGGCCCGTACCGCCGGTACCGCTCGCGGGCGAACCCCAGTAAGTCGGTGGTCACCGTCAGCGAATGTCCCAGGATCGGCGGACCGTAGTCACCGAGCACGGGCTCCAGCCCGCTGCCGGGTGGCGGCGTGGCCAGCGGCCGCACCGGAGCGGGCACCCGCTGAGCGGCCGCGGCGACCGTCGTCTGGAACCGCCGCACCACCGTCGACTTCACCGTGGACGTGAGCATGGATGTCATCGGCCCTCCCACACCAGGCGTGATCAGGACCATAGCGGAAAACGATGTTTCCGTAAACACGCGTTTCCTAATATCGCCCGTGTGGCAGACTCGGCGAAGTGACCAGAGCGGCGACGGGGATGTATCGCGGCGCAACCGCCGAGGAACGGCGGGCGCAACGCAGACGCCGCCTGATGGATGCGGCGCTGGAGATCATCGGCACTCAGGGCTGGGCGAACACCACCCTGCGCGGCGTGTGCGAACAGGCACGGGTGGGCCCGCGATTCTTCTACGAAAGCTTCGCCGACCTGGACGAACTCGCTGCCGCCGTGCACGCCGAGCTGGTCGACGAGGCGCTGCAGCGGACGCTGCGCGCGGTCGCCGAGGCACCGGACGACCTGGCCGCGAAATCGCGCGCGGGGGTGGCCACGATCATCACGGCGTTCACCGAGGACCCGCGCCGGGCCCGCTTCGTGTTCGCCGAGGCGCACGCCAGCGAGACGCTCATGCGGCTGCGCTTCCGGGCCATGCGCACCATTTCCGACGTGGTCGCCGAGCAGGCCGCCACCCTGCTCGACATGCCGCCGGACAGCGAGACGGTGCGGCAGGCGTTCGCGCTGTTGTTCACCGGCGGGGTGGCCGAAATGATCCTGGTCTGGCTGGACGGCGGGCTGGATCTCGACCGGGACGGGCTGATCGACCTGTGCCACGAGTTCCTGCTGACCTCCGCGCAGAACCTTCCCGACCTGGCAGAACGGGTGAGCAGGCGATGAACCGCGCACGCTGGGCCCGGTACTGGGATCGCAAGTCGGACCGCTACGACGCCGAGATGATGCGGTGGGACCAGCGACTGTTCGGCGACTCCCGGCCATGGGCGTGCTCGAAGGCGCGGGGCGAGGTGTTGGAGGTGGCCGTCGGCAGCGGACTGAACCTGCCGCACTACCCGCCGGACGTGCAGCTCACCGGGGTCGACTTCAGCACGAAGATGCTGGACCTCGCAGCCGAACGAGCAGCATCACTCAACCGCGCGATCCGGCTGCTGCGCGCGGATGCGCAACGTCTCCCGCTGGCGGACAACAGCTTCGACACCGTCGTGTGCACGTTCGGACTTTGCGCCATCCCGGACAACGAGGCGGCTCTCGACGAGATCACGCGGGTGCTGCGACCAGACGGACTGCTGATCCTCGTCGATCACGTCGTGTCCACCAGCCGGTTCATTCGCGCAGGTCAGTGGCTGGTCGAACGCATCACGGTGCCCCTGGCCGGGGAGCATTTCCTGCGCCGCCAGCTGCCGTTGGTGCGCGCTCGCGGGTACACGATCGTGCAGGCCGAGCGCTTCCGGCACGGGCTGGTGGAACGCCTGGTGGCGACCCGACTTCGGTGAACGTGAATGTTCGCCGATCATCTTCACGACCTCGCACAGGTTGGCCGCCGATCGAGTGATGTTTTCGCTGGCGCGGGGGAAGCCGACTCAAGCACGCCCGCGAATCCGTCGAAAAACATTACGAACGTCAGGAAGGCGGCGCGGCGGATGTACGGACCTGAAGCGGGCAGCATGGCCACCGCTTCTGGTCTGTCCTCGGCAGCCGCGCAGACACAGCTGGGCGTCAACACCGTCGGCTCGTCGCCGGACGATCTGGTCTCGTTGCACGAATCCATCGCCCGGCTGCTGGCGGTCCAGGGCAACTGGAAGCGGGCCTACTCGCACCTGCACGCCGCGCTCCGGCTGGCCAGGGAGGCCGAGCGGTCTGCGCCGGCCATCCCCGAGCAATTCCGCATGCAGGTGGCCGAGCTGCACCGCGCACACGCCGCGGCAGTGCACGCCAGCCTGCGCGACTCGTTGACCGCCGCTTACAACCGTCGCTACCTGGACCAGCGGCTGGCCGAACTGCTCGCGGAGAACACCGCCGACCCGCGCAGCCCGGGCATCGCGGTCGCGCTGGTGGACCTGGATCTGTTCAAGTCGGTCAACGACGCACACGGGCACCTGGTGGGCGATCAGGTATTGCGGCAGGTCGTCCGCTTGATGCAAGCGGAGCTGCCGAGCACCGGATTCTGCGCGCGCTACGGCGGCGAGGAGTTCGTGCTCGTGCTTCCGGACATGTCGGCCGCGGCCGCTGTCGGCATCGTGGAGCGGGTGCGCAGGCGGGTGGCCGCGCACTCATGGTCGCTGCTCGCACCGAACCTGCGTGTGACGATCAGCGCCGGGCTGATGCACGTGGCGGGCGGCGAGTGCCCCACGGACATCGAGCTGTGCCTCGGGCTGGCCGACGAGGCTCTCTACGCCGCCAAACGGGCCGGCCGCAACGCGGTGAGCTACCGGGTTGCCAACACGATCAGGTTCGCCGGTACGGACGACAGCGAGCACTGAGCGTTTCTTCCCACCGCGACCATTGGCACCAATGTGTTCCCCCGCGTGCGGTATATCCGTACGATAACGAACTCGAACACCGACGGCGTGTAACCCGCAGGCAACCGTCGGTGAGGCTTCGCCGTGTATCCAATGACGAGACCACAGAGGGGAGCACTGGGTGCAGAACGACCATGGCGCTCAGCGTTCCCGATCCGACCGGCAAGCCAAGCGTCCGATTCCACGGCGTCCCGCGCCCGGGGCCGAGCCGTCCCGGCATGCCGAGCCGCGCCGACGGCGACCGGGACAGGTCGGGGAACGCACCCGGATGGTCCGGCACGAGCCGGAGCCGCCACGACGTCGACGTGCCGTCGCCGAGCCACCGGCCGCTCAGGGCGAGCCCGATGCCACGCACGCCGATCCGGACCCCGCACGGCACGAAAACACCGGAGCCCCTCGTCGGCGCGGCCGACCGGAGCCGCGGGCTGAGCGGAGGGGTGGCGCCGGCAGGCGCGGCCTTCCCGAGTCAGGCGTGGAGCGGGCAAACCCACGCGCCGGCGGCGGCCTGCCCGAGTCACGGGCCGAGCGGGGCACGCCGGACACGAAGCGGCCCGAGCGGGGCACGCCGGACACGAAGCGGCCCGATCAGAGCACGCTGGATGCGGGGCGTCGGGAGCCGCCCGGCTCGCGTGCCGCACTGAGCAAGCCGACGCCCGAGCGGCGCCGTAGGCCGTTCACGGCGCCACCCGCCGAGCCCGACGCGGTACGCGCCGAGGAACCCACCAAGATCCGGCCTCCGGTCCCGCCCCGGCGCGGCGAAGCCGCACGGAATGCCGCGGACGAGCCCACCAAGGTCCGGCCCCCGATCCGCCGTGGCAACGGGGCGCGCAAACCGGGAAGCCTTCGCCCTCGGCATGAAGATAACGTCCTCGAACCAGGCAGCCTGCACCCCCGTGACGACGACGCCCGCAAGCCGGGCAGCGTCCGCCCCCGCGACGAGGAGGAAGCCCCCAGACCACGCGGCCTCCGCTCCAGGCACGACGGGGACGCCCCCAAGCCAGGCAGCCTGCGCCCCCGGCACGAAGCCGCACCCAAGCCAGGCGAGCCTCGCCATGACGAGGCCGGGCGCCCGCCGGGCCGGCGCGAGCCACGGCGGCCCGCGCCCCCAGCGGATCCCGCATCGCTCAAGGACCGGGAATCCGACCCCGCACGGCGCACGGACAAGCCGCAAGATCCACCTACGGTCAAGGCGCTCGAGGTCCCCAAGGACACCGAGTCCGACGGTCCGAACCGCCGAGCCGACGGCGTCGGCGCGGCCACGTACCTCCTGACTCCGGTCACCGAGCCGGACGGTGAGGCGAAGCCCGCCGAGCCCAAACCGCTCACGCGCAAGCGGCCCGCCAAGCCGACCGCCGCACAGACGACGGTGATGCAGCGCCTGTGGCGCAACGAGCCCACCGTCCTGATCCCCGCGATCAGCGACAAGGATCAGCCGCCTCCCAAGCCGAGCGAGCCCGCGCCGAACACCCGACTGCAACAGAAGCGGGAGCGCAAGGACCGGCGCGCACTGGTGGCGGGCAAGGCCGCGGTGGCCACACTGGCCGCGTTGATCTTCCTCGCGGCGGGCGGCGCGTGGGGCATGAAGGAGTGGTACGACTCCAAGTTCACCGAGGTCGCCGCGCTCGACGAGGAATCGAAGGACATCAAGCACAAGGCCGCTCAGGTCGGCGACGAGAACTTCCTCATCCTCGGCTCGGACTCGCGCGTCGGCGCGCCCAAGGGCGCGGGCATCGGCACCGAGAAGACGATCAAGGGTGCCCGTTCCGACACGTTGATGATCGCCCACCTGCCGAAGGACCGCAGCCGCGCGATCTTGGTGTCCTTCCCGCGCGACCTGGAGATCACCCGGCCCGAGTGCTACCGCTGGAACTACAAGACCGGCGAGTACAGCAACGAGAAGATCCCGGAAACACCCCAGGTCAAGCTGAACACCGCGTACGCGGAAGGTGGCCCGCGGTGCGTGATCAAGTGGGTGCAGAAGACCACCGGCATGAAGATGACCCGGTTCGTGGGCATCGACTTCGCCGGGTTCAAGGAAATGGTCGACGCGGTCGGCGGGGTGCAGATCAAGGTCGACACCCCGATCGTCGACTCGATCCTCGGCACCGTGGTGGACAAGCCCGGGGTGACCACGCTGACCGGTGACCGGGCGCTGAGCTTCGTCCGAGCCCGGCACGTCGAAGGCGACCCCACGTCCGACTACGGCCGCATCAAACGCCAGCAGCAGTTCATCGCCGCGTTGCTGACCAAGACCATGTCCCGGGACGTGCTGCTCGACCCGCAGAAGCTGACCTCGTTCGTCAACGCGTTCGCCGCCGCCACGTTCGGCGACAACATCGGCGTCGACGAGCTGCTCGATCTCGCGCAGTCGCTGAAGGGCATGGACACCGACTCGGTCTCGTTCCTCACCGTGCCCACCACCGGCTACGCCAACGAGCGCGGCAACGAGGTCATGCTGGAGGACGAAGCGGCGGAGTTGTTCTCGGCTATCATCCACGACAAGCCGATCCCCCGGGCTCGACGACGACAAGGATGCGTCGCAGGACAAACCCGACGAGCGCGCGTCCGACGGCGAAGGCGACACATCCGCCCAGAGCCAGCAGGTCGAACCGGCAGGTACCCCCTGACCGACGCGGTAGGCGATCCTTCGTCCGCGATTCACCCGAGGTTCACCTCCACGCTACGGCGTGCCACCGGGCGCGAACGTAGAGTGGCGCTATGCCGGTTCGACTTGCCGCCGGCATTCGAAGGAGTTGAGTGATGCGCGAGGCATACCACGTCGAGCTTGACCGGCTCGCCGAGCAGCTTGCCGACATGTCCGGCATGGCCGCGACCGCGATGGAGAAGGCGACGCGGGCTCTGCTCGAAGCGGACCTGGCCCTGGCGGAGCAGGTGATCAGCGACGACCAGAAGATCGACGACGCACGCTCGGCATGTGAGGAACAGGCCTACCAGCTGATCGCGCTGCAAGCCCCGGTCGCCACCGACCTGCGCACCGTGCTGGCCACCATTCACGCGGCGGAGAGCCTGGAGCGCATGGGCGACCTGGCGTTGCACGTGGCCCGCGCCGCGCGCCGCAGGCACCCCGAGCACGTGCTGCCCAAGCCGGTGGAGCACTACTTCGCCGAGATGGGTGAGGTGGCGGTGAACCTGGGCAGGCTGGCCGAGCAGGTGATCCGCGAGCGGGACATCTCCAAGGCCAAGGAGTTGGAGCGCATCGACGACAAGGTCGACGACATCCATCGGCACTTGTTCTCGGTGATCATGGACAAGGACTGGGAGTACGGGGTGGCCGCCGCGGTGGACACCACGCTGCTCGGCCGGTTCTACGAGCGGTTCGCCGACCACGCGGTGTCGGTGGCCAACCGGGTGATCTTCGTCGTCACCGGCAAGATGCCCGGCTACAACACCGACGCGGACGCCGACCTGTAGCCAGCGAGCCGCGCTGGTTGACCTTCACGTTGGTCGAAGCCCGATGATGGCGGGGTGACCGACCCCGAGTTGATGTCGATCGGCGCGTTCGCCGAGCGCGCAGGCATGACCGCAAGCGCTTTGCGGTTCTACGACGACGCCGGACTGCTGCGGCCGGACCGAGTCGATCCGGTGACGGGCTACCGGCGCTACAGCGAAGCGCAGGTGGCTCGCGCCGACCGGTTGCGCAGGCTGCGTGAGATCGGGATGCCGCTGTCGGTCATCGGGACGTTCTTCGCCGCGGACTCCGACGAGGCCGTGCGGCTGATCGACGAACAGGTGGCGAAGGTGACCGCCCAGGCCGCCGAGGTACGGCGGGCCGCTGCGCGGCTCAAGGCCTCGCTGGACCCGGATCGTCGTCACCCGATCTGCGCGCTGGCCGGTCCCGTCCTGGCAGAAGCCGTGGACCAGGTCATGGCGGCCACGATCCACCATCCCGACATGCCCGTCCTGAACGGCGTGCGCCTGGAAGCCGATGGCGAATCGGTCGCGCTGACCGCGACCGATCGATACCGGCTCGCCACCCGGACGCTGGTGCCCGTCAGCCGGCCGTCGGACTCCTGGGCGGGCACCCTCGACGGCGACGACCTGCTTGCCATGAGCGCCCGGATGCGCCGCAGCACGACCGTGACGATCGAAGCCGGTGAACGGTCGGTCGGCTTCCAGCTGACCGACGGCACCGTCCTGCCTTGTCGCCTGCGGACCGAGACCTTCCCGGACCATCGGCTGATGCTCGATGCGCTCCCATCGGTGACTCATCGCGTGACGGTCGGAAAGCACCAGGTCGTGCGGGTGCTGGAGCAGCGGGCACCGGAACTGGTCGGCGTGCGGGTGGCCGGGAACCGACCGAGCTTGCTGATCGGCGACGACGACGTGGCGCTCGACGGCACGGCAACGGGCTCGGATGTGACCGTCTGGTTCGACCTGACCACGTTGTATCCGGCCGTCGGCCATGCGATCGGCAGCGACGTGCTGCTCGATCTGCGCGGTCCCGAGCAGCCTGCCACCGTCAGGTCGGCCGACGACGGCGACCTCACCACCCTCGTCATGCCCCGCCGCGCCCCCGAGAGGACGAAATCATGACCACCGCAGCCGACCCCACGATGGAAGAGATCGGTGCCGCCGTGACGCTCGGGCACCAAGGCGACGTCGAAACGGCTCGGCGCGACCTGCTGGCCATCTGGCGGCGGATCGGAGTGCTCGGCGATCCGTTGCATCGCTGCACAGTGGCGCACTACTTGGCCGATCTCTACGACGACCCCGCCGAGTCGCTCGTGTGGGACGTCCGCGCCCTCGACGCCGCCGATGCGCTCACCGACGAACGCGCGCAGCGGCACCACGCGAACCTGCAGGTCGCCGGCTTCTACCCGAGCCTGCACCTGAATCTTGCCGACAACTTCCGCCGCCTGGGCGCATTCCGCGCCGCCGCCGAGCACATCGATCACGCCAAGCGGCACCTCTCCGCGCTTCCGGACGGTCCCTATGGCGACACCATCCGGTCGGCCGTCCAGGAGATCGGGCAGGCCGTCGCCGACCGGTCCACCACGCGCCGGGTCTGAGGCGTTGGCCTCGGCGGCCGTGCCTGCACGGAACTCGCACCCCGCGCGGTCGTGCCGCAGCGCCGCGCGCCTGCCGCATTGACCCACGTCGCTGGTCATTCACCCACGCGCTGTCGGCCCGCCGGGCAGTCGCACTGCCGGGTGATTCGACGTACCCGTCACGAGTGACGAAATCTGTTGGCGGCCATCGGTAGCGTGAACGAGTGCTGGTGGGGCTCAAGCCTGCCGGTTCGGACAGCGCCGGCCGGCGTACTGACGGCGTTGAGCGTGGGCATGAGCGATGTCGCGGCGAACGGCTCGACGGGTTCGGCGGCTACCTACTGACCGGGCTCACCACCGTGCAGGCCGCCGTGCGGCGGGAGCGGGATGCCTTGCGGACCTGACGGCACGAGTAACGGAAATGCGGCTGGCCGGCAACGGCCTGCCGGACACCGACATCGCTCGGCGACGCCTGCTGAGCGAGGCAGCGGTGAAACACATGTGACGAGGCTGATGGCGAACCTAGGGCTGACCAGCCGGGCGCAGGCCGTCGTGGCCGCGTACGAAAGCGGCCTGATCGTCTCGTCCGCCGCAGCGAACCGGAGTAGGGATGACTGACTGGATCACGACCAAGATCACCGCAGAGCTGGTGCGCGGAGCGATCGAGCTGGAGGACACCGGCCGTGGCCTGCTGCCACACCGGTTGCCCGCGTGGGCCCGAGCGCAGATACCTGACGTGCGACTGACCATTGCCGAGGCGCAGCCTGCCGGGATGCGGCTGGTGTTTCGTACCGACGCCACCACGCTCGAGCTGGACACGCTGCAGACGAAACGGGTCTATGTGGGTGCGCCGGAGCAGCCGCTGGGGACCTTCACCCTCGTGGTCGACGGCCGGGTACTCGCGCACACGAGCGTTCCCGGTGGGAACACCCTGCTGGTCGACCCGGTGACGGTCGAAACCGAACTGCGTCCGGGTTCGCCCGGCGTTGCGCGCTTCCCCGAGCTGCCTGCCGGCGCCAAGACCGTCGAGATCTGGCTGCCGCACAACGAGCAGACCGAGCTGCTCGCGCTGCGGACCGACGCGCCGGTCGAACCAGTGCGGGCGGAACGCCCGGTGTGGCTGCACCACGGCAGTTCGATCAGCCACGGCTCCAACGCCGACGGACCGACCACGACGTGGCCTGCGGTGGCGGCCCGCGCCGCCGGAGTCGACCTGATCAACCTCGGCTTCAGCGGCAACGCGCTGTTGGATCCGTTCGTGGCGCGCACGCTGCGGGACACCCCGGCAGACGTGATCAGCATGAAGATCGGCATCAACCTGACCAACGGCGACCTGATGCGCCTGCGCGCCTTCACTCCCGCGGTGCACGGGTTCCTGGACACCTTCCGCGAGGGGCGACCGGACACGCCGCTGGTGCTCGTGTCGCCGCTGTACTGCCCGATCCAGGAGGACACGCCAGGCCCGGTCGCGATGGACACCGAGGCGCTGGCCCGCGGCGACGTGCAGTTCATCGCCACCGGTGACCCGGACGAAGTCGCCGCGGGGAAGTTGACGCTGCGGGTCATCCGCGACGAGTTGGCCCGCATCGTCGAACAGCGCTCCGATCCACATCTGTCCTATGTGGACGGTCTGCACCTGTACGGGCCGGCGGACTACGACGAGCTGCCCCTGCCGGACGGGTTGCATCCGGACACCGCGGCACACCGCCGTATCGCCGATCGGTTCGTCTCCACCGGAGTGCTTTCGACCGATCGGTCGCTCCAGGGCTAGGTTGTCGATCATGACGGATTTTCCGAACCAGCCGGGGCCGCCGGGGCAGCCCCAGCAGGGGGCACAGCCGGGTCCGCAGCCACCGGCGCAGCAGGCCCAGGGCTGGGCGCCGGGCGCACAGTCGTCCGGTGGCCAGCCTCAGCCATTCCCCGGAACACCGCCCGCGGGTCCCCAACAATCCGCCGGAGCACCGCCCGCGGGTCCCCAACAGGTTTCGGGAGCGCAGCCGGGCGGGCCGCAGCCTCAGCAAGCGGCGGGAGCGCAGCTTGCCGGTTCGCAGCAAGTGCCGCCTGCGAATCCGTCGGGAGCTCAGCCTTCCGTCTCGCAGCAGACGCCGGGCACGCATCCGGTGGCCCCGCAACCCCAGCCGTCAGGCCCGCACCCGATGCACAGTGCCCAGCAGACGCACCCACCGCAGGCTCCAGGCCCGCAACCGCAGGCCCAGCAGGTCCAGCAGGTCCAGGGCTGGGCGCCAGGAGCTCAGCCACCCGGCCACTACGCGCAGCCTGCGGCCGGGCCGCAGTGGCAGCAAGCGCCGGGCCACCAGGGCTGGGCACCCGGCCGGCAGTGGCAGCAAGGTCCGGGCGCGCCGATCCCACTGACCCGGCCGGGCTGGGGCGCCATCCCGGCGGTGCTGGGAGCGGTGCTCGGGGTTCTCGGGCTGTTCGCCCTGAAGTGGAGCGGTGACGTCACCTGGTTCGAGCTCGCCGATGCGATGCGTAACGTCTCCGGCGACGACCTGAACGGCGAGCAGGTACTGGTCAAGTTCTACATCGGCAAGGGCGTCATCATCGCGGCGACGCTGGCCGCCGTCGCGCCGATCCCCTGGTCCTTCGGCGTCTTTCGCGACGAACGGAGCATCCGGCGCGGCGGCGGCATCATGAAGCGCAGCCTCCTGGAAGGCCGCACCGGTCCGACCAGGGCCCTGCTCACCGGCATCGCCGCCGCGGCCCTGCTCTACCACGTGATCAGCTTGCTGATGATGACCGACAGCGGGGAACACCTCGACGACCTCGGCCCCGGCCCGTGGGTGATGGTCGTAGGTGCGGCGTTGTCCGTTGCAGGCGCCGCGATCGGCCCGCGCGTGCCGCAGATGCGCAGGTAGCCGGACCAGATGACGCGTCGTGCGCGCCGGGCAAGAAGGCACGGCAATGATCGGCGCGCCGGTCTGCGGTGGGCGTAGGCACGCGCGCCGGCGTGCGGCTGAGAGGCGCAGGATGCCGTGGAGTCCGCGCCGGACAGACCTGCGCGCCGGCGGTGCGGCCGGCCACAACCGGATGCCACGGAGGCCGCGCCGAAGATCCTTCGCAGTGGCGCCGGCTAGCTCGCGACCGCCGCGGATCCTTACCAGGCTGCGGTGAGCGTCGGACCATCGGCTGTAGCGCGCCACCTGCCCCGCTCCCGGCTACCGTTCACCCACCACGACAAAGGAGCTGGGCATGACGCGGGGCGCGAAGAGCGACGAGGACCGGCGCAGCTGGGAGCTGTTCGGAAAACGATTCGTCTGGTCGCATTTCTGGTGGGTGGCCGCTCTGCTGCTCGGCCTCGCGGTCGCCCGATTGTTCTTGATGCCGGTCACCACCGACTGGATCTCCGGCACGACCACGCTGGACTGTGGCTACACCTATACCGCGGACGCCACGGTGGTCGGGGACACCGAAACACGGCAGGGTGACGCGCCCGAAAGGGCGGAATGCGCTCAGTTGCGTGACGCCGCCGCCGAACGAGGAGTGGCCTACGCGGTGATCGCGATCCTGCCGATCTGGCTGGGCGTCAGACAAAGCCGCGGACATGCCGTGCCTTGGCAACACGTCGCTGCAACGGTGTGCCTCGGGGTCAGCCTGATGCTGTTGCTCGGCCCGCACCAGGCCGGCAACAAGGCCGAATGCGGTTCGCCGCTGTGGGTGGCGGCGTCCGACAGCGGCCGCGCAGGGGACGCCGACGAGCAATCGTGCCTGATCGAGCGCCCGAGCAGGGTGGCATGGGCCGTGCTGTGGGGCATCGCGTCGGTGCCGTTCGTCATCGCCGGGACACGCACCCGCGACGAGGACTGACGATCAGCCGAAGCGACCGGTGATGTAGGCCTCGGTCCGCTCGTCCGACGGGGTGCTGAAGATCTTCTCCGTGGTGTCGAACTCCACCAGCCTGCCGGTGCGCTCGCCGTGCTCGTCGGCCACCGTGGTGAAGAACGCCGTCCGCTGCGACACCCGCGCCGCCTGCTGCATGTTGTGCGTGACGATCACGATGGTGAACTCGCGCGCCAGATCCAACATCAGGTCTTCGATCTTCTGCGTGGCGATCGGGTCGAGCGCCGAGCACGGCTCGTCCATCAGGATGACCTCGGGATTGGTCGCCAGCGCCCGCGCGATGCACAACCGCTGCTGCTGGCCGCCGGAGAGCGCGAAAGCCGACTTGTGCAGCTTGTTCTTCACCTCGTCCCACAGTGCCGCGCGGGTCAGCGCCTGCTCCACCAGGTCGTCCATGTCGTCGACGTGCATGCCGGTGACCCGCGGACCGTAGGCGATGTTGTTGTAGATCGACGACGGGAACGGGTTCGGCTTCTGGAACACCATGCCGATGCGCCGCCGCACCTCGATGACGTCGACGTCCTTGCCGTACAGATCGACCCCGTGGTAGCCGATCAGCCCCTCCACGCGGGCGCCCGGCACCAGATCGTTCATCCGGTTGAGGCTGCGCAACACCGTCGACTTGCCGCAGCCGGACGGGCCGATCATCGCGGTGATCTCGTTGGCGCCGAACGACAGGTTCACGTCGGTGACCGCCCGGAACTTGCCGTAGTAGACGCTGACGTCCCGGCAGCTGAGCACCGGGCTCCCCGGCCCGGGCAGCTTGAGGTCGCTTGCCGGGGTGGACGCCAGGTCCAGCCCACGAGCCGGGTTGCGGCTCTCCGCTGTCATGCGACTCCTCCGATCAGTCAGCCGATGCGGCCGGAGACGTAGTTGTCGGTGCGCTCGTCGGCCGGGTTGGTGAAGATCCTGTTGGTCTCGTCGTACTCCACCAGCTCGCCCCACCGACTGTGCTCGTCGGCGCCCATCTGCACCATCAGGAACGCCGTCATGTCCGACACCCGCGCGGCCTGCTGCATGTTGTGCGTGACCACGACAATGGTGAAGCGCTCCTTCAGCTCCAGCATCAGGTCCTCGATCCGGCCGGTGGAGACCGGGTCCAGCGCCGAGCACGGCTCGTCCATCAGGATCACTTCCGGTTCGGTGGCGATTGCCCGCGCGATGCACAACCGCTGCTGCTGGCCACCGGACATGCCGTAGGCGTTGTCCTTGAGCCGGTCCTTGACGTCGTCCCACAACGC
Source organism: Thermocrispum municipale DSM 44069 (assembly GCF_000427825.1). Classification (GTDB taxonomy): domain Bacteria; phylum Actinomycetota; class Actinomycetes; order Mycobacteriales; family Pseudonocardiaceae; genus Thermocrispum; species Thermocrispum municipale. Next base: position 560,621 of record NZ_KE386593.1, on the reverse strand, counting down.
CGCGCCGCGCAGCGCCCGCTCGACGATCTCGTCCATGTCGCCGGTCATGCCCAGCGTGCGCGGGCCGAACGCGACGTTGTCGTAGATCGACTTGGGGAACGGGTTGGGTCGCTGGAAGACCATGCCGATCTTCTTGCGGACCTGCACCGGGTTGACCCGTGGGCTGTACATGTCGGCGCCCTGGTAGAGCACCTCGCCTTCCACCCGCGCGTCGGGGATCAGGTCGTTCATCCGGTTCAGGCTGCGCAGCAGGGTGGACTTCCCGCAGCCGGACGGGCCGATCAGCGCCGTGATCGTGTTGCGGTAGATGTCCATGCTGACGTCGTTGACGGCCTTCTGGCTGCCGTAGAACACCGAGACGTTGCGCAGCTCGAACACCGCTTCGCGCTCGGCGTCCTTCCGCTCCATGGTCACCTGTTGTGGTCGCATCACCGCTCCTACCACCGTCGCTCGTAGCGGTTGCGCAGCCAGACGGCGAACGAGTTCATCGCCAGCAGCACCACCAGCATCAGGATCACGCCCGCGAACGCCAGCGTCTGGAACTCCTCGCGCGGCTCGACCGCGTTCCGGTAGATCTGCACCGGCAGCGCCGAGTACTGCCCGTCGAACAGCAACGGCAGGAACGGCGTGAACCCTGCCGCGCCCACCAACAGCAGCGGAGCCGCCTCACCCATCGCCCTGGCCACCGCCAGGATCACGCCGGTCAGGATGCCCGGCGCCGCGGCAGGCAGCACCTGCCTGCTGATGGTCTGCCACTGCGTGGCACCGAGGGCCAGCGACCCTTCCCGGATCGACGGCGGCACCGCCCGGATCGCCTCCCGCGCCGCGATGATCACTGTCGGCAACACCAGCAGCGTCAACGTGATCGAACCGGTGGCCACCACCAGCCCGAGCCCGATCGGCCCGCGCGCGATGAACGCCAGGCCGAGGATGCCGAACACGATCGACGGGACACCGGCCAGGTTCTGGATGTTCAGCTCGATCAGCCGGTTGTACCAACGGTCCCGCTTGGCGTATTCCTCCAGGTAGACGGCCGCGCCGACCCCGATGGGGACGACCAGCACGATCACCCCGAGGATCATGTAGAGGCTGCCGAGAAGCGCAGGACCGTAGCCGGCCCGCTCCGGCCGGATCCGGGACGGCTTCTCGGTGATCATGTCCAGGTCCAGCCGACCCCACCCGCGCCACGCCGAGTAGATGATCAGGCTGACCAGCATGACCAGCGCCATGGCCAGCGCCAGCATCATCAGCGAGCGGAAGACCAGCCCACTGACCTTGTCCCCGCGCGGCTGCTCGCCGAACACCGTCTCGACGGCAGCCCGAGCTCCCGTGCTGGCCAGCCGGGCGCGCCGGGGTGGGGTGTCCTGGTCGACCATCACTCGTACACCTCGCGGAAGCGGCGGACCAACCGGATCGAGATCAGGTTCATGATCAGCGTCATGACGAACAGCAGCGCACCGACCGCGAAGATCGTCTTGTAGGTGATGGTTCCGGTGGCGATGTCACCGGTCGCGGTGCGGCCGATGTAGGCGGTCATGGTCAGCACCGACTCGCCGAACTCCCACGGCCCGATCAGTTTCGGGCTGGCGCCCGCGGCGATGAGCACCACCATCGTCTCGCCGATCGCCCGGGAGGCGGCCAGCACGCACGCGGCGACGATGCCCGAGATGGCCGCGGGGAACACCACCTTCAGCGACACCCGCAACTTGGTCGCACCCAGCGCGTAGGCGCCTTCGCGCAGGCCGGGCGGGACCGCCCGCATGGCGTCCTCGGCAACCGAGGCGACCAGCGGCACGATCATCAAGCCGACGGCGATACCCGCGACGCCCTGCGAGAACAGTCCGTCCAGGTCGACCCACGGCAGCAGGTCGGCGAAGAACGGCTTGAGGAAGTACAGCGCGAACAGACCGATGGCGACCGTCGGGATGCCCGCCAGCACCTCGAGCACCGGCTTGACGATCTTGCGCAGCCGCGGGTTGGCGTACTCGGACAGGTAGAACGCCGACAGCAGTCCGACCGGAATGGCCACCACCAGCGCGATCAGCGTGATGTTCAGCGTGCCGACCACGATCGGCAGCACGCCGTAGCTGGTCTGGGTGCCCCGGCCCGGGCGCCACTCGGTGCCGAACAGGAACTCGGTGATCGACACCTCGGTGAAGAAATCCACGGTCGGCACCAGCAGCGAGATGACGATCGCCGTCGTCACCAGCACCGACAGCCCGGCACACACGAACAGAAACGCCTTGATCAGCTTCTCGCCGTAGCGGGGGCTGGAAGCCTTCAGCGACGGCCGGGATACGTCGCCGGCTTCGTTCACACGTGTGGTCATGCGATTACCACTGTGATCGGTCCTCGTGTCCTGGGGGTCAGCCGCGCAGCGCCTGCTTGGTCTTCGCGGTCTGCTCGTCGGTCATCGGGATGTACCCCGCCAGCCTGGCGATCTCGGCGGAGTTGTCGACAAAGTAGTCGACGAAGTCTTCGACGTGCTGCTTTTTCATCGACTCGCGCGAAGGATAGATGTAGAGCGGACGGCTCAGCGGCTGGTACTCGCCGCTCTGCACCGCCTCCGGGGTCGGGCCGACGCAGCCGTCACCGCCGTCGATCTTCAGCGCCTTCACCTTGTCCTTGTTGGCCGCGTAGTACTCGTAGCCGACGTAGAACATGGCGCCTTCGTCCTCCATGACGCCCGCGATGCCGGTGTTGTCGTCCTCGCCGATGTCCTGGTAGTCGGCGCGTTGTTCCTCCTTGTCGCCGTTGATCTCCTCGGCGAAGAACTCGAACGTGCCCGAATCGGTGCCCGGGCCGTACAGCGTCAGCTCGGCGCTGAACCGCACACCGTCGACCTGGTTCCAGTTGGACACCGTCGAACCGGGCGCCCAGATCTGCCGGAGCTGGTCGACCGTCAGGCAGTCGACCGGGTTGTCCTTGTTCACCAGGACGGTGATGGCGTCGTTGGCCACCTGCAGCTCGCGGTAGGTCACGCCGCTCGCGCGGCACATCTTCGCCTCTTCGTCGGTGATCGTGCGGGAGGCGTCGACGATGTCGATCTCGCCGTTGCAGAACTTCTCGAACCCGCCACCGGTACCCGACGTGGCCACGCCGACCCGCATGTCCGGGTTCTCGTCGGAGAACAACTCGGCGGCGGCTTGCGTCAACGGGCCGACGGTGCTGGAGCCGTCCACCTTGATCGCCAGGCCGCCCCCGCTGCCGGCCTGCCCACACGCGGTCACCCCGAGCACCGGGACGGCCAGTGCGGCAACGGCCTTCGCCCGCCAGTTGCGCATCGACTCCGACTCCTTGTGGTTCTCCGCCTCAGGCAACCCTGTGGCCTGATCGGGTCCGACGGTAGGAGTCGAAGGTGAACGGAAGGTGACACCACCTGAAGGTGTGACGAGCACCGCTGGCGCCGATTCGCCGGGAGTGTCCGGATTGCCCGCGGGCTGGTCACGTCCCGGCGCTACTCGGTCACGCTGCGTTCGTACTGCACGGCGGTCGCTTCGACGGAGAATCCGAGCTTCCGGTACACCGCCAGCGCGGGCGCATTGTCCCCTTCCACATACAGAATCACGCGCTTGAGGCCGCGTTCCCGCAGGTAGACAAGGCCAGCAGCGGTGAGGGCACGGCCGAGACCGCCACCGTGGGCATCCGGGTCGACGCCCACCACGTACACCTCGCCGACCGGGTCCTCGCCATCGGCGGCCGGATGCACCTTGGTCCAGTGGAATCCGACGAGACGTTGCTCACGTTCCACCACGAACAGCCCTGCGGGGTCGAACCACTCCTCGCGCTCGGCCGCCTCGACGTCGGCGACGGTCAGCGCGCCTTGCTCCGGGTGCCAGGAGAACGCCCTGGCGTTGACCTCGACCAACGGCTGCTCGTCGAGCCCGGGCCGGAAAGTCCGCATGGTGACGCCCTCCGGCAGTTCCACGGCAGGCAGATCCTGGGTGAGCGGCATGCCCATGCGCAGCAGTTCCCGCACACGCGCAAAACCCTGCTTGCGAGCCAAGGCCGCAGCCGCCGGATCGTCCGCGTGGGACCACACCCGTAGTGTTTTCGTCGCCCGGGCGCGGATTTGTTCCAGCAGCGCACCTCCGTACCCGCGGCCACGCCGCTCGGGATGCACGATCAGCTCGGCGACCTGGCGGCCGAACGCGTCACCTTCGGTGTTCAGCCGCGCGACCGCCACCAGGCCGTCGTCCCAGGCCAGCAGGTACGGCCCGCCGGACAACTCGGACGGAAGAGGCTCTTGCGGTGCCAGCCGCGGCCAGCCGTCGACGCGGCCCGCGGCGTCCAGCAGGTCACGTACGGCCTGCTCGTTGTCGGAGAGGTCATCGACCCAGCGAGTGTCCACCCCGCCGACGGTAGCCGAAGATCGCCACCACGTCGGCGGCGTCGCACTACTTGGTCAGCGAACGCAGCTCGGCGTCCAGCGCGTCCTCGGTTTCCGCGACCACGTCCTGCTGCGTGTCCACCGACTTGGACGGACGCTCGAACTTGTAGCCGACGTTGCGCACGGTGCCGATCATCTGCTCGTGCTCGGGACCGAGCTTGGCGCGCAGCCGCCGGACGTGCACGTCCACCGTGCGGGTGCCGCCGAAGAAGTCGTAACCCCAGACCTCCTGCAGCAACTGGGCGCGGGTGAACACGCGGCCGGCGTGCTGGGCGAGGAACTTCAGCAGCTCGAATTCCTTGTAGGTCAGCTCGAGGGTGCGGCGGCGCAGCCGGGCGGTGTAGGTGGCCTCGTCGATCACCAGGTCACCGACGCGCAGCTCGGACTCCGCCTGCGACGACACGCCCTCCTTGGTGGTGGCCAGCCGCAGCCGGGCGTCCACCTCCGCCGGACCCGCCGACGGCAGGATGACGTCGTCCACCCGCCACTGGCCGTTCACCGCGACCAGGCCGCCCTCGCCGACCACGGCGATGACCGGCACCGCGTCGTCCTCCGTCGCCCTGGCGAGCAGCCGGCACAGGCTCTTCGCGGAGGCCAGGTCCTGCCGCGCGTCGACCAGGATCACGTCTCGGTGACCGGCATCGAGCAAAGCGGTAACCTCGGGCGTGCGAACCCGAACAGTGTGTGGAAGCAGGCCGAGCGCGGGCAGCACCGCGTTGACCGACGATTCGGTTGTGAGGACTAGCAGGTTCAGGCTCATCGCCTCGCACCGCCTCGAGTTCGTGCCGGCCGGACACCAGGGCCAGGCCGGTTACGGCTGGTGATATCCGAGAATAACGGCTGAACGGCTGCTCAACAGCCTCCTGACGTGGGCATCACAGTTGCTTACCTCGGAAAAACGTGTCTGTCACATGCCGTTAACACGGTGAGAATGGAGCGAGCGTGACCGACGGAGTCCGACGCGCAGCGCGCACCAGCCCTGCCGGGCGCAAGCGCAAACCACGCAGGCGTGGGCGCATTGTGCTCATCACGCTGGTGGTGCTGCTCGGCCTGCTGATCGGCGCCGACTTCGGGCTGGCGGCCTTCGCCGAGCACACGGTGTCGCAGAAGGCGCGGGAGAAGTTCGGGCTGCGCGACGACCCGTCGGTGAACATCCACGGCTTCCCGTTCACCACGCAGGCGCTGTCGGGCAAGTATGAGCAGATCACGGTCGAGGCGCAGGGCATCAACCTACGCAACACGCTGCGCGACCTGACGCTGAAGGCGGAGCTGCGCGAGGTCACCGCGCCGCTGTCCGACCTGATCGACGGCCGCACCGACTCGATGGTGGTCGGCGACCTGGAAGGCATCGTCAAGATCAAGCAGGCCGACCTCGGCAGGTTGACCAGGCTGCCGGACCTGAGCATCGAGCCCGCCGCGTTGCGCTACGTGGAGACCGGCGACGAAGAGGACGAGGTCAGCATCGAGGACCTCGACGAGCAGCGCGAAGCGATGGACGAGTTCCCGACGAAGGCCGGGATCAAGCTGTCGGCCACCACCCGCATCTCAGGACGTGAGACGCAGATCGTGGTGTTGGGCATCATCGAACTGAGCAGCACGTCCGTGCGGATCCGCCCGGAGCGGCTGGAGTTCCGGCAGGACGACGAGGTGATCGAGATCCCGGACCAGGTGCGGGAGGCGTTCCTGCCCCGGTTCGACCGGACCATCCAGCCGGGCAGCCTGCCGTTCGGTGTCCAGCCGGGCGGCGTGGCCGTCGAGCGCGGTGCGCTGCTGGTGCAAGGGAAGGCCAAGGACGTGCGGTTCGACCAGGATCTGCAGTTCACCGGCTGAGCGGGAGGACGGATGACGGGCCTGCTGGTGGTCGTCGGTGTGCTCGCCGCAGGCACGGTGATCGGATTCGTCCTCCGCGGGCGGGAGGGTGCGGTGCGCAGCGGTCAGCAGCGAGGCGAGCTGCCTGCCCGGGTGGCCGAGGCGCTCGGGCCCGGGGTGACCTTGGTGCAGATCTCCACCACGTTCTGCGCGCCGTGCCGGCATACCCGCGCGCGGCTGAGCGCGTTGGCCGACAAGCGTGCCGACCTGAGCCACGTCGACATCGACGTCACGAATCAGCCGGAGATCGCCGAGACGCTCGGCGTCCTGCGCACCCCGACAACCATCGCCTACACCTCCGCGGGTGACGAGATCCTCCGGGTGTCCGGCCTGCCGGAGACGAACCGCCTGCTGACGGCCCTGCAACCGCATCTGTCGGAGCACTGACCGGACGTCCACATGGTGGACGCCACTCCCACCAGCAGGGAAAACGCCGTAGCTTCGGGTTATGTCCACCAGCCAGCAGATCGATCCCCGCGGACCTCGGTTCGCCGCCGGGATCACCACCGTGGTGCTCGCCGTCGTGCTGATCACCAGCTGGTGGCCGTTGCTGGCCGCGCAAGCGGTGGTGTTCGCCGCGGGCGCGTTGTTCGGGCTCCGGTTCTCGCCCTACGGCACGCTGTACCGGGTGGCGGTGCAGCCACGCCTCGGCCCGCCCGCCGAGCGTGAGGACGAGGCTCCGCCGCGGTTCGCGCAAGCGGTCGGCCTGGTCTTCGCCGTGGTCGGGGTGCTCGGATACGCCTCCGGGTCGACCACACTGGGGATCGTTGCCACGGCAGCCGCACTGTTGGCGGCCTTTCTCAACGTGGCATTCAACTTCTGCCTCGGTTGCGAGGCCTACTTGCTGTTGAAGCGCCTCGGCCCGTCGGCCAGCAGTCAAACCACCTGATTCGCAACCCCAGAAAGGGAGCTAGGTATGAGCCGCGAAGACGTCCTGGTGTCCACCGCGTGGGCGGAGGAGAACCTGGACACCCCCGGCATCGTGTTCGTGGAGGTCGACGAGGACACCTCCGCCTACGACAACGGACACCTCCGCAACGCCGTCAAGATCGACTGGCAGAACGAACTGCAGGACCCGGTCCGGCGTGACTTCGTGGACAAGGCCGGGTTCGAGAAGCTGCTGAGCGAGAAGGGCATCTCCAACGACGACACGGTCGTGCTCTACGGCGGCAACAACAACTGGTTCGCCGCGTACGCGTACTGGTACTTCAAGCTGTACGGCCACGAGAACGTCAAGCTGATCGACGGCGGCCGCAAGAAGTGGGAGCTGGAGGGCCGCGAGCTGGTCAAGGACGTGCCGCAGCGGCAGCAGACCAGCTACGTCGCCAAGGAGCAGGACCTGTCCCTGCGCGCGTTCCGCGACGAGGTCGTCGAGGCGATCAACACCAAGAACCTCATCGACGTGCGCTCGCCGGACGAGTTCGCGGGCAAGCTGCTCGCCCCCGCGCACCTGCCGCAGGAGTCCGCGCAGCGGCCCGGCCACGTCCCGTCGGCGGTGAACGTGCCGTGGGCCAAGGCGGCCAACGAGGACGGCACGTTCAAGTCGAACGAGGAGCTCAAGCAGATCTACACCGAGGCGGGCCTGGACCTGGACAAGCCGACCATCGCCTACTGCCGCATCGGTGAGCGCTCCAGCCACACCTGGTTCGCGCTGCACGAGCTGCTCGGCCTGCAGGACGTGAAGAACTACGACGGGTCCTGGACCGAGTACGGCTCGCTGGTCGGTGTGCCGATCGAGACGGGGGCCGACGCGTGAGCGTGCAGGTCGACAGCGGCTGCGCCGCCCCGGCCCAGGAGGCGACCCCGGAGGACTTCGACACCAAGGGCCAGGTCGTCATCGCGGGCACGGTGACCGCAGGCAGCGAACCGGTGAGTAATGCCTACGTGCGGCTGCTCGACCGCGACGGCGAGTTCGTCGGCGAGGTGCAGGCGTCCGGACAGGGTGAGTTCCGGTTCTACGCCGCGTCCGGCAAGTGGACCGTGCGGGCCCTGCACGCCAAGGGCAAGGGCGAAGCGGTCGTGGAAACCGACGAACCCAAGGTGTACCGGGTGGCCGTCGACATCTGACGTCCCCGGCTTCTTCCTTCCGCCGCGTTTCCCCGGCGCCTGGTCGGCGCCGGGGAAACGCTTTTTCTGGGTCTACGGCGCCCTGCAGCGGACAGCTGAATGCTCGCGCGGTGCCGAGCAGGGCGAGCGCACGCACGGCCTCGGGCCTTCACGGGCGGGCTCGGTCGCAACCCCCGGCGAACCGCCGCGGCCTCAGACGAACTCGTGTCGCACGATGGTCTGCTCGCGACCGGGACCGACCCCGATGGCCGACACCCTGGCCATGGACAGCTCCTCGATCCGCTCCACGTAGCGCTGCGCGTTGGCCGGCAGATCCTCGAACGTGCGGCAGCCCGAGATGTCCTCCTGCCAGCCGGGCATCTCCTCGTAGATCGGCACCGCATGGTGCACGTCGGTCTGCGTCATCGGCATGTCCTCGGTGCGGAATCCGTCCACCTCGTACGCCACGCAGACCGGGATCCGCTCCAGCCCGGTCAGCACGTCGAGCTTGGTCAGGAAGAAGTCGGTGATGCCGTTGACGCGGGTGGCGTAGCGCGCGATGACCGCGTCGAACCAGCCGGTGCGGCGCTCCCGCCCGGTGGTCACCCCGAACTCACCACCGGCTTTGCGCAAAAAGTCGCCCATTTCGTCGGTGAGCTCGGTGGGGAACGGGCCGGAGCCGACGCGCGTGGTGTAGGCCTTGAGGATGCCCAGCACGGTGGTGATCCTGCCGGGACCGATGCCCGCACCCGCGCACGCGCCGCCCGCGGTCGGGTTGGACGACGTGACGAACGGATACGTGCCGTGGTCAACGTCCAGCAACGTCCCCTGCGAGCCTTCCAGCAGCACGTTCTCGCCCGCCTCGAGCGCCTTGTTCAGCTGCAGCCGGGTGTCCGCGATACGGTGCGCGAACTGCTCACCGATCGACAGCACCTCCTCGACCACCTCGTCGACCTCGAGCGCCTTGCGGTTGTAGACCTTGACCAGGATCTGGTTCTTCACCTCGAGCGCGGCCTCGACCTTCTGCCGGAAGATCTTCTCGTCCAGCAGGTCCTGCACGCGCACCCCGACCCTGGCGACCTTGTCCTGGTAGCACGGGCCGATGCCGCGGCCGGTGGTGCCGATCTTGCGCGAGCCGAGGTAGCGCTCGGTGACTTTGTCGATCGCCACGTGGTACGGCATGATCAGGTGCGCGTCGGCGGAGATCAACAGCTTGCCGGTGTCCACGCCGCGTTCCTCGAGCCCGGCCAGCTCGTCCAGCAGCACCCGCGGGTCGACCACCACACCGTTGCCGATCACGTTGGTCACGCCCGGGGTCAGGATGCCCGACGGGATCAGGTGCAGTGCGAAGTTCTGCCCGTCCGGCAGTACCACGGTGTGGCCCGCGTTGTTGCCGCCCTGGTAGCGGACCACCCACTGCACGCGGTCGCCAAGCAGATCGGTGGCTTTGCCCTTGCCTTCGTCGCCCCACTGGGCACCGATCAGCACGATGGCCGGCATGTGACACTCCTGGTATCGCGGTGACATGTCCTGCGGACTGCGCAGGTAGTGCGCGTGAACCGCCGGTGCGAGGGTATCGGAGGATGGCCAGGTGTGCGGCACAACGTTGGTTTGCGGTGATCTAGCCGACCCACCCGGCGCGGCGAACGTCGTGCGGGTCCCGGCCCGCCCGGGCAAGAAGGACATCGACGATGTTCTGCTCGACAACAAGCGGGTGATCGTCGTCGGCGACGACGCGGATCTCGCCGCCGTGGTCGTGCGGATGATGCGCCGTGAGGTGTTGGGCTCCGTCGCCGTGGGCTATGTCCCGAGCGGACCGTCGGAGGCCGCCGCGGTGTGGGGGCTGCCCGGGGACCCGGCCGAAGCGTTGCGGGTCGCCACGTCCGGGGAACCGAGTCCGATGACGCTGGTGCGCGATGACACCGGTGGCGTACTGCTCGGGCTCGGGGTGCTCGAGGCGGTCGACGGCGAGGCCTACTGCGACGACGAACTTGCTCTGCGCGGCAGTGCGCGGCGGGTGGAGGTGCGTCCGGATCCGGTTGGTGTCGCAGTGCGCGTCACGCGAGGGCGTTTCCGGCGGAGGACAGCGGCCTTTCGTGGGCGGGCTTTTCAGTACGGCGGCACCGTGCCGATCCATCCGGTCGTCGACGGGATTCGGCGCGAGCGGCCGCTGCGGCGGTGGACGGTTTACCGGCACACCGAGGATTTGTTGCTCGTTCAGCGGTAGCTTTTCGGGCGATATGTACGTTCTGTACGCGGCCAAGCGGGTGTAGTCATCACCAATTGGCGAATTCGCCACTCTTTTCGGTAGCGCCGGTAACCCGCGAAGCGTCACCGTCCCCCTGTCTGGCACACGGCAGAAGGGGAACGTCATGGCCTTCGCGTTTCGCCGCGCACTGACCGTTCTTGGCTCCACCGTCCTGCTCACCACCGGGGTCTCGGCCGCCTCGAGCGGGACGGCGATGGCGGAGCCACCCAACATCCCGAGTCCGTCCACCGCCGCCTCGATGCTGAGTCAGCTGACGGTGCAGCCGGACGGCTCGCAAGACGGCTACGACCGCGACAAGTTCCCGCACTGGAGCAACCAAGGGGACAACTGCAACACCCGCGAGGAAGTCCTCAAGCGAGACGGCTCCGGTGTGCAGGTCGGCAACGACTGCTACCCGACCTCCGGCAGTTGGTACAGCCCGTACGACGGCGCCACCTGGAGCGACCCGGCCGACGTCGACATCGATCACGTCGTACCGCTCGCGGAAGCCTGGCGCACCGGCGCGTCGAGCTGGACCCAGTCTCAGCGGGAGGCGTTCGCCAACGACCTGAACAGCCCGCAGTTGATCGCCGTCACCGACAACGTGAACCAGTCCAAGGGCGACAAAGGCCCGGAGGAGTGGAAGCCGCCGTCACAGGCCTACTGGTGCACCTACTCGCGTATGTGGATCGGGGTGAAGTACGAATACGGACTCACCACGTCCTCTGACGAGAAAGCGGCGCTGAACGACATGCTCGCCACGTGCTGAGGTTCGGACGGAACGGAAAGGGCTCGCACCCGCTGCCGGGGTGCGAGCGCTTTCCGTTGAGCCGCGTTATTCGAGCCCGGTGGCTTCGGCCGCCGCAGGGTCGGAGTCGACGAGGAACTGCTTGCAGCGCTCGTACTCGTCGGTCTCCCCGATCCGTTCCGCCGCTTTCGCCAATGCGGCCAGCGAGCGCAGGAAACCCTGATTCGGGCGGTGGTCCCACGGGATCGGGCCGTGCCCTTTCCAGCCCGCGCGCCGTAGCTGGTCCAGGCCGCGGTGGTAGCCGGTGCGGGCGTAGGCATAGGCGGCCACGGTGTCGCCGCCGGCGAGCGCGTCGTCGGCCAACTTCGCCCATGCTTCGCTGAACTGCGGATGTTCGGCGGCGACCTCGGCCGCCGGGGTGCCCGCGTCGAGCGCAGCTTCGGCGGCAGGATTGCCGGGCAGTGCGGTCGGCTCAGGTTGGAGGAGGTTGCTCATGGCGTCATGGTGCCAGGTCAGAGAACCAGGCTGAGTATCGCGCTGCCACCGGCGACGACCAGCAGGAACACCATGACCACGGCTACGACACGTTTCGACATCATCACCATCCATGATGGTCGGCCGCTCGGGGGAGGAACAAACGGGCTGATGTGAGCGGGCGCGACAGGGCGCTGAACGGCCGCACCGGGTCAGCCGAGCGGCACAGGGGGACCGTCCATCGTGCGCAGCGCGCCGATGTGCGAGATGGCAGACCGGCGCACCTGGGACTCCTGGGCCCCGTCGGCGAGCCCAGCCGTCGCGAGCGCCCTTGCGGGCCACAGCCGCTGGCGAGCCTGCACGTTCCCCGACATCCGGACCGACAACCCCTTGCGGATCGCAGCCCGCGCCCGCAGAAATGCGACACGACAACCCTTGAGGATTCAGCCCGCGCCTCTGAAGCGCGTCACGGCAGCCCCACCCGCCGGAGAACCCAGGCATGCGAAGAGCCGGCCGGAACGAGCCCGGCCGGCTCCGCCAACGCGAATCTCGCGCGTCAGCTCATCTTCTTGCCCGCGGACATCAGGTGCTCCGCCGCCTGCACGATGCGTGCGGCCATGCCGGCTTCGGCCGCCTTGAGGTAGGACCGCGGGTCGTAGACCTTCTTGTTGCCGACCTCGCCGTCGACCTTCAGCACGCCGTCGTAGTTCTTGAAGAAGTGGTCGGCGATCTGCCTGCTGAACGCGTACTGGGTGTCGGTGTCGATGTTCATCTTCACCACGCCGTAGGAGACCGCCTCGTGGATCTCCTCCAGCGACGAGCCCGAGCCGCCGTGGAAGACCAGCTCGAACGGCTTCGACCCCTCCGGCAGGCCCAGCTTCTGCGCGGCGACCGCCTGGCCCCGCTTGAGCACCTCGGGACGCAGCTTGACGTTGCCCGGCTTGTACACGCCGTGCACGTTGCCGAACGTGGCGGCCAGCAGGTAGCGACCCTTCTCGCCCGCGCCGAGCGTCTCGACCGTCCGGACGAAGTCGCCCTCGGCGGTGTACAGCTTCTCGTCGATGGCCGCCGAGATACCGTCCTCCTCACCGCCGACCACACCGATCTCGACCTCGAGGATGATCTTGGCCGCGGCCGCCTTGTCCAGCAGCTCCGCGGCGATCTGCAGGTTCTCCTCCAGATCGATCGCCGAACCGTCCCACATGTGCGACTGGAACAGTGGGTTCTCGCCGCGGTTGACTCGCTCCTGGGAGATGTCGATCAGCGGCCGGACGAACCCGTCGAGCTTCTCCTTCGGGCAGTGGTCGGTGTGCAGCGCGACGGTGATCGGGTACTTCTCCGCGACCACGTGCGCGAACTCGGCCAGCGCGACGGCACCGGTCACCATGTCCTTGACCTTCTGACCCGAAGCGAATTCGGCGCCTCCGGTGGAGATCTGGATGATGCCGTCCGACTCCGCCTCGGCGAACCCACGCAGTGCCGCGTTCAGGGTCTCCGAGGACGTCACGTTGATCGCCGGGTAGGCGAATCCCCCTTCCTTCGCGCGGTCCAGCATCGCGGCGTAGGTCTCCGGGGTTGCGATGGGCATCGGCGCTCCTTGTGCTTGCGGTATCCAGCCTGGTCGAAGCCCATCCTACGAACGGAGCGCCGCAGAGCACCAACGCCGGGTGCACCCCCGGAAATTGCCTGTTACTCTCGGTCCGACTTACTCGCCGGTGGGCCGATTCGAGGAGGTTCCGTGCTCGGCAGGATGTCGCTCAAGGGCAAGGTTGTGCTGGTCACGGGGGCCGCGCGGGGCATCGGTGCCGGGCTGGCCGAGCGCTTCGCGGCGCGCGGCGCCAAGGTCGCGCTGCTCGGCCTCGAACCGGAGGAACAAACCCGGGTGGCCGAGCGAATTGGGCCGAACGCCGCGTCCTGGAAGGCCGACGTGACCAGCTGGCCGGACCTGGAGACCGCGGTCGCCGAGGTCGTCGAGAAGTGGGGCGGCATCGACGTCGTGGTGGCCAACGCGGGCATCGCCAGCACGGGATTTGTCCGGTCGGTCGATCCGAAGGCGTTCGAGAAGGTCATCGAGGTCGACCTGCTGGGCGTGTGGCGCACGTTCCGGGTCACGATTCCGCACGTCATCGAGCGCAAGGGCTATTTACTGGCCATCTCGTCGCTGGCGGCGATCGCACACGCGCCGGGGATGGCCAACTACGCGGCCGCGAAGGCGGGCGTCGAGGCCTTCTGCAACAGTCTGCGCGCCGAGCTGCGGCATCACGGCGTGCAGGTCGGCGTCGCGCACCCGACCTGGATCAGGACCGACCTTGTGACCAGCGCAGATGCGCACCCGGTGTTCGGGAAGCTGCGTGGCTCGATGCCCGGGATACTCGGCAAGACCTACCCGCTGGAGACCGCGCTCGACGACATCGAGCGCGGCACGCTGCGCCGGGCCCGCACCATCCACGTCCCGCGCTGGGTGGGTGGGCTGAAGCTGCTGCGCTCGTTCCTGCCGCCGTTCGTCGAGCTGGGCGCCAAGCGGCTTGGGTTGGCGCAGGCCGACGCGGAAGCGTTGCGCGACATCGAGGCGCGCGGCGCGCGGGAGTCCGCGGTGGTCGGCCACGGCGGGCGCGCGGCCATCGAGCAGGACTAGCCCGAGCCGGCTCGACCGCTTTCACCAGGGCACACCGGCGGCCGGCCTGACCGAGCCGGCTCGACCGCTTGGCCAAGGGCGGACCGGTGACTTGACCGAGCCGGCTCGACCGCTTGGCCAAGGGCGGACCGGTGACTTGACCGAGCCGGCTCGACCGCTTGGCCCGAGGCGGACCGCCGCCCTAACCGAGCTGGATCGACCGCTTGGCCAGCCCGTACCAGAAGCCTTGGACGGTCGTGCGCGGCACGCCCGCCTCCTCACCCGCACCGAGGCTGACGAACAGCGGCGCGAAGTGTTCGATGCGCGGATGCGCACGCCCGGGGGCTGGGGCTTTGCTCTGAAAGTCCAGCACGGCGTCGATGTCTCCGGTGGAGAGCACCTCGTTGCCCCACTGGTCGAACTCCACCGACCAGGACGGCGGTGGGGCGTCGGTGGGCCCGGACATCGGATTCATCTCGCGCAGGTTGTGAGTGAAGAAGCCGCTGCCCACGATCAGCACCCCGGCCTGCCTCAGCGGCGCGAGCCGTCGGCCGATCGCGTACAGCTCGCGGGGATCAAGCGTCGGCATCGACACTTGCAGCACCGGCACGTCCGCCTCCGGGTACATCTCCATCAGCGGAACGTAGGCGCCGTGATCGAGCCCCCGACCAGGGTCGTCAGCCGTACCGTAGCCCGCGCCGGACAGCAGTCCGCGCACCTCGGCGGCAAGCTCCGGCGCGCCGGGCGCTGGGTATCGAACCTGGTAATACCGCTGCGGAAAACCCCAGAAGTCGTACACCAACGGCTGGGTCGTGGTTGCCCCAATGGTCATCGGAGCGGCTTCCCAGTGCGCCGAGATGACCAGGACGGCGCGCGGCTTGGGCAGTTGCCGCGCCCACGCGGCGAGCTCGGTCGGCCAGACCGGGTCATCCGCCAACGGTGGCGCCCCGTGGCTGAGGTAGATGACCGGCATCGCTGCGCTCATACCGCAGAAAACCCGGTTTGGCCTCGGAGTATTCCTGGCTAAGGTCCGCGGCATGGAGACGGTCACCCTCGCCGAGCGCCCGGAGCTCGTCGACAAGCTGTGGAAGTTCCCGGGCACGTGGAGCACGTTCATGCTGCAGGACCGGACCTCGGACCTGTACTACGACACCTGCGTCCGGCTCTTTCCCGAGTTCGTGATGCTCGCGTTGGACGGTGACCGAGCGGTCGCGCGATCGTTCTGTGTGCCGTTGGCGTGGGACGGAGACCCGGCGAGCGGGCTTCCCGCGGAGGGCTGGGACTGGGCGATCCGGCAGGGTGTCCAGACGCGTCTCACCGGCGACGAGCCGACGCTGGTCTCCGCCCTGGAGATCACGGTGCAGGTCGACCAGCGCGGCAAGGGACTCTCGCGGCTGATGCTCGACGCCATGCGGAGCAATGTGGCCGCGCTGGGATTCTCCGAACTCGTCGCGCCCGTCCGCCCCAACGGAAAGCCGGCGTATCCGGACGAATCCATGGAGTCGTATCTCAAGCGCACCACGGACGGGCTGCCCGATGATCCGTGGCTCCGGGTCCATGTGCGCGCCGGAGGCACCATCGTGAACGTCGCACCGCTGTCGATGCACATCTCCGGCACGCTCGAGCAGTGGCGGGAGTGGACCGGGCTGCCGTTCGACACCCGGGGGCCGATCGAGGTACCGGACGCGCTGGTGCCGGTGCTGTGCGAGCCGGAGCACGGCTACGCGACCTACGTGGAGCCGAACGTGTGGGTGCTGCACCGGGTCGGCGACCAGCCGCGGGCGAGGTCGGCGAAGGGTCGGCGAAGCGTCGGCGACTAGCCGCGGGCGAGGTCGGCGAAGCGTGAGTAGTGCAGCTGGTGGGCGACGGTGACCGTGGTAGTCGGGCCCGCGCGGTGCTTGGCCAGGATCAGGTCGGCCTCGCCTGCTCGTGGGTCGTCCCGCTCGGTGGCGTCCGGCCGGTTGATCAACAGCACGATGTCGGCGTCCTGCTCCAGAGCCCCGGACTCACGCAGGTCGGCCAGCATCGGCCGCTTGTCGGTGCGCTGCTCGGGACCACGGTTCAGCTGGCTGATCGCCACCAGCGGCACCTCGAGCTCCTTGGCCAGCAGCTTGAGCTGGCGGGAGAACTCCGACACTTCCTGCTGCCGGGACTCGACCTTCTTGCCCGAGGTCATCAGCTGCATGTAGTCGAGCACGATCAGCTTCAGGTCGTGCCGCTGCTTCAGGCGCCGGGCCTTGGCCCTGATCTCCATCATCGTCATGTTCGGCGAGTCGTCGATGAACAACGGCGCCTGGGAGATCTCCGACATCCGGCGGGCCAGCCGGGTCCAGTCGTCGTCGGACATCCGACCGCTGCGCATGTCCTGCAGGCGGATCCGCGCCTCGGCGGACAGCATGCGCATGACGATTTCGGTGCGGCTCATCTCCAGCGAGAAGATCACACTGGTCATGCCGTGCTTGATCGACGCGGACCGGCAGAAGTCCAGGCCGAGCGTGGACTTACCGATACCGGGACGGGCCGCCACGATGATCATCTGGCCGGGGTGCAGGCCGTTGGTGACCTCGTCCAGGTCGGTGAAACCGGTCGGCACGCCGCGCGAGATGCCACCGTCGGAGGCGATCGCGTCGATCTCGTCCATGGTCGGCTGAAGCAGTTCCTCCAGCGCCACGTAGTCCTCGCTGGTGCGCCGCTCGGTGACCTCGAAGATCGCCGCCTGCGCCCGGTCGACCACCTCGTCGACCGCATCACCTTGCGCATCGGCCGCGCCGTAGCCGTACTGCACGATGCGGGTGCCCGCCTCCACCAGCCTGCGCAACACCGCCTTCTCGGCCACGATCTGCGCGTAATAGGCCGCGTTCGCCGCCGTAGGCACGGTGGCGATGAGCGTGTGCAGATACGGGGCACCGCCGACCCTGGCCAGCTCGCCCCGCCGCTCCAGCTCGGCCGAGATGGTGATCGGGTCGGCCGGCTCACCACGGCTGTACAGGTCGAGGATCGCGTCGTAGATCGCCTGATGCGCCGGCCGGTAGAAATCGGACGGACGCAGCACCTCGAGCACGTCGGCGATCGCGTCCTTGGACAACAGCATGCCGCCGAGCACCGACTGCTCGGCCGCGATGTCCTGCGGTGGTTGCCGGTCGAACCCGCCACCCGTGGAGCTCGAAGTGGGTGCCTGCCCGGCCAGCGCCGGGCTGCGGTCGTCGGTCAATGCCACCGCCGCTGAACCTCCCTCGTCTCGAACAAAAGTTCGATACCCAGTATGCCGCATGGATACCCCCACCGCGGGCAGGCGGCAGCCGTGTCGGGGCAACTCGCGGCGATCCGTCCGCCCGAACCGGGACACACCGCGTGGCGAACGCCGACCGGTCGTGCGCAGGTCGACGCTCGCTGTCCTTCGGGTTGACGGGTCTGCTGCCGTAGCTGCCCACGGCGCGGACGTTGGCACGCTAAACCCGCCCGCACGCCACTGCCAAGTCGGCCTGGGGACGGTTCTGTGGACTACCTGGGGGCAATTGGCCCGACTCGCCCACAGGCGGCCACAAGCCTGTGGAAAGCTTGGGGACAAGTATCCCCCTTCTGGGAATTTCCGCAGGTCAGAGGCTGTGGACAAGTTGTGGATAAGATTGTGATCAGCCGATCGGCGTGTCGCGGCAAATCGCTTCTTCGGCGTGTCGCGCTCGTGCAGTAGGGACGCGGTGCAGCGGCCCACAGACAGAGCGCCCGGCCTCGCCCGCTGCGCGACATCTACTGCGCCGTCAGTGCTTGCCAAGCGTCCGCAACGATGGTGGCCGGATCGGAATGCTGCGGTCGCCAGCCCAGCTCGCGCTGGATGCGTGAGCTGTCGGCGAGAAGGACCGGTGGCTCGTCGGCCGCGGGGCCGTGCGTCACAGCGACCGGGCGCCCGTTGACCCGCTCCGCGATGTGCACCATCTCGCTGAGCGAGGTCCCGCAACCGCTGCCGACGTTGTACGGCCGCCACTCACCGGGTGTGCATGCTTCCAGCGCCAGCACGAATGCTTCTGCCATGTCCGTGGCATGAACGAAATCCCGGACGACGGACCCGTCGCCGTTGATGGTCAGCCGCGGTTCCTTGCCCGCTTGCATCGCGGCGATCTTCGGCACGAGGCGAGTCGTGTCGAGGTCGGGCGTTCCGTTCGCGGCACCCGCGATGTTGAAGGCCCGGAGCGAGATGGCGCCGATGGTTCTGCCTGCGGTGCACGCGGCGGCGAGGTGGTCCGCGGCCACCTTGCTCGCGCCGTACGGATTCGCCGGAACGATCGGCGACTCCTCGGTCAGGGGTTGCGGCGCATCGGCTGCGTACATGGCAGCCGTCGACGCGAGCACCAACCGCTTGGGCCGGGTGCGCTTCGCGGTGGCGAGCAGGGCGGATACGACGTTGAAGGTTCCGCCCGTGTTGACCGTCCAGTATTCCGCCGGGTTGGACGCCGACATGCGCGGTCGGGTCACCGCAGCGAGATGGCAAACGGCATCGACATCCGCCACCTCGGTGTGCACCGCTGCCTGGTCGCGGATGTCGGCGACCGGGCCTGCTGCTTGCTTCGGACGCCGTGACAGCGGAACGACGTCGTGCCCCGCCCTGGACAGGGCAGCCGTGACCGCCCGGCCTACGAAACCGCTCGCTCCCGTGACCAGCACGCGCACGCGTCGGGCTCCCGCCTCTTCGCTCTGCTCCGATACTCCCAGACCTGGGTGACACGTGCCCGCGGCATGGACCGGGTCCGCGCGGCCAACCTCCACGCCCGGGGCCCTGGGGGGCGATGCCCGGTATCCGCGGCCAGCTTCACGCTTGCGCCCTGGATCGCGATGCCCGGTATCCGCGGCCAGCTTCCACGCTTGCGCCCTGGATCGCGATGCCCGGTATCCGCGGCCAGCTTCCACGCCCGAAGACCTGGGGTGGCCGATACCCGCTACGACACCTTCCGCGCGGCCAACGACAAAGGCCCCCTCCCGAAGGAGAGGGCCTCGCCGTCGAACTCGTGGTTACTGCGGCTGCGCGGTGACCTCGAGCTTGATGTTCGCGGTGACCTCGGGGTGCAGCCGGATCGCGATCGGGTGCTTGCCGACCGTCTTGATGTGGCCGCCGAGGTCGATGGTGCGCTTGTCCAGCATCGGGCCGCCCGCCGACTTGATCGCGGTGGCCACGTCAGCCGCCTTGACCGAGCCGAACAGCTTCTTCGAGCCCTCGGCCGCCTTGGCGGTCAGCGTGACGGTGCCGATGTTCTCCAGCGTCTGCTTGACCTCCTTGGCGTGGTCGAGGTCGCGGATGCGGCGCTGCTCCTGCGAGCGGCGGATCGTGGCGATGTTCTTCTCCGCGCCCTTGGTGGAGCGGATGGCATACCCGCGCGGCAGCAGGTAGTTGCGGGCGTAGCCGTCCTTGACCTCGACGATGTCGCCGGGGCCGCCCAGGTTCGCCACGTCGGTGGTCAGGATTACCTTGGCCATGACGTCTCTCCTTAGCGGGCGGTGGAGGTGTAGGGCAGCAGGGCCATCTCGCGGGAGTTCTTCACCGCGGTGGCCACGTCACGCTGGTGCTGGCTGCAGTTGCCGGTGACGCGGCGGGCGCGGATCTTGCCCCGGTCGGAGATGAACTTGCGCAGCAGGGCGGTGTCCTTGTAGTCGATCGGCTCCGGGCGGCCCTTCTTCTCCGCCTTGCAGAACACGCAGACCTTCTTCTTCGGTTTGCGAACGGGTGGCTTGGCCACGATGAATCTCCTGGTGTCTCGAGAAAGTCAACCGGTATCGAGGGGAATGGGGTCTTAGAACGGGGGCTCGTCGGAGTACCCACCGCCGCCGGCCGGCGGCGCGGAACCCCACGGGTCGTCCGCAGGAGGCCCTGCCGGTGCACCGCCGAAGCCGCCGCCGCCAGAGCCGCGGCTGACCTTGTTCACCTTCGCGGTGGCGTACCGCAACGACGGCCCGATCTCGTCGACCTCGAGCTCGAAGACCGTGCGCTTCTCGCCTTCCTTGGTCTCGAAGGAGCGCTGCTTCAGCCGCCCCTGCACGACCACGCGGGTGCCACGGGTCAGCGACTCTGCGACGTTCTCCGCCGCCTGGCGCCAGATGTTGCAGCGCAGGAACAGCGCCTCGCCGTCCTTCCACTCGCCGGTCTGCCGGTCGAACACGCGCGGCGTGGACGCGACGGTGAAGTTGGCTACTGCGGCACCGGACGGGGTGAATCGCAGCTCCGGGTCGGCGGTCAGGTTGCCGACCACGGTGATGATGGTGTCACCGGCCATCGGGCATCACGCCTTTGCCGATGCGGATGCGACGGCCTTCGGGTCGCGCCGCAGCACCTTGGTGCGCAGCACGCTCTCCTGCAGGGACAGCTGGCGGTCCAGCTCCTTGACGGCCTCCGGCTCGGCGAAGAGCTCCAGCACCGCGTAGATCCCCTCGCTGTGCTTGGCGATCTCGTAGGCCAGCCGACGCCGACCCCAGATGTCGACGTTCTCCACCGTGCCACCGGAATCGCGGATGACCTTGAGGAAGTTCTCCAGCGTCGGGGCGACGGTGCGCTCGTCCAGCCGGGGGTCGAGGATGATCATTACCTCGTAATGGCGTGACACAACCACTCACCTCCTATGGGCTCGAACGGCCACGGACCATCCGTGGCAGGAGGGTTTGTCAGCTTCCCAAGGCTACCTGGCGACCCCGACGAACTCGGGCCCACCCCTCGGCAACCTCGTCAAATGCAGTCAACGGGCACGCGGCGCTCCGATCGATCGCGACACTGGCCGACGCGCAGTCGAACCATGGGCTTAGGCCGGTGAGCGGCGCCGGCCCGGCGTCCGCCGACCCTCGAGCGCGGCGTGGACCACTGCACCGCCGATGAGTCAGACGCCGTGCAGACCGGTGCGCCGCCGACCGTCGATCGCGGCGCAACCCGGTACGCCACGGATCATCAATCAGACGCGACGGACCGCTGCACCACAGACCAATCAGACGCGGCGCAGGCCGCTGCGCCACCGATCAGCCAGACGCGGCGCGGCCGGAACGCCACCGATCAGTCACACGCGACGCAGCACCCAGGTGCGGACCAGGGCCGCGGCCACACACGCCAGCGAGACCACGGCCAGCAACATCGGCAGCTGCAGCGCACGGTCGTGCCCCTCGGCCGCCTGGATCTGCTCCGCGTTGCCCGCGTTGCTCACCTGTGGCTGCCCGTCGTCGGCACCGAGAATGCCGATGTCCTCAGCGCCCGGTGTGGACCCGTACGGCGTCGCGTCAGGCACGTCATCGGCGTCGATCCCGGGCAGCTGGTACGGAACGCTGCCGTAGTCACGCTGCGGAGCACGCGCCGACCCGGTGCCCATCTCCGGCAGCTTGGCGTCCGAGTCGACCCGCTCGTCACCGGCCACCTCGGGCGCCGTGCCGCGGGTACGCGAGGCATCGCGCGGCGCGCGCGCCGACGAGCCACCCGCGGCCTCGGACTGCTGTTGAGTCTGCTGTTTCGGCGCGACGTAGTTCGAGGCCTTGACGGTCAAGTCGGAGCAGTGCCCCTCCACCGCCTCCAGCACCGCGTCGCGGTTGCCGTGCTTGGCCAGGATGCGCTTGCCGTACTTGTCCGCCTCGATCGTGCGCACCACGGCCTGAGCGATCTTCTCGTCGTTGAACACGCCCGCCGCGGCGTGCGGCACCTTGGTCAGCTTGATCGGATCGAACTTGCCCGCTTCGAACAGCTCGCGCAGTTTGGTCTTGTTGCTCTTGGTGATGGGCAGCAGCGGGAAGTCGAACCCACCACGAACCGCCTTGACCGCTGCGTCCTGCACCGCCGAGGACTTCAACGTGATGGTCTCGCCCATCTTGCCGCTCACGGTGCCGCCGCACGTGTCGGCGGCTGTGGTCGCGGTGGCGCCACTCGTACCGAGCAGGAACGTGCCTGCGGCCAGCACCCCGCCGACCGCGAGTACCGCGACCGTCCTGCGCGCAGTCCACCTACCCACCAACGTCTCCTTCACCTGAGTAGAGCGAGGCTACTCGGTAGTAACGACTCGCCACCCGAAAGGGTACGCGATCGTTCGTCAGTTTCCCGCGGTCGCGGACCGAACGACCCAGGTCCGGACCAGACCCGCGCTCACACCGGCCAGGACCAGCACCGCGATCAGCGTCGGCACGCCGATCTCGTTCTGCGTCCGCTCCAGCGCCCGCGCGCTGCCGGCATTGCGGATCTCCTGACCGCTCACGTCGTCGATGCCGCCTTCACCGAGGGCTCCGAACTGCGGAGCGTAGCCCGGCGTATCGCCGTAGCGCAGCCCTGGCGCGGCGTCGAACAACGACGAGTCGCCGCCGAAGAAGTCCATCGGGCTGGTGTAGGGAAGCGCAGCCCCCGGAAGGCTTCCCCCGACCGCCGGGCTGCTGTGCTCCGACGGCCGCACCGTCTGCACCGTGACGGTCGGCGTGTGCTTCGTGCCGCTGGATTCACCGCCGGAGATGTTCTGCTGCGGCGGACGCTGCGGCACCGTGGGCGCTTCCGCAGGCTCCGGCGTCGCACCGGATGCCTTCCGCAACGTCTCCGTCGTGCCGGTCACGGCGCCCGCCACCGGCTTGGTGACCCGCTTGAGCGGTTCCGGTGCGGCCTTGTCGACGTTCTTGACGACCTCGTCGGCGGTCCCGGTCACGGTGACGGTCACCTTGCACAGCAGCCGCTGCACCACCCCGACCGTCTTGCTCAGCACCGTGGTGCCTTCCTTGACCACGCCGAGGTCGACCGCGCCGAGGTCGAGGCCGAGAATCGACGTGCTCGCCTTGACCGTGTCGCCGACCTGGGCGGTCACCGAACCACCGCACTTGGTGCTGACCGTCTCCGCCGCGGCGACCCCCGGTATCCCGAACGCGGCCGTAGCCGTCGCTATGGCCGTCGCCGCGCCGAGCGCCGCCGTCCTCCGCCAGACCCGCATTCGTCTCGCCCCTGCTCGCCGTGCTGCCTTCACCTGTGACAACGAACCAGTTCGGTGAATGTGACGCTACGGTCCGGCAGTTTCTGCGGCAATACGTTCTCAACCACTGACTCAGCGGTTCACCCGCACGGCGCGGCCGACCGCGTTCACCACCCCACCGGCGTCGTCGACCACCGCGCACACGTTCCCCGCCAGGTCACCCACGACCGGAACGTCATTCAGGCGGAGCAGCTCGACCGCGTCCCCGACCGGCAGATGCACGGCCTCCTTCTCGGCCTTGCGGTCCGTGGACGACCCAAGGCGGACACCGGGCAGGCCCTCGTCGACCAGCAGCGCGTCCGCATCGACCACCAGCGGCTCACCGCGCCCGTTGAGCACCGTGGCGGCACAACTGCCGTGCACCACGTCGACGTTCTGCCACGGCGCATCCGCCGACGCCGTGCCGCTCAGCACGAAACCGGC
This sequence comes from Thermocrispum municipale DSM 44069, assembly GCF_000427825.1. Classification (GTDB taxonomy): domain Bacteria; phylum Actinomycetota; class Actinomycetes; order Mycobacteriales; family Pseudonocardiaceae; genus Thermocrispum; species Thermocrispum municipale. The sequence goes on along the minus strand of NZ_KE386593.1, from coordinate 536,852 downwards.
GGCCACCAGCACGACGACCAGACCGAGAAGCCTTCTCCGCATACCCTTCCTCGCTGTGGGTCTCCGCACGCCTACGTTGCGCTGGACAACCTACGGTGACCGGACGACCACTCCGCGCCAAGGCAGGCAGACCCCAGCGGGATTCACCCGAGCGTGTTCGTCGCGGACCGCCGCGGGCAGCTCCCGACCGGTGGTGGCCGCGGGCTAGCCTGCACCCATGCGCATCGGTGCTCACGCCAAGGACGACAACCCGCTGAACGCGATCCGCGACCGCGGGGCCGAAGTGGTGCAGTTCTTCCTCGCCGACCCGCAGGGCTGGGCGGCCCCGAAGCCGCACCCGCAGGCGGACGAGCTGCGCGCCAGCGACGCCGACGTGGTCATCCACTCGCGCTACCTGGTCAACGTCGCCTCGACCAACAACCGCATCCGCATCCCGTCCCGCAAGCTCGTCGCGCAGGACGCCAAGATGGCCGCGGAACTCGGCGCGTTCGGCCTGGTCGTGCATGGCGGCCACGTCCGCAGGGGCGAGGACCCGCAGGTCGGCATCGACAACTGGCGCAAGCTGTTCGAGCGCGCGGTCGACTCCCCGTTCGAGGTGCCGATCCTGGTGGAGAACACCGCGGGTGGCGACGGCGCACTGGCCAAGGACTTCGACATGCTGGCCCGGCTGTGGGACGCCATCGGCGAGTTCGGCGCCGGGTTCTGCCTGGACACCTGCCACGCCTACGCCGCGGGCTGGGACCTGGACACCGCGGTGGAGAAGGTCATGTCCATCACCGGGCGCATCGACCTGGTGCATTTGAACAACTCGCGCGACGAGTTCGGCTCCGGCCGCGACCGGCACGCCAATGTGGTCGGCGGCGACGGCACGATCGACCCCGAGGTGCTGGCGGGCGTGGCCAAGGCGGCGGGCGCCCCGGTCGTGGTCGAGACCCCGTCCGAGGGTCAGGCCGACGACATCGCGTTCTTGCGCGAATCCCTGCGCTGACGCGGCGAGGGCAGTACCCGCGCGTCCCGCGCGCGATCGAGCACCCCGCCCGCCGGGTCGTCCTCGCCGGTACTGCGCACGAGGTCCTTGCTCGGGCGATAGATCTGCCGGATGACCAACGCACACAACCCGAGCACCGCCAGGTCCCGGACCACCACGGTGCCGAGGAACCATTCTTCGGGCAGGCCCTTCTGGTCCGGGCCGAGATAGAAGAACATGCGCGGCACCCAGACCAGCGCGTCGATCGCCATCCACCCGAGCAACAGCCGCCAGTGCGGCAACGCCAGCACGGCGAGCGGCACCAGCCACAGCGAGAACTGGGGGCTCCACACCTTGTTGGTGAGCAGGAACGCCGCCACCACCAGGAAGGCGAGCTGGGCCAGTCGCGGCCGCCGCGGCGCGGACAACGCCACGTACGCGATCGCCGCACAGCACAGCAGGAACACGACGCCGGTGAAGAGGTTGAGGCCGACCGGCGTCTCGTTGTGTGCCAGCTGCCCGTCGAACCCGCTCCATCCGGTGAAGGTGCTGATCACGTTGTAGATCGAGTCGGGATCCATGCCGCGCTCGGCGTTCAGCCGCAGGAACTCGCGCCAGCCGTGCGGGAACAGCAAGGCCAGCGGAAGGTTGATCACCAGCAGCGTGACCAGGGACGCGAACCCCGTCGCCCGCCACGACCGCATCTTGCCCGCGCGGATGCACAGCACCAGCAACGGACCGAGCAGGAACAGCGGGTACAGCTTGAGCGCCCCGCCGACGCCGATCAGCACCCCGGCGAGCACCGGGCGGCGCCGTGACCACGCCAGGATCGCCGCCGCGCAGGCAGCCGTGGCCAACGTGTCGAAGTTGGTGAACGCGTGCACCAACACCAGCGGCGAGATCGCCACCAGCACGGCGTCCCACGGACGGCGCCGGGCCGTCTGCGCCACCGCCCACACCGTGGTCAACCAGGCGAAGGCGAGGAACAACGCGGTGATGTTGAAATACACCGCGACCGGGATGGCGCCGGGCAGCAGCCCGGCATCGACTCCCGTCAACCACAGGTCGGTGAGCTTGGCGTTGACCCACTGGAACAGGCCGGTCAGCGGCGGATACTCCATGAACCGCAGCTCGTCGCTCGCGCCCAGGCTCACCGTCCGCCCGTCCGGCAAGCGCAGCTGACCACCGTCCAGCGGGCGAACGCGATCACCGGGCGCGAGCTGGAACTGCTCGCCGTCGGCGGCTTCCGCGGTGATCGGATCACTGATGCCCGCGACACGGAAATCCTCCCCGGTGGCCAGCAGCGTCACGCTGGTGTCGCCGCCGCCCGGCGTGGTCAGCTCCAGCCAGCCGTCGCGGTAGACGAAGAAGTCGTCCCGGTCCAGCCGCTCCGCCCCGTACAGCGGCACGACGTCCGAGTAGCACATGGCCACGTACGGCCTGCCGGACCGCCAGTCCAGCCCCAGCGCGCCGTCCTCGTTCTCCCACTGCTGGATACACGCGGCCTTGCCGAACCAGCCGAACATCAACGCGATGACGGCCAGCAGCAGCGCGACCCTCAGCGGGCTGAAGAACCAGTGCGTGCCGACCGCGGCGTGCCTGCCGAGCGGACCGCCGATCGGCTTGCTCGCCCGGGCCGCCAGCGGATCGGTCCAGGTCGGGATGACGCGCTGAGTGCCTTCCAGCGACACCTGACGCGGGCGATCCGACGGCAACCCGGCCGCCCTGTTGCGGGCACGCCTGCGCCACCGATCGCCGAGCCCCGACTCCTCGTGCACTCCCGCACCCTAAAACCTGCGGAATGAATCCCTCGTCAACCCCATGTCGGGCGGGGTCGCTCGGCGTGGGGCGCGTCGAGGTCAATCAGCGCTCAGTTCCGCACCGCCGCGAACCCGGGCCGCGGTCGGAGGCGCCGTGACCGAGCCGGCGTCAGGCTCCGCTCGGGTCGGTGTTGCCGGGGCCCTCCTGGCCGTCGTTCGGTGGAGGGCACAGCGGCCGCTGGCACGGCGGAGTCGGGTCCGTGCTCGGGTCGTCCGGGTCGGTCGTCGGATCCTCCGGAGGCTTCGGCGGGTTGTCCGGCTTGGACGGCCGATCCGGCTTGTTCTCCGGCTTCTCCTCGTCCTCGTCCCGGCCGTCGTCGTCCTCCTTCTCCGGCGTGTTCTTCGGCGGAGGTGGCGGCGGCGCCTCGTCACCGATCAGCTCGACCTCGTCGAACGGCAGGTTGTCCATGTCCTTGTGGTACTCGTTCATGAACTTCAGCCAGATCTGCCCTGGCAGACCCTTGCCGTAGACGACGCCGCCCTCGGCGTTCTTGATCGGGTTCAACGCCGAGTCACCAACCCAGACCGCGGTGGACAACTGACGGGTGTAGCCGACCATCCAGGCCTGCGAGTTCTGGTCGGAATACGGCTCCCTGGCCTCGTGCGTACCGGTCTTGCCCGCGCACGCCCTGCCGTTGTCACACACCAAGCCGGAGTAGGGCAGCACCGGCTCCAGCGTCTTGGTGACGTTGCCGGCGATCTGCTTGCTCTTCTCCTCGTCCGGGTCGAACGCCGGCTTGCCACGCGTCTTGTCGTGCGCCTGGTAGACCACTTCGCCGTCCGGCGTGGTGATCTTGGAGACGAAGTGTGCATCGCGCTGGACGCCCTGCGCGGCGAACGTCGCGTACGCGGCCGCCATGTCCCGCGGGCTGATCTTGTTGTCGCCACCACCGATGGCGATGTTGTTCAGCTCGCTGCTCAGCTGGGAGGTGTTCTTCACCCCGGCTTCCTTCAGCGCCTCGACGACGCCGGACGGCTTCACCTCGTTGACGACCATGTCGTAGAAGACGGTGTTGATCGACTTCTCCATCGCCTCCATGACCGTGCACGGCATCGGGCACTGCACGTTCTCGGAGTTGGAGATGGGCACACCGTCACCGGGGAACGTCCGCGGCGAGCTGCCGTCGTACGCGGCGTACGGCCCCTTGCCCTGCTTGAGCAGCGCGACGAAATCGAACGGTTTGATCGACGAACCCGGGTTCCGTGGCGTGTTGGCCCAGTCCACCTGGTCGTACTCGTCGTTCTCGCCGCCGTAGTAGGCCTTCACGCCGCCGGTGTTCGGGTCGACCGCGACCAACGCCTCGCGCAGGTTCTTCGGCTGGCCCTTCATCACCTCGCGGACGGTCTTCTCCGCCAGGCTCTGCGCCTTCTTGTTGATCGTGGTGTAGATCTTGTAACCCTGCAGGCGCACCTTGTCCTCGGTGAAGCCCAGCGAGTTCAGCTCCTGCCGGATGCGCTCCTTGATGAAGTAGCGCGGACCGGTGAAGCCTTGCAGCTTGCGCTCACCGGACTCGATCTGCGGGAACTTGGCCTCGGCCGCTTCCTCCTGGGTCAACCAGCCGTTCTCCTTCATCTGGCCGATGACGTAGTTCCACCGCCGCTCGGCGTACTCCCGGTTGTCGCCGCGGCTGGGCGCCTGGATGATGCCCGCCAGGTAGGCCGCCTGGGACGGGTTGAGCTTGTCGACGTCCTTGTTGAAGTACGCCTGCGAAGCCGCCTGGATGCCGTACGCGCCCCGACCGAAGTAGATCGTGTTCAGGTACGCGGTGATGATCTCGGACTTCTCCAGCTCGTTGCTCATCTTGAAGGCCTTGACGATCTCCAGGCCCTTACGCACCAGGGAGATTTCGTCGTCACCGGTGGCCTGCTTGATGTACTGCTGGGTGATGGTCGACCCGCCGCCGACGCCGCCGGTGAGCTGGTTACGCACGGCGCGCAGGATGCCCATGATGTCGAAGCCCGAGTTGGTCTCGAACGTCTCGTCCTCCGCCGCGTACACCGCGTGCTTGACCACGTCCGGGATCTGCTCCGGCTTGAGGATGACGCGGTTGCCGTCCTGCGAGTCGCGGCCGAGCAGGGTCGAGCCGTCGGAGAAGTAGTAGTTGACCGTCTTGGACTGCGCCGCGACGATCTCCGCCGGCTTCGGGAAGTCCACCAGGAAGTAGGCGATGGTGAACCCGAGGATCGGCAGGATGACGAACACGCCGACGAAGCCGTAGGCCAACCGGCGCACCAGCCGCCACCGGCGCTGCTTGCGGGTCAGCGGCGGCTTGCCGTTCCGCCTGCCCGCCGGCTCCGGTTCACCGCTGTCCGACTCGGCGATCAGCGCGTTGATCCGATCCTCGGCGGCCGGATCGTGTTCTTCGCCACCGTTGTCGTGATACCGGTGCGTGAGCAGCTCCGGCTCACGCGGCGGCGCGATCTGGTAGTCCGCCGCGTCGATGGGCGGCAGCGTCTCGGTCGGGCCGTCCGGATCGGCGGGGTTCGCGTGCCGTCCGGTCGCGGCGAAACCGGCGGCGGCCGCACCTGCACCGGCGGCCGCGGCACCTGCCTGACGTGGCTTGGCACCCTGCGGGCCACGCGCGCCCTCCGGTCGGCGCGGCGGACGGCGCCGGGCGGCGTTCGGGTCACGCGGCCGCTCCGCCCGGGCTCCGCTCGGCTCCGCGGGGCGGCGGCGCGCTGCGCGCGGGTCTCGGGAGGCGGCGGCGCGCCCGGCCTTCGGATCACCGGGCGCGGCGGACCGGCGCGTTGCCTGCGGGGCACCGCTCGCGGCCGGCCGGCGCGTTGCCTGCGGGTCCCGCGGCGTGCTTCCGCGCTGCGGGTCACGAGCACGGCGAGCATCCTGCTGACCGGCGCGACCACCGGCCGCCGGTGCCTGCCGCTGGGCGGGACGGCGCCGCTGTCCTGGCTGCTGCGTGCGCGGTTGCTGACCGGACGGCTGCCGGCGGGCGCCGGAGGCTCCGGACTGACGAGCTTGCGGCCGCTGACGCGGCTCGTCGGCTTGCGGCCACTGCGGATCGCGGTCGGCGACCGGCCATCGGGGCTGTTGTCCGGATGATGGCCACTCGGGCCGTCGATGGTCGCTCACAGCTCGACCTCCCGGGCGCAGACGTCATCGCGGGTGAGCCAACCCTGCGCGATTCGGGCGGACAGTGTCACTGGGTGGCGGACTTTCGTGATCGGGGACGGGACCGGGGTGCCCGGGTGCCGGGCTCGCCCGTGCCCAAAACGTAGGACATCGCCAAATGGTTCCACCCGCACGCGTGGCACACCTCCACCACGTAGACGGTGAACTCGGCGAACAGGTTGGCCATCCGCTCGAGTTCGGCAGGTTTTCGGGCCGAACCAGAGGCCATTCCAAGCTCGTCACCATACACCCAGGCGACCAGGACGATCTGCGATTTGAAGCACACCGGACACATGTGCTCGGTCTGCTCGCCGTGGTAGCGAGCCGCCCGGTGCAAATACGGGCCGGCGTCGCACACCTCCTCGCGAGAGAGGAACCCAGCGCGGTACCGCCGCAGGACGGAGCGTCGCTGCAGCTCGTAATCGACTATCTGGCGCTGGTTCAGCACCGTCCTCCTTCGTCGGGCAATTGCAACCAGCGTAGAAGAAAGTCTCGCTCCGGTCACAGCCCCGACTCCTCGCCGGCGTTCACCGACCCACCCGCCGACCGAGATCACGTACTTCGATGGGTGCGCACGATGTATCGCGCCGATATACTGAGCCGGTACATAAGGTCGAGACGTCCGAAGAACTGATACGGCGTCGTGTTTGTTCCGCGAGGAGGTGCGTCGTGCTCGAGTTCGCGATCCTCGGGCTGTTGCACGAGGCACCGATGCACGGGTACGTGCTGCGCAAGCGCCTGCACGAGACCCTGGGCATGTTTCGCACCTTCTCCTATGGCTCGCTCTACCCCACGCTGCGCAGATTGCAACGGGCCGGCTGGATCGTCGAAGAGGACGCGGAGTCGGCGGACACGGAAAGCCGCACGTGGGGACGCCGAGCACGCCGGGTGTACAAACTCACCGCGGAAGGCAAGGAACGCTTCGCCGATCTGCTGGCCGACGCCGGCCCACAAACCTGGGATGACGAGGGGTTCGGCGTTCACCTGGCGTTCTTCTCGCGTACGCCCGCCGATGTGCGTATGCGGATCCTCGAAGGCCGGCGCCGCCGGGTCGAGGAACGGCGTGAGGGATTGCGAGCCGCTCTCAGCCGAGCCGAGGAGCGAATAGACCGCTACACCAGAGAGCTGCACCGGCTCGGCCTGGAGAGCAGTGAACGAGAGGTGCGCTGGCTGAACGAGCTGATAGCGCACGAACAAGCCGAGCAGCGCGACAGCGACTGACTCAACTGTCGAATCCCAATCGCTCACCCGAAAGTCATAAGGAGATACCGGCATGGGCAACAACCGAAGCGTGCGCGTGGCGATCGTGGGCGTTGGCAACTGTGCTGCGTCCCTGGTCCAGGGCGTGCACTACTACCGCGATGCTGACCCGGAGACCCGAGTCCCGGGCCTGATGCACGTGGACTTTGGTGGCTACCACGTCGGCGACATCGAGTTCGTCGCTGCGTTCGACGTCGACGCCAAGAAGGTGGGTCGCGACCTGTCCGAGGCGATCGTCGCGAGCGAGAACAACACCATCAAGATCACCGACGTACCGCCGCTCGGCGTCTCGGTGCAGCGCGGTCACACCCTCGACGGCCTCGGCGAGTACTACCGGGAGACCATCGCCGAGTCCGACGAGGGGCCGGTCGACGTGGTCAAGGCGCTCAAGGAGGCCGAGGCCGACGTGCTGGTCTCCTACCTGCCGGTCGGTTCGGAGGACGCCGACCGCTTCTACGCGCAGTGCGCCATCGACGCCGGGGTGGCGTTCGTCAACGCGCTGCCGGTGTTCATCGCCTCCGACCCGGAGTGGGCCAAGAAGTTCACCGACGCCGGGGTGCCGATCGTCGGCGACGACATCAAGTCGCAGGTCGGCGCGACCATCACGCACCGCGTGCTGGCCAAGCTGTTCGAGGACCGCGGCGTCGAGCTGCAGCGCACCTACCAGCTGAACTTCGGCGGCAACATGGACTTCCAGAACATGCTGGAGCGGTCCCGGTTGCAGTCGAAGAAGATCTCCAAGACGCAGTCGGTCACCTCGCAGGTGCCGCACGAGATGGCCAAGGCCGACGTGCACATCGGCCCGTCGGACTACGTGCCGTGGCTGGACGACCGCAAGTGGGCCTACGTCCGGCTGGAGGGCCGTGCGTTCGGTGACGTGCCGTTGAACCTGGAGTACAAGCTCGAGGTGTGGGACTCGCCGAACTCGGCGGGCATCATCATCGACGCCGTGCGGTCGGCCAAGATCGCCAAGGACCGCGGTATCGGCGGCCCGATCCTGTCCGCCTCCTCCTACTTCATGAAGTCGCCGCCGGTCCAGTACAGCGACGACGAGGCCCGTGCGGCCGTGGAGAAGTTCATCGCCGGTGAGCTCGAGCGGTAAGCAGCTCGACACCGCAGACGCCGCCCGGTGTGCCGCCGCGCACGCCGGGCGGCGTGCTGTTTGCGATCGTGATCATTCCGCTCCATCTGAGCAAACCGCACCACAGCTTCCGCCCCAGCTGTCATGCTTGCGGCCAATGGGGGACCGAACAGATGTCCGGGGACGTCTCTACAGGAGTGATCGATGGGGTTCGAAGTTGATGAGGAGCAAGTCGCCGATTTCGGCGGATACCTAGGGGCGGAAGCCAGCCAGACGCTGCCGAAGATCGAGCGGCTGGCGCGCGACGAGGGCATGAGCGACCACGGCTTCCTCGGCCTGCTGGAGCCGCTGGGCAAAGCGGTGAACGGGCCGGCGTCGGAGCTGGTCGGCGAGGGCTTCAGTCTCATGCAGACGAAGATGTGCGACCTGGCCGACGGGGTGATCGCCGCAGCCAAGTCGTACGGCTACACCGAAGAGACCAACAAGTCGACGCTGGAACGCTTCGGCCTGGACGACAATCCGGGCAAAGAGGTCACGTTCGGCCGGTACGAATACCGCTACGACCCGAACGCCTCCGACCAGGACTTCGACAAGCCGCGCCGGGGCAGCTATTCGCAGTTCCGCACCACCGAACTGTCCGACGTCTCGATCGATCGACCGGACACCAAGTACACCGACGACATCGACGTCGGCCCGGTGCTGAGCGTGCTGGACTGGATCTGGTCGGAGTTCAACGTCGACGGCGGCAAGGGGTTCACCGACTCGATCATCTCGCCCCTGGCGGGCAACTACAACAGCATCAACGCCAACGGTGAGGCGTGGAAGAAGGTCGGCGAACAGTTCGGCGAGCTGGTCGGCAACATGGGCACCAATGCCACCACCCTGGCCGCCAACTCGTGGCAAGGCGACGCGGCCGAGGCGTTCAAGCAGTTCATCGACGTGTTCTGGACGCGCGGGGCGGCGTGGGCCGGTCAGAAGGTCGGCGAGTTCATCGCACTCGGCTTCGAGAAGATCGCCGACGCCTCCAAGCAGCTGGCGCAGCTGGCCGTGGACGCCATCAACAAGATCATCAAGCTGGCCGCCAAGATCGGGTCGAAGTTCATCCCGATCGTCGGCTGGGCGTGGACGGCGATCGAGTACGGCGCATGGTTGCTGGGCATCGACGTGGACGCCCTGCACGAGAACATCATGCAGATCATCGATCTCGCCCAGAAGGTGTTCAACCTGTACGAGAACATCGAAACGATCGTCACCACGATGGAGGACTACTTCAACAACGCGCAGGAGCTCACCGACGCGGTCAAGAAGATCCCGGAGATCGGCAGCCTGGAAGACGCGGTGAGCACCTACGAGACGATCAAGGACAAGGGCACGGAGATGGAGAAGCAGCTCAAGGAGATCGACAAAGCTGCGACCGAGGCCGACAAGACCCTTGAGGAGATCGACCAGACGGTCGAGGAAGCGACCGGGTAGGCGGGACGATGACCAGTTTTTCCAACAGCTACGTGGACCTCACCCCTGGCATGGAAGCGGCCCAGCGGGAGCTCGAAGCGCGGATCGATCATGCCCTGTTGTCCGCGCACGACCTGCGTGGAGCGCTCGAGGACCTCGAGCGGGACGAGAAGGACGAGCCGATCACCGACGAGGATGTCGAGCGGTTCCGTCTCTACATCACCGGGCACGCGCGTACCGATGCGTGGCAGCCGGTGTTCGAGCGCCTGGAACGCGGCGAGCTGACCTGGCGCAAGATCGTCGAGGACTTCGCGTCGGGCAACCTGGACCGGGAGACCGCGCGGGCGCTGACGTCGCTGAGAGACGTGCCGCCCGCCACCCCGGAACAGCTCAACGAGATCGGGTTCGACCGGTTCGCACCGGAGAAGGCGGAAGCCGAGCCGGAGGAGCCGGAGCCCGAGCCCGAGCAGCCTGCCGACGCCGGCGGCGGATTCGGCGGCCGGTTCTTCAACGACGACGACGATTGGTGAGCCGGTGGGAAGGTCGCCGTCGGGTATGACGAGCGGATCTCCGGCAAGCACCTGAGTGCACGAACTCCCCGTGGGCGGGTCGGTGACGGCCCGCCCACCGGTGTCTGAGCACCTGAGCGCACGAACTCCCGTGGGCGGGTCGGTGACGGCCCGCCCACCGGTGTCTTCGGCGGAGGTCGTTGGACGCAGCGGGCCGTGTCCGGACTCCCGACGCAGTCACCAAAAGGGACGAACTTCGTCATACGTTCGCCGGTTGCCGCGGCAGTCGGTGGAGGGTTAACTGTTCGCCCGGTATTCACTCAGTCGTGGCCTGGTGACCACGGCGATTGCGTAGCGTCACGTCGTTCCCGAATGACCAGCCAGGAGGCCCGGATGTTCACCCGACCACAGCGGCGCCTACTGCCCCTGCTGACCACCCGCCCCCTCGGACGGCAGGCGGTGACCTGCAAGTACCGGTGCGGCGACCAGTGTTCCCACCCCGCGCCGAACACCAGCGACAACGAGTACTTCGGCGAAGTGCTGAACAAAGTGCTGTCCCGGCGCGGCGCGCTGCGCTCCGGAGCGGTCGTGGCGGCCGCGGGCACCGGAGCGGCCCTGCTGTCCGGCACCGCCGTCGCGGCCCCCGCCCGGCCGGACAAGCCGGGCAAGCCGAACAAGCCGGCTCCGGGCACCGACTTCGAGCCGGTGGAGCCGAACACGCTCGACGAGGTCGTGGTGCCCAAGGGCTACCGCCAGCAGATCATCATCCGTTGGGGCGACCCGGTGCTGGCCGACGCCCCCGAATGGGACTTCGACAACCAGACCGGCGCCGCGCAGGCCAAGCAGTTCGGCTTCAACTGCGACTACTGCACGCTGGTGCCGGTGCCCGGTGACGAGGGCTCGTGGTTGATGGTCAACAACCACGAGTACACGACGGAAGAGTTCATGTTCCGCGGCTACGACCCGGAGAACCCCACGCTCGAGCAGGTCCGGGTCGGCTGGGCCGCGCACGGCATGTCCGTCGTGCTGCTGGACACCGACACGCGCTCGGGCACCCTCCGGCAGGCCCCGGTCTCCTCACCCAAGGCCAAGCGCTACAACCGCCGCATCACGATGCGCACGCCGTTCACCGTCCAAGGTCCGGCGCGCGGGTCGAAGTACCTGCGCACCAACGCCGACCCGAGCGGCTTCGAGGTGCTCGGCACGCTCAACAACTGCTCGGGCGGCCACACGCCGTGGGGCACGATCCTGTCCGGCGAGGAGAACATCCACCAGTACTTCGCGCACGCCGACCAGATCACCGACCCGGAGGCCAAGGCCCGCTACGACCGCTACGGCATCACCGGCGGCGCCAGCCAGCGCAAGTGGGAGCGCTACGACCCGCGGTTCGACCTGACCGAGGAGCCGAACGAGCCCAACCGGTTCGGCTACATCGTCGAGATCGACCCGCTCGAGCCGGATTCGACGCCGGTCAAGCACACCGCGCTCGGCCGGTTCAAGCACGAAGGCGCCAACATCATCGTGGCCAAGGACGGCCGCGTGGTGGCCTACATGGGCGACGACGAGCGGTTCGAGTACATGTACAAGTTCGTCTCGGACGGCCGGATGAAGCCCGGGATGAGCAAGCGGGCCCGCGAACACAACAAGAAGCTGCTGAACTCCGGCAAGCTCTACGTCGCCAAGTTCACCGGCGACAGCCCGGCCGAGGAGATCGACGGCTCCGGCAAGCTGCCCTCCGACGGCGAGTTCGACGGCACCGGCGAGTGGATCCTGCTGGCCCACAACGACAAGTCGTACGTGCCGGGCTTCACCGCCGAAGAGGTCTACGTCTTCACCCGCATGGCCGCGGACGCGGTCGGGGCCACCAAGATGGACCGTCCCGAAGACGTGCAACCGAACCTGCGGACCGGCCGTGTCTACGCCGCGCTGACCAACAACACCGAACGCGGCGAGGAAGGCAAGGAAGGCGCCACCGAGGTCGCTCCGCGGGTGAACAACAAGCACGGCCAGGTGCTCGAGTTGGAGGAGGACAACTCCGACAACACGTCGACGACGTTCACCTGGCGGCTGCTGCTGGTGTGCGGTGACCCGAACGACCCGAACACGTACTTCGCCGGCTACGACAAGTCGCAGGTCAGCCCGATCTCGTGTCCGGACAACGTGGCGTTCGACGACTACGGCAACCTGTGGGTGACCACCGACGGCAACGCGCTGGGCAGCAACGACGGCCTGTTCGCCGTGCCGCTGGAAGGCGCCGAACGCGGGCACGTCAAGCAGTTCCTCACCGTGCCACCGGGCGCGGAGACCTGCGGTCCGGTCATCACCAAGGACACCGTGCTGGTCTCCGTGCAGCACCCCGGCGAGGTCGACGGGCACAGCGCGGACAATCCCGCGTCGCACTGGCCGGACGGCGGGGACTCCCAGCCGCGGCCCGCCGTGGTGCTCGTCTACAACCCCGACGGCAGCATCGGCAAACCGCGCGGCCGCTGACCACCGACGAGGCCCCTCGGTGCACGAGCGCCGAGGGGCCTTGTCACGTCGTGGGTCGGCGTCAGCCGATGTAGTCGATCTTCCAGGTCTTGCCGCTGCGGACGAGGTTGTAGGAGTCGGTGGCTTGCGCCTTGGTGTCGTTGCGCTTGGCGATCAGTTTGTGGCTGACGATCGCCTCGCGCCCCTTCACCTTCACATCCTCCGGGGCCACCTTCAGCGCCGACATCTTGGCGCCGTCCAGGTGGTCGTGCGTGTACTTGACGCCCTCGACGCAGTTGGCGGCGCCGGGGTTCATGGCGTAGACGCCTTGCAGCGTCTTGGTCAGCAGCGAGCACGCACGCTTGGCGTCGCCGCGGTCCACCGCCTTGTGGAAGCTGTTGATGACCGTGACGACCTTGTCCTCGTCACGGGGTTGCTGTGTGTGCTTGGCCGGTTTGTCGACCGGTTTGGCAGGCTCCGATGCCTCCGCTGGGTCGGCCGCGGACTGCGCACCTTCCGGCTGCTCCGCCGCGCTGCACGCGGTGAGCAGGCCGGCGACTCCCGCCACGAGGGCGAGGCCTACCGCCTGTCCGGTCCTTCGCCTTGAATCAGACACGCCCTCCAGTGAAACATGCCCCCTCGTCCCACTTGGGGTGATTCGTGACGAGCGGCATACCTGGCGGTAACGACGCCGCCGCTGGAATCGGCGTGCCGTCCCGCTACGCTGCACGACGTGCGCGTTTTGGTTATCGGCTCCGGAGCCCGCGAACACGCGTTGGTGCTAGCCGCCTCGCACGACCCCGCCGTCACGGCGCTGGCCTGCGCCCCCGGCAATGCCGGCACGGCATCGATCGCCGAGCAGCACCCGGTCGAGGCGAACAAGCCGGAAGCGGTCACCGCACTGGCGCGCGAGTGGGGCGCCGACCTCGTGGTGGTCGGCCCGGAAGCCCCGTTGGTCAACGGTGTCGCGGACGCGGTCCGTGCGGCAGGCATCCCGTGTTTCGGCCCGAGCGCCGCGGCCGCCCGCATCGAGGGGTCGAAGGCGTTTGCCAAAGAGGTCATGCAGGCCGCGGGCGTGCCGACCGCGCGCAGCGAGGTGGTGGACAACCCGGCTCGCCTGGACGCCGCGCTGGACCGCTTCGGCCCGACCTGGGTGGTCAAGGACGACGGTCTGGCCGCAGGTAAAGGCGTGGTGGTGACCGACGACTACGACAAGGCCCGCGCGCACGCGGTGACGCTGCTCGACGGCGGCCACCCGGTGCTGCTGGAGTCGTACCTGGACGGTCCGGAAGCGTCACTGTTCTGCCTGGTCGACGGCACCACGGTGCGCCCGCTGCTGCCTGCGCAGGACTTCAAGCGGGTCGGCGACGGCGACGTCGGCCCGAACACCGGCGGCATGGGTGCCTACGCGCCGCTGCCCTGGGCGCCGGAAGGCCTGGTCGACGACATCGTCGCGCGGATCGTGCAGCCCACGGTGGACGAGCTGGCCGAGCGCGGCACCTCGTTCAGCGGCTTGCTGTACGCCGGCCTGGCGCTGACCTCCGACGGCCCGCACGTCATCGAGTTCAACTGCCGGTTCGGTGACCCGGAGACGCAGGCGGTGCTCGGGCTGCTGGAGACGCCGCTGGCGACCCTGTTGCACGCGGTCGCGACCGGCAAGCTGGCCGAGCACCCACCGTTGCAGTGGGCGCCCGGTGCCGCGGTGACCGTCGTGCTCGCCGCCGAGGGCTACCCGGGCAGGCCCCGCGTCGACGACCTGATCACCGGAGCGGACGGCGAAGGCGTGCTGCACGCAGGCACCCGGCGGGCCGAGGACGGTTCCGTGCGGTCCTCCGGTGGACGGGTGTTGTCGGTGGTCGGCACCGGCGACGACCTGGAAGCCGCCCGGTCCAAGGCGTACGACGTGCTTCGCTCGGTGCACCTGCCCGGCGGCCACCACCGGCGGGACATCGCACTCGCCGCGGCCAGGGGCGAGGTGGCGGTTCCGGGCAGCGAACAGACCCGGGCAATGACATCGGGGTAGTTCCCGTCCTCCTTGCCAAACCGGACCGCTGACCTGCCGATAGTTGGTAGCCTGCGCTGAGGCAACAGTGACACGGACCGTAAGCGCGGGGGTGCGAGCAGCGATGGCCAGCTCAGCGAGCTCACAGAACGATGCCGCGGGTGGCGTGTCCAGCATCGGTGACGACTCGTTCTCCGTCGCCGTCGACGTCGCGGGCGGGGTACGCGTCCGGATCGAGCCGGATCAGATCCTGCAGGCGGCGAAGGTCGTCGTGGAGCAGGCGGACGCGTTGAGCGAGGCATTGCTGCGGCACGGCCCGTTGATGCGGGTGGGTGCCCCGTCGCAGAACGCCATCAGCAAAGCGGTGGCCGAGGCGTGGAACGACGCGGTGGTCGACGGCGAGGATTCCCACCTGGCCCGCGCCAAGGAGTACCTGTACACGCTGCGTCAGCTGCAGCAGCAGCTCCGTCAGGCAGCCGAGCGCTACCAGCTCGACGACGACGAGATCGCCGAGACGTTTGGTGAACGACGTGCCGATCAGGCCGACTAGGCGCACCACGACCGCCGTGCCCGCGCTGGTCATGCTGGCCTGCGCCGCCGCGGCGTGCACGTCGACCGATGCCACCGAGCCCCCGCCGGAGGAGCCCAGCGGCGGCGCGGAAGCCTCGGCGATCGCGCAGCTGCCGAACCGGCCGGACGAGTTGCCGGTCGACGAGCTCGATCCGTGCCTGCTGTTCACCGAGGACGCCTTGCGCAGCCTGTCGATCACCCGCAAACCGCAACCCGGCACGGCCGACGGTCTGCGCAACTGTGCGCTGCATCAGGACAAAGACCCGATGTACGACCTGCTGGTGACGGCCTACCCGGACGCCGGGGTCGAGTCCTGGATCTCCGGGCGGATGGCCCGCCCAGGAGCGGCGCAGGCCCGCCCGGCCGAGATCTCGGGTTTCCCCGCCGTACAGATCACCACCGAGGGCCGGTCGGCGGGCGAGTGCGAAGTGGCGGTCGGCGTCGCGGACGGGCAGTCGCTGCACGTCCGGTTCAGCGCCTTCCAGCCGGATGCCGAGCAGCCGAAAGCATGCGAGATCGCCGAGCAGGCAGCGGCCACCGCGCTGGCTGCGCTACGCGAAAAGGGGTAACAGGGGATGGACGCGGACAAGATCACCAAGATCACCGGCCACCGCTTCGAGGGGTACACCCCGGGGATGCTTGCCATCGAAGTGGAGCTGTTCACCACAGGCCCCGGCTCCGGCACCATCGCGGAGGCGGTCGACGCGCTGAAGTCGGTCGGCAATGCGCTCTCCGAGGCCGACGACGCGCTGCGGGACGGCCTGCGCAAGATCGGCGTCTCGTGGGAAAGCACCGCGGCCGAGCGGGCCACCGAGCTGATCAGCCGGAGCGCCGAGTTCGCGGGCGACGCGAAGACGAAGATGGACGACGCCGCGCAGTCCGCCTTCGTCATCAGCGAGGCGTTCACCAGCATGGTCAACAAGCTGCCGAACCCGGAGACGTTGCGCGCGGGCGACGGCGGGCTGGAGCTCGGGGACGTGCTGGCCAGCCTGATCGGGCACGAGACCGACCACGCCGAGCAGGTGCGCGCCGCCCGCGCGGCCAGGGATCAGGCGGTCGACGCGATCAAGGAGTTCCAGACCACCGCGGCAAACGAGTTGAAGGGCATCAAGCCGCTCGACTCGCCGCAGCACCTCTACCTGGACGACGGCAGCGGTCAGGATCTGCTGGTCGGCGACGTGGGTACGACGGCGACGGTGGCCATGGGGAACGTGGGAACGCCGCCGGTCGTGCAGGACCCGGGCACGGCCAGCACCGCGGCGGCGGGCGCACCGCCGAAGGACCCGAGCGAATACCCGAACCAGGGCCGCGGAACGGTCGGGCCCGGCTCGGTTCCGGACAACGCTCCCCGGCCGCCGCGGGACAGCCAGGCTTCCTACCACGACAGCCCGAGCCCGCGCCCCAGCGCGCCACCGCCGACGACCAATCCGTCGTCGAACGCGCCTGCCTCGCATCCGGGTTCGTCGACGACGGCGAGCAGCGCGCCCGCGGGGCCCAACGTGGTCGGGGCCGTGGGCATGGTTCCGCCGGTCGGCTGGCAGTCCGACGGCAGGCGGCCCGCCGCGCCGGTCGGCCAGGCCGCCCCTGGTGGCTCGGGTGACTCCGGCGGTTCGGGGTCGAGCAGTTCGACCAGCACCGGCACGCCCAACACCGGTCCGGGCGCCAGCAAGGGCGAGTCGTCCGGCACGCAGAGCCCGCAGCCGCGCGGCGGCGCCCAGCAGAGCGGCGGCGGCGGGTTCGCCGCGGCCACCGGCGGACCGGGCGGCAAGGCGTCCGCGGGTGCTCCCGGTGGGCGCGGGTTCTTCGGCGAAGGCTCGCTCGGCCGCGGCTTCGGCTCCAACCTCCCCCCGGAGAAACTGGCCAACGGCCGGATCAGCGGTGTGACGCCGCCCGGAGCGCCGGGCGCTCCGGGGTCGGCTTCGGTCGTCGGTGGGACTCCGTCCGGGGTTTCGCCCACCGCAGCGGCCAACGCGGCCGGAGGTGCCGCAGCGCTGGCGGCCAGTGGTGCGGTCGGCGCGGCGGGCGCGGAGGAGGACAAGCAGCGTCGGGCCCAGCAGCTCGGCAAGGACACCGTGGTCGACGGCAAGCAGCTGTACGACTTCGACGCAGGCGAGCTGCCGAACGAGCAGGAGGCCGTGGCCGCGGAGAAGGTGGAGCCGGAGCAGGCGGGGCAGCAGCCGCGCTACCTGGAGCAGGCCGCGATGCCCGAGGGCGTCACCGACGAGACACGAGTGCGCAGCCACGGCGTCGACGACGTGGACTTGTTCGCCGACCAGCGCATGGTCGCCCCCGAAGTGATCGGTGACGAGCGTGCGGAGCGAGGAGAAGACCGGTGACCGAGCAGACGGTGGTGCTCTCCACCGTCGAGTTCGACGTGCTGTGGGAGGCGGAACGGCTCGGCACCCGGCACGTCGCGTTGGAGACGCCCAGCCCTGGTGTGACGTATGCCGAACGCGCCGAGATCGTCGACAAGGCGTGGGCATCCTTGGCCGAGCGCGGGCTGGCGCGCGGCAACCGCGCGGACAACGAGCTGCTGGACCTGATGGGCATGCTCGCCTCCCCGGAAGTCGGCATCGACGTCTGGGTGTGGGCGCCTGGACAGCCGCAGATCTCCGGCCTGGCGGTCAGCACGGGCAACTATGCGGTGCTCGGCGTGGTCGAGGGCGAGGAGGTGTGGCTGGTGCCCGCGCGGCCGTCGACGCTGGCGGAGTCCGCGGTGTCGGTCATCGGCGAACTCGGGCCCGGCGTCGGCCAAACGGTGTCGATCCCACACCCCGTGCTGATCGACGCCGCCGCCCACGCCCGCGGTGACGCGCACGCCCTGGTCACCGCGCTGCAGGACCGCGGCGTCCCGCTGTACACCGCGCAGGAGCTGGCCGGCATGCTGCTCGGGCAGATGGCGCGCGGCCAGTTCGGTGTGCAACGCCGCGGCCGGGACGGCGTGACCAGGCGAGCCGAGCACGTCGTGGCCTTCCACGACACCGACGCGGGCCGCTACTTGATGCAGGTGGAGCGCAACCCGGACGGCGAGGAGTGGTGCACAGTCACGCCGGCGGACAACTCGCTGCTCGCCCAACGCGTGTGGGAGCAACTCGAGCGCGTGTAAGCCCGGGTGAAATCCACCGAAGCGCGGCCGCGCGCCGCATCCACCTCCTACAGTTGTCCCGGAACCGCCGCCGCAGCGGGCGCGTCTCAACGCTGCACGGGGCAGGTACGAGAGGGGTCGATCCGTGGGTCGCGAATACAACCCGGACGAGATTCGCACCGTCGCGAGCAAGGTCAGCCAGCTGAGCAAGAAGATCAGCGAGGCGGGCGACGGCCTGACCGATGCGAAGGGCGAGGGTGTGTTCGGCAAGCTGCCCAGTTCCGGCTCGATGGCCGCGGCGCTGACCAAGTTCACCTCCGGCATGCGCACGGAGTTCGCCAAGGGGGCCGAGCAGGCGAGCAGCACCGGCTCGTCGTTGCGGAAGATCGCCGGACAGATGGATGCCGACGAGGAGGAGGGCGTGCGCACCTTCTCGGGACAACGGGTGGACTGACGCGGGGGACGAGCAGGACATGGGCATCGGAATGCCGCCCAACTGGGGCGAGGTGACCGAGCGGGAAGCCAAGATCGCCGACGCGGACCCGGGCGCGGTGCGCGCGGTCGAGTCCCAGTTGACGAAGGCGGCGAAGAGCGCCGACGACCAGAGCAGCGACTTCAAGCGGCTGGCCGGCGAGCTGCGCGAGGCGTGGCCGAAGGGTTCGGACGCCGACGCGTTGACCGGCCATCTGAACAAGCTCAGCTCGGCGGGCGCCAAGGTCAACGGGCAGCTGGAGAAGGCGGCCAAGGCGCTCAGCTCGCTGGCCGACGTGCTGGAGACCACCAAGAAGGACGTCGCCGAGATCCGCAAGGCGGCGGAGAAGAAGATCGCGCAGACCAACGCCGAGGCGGAGAAGGCCATGCAGGCCAACGACCGCTTCGAACGCGGCGAGGTCGCGGGCCCGTACCAGACCGACGAGATGATCAAGGCCAACGCGATCAAGGAGAACGAGAAGACGGCCAAGGATGCCGCCGAGGACATCCAGCGCAAGCTCAACGAGGCCGATTCGGCGATCTCCGACGCGATGAAGGCGCTTGACGAAGTCGACGGCGGGTACAGCAGCGTCGGCAAGCCGGGCGAGTCGGGCACCGGCCCGAGCGGCTCGCACGACCCGGTCAAGCAGCCGTCGAAGAGCGGGCCGGACGTGGGCAGCAACGGCTACGGCGGCTACAGCGGCACTTCCACCGGTGACGGCGGAGGTGGTGGTGGCGGCGGTGGCGGCGGCTTCGGGCCTTCCGGCCCTCCGCCGAGCAGCGGTCCGCCACCGGGCAACGTCGAGCAGTGGATCCGGGAGGCGATCAAGATCCTCCGGGAGCACGGCGTCCCGGTCACCGAGGACAACATCGACGAGATCTGGACGATCATCGAGAAGGAGTCCGGCGGGAATCCGCACGCGATCAACAAGTGGGACTCCAACTGGGAGCGCGGCACCCCGTCGAAGGGGTTGATGCAGTGCATCGACCCGACGTTCAACGCCTACAAACTGCCGGGCCACGACGACATCTACAACCCGGTGGACAACATCATCGCGGGCGTGCGCTACATCTTCGACCGCTACGGCGGCTTCGAGGGGCACCCGGGCTTGAAGTCGATGGCCAGTGGCGGGGCGTACCAGGGCTACTGATTAGCCTGGCGGCGTGTCTGGAGCATTTCCCGGCCCGGCGTCCCGCGCCGACGTCGCACCCTTCCATGTGATGGAAGTGCTGTCGGCCGCGGCCGCCCGGCAGCGAACCCATGGCGACGTCGTCTCGATGTGCGCAGGCCAGCCGACGGCGGGCGCACCGAAACCCGTGCTTGCCGCAGCGTCCGAGGTGCTGGCCTCCGGCGACATCGGCTACACCGTGCAGTTGGGGATACCCGAGCTGCGGGAGGCGATCGCCGGCCACTACGACCGCAGCTACGGCGTCCAGGTCAGTCCGGACGACGTCATCGTCACCACCGGCTCGTCGGGCGGCTTCCTGCTGGCGTTCCTGTCCGCGTTCGAGGCGGGCGCGCGGGTGGCCATGGCCCGTCCCGGCTACCCGGCGTACCGGAACCTGTTGTCCGCGCTGGGCTGCCAGGTGGTGGAGTTCACCACCGGTGCGGACACCCGCTTCCAGCCGACCGTGACGATGCTGGACGAGCTGCACCGCGAACAGCCCCTGGACGGCGTGATCGTGGCCAGCCCGAGCAACCCGACCGGGACGATGCTGCCGCCGGGTGAACTGGCGGCCATCGCGGGTTGGTGCTCGTCGCACGGGGTCCAGCTGATCAGCGACGAGATCTACCACGGCATCTGCTACACCGGCGAGGCCGCGACCGCGTGGCAGACCAGCTCGGAGTCGATCGTGCTCGGGTCGTTCTCGAAGTACTTCGCGATGACCGGGTGGCGACTGGGCTGGATGCTGGTGCCGCAGCGGCTGCACCGGGCCGTCGACGTGCTCACCGGCAACTTCACCATCTGCCCGCCGACCCTGTCGCAGCGCGCCGCGGTCGCGGCATTCACCGAGGAGTCCTACGCCGAGCTCGACGGGCACGTCCGGCACTACCGGAAGAACCGGGACACCCTACTGGCGGGCCTGCCCAGCATCGGCATCGACAAGATCGCTCCGATCGACGGCGCGTTCTACGTCTACGCGGACGTCTCGGAGTACACCGACGACAGTTTGAGCTGGTGTCAGCGGTTGTTGTCGGACACCGGGGTGGCGATCACGCCGGGGATCGACTTCGACCCGGTGGACGGTGGCCGCTTCGTGCGGTTCAGCTTCGCGGGTCCGGCCTCGGACATCGACGCGTGCCTGGACCGGATGGGACGGTGGCTCAGGGAAACCCCGAGAACTCCCTGATCTCCGGCCGCACAACGTCGCACGCCGAGCCGAGCGCTGGCACGCTGGAGTCATCGAGGTGCTGCGGCACCACCGGTGCGGCCTCGGTGAACTGGTGAAGGACGGAGATATGGACATGATCCTCAAGGTCGCCGGCGCGTTGCTCATCATCTGGCTGGCGTTCAGCGTGATCGGGTTCCTGGTCAAGGGCCTGCTCTGGCTGGCTGTGATCGGCGTCGTGTTGTTCCTGGGCACCGCCGCTTACGCCGCCATCAAGGGCGGGGCCAACCGGCACATTCGTTCCTGACGCGGGACGGGCGCGGGCACACGTGGGCGTCAGACTGGGAATTTCCGATCACCTCGACCCCTCGAGGGCGTGTGAGTGACTCGGGCAGGGTGCACCGCTCGGCCGGTCACGGTGGTCGACCAGACCGGGCCGACCGGCGCGACCGGGCCGCCTACCCGCTCGTCAGCCCGCTTGCGCGGTGTGCGGCGGGTGAAGCACTCGCCGGTGTGAGGCATCCGCCAGCCGCTCCAGCACCGTGTCGATGTCGGACTCCGACACGTCCCGGTGGGTCACGAAGCGGATCCGGCCGCCACCGCTGAGCGCCAGGATGCCCAGCTCGGTGAGCACCTTCATGGTGTTCGGCACGTCCGACACCCGGGCGAGCACGATGTTGGTCTGCGGCTCGTCGACCTCCCAGCCCAGTTCGGCCAGGCCGGTGGCGAGCCGCCGGGCGTTGGCGTGATCCATCGCCAGCGCGTCGATGTTGTCCAGCGCGCACAGTGCGGCCGCGGCCAGCACCCCGCCTTGGCGCACGCCACCGCCGAGCATCTGCCGCATGCGGCGGGCTCGCTTGACGAACTCCTCGGACCCGGCGACGACCGAACCGACCGGGGCGCCGAGCCCCTTCGACAAGCACGCCGTCACGGTGTCCGTGCCCACGGTCAACGCGGCGGGCGGAACCCCGAGCGCCACGGAGGCGTTCCACACGCGGGCTCCGTCGAGATGCACGGCAAGCCCGGCTTCCTGCGCCACCGCGACCAACTGAGCATGTTCGTGCGGGGGCACGACCGCGCCGCCCGCGTTGGTGTGCGTGTTCTCCAGGCACAGCAAGCGGGTGCGTAATCCGTAGTACGGCACGTCCCCCGCGCCCTCGACGGCACGGGTCAACGTCGCCACCGACGGCCTGCCCGGCCCGGCGTCCCACGGCAGCGCGTGCGGCATGCCCCCTGCCAGCCACGCCCCGGAGCCCTGTTCGTCGGTCAGCACGTGCGCGCCGTCCGTGGCCAGGTAGCGATCGCCGCGTTGCAGATGCAGCGACAGCGCGATGACGTTGGCCATGGTCCCCGACGGGGTCCACAACGCGGCCGGCTTGCCCAACAGCTCGGCTACCCGTTCCTCCAGCTCACGCATGGTCGGGTCATGCTCGAGCACGTTGTCGCCGACCTTCGCCGAGGCCATCGCCGCGCGCATTCTGTCGTCCGGCCGGGTCACCGTGTCCGACCGCAGGTCGACGGGATCAGCTGCCGTGAAGGTCACGGTTCGATCACATCACACGCGCGCCGGCTGCGGAAACCGGGGTGGGTGAACCGCTTTTTCGCACCGACCGCACACCCGGCGTGCAACCCTGTGCGTCATTGGTTCCGTCCTTGGACAGAAGCGGAGTGTCTGGCGCGTGGATCAGCGCGATGAGCAGGAGTTCGCGGAGTACTTCGCACGGCGACTGGATGCCGTGCGAAGTACCGCGTACTTGCTGTGTGGCGACTGGCACCGGGCCGACGATCTCGCCCAGATCGCGTTCGTCGCGCTGCATCGGCGGTGGCGCAAGATTCGCGACCGGGCGGCGCTCGACGCCTACGTCCGCCGGACGTTGGTGCGGGCGGTGATCGACGAGTCGCGTCGGCCGTGGCGGCGCGAGCGCTCCGTGGACGACATACCGGAACCGCCGGCGGCCGCGCAGCCGCAGAAAGGACTCGATGACCTCGTCGTGACCCGCGAGACCCTGTTGGAAGGCCTACGCCAGGTGCCACCGCGCCAGCGGGCGGTGCTGGTGCTGCGCTATTTCGAGGGGTTGGACGTGGCCGCGACGGCGGAAGCACTCAAGTGCTCCGAGGGCAACGTGAAGAGCCAGACGGCCCGCGGCCTGGCCGCGCTGCGTGCAGCGTTGGGGGCGGAGGTGAGCACGCATGGACGATCGTGACCTGCGGCAACTGTTCCAGCAGGCGCCCGGTGACGCGCCCCCGCCGAGCTTCGGGCTCGAGGACGTGCAGGCCGCTTCCCGCCGCGCCACGGCTCGGCGGCGAGTGCAGATCGCGATGGCCTCCGCGGCCGCTGTCCTGGTGCTCGCCGGGGGTGGCATTTTTGCGACAATTGGGACAAACTTCAGCGGAGGTAACTCCGGCAACTCGGACAGCGACATAGCTGCCGAGGCACCGCACATGCGCTCGCAAGGCGACAAGCAACCTTCCGCCAGGGACGAGCGTC
Organism: Thermocrispum municipale DSM 44069; assembly: GCF_000427825.1. GTDB lineage: Bacteria > Actinomycetota > Actinomycetes > Mycobacteriales > Pseudonocardiaceae > Thermocrispum > Thermocrispum municipale. The sequence goes on along the minus strand of NZ_KE386593.1, from coordinate 513,220 downwards.
CATCAGACGGTGGCCCTCCACCGGGCCGGGAATCGTCCAAGCAGGGGGGCGATGCCCAAGCAGTGCCCGAACGGAGCGCCACTCGCACCGCAAGGTGCACCGTGGTCGACCGGAAGCTCGCCACTGCCCTCGCTGGCGAGCTTCCGGTTGATCCGTCCTCCGAGCCGGTCGGCGCCGATCTGGCCTGCCCTTCCGGGGTGACGGCCGCGGCCTACCAGGTGCAGGACGGCGCGAACCGAGGTGTGATCTCGATAGCGCGGGTGCCCGCCCGGATGGCCCGGACGGCCGACTCGCTCAACCCGGACGATCTGCCGGATGCCAGCGCGACGGCCAGCGACGGTTCGGTCTTCGTGGTAGCGTCTCGCGCTGACGGCGGCGCAGCGCCGTATGCGTCCGATTTGCTCCGGATCGCCGAGGGCGTGGCAGCCGCGTGGTGAAGCGGGCGAACGGGGAGTGGCAGGATACGCAGCCGTGACCACAGCCAGCACGCCGAAAGGGGAACGCCGCCGAGCCGCGCTGGTGGAAGCGGGCGCCGAGCTGTTGGTGGAGAGCGGCTTCGACGCCGTGCGGCACCGCGCGGTGGCCGAGCGTGCCGGGCTGCCGCTGGCGTCCACGACGTACTACTTCTCCTCGTTGGACGACCTGGTCACCGCGGTGGTCGAGCACCACTCGCGCAAGGAACTGGAGCGTGGCTGGCGCAAGCTGACCGAGTTGGCCACCAGGCAGCGCGGCGCGGCCACCATCGTGGAGCTGATGCTGGACAACCTGCTCGGCCCGCGGCAGGCCACGCCGGAGGCCGACGCCGAGTACGTGCTGCTGCGCTATGAGCGGCTGGTCGCCACCGGCCGGCGACCGTACTTGCGGCCGTTGATGCGCGAACTCGGCCGCGAGCTGCGAGAACTGCTGGCGGAGGTGTTCGCCCGGTCGGGCAGGCCGGTCACCGAGGAGCAGCTGGAGCGCTACATCGCGCTGGTCGACGGCGCGGTGGTGAACGCGTTGATCGAGGCCGACCCGGAGCCGCGTGCCGTCGCCGGACGCATGCTCACTACGGCGCTGCGCGACGAGTGACACCGCGGCCTCGGCCGATCGCGCAGCTCGTGTCGCACGACGACCTCCGAGCCCTCCGCCACTCGCTGCGCAGCTTGCCGGCGCGCAGGCCCTCCACCACCCGCCGGCGCGCGGCGCCGATGAGTCAGCCCTGAGCCCTCCACCACCAGCGCAGGAGAACACCCCTTACACACTCCAGCCGACCCGGCCGCGCGGTGCATCGCGCCACAATCGGTGCGTGTCGCGCCACATTCGGTGCCTCTTGGGGTTGCGCAACCCACCCTACTGACAAGTAGGGTCGCCGCTGCTGGGTCAGCGAGGGAGGCGGTGAGCTGCATGAGCGACTCGGTCGACGTGGCGGAGAAGGCAACCCCCACGCAGCAACGCGATCGACGGGTGCGGTTCATCGACCTGCTCAAGGCCATGCCCGCCATGGCCCCGGACACGGTGCGCATGGCCACCAGCGCCATCGGGCTGCTCACGGTGAAGTCCAGCTCCGTGGCCTCGGTCGGCCTGGTCTTCCAGAAAGCCGCGCGCAAGCACCCGGAGCGGGTGTTCCTGCGCTGTGCCGACCCCGGCGGCGAGGTCCGCGAGCTGACCTACGGCGACGCCAACGAGCTGGTCAACAAGTACGCCTCGGTGCTGTCGGCGCACGGCGTCGGCGAGGGCGACGTGGTCGGCATCCTCGCCGCCAACCGTCCGGAGACGCTGCTGGTCGCGCTGGCCACGGTCAAGCTGGGCGGCATCGCGGGCATGCTCAACCATCACCAACGCGGCGACGTGCTCAACCACAGCCAGAAGCTGCTGGACAGCCGGGTGCTGGTCGTCGGCACCGAGTGTGCCGAGGCGTTCGACAGTGTGCCGGTGGAGGATCTGCGCGGCTCGGTTCTCCGGCTGCCCGAGGAAGGCAAGCAGTCGTCCGCGCTGACCGACTACCCGAGCCTGGCCGAGCTGGCCAGGTACGCGGGCTCGGACGACCCGCCGCAATGCGCCCAGGTGCGCGCGGGCGAGAAGGCGTTCTACATCTTCACCTCCGGCACCACCGGGTTGCCGAAGGCCAGCACCATGTCGCACCTGCGCTGGCTGAAGTCGATGTCCGGGATCGGTGGCCTCGGCGTGCGGCTGCGTCCGTCGGACACGCTGTACTGCTGTTTGCCGCTGTATCACAACAACGCGTTGACGGTGTCGCTGTCGTCGGTGCTGTCCGCCGGGGCGACGCTGGCGTTGGGCCGGTCGTTCTCGGTGAGCCGTTTCTGGTCCGAGGTGGTGCGGACCAAGGCGACGGCGTTCGTCTACATCGGCGAGCTGTGCCGCTATTTGCTCAATGCGCCGGAGAAGCCGGCCGAGCGCGAGCACCAGGTCCGTGTGGTGGTCGGCAACGGTCTGCGACCGGAGATCTGGTCGGAGTTCACCAAGCGGTTCGGCATCCGCCGGGTCGCGGAGTTCTACGGCGCGAGCGAGTGCAATCTGGCCTTCATCAACGCGCTGAACCTGGAGCGCACCGCGGGCATCACGCCGCTGCCGTTCGCCGTGGTCGCCTACGACCCGGTGACCGAGCGGCCCGAGCGCACGCCGTCCGGCAGGCTGCGCAAGGTCAAGACCGGCGAGGTCGGCCTGCTGCTGACCAAGATCACCAAGCGCTCCCCGTTCGACGGCTACACCGACCCGGACGCCACCGAGCAGAAGGTGGTGCGGGACGCCTTCAAGAAGGGCGACGCCTGGTTCAACACCGGCGACCTGGTTCGCAAGCAGGGCTGGAATCACGTGGCGTTCGCCGACCGGCTCGGCGACACGTTCCGGTGGAAGGGCGAGAACGTCGCCACCACCGAGGTGGAGGCCGTGCTGTCCGCGCACCCGGACATCGAGCAGGCCGTGGTGTTCGGGGTGTCGGTCCCTGGCACGGACGGCAAGGCGGGCATGGCCGCGGTGAAGCTGGCCGACGGCGCGAAGTTCGACCCGCAAGGCACGGCGGCACACCTGGTGCAGCGGCTGCCGTCCTACGCGGTGCCGCTGTTCATCCGGATCATCGACGAGGTCGAGCAGACGTCGACGTTCAAGAGTCGCAAGGTGGATCTGCGCGCCGAAGGGTTCGACCCGGGCAAGGTCTCCGATCCGCTGTACGTGCTACCGAACCGCGACTCCTACGTCGAGTTCTATCCCGAGTACCCCGGCGAGGTCGCGTCCGGCAGCGTGCGGATCTGACGCGTCACGCGCGCTGAGCGCCCCAGCGGTCGAGGTACGCCTCCCGGGCCGCCAGGCTGACCCGGATGTCCGCTACCAGTGGGTCGAAGAACTTGTCCCGGTACACCGGGTCGGTGGCCGCGGCGCCGGCGAAGTACAGCGCGGAGAAGGCCGCGAGGAAGATCGACACCTGGATGAGCTCGTTGGGCACCGGGATGGACACCCCGAACAGCCGGCCGCCCTCCGGGTCCGGCGGATGCATCAGCCAGGCCTCCATCAGCTCGTCGGTGACCGCGATGGTGCCGAACACCACGAAGAACGCGAACACCAGCAGCGCGAAGAACACGATCTGCACCGCCTGGGCGAGGAAGAAGACCAGCGCGATGTTGAACCGCTCGGGACGCGACAGCGGCTTGACGCCGCCGTCGTAGTCGTCGCGCACGTAAGGGGCAAGCGGTGTGCCCCGCAGGCGTCTGCGCAACAGCTCGGCCGTACTGTCCGACTGTTCCTCCTCGAGCTCGCGCATCTCGTCGGACACCACCGAGCGCAGGAACAGGCCGCCGAGCAGGATGAGGAACCCGACCGAGCCCCACAGGCGTCCGCGGTCCATGTAGCGGGGATCGACCAGCTGCCACACCTCGGCCGCGATGAAGGACAACAGGATCACGATCATCAGCAGGGGCAGCGCCTTGGATGCCAGCGTGCCCACGGCGTTGACCTGCTTGACCGCGACCTTGGCCGCCCACGCCAGGATCGAGCCCGCGCCCAGGTAGGTCAGCAACAACAACAGAAGCACGGCCGCCACGGTGACCGTCGCCGACACCCAGAACGCCTGCTCGTGCAAACCGGTCGACTGCTCGACGATCAGCACGACGACGCCCAGCACGAGCACCGCGATGGCGATGGGCCACTCGCCGCGCTCGCCTACGCGCCGCATCAGGCGCGACACCAGCCAGCCACCCAACGGCGGGATGACCAGAGCGCCGACGGTCAGGCCCAGCACCACCAGGGCGAAGCCGGTCGACTCGTCGCCCTCGCCCGGCCACAGCTCGGTGACCTTGGCGACGACGTAGGCCAGGATCTGCAAGATCGGCTCGATCAGCAGGAAGAACACGATCGACGGCGTCGCCCTGGGCAACAGGTCGACCCCGCGCACGCGCCGCCGCACGACCAGGGGCAGACCGCGCTGCCGAAACCACGTCTCGACCCGCTCGACCTCGCTCAGCTGATCCACATGGACAACCTAGCGGGGCAGACTGGGCCTATGCGCTGGGTTCTGCACGTCGATCTCGATCAATTCCTCGCCGCGGTCGAGATGCTGCGCCGGCCCGAGCTGCGCGGGAAACCGGTCATCGTCGGCGGACGCGGGGACCCGACGGAGCGGGCGGTGGTGGCCACGGCGTCCTACCCGGCGCGGGAGTTCGGTGTCCGGTCCGGCATGCCGATGCGCACGGCCGCCAAGAAGTGTCCCGATGCGATCTTCCTGCCTACCGACCCGGACACCTACAACGAGGCGTCGGCACACGTCATGGACGTGCTGCGGTCGTTCGAGGTGCCGGTGGAAGTGCTCGGGTGGGACGAAGCTTTCCTCGGGGTGACCAGCGACGATCCGGAGTCGTTCGCGCGGCGTGTCCAGGAGCGCGTGCGGGCGGAGACCCAGCTGGAGTGTACGGTCGGCATCGGCGACAACCGGCTGCGCGCCAAGATCGCCACGGAGTTCGGCAAGCCCGCGGGGGTCTTCCGGCTGACCGCGTCGAACTGGTTCGAGGTGATGGGTGAGCGGCCGACGGATGCCTTGCACGGCGTCGGCAGCAAAACTCGTGCGAAGCTGGCCGCACTCGGCATCCACACGGTCAACCAGCTCGCCTCGGCCGACCGGAACGCCCTCGCCGCGCGCTTCGGGCCGGTGATGGGCCCGTGGTACTGGCACCTCGCGCACGGGCGAGGCGAGACCGAGGTCGCCGCGACCCCGTACGTGGCCCGCTCGCGGAGCAGGGAAACCACGTACCAGCAGAACCTGACCGAGTGGGCGGACGTCGAACAGGCCACGGCGGAGCTCGCGCGGCGGGTCAGCGAGGACGTCGCCGCCGAGGGACGTCCGGCCGTGCGGATCGCCGTCAAAGTACGGTTCGCTCCGTTCTTCACGCGCACACGCAGCGCGAAGCTGCTTACGCCGACGTCCGATCCCGCCGAGCTGGAGAAGGCCGCACTTGACGTCCTCCGTGGGTTCGAGCGGGATCGTCCGATTCGGTTGCTGGGTGTGCGGGCGGAGTTCGAACGTTCAGATGCCCGGTAGCCGCTTGGGCAGCAGCGCAGCGAGCGCACAGAGGCCGTAGCCGAGCGCCGGACCGAACGCGCCGAAGCTCAGCTCCGCGACGTCCGACGTCCCGGTCAGGTCCGTCACCGCGTACAGGTGCACGCCGGCCAGGACCAGCAGGATCAGTGCCGCGATCCGGCGGAACGTCGACACGGCGATCTTGAACAGGAACGCCACGAAGACGATGACGGCCACCGCGACGAGCCCGATCACGATGTCCGGACGGCTCAGCTCGCCGCCCTCGCCCACGGTGTCCACGAGTGGCCCGACCCCGTGTCGGATGGCCAGGTAGCCGCACCCGAGCAGGGTCAGCCCCAACCAGACGACCTTCATCGCGGCGGATTCGAACAGCGCGGCCAGGGTGAGCACGACGCTGAGCGCGGCCAGCGGGTAGCTGAACAGGAACAGATACCAGCCACCGACGCCGTGGGCGCCTGCGTTGGACGCGGCCTCCCAGAGATCACCGGCCGACAGCGACTGCTGGCCCGCGGTGATCCAGGGCAGCAGGAACAAGCTGACGGCTTGGACGGCCAGGCCCGCGATGGCGAACAGCAGCCCGAGCCCGGGAAGGCGCAGCCGGAACGACGGCTCGTCGTAGGAAGCACCGGAATAGGACTCGGAGGATGGCTCACGCTCCGGCTCGTACCGGTCGCGCTGCGGCGCGTACCGCTGGTGGGACTCGTACCGATCGCGCGGCGCGTACGGCTCCTGGGACTCGTACCCATCGCGCGGCGCGTACCGCTGCTGGGACTCGTACCCATCGCGCGGCGCGTACGGCTGCTGGGCCGGATACGGGTCGGGTTGGGGCGGGTACTGGTCCCGCACCGGAGGCGCAGCGTGCTGGGGGTAGCGACCGGGCGGCGGGCCGGAGTTCACCGGACCCCGGCCTGGCGGATACCTGCGTCCGGGCGGGCGGCGGTGTTGGAAGGGGGGGTGAGACACGCGGGGCACCGTACCGGCTTCGGCGGGTCGACCGAAACCCGTTGATTCGAGCCGCGCAACCGCCGACACGCAGGACGCAGCGCGCTACCGTGACCGGCATGCGAGCGATGATCGTGACGACGACGACCGCTTCCGAGGAAGCCGCCCGAGCACTGGCCGCGAGCGCGGTGGACGCACGCCTGGGCGCGTGCGCGCAAGTGGTCGGCCCGATCACCAGCGTCTACCGCTGGGAAGGGGCGGTGCAGACCGAGCCGGAATGGCGCGTGGAGATCAAGACCGCCGCCGACCGCGTCTCCGCGCTCATCGACCACATCACGGCAGCGCACGACTACGACGTGCCCGAAGTCATCGCCACCCCGATTCAGGACGGCAGCGCACCTTACCTGGAGTGGATCACGGAAGAAACCCGGCCCAGCTGACGCGGGTCGGTGAACCGGTCGTGCCTGCGGTCCGGCCGAGCGTCAGACCACGCGGACGCTCGTCGCCTGGGGACCCTTCGCCCCCTGACCGATCTCGAACTCGACCCGCTGGTTCTCCTCGAGGGTGCGGAATCCGGTGCCCTGAATCTCGGAGTAGTGCACGAACACGTCGCGATCCCCGTCATCGGGCGCGATGAACCCGAAGCCCTTTTCCGAGTTGAACCACTTCACGGTGCCCTGAGCCATGTCAATCCTCTCGACGCGCCGGGAGTCAAGCATGGGCCAGATCACGGTGTCAAGAAACGTTATGGCTACGACCAGGCACAACGAATCCCAGCACGCTATACCCCCACCCGGTATCCTGGGGTTATGCATGGATACACCGAGGACAAGGACCGCTACCTGAAGCGACTGCGGCGCATCGAGGGTCAGGTCCGCGGCATCGCGCGCATGGTGGAGAACGACGAGTACTGCATCGACGTGCTGACCCAGGTCTCCGCGGTCACCAAGGCGTTGCAGGCGGTCTCCCTCGGCTTGCTCGACGAGCACTTGAAGCACTGCGTGGCCGGCGCGATCGCCGGCGGTGGCGCGGACGCGGACGCCAAAGTGGCCGAGGCGAGCGCGGCGATCGCGCGGCTGGTCAAGTCGTAGCAACGGCTGTCGGCGTCCGCTGCCTGCGCGCGGCGGAGGTGTTACGCCGCGGTTCCGTCGCCATGGCAGCGCGCGCAACCGGCCACGTCTGCGCCAGGCTCGCTCACCGCGCCAGCTCCCGCGCGCAACCGGCCCATCCGCGCCAGGTCGTCCACCACGCCGGCCCCGCGAGCCCTGGCTGCCACGCTCAGCGCACCCGCTCGCCAGCACACGGTGCCATGCCCTCCGGTTCCAACGAGCGGGCTCGTTTGGCCACCCCGCCGGCGCTCCCCACTGTGTCCGCCCGGATTGCGCGGCCGTCTCTCACCACGAGCGCTGCGCACCGACCGGCACCAGCCGCGAACCCGGCCCTCGCCCGACTCGCACCCACTCGACCGGCCTAGCCGCCGGCCGATTGGTGACCCAGCGCGATCACCACCGCACCTTGCGCGCCACTCGCGCCGAACGACACACCAAAGTTGACGAATCACGCCATGGTTATCCCGATTGATACCGCCGGACGCGGCTATTTGGACTACGTTGCACAGGCGGGGGCGCATCTCGCCGGTCTGGGGGCCGCGCGCGCTCGCACAGGGGTACGTAGGCATTGGCGCGGAGGATGATTTGCCGATCAGCACTGCGGCCCAACCCCACCCGCCCGGACAATTGCCACCGCCGGGGCACCCGCAAGGCGACAGCCGTGGCAAGTCCGGTCTGCGCGGTGTCGTGGGGTTGGCCGGTGAAGCCATGCGCACGGTGCTGCGCTCGTGGACCACGACGCCGGGGCGGCTCGCGCTCATCGCCACCGGCCTGGTGCTGCTGACGCTGATCACCGGGCTCACCGCGGCGGTGATGACGCAACAGAAGACGGACGCCGTCAGCGAGCTGACCGATCGGCGCGAGCCACTGGCCGCCGCGGCGCAGCAGGTCTACCGCGCGCTGTCGGACGCGGACGCGACGGCGTCCAGCTCCTTCCTGTCCACCGGCGAGGAGCCGCCCGCGCTCCGCGCCCGGTTCGAGAACGACATTGCGCAGGCCGGGGTCTTCCTGGCCCGCGCCGCCTCCGATCCCGACGCGGGCCCGGAGGTCTCCCGGCAGATCGACATCATCGGCAAGTACGTGCCGGTCTACGCCGAGCTGGTCGGCACCGCGCGCGCCAACAACCGGCAGGGATTCCCGGCGGGCGCGGCCTACCTGCGGGAAGCCTCCGAGCTGATGCAGTCGACGATCCTGCCCGCGGCCGAGGCGCTGTACGAGGCCGACACCAAGGCGCTGGCCGAGCGGCAGGCCGAGGCCCGCTCGGTCCCGTGGCTGACCGCGGTGCTCGTGATCGGGCTGCTGGCCGCCCTGATCGCCACGCAGCTGTACCTGAAGCGGCGCACCAATCGTGTGTTCAACATCGGACTGGTGGTGGCGACCGGGGCGATCGTGGTCGGCCTGCTGTGGAGTTCTGCCGCCTTGATCACCCAGAGCGTGTTGATCGGCAGCAGCGAGAGCCAAGGCTCCGAGCAGGTGGACCGACTGGTGCGGGCCCGCATCGCCGGCCTCAAGGCGCGGGTCGACGAGACGCTGCTGCTGGTCTCGCGCGGCGAGGGCGAGCAGTACGCCAAGGAGTTCGCCAAGGAAGCGCAGGAAATGGCGGGCAAGGACGGCAACGGCGGCCTGCTCGCCGAGGCCCGTGCCGCGGCCGACGAGCAGGACGAGCTGGCGGAGACGCTGGACAAGGCCCAGGCCAGCGCAACGGCGTGGCTGAAGGCGCACGACAAGGTCCGCAAGCTGGACGGCGAAGGCGAGTACCTGGAAGCGGCCAGTGTGGCCATCGACGACACCCGTGAGGACAGCAGCGCGCGGGCGTTCAATCAGCTCGACGTCGACCTGCGCACCGCGATCCTGCACGGCAGGCAGAGTTTCTTCGACAACGCGTCCGATGCCGGCGCCGCGCTCACGCTGTTGCCGTGGGGCTGGGTGGCATTGGGGTTGATCGCCGCCGGAGGAGTCGCGGTCGGCATGTACGAGCGGCTGAGGGAGTACCGATGAGAAAGCTGACCGCGGCCAAGGTTGCCGCCCTGCTGGTCGCGTCGGCGGTGCTCACCGGCTGCGCCGCGGGCGAGCCGCGTGATCTCTCGCCGATGGTCACGGCCGAGCCACCGATGCCCGCCAACGCGACGATCAACCCGAAGATCGAGGCGCCGGGCGGTGGAGAGGACGATTGCGGCGATCCGACCGTGAGCCTGAAGCCGCAGGGCACGGCGATCCCGCCCGGCTCGACGATGGACAAGATCCGCAAGCGCAAGAAGCTCGTCGTCGGCGTCGACCAGAACACGTTCCTGTTCGGCTTCCGCAACCCGACCACCGGTCAGCTGGAGGGCTTCGACATCGACATCGCCAAGGCGATCGCGGTGAAGCTGCTCGGGCACCCGTCGGCCGCCCAGTTCCGGGCCATTACGTCGCAGCAGCGCATCGACGCGCTCAAGAACGGGAAGGTGGACATCGTGGTCCGCACGATGACCATCAACTGCGAGCGCCGCAAGGACATCGAGTTCTCCAGCGTGTACTACGTCGCCGGCCAGCGGGTGCTGGTGAAAAAGACCTCGGACTATGACAGCCTGAAGGATCTGGGCGGCAAGCGGGTGTGCGCGACCAGCGGATCGACGTCGCTGCGCAACATCGCCCAGTCGCCCGCCAAGCCGATCCCGGTCGCGGTGGACAATTGGTCGGATTGTCTGGTGATGATGCAGCAGGGACAGGTGGAAGCCATCTCGACCGACGACACGATCCTGGCCGGAATGGCCCAGCAGGATCCCACGCTGAAGGTCGTCGGTGAGCGGTTCACCGAGGAGCCCTACGGCATCGGGATCCCGAAGGAAAACAAGGACATGGTCCGCTACGTCAACGCCGTGCTGGACGAGATTCGTGGCGGGGAGTGGCAGAAGAGCTACAACAAATGGCTCAAACCCGTGCTCGGCTCGGATTCGCCGCCGAAGCCGAAGTACCGCTAGGGGGAGTCAGCCGATGACGTCACCGGAGGATCCCATCAACACCGGTCGTGGGCAGGGCGAACCCGCGCAGTCGGCCGGGGAGAACGGTCCCGCGACCCCGCCTGCCGCGCGCCGGCCGTACTCGGCTGCCCAGTCGCACCAGCGGCAGACCTCGTCCCAGCCGATGTGGCCGGGCACCGGCGCGCAACTGCCGCCGCAGAAGCAGGCTTCGCCGGGCCGTCCTGCGGCGGGCCGGCCACCCCAGGGCGGGCCGCGGCAGGCCCGGCACGCTCGTCCGGCCGAGGGGCCGACCAAGCCCACGATGCAACCGGTGACCTTGCCGGACGAGGGCGGCGACGCCACCCAGCACGTGTCGATCCAGCCCGATGCCACCCAGCAGTGGCAGCCACCACCGGAGAATGCGCCGGAGGTCACCAGCGTGCTGCAGGTGGAGACCCCGGAGACGCGTGCGATCACGCCCCCGCCGACGCGCGCACAGCCGGCGCCGCAACCGGAGATGCCGGTGCCGAGCACGGGCAGTCTCCGCCCGATCAACGGCGAGCCGTCCGGGTCCCAGGGCACGGGCCCGCGCACCGGTTCCCAACGGACCGGCTCGCAAAGCACCGGCTCCCAAGGCACCGGTTCCCAGGTGACCGGCTCCCAAGGCACCGGTTCCCGCGGCACGGGCTGGACCGGCTCGCGCGGCACGGGCACCGGAAGCAGGCCGATGACCCGCCGCCGTACGTCCACCCAGCGCACTTCGAGCCGTCGCGGCGGCTTGGGCGCCGGCCTGGTCGACGTGCCGCCGGTGCCCTACCGCGAGCCGTCGTCCGCGGTGATGCAGGATCCGGTGGTCGCGGAGCACAAGCGTTTCTGCAGCAACTGCGGCGCGAAGGTCGGCAGGGGCAGCAAAGGGCAGCCCGGCCCCACCGAGGGCGAGTGCCCGAAGTGCGGCACCGCGTTCTACTTCAAGCCGAAGCTGCAGCCCGGCGAGCTGGTCGGTGGCCAGTACGAGGTGCTCGGCGCGCTGGCCTACGGCGGCCTCGGCTGGATCTACCTGGCGCAGGACCACAACGTGGCCGACCGCTGGGTGGTGCTCAAAGGCCTGATCGACACCGGCGACGAGAACGCGATCCAGGCGGCTCGCAGCGAGACCCGCTATCTGGCCGAGGTCGAGCACCCGAACATCGTCAAGATCTACAACTTCGTCGAGCACCCGGACCCGCAGACCGGCGCCACGGTCGGCTACATCGTCATGGAGTACGTGGGCGGGCAGTCGCTGCGGCAGCTGGCGCTGGCCCACCACAAGCGCACCGGACGCGCGGAGGGCCTGCCGATCGGCCAGGTGATCGCCTACGGCCTGGAGATCCTCCCGGCGCTCGGCTACCTGCACAGCCAGGGCCTGCTCTACTGCGACCTGAAGCCGGACAACGTCATCCAGACCAACGAGCAGCTGAAGCTGATCGACATGGGTGCGGTCCGGCGCATGGACGACTACACCAGCCCGCTGTTCTTCACCTCCGGATACAGCGCGCCCGAGCTGGCCACGCACGGCGCCAGCGTGCAGTCCGACCTGTTCACCGTGGGCCGCACCCTCGCCGTGCTGTCGTTCGAGTTCGCCGGCTACTCGTCGAAGTACAAGACGACTCTGCCGCCGCGGGAAGAAGTCCCGCTGTTCATGCTGTTCGACAGCTACTACCGCTTCCTCAAGCGGGCAACGCACGCCGACCCCGAGCGGCGGTTCGTCTCCGCGGCGGAGATGGCCGATCAGCTCAAGGGCGTGCTGCGCGAGGTCATGGCGCTGGGCACCGGCGAGCCGCGACCCGGCACGTCGACCGTGTTCAGCCCGGAGACGCACACGTTCGGCGTCGAAGCGGTGGTGCCGGAGGAGGGCAGCGGCGCCCCGCCGAGGCCGGATCCGCAGGACGTGGTGGCCGGCTTGCCGGTGCCGATGGTGGACACCGACGACCCGGCGGCCGCGTTGCTGGCCACGACGACCGCAGCCGAGCCACGAGCGGTCATCGAAGCGCTGGCGCACGCCCCGCACGACTCGATCGAGGTGCGGCTGCGCGTGGTGCGGGCTCGGGTCGCGCTCGGCGAGCTGGCCGAGGCGCACCGGCAGCTGCAGGCGGCCCAGTACATCGCGGTCAAGTCCGGATTCCCGCACGACTGGCGGTTGGAGTGGTACCGCGGGCTGATCGAACTGGTCGCCGGGCGAGCCAAGCTGGCGCACGCGGCCTTCGACGCCGTGTACGACGAGTTGCCGGGCGAGATCGCGCCGAAGCTCGCCCGCGCGGTGGCGGCGGAACTGATCGGTGACTACTTCACCGCGGCGCGCGGGTACGAGCAGGTGTGGCGCACCGACCGGTCGTATGTGAGCGCCGCCTTCGGGCTGGCGCGCGTCTACCTGGCCCAGGGTGCGCGCGAGGGCGCCATCCAGGCACTCGAGTCGATCCCGCAGACGTCGACGCACCACACCGCCGCTCAGGTCGCCGCCATCAAGATCAAGATGCGCGGCGGCGCGGACGGCACCGGCTCGCTCGAAGAGCGCGATCTGGTCGATGCGGCCAAGCGGCTGGAGCGGTTGTCGCTGGACGCCGAGCGGCACGCGCGGCTGTCGGCCGAGGTGTTGGAGGCGGCACACACGCTGGTGCAGCGGCGCAACGGGCAGCCGTCGAACGCATCGGTGCTCGGCTGCAAGCTGAACGACCGCGAGGTCCGCTTCGGGTTGGAGCGTTGCTATCGCGCGCTGGCTCGGCTGGCCGAGACGTCGGACAAACGGATCGCGCTGGTCGACAAGGCCAACAGCATTCGCCCGCGGACGATGACCTGACGGTCACCGCCTGGCCCGCCGGTCGAGCATCGCAAGTCTTCGGTCACCGGCGCCAGGCCCGAGCGGCTTCCGCCCGCGCGCAGGCTACGGACGGCAGGACGCTCCTGCCACTACGGACGGGCGTGCCGCGACGGCTGCCCGCCGCCCGCTACAGCCTGGCCCGCGGCCGCCGTGCTCCATGTGGGTGGCCGTCCGCAACGGGACGGCAGCCGTGCTCCACTGGGCCGGCCGCTACCGATCTGCGGGCGGCGGCGCCCCGCCACCAGCCACAGACTGGTGTGCCGGCAGCCGTGCTCCACTGGGCAGCCCGCTGCCCAGGCGGCCCGGTTCCGCGTCGCCCGGTGGCTCCAGCTACGGGTTGACGTCCCAGCGCTCGCGCTCTTCCTTGGACATCTTCTCGCCGATCTTGCGCCAGCCCTCGACGTCGCCGTGCTGGAGGAAGTGCTCGAGCCCCACGGTGATGAACAAGGCCCGTGCCTCCACCGCGAGCGGCCCGTCCTCGGCGTCGAGCCGTCCTTCCGCGCTGGCGTAGACCTTGCGCCCGGCGACCCCGTCGACCTTGGCGGCGATGTGCAGGACCGACCCGACCGGCACCGGCCGACGGAAGTCCGTCTCCAGCTTCCCGGTCACCGAAGGCTTGCGCAGCATCTGGCCGACGACGGCGCCCAGCGCCTCGTCGAAGGCACACGAGAGCAGCCCGCCATGGGCCAGGCCGGGCGCGCCCTGGTGGTTCTTGGTGACCTCGAAGCGGGCACGCACCACGTGGTTCTCGGCGACCTCCGTCTTGATCCGCAGCCCGCCGGGCTGCTCGGGGCCGCACGCGAAGCACTCGTCGAAGTGCGGAGGAAGCTGCTCTCCGGCGGCGGGCGCGTACTCATGGATCGTGGGCGGCTCGGTCTCGACCGGCGGCCAGGAACGCACTTTCTGACTCACCTCGCTCACGCTACCCCACCGGTAATACGGAAGCCTAAGTACTTGTCGTCTGCGCCATAGTGCCCTGGGGCGATCATCACCCCGTACAGCTGGGCGGTCAGCTCGACCTTCGTGCCCGGCTTCCATCGACCTCGTGGCTCCCAGGTGACGACGGTCCCGTCCTCGGACCACTCCCACGATCCGGACATGCGCGGCGACGTCTCGATGCGCAGCTCACGCTCGACGAGCTCACGCTTCTCCACCGGCGTGTTGAAGGTGAGGGCGATACGCAGGTCCTGCGGATAGACGCCGCCTTCGACCACGTTGGTCGTCGCGGTGACTTCCTGCTCGGGTTCGACGGTGCGGAACGAGCCGGAGATCGGGTAGCGCTTTCCGCTGGTGTCGACCGCTTCCCCGCGCCACTTGTACTTCGTCGCGAAGTCGAGCTTGGCGGTCGACTCCCACACCGTCTTGTCGCCGGAGAGCTTGCCCTCGACCGCGGTGCCCGCGTCGTCGATGAGCTCCACCGAGCGCAAGGTCCCCGCCGTGACGGAAATGCTCGCCGGCCTGCGCGGCGCGACGTTCTTCGCGCCGAACGCCGGGTCGGGAAGCACCCGAAACTCCGGCCGCTCGGACGTGGCGGGCAGGTGCCGGGCACGCTCGGTGGCCGAAGACCCACCCGCGCAGCCCGTGGCCGCGCCGATCACCAGGACGGCAGCCAGCACCGTGACTGCCACGGAGGAGTTCCGCACTGTTAAGCCCTCTCGCCGCGCTGGAGTGCACCGGGCGCCGAACATCACACACTGCGTGACGCGGCTTCGTCCGCCTCACCACGATGGGGCGAAGCATGCCCATTAAACACTGCCGTTCGCGGAGTGTGCACGTAACGGTACGCGTTGTGCATAGTCCGGTCGGGGCGAGATGGAAACCGGTCTTTCGAAACGCCGAGTTCCGGGTACGCTACCGGGAGGCCGTCGTTTTGCGTGTTCGTGGCTTCACACTCGCGGAACTTCTGACGTGAGCTGTGGCGTTCGCGCACCTGCTTTCTCGTTGGAACCGCCCGGGACGGTCGCGAGGACCCGTATGGGTGCTCGAAGCGGAGAAACGAGGAGTTAAAGCGGTGGCGCAAGGCACTGTGAAGTGGTTCAACGCCGAAAAGGGCTTCGGCTTCATCGCCCAGGACGGCGGCGAGGGTGACGTGTTCGTTCACTACTCGGAGATCGTGGGCAAGGGATTCCGGACCCTCGAGGAGAACCAGCGAGTGGAGTTCGAGATCGGTCAAGGCCAGAAGGGCCCGCAGGCCCAGCAGGTCCGGGCCATCTGACAAGCTCGGCTAACCGACCGAAGCCCCCGGTGGAGCGATCCACCGGGGGCTTCGGCATGTCGGAGCTGTCGACGTACACGTCTGGCCACCAAACCGCGGCCCAGCAGCCGCGACAACCATGAAGGAACCGGGTGCTCGAAACCTCGCGAGGAAGTGGCCGGGCTGCGCCAGTGCAGCCGCACAGCGATGGTCTACCGGCCCGGTTGCTTGCGCACGCGTCGAAAAACCATTGCGAGATGGCGGCATCGGCCGGTCGCCACGCCGCAGGCGCCAAGCCTTGCCGGTCCGGGCGGTTACCGGCACGTTCACCCTCGGCCGGCTCCGCGACGCCGGTCAGTACCGCCGGGCCTGCTGCCTGCGCTGGCTGGCCGCCTGAGCCTCCCAGGACAGCCGCTCCAGGATCCACTCCTGGGCCAGCGCCTGCGGCGAGATGCCGCGCGCCAGCGCGTGCTGCTTGAGTTCGTCGAGGGCGATCAGGTTGAACCGCAGCTGCAGCACCTGCGCGTCACCGAAGCGGCGCCCGGTGTCGGTCGTCTCCGGCGCGGTCTCCGGGGCCAACGCGGCCAGGTAGCTTTCCAGCTCCTCGTCGTCGGCCACGTGCTCCGGGTTCACCGAGTCACGATGCCTGCCTGCCTGCGCGGGCGCGGGCTTGGCACTGCGTGCTTTGGTGTTGCCTTTTGTGCTGAATCGGGGGAAGGGCACGCGGGCAACCATAACGAAAGGGTCTCGGCGTCGCCAGCGTGGCATCGGATCGACACCGTGCAACGTTGCCCAGACAGGGGAGAGCCCCCGCGCCAGGGGGAGGAACGCGGGGGCCGGAGGGGATCTCCACAGGCGCTGACCGGGGGTGTGTCAGCACGTCGATTGTGACACGAAAAGGGGGCACCGAGCGAGGTGCGATGTTGGGTTTTGCCCGAAACCCGCCATCTGCTGGCCTTGAAGCCGTCACGTTGTCGTTCACTTGGCGGTGGTACCCCGGCCACCGTTTGGCGGAATCGACTCAGCATCCGGTAGGCCGAGCGACCTGGAGTAACTACCGAGGGTGGCGAAACGAAGCGACCGGGCAAGAGGGTCAGTTCACCCAGCGGGGGGCTGCCCGGAGGCGGCAGATGTGACTAGCCTCGCGCCATGCCGTTGTTCGGGCCGCCGAGGAGGCACGCGGAGGAACCATGAGTGGATCACTCGAAGTCCGACAGTTCCTCATGCGGTATGAGGGTGAGTCCGGCACGGCATCCCCGGGTGCATTGCCCGCCCAGCGCAACGGCGCAGGCGGCACCAACGACCCCAACCGGATCACCGACGACCAGGTCCGGCGCGCCCGGCTCGCGGTAGCCAGCAGCGCGCTCGACGCCGCGGACTGCGCGGAGCTGCTCGACATGCTGGGACTGCTGCCCGGCGCGGACGGAGTGGCTCCGGTACAGCGCTGAGGTCTCGTTTCCAGCCGGCCGCGACCGCGACGGCACCCGAACGAGATCGCCCGCGGACGATCCGGTGTCGGCGAGCGCAGCGGCGGATGTCCGCTCGCGCCCAGACCCCCGGTCCGGCTACGAGCGGATCCAGTACCCTGAAGTTCGGTGGTCGACGGCAGGAAAACGACCCTCCCTACGAACCCTGGTTCGCGGTGTCGTATGCTTGTCGCGGCTCCCAACGGAACAGCTGGCTCCCATCGTCTAGCGGCCTAGGACTCCGCCCTTTCAAGGCGGCAACGCGGGTTCGAATCCCGTTGGGAGCACGCGGTATGATCACAACCGAACATGGCCCTGTGGCGCAGTTGGTTAGCGCGTCGCCCTGTCACGGCGAAGGTCGCGGGTTCAAGTCCCGTCAGGGTCGCTCAGGACAATGGGTCCGCTCTCGCAGCGGGCCCATTGTTTTGTGTCGGGCGTACTGCGCACGCCACCAGGGCCCGACGACGTCGGCCCGCACGGCATGCTCTATGCTCTTCCCCATCCCGGCCAGGTAGCTCAGTTGGTACGAGCGTCCGCCTGAAAAGCGGAAGGTCGCCGGTTCGATCCCGGCCCTGGCCACCACGCAGGACCAGCGAAAACGGCCCTCGCCAAGTTCGGCGGGGGCCGTTTTTCGCGGTCCAGGTTTGCAGTTCGGGTTGCCATCGGCCCCCTGCGGGCACGCCTTGTGACCACCACAGAAGCCGCTCAGGCGGTTGGCGACCTCCGTTCGGGTCACGCCGGCGATGTACTGCGACCTGCAAGACGCCTCGTTGCCGCGCACCCAAGCGTGAGTCATGCCGTTCGGCCGCCGCTGCGCCGGCAACGGACACGTGTCGTAGCGGTTCACGAAAGATGTCCCGAGGCCACAGAAGCCTCGGGACATCACGGTGGGGAGGTCAGGCCGCGGCCCGACCGGGGCGACGGCGGATCTGGCCGGTGCGAGCCGCCCGTCGGAGCAGCACCACGATGGGAGCGAGGCAGACCAGCAGGGTGAACAAGCTGGCCTCGGGGCCGAACGTGCCCCCGGTGATCAGCGAGGGGCCGGAGAGTGTCGTGTGAAGCAGGCTGCTTGGCGTGGTCTCCGCGCCGGAGACCACGACGCCGAAGACGCCGCCGGAGACGGTGTTCCACGCGAAGTGCACGCCGATCGGCAGCCACAGCGAGCGGGTCGCCACATAGGCGGCCGCGGTGAGGAGGCCGCCGGTCAGGCTGATGGCGAGGGCGCCGAGCAACGAGGCGTGCGGGTTGACCAGGTGGAGCAGGCCGAACAGCACCGTGGACATCACCAGCGCGAGCACGGTGCCCGCACGCTCCTCCACGATGCGGAACACGACGCCGCGGAACAACACTTCTTCGATCGTTGCGACGGCGACCATCGCACCGGCGCTGGCGGTCAGTCCACCGATCGAGCCCCAGGTCAGGCTTTGCCAGCCACCGAAGATCGCAATGAACACCATCACCGTGGTGAACAAGCAGCTTCCGAGCACCGCTCCGCGGAACAACGCTGACCTGGCGCCGTCCGGCATGACTTCCGGCACGTCGGCCCGGAGCTCAACGACCTGCGACAGTCGCCGGTAACCGGCCACGCAGGCGACAGCGAGACCGATGCCGACCGGCAGCGCCAGCATCGGGATCGGAGCGACGAGTTGGTTGATGGCGGCGAACAGCGCGGTCGCACCGAGCAGCACCAGCACGAGCACGGGGAGCCGGAACGCGCGCAGCCGACGTCGGCGGGTGGATGGTTCGGCTTGGGCTGAGCCGTTCCCGATCTTCTCGGCCCGGGCTGAGCCGTTCAAGGTCTCCGTGCGTGCCATGACGTCTGCTCTCTTCCCTTTCTGGGGGTCAACGCTTGCGACACCACGAAGGCTAGGAAGCCGAGCACGTCGAAACATCCCACGAGAATGAGCAATCGCGGTAGCTCTCACGGGGGATGGCCGGGTGCGACCGGTCCGGCTCAGTCGGTGGCTGACACCAGCCCGGCCCGATAGGCAAGGACGACGGCTTGCACTCGGTCGCGCAGATCGAGCTTGGTCAGGATCCGTGAGACGTAGGTCTTCACGGTCTCGGCGGTGATGAACAACGCCTCGGCGATCTCCGCGTTGGACAGCCCGGCCGCGATGTGTTCCAGGACTTCCAGTTCCCGCCGCGTCAGAGCACGCACGATCGCGTCCCGCGCGGGACGAGGTCCTTCGGCGGGCCGGAGCCGAGCAGCGAAATGGCCGATGAGCTCGCGGGTGACCGCGGGAGCGAGTAACGCATCGCCTCGGGCGACGGTGCGCACGCCATTGACCAGTTCGGCCGGGGGCGCGTCCTTGAGCAGGAAACCGCTCGCGCCTGCCTTGAGCGCTTCGTAGACGTACTCGTCCACGTTGAAGGTGGTGACGACCAGCACCTTCGCGGGTGTGGCCACGTCTGGACCGGCAAGTTGCTTGGTCGCCTCGATACCGTCCACCACAGGCATGCGGATGTCCATGACGACCACGTCCGGACTCAGCTGCCGCGCCGCCTGCACCGCCTCCCGGCCGTCTGCCGCCTCGCCGACGACTTCCATGTCCGGTTGCGCGGAGAAGATGGTGGCGTACCCGGCGCGAACCAATGCCTGGTCCTCGCAGATCAGTACCCGGATCGGGGCGTCGGTCACGGTTCGTTCCTTCCGCACGGGATGAGCGCACGCACACCGAAGCCGCCGTCGGCGCGCGGTCCGGCCTGTAGTTCACCGCCCAGCAGCCGCACCCGCTCGGACAATCCGGTCAACCCTCGACCTCCTGACGAACCGCCCGGTGAGGTGGCCGGGCCTTTAGTGATCACCTCGATCTCGATCTCCTCCGGGTCGTGCCGGAGCCGCACCGTGGTCGGTCGTCCCGCCGCGTACTTGAGCGCATTGGTCAGGCTCTCCTGCACCACGCGGTAGGCAGTCAGCTCCACGTCGACCGTCCGGGGCCGCTGCTCTCCTTCTTCGAGGAATTCGACGGGCTGACCGGCATGGCGTGCTTGCTCCACCAGATCGGCGACTTTGCCCAGACTCGGGGTTCGCTCGGCGGGCGGTGTCTCGCCGCTCGCCTCCAGGACCCCGAGCAGACTACGAAGCTCCGTCAACGCCCGACGGCCCGTGACACTGATCGCGGACAGGCTCTCGCCCGCGCGATCGGGTGCGGTGTCGAGCACGAGCTGCGCCGCGTCGGCTTGCACCACCATGGCGGTCACGTGGTGGGTGACCACGTCGTGCAGTTCACGGGCGATCCGCGCTCGCTCGGCGGCGGTAGCCATCTCTGCGCTGAGGCGCCGCCGCTCGGCCTCTTCGCGCCGCCATCGGCGAACCCCGGCACCCGCGAACCAGATCACCGCCAGGGCCGCGAAGAACAGAACGAAATCAAGTCCTCGAGTGGGCGAGCCGAGAGCGTTCAGGGTCAGCGCCAGCACGCCGTATCCCACCACCGCGACCACCGCGACCACAGTGCGCAGACGCTGCTGATGCGCGCCGGCCGAGTACAGCGCCACGTACAGGCCGATGCTGCCGAACGTCGCCGGATAAGCCAGCACCTGGTGAAGGGCGAACCCACAACCGACAACCGCCAGGCACGCAGCCGGCCACCGCGTCCGTATCGCCAAAGGCAGGCATTGCGCGAGTATCAGGATCACGCCCAACGCATCCAGCGGCCGTCGCGGCAGGTCACCGATCATCGCCGCCACCGCTGCGAACTGCGGCACGAATGCCAGCGCCAGCAGCACCGCAGCCAGCAAGGAGTCCTTGCTCAACCCATCGAGACGGCGCCACCGGCGCTGCGCAGGGCGGAGAACCCGGGACGCGATCGCTGACACCGCGCAAGATTAACCCGGTGGTTTCGCGCCCTCGTCCGCACGATCGGCACCGCGCGAGGCGGCCGCAGGGCTGATATGCGCAAGGACGCCGGTTCCGTCTCCCCGCTGGCCTTCACGCACGAAGGACGTGGCGGCAAGCCGCCGAGGGCTCCGACGCCGGGTCGATCACCGTCACCAGCGACGACGGCGAAAGACGTGGTGCATCAGCGCAGTTTCGGCCGGCGGCGGGGAGCGACCCCCGCGCGGGCTCCTAGCCGCCGAACCACCGCTGCGGGGCAGGCGCCAGGTTCCGGTAGATGTGCTTCGCCTCCCGGTACTCGGCAAGACCGTCGTGGCCGAGCTCGCGGCCGATGCCTGACCGCTTGAATCCGCCCCACTCCGCCTGTGGCAGGTACGGCCCGAAGTCGTTGATCCACACGGTGCCGTGCCGCAGCTTCGCGGCCACTCGCTCGCCTCGCTCGGTGTCACCGGTCCACACCGCCCCGGCCAATCCGTAGTCGGTGTCGTTGCCCAGCGCGATGGCCTCGTCCTCGGTCCGGAAGCGTTCCACGGTCATGATCGGGCCGAACGTCTCCTCCTGGACCAGGCGCATGTCGCGCCGGCAGTCGTCGAACACCGTCGGCAGGTAGAAGAAGCCGTTCTGCAGCTCGGGGTCGTCCGGGCGATTGCCGCCGGTCAGCAGCCGTGCCCCCTCTTGCAGACCCAGCTCCACATAGGACTCCACCTTCGCGCGATGCTCCTCCGACACCAGCGGACCACTCTCGGTGCCCTCGTCCAAGCCGTTGCCCAGCTTGATCCGCTTCGCGCGTTCGACGACCGCCGCGACGAAGTCGTCGTGCAGCTCGTCCTGCACGATCAGCCGGGTGCCCGCCGAGCAGACCTGTCCCGCGTGCAGGAAGACGGCCATCAGCGCGTAGTCGACCGCGGCCTCGAAGTCCGCGTCGGCGAAGACGATGTTCGGGTTCTTGCCGCCCAGTTCCAGCGCGACCTTCTTCACCGTGCCCGCGGCGGCCTTCATGATCGCCTGACCGGTGCGCAGCCCGCCGGTGAAGGACACCAAATCGACCAACGGGCTTTCCACCATCGGAGCCCCGGCGGCCGGGCCCGAACCGAGTAGCAGGTTCACCACTCCGGCGGGCACGCCCGCTTCGACCAGAAGCTCGACCATCTTCACCGTGGTCAGCGGCGTGACCTCGCTCGGCTTGATCACCATCGTGTTGCCCGCGGCCAGCGCCGGAGCGACCTTCCACGAAGCCTGCAGCAGCGGGTAGTTCCACGGCGTGATCAGGGCGCACACCCCCACCGGCTCGTAGACCACCCGGCTGTGCACCGACTCGCTTCCGGCGTCCACCACCCGCGTCGGGTCCTTGTCCGCGAGCTCGCCGTAGTACCGGAACACCGCGGTCACGTCGTCGACGTCGATCCCGCTCTCGACCAGCGTTTTCCCGGTGTCCAGTGTCTCCAGGCGAGCGATCTCGGCCCGGTCACGCTGCAGCAGGTCCGCCATCCGCAACAGCAGTTCGCCGCGCTTGCCGGGACTCCACGAGGACCACTCGCCCTCGTCGAACGCCGTGCGCGCGGCCTGCACCGCGGCCTCGGCATCGGCAGGCGAAGCCTCCGCGACAGTGGTGATCACCGAGCCGTCGAACGGGTTGATCACGTCGCGGGTTCCGCCCTCGGCCGGCTCCACCCACTGTCCCGCAATGAACAACATCGCCATCACGAATCCTCCGCGGCCAACGGCTTGCGGTTTCCCGATCTCGCCGGACTGTCTACTGTCAACTCCAGCCTAGTGACGCAGACCGGTACAGCATGCGCAACGCGGAGGACCGCATGACCGAACGGTACGACTACGTCATTGTCGGGGGTGGCTCTGCTGGGTGCTGCCTGGCGAACCGGCTCACCGAGGACCCGGGCACGCGCGTGCTGGTCCTGGAAGCCGGTCGTTCCGACTGGGCGTGGGACATCTTCACGCACATGCCCGCGGCGTTGACCATGGTGATCGGCAACCCGTTGTACGACTGGCGCTACGAATCCGAGCCCGAGCCGTACATGGGTGGCCGCCGGGTCAGCCACGGCCGCGGCAAACTGCTCGGCGGCTCCAGCTCCATCAACGGCATGATCTTTCAGCGCGGCAACCCGATGGACCTCGAGCGCTGGGCGTCCGACCCGGGCATGGAGACGTGGGACTACGCGCACTGCCTGCCGTACTTCAAGAAGATGGAGACGTGCACCGCGGGCGCCGACGACTGGCGTGGTGGCGACGGCCCGCTGTGGCTGGAGCGCGGCCAGGCGAAGAACCCACTGTTCGACGCATTCCTGGAAGCCGCGACGCAGGCCGGGTACTCGCTCACCGACGACGTCAACGGCTTCCGGCAGGAAGGCTTCGCGCGCTTCGACCGCAACATCAAGAACGGTCGGCGTTGGTCGGCCGCGCGCGCCTACCTGCACCCGGTGATGGACCGGCCGAACCTGACGGTCAAGACGTTGCACCACGTGCACCGGGTCGTCTTCGACGGCACGCGCGCGGTCGGCGTCGAGTACACGCGTTTCGGCAGCCGCCGGGTCCGGCGCGTCGACGCGGGCGAGGTCATCCTGTCCGGCGGCGCCATCAACACCCCGCAGCTGCTTCAGCTGTCCGGCGTCGGGGACCCGGAGTTGCTCGAACCGCTCGGCATCAAGGTGGTGCACGCGCTGCCCGGCGTCGGGCAGAACCTGCAGGACCACCTCGAGGTCTACATCCAGCACGCCTGCAAGCAGCCGATCAGCTTCAACCCCGCGCTCAAGCTGTACAACCGCCCGAAGATCGGGCTGCAGTGGCTGCTCGGCAAGAAGGGCCCGGCGGCGACGAACCACTTCGAGGCAGGCGGCTTCGTCCGCGGCAACGACGAGGTCAAGTACCCGAACCTGATGTTCCACTTCCTGCCGATCGCGGTCCGCTACGACGGCACACCGGTCGGCGCGAAGCACGGCTACCAGGTGCACATCGGCCCGATGTACTCCGACGTGCGCGGGTCGGTGACGATCAAGTCCGCCAACCCGAAGGAACATCCGGCGCTGCGGTTCAACTATCTGTCCACGCCCAACGACCGCAAGGAGTGGATCGAGGCGATCCACGTGGCGCGGGACATCCTCGGCCAGCCCGCGTTCGAACCGTTCGACGCGGGTGAGCTCTCGCCCGGGCCGTCGGTGCAGTCGGACGAGGAGATCCTCGACTGGGTGGCCAAGGACGCCGAGACGGCCTACCACCCGAGCTGCACCGCCCGCATGGGGATCGGGCCGAATGACGTGGTGGACCCGAAATCCATGCGGGTGCACGGCGTCGAGGGGCTGCGCGTGGTCGACGCGTCGGCCATGCCGTACATCACCAACGGCAACATCTACGCGCCGGTGATGATGCTCGCCGAGAAGGCCGCCGACCTCATCCGCGGCAACACTCCGCTGCCGCCCGCCGACGTCCCGTTCTACCGCCACCGAGACCAGGAGGGCTGAGCGATGTCGTCCCCGCCGAAAGATCACGAGGCTGCCGCTCCGCCGAACGCCGAGGTCTCGGCACTGCTGCCCGAGGGCAAGGACCGTGCCGTCAAGACCCGGGTGTTCATCGGGTCGGCGGTCATCATCCTGCTGATCGCCGGCTGGGCGATCATCTCGCCGAGCGGCGCGGGCGCGGCCATCGGCACCGTGGTCGGGTGGATCTCCCAGGGCTTCGGCTGGTACTACTTCCTGGCCGCGACGTTGTTCTTGGTCTTCGTGGTGTACGTGGCCCTGTCGCGTTACGGCAAGATCAAGCTCGGGCCGCAGCACTCCACACCGGACTACGGCATGTTCGCCTGGGCGTCGATGTTCTTCGCCGCGGGCATCGGTGTGGACCTGATCTTCTTCTCCGTGGCCGGGCCGGTGACGCACTACTTGAAACCGCCGGAAGGCACCCCGGAGACGATCGAGGCAGCCCGGCAAGGGGTGGTGTGGACCCTGTTCCACTACGGCATCACGGGCTGGGCGATGTACGCGCTGATGGGTATGGCGCTGGCGTATTTCTCGTTCCGGCACCGCCTGCCGCTCGCCGTCCGGTCGGCGTTGTACCCGCTGATCGGCAAGCGGATCCACGGGGCCGCGGGCGACGCGGTGGACGGCGCCGCCATGCTCGGCACCATCTTCGGCGTCGCGGTGTCGCTGGGTATCGGCGTCGTGCAGCTGAACTACGGGCTGCGGCTGATCTTCGATCTGCCGGAGAACGTCGCCGTGCAGATCGCGCTGATCGCCATCGCCGTGGGCATCGCGACGTTCTCCGCCGTCTCCGGTGTGGACAAGGGCATCCGCCTCATCTCGATGCTGAACGTGGTGCTGGCCATCGCGCTGATGGTCTACGTCTCGATCTACGAGAGCCCGGTCCGGGTGCTGAACAGCTTGGTCATGAACATCGGCGACTACGTGAGCCGGTTCCCGTCGATGACCATGAACACGTTCGCCTTCGACCCTCCGGTCGACTGGCTGAACGACTGGACGCTGTTCTTCTGGGCGTGGTGGATCGCCTGGGCTCCGTTCGTGGGCGTGTTCCTCGCGCGCATCTCGCGCGGGCGCACCATCCGGCAGTTCATCGCCGCCACGCTGATCATCCCGCTGTTGTTCACGCTGGCGTTCCTGTCGGTGTTCGGCAACGCCGCGCTGCGTGTCATCCGCGACGGCAACGAGGAGTTCGGCGAGCTGGCCGCGTCGGCGCCGGAGCAAGGGTTCTTCGCCCTGCTCGCCGAGTACCCCGGATTGACGTTCAGCGCAGGCCTCACCGTGGTCGTCGGCCTGTTCCTCTACGTCACGTCGGCGGACTCGGCGGCCCTGGTGATGTCCAACCTCAGCTCTCATCTGCGCACGCCGTTGACCGACGGTGCCCCGTGGCTGCGGATCTTCTGGGCCACCGCGACCGGTCTGCTGACGCTCGGCATGCTGCTCGCCGGCGGGGTGGACGCGCTCACCAGCGCCACCATCGTGATGGGCCTGCCGTTCTCGTTCGTGATGTTCGTGATCATGTGGGGCCTCTACCGGGCGCTCAAACGCGAAGGCATCCGGGAGGACGCCATGATCAGCAGCCTTCCGGCGTCGCTGTCCGAACGCGTGGGTATCGAGCCGCGCGGAGTGCACCGAAGTTGGCGGCAGCGGCTTGCTCGCGTGGTCTCCTATCCCGATCCGGACGACGCGCGGAGGTTCGTCGCCGACGTGGCTCGCCCGGCGCTGGACGACGTGTGCGAAGAGCTCTGCGATCGCGGCGTACCGGCGACGGTCACCGAGGCGCCCGCGGACGACGCCGGGATCGACTACGTCGAGTTGTCCGTGCCGGTCGACGGTGAGGACGACTTCGTCTACCGACTCTGGCCGCGGGTGGCGCCGACACCGACGTACGCGCTGCACCGCGTCAGCGGGGCCGACACCTACGTCCGGTTCGAGGTGTTCCTTACCGAGGGCGGGCAGGGCTACGACGTCCTCGGGTACGGCAAGGAGCAGCTCATCGGGGACGTGCTCGACCAGTACGAACGGCACCTGGAGTACCTGCGGCTGCGCACCAACGACCGGTGATCGGCTAGTTGGTGCGCAGCGGCCTCAGGGGCCTGGCGCGAGGCTGTCGGGCGGCGCGGCGGCCTCAGCGGGCCTGGTGCGAGGCTGTCGATCGGCGCGTATCCTGCTGGTCGGACACGGGACCGAGCGGCCCGTTACGCGTGGCCGCGGAGGCGAGTGACCCCTCACCTGTGACCGCGGAGGCGAGCGGCACCCGCGGCCACGGGGCCGAGCGGCACCTGCGGCCACGGGGCCGAGCGGCCCGTCACCCGTGACCGTGCCCGCGAAGCGAGCGAGCCATCACCCGTGACGCGGGGCCGAGCACCCGGGCAGCACGACCGATTCGACGATTTCGTACAGACATGTATCGCCCCCAGTTCCCCCAAGGGCTCGCACCTGCGCGAGCACACAGTCGACGGTATATCCCCACTCACGGCGAACGCGGTTGCACAGTTGCAATCAACCGTTCGGCCCAGTGGCCAATTTGACGCAGAAAACCCCTGTCCACCTGGGAGTCAGGCCGCCACGGGCACCGGAGAAGGTGTCACGACTGGCGCGATTGTTGCCTCAGTTTCGGCGCACGCCCGGTTCAGCCTGCGGTACGCGGCGCTGAAGAACGCCGCCAGCACGGTGACCAGCATGATCAGGCTTGCCGCCACGAACGCCAGCGCGATCCCGCGGGCCGGGCCGTCGCCGAGCAGCCAGCCGAACGTGGTGCGGCCGGCGTCGGTGGCCATGAACGGGATGATGACCAGCTGGGCAAGCGGTCCGATCACGAACGACGACACCGGTGCGGCCGCGCTCTCCACACTTTGCGCCAGCCCGAACACCCGCCCCTGCCGCTCGAACGGCACCACGCGCTGCAGGATCGTCTGCTCGGCGGCCTCGGCGACCGGGATGAGGAACATGAATCCGAACATCCCGAGCACCAGCAACAGCTGCCACCCCCCGGATGGCCGTCGCCACCCCGACGACCGCGAGCAGCATGTTCACCAGCAGCAACGTCCGCAGCGGTGATCGGCCGAGGCCGAACCGGGCGACACACGCCCCGCCGGCGATGAAGCCGATGCCGACCACGCCGAGCACGATGCCCCAGGTCTCGACGGAGAACAGCGTCAGGCCGTACGGGTCGGTGAGTGCCATGAACACGCCCATGACCAGGTTGTTGAACGCGGCGAACAAGATCAGCGCCCACAGCCCCGGCACCGCACGAATGGTTCGCCACGTGCCGCGAACATCCATGCGCGAACGTTCGCTCCGCTCGACGTGCGGTTCGTCGATGCGGATCGTCGCCAGGTGCAGCAGCGCGGCGGCGGTGAGCACGATCGACACGACGATGGTGCCGCCCATGCCCAAGAAGCCGATGGCCAGCCCACTGAAGACGCTGGTGGCCATGTGCGCCAGTCCGTTGACGGTGCCGACCATGCCGTTCGCCTTGTCCCGCCGGTCCGCGGGCACCAGCAGGGTCACCGTGGTGGACAGCGCGATCGACCGCAGCGACCCCATCACGCCACCGATCAGGACCAGCCCGTTGAACAGCCAGAAGAACGCGTCGGTGAAGTCGACCAGCCGCGCCACCGGCACGGTCAGGTAGATCAGTCCGGCTACGAGATAGACCAGCAGGGTGCTGGTGCTGGACAGCACCATCGAGGTCTTCTTGCGGTGTGCGTCCACGATCGCACCGAAGAACGACCCGGCGGCGGCCGAGACCAGCATGTACAGGCCGGAGATGAGCGAGGCGGCCAGCACGGACCTCGTCTCCAGGTACACCCAGAAGGTCAGCGCGAACCACAGGAACGTGGTCGTCACCCCGGCCAGCAGGGTGTTGGCCAGTACGCGGCGGAAGGTGCGAGTGGGGTCGCTGGTGACCTCGGACATTGCGGGCCTCCTGGCTTGGTGGCGGTCACCAGGTCCGACCGGACCCGCACGAAAAACTCATCGCTTCGCCGCGGCGCGAGCTCCTCGGGACGGAAGGTATGACCTGACGCACAGAGCGCTCCCGCTGGGAACCATTCACCACCCCGGCAACTCAGTACGGTCGTCCGACGATCTTCGCGACCGGGAGAGGCATGGCGAGCGCGGCGGCCAGGCAGGCCAACTGGGACTTCATCCGGATCGTCGCCGTGCTGGGCGTCGTGATCGGGCACGTCACCTTCCTCGGGCCGCGGATCATGCCCGGCGTCGACGAGTACCCCATTGGCCTGGAAGTCCGCATGGGGGCGAGCACGCTGCTGGTGCTGTCGGCCTATTTCGCCTGTGTCACGCTCCGCCGAGGCACGCCCGGTCGGTGGTTGGCCCGCCGTCTCGCCCGACTTCTCCCTGCCTACTTGGCCGCCGTGCTGATCGTCTACGTGGTCAGCCGGATCGCGGTGCTGTCGTTCAACGGCTGGGAGGCCTCGGGGCTGTTCGGCCGGCTGTTCGGCGAGCCGCAGGTGACCGACCCTGGCCCAGGTGCGCCCGCGCCGTGGTACCTACCGGACGTCGCCGACCTCGTCGCCAACGTGCTGCTCGTACCGGCGTGGCACCGCGGCTGGGTTCCCCTGGACTACTCGTACTGGACGCTTCCACTGCAGGTGCTGGCCTTCATCGCCGCGGCGCTGGTCTTCAGCCGACGGCCGAACATCACGCACATCCGAAACCTGGCCAGGGGATTGGTGGCGCTCAGCGTCGCGGCCAGCCCGCTGAAGCTGATGCCCAGCGTGATGGATGGCCCGGCCTACAGCCTGCTGACCGGCCTCGGGGTGTGGAACGCCTACCTGTTCGGGCTCGGCGTCGCGATCTGGCTGTGGTCACGCGGGCACGTGGCGACCGGCGAGCTGACGCTGTTGTGCGCGGTCGGCACGATGATCCACTTCGGGTCGGTGCACTGGGAGATCGCGGCCGGCCTGGCGTTCGCGGCCATGCTGGCGGCGATCGCGGCCGCCGCGCGCGGCACGGATTGGGCGTTCCTGCAGCCGGTTCGTCGCCCGCTTGCGTGGCTGGCCGGGCTCACCTACTGCGTCTACCTGGTGCACCAGCAACTCGGCTACGTGCTGGCGCGTGTCCTCAGCGACGCCGGCCTGCCTGCTTGGCCGCGACTCATCGCCGTGCTGGCCGCCGTCGGCCTCGCCGGATACCTGTTGCACGTGCTGGTCGAACGACCGGCGTACCGGGCTCTCACCCAACGCCGCACGCCGGCCACGCCCTCGCCGCAGACGCCTGCGACCGCGACCGCCTGACCTCACCCTGCGACGCGCTCCAGCGGCAGACGGCCGGTGACGACCAGAAGCAGGTCCTTCGCGGACACCTCGATCTGGTTGGCGCCCTTCCCGACGCGAATGTCGGCGTCCGTGGCGACCAGCGTGTGCCCACCGAGATCGACGCCGAAATACCGGAGCTGACGGTCGTCACCCGATGCCAGGACCATGGCGATCCGTTCGGTTGGCGGCGCGGGCAAGCCGAGCGGCTCGGTGATGTCCAGTCCGTGGATGACATCGTGGCTCAGCGCGCCCGCCGCACCTCCGCCCGGCGGCCTCCACGGATGCGTGATGTTGTCCTTCAGCATCTGCACCAGCTCACGCTGATCCATGGCCGCGGCGGTCGCGCGGGCGTCGCGGTCGGCGAACTTGTTGAACCGAAATCCGGCCGAGAGCAGACCGGTCAGCAACCGCCATGGCTTGGTGCGGAACGGCATCGTCATGTGTGCCACCACCTCGCACACCCGCCAGCCTGCACACAGCGACGGGTGATGCCACTGCTGCGGCGTGAGGTGGTCGAGCAGGCCTGCGAGACGCTGCCGCTCGGCTTGCGTGTGCGTGATCAGCTCGGTCGTCATGAGCTGACTCCTTTCGACGTCGTCGACGCTTACGCGGGTTGATACGACGCCGGAGGGCGGAATTAATCGGCCGCGGCGACCAGGGCAGGCAATCCGAACTCCGCGAACCGGTCACCGGTGCCGAGGAACGTCACGATGCGCGAGATCAGGCCGTCCTCGACCTCGACCGCTACCAGCGCAAACGGGGCCAATCTGCCGGAGTCGTCGGGTCGGTACTGGCCGAACCCGAACCCGCCGTTGAACCCGCACGGGACGAGCCGGTCATCGACGCACGCATCGTTCGACGCGACAAGCTGCGCGATGCGGACGCCACCCTGCAGACTCCAGGCGAACGGCGGCATGGAGGCGATGGCGTCGTCCTTGAGCAACTTGGTCAACGCTGCGACGTCGTGCGCCTCGAAGGCGGCGACGTATCGCTCCAGCAGCCTTCGCTGGTCGCCGGCTCGGGGTTCGGCTAGCTTGGTCGGGTCGTAGTGCTCAGCCCGGAGCGCATCACGCGCACGCTGCAGCGCACTGGTGACCGAAGCGGGCGACGTCTCGAGGATTTCCGCGGTCTCCCGTGCCGAGAAGGACAACACATCGCGCAGCACCAGGACCGCACGCTGCCGCGGAGTCAGCCGCTGCAACGCGGCGACGAAGGCCAGTCGCACCGACTCCCGCGCCTCCGCCCGCTCCTCGGGGGCCGAACTGAGCAGGCGGGAATCGGGCATCGGCTCCACCCACGTCTCCGGCGGCAGCGGCGCTCCCAGTTCACCGTCTGCGAGCGCGGAGGCCGGCTTGACCAGCAATTCGCGGCGTTTCGCCGTACGCAGCATGTCGAGGCACACGTTGGTGGCGATGCGATACACCCACGCGGTGAGGCTTCCGCGCGCCGGATCGAATTGCTCGATGCGGGTCGCGGCGCGCACCAGGGTTTCCTGAACGGCGTCGTCGGTGTCGGCGGCCGAGGCCAGCATGCGATAGCAGTAACCGGTGAGCGGCTTGCGCAGCGCTGCCAACTCCTCGACGACCTGCATTGCGCCACTTTAGGACGGCGGTCCGACACACGGCGAAGTCTTACGGCCGAGTCAGAGCGCAACCGGGCCGATGCAGGTCGATCCGCGAGTCCTTGGTCAGGCACGGCGGGATGCCACCCACCTGCTGCGCATAGCTCCTGCCCTTCTCCGCCGTGACCGTGCCGTCTTCGGCCACCTCACACGGGTTGTCCGTCGTGCACTTCTCCCCGCTGATGTTCGTGGAGCTGTGGATGGCGACCACGGTCTCGCCGGACAGCACCGGAGAGCCGGAATCCCCCTTCATGGGCAAGCAGCTTTCGGCTGCCGCGTAGCGCAGCGAGTGGTCCAGCTGGTAGCCGTCTTCGCGAACGTGCGGCACGACCGCCTCGATCTCGCAGCTCTTGCGGGTGCTGGTGGTCAGTACGTCGACCTGGTCGCCGACGTTCGGCGGCTCGTCGGTGAGCCGGAAGATTCTCGCGCCTGCGTGCTCGAGCTCCGCGTACGTCTTGTCCAGCCGGTAGAGCGCGATGTCCGTGCCGGTCATCGTCGCGTACACCAGGCGGACAGCGGTGGCCGTGGCCTTCGGGTAGCCCTCGTCGTCCGCGATCCGCACGTCTCGGTCAGCGGGTCGATCGACCAGCGCGGACCCAGGAGCAGGCGGCTTTCCCTCCACGCAGTGGCCGTTGGTGAGCAGCAACGCAGGGTCGTCCGGCCTTGCGGTGGACGTGCGCACCACGGAGCCGACACAGGTGCCGAGGTTCACCGAGCCCGCTACCGACGGCATCGGTTCCTCCGGCGGAACGTCGGTGCCGCTGACGATGCCGTTGATCCAGTCCCGATGCCGGGTGACGTCGGTGAACAAGGTGGGCTCGTTGCTCCCCGAGCCACTGACGACGCCGGCCAGCTTCCACTTGCCGTCGTCGCGAATCAGCGCCGGGCCGCCCGAGTCGGCGTTGCGCGGGCCGATGCTGCCGTCGCGGACACCGATGCAGAGCTCACCGTCGACCGCAGGCGAGCACGCCTCGATCGGCTGCACTTCGAGGTCGATCTCGCGCAGCTTCGTCGGGTAGCAGTCCGGCGTGTTCTCGCCGTCGCTGCACGTCGAGCCCCAACCGAGCACGCGTGCCGTGGTGCCGACCTCGGGTGCCTTGTCGGCCAGCTCCACCGGCTCGCCGTCGACCGGCGTCTTCAGGTGCAGCAAGGCGATGTCCTTGCCCCACATGTCGCCTTCCACCCCACGGCGGTAGAACTTGTCGACCTCGACGAACTGGCCGCCCCGGGTGTTGTCCAGCGAACCGATGCGGACGTACATCTCGCGCGGTGTGCCGACCGCCGCGCCGGTCGGGTTGCGCGCACAGTGCGAGGCGGTCAGGACCCACTGCGGTGCGACCACCATCGCGCCGCACGCGTGACCGTCCGGCCCGGGCGGCGCGGGAAGGTACGTCGGCCGCTGGAGCGAGCCCATGAACGAATACGGCTCCTCAGCCGGCGCTCCGCCCTGAATCGCGGCCGCGGACGGGGCGAAAAGTGCGCCGGCCGTCATCGCTGCGGCAACGACGACGATGACAGATCGAGTTCTCATGCCGCACACTGTGGCCGACCAGGTTCATCGCCCCGTGCGCGCCAGGTCATGGGCGTGCAACAGTTCAGCGCCGCCGAGCGAACTCCAGCAGGGCTTCCCGATGCCGTTCCCAGTGTTCGAAGCGGGCTAGGTCCGACGAGGTGCGGAACGACACGGGCCGCAGCGGGATCCCGACCGAATCGGCCTTGTGGTGCGCCACCCGGAACGCCACCACGGTGAACCCCTCGCCCTCTCGACTGTCGACGGCGCGCAGCTTCAGGTAGTGCGCGGTGTCCGCCACGAAGACCACCAGCGTGGCCTGGCCCGCGCACCGCAGGTTCGCCCGCGTCGTCGTGCCGGAAACGGCGACCAGAACCTTGTCATCCGCCGGATGGATCTCCGCTCGTGACAGCAGCGCAACATGCGGGAAATCGTGCTCGTCGACGGTAAGGAACACGAACGCCTGCTCCTGCGTATCCGCCTCTGGCCACCCCTGGAGCGCCGCGTTCACTTCGACGGGAAGCGTCATGGTCAACCGCACCTTTCTGACGGACCGACTGGTTCACCCAGGTTATTGACCTTGCTGCAGGCCCGGGCTACATTCAAGAGATTGTCAAGTCAGGTAGTTAAGTTAATCAATTGCCCGACGCCGGCCGCCCGGAGACCGCGACAGGCACCCAGGCGCGGCCGCTGTCGCACCGCGGCTGACGACACGGAAGAGGTTTCGGATTGTCGGAAATCACGGTCGACCCGGTGACCCCGGCGACGGACGCGATCTTCTCCTGCCGCAACCTCGCGATCGAGTTCGGCCACGGCGCGCATCGGCGCCGCATCCTTCAGGACGTCAACTTCGACGTCCACCAGGGCGAGTTCCTGGCCCTCCTCGGCACATCCGGCGTCGGCAAGACCACCTTGCTCCGCATCCTCGGTGGGCTGCTCGCGCCGAGCGAAGGCACCCAGATCCACTTCGACGGCGCACCGATCGACGGCCCACCGCGGGGCGTGATCATGGTGTTCCAGGACTACGCCTCGTCGCTGCTCACCTGGCGCACCGTCGGCCGCAACGTCGCCCTCGGCATCGAGAACTCGCTGTCCAAGGCCGAAGTCGCTCAGCGCACCCGCGAGGTGCTGGACATGGTCGGCCTCGGCGATCGCATCGACGACTACCCGGCTCAGCTCTCCGGCGGCATGCAGCAGCGCCTGCAACTCGCCAGGGCCCTCGCCATGCGACCGCGCGTCCTGCTGATGGACGAGCCGTTCGGCGCCCTCGACGCGATGACCAAGGCGAACCTGCAGGACGAGCTGCTGCGGATTCAGCGCCGGACCGGTACCACGGTCGTGTTCATCACGCACGACATCGAGGAAGCGGTTTATGTGAGCAGCCGCGTCATCGTGCTCAGCGGCTCGCCGGGCCGGATCCTGCTGGAACGTGACGTCGACCTGCCTTCGCCGCGCAACCAGGTCACCACCAAGGAACACCCCGAGTACCTGCGGCTACGCCACGAGATCTACGACGCGGTCAGCGACCACGTGAACTCCTGAGGAAGCCGGCGATGACCACGCAAGCGCAGCGCGCCAGACCGCTCGGCCCGCGTCTGCTCGCCAAGATCAACCTACCTGGCGTGACGTTCCTGATCGTGCTGTTCGCGGTGTGGGAGGCCGCCGACCGGGCGGGCCTCATCGATCTGATGTTCCTGCCGCGACCATCGGAGATCCTCTCCGCGGGCGCCACGCTCATCGCGCAGAACGCATTCCTACCCACCGTCGGGCACACGGTCAGCGTGACCCTGACCGGCTGGGCGATCGCCAGCTGCTCGGGCCTGATGATCGGCTTCGCACTCGGCATGTCGCGCCGGGTGTGGGTCTACTCCATGTCCACCATCGAGCTCTTCCGCGCACTGCCATCCGTCGTGCTGTTGCCGATCGCCGTGCTGGTCTTCGGCTTCTCCGTGCAGATGGAGCTGGTGCTGGTCATCGTCTCCGCGCAGTGGCCGGTCATGGTCAGCGCCGTCGACGGGGTCCGCCTGGTCCCGCAAGGCCTCCGCGACACCGCCACCACACTGCGGCTCGGCAGGCTGGAGACCGCACGCAAGATCATCCTCCCGGCCGCGCTGCCCAAGGTCCTCGTGGGCCTTCGGCTCTCGCTGGCACTGTCGCTGATCCTGACCGTCGCCGCGGAGATGCTCGGCAACCCGGCGGGCATGGGCAACGCGCTGGTCGAGGCCCAGGAAGCGTTGCAGGCCGACCAGATGTTCTTCTACTTCCTCTCCATCGGGCTGCTCGGCGTGCTGCTCAACGCCGCCTTCGTCTTCCTCGCCCGGCTGATCGCCCCCGGCCACCACCTGCGCTTCGCGGAGGCCGGCTCATGACCACGACCGCGTTCCGCCCCGCGACCAGGGCAAACCGGGCCGTCGGACCGGATGGTCCGCAGATCGGCTCCCGACCGCCCCTGCGCGGCCTGCTGCCGTTCGTCGCCCTGCTCGTTCTCTGGCAGTTGTTCGGCACGGACGACTCGACCTTCTTCCCGCGACCGTCGACCTGGCTCCCCGCGGTCGTCGAGTTCGCCGAGTCAGGTGAACTGGCCACCGCTCTTGCCGGCACCGCGGTCACGTTCACGGTGGGCCTGCTGCTGGCCACGGCCATCGGTGTCGTCCTCGGTGTGGTGGTGGGCAGCGTCAGGTTCGTCGACCGCATGCTGAACCCGTTCCTGGAATTCGTCCGAGCCATGCCGTCGTCGGCACAGGTGCCGATCTTCGTGCTCATCCTGGGCTTCACCGAGTCGATGAAGCTCACCGTCGTGGTGCTCACCGCGATGTTCCCGGTGCTGCTCAGCACCCGTTCCGGCATGCGCGAGATGAATCCGGTGCTGCTCGACGTGGCCAGGACGTTGCACCTGAGTCGCTACGACCGGATCAGGAAGATCGTCGTGCCTTCGCTGTTCTCCTCGATCCTCACCGGCGTGCGCATCGCGACCCCGGTAGTGCTGATCGTGACGTTGATCGTGGAGATCCTCACTCAGGTCCCCGGCCTCGGCGGCTCGCTCTCGCTGGCGCAGCAGTACTACCAGACGTCGCTCGCATACGGCCTGATCGTGATCACCACCGTCGTCGCGCTCGGGGTGAACATCGCGATCGGGCTGATCGACGAGCGCCTGTTCCGGCATCGACGGCGCTGACAGCGGGCGTCACCGGACCTCGCCGTGCCCGAGAGCCGGTGCCCGCCGTCCACCCCTTCGAGCACTGACCCTGGTAGAAGCTTGTGCCTTATGATTAACTTAAGGTAGGTTTCTGAGTAAGGTAAGTGAGGCCGTCGCCCCGGGCGTGGAGCGGGGACCGGCGCCGCGTCTCGGTGCGACCAGCGGCGAACGCGGAGCCGCGCGAGCGGACAAGCGGCACCACGGCGGCCGAGCGGGCCGCCGTTCGTCGGACGCCAGAGGATTGAGATGACACGGTCAGGCAAGGAATACATTCGCGGCCTTCGCAATGATCGACGTGTCTTCGTCGACGGGGAATACGTGTCGGACGTGACCACGCATCCGGCATTCGCCGGGGCGGTGCGTTCGATCGCACGCGTCTACGACATGGCGCATGACGAGGCCAACCGGGACGTGATGACGTTTCCTTCGCCCACCACCGGCGAGCCGGTCAACATGTCGTTCCTGATCCCCCGCAGCGAGGACGACTTGCGGCGCCGCCGGATCGCGCTGCGCAAACTCGCCGAAGTGACCGGCGGCTTGATCGGCCGCGGTCCCGAGCACGTGGCCGGCTTTCTCAGCGGATGGGCTGCCCGGCCTGACGTCTTCGCCGCCGCGGGAGAGGAGTTCGGCGAACGCATCACCCGGTTCTACGAGTACGTGCGGGACAACGATCTGTATTGCACCTACACCATCGTTCCGCCGCAGATCGACCGCAGTAAGCCCGCGCACCAGCAGGAAGACCCGCATCTGTACGCCGGGGTGAAAGAGGAGCGCGCGGACGGCATCGTCATCAAGGGCGCGCAGATGCTCGGCACCGGTGCGGCCGTGTCGGACTACCTGGTGCTGTCGTGCATCGTGCCGCTGCAGGAGGGCGACGACGACTACGCAATCTCTGTCGCCGTGCCGCTGAACGCGCCGGGGTTGAAGGTCTACTCACGCCGGAGTTACGCGGCGGCCGCGTCCAGCATGTTCGACTACCCGCTGGCCACCCGATTCGACGAGACCGATTCGCTGATCGTCTTCGACGACGTTTTCGTGCCGTGGGAGCGGGTGTTCATCTACCGCAACCGGCAGGTCACCGCCGACCAATGGAACAAGACACCGGCCCACCTGCTCGGTAACAACCAGGCGCAGGTCCGGTTCTCGGTCAAGCTCGACCTGCTTGCCGGGCTGGCCATGCGGATCGCGGAGATGAACGGGTCCGCGAAGTTCCCCCCGGTGCGCGGCACGCTCGGCGAGATCGCCGCCCACGCCGCGATGGTGTCCGGGCTGGTCGCCGCGCAGGAACAGAACTGCGAGATCGACGACTTCGGCGTCGCCTGGCCCGGTCGCGCGGAGTGCTTCGCGGTGCAAACGCTGCAGTCGCAGTTCTACCCGAAACTGCTGCAACTGCTGCGTGATCTGTGCGGTGGCGGGCTCATCCAGCTCCCGTCGTCGGCACGGGACTACGACCACCCGGAGGCGGGAGCGGACTTGCGCCGGTACGTCCAGTCGCCCGGCTGGGAGAGCGAGCAGCGCGTCAAGCTCCTCAAGCTGGCGTGGGACCTGATCGGTTCGGAGTTCGCGGGCAGGCACGAGCAGTACGAGATGTTCTACGCGGGCGCGCCGTTCTTGGTCCGCTCCCGGATGGCCCAGGTCTACGACTTCCGACGCGCGGGCGGCCTGCTGGACAGCCTCATGTCGGGCTACGACCGCAACGGCCCGACCGACGGCCGTCTCGACGGCCAGGTCGAGAAGGTCGAAGCCGCCGAGACCGTCGACGCGTAGCGAGGAGCCCGGATGCGCATCGGCCTGCCAGACCTGGTGTCCAACTCCTACTTCCCGGCGATCGCGGCCGTGCAACTCGGCTTCCTCGAACAGGAAGGGATCGACGCCGAGATCGAGCTGATCTTCCCGGTCACCGACGCCGCGGTGGCGCTGCGCGAGCGGCGGATCGACTTTCTCGCCGGCGCGGCGCACGCGCCGCTGTACGGTTTCCCGGGCTGGGACGGCGCGAAGCTGGTCGCCGCCCTGTCCCACAACACGTACTGGTTCCTGGTGGTGCGGTCGGATCTCGGCGTGGGTCGCGGCGACCTGTCAGCCCTGTCCGGACTGCGCATCGGGGCCGCCCCGGGAGTCGGCGAAGCGCTGGGTCGGCTGTTCCGGCTCAACGGCATCGACCCGGACACGGCCGGGATCACCATCGCGCCGGTACCGGGCACCAGCGGGGCCGGGGTGTCGTTCGGCGTGACCGCCGCGGAAGCGCTGCGGGCAGGCACGATCGACGCGTTCTGGGCGAACGGCATGGGCGCCGAAGTGGCGGTGCGCACCGGTGCCGGAACCGTGGTGGTGGATGCTCGGCGAGACGGCGGCCCAGGGGCCCAGCAGACATTTCCCGCGCTGTCGACGACCGAGCACTTGATCGACTCCGAACCGGAAACGGTGGCAGCCGTGGTGCGCGGCCTGGTCGCGGCACAAGAAGCGTTGCGGCGCGACCCGTCGCTGGCCACGCAGGCCGGCAAGGATCTGTTCCCCGAGATGGAGAACTCGCTGATCGCGGACCTCATCGCGCGTGATCGGACTTTCTACCTCCCGGCGATCAGCAACGACGAAGTCACCGCGCTGCACGCTTTCGCCTCGGACATCGGCCTGCTCGATCACCGACCGTCGTACGAGCAAGCCGTGGCGACCCAGTTCGCGCCGCTGTGGTCCCGGCAGGAGTAAGGTCCGCCCGCCCTGCTCGTCGCTGTCCGGACTGCGAAAGGCGTTCCTCCATGACCGGCGTGGTGTTCGACGTGATCGGCGGCCCTGCCGTCACCCTGTCCGACTTTCAGCTGGTCATCGCCGGCTACACCGCACGCGACCAGGACGCCTTGCGCGCCCACGTCAAGGAACTGGCCGCGATCGGTATCCCGGAACCCGAGTCGGTGCCGAGCTTCTGCCCGATCCCAGCGGGTCTGCTCACCCACTCGGCCGAGATCACCGTGGCCGGCGCGCGAACCTCCGGCGAGGCCGAGCCGGTGCTCATCCGACACGACGGACGGCTGTATCTGACGGTCGGGTCCGACCACACCGATCGCGACCTGCAGCGCACCAGCCTGTTCGAGGCGAAGGCGGCCTGCGCGAAGCCGGTGTCGCGGGTGGTCGTGCCGCTGTCGCCGGACGTCGACTGGGACTCCATCGAGCTCGCATCGCGGTGCGACGGGCACCGTTACCAGGAGGGACGCCTGACCGAGCTGCTCCCGCCGGTGGAGACTCTCGAGCGTTTCCCGGCCGACGGCGACGTCGTGCTGTTCTGCGGCACGCTTCCGCTGCTCGACGGTCAGTTCGTCGCCGGGCACGAGTGGGAAATGACGCTGGCGATGCCCCATCAACAGCCACTGAGCGTGGCTTACCGCGTCACCCAGCGAACCTAGTTCGAGCGAAGTCGCCATGCCCCTCCGAGCCCGGATCACCCGCCACCTGCCGTTCGTGGTGGTGGCATCCAGCGCCACTCTGATCACGGCCGATTTCGCCAAGATCGGGCTGGCCGTTCCGGGCATCGAGCAGTACCTGCGCCGACCAGGTCGACGTGCAGATCGTGCTCAGCGGCTACTTGCTGGCGTTCGCGTTGTCCCTGGCCGTGGCCGGACGGCTGGGTGACCTCTGGTCGCACAAGGCGATGTTCGTCATCGGTATCGCCGCGTCGACCGCAGGCAGCGTGCTGTGCGCTCTCGCCTGGTCACCGCTGGTGCTGGACATCGGGCGGCTGGTGATGGGTGCGGCCGCCGGGGTGGTCATCGCCCAGACCATGAGCTTCATCCAGCTGCTGTATCGCGGCCGGGCTCGCGGTCATGCGCTGGGCATCTACGCGGCGGGGATCGGCATCACCAACGCGATCCTCCC
Source organism: Thermocrispum municipale DSM 44069 (assembly GCF_000427825.1). Classification (GTDB taxonomy): domain Bacteria; phylum Actinomycetota; class Actinomycetes; order Mycobacteriales; family Pseudonocardiaceae; genus Thermocrispum; species Thermocrispum municipale. The sequence goes on along the minus strand of NZ_KE386593.1, from coordinate 473,396 downwards.
GCTGGCCACCGGGGCACTGATGACACTCGGGCCGCCGGAGTCTGCTTGGCGCTGGATCTTCTGGATCAATGTGCCGCCGTACGCCCTGGCAATCCCCGCCACGGCGCTGCTCCCGGCACGCCGTCGACCCACAGCGCGGGGAGGCTTCGATCTGGTCGGGTTGGCGTTGCTGGGCCTGGCCACGCTCGGGCTGATGCTGCCGTTCGTCCTCACCTCCACGTTCGGCCCAGGCGGCTGGCACTGGTTGTGGCTCGCGCTGGCGGCAGCTGCCGGGGCCGCGTTCGTCCGGTGGGAACTGCGCGCCACCGCACGCGGACTGCCGGTGGTGCTGAACATGACCCTGTTGCGGTCGCCGCCGTTCCGTCACGGGATCTTCGTCGGCGGCGCGTACTTCGGCGCGTTCCAGGCCGCGTTGTTGATGTTGCTGCTGTACCTCCAGCAGGGCCTGCACCGCACACCGGTGGCCGCCGGTCTGACCGTCATGGCGTTCACACTGGGCAGCGCGCTCAGCTCCCTGCGCAGCGGCCGGCTCGTGCATACCCACGGAACCCGCGTGGTGACCATCGGACTCACCGGGGTGCTGGTCTGCACCGGGCTCGTCGCCGCGGCGACCGCGCTGCCCGACCGCTACGGGATCCCCGGGTTGGTCATCCCGCTGCTGGTCATGGGCGTGTTCAGCGGTTTGGTGATCGCACCGAACCTCACGCTCGTGCTGCGACACGTGCCCGCACCGCAGAGCGGAGTCGCCGGCGCGCTGGTCCAGCTGATGCAGCGCATGGGTGCCACCGCCGGGGTCGCCATCGCCATGAGCATCTACCACCTGACGCTGGCCGCCGGGGCCGCCACCGATGGCCGGACACAGCACTCGCTGGCGTTCCGCAACGGCATGATCTCCGTCGGCTTCTTCGTGGTGTGCGCGCTGGTCTCCAGCGTGCTGGCCGGCCGTGGTAGCCGTCGCCAGGAAAATCCAGTACTCTACTAACTTACTTTAGTGCGCTATCGCGGACGGAGAAACACGTGGCCGAGACACGGTTTCTGGCAGTACGAGCTGGCTGCCGTGCTCTGGAAGCTCCAGCACGGTCCGACGGTGCTGTTCGAGAACGTGGACGGCTATGACACCCCCGTCGTCGGCAATCTGCTGAACACCCGCGACAAGCTCGCCATCGCCCTGGACATCGGCCCCGACGAGGTACAACCGCGGGTCGTACACGCGCTGAACAACCCGATCGAGCCGACCGTCGTCGACGAAGCACCGTGGCTCGACGTGCAGCACCCCGGCGACGTCGACCTGACCGACATCCTGCCGATTCCCGTGATCAGCGAGCGGGACGCCGGCCGCTACATCTCCGCAGGCGTGCTGATCTGCAAGGATCCGGAGACCGGTAGGCGCAACATGGCGATCTGCCGCATGCAGGTGCAGGGGCCAGGACAGATCGGCGTCTACCTGGCGCCGACCCACTCGCGCGGTTTCCTTCAGACGCACCGGGCTCGCGGCACGAAGATGGACGTCGCCGTGGCCATCGGTCTGCACCCCGGGCTACTGGTCGCTTCGCAGCTGCTGACCCCGCTCGACGAGACCCACGTGGCAGGCGGGATCTTCCAACAGCCCGTCCCCCTCGCCCGCGCGCGCACGGTCGACGTCGAGGTACCCACCGGCGCGGAGATCGTGCTGGAAGGCGTGATCGATCCCGCAGAGGAGGAGACCGAGGGTCCGTTCGGCGAGTTCCCCGGCACGTACGCTCCGCAGCGCAAGAATCCGGTGATCCGGTTGACCGCCGTGTCCACCCGCGAGCGGCCGATCTTCCAGATGATCGTCGGCGGCCGGCACCCGGAGCACTTGGCCACCGGAGCGATCGCCCGCGAAGCAGGCCTGTTCAACGCCATCCGCTCGGTGGTTCCCGGCGTGCGTCGCGTACTGCTCACCGAGGGCGGGACGTGCCGCTTCCATGCCGTGGTGTCGATCGCGAAGCGGTTCCCCGGCGAGGGTCGTCTGACCATCGTCACGGCGTTCGCCAATCAGGACCTGATCAAGCACGTGGTGGTCGTGGACGACGACATCGACCTGGACAACCCGACCGACGTCGAGTGGGCCGTCGCCACCCGGACCCGCGGCCACGAGGACCTGGTCGTGCTGCCCGGGATGAAGTCGAACCCGGTCGATCCGATGTCGGTCGATCGCACCATCACCAAGGTCGGGATCGACGCGACACTGCCGGTCGACGCGCCGGCCGAGGCCAGGCAGCGAGTCGGCGTGCCCGCGCACGTCATGGAGGACATCACTCACCGTTGGGGTGACATCACTGGCAATAACTAACCCGAGTACCGTACGCAGAGAATGAGCCGGGAGGTGTCCGATGGACGAGGCAAGACTCGCGTACGAACGCTGGGTGGACATCCGCGAAGAGCAACGCGCCAGTGACTTCCAGGCCTACGCGTACAACATCGCCGAGGCCCGCTACGTGATGCGTCGAGTCACCCGAATCGCCAACGAGCGCGCGAAGAAGCACGACCTGGACGCCCTGCTGCATCAGGCACTGTTGCAGATCTACGGCGTCGGCGAGAACGAACAACTCACGGTCAGCAAGCTCGCCGAGCGCCTGGACGTCCCGGCCGCGTTCGCCTCGCGCCTGGTCGGCCAGCTGGAGCAGAAAGGTCTCGTTCGACGGGAGTCGTCGACCAAGGACCGGCGCGTCACACACGTCTTCGCGACCGACGAGGGAGTCGAGCTGCTGCGGCAGATCGACGACGAGGTGCACCACGAGGTGGCCTACTTCCAGCGGCAGATCAGCGAGCGGCAACGGCTGGCGGCCTTGTCGATCTTCGCCTTCTACGTCGGCGTGGCGAAGGAATCACCGATCGGCAACGCCATTCGCTCGGAGGCGGAGCGCATCAACTCCACCCGCTGAGGGGAATCGAACTCCTTGACCGCAGGGCAACACGTGCGACTTGCATACATTACTTGAGTAATATACATTTTCAATTCACTCAAGTAAGACACTGCCCGCCGGCGATGCTGCCCTTTCGGTAGAGGAGTGCCCGTGATGAGCACAGTCAGGCGGCGGAGGATCCGCACTTCGATCTCCCTACTGGCCGTCGGAGCGCTGATCTCGGCGTGCTTCGGCGGTTCGGACACCCCGTCGTCCGACGGCGGCCCGGTACGGGTCGCGATGACCAAGTCGATCCCGGCGCTGGGGGGTGTGGGTCGCCCAGGAGCAGGGCTACTTCGACAAGCACAAGGTGACGGTGGAGACGAAGGAGATCTCCACCACCGTGGCCGCGCAGGTGCCGTCACTGCTGGGCAAGCAGTACGACATCGCGCAGATGACTCCCTCGGACATGATCACCGCGGCCGACGGTGGGATCGACGTCGTCGCCGTGTCCGCGGGCTACGTCAACCAGCGGGGCGACGACGGCGTGCTGGTGGTGGCGCGGAAGGGCTCCGGGGATCACGTCGGCCAAGGACCTGGTCGGCAAACGGATCGCCGCACCGAGCATCAACGGCAACGTCAACACCGCCACGATGTACTGGCTGGCATCCGAAGGCGTGGACGTCGACTCCGTGAAGGTCGTCGCCGCCGGGGTACCGAACATGCCGGACCTGCTGGAAACCGGCCAGGTGGACGCCGTCGAGGGCGTGATCCCGTACGGCGGGCTGATGGCGTCGCAAGGGGTGAAGATCGCCGAGCCGGTGACGGCACTCGGGGACCGGGTGCAGATGTCGTTCTGGGGCTCACACCGCGAATGGGCGGAGAACAACCGGGAGGTCATCGGCCGGTTCAAGGCCGCGCTGGACGATGCGTCGGCCTGGATGAAGGAGCATCCCCAGGACGCGGTCACGCTGTTGATGGCCAAGACCGGGGTGGACAAGAAGTTCGAGAAATTCGTCAAGGTGCCGGAGTTCACCACGAAGCTCACACCGGAAGACCTCGAGGTCTGGAAGAAGGCGATGACCGAGGTGCGGGGTTTCTCCACCAAGAAGCAGATGAAGGACCTCGTGCTGGGCGGCGGGGACAACAGCGCGGAATAGGTGCGCCGGCTGGGGTGGCGTCCGGCGGCGGGACGTTTCCGCGGCGTTGGCAAACCGGCGCGCGGGAACTCCAACCCTGGGCACGGCAGCAGCGGGCGGCCGACCCAAATCGGCGGCCTCGCCCCGGGGTGCGTGCATCTCGCTCACTCCCCGCCCCGGCAGCGCCGGCCGCTGACAACCCGTCCCCGGCAGCACCGGCCGCTCACAACCCGCCCCGGCAGCACCGGTCCGCTCGATCACCGAGCCCGCAACCGGCGGCGGGCCGCGGCATGTCGACCGACCCGTCTCACCCCGAACTAACCCGATCGGGTGGCTTTCCCACGCTCGCCCAGCGCCCGCGATTCCACCCCCGACCTGTGGCGATCACCCCTACCTGCGACGCTGCTCGAAGTGATCGACGTCCGCACGTGGCGACCTGGTGTCAGGACTGTCGGGCCGACCGGGTATCTGTGGAGGTACCAGGGAGGTCGTGACGGTGCGGTTGCAGTGCTTGGAGAGCGGGATTGCCCCCGCGGGCTCGGACGGTTCGACAGCAGATGCAGTGGATGCCGCGCGGCGATGCGTTGGCATTGGCTGGCGCCTGGGCAAACCACGGTTGATCGTCACCGGTGGTGAAGACCTTCCGCTCGACCTCGGCACTCCGTTCGCCGTCCAGCTGGGCGACGAGCGCCGATGCATCGGCACGTGGCATCGCGACGGACGGCGGCCGTGCCCGTTCGGTCACCGGATCGATCCGGAAGCCACCAGTCCGCAGTGCCGGCCGTGCGCAGCGGCGGACCCGGGCAAAGCCGTCGCCCGGGACACCGTGCTGGACAACCGCCGCTACCACCTGTATCTCGCCTGGTTCGGGCCCGGCTTGGTGAAGGTCGGGATCTGCGCGGTGCACCGCGGGCTGAGCAGGCTGCACGAACAGGGCGCGCTGGCCTCGACGTGGCTCGCCAGTGGCGAGCACGGCCCGATCCGGCGGATGGAGCGGGCGATCGCCGAGGCGGGGATCGCGGTCGAGCGGTACCGCCACGACAAGAAGGTCAGCGCGTGGTGGGCGTATTCCACGCCCGAGCGGCGGCACAACGAGCTGAGCGCCGCCCACCAGCGGGCGCAGGCCATCCCGGACTGGCCGGAGGGGGTGGACCTGGCGCCGTGCCTGGTGGTCGACCACACCCACCTGTACGGACTGGCCGACCTCCCGCTCGGCCTCGACCGGGCAGAGGCGCTGCAGCCAGGGGCGGTCGCGGCGGGCAGGCTGTGCTCGGTGGTCGGCAGCAACCTCGTGCTGGACAACGCGAACGGGCCGGTGGTCATCGACGCGCGGCTGCTCGCCGGGTGGCCGATCGAGCCGGTCGACGCGGGCACCGAGTCCGGTGTGGAACGGGCCAGCTTGCGCGCCTCCGCCCAGCAGGCGCTGTTCTGAACGGCCCGCGGCCAGCGCCCTGGTCTGTGCGGCCCGCGGCCAGCGCCCTGGTCTGTGCGGCCCGCGGCCAGCGCCCAGTTCTTTGCGGCCCGCGGCCAGCGCCCTGGTCTGTGCGGCCCGCGGCTAGCGCCCAGTTCTGAGCGACCCGCGGCTAGCGCGAGGTCACCGAACCCAGCGCGTTGGACAGCCGCGCGAGCAGCGTGGCGAGCTCCGGCGAGGGATTCCGCGTCGTGCCCAGGCCAGGCACGCCTGCCACCAGTTGCGGGTAGGTGTCGACGACCGGTTTCACCGCGCGCAGCAGCGCTTCGTTGGCCAACCGCGCGGCCACGTCCGGCTTCCCGCGGTGCGGTGCGGGCTGCTCGGGCAGCGTGCCCGCCGGTGAGCCGGTCACGCCCGAGCCCCGGCCGACGTGCCGGTCGGCGAAGTCCAGCATGCGCCGGAACGACTGCGGCGCGGTCAGCTCGAGCGTGGCGTTGTGTCCGGTGTCGGGCACCAGGAACGCTTCCACCTCGGTCCCCGGCGCATACCACTGCCGTTCGTACTCACGCAGTGCGGCGCTGCTGACACAGTCGGCGCTGAGCACACCGCAGAAGAACTGATCGTGGTCACCGGTCACGTTCAGCACCGGGACGTTCAGCCTCGGGTCACGATTGGGGACGCTGTAGTTGAGCAGCGTGGCCGCGTTGATCACCGAGTCGGTGTCCTTCATGTCCTTCTCGTCGATCTTCTTCACCGACGGATGCACGTTCGGCGCGTGGTAGAAGATGTCCCGCGTGCCGGGCTGGCTGGTCACGTAGAGCGGATCCAGACCGAGTCCGGCGAACTTCTCGTCCCCGGACGCCAGATACGCATGCCCGATGATCTCGGCGACGGCATTGCCGTAGTTGAGCACGTGACTGAAGCCCGTGGTGATCAAGGCGTCGAAGCCGCCGTACTCGCGGGCAGTGGTGTCGACCAGGATCGACCCGTAGCTGTGCCCGACACCGATCACCCGGGAAAAGCGCGGGCCGAGCTCGCCCGCACGCAGCGCCCGCACCACCGAATCCAGCGACGCGAGGTCGTTCTGCATCGTGTCGAAGACGCTCAGCGGCCGCAGCGAGGCACCCGTACCGAGCCGGTCGATGGCCAGGGTCGCGTAGCCCGCCCGGTTCGCGGCCTGCTGGTAACTGTCGGCTCCTGGCCGATACGGCGTCTGCCAGTAGTTGCGGTTGTACGTCCATCCCGGCACGAGCAGCTGGACGGTGGTGGCTCGCGGGGGCACGCACAAGGTTCCGGACAGCGGGCCCGTCTGCGTCCCGGCACGCACCGGAACGGCCACGTTGCGACAAGTGGTGGCCGGGGACTCGGCGGAGTCAGCGAGCGCATCGGCTCCGAAGAAGACGCTGGCGGCGGCCAGTACCCCGGAAACCAGGAAGGCACGGGTGCGACGGCCGGGGACAAGGCGGAAAGAACACATCGTCGGGTTCCTCGCAGTCGATCACGAAGCAGGGCGGAGGCGACGGCTCGATCCGTCAACCTAATGAAGATTTACTTAATCTAGTGAGATTTCACTTAGTCCGGCAGGGATGTCACCCGAAAGTGGTGCGTTGGTGAGCTGGTGCGGCTCAGCCGGCGACGACGGCCAGGCCGATGGTGGCGACGAGGTCGGCCGTGCGGCTCCGGGCACGCAGGTGCGGTGTCCGCGCGATGTCGTTGATCAGATTGAGCGCGGCCTGCAACCGCACCCGGGAGTGGGCTTTCGGCCGGTCCGGATACAGCCTGGCCAGCGGCTGAAGCCAGCGGTCCCGGTAGGCGCGCTGGGCCCGCAGCATCTCGTCCCGGCTTTCCTGAGGCAGGCCTGCTGTTTCGGTGACGAGCACGTCCACGATCTCGCTGTGCGCGAAGCAGAATCCCGCGTACGAACGCGCCAGGCCTTCCAGCCGGGCTCGATCGTCGGCGGCGTCGGTCACCGCGCCATCGGTGGCGGCGAGGAGCGTCTCGGTCCCGTTGTGCATCACCGCCATCATCAGGTCGAGCTTGGTGGCGAAGTGGTGGTAGATGCTGGGACCGGCGATCCCCACCGCCGCGCCGACGTCGTCGACACCGACGGTGTGATACCCGCGCTCGGCGAACAGCTTCCCGGCCGCATCGATCAGTTCCGCACGCCGGTCGTCGGGAGTGCCCATCGGTGGCGGAGCCAGCGCGGGCAACGGCTCGTCCAGCCGCACGCGGATGACGTCCTCGACGATCGCGGTCAGCAGTTCGCGGTACTCGTCCGTCTCGAGCTCGATGCGTTGGAACGACAGGCTGGTGACCGCGGCCAGGATCGCCCAGGCGATCACTTCCACGTCGTCCTCCGGCAGGTCCGGCCGACGTGAGGCGACGAACTTGCACACCGAACGGGAGATCTCCACCAGTTCGGCCCGCAACACTTCGCGCCGCTCGGACGGCAACCTGCGCGACTCCCGCTGCCACAGCACACCGAGCCGACGGTGCGTCAGGGCGGCGGCGGCGAGGTCGGCCGGACCGCGCAGCTCACGCACCGTCTCCGCGATGGCGTGCAAGGCGGCCCGGACGACCTCGAACAGCAAGTCGTCCTTGCTGCGGAAGTGCCGGTACAGCGCCGATGGGCCGACGGCCACCGCTTCGGCGACGTCGGCCATCGACACCTGGGCGTAGCCCTTCGTGACGAACAGATCAGCCGCCGCGGTGATGATGAGCTGGCGCCGATTACGCGGACGCGTCCCCCGTGGCGGCGGCGCAACCGGGCGCGCCCACTCGGTGCTCATCAACCTCACCTCAGCAACGACATCGCAGCGCCATCACCCGCTCTGCGCGCCTACCTTGTCGCGCAGCCGGTGCTTGAGAATCTTGCCGGACGCGTTGCGCGGGATGTCACCGAGCACCACATCGTGCGGCACCTTGTACGCCGAGATCTTCCCGTCGCAGAACTTCTTCACGTCCTCCAGCGTCACCCGCGCGCCTTCGCGCGGGCTGATCACCGCGACGATGCTTTCGCCGTAGACCTCGTGCGGACGCGCCACAACGGCGACGTCGGCGATGTCCGGATGGCCGGCGAGCACCCGCTCCACCTCGACCGAGTAGACGTTCCGCCCACCGGTGATGATCACGTCCTTGAGCCGGTCGACCAGCGTGACGTAGCCGTCGGCGTCGATCTTGGCCACGTCGCCGGTGTGCAGCCAGCCGTCGCGCAGCGTCTCGGCGGTTTCCTCGGGCTTGTTCCAGTAGCCCTTCATGATCGTCTCGCCGCGCAGCAGCAGCTCGCCGACCCCGCCCGGCCCGACGTCGTTGCCGTCGGCATCCACGATGCGGTACTCGGTGTTCGGGATGGCTTGCGCGCCGCTGGCGTCCGGCCGCTGCTTCACCTGGTCGACGTCGGCGTAGATGCCGCCGGGACCTGCCTCGGTCTGTCCGCACAGCTGGATGAAGTTGACCTCCGGCCACATGGCCAGCAGCTTGTCGACCGCGCTGGCGGGCATGGGGGCCGCACCGAACAGGCCGGTGCGCCACGCCGACAGGTCCCGCTTGTCGGCGCCCGGCATGCGCAGCAGGAACTGGAACATGGTCGGCACGCCGAAGAACATGGTGATCCGCTCGGACTCCATGGTCTGCAGCACCTTGTCCGGGTCGAACGCCGGCAGCACCACGTGCTTGACGCCGAGCATCGTGCCGGGGATCAGCATGATGCACAGTTCAGCCGCGTGATACAGCGGCGCGACGTGCAGGAACCGGTCACCCACCTTCATCCCGCAGGTCGCGACGCAGTTGAACGCCACCCACATGGTGCGGTGGTGGTCGAACAGCGCGCCTTTCGGTCTACCCGTGGTGCCGGAGGTGTAGAGGATCAGCGAATCGTCCTGCTCGGTGACGACCTCCGGCAGCGGCTCCGCATCGACATCGGCCGACTGCGCGATCAGGTCGGGGAAGCCGTCCACCCCGCCCAGCGACAGCACATGCTGTGTGGTCGCCGGGAGGCCGTCGTCCACCGCGGCGCGGACGGCCTTCTCGGTCGCCGGGTCAAAAGCCAAGATCCGGGCGCCGGAGTCCTCCAGCAGGTAGTGCAGCTCGGGAGCAGCCGATGCCGGGTTGACCGGCACGATGATCGCGCCGAGCCGCGCAGCCGCGTAGAAGGCCAGCACGAACCGGTCGGAGTTCCCGGCCATCAACGCGAACCGGTCCCCCTTGCTCAAGCCGAGACCGGCAAGGACCCCGGCGACTCTGTCGACTGCGGCATCCAGCTCCGCATAGGTGTAGCGCCGCTCCCCGAAAACGAGCGCTTCGGCGGTCGGGACGCGACGCGCCGTCATCCGTAACGATCCTGCGATTGTGGGCATTGCCGGCCTCCTCGCGCGTAGAGAGCGGGCCGGCCGGGCGCAACCGGCCGGCCCCCAGCATCAGATCGAAAAACCTCCTCCGCAAATCAGCGTCTGGCCGCTGACGTAGTCCGACTCCGGGATGCACAGCAGATAGACCGCACCGGCGGCCTCCGCGGGCGTGCCCGCGCGGCCGAGCGGCACCGAGCGCTCCATCATGGCCAGCAAGTCCGGGTTGACGCCGACCTTGATCTCCTTGCCCTCGATGTCGATCTTGGCGTCGGCGTCCGCGGGAGCTTCGGTCAATCTGGTCCTGATCAGGCCGAACGCCACCGTGTTGACCGTGACGTTGTAGCGGCCCCACTCCTTGGACAGGGTCTTGGTCAGGCCGGTCACGCCCGCCTTCGCGGCGGCGTAGTTGGCCTGCCCGGGGTTGCCACCCAATCCGGCGATCGACGAGATGTTGACGACCTTGCGGCAGGGCACCGGCTCCCCGTCGGCCTTCGCCTGCTTCACCGCCGCGGAGATCACCGGTTGCGCGGCCCGCAGGATCCGGAACGGCGCCTTGAGGTGCACGTCCAGGATGGCGTCCCACTGCTCGTCGGTCATCTTCTGCACGACCGAGTCCCACGTGTAGCCGGCGTTGTTGACGACGATGTCCAGTCCGCCGAACTCCTCGACCGCGGTGTTGACGAACCGCTCGGCGAAGCCGTCCTCGGTGACACTGCCGACACACGCGACGGCCTTGCCACCGGCTTCGGTGATGGCGGCAACGGTCTCCTTGGCCGGTCCCTCGTCCAGGTCGTTGACCACGACCGCGGCGCCGTCACCGGCCAGCTTGCGGGCGATCTCGGCACCGATGCCGCGCCCGGATCCGCTGACGATGGCGACCTTGCCGTCCAACTTCCCCATGTATTCCTCCTCCTCAAACGAGCGCTACGACGGCTTCGCCGGTGAGCGTGGTGGTGCCGTCCTGGAGAGTGACCGCGAGTTCGACCGTCGCTTCGTCGCCGTCGACCGCGACGACCTTGCCCGTGCAGGTCGGCTTCGCGTTGACCGGCGTGATCGCGACGAAGCGGGTCTTGAGCGAGCGGATCCGCTCCTGCGGGACCCAGTTGGTGACCAGCCGGGCCAGATAGGCCATCGACAACATGCCGTGGGCGAACACGTCGTCCAGCCCGGCCGACCGCGCCACGTCGAGGTCGATGTGGATCGGGTTGTGGTCACCGGACGCACCGGCGAACAGGGCCAGCGTGGTGCGGGTGATCGGCTCCAGTACCAGCGGCGGCAGTTCGGTGCCGACTTCCACGTTGGTCAGCGCGGTCATGACACCCCCTTGTTCTGGGCGATCAGCACCGTCCGGGCCTCGGCGATCAGGTCGTCCCCGCGCGTGATGGTGGTCTTCTTCGTGACCAACTCGAGCGCGCCGCCCTTCTTGCTGGTCACGTCGACGATGCGCGGCTGCAGCACCAGTTCGTCGCCCGCGTAGGCCATCGCGTGATAGGTGAAGCTCTGCTCGCCGTGCAGGATGGTGCGCAGGTCGACGCCGAGCGACGTGATCCACGCGAACGGGTCGGACTGCTCCAGTTCCAGGCTGAAGAAGAACGTCGGCGGAACCGGGAGGTCCGGATGGCCGGCCGCCTTGGCCGCGGCCACGTCCGAGTAGATCGGGTCGTCCTGCCCGGTAGCTTTCGCGAAGAACGCCAGCCGCCCGCGCTCCACCGCGACGGTCAGCGGCGGAATCTCCTGCGCCATGGCCTGAGCTGCGTCGATCGGCACCTCAGCCCACCTTCCGGTAGAGCGCGACGATGGCCGCTCCGCCCAGGCCGATGTTGTGCTGCAGCGCCACCTGGACGTCGTCGACCTGGCGCGGGCCGGCTTCACCACGCAGCTGCCACACCAGCTCCGCGCACTGGGCAAGACCGGTCGCGCCCAGCGGGTGACCCTTGGACAACAGTCCGCCGGACGGGTTGGTGACCACGCGGCCGCCGTAGGTGTTGTCGCCGTCGGCGATGAACTTCTCCGCGGTGCCTTCCGGGGTCAGGCCGAGTGCCTCGTAGCTGATCACCTCGTTGGTGGTGAAGCAGTCGTGCAGCTCGACCACCCGGATGTCCTCCGGCCCGATGCCGGACTGCTCGTAGACCTGGCGCGCCGCTTCCTTGGCCATGTCGTAGCCGACCAGCTTCATCGCGTCACCCTCGAAGCTCGACGGCCGGTCGGTGGTCATGGCCTGCGCCTCGATCACCACGTCCGCACGCAGGCCGCGCTTGCGGGCGAACTCCTCGGAAACCACGATCGCCGCGGCCGCACCGCAGGTCGGCGGACAGCACTGCAGGCGGGTCAGCGGACCGTAGATGCGGGGTGACGACAGCACCTCGTCGACCGTGACCGGGTCGCGGAACACCGCGTACGGGTTGTTGGCCGCATGCTTGCGGGCCTTCACCGAAACCTGGGCGAAGACGTCCTCGCTCATGCCGTAGCGCTCGGCGTATGTGGCTCCGGCGGCGCCGAAGTAGCGCGGGGCCATCGGCACGCCGTCGTCCGCGGGCGCGTCGAGCACCTTGTCGAACCGGTCGAACGGGCTCGGCCGGTCGTCGAAGTGCGCGGAGAGGGCGCCCCGCTGCATCTGCTCGAATCCCAGTGCCAGCACGCAGTCGGCCATCCCGGACACCACCGCCTGCCTGGCCAGGTACAGCGCCGACGACCCGGTCGAGCAGTTGTTGTTCACGTTGATGATCGGGATCCCGGTCATGCCGACCCGGTACAGGGCGTTCTGCCCGCTGGTGGAGTCGCCGTACACATAGCCGGCGTACGCCTGCTGCACGTGCTCCAGATCGACCCCTGCGTCCGCCAATGCCGACTTGATCGCGCCCTCCGCGAGGACGTCGTAGGTGTCACTTCGGCTGGGCGTCGCGAAGGGCACCATGCCCACCCCAGCGACTACCGCTCGCGCCATGTCGCCTCCCTATCTAGCAGCAATTCACTTAATCTAGCGTGAGTTCACTTGATTGGCAACGGGCTTCCCCCGACCGACCGAACGACCCGCACGTTGGCGGGGTGATCAACTGTCTGGCTACTGTCGAGGCGAACCCCACGACGAGGACGCAAGGCGCCATGCGAGTTCTGGTGATCGAGGACGACGAGGATCTGCGGCATGCCGTCGCCACCGACCTCAGCGCGGCCGGGCTGGAGGTGGACGAGGCGGGCGACATCGCGCAGGCTCACCGGGCGCTGGAGTCCGCCGAGTATCACTGCGCGGTCTTCGACCGGATGCTGCCGGACGGCGACGCGATCACCTATGTGCATCGCAGGCGGCAGCAGGGCTGGGCGGTCCCGGTGTTGTTCCTGACCGCGCGCGATCAGCTCGCCGACCGGCTCGCCGGATTCGAGCACGGCGGGGACGACTACCTGGTGAAGCCGTTCGCGGTCGGGGAGATGACCGCGCGGGTGATGGCGCTGTGTCGTCGAGCAGGCGCCGCGCGACCGTCCGTGCTGCGCCATGCGGACCTCGAACTGGACAGCGCGCGGCGGGAAGTGCGGCGGGCCGGCGTGCTGCTGTCGTTGACCAGCAAGGAATTCGCCATCCTCGAGTACTTGATGGCGCGGCCGGATCAGGCGGTGCCGCGCGCGGAACTGATCGAACACTGCTGGGGTGCGGACGCCGACCCGATGTCGAACGTGGTGGACGTCGTGGTGCTGCGACTGCGCCGCAAGTTGCGCGAACCGAACCTGATCCACACGGTCCGGGGGCTGGGCTACCGGCTGGTCGATCCGAACCGCGCCGTGCAGTGATCTTTTCGGCTACCTTCGGTATGTGCGCGTGCTGGTCACCGAGGACGACGAAGACTTGCGGACGGCCGTCGAAGCAGCGCTGCGCGGCGCGGGGTTCGCGGTGGACGTGGCGATCGATCTGCCGCAGGCGGACGAGGCGCTGGCGGTGAACGCCTACGACTGCGTCGTCTTCGACCGCATGCTGCCGAGCGGTGACGCGCTGGCGTACGTGCATCAACGGCGGCGCGCCGGGTGGCCGGTGCCCGTGCTGTTCCTGACCGCGCGGGACGCCGTGGCGGATCGCATCGCGGGGCTGGCGATCGCGGACGACTACTTGCTGAAGCCGTTCGCGATGGACGAGCTGCTGGCCCGGGTGCGCAGCGTGTGCCGGCGGTCCGACGCGGGTGTGGTGACGAACTCGGTGCTCCGACACGGCGACCTGGTGATGGACGTGGCCAAGCACGAGGCGTGGCGGGGCCAGCGCCAGTTGACGCTGACCGCGAAGGAGTTCGCGGTGCTGCACCAGTTGATCGCCGCTGGTGGCGCGCCGGTCCGGCGCCAGGATCTGATCGCCGCGGCGTGGGACGAGCTGGTGCCCCCGGCGTCGAACGTGCTGGATGTGGTGGTCGCTCAGCTGCGCCGCAAGCTCGGTCAACCGCAGGTCGTGTTGACCGTCCGCGGGGTCGGTTACGCCCTGCGTTGAGTTTCCGCTGCAGCAAGCTGCCGTCGCGGCCCATCGCGCGCTGCCGTTCCTACGATGAGGCGGAGATCGACTAGCAGGGGGTACGTGGATGGCACGCCGGAAGCGCCGCGACACGGTGAGCGTGGCTGACTCCGGCCTTTCCGACGGGGAACTGGTGCCGCTCGCGGACGGACCGGTCGCGAGCGTGCTGGCCGGCGTCGACCACGTCACCGGGGAAGCCTTCGCGCTGAAGGTGTATCCGGACAAGATCGAGCGCTCGGTGCGCACCGAACTGGAAGCGGAGTTCGGCAAGCTCATCCCGTTGCGGGCGGCCGCACCGGTGCTGGTCGCGGACCGGGTGATGACGCACGAGGGCCGATGTGCGGTGCGGATGGAGCTTGCCGCGCAGTCGCTGCCGGATCTGATCGAGTCGTTCGGGCCGCTGTCGGCGGTGGACGCGCTGGCGCTCGGTGAGTCGCTGGCGACTGCGCTCGCAGCCGCGCACGCCGTCGGTGTGGTGCACGGCGGCGTGACACCGGGCAATGTGCTGTTCCGGCCTTCCGGGGAAGCCGTGCTGTCGGACTTCGGGCGGGCGCTGCGGAGCGCGTTCCCGAACAACTCCGCGGAAGTGGGTTTCCGGGCGCCGGAAACGGTGCGAGACGGCACCACCAGCGAACTGACCGACATCTACGGCATCGGCGCGATCTTGTATCTGGCGCTGGCGGGTCGGCCGCCATACGTGCTGCAGCTCGGCGAGCACGCCGGGGCGCACATGCTGCGAGTGCTGGACTCGCCTCCGCCGCCGCTGAACCGGCACGACCTTCCGTCGACGTTCCCGCGGCTGCTCGGGGAGCTGCTGGCGAAGAATCCCGGCGACCGCCCGACGGATCTGACGGACATCGCGGCTCAACTTAGGCAGATGCGGGAGCTGTGCCCGGAGCAGGGAGCGCCCCCGGGGACGGCCACCGCGACTGCTGTGAAGAAGCCGCGGGCGAAGGCGCCTGCGTTCGACGACTTCGCGCAGGATCTGCAACCGCGTGTGCCCGCGTGGATGCCGATGGACTGGGAGGAGCCGGTGCCCGTGGTCGGGCCCGCCGCCGTGCCTCCGCGAGCTCCGGCGCCGACGGGGCCGGCTCACCCGCAGGCCGACGGTCGACCCGCTGTCGCGGCGCCCGGTCTACCGCCGGGCGGTGCCCAGCGGGCCGAGGCGGCACCAGCCGCGCCCGCACCCACGCCCGCCGCTCAGCCGGGGTCCACACCGACACCCGCCGCTCAACACGCGTCCACCGCGACACTCGGCGGAAGACCCGCCATCCAAGCCGCTCCGGCGCCCAGGCCCGAGGCACAGCGCACCGCTCAAGGCGCTCCCGCGCCCAAGCCCGAGCCAACGCCTGCCACCCAGGCCGCGCCCGCACCGACGCCTGAGGCGCAGCCCTCCGCAGCACCCGTGTCACTCACACGGGTAACGGGCGAGGGCGACTCAGGGCCGGTGGCGTCCCCACAGGCCGAACCTCAGCCGACCGTGGCGAGACCCGAGCCGACCGCCGGGGTGGCCGAGCCCACGGGGACGTCCGAGGTGGAGGCGCCGTCCGCGAGCAGTTCCGGGGCCTCAGCCACCCACCAGACCGAGTCATCGACCACCCACCAGACCGAGACCGAGTCACCGTCCGCGGACAAGCCCGAGTCGCCGTCGGCTCGTCAGCCTGAAGCGTCCGACGCGCCGAAGGCGTCGTCCGCCGACCAGCTTGAGCCCCCGGCGCAGCTGCCCGGGCCACCGCAGGCCGACCCTGATCGCACGCAGTCGATCCCGCGCTCTGACATCTCCGACGCAACCGTGGTCGTCTCGCGCTCGACCGTGCAGGCCGCCGATCGCCGGCAGTTCGCCCCACCTGCCCCGACCGGTCAACCCGTCCTCGTGTTCCGCACGCCGGAAGCCCGCCGACCGGTTTCGCCCGTGGCCGGGGTGCTCTCCGCCGTGGCCGCGGTGCTCGTGTTGGCGATCGTCGCGGTGGTCGCGCTGGTCGCCGAGTCACCCGAGGACACCGTCCGGGCCGCGTCCCTGCACAGCAGCCGGACACCGCCGCTCTCGGAAACCGCCTCACCGTCCGCACCACCTTCGAGCAGTGAGCGTCCGCAAGCTGTGAAGCTGACGTTGGAGGCGCCGATCGATCGCGGCAAGTACGTCCAGATGCGCTGGCACAGCACGACTCCGCTGCGCTACGCGGTTGTGGTCGCGGGCGAAGGCGAAGAGACCAATGTCGTCATCGCCGGCGAGAACACCAGTGTCCGGGTCAACGTGCACCCGAAGCGGGCGTACTGTTTCGCCGTCCAGGGCACCGATGGCGACCGTGTCTACGAGAGCAAGCCGCGCGGCATTCGCGGAGCCACGTGCTCCCGCTGACTCCACGTTTCACCCGAATCACGTGAGGCGACAAGGACGCACACCGGCCTCAGTGGCGACAGCGCCACTGAGCAGCGAGCCGGCGACCACCACGTCCGCCAGCCGCAGCACATCGCCGACGGTGATCCCGACGTGCGGCGACGTCGTCGAGGACACCCAAAGGCTCGCCGCCGGTCCGCCGTAGTGGCGAGCAAGCAGCTCGGCATCGGCTGAGCTATCGGGGCGCCGACGAAGTCAGAGCGATCGGGATGCGCAGGTGACCAGCAGGGCACTGGCCGACCGCGCTACTTCAGCGCGGCCAGCGCGTCGTCCACCACCAACCGCTGCAGATCGGCGATGTCCGGAACCCGGCCGAGCAGCCGCAATCGTTGCGCCTGCGCCTTGCGCATGTTCTCGAAAAGCTTGCGCGCGTCGCGGGCGTTGCCGAAGTTCGGGTCGCTGCGGGCGTTGTCGAAGAACTCCTCGATGACCTCGTCGACCGCGTCGTCCAGCTGGTAGTCGTTCGCCGTGGCCATCCGGTGCACGATCTCCACCAGCTCGACCGACGAGTAGTTCTCGAACTCGATGGTCTTGGAGAACCGGGACGCCAGACCGGGGTTGGCCGCCATGAACTCGGTCATCTCGTGCGTGTAGCCGGCCACGATGACGGCGATCTCGTCGCGGTGGTCCTCCATCATCTTCACCAGCGTGTCGATCGCCTCCTGGCCGAAGTCGCCACCACCGGCGCCGGCCAGCCGGGAGAGCGTGTACGCCTCGTCGATGAACAGCACCCCGCCGAGCGCTTCCTCGAACACGCTGGCCGTCTTCTCCGCGGTGTGACCGATGTACTGGCCGACCAGGTCGCGGCGGGACACCTCGCGGAACTCGCCACGCGGAAGGATGCCCAGCTCCTTGAGCAGCTTGCCGTAGGTGCGGGCGACCGTCGTCTTACCGGTACCGGGAGCGCCCGCGAAGACCAGGTGCTGGCTGATCGCACCGACCGACAGGCCCGCGCCCGCGCGCCACCGGTTGACCTGGATCTCGTCGACCAGCGCGTGCACGTCGGCCTTGACCCCGTTCAGGCCGACCATCGCGTCCAGCTCGGACAACAGTTCGTCAAGCCTTCCGCCGCCGCGTGCGCCACCCGTGACGGCGGCCGTGACGATCTCGGTGGTCGCGGCCGGATCGATGTCGATGCCCGGGTCGGAAGTGTTCTCCGTGGTGCACGACTCCAACGACCCGCCGCAGCCCGCGCCGACCTCGATGCCGACGCCCCGGGTGTCGCGCACCGCGCAGTCGCGGATGGTCGGCGCGCTGCGGTGGGCGACGACGATGCCCGACTGGCCGGTGTGGCTGACCCGGCAGCCCTCCAGCAGCGGCCGGGAGTGCTGGTAGATGTAGATCCCGCGCTGGGCGCAGCCGGAGATCGCGCAGGACTGCAGGCGTGGGTCGGCGCCGCGTCCGATGATCACGCCGTCACCGCTGACGTCGTCGATCGTGACGTTGTCGATGGTGCCCGAGCCACCTTCGACGACCAGTCCGTGCTCGGCCCCGGCGATAGTGACGTCGACGATCGAGGACGGCCCGGGACCCCGGACCACGATCCCCGGGCCGGGACCGGCGTTGACCGTGCAGTCTTTGATGGTCAGCTCGGCGTCGTCGGCCTGCACCGCGGCGGCGGCGCCTGCCTTGATCGTCACGCCGTGGATGGCGAGCTTGCCGCCGCTGGTCTTGATCGCGGGCACATCGCCCCCGGTGGCGTCGATCGTCACGTCGGCGTCCGCCGCCGCGCGCAGGGTGAGCCGCCGGTTGATCAGTTCGAGGGTTTCCGCGTAGGTGCCTGCCGCGA
Organism: Thermocrispum municipale DSM 44069; assembly: GCF_000427825.1. GTDB lineage: Bacteria > Actinomycetota > Actinomycetes > Mycobacteriales > Pseudonocardiaceae > Thermocrispum > Thermocrispum municipale. Next base: position 454,963 of record NZ_KE386593.1, on the reverse strand, counting down.
TGGTCACGATCGCGCCGTCCGGAGCTTCGCTGACCGCCGCCCCGATCGTGGGGCAGGCGCCGTTGCGCTGCGGGTCGACCAGCACGGTTCGTGGCCGCGACACGTCATGGTGGGTGGTCACGGTCATCACACTGCCTCCGGCTGGAGCCAGCCGCGATCGGCCGCCTTGACGCCCGCCTGGAACCGGCTGCGGGCGCCCAGCCGGTGCATGACGTCGGACATCATGCGCCGCACGGTGCGGACGGACACACCCAGGCGAGCGGCAACGGTGAGGTCGGTGCAGCCCGCCGACAGCAGTGTGAGCAGCTCTTTCTCGCGCTCGGTCAGCCCGCGTTCGGACGGCATTCCGGTCGACCCCCACGGCACGGCGGTCGCCCACACGCGGTCGAACAGCTCGACCGTGGTGGTGATGACGCTGGGCAGCTGGAACAGCGCCAGCTCACACGGCCCCTGGACGCGCGCTTCGCGTGGCAGGACGACCAGCGCGGAGTCCACCACCAGGGCGTCGACCGGCACCGACGACGAAGTGCGGACTTCGGCCCCGGCCGCGACGAGCTTGCCGAGCTGCCGGGCGAGCGCGGGCATCGTGCGGACGCGATCCGGGTAGAGCATGCGGTAGCGGACGCCACGGCGCAGGTTCTCGAAGTCGTACGGGCGCGGGATGGCCAGCGGCGCACCGGGGACGACCGCGGAGCACCCGACGAGGACCTCCCGCTTGGCGGCCGCGACATTGGCGTCGACCGCGGCGCGCGTTGCCGGGCTGGCCGGACGGCGGACGGGGCGAACGGGCATCTCGATCGTCATAGCGACACTCCTCCGATAGGCAAGGACGCCGCGATGGCCCGCAAATGCAGGCCGTCCAGGCGTTTCAGCTGAAGTCGCAAGTGCGGGGCGACGGTGGTCAAGTGGTCGATGGCGGCCTCCACCGCAGTGGGGGCGGGCGCGGCCAGCCGCAGGACGGCGACGTCGTCGGCTGGGTCGCTGCCGAGGACGACGGCAACCGTGGCCGCGACCCCGGGCACGGTTGCCAGCAAACGTTCGACGGCCGTCATGCGCTGGCTCGCCGGGAGTTCGGACAGCCCGGTGACCCGGACCCCGACCTGCACGACCGGTCCGGCACAGAAGTGCTTCCACTGCTCGCGCAGCGTTTCCCGGCCCGGACCGACGTGGGCCAGAGCGGCGAACGTCGCGGTGATGTCCTTGGCGTTCAGCGGCGCCACCGACACCCCGGCCTTGCTGAGCTTCTTCTGCGTCTTGCGCAGCAAGTTCGACAGTCCGACACGCAGGTCGTCATCGACCAGGACGTCGACGTCGCGGCGAACGCGAACGGCCAGCCAGACTCGCGGTTGAGTGAAGCCGCCCCGGCAGGGGCCACGATGCAGCACCAGGTGCAGGCCGGACTCCGGGCTCTCCGGGTCGGATTCGGGCCGCAGCGCGTCGCTCAGCACCGCATCGGCAAGGTCGCGGACACCGGCATCCACCGGCCGCAGCACGGTCAGCAGTTCTTCCGGCTTGGTGATGACGGTGCTCGGGGCACCGGCGAGCTCGGCGGTGGTCACGCGGGCTCCGGGCGCCAGCAGGTCGAGTAGTTCGCTGCCGTCGTGGTCCGAACTGAGGTCGTGCCTGCGGCGGCGCAGCGCGAGCGCGGTCCACCGGCCGGCCAGCGTGGACAACCACTGCCCGCGAATCCGCACGGCCGCCATGGCCAGCAGCAGCGCCGCACCGGCGCAGATGATGGCGACCTGCCACCACTCACGGCCGATGGCCAGCAGCCCGATCATCAGCGCGATCTCCCCCATCACCATGCGCAGCAGTGGCACGGGCGTGACGCGCTCAGGCTGGGTGGTCTCCGCGGGCGGCTGGGCGTCGGCGGCCGGGATCGCTTGCGCGGCGGCGACCACGACCGGCGGCCTGCGCAGCGCAGGCATCGACGTGGCTTGTGACTCGGCTGCCGGGCGTGCGGCCGAAACCGACGCGGTCGCTGTGGCGGCCGCCGAAACCGTGGCGAGCGGACGTCGGGCTTGCGGTGCGGCGCCGGTGGCCGTGCTTCGTCCGGCCGCTTCGGCCACCGCGGTCTTCGCGGGCTCGCTGTTCATCCGCTTCACCTCCTCGCGCCGTGCTCGGTTGCCGAGATTCACTGTCGCGGGAGGTTCATGAGGATTCGATGACACGCGACCACAGCGAGTGACGGGTCATCGCACGGGGTGAGCCTCAGCCGGTGCCGAACCTGCGTTTGGGCGCGGCGGGTTTGTCCTCGACCCGCCAGAGCTCCTCGTCGAGCAACTCGGCGGCAGACGTCGCGGGCTCTTCGCCGGCCTTGCGCGCCGACGACGCCAGAAACGCCGGCGTGGAGTCCAGCATCCCGGCGCGACCGCGGAGCCGTTGCGGTACACCCGGCACGTTCTTCACCGGACGTCTGCGGTGGGGGCTGCCCTCGCCGGTACCGTCGCCCGGTTGCCCCGCACCGTTGCCGGCAAGCGCGGAACCCATCGCACCCGCGCCGCCCATGCCGCCCATCGGCGGGATCATCGGCGGCATCGCCTGCTGGTCCGGCGGGCCGGCATCGCCCGGTGCACCGAAGACACCGGACGGGTCATGCGGGGACTCGCTGCCACCGGCCAGTTGCGCGACGCCGGGCAGCTCCGGGTCGGCTGGGACGTCCGCGGCTTGCAGTGTCGGTGGCCCGTGCACGCCCGGGACATCGCCGATCCCGCCGATACCTCCGCCACCGCCGTCCGCACCCCTGAGTGCGGGTGGCACCCCCATGCCGCCGATGTCGTTGCGATCGCCGAGGCTCCGTGCGATGTCTGGCAAGGTGCCGGGAAACGGGTTGCGCCCGACACCAGGGGTGATGCTCCTGTTGTTGCCGAGCCCGGGGATGGCGCCCGGCACCGGGCGGACCGGCATGAGCGCACCGTTCTCGGCGCCGTCCACACCGCCGAGCCCATCGGAGCCGAGGCCGTCCGCTCCAGTGGCAAGGGCCGGATCCATGCCCGCACCGAAGGTGTCGACCGCGCCCATCCCGTCGGTCACACCATTCGGAACACCCCCGTCGATGGGGGCCGTGGTGCCCTCGACTTTGGCCGTTTGCCCGTCGATGGGGACCGTTTGCTGCTGCACGAGATGGCTGTCGGTTTGCTGCGGCGTCTGACTGATGCCAGTGATGTCCGTGGGGTTGGCGCTGGTTGGTCCGCTCGGGGCGCTGGTTGTCGACGGTCCGTTCACCCGGGTGGAGGTGGCCGGGTTTCCGCCGCCCTCCGGGCCTGCCCACTCCGGCATGTCGGCAGCGATTTTGTTCAGGTCGCCGGCCACCTGGTGCAGGAACGTGTCCAAGCCCTGGCGGATGTTTTCCGCGTCTCGCACGATCTCCACCAGCGGAGCGAGATTGATCTGTGCTCCTGGCTGCTTGGCTTGTGCCAAGAGCTGGGCCGCCTGCTGTTCGAAGCTGCGCACCAGCTCAGCGATGCTGGTGTCGTCCTGGGTGATTCTTTCCACCGCGCTCTGCATGATCAGCGCGGGGTTCGCCCCCTGGATGGCGCTCGCGAACGCTTCCATCGACCGGCTGCTGCGATCGACAGCTGTGCCGTATGTTTCGCCGGCGGCGTCGTCCCATACTTCATGTACTTGGTTGCGAACATTCCGTATGCGATTTGCGCTCGTGGCCACCTGCTTCGCCAGCCCGGCCTGACTGGCGCCGAAAGAATTGAACGGACCACGGTGACTCAGCTGCGCGACGATCTCTGTCTGGATCTCCGTCAGCTGCGAGCGCAACTGCTCGATCTGCCCAGCGACCACCTGCGCGGTGGACATCGGCTCGGTCACGGCACGTCCTTCGGCTCAGCAGCGTTCGCGAAAAGCTCACACCGACACGGCTTCGTCGATCTCGTTCGCGATCGCTTTGATTCGCGCGGCATCCATCTCATTGGTGGACGCGTAGTCCCGCGCGGTTTCGCTGGCGACGTTGTGATACTTCACGGCGCCCTGCAGCGCTTTCGTGGCGAACTGCTTCTGCACGGCCACGATGGACTTCATGACCGACAGCACCGCCGTGCAGCCACCACCGATCGTGGGTTTGCCGCACTTTTCCTCCGACGCCGTCGCGCTCTGATCGATCAGGTTGTTGTCGAACGCATTGTTGATCGAGTCGTGGATGGTTCTGCCCAACCGTTCGATGCCTTCAAAGACACCATGCTGCTGGTTCCCGGCCATGGTGGTCCTCCACTTCAGGCAAGCTTGGCGAGCACAGCAAAGCACGACCGCCTGCCAACGGACCCCGCGGCGACAGCAACCGGCCATCGGCGTGGCTGGCCGCAAGCGGTCACCTGGCCGCACGCACCGCTTCCAGCGGCGACGCTGTAGGCGCCAGGGTCATGGAGGTGCGCTGTGGAGCTCTCGTCGCGCGTACTCAACGACGTGATGTTGCACGCCCAGGAACATGCCGAGCTCATCCGGAAAACCCGGGACACCGTTCTCGACATCCGGGTGACCGAGGAATCCGACGACGGTCTGGTCACGGTGACCGTGACCGCGGCGGGCGAATTGACCGATCTCGTGCTGGATCCGCGCATTTACCGGCAGCCGGATTCGGATGGTCTCGCCGAGACGATTCTCGACACGATCCGGACCGCTACCGGCAAAGCGAATCAGGAAGCGGCCAGGCAGCTGACCGACGTGCTCGGCGAGGACCTGCTCGAAGGTCCGCTCGACGTCACCGTGGATCCCGCTCTGCACGAGATCGAACAGGTCGCTTCCGGCAAGGCCATCGACCGTTTGCTGGGTGGGAGGCGCTGATGAATGGCATGCAGGACATGCAGCCGTCGGCGGCGCATCAAGCGTTCCAGCAGCTCGCCGATGCGGCGACGACGTTCACGCAAGCATGGGCTGCGGCGCGGGAGGCCACGATCCGGTTGGAAGGCCAGCTCGGCAAGCCACACCTCGGCGCGGCCTTCATGGACAACTATCTGCCGCTGGCCGTGCCGACGCGCGAGGACGCCGATCAAATCGGGCCGCGGTTGATGGCTGCCCGCGACGCGGGGGTCGCCAGCGTCGACGATTACACGACGACCAACGCGCAAGACGCGGCCAACATCGACAAAGCCGTGTCCGGTCTGGCGGAAGCGGAGTAGATCCGTGACGGCCCCGGCCCCACCCGACGGGGGCGATACCAGCCCAGTTGGGAGCACTCCGCCCGGGCGTGCCCCCGCCCCGCCGCCGGTGGCCGACGGTGGCGGCCCGCCTGCGGAAGCTGCCCAGCCGCCGGAGGTCGGCAAGGCGCCACCGGGAGGTGGGGAGCGGGTCGGCGCGGAACACGTGTCGACCGGTGACTTCGAAGGGCTGTTCGGCGACCTGGGCCCGCCCGGAGGGCCGCTGTGGGAATACATCCTGAACTGGATCAACCCCTGGCCGCAGGACAGCCACAGCGATGCCAACGCGCTCGGCGACGCGTGGATGGACGCGGCCAACGCGGTGGAAGCCTTGATCCAGCAGGCCGGTGCGGCCGCATCGGCCATCGCTACGGCATGGCCCGACGCCGCCGGTCAAATGTATGTGCAGCGGACCCGTACCTTCATCGAGTCGCTGTGGGGCGTCCACGCCGCCATGGTCCAGCTGGCCAACTTGGCCTATGACTATGCGCGCGAGCTGTTCGAGACGAAGGCACAGATCGTCATCGAGGTGCTGGCGAACACGGCCGGCTTCGTCGGGCTTGGTGGAGCGGGCACGTTCCTCGGCCGTTTCTTCGGCAAATTGGTCGCCAAGCACCTGGCCAGCTTCATCGCCAACAAGATCGCCCAGTTCGGCGCCCGTGCGGCTGCCGCGATGCTCAGACGACCACCGGGACGTCTAGCTCCGCTGGGGGGAGATCTGGTCACCAACGCGCTCAAGCACGGCGTCAAGGAAGGCATCAAGGAAGGCGCCCAGGAAGCCGCCGTCGACACCGGCGGACAGCTGGCGGCCATGACGTTCGGGGCGGACAAGGCCGGGCGCGGGTTCAAGACCGACCAGGTTGCCCAGTCCGGTTTCGCGGGCACCGTCAGCGTGGTGCCGTCGAACGCCACCCGCGCCGCGGTCAACAAGGTCGTGCCCAACAAGACGGCAGCGAACGTGATCGGCAGCACAACGGGCAACGCAGTCGCGTCCCCGACCTCGTCGCACTTCGTCGCCAGCGTCACGGAGGAGACGCCGGAGGGCCAGGAGCCGAAGCAGTGGTGGAACCTGAAGCAGTACGGCGAAGCGATCCTCAAGGACGGCGGCCGGTCAGGATCGATCGGCGCGATACACGGCACGATCCACGAGGTCGCTAACCGGGTCCTCCCACCGGACGGACCACCGCCGCCGAACTCCACCGCGGTCGACGGCGCCAATCTGGGAAACGGAGCCACGAACGCCCCTCCGGCGTCCTCACCGTGGGAGAGCTACCAGCACGGACTCGACGGCGCGACCGCCCCCGACACCGCAGGCTCCGCAGGGACCGCGCCCACCGGAGATCAGGCGGCCGTCGGTCAGCCGAACGCCAACACGTCCGGCGACCAAGCCACCGGCGCGGCGCCGAGTGTCACTACCCCAGGCGACCAGGCCACCGGGGCAGCGCCCGCGGCGGCCGAGACGTCCGTCGACAGCACCACCGGAGCAGCCAGTCAAGGCGGCACCGACGCCACCAGCTCGCAGCCGCCAGCAGGCACCTCTCAAGAAGCATCCACCAGTCAGGGTCCGGCGGCACAACAAGCGGCAAGCGGCCCCGGGCAGACCGACGCGCAGCCGTCGGCGCCCGACTCCGGAGCGACGCAGAACCACGACAACAGCAGCGGTGTCCCGCCCCGCGGCGCAGGCGCAGGTACGGCGGGCCTAGGCAGTGGCGGCGGGAGCGGTGTCGGGTCCGGCGCGGCACCGACCTCGGCGACGACGCACGGGACCGACACGCACCACGACGGCTCGCCCGACGACACGGCGGTCGAGCAGCAGCAGGACGAAGCCGCTGGCGATGTCACGTCGGGGCAGGCCGACGCAGGTCAGAACGACACGACCGACTCAGCGGTGGACACCACGGTCGTTGATCAGGCCGCGCAGAACGATCAGGCTGCTGACTCCCAGCCCGGTAGCGACCAGACCGGGCAAGATCAGACTTCGGACAACCGCACCGAGCAAGACGCCGCCACTGCGACCGACGACGCATCGCAGGGGACGACCGAGCAGAACGGCCCCACCGACGGTCAGGTCGCCGAGAACCAGTCGGCCACGCAGGACACCAACCTCGACGGCCGGCCGACCGACTCGCAGGACAGCGCCGGCCAATCCACCCCGGGTGACTCGAACACGCAGGACGGCACGACCCCCACGGCGGAGGACGGCGCAAGCGGTCCGGTCGTGATCGCGCCGGTCGATACCGGCGGCCCGTCACACACCACCTCCGCCAACGACGCCAGGACTCAGCGCGCCAACGAGCAGAACCGCGTAGCGGACAAAGCACCGGACCGCGTAGCCGAGGACGACCAGACTGCGCCCGAAGCGAAGTCCGAAAAGACCGAACACGACGCCGAGCAAGCCGAGCGCGACGCCGGTACGGAGCAAGCTGGAGCCGAACAGACCGGGCGCGACACCAACACCGATCAGGCCAAGCCCGAAGACACCAGCCGGGTCGAGTCCCACGCCGCCGAGCCCAACCCCGAGCACGCCAAGGCCGAGGACACCGACCCTGCGGCCGCGGCCAGGAAGAAGCTCGCGCCGATCAAAGAGCTCATCGAGCAAGAGGTCCGTAACGGCGCCAAGCGCGGCGAGATTCCACAGCTGGCGCTTGAAGACGTGCCCGGCCGCATCGGCTCCTGGCGGGACGCCAACAGCGGCAAGTACTTCGACGCGATCCCGGTGACGCCGGACGACTTCTTCTCCATACAACGGCGCATCGAACTGGCCGACCTGGTCCGCAAGACCCTCGGCCAGCAGCACCTGCCGTTCGTACCGCTCGTGGTCACCGGGCTGGGCGCGGATGCGGTGAACCAGCTGCGAGCGCAATTCGGCAGGCTCAGCGACCGCGTGCTCGTCATCGACGCGAGCGGCAAGTTGTCCCCGGCCGACCTGACCACGCCACCGTCGAAGAAGCCCGAGCTGCCGCCGGACGGCCCGGCACAGCTCATCGAAGACGAAATCAACCGCCGGATCGGACCGGACGGCGTCAAACTGATCGGTTCCGGCCGTTCGATGAGTGCGCTGGTCGTGCCGCGGCCGGGCCAAACCCCGGAAGACGTGGTCAACCAGGTCGACGAGCTGGTCAACGGTCCCCGGGAGAAGGCCGCAGGCGGCAAACGCCGGCAACGACCGCTGAGCGTCACGATCAATGTCGGTCAGTTCACGCCGCAACAGATCGACCAGCTGAACAACCTCATCGCCGCCCGCAAGTCGCTGCGCTGGGTGCGCATCAACTTCGACAGCTACAACAACATCGCGCAGATAGCCCGCCGCTTCCTGACCGAGACCCCCGAGCCGGCAAGCGACAAGGCGCCAGACTCCCCACCCGGCACGAGCGAGCAGGACACCACCGATACGCCCGGACGCGACTCCGCGCCCGAAGCGACCGAATCCGGGCAGGACACCGAGCCCGGCACGTCCGAGACGACCGACGACAACGCATCACCGCCTGCCGACCAGTCCGAAACCACCACACCGTCCCCCGACGACGTACCGCAGAGCGATCTGGACAAGGCGCTGGACCCACCGACCAACAACGAGCGCGTCGTGGCGGCGGCCATCCACAGCGGTCACCCCAGGGGCCGGATGCCCTACGTCGAGGAGCTGCTCGACCTGGTGCCCGAGGCCGAGCGCGGCGACGCCAACACCACCACGGTCGAACAAGAGCTGCTCAACGACTGGAACCGCCTCCTCGCGCCACCCGGCCCCGGCGAGAAGATCACCGACGTCGACGGGGCCATCATCACGATCGGCAACCGCAAATTCCACGTCAAACTCGCGCTCACCGAACCGAAACAGGCCTACCTCGGCAGCACGCCGACGGAGGGCATCCTCAACACCCTGCAGCCGGGCGGCGGCCCGGAGGTGGCCGAGTCGCACAAGCACGGCACCTACCACGCCGCGGGGGTCGTTGTAGCCGGTGGGAAGCGGAGCACATCGCACGAGGCGTCCCTCGAAGCCAGCACGCGCTCCGAAGCCAGCGTCGCGGCGGTGATCAACCGCGGCGACGCGCGCGACTACCACGTCAAGGCCGAAATGATCGTCACGCCGATCGACGAAACCGGCCGACGCGACACCGCCAACACGGTGACCTTCTCCGGCAAGACCACCTGGGTTTCCGTCGGTGACGCGGCGTGGAACGTCCCGCCCAAGAACGAGCAGTACTCCAAGCAAGTCGAGAAGAACACCCCGCCGCCGGACTTCATGGCGGCCAACGCGTTGGCGCACATCGACAAGATCGTCGACCGCGTCATGAAAGCGATCGCCAAGAAGGCACCGGAGTACGCCGACGACCCGGTGGTCCGTGATCACGTCCGCATCAGGCTCGCCGACCTGCAGACCCGCTTCCCCGACGCCCTGCGTTCCCGGCTGACCTTGCCGATCCAGGTGCACGGCAAGCACATCGCCACCGTCAAGGTCCGCACCGCGCTGGCGCCGGAGAACGCCGAAATGACCGGCGGGTGGAAGAAGGACCTGTTCCTGGAACAGGTTCGGGTCGCGTTCACTTTCGCCGGAACCAACGCCGCTCGGACCGTCACCTGGGAAGGCAGCGCCTCGGCCAAACTGGACCTGCTGGACATGCTCGGCATCGAGCTTCCGGAGGGCGTGATTCCTCCATGGGTGCACAACGTCGCCGAGGCGCTGCGCGTGTTCGAACTGTCCGGAGCGGTAAACCGCTCCTGGGCACACAACGCCGCAGCGAGCATCCTCGGCATCCGGGTGTTCGTCGACCGCTGGGCCGGCCCGAGCTACCAGTACCAGATTCCGGCCACCCACACCGTCGAGGTCGAATTCGACGACCGGACGACGAGCGACAAGATCACCGTCGACGACACCGTGCTGGCTCGCATGCGCGCACCCGAGGCGTACGAATACGGCCTGCCGGTCGGCAAGGAGGCGTTCGACGGGGATCCGAAAAACGGCAAACTCCGCGGCGTCCCGACGAAGAAGGCCGACAAACCGACGCCGAACCTGCCGCTGGACGCCCACGGGCGCCCGCGGATCGGCGTCGGGATCGCCCGCGGGATGCGGCAGACCGACGCCCCCGCGCCGGAGAACGACCACCACGTGGCCGCGATGCGCGATCGGCTGTTCAAGGAGCTGAAGGAGCGCGGCTACCTACCGAAAGGGGGCAGGCGGGTCTCCAAACGCACCGCCGAGGTGCAGCAGCGCAATCTCGCCGTGCTCACCCAGCAGCTGGACCCGGAGGGCCTGGAGACCCGCTACGACCAGCTCAGCCAGGACGGCATCCGGCTGTGGCTGCAGAAGCCCGCCGTGTTCGGCCGGAACAAGTTCGTGGAGATCCACCTGCGCCTCGACGAGGTCACCAACTCCGAATACCTCGGCTCCACCACCGACCGGGTCCAGGTGCACCTGGACATCGGACAGAGCACGTCCACCGACGGCGTCTCAGGCAGCGTCGACGGCAACGTCGGCAGAAAGATCTGGTGGTATCGCCGCGGAAAGTCCGGTTCGATCTCGGCACGCAACGACACGTCCCAGCGGTCGAACCTGGTGTCGCTGCTGGAGCAGCAAGCAGGCAGCCCGTCCCACGCGTGGCGCGTCAAGCAGAAGATGTTCGTCGAGCTGCGGGAAGGCAAACACACGGCTCGCATCACCGACGAGAACGGAACCGATCACTTCGGCGTCAGCACGGAACTGCTCATGCCGGACGCGTTCGTGCAGCCGGAGCAGGACTTCGTCGCCAGCGAGGGCACCACGTCGAGCGACGTGCTGACCAGCGCGGGCGCCGCGATCGTCGACGCCTCGGTCAAAGGCCTGCACGACGCAGCCACCAAGGTGACCGGGGAGGCCGTCGAGTCGGCCGACCCCATTTTCCGAATGGCGCGGTCGGACGACGGTTTCGACGGTCCGGTGGGTCGCGCCGCCCTCGCCTCGCTCACCGACTCGACAACCATCCGCGACTACTTCAAGCCGATGGTCGAGGGGCGGACGGGCATCGAGTACGGGCTGCCCGACAAGGTCGGCTTCAGGCAATCCGTCGAGGTGAAGGTCGCCACCGACGAACACGGCAACGTCCTGGGCGACACCACGTACCTGGGCAAAGAGAAAAAGGCCGTGCACGGCCGCATCTCGCTCAACATGTTCGGCTGGCTCACCTCCTTGGTCACCGGCAGGGGCGGGAACCGCAGCATCGCCCCTGGCGAGGCCGACATCGACCCCGCCGACATGTCGGTCGGCGGTTCGGCGACGCGCGGCACCTCGGTCAACCGCGGTCGCGACTACAGCAGGATGACCGGGACCGAGGACATCAACGTCAGCAACGAACAGCGGTTCATCTTCCGCACGCGGCCGTCGTTGATCGTCACGTCCACGGCCGATCCGAGCGCTGTCCAGCAGCAGGCGTCCGAGACGGTCCCCGGCGAGATCACCTGGACCCTCGCCGAATCCGATGCACTGCGCTTCTACGCCGGCAGGAAGCTGAACCTGCCGCCGGAGGCGGTGCTGGAAGCGTTGCAACGCGCTCGGGACGGCGACAATCGCACGCCCCCGGACGTGGCGGAACGGGCCGCCCAGCGACTGCGTGACGACCTGGCGGGCAAGGACGACAACGCCGAGCACCTTCAGAAGCTGGATCGCCTCGGGTCGTTCCTGCCGGTCGACAAGACCCGGTCCCTGCCGGAGTTCCTGTCCAGTTTGTGGGGCATCGGCGCACTGGCGGCTGTGGAAGAGGTCCGTTTCGCGAAAGGTTCGCCCGCCGAGGAGGTGATACAGCGCGTCCACAAGGTGCTGGGCGACGATCACCGCGCGAGCATGCTCGGCAAAGCGCTGGCGCAGGAGTTCACGCCGTCGCGAATGCGCAAGCTCGTGCGGGAAGGTACCGGTGTCGACCATCGAGTGATGGCCCAGCCGATCAACAACCGCGAGCAGCTGGAGGTGTTCGTCCGGTTCGAACCGGTCGGCGAACCGAGGATCACCGGATACGACCGGAACGGCTTCATCCAGGACCAGTCCTACTCGTTCCGCACGACGAAGGAGGCGACCACCCACGGTCGCGCGTTCGAAGCCGGCGCCAACCTCAGTCCCGAGAACGAGCAGGAGTCGCCCAGCGGCGAGACCGGCCGCAACAACCCGGGTTCGTCCAGTTCCGGAATCACCACCGAGCACATCAACATCAACATCAGCCACCACTCGGGCACCTACCAGGTGGAATCCCCGATGCAGATGGTGGTCGACGTACGGCGGACACCGATCAAGTCCGAGCCGACCGAGGCGACCGAGGCGAAGCAGGACCCTCCGCTGCACTTCGCGGGCACCATCGAGCTGAACGTGGCGGCCGACCTGGCCACCGACCCGGCGGACGCGATGTCCGAGACGCTGACCGAGTTGCCGGTGGGCGAGGTGCGGGAGCTGCCGAACCGGGCAGCGGGCAACCACGTCCCGGTCGAGGCGCTGCAGAATGCCCTGCGCGAGGTGTTGTTGCAAGGCTTGACCGACACCGAGTCCGACTTCGGACCGGGCGAGCGGGGCAGCGGTTTCGTGGACCGGGACTACTCCGCGGCGGACCGAATCACCCGCCAACTGCTGACCGCCGAGTCCACCAAGGTCAACCTGCCGGCGATGGCCAGCCGCGACGGGCACACCGCCACGATCGACCTGCCGAACCACCCGGGCGACACCGTCACGGTCACCACCAAGCTGAGCTTCTCGAACGTGCAGGTCACCCGACTGACCGACGACGGCGGCCTCGGCAGTATCAACCGCAAGCAAGAGTCGCTCTCGCACACCACGGGCCGGGACGTCGAATGGAGTCCGAAGGCCGAGAACCCGTTCGGTGTCATCCGCCAGATGCTGGCGAGGATCGGGATCCCGCAGCACGGCGCCACCTTCGGCTCGGGCGCGGACGGCAAGACCTCGGCGGGGTACCGGATCGAGCACGCGGGCAAGGAGAAGGGCCCCCGTGTGCTGGTACAGGCTCAGGTGACCGCCGATTTCGACATCACGCTGAACAATGGGCCGATCAATGCCGAGCGGCAGCTGCTCCAGTTCGAGGGGCAGCACGGCCGCTACCGGTTCCCCGAGCTCGGTCAGGCGACGTTCATCGTTTATGAGGCAGATCTGCCCGCCTTGCAGCAGCAGCTGGAGTCCCTGGCAGACCTGGCACAGGCACGCGCCGAGCTGTACCTCACCGAGGACGGTGGCTCGCTCGCCGGGGACCACAGCATCCCGACCACCCCCAGCTCGCCCTCGTTCGACCTCGACGGCTACACGCTCGCCGATCCGGTCACGCAAGCGGAGATGCAGCAGTCGCTCGCGCGCTCCGCCACGCCACCGGTAGCGGTCAGCGACCCGAACGCCGGGCTCATCGCGGAGATGACCGAGCGCGCGGCAGTCGTGCAGGAGGCGATGAACCGCGTTCGCGCCGCCAATCCCAACATCGACGCGTTCGGTGACTCGCACGCGTCACGAGCACTGCGCGCCGCGAACGAGGTCGTCGAATCGGCCAGGGCGCTGCAGGAAATGCGGGACGCCAACGGCGACCGGTCGTTGTCGCGGACGTTCGACGAGGCCCACGCTGCCCAGCGCAAGGCCGCGATGCGGGCCGCCGAAGCGCAGAAGACCGCCATGGTGCAGGCGGCGAACGACATGATCGACGCGGCCAACCGTGCGGTGGAGCAGCACAACGCCCAGCATCCCGGCGACCTGACGAAATTCGACTCGGAGTGGCAGAACCTGGCCCGGTCGCCGCGGGCGGAGGCCCGTCAGCTGGCCATCCGCTCGGGACGGCCGGTCGTGCTGCACGAGACCGGTGTGGACGGCTCGCTGGACGTCATCCGCGCCAACCCGGACGGCACGTTCACCCGGCCGTTCATGGAGTACATCAGCGCGGATCTGATGACGGAGCTGCGGACCCGCGGGGTCGACCCGACCGCCGCCTACTTCGTCGCCCACCGCACCGGGATGTCGCTGGCGGACGCCGTGCAACGGCTGTACGACGACGTCTCCGCACTGGCCGCCCGCTACGGCTTGCCGGTGCAAGACGTGATGGCGCAGGCCGAGCGTGCCGCGGAGGAAGTGCTCGCCGAGCAGCTCGCCGCGGCGATGGAGAACCGGGCGCCGGACCCCGAGCTGGTGCGGGTACCCCCGACCCTGCAAGACCGCCTGTCCGAGTTGTTGGAATCGGCGATACCGGCGAAGGATCGGGCCGCCGAGGCGGTGCGGCAGGCGATGACGGACGCGGGATTCGGCACCGGTTCGCCGTCCGAGTTGACCTACCGGGTGCTGGTGCACGAGCTGAACCGCGGTCCCAACGACCTCGGTATCAGCGACATCTTCACCCTGGCCATGGACGAGAGCGGGACGCCGGAAGACCTGGTGTCTGCGTTGCGGGAACTGCGTGAGCAGGCATTCGCCGTCGACGCGCCCGCGCCCTCGCCCGAGGTTCTTGCGTCGCTGTTCGGGTTCGATGCGCAGACCGAATCGCAGCAGTTCACCGACCGGTTGCGGCGCGCCGGCCTGCTGGACTCTGCCGGGGCTCCTCGGACCGAGGCGATCGTCAATCTGGCCGGGCAGCTCGCCTTCCGCTACGGGCTGACGCCTGCCCAACGTCGGGTGGCGCTGGAGACGGGGCCGTCGTGGTTCGCCGGGCAGGCCGACAGCATGCTGCCGGGCTCGAGTCCGCTGGACGACATCGTGTCGTCCGAATCCGATCGGGCGCCGCAAGCGGTCACGTCCGACGAGTTCAGACGCATCCTGCAGCGGATCATCAACCGCTACTACCACGGGCTGGCGCCCGGCGAGGTGCATGGCGCGGGCAAACCCCCTGCGCCCGCGGACATCGCCACAGTGGCGGAAGCCTTGATCAACGGTGGGGCGCCGAACGCGGCGCGCGCGGCGGCGGCGCTGCCGGGCGCTCGCTACCGGGGCGCGCTGGACGACAACTTCCTGCTGGTGACCGGCGACCCGAACACGCCGAGCCCCGAGCAGTATCGCGCGCTCGGCGAGCAGGGAAGCCGGGTGTCGTGGGTGGCGCCCGGACCGCGCAGCATCTTCGCCGCCGCGCAGGCCGTCACCGGCGAGGACCACCTCCAGTCGCTGTCGTCGCAGCTGACCGCGGAACTGTCGGAGAACAACGCACCGGAGAACACGCCGCTGTGGAACAGCCTGCCGGAGTTTCACAGCCACGACGCCCGCACGCGCGCTATCAAGTCGCTCGAGTCCGACCAGATCGACCGGCGGCTCGCCCGGCAGCTGCCACGCCTCATCGCGGCGACATCCGGTGTGCGGGTGACCGTGGTGGCGCCGGACGGCGCCGTCGAGGACCACGGCCCGGCAGATGCCGAGCACACGGTGACGCTGCTGCGGACCGGACCGGTGAACAACCCGCACTACATGCCGGTGCTCAGTAGTCCCCGGGTGACGGTGCCCTCGGACGCGTTTGTCACCAAGCCCGCACCCCAGGAGACGACACCCGACCACAAGGAGGAGAGTGTCGTCGGGAAGTTCACCGCGCCGAGCCCGATGGACGACCGATCCACTGTAGTCATCGACCGCGCCGCACCCGGCGACGCCGCCCAACCCGAACAGGAGCCCGAGGTCACTCAGGCCGACCAGGCGCGCGACGGTGCTCAGCAGGACCGGGCGACCGAGGACACGCAACCGACTCGGCAGGACGACACCCGGCGGGACGAGGGACAGGAGGACGGTCCGTCCGGCGAGGAGTCCGACAGCATCCAGCCCGACCGGGACTCCGTCGACAGCCGGCCTGACCAAGCACCCAACGACACCCAGCCCGGCCAGAAGCCTGACACCACCCGGCCCGGCCAGGAGTCCGACAGCGCCCAGGCCGCCGGTCCTGAGGCGGAACCGGAGACGTCACCCTCGGAAACCGCCGAGCAGGTGGACACCGCACCGGCCGAAGACGCTCAGTCGCAGACCCGCGACGACGCGGCCGACCGGCCGGTCCCGGCCCCGCGTCCCGGCCAGTTCATCGCGCCCAGCCCGATGGACGAAAACCCGACCGTGCTCATCAGCCGCGAGCCGCACCCGGACGAGCCGCAGGCCCACCGCCCCGGCCGGCAAGAAGGCGCCGACCACGCGAACCCGCATGCCGATGCCGGACCGGACCCGGACGCTCAGCGTCGCCGGGACGACAAGGTCGGCACCCAGCCGCACGCCGACGACGCGGCGGATACTCGCACCGACGACGCCTCCGAGCCGGCCGAGGACTCCCGCCCGGATGCCCGCCAGCCCAACCCGGACACAGAGTCCCGCCCCGACGCCAGGCAGCCCGACACCGCCCCGGACACCCGCGCCGACCACGCCGACCCGACCACGGACCCCCGGGCCGACCACACCGCCGACCCGACCACGGCCCCCCGCGCCGACGACGACTCCGACCCGGCCGTGGACCCCCGCCCGGACGGCTCGCAACCCGATCGACCGGACACCAGCCGGACCTCCCGGCCCGACACTCCCACCGGCCGCCGCCGCGGACGGCGCGTGGACTTCCTCCGGCCGCGTCGCAGGCCGTGGCCGTTCCCTATCTACTTCGACCCCCCGGAGGAAGAGGAGGAGCCCCCGGCCGAACCGACCGAACTACCCGACCTGGAGTTGCCCGTCCCGCCGAAGGACTCCGACGAGCGACCCGAGACACGGCCCGAGCGGCCGCAGTCGCGACGTCCGCACGTGCCACGCCCAGAACCGAAGGCCGACTGCCCACCGGCCGACGACAGCGAGGACCGCCCAACCGACAGCGACTCGTCCGAGGACGATCGGACACCCGAGCAGCCTGGCCCACCCGAGGACGACGAGCGGCCCGAGCAGCCTTGCCCGCCCGAAGACGACCAGCCCGAGCAGCCTTGCCCACCCGAAGAGGCTCCGGAAGAACCGCGTCCGCCGGAGGGAACCCCTGGGGAGGACAACCCACCGGACCAGCAGCCGCCCGCGGACGAAACACCGGCGCCCGACCTTCCGGACCTCGACGACATCCTCGAGAAGCTGAAGCGGCTGCTCCACCAGCTGCTGCGCATCCTCGACCCCCAGCTCCTGGGCCGGATCGCCGAACTCATGGCGGCCAACGGAGTCGGCGTCGAGGTCGGGCTCGGCGACGGCCGCACGGAACTGTTCGAACCGCCCGCGCAGCTCGGCACGCCCAGCGGCCCGCCGGCCAACGGGTCCCCCAACGGCAACGCGCCCCACGGCAACCTGCCGGACGATCTGCTGATGGCGGCGGCTTTGCTGATGATGCTCGGCGCCATGGGCGCGCAGCTGCTCATGACGGCGCTGAACTCCGGCACCGACGTGCGCGCCGCTTGGGCCGAATCGGCCAGAACCGGCCGTAGGCCGCATCGCGTCCTGGAGGACCACGTCAAGCGGACGCCCACGCAAGCGACACCCGGCACCTCCGTCCACGTTCTGCGCGCATACAAGTCCGTGGACCGCCAGCGTGTACCGGTCGACACGGAATCCCTGGTCAAGCTGCTGAAGCAGGCCGGCCTGACCACGATCGCCGACGAGGTACCACCGAACCGGTGGACCATGAAGATTCGTGACATGTTCACCGGCAACGAGGAAAGCGTCCGGGCCTGACGCCCTGCGCATCACCGACGAGGTGCCGGAGCCTGGTGGCGCGCGAGGATCGCGGCCGGATCGTGCCCGATGACGAGGCGCCTACGACGCTGCGCCACAACCCCCACCACCCTCAGCGACACAGAGCGCCGCGGATACCCCGCGGTTCGCTTTCGTAGGTGTGTTCGGCATTGCTGCCGCGCACCACGAAGCAATACGGGCGCTGCGGGTTGACCTTCACGCGCGCCGAATTGTTCCGGTAGGCGACTTCGGCCCGGCTGATGCCGCGATAGTCGGTCACCACGACGGCGAAATCCAGGGGCGCCGAGCTCGTCCAGCGCAGGGTCACGAACTCGCCCTCGTCCCGAGGCGGATGCAGCACCACGTCGACATCGTCCTGCCCGACCGGGGCCGCAGGCGTCTCCGACGCGACGATCGGAGGGGCGGCCGGGGCCCCTGGGGTGTACGGATCGTTCGCCAACATGACCACCGCTGCCACCACCAGCAGACACAAGCCGAGAACGGCGGCGATCGGTGTCGCGAGCGTCGTGCGCCGAGGAGCCTGCGCGCCGACCACGGCGACCAGCTGCCGCCCCGGAGGCCGCCCCGGATTGCCGGGCGGCCGGCTGAAGTCGTCGAAAACCTCGGGTCGGCCCCTGACCGGCGGAGGTACCGCAGCGAAATCGTCGAACTCTGTCGGCCCGCCCGGCACGGTCACATCGAATCCC
Organism: Thermocrispum municipale DSM 44069; assembly: GCF_000427825.1. Classification (GTDB taxonomy): domain Bacteria; phylum Actinomycetota; class Actinomycetes; order Mycobacteriales; family Pseudonocardiaceae; genus Thermocrispum; species Thermocrispum municipale. The sequence continues at coordinate 436,523 of NZ_KE386593.1, read as the reverse complement.
GTCGGCCCGGTCGGCACGGCCGGTTCGGGTGGCGCGACTGGAGCAAGAGCGACGGCCGGCGCCGTTCCCGTGTCGACCGCGCGAGCGAACCACCCGGCGATCTCGGCGGCGTCCGGCGGCCGGGCGCCTGGATCGTGGTGCAGCAGGGTGGTGAGCAACTCGGCCAACTGCCTGGGCACATCCGTGCGAGTCAACGGCTGCGGAGTCACGTCGACGATCCGCGACATGCCACGCCCGGCATGCGGCGGCCGCCCGGCGAGCGCGAAGTAGACGACCGCACCTATGCCATAGATGTCGGCCGCTCGGCTCGTCACCTCGTCCCGCAGCGTCTCCGGCGGCAGACACGTCGTGTCCCGGTGCGGTCCGTACGGAGACGCCGTGCGCAGCGCCGTCCCACCGTCGGACAACACCGCTTCCCCGGACGCACGAAAAAGCACGTTGCTTGGCGTGACGCCGCAGTGCACAACGTCGACGTGGTGCACGGCAGCAACCGCGGCAGCGACCGCTTCCCCCAGAGCTAACGCATCGGACACCGACAGGGGTCCACGGCTGGCAACGAGCTGCGGCAGCGACTGTTCGCACAACTCCATCCGCAGCGCCGCGCGTCCCTCGTGCTGAACGACGCGGTCTGCCACCAGCACCGGCGCCATCGCCCGCGCCCGCGCCAACCGGTCCAGCTCGACGGTGACATCCTCCCGCACGCGCGGCTCGAGCGTAGTCGGGTAAACCTTCAACGCGTACGTCTCGCCGGTCACCGGATCGACACCGGCAAGCACGTTCGCGGCCGGCCCGTCAGCCAGCGGCACGAGGTCACCCGGCCGCAGGTCCGACACCGAAACCGGTTTCGTGCCTCCCTGCGCGCGCTTCCGCCGGACCATGCTGCGCACTCCGTCCCACTGGCTGCTGTCCGCTAGCTGCCGCGCCGGTCTTCCGGCACGACCTCGACCACATGATGAGCAGCGGAAGCGATGAGCCGATCGCCGTTGCAGCTTGCTGCAGCGAGCGGGGTGAACGGGGACGGATGGATCAGCGATGACGACCGTAGGACTTGTCCGGGTGACCATCGTCACGCCGCACCGTCGGATGGACATGGCACTACCGGAGCGAGCTCCGATGGCAGAGCTCCTGCCGACGCTGTTGCGTCGCGCCGGGGAGAGCCTGGCCGACGACGGGGTCCTCACCGGCGGCTGGGTGCTGCGCCGCGCGGACGGGACGGTGATCGAAAGTTCCCGGGCGCTGGGCGCCTACCAGGTCCACGACGGGGAAGTGTTGTATCTGGTGCCCCGGATCGAGGACTGGCCGGAGCTGGAGTACGACGATCTGGTCGACGCCATCGCCTCCGGAGCGGGCAAGACCGGTCGGCTCTGGAGTCCGCAGCAGACCCGCCGCGCCGGGCTCGCAGTGGCCGCGTTCGCCGTGCTGCTGGCCGTGGTTGCGATCCTGCGTGCCGGACCGAGTTGGGAAGACGCGACCTGGACCGCGTTGACCTTGGCGGCGTTGTTGCTCGGCGCGGGCACGCTGCTCGCGCGAGCTTTCGGTGACGCCGCTGCCGGTGCCGTCCTCGCTGCTCTGGCGATGGTGCCCGCGGCCTGCGGCGGCGCACTGGCCCTGGGCGGTTCGGCGCAGTTGAGCGAGTTCTCCACCCCGCACGCGTTGACCGGCTGCGCCGCCTTGTTGTTGACCGCGATCCTGGGCTACGTCGCCGTGGCCGACGGTGCCGCGGTGTTCGTCGGCGCCGCGACGTTCGGTGCGCTCGGCGGTCTGTGGGCGCTGCTGGAAGTGATCGGCTGGGTGAGCACGGTCGAGTCGGCGGCCCTGCTCGGCGCGGCGGTTCTGATCTTCTCCCCGCTGATCGGGCCGTTGGCGATCAGGATGGGCAGGCTGCCGATGCCGGTGTTGCCCAAGACGTCGGCCGATCTGGTGCGGGACGACCCGCAGCCGCCCCGCTCGGCGGTCTACGCCGCGGTGCTGCGGTCGGACGGCCTGCTCACCGGCATGATCTGGGGAAGCTGCCTGGTGGCGGCCGGCTGCCAGATCTGGCTGGCGGTGGACGCCAGCACGTCGGCGATCATCCTGCTGTTCCTGCTGACCATCGGGTTCCTGATCCGGGCACGGCTGTATCCGGCGATCCGCCAGCGGGTGCCGATCATGATTGCCGGGCTGGCCGGTGCCGCCGGCGCGGCGCTCATTCCGCTGATGGCCGACGAAAGCAGGCTGCTGACTGTCGCGGTACCGCTCATGCTGCTCGCCGCGGCGGTGGCGATGACGCTCGGGATGACCTACAGCCGCAAACCGCCAGGCGCCTACGTCGGCCGGTACGCCGAGCTGCTGGAAGTGATGATCGTGCTGTTCGCGGTGCCGGTGGCGTGCAGCGTGCTCGGTCTGTTCGGCTGGGTTCGCGGACTCGGAGGCTGAGTCGTGGCCAGCAAGCGGGATCAGCTCCACGCGTATCAGTTCATGGTGCAGCGCGTGCTGTCGGCGATCATCACGCGCGAATCGGATCCGGAGACGCCGCCGTTCCGCCGCCCGACGATGGTGGCGATCTTCAGCATCCTGTTGGCGTTCGTGTCGCTGGGTGCGGTGTGGATCTTCGGGTTGCTGGTGCCCGGCGGCAACAACACCTGGCGGGACGGCAAATCCGTGGTGGTGGAGAAGGAGACCGGCACCCAGTACATCTACGTGGGCGGCAAGCTCGTCCCGGTGCTCAACTACGCGTCGGCGGTGCTGGCGCTCGGCGACTACGCCGAGACCACGTCGGTGTCGCAGGCCTCGTTGGCCGGGGTGCCGCGCGGGCCGGAGATCGGTATCCCGAACGCGCCGAACTCGTTGCCGTCGGCCGATCGCGTGCTGCTGAAGGGCTGGACGCTCTGCTCGGTGCCGATCACCGACGAGTCGGGTGGCGACGCGGAGAAGTCCACACTGCTGGTCGGCCACGAGCCGGTAGGCGGTCTGGCGCTGGGCGACAAGGCCATGGTGCTCACCGAGTCCGGTACGAAGACCACGTACCTGGTGTGGCAGGGCAACAAGCACCTGATCAAGAACCAGGCGGCGGTGCTGGGCGCGCTGGCGCTGCTGGGGCAGCCGCCGCGATATGTCAGCAAGGAACTGCTGGACACGCTGCCGACGGGAGAGACCATCGCGCCGTTGAAGGTCCCGGGCCTCGGCAAGAAGTCGTCCGCGGTGGCCAGCCGGGACTACCTGCGCACCGGTGAAGTGCTGCGGGCCAGCACGCGAAGTGGCGGCTACCAGTACTACCTGGCGCACCGGAAGGCGCTGCGGCCGATCACCCCGTTGCAGGCCGAGATCCAGCTGGCCGACGAGCAAACCACGCGGAAGGCGTACCGGAACACGGAACCGAAGCCGGCCGAGGTGAGTGCGTTCGACGTGAACGACGCGGACATCATCGAGACGAAGCCACCGTCAGAAGCCGCGCCGCCGAGCACGCGACCGGAGTTCGTCGACCCCGGCCGCGGACGGCCATCGGTGTGCGCCACCTACGACTCCGGGCAGGCGAGCCCCCGTGTGCAGGTCAATCCACAGCTCCCGCCCACGCGCATGATGGCGCCGTCGCCGGGGATCTCCCGGCTCGGGTTGCCGCTGGCCGACGAGGTGTATGTGCCGCCGGGCTGGGTGTCGATCGTGGAGGTCGTCCCCACCGCCGGAATGATGTCCGACGAAGAAGGCTCGTTGGCCGGGACGGTGCTGGTGGTGACCGATCGCGGGCGGGCGTATCCGCTGGATGAGGCCGAGACGCTGAAGATCTTGGGCTATGGGTCGGTTCGGCCGTTGCGGATGTCCAGTGAGATCGTCGCCCGGATTCCGCTCGGTCCGAGCCTGAGCCAAGCCGCCGCGTTGCAGCCCGCCGAGCGGCCGACGAACAAGGGCAGCTGAGCGGCACTGCGCTGCCTGAACGTGCCAACCCGATCGTGTGGTCGTGCGGTATCTGTGGCGTGACCAGCGGAATTGCTCTCGGTGGCGCGGACCGAGGTCGCTAGCATGCGCGCGTGAACGACCCCACCACGTCTGCCATTGCTGCTTTTGTCGCGGGCTTGGCGCTGGCCTTGCTGCTGGCGGTGCCCTACATCGCGGTCAGCTACCGCAGGCGTGGCGAGCTCGGTGCGGGGCATGCGCTGCTGGCACTGGCGTTCCTCGTCTACTGCATGGCGCTGTGGACCTACACGCTGCTGCCGTTCCCGGACGCCACGCCGGCCTGGTGCGCCGAGCATGCTGCGAATGCGATGCAGACGCGGCCGCTGCAGTTCATCAGCGACATCCGGCGCGAGCAGGCCACGTCGACCGGGACGCTGCTGCACAATCCGGCGGTTCAGCAAGCGGTGTTCAACGTGGCGTTGTTCGTGCCGCTGGGCATGTTCTTACGGCACCTGTTCCGCCGTGGGTGGCTGCTGACCGTGGTGGTCGGGTTCGCGGTGTCGCTGTTCATCGAGTGCACGCAGCTGACCGGTGTCTGGTACCTGTTCGAGTGCCCGTATCGCCTGTTCGACGTCGATGACCTGATCACCAACACGGTCGGTACCGCGCTCGGCGTCGTGGCCGCTCCGGTGCTGCGACTGGTCCCGGGTCAGCGGATCAGTGCGCCGCCGAGCGAACCCCGCCCGGTCACTGCCCGCCGTCGGCTGTTGGGCATGGCCGTCGACCTGCTGTCGGTGATGCTGCTGGGTTCCCTCATCGGCATCCCGTACGCGCTGCTCGTCGGCCTGAACAACGTGTCACCTGTCGAGTCGGTGCTGCTCGGCAACTACGTGCCTGCGCTCGTGCTGCTGTATGTGGTGCCGCTGTTCGGCAACGGCGCCACGTTCGGGCAGCGGGTGGTGCTGCTGCGCCCGGTCGGCCCTGATGGCGGCAAGCCTGCGGTGTGGCGGATGACCGTGCGGTTCCTGGTCGGCTCGGGCGGCTACTTCCTGCTGCAGGGGTTGTCCCTGCTGATCGACAAGCACTTCGACGACGTGTCGTCACTGTTGTTGCTGGTCAGCGCGATCACGGCGTTCCGGCCGCGTGGGCACCGCGGGCTGTCCGGCATCATCGCCGGTCTGCAAATCGTCGACTCGCGCGTGGACGCGCCGACCGTCATCCTTCCTCGAGCACGCTCGGTGTGACCGACAGCTGCATCAGCTCCGGGTCCTCGCCGCGGCGGATGATCCTGGCCCGGCCGGGCGGCAGCGTCTCGGGACGGGTCACGCCTAGCAACGGCCCTTCGGTGCGCTGGGCGGACATCAGGAAGCCCGTTGATCCGATGTCGACCAGGCGAGCCAGGAACATCTCGAACATCGCACGGCCCGCACCACCCGAGCGTCTGGCCAGCACCACGTGGAAGCCGAGCTCTCGACCTTGCGGCAAATAGTCGAGCAGCGGGGCCAGCGGGTTTTCCGACTTCAGGCTCGGCACCACGAGGTCGTAGTCGTCGATGAGCAGGAACAACTCCGGGCCGGACCACCAATTGCGGTTGCGCAGTTGCTCCGGTGTGACGTCCGGGCCAGGGCGCCGCGTGGCCAGTCCTTCGGCTATCTCCATCGCCATGCTGCGTGCGGATGCGAAGTCGCTGCCGTAGCCGACCAGATGACTGTCCGGGACCTCGCCGAGCAGGCCGCGCCGATAGTCGAGCAGCACGATGCGCGCCTGTTTCGGGCTGTAGGTGTCCACGATGCGGCGCGCGACGGTGCGGATGAAGTTCGTCTTGCCCGCTTTCGTGTCACCGAGCAGCAGGCAGTGCGGAACATCGAGGAAGTCCAATTGAACGGGGCCGAGGTCGCGTTCAGCCAGTCCGACGGTGAGTGGCAGCGACCCGTCGGACGGCTCGTCAGCGGGCAGCGTGGCGTTGTCGACCTGACCGGGCAGCACGCGCACGGAGGGCGCGGGATCGTGCTGCCACGAGTTCGCGACAAGCTGCGTCATCGACATGGTGGCCGCCTGCAGATCCTGGTCGGAGGTCACGCCGTCGACCCGTGGCAAACCGACGAGCATCTGATGCTTCGTCATCGAAACGCCTCGGCCTGGGCTGTCGTCGGGCACCGAAAGTGCCGCCACACGGTCGATCATACTGTCGATGGGGTCGCCCAGCTTCAGCTCGATCAGGCTGCCGAACATGTCGCGCATCTGCATGCGGAGCTCGAACGATCGAGCCACTGAGAGCACGACATGGATGCCGTAGGACAGTCCCCGCGCCACCAGGTCTTGCACCTGCTCGACGCCTGCGTCGTGTTCTTTCGCGAAAGCGCCCCAGCCGTCGATGATCAAGAAGACGTCACCGAAGGCGTGATCAGCGAACTCGCCGCGTGCGCGCGCCGCGCGGAAGCTGGCCATGCCGTCGATCTCGTGTTCCGCGAACAGCTTCTCGCGCTCGTCGAGCACAGCAAGGACCTCGGCGATCGTCCGTCGCACTGCGCCGGGGTTCTGCCGACCCGCGACGCCGCCGACGTGCGGCAGTCCCCGCATCACGCTGAGCGTGCCGCCGCCGAAGTCGATGGCGTACATCTGTACTTCGCGAGGTGTGTGACTGAGTGCGAGGCTGGCCATCAAGGTTCGCAGTGCGGTGCTCTTCCCGCTGTGCGGACCACCGAGCACCAGCACATGGCCGCCGGCGCCGGTGAGATCGAGGACCTGTGGGTCGCGTCGCTGCTCGAAAGGCCGGTCGACGATGCCGACCACCGGGCGCAGCTGGCCCGCGTAGTGCGGGTTGATGGTGCACAAGCCCCGCTCGGGTGTTTCGGCCAGCGGCTGCAGTAGCTGATCCAGCGTCGGCGACTCCTCCAACGGCGGTAGCCACACCTGATGCGCTGGCTTGCCTTTGCCTTCCAGGCGCTGGGTGAGGATGTCCAGCAAACTTTCGCCGACCGCATCGTCGTCGGGGATGTCCTCTGCAGGCTCGTCGTCCTCCTCGGCGCTGGGTTGCTGGTAGTGCGTTGTGTAATCCAGCAGATCCAGCTCCGGCTTTTCGCTGACGTTGCCGGTGGTTTGGTCGGTCCGTCGGTAGACGCCCGAGACGTAGGCAGAACGAAATCGGGTCATCGGTTCGACGCCGAACTGCAGGAACCCGTGGCCGGGTGCGCGAGGTAGTTCGTAAGCGTCCGTTACGCCGAGCACAGCCCGCGAGTCCATGGCGGAGAACGTTCGCAGGCCGATGCGGTAGGACAGGTGTGCCTCAAGTCCGCGCAGGCGGCCTTCATCCAGACGCTGAGACGCCAGCAACAGGTGCACGCCCAACGAGCGCCCTACCCGGCCGATCTGCACGAACGTGTCGATGAAGTCGGGCTTGGCGGACAGCAGCTCGGAGAACTCGTCGATGACGACGAGCAGGACCGGGACTTCTTCCAGCGGCGCTCCTGCGGCGCGGGCCTTCTCGTAGTCACGCAACGAGGAGAACTTGCCTGCCGCGCGCAGCAGCTCTTGGCGGCGAACCAGTTCGCCGTTGATCGCGTCGGTCATCCGGTCTACCAAGTGCAGTTCTTCCTCGAGGTTGGTGATCACCGCGCTGGTGTGCGGCAGCCGGTCGAGCCGGGTGAAGGTCGCGCCACCTTTGAAGTCGATGAGGGCGAAGTTGAGCGAGTTGGGCGGATGGGTGACGGCCAGGGCGAGCACCAGGGTGCGCAGCAGTTCGGACTTACCTGAGCCGGTGGCGCCGATCAGCACGCCGTGCGGCCCCATGCCGTCCTGGGCGGACTCCTTGAGGTCGAGTTCGATCGGGGTGCCGTCGGACTGCACCCCGAACATCACGCGCAGCTTCTCCCGGTTGGGCCGCTGCACCCAGGTCTTGGCCGGATCGAACGTGTAGGGGTCGCCGATGTCGAGCAATTCCGCCAGGTCGAGGGAGGCGCTCAGCGCGCCCTCGCCGCGGCCGACGCCAGTCAGTCGTAGTGGGGCGAGCTGCCGTGCGATGCCTTCTGCGGTGACGACGTCGAGCTGGTCGGCTGTGCCCAGCTCCGTTTCACCGTCGTAGGAGTTGGCGGTCAGCCTGCCGTCCTGACCGATGTCGAGGACGAGCGCCGAACGGTCCAGCGCTCGCGGTGGGGCGGACGTCAGATCGATGATCGTCACGCCCTCCAGGCGGGGTCCGGACATGAGGTGGTCCGAGCCCGCAACCGTGCCGCCGTCGATCACGACCACAACGTGCGCCCCGTCGCTGCGACGCGCGTTCGGGTCGAACCGTGGCCGGTTGGCCAGCATGTCGTCGAGCATCGCTTCGATGCCCGCCACCGAAGTGGCGACCAGCCTGACGGGGCCGGCTGCGTCGGTGCGCTCCGGGTGCTGCGCGTGCGGCAGCCACTTCACCCATTCCCAGTCGGACTGCGCGGCATCTTCGTCGCTGCACACCGCGATTCGCACATCGTCCGGCGCCTGCAGGCACGCCAGCTGGGCGATCATCGCGCGGGCCAGGCCGAGGGTGCGGTCGCGGTCGCCGCGCAGGTAGATGCGGGCAAAACCGTTGAGGGCCAGGGCCAGCGGCATGTCCGGCACCGCGGTGTAGGTCTTGAGGAAGCGGCGCAGCGCAAGTGCCGACAGGGGTTCCAACTGCTCGAGCGGCTTGGTTTCCGGGGGAATGGGCCGGGTGGAGGGGCTTTGCCGCCCGACGCCGACTCGCGTGACGAGGAAGTCGGGGTCTTCCACGCGTCGTTCCCACAACCGGTAGCTGGGGATGAGAGCCCAGAGGGACTGCGGTGCCGGGTGCAGGTACTCCATCGCCTCGCGCTGTTTGACGATGGTGCGCTGCAGCCGTACTCGGTTCTGGGCCAGCTTGCGCAGGTATTGCCTGCGCGCGTAGCCCATTTCTTTCTTGTTCGCCGCGCCGGACATGATCACGATGAGGATGATCATGACGACGAAGAAGGCCCCGAACAGCGCGAAAATGGCGTAGCGCAGCGGCCCGCTCATGGTCCGGGAAAACATCAACATCATCATCGTGAGCATGAGAAACATCGGCACCATGTACATCACCGGCGTCATCTGACGACCGGTCGGTGCCGGGATCTCGGGCGGCGCGTCCAGCAGCAGCTCCCCGGATGGCAGCTCAGGGGACGGCCGCCGGGACGGGCGTTTCACGACGACTGTGGCCACCGCACTCCTCCTCGCTGGGCGTACAGCGGTCAGATTCACGCACCACCGAGCCCCCGGCTGCCACCTGGCAGCAAGGTGCCGATTCCTCTCAGGCGCCCGCTTTACCGGCCTACCGTTGTCCCAGGTCATCCACCCGGAAGGGAAGGGGAGGGATCATGACCGGAGATCGAATTAGGGTCGACTTCGAAGCGGTGAACGGGCTCGCGGACTCGATGTCGGCGGGAAGCAAAGAGCGCGCCGATTGTGCCGTAACGACGCAGAGAAAGCGGGAAGTACTGGCCGAGCTGTACGCCCATGACCCGGCCGGGGATGCCATCGCCAACGGCTATGGGCAGAAGATGACTACGGCCGAGCTGCACGACTCTCAGGTTTTGGAGGATCTGGCGAACGCGCACCGTACCCTCGTCGAAAATTCCGCCCAGTGCGTTCAGCGCGCAATCGCGCGGCTGTAGTCGTCGAATTCTGAACACTCTCCTGCCGTGCGCCGACGTCCTGACCTTGTATTCGTCAGCGTTCACGACTGGCAGCAACATGTCAGGCAGGTGATTCGAATCCCATCAATTTTTCGCCCTGGAAGTAGGAACGTGGTTCGCGCGGAATGAAGCGCGGCCGGCCCGAGGAGGACTGACAACATGACAGGACACCGGCTAGATCTCGTCGAAGACGAATTTCTGGCATACATCACGCACGAAGAGACCGTGACAGCACCAGAGCTGGAGAAGATCGGCAACGACGTGGTGCGGTCCACGGAAGGGATTTGCTCCGGCGGTCTGTACATGGGTAATGCAGCCAACGCATCGCTGCTCGGCAGCGAATTGATGAACACCAAGAGCTGCTTGCCGGCCGCGGAATCGGCTCGGCAAGCCGCCATCGACGGCCGTGCCCATCTCGCAGCCTACGCCGAGAACGACGACAACGCCCAAGTTCGCTACTCGAACATCTTCGGCGCGATCGCCCAAGTCTGACACAGGGGAAAATTATGGCTAATATTCGAAGAGTTGATTTTGACGCCCTATTAGGTGAGTCGACCATTCGTGCCGCAATGGCCGAAGAACGGGCTGATCTGTCCACCCGTGGCCTGCACATCAAACAAGCTCTTGTCGAGCACGGCGCTAATGATTCCGCCGGCGCGGCGGTGCTCGACAAGGGCGTGGAGTTTCACAACTACGAAATGGCTGACGTCGACGTGCTGGACGCCGCCGCCCAGCAAGACGCCCTGACCGTGGACGACTCGATTGCCACGGTGAAGTTCGCGGAGAACCTGCACCGGAATCGACCCCCTCGGATGTGACCCACGTACTTCCTTCGAACCGACCGGTCGCCGGGCGTGCGGTGCGCGCCCGGCGACTCTGTTGTGTACCGAGCTTTCATACAACCGGCGCACGGCAGCCGTGCCTTCGAGTGGACCTCGCTTACACTGCGGAACTTCCTGTGGATAGTTGTCCACAGCCTGTGGATGCCTATCCACAGGTTTGGTTCACCCAGTTCAATCACGCCTCTGCCCCGCGTAGCACGGGGGTTTGGAGTCGCCCTTCCTGGGAGGGCGGGAATGTGATTGCTCACGACGGGCGACAGCGGCGGGCCCGGCGCCCCGTGGGGTGCCTGACTCCCGGCGTCCGGACGGCCCTGCGTACGGCGCCCGGGACCTCGTCTCAGTGTTCCGTCCTCACGCGACTGGGTCGTGGCGCGTCTACTGCTCAGCCGGCGGCTTCGGGAACAGAAACACTTCGTCAGGCGGCGCTTCCACCACGCGCTCGGTCGACACGGGAGCAGCCCGGCTGGGCAACCAGCGACGACGCCGCGCCCGCCGCACAGAAGGAACGAGCACGAGCCCGAGCACGGCGCCGAGCACCAGCAGCCCGGTGACGGCCATGGCGATCGAGCCGGCCCGCCGCCACCACGACACCGCCGCCTCGTAGGCCGGATCCACGGTGCGGGGCTTCATCGCCGCGAGCGGCACGGGGTCGTCGTCGACCAGCTTGTCGGTCAGCGCCCGATGCGGGTTCACCATGCCCTTGCCGTAGCCGAGCCCACGCGAAGGATCGGCCGTGGCCAGGATCCGCTGCACCACCTTGCCGGCCTTCATCGTGGGATGCTGCGCCCGGACCAAGGCAGCCGTAGCCGCCACGAACCCCGCGGCGAACTCCGAACCGCTGTAGTAGTTGTGCCCGCGCTCGCGCGCCGCAGCCAGCACATCCGCGCCTGGCGCCACCACATCGGTGTGCGGGCTCACCCGCGACTGGTCCAGCGTGCCCCGGTAGTTCACCGCCGCGACGCCCAACACCCCGGGGTAACCGGCCGGATAACTTGCCCCGGCACCCTCGTCATCTGCACCACCTACAGCCGCGACGACGACGGCGTCCCTTTTGCGCGCGTACTCCACGGCGTCCCGCACGCGCGCAATGCTGTGCGAGGACGCCAGGGTCACCGCGATGACGTCCGCCCCTTGCTCAGCGGCATATCGAATGCCGCTCGCCACATGTCGCGAAGTCACCTGCTCGCCGGGTCCGAAGGCCGTCGCGCTCCGGTCGCTCACCCGCACCGGTAGGACCTCGGCACCGGGCGCGAGCCCGGCAAACCCCACGCCTGCCCGTGGACGAGCGGCGATCAGGCTCGCGACAGCCGTTCCCTGCGAGTCGCAGTCGAAGTTCCCCGGCAAGCTGCCCTCGAAATGAAAATCCGTCCCACGAAGAACCGCACCCCGCAGCTGCGGATGATCCGCGTCCACGCCGGACCCGACGACCGCCACGACGACACCCCTCCCGGTGCTGTGCGGCCACACGGCCCGACGAGGATCGAACGTCCGCTGCGCCCACGGCATCGTGGACACGGTCTGCATCCCGGGATCAGCGCTGTTGCACGCGCCGGCCGGCGGCTTGGCGACGGCACTCGGCGTCACCACCATCCCGCCTACCAGCGCGACAGCACACACCGCGGCAATCCGTCTCACACCGTCATCGTCAGTGGTCCCGCCCCACCACCGGCCCCGCTGACCGCAAAAGGCCACCTGGACACCCCTCATAGACAAGCGTATAAATCAGGGATGTCGAAGGGAGGGCGATGACGACCACCGAGGCGCGCATCCAGCACCTGCCGACACCCCCAGGCCCCAAGCTGCCCGGCGCCCTGCAGACGTTCCTGTTTCCCTATCGACACCTGGTGATGCCGCGCCTGCGCAAGCGCTACGGCGACGTCGTCGCCATCGAACTGCTCGGCCGCCCGTCCGTCCTGCTGTACACCCCCGAGCTCAACAAGATCGTCTTCTCCGGCTCTCCCGAGGTCTTCCACGCGGGCGAGGGCAACCGGGTGCTGCGCCAGATCATGGGCAAACACTCCGTGCTCATCCTCGACGAGGACGAGCACCGCAGGATGCGCAAGCTGCTCATGCCCCCCTTCCACGGCGCGGCACTGCGCGGCTACCGCGAGACCATGACCGAGCTGGCCGTCGCCGAAGCGGAATCCTGGCGCCCGGGCACGGTCTTCTCCGCACACCAGCGCATGAACCAGCTGACCCTGGAGATCATCCTGCGCGTGGTGTTCGGCGTGGTGGAAGGCCCGCGGCTGGACGACCTGCGCCGCTCGATCACCAAGCTCGTCACCCAGCCGATGCCGATCTACATCGGCGAGTTCGTGCCGTCGTTGCGGAAGTACGGCCCGTGGCGACGCTTCCGCGAGCTGGTCCACCACGTCGACGACCTGCTCTACGCCGAGATCGCCGAACGCCGCAAGGTCACCGACCTCGACAACCGCACCGACGTGCTGTCCCAGCTGCTCAGCGTGCGCATCGACGGCGACGAACTCTCCGACGCCGAACTGCGCGACCAGATGGTCACGTTGCTGCTGGCCGGCCACGAGACCACCGCGACCGCGCTGGCCTGGGCGCTGCACGACCTGGCCCGCGACCCGCAACTGCAGAACCGCGCCATTCAAGCCGCCGACGAGGACGACGAGAAGTACCTGGAAGCGGTGCTCAAGGAGGCGATGCGGCTGCACCCGGTCATCTACAACGTGGCCCGCACACTCACCGAGGACATCGAACTCAACGGCTACCGCATCCCCAAGGGACACACGGTCCTGCCAGGCATCGGGGTCATCCACGGCGACCCGGCGCATCACCCCGACCCGCAGGCGTTCCGACCCGAGCGGTTCCTCGACGGCAGCGCGACGCCCGCGACCTGGCTGCCCTTCGGCGGTGGCGTACGGCGCTGCCTGGGCGCCGGCTTCGCCCAGCTCGAGGGCACGATCATCTTGAAGGAAATCCTGTCCCGCTACCGCCTCGAACCGGAACGTGCCGCACGCGAACGCACCCGCGCACGGCACATCACGCTGACCCCGGCCCGCGGGACCCGCATCCGGGTGCATCGCCGCTGACCGCGGCAGGATTGACGGCGTGACAGCCAAGCGCAGCGCCGGGATCCTCCTGTACCGCAATCCGCACCGGCCGGAAGTCCTGCTCGGCCACATGGGTGGCCCTTTCTTCAGCCGCAAGGACGACGGCGCATGGACCATCCCGAAGGGCGAGTACACCGACGACGAGACACCGCAGGAAGCCGCCCGCCGCGAGTTCGTCGAGGAGCTCGGCATAGCGCTACCGCCTGGGGACCTTCGACCGTTGGGCGAGATCCGGCAGTCCGGCGGCAAGGTCGTCACCGCGTGGGCACTGCTCGGCGACGTCGATTTGTCGACATTTCAGCCGGGAACGTTCGAGATGGAGTGGCCGCCTCGCTCCGGTCGACGGCAGGAATTCCCCGAACTCGACCGCGTCGCGTGGTTCGACATCGCCACGGCCCGCAGCAAGGTCGTGAAAGCCCAATCCGTGCTGATGGACCGGCTGGTCGAACTGCTCGACTGAAAACCTGGGTTCTGGTCGGTGGACCGTGGCACGATCTCCTTATGGCACGGTCCGCCGAGGAGGAACGCCTCCGCGAGCTGGTACTCATGCGGCGCGTGCGGGATCGCATCGACCGCGAGTACGACAAGCCGCTGAACGTCGAGGCGCTGGCGCGCGGCGTCAACATGTCGGCGGGCCACCTCAGCCGCAGGTTTCGCGCCGCCTACGGCGAATCCCCGTACGGCTACCTGATGACGCGACGGATCGAGCGGGCGAAAGCGCTGCTACGCCGAGGAGACCTCAGTGTCACCGAAGTGTGCTTCACGGTGGGCTTTTCCTCGCTGGGCACGTTCAGTACCCGTTTCACCGAGCTGGTCGGGATGTCGCCGAGCGTTTACAAGCGGGAGTGCGCCGAAGAGCTCGCGGGCCTGCCGACCTGCGTGAGTAAGCACGTGGCCAGACCGATCAGGAATCGAGAAGCAATGCCGTCACGCCGCGTCTAGCGTCATCGGCATGGACATCAAAATTGCGCACACATTCATTCCCCACACCGATCCGGAAGAGTCGCTGAAGTTCTACCGCGACGCCCTCGGATTCGAGGTCCGCAACGTCGTCGGGCACGGTGACATGCAGTGGATCACCGTCGGCCCGCCCAGCCAGCCCGACACCTCCATCGTGCTGCACCCGCCGTTCGCCGACCCCGGCATCACCGAGGACGAGAAGCGGGTGGTCAAGGAGATGATGGCCAAGGGCACCTACACGATGGTGGTGCTGTCGACCAAGGACGTCGACGCCGCGTTCGAGAAGATCCAGGCCGCGGACAACGTGGAGGTCGTTCAGGAGCCCACCGACCAGCCGTGGGGCGTGCGCGACTGCGCGTTCCGCGACCCGGCAGGCACCATGATTCGTCTCAACCAGGAAGCATGACCGCCACAGTGCCGCGACCCCGAACTCGCCACCAGCGCCGCCGCGACACCGAGCATCGCCTGAACAACGACATCGACGCATGGGTCAGCAGTGCGTCACCGGACGGTGCGCCGTATTTGGTGCCGCTGTCGTTCGACTGGGACGGCCGGACGCTGCTGCTGGCCACCGCGACCGACAGCGTCACGGGGCGCAATCTGGCCGCCGCGAAGCAGGCTCGGGTGGCGCTGGGCGAGTTCCGGGACGTCGTGATGATCGACGCGACGGTCGAGGTACCCGACCACATCCCCGACGAGCGCGCGGACAGCTTCGTGCGACGCGCCGGCTTCGACCCGCGACGAACCTCCGAACCGTACAGCTGGTTCGTACTGACCCCGCGCCGCATCCAGGCGTGGCGCGAAGCGAACGAGATATCCGGCCGGTTGCTGATGCAAGACGGACAGTGGCTGGTCTGACCGGCGGTAACGCCACCGGCCACGGCAACCGATAACCGGCGACGAGCGGATACCTGCCGATCGTCGGCCGCAACGAAGGAGAGCGATGAGCACCGCCAGTCAGGACGGAACCACCACGGTCGGCCAGCATCCCGCGGACACGCACGACGTGATCCGGGTGCAGGGAGCGCGAGAGAACAACCTGCGCGACATCAGCGTGGAGATTCCCAAGCGCAGGCTCACGGTGTTCACCGGCGTGTCCGGTTCAGGGAAGAGCTCGCTGGTGTTCAGCACGATCGCGGCCGAATCCCAGCGGATGATCAACGAGACCTACAGCGCGTTCCTGCAGGGCTTCATGCCGTCGCTGGCCAGGCCCGACGTCGACATGTTGGAAGGGCTGACCACCGCGATCATCGTCGACCAGGAGCGACTCGGCGCGGACGCCCGCTCCACCGTCGGCACGGTCACCGACGCCAACGCCATGCTGCGCATCCTGTTCAGCAGGATCGGCGATCCGCACGTCGGCCCGCCCGCGGCGTTCTCGTTCAACGTCCCGTCGGTGTCGGCCAGCGGCGCCATCAAGATCGAGCGCGGCAACAAGACGATCGCGGAGAAGGCGACGTTCAACCGCCTCGGTGGCATGTGCCCGACGTGTGAAGGCAAGGGGTCGGCGACCGACTTCGACCTCGCCGAGCTGTACGACGAGAACAAGTCGCTCAACGAAGGCGCCGTCGAGGTCCCCGGCTACAGCATGTCGGGCTGGTACGGGCGGATCTACCGCGGCTGCGGGTTCTTCGACCCGGACAAGCCGATCAAGAAGTTCACCAAGAAGCAGCTGCACGACCTGCTGTACAAGGAAGCGACGCGGATCAAGATCGACGGGACCAACCTGACCTACATGGGCCTGATCCCGCAGATCCAGAAGTCCTATCTGAACAAGGACCGGGAGGCGATGCAGCCGCACATCCGGGCCTTCGTCGACCGGGTCGTGACGTTCAAGACCTGCCCGGACTGTGACGGTACGCGGCTGGCCGAGCACGCCAGGAAGTCCAAGATCCACGGGCTGAGCATCGCCGACGTCTGCGCCATGCAGATCGACGACCTGCCCGAATGGCTCGGCAAGATCGACGACCCGGGCGTGGCGCCACTGGTGGCAGGTTTGCGCCACCTGGTCGACTCGATGATCGAGATCGGGCTGGGATACCTGTCGCTGAACCGGCCGTCGGGCACGCTCTCCGGGGGCGAGGCGCAGCGGGTGAAGATGGTCCGCCACCTCGGCTCGGCGCTCACCGACGTCACCTACGTGTTCGACGAGCCCACCATCGGCCTGCACCCGCACGACATCCAGCGGATGAACAACCTGCTGACCCGGCTGCGGGACAAGGGCAACACGGTGCTGGTCGTCGAGCACAAGCCGGAGACCATCGCGATCGCCGACCACGTCGTCGACCTCGGCCCCGGCGCGGGCAGCGCGGGTGGCCAGGTGTGCTACGAGGGTCCGGTCGAGGGCCTGCGCACCAGCGACACCATCACCGGGCGGCACCTGGACGACCGCGTGTCGGTGAAAGACACCGTGCGGGAGCCGACCGGCAAGCTTCAGATCCGCGGGGCCGACGCGAACAACCTGCAGAACGTCGATGTCGACATCCCGCTGGGCGTGCTGTGTGTGATCACCGGTGTGGCCGGGTCCGGTAAGAGCTCGCTGATTCACCACTCGATCAAACCCAGCGAGGACGTCATCACCGTGGACCAGACGGCGATCAGCGGTTCGCGGCGCAGCAACCCGGCGACCTACACCGGTCTGCTCGACCCGATCCGCAAGGCGTTCGCCAAGGCCAACGGGGTCAAGCCCGCCCTGTTCAGTGCCAACTCCGAAGGCGCGTGCCAGAACTGCAACGGCGCGGGTGTGGTGTACACCGACCTCGGGATGATGGCCACGGTGTCCCACCCGTGCGAGGTGTGCGAGGGCAGGCGGTTCCAGGCGGAGGTGCTGGAGTACACCTTCGGCGGCCGCAACATCAGCGAAGTCCTCGAGATGTCGGTAGCCGACGCGACGGAGTTCTTCGCCGACGGCGAGGCCAAGCTGCCGGCGGCGCACAAGATTCTCGAGCACCTGTCCGACGTCGGCTTGGGTTATCTGAGCCTCGGACAGCCGTTGACCACGCTCTCCGGTGGTGAGCGGCAGCGGCTGAAGCTGGCCACGCACATGGGGCAGAAGGGTGGGATCTACATCCTGGACGAGCCCACCACCGGTCTGCACCTGGCCGACGTCGAGCAGCTGCTCGGGTTGCTGGACAAGCTGGTGGACTCGGGCAAGTCGGTGCTGGTGATCGAACATCACCAAGCGGTCATGGCGCACGCCGACTGGATCATCGACCTCGGCCCGGGCGCGGGCCACGACGGCGGCCGGATCGTGTTCGAGGGGACACCGGCCAAGCTGATCGCCGACCGGTCCACGCTGACCGGCCGACATCTCGCCGAGTACGTCGGAGCCTGAGGGCAGCCCAACGCCCGCCGCGCGCCTTCCGCGGCGGGCGTTGCTCTGTGCGCGTGAACTTGTTGCCAACTGCCTCCAGGGCGCTGACCTGCGATGACATCATCCTCGTGGCGCCTTGGGGGGAAAGCATGACCGAGTTCAGAACGCGACCGGACGGCACGGTCTATCCGCTCACCGGCAAGAAGTCCAAAGCGCGCACGATGGTCGCAACAGGCGCGGCGGCGACGTTGATCGCGGCAGGCCCGAGCCTCGGCGGTATCGGAACCGTCGGTGGCGCCGGGTCCGGGTTGACCAGCGGCTTGAGTTCGGCCATGCGGGCCAAGGTCGTCAAGGCGAAGAAGACGATCCGTGCCAAGCCGACGCGCGCGTGGCGCCAACTCGGGCTGCGCAAGGGCACGATGCGCCGGATTCCGAACGCATCGTGCGTGGTGAACTCCTACGGCAAGGTGCAGGCGTACTTCGTCGAGCATCCGTGTCGCTCGCTCCGCCGCCTGGTGCTGCCGCTCAGCGACGGCCGCGGCAACAGCATGCTTCTCGCCGTCTCGTGGGTGCGCATGCCCACCAAACGAACGGCGCGTGAGTTCAAACGGCTGATCGACATCCATGGCACCGGCGACATCAAGCCGGTCGCGATGAGGATGTGGCAGCGCCAGTTCGGGGTGACGTTCACCGGCCGCAACTACGACTCACGCCGCAGCCACACCACGGTTGTGGTGGCCGAGACCGAACCTCTGCGCGGGCGTCCGTCGCGCGATGTTCTACAGGCGGCGGCAATGGTGGGGATCCACCTGCCCTGGCGCTGATCGGTCATTCCTCGCACCGGGCGGCGATCTCGAATCCGGCGGCGCGGTAGTCCTGCAGGTCGATGCTCGCGTCGCTGCCTTCGATCAGGGCGTCCTCGATCTCTCGCAACGGACCCTGCAGCGCGGCGATGATCGGTTCCCAATCCCGGGGAGCAAGTCCAGATCCTCGATGACCTCGTGCACCTGGCTGGAGTCGATGTCGCTCAAGGTCGGGTCCTCGGCAGCGGTCATGATGATCGCGTTGGCGCGCGGACCTGGCGCATCGTCCGTTTCGAAGAACAAGTCACAGGCCGCTTCCTCGGAGACCCGCAACGGCGATCGCGACGTCGTCGCCGCCAGATTCTCGTTCCGACCTGGCTCGTCGCTGGAGGATCCGCCGCAGGCTGTCAGCAGCAGCCCGGCCGCCGCCACGACGATCGTCCATCTCATTTGTCGCCCCCCCTCCCGGGACCATCACCGCCCACAAACCGTTCGTGTGCGGACAGTGAGTTGTTTCCGCCCCAGACACCGCGCGCCGACGACATGACGGCCGACGCTGTGCCGGTTCGGGACAACCGCCGGGCTAGGCTGCGAACGCCGCCACCAGGAAGGAGTGCCGGTGATTCTTCCCAAGGTGCGCGACATGCGATTCGTGACGATCCGTCGCGGTGGAACGCTGACCGACGAGAACCACCGCTTGCTCGCCGAGTGGGCGGCCACATGCGCCGAACACGTGCTTCCCTTGTTCGAAGCAGTCCGCCCGGACGATCCGCGTCCGCGCGCGGCGATCGAGCACGCACGGGCCTGGATCCGTGGCGAAGTCAGGATGATGCAGGCGCGCGCTGCGGGCGGCCACGCCATGGGGGCCGCCCGCGACCTCACCGGCGCCGCCCGCTTCGCCGCTTACGCAGCCGGGCAAGCCGCGGTCGTCGCGCACGTAGCAGCACACGAGCTGGGTGCAGCGGCCTACGCGATCAAAGCCGTTCGCGCGTCGGTCCCGGCCGATGAAGCGGAAGCCGCCGGCCGACGCGAGTGTCACTGGCAGCGCGACCAGCTCCCGCCACAGATCCGCGAGTTGGTGCTGGACGACCAGAGGCTCCGTAACGACATCTGCTGGCACGTCTTCGACGTCTGATCGACCGGCGTCGGTCAAGATCACCCTGGCACCTCAGCCGGCAGCCGTCCCGAAGGTCGACCGCTGCGTCGCCACCGCGGCGACGCCCAGCGGCCCTAGACCTGGCCGCTCGTCTCGGGTCCGCAGCAGAACGGGTCGTCGCACGGGCGCCCGACCTCGCTGCCGTACACCGCGAAGGCGCGCACCGGCTCCAGTGCCTCGCGCACGTCGGCGTCGGAAAGGCGTTGTCGTGCCTGCCGTGGCTTACCCCAGCCGTCCGGCAAGTCGTCGAGGTCGAAACTGGCCTCGCCGTCGATGAACAACGTCCAGGCCGGGTGATCCGGGAACGGGTTGCCCCGCAGCACCCACCAGCTGTCGGCGACCCGTGCGGCCGCGGGGAACTTCGCGTCACCTGTGCCGCGCCACTGCGGCCGCATGTCCTCGACTCGTGCCGGATCCATGCCACCAGTCTGACCGAAAACGCCACGATCCGGTGACGTGGTGAGTATTTTGCGAACTTCACGCCACAGTCGGGGCACCGGTCACCCTTGTCTCGCGTCTGAAGGTGTGGAGACGCCTGGTGCAAGGGGTGCGCGGTGGGAAAACTGGCGGGCTACGCCGAGATCGAGACGTTGGGCAGTGGTGGCTTCGGCCGGGTCGTGTTGGCCAAGCACGAAGCGTCCGGAACGTTCGTGGCGATCAAGTACCTGCACGAGCGGTATCTGACCAATCAGCAGGTACTCGAGGGTTTTCGCCGCGAAGCCGCGCTGCTGGCGTCGGTGAACTCGCCCTATGTGGTGCGGCTGTACGACTTCCAGGTGCTCAGCGACACCGCGGCCATCGTGATGGAAGCCGTGCCCGGGGTGTCGTTGCGCTCGATCCTTGCCGCCGAACGCGCCCTGGCGCCGGAGTCCGCGCTGTCGGTGCTGAAGGGCTCGCTCTTGGGGCTCGCCGCCGCGCACCAGGTGGGTGTCGTGCACCGCGACTACAAGCCGGACAACGTGCTGGTCTCCGACCGCGGCGTGTCGAAGCTGGTCGATTTCGGGTTGGCGGTGCTCGACGGCCACCAAGGCCTCACAGCCGGTTCTCCCTCGTACATGGCGCCCGAACAGTGGGCTGGCCAGCCGGGGACGCCTGCCACCGATGTGTACTCGGCGACCTGCGTGTTCTACCAGTGCATCACCGGACAGAAGCCCTTCGCCGCTGAGACGTCGGCCGAGCTGAAGGTGATGCACGAAACCGCCGCGCCCAACCTGGAGCTGGTGCCCGAACACCTGCGCGGCCTCATCGCCGCAGGCATGGCCAAACACCCGCAACACCGGCCCCCCACCGCGGAAGCGTTCGTCGCCGAGTTGGAACGGGTGGCCACCGCGGTCCACGGGCCGGAGTGGGAGAGCCGCGGCTGGCAAGCTCTCGCCGCCGGAGCCGGCGCCCTGGTAGCCCTTTCGCCGCTGGCGTTGCTGGCCGCGACGGCGACCGGCACACCGATCGCGGGAGTCGCCACCGGGGCCGGATCCGCGGGAGCCGTGGGCACCACCGCGGGCACCGGCGCCGGCGTCGGAAGCGGTGTCAGTGGAACCGCAGCCGGGGCCGGCGCAGGAGTCGGGACGGGAGCAGGCACCGCTGCAGCGGGAACAGGCGCGGGAGTCGGCACCGGAGCGACGGGAACCGGCGCGGGAGTCGGCAGCGGAGCAGCCGGCGTCGCCGCCGGGGCCACGTCAGTAGGCGCGGGTGCGGGCGCCACAGCAGGCGCCGCCGGTGCAGGCGCTACCGCCGTGGCCACCTCGGCCGGAGCCGGAGCAGCCGCAAGCACCGGACTGCTGGCCACCGCCACAGCCAAGTTCGTCGCGGCCGGCATCACCGCCGCGGCCCTCGTCGTCGGCGGCGTGGTGGTCGTACAAGCCGTCGGTGGGGACGAGCCGACGCAATCCGCACAACAGGGCTGCACGGACGCGGCACCGCAGAACCTGGTGCCTGGCTCGGACCGCACGGACTGCCGCTGGCAAACCTCGGCCGAACAGATCGTGGGTTACGGCGATCGAGTCGTGCTGATCTCGCAGAAGGACTCGAAGTTCGAGATGCGTGCGGTCGACGGCGCGACCGGCAAGCAGCTGTGGTCGACCGGACCGCTTGCCGGACGAACGGACGGCGACGCACCTCGCTCGCTGCAGGTCGTCCGGCACGAGGGCAAGCCGTACGCCGCGTTCAACTACACGACCGAGAGCGGGTCGGCCGCGGCCTTCATGCCGTTGGACGCCGACGCCGACGCCGAACCCGTCACGTGGGAGTCGAACGAGACCGTCCGCATTCACGCCGAAGCGGACGACGCCATGGTCTTCTACGACGAACTCGATCAAACCCCGCAGGTGATCGACCCGACCACGGGCCAAGCCGCGGAACTCCCGGCGGATGCGTCCAAACGGGTGTTGGCCGTCGGTGACGGCTGGTACGCCGAAGGCGATGACACCACCTTCGTCGTCCGGAATTTCGAGGGTGACGAACTGTGGAACCCCGACGACAAACGCCCCGACCGCATCCGCTGGCCGGTGCACTACAAGGCACTGGCGGCCCACGGCGAGTACCTGGTCATGCTGGCACCGCTGGTGCCGACCGACGCGGGAACCGACATGGTCTTGTCCGTGCACGACCGTGAGGGGAATGTGGTCGCCGATACCGACTTCGGCGCCTCTTTCGACGTCCACGACCTGACGGTGGTGGCATCGCCGAACCAGAAGTGGCTCGCCGTCACCACCGACGGCGCGGCCGCGGCGATCCATCTCGCGTCCGGTGCAGCACGGCAACTCGATGACCTGGTCAAACCGCTCGCGATCACCGATGTCGGCCAGGTTGCGGGCGTGGTCACCGGAGCTCGCGACCTCGCCGTCGTCGCCGACGGGAAAACCGGGCAGATCACGTGGTCGGGGGACCGCGCGACGCGGATCCCGGTCGTGGCGACCGCCGACTACGTGGTGCTCGGCGACTGGATCCACCCGGCACTGCCCGACGCCGAACCGCCTGCCAACCGGACCGTCTGGGCGCTGCGCGGGACGATCGAGCCGGACGGGCCCGCGACGTCCGCACCGCCGGAATCAACGCTTGACGACTATTTCGTCGGCACGTGGCAGTCGGTCGGCGATGTCGATCAGCCGAACGTCGACACGACGTACCGGTTGGAGGTCGAGATCCGCACGGGCAAGGTCGGCGACATCGTCGGCACGGTCAGCTACCCGGGCCTGGACTGCTCGGGAACCTGGCGGCTGGAGAGCGCGACGCCGGAGCGGGTGGAGATCACCGAAGACATCACCGACGATCCCGAGGACACCTGCCTGACGCCGGTCGACATCACCCTCGAGCGCACCGACGACGGGCTGAACTACACCATGCCGAACGGTGGTGCCGAACTCGAACGCCGCTGAAGCCCGGGCGGTTGGCACCGGCCTTCCCGGCGGGCACGCCCACAACCTCACATTCCGATCAACTTGTGACTGACTGGGCACCGACAGTGATCACGCCACGTCCAAGATCGCGTACGGGAGATCGACGGATTTTGGGTTGTCAGAGGTGCGGTTGTGGGACGGCTGGCTGGCTACACCGAGTTGCAGACGCTCGGCACCGGAGGCTTCGGCCGAGTGGTGCTCGCTCGGCATGACGCTTCGGGCACGGTGGTGGCGATCAAGTACCTCCACCAGCGCTATCTCACCGACGACGCGGTACTGGAGGGCTTTCGCCGCGAGGCGACGCTGATGGCGTCGGTCCAGTCGCCGTACGTGGTGCGCTTGTTCGACTTCCAGGTCACGGCGGATGTCGCTGCGTTGGTGATGGAAGCCGTTCCCGGGGTCTCGCTGCGGGAGATGCTCAATGCCGAGCGCGTCTTGATGGTCGAGGCAGCGCTGTCGGTGCTGAAGGGCTCGCTCTTGGGGCTCGCCGCCGCTCACCAGGTCGGCGTGGTGCACCGCGACTACAAGCCCGACAACGTGCTGGTCACCGATCAAGGGGTGTCGAAGCTGGTGGACTTCGGCCTGGCGGTGTTGGACGGCAGGCAGGGTCTCACCGCAGGGTCACCGTCGTACATGGCGCCCGAGCAATGGGCCGGCCAACCCGGCACTCCCGCAACCGACGTGTACGCCGCGACCTGCGTGTTCTATCAGTGCGTCACCGGCGACAAGCCTTTCGTCGCCGAAACGAACGACGAGCTGAGAAGGCTGCACGAAGCGGCGGCTCCGGACCTGTCCCGAGTACCTGAGCACGTCCGCGGGCTCGTCGCGGCCGGGATGGCCAAGAGCCCGCACGCCCGGCCCACCAACGCCGAGGTGTTCGTCACCGAGCTGGAGCGCGTCGCGGCAGCGGCCCACGGCCCTGACTGGGAGCGCCGCGCCTGGCAAGCTCTGGCCACCGCAGCCGGCACGTTGGTCGCCCTTACGCCGCTCGCTGCCCTGGCCGGCACTACCACCACGACCGTCGCCGGGTCCGCCACCAGTGGGCTTTCCGCTTTAGGGGCCGCCGGCAACACGGCTGGAACCACCACGGTCAGCGGCTCTGCGGCGGCCGTGGCGGAGTCAGCAGGCGCCGGGGGCACCAGCGTCGGCTCCGCCTCCAGCACCGTGAGCAGCGCCGGGGCCGGCAGCGGCTCCACAGGGGCCGGCGTCAGCTCGGCCGGAACCGGCACGTCGGGCTCAGCGGTCTCCGCGGGCTCGGCCGGTTCCAGCAGCGCGACCGCCGGCGGATCGGCAGGCAGCGCTACCTCGGCAGGCACGGGCACCAGCGGTACAGGGGCGGGTGCAGGGGGCACAGCCGGTACGAGCTCGTCGGGAGCGAGCACGGCAAGCACCGGTTCGGCGAGTGCGGGAGGAAGTACATCCGGGGCCGGCTCGGCGGGCACGAACGCGGCGGGCGGGGGCGGCGCTGGATCAGGGGCACCCAGCGGCGCCACGACCGGGTCCGGCGCGGGGAGCTCGGCGGAGAGCGCGGGAACCACCGGCGCCGGAACCGGCTCCACGGGATCCAGCACTACGGGCTCCAGTACCGGCTCGACCGGCGCAAGTACCAGCTCTCCCGGCGGCACCACCTCGACCAGCACCAGTACCGGCTCGACCGGGCCGGGCCCCGGCACGACCCATGGCAACCCCGGAACACCGAGCGGCGAAACGACGAGCGCCGGACCAGCCACTGGCACCGATCCCGCAGGCGCTGCCAATCCCGGTACCGTCCCGGACTCCACCGGTGTCAGCGCTGGAGCCACGGATCTCGGCGCCGCAGACCCAGCCGGACCGGGCGTGAGCCCCGGCCCGGTCGATTCAGGAGCCCACGCAAGCCCAGGCCCGATCGACACAGGCGCCCACGCAAGCCCCGCCACCACCGGCCCGGTCGGGAAACCAGCCTTGGCTGGTGCTGCGGGCCTCGGAGGCGCGGCTGCCGGTGGCCTGCTGGCCGGCACCGCGGCGAAGCTCATCGCCGCAGCGCTCGCCATCGCTGCGGTGGTCGCTGGCGGCGTGGTGGTCGTGAACACCCTCGGCGAGGAAGCACGTCCGGCCGCAGGGGCGGGGCGCGAAGCCGCTCCGGCGACCGGCTGCGCGACGTCGCCGCCGGAGAACGTACTGCCCGGCGTCGCCCGGGAAAGCTGCCAGTGGCAATCCACGGCCGAGCAAATGGTCGCCTACCAGGACAAAGTCGTCCTCGTCGGACACGACGGCGAGAACTTCGAGATGCGAGCGGTCGACGGGAAGACAGGCAAGCAGCTGTGGTCGACCGGTCCGCTGCCCGGACTGGTGGAAGCGCCCTACACCCCGCAGACCGGAGACGCAGCCAGGTGGTTGCGCGTCATTCATCACGACGGCAAGCCCTACGCCGCGTTGACCTACACCACCGAGAAGGGGTCGGCTGCCGCGTTCATGCCCATGGATGCGAACGGCACCACCGAGCCGGTCGTCTGGGAAGCGGACGAAATCCTCTACGAGAGCTCCAAGGACGACGCGGTGGTCTTCTACGACAGCATGAGGTCGGAGGGCAGGCAGATCGATCCGGAGAGCGGTGCGGCGATCGACCTTCCGGTCACCGAGTATCGGCGCATCGAGGCGGTCGGCGACGGCTGGTTCGCCGAAGGAACGGATTTTTCGTTCGTAGTGCGTGACGTCGGCGGCGCGGAACTGTGGGACCCGGACGGTGACGAATCCATCTCGCCGGGCCACGGCGTGGACTACCGGCTGCTGATCGGCTCCTACCGCGACTACGTAGTGGTGCTGTCCGTCGTCCGGCCGCCGGAGGGTGGCCCGAAGACCGTCGTCTCCGTCCACGACAAAACGGGGGGCGTCATCGCGCAAACCGATTTCGACGACCGGGCCACGTTCGACGCCACCGTACTGCCGTCACCGAACGAAAAGTGGCTGTTCGTCGGCACCAGCTCGGCCGCGGCGGCGGTTAATGTGGAGACCGGGGAAGCGCACCAACTGGCGGAAGCCGTCCGGGCGCTGACCATCAGCGACGACGGCAAAGTCGTCGGCGTGGTTCCCGGCATCACCGACAAGGCGGTCGTCGCCGACGGGAACACCGGGCGGATCACGTGGGAAGGCGACCGCGAGACGCGCCTGCCCCATGTCGTGGGGGAGGACTACATGATCGTCAACGACCGGATCCACCCGGTGCTGTCCAACTACCCGAAATACGAGACGGGGCCGGTGTGGGCCGTGCGCGGCACCCTCGACGGATGAGGACTGGCAGCTCGGGAGTGGTGTGGCCCGCGCGCTCATGGCCCGCAGGTGGCCCCGNCCCCACGCACGACGAAGGCCCAGGTCCGAAGTGGATGGCTTCTGACCTGGGCCTTTGCGTGTGGAGCGGATGACGGGAATCGAACCCGCGTTCTCAGCTTGGGAATCAATCGGTGCCACCCGGAAGACGGGGGTGAGCTGCAGTGACGCTCCGGCGAGAGTTGCCCACTGTGGCCCCCGTTGACCCCCATGCAGGGCACGCAGAGGGCACGCGACTGCGAGCTTTAGTGTGTAGTCAGTTGCGTTCCGACGCGCCGGGCCACGTGTTCCGGCTTGGCGAGAGCGCCTGGACGAAAGTCATGAGTTATTCGTTGATCATTGGTCTTGGCACTGACCTCGCGACCCCGCCCCCTTCGCCCCTGCCGTTCCTAGCGTCGTGGCGCTGGCGTCAAGGGTGGGCGTAGCCCATCGCATCGCGACGCCGTAGGCGCCCTTGATGGCAGCGACTCGGCGTTAGACGATCACCAGGCGAGAAGGGGACTTCCCGAGTAGCGCGCATATGCCAGGCGGATTCACAGGGCAAGTGCGCCGCCTGTGCGTTCGTCCCGCGCGGCGACGCCGGCGCGGCGGCAGCGGAGCGAGAGCCGTGCCGGTCGGGAGCCGCGCGGGGGCGGCGCGTCAGCGCCGCTCCTTGATCCTGTAGAGGACAACTCGGCAATGCACCGGTTATTTCGTGGAGGCCGCGCTTTCATCGCTGAATCGCATGACGGCCAGACTCTTGTCGTCGTGGCGTTTTGAACGTGGGTGCTGCCGACCGTCAGGGTCCTCCATCGCTTCCCATTCCTGACACCGAGCGAGCAGGGCTGCTAAGTCGTCGCCGCTGGACGCCGCAATCTCGGTCCACCGGTCGAGCTGGAGGTGCCGCATGGTCTCGTAGGCACCGTCGGTGGCGAGGACGACCCACGGCACCTCCGAAAGCGCACGCGAAGCCTGCACGGCGTGGTCAGCAGCGCTGGGATCTGCCTCGGCAATCCAGTATCCGTCGGGTTGGTTCCGCCGACGGGCCTGCTCAGTCTGGAGCTCGCGTAGCAACGCGCGGTGCTCCTGGTCGTATCCACTGCCGTTGGCAAGACGCTGTCGATACTTCCGCCGAGCCGGTATGTCGAGTTCATCCATCCGGTTATCGCGCAGTACCTCGGACGGCATGATGATTTCGGTGTCACCGAGAACGAAGAGGTCAAGGCTCGACCGTGCGGCTCGAGCGATGGCAACAGTACTGCTCGGAGACTCCCCTGGGGTCAGGCCCAGCTGCGCGCGGGTGGCCGCGATGGCAGCTCGAACAATCTCCGTGAGGTCTCCTTCCGGATCGCTGAGAAGCGCATCGCGGATGTGTTGACCGAGCACCTCGGCGTACTGTGCTGCCGGGACCGGAACCGGTACGAACGCCGATGCTCCGTCAAGCATGATCACGGCGTTGGGCGTGAGGAAGGTCCGGTCGTCGCTGTCGCCTCGCCCTGCTAGCTCGGCGTACTCGATGCGCATGCGATCACCACACGAATGGACCGGCAGCGAGTTCGCTGCCGGTGATGTCCAGACCGTCGTAGGTCGACCGGACGGCCAGGGAGAACGACTTGTCGTCGGTCTCTCCGTACAGGTTGGCGAGATTCGCCGTCAGGTAGTGCACCGCACCGAGCGACCCGATGGCATGGATTCCCGCAATGTGGACGACCACACGCTCATCGGTTCGAAGACGTGCGACGTAGGCAACGTCGGCGTTCTGCGGCTGGTCCTCATCGGCCGGTGACCCATACCGCTCGCCCGAGGGGCGGTGTTCGAACGGTGACCATCCCTGCCGCGATCCGAGCGGATCTTGTCGACCACATCCAGCGGTACGTCGACCCCGAACCAACTGCGCTCCTGTTCACAGGCGAAAAGTCCGGCAACCCTGTTCGGCGCCCGAACTTCAACCAGCGCTCACGCTGGGGGAAGGTCGTGGCTGATCTAGGACTGGCGGGGGTGCGCTTTCACGATCTCCGCCACGCCGGAAACATCTGGGCGTCTAAAGCGGGCATGTCGACCAAGGACCTCATGGCTCGTATGGGTCACGACGACATGCGAGCGGCACTGATTTATCAGCGCGCCACGAGTGACGCCGATGCACGGATCGCCGACAGCCTGTCGAAGCTCGTCGACGAGCACCGTGGACGCGGGCATGACCGGACACGGCCGACGCCGGAGGGCACGTAGAGGGCACGTGAGCGGTCAACCCCCACGCACGACGAAGGCCCAGGTCCGAAGTGGATGGCTTCTGACCTGGGCCTTTGCGTGTGGAGCGGATGACGGGAATCGAACCCGCGTTCTCAGCTTGGGAAGCTGATGTTCTACCATTGAACTACATCCGCATCGCCGCTCAGGATACACAGCGGCCGTCCGCGCGATGCACCGAGCCCCTGGGTCGGCGCCCACGCTCACTTCTTGATTTACCGCAGAATCGCGAGCCGATCAAGGCCCCTTCGCCCTGCCTCACACCCTGCGCGCACGACCACCCTCGCCCTGCGCAACGACCGCTCCCCTGCGCGCACGACCACCCACACCCACGCGCCCGCCTGCTCCCCACCCCCGGAGCAGGCCGACCGCTTGACGCCCGCCGACAAAGTGACAACACTTGTTGTCGCTGGCGATGCCCGGACGCCCCCGCGGTACCGGCGCGACACAACAGGGAGAGCGCGATGCCCGAGGAGCCCACAGCGAAAGCAGCTCGAACGGCGACCACCGAGCTGCCGGAGCCCGAGCTGTTCGCACGAGGATCGCTCAAGTTGGCCGCCCGCCTGTTCGGCCCCGGTAACCTGCGTGCCGACCAGGCCCAGGTCGACCGCCTCCGCTCGTTCGCGCAGGAAGCCGACCCGCTCGCCGACCGCCTCGCCGCCGTGCTGCAACGCGACCCGCGTGCTCGGGACCTGTTCGAGCATGCCCTCAAGCACGGTGTCGACAGCCTGGACTCCGCCCCCGAGGAGCTCTTCGAGTTCTTCCACGAGGTGGAGCGCACCCCGTACTGGGTCGACCACGACCGCATCGACCGCGGCGCACGCTCGATCGTCCGCACCGGCGTCATCGGCCTCATCCCGCTCGGTGACATGTCGCTCATGGGCGGCTACCTGGCCTCTCGCGCGGTGAAAACCCTCGTCGGCACCGGTGACCTCGAGTACGAAGCCGCCCGCAGACTTGCCGAGACAGCCGCCTGGTGGATCGACGTCACGACGCCAGGAGCGCTCAAGCACGGCGGCGACGGCTATGCGGCCGCGTTACGCGTACGCCTGCTGCACGCCCACGTACGCGCCGCGATGAATCGTCGCCACGACTGGAACTACGACGAGTGGGACCACCCGGTCAACCAGGTCCAGACGGCGGGGACACTGCTGCTCTTCTCCCAGGTCTTCCTGCTCGGAACGCGCATGCTCGGCGTCCGCTACACGCAGCGCGAGCGGGAAGACGTGCTGCACTTGTGGCGCTACGTCGGCTGGCTTCTCGGCGTCGACGACGCTCTCCTGCCCGCGGACGAGGACGACTCGTGGCGTCTGCTGTGGCTGCTAGCCGCCACCGAATTCATCCCTGACGAGGACTCCCGGCGCCTTGCCCGCGTCCTGCTCGAGCAGCACGCCGTGGTCGGGCAGCGGTTCGGCCCGCTCAACGGCGTCATCGGCCGGGCGGCGGTCAACCTGCACGCCGCCGTCAGCCGCATGCTGCTGGGCGACGGTAACGCCGACTACCTCGGGCTCCCCGCCGCCCGCATGTCGTCAGCGGCCGTGCTGACCTTCGCGGCGGCCAACCTCCTCGCGGAGACGGCACGCCAGGCGCTGCCGGGCGCCACCACGCTGCAACGGCTGCTCGGATACCGCTCCCGCCGCTGGTACCTCAAGCAGGTCACCCGCGCGCTCGAGCTGGACCGCACCTACTCTCGCCCGGTCCGCACGGCCTCCGGCAAGGCCGCGGGCTCACCCGCCGCCTGACGCGACACCCGCGCCCGCTGCGTCCACACCACACTGGCCAGCACCGCGACGGCGACCAGCACCGACAGCAGCGTCACACGCTCGTGGAGTAACACCGCCGACCACGCCAGCGTCAACACCGGCTGCATCAACTGCACCTGGCCGACCCGGGCGATGCCGTCGCGCGCCATGGCGGCATACCACGCGAAGAAGCCGAGATACATCGTGCACGTCGCCAGGTAGACGAACGAGATTCCCTGCGCCCACGACACCTCACCGAGACCGTCGGAGGTCATGATCGCCACGGGCAGCGTCACCGGCAGCACCAGCACCACGGCCCACGAAATCGTCTGGGCCCCGCCGATCTCGCCGGCCAGCATGCCGCCCTCGGCGTAACCCCAGCCGCCGAGTACCACCGCGCCGAGCAGATACACGTCGGACAGCGAGAAGCCCCCGTCGAGACCGCCGCTGACCGCGACGAACACCAGCACCGTGGTCATTCCCACCGCGCTGGCCAGCCAAAACTCGGTGTGCGGGCGCTCCTTGGCGCGCAGCACGGCGAACGTCGCGGTGGCCAACGGCAAGCACGCGATGACCACGGCGCCGTGCGCGGAACTCTCGTCGACCAGCGCCATCGACGACAGCAACGGAAACCCGATCCCGACCCCGGCGGCGACGACCACCAACCGGGGCACCAGCCGCCAACCGGGCCACGGCGTACGGGTCACCACCAAGTAGACGATCGCCAGCAGGCCCGCGGCCGCACAGCGCCCCGGCCCGACGAAGATCGGATCCAGCGCGCCGACCGCGACTCGGGTCGCCGGAAGGGAGAGACTGAAGCACACGACGGCGACGGCCGCGAGACCCAAGCCGACCGTTATCCGTGGCGGGCGGGTAACGTTATCATTGTCTCTCATGATCCATGATAACGCTGCGGCTCGTGTTACTGAAGAGCTGCTGGCGGTCGTCGACGCGGGCAACCCGGGCGACAAGCTGCCCTCGGTCCGCGAACTCATGGCGCGGCACCGCGCTTCGCCGGTCACGGTGCAGACCGCGGTGCAACAACTCGCCGCCCGCGGGCTGGTCGAAGTGCGCCCGGGTCGCGGCACCTTCATCGCCGCTCAACGGCAACCAGCCGCGGCCACACCGCCCGATCTGTCCTGGCAGAGCGTGGTGCTCGCCGACGGACGCCCGGGTGAGGACGAGCTGGCCGCGCTGCTGGCCACCCACCGCCCGGAAGCGCTACCGCTCAGCTGCGGGTACTTCGACCAGCAACTCCAACCTCTCGGCGCCCTGGGCGCGGCGATGGCCAGGGCCGCCCGCAAACCGGCGGCGTGGGGCAGGCAACCCACCGAAGGGCTCCCCGACCTGCGGGAATGGTTTGCCAACGAGGTCGGCGGCGGCCTCCGCGCGGCCGACTTCACCATCTGCTCCGGCGGGCAACCGGCTCTTGCGGCCGCCTTTCGTGGTCTGGGCAGGCCGGGCGAGGTGGTGCTTGTCGAGGCGCCCACCTACCTCGGCGCGATGGCGGCGGCACGCGACGCGGGTCTTCGCGTGGTGGGCGTGCCGACCGACGAACACGGCGTCCGCCCGGATCTGCTGGCGGCGGCATTCCGCACCACCGGCGCGCGACTCTTCTACTGTCAGCCGCTGCACGCCAACCCCCATGGGGCGGTGTTGTCCGCCGAGCGGCGAGCCGCTGTCCTGGACGTCGTCGCGGAAGCGAAAGCCTTCCTCATCGAGGACGACTACGCGCGCGGTCTGACCCTGGACGGTTGCGCCCCGCCTCCGCTGTCGGTCGACGACAACGACGGCCACGTCATCTACGTGCGCTCGTTGACCAAGGTGGTCGCACCGGGGATGCGACTGTCGGCCATCGGCGCCCGCGGGGTGGCGGCGGCCCGGCTGCGCACCGCGCGGCTGCTGGAGGACCTCTTCGTGGCCGGCCCGCTCCAGCACGCGGCGGTCGAATTCCTCACCTCGCCCGCCTGGCCCCGCCACCTGCGCTCCCTACGCACCGGCCTCCGGCAACGGCGCGACGCCCTGGTCGAAGCGCTGCGGACCCATATCCCGTGGCTCGACGTCACGGTCCCCAGCGGCGGCCTGCACCTGTGGCTCCGCCTCCCGGACGGCTCGGACGAGCCGACGATCACGGCCGAGGCCATGGCCCGCGAACTCGTGGTCTACCCCGGCCGCCCGTGGTTCGCCGCCGAACCCACCGGCCAATACCTGCGGCTCAGCTTCGGTGGACTCGCTGCAGACTTGGCTCCGGTGGCGGCGAGCCGGCTGGCGGACGCGTTACGTGCCGCCGGATCCGGCCCGACATGAGCGCGGCGAACGCGCACAGGCCGCCCGCGACGTACCACGCGAGGTCGTAGCTGCCGTTGACGTCCCGGATTGCGCCCGCGCCGTAGGCGGCGATCGCGGCGCCGACCTGGTGCGAGGCGAACACCCAGCCGAACACGATCGGCCCGTTCATGCCGAACCGCTCACGGCACAACGCCACGGTCGGCGGAACGGTGGCGATCCAGTCGAGCCCGTAGAAGATCACGAACACCCACAGGCTCGGCTCGACGTGCGGCTGCAGCAACGACGGCAGGATCAGCAGCGACATCCCGCGCAGCGTGTAGTAACCGACCAGCAGGTAGCGCGGGTCGAACCGGTCGACCAGCCAGCCGGACAGAATCGTGCCTGCGACGTCGAAGATCCCAACCAGTGCCAGCAAGCCGGCGGCGGTCGTGGACGGCATCCCGTGGTCGTGGGCAGCGGTGACGAAGTGCGTCCCCACCAGGCCGTTGGTGGTCGCGCCGCAGATGGCGAACCCGCCCGCGAGCAGCCAGAACGTCCTGGTCCTTGCCGCTTCTCGCAGCATGCGCAGGCTCCGCAGCACGCTGCTTCCCGACACCGGACGAGCGGCTTCGTCGTCCTCGGTAGCGCCGTACGCGGTGGTGCCGACGTCGCTCGGGTAGTCGCGCATCAGCAGCACGACCAGCGGCACGACGGCCAGGGCCGCGCAGGCCACCGTGATCGACGGGACGCGCCAGTCGTATTCGGTGACCAGCGCCGCCACCAACGGCAGGAAGACGAGCTGCCCGGCCGCGCCCGCCGCGGTCAGCACACCGCTGACCAAGCCTCGGCGTTTGACGAACCAGCGGCCGGTGATCGTGGCGACGAACGGCATCGACATCGAGCCGGTGCCGACACCGACGAGCACCCCCCAGCACAACAACAACTGCCACGGCTCGGTCATGAACACCGTCAGCCCGGCACCCGCGGCGACCAGTACGAGCGCGCAGGCCACCACCCGGCGGATCCCCAACCGGTCCATCAACGCCGCG
This sequence comes from Thermocrispum municipale DSM 44069, assembly GCF_000427825.1. GTDB lineage: Bacteria > Actinomycetota > Actinomycetes > Mycobacteriales > Pseudonocardiaceae > Thermocrispum > Thermocrispum municipale. The sequence continues at coordinate 402,850 of NZ_KE386593.1, read as the reverse complement.
GCGAACGGAGAAATCACCCCGAACAACACCAGGTTGATCGACACGGCCGAACCGATCGTGCCGTGGGACCAGCCGAACTCCTCGTGCAACGGATCGATCAGCACGCTCGGCACGGCGCGGAAACCCGCGGCACCGATCAACGTCACGAACGCGACGGCGGCAATCACCCACGCCCAGTGGATCCGCAGGGCCACACCTTCTCGCTGAATCACATGATCAGTCTTGACGGCTGAGGAGATCACCAACAGTGACCTGATTGCCAATATGTGCAAGGATCTGGCCATGCAGCCCCATCGCATCGTGGTCCTTGCCCTCAACCCGGTGATCGGCTATGACCTGGCCATCCCACCCATGGTGTTCAACTCGGCCAGGGACCCGGACGGAAGCCGGCTTTACGACGTGCGCATCTGCGGACTCGACGAGGGGCCGCTGCGGACGAACGCCGGCTACTCGATCCTTCCCGACGACGGGCCGGAAGCACTGCGGGAAGCGGACAGCGTGATCGTCCCCGGCACCCAGCTGGAGGGACCCCGTCACGACGGGGTACTGCCGGACGAGCTGGCTCGCGCGCTGGAGACCGTGCCGTCGCATGCGCGATTCATGTCGATCTGCACCGGTGCGTTCGTGCTCGCCGCGACGGGCATGCTCGACGATCGGCCGGCGACCACTCATTGGGCACACGTGGAGACGTTCCGCGCCCTCTACCCGCGCGTGAAGCTCGACGAGACCGTGCTGTTCGTCGACGACGGAGACGTGTCGACGTCCGCCGGCCTGTCAGCCGGGGTCGACCTTTGCCTGCACGTCGTCCGCTCCGACCACGGCAGCGAGGTCGCCAACCGCGCGGCCCGCTACTGCGTCGTCCCACCGTGGCGCGAGGGCGGCCAGTCACAGTTCATCGAGCGCCACGTGCCTGATGGCGACGCCACGAGCACCGCGCCGACCCGTGCCTGGGCACTCCAGCGCCTGGCCGAACCACTCGACCTGGCAAGCATGGCCGCCCACGCACACATGAGCGTGCGCACGTTCTCCCGCAAGTTCCGGGCCGAGACGGGGATGTCGCCCGGCGCTTGGCTCACCCAGCAGCGCATCGACCACGCCAGACACCTGCTGGAGACGACGGACCTGAGCGTGGACGAGGTCGCGGCGGCGGCAGGGCTTGGTACGGCGGCGTCCTTGCGGCAGCATCTGCGGTCCAGCATCGGGGTGAGTCCGCTGGCCTACCGGCGCACGTTCCGTGCTCCCGCCGACCGCGCGGGCTAGGGTGAGCGCGTGCTGCTGAGTGACCGCGACCTGCGCAAGGAACTGGAATCCGGTCGGCTGGGCGTGGACCCGTACGACCCGAAGATGCTCCAGCCGTCGAGCATCGACGTGCGACTGGACCGGTACTTCCGGGTGTTCGACAACACCAAGTACACCCACATCGACCCGTCCCAGCAGCAGGACGAGCTGACTTCGTTGGTCGAGCAGACCGGTGACGACCCGTTCGTGCTGCACCCGGGCGAGTTCGTACTGGGATCGACGTTCGAGATGGTCACGCTGCCCGACGATCTGGCCGGACGGCTGGAGGGCAAGTCGTCGCTGGGCAGGCTCGGGTTGCTGACGCACTCCACCGCAGGCTTCATCGACCCCGGCTTCTCCGGGCACATCACGCTCGAGCTGTCCAACGTGGCCAACCTGCCGATCACGCTGTGGCCGGGGATGAAGATCGGTCAGCTGTGCCTGTTCCGGCTGTCGAGCTCCGCGGAGTACCCGTACGGGACGAAGGAGGCCGGTTCGCGCTACCAGGGCCAGCGCGGCCCGACACCGTCGCGCGCCTACCTCAACTTCCACCGCACCGACACCAGCCGCTGAGCGCGCGGCGGACTTTCTGGACATTTGTTCAGGTAGTCTGGAGCGATGTACGCCTACGTGCTCCTGGCCCTGGCCATCGCCGCCGAGGTGAGCGGCACCGTCGCGCTGAAGTTCTCCGAGGGTTTCAGCAAGCTGGGCCCGTCGCTCGTGGTGGCGGCGGGCTACGGCCTGGCCTTCTACCTGTTGTCGTTGGTGCTCAAGGCAGGCGTCCCGGTCGGCGTCGCGTATGCGATCTGGGCGGCGTTCGGCATCGCGCTGATCGCCCTCGTCGGCGTGGTCTTCCTGCACGAACAGCTCAACGCCACCATGCTCGCGGGCCTTGCCCTGGTGATCGCCGGCGTGGTGCTCGTCGAGATCGGCAGGGCGACGGCATGACGATGCGACGGGACGGCCGCAAGGTCCGCGGCGAGAAGCGGCGCCAGGAGATCATCGAGGCCACCCTGCGTGTGATCGAACGCGACGGCGTCGCAGGCGTGACGCACCGCAGCGTGGCACGCGAGGCGGGCATCCCCACGGCGTCGACCACGTATCACTTCGCCACGCTCGACGACCTGCTCATCGCGACGCTGATCGCGTGCGCCAGGGACATGGCCACCGAGGTGTACTGGATGATCGACCGCGCACGCTCACGCGAAGGCCTACGGCGCTCGAGCGGCTCACCGGACAGCGGCCCGAGCGCGGCCGACGAAGTCTCGGCACTGCTGGCCGAGGCGCTCGGCCCACGGCGCGGCCGCACCATGGCCGAGTACGAGCTCTATCTGCTGGCCGCTCGGCGTCCCTCGCTGCGACCCGCCGCCCGCCGCTGGTTGGACGTGCTGACCTCGATGGTCAAGCACGACGACGAAGTCGCTTTTCGGGTGTTCCTCGCCGGGATCGACGGCCTGCTGATCCAAGGCCTGATCGACGACGAGCCGCCCAGCGCGGAAGAACTTCGTCCGGTGGTGGAGTACCTGCTCAACCCCACCGAACGCCGCCGACGTGCTCGGCAGGAACGCTGAGCACGTCGGCGCGCGGCATCAGCCCTTGTTCTCGTAGACCGGGGTGATGTAGGCGCGGGCCAGCGTGTGGAAGAACAGGTTGAACCCGAGGAACGCCGGCTTGGCCTCGGCCGGGACGTCGAGCTTGTCCACGTCCACCGCGTGCACCACGAACATGTAGCGGTGCGGACGGTGCTTCGGCGGCGGAGCGGCACCGACGTAACCGACGTGCCCGCTGTCACCGGCCAGCTGGATCGCCCCCTCGGGCAGATCCGAGCCGTTCTCGTCACCGGCGCCCGACGGCAGCTCGGTCACCGACGCCGGGATGTTGAACACCGCCCAGTGCCAGAATCCGGACGCGGTCGGGGCGTCCGGGTCGAAGCAGGTCACCGCGAAGCTCTTGGTCTCCGCGGGGAAGCCTTCCCACCGCAGGTGCGGGGACCGGTCCTCGCCGCCCGCGCCCATCTTGCCGGACAGGTGCGGCGTCGGAAGCGTCTCGCCGTCGGCGATGTCGTTGCTGGTCACGGTGAACGTGGGAACCTGGGGCAGGAAGTCGTAGGGATTCGGTGGCGCAGGGGTTTGCTCAGTCACGGACTCCTCCATCCGATTCGCATCACATGCGTCTGCGAGGTTAGTGGAACCAGGGTCGAACCTGGGGGTTCTCCCCGATGCCGCACCGGCGAAAGCGGCATACCGTGATCCAGGTAAGGACACACGAGGGGATCAATTCATGTCACGCACCGTCAAGTTCGCCGTCGGGATCGCACTGATCGCCGTGGCGGTCGGACTTGCCACCGGTTGGTTCTGGACTTCGCAGACGGAGGCGACCGAGCGGGTCACCGCCCGCATCGACACCGTCGAGATCGACAACGACTCGGGTGACGTGATGGTGCGTGCCGACGACGTGTCGACAGTGCAGATCAAGGAGCGGTTCCGCTACCGGTTCGACGCCCCGGACACGCAGGCGTACTCGGTCGACGGCAGCATCCTGAAGCTGGACGGCTGCGGCTGGTGGTGCGAGGTCGACTACGAAGTGATCGTGCCGCGCGACACCAAGGTGATGGGTGAACTGGACTCCGGCAACCTGGAGCTGATCGGCGTCGCAGGCGGCGAGGTCCAGCTCAACAACGGCGACACCAAGCTGCGGGACATCGCGGGCCCGCTGTCGGTGGACTCGAACTCCGGCGACATCACCGGTGCGGGACTCGGCGCCGACCTGACCCTGACCGCGAATTCCGGCGACATCACGGTGGTGCTCACCGCACCCGCCAACGTCACCGCCGACGTCGACAGCGGCAACATCGACGTGGTCGTGCCGCCGGGCGAGTACCAAGTGGAGGCCGACACCGACTCCGGCAACCGCGACATCCGCATCGGCAACAACTCCGGCGCCGACCATCGCCTCGAGCTGACCACCGATTCCGGCGACGTGGTCGTTCGTCCCGCGAGCTGAGTCACATCGCCTGCCCGGGCCGGGAACACACGGCACGTCCCACTCGTTGTCCGGGCGGCAAGGTTGAGTGTGGCAGACTCAAGTCTGCGCCGAGCCGACAAACCGGCGGCGCGGAAAACTTGAGCCGGTCGGGCTCAGGGTGAAAGTCACACCCCCACAGACCCACGAACGACACACAGGAGGAACACCCCATGGCGCGAGCGGTCGGCATCGACCTCGGCACGACCAACTCGGTCGTCGCTGTCCTGGAGGGTGGCGAGCCGACGGTCATCGCCAACTCCGAAGGTTCCCGCACCACCCCGTCCATCGTCGCGTTCGCCAAGAACGGCGAAGTGCTCACCGGTCAGCCGGCCAAGAACCAGGCGGTCACCAACGTCGACCGCACGATCCGGTCGGTCAAGCGGCACATGGGCGAGGACTGGAAGAAGGAGATCGACGGCAAGGCGTACACGCCGCAGGAGATCTCCGCCCGCGTGCTGATGAAGCTGAAGCGGGACGCCGAGGCCTACCTGGGCGAGGACGTCACCGACGCGGTCATCACTGTGCCCGCGTACTTCTCCGACGCCCAGCGGCAGGCCACCAAGGAGGCGGGCCAGATCGCCGGGCTGAACGTCCTGCGCATCATCAACGAGCCGACGTCGGCCGCGCTGGCCTACGGCCTGGACAAGGGCGAGAAGGAACAGACCATCCTGGTCTTCGACCTCGGTGGCGGTACGTTCGACGTCTCGCTGCTGGAGCTGGGCGACGGCGTGGTCGAGGTGCGCGCCACCTCCGGTGACAACCACCTGGGTGGTGACGACTGGGACCAGCGGATCGTCGACTGGCTGGTGGACAAGTTCAAGGCCTCGCACGGCATCGACCTGACCAAGGACCGGATGGCCCTGCAGCGCATCAGGGAAGCCGCGGAGAAGGCCAAGATCGAGCTGTCCAGCTCGTCCACGGCCAACATCAACCTGCCCTACATCACCGTGGACGCGGACAAGAACCCGCTGTTCCTGGACGAGACGCTGTCCCGCGCCGAGTTCCAGAAGATCACCGCGGACCTGCTGGAGCGCACCCGCCAGCCGTTCAACAACGTGCTGCGGGACGCGGGCATCTCGGTCGGCGACATCGACCACGTCGTGCTGGTCGGTGGTTCCACCCGTATGCCTGCGGTCGCCGACCTGGTCAAGGAGCTGACCGGCGGCAAGGAGCCGAACAAGGGCGTGAACCCGGACGAGGTCGTCGCGGTCGGTGCGGCGCTGCAGGCCGGTGTGCTCAAGGGCGAGGTGAAGGACGTCCTGCTGCTGGACGTCACCCCGCTGTCGCTGGGCATCGAGACCAAGGGCGGCGTGTTCACCAAGCTCATCGAGCGCAACACCACGATCCCGACCAAGCGCTCGGAGATCTTCTCCACGGCCGAGGACAACCAGCCGTCGGTGCAGATCCAGGTGTTCCAGGGTGAGCGTGAGATCGCCGCGCACAACAAGAAGCTCGGCATGTTCGAGCTGACCGGCATCCCGCCCGCTCCGCGTGGCGTGCCGCAGATCGAGGTCACGTTCGACATCGACGCCAACGGCATCGTGCACGTCACGGCGAAGGACCTGGGCACCAACAAGGAGCAGTCGATGACCATCACCGGTGGGTCCGCCCTGCCGAAGGAGGACATCGACCGGATGATCAAGGACGCCGAGGCGCACGCGGAGGAAGACCGCAGGCGGCGCGAGGAGGCCGAGACCCGCAACCAGGCCGAGTCGCTGGTGTACCAGACCGAGAAGTTCGTCAAGGAGAACGAGGACAAGCTCCCGGACGACGTCAAGACCAAGGTCAACGACGCCATCAAGGAGGTCAACGAGGCGCTCAAGGGCAGCGACGTCTCGGCCATCCGCACGGCCATGGAGAAGCTGTCCCAGGAGTCGCAGGCGATGGGCACGGCGTTGTACGCCAACACTGACGCCGCCCAGGCCGCTGCGGGCGCCGCGGGTGCCGGTGCGGCCGGTGACGGTGCCGGCGCGTCCGGCTCCGCGAACGCCGGTGACGACAACGTGGTGGACGCCGAGATCGTCGACGAGGACGAGAAGAAGTGACCGAACTGCACAACGACGGCAACGGTGAGGAGCCACGGGTAATAGTGCGTGATCGTCGCAAGATCGACCCGGAAACCGGCGAGGTCCGGCGGGAAGCCGCCGAAGAGGCCCGGCCCGCTGGTGAACAGAACCAGCAGGCCGGCCGGCCGGAAGGCTCCGCACCGGCCTCCGCTCCGGCGGACGAGGGCGGCGGCGCTGCCGATCTGCAGAAGCAGCTGGAGGAGCGCACCGCCGACCTGCAGCGGGTCACGGCCGACTTCGCCAATTACCGCAAGCGGGTCGAGCGGGACCGGGCCGCGGTGGTCGCCGCGGCCAAGGCCTCGGTGTTGAACGAGCTGCTGCCGCTGTTGGACGACCTGGAGCGGGCCGAGGCGCACGGCGACCTCACCGGTCCGTTCAAGGCGGTCGCCGACAAGCTGCACGGCACGCTGCAGAGCGTCGGCCTGGAGTCGTTCGGCAGCGAGGGCGACACGTTCGACCCGATGGTCCACGAAGCGGTGCAGCACTCGACGTCGCCGGACGTCACGGAGCCGACGGTGACGACGGTGCTGCGGCGCGGCTACCGGTTCGGCGACCGGGTGCTCCGGCACGCCATGGTCGCGGTGACCGACCACGAACCGGCGCCGCAGGAGGAACCATCCGCCGCGCAGCCGGAGGCCGGCGGCGAGCAGACGGAACAACCACCATCGACGGAGAACTGACAACACGAGCGGAAGGAGGGGACGTCCGGTGAGTGCACGGGAGTGGATCGGTAAGGACTTCTACCGCGAACTGGGCGTCTCCTCCGACGCATCGCAAGAAGAGATCAAACGCGCGTACCGCAAGTTGGCGCGGGAGTACCACCCCGACGCCAACCCCGGTGACGCCAAGGCCGAGCAGCGGTTCAAGGCCGTCTCCGAGGCCTACGGCGTGCTGTCGGACCCGAAGAAGCGCAAGGAGTACGACGAGGCTCGGGCGCTGTTCGGCTCCGGCGGCGGAGGCAGCTTCAACTTCCCCGGCGGCGGAGCGGGCGGCTTCGACTTCGGCGACCTGTTCGGCGCCGCCAGGGCCGGAGGCAGCAGTGGCCTCGGCGGGCTCGGGGACATGCTCGGCAACCTGTTCAACCGGCGCGGTCCGTCCACGGCGACCGCCTCGCAGCGGGGGGCGGACGTGGAGACGGAGATCCGCATCGATTTCGTCGAAGCGGTCCGCGGCGCGACGGTGCCGTTGCGGCTGTCCGCCCCGGCGAAGTGTGGCACGTGCGCAGGCACGGGCGCCGCGCCCGGCACCCACCCGCGCATGTGCCCGACGTGTGGCGGCGCCGGCCTGATCAACACCAGCCAGGGCGCGTTCGCGTTCTCCGAACCGTGCCGGGACTGCCGTGGCCGGGGCGCGATCATCGACACCCCGTGCCCGGAATGCGCAGGCGAAGGCGTCAGCACCCGGACGCGCACGCTGACCGTGCGCATCCCACCGGGGGTGGACAACGAGCAACGCATCCGGCTGGCCGGGCAGGGCGAGCCGGGCCGCGGTGGCGCACCCGCGGGCGATCTGTACGTGAAGGTGCACGTCACCCCGCACCCGGTCTTCGGCCGGTCGGGCAACAACCTCACCATCACGGTCCCGGTGGACTTCGCCGAGCTCGCCCTCGGCACCACCATCACGGTGCCGACCCTGGACGGCAAGGTGTCGGTGAAGGTGCCGCCGGGCACCAACAGCGGTCGCGTGCTGCGGGTGCGCGGCAAGGGCATCACCAAGCGATCCGGCCAGACGGGTGACTTGCTGGTGACGCTGCAGGTCGCCGTGCCATCGTCGTTGAACGGCAAGGCGAAGAAGGCGCTCGAGGAGTACGCCGAAGCGGTCGCGAAGCACGATCCGCGTCCGGAGATCACCAGGTTGCTGCGGGAGCGAGCATGAGCGGGCGTGAGGAGAAGACGTACGTGATCTCGGTGGCAGCCGAGCTGGCCGGCCTGCACGCGCAGACGTTGCGGGCGTACGACCGGCAGGGCTTGGTGTCGCCGATGCGCACTCCGGGCGGCGGCAGGCGGTATTCCGCGCGGGACATCGAGTTGCTGCGCGAGGTGCAGCGGCTGTCCCAGGAAGAAGGCGTCAACCTCGCAGGCATCAAGCGGATCATCGAGCTGGAAGGCCAGATCGACGAGCTGAAGGCCCAGGTCAAGGCGTTGACCGAGGAGCTGTCCCAGGCGTACGCGGCGGCCGAGCAGGCTGCGGCCGCGGTGCACGCGAGCTACCGCAGGGAGCTGGTGCCGATGCGCCAGGAGACCGCACTGGTCATCTGGAAGCCTCGGCATCGGAGGCGCTGACATTCTGCGCACACAGGCGCCGGGACGTACTGTTCCGGCGCCTCTGCGCTGTCGTGGGCCGGCTGGATTCGCCGTGGCTCGAATCCTTTGAGCGGCGGGTGCCCCGCTGCGACGCTGTGCGCGGGCCGCAGTAGCCCGACACGACCAGCGACGTTCAGCTTCTCAGTGGGAGGCTGAACGTTCCTCCACGTTCGCCTACGCCGCTCTCAGCTCACCTGATGTCTACTCGGTGGTGAACGAGTCGTAGGAGATCTGGTCGTAGGCGGTTCCGGCGACCAGCATGCGCGACACCGTCGCCCGGATCATTCCCGGCGAACCCGCGACCAGCACGTCGTGGTTGTGCCAAGCACCGCCGTAGGCGGGGACGATTTCGGCGAGCGTGCCCGTCTTGCCGCCCTCGACACTGCCGTCCTCGGTGACCGGGACGACCGTCAGCCACGGGTGGTCGGCCTCCCATTGCCGTAATCGCGGCAAGAAGTAGAGCGAGTCGGCGTTGCGGCCGCCGAAGAACAGCGTCACGGACGGTTGGCGGTCACGCTGCGCGAGGTCGTCGATCACCGAGCACATCGGGGCCACCCCGGTGCCGCCGGCGATCATGACGATGTCGCGCTGCGCGTTGCGGTTGACCCAGAGGTTGCCCATCGGCGCGCCGAGGCGCCACACCTCACCGGGGGCGGTCCGCCGGACCAGCGCGCGGCTCACCCAGCCGTCCGGGACGACGCGCACGTGGAACTCCACCAGCCCGTCCTCGCGCGGCGCGTTCGCCGGGGAGAGGTACCGCCACAAGCGCGGCCGGTGCGGCGACTCGATGCTGACGTACTGGCCGGGGACGTACTGCATCTGCGGCTCCGGCTGGACCCGGATGATCGCGGTGTCCCAGTCGATCCGCTCGTGGTCGACCACGTGACCGGCCCACCAAGCGGGCGCGTCGTCGTCCGCGGCGCCTTCCTGCATGGTGCGGGCCATGATCTCGTAGGCCTGCACCCAGGCCTGGTCGACCTCGTCGGTCCACTCGACGGTGGTGAACTTGCGCACCGCGGCACGCAGGGCCACGCCGAGGGCGTCGAAGTGCTCGTCACGTACGCCGAACTTGCGGTGATCCTTGCCGAGCTGACGCAGAAACGGTGTCAGCTCTTGCGGTCGGTCGACCATCTGCACCAGGTGCACCAGCGCGCGGAACAGCCTGCTGCGCTGGGTCTGCATGTTGACCGGGAACAGATCCCTGGTATCCGGAGCGACGGAGAACAGCACGGCGTAGAAGTGCTGCGCCATCTCGTCGGCCTTGCGTTCGACCGGAGCGAAGCTGGATTTGATGATCTTGACCAAGCGTTCGCCCGCGGGGTCGACCAGATGTTGCTCCGGCGGGTAGGCGGACTCGTTGAGCACAGCGTTAGCAGTCATGGAAGACGGGATCACTCCACGGGGTGGCGGGCGGGGGCCTGCTGAAGTCGTTGCATTATCGATTCTGGCCTAAATATCTGCGGGTTTCTTGGGCCAACTGGCGCAACTGCCGCACGTGCAGGCGACGTGACAGAGAGTGTCAACACTGCGGAAGATGGCGCAATTTCCTCACGATCGCGTGAGATCCGTCGCCCGGTCGTGTCAGAGTAGCCGGGCCCCCGACCTGTGACCCCGACCCACATGGACCAGACGGTGAAACACTCGCTCCGGCTCGCCCGTATGGCGCGGATGGACCTGACCCCGAATCCCCGCGAGCGGCAGACTCAGCCACCCGGCGAGGCGTCGTCTGCGCCTACCCCGCCCGGGTCGCCCGGTGGCCGAACAGGTCCGCCGGTCGATGAAGCAGCCGGGGCCACGGCGCCGACCGAGCAGGCCGAGTCCGGTCCGGCCGCGGTCAACGGCACGCCGGTCCCCGCCAACGGGACCCCGACCCCGGCCAACAGCAGTCCCAACGCAAGCCCGCCCAGCACTCCGACCCCCGGCAACGGCAGTCCCGACGCGAGCTCGCCCAGCACGTCGGTCCCCGCCGACGGCACCCACAACACGAGCTCGCCCAGCACGTCGGTCCCCGCCGACGGCACCCACAACACGAGCTCGCCCAGCACCCCGACCCCCGCCAACGGCACCCCGCACGCGACCCCCACCGGGACCCCGACCCCGGCCAACGGTGTCCGCCGCTCCGCTCCGACCAGCGCTCCGGCCACCGCAGGTCCGCACGCCGACTCGGCCGAAACCCCGACTTCGGCCGACACCCCACGGCCCGCCCCCGACGCCGCCTCCCCGCCCGACCAACCCCCGCGCCATCAACCCCCGGCCGACGAAGTCCCCACCGAGCAACTCCCCGTCGTCCGGCCGCCCGCGTTCGCCAACGTCCCGCCGCCGGAGGACCCTCTCGGCGGCAAGCCCGAGGACCTCCCCGGCTCGGCGGGCGAGCACCTGCTGCAGCTCGCCTACGACACCCGCGACCGGGCCGAGCGGTTCTACTCCGACCAGATGACCGACCGGCTGAACGAGACGATGATCGAGTTCGTCCGCCGGATGGACATGGCGTTCATCGCCACCGCCGATTCCCGCGGCGAAGCGGACTGCTCATTCCGCGCGGGCCCGCCCGGCTTCATCCAGGTCCTGGACGACAAGCACGTGGCCTACCCGGAGTACCGCGGCAACGGCGTGCTGGCCAGCCTGGGCAACATCAGCGAGAACCCGCACGTCGGGATCTTGTTGATCGACTTCGTGCGGGATCGCATCGGCCTGCACATCAACGGCCGCGCCATGATCGTCGAGGACGACGCCATGCGCGCCGAGTTCCCGAACCTTCCGGTCGAGCAGAACCGGGGCAGGCGGGCCGAGCGCTGGGTGCTGGTCGAGGTCGACGAGGCCTACATCCACTGCCGCAAGCACATCCCCGCGATGCAACCGGTGGCCGCCGACCAGGCCTGGGGAACCGACGACGTCAAGCGCAAGGGTGGCGACTACTTCGGCGTGCGGGCCGAGCGCCGGGGCAAGCAGGCCAACACCACGTCGCCCGTGGCCGCTTGTCAGTCCAAGGTGAACGGGTCGTAGGCGATCTGATCCAACGACGTCCCGGCAACCAGCATCCGCGACACGGTGGTCCGGATCATCTGCGGCGAGCCGGACACCAGGATGTCGTGGTTCGGCCACGCACCCCTGCGGGTCACCGCTTCGGCCAGCGTGCCCTTCTCCGCGCCCGCCACCTCGCCGTGCTCGACGACCGGCACGATGCGCAGCCACGGATTCGACGACGCCAGCCGGTGCAGGTCGTCCAGCACATACAAGTCGTCGACCGTCCGCCCGCCGAAGAACAGCGTGACGTTCGGGTTCTTGCCCCAGCGCGCCAACTCGTCCAGCAACGCGCGTAGCGGAGCCAGCCCGGTGCCGCCGGCGATCATCAGCACGTCTCGGCCCGACTCGCGGTCCACGCTCAACCGGCCCAACGGGGGGCCGATCTGCCACACGTCGCCCGGCTGTGTGTGGCTGACGATCGCCCTGCTCACCCAGCCACCGTCGACCGCCCGCACGTGGAACTCCAGCGACCCGTCCGGGCGTGGCGCGTTGGCCGGGGAGTAGTAGCGCCACAGCCGGGGTCGCTGCGGAATCTCGATGCTGACGTACTGCCCCGCGCGGTAGGGCAGCCGCGCTTCCGGCTCCACCCGCACCATCGCGAGGTCCCAGCTCAGCCTGCGGTGATCGGTCACCGTGGCGGACAGCCGCGCCGGGCTCGGGTCGGACGCCGCGGCTTCCTGCATCGAGCGCGCGACGATCGTGTACCCCTCGGCCCACGCACGCTCCACCTCGGGCGTCCACGCCGGGCCCAGCTGCTCCCGCAGCGCGGCCAGCATGGCCGTGCCGATCGCCTCGTAATGCCTGCTCTCCACGTCGTACTTGCGGTAGTCGCGGCCGAGTTGGGTGAGGAACGGCACGAGGTCGCCCGGCCGGTCGACCATCTGCACCACCCGAGCGATGGCGCGCATCAGCTTGCCCCGCCGGACCTCGACGTTGACCGGGAACATCTCGCGCACGTCCGGCGCCAAGGTGAACAACAAGCCGTAGAACGTCTTCGACATCTCCGGCAGGTACGGCGCAGCTTGCCGCCAGGTGTCGGAAATGAGCCGCACCATCGCGGTGACCGCCGGCGGTGCTTCCCGCGGCGCGGCGGTCCGCGGCACAGGGCTCACATCGTCGGTGCTCATCAATCTCCGGGGATGGGTCTCACCGCGCTCGGCGCGAGGCGGTCGCAGACGGCGGGGAAGGTGCGTCCACCTTGGCAAGCACAGTAGCCGGTGGCGTACCGAAAAACTCCCATCTAGCAGCGGAAAGACCCGACTGGCGCATCCACGAGAGTAATCAGATGATCACGCTGTTCCGGCGTGTGATCAGTTGAGTGTGCATCGTGACCGAGCCACCCCGGAGCATGCACTCGATCGGGTGTATTTCGCCCCGGAAGGCTTGCCGAACTCACACCCCGAGCCGCTGCTTGATTCGCCGGAATCCCAACCGGCTGATGATGTCCCGCACGCGCGACGGGGAGGTCCGATCCAGCCACCACAGCAGGCGAGCGCCGAGCGGGGCGACGATCACCGGCGCGTTGGTCTCCAGCCCGCGCACCGCGTCGGCCGCCAGCCGCTCCGGCGGGTAGAACTTCCCACCCTGAAGCAACGTCGCCATCTGATGGAACAAGGACCGGGCGTTGGCTCCCGCGGCGGTTTGCGGCAGCCCGTCGTTGGCCCGCTCGAAGATCGGAGTGTCGATGACCCCGGGACACAGCACGCTCACCCGCACGCCGTGCAGGGCGGCCTCAGGACGCAAGGACAGGCTCAGCGCGACAACAGCGTGCTTCGTCGCCGAGTACGGCCCACTGAGCGGACTGGACACCAGACCGGCGAGCGACGCGGTGTTGAGGATCTGACCTCGACCGCGGGCCTTCATCTTGGGGTAGGCGGCGTGCACACCGTGGATGACGCCGCGCAGGTTCACGTCGATGGTGCGATTCCAGTGCTCGAGCCCGAACTCGGTGAATTCGCCGCCCACCGCGATGCCCGCGTTGTTCACCATCAGGTCCAGCCCGTGCTCGGCGTCGACCTCGTCGACCAGCGCCTGCACGGCTGCCGCGTCGGTGACGTCGAGCTTGCGGGCGATCGCCCTGGAGCCGAGGCGGTCGGCGACCTCGGCGGCCCCCTCGGCGTCGATGTCGGCGACGTAGACGGTGTCGCCGCGGGCAACCAGCTTGTCGGCCAGAGCCTCCCCGATGCCCGAGGCCGCACCTGTGATGATCGCTGTTGCCATGCACCGAGCCTACCGCTACGAAAGTTGAGTGGAACTCACTCAACTTTGCCGACGTTGAGCAGTTGAGAGCGCTGCTCGGAGCAGCGCCGACAAGGACTTGACCAGAACGCACAAGAGAAGGCAGGGATGGACGCGTTCAACCCGACAACGAAGACGCAGCAGGCGATCTCGTCGGCGGCCCAGGCGGCGACGGTCGCGGGCAATCCGGACATCACGCCCGCGCACCTGCTCGGCGCGCTGCTGGCGCAGGGGGACGGGCTGGCGGGCCCGCTGCTGACCGCGGTGGGCGCGGATCCGAAGCAGGTGCACGCCGAGCTGGAGCCGATCACGCGCTCGCTGCCCACGGCCACCGGGGCGACCGTGTCGGCCCCGTCGTTCGACAGCTACGCGGTGAAGTCGCTGACCAAGGCTCAACAGCTGGCCACCGAGCTGGGCGACGAGTACGTCTCCACCGAGCACCTGCTGGTCGGACTGGCCTCCGAGGGCGGCCAGGTGGCGGACCTGCTCAAACGACACAACGCGACGCCGGAAGCGCTGCGGGACGCCTTCACCAAGGTGCGCGGGTCGGCGCGGGTCACCTCGCCCGACCCGGAGGGCACTTACCAGGCGTTGGAGAAGTACGGCGTCGATCTGACCGAGCGGGCCCGCAAGGGCGAGCTCGACCCGGTGATCGGGCGTGACGCGGAGATCCGCCGCGTGGTGCAGGTGCTGTCCCGCCGCACCAAGAACAACCCGGTGCTGATCGGTGAGCCGGGCGTCGGCAAGACGGCCATCGTGGAAGGCCTCGCACAGCGCATCGTGGCCGGCGACGTGCCGGAGTCGCTGCGCGGCAAGCGGGTCGTCGCACTGGACGTCGGCTCGATGGTCGCAGGCGCGAAGTACCGCGGTGAGTTCGAGGAGCGGCTCAAGGCGGTACTGAAGGAGATCACCGAGTCGGCGGGCCAGGTCATCACGTTCATCGACGAGCTGCACACCATCGTCGGTGCGGGCACCACGGGCGAGAGCTCGATGGACGCGGGCAACATGATCAAGCCGATGCTGGCGCGCGGCGAGCTGCGCATGGTCGGCGCCACCACGCTGGACGAGTACCGCGACCACATTGAGAAGGACGCCGCGTTGGAGCGCCGCTTCCAGCAGGTGCTGGTCGGCGAGCCGTCGGTGGAGGACACCGTCGGCATCCTGCGCGGCCTCAAGGAGCGCTACGAGGTGCACCACGGTGTGCGCATCACCGACGGGGCGCTGGTGGCCGCGGCGACGCTGTCCGACCGGTACATCTCCGCCCGCTTCCTGCCGGACAAGGCGATCGACCTGGTCGACGAGGCGGCCAGCAGGCTGCGGATGGAGATCGACTCCCGGCCGGTGGAGGTCGACGAGGTCGAGCGGGCCGTGCGCCGGCTGGAGATCGAGGAGATGGCGCTGGAGAAGGAGGAGGACGAGGCCTCCCGCGAGCGCCTGGCCGCGTTGCGTGCCGAGCTGGCGGAGAAGCGTGAGGAGCTGTCCGCGCTGACCACCCGCTGGCAGAACGAGAAGGCCTCGATCGACCGGATCCGCGACTTGAAGGAGCAGCTGGAGCAGCTGCGCGGGGAAGCCGACCGGGCGGAGCGCGACGCCGATCTCGGCCGGGCCGCCGAGCTGCGCTACGGCAAGATCCCGGCGCTGGAGAAGGAGCTGGCAGCGGCCTCCGAGGCGAGCGGGGACAAGCAGCCGGTGATGCTCAAGGAGGAGGTCGGCCCGGACGACGTGGCGGACGTGGTGTCGGCGTGGACCGGCATCCCGGCGGGCAGGCTGCTGGAGGGCGAGACCGGCAAGCTGCTGCGGATGGAGGCCGAGCTCGGCAAGCGGGTCATCGGCCAGCACGAGGCCGTGCAAGCGGTCTCGGACGCCGTCCGGCGCTCGCGTGCCGGGGTGTCCGACCCGGACCGGCCCACCGGCTCGTTCTTGTTCCTCGGCCCGACCGGTGTCGGCAAGACCGAGCTGGCCAAGGCGCTCGCCGAGTTCCTGTTCGACGACGAGCGCGCGCTCACCCGCATCGACATGAGCGAGTACTCGGAGAAGCACTCGGTCGCGCGGCTGGTCGGTGCCCCGCCCGGCTACGTCGGCTACGACCAGGGCGGTCAGCTCACCGAGACGGTGCGGCGGCGTCCGTACTCCGTGGTGCTGCTCGACGAGGTGGAGAAGGCACACCCGGATGTCTTCGACGTCCTGCTGCAGGTACTCGACGACGGCAGGCTGACCGACGGTCAAGGCCGCACGGTCGACTTCCGCAACACCATCGTGGTGCTGACGTCGAACCTGGGCTCGCAGGCCATCGCCGACCCGACGCTGGACGACCGGGGCCGCAAGGACGCCGTGATGTCCGTGGTGCGGCAGCACTTCAAGCCGGAGTTCCTCAACCGGCTGGACGACATCGTGGTGTTCCACTCGCTGGACACCGAGCAGCTCGGGTCCATCGTGGACATCCAGGTCGAGCGGCTGAGCGAGCGGCTGGCGCAGCGGCGGCTGACGCTGGACGTCACGCCCGCGGCGCGCGAGTGGCTGGCGGTCAGCGGCTACGACCCGATCTACGGGGCACGGCCGTTGCGCCGTTTGGTGCAATCGGCGATCGGCGATCAGTTGGCCAAGGCTCTGCTGTCCGGGGACATCCGCGACGGTGACACCGTGCGAGTCGACGTTTCGGACGATCCGGCGGCCGACACGCTCGTCGTCACTCGGGCGAGTTGACCTCGAAGTGGCGATAGGCTGCTGACGTGCCTGCCTGGGTTTGGTTCCTGATCGCGTTCATCGCCCTGGTCGCCGGCCTGAGCCTGCTTGCGATCGACAAGTCGCGGGAAGGCTCCCGGCATCGTGAGCGGCTGCGCTGGGCAGACCTGCGCGGCTGGAAGTTCGCCGACGAGGACGCCCGGATGGTCAGCCACTGGACCGAGGGCGCGATGGGGTACTACGGCGCCGAAGCGGCGGTCAACGTGGTGGCCGGTTCGACGTTCACCAGCGAAGGCCGCCGCACGGTGTACGTGTTCGACATCGAGGCGGATCGGCAGATCCCGGCGACGGTGGTTGCCGTGCGCTGCGGCGAGCCGTTCCCGGTGCTGCTCGAGCTGTGGTTGGCGTCGGTGCCGTTCCAGCGGGTGGAGATGCCGGAGCTGCTCGGCCCCGCCGGCCAGCGGTATGCCTTCACCGACAACGTGGAGCAGGCCAAGGAGCACCTGTCGCAGGAGCTCATCGCGCACGCCGACGAGCTCGGTGGCGACGTGAGCGTGCTGTGGCTGGAGAAGGACTGGGTGCTGGCGGCGGTCTCGCCGAACGCCGGGCCGACGCGGTTGGAGCGATTGTTGCGCGACCTCGGCGACATCGCCGACATCGTCGACCCCGGTGAGGACGGCACGGCGATGGGCAAGCACGTGTGGCAGGACCCGCCGGAAGGTGTCCGGCACGTGGACCCGCTGCACGAGAAGCCGCACGGACCGCTGTGAGGCCGTGACGCCGAGCCGGGCGTCGGGACGTTCCCGCCGCCGACCGAGTACGCAGGTCGCTGCGGGAGGTCGGGCTCCGGCCGCGCTGCCGGCGATGATCGAGCGGGGCCGGATGCATGATCGCGGCCGGTGCTCCGCGAAGCCCGGCCTGCGGTGATCTTGCCGGTTAAGCTGACGCCATGCCGACCGCCTTGATCACCGGTGCCAGCGCCGGACTCGGCGCCGAGTTCGCCAAGCAACTCGCCGCCCGCGGCTACGACGTCGTTCTGGTCGCCCGTACCCGTGAGCGTCTGGAGGCCGTTGCCGCGCAGCTGCGCGGAGCACATGGCGTAGCGGCCCACGTCCTGCCCGCGGACCTCGGGGATGCGGACCAGCGCCGCGAAGTCGAGCAGTGGCTGCAGGAGAACCCGGTCGACCTGCTGGTGAACAACGCGGGGTTCGGCCTCAACGGCTCGTTCACCGAAGTCTCCGCCGAGCGCCTCACCGAGCAGCTCGAAGTCAACGTCACCGCCGTGCTGCGGCTGACGCGCGCCGCGCTGCCCGGGATGCTCGAGCGGGGTTCCGGTTCGATCATCAACGTGTCGAGCTTCGCGGGGTTCTTCCCGGCCTCCGGGGCGGCCTACGGCGCGACCAAGGCGTGGGTGACGGCGTTCTCGGAAGGCCTTGCGGCGTCCGTGGCAGGGCGCGGCGTGCGGGTGCTCGCGCTGGCCCCGGGCTTCACGCACACCGAGTTCCACGACCGCGCGGGCGACAGCGCCGACCGCGGCCCGCGCATGATGTGGCTCACCGCCGAACGGGTCGTGCGAGAGTGCCTGGCGGACCTCGACCGAGGCAAGGGGGTGTCGGTGCCGGGCAAGCGCTGGAAGGCGTTGCTGGGGCTGGTCCGGCTGCTCCCGCCACCCGCGCGGCGCTGGGTGGGGGCGAAGGTGGCGGCCCAGCGCGGCCGTACGTGAGTGCAGCCCGCCCACGACGCCGCACGAAGGGCTCTACCGGCCGCGCCCCACGTTCACCGGCCGCCCGCACACAGGGCCGCCCCACCTTTACTGGCCGCGCGCATGCACCGTGTGAGGACGCGGTCCTCGCCACTCCCATCGGCCCCGCCACACCGCGTTCGGCGTGCGGGCTCGTAGGCTCAGATCCGTGACGTCTTCCCGCTCAACCACACCTCCCGTCGACAGCACCGAGCGCGCCCGGCTGGCCCGGCTGATCACCGAACTCGCCGTCGTCCACGGCAAGGTCACGCTGGCCTCGGGCAAGGAAGCCGACTACTACGTCGACCTGCGCCGCGCGACGCTGCACCACGCCGCCGCCCCGCTGATCGGCAAGCTCATGCGCCAGCTGACCGCCGACTGGGATTACGTCGCCGCGGGCGGCCTGACCCTGGGCGCGGACCCGGTGGCCACCGCGATGCTGCACTCCGCCGCGGCCGACGGCGTCGTGCTCGACGCGTTCGTGGTGCGTAAGGAGAGCAAGCAGCACGGCCTGCAACGCCGCATCGAAGGCATCGATGTCGCCGGGCAGCGCGTGCTCGCCGTCGAAGACACCTCCACCACCGGCGGCAGCGTCCTCACCGCGGTCGACGCGCTGGAGGAAGCCTCCGCCACCGTGGTCGGCGTCGCGACCATCGTGGACCGGGACACCGGGGCGCGCGAAGCCATCGAGGCCCGCGGATTGGAGTATCGCTCGCTGCTCGGCCTCGGCGACTTGGGACTGGCGTGACCGACGAGCCCGGACCCACCGAGTGGACGGCCCGCGGCGAGGTCGGCGTCGGGCCGTGGGAGGGTCCGTGGCCGACCGAGGAACACTACGACCCGGAGCTCCTCGAGCACGGTGACCGGCGCAACGTGGTCGAGAAGTACCGGTACTGGAAGCGCGAAGCCATCGTGGCCGACCTGGATCGCCGTCGGCATCCGTTCCACGTGGCCATCGAGAACTTCCAGCACGACCACAACATCGGCACGGTGGTCCGCACCGCCAACGCCTTCGCCGCGCAAGCGGTGCACATCGTCGGCCGCCGCCGGTGGAACAGGCGCGGCGCGATGGTGACCGACCGGTACCAGCACCTGCAGCACCACCCGGACATCGCCGCGCTGCGGTCGTTCGCCGACGAACACGGACTGACCGTGGTCGCGGTGGACAACACCCCTGGCGCCGAGCGCCTGGAGGAGTGCGAACTTCCTCGCCACGCGCTGCTGCTGTTCGGGCAAGAGGGCCCCGGGCTGTCGCGGGAAGCGCAGCAGGCGGCCGGGATGCACATCTCCATCGCGCAGTTCGGGTCGACGCGCTCGATCAACGCCGGGGTAGCGGCAGGCATCGTCATGCACACCTGGATCCGCCAGCACGCCGACCTGAGCAAAGCCTGGTGACCAGGCGAAATTCACCAGCCTGCGAAGCGCGGACCCCATCGACCTGAACCAACCCGCGGAGCGCGGAACTCACCAACCCGCGGAGCGCAGAAACTCACCGACCCGCGCCGGCCCGGGTAGGCAGAACTCGCCGACCCCGCACCAGCGCTGCGAAGCGCGGAACTCACCAACCCGCATTAGCCTGCGAAACGTGGTCGAGCAGGCAGCCGAAGCCGAAGCGGCGGTCCTCCGCAGGCATGTGCGGCCGCTCTGGCTGCTGCCCGGCACCCGCTTGGGCCTCGACGCCTGGCCGCCGACGCTCCGGCACCGGTTGCACCACCGTTGGAACTACTGGTGGCAAGCACACCTGCTGGATTGCCTCGTCGACGCCCAGCTACGCGACCCGACTCCCCACCGAGCCCGAGCCGTCCGGCAACTGGCCCGCGGTGTGTGGCTGCGCAACCGCCTGCGCTGGGTGAACAACTACTACGACGACATGGCCTGGCTCGCCCTGGCGTTGCACCGAGCAGGCACGGTCACCGGTATGAACACCCGCCGTGCCCTGCAGCGGCTCTCCGCCCAACTGTGGGACGCCTGGTCCGACACCGTCGGGGGAGGGATCCGCTGGCGCCGCGGCAGCGAGTACAAGAACGCTCCGGCCAACGGCCCGGCGGCCATCCTGCACGCCAGGCTCGGGGAGCGAGACCGTGCCGAAGCGATCACCGAGTGGATGACCGAACACCTCGTCGATCCCGCGACCGGCCTGGTGTTCGACGGCCTCGCCGTTTACCGCGACGGCCGCGAACCGATGCTCTCCCGGCGGATCTACACCTACTGTCAGGGCGTCTACCTCGGCGCTTGCGTCGAACTGGGTTGGCGCGAGAACGCGCAGCGAACCATCGAAGCCGTGGCCAGGCACCTGGCGCCAGGGGGTGTGCTGCGCGGTCACGGCGGTGGCGACGGCGGCCTGTTCTCCGGCATTTTGGTCCGCTACCTGGCCGACGCCGCCCTCCGCCTGCCGAACGCCGAGGCCGCGGAGCTGGTCCGAGCGTCGGCGGAAGCCTGCTGGAAGAACGCCGCTCACATGCGCGGCGGCCCGCTGTTCGGACCGGACTGGGCAAAGCCCGTGAGCACACCGCCGTCGGACGCTTGCCGTGACCTGTCGGTACAGCTGAGCGGTTGGATGGCCGTGGAGGCAGCGGCGCGACTGGACGCAGCCTGACACCTCAGGCCGCGGTGCGCTCGTCCTCCACGGGTTTGGAGATCTCCTGCCGGTACTTCCACAGGCCCCACACGGTGCCCGCCGTCACGCAGACGACCATGCCCCACAGCACCAGGTCCTGCAGCCACGGCACGTCGTCCAACAGGCCGGAGCCGTAGTAGCCGACCAGCACCAGCGTCGGCACCCACAGCACGGCGCCGATGCTGGTGGCGAGCAGAAAACGTCGCCGGTCCATGGACGCCGCCCCGGCGATCAACGGCGCCAGCGTGCGCACCCACGGCAGCCACCTGGCCAGGATGATGGCGAACAATCCGCGCCGGTTGAGGAAGTCGCGCGCCCGGTCCAGGTTCTGCCGGTTCAGGATCTTTCCGCCGCGCCGGGCGACGAACCTGGTGCCCACCTTGTGCCCGATGAGATACCCGACATGGTTGGCCACGATGGCCACGCCCAGCGCCACCAGGGACAACCACCAGGCGCTCTCCACCGCGTCGTGCTCGGCAAGGATCACCCCGGCGGCGAACAGCAGAGTGTCCCCGGGCAGGAACAGTCCGACGATCAAGGCGCATTCCACGAAGACGAAAGACAGCACGACGACCCACACCAGGGTCGGTCCTGCCTGCGCCAGCCAGCTCAATTCCTGCACGATGGGTCAGCCTACGTCGATCGGGTGAGGGTGGAAGAGGCCAGGGGCACACAGTGCCGTACGCCACTGGCCTTCATCCGAAGAGTCAGTGGCGTACGGCTCTGCGTTACCTCGAGCGTCACCCCGCGGCCGCCGCGGCCAGCTCGGCTTGTTTGTCGTCCGCCTGCGGCTTGCCGTCCGCCAGTGGGATCTCCTTCAGGAACAGCAGCACCACGGTCGCCAGCAACGCGACACCGGAGGCGACGTAGAACACCGTGTTGATCGACTCGGTGAAACCGATCAGGAACGGTTTGGCCTGCTCCAACGGGATCTCCTGCAAGAACGACGAGTCCGCCATCACGTTGACGCCCTTGGGCATCGCCGACGGCGAGACCCCGAGCGAGACGAACGCCTGCCGGATGTTGTCGGTCAACGTGCTGAACAGGATCGACAGGAACACCGCGACACCGAGGGTGCCGCCGACCTGCCGGAACAGGGTCGCCGACGCGGTCGACACTCCCATGTCGGACCGCGGACCCGCGTTCTGCACCGCGATCATCAGCGTCTGCATGCACGAACCGAGGCCGAGGCCGACCATCGCCATCAGCACCAGCGCGTGCCAGAGCGGGCTGTTCCACTCGATCTGGGCGAACAGCAGGCCGGCAAGGCCGACCAGCGCGGTGCCCAGGATCGGGAAGATCTTGTACCGCCCGGTCTTCTGGGTGAGACGCCCGACCACCAGCGTCGACGTCATCATGCCGAGCATCATGGGCAGCGACAGCAGACCGGCCTCGGTCGGCGTGTAGCCCTGCACGATCTGCAGGTACTGCGGGATCAGCATGATCGAGCCGAACATCGCCACACCGAGGATCGCCCCGGCGATCAGCGCGACGGTGAACGTCTTGTTGCGGAACAGCCGCAGCGGGATCAGGCCCGCATCGCCCATCCGCCGTTGGACCAGGATGAACGCGACCAAGCTGGCCAGCCCCACGGCGATGCAGGTCAGCGCCGTGGTCGACGTCCAGCCCCACTCCCGTCCCTGCTCCGCCAGGATCAGCAACGGCACCAGGAACACGGTCAGGGTCGCCGCACCCCACCAGTCGATGCGCTGCTTGCGCGGTTGGTGCGGCACGTTGAGCACCTTGGTCACCACGACCATGGCGACGATGCCGACCGGCAGGTTCACCAGGAACACCCAGCGCCAGCCGTCCAGCCCGACGAAGGTGTCCATGCCGGCGAACAGGCCGCCGAGCACCGGACCGAGGATGCTGGAGACGCCCCAGACGCTCATCATGTAGCCGGAATACTTGGCGCGCCGCCGCGGCGGGATGATGTCGCCGACGATCGTCATGGCCAGGGACATCAGGCCACCGGCACCGAGCCCTTGCACGGCCCGGTAGATCGCCAGCTCGTACATGGAGGTGGCGAACGTACAGGCCAGGGATCCGATCAAGAACAGCGTGATGGCCGTCAGATACAGCGGCTTACGCCCGTAGATGTCGGAAAGCTTGCCGTAGATCGGTGTGGTGATCGTCGCGGTGATCAGGTACGCCGTGGTCGCCCACGCCTGCAGGCTCAGACCGTTCAAGTCATCGGCGATGGTGCGGATCGCGGTGCTGACGATCGTCTGGTCCAGCGCTGCCAGCAGCATGCCCATCATCAGGCCGGACAAGATCGTGACGATCTGCTTGTGGGTCAACAGCGGGTGGTCGTCCGCTGACGGTTGCGTCGCTGGTGGCGGCGCTTCGGTGGAACTCGTGCTCATGCAGTTTCCTCGGGTTCGTACTGTGTTGGGTGGGCGGCGTCGACGACGGCGAGCTGGTGCACGACGTCGTCGCTGAGCCGGCCGAGCAATGTGACGAGCTGGTCGATGTCTTCGTCGGACCAGTTCGCCAAGGTCTTCGCCAGCCACTCGTTACGCACGGCGCGTACGTGCTCGTGCGCCTCGTGGCCGGCGTCGGTGAGGGCCAGCAGGCAGGCCCGCCCGTCGTTCGGATCGGCCTGCCGCTCGATCAGGCCGGCCTGTACCAGCGCCGATGTCTGCCTGCTGATCGTCGAGATGTCGGCGTGCAGCCGCTCCGCGATCCCCGAGGCGCGGATCGGTCCTTCGCGGGTGAGCAGGGCGAGCGTGGGATAGGCGCTCGGCTCGACCCCAGGCGCCAACTGCGACATGCGCGACTTGGCCTTGGTGAGGACGCGCATCAACCGGCTGAACACATCACCCAGCTGTTCGGCCTTCGCATTTCGGGCAGGCGGCTGCGTCGACTGCTCGGCCGACGCCGCCGAGTCGGTGGTTGCCGTCCGGTCCGCTTGCGTGGCTGTGCCGGTCATAGTTGCGCGCCTCACAGATTTGCTTGCATCAACCAACTAATTTCCGCATGCAACTATCCACCCCGGAAGTTAGTTGAGCAAGTCAATTAACTGATGTGTGAGCAGGCACACCCGAACGCCGGCGGCCAGAGGTCCGTTCGGCGTAGATCACCCTCGCCCAGCCACCGGGAGCTCATCCGCCCCATTCACGGGCATCTGGGCACTCGCTCGATGCGGCGAAGCAGGGCTTCGTCAGCCGTCGGCCTGCGGTGTGACCGGCTCGTCGGCCTGCTCGTCGGCTTCCTGCCCGGCGGCAAGCTTCTTCTTGCGGCGGGACCGCAGGTACTCGATGGCGATCGGCAGCACCGAGACCAGCACGATCAGGATCGCCATCGCGTCGATGTTGTCCCGGATGAACGAGATGTCACCGAGCAGGTAACCGAGCACGATCAACCCGGCGGCCCACAGGATGCCGCCCAGCACGGTGTAGGTGAAGTACTTGCGCGGGCTCATCCGGCCGACGCCGGCGATCCACGTGATGAACGTCCGCACGAACGGCACGAAGCGCGCCAGCACGACGGCCTTCGCGCCGTGCTTGTCCAGGAACGCATGCGTCTTGTCCACGTACTGCGGCTTGAAGAACCGCGAGTCGGGCTTGAACAGCGCAGGGCCGACCTTCCAGCCGATGCTGAACCCGACCACGTTGCCGACGATCGCCGCGACCGTGGCCAGCGTGCAGACCAGCCACAACGGCGCGTCGATCGCCCCGGTCGCCACGAACAGTCCCGCGGTGAACAGCAGCGAGTCGCCGGGCAGGACGGGGAAGATGCTGCTCTCGGCGAACAGGATCGCGCACAACACGGCGATGACGGTCGGCGTCAAACCCTGGAGCAGCTTCTCCGGGTCCAGCCACTCCGGCAGCAGTGACGCTTTGGCAGCACCATTGACGACAGGCAACGCGAGGTCCACGGGGCTTCACGCTACCCGAGACGGCCGCAGGTCATTCAGCACGGTCGACCCGCGCCGAGGCGCTCACAACTGCACGGACACCTGGCGTTCGGCGAGCATCTTGCGCAGCTTGGCCAGCGCGCGATGCTGGCAGACACGAACCGCACCGAGCGACATCGACGTGGCCTCCGCGGTCTCCGCCACCGACAGGCCGACAACGAGGCGCAGGGTCAGGACGTCTCGTTGCGTGTCGGACAGTTCGGCCAGCAGCGCGCCCACTTGCTCGCCCAGCTCGTTGTGCAGGAGCCTGCGTTCCGGCTCCGCCGCCGTGGTCACCACGTCCGGGATGTCGGCGACCGGAGTCGACCGCTCCCTGGCGTACTTGCGATGGAAGTCCATGATCTTGTGCGTGGCGATGCCGTAGACGAACCCCAGGAAGCTGGCACCGGTCGACCGATACGAGTTGAGCGAGGTCAACACGGCGATACACACGTCCTGCGCGACGTCGTCGGCGGAGGCGAACGTGCTCACCGCCCGGCCGATGCGCGCTCGGCAGTACCGCACGATCAGTGGCCTGAGCTGCGCGATCAATCGCTCGATCGCCCATTCGTCACCGGCCTTGGCCGCCTCGACCAGCTCCGCGTACGGATCGGTCTTGGTGGCAACCTCTTGCCGTTCACCCCGGCCCGCCAGCAGACCCTGGTGCATGCCGAACAGCGGGGACGCCGCGATGGAACTGGACATCTGAACCCCTTACGAGCACTAAGTCAAACAGGGCGTCGCCGGGGTCCAGGACGACAGAAAAGTGTTACTGAAAGTGACCGGGGACTAGGGTCGTGTAACACACAAGAGTGAATGCACCGCCATCTTAGCGAACGAAGTCGTTCGTTACGATTAGTACATTCGAGGGATTTCTCAATCCTCGACGGAGATACTACAGCACGGTGAGTAGTCCCACCACAGCGCCGGTCGCAAGCCCGAGCGCGGCCGCTAGCAGCAAGATCCACCTTGCGTCGACGTTTCCCCCGCCGTCTACCCCGTAAGGGTTATGCACGCTCTGTGATTCACCGCCTGTCACGGTGGGTAGTCGATCGGTCGCGTCGTCCGACGATGCGGAGGCAAAGCGGTTACCGCCGGTTTGACCAGCTTTTGCTTTCAGCGCGTCCGCGATCAGTCGCTCGCTGTCACGTTCCGTCATCGGGTCCCATCCGCGCTCGGTGCCGATCGGTCGCCACGTCCCGCTTCCGCAGGCTGCCGAGCAGTCGCCGTGTCGTCAGCGCATCCCGCCCATCCAAGCCGGTCCGCAGGCGTATTGCCGACGTGCCGCACCCGTGCGGTCATCGCGCTTCGCCGTCGAGCAGCGCTGCGGCCACTCGTTGCGCCGACGTACCGCACCCCAGCAGTCACCGTTTCGCCCGCTCCAGCTGCTGCATCGCGCGCTGCAAGGCTTCCAAGCCCCGGCTCGCGGTGGACTTCACCGTTCCCTTGGAGATCCCCGCCGCCTCGGCGATCTCCTGCTCGCTGAGCCCGCCGTAGTACCGCAGCACCAGCACCTCCCGCTGCCGCGGTGGCAGCTTGCCGAGTGCCTCCACCACCGCTTGATGCTCGGTCGACAGCATCGCCAGCGACTCGGCGGAACGCGCATTGACCGCATGCGGCGGCACGTACTCCCGGGCCGTCTTGCGCCGCCGCAGGACGCTGCGGGAGCCGTTGACCACAGCGGTCCGCAGATAGCCGACGGCCGCCGCGGCATCCCGTAGCTTCCCCCAGTTGCGATGCAGCCCGGCGAACGCTTCCTGCACCACGTCCTCCGCGGTGGCCGGCTCGTCCACCAGCAGGATGGCCAGCCGGACCAGCCGCATCCGATGCGTTTGGTACAGATCGGCCAGCGTCAGCGGCCCGTCTCCGCGCGGCTCCGGGGGAGCATCCACCTGTCGCAGGTGACCGAGGGTTCGTTCGACCGCGCTCTCGGCGTCGACGTTCGTCATGCTTCCCTCCCCGGATCGCGACTGCGATCACGATATCCGCACGGACAGCGCTGCGCGGCCGGCGCACACGTGAACCACCCAGCAGAAGCATCCGTGTCATCAGTACCCATCGATCCATACACGCAGCGGCCCCTCCTCGCGTTCGCCGCGAGGAGGGGCCGTGAGAAGGATCGGGCTGGATCAGCCCTGGATGGTCATGTTCTGACCGGACAGCGCACCGGACAGCTTGGCCCACAGGCCACGCAGACCGGTCTGCTTGGCAGCCACGGGCTCAGCCTTGGGCATGGCCGGAACCGCGGGAGCAGGCAGCGGAGCCGCCACCTCGGGCAGGCCGACCTGCACCGGCAGGGCGTCGGCGTCCGGCAGCTCGGTGGCCTCGGGCAGCTCGGTGATGTCGGTGACCTTCGGCAGCACCTGGGTGACGTCCGGAACGTCCGAACGCTGCTGCGCGGCAGCCGGGATCGGCAGGCCGTTCAGGCTCGGCAGCTCGGTGGCAGGCAGCTCGGAGCCGTCCAGCACCAGCTGGTGCAGCGTGCCGTTGTCACCGACCTCGACGTCGGTCACGTTGGTGGCCACACCGGTCGCCTGGCCGAGCAGGTCGGCGCCGAAGTTGTACACCTGGACCAGCACGCCGACCGGCAGCTGGTGGCCGATCGCGTCGGTGTCGATCGTGCCGCCGACCGAGCCGACGGTGACGTTGTCACCCGCACCGACGGCCTCGCCGCCCACCGCGACCGCGCTGCCGAACACCTCGGCGATCGCCGCGGCGGGAACGTCGAAGATGTTGCCGCTCAGGTGACCTTCGGTGCCGGAGGTGGCGATGTCCCCACCGGAGACGACATCCGTGGTGTTCTCGCCCGCACCGGTGGCGAAGCCGCCCACGGTGGCCGCGGTGCCGAACACCTCGGCCACCGGCAGAGCCTGCGCCGACAGCACGTTGCCCGCCAGCGAGCCACCGGCACCGCTGGTGTCGACGTTGCCGCCGCTGCCGCTCACCACGTCGTTGACCGAGCCGCCGTCGGCGAACCCGATCACCGAAGCCGCGGAGCCGAACACACCGGCCGCGCCGCCGATCGGAGCGTTGACCACGTTGCCGCCGAGCGAGCTGCCCGTGCCGTCGGCGGTGGTGTCGCCACCAGCCATCGAGTCGGTCACGTTCATCGACATCGCGTCGGCGTCACCGACCAGCGCACCGGCCAGCCCGTGCACCTGCGCGGGCAGCGAGTTGGTCACCGCGCCGACGTTGCCGGACGCGACACCCTCGGCACCGCTGGTGGTGTTGGTGCCACCCGCAGCCGACGAGCTGGTGTTGTCGGCCGCACCGGTGCTGATGCCACCGCCCGCGGCGGACAGGCCGAACAGCTGGGCCGGGGCCGAGCTGGCCACCTGCACGATGTTGCCCGAGCCGACCGCGCCCTTGCCCGAGCCGGTGTAGTCGCCACCGGCCGTGGTGTCGGTCTCCGCGGTCGCCTGGCCGTGCGCCTGGCCGATGCCTGCCGCACCGATGCCGAACGCCTGCAGCGGCTGGGCGATCGGGGTCGCGACCACGTTGGAAGCCAGGACCGCGTCGTCGTCCTCGGTGTTGCCGTCGCCACCGGAGCTGACCGTCTTGGTCTCCTCCGCCTCGGCGGTGCTGTTGCCCGCCAGCGAAGCGGCGCCGCCGAAGACCTCGATCGGCGTGGCGACCGGGGTCTGGATGATGTTGCCGCCACCGGTGGAGCCGTCACCGCGCGAGCCGTTGTAGCCGCCCGCCTTGATCTCCTTGTCCTCGGTGGCCGTGGAGTCCGCGGTCCCGACGGCCGAAGCGGACAGGCCGAACGCCTCGATCGTGCCGCCGAGCGGAGCGGTCGCGGTGTTGCCACCCAGCACCGAGTCGGTACCGTCGGTGAACGTCTCGCGGCCCGCGTTGGCCGTGGTCTCGTTCTCGCAGTCGGCCGCGGCCTTGCCGATCGCGCCCGCCGCAGCGCAGTAGGCCTCGACCGGGAACGCCACCGGAGCGTCCGCGACCGTGCCGCTCAGCACGCCACCCACGGCCGAGGTGTTCGAGTAGCCACCGGCCTGCGACGACGTGGTGCTGCTGTTGGACGTGGTGCTACGCGCCTCGCCGACGCCCGCGGCCGAGATGCCGCCCAGCGCACCGGCCAGGCCGTTCACGTTGGCGTCGCTGGCCACCTGCGGCTGAATCAGGGTGCCGGAAGCCACGCCACCGTCACCGTTGGTCTCCGCGTAGGTCTTCATGGTGCGGCTGCCGTGCCGGGTGTCGCCGCCCTGTGCCTCTGCGGTGTTGGCGTTGCCCGTGCTGTCGGCGATGCCCAGGCCGGACAGCGCCGAGTTGTTCACCTCGACCGGGAGCGCGACCGGGACACCGGCCACGTTGCCCGCCAGCACACCGTCGGCGCCGTTGGACAGCAGCGAACCGCCGCTGTGCGCCTTGACCTCGCTGGTGTTGTCGCTGGTCTTGCCGATGCCGCCGAGCACCGCCGCGTTGTTGTTGATCTGGATCGGCGTGGCGCCCTGCGGGGCGATGATGTTGCCGGACAGCGCACCGCCGGAGCCGTCGGTGGCCGAGTCGCCACCGGTCTTGACGTCCTGCGTGGCGCTGTTGCCGGTGGAGGTGGCGTTGCCGCCGATGCCGCCGGCGTTGTTGGCGATCTGGATCGGCAGCACGTAGTCGACGTCGACCACGTTGCCCGCCAGCGCGCCGCCGGAACCGTTGGTGACGACGCCCTCGCCGCCCTCGTAGGACTGCTGGCTGTCGCCGCCGGTCACCTCGGCGTCGCCGAGCAGCGCGATCGCGTTGTTGGCGATCTGGATCGGCACGACGATGTCGAGGCTGCCGCGGTTACCGCGGAACACCTCACCCTCGGCGGCCGCCTTGCTGCCGGTGGCCTTCTTCGCTTCCGAGGCAGCCTTCTTCGCCTCGGCAGGCGCAGCGTCGGACGCCTTCTGCTGCACCGCTTCGGCCGCCTTGGTGGCCTTCTCGGTCGCCTTCTGCACGCGCTCGGCGCCGGGGAGCTTGGCACCGTTCAGCTTGGCCGCTGCGCCCTTGAGCTTGTCGGTGATCGGCTTGGTGCTGATGGTCTTGTCGATCTCGGGGAGGTTCTTCTGCCCGAACGGCGTGCCGACCGCGTTGTTGCCGACCTTGACCGGCACGGTCAGCGAGACGTCCAGCGGGCTGGCCGGCTTGTCCGGGTTGACGTTCTCCTCGGCCGACGCGATGCCGGTACCCAGCATCAGCAGCCCGCCGGTGACCAGCGCGGTCTGTAGGCCACGCTTCGCCCAGTTCTGCATGGTGATGATCCTTCTCCTTGGTGGTGTGAGGTTGTCCTGGATGCGGCCGGCACATCGGGGTGCTGCCGGG
Source organism: Thermocrispum municipale DSM 44069 (assembly GCF_000427825.1). Classification (GTDB taxonomy): domain Bacteria; phylum Actinomycetota; class Actinomycetes; order Mycobacteriales; family Pseudonocardiaceae; genus Thermocrispum; species Thermocrispum municipale. Next base: position 372,669 of record NZ_KE386593.1, on the reverse strand, counting down.
CCGCAGGGAGGTGCCGCCACACGGGCAGCAGGGAAGAGGCCGTCACGGCGCGGGCGAGCTGTCAGGGCACAGCGATCGTCCGCACGGCGCCGTACGGCCGCGGGAAAACCTCAGTCAGGGGTGACACCGGGCTGACCGCCGGGGCGGTTCGAACCCGGGATGAAACGACGCAGCGTCTGCGTGACGCCACTGGCGGCAACCGCCGCCACAGGTGCGGTGATCGCCATCGGCGATCCGTCCGCGTGCCCCGCCTGCGCGGAACCGTTACCCGGTGCCGTCGCGGCGGGCTGCCCGGGCGCCCCCAGTGGGGTGCGGTCCTCGTCGTCGCCCGGGAAGTCTTGGTCAGCGGACTCGTCGTGCGCGACGAGTCCTTCGCCGACGCGCTCGGCGCTGTCGGCCTGGGTGGTCGAGCGCTGCTCCTGCTCGGCCACGTAGGTCAGGGTGGGAACGGCCTCGTCCTCGGACGCGGCCGCCGTCGTCACCGACGGCACGACCGCGGCGGGGCCGGTCGGCACCAGCGGGAGCTCCTGCTCACCCGGCAGCTCGGGCACCGGCACGAGCTGATCCGGCTCGGAGTGGCCGAACCATTGCGGGAAGTGCTCGCACCACAGCCGGAAGCGCTCCGCGCACCCCGGCATCGACGGCATCTCCGGCCGCTGCGGCTTGCCGTGGTGGCCGCCGTGCAGCACGCCCGCAAGCAACCCGGGCAGGTCGTCCGGCGACGGCAGGTCACTCAGCGCGGGCAGGTCACCGAACGACGGCAGCTTGGGGTGCGCCGACCGCTCGGAATCCTTCTGCTCGACGGCAGGCTGCTCGCTGCGCTCGGGCTGCTGCTCGGCCTGCTTCTCGTCGGCGCGGTGAGCGCCGCGCAGCACCTTCTCCGCCTCCTCGGCGGTGCGCTGCACCGCTTCGTGCACCGACTCGGCGGCCTTGCGCGGCAGCTGGGACAGCTTCTTCGCCGCCTTGTGCACCTCGGCACGGAAGTGTTCGCCCGCCTGCTGGGCCTTGCTCAGCGGCTCGTCGTCGACGGGAGCGGCTTGGGCGCCNCCCGCCGCCAACGCCCAGGCCGTGAGGCTTCCGGCAAGCACACCGCCGGCCACGACGGCAGCACGTACCCACCAGCGCCGCTTGCGCTGGGGAGTCTGCGAGCCGGAATCAGCCACGGTGCAGCGTCACTACCTTCGATCGGATCGGGGCTTGTCGGGGTTCGGTCGGGGACGGGGCGCGCTCGGGCCCCGCTACCGGGGATGCCGATTTGGTTGCCCTGCGTGTCTGTTCGAACACTATAAGTTGCGCTATCTCGAGCCTCTCAAGTGGGCCGCTGGTTGGCACGCCAGCCACGCGCACTGTCCCCGATCGTGTGACAAACACTCTGTGCAATGGGATATGACCGTGTGTGATCGCGCCAGCTCGAGCGCGCAAGACCGTCGAGACACCGCAAGGGCGGGACCGAAGCCTCGATCCCGCCCGTGCGTGCACTCATTGCCAGGCCGCCTCAGCCGCCCAGGTAGTTGCCTGCCTCCTCGACAGCGTCGATCACCGAGGCCGGCACGCCCAGGTAGGCGCCGGACACCAGCTGAGCGGCGCCCGTGCCCAGGTTCTTGCCACCCTCGATGAAGATCTCCTGCTGCTCGGTCACGCTCGGGAACGGGGGCACGTCGGCCTCCGCCGCGCTCGCGATCGCGGAGCTGGTGGCGGCCATGCCGGCCGCAATGCCGAAGGCGGCACCGAGACGAATCAGGTTCTTGCGCATTGGTCGTACTCCCTACCCGCCGGACGACGGAAATCGCAGGTGCTTATTGCTCGGAAACCAGTTCGAAGCAGTCGCGGTTTCCGCGCTGATTCTGTTCGAACAGCGGCAACCTAAACACGGCACGACGCGCGGGTCCAGCCGAGATCACACTGTTGGGGAATGCCCGTCCGAGTGATGTTTGCGCTGGAAGAGCGCCTGTTAGTCGATCAACGTGAGTCCATTTCGGACAACTCGGGACATCTCGCCTGGCTAATACCGAGGGCGGGGCGCGGATATTTCTCGGGGCAATTTTGCCGACGATACCGAGCATGATCACACGTTCGTGCTGATTATTTCGAAAAATTGACTGTCGGTTTTCGGCACATTCACTCCGGCGAGGACTCAAGGCGACCCGGCCGGGCACGCGTTGAGGCTAACGTTCCTACCGTCGGTGGAACCGGATACGGTGAGGCGGTGACCAACTCCGAGGAGTCCGTGCAGCAAGATCCGGACAGCCCCGGCGAGAAGCCAGAAGGGCGCACCAAGCCCGGCACCAAGGTCGTGCCTCCGGAGAACCTTTCCCCGCCTCCGGAGGACGTGACGCCGTACGTGCCCGTCGGCGTGCGCATCGCTGCCGCCTACTCGTGGCGGCTGTTGGTCATCGCGGGCGCGCTCGGCGTGGTGATCTGGCTGATCGGCGAATTCTCCGTGCTGGCGACCACGTTGGCCATCGGCCTGCTGTTGTCCGCGTTGATGATTCCGCCGGTCAACCTGCTCACGCACAAGGCCCGGCTGCCGCGCGGCGTCGCCACGGCCATCACGGTGGTCGCCGGGCTCGCCGTGCTCGGCGGACTGATGACGTTCGTGATCATCCAGTTCTCCGACGGCCTGCCCGCTCTGCAGCAGCAGTTGAGCCGGAGCCTGGACGAAGCTCGCCGCTGGTTGGTCGAGGGACCGCTGCACCTGCGCTCGACCGACATCAGCAAGTTCATCGACCAGATGTTCACCTTGATCGAGGAGAACCAGGCCTCGATCACCACGAGCGCGCTGACCACGGCGACCGCGGTCGGCGAGTTCCTCACCGGCTTCCTGCTGACGGTGTTCATCCTGATCTTCTTCCTGGTGCACGGCGAACACATCTGGGCGTTCGTGCTCCGCGCGGTGCCCAAGCCGGCCCGCCAGCTGGTGGACAACGCCGGCCAGGAAGGGTTCGCATCGCTGATCAGCTACGTGCGGGCGACCATGATCGTTGCCGTGGTCGACGGGGTCGCGGTCGGTATCGGGCTGTGGATCCTGGGCGTGCCGCTGGTCGTCCCGCTGGCCACCTTGGTCTTCATCGGCGCGTTCATCCCGATCATCGGTGCCGTGGTGGCGGGCGGTGTGGCCGTGCTCATCGCGCTGGTGTCGGTCGGCTGGATCAAGGCGCTCGTCCTGCTGGCCATCGTCACCGCGGTGATGCAGCTGGAGGGCCACGTGCTGCAGCCGATCCTGCTCGGGCGCGCGGTGAAGCTGCACCCGCTCGCGGTCATCCTGGCCATCACCGGTGGCCTGATCGTCTCCGGGATCGCAGGCGCGTTGCTGGCCGTCCCGTTGCTCGCGGTGCTCAACGCCGGGGCGAAGTCGATGATCAAGGACCAGCGAGAATCCGGGAATTCCCCGGATTCGCCGGAGCCCGCCGAGGCCTAGCCTCGGGAGTATGAGCGCTGACGGCACGACTGTTCACCCGCGCGACTACCGGGTGTCCGACGAAGAACGCGAGCACGTGGTCCAGCTGCTGCAGAAGGCCATCGGCCGCGGGTTGATCGACCTGGACGAGTTCACCGAGCGCACCGACATCGCGTACTCGGCGACCACCAGAGGGCAGCTCAACGTGGTCCTGTCCGACCTGCCCGGCCTGACTCACCCTGCAGCCCCGATGCCCGGCGCGCGCCCCGGGGTGGCGAACCCCGGCCAGCAGGTGCGGCCGTCCGAGCGGCTGGAGTTGGTCGGCAGCTACGCGAACCTGACGCGGGTGGGCCCGTGGTTCGTGCCGCAGTACGTGCTGGCCCGCAACAAGTACGGCAACACCCGGCTGGACTTCTCCGAGGCGGAGTTCGAGTCGGACGTGGTCCACCTCGAGCTGGACTGCAAGTGGGGCAACGTCATGCTGACCATTCCCGAGAGCGGTGCGGTGGACACCAACGGGATCACCGAGGTGAAGTTCGGTTCGATCGAGGACCGCACGCACACCACCGGACGGCCGGGCAACCCGCGCATCATCGTGACCGGGCGGGTGCACGGCGGACAGCTGGTGATCCGGTTCCCCAAGCGTGGTTGGTTCGACTCACCGCGCGGGCACATGCGCGGGTGGCGGTGCTGAGGACCGCCTGGGCGTCTTAAGGTCGGCGCTGCTGACAGGTCTGCGTTGTCAACGGCGGACGGCACGCGACTTCAGGTCGGCGTCTGCGGAGTACCGTGCGGGATCCGAGGGGCGCCCGAGCTAGGGCTGAGCGCCTTGCCGGGTGACGACCTCCGCCGCCCTGATTACGGCCTCGCCGGTGGCTCCCCGTAGCGACCAGCCGGCCGCCAGGTGGCTGCACAGCGTCCCTGCGAAAGCGTCGCCGGCACCCGTCGTGTCCACAACCTCGACCTTGGGCGCGGGGATCGTCGTGACACCGTCAGCGTCGGCCACCACGGCACCGTCCGCGCCGAGCGTCACCACCACGGACCGCGGCCCGAGCTCCCTGAGCGCCTTGGCGAGTTCCGGACCCTGCAGGTGAGTGTGCTGATCGGACAACAGTGCGGCCGCCTCGTGCTGGTTGACGATGAGCGGGTCGAGGGCCCGTAGCGTCGACTCGGACAAGTCGGCGACCGGCGACGCATTGACCACGACCCTGACGCCCGTATCGGCCGCGAGCCGCACGGCGTGCTCGACCGTCGAAAGCGGAACCTCGAGCACGGCGAACAAAACCGCGGCAGCGCGAATGGCGTCAGCCGCGCGGTCGACCATCGCGATGTCCACCCGGGCATTGGCGCCCGGCGACACCACGATCGAGTTCTCGCCCTCCCGGTTCACCGCGATGTAGGCGGCGCCGCTCGGGCCGTCCGTGCGCGCCACCCACGACGTGTCCACTCCTGCGTCGGTCAGCGACCTGAGCAGCAGGTCGCCATTGGCGTCCGACCCCACCGCTCCGAGCAGCGCGACCGGCACACCAGCGACGCCCGCGCGGGCGGCAGCGACCGCGGTGTTGGCGCCTTTTCCGCCCGGCGCGATGACTGTGTCACCACCCAGGACGGTTTCTCCGGGACGCGGATGACGGTCGACCGGAACGATCAGGTCGACGTTCGCCGAACCCACCACAACCAGGCCATTGCGCATACCTCACACCTTGGCACAGCGCCCGCTGAGCCCGGCGTGTCGAGCGCAGGCCGGCACGGGTAAGCGCCCGTGGAGCAGGACGAGCCGAGGCCGCCCCAGCGCGGCGAGTGCCCGCGAAACGCACGAGCCGGCGCCGGCCCGCACCGCGACGACCGTCCCGCTCGCGCGTTCGCGACCGGGAATACCTCCGGCCCGTGCCGACGTTCATTCGGCACGAATCACGCAACAAGTGCAACAATGCACAGCAGCAGTCCGACAGGTTGCGTGAGATCACACGATCGGGCGAGGAACGGTCTACCATCCTGGTCCGTCGAAGCCATCGCAGGCTTGCGGGCGTGCCGGACACGTCCGCATTGACTGGGCCCACGGGCCCAGGCCGAGTCGCCGGCGTCGGTCGCACAGCCCCCCGAGCGACCGGCGCCGGTGGCGCCTCGGCCTCCTACTTCACGACGTTGACCAACCTGCCCGGAACCACGATCACCTTGCGCGGCTCCTGGCCCTCCAGCAGCGCGGCGATCTTCTCGTCGGCCAGCGCCGCTTCCTTCAGCTGATCCTCCGACGCATCCGCCGGCACGGTCATCCGCGAGCGCACCTTGCCGTTGACCTGGATCGGGTAGTCGACCGTGTCATCGACTAGGTACTGCTCGTCGGCCTCCGGGAACGGGCCGTGCACCAGCGAAGTGTCGTGGCCCAGCTTGCTCCACAGCTCCTCACAGATGTGCGGGCACAGCGGCGCCAGCATCAGCACCAACGGTTCGGCCAGCGCGCGCGGCGTGCCCTTGGCGCCGTAGTGCTTGGTCAGGTAGTTGCACAGCTCGATCAGCTTCGCGCCCGCGGTGTTGAACCGCAGCCCGTCGTAGTCCTCCCGGACACCGGCGATCGCCTTGTGCAGTGCACGCAGGTCTTCCGTGGTCGGCTCGTCCTCGGTGACCCGCACCTCGCCGGTCGACTCGTCGACGATCAGCCGCCACAGCCGCTGCAGGAAGCGGTGCGCCCCGACCACGTCCTTGGTCGACCACGGCCGCGAGTCGGCGAACGGGCCCATGGACATCTCGTAGAACCGGAAGGTGTCGGCGCCGAACCGCTCGAACATCTCGTCCGGCGTGACGATGTTCTTCAGGCTCTTGCCCATCTTCCCGTATTCCTGGAAGACCTCTTCGCCGTTGTAGAAGAACTTCCCGTCACGCTCCTCGACCTCGTCGGCGGGGACGACCGAACCGCGCGCGTCACGGTAGGCGTAGGCCTGGATGTAGCCCTGGTTGAACAGCCTGCGGTACGGCTCCTCCGAGCTGACGTGGCCCAGGTCGTACAGCACCTTGTGCCAGAAGCGGGCGTACAGCAGGTGCAGCACCGCATGCTCGACACCGCCGATGTACAGGTCCAGACCGCCCGGATCGTGCGGGCCGTGGATCTCCGGCCGCGGGCCCATCCAGTACCGCTCGTTCTCCGGGTCGACCAGCTGTTTGTCGTTGGTCGGGTCCACGTAGCGCAGCTGGTACCAGCATGAACCCGCCCACTGCGGCATGACGTTGGTGTCGCGCCGGTACGGCCGCGGGCCGTCACCCAGGTCCAACTCGACCTCGACCCAATCGGTCGCCTTCGCCAGCGGCGGCGACGGCTCGGAGTCGGCGTCCTCCGGGTCGAACGTGGTCGGCGAGTACTCGTCCACCTCGGGCAGCTCGACCGGCAGCATGCTCTCCGGCAGCGGGTAGGCGATGCCTTCCACGTCGTAGACGATCGGGAACGGCTCACCCCAGTACCGCTGCCGGGCGAACAGCCAGTCGCGCAGCTTGTACTGCACCGTGCCCTCGCCGTGGCCGTTGCTCTCCAGCCACGCGATGACCGCCTTCTTGGCCTCTTCCACACCCAGGCCGTTGATGTCCAGGCCGCTGTCGTTGGCCGAGTTGATGGCCGGGCCGTCGTCCAGGAACGGGCCCTCGAAGTCGTCGCTCGGCGGCTGCACGGTGCGGATGATGGGCAGGCCGAACTTCTCCGCGAACTCCCAGTCACGGGTGTCCTGACCGGGCACCGCCATGATCGCGCCGGTGCCGTAGCCCATCAGCACGTAGTCGGCGATGAAGACCGGGATCTGCTCGCCGTTGACCGGGTTGGTGGCGTAGGCGCCGGTGAACACACCGGTCTTCTCCTTGGCCTCCTGCCGGTCCAGCTCGGAACGCTGCGACGTGCGCAACCGGTACTCGGCGACGGCCTTGGCCGGGGTCTCCGCGCCACCGGTCCAGCGCTCGTCGGTGCCTTCCGGCCACTCGTCCGCGGTCAGCTCGTCGACCAGCGGGTGCTCCGGGGCCAGCGCCATGTAGGTGGCACCGAACAGCGTGTCCGGCCGGGTGGTGAACACCTCGATGGTGTGCTCACCCGCGCGGAAGTGCACGTTCGCGCCGTGCGACCGGCCGATCCAGTTGCGCTGCATCGTCTTGACCTTCTCCGGCCAGTCCAGCCGGTCCAGGTCGTCGATCAGGCGGTCGGCGTACGCGGTGATCCGCATCATCCACTGCTTCAGGTTCTTGCGGAACACCGGGAAGTTGCCGCGGTCGCTGCGGCCGTCCGGGGTGACCTCCTCGTTGGCCACCACGGTGCCCAGGCCGGGGCACCAGTTCACCGGCGCCTCGCTCTGGTACACCAGCCGGTAGTCGGCCAGGATCTCCTGCTGCTCGGCACGGCTCAGCTCGTCCCACGGGCGGCCGTCCGGCGTGCTGCGCTCACCGGAGCGGAACTGTTCGATCAGCTCCGAGATCGGCCGGGCACGCTCGACGGACTTGTCGTACCAGGCGTTGTAGATCTGCAGGAAGATCCACTGGGTCCAGCGGTAGTACTCCGGGTCCGTGGTGGCGAACGACCGCCGCGGGTCGTGCCCCAGGCCCAGGGCCCGCAGCTGGCGCTTCATGATCGCGATGTTCTGCTCGGTGGTCACCCGCGGGTGGGTGCCGGTCTGTACCGCGTACTGCTCGGCAGGCAGGCCGAACGCGTCGAAGCCCAGCGCGTGCAGCACGTTGCGGCCCAGCATGCGCTGGAAGCGCGCGAACGTGTCGCTGCCCAGATAGCCCAGCGGGTGCCCGACGTGCAGGCCCTTGCCGGACGGGTAGGGGAACATGTCCTGCACGAACAGCTTGTCCTTCGGCACCTCGCCGTCGGCAAGATCTCCGACCGGGTTGGGCGCGTGGTACGTGCCTTCCTGCTCCCACCGGTCCTGCCAGCGACGTTCGATCTCGTTCGCCAGCTCGGCCGTGTAGCGGAAGGGCGGGACGTCCTGCGTCTGCTCACCGGTCGCTTCACTCATCGACTCATGCCTTTCTGCCTGCGATCACCTGCGTACGCGCCTAAAGACGAGACAACCCCTCAGCCTTCAGGCATGAGGGGTTCGCCGCGCTGGACCACTACTGCGGTCAGCGCGGCCGGCTAAGAAGCAGGTGAGCCGTGCTCATGTCCCCATCGTATCGGTCCTGTCAGCAGAAATATCGCGCGGGCCGCCGTTGCCGCGGTGTGCGGAGGTGACGCGCCTCATCGCGCGCACCCGCGAGCGCACGGCCTTCGGCCTGGTGTGCGTATCCTCGACCTGTGCAGCTGGTACTGGCATTGATCCCGCTCGTCGCCGGTGTGCTCGTCGGCATCGGCGGGTTTCTCGGCTGGCGCGGCAAGTTGTCCCGGGACACCGGGGCGGGCTTGCGCACGGCGGCCACCCTGCGCAGCGACGAAGCCTTCGCGGTGGGCAACCGCGTCGCCGCGCTGCCCACGATGGGCGCAGGCGCACTCGGCGTGGCTTCCGGGCTGGCTGCGTTGGCGATGCCGACCGTGACCGGCGCGGTCATCGCGACGGTCATCGGCGTGGTGGCCGTTCTCGGGCTGGTCTACGGCGGTGGCGTGCTGGGCAGCAGGGCGGCCGCTGCGGTTCCCGAACCCGAGCCCGCCCGCGGGTGCGGTGGCTGTGCCTGTGGCGGCGGGGGTTGCGCGGCCGCCAACGCCAACTGACCGCGAATCCCGCTGCGCCGACGCCGATTGACGGCGAATTCTGCACTAGCGTGGGTCGGCATGACACAGCCGACGATGCGTGCGGTCAGCCAGCAGAAGCTCGGCGGGCCCGAGGTTCTCGAGCAGGTCGAACTTCCCCGTCCGTCCCCCGGGCCGGCCGAGATGCTGGTCCGCGTGGAAGCGACCAGCGTGAACCCGACGGACTTCAAGCACCGCGCCAACGGCGGCTTCCTGGGCCGGCCCCCGTTCACCCTCGGCTGGGACGTCGCAGGAGTGGTCGAGGAGGTCGGGCTCGGCGTGGCGCTGTTCCAGCCGGGTGATCCGGTGCTGGGGATGCTGCCGTACCCCGGTCGAGCCGGCGCTTACGCCGAATACGTCGTCAGCGCGCCGCGGCGTTTCGTCCGGCGTCCTGCGGAGATCGATGTGCCGCACGCGGGTGCGCTGCCGTTGGTGTCGTTGACCGCGTGGCAGGCGTTGGTCGACATCGGCAACGTGTCGGAGGGCGACCGAGTACTCGTGCATGCCGCCGCCGGCGGTGTCGGGCACATGGCCGTCCAGATCGCCAAGGCCAAGGGTGCCTACGTCATCGGCACGGCCAGCGCCGCCAAGCACGACTTCGTCCGCTCGCTGGGCGCCGACGAGATGATCGACTACACCTCGGAGGACTTCACCGAGAAGGCGACCGACATCGACATCGTGCTGGACACGATCGGAGGTGAACACGGCCCGCGCAGCGTCTCCACCATGCGGCCGGGCGGCACGATCGTCACTCTGGTCGTCTCCGACGTGCATCCGGACTTCGTGCCGCGAGCCCGCGAGCGAGGCGTCCGACCTGCGGCGATGCTGGTCGAACCGGATCACGCCGCGCTGCGCAGCATCACCGAGCTGTACACCGCGGGCCGGCTGCGGGTCGAGCTCGCCGACGTCTACCCGATGAGCCGAGTCCAACAGGCGCACGCGGTGGCCGAACGGGGCCGCACGGCGGGGAAGATCGCGTTGACCTGGGACTGAACCGTCAGCCTTGCGCGGCGGGGTCGTACGGCACCGGGAACGGCCCGCCGGCCTCCGGCCGTGCACGGGACGACCGTTTCCGTTTCGGCGTCTCGTCGGCGACCCCGCTGCCGGACAGCGCGGCCAGCGCACCAAGGACATGCGACCTGGTCACGGATGCCGCCCACTCGGGGTCGCGCTCCTCGAACGCCAGTAGCAGCGTGTGGTGTTCGCGCAGCGTCGAGTCGATCTCCGTCTCGGTCATGACGTGGAAGACCCGGTACAGCAGCGGCAGGATGACGACGTTGGACATCATGCGCAGCAGTCGCTCGCTGCCCACGTTCACCAGCACGGTGTTGTGGAACTCCAGGTTGAGCGCCGCCAGTTCGTCCGGATCGGCGTTCCCGCTCTCCCAGAGCTCGGTCATCTTGTCGGCGAGGTCGTGCAGTTTCGGCAGGTCCAGGCGGTCTGCCCGGCGAGCGGCCAGTGCGCCTGCCCACGACTCCACGTGTGCCCGCAGCCGGTAGGTCTCCTCCAGCTCCTCGGGCGTCCAGCGCGGCACCTCCACGCCGCGTGCGCCGCGCGCCACCACCAAGCCCTCGAGGCGTAACCGCTGCAAGGCCTCGCGCACCGGCGTGCGACTGACACCGAGGTCCTCCGCGAGGTGCGCTTCGCGCAGGGGAGTGCCCGGCGGGTACTGCCACCGCACGATCCGGTCCCGCAATTGCCGGTAGACCTCCGACGAGGCCTGGACCTCGGTCATCCCCGGTGCTCCCTCCCGCTCGCGGCAGGTATCAACATCTCATAAACCTTGACGGTATACAAAACGGCAACTTTCGCCTAATCTCTACCGGCACTTGCCGCTGTTTGGCATACCAAACGGCGCGAACCGGTACGGAGGTAAGCCAATGAGGGCCCCTGTGGAGGCGCTGTCGCTGCACGGCCGTCATGCCGTCGTGGTCGGCGCTGACGGCGGGTTCGGTACCGCGATCACCGCGGCGCTGGAAGCTGCCGGCGCCTCGGTGGTCGGCATGGACCTCCGCGGGGAGGGCGAGCACACCATCGCGGTGGACGTCTCCGACGCCGACTCGGTGCGCGCAGCGTTCGACGAGCTCGCCGGCCGGGTGCCGAAGCTCGACATCCTGGTCAACACCGCGGGGATCCGGGAGATCGAACCGCTGGCGACGCTCGCACCGGAGACCTGGCAGCGGGTACTCGCGGTGAACCTGACCGGACCGTTTCTGTGCATCCAGGCCGCGTTGCCGCTGCTGCGTGCAGCCCAGGGCGCGGCGGTGGTGAACATCGCGTCCATCGCCGGACTGACCGGCATGGCCAACCGCCCGGCCTACACGGCGTCCAAGCACGGCCTGGTCGGGTTGACCAGGAACCTGGCGCACGACCTCGGCCCGGACAAGATCCGCGTCAACGCGGTGGCGCCGGGAACGATCCGCACCCCGATGACCGAGGGCTACTACGCCGACCAGACCTTCCTACGCCAAGCCGAGGCCATGGTGCCGCTCGGTTTCGACGGATCCGCCGCCGACGTGGCGGACGCCGTGCTCTACCTCGCCGGCCCGCTGGCCCGACACGTCACTGGTGTCGTGCTGCCCGTGGACGGCGGCTTCACCGCCCAGATGAACTACGCCCCGCTCGGTGCGGGGCCTGCCTACGAGGGGGACCAGGACAGCACGTCCTGATCGCACACCGTCACCCCGTCATCTCCAGGAGGAGATCGAGATGGAACCTTTGGTCATCGCGATCATCATCGGCTACTTCGCCCTCATGGTGGCGATCGGCTGGTGGGCGAAGCGAAAAACCTCGTCCGCGAAGGAGTTCCTGGTCGCAGGCCAGACGCTGGGCTTTCTGGTCATGGCGATCGCGTCGTTCTCCTCGATCCAGTCCGGCTGGGGCATGGTCGGCTCCACCGGCACGACCTACGACTGGGGCCCGCAGGCGCTGATCGGCTCGGCGCTGTTCATCCCGCTCGGTTTCGCGGTCGCGTGGTTCCTGCTCGGCACCCGACTGCACCGCGCGGCGCGCAAACACCAGATCTACTCGGTGCCCGACCTGATCAAGGCGCGCTACCAGTCGAAATCCGCGCACGTGACGATGTCGGTGGCGATGCTGATCGGCTCGATCTCCTACATGACCGCACAGGTCACCGCCACCGGCGTGATCATCAGCCTGCTGACCGGGACGTCTCCCGCCACCGGCGCGTGGATCGGTTCGGCGATCGTGGCCGCGTACACGGTGGCCGGCGGCATGCTCGCCGCGGTGTGGACCGACCTCATCCAGGGCCTGCTGATGATCGTCATCTCGGTCGGGCTGTTCTTCTACGCCGTCAACGAAGCAGGCGGCTGGCGCAACATGCTGGACAGCATCTGGCAGGAGGACCCGACGCTGCTCAGCGCGGACGGCTCGATGCCCGCGGTGTTCATCGTCGGCTTCGCGGTGATGATCCTGTTCGGCGCCGCCGGTCAGCCCCAGCTGGTGACCAAGTTCCTGATGCTCAAGGACGAGAAGGAACTCAAGTGGGGCGCGGCCGTCGCCGGGATTTCCTATGCGGTGACCACGCTGTTCTCCCTCGGTGTCGGCCTGAGCATGCGGGCCATGACGATCCAGGGTCGGGCGGAGCCGCTGGACAACATCGACAACACCGCGACGGTCTTCCTGGACGCCTTCACCCATCCCGTGGTCGCCGGCATCGCGCTGGTCGGCCTGCTCGCCGCGATCATGTCCAGCGCCAGCAGCTTCATCACCATCGGCGCCGCATCCGCGGTGCGTGACCTGACCGGCTCGCTCGGCCGCGTGGTGCGCCGGGAACTGCTGTGGAACCGGGTGGCCAGCGTCGGCGTCGTGCTCGCCGCGTTGCTGTTCGCGTTGTACCTGTCGCAGGTCATCTTCCTGCTCGGCGCGATCGGCTGGGCCGCGTTCGGCGCGGCGATCCTCGGACCGCTGGCGCTCGGCCTGTTCTGGCGGCGGGCCACCGCGGTCGCGACCACGGTGACGATCGTCGTCTCGCTGCTCGGCAACCTGGTCATCACGGTCGCCACCAGCCAGGGCTGGCTGACCCTGCCGGACTACTTCTACCTCGGCGGTGTCGTCATCGCGTTCAGCACAGTCCTGTTCATCGCGCTGTCCTACGTCACCGCCAAGCCGGCCGACGCGGACAAGCTCGCACAGCTGTACGAACCCGACCAGTCCATGGCCGTTGCGCAGCCCGCGACCGCGGCGGTGGACCGGTGAGCGAACGCAGAACGTCGAACGCAGGAGCACCCATGAAACACGACCGCACCGACGCACTCGTGCTGACCATCGGCGGCTTGTTCGCCCTGTTGACCATCGGGATGACGTTCGACATCTGGCAGCTGGCGTGGCTGCCGATCCCGATCCTCAGCGTGGTGATGATCGCGCTGGGCTGTCTGGACCGCTACGGCCGTTGGGGAGCGTCCCTCCCGCCAGTGTTGATCTTCGGGGTCGTGCTGACCAGCCTGTTCGTCTGGGCCGGTCTCGTCCTGTTCGACTCCGGGCGGTTCGGCGGCCTGCAGAGCGGGGTAGGGGTCGTCTACTACGTGATCTGGCCGTTCGTCACCGTGTTCTCCGGCTTGCTGTACGCCGTGGTGTACGCGCGGTGGCTCCGGCACGACGTCTCCCGGTGAGCAATGTTCGAACAGCTCACGCTCGGCGCACTGTGGCAGGACCGCGTCCGGCTGTCGGCTGACGCTCCGTTCCTGGACTTCGTGGACCCGGCCGAGCCGGACACGAACCGGGCCCTGACCTATGCCGACACGGCCGGCCTGGTGGACGCGCAGGCCGCACTGCTGACTGAGTGCGGCGTACGGGCCGACGATCGCGTGGTCATCCACATGCGGAACACGGTCGAGATGATCGTGACGCTGTTGGCGGTGCAGCAGCTGGACGCGATCGCGGTGCCGACGATCATCCAGTACTCGCCGCCGGAATTGGCCTACGTCATCGGGCACTGCGGAGCGCGGGTGGTCGTCACCGACGACCCGCACCAGGACGTGGTCCTGCGCGCGCTGCAGGAGCTGGACCGACGACCCGTGGTGGTCAACGGCGGCGCCAAGGTCGCGGACGGTGAAGAGCCCGTCGACCTGCGCGAGCACCTGCCAAGCGGCCATCGGCCCGGCGACCGCACCGCGATGATGATGTACACGTCCGGGACGACAGCCGACCCGAAGGGCGTCATGCTCTCGCATCGGGCCTGCCTGTCCGCGGGCTACGACAACGCGGCAGCACTCCGCCTCCGGCCGGACGACGTGCTCTACTGCGTGCTCCCGTTGTTCCACGTCAACGCGATGGCGTTCCAGCTGCTTCCGTGCCTGATGTCGGGTAGCAGCATGGTCCTGTCACCGGTGTTCAGCGTTCGGGCGTACTGGCGAGTGATCCGCGAGCACGGCGTCACCGTGGGGAATCTGACCAACGGCCCGGTCCGGCTGCTGCTGGACGCCGAACCGGATCCGCTCGATCGCGAACACCGGATGCGGCTGATGTGTTACGCGTTGCCGCTGGAAGAACAGGAGATCGCCGCGTTCCGCGAGCGGTTCGGCGCCGAGATGTCGATGGGCTGGGGCCTCACCGAGACGCTGGCCTGCGGCACCCGGACCCCGACGCTCATCGAACCGCGGCACACCTGGCAGTCGATCGGGATGGTCAACTCCGGCTGGGAGCTGAAGGTGACCGACGACGACCGGAACGAGCTGCCGCTCGGCGAGGTGGGCGAGGCGGCCGTGCGCGGGCCCGGCCTGATGTCCGGCTACTTCCGTGACCCCGATGCCACCGCGAAAGCCCTGGTCGACGGCTGGTTCTACACCGGCGACCTGGTCCGGGTGGACGAGCAGGGCTATGTCTTCTTCGAAGACCGCAAGAAGGACGTCATCAAGGTCAAGGGTGAGAACGTCGCGGCGGGCGAGGTCGAGCGGGTGGTGAAGAAAGCGCCCGGCGTGCGGGACTGCGCCGTGATCGGCCTACCCGACCGCATCCTCGGCGAACGCCTGGTGGCCGTGGTCGAGGCGGACGATCCGCCGACCAGCGAGGAGCTGGCCGCGTGGTGCGCGGACCGGCTCGCGCGGTTCAAGGTGCCGAGCGAGTTCCGGTTCGTCGATCAGTTGCCACGCACCTCGATCGGCAAGATCCGCAAGCACGAACTCAAGGAGCTCGTCAGCCGGCCGTGACGACGCACGCGCGGATGTGCCGACGGTCACGGCGCCGTCCGGTAACCCCTCGCCCCGCCACGGCGACTCATCGGTGAAGTCCACCTGATGCTTGGGAACCGCCGGCCGCAGGCGTCCGGGCCGTCGATCGCCCCGTCTGCGGCGCATCGGGCTGTCCAGGCCGGAAGTGAGAGACAGTGAAAGCGGAGACCTCTCCGATCGCCGAGCTCCGAGCGGATGCCCAGCGCAATCGGGAACGCATCCTGGCCGCGGCCCGCGACGTCTTCGCCGACCGCGGACCGGACGCCGCCACGGCGACCGTAGCCCGACGCGCAGGCGTCGGGCTGGCCACGCTCTACCGGCTTTTCCCCACCCGGGACGCCCTCGTCCGAAGCGCGTTCGCACCGCAGATGCAGGCGTGCACACGGGCGATCGCGGAGGCCCTGGCGGCGCCCGACCCGTGGCACGGCATCCGGCACCTGGTCGAAACGATCTGCGCGCTGCAACGGCAGGAGCACGGCCTCCCGACGTCGCTGCTGGTGAGCGTGCCGGAGAACACGGCAGGGCAGGCCGATCCGGAGCTGGAGCTGCTGGTGCGACGCGCCAAGGATGCGGGCGCGCTGCGGGCCGACTTCCACCCCTCCGACCTGGCCATGGCGATCACCGCCCACGGTGCCCTGGTCGGTGTGCTCCCCGACGACGAAGCGGCATCCCGGCGTTTGGTGGCCCACCTGCTTCGGTCGTTCCGCGCCGACGCGGCGATCACCCCGCTACCCCCGCCGTCGACGCTCCGGCTGCGCAGCCTCCCGGTCGCCCCCGACCGCTAGTTGCGCTGCAGATCCCCCGGGTGCGTCGCCAGCAACGCCAGCGGCAGCCCCTGCCTGCGCAGCACCGCACCCCACAAGTCGGTGCTCGGCGCGGCCACCACGTCGCTCGGCAACGCGGGCGCGACGATCCAGTCACCCCGCTCCAGCTCACCCGCCAGCTGCCCGGCATCCCACCCCGCGTAACCGGCGAACACCCGCATGCCGCGCAACCTGGGCACCAGCGGCTCCGGGTCGGAGTCCAGCACCACCAACGCAACCGGCCCGCGGACCCCGATGGTGCCCGGCACCATCCCGGCCACCTCGCCGGTCCGCAGCGTTGCCACTCCCAACGGGGTGTCCCGCTCGACCGGCCCGCCGACGAACACCGACGCGGGAGCGGCGACGTGATCGGCCCAATCCGGTAACACCGAGGCGACCGGAATTTCACTCGGCCGGTTGAGCACCACGCCAAGCGTTCCTTGCGGCCCGTGATGCAACACGAGCACCACGGTGCGCCGGAAATTCGGGTCGGACATGCTTGGGTCGGCGATCAGTAGGGACCCCGGTTCTACGGCGTCGACATCTCGCACGAAGGAATCATGCCACCAGGCACCGACAGCCGGGCCGACAACGCCTGAGCCCGATGCCGCTTCGCGACCCGACCGTGATCGATTTCGGCGAAGTACCTGCACGCGCTCGGTGGGAGCGCAAGGATAAGTTGGGCAAGCGAGAACTGGAGGGATCCCGCGTGCACCATCAGGTCTATCCCGCGACGCACCCCGACGCGTACTACGCGATCTGGGACGGCAGGCCGTTCCGGGCCCAGCGATCGACGTCGGATGGCACGGTGCTGCTCATCGCGCCACGGGACGGGGATCCACCGGAGGGCTTCGACCGGGAGTTCGAGGGCGCGCCCGCCAAGGTCGTGCCAGCCGAGGAAGTGCCGGACACGTTCGTCATCCACAGCCACTTCCGGTACTGCGACGAGATCTTCGTGCTGGCCGCCCAGGCCGAGACCGGTGAACTGACGCTGCAGTGGACCGGAACGGACGAGTGGACCGCCCGCCGGCTGAGCTTGATGTCGGACCAGACCCCCGCCGGGACCGCGTTCGGCACCATCGCGCGACCGGAGCACGTGGAGGCGTCCTGGCAGGAGCGGCTGGACTTCTCCGAACGCACCGGCCCGGTCACCACCGAGTTCGAGACGAACCAGCTGTTGCGCAACATCGGCTTCGCGCTGCGCCGCTTGCGGCCGGAGGGGGCAGGCGCGATCGCGGCCCAGTTCCGGCAGGTCGGCGGGTACAGCGAGCTCGAGGTGCGCACCGCGATCGACGAGGTGACCTACTCGCTCGCCGCCCCGCCCGAGCTGGGCCAGCTGTTCAACGAGCTGCGCGCGGCGATGTACGAGCCGGGCAAGGGCTCGTGGTTCACCGGCACGTTCTCGCTGACCCCGGACGACAAGTTCGACTTCGACTACGACACCTCGTCCCAGCCGCAGTGGCGGCGGCCGCCGGACGCCGACGGCAGGCCGACGGCCAGGGCGTTCGCCCACGAGCTGGCCCGCTTCCCGCGCGAGCAGCAGAACATTCCGCCGTGGTTGTCCGCCCGCGCCGGGCTTCCGCTGGACGTGCAGTTCCGGCACGCGCAGGTGGTCGACGCGCACACGCCCGGCCAGCGGCCCGTGGTCAACCGGCCGCCGGTGCCGCAGCAGGAAGTCCGCGGCGTGCTGCATTACCTGTACTCCGCGCCGGTCGTGCTGGTCGGCAACAACCCACCGGGCCCCCAGCCGGACATCTTCGCGCCGCAGACCGCGCCGAGCGTGCCGAACGCCTACCACACCGACGGCGAGTGGATCTGGCCCGCGGCCGTGCCGCACTACCTGCGGATGCACGGTGTGTCGCCCGAGCCCGAGCTGCTGGAGCGGATCCGCAAGAACTCCTACCGGCCGCCGTTCGTCAGCGCCAAGCTGCGGGAGACCGCGCGGGCGGCACTGCTCGGTGAGCCGTACCCGCCGCAGTCGGCGGAGGACCTGGACGAGCCGGATGCGGTGACCGAAGTCGAGCGGGACGACTCGTCGCGCCCGGTGCTCAGCGCGTCCGAAGTGCTGCTGCTGTTGGACAAGCGGCTCGGTGAGCTGGGTGTTTCCCCGCAGGTCTACCGGATCGGGGAGATCGCCGACGACGCGTGGTGCCTGTACCGGCGGGACGCCGACCTGGAGGAAGGCACGCCGCCCGGGTGGGAGGTCGGCCTGCACACCGGCGGCCGCGTGTTGCGGCATCAGCGGTTCGACGACGTCAGCAACGCCGCGGCGTACTTACTCGGCATGCTGGCCTTCCACCCGACGCGGGCGCTGGCCAAGCCGGACCCGGCGGAGCACCCCACCGACTGGCCGATCCAGCCGCTGCGGGGCGAGCCGCCGTTGCACCTGCTGCGCGGCAAGCGGATGGTCGTGCTGCCCGTGGGCACCGAGCTGGTCCGCTGGGGCGGCGAGAACGGCAATCTCACGCACGCGGCCGGGTCGACGTTCCGGGAGGCCGCGCTGCTGCCGGATCGCGAGCAGTTCCAGGCCTTCTACCGCGTGGCCCGGCCGTTGCGGGTGCTCACCGGAGTGGCGCTGCCGTTCGGCGGCATGCCCGGCGGCGCACTGGCCTACCTGCTGCCGCGGGCGGTCGGCTACCACGTGCAGACCGGGGCGCTGGAGAAGCTGGACCAGCCGAGCGCGGGCTGAGCACGTGGAACGGCCTCTCCTCGGTGCGCAGGCCGGTCACGTCTGCGCGTCGCACTCCGCTAGTTCGACGCCTCGATGCCCTGCTCCTGCGCCCACTTGCGCAGCTCGGCCACGGCCTCGTCGTGCTCCAGCGGCCCGCGCTCCAGGCGCAGCTCCTTCAGGTACCGCCACGCCTTGCCCACCAGCGGCCCGGGCGGGATGCCCAGGATCTGCATGATCTCGTTGCCGTCCAGGTCGGGCCGGATGCGGGCCAGGTCCTCCTCGGCGGCGATCCGCGCGATGCGCCGCTCCAGGTCGTCGTAGCTGCGCTGCAGCGCGACCGCCTTGCGCTTGTTGCGCGTCGTACAGTCGGCCCGCACCAGCTTGTGCAGCCGAGTCAGCAGGTGGCCCGCGTCGTTGACGTAGCGCCGCACGGCCGAGTCCGTCCACTGGCCCTTGCCGTAGCCGTGGAACCGCAGGTGCAGGTACACCAGCCGGGAGACGTCCTCCACCACGTCCTTCGGGTATTTCAGCGCGCGCAGCCGCTTGCGGGTCATCTTCGCGCCGACCACCTCGTGGTGGTGGAACGACACCCCGCCGCCCGGCTCGAACCGGCGGGTGGCCGGCTTGCCGATGTCGTGCAACAGCGCGGCCAGCCGCAGCACCAGGTCCGGCTCGAACGTCGGCTCGTGCTTGGTCTCCAGCTCGATGGCCTGCTCCAGCACGGTCAACGAGTGCCGGTAGACGTCCTTGTGCTGGTGGTGCTCGTCGATGGCCAGCTGCATGCCGGGCACCTCCGGCAGCACTACGTCGGCCAGCCCGGTCTCCACCATCAGCTCGATGCCCGCGCGCGGGTCACGGCCCAGCAGCAGCTTGCTCAGCTCGGCCTGCACTCGCTCGGCGGTGATGCGCTCCAGCTCACCGGCCATCGCGGTCATCGCCTCCACCACGCGCGGCGACGCCTGGAAGCCCAGCTGGGAGGTGAACCGGGCCGCACGCAGCATGCGCAGCGGGTCGTCGGCGAAGGACTCCTCCGGCGGCGCGGGGGTGTCCAGCACCTTCGCCTGCAGCGCGGCCATCCCGTCGAACGGGTCGACGAACCGCTTCGAGGTCAGGTCGATGGCCATCGCGTTGACGGTGAAGTCGCGGCGCAGCAGATCGCCCTCGATGGTCGAGCCGAACTCGACCTGCGGGTTGCGGCTGACGCGGTCGTAGGTGTCGGACCGGAACGTGGTGATTTCCAACTGCTTGTCGCCGCGCCGGATCCCCACCGTGCCGAAGTCGATGCCGGTGTCCCACACCGCGTCGGCCCAGCCCGCGACCAGCTCGAGCACCTTCTGCGGCCGCGCGTCGGTGGTGAAGTCCAGGTCGGTCGACAACCTGCCGAGCAGGGCGTCCCGCACACTGCCGCCGACCAAGAACAACTGGTGGCCGCCCGCGGCGAATCGCGCGGCCAGCTCGTCGGCGACCGGGGAGATGCGCATCAGCTCGGCGACGGCGTTGCGCTTGGCGGCATCGGACACAGAGGACGAGCCTACCGGGACGCGCGTTACGGCTAGCATCGCGATATGCCTTCGTCGGCCGGCAGCAACCCTGATGGCGACGCACCACAAGGCCGTCCCCAAGGCCGGAAGGGACGCCGGCGTCGACGCGCGGCCGGTCGTACCCGCAGGCGGCGCCGCGGCAGCAAACTCACCACGGTCAACGAGACCTCGGCAGGCGGTCTCGCGATCGATCCGGAGCGAGAATGTGCGGTCCTGATCGGCCGCCTGGACCGGTCCGGCACACTGCTGTGGTCACTGCCCAAGGGCCACATCGAGGACGGCGAGACGCCGGAGCAGACGGCCGTGCGTGAGGTGAAGGAGGAGACCGGCATTTCCGCTGAGGTGCTCATGCCACTCGGCACCATCGACTACTGGTTCGTCGCCGAGCGCAAGCGCGTGCACAAGACGGTGCACCACTTCCTGCTGGCCGCGGTCGGCGGTGAGCTGTGCGACGACGACGTCGAGGTGACCGAGGTCGCGTGGGTTCCGTTCGGCGATCTGCAGCGCAAGCTCGCCTACGCCGACGAGCGCGAACTCGCAGGCAAGGCGTTGGACCTGATCGATGCCGCCCGGGCCCGCTTGTCCCCAGGTTCGTCCGATGAAGCCGGTGACTGAACGCGTGAGAGCAGCAGCCGCCGCCGTCGCCGCGTTGTTCGTCCTGCTGAGCACGCTGTGCGGCTTCCCGGCCGCGGCCCAGCAACAGCAACTGCCCGCGCAGCAGCCGATGCTGCGGGTGGACGTGAAGGCGATGAGCCCGCGGATCGTGACCGAGTCCGACACCACGTTGGCCATCACCGTGCGGGTGCGCAACATCGCCAAGGTCCCGGTGCGCGGTTTGGCCGCGCGGCTGCAGTTCGGTACCCGCCAGGAGACCGAACAGCAGTTGCGCAAGGCGTTGCGCGGCATCGCTCCGGTGGACGCTCAGTCGACCCCGTTCCAGCCGATCAGCGACGACTTGCAGCCGGGGGAGTCGAAAGAGTTCACGCTGGTCGCGCCCCTGCAACCGGGTGTGCCGAACGGTGTGGTGTTCCTCGAGCCCGGTGTCTATCCGCTGCTGGTGAACATCAACGGCACGCCGGACGGCGGCGCCGAGGCCCGGTTGGCCGCGGTGAACATACTGCTCCCGGTGCGGTCGGCACCCGGCGGCCAGTCGTCGTCGGTGCCGGATCAACCGCTGCAACTAAGCGTGGTGTGGCCGATCGCCGCCCGTCCGCGCGTTGCTTCTCACCAGTTCGACCGCTCGCTGGTGTTGATCGACGACGCGTTGCGTGGCGAGCTGCGCCCGGGCGGCCGGTTGCATTCCCTGGTGGCCGCGGCGCAGCAGGCGAAGACGCAAGGCATCGGCGACGGGGTGTGTTACGGCATCGACCCTGATCTGATCGCGACCGTGCAGGCCATGACCGAGGGCTACCGGGTCCGCACCGAGGACGGCACGGCACGCGGGGAAGGCGCCGAGGACGCCAAGGCGTGGTTGTCCGCACTGCGGGAACTGGTTGCCGACGAGTGCGTGGTGGCGACGCCGTTCGCCGGCGCGGACCTGGCTGCGTTGGCCGGTCGCTCGCCGCGGCTGGCCACCGCGGCGGTGAACCGCAGCTCGGTGTTGTCCGAGGTGCTGAACGTGGACCCGCTGCCCGGAGCGCTGTGGACGACCGGCGACCTGGACGATCAAGCCGCCGAGGTGCTGACCGAGGCGGACCAGCAGCTGGTCGTCGGCAACGCGAACGGGCTGGACGACCGCGAGGCGCCCGCCCTGCCCCGCAGGGTGCCCGACAGTGAGCTGCGGGTGTTGCCGTACGACTCGACCGCCGCCCTGTCACTCACGCCGGAATCGGCCAGCACGAGCCTCGGCTACCCGGCCACCGTCGCCGCGGACGACCGCACGATCGCTGCGCAGAACGCGGTGGCCACCGTGTTGTTCAAAGCCGCGCAGGGCCAGGGCGGACCGCTGCTGCTCGCGCCACCACGGGACTGGAACGCCACCCCGGACGAGTTCGAATGGACGCTGCAGACGTTGAACGAGCTCGCCGACAGCGAGGTCGTTCAGCCGATCAGCCTGGCCACGCTCGGCGAAGCCGACCCGAGCGGCGAAGCCCGGTTGCGCCTGGAGGCGGTGGGGGGCCACGTCCCGTCCCGCATCATCAGTGGCATCGGCAGGCTGGACGGCGAGATCACCGACCTGGCGCGCGCGATGGAGGAGGACCCGACCAGCCAGGTCGACCCGCAGGCGATCCTCGCGCCGCTGCGTGAGGGGTTGCTGCGCGCGGCTTCGGTGGACTTCCGCGGGATCGCGGGCGGTCGCACCAGGGCGTTGAAGGCCGCCCAGTTCCAGCTGCAGAGCGTGCAGCACGGGGTGCGCATCTCCGATCCCGGGCGGACGATCGCGCTGGCCTCGGGGGCCTCGCCGATCCCGGTGTCGGTGACCAACCGGCTGCCGGTCCAGGTCACAGTGCGCGTGCAGCTCACCGCGAGCTCGGGTTTGCGCTTGTCACAGCCTTCTCCGGTGGAGGTGCCCGCCGGCCGGTCGCGCAATCTGAAGATCCCCGCCGAGGTGCTGCGGGCCGGACGTTTTACCGTGGATGTGTCGTTGTCGACGCCAGGTGGCACCCAGCTCGGTGAACCGGCACGGTACGAACTGACGTCCACCGAATACGGTGTCATCACGGTTATCGTGACCGCGACGGCGGCCGGCGCGCTACTGTTGTTGGCTGGTCGCCGCATCTACCGGCGGCTGCGTTCCAACGGCGCGGCCCGCGGGTAGACGACATACCCGAACGAGGACGAGTCGATCGAGTGAATCCACCGCCGCCCCGGCACTCGCGGCCGCCACCAGGTGGTCAACCGCCGCGTCAGCAGCCGCCGCGCGAACCGCGTGAGCCGCGCTACCGGCGTTCCGCAGAACCGCCGCCACCACCGGTGACCAGGCGGGACGGCAGGCCGGTCGCACCACGTCCCGGCCAGGGCGAACCACCGCCCCGGGTGCGTGGTGGACAGCAACCGCCGCGGCGTGAGCCGAGGGGCGGTCCACCACCGGTCAACCCGCCGATGTCCGGGCAGCTTCCGCCGCGTGGCGGTCGGCCAGAACCTCGCAGGCAGCCTCCGCCCGGTCAGCCGCCGCCCCGACGTCCGGTTCGGCGCGGCGCGCCCGTGCCACCGGGGGGTCGTCCCCGCCAGCAGCCGCAGGCCCAGCGGACGCAACGCATGGCCGCGGGCCCGAGCTGGCCGACGGCCGATCCGGATCAGCTGCGGCCGTTCGAAGAGCTGACCACGATGCTGCCGCGCATCAGTGCGGCCAGCCAGACCGGCTTCATCCGCTCGGTCGACGCGGGCCCGGAGACCGGCCTGATCGCGGCGGTCGACAAGGAGCCGTCGCTCGCCCGGTCCACCGGCAAGATCGCGATCGCGTCGCTGATCAGCCGCATCACCGGGTTCCTGTGGAAGATCATGCTGGTCTGGGTGGTCGGCATCGGCGTGGTCAACGACTCGTTCAACGTGGCCAACACGCTGCCGAACATCGTCTACGAGCTGTTGCTCGGTGGCGTGCTCGCCAGCATCGTCGTCCCGTTGCTGGTGCGCGCGCAGGACGACCCGGATGGCGGGGAAGCTTATACCCAGCGCTTGCTGACGGTGGCGCTGACTCTGCTCGGTGGCGCCACCGTGGTCGCGGTACTGGCCGCACCGCTGTTCACGTCGTTGTACGTGGACAGCTCGACCAATCAGGCCAACCCGGAGCTGACCACCGCGTTCGCCTACCTGCTGCTGCCGCAGATCCTGTTCTACGGCGTGTTCGCGCTGCTCATGGCGGTGCTGAACGCCAAACAGATCTTCGGGCCGCCGGCGTGGGCCCCGGTGGTGAACAACCTCGTGGTGATGGCCACGATCCTGGTGTTCGCCGTCGTGCCGGGGGAGATCTCGCTCGATCCGGTCCGGATGGGCGACATCAAGCTGCTGGTGCTGGGCGTCGGCGTGACGCTGGGCATCGTGGCGCAGGCGGCGATGCTGGTGCCGCCGCTGCTGCGTACCGGGTTCCGGCCGAAGTGGAACTGGGGCATCGACCACCGGATGCGCGAGTTCGGTGGGCTGGCGATGTGGATCGTCGCCTACGTCGCGGTGAGCCAGGTCGGGTATGTGGTCACCACGCGCGTGCTGACTGCCGGTGACGCGGGTGGCATGACCGCGTACTACAACGCGTGGCTGCTGTTCCAACTGCCGTACGGCGTCATCGGTGTCTCGCTACTGACGGCGATCATGCCGCGGATGTCGCGCGCGGCCGCCGACGGGAACACCAAGAAGTTGATCAGCGACCTGTCGTACGCGTCGCGGATCTCGACGGTGGCGCTGCTGCCGATCGCCGCGGTGATGACGGTCGTGGGCAGCTCGATCGGTGTCGCGCTGTTCTCGCTCGGCAAGGGCGGCGCAGGTAGCGGGGCCGAGCGGCTCGGTGAGGCACTGGGCATCGGCGCGTTCGGCCTGCTGCCGTACGCGCTGGTCATGCTGCAGCTGCGGGTGTTCTACGCGATGAAGGACGCGCGCACCCCGACGCTGATCATGCTGGTGATGACCGCGGTGAAGGTGCCGCTGCTGTACCTGTGCCCGGTGTTGCTGGACAGCCATCAGATCGTGCTCGGCGCGATGCTGGTCAACTCGCTGACCTTCCTGGTCGGCGCCGTGCTCGGCCAGGTGTGGTTGTGGGTGCGGCTGGGCAATCTGCGCAGCAAGCGCGTGCTGGGCGTCATCCTGTTCACGCTGTTCGCCAGTGCCATCGGGGCGCTGGCCGCGGTGGGGGTCGGGTGGCTGATCCCGGATTCACTGCCTCCGGCGCTCGGCGCGTGGCTGAAGCTGATCGTGCAGTCGATCGTCGGCTTCGGCGTGACCATCGCCATGCTCGCCGTGTTGAAGGTGGACGAGTTGAAGCCGATCACGACGCGGCTCAACGCGTTGCGCAACAAGCTGCTGAAGTGATGTAGCCGCGAGCACGGGCGGACAACCCCGGGACCGCCGTCACGCGTCTACCGACTGAAGACCGTCGCGTTCTGGGTAATGTCGATGGAAAATGAATGTTGGCAGGCTTGTGGGAGGTAGGCGGCGAGGGTGAACAGGCGGACCGAGCAGGCGGAGGCAGCGCCGGTGACGAGCATTCGGACCCGGGGCGGCTCGCTGGCGCCCGGGGGTGTCGTCGGTGACGGCCGTTACCGCCTTCTTGCCCAGCTTGGCGTCGACCAGCGCTCGGGTGCCCACCTGTGGCGGGCCCGCGATGGTCAGCTCCGCCGCGACGTCGCGCTGACCCTGCTGGTCGGTGACGCGGCCGATCCGGAGGCCGCCCGCGCGGCGCGGCGCACGCTCGAGCGAGCCGCGCACGCCGCACAGTTCAACCACCCGTCGGTGGCCCGGGTGCTGGACGTGCTCAGCCTCGGCAGCGGGATCTCCGCCGGTGAGGGGCTGCTGGGCATCGTGGTGTCGGAGTGGAGCAAGGGCACCGATCTGATCGACGTGATCGCCGACGGCCCGGTGACCCCGGCGGCCGCGTGTCGCATGCTGGAGCCGCTGGTGGACGCGGTCGAGCAGGCGCACAACCACGGGCTGGTGCTGGGTATCGATCATCCGCAGCGCATCCGGGTGTCGCAGGACGGGGTGCTGCGGCTGGCGTTCCCCGGACCGTTGCCGAACGCCACGCTGCGGGACGACGTCAAGGCTCTCGGCGGGCTGCTGTATCTGTTGCTGACCGGCCGGTGGCCGTTGCCGGGCGGGCCGGGCGTGATGCAGCCCGCGCCGCAGGGGCCGAACGGCCGCATCGTGCCGCCGCGGTCGATCAGCCCGTGGGTGCCGCAGGAGTTGTCCGCGTTGGCCTCGCACACGTTGGCCGACGGTGGTGAGGGCGGCATTCGCACCAGTGCCGCGTTCCTGCGGGTGCTGCGGCAGGCGGCGGAGGCGGCCGAGCGGGAGGAGTTGATCCAGAGCGGCCAGCTTCCCCCGGACGCCAACCAGGACCCGGACGGCGCGATCTGGACCACGCAGCGTCCGACCAACGACCCGTCGCAGCGGAAGAAGGTCGCGCTCGGCGTCACGCTGCTGGTGGTGGCCACCGTGGCGATCCTCGCGTGGGTCGGGTTGTCACTGATCAGCTTCTTCGAGACCGACGAAGGCGCCACCGGGCCCGAGGTGAACGTGGCCGAGGGAGCGAAGCAACCAGGGAAGAAGAAACCGGCGAGCACGACCAACGACGCGGTCACACCTGCGCAGATCCAGGTGTACAACCCGGAGGGCACCGGGGACTCGGTCGACCGGGCGCCGAAGGCGATCGACGGTGATCCGTCGACGTTGTGGAAGACGGATGTCTACAAACAGCAGCTGCCCGCACTGAAGTCCGGTGTGGGGTTGTCGGCGTCGTTCGACAAGCCGATCGACCTGGCGAAGGTGACGGTGCACGGCGCGACCGAGGGCACGAAGGTCGAGGTCCGGGTGGCGGACAGCCCGAATCCGTTCCTCGACGATGCCCGGGTGGTGGTCAAGGAGACCGAGTTGACCGGCGACAAGGTCGAGTTGACGCTGCCGAAGCCGACGAAGGCGCAGCACGTGATCGTGTGGATCACGCAGCTCGGCGGCACGGAGGGCGAGTTCGCCACCAGCATCGGGGAGCTGAAGTTCTACCCGGCCGCGCAGCCTTAGGCCCGCGAACTCGCCTCTGACCGGCGGCTGGCTCCGCACCGCCTGGTGTTCAAGCTGGCCTCGGGGCCGAACGTGCCTTCTCGTCGTGGCCGACGCCGTCGGCCTTGAGGTCCTGCCGGCCGTGGCTGGTGCATTCGACCTTGTGTTCCCGCGCCGCCGTGGCCGGCCGATGCGTCGCACGGCCCTGGTGGAAGCCACAATTCGCGCGGCTTGCCCGGCCGGACGATGCGTACACGGAGTAGAGGCGGCCCGGTAGGCTCACCCGGGTGACCGCAGCAGCACCTACGGATGAGGACCTCATTCGCGCGCATGCGGCAGGGGATCCGCACGCGTTCAGCGAGATCGTCCGGCGCCATCGGGACCGGATGTGGGCGGTCGCCTTGCGCACGATGCGCGATCAGGAAGAAGCCGCGGACGCATTGCAGGATGCGTTCATCTCGGCTTACCGGGCGGCGGCCAAGTTCCGAGCGGAGTCGCAGGTCAGCACGTGGTTGCACCGCATCGTGGTGAACGCGTGCCTGGACCGCATCCGCAAGCGTCAGGCCCGCCCTACCGTGCCGTTGCCGGAGACGGACGAGTATCGCGAGCCTGCCGCGCCAGGTGACTCGATGGGTCAGCGCGAGACCCGGATGTTGATCGACGAAGCCCTGCGCCAGCTCCCCGACGAGCAGCGGGCGCCGATCGTGTTGGTCGACGTGGAGGGCTACTCGGTGTCGGAGACGGCTTCGATGCTCGGTATCGCCGAAGGCACGGTGAAGAGCAGGTGTGCTCGAGGTCGCGCGAAACTGGCAAAGGTTCTCGGGCATCTGCGGAACCCCGATGCAAATGCGAACGTCCCAATTTCCGATAGCAATCGCGGTGCCACGTCCGGCACTGCACGTGGCGGACGAGCAGACGCGCCACGCGATAGGGAGGGACGATGACCGAGATGGGCAAGCCAGGGGGGCCGATGGGTCCGCCGTGGTCTGTCGATCTGCTAGCCGACCTGCACGCTGGCGCCGTCGACGAAGCGCAGGCCGAGCAGCTGTGGCCACAAGTCCGCCAGGACCCGGAGGCGATGGCCGTGTTGGCCGCGCTGGACCGGACGAAGGAGGACTTGGCCGGCCTGGCGCAGGCTCCCGCGCCGCCGATGCCCGCCGAGGTTGCCGCCCGCATCGACGCGGCGTTGTCGGCCGAAGCGGCCCGTGCGGGCGGGGCTCAGCAGAGCAGTGAAGCGACCTCGCAGGAACACGTCGCGCCGGTGTTGGACCTGGCGGCGGCGCGGCGGCGACGCAACAGGGTCATGGGCTGGAGTGCCGGCTTGCTGACCGCGGCGGCAGCGGTGGCGGCGGTCGCGTTGCTCAGTCCTGGCACCACGACACCTGGCACGCCGCTGGCCGACCAGGGTGCGCAGCCTCCCGCACAGGAGGCCCCCGGCGACGCCGCGCCCCCCGGTGTGGTGGTCGATCCGGGCAATCCGGCCGCCGCGTTCGGTGATATCCAGGGCGTGCAGGATTACGGCCCGCTCGGGGACCGCGAGCGTCTCGAAGCGTGCCTGCAGGCGAACGACATCCCTGTGCAGGGGCAACCCGTGGGGGTCAAACCGGGCAAGGTCGAGGGCAACGATGCGGTCATCGTCGTGCTGACCACCGGGGAGCTCGCGCGGTACCGGATCGTGGCTGTCTCGCCCGACTGCAGCGGGGACAACCCGGGGACGGTCTATCTGGACAAGGAGTTCGGCCGCTGATCGCGGTCTGCTCCTGCCAGTCCGGGCCCTGACGCCGCGTGCGTTGCGTCCCCGTCGGTGTCTGCACCTTCGGTGCGGTTGTGCCCGATCCCTCCCCGGCCACTTCCGCTGTTCGTGCCGCCACGTCCGCGTGGTCCACACCAGGTCTTCCCGGAGTCGCCGGCTCCGCACCAGGTATCTCCGCGTGCGGCGCCGACCCGGCCACGTTTCCGGCCTGGTCTTCAGACTGCGTCGCCCAGCTGCGCGCCAGGTGTTCCCCGTGCCGTGTGCCCTGCCCTCGTGCTGCGCGGCCCCACTATGCTTTCCCACTCCGCCTTGCACCAGTGGCCGCGCCGGCCACGCGAACGGGAGGCTTTGGCGTGGGTGTGGCGCGCGCCGCCCTCGGCGCGGGAACACCGCCGCCTACGATCGTGTTGAGGTGGATAGGTAACGACAGGCCGGCTGGCGTGACGGCGAGCGGTCGAGCGGAGGTTCGTGTGGCATCGGAACAGGTTCGCAACCTGATCATCGTGGGTTCGGGGCCCGCTGGGTACACCGCCGCCTTGTACGCGGCGCGGGCGCAGCTCGAGCCCCTGGTGTTCGAGGGTTCGCAGTTCGGCGGTGCCCTGATGACCACCACCGACGTCGAGAACTACCCAGGCTTCAGCGACGGCATCATGGGTCCGGACCTGATGCAGCAGATGCGTGCGCAGGCCGAGCGGTTCGGTGCCGAGCTGCGGGCCGAGGACGTCGAGGAGCTCGAACTCACCGGCGACATCAAGTACGCGACGGTGAACGGCGAGCGTTACGCCGCCAAGGCGATCATTCTCGCGATGGGTGCTGCTCCGCGGTATCTGTACGTGCCGGGTGAGCAGGAGCTGCTCGGCCGCGGCGTCTCGTCGTGTGCCACCTGTGACGGCTTCTTCTTCCGGGACCAGGACATCGCGGTCGTCGGCGGTGGCGACTCGGCGATGGAGGAGGCGACGTTCCTCACCAAGTTCGCCCGCAGCGTGACCGTCGTGCACCGCCGTGACGAGTTCCGCGCCTCGAAGATCATGCTCGAGCGGGCGCGCGCGAACGACAAGATCAAGTGGAAGACGAACGCCCAGGTCACCGAGGTGTTGGGTGACGGCAAGGTGTCCGGGCTGAAGCTGAAGGACACGGTCACCGGCGAGGAGTCGAAGCTGGACGTGTCCGGCTTCTTCGTCGCGATCGGTCATGACCCGCGCAGCGAGCTGGTCCGCGGTCAGGTCGACCTGGACGACCAGGGCTACGTGGTGACCAAGGGTCGGAGCAGCTACACCAATCTCGATGGCGTGTTCGCGTGTGGTGACCTCGTCGACCACACGTATCGGCAGGCGATCACGGCCGCCGGGTCGGGCTGCACCGCAGCCATCGACGCCGAGCGGTGGCTGGCCGAGCACGGGGAGGCCGCGGCACAACAGGCCGCGGAACTGGTCGGTGGTGGGTACGGCTCCACTTCCTGACCGCTCCGACAAAGCCGCAACGTTTCACGTAAAACAATCAAGGAGATGAGATGGCCGGATCGACCGTCGAGGTGACCGACGCGACGTTCAAGGACAAGGTGCTGGGCAGCGACAAGCCCGTGCTGGTGGACTTCTGGGCCGACTGGTGCGGTCCGTGCAAGATGATCGCGCCCGTGCTGGAGGAGATCGCCGCAGAGCACTCCGACAAGCTGACGATCGCGAAGCTGGACACCGACGCCAACCCGTCGACGGCGCGTGACTACCAGGTCATGTCGATCCCGACGCTGATCCTGTTCAAGGATGGGCAGCCGGTGAAGCAGATCGTGGGCGCGAAGCCGAAGCCGGCACTGCTGCAGGACCTCTCCGACGTCATCGGCTGATTCACCGGGACTCGCCCATGTCACTGCGTGTTGCGAGTCCCCGAGCGGAGGACGGCAGGTCGAGCCGACTCCACCCACCCTCCGCGCCTACTGACAGTTCACAAGGCACAATGGAATCCCCGGGGCATCAACACCCGGGGATTCCTGCGCCGGGTGATGCTGGCGGTTGAGTCAAGTACGAGACAAGTGCGAGGAGTGCATGCGAGTACTCCGCCGCGGTGATCGCGGGCCGGATGTCGCTGAGGTCAGATCGCTGCTGTCGATGCAGGGTCTGCTCGCCGACGATGGCGCGGCGAACGATGTTTTCGATCATGCCGTCGAGCACGCGGTGCGCACGTTCCAGCAGCAACGTGGGCTGATCACCGACGGCGTGGTGGGCCCGGCGACGTATCGAACCCTCCGCGGCGCGAGCTATCACCTCGGCAGCAGGCCGCTGGCGTACTTGATGTCGGCCCCGGTACACGGCGACGACGTGTTCACCCTGCAGGAGCGGCTGACCGAGCTCGGCTACGACGCAGGCCGCCCGGACGGCATCTTCGGCCAGGTGACCGAGCGGGCGCTGCGGAACTTCCAGCGCGACTACGGCCTGGTGCCCGACGGCATCTGCGGCGCGGCCACGGTGCGCGCGTTGAGTCAGCTGTCTCCGCGGGCGCGGGGTGGCCGTCCCGTTCTGCTACGCGAGCAGGAGAAGGTGCGCCAATCCGGCCCACGGCTGCGGGGCAAGCGCATCGTCATCGACCCCGGCCACGGCGGCGACGACCCCGGCGTCGAGGTAGCAGGCGTCCGAGAGGCCGACATCGCGTGGGATCTGGCGCGTCGGCTCGAGGGCCGGATGAAGGCGACGGGCATGGAGGCATTGATCTCTCGCGGCCCGCACCACAGCCCGACGGAGGCCGAGCGCGCCCGCTTCGCCAACGACGCTGGGGCGGACCTGTTCCTGTCGTTGCACAGCGACAAGAACAGCTCACCGGAGGCCCAGGGAGTGGCGACGTTCCACTTCGGGACCGGCAACGGCACGACGTCCACGGTCGGCGAGCTGCTGGCGGGCTACATCCAGCGTGAACTGGTGGCCCGCACGGGGTTCAAGGATTGCCGAGCGCACCCGAAGACGTGGGAGATTCTGCGGCTGACGCGCTGCCCGGCGGTGCGCGTCGAAATCGGCTACCTGACGAACGAGAGGGATCGGCTGCGCCTGTCCGACCCTGCGTTCCGGGACATCGTCGCCGAGGGCATTCTCGTGGCCGTGAAGCGGCTGTACTTGCTCGGGGAGAACGACCAGCCCACCGGCACGTTCACCTTCGCGGACGTACTCGCGCACGAGCTCACCAAGCAGTAACGCGCGCACTTCAGCGTGCATCCCCCAACGCAGCCCCCAACGCAGCCCCCACCCTCCCTGGGGGGGCGACCCCGTCTCGAGCCTAACGCGGAAAATGGCCCTCAAACGGCCAGTCCACCAATCTGTGGATAACTCCCCAAGCTGTGGATAACTCAGGAATCGGACCGCCGTCCAAGCCGCTGAGCTGCTGTGATGCAGATCTCAAGATCGAGCAAAACCGCTGGACCCGGCCGTGGAAACCGACACCTGACCGAGCAACTGCTCCAACGCGGATTCCACATCTTCTTTCCACAGGATCCCCGCCCGCAGCTCCAATCGAAGCCGCGGCCACCGCGGATGCGGCCGCACCGTCTTGAACCCGACCCGCGTCAAGAACCCCGCCGGAACAACACAGTGATGCTCACCTTCCGCCCGCGACTCAGGCTGCGCATCACCGAACGCCTCGATGGCCCGCACCCCACGCCGCGTGAGATCCTTCGCCACCTCTTGCACCAACGCCCGGCCGATACCGCCACCGCGGAACTCTGGTTGCACGTGAAACGCGGTCAGCAGCACTGCGTCAGGACTTGCCGGCGACGTAGGAAACGCGCCGGCTCGTGGCACGACAGTCGGCGGAGCATACAGAACAAACCCGACGGGCAGCTTGTTGCTGTACAGCAACCGGCCACACGACCCCCACTCGAGCAAGACGCTGGACACCCACGCTTCCTTCTCGAGCTCGGTCTCGCCGAACTCCTCGACCTGGCCGCGGAGGTGGGGAGCGACCTCCCAGTACACGCACTTCCGACAATGCCGGGGAAGGTCTTCCAGGTTGTCGAGCGTGACGCCTACGACCTGCCGCGACACGTGACCTCCCAATACGGTGTGCGACCCCCACGCAAAGAACGGACCGACTCGGGGCAGATCGCTCGAATGGCCCAACGACATCGAGGATAGGCGCACCACGAGCAGCCTGACCACCCCGGGGTAGCCCGCGCACCGTGATGTGACATGGGACGTAACGGTCATGGCTCTGCGAAGTCGGCGTTTACACTCGACAGACCATGGCACTGCAACCGCCCGGGGCCGGCGATCCAGCCCGCCACAACCTCGACCCGCACCTGACGCGGTACGCCGCGCGCACCGAAGGCATGACCGCCTCGGAGATTCGAGCGTTGTTCGCGGTAGCCAGCCGACCCGAAGTGGTCTCGCTCGCCGGCGGCATGCCCAACCTCGCGGCGCTTCCGCTGGACTCGCTGGCCAAGCAGGTACAGGAACTGATCGCCGAGGACGGACTGGTCGCCCTGCAGTACGGCTCGGCGCACGGCGTGCCGCAACTGCGCGAGCAGATCTGCGAAGTCATGGCCCTCGAGGGCATCAAGGCTCACCCGGACGACGTCGTCGTGACGGTCGGCTCCCAGATGGGCCTGGACATGATCACGCGCCTGTTCTGCGACCCCGGTGACACGGTCATCGCCGAGGGACCGTCATACGTCGGCGCGCTCGGCTCCTTCTCCGCATACCAGGCGCGAGTCGTACACGTCGCGATGGACGACGACGGCCTCGTGCCCGAACTGCTGGAAGAAGCCCTGACGTCCGTGGCCTCGCAAGGACGACCGGCCAAGCTGCTGTACACGATCCCGAACTTCCACAACCCCGCCGGCGTGACCCTGTCGAACGAGCGCAGATCCCGGATCGTCGAGATCTGCCGCAAACACGGCGTCCTGATCGTCGAGGACAACCCGTACGGCCTGCTCGGCTTCGACGGCCAGACCTACCCGGCACTGCGGTCGCTCGACCCGGACAACGTGGTCTATCTCGGCTCGTTCTCCAAGACTTTCGCCTCGGGACTGCGCGTCGGCTGGGTCCTGGCTCCCCACGCGATCCGCGAAAAGCTGGTACTGGCCGCCGAGTCGGCCACGCTGTGCCCGCCGACACTGAACCAGCTGATCGTCAGCCGCTACCTCGCCACGCACGACTGGAAGGGCCAGATCAAGAAGTTCCGGGAAAGCTATCGCGAACGCCGTGACGCGATCCTGACGGCGCTGAAGCAGCACATGCCGCCGGGGTGCACGTGGACCATGCCGGACGGCGGCTTCTACGTGTGGGTGACCGTGCCGGAAGGGATCGACACGAAAGCCATGCTGCCGCGCGCGGTGACCGCCCGCGTCGCCTACGCCTCCGGCACCGGCTTCTACTCCGACGGCCTCGGGTCGCGGCAGATGCGCTTGTCGTACTGCTACCCGACCCCGGAACGCATCAAGGAAGGCGTGCGTAGGCTTGCCGCAGTGCTCGAGTCCGAGATGGACCTCCTCCGGACCTTCGGCACAGTGCAGCGGCGGCCCGTGTCCGGACCCCAAACACCCGGACCGGACACCGCCTGACCTGCTGCTTCACCGATCTTTGGTCCACTGTGGACATTTTGCGACGAGAGGGGAGTTGGCCTGATGGCTGACCGTACTGTGGCCGTGCTCGCCGGGGGTCTCTCGCACGAGCGAGACGTCTCGCTCAGGTCGGGCAGGCGACTGTCGGCCGCGCTGAAGGCCGAAGGCATCCACGTCGAGGAGTGGGACACCGACGCGGAACTCATCTCTCGTCTGCGTGAACAACGCCCGGACGCTGTCGTCGTCGCCCTGCACGGCGGAGAAGGGGAGAACGGGTCAGTACAAGCCGTTCTGGAACTGCTCGATGTGCCTTACGTAGGAACCACAGCACAAGCCTGCCGACGTGCCTGGGACAAGCCGATCGCCAAAGCAGAGCTGCGCCAGGCCGGCTATCACACACCGGACTGGGTCGTGCTGCCGCACAGCACCTTCCGCGAACTCGGGGCGCAAGCCGTACTCGACGCCATCGTGGACCGGCTCGGCCTGCCCTTGATCATCAAACCGGACCAGGGAGGTTCCGCCCTCGGCGCCCAGGTGGTCCGCGACGCCTCCGAGCTTCCCGCCGCGATGGTCGGGTGCTTCGCCTACGGCGAGACCGTGCTGGCGGAACGCTACATCGAAGGCACCGAAGTGGCGGTCACCGTCGTGGAGCACGAGGGAAAGCCTGAGGCCCTACCCGCAGTGGAGATCGTTCCGGAGCACAGCATCTACGACTACACCGCCCGCTACACGGCAGGCCTGACCGACTTCTTCACGCCCGCGCGGCTCAGCCCGGAGACGGCCGCGGCCGTCGGCGAACTCGCCGTAGCGGCCCACCAACGGCTCGGGCTCCGAGACGTCTCGCGTACTGATGCCGTCGTGCAAGAGGACGGCACGGTGCAGTTCCTCGAAGTGAACCTCTCGCCCGGCCTCACCGAGACGTCCACCGTTCCCATGGCAGTGGAGGCGGCCGGAAGCTCGCTCGGTCAGATCTACGCAGAACTGATCGAGCGAGCCGTCAAGCGCCGGAACGAGGTATGATTTTCGACCGTCACGTGACGAAATGACACGCGTGTCATTCGTCCTTGAGATTCATCAGTCCGACGATGCGTTCGAGGTCGTCGATCGACCCGAACTCGACGACGATGCGGCCCTTGCGCTTGCCGAGATCCACTTTCACGCGCGTGTCGAACTTGTCCGACATGCGTTCAGCGAGCTCCTGCAACCCCGGCGCATGCAGTGGCTTGCGCGGCTTGGCCTTCGGCTTCGCCGGCTTCTCGCTGCGGGCCAACGTCACCGCTTCCTCGGTCGCCCGCACCGAGAGACCCTCGGCCACGATGCGCGCCGCCAAGTCCTCCTGCTTCGCCGGGTCATCCAGCGCCAGTAGGGCACGGGCGTGGCCCGCGGAAAGCACACCGGCCGCGACCCGGCGCTGCACAGGCAAGGGAAGGCGCAGGAGCCGGATGGTGTTGGTGATGACCGGACGGCTGCGACCGAGCCGATTGGCGAGCTCGTCGTGCGTGACGTTGAATTCTTCGAGCAGCTGCTGGTAGGCGGCAGCTTCCTCGAGGGGATTCAGCTGCACCCGGTGAATGTTCTCCAGCAACGCATCCCGCAGCATCGCGTCGTCGGACGTCTGCCGCACGATCGCCGGGATCTTCTCCAGGCCCGCACGCTGTGCGGCCCGCAGCCGGCGTTCGCCCATGACGAGCTCGAACTTGTCGTCGGGAAGCTGGCGCACCACGATCGGCTGCATCAAGCCGAACTCGCGAATGGAATGCTCCAGCTCCGCCAGCGCTGTTTCGTCGAACACCTGCCGCGGCTGGCGCGGGTTCGGGGTCACCGACTCGACCGGTACCTCGCGGTAGACCGCGCCGGCGACCTCACCGCCCGCTACACCGGCCTTGGCTTGCACCGCACCGTTGGCACTGAACCAGTCCGCGTCCCGCTTGATCTTGGCCGCGGCGGCTCCGTCTTTCGCCGAGTCTGTCGGGCCGGTGGGAATGAGGGCCGCTAGGCCGCGTCCCAGACCACCCTTGCGTTCCGCGCTCATCGACTCTCCTTCGCACCCCGCTCGGCCAGTTCACGAGCCGCATCGAGGTAACTCATCGAGCCACGCGAGCCCGGGTCATACGTCAGCACCGTCTGACCGAAGCCAGGCGCTTCGGACACTTTGACACTGCGCGGGATGATCGTACGCAAAACCACCTCACCAAAGTGCTGCCGCACCTCCTCGGCCACCTGGTCGGCCAGTTTGGTTCGGCCGTCGTACATCGTCAGCAAGATCGTGGTCAGCGACAGGGTCGGGTTGAGGTGTGCCTGGACGAGCTCGATGTTGCTCAGCAGCTGCCCGAGCCCTTCGAGGGCGTAGTACTCGCACTGGATCGGGATCAACACCTCGTGCGCGCCCACGAGAGCGTTGACCGTGAGCAGACCCAGCGAAGGGGGGCAGTCGATGAAGACGTAGTCGACGCCCAGTTCGTTCAGCACCTCGTCGGTCAGGGCTTCCTTGAGCCGAGACTCGCGCGCCACCATGCTGACAAGCTCGATTTCCGCACCGGCCAGGTCGATGGTCGCCGGCACACAGAGCAGATTGGGGGACTGGTCGGAGGTCTTCGTGGCGTCGAGGATGGACATCTCACCGATCAAGACCTCGTAGACGGACGGAGTTCCGGACCGGTGCTCGACACCGAGCGCGGTGCTCGCATTGCCCTGCGGGTCCAGATCGATGACCAGAACCTTCAACCCGTGCAGGGCGAGCGCAGCGGCGAGGTTGACCGTGCTGGTGGTCTTCCCGACGCCACCTTTCTGGTTGGCAACCGTCATGATGCGACGGCGGCTCGGCCGAGGGAGCGCTTCTTGAGGGTGCAGCACGCGCGCTGCGGTGAACGCTTCCTCGGCGATTGGAGTCCACGCGGGGGAGTCTCCGCTGTGGTCGGCGAATGTGCCATTCACCGGGCGCAGCACCTCCCCGGCACCAATAGCTCCCGCGCTCGCTGTATTGGTTTGGCTCTCCGACTGGACCGGGACCGCGGCCGCACTGCGTACGTGCACGGTTTCACGTGGAACATCCCTCACTTCGTCACGGGTAGGCACACCATCGCTCCCTCGACCCAGCTCCTCGTCCATCGCAATCAATAGTCGCATGGGAGGTGGCCGATTTTTGAGCGGCGCTCCGGTCTGACCCTCGTGTGCACGAGAATCCCCAGGGAACGGTGGGAATTACGACACTAACGGCGCCGCTCGCGTCACCACTCGTCACCCCCGGATATGAGTTGTCGCCGGACGGGCCACGACTTGCAGGAGGCCCAATCGGCTTCGATTGGTCTCGAGCAACGCTTAGGCCGCAAATGGATTCGGCCCTCGACGGCCCGGTTACCACCGGTTCGGTCCTCGAGCAACCATCGCCCAGCGCTCACCACGACACGGGAGTGCCTGGCGACTTCTAGCGGCGGCGCCGACGACTCCGCGTCCGCTTCGGCTTGGGCCCCGCTTCGATCACTACAACCGTGGTTGGCGTCTCGACGACGTCAACCCCGCACTGCACCACGTCGATGCTCTCTCCACCGACTTTCCTGACCGTGGAGGCATCGCGCTGAACCTCTTCAGCTGCGCTGGCCCCCTTCAATGCCAACAACAGTCCGCCGGCCCGCACCAGAGGCAGGCACCACTCGGCAAGCCGAGCGAGCGGGGCAACGGCTCGGGCAGTCACGATGTCCGCCTCGCCGAGCCGGGTCCGGATCGCCTTCTCCTCGGCACGCCCGCGCACAACGACGACATTCGTCAGGCCGAGCTCGTCAACTACCTCCGTCAGCCACTGGATGCGCCGAGCCATGGGCTCCAGGAGGGTCACCTCGATGTCGGGTCGCGCCAATGCGAGCGGCACACCGGGAAAGCCACCGCCCGAACCAACGTCGACGACTATCGCCTCGGCCGGAATCAGCTCGGCAAGGACTGCGGAGTTGAGCACGTGTCGGCCCCACAGGCGGTCGATCTCGCGCGGGCCGATCACACCCCGCTCGACGCCGCGCTCCGCGAGCAGATCAACGAACCGAGCAGCCGACTCGGTGTTCTCGCCGAAGAGTTGCTGCGCCTCGGGTGGCACGACACCGGGCTCAGTAGCTCCATCCGTCACGAACGACTCCTCGCATCACGCATCCGTCCTTTCGCCCGCACCACCCCTCGGTTTCACGTGAAACCCCGCCGAGGGTCGGCCCCGCCTGGGCGGTGGCCAAGGACGCCGACGGCGATCCGCGCGTCCACGCTCGTTTCACGTGAAACCTGGAAAGGCACAAGCTCAGTCACCACTGTTTCATGCAGCGCCGGACATGCTGCCGGAGCCTTGGCAATCGGCGCACGAGGTCTTCTCGGCACGAACGAACTGACGTTGATGAGGCCGGCAACCCCGCGGCGAGGGGGCACCCACTACCGGAACACACCGGAGTGCAGGCGGGTCAGGACATCCGTCGACGCCAGGATCCGACAACCGGCCACCGGCGGCCGGCGACGCACCACGCCAACCGCGCCGACGCCAGCGGTCGCCACAACGAGACCGCGTGGCGCACCAGAGTCTGAGTCCGCGGCAGTTCGCCGATCCGTCGTTGTCGCGGCCCCTCCGGCGCGCTCGCGTCCCGTGGGTCGACGACCTACCAGCTCTCGGCCCCGCGGCTCCCTCCTCACAACGCGGTGCAATGAGATGTCGGATCGGCTACGGCGAATTCACCTTCCATGCCAACACCGAGCTTGTTCTCTCGAGACCGGCTATCGCTGAGCCTTGGACCGAGTGGGCCCGAAGCGGCCAGGTGTCGCTCTGATCGAACGGCCCGGCCAAGGTTCGCACTCTCGCGGTGCTTGCGCGCGTCCTGTACGTGGGCTGCCCAACCCATCGGATTCGCCGAGCGACCCGCGTGTCGTTTCACGTGAAACGACACCGACAAACAAGAAGGGTGCGACCGCGCCTATCGCGATCGCACCCTTCCGATGCCTCGGTGTTGTTCACTCCTCGGGGATCACCACGACCCGGCGACGTGGCTCCTCGCCCTCGCTCTCGCTCGTCACACCTTCGATGGCCGCGACCGCGTCGTGCACCACCTTGCGCTCGAACGGCGTCATCGGTTGCAGCCGCACCGGCTTGCCGGACTTGGCCACGCGCTCCGCCGCCGACGTCCCCAGCTCTCGCAATTCGCGGCGCCGGTTCGCGCGCCATCCCGCGATGTCCAGCATCAGCCGGCTGCGCACCCCGGTCTCCTGCTGGACCGCCAAGCGGGTCAGTTCCTGCAACGCCTCGAGCACCTGACCGCGGGAGCCCACCAGCTTCCCGAGATCCTTTCCGCCGTCGATGCTGACGACCGCCCGGCCGGCTTCCACGTCCAAGTCGATGTCGCCGTCGTAGTCCAACAGATCGAGGAGCCGCTCCAGGTAGTCACCCGCGATGTCGCCCTCGCGCACCAACGGGTCCTCGGCGTCGATCTCGTACTCCTCGTCCACCGCTTCCGTCGTGTCGTACCCGGTGTCGGCCGGTGACGCCTCTTGCGAACCCACGGGGTGCTGCGCCGTCTCAGACATGTGAGTCTCCTTCTGTTGCCTGCGCGCTCAACGCGCGCCGATGCCTGGGGTGCGGATCAACGCTTCTTGCGACCGGACTTCTTCTTGCCCGGCGCGGCCGCGCCACCAGAGGCGGCAGGCGTCTTGTTCGGCGTTGCCTTGCCGTTCGCGGATCCGCCTTGCCCACTCGACTTGGGTTTCTGCGCGGGCTTCTGTCCCGGCTTCGGAGTCTTGTTCGCCGGGCTCTGCGTGCCACTGGTCTGACCGCTCTTGCGGTTCGCCTGGCCCGCAGGCTTCTTCTTCGACTGGGCAGGCCGCTGACCCGGCTTCGGCGCGAGCGCGCTGCGCTTCTCCACCGCCGCCTTCTTCTTCTCTTCTTCC
This sequence comes from Thermocrispum municipale DSM 44069, assembly GCF_000427825.1. Classification (GTDB taxonomy): domain Bacteria; phylum Actinomycetota; class Actinomycetes; order Mycobacteriales; family Pseudonocardiaceae; genus Thermocrispum; species Thermocrispum municipale. Next base: position 332,536 of record NZ_KE386593.1, on the reverse strand, counting down.
TCACGGTCGATGCGGCGGTACACCACGCGCTGCTGCATCAGCGTCCACGCGTTGTTCGACAGGAAGTAGATGAGCAAGCCGATCGGAATGAACGCACCGAAGGCCAGCAGGCCGATCGGGAACACGTACAACGACAGCTTGTTCATGATCGCCGTCTGCTGCGTGGAGTTGGCCGGGTTCTGCCGGGCGACCGAGTGCCGCGCCGTCAAGTGCGTCAACGCACTCGCCAGGATCATCAACGGGATCGCGACCGGGACGGCCGGCGAGTGGAACCCGTCGCCACTGACCCCCATCACGCCGGTGTTGTAGATCGCCTGGCCAAGGTTCGAACCGAACAGGTTCGCATCCATGTACTGCTGCGTGGCCTCGGGACCGAACGTGTAGTTGCCCCAGCCCTTCTCCGCGTGCACCGCGAACGCACGCAGCACGTGGTTCAGACCGATGAAGACCGGCACCTGCAGCAGGATCGGCAGGCAGCCGCCGAGCGGGTTGACGCCGTGTTCGCGCTGCAGCTTCTGCATCGCCATGGCCTGACGCTGGCGATCGTTGGCGTAGCGCTTCTGGATCTTCTTGATCTCCGGCGCGAACTCCTGCATCTTCTTCATCGACCGCACCTGGCTGACGAAGGGCTTGTACAGGATGGCCCGCACGGTGAACGTCAGGAAGACGATGCCCAGCACCCAGGAGATTGCCTGGGCCTCGCCGAAGATCATCCCGAACACCTTGTGCCAGATGAACAGGATGAAGGTGACCGGGTAATAAAGGAGATAGTCGAACACTGCGGTTACTCCTGGGTCGTACGGTCGCGGCGGAGTGGTCGGCCAGGCTCGGCTGACTCTCCAGGCCTATCACTGTCAGGTCGAGGTGCCCGCCACCGGAACCGCTCCGGGACTTCGTCGATCCCGCCCGGATGCCATGGGCCGCAGCGAAGCAGCCTGCGCACCGTCAGGTACAAGCCGCCGAACGCGCCATGACGCGTGATGGCCTCCACCGCATAGGTGCTGCATGTTGGGTAGAAGCGGCAGCTCGGCGGCAGAAGCGGACCGATTGTCTTGCGGTACAGGTGGATCGGTAACAACAGGACGAACGCCAGCGGACCCGGACGTGGCAATGGCGAACGCTCAGTGGTCGCCACATCCGATTCCTGCATCGTCGCCGTCATCTCCGCTCGCCCTGAACCAGGCGAAGCTTGCGCAAAGCGGCGTCGAAATCCGACGCCAGTTCGGCACTCGTGGCCGAGGAAGCTGGGGGCAGTGCTCGCACGACCAACGCGCAACCGGGCGGCAACGTTCCCAGGCGCGCCGCGACGATATGCCGCAAGCGGCGGACCACCCGGTGTCGCACCACCGAGTTGCCCACCGCTTTGCTGACCACGAAACCCGCCCTGGGCTGCTCGTCCGGCAGGTCCGTCACGGCGTGCACCACAAGCCGTCGCCGTCCGGCCTTGCTGCCGCGGCGCAGGATCATCCGAAAGTCCGCGCTGCGCCGGACCCGCGCTGACCGGGGTAGCACGGCATGCCGGCGGCCGTCAGGCCGTCAGCCGCTCGCGACCCTTGCGGCGACGGGCGGAAATAATGGCCCGACCCGCGCGCGTGCGCATCCGCAGGCGGAACCCGTGCTTACGTGCGCGCCGACGGTTGTTCGGCTGGAAGGTGCGCTTACCCTTGGCCACGACAGTCTCTCCCGCATCGTCGTCAGTCTGTGTTGTCTCCAACCGGCGACGCGAACCGCTTCTGTGGCGGTAAACCGGGCACGCGAACACCGCCCGATGCCGACGGGAGACGTTACGAGGGTACGGCAGTGCCTTGTCGGTGCAGCCAACCGCCCCCACTTAACCGCTCCAGGTGCAACGTTCCGAAGTCAAATCGCGACACGCCGAATAGGATGAAATCCTTGCCCCTATGGGAGCCTTGTGGCATCGGCTCGACCTTGTTAGCGTGCCCCTCCTAGCGCTCGAAACGGGGGACCGCCCGGGGCAGCGTTTCGCGGGACACGCTGAGGTCGGGGCGGCGGCACGGCCTGCTGCGGGCCGTCGTACGTTAGTGCACAGATGTGGATAACCGTGTGGATACCCGCCCATCGGGTGGAAGCACGGCGGAGAGCGTAGCCGACCGCAGCGTGGTCACGCGATGCGGCCGTGGCGGGGGATGGGAGCGGAACAGGTGTCGGAGCACCAGGTCAACCTGGGCGTCGTCTGGGAGCAGGTCGTTCGGGAGCTGTCCGCCGGGACGCTGTCCCCACAGCAGCGCGCGTGGATGCGGGTGACCCGGCCGATCGGTCTCCTCGATGGGACCGCGTTGCTCGCCGCACCGAGCGAATTCGCCAAGGAAGCCATCGAGCGCGCCTTGCGCGAACCGATCACCGACGCACTGTCGCGCAGGCTGGGCAGGCCGGTCTCTCTTGCGGTGAAGGTCGACACGGTGGAAGCCGGGGAGGGGCTTCCCGCCATGTCCACGGTGTCCGAGGCGCAGGCGCCCGGGAACGGTGCGCGCGCCTACCGTGACCCGGCGGCCGATGCGGTCGGTGCCGTGCCTGCCGAGTCGGACGCCGACGGCGACGGAGCCGAGGTCGACGAAGAAGGCGAGGCACTCGCCGCGGTGCACGAGATGTGGCCGACGTTCTCCGGTCGCCCGGTGGCCGGTCAGCCCTACACCGCTCCGGCGCAGCCACAGACCTCCAAGACTCGGCTGAACGAGAAGTACACGTTCGACACCTTCGTCATCGGCGCGTCGAACCGGTTCGCGCACGCGGCGGCGGTGGCGGTGGCCGAAGCGCCGTCGCGGGCCTACAACCCGTTGTTCGTGTGGGGTGAGTCCGGTCTCGGCAAGACGCACCTGCTGCACGCGGTCGGGCACTACGCACAGCGACTGTTCCCGGGAATGCGGGTGCGGTACGTGTCGACCGAGGAATTCACCAACGACTTCATCAACTCGCTGCGGGACGACCGCAAGGTCGCGTTCCAACGCCGCTACCGCGACATCGACATCCTGCTGGTCGACGACATTCAATTCCTGGAGGGCAAGGAAGGTACCCAGGAGGAGTTCTTCCACACCTTCAACACGCTGCACAACGCGAACAAGCAGATCGTGGTCTCCTCCGACCGGCCGCCGAAGCGGTTGGAGACCCTGGAGGACCGGCTGCGCACCCGGTTCGAGTGGGGTCTGATCACCGACATTCAGCCGCCGGAGCTGGAGACCCGGATCGCCATCCTGCGCAAGAAGGCCGCACAGGATCGGTTGGACGTGCCCGGCGAGGTGCTGGAGTTCATCGCCGCCCGCATCGAAGCCAATATTCGTGAGCTCGAGGGTGCGCTGATCAGGGTGACCGCGTTCGCGTCGCTGAACCAGCAGCCGGTCGACGTCGGCCTGGCGGAGATCGTGCTGCGCGATCTGATCCCGGATTCGCAAGCGCCGGAGATCACCGCGTCGACGATCATGGGCGTCACCGCGGAGTACTTCGACGTCAGCATCGACGACCTGTGCGGCCCGGGCAAGACCAAGGCACTGGCCACCGCCCGGCAGATCTCCATGTACCTGTGCCGCGAGCTGACCGACATGTCGCTGCCGCGGATCGGTCAGGCTTTCGGCGGCCGCGACCACACCACGGTCATGTACGCGGACAAGAAGATCCGTAAGGAGATGGCCGAGCGGCGCCGGATCTACGACCAGGTCCAGGAACTCACCAGTCGCATCAAGCAACGCGCGCGCCAGTAGACGTCGAGTTCGCGTCGCAGACACCCCTATATAAGTACTGTCACCGACGTACGCCTGACAGTATCTATATAGGGCTCGTACGGAACCCCTATATAGATACTGTCAACGCGGATCGTCATTCCGCGTACGCGAGCGGAAAGCTCGCACCTTCTCTCTGTTGCCACACCGCCGCATCGAGCACCATCGCCGATTGCCCGGCCGCGAGGTGTCGAGGAACAACAGCGAACAATCCTCACCCGCACACTCCCGAAGCCGGCTCACGCTTCCGCCGATCACGTCGATCGCATCGCGCGCGATGGTGCCGAGCACTTGCTCACCGGTCATCGGCGCCCATCGCACCGTTCGGGTCGACGGCTCGAGTTCGGGGTGAATCGAGTCCTGTGCGTAGTCGTTGATCGCCTCCAGCTGCTCCGGCGCCGGGTCGCCGCCACGCGCGAGCGTCGTCATGACGCGCCACGCGATGTCTCGCAGCTCCTTGATCCGCCGTAGCTCCGACGGCCGCACATCGACCTGGCGCCGGTGAACCTCCGCGGTCCGCGCCAGCCGCGACTCGGTCAGCCATCCGACGAGATCCGCGGGGGTGCGCAGCAGCTCCGGCCGACCGGACTCAGCCGGGCCGCCGGTCAACAACAGCTCCAAACACAAGCTGCCGGGATCGAACAGCCACCGCTGGCCATCCGCACCGGTGACCATCCTTGTGCCGGCATTCATGTAACCACTATATTCGGTTTCTGACACCGGTTTAACCAGTTACGCGAGGAGTGTAGGTGCGGTCAGCCGTCGCGAGCGAGTTCGCCGCCCACGGACGGCTCGGGACGGGGAGTGGGAACACGGGAGGACAGGCGACCGCGCAGCGGGACGGGAACGTCCCGACCGGTGCGGTGGCGGGGCAAGCGATGCCGGGCGGGACATTCACCCCTGTTGCGACATCCGGCAGCAAGACACCGGCCGGGAGATCCACGTCCGACGCGGCGGCCGCCAGGGAGATGCCGGGCGGCAAGTTCACCTCGGACGCGGCGGCCGGCTGGGCCGTGCCAAGCCGACGGTGACCGGAGCGGTGTCCCGCCGGGAGGTGCCGAGCCGGGGACGTTCAACTCGCGTGCTTCCGAGCGGGGCGGTGCAGGTCGAGGAATTCCCGCTCCGCAAGCTCGCGGCCCGGACGATCCGGAACGACGAATTCGCGGCCACCGCCCCAGTGGTCACCCCGAGCCGGCTCGCGGGCTACTCGCCAAGCGCGGCTTCAGACCGGCGGGGCTCGGTCGACGGATCGTCACCGGAACCTTGGCCAACGCGGATGCGACCCGCACGAGATTCAGCAACAGCCACCCGCAGTGCGCTCGCTCGGCGGTGCGCACGGGACGCGGAGACCGCGGCTCCGCTCCTGAGGGCCGCCGGAATCAACCCGTCCGGACGGCTCAGCACACCCCGCAGGGTCGGTTCATCCACAGCGACTGCCACGCGAACCCGATCACGCCGCGGCCCGACGCCGTTGGGAAACCCATCGCGAGCCACACCGCGCCGCATACCCAACGCCTGCAGGCGCCGACACGCCTCTGGAGCAGGGAAAACACGGCGTTTTGGAAGCGCTCAGCGGCCCGTGATCAAGTCGACACGCCGAAAGAACGCCAACATCACCTGAGAGGGGGATTTCCATCTCGTCCCTTGACCCGCCGCCGTCAACAGGCCAGTACCCCACAACTGGGGACAACTCTGTGGATAACTGTGGAGAACCGGTGGACCGACGGTGGACATCTCCGACCGCCGGCGAGTTCTCCACCGCCGCGGCGCGCTGTCCACCCAACCGTTCGGCTACCTATGCACAGCCGCCGACACGCTCTCACGTGCGCCAAGGGGTAGTTCTCCACAGAACTCACACCCCCTACTACTACGGCGGTATTTCTTTCTCATTCACAAAAAATCCCAAATTCGGCAACGTTCGCGCTTTTCTGGGGACAACTCGCCGCCAACCCCGCCCACCGACCGCCAGGGCCGAGATGACGGCACGGCACCGGACGTTCTACCGTTGGAAGTCCGCACGGAAGGTGGGTCGATCGCTGGGGAGCCACCTGTCGTGCAAGACGTCTGCTGCGCCGAGATGCCTCGGCTGTCGGGAAAGGGTGACGCATGAAGATCCGCGTCGAGCGTGACAACCTCGCCGATGCCGTTGCCTGGGTCGCCAAGAGCCTGCCCGCTCGACCATCCGTGCCGGTGCTTGGCGGAGTGTTGCTCGACGCTGGTGGGGACGACGCCCTGACCGTCTCCGGTTTCGACTACGAAGTCTCCGCGACGGTCAGCGTCGCGGCCACGATCGCCGAAGAAGGAAAAGTGCTGGTCTCCGGCCGATTACTGGCCGACATCACCAAAGCGTTACCCGCCCAGCCGGTGGACATCGCGGTGGACGGATCCCGTGTCGGGATCAGCTGCGGCAGCGCGCGGTTCAGCCTGCCGACCATGCCGGTCGAGGACTACCCACAGCTGCCCGCCCAACCCCAGTTCGTCGGCGAGCTGGACGGCCAGGCATTCGGCGAAGCGGTCTCGCAAGTCGCCGTCGCGTCCGGCAAGGACGACACCCTGCCGATGCTGACCGGCATGCGGCTGGAGATCTCCGGCGAGACGCTGACCATGGTGGCCACCGACCGGTTCCGGTTGGCCATGAAGGAGTTCACCTGGAAGCCGGCCGACGGTGTCACCGACGCCGCCGTGCTGGTGCCTGCCAAAACGCTCTCCGAGGCGGCCCGCTCGCTGGGCTCCGCCGGCACGACCGTGCGCCTCGGGCTGTCCAGCGGCGAAGGGATGCTCGGCCTTGCCAGGGCGGACCGGCACACCACGACCCGGTTGCTCGACGCGGAGTTCCCGCCGTACCGCAAGCTGCTTCCCTCCCAGTACACCTCCCGCGCCGAACTGGAGGTGCCGGCGCTGACCGAGGCGATCAAGCGCGTCTCGCTGGTCGCCGAGCGCGGTACGCAGGTCAGGCTGGAGTTCTCCGAAGGGTCGCTGAAGCTGGCCGCGGGCGGGGACGACGAAGGCTCGGCCGAGGAAGAGCTGCCGGTGGCTTACGAAGGTGAGCCGGTGATCATCGCGTTCAACCCCGGCTACCTGCTCGACGGGCTCTCCGCGCTGCCGAGCGACCGGGCCGAGCTGACCTTCACCACGCCGAACCGGCCCGCGTTGATCAAGCCCCTCGACGACGAGGGCAAGGTGGCGGCCGGGTATCTCTACCTGTTGATGCCGGTTCGCCTGCCGGGCTGATCGCCGCCCACCGCGGCCGCATTAGTGTCGGGGCTGACCGGCCACGAACGGAGGGTTCACATGGTGCAGCTGGGCTTGATCGGCCTCGGCAAGATGGGTTCGGGAATGCGCGCGCGGCTGGAAGCCGCCGGCCACCAGGTGGTGGGCTTCGACCGCAATCAGGACGTCTCCGACACCTCGTCGCTGGCAGACCTGGTGGCGTCGCTGGACCGCCCACGCATGGTCTGGGTCATGGTGCCCGCCGGTGACGCGACCCGGCAGACGATCGCCGAGCTGGCCGACTTGCTCGACGAAGGCGACCTGGTCATCGAAGGCGGCAACTCCCGCTTCACCGACGACGCGGCCAACGCCGAGAAGCTCGCCACGAAGGGCGTCGGGTACATCGACGCAGGCGTCTCCGGTGGCGTCTGGGGCAAGGACAACGGCTTCGGCCTCATGGTCGGCGGCCTGCCCGAGGACGTGGAACGCGCGATGCCGATCTTCGACGCGCTCCGCCCGGAAGGCCCGCGCGAGGAAGGGTTCGCGCACGCGGGAGGTGTCGGCGCCGGGCACTTCGCCAAGATGGTGCACAACGGCATCGAGTACGGGCTGATGCAGGCTTACGCCGAGGGCTACGAGTTGTTGGCCGCGTCCGAGCAGGTCACCGACGTGCCCGCGGTGCTCAAGGCGTGGACGCGCGGCACGGTCGTGCGCTCGTGGCTGCTGGACCTGCTGGTCAGGGCGCTGGAGGAGGACCCGGAACTGAGCCAGCTCCGCGGTTACGTCAACGACTCCGGCGAGGGCCGCTGGACGGTCGAGGAAGCGATCAACCACGCGGTGCCGGCGCCGGTCATCTCGGCCGCGCTGTTCGCCCGGTTCGCCTCGCGGCAGGAGGACTCCCCGGCCATGAAGGCGGTCGCCGCGCTGCGTAACCAGTTCGGCGGACACGCCGTCAGCAAAGCAGGAGAGTGACGCCACCCGCGGTGCACGGAACCTGCTGAGCCGATGTATCTGAGACACCTGCAGGTCGAGGACTTCCGGTCCTGGAAACACGCCGACCTGGCCCTCGAGCCGGGCGCCACGGTGCTGGTCGGACTCAACGGTCGCGGCAAGACCAACCTGCTGGAAGCGGTCGGCTACCTGGCCACGTTGGGCTCGCACCGGGTGGCCACGGACGCTCCGCTGATCAGGCACGGCTGCGACCGCGCGATCGTGCGCGCCGCGGTCGTCAACGGCGATCGCGAGCTGACCGTCGAGCTGGAGATCAACGCCGGACGAGCCAACCGCGCGCGAGTCAACCGCGGCCAGCCCGGTCCGCCGCGATCGGTGCTGGGCATTCTGCGCACGGTGTTGTTCGCACCCGAGGACCTGGCCCTGGTCAAAGGCGACCCGGCGGAGCGCCGCAGGTTCCTCGACGATCTCCTGGTGCAGCGCGCGCCCAGGTACGCCGGTGTGCGAGCGGACTACGACAAGGCGCTACGGCAACGAAATGCGCTGCTGAAGACGGCGGGCAAGCGCGGGCGCAGCGGCCGGGACGATCCGTACGCGCTGAGCACCCTGGACGTGTGGGACGGCCAGCTCGCGGAGGCGGGGGCGCAGCTGCTCGCCGGCCGGTTGGACCTCGTCGCCGACCTCACCCCGCATGCCGCGGCCGCGTATTCCGGTGTAGCGGGGTCGGCCGCGGTGGGACGCGAGGCGTCGTTGACCTACCGATCCAGCCTGGGTGATGCGCTGCCTGAGGGATACGGCGTTCCGGACGGCAAGCGGGCCGAGGAAGGAGTGGCCGAACTGCGAGACGTGCTCCTGTCGGCGCTCCAGCGGGCGCGCGACACGGACCTGGAACGCGGAGTCAGTACCGTTGGTCCCCACCGCGACGAGCTGGACTTGCGGCTCGGTGAATCGCCGGCGCGCGGGTACGCCAGCCACGGTGAGTCGTGGTCGTTCGCACTGGCCCTGCGGCTCGGGTCGTACGAGCTGCTGCGGGACGATGCGGGCGACCCCGTGCTGATGCTCGACGACGTCTTCGCTGAACTCGACCGCGACCGTCGTGCCCGGCTCGCAGAGGTCGCTGCCGACGCGGAACAGGTGCTCGTCACCGCCGCGGTCGACGAGGATGTGCCGAGTGAACTGACCGGCACCCGCTACCGAGTCAGCGAAGGGAATGTTTCGCGTGAAACATGAGCGGGACCGATCACCGAGACAGACAGGTCTACCGCGGGTGACATCCTCCGAGCCCGCGGGTCACCCGGCTGGGGATAAAGCTGTGGATAGTGTGGATAACCCAGGGTATGAGTCGTCACCGTCGGCGAATCACGGACACGAAGGGCCACCGCATCACCCCACCGAGGGTGAACCGGCCACCGCAGGAAAACCCAAGGTAGAACGCCCTTCGGAGGACGGGTCCGGGCGCGATCTCGCGTTCGCCGCGCTGCAGGCCGCCCGGGAGGCATCCACACAGCGGCGCAACCAGCGGACCAATCGCGGATTCAAGGGTGTGAGTCCCCGCGAATTGCGCAGTCGTCGACGCCGGTGGTCCGGTCCCGGCCCGGACGACCGCGATCCACAGCCGGTGGGTCGCGTGCTGGAGCGGCTCACCCGTGAGCGCAAATGGCGAGCACACCTGGCGAACGGGTCGGTCTTCGGGGAATGGGCCCAGTTGGTCGGCGCCGAGGTCGCCGAACACGCCCAGCCCGTCGCACTGAAGAACGGCGAGCTCACCGTGCAGGCCGACTCGACGGCGTGGGCCACTCAGCTGCGGCTGCTCCAGGGCCAGCTCATCAACAAGATCGCCGCCGGGATCGGACCGGGCGTGGTGAAGCGCATCAAGATCAACGGACCCACCCGGCCGAGCTGGCGGCACGGTCCCCGGCACATCGCCGGGCGTGGCCCGCGCGACACGTACGGATAAAAGGAACGAATGGTCCCGCGCCGTTCGTTGTATTACCGGGGAGTGTCCTTCGGGCGACGATCACCGAACGTCGGCCAGCGCCTCGTGTGCCGCGAGTGGAGCCAGGGGTGCGGGTTCCCTACCGTGCTTGGTCGAATTCGGCGCTCTGTGGCGCTGTTAGGGGTGTCCTTGCCGCCCGTTCGCAAAGGTGGGCAAGTAGACTTGAGGTAGTGCGTCGGGCGCTGACCGGACATGACCCGCGCCCGTGAACATCTCGCCGCGTGACCGCTGCGGCGACGACCCAGGGAGACACCGGAGCAGGTGGCAGCCAAAAAGAACGAGTACAGCGCATCGTCCATCACCGTCTTGGAAGGCCTGGAGGCCGTACGCAAGCGGCCCGGCATGTACATCGGCTCTACCGGTGAACGCGGCCTGCACCACTTGATCTGGGAAGTCGTCGACAACGCGGTCGACGAGGCGATGGCCGGGCACGCCACGCGCGTCGAGGTCACGTTGCTTGCCGACGGCGGAGTGCGGGTCGAGGACGACGGCCGTGGCTTCCCCGTGGACGAGCATCCGACGATGAAGAAGCCGGGCGTCGAGGTCGCTCTCACGGTGCTGCACGCCGGCGGAAAGTTCGACAGCAAGTCGTACGCCGTCTCCGGTGGTCTGCACGGTGTCGGTGTCTCGGTGGTCAACGCGCTGTCGAAGCGCCTCGAGGTGGAGATCCACCGCGGCGGGGTCATCTGGACGCAGAAGTACGTCAACTCCGAGCCGGGGCCGTTGCAGAAGGAAGGCACCACCGACCGCACCGGGACGATCTTGTCGTTCTGGCCGGACGAGAACATTTTCGAGACGACCTACTTCAACACCGAGACGGTGGCCCGCCGGCTGCAGGAGATGGCGTTCCTCAACAAGGGCCTGACCATGGTGCTGCGCGACGAACGCCAGCCCGAGGAGGCCGAGGACGCCGAGGGGCAGCAGGCCGCGCTGAAGGAGCGCACCTACTACTACCCGGGCGGCCTGGAGGATTTCGTCAAGCACATCAACGCCAGCCGGGACACCGTGCACGACAAGGTCATCTCGTTCGAGGCCAAGGGTGACGGCCTGCAGGTCGAGGTGGCCATGCAGTGGAACACCGGCTACACGCCGTCGGTGTACACGTTCGCCAACACGATCAACACGCACGAGGGCGGCACGCACGAGGAAGGCTTCCGTGCGGCGCTGACCAGGGTGGTCAACGCCTACGCGCGGGACAAGAAGCTGCTCAAGGAGAAGGACGCCAACCTCACCGGTGACGACGTCCGGGAGGGCCTGGCGGCGATCGTGTCGATCAAGCTGGCCGAGCCGCAGTTCGAGGGCCAGACCAAGACCAAGCTGGGCAACTCGGAAGCCAAGTCGTTCGTCCAGACCACCACCAACGAGTGGCTGTCCGACTGGTTCGAGCGCAACCCGTCCGAGGCGAAGCTGATCATCTCCAAGGCGGTGTCGAGCGCCCAGGCCCGGCTGGCCGCCCGGAAGGCGCGCGAGCTGGTCCGCCGCAAGGGCGCGCTGGACATCGGCGGCCTGCCGGGCAAGCTGAAGGACTGCCGGTCGACCAAGCCGGAGGAGTGCGAGCTCTACATCGTGGAGGGTGACTCCGCGGGTGGTTCGGCGAAAGAAGGCCGGGACTCGATGTACCAGGCGATCCTGCCGATCCGCGGCAAGATCATCAACGTCGAGAAGGCCCGCATCGACAAGGTGCTGAAGAACAACGAGGTGCAGTCGCTGATCACCGCGTTGGGCACCGGCATCCACGAAGAGTTCGACATCACCAAGCTGCGGTACCACAAGATCGTGCTGATGGCCGACGCGGACGTGGACGGTAAGCACATCACCACGCTGCTGCTCACGCTGCTGTTCCGGTTCATGACACCGCTGATCGAGCACGGGCACGTCTACCTGGCGCAGCCGCCGCTGTACAAGATCAAGTGGCAGCGGGCCGAGCCGGAGTACGCCTACTCCGACCGCGAGCGCGACGGTCTGCTGGAGCGGGGCCTGGCGGCCGGCAAGAAGATCAACAAGGACGACGGCGTCCAGCGGTACAAGGGTCTCGGCGAGATGAACGCCGACGAGCTGTGGGAGACCACGATGGACCCGGACAACCGGCTGCTGCTGCAGGTGACCTTGGACGACGCAGCGACCGCTGACGAGCTGTTCAGCGTGCTGATGGGTGATGACGTGGAGTCCCGTCGTGACTTCATCACCCGCAACGCCCGCGAAGCCGGAATGCTCGACATCTGATCCGCCGCCTGGAACGTGCGCATCACTGGATATAAAGGAACGCTTTCGTGACTGAGACGCCGGAACGCAGCCGCATCGAACCTGTTGACATCCAGCAGGAGATGCAGAGCTCCTACATCAACTACGCGATGAGTGTCATCGTGTCGCGAGCTCTGCCGGATGTCCGCGACGGCCTCAAGCCGGTCCACCGCCGGGTGCTGTACTCGATGTACGACAGCGGCCTGCGGCCGGAGCGCAGCTACACCAAGTGCTCACGCATCGTCGGCGACGTCATGGGTAACTACCACCCGCACGGCGACTCGGCGATCTACGACACGTTGGTCCGGCTCGCGCAGCCGTGGTCGATGCGGTACCCGCTGGTCGACGGGCAGGGCAACTTCGGTTCGCCGGGCAACGACCCCGCGGCCGCCATGCGGTACACCGAGGCCAAGCTCACCCCGCTGGCCATGGAGATGCTGCGGGACATCGAGGAAGACACCGTCGACTTCGTCGACAACTACGACGGCAAGACCCTCGAGCCCACCGTGCTCCCGTCGCGGATCCCGAACCTGCTGGTCAACGGCGGTTCCGGCATCGCGGTGGGGATGGCGACCAACATCCCGCCGCACAACCTGCGCGAGGTCGCCGAGGCGGTCTACTGGGCGCTGGACAACTGGGAGGCCTCGGAGGACGAGACGCTGGCCGCGGTGATGCAGCGCATCAAGGGGCCGGACTTCCCGACCAAGGCGTTGATCCTCGGCACGTCGGGCATCGAGGACGCCTACCGCACCGGCCGCGGCTCGATCCGGATGCGGGCGGTCGTCGAGGTGGAGGAGGACTCCAAGGGCCGCGTCGCCCTGGTGGTCTCCGAGCTGCCGTACCAGGTCAACCCGGACAACCTCATCGAGAACATCGCGACGCTGGTGCGCGAAGGCAAGATCAGCGGCATCGCCGACATCGCCGACGAGTCGAACAAGCGCAGCGGCATGCGCATCGTGATCACGCTCAAGCGCGACGCGGTGCCGAAGGTCGTGCTGAACAACCTGTACAAGCACACCCAGCTGCAGCACAACTTCGGCGTCAACATGCTGGCGATCGTCGACGGCGTGCCCCGCACCCTGCGGCTGGACCAGATCATCCGGCATTACGTCAAGCACCAGGTCGACGTCATCGTCCGGCGCACCCGCTACCGGTTGCGCAAGGCCGAGGAGCGGGCGCACATCCTGCGTGGTCTGGTCAAGGCGCTGGACATGCTGGACGAGGTCATCGCGCTGATCCGGCGCTCGCCGAACACCGAAGAGGCGCGGTCCGGCCTGATGGCGTTGCTGGATGTCGACGAGATCCAGGCGACCGCGATCCTGGACATGCAGCTGCGCAGGCTGTCGGCGTTGGAGCGGCAGAAGATCATCGACGAGCTGGCCGAGATCGAGCGCACCATCGCTGACCTCGAGGACATCCTGGCCCGGCCGGAGCGGCAGCGCTCCATCGTCGGTGACGAGCTGCGGGAGATCGTCGACAAGCACGGCGACGACCGCCGGTCGCAGATCATCCCGTTCGACGGCGACGTGTCGATCGAGGACCTGATCGCCGTCGAGGACGTGGTCGTCACCATCACCCGCACCGGATACGCCAAGCGCACCAAGACCGACCTGTACCGGGCGCAGAAGCGTGGCGGCAAGGGCGTGCAGGGCGCGGCGTTGAAGCAGGACGACATCGTCCAGCACTTCTTCGTCTGCTCGACGCACGACTGGATCCTGTTCTTCACCAACAAGGGCCGGGTCTACCGGGCGAAGGCCTACGAGCTGCCGGAAGCCAATCGCGCGGCACGCGGCCAGCATGTGGCGAACCTGCTGGCGTTCCAGCCGGACGAGGAGATCGCCCAGGTCATCCAGATCCCGAATTACGAGGTCGCGCCGTATCTGGTGCTGGCGACCAAGGGCGGCCTGGTGAAGAAGTCCCGGCTGAGCGACTTCGACTCCAACCGCTCCGGTGGCCTGATCGCCATCAACCTGCGCGAGGGCGACGAACTGGTGGGCGCGCAGCTGGCCTCCGCGGAGGACGACCTGCTGTTGGTGTCGGCCAACGGTCAGTCGATCCGGTTCCACGCCAACGACGAGGTGTTGCGCCCGATGGGCCGGGCAACGTCCGGTGTGCTGGGCATGCGGTTCAACGACGGCGACGAGCTGTTGTCCATGACCGTGGTGCGGCCTGGCACCTATCTGTTGGTGGCCACCGCAGGCGGCTACGCGAAGCGGACCGCGATCGAGGATTACCCGGTGCAGGGCCGCGGCGGCAAGGGCGTGCTCACGTTGCAGTACGACGAGCGTCGCGGAAAGCTGGTCGCAGCGCTTATCGTGGACGCCGAGGACGAGTTGTTCGCCATCACGTCCAGCGGCGGTGTCATCCGCACGGCCGCCAAGCAGGTCCGCAAGGCGGGCAGGCAGACCAAGGGCGTGCGGTTGATGAACCTCGACGAGGGAACGACACTGCTGGCAGTGGCTCGCAACGCTGACGAGCCCAATGGGCAGGGCGAACCCGCGGAAGCGACGGACGCGACTAACGGAGAAGCATGACAGGCCCGGAGAATCCCAGCGGAGGAGCTCCCACCCACCAATCGGAGACACCTGCCGGCGGTGACGGGGCCGCGGGCAACGGGCCCGGTGCTCCCCCGTGGCAGCGGGTTTCCCGGGATGGTGGGTCGTCCGGATATGACGCCGGCGACGTCACGACGCACACTGGGGAGATACCGACCGTGAACGGGCCGGCGGCCCAAGGCATGTTCGACGGCGCGACGGTTGCCAACGCCGACCAGCGCACGGACTACTTGGAGCAGCCGAACACAGAGAAGGGGCCACGCAAGGTGGAGGCGGTCAGCCTGGGCACCAAGGGGCGTTCGGCCCCGTCGGCACTGCGAAGGCCGGGGCGCGGGCCGCGGCGCGCCAGCCTGATGGTCAAGCGCATCGACCCGTGGTCGGTGTTGAAGTTGAGCCTGGTGCTCGGCGTGGCCATGTTCCTGGTGTGGATGGCCGCGGTCGGCCTGCTCTACATCGTGCTGGACGGCATGGGCGTGTGGGACAAGCTGAACGGCACCTACACCTCACTGGTGTCCGGCGAGAGTGCGGACGCGGTGGCCGAGCCGCTGATCAGCGCGGGCCGGGTGTTCGGTGTCGCCGCCATCATCGGCATGGTGAACATCGTGTTGCTGTCGGCGTTGGCCACGGTGTCGGCGTTCATCTACAACGTGTCGGCCGACCTGGCCGGCGGCTTGGAGATCACCCTGTCCGAGCGTGAGTGAGCGGCGGGCGTGAGCGGGCCCCCGGGCGCGGGCGGCCTCAGCCGGTGCGGTACTCTCACAAATGTCGCAAGGGCCTATAGCTCAGGCGGTTAGAGCGCTTCGCTGATAACGAAGAGGTCCCTGGTTCAAGTCCAGGTAGGCCCACCCCGAGACGACGAACCCCCTGACGAGTGGTGTCAGGGGGTTTCTTCGTGCGACTCGGCAGTGCCGGTCGCATGGCCCGACGCGGTTCACGCACAGCAAACGGGGTTGTTGCCCGACGCCGTTCGCGGTACAGGTAGCATCGTCACGTTGGTGAGGCGTTGAGGAGGCAAACGGGGATGAAGAAGCTTTTGGCCATCGCCGCCGTGGTTGGCGTGTTGTTCGCTATCAAGCGGAGCAAGGACGCCAAGGCCGACGCAGACCTGTGGCGTGAGGCCACCGCGCCGTCCACCACCCCCGGGGCGAACAGCTCCAACGGCTCGACGCCGGCCGCGACGACCCGGCACGGTTCGGCCAGCCAGAACTGACTTCCACGCGGGTCTCGAGCCCGCGTTTCGGGGCCGTAGCTCAATTGGTAGAGCGCTGCTTTTGCAAGGCAGAGGTCAGGGGTTCGATTCCCCTCGGCTCCACAAGTTCTGACCAGCGCAAATGCTGGTGCACGAGTCCCCAGGCTCGACGTGATGGGACCCACGGTGGGTGCGGGTATCCTGTTAGCCGTGGCAAGACGCACCCAGGGACGGTCCCGTAACCGCGGCACGATCGAGCGCCGTGGCAACTCCCTGCGCGTGAAGGTCTACGCCGGCACCGATCCGCTGACCGGTAAGAGGCTGTACCTCCGCGAGTCGACGACCGACGAGAAGGAGGCCGAGCGCATCCTCACGCGGCTGCTCGCGCAGGTGGACGCCGAGCGGCACGCCAAGACGAACGCGACGCTGAGCGTCGCCGTAGATGAGTGGCTCAGGACGCTGGAGGTCGAGGAGTCGACCCGCGAGGCGTACGAGATGTACGCCCGCCGGTACATCAAGCCAGCGCTCGGCAAGGAGCGGGTGGGCAAGGTCTCAGCCCGCGTGCTCGAGCAGTTCTACGCCGAGCTTCGCCGGTGCCGGGCGCGGTGCGACGGTAGGCCGTTCATCGAGCACCGCGTCGACGGCGAGCACGAGTGCCGCGAGGTCCGGCACCGCCGACCGCCAGGCCGACCGCCCGCTGGTGGCTATCCGCCGCACGACTGTGCCGAGGCCGGCTGCAAGGTCTTGGAGTGCCGTCCGCACGAGTGCAGGCCACTGGGCAACGCGACGATCTCGAAGATTCACTTCATGCTCAGCGGCACGTTCGCGGCCGCGGTCCGGTGGGAGTGGATCGATTCGAACCCGGCCGAGGTAGCGCGCAAGCCGCGGCAGCCAGCGCCGCAGCCGACCCCGCCGACAGTCGAGCAGGCAGCCCGGATCATCGACGCGGCGTGGGGTCAGGACGAGGCGTGGGGAACGCTGGTTTGGCTGGTCATGGTGACCGGCATGAGGCGCGCCGAGGTGCTCGCGCTGCGCTGGAGCGACGTGGACCTCGCCGCCGGGTACATCACCGTGCGCCGCAACTATGTTCGCGCCGCCGGTCGATCGTTCGAGAAGGACACCAAGACGCACCGTATGCGCCGAGTGTCGCTCGACCCGGCGACCGTCGAGGTTCTGCAGGAGCACCGCGCGCGATACGAGGACGCGGTGCAGCAGCTCGGCGTTGAGCCGAGCGACGAGGCGTTTATGTTCTCCTACCAGCCGACGTACGACCGGCCGTGTGATCCAAGTGGTGTCACACACCGCTACGCCCGTATGTGCGCCGAGCTGGGCATCGACACCCACCTACACGCCTTACGGCACTACGCCGCGACCGAGCTGCTCACCGCCGGCGTCGACCTCCGCACGGTGGCCGGCCGTCTCGGCCACGCCGGCGGAGGCGCCACCACTCTCCGCGTCTACGCCGCCTGGGTCGGCGAAGCCGACCGCCGCGCCGCCGACATCCTCGGCAGCCGCATGCAGCGGCCTCCGAGGGCAGTGAGCGACGAGTGCTAACACGGACGGATGATCACAGCTGGGGCATGTCAGGAAGACACATTGATTGAGGAACATCTCAGGTTAGTGACAAAACCCCGACCGCAAGAACGACTCTGACGTCGTTGTCCAGCGTCGAGGGATGACCGTAGGTTTTTCCTCTTCGGGTGAAGTGGCCCAGGACGGGGCTGCATCCCCGTCCTGGGCGGGTGCATCAGGTGGAGTCCCAGATGCGATCTCAGCGTATGCCGCCGACGGACCGGGCGCACTGGTCGCCCTGAGTGTGGCCGTCCCCGTACCCTCGTAGCTGATCGACACGGGAGGAGCGCATGGCCACTGAGCGTCCGCGGGACGGTTCGAACCTGGGCAGCGTGATCCAGACCTATATGCGCGCGCACGGTGTGTCCACGCACGCCGAGATGGCGTCGATCCTGGGTATCGACCGGACGCTCGTGTCGAAGTACATCTCTGGCGCTCGCCGGTGCCACGACGTCACGCAGCTGCGGCGGTTCGCCGCGGCGATGGACGTGCCGCCCTCGCGGTTCGGCCTCATGGACGAGCCCGACGAGGCCGCGGCCGACGAAGGCGCGTCGAGCGAAAAGAACGAGCGCTGGAAGGCCGTCCGGCAGACGCTGAACAAGAATCGGCACGCCCTGTCGAAGGTCGCCGCGGACCTGTACTGGGACCCCATCCGTATCGAGGGCACTACCTGCATCACCGTGCCGGAGTGGATGCCGGCCGAGCCGGTCGACCTGAGCGCGATCGAGCTCTCTTGGGCGGGCGAGACCGCACCGCCGCCGATCACCGCGACCGACCCGGAGGCGGCGCCCTACCGCGGCCAGGCCGTCGACGGGCGGCCGTACAACCGCTACAGCCAGGCGATCCGGGCGCTCGCGCGGCCGACGCTGTTCGACAACCGCGGCTCCTACCGCCTACTTGACCTGCAGTGGGACTCGGCCGGCGGCCGAATGCGGTTCGGCTACACCACGTACTTCGACATGATCGACGTGTGCGAGGTGATGGCGCACGAGCTCGCCGACGCGTGGATGAACGCCGACGGCGACAAGGTGACGCTCGACGACCTACCGTTCCGCCAGCACGTCGGCGACCTGTTCAACCTCGCACGCCGGACCGTGCTGCCCAGCATCAACACGCTGACCATCCGCCGCGGCCCGGAAGGCGATTCGTTCTTCCTGCACCGGCGAGGCAAGGCCCACGTCGCCGTCGCGGGCGGAACCTCGCACGTCATCCCGGCCGGCGTGTTCCAGCCGTCCGGCATCGCGCCGTGGAACATGGCCGGCGACTTCGACCTCTGGCGGAGCATCCTGCGCGAGTACTCCGAGGAGATGCTCGGGAACCCGGAGCACGACGGCAGCAGCGGCGCGCCGATCGACTACGGCACCGAGGAGCCGTTCCGCACCCTCAACGAGGGCCGCCGCCACGGCAAAGTGCGCCCGTGGTGTCTCGGGGTCGGGATCGACCCGCTCGTTCCGGCCGGTGAGATTCTTACGGTCAACGTGATCGACGCCGACGTGTTCGACGCGGCTTTCGGCCGCATGGTGGCCCGCAACGCCGAGGGCGACCTGTACCCGTCCGAGGACGGTTCGGTCGGCATCGCGTGGAATGCACGCAACGTGCGCAAGGCTCAGACCGAGGAGCCGCTCGCCAGCGCGGCGGCCGCGTGTATCGCACTCACGTGGAAGTACCGCGATCTCATTCTCGGGTGAGTAGGAGCGACGGTCGTGAATGTTCTCGTCACCGGTGCCGGCGGCTATCTCGGCCGCGCGACGGTCGCCGCCCTGCGCGCCGCCGGGCACACGCCGGTGGCCCTGCTGCACAGCCAGGCAGCCGAGCTCGAGGACACCGCGACGTACGTCGGCGACCTCACCGAGCCCGCGACACTCGCCGAGCCGCTGCGCGGCATCGACGTCGTGTGTCACCTTGCCGGGCTGACCCGCGCTCGCGAGTCGTGGGAGCAGCTGGAGCGGTACTTCCAGGTCAACGTCTGCGGCACGCTGAACCTCCTCGCCGCCATGCTCCGCGCCGACGTCCGCCGCATCGTGTTCGCGTCGACGGGCGCGATCTACGGCTCGCCGCCCGAGCAGCCGATGCACGAGGACCTGCCCGACGACATCCCGCACCCGTACGCAGCGAGCAAGAGGGCGGCCGAGCTCGCCATCGAGTCGCACGCCGACGCGGGGAAGATCGGCGCGGCCATCATCCGCCTGTTCAACGTGGCAGGCGGCCACGACCCCGACGAGACCCGGATGGTCCCGCGCGCACTTGCCGCCGCGGCTGGACAGGCGCCGCGCTTCCCGGTCAACGGCGACGGGTCCGCCGTCCGTGATCTCCTGCATGTGGACGATGCCGCCGCCGCGTTCGCGGCCGCCTGCGCGCACACCCCACCGCCGGGCACGTGGAGGCGGTTCAACGTCGGCAGCGGCCGAGGCTCCAGCGTGCTCGACGTCGTGGCCGCCGCCGAGCGTGTGACAGGACGTCACATCGAGGTCGAGCACCGGCCGGCCGCGGCCGAACCCCCCGCGCTGATTGCCGACCCGTCTCGCGCGATCGCGGAACTCGGCTGGAAGCCGACCCGCTCGTCGCTAGAGCAGATAGTCGCGGACGCCTGGTCGGCGCTGGAGCGAGCATGACCGCGACGAAGCCCAGCCCCGACGCCGAGTGGTGGACGACGTCCGACGTAGCGGCCTACCTGGGAGTTCGTGTCGCGACGATCAGCGCGTACCGCAACCGCGGTCAGATGCCGGCACCCGACCACAAGATCGGCCGAACGCAGCTGTGGCGGCCGCAGACCATCATCGCGTGGCACGAGCGCAGGCCCGGTAGCGGCTACTGGCGCTGACAACTCCTCACCTCGACACTTCGCCAGCGACTGGCACAATACAAACTCACTTTGTATTGTGTGGGTGTGACGGATTGTCCCCCGACAGTGCCTCCGCTGGCTGGAGTCTTGGAGTTGTCAGCCACGGACTGACTGTCTGAAAAGGACACGACGTCCGCACCACGGTTGACCTGACCGATGCGCGGTAAGGGCTGCATCCCTTGGCGCGCAACAGATTGCGGAGTGGAGTCCCAGATGCGTACCAACATCACCGAACCGGCCGAAGTGGACGCCGAGCGCTCGGCTCGCGTCGGAGGCCGGCAGACCCGCGAGATCATGCGTGACGCCGCGCTGCGGAACGCGATCCGGAAGCGTGCCGAGGGAGTGCCGACCTACACGGTGCCCGAGGCGGCCGCGCTGCTGAGCATCTCGCAGGAGTACCTCTACCGGCTAATCCAGGCCGACTCGTTCCCGGCCGTCCGTATGCGGATCGGTCGCGCGCAGGGCCGGTACGTCGTGCCCGCGAAGGTGGTCGAGCGGCTACTCGACGATGCCGCGGCCGCGGCGAACAGCCTCGACCTCGCCGAGTGGACCGAGCGGGCCGCGCTGTCCGGGGGTGCGGCATGAACACCTCCCGGAACAAGAAGTCGCGCGTTGTGCGCAAGACCGTGCTCGTCGGTCTCGGCGTTGCCGGGCTCGGCTGGTTGATGCACCGGATGCCAGCGGAGACGCCGGGCCGGGTGTACTGGCCCTGGCTGATGATCGTGGGCGTCCTGCTGGTCGTCGGTCCGCTGCTTGCCGTCGCGCGTCGCCGCACCGGCTCGGCAGGCACGGTGAACCGCTGGTCGCGCCGCGTTCGCCGGAACGACGGCGTCGCGTCACAGTGGACGATCCTGCGTGTCGCATCCGGCCTGGCGGTGCGCCGAAAGGCCGCCGTGCTGCGGCCGAGCGTGCGTGACCTGCCGTGGTGGCAGCGGCTGCGCGTGCCGATCCGCGAGCTCGCGACCCCACTCGCCCGCGTCGGCCTGTTCCGCATCTGGTCGCCGGTCGAGGACGTGACCCTGCGCATCGGTGGACCGCGCACCGGCAAGACCGGCGAACTCGCGGGCCGCATCCTGGACGCCCCCGGTGCGGTGATCGCCACCAGCACGCGTACCGACCTGCTCGAGCTCACCGGGCCGTGCCGCGCCGAGCGGGGACCGGTCGGGGTGTTCAACCCGAGCGGGCTCGGCGGGATCGACTCGACCGTGACGTTCGACCCGCTGTCGGGTTGCACGGAGCCCGCGACCGCCGCCGCGCGTGCCGCCGACCTGCTGTCCGGGGTATCCGCGCCCGGCAAGGGCGGCGACATGGAGTTCTGGTCGGGGCAGGCCCGGCGCGTGCTCGCGTCGCTGCTGCACGCCGCCGCGCTCGGCGAGGGCTCGATGCGTGACGTGCTGGCGTGGGTTGCCGACCCGGACGGTGCGGCCGCCGAGGTGCAGCGGTTCTTGCGCCGGTCGGCCGAACCGGCGTACGAGCAGGACGCCTTGCAGTTCCTGAACACCAACGAGCGGACCCGCTCGTCGATCTGCGCGACGATCATGCCCGCGCTCGGCTGGCTCACCGACTCGACGGCCGCAGCGGCCGCGACAGGTGGCACGTTCGACGTCGAGGAGCTGATCGAGCGCCGCGGCACCGTCTACATGCTCGGCGCCGAGGACTCGCAGGTCGCGCCGCTGGTGACCGCGCTAACTGGCCACATCGCCCGCGAGGCGCGCAGGCTCGCCGCGCACATGCCCGGCGGCCGGTTGGACCCGCCCTTGACCCTCGCGCTCGACGAGGCCGCGCTGATCTGCCCGGTCCCGCTGGACAACTGGACCTCCGACATGGGCGGCCGGGGCGTGACCATCCACATCGCCGCGCAGTCGCGCTCGCAGCTAAAGCAGCGTTGGGGCGACACCGGCGTCGGGACGATCCTGAACAACGCCGCGACGCTGATGATCTTCGGCGCCACGCGCGACCCGGACGACCTCGCCGCGTACTCCTCGCTGACCGGCGAGCGGTACGAGGAGGTGCCGACCTGGGATGAGGACGGCGACCTGCACTCGGTCAGCACGCACCGCGTGCCCGTCCTGACGCCCGCGCAGATCGCGCAGCTGCCACCCCGCCGGGTGCTGATCATCCGCCGCAACATGCCTGCCGCCGTCGGCCGCGTGCAGATGGCCTGGAAGCGCCGGGACGTCCGCGCACTGGCGCGCGCCCGCCGGTGGGCCGAGCGCCTCGAGCGCTGGCAGCGCACCCGGCACCGCCTGGTCGAGCGCGCCGCCGACCGTCTCGCCGAGGCACACCCGCGGTTCGCATCCCTGCCCGCGCAGGTCCGCGCGGCCCACGCGGCCGTGCGCCGCACCCGCACCGCTGAGGAGGCCACCCGATGAGCCACGACGAGAAGGAGACGTACGCGACCGTCGCAGCGGTGGCCGGGCTCGCCGCCGAGGTCGATGCGCTCCGCCGCCGGATCGAGCCGGTGCACAAGGTGCCCGGTCAACTGGCCAAGTTGGCCGGTCAGGTCGCCACGTTGGCCGAGGAACTCGCCAACCTGCGGAAGAACCCGGACACGCCCGCCGTGCCGTCCTGGCTGCAGGCGCCGAAGGACGCCGAGCACGTCCGGGGCGTGCTGGACGAGCTCGTCGCCTGGATGGACGCGATCTTTCTCCGGTACGCCGACGCGGCCGCCGCCCTCCCGGACTGCTGGGCATGGCACCCCGACGTGATCGAGGAACTGCTCTGGCTGATGGAGGCGTGGCTCGTCGCCTACCAGGGCGAGGCCGCGTCGGCCGCGCTGGTCGGTGACTGGCACGACCGGTACCGGCCCGGCGTGGTCCGGCGGATCAAGGCCAGCGCGGGTAACTGCTCGCTGGAGAACCACACCCCGCCGCGGGCGGCGACCACGGTGCCACTGGCGGACAGCGTTGACCCCATCGTCGCGTGGTGGGCGGGCGACCGTGAGGCCCCGGCCCCGGAGCCCACCGATGAGCAGTTCGCGGCCGCGACGCCGCGCCGTCGCCTGGGTGGTGTCCGGCGATGACCACGGTCCTCACGATCACCCTCGCCATCGCATGGCCCGCCGCCAGCGCCACGGCTCGGTACTGGTGGTGGCGCGCATCGCACGACCGCCTCACCGGCCTGCCGGGTCGTGAGCTGCTCGAGGCTCGAGCCCGCCGCGCCTGCTGGCGTGCCTCCGTCGGTGTGCTGCTGCTCGACCTCGACGGGTTCAAGCAGGTCAACGACACGTTCGGGCACCGGCTCAGCCGCATCGCAGCCGCCACGCCCGCCGGTCGCTTGCGTGACCAGCGAGGGGAGGTCGCGTGATGATGCACCGTCCGTCTCCCACGTCCGGCGAGCGGCCGCAGGCGTCTCGCCGCGCACTCTGGCTACCCGGCCTGCTGGTGGCCGTCGGCGCGGCAGTCGCCACCGCGCACGGCCTGTACGAGGTCGCCCGCGCGGCCGCCGTGCCGTCCGTGATCGCCGCGCTCTACCCGCTGATCACCGACGGCCTCGCCCTGGTGGCCTACGCGGCCACGGCCCGGCTCACTGGCAGTGCTCGGCGCTACGCCTGGGCAGTGGTGGTGCTCGCCGCCGGTCTGTCCGGGCTCGCGCAGGCGAGTTACCTCGCCGAGGGTATGGCGTCCGCGCCGCCCTGGTTGCGGTTCGGGATCGGGGCGTGGCCCGCGCTGGCGGCCGCCATCGTGGCGCACCTGCTCTACCTGATCGCGGCCGACCAGCCACCGGCGGAGCCGAGCACCGGCCGTCCGGACGTCCAGCCGTCCGCGACTGTTCAGCCGTCCGACGCCGTTCAGCGCGAGCCTGTACAGCGTCCTGCTGAACAGCCCGCGCCCGTACAGCCGGAGGCACGTCCGGCAGAGGAGGCCGGGCAGCGTTCAGCGGCGCGTGTTCAGCAGCGACCGGCGTTGCCGTCCGCTCGGCAGGTGGAGTCCCCGGCGCGTGACCGCGCCGACCGTGCCGCCAGGAAGTACGCCGCCCAGCACAGCAGCCTGCCGACCGTCAGCCAGCTCATGTCCCTTGCCGACGTGTCCCGAGGCACCGCAGGAGAAGTGCTCAAGGCCCTGCGCAGCCAGCCCACCCCGCTACACCTCGTCTCTGATCACGACCAGCCCAAGGCGCAGCCATGACCAGCCTCAGCTACCCCGCATCCAGCATCACCAGCACCACTCTCAGCTACCGATCCCAACAGCTTGAGATCAATGAAGGAAGGACACACCTAGGCATCACGATCTTGCGGTCGGTTCCGGTGGCCGCGTTCGCGACCACCGGCCGCCGGTCGCTGAGCTCCGGCCGGTGGTCGGGATGCTGACGATCTCCACGGGACACGGCGCCGACTACCTGATCAACGCCGTCGCTACGGGCCGGGAGAACTACTACACCGGCGCCGTGGCGGCCGGCGAGCCGCCGGGCCGGTGGTATGGCCGGGGCGCCGAGGCGCTCGGGCTGAGCGGGCTGGTCGACGCGCAGGACATGACGGCGCTCTACGAGCACTACGTCGATCCGCGCGACCCGGCGTTTAGGGACCCGTCCAAGTGGGCCGAGGCGTCCACTCTCGGCCACACCGGACGGCGCTACCTGACTGAACAGGAGTTGTACGAGGCCGCGCTGAAGGCTGAGCCGGACGCCTCACCGGAGCGTCGCGCCGAGCTCCGGTTGGACGCCGGGAAGCGTGCCCGCCGCAACGTCGCATTCCTGGACGCGACGTTCAGCGTCCAGAAGTCGGTCACCGTCCTGCACACCGCGTTCGAGGCACAGGAGGTCCGCGCCCGGAACGCCGGCGACGAGGAGGCGGCCGCCGCGTGGGCGGCGCACCGCCAGGCCGTCGAGGACGCCATCTGGGCAGGGAACCGTGCGGCTATCGACTACCTTGCCGAGCACGCCGGGTACTCGCGCGTCGGTCACCACGGCGGCGCCGCCGGCCGCTACACCGACGCGCACGACTGGACCGTCGCAAGTTTCTTCCAGCACGACAACCGCGACCACGACCCGCAGTTGCACATCCACAACGCGATCTTGAATCGCGTTCAGGGCGAGGACGGGCAGTGGCGCACGCTGGACTCACGCGCGATCCACAAGTTCCGCGGCGCGGCCGCCGCGGTCGGCGAGCGCACGATGGAGGAGCATCTCACCCGCGCGCTCGGCGTGCGGTTCGCGACCAGGCCGGACGGCAAGGCGCGCGAAGTCGTCGGCGTGCCGCCCGAGGTCATGGAGCTGTTCAGCTCGCGACGCCGCGCGATCACCAAGCGGACGCGGGAACTGGTCGCCGCGTTCGAGACGAAGTTCGGCCGCGAGCCGAACTCGCTGGAGCTGGACCGGCTGCAGCGCCAGGCGACGTTCGCCACCCGCCGCGCCAAGAGCCACGACGGCGAGACCGTCGAGCAGCGCCTCGAACGGTGGGACCGCGAGCTACGCGCCGAGGTGGCTGACGGCCTGGCGGGCGTCGCTCGCTGCGTGCTGGAGTTGGCCGGCCAAGAGCCGGCCGCCGCGGAGTGGTCGCCGCGTGCGGTGATCGAGACTGCGCTCGCGGACGTCCAGTCGCGCAAGGCCGCCTGGACGCGGCCGGACCTCACGCGCGCGATCAGCGACGCACTGCCGGATCACGTCGGCGTTGCCGACGGCGCACAGATGGCGCGCCTGCTCGACACGCTCACCGACACCGCGCTCGAGCTTGCCGTGCCGCTCGACGCCGACCGGCCTGGCGACGCCGACCTTCCGGACGACTTGCGTGTCGCGAATGGACGGTCCGCGTACGAGGCACCCGGCGGACGCTTGTACGCGACGCCGGACCACGTGCGGACCGAGCGCGCGCTTACGTCGAGCACCGTCCAGGGCGGCGCCGCGGCGATGCCGTCGGTACGCGCGGCCGAGTTCCTCGAGCAGCTCGCCGAGGGCGGGATCGAGCTCGGCGCCGACCAGGCCGCCGCCGTACGCGGCGTGCTCACGTCCGGCGCCCGGATCGAGTCCCTCGTTGGACCCGCTGGTACCGGAAAGTCCTTTGTGGTCGGCGCGCTCGCCAAGGCGTGGCAGGACCCGGACCTGTGGGACGGCGAGCGCCGCAAGGTATTCGGCCTGGCGACCAGCCAGATCGCGACCGAGGTGCTCGCTGGGGAAGGGCTGAACGCGCGCAACGTCGCCCGCTGGTTGGCGACCCAGCAGCGCCTTGCCGACGGCCGAGCCGTCGACGAGGACCGGGAGTGGTCGCTACGCGCGGGCGACTTGGTGGTCGTCGACGAGTCCGCGATGACCGACACCGCCGACCTCGCCGCGATTCACGAGCATGTACGGGACGCCGGTGCGAAGTTGCTCCTGGTCGGTGACCACCGGCAGTTGGCGGCCGTCGGCGCGGGCGGCGCGATGGAGATGCTCGCCGAGACCGGCGCCAGCTACGAACTCGCCGAGGCACGGCGGTTCACCCACGAGTGGGAGCGCGCCGCGTCGCTGCGCCTGCGTGCCGGAGACGAGACCGTGCTCGGCGAGTACCACAAGAACGGCCGCGTTCTTGACGGCGGCGCTCGCGAGCAGGCCGAGGAGTCGGCCGTGCGCGCCTGGCTCGGCGACGTGCTCGCCGGGCGGCGTTCGCTGCTCCTGGTGGACACCAACGAGCAGGCCGCTCGCCTGTCCGCGCAGCTACGCGCCGAGCTGGTCAGGCTCGGCAAGGTCGCCGAGCACGGCGTCGCGCTCGGCAGGCAGGGCACCTACGCCGGCGTCGGCGATCTCGTGCAGGCGCGGTTGAACGGCTGGAACCTCGCCGGTTACCAGGGCAACCGGCGCGGACCGATCAACCGCGAGCAGTACCGAGTCCTCGCCACCGGCGAGGACGGCAGCCTGGTCGTCGCGCCGATCGTGGGCCGCACGCCGAACGGCGAGCAGCTCGGCGACCGGATGACCCTGCCAGCGTCCTACGTGGCCAAACACGTGACGCTCGGCTACGCGACCACCGTGCACGCCGCCCAGGGCCTGACCGTGGACACCAGCCACACCGTCGTCACGCCGCACACCGGCGCCGAGGCGCTGTACGTCGGCATGACCCGCGGCCGCGACAACAACACCGCGCACGTCACCACGCTCGCGGTCCCGGAGGACGCGCCGACCGGCACAGTCGCCGAGGCCGTCCACCGTGACCCGGCCGCCGTCCTGGCGAACGCCCTGGAGGGAGCGGACCCCACCCGTTCCGCTCTCGCCACGGCCACCCAGTCGGCCGAGGAGATGGAGTCGATCCGCACCCCTGCCGAGCTACTCGCCGACGCGGTCGAGCTCGCCACGGCCGGCCGCACGTCGAGGTGGCTCGACGAACTGGTCGACGCCGGTGATCTCACCGCTGACCAGCGTGCCCGGATCGCCGCCGAGGACGGCGGCGCCACGCTGTCCCGCATTCTCCGGCGAGCCGAGCTCGCCGGGCACGACCCGCGGCAGGTGCTCGCCGACGCGATCACCGAGCGGCCGCTCAGTGGCGCACGCCAGCTGACCAACGTCATCTACCACCGCATCACCAATAGCTACCGCCTTGACCCGACGGGCGACAGCTACGCCGATCGGGTGCCGCAGGTCGGGGACCCCGAGTGGCAGCGGTACCTGAACGGCCTCGCCGAGTCGGCCGACACCCGTCGGCACGAGCTCGGTCAGCAGCTCGCCGAGGAGCCGCCGCCGTGGGCGATCGAGGCTTTCGGCCCGGTGCCGGCGGAGCCGGATGCGATCGTCGAATGGTGCCGCCGAGCCGGTGCGGTCGCGGCACACCGCGAACTGATCGGCTACGACGACGCGACCGAGCCGCTCGGACCGGCACCGAAGCCGGGGCAGGTCGAGGCGTACGCGTCGTGGCTGACCGCGTGGCGTGCGCTCGGTAGGCCTGAGGCGCACCGCGACGAGCTCGAGATGAGCGACGGTCAGCTTCGCGTCCGCGTCCGCGCGGCGGAACGCGAGGCCGCATGGGCACCGCCGTACGTCGCTGACGAGTTGGCCGGCACGATTCAGGCCGCCGAGAAGCACCGTCGCGCCGCGACGCTGCGCGCGGCCGAGGCAGCGGCGGCGAGTGACGTCGAGGCGCGGCAGCGGCTGGAGCAGGAAGCCGCCGAGTCGGTCGCATTGGCCGAGACGCTCGAGGCCCGCGCCGAGGAGCTACGCGCCGTCGACCAGGCGCGCGGCGAATGGCTCGCGCACACCGCGGCCACCCGTGCGGCGGCCGACCGGGCGCTCGCCGAGCTCACTGCCCGGCACGCCGACGAGGACCCGGCAGCCGAGGAGACGGTCACCGCCGAGGAGTGGCTCGCCGCGCACCGCGAGGCGGACGCGGCCGAGGACCCGCACCGCGAGATCACCGCCGAGCACGAGCTCGACGACGTGGCCCGCGAGCGCGCCGCCGACGTCGAGGCGGTCACCGGCGAGCCCGACATCGACGAGGCACCCGAGACGAACGTGCCCGACATTCGCGAGGTCACGGCCGAAGAGGAGTCGACCGAGGTCACCGAAGGCGTGCGCGTGCCGACGGCGGACGAGACCGCCGAGGCAGTGCAGTGCGCGCAGCGGGCACTCGCCGAGATCGCCCAGCGCGCAGCGGCGGACGCAGCCCGCGAGGCCGAGGAGGCCCGAGCCGCGCAACTCGCCCGGTGGCACGCCGAGGATGTGGCTGCCGAGGAAGCCGCAGAACGCGCCGACGCGCTCGAGTTCGACTCGGCAGGTGCGTGATGACCGCGCGACTAAGGCCGGACGTCCGGCCGCAAGAGGGGAGCGGGACCGGTGCGGCGCCACGCCCACCGGAAGGTGGCGCACACCGCCTCGCTCCAGCCGGGCCGGGCGTCCAGCCAGGACGGCCGGGGACGCTGCATGTCCAGCCGCTCGGCGGCCGCGTACTCGGCCTGGATCAGCTCCGGATACGCCTTGCCGGCTCGTTGACTGACCGGCGCACGCGCCGTCTCACGATGGCCGTCGGGCCAGTCGACGACAGCAGCGGCGAGCCAACGGCAGGTCATGGCGACGCCTGCGGCGTACCAGTCACGCTCGGCGAGACGTTCGGCGTCGGCCCACACGTGGGCGAACTCGTCCGCCGGAACCCGCACGTTCTGACGCGGGAGCCGGGCGACGGCCGCCGCGGTGACCTGCATGGAATCGAGGGTGACACGCCGGACCGACAGTTTCTAGAGCTTGCGCTCGCGACTGCCGGTTCCAGCGGTGACAGGTCTGCGCTCAAGGCCGCGCGGGCCAAGGGAATAGGTGGAGCCGCCTCCGGCGGCGCGGTCCCGCCGGCCCCTGAGCTTGGCACGGCCGACTCACCGTCAAGGGTACGGCCGAAAACTATTGGCCCGTCCTTCGGACCGCTGCGCTCGGTCCAAAACTTTTCGGCCTCAAGGCCCCTTGACGGCGAGCCTCCACAGCCGTGCAGCGGCGCTCATGCGGTGGCGGGGGAGCCCGCCACCCACGGAGACGGGGCCGGCCGGACCGCCGGTCTCTCACACCGTCCACATCGGAGGTGACCGGAATGGCCGAGAAGAACGAAGTGAGCGCGAAAGACCGGCAGCAGGCCCGGAACGCCTTGACGCGCGGGCAGCGCAGCGAGCCGGGCGTCGACGCGAAGTTGAAGACCTGGCGCTGCAAGGACCAGGCCGAGCTGTGGACACGGCAAGACCTGCGGGCCGACCGTCGGCCGGCCGCCGAGCAGTGAGGAGCACGGGAATGAACGTGTGGGCTGAGCAAGCGTTGGCCGAGCAGGCCGAGTAGTCGGTGCGGGTTCGTCTGGCGCGAGCGCTGCACGAGTTGGCCAAGGCCGAGGCGGCCGCCTTGCAGTACGCGTCCTGGTTCCGGCCGGGCGCGGAGCGGCGGACCGGAGGCGACGACGACGCGGTGATCGACGACCCCGAGTACGGCGCGGCGAGGACTGACCGAAGTCACCAGCAACCGGACGAAGGGAGGTGAACGCCATGTGCCCCGAGGGCTGCTACAAGCACTACGACAAGGCCACCGGCAAGTGGGTGTGCTGCAAGTGCGGAATGTAGCGACGCTGGGGCGGGGCCAGGAGCTAGCTGGCCCCGCCCTGCTGCACTGTAGACACGTGCCCAGGCACTCATACGGCCGGACTTGCCACGAGATTCTTGCTGGCGAGGGCGATCTTGTTGACTGGGCAAAACGGTTGCCAGGGTCTTTCTGGTTCGACGATAGCGCGGAGTCGGTGCAGCACATGACTGATCTTGTGATGTGGGCACGCGAGGACGGCCGCCCGTACACTGACGCAGCCGTTGAAGAGTTCCTCCGGTCGGCGGACCTGCGACTCATCGCACTCGCAAAGGCTATTGGTGCTGCGGTTGCACCTCGTGAAGTTGCAGCGCCCCGATCGACGAAGAAGGTTAAGATCCCCGACGCTTGCCAGGCCATTGGGGTCACGTGCGTCACGCCCTTTCAGGCTTACCGGGCCGCTGGCATGTGCTTGTCGTAGTGCGGGGCGGCGTATACCTGGGTGCTGAAATGGGACCCACGGTGGGTGCGAAACGCAGTAATCCGGATACATGACAGCCAGTCCAGGCAGCGGAGTGAACACGCTGACCTGCGGTATGCGGCCGAGCTGATCGACTACGGCGCATTTGCAAGGCAGAGGTCAGGGGTTCGATTCCCCTCGGCTCCACCACACTGACCAGCGGAAACGCGGGTCATCAACTTCGTCGGGCGGCCTTTTGACCGCCGCCATGTATGCAGGTCCTCGGTGCCAACGACTCTCGTCGGCTCGTAATCCTCACCGTTCCCGAGCGCCTCGCGGGAGCAGCGTTGCGGCTGCCGCGGCGACGAGCAGTATCGCAGCGGTGACCAGAAAAGCGGTGCGGTAGTCGAAGCCCTCCGGCCCACCCGACGCGACCGTGACGAGCGCGGAGAGGCCGAGCGCTCCTCCGACTTGCTTTGTCGTGTTCATCAGCCCGGAAGCGGCACCGGCCTCGTGTGCGGGGATCCCGGACGTGACGATCGTGGTCAGTGGGGTGTTGAGCACTCCGACGCCGAACGAGAAGACGAGACCGGGGCCGACGATGCCGATCAGATAGCTGCTGTTCGGTGTGATGGTGCTCTGCCACACGAATCCGCCCGCGGCTACGAGCGCGCCCGTGATGACCAGAACTCTGGCCGGCGCGTGGCGCATGAGCCAGGGCGTCATCCACCATCCGACCGCGACCGTGGTCAGGGTGTGCGGTAGGAATCCGAGACCCGTTTGCGCAGCGCCGTACTCCAGGACGTCCTGCATGTAGAAGGTCAGGAAGTACCACATCGGCGCTTGGAAACAGGCTCCAATCAGCAGCATGACCGCGTTGCCCACGGCGACGTTGCGAATCCGGAACAGCCCCAGCGGAAGAAGTGCACGAGTAGATGTCCGGCGTTCTACCAGGATGAACGCCGCGAGAAGGACCACTCCGGCGGCAAGCGGGACGACGGTCGAACCCTTCCAACCATCGAACTCGACGCGGCTGATCGCGTACGTCACCGCGGCCAGGCCGAGTGTGGCCAACACGCCGCCGGGGATGTCGAGCCGACCTCGTCGCTCGGCATCGTCTCGCGCCAGCGCGAGCCAAGCCACCCACATCGCGGCACCACCGATCGGCACGTTGATCAGCAGCGTCGCACGCCAGGACAGGTACTCGGTCAGCGCTCCACCGAGCAGATTGCCGACCGCGCCGCCTGCCACGCTGACCGCGGTCCACGCAGCTAGTGCCCGGGTGCGCCGCGGTCCTTCGTCGAACGTCGTGGTCAGGAGGGTCAGCGTGGTCGGAGCGAGGATCGCGGCACCGAATCCTTGGCCGAAGCGTGCGGCGATCAGCCAAACCAGATTCGTCGCCGAACCCCCGGTGAGGCTGGCCAGGACGAATACCACCAGGCCGGCCAGGAAGACCGACCGTTGTCCGTAGACGTCGGCCAGGCGACCGCCCAACAGCAGAAACCCGCCGAACGACAGCAGGTAGGCGACCGAGACCCACTGCACGCTCTCCGGGGTGACGGTCAGGTCGGTGTGGATGGCAGGCAAGGCGACATTGATGACGGACACGTCCAGCACGACCATCAGCTGGGCCGCACAGGCCAAGGCCAAGATCAACGTCGGTGCCCCGGAGCGCTCCGGGTGAACCGGCTGCTCGCGGGTCGAACGGCCCATGCTTGCTCCTGGCGGATCTCCGTCGCCCGGCGGTCGCGGGCGGCGATTGTGATACACCTGTATCAGATACACTTGTATCATAAACGAGGAGCCTGCACGGGAGGTGCCGGTGCCGAAGACGGTGGACCACGAGGTGCGTCGCGCTCAGCTCGCCGATGCCGTAGTGCGGGTTGCCGCCCGCGACGGCCTGCATGCCGTGACGATGCGGTCGGTGGCGGCCGAAGCGGACGTCTCCCTGCGGCAGGTGCAGTACTACTTCCGGAGCAAAGCCGAGCTCCTGCACGGGACGCTGCGTCACCTGGAACAGCAAAGCCGGGAACGGTGGTCGGCTCGCTTGGCCGAGCTGCCGCGCCCATACTCGGGCCGCGCTGTGGTGGAGGCCTTCCTGGCCGAGGCCTTGCCCAGTGACGAGGTCAGCCGGGCATTCCACCTGCTGGGGGCGTCGTACGCCGTCTTGGCCATGACCGATCCGGACCTCGCCGAGCAGCCTTTCGTCGCAGGATTGAACCACCTCGAGTCCCAGTTGGCCGACGCCCTGCGCGCGGCTCAGGCCGAAGGGGACCTCCCTGTCGAGCTGGACGTTTCACGTGAAGCGGCCCGGTTGATCGCGATCAACCACGGCATCGGTACATCAGTACTGGTCGGGCAGCGCACCGCGGAGGAAGCGGAGGCCGTACTGCGATACCACGTCGACCGCCTCTTCGGATCATCCGGCTGACGCGTGAGCGTCTTCTTGTGCGCGATAACGGCCAGGCGTCACACCGAACTGGCGCTTGAAGGCATGTGAGAACGCGAACGGTGAGCCGTACCCGACTTGTCGGGCGATGGCCGGCAGGGGTTGATCCG
This sequence comes from Thermocrispum municipale DSM 44069, assembly GCF_000427825.1. Lineage (GTDB taxonomy): Bacteria > Actinomycetota > Actinomycetes > Mycobacteriales > Pseudonocardiaceae > Thermocrispum > Thermocrispum municipale. The sequence goes on along the minus strand of NZ_KE386593.1, from coordinate 299,288 downwards.
TCGTCCGGAGCAATTGCGCCGCGATCGTCATTCGCCACCAGGTCAAATACGCCATCGGTGGGTGCCCGGTGAGAGCGGTGAATCGCCGGGCCAACGTGGCGCGGGAGAGTCCGACCTGAGCGGCCAGGTCCTCGACCCGCCAGGGCGCGGCCGGTTCGGCGTGCAGTGCTTCCAGTGCGGCGGCGACTTCTCGATCGCGCAGCGCCCGGGGCCACCCGGCCCGGTCGTTCTCCGCAAGCCACGCACGGACGAAGTAGGTCAGCAGCAGGTCGAGCAGACCGCTGATCACGGCTTCCCGCCCTGGTCGCTCGCCGGTCACCTCGGTGGCGAGCAAGTCGATGGCCGAACGCAGCTCGCGATGGTGCCCGACCCTGGCAGGCAGGTGGACGATGTCGGGCAGCTCCGCGAGGACGGGATGCATGCGCGTACGGTCCACCCGGTACTTGCCGCACAGCACGTCGACCTGGCCGTCCGGATCGTCCTTGATCGAGGTGTCGAACGGAACCGCGTGGTTCGCGCGCGGCGAATCGGACAAGATGTGTGCGCTTCCCCGCGGCAGCAGCACCACATCACCGCTCGCCAGAGGGATCGCCTCGCCGCGCTCCGGGATGACCCAGCCCGTGCCGCGCACCAGCACGTGGAAGCCGGCGCCGTCGTACGGGTCGAACCGGTAGCACCACGGCGACCTCACGCGCAGCCGATTGGACGACGGCCGCCCGGTGCGCATCGCGGCGATCGCGTCACTCAGCACGTCCACAGGCTCATAGTACGAGACGATCACATATGAATATGAGCTCTTCAGGTATTGGAACGCTCAAGAATGCGCCATAGCGTGGACGTGTGGACAGTTTCAAACTCGGTGACGTCGAAGTGACGAAGGTGGTCGAGTGGCAGGGCGAATTCGCGCCCGCGCGAGTGGCCATCCCGGACAGCACACCGGAGATCTGGCGCGACAACGCCTCGTGGCTCGTCCCGGACCACTGGCATCCGGACAGCGACGGCTGCCTCGCCGCCATCCAGACCTGGGTGCTGCGCAGCGAGGGCAAGACCATCCTCATCGACACCGGCGTCGGTAACGACCGCGAGCGGCCGCACATGCCGTTGTTCGATCACCTGCACACGGACTTCCTGGACCGGCTCGCTCAGGCAGGCGTCCGACCGGAGGACGTGGACATCGTCGTCAACACCCACATCCACAACGACCACGTCGGCTGGAACACTCGGTCCGGCAACGGCGAGTGGATCCCGACGTTCCCGAACGCCACGTACCTGATCCCGCGCCCCGACCAGGTGTACTTCGACCCGCGCAATGCGCATCGTCGTCCCGTGCCGCAGCTGCGGCGGGAAGGCAGCAACCTCATGTACGCCGACAGCGTCGCGCCGGTACTCGGGCGTGCCGTGCTGTGGGAGGACAGCTACCGCATCGACGGCAACCTCAGCCTGGAGCCTGCGCCCGGCCACACACCCGGTTCGTCGGTCGTTCGCCTCGAGTCCGGTCAGGACCGCGCCGTCTTCGTCGGCGATGTTCTGCACAGCCCGGTGCAAATCCTCGAACCGCACTACAACAGCTGCTTCTGCGAGCATCCGCAGCAGGCTGCGGAAACACGTCAGCGCCTGTTGGAACGCGCCGCTGACAACAAGGAGCTGGTCGTTCCCGCGCACTTCGCTGGCCCAGGGGCGGTGGAGATCCGGCGCGACGGGAGCCGGTTCGCGATCAGTCGTTGGGTGCCGTGACGCGACAACGCGTAACGCACGGAGCTGGGTGGCGACTACTCGGCGATGAGAACGATCCTGTTCGTGCCGGTGTTGCTGGTCGTCCTCGTGTTGGCCGCGTGCACCACGTCGCCGCCACCGCAAGAACCGACCAAGCAAGCTACGAGCGCGCCCACCACCACGCCCGCTGCGCCGACGACGACCACCGCGAAACCGACGAAGACGGCGACAGGCTCAGCCGAGGCGTCGATGGTGGAGCCGGTGAAGCAAACGCCCGAACAGCCCCGGTACTCGTGTGAGCCCGACGCTCCCGCGAAGTTCGACGACCCGAACAGCCCGCACATCATCACCAACAAGGACTGCCCGGAGATCAACGCGGCCAAGGAGCGCTCTCACCGGGAGTACGTGAACTGCCTGGCGAACGGCAGAACATGGGACATCGACCGGCAACGGTGCGCCGATTCGCCGCAGACGCAGGAACCTCCGAGCTCGGACACCCGCGACGTCAACGGCGAAACGAAGGCCGAGTACTGCGCGCGGATCGGGTACACCGGCGACCGGTTGAAGGATTGCCCGGCCGGGTAGGTGCCGCGGGGTCGGGTAGCTGCCGCCGGCGCGGGTAGTCCCCGTGGGTCCGGGTAACCGTCGGCCGGGTAGTCGCCGTGGGCGGCCAACTGGTGCACGTCCGGCCAACTCCTGTCGGGCGGCCTGCCCTGGATCTACCATCGCCACGTGACCCAGCGAGCGGCCCGCGATGCCTGACATCACCGAGCGACTGCGCGCCGCGGGCTGCGTGTTCGCCGAGGAAGAGGCGCACATCCTGCACGAGTCGGCCGCCGGCCCCCAGGAGCTGGAGGCCATGGTCGCCCGCCGGGTGGCCGGTGAACCGTTGGAGCACGTCGTCGGCTGGGCGCAGTTCTGCGAGCGGCGGATCACCGTGGCACCCGGGGTTTTCGTGCCGCGGCGGCGCACGGAGTTCCTGGTGGCACAAGCGCTCGTCCTGGCGCCGGAATCCGCGGTCATCGTCGACCTGTGCTGCGGGTCCGGTGCCATCGGCGCCGTCCTGGCATACCGCTTGCCGAATGCCGAGGTGCACGCGGCGGACGTCGACTTGACGGCGGTTCGGTGCGCGCGTGTCAACCTCGGCGACCGCGGTCAGGTCTACCAGGGGGACCTGTTCCGGCCGCTGCCGGCAAACCTGCGCGGCAGGGTTCACGTGCTGACGGTCAACGTTCCCTATGTGCCCTCGGACGAACTCGACCTGATGCCGGTCGAGGCGCGTCGGCATGAACCGCGCTTCGCACTGGATGGCGGCAGCGACGGCCTGGACCGGCTCCGCCGGGTGGCCGGGGAAGCGTCGGCGTGGCTGACCGACGGCGGCAGCATGTTGTCCGAAGTCGCCGAACATCAAGCCGCCACAGCTGTCTCGGTCCTCGCCTCCGGCGGCCTGCGAGCCAGATCCGTCACCGACGGAGACTCGACCGTCGTGATCGGAACGCGCCAGTCAGCGCGGAGGTAGAACGGCCTGCGTCTGCGTCACCTGCGCCACTCGCCGCTCCTGCTCGTCGAACAGGTCGGTCTGGGTCACGATGGTCGTCTTACCCACGTGCAGCGGCTTGCTGACCGCCAGCACCGCCGAGTTCTTCACTGCGCGGAACAGATTCGTCTTCGACTCCAGGGTGGCGGTCGAGGCACCCTCGGGCAGGTTCAAGAACGCACAAACCGCGCCAACGGTGTCCGCGAAACCCATCAGCGCGCCGCCGTGCAGGATGCCGCCCAGGGTGCAGTTCTGGTCGTCCCACGCGAGCTTCGCGCGAACCTCGGCCGGTGACGCTTCAGTGATTGCGATGCCCAACTTCGTCGCGAACGGCATGGTCGCCACCAGCTGGGCGAGGTTGTCGGTCGGCAAGCTCATGTGAACGCACATTAGCCTGTCCGTCCGCGTCAAGGTAGATCATTTACGACGATTCGGCGTCGTCCACCGCGGTGAGCAACTCGTGCAGGCGGGCCCGGATGATCTCGTCGGCTCGCTGATCGTTCTCCCGCAGCAGGCCGGTCAGCGCGAGCCCGCGCAGCGTGATCAGCAGCGCTTCGTACGCCATCCGTACCCGCGGGCTGTCCGTGCCCAGCGTCTGACTGAAAACCGTCCACAACTCCTTGCCGAGCTGTCGTTCGGAGGGCGCCAGCGCCGACCGCACCGCAGAATCCGTCCTGGCCGCCATCCACAGTTCCAACCCGGCCAGGAAATTCGACCCCGACATGGCCTTACGCAGCGCCTCGACCATCCCGGGCACGGCGTGCTTGCCCGGCGTCATCTGCTTCGCCGCGGCCTTGATCTGTTCCAGGTGCAGCTCGGCGATGTGCCCGATCGCGGCGACGAACAGCTGCTCTTTCGACCCGAAATGGTGCAGTAACGCCCCGCGGGAGACCCCGGCGTGATCTTGGATGCGCTGCGTCGTGGTGCCTGCGTAGCCGTACTCGACGAGACAGGCGACGGTGGTGTCGAGCAGATGCTTTCTCGTCTGGTCGCGTTGCTGCTGTCTGGTCGTGGGTGGCACGGGACCAGCCTAATCGGTCCGTGGGGAAGCACCGCCACACATATTGACAGTCCAGACGGTCTGTGAAAATGTGCCTGCCATGCGTGGCGTGGATTTGGTGCGACGCGGTGCACGGCGGCACCGCGACAGGATCGCTGTCGTAGCGGGTGAGCAGTCCATGACGTACCGCGAGGTCGACGTCATGGCCAATCGAATTGCCAACGTGCTGGTGGGCATGGGCTACAGCCGTGGCTCCCGCATCGGGCTGTTGCTCAACAACGAGATCTGGTCGTTGCCGATCGACTTCGCGTGTTTGAAGTCGGGTGTGGCGCGGGTGCCGTTGAACTCCCGGCTCTCCCAGGCCGAACAGGCCAAGATGCTGACGGAGACCGGTGTCCGGCTGCTCATTCACGGCGCTGACTTGACCGAACGCGCATTGGCGCTGGCCGATGAGCTCGACGGGTTGACCCTGCTCGGCCTTGGGGAACCGCAGCGCGCACAAGACCGCAATCTGTTCACCGAGGCGGAGCGTGCGCGTCCGACGGACCCACTCGTGCCGGTCGAGCCGGACGACGTCATGCTCGTGCTCTACACGTCGGGCACCACGGGCACACTCAAGGCCGCGCAGCACACGCAAGCCAGCTGGGCGGCGATCGCGCGCAACATCCTCACCAACCTGATCTCGCCCAAGCGCGATGACGCGATGGTGCACGCCGCCTCGCTCATTCACGCCAGTGGGACGTTCGTGTTGCCGTACTGGCTCGCCGGCGCCCGCTCGATCATCCTGCCCGGTTTCGACCCGGAGCAATTCCTGGCCACCATCGAGCGGGAGCGCGCCACCGCCATCAACCTGGTGCCGACCATGCTCGGCATGTTGCTGGCCGGCGACGCGGTGCAGCGCGCCGACACCAGCAGCTTGGACACGATCATCTACGGCGCCAGCCCGATGCCACGTCCGCTGCTGGAACAGGGCATGGCGACGTTCGGCAACAAGTTCGTTCAGTACTACGGACAGACCGAGGCTCCGCTGTGTCAGACGGTGCTCACCAAGGAGGACCACGCCGAAGGCGGTGACCTGCTGGGTTCGTGCGGCTTCCCGTCGGTGGACGCGGAGATCGCGCTCACCGACGAGGACGGCAACCCGGTCGAGCAGGGCGAGATCGGCGAGATCCGGGTGCGCGCGCCGTTCACCATGGCCGGCTACTTCAACGCGGACGAGCTCAACGCCAAGACCATGACCGCCGACGGGTGGGTGCGCACCAGGGACATGGCGCGTGCCGACGAGCGCGGTTACCTGTACCTGGTCGACCGGGCCAGCGACATGATCATCACCGGCGGATACAACGTCTATCCGCGAGAAGTCGAGGATGCCCTGCTCGCGCACCCGTCGGTGGCCGAGTGTGCGGTGGTCGGCGCCCCTGATCCGAAGTGGGTCGAAGCGGTGACGGCCTTCGTCGTCGTCCGTCCCGACGCCACCGTGCACACCGACGAACTGCGGGAATTCGTACGTGGCCGGTTGGCCGGTTACAAGGTGCCGAAAAAAGTCGTGCTGGTGGATTCGATTCCGAAATCCCCGGTCGGAAAGATTCTGCGGCGAAAACTGCGCGATCCATTGTGGGAAAGGTGACAATTTCATTGACACATTCCGCAAAGAAGCGGACTCGGTCACTGGTGCGCCGAGTGGCCACCGGCTTGGCTGTGGTTGCCCTGGGACTGTCCGTGGCTGCACCGGCGGGTGCGGCAGAACCAGCCGGTGGCAAGACGGAATGCCGGGACGTGCGCACGCCGGTGAAATTCACCGGTGGGTCGGGCCACATTGCCGGAACGCTGTGTGTCCCGCCCGGCGCCAAAACGGTGCAGCTGCTGGTGCACGGCTACAGTTACGCGCGCTATTACTGGGATTTCCCGTACGAACCGGAAACGTATTCGTACGCGCGCCGCGCAAACGAAGCCGGATACGCCACGCTGGCCATCGACCGGATCGGCGACGGTGAGTCGACCCACCCGCCGGGCGCCACGCTGACCTGGGACACGGCGGCGCGGACGGTGCAGCAAGTCGTGACAGCGCTGCGCGACGGCAGCCTCGGCCAGTCGTTCGACAAGGTCATCCTGGTGGGGCACAGCTACGGATCGGTGACCAGTTACCTGGTGGCCGGGCGCTACCACGACGTCGACGCGATGATCGTCACCGGCATCGCACACCGGGTGAACCTGGCCGATCTCACCGCCCGGCTGGTCGCCCAGTCGCCGCCTGCGGTGCTCGACCCGAAATTCGCCAAGTCCGGCTACGACCCGCTCTACGTCACGACGCGGAAGGGTGCGCGCGGCCTGTTCTACAACACCGACAACGCGGACCCGAAGGTCATCGAGGTCGACGAGAAGCTCAAGCAGACGGCAGGCGTGTTGGAGATCCCGACCGCGGCGGTGTACCTGCTGAACAACGTGTCGAAGACGACGAATATCCCGGTGTTGACGGTCAACGGTGATGCGGACACGTTCTTCTGCGGCACGTTGGCGGCGGACTGCTCGTCGGACGAAGCACTGGCCGAATTCGAGCGCCCGTTCTACGGACCCAAGGCGAAGGTCGAGGCCATGGTGATTCCCGACGGTGGGCACGACATCAACCTGGAAAAGACGGCGCCGAAGGCCTACGACCGGATGATCGATTTCGCCGATCGGCACGTGGGCAGTTAGGCGGGATTCACTATCACGATTTCGGACCGGGCCTGGCGTCATGATTCCGCCAGGCCCGGTCCTCCGCTGTGTCACCCTGGTTTCGCGCCAATCGTTGAACCGGGGCGTGGACCGGGGAGAGAGGGACGAATGGCAGACCAGTACGAGTCGATCCGGGTGGAGAAGAGCGATCGCGTGACCACCGTCATCCTTGACCGGCCGGAGCGACGCAACGCGGTGGACGGCCCGATGGCCCGCGAGCTGGCCGAGGCCTTCCGCGCGTTCGACGCCGACGACGGTTCGGACGTCGCCGTGTTGTGGGGCGACGGCGGCACGTTCTGCGCGGGCGCCGATCTGAAGGCGATCGGGACCGAGCGCGGCAACACGGTGGCGCAGAGCGGTGACGGCCCGATGGGACCGACTCGCCTGATGCTGAGCAAACCGGTGATCGCGGCCGTGGAGGGTTATGCGGTGGCCGGCGGCCTGGAGCTGGCCCTGTGGTGCGACCTGCGGGTGGCGGCGTCCGACGCGACGTTCGGCGTGTTCTGCCGGCGGTGGGGTGTGCCGCTCATCGACGGCGGGACGGTGCGGTTGCCCAGGCTGATCGGGATGAGCCGGGCGCTGGACATGATCCTCACCGGGCGGCCGGTGGGAGCGACCGAAGCACTGTCGTTCGGCCTGGCCAACCGGGTGGTCGACCCGGGGACGGCCCGGGTAGAGGCCGAGGAGCTGGCGCGCCAGCTCAGTGCCTTCCCGCAAACCTGCATGCGTAACGACCGGTGGTCGGTCTACCAGCAGGAGGGGTTGTCGGAACAGCAGGCGCTGCAGTTCGAAACCAGCATCGGGATCCAGTCGCTGCACACCGACGCGGCCGAGGGCGCTGCCAGGTTCACCGCCGGGCACGGCAGGCACGGCAGCTTCTCCTGAGCGGCGCTGCCACGGGGGTGCTGCCAGCAGAGCGCGCGCCTCATCGCCGGCATGTCGCGGCAAGGCGCAAGAGTTCGTCGACGCTCCACTGGTCGTTGGCGTGCGAACCGTACTTGGCGGCCAGCACCGTGCCGCTCGGCGCGATGAGTAGCTCGGCGGGCATGCCCAAGACGTTGGTGTCCCGAAGGCGCTGCCTGGCCCCACTCCGCAGTTCCCGCAGACCGACGCGCCACGCCTCCGGTTTGATCCACGCGGTCCATGCGCGCGGATCGAGCACCGACCTCATCGAGGACTCCACACCGAACTGGCGATACAGCTGTCGGTCCGGGTCGGCGACCGCATCGAAGGGAAGCGACCCCTGGTGCGGCACCATCGCGTCCACCGATGAGTGAAAGACGACGATCTCCCGTACCCCAGCGGCCACGATCTCGCTGTGTCTGCGCGCCACCGAGTGCAGATGGACGTTGCAGATCGGACAGGCGGCGAAGCGGCGAAAGACCAGGTGGGTGAGCCGGTCCGGGTCGGGAACTCGCAGCCGGTCGGCGCGGATGGTGGTCAGCTCCAGTGCCGGGACGCGTGTACCCGGGGTGCAGCGGGTGCCGGTGCGACTGCGAGATGTCGGGCGCATGGGCCCTCCCAGGGTAGGATGCGCTCAATATTACGGGGAAGATATCATATGAATCACAAAATATCTCGCCGGAGGCAGACGGTAGCGGTCAAACGTGCCCTGCGCGAGCTGGCCAACCAACTGTCGTTGTTCACCCATCGCATGGCGGGCAGAGTCGGGCTCAAGAGCCTCGACGTGGACTGTCTCGACCTCATCAGCAGGACCGGTCCGATCAGCCCCGGTGGCCTCGCCCGCCGCGCCGGCCTGCACCCGGCCACGGTGACCGGCATTCTCGATCGCCTGGAACGCGGTGGGTGGGTGGCCCGGAAGCGGGACGGCAAGGACCGTCGTGGCGTCGTGGTGACCGCGCTGCCGACACGGAACCGGGAGCTTGTCGACGTGCTTGGCGGATTGAATGCAGCGATGGACCAGCTGTGTGCCGACTACACCGCCGACGAGCTCGAATTGATCGCAGGCTTCCTCCGCCGGATGTCCGAGGCAGGACGCGAGGCGACTGCGGCACTGAGTGAGTGAGGGTGCCACGCAATCCGGCCAGGGTTCGCGCCTGGTGCAGCGCGCGTCATCGCGGTTGTGCCGCGCGGTCAGGTGAGCAGCCCGGCCCGGTACAGCTCCCGGACGTGATTGGTGATCCGCGGGCCGAGCGCCCGGAGCGCCTCCATGTCCTCCGACACCAGGGGGCCGGTCAACATCGCGCTGGTCGCTGCCACCACCATCTGGCAGGCGAACCGGCCCTGTTCGGTCTGCACGCCGAACAGGTCCGCGACGGCGTTGACGAACCACGTTTGCTGCGTCAGCCGCGCTTCGATGGCTTCCGGCCCGGCGGCGTGCACTTCCACCAGGAACAGACGCGCGAACGTGGGGTTGGCGGCCAGGCCCTCCAAGTACGACTGGAAGAACACCGCGAACCGCTCCACCGGGTCGGTGCTCGCCCGTTCACTGTCCCCGCTTGCCGTGATGTGGCTGATCAGCAGCTCACCGGCGCGCTGGAACGCGGCCATGAAGCAGTCCAGCTTCGAGCCGAACAGCCGGTAGAAGGTTTCACGGGAAACACCGGCGCGCTTGACGATGTCCTCGACGACGGTGCGCGCGTAGCCCTTCTCGGACATCGCGGCCGCCGCGGCGAGCAGCAGCCGGTCCCGCTGTGACCGCTCGACCTCCTCGCGCGTCAGGCCGTGCCTGCCGTGTGGGAGACGCCCCGGGATCGACGACATGTCGTCACGGTATGGCAGTCGCCCGACGAGTGATCGTCCGGGCTCACCCAGCCGCCACGGTGGCGGCCCACCCCTCACGAGCGCTCGGGTAGTGCGGCGACCAGTTGGCGGCGTCCTTGAACCGTTGGTTGGAGACCCGCTGCGATCTGGTCAGAGCCGCAGTCTTGTTACCGCCCAGGGCCAACAATCTGCCGGGCCCGCGCAGCAGCGGACGCCGTCCGACCGCGGCAATCATGGCGTCGGTGAACTCCCGTGCGGTCAGCGGCTCGTCGTCGCACACGTTGTACGTGCCGGACGGGATCTCCAACGCAGCCACGACGGCGGACGCGGCGTCCTCGAGGTGTATCGCCGCCTGGTAGGCGTTCCGGCCGCCCAGCTGCATCGCGAACCGCAGCCGCGCGAACTTCAGGATCTCCTCGGTGTGGATCGCCCCCCCCGGCCCGTAGAAGTAGCCGAATCGCAGCACGACACCCACGCCGCCCTGCTCGGCGAACCGGCGCGCGTTCTCCTCCGCCGCCACGTTCGGCTCCGAGCTCGGAACCACGTCGAGCTCCGCGGATTCGTCGATCCACTTGTCACCGCTGTCCGGGTACACAAACACGACCGACTCCTGAAGAAGCCGGCCCACGCCCGCCGACCGGGCGGCTTTCGCCACCGCAGCGGAGCCTTCCGTGCGGATTCGGAAGTTCGACTTCCACGCGCCGGGCAAGAAGTAGCGTGACGTCGACGGGATGGCCGTGGCCAGGTTGATCACGGCGTCATGACCCTCGAAGGCGGTAGCGAGCCCGTCCGCGTCGAACAGCGACACCTCGGCCGGCACGGCGCCTTGCCGCTCCACCTGCGCCGCCTTCTCCGCGCTGCGAACCAGCGCCGTGACCTTGTGTCCCTCGGCGACCAGCTTCGGCACCAAGTGCCTGCCGATCGCTCCGGTCCCGCCGGTGAGAAAACCCTCATTCGATGTCCACCTCGTCATCTCCGAGCGTTGTCGACTCTAAGTGCCGCCGCGACGGCACAGCCGGGCTGGGGCGAGGGCCCGCGCAGCGCTGCGGGAGCCCGCCGGGCGCGCGGCGCGCCGGGGAACGGCCCGCCCGCCGGACGCGAGGCACACGCGGACGTCGGATGGTGTCGCCGGGTGCCGCCCACCATGCGCAGGTCCGGTCGTGTTGCTGCGCGCCGGCGCACCATGCGCAGGTCCGGTCGTGTTGCCGCGTGCCGGCGCACCATGCGCAGGTCCGATGGTGATGCCGGGGTGCCGGCTCACCGAACAAAGGTCCGCTGATGTCGCCACGCGCCGCCATGCGACCTCCAGATGGTGTCGCTGCGCGCCGATGCACCATGCAGACTCCTCACCGGGTCACCGCGGGCCGTTGCGATCAACGGTCGGTCTCCGTCGATGAGCGGGCGCCGGCGTCACACTTCCAGGTCAACTCCTCGTGTCGGACGTTTCCACGCCCCTGGCCCTACCGGCAGTATCCGGCGCTGTGAGACCCGAAGCTCGGCGTTCTGCGGACAGCAGCGGCGGTTGGCGCCGCACGCTGGCCCGCGCCTGCGCCGTGCTCGGGGGCACGATCGCCACCTCGGCGGTGGCCTGGGCGATCGCGTCCGGTTCCGCGTCCGCCGACGAGCAGCTGGATCGAACTCCGTTGCGGGTGTCCGATGCGGTCAACGAAGTGGTCGAGGCCGGACGCGACGTCGTGACCGCTGCGGCCAGCCGCACCAACCGCGGCTTGACCGAGGCGCACCAGGCCGTCGAGGAGGAGGTGCGAGCGGCTCAGCAGCCCGTCAAGGTCTCACCGGTCGAGCCGCAGGCACCCCAACCCCGGCAGCAGGCCGATGATCGCCAGCAGGCGAGTGATCGGCAGCCGGATCGTGCCCCACGCACACGTGCCGACCTCAACGACAGTGCCGAGGTCGCGACGACCACGCAGGACGCTTCGGAAGAGGAATCCGACGCGTGGTCGTTACGAACCACATCCGGTTCCGACGGGTCAGCCGGCAGTGCGGACGATGCGCCAGGCGCGCATGACCCCGCGTCCGCACCCGCACCCACCTGTCCGGCGGCCGCCGCGAGCGGCTGCTCGGCCGGATCCTCGCTGATGCCTGCCTTCGTCGGCGTCTTCCCGCAGTCCGCCGTTGCCGACGGCGGCCGGGGACCGGCGGTGACGGTCGCCTTCGTCGGCCGTCCCGTCAGCACGGGCGATCAGCCCGGCACTTCTCCCGACTAGCACGTCTCCGGCCCACGCGTCCGCATCCCGGCATGCCCATGCCGCGGACGGTGGGCCGTTGGCCTGTGCATGTCACTTCCCGTCAGTTCGTATCTTTTTGATCTAAGGAGCAACATCACCATGCAGCAGTGGGCTCAGCGCGGCGTGCAGGCCGCGCTCGTCACCGGTGGTCTGTGGATGCTGGGTACCGGCCTTGCGTCGGCCGAGGAGCCGGACGTGACGCTGCCGGCCGTCGACGACCTGGCGTCCTCCGCCGTGGACGAAGCCACACTCCCGACGTTGACCGACAGCGAGGACACAGACGTGAAAGCCACCCTTCCGCGCGAGCTTTCGGACGGCCTCGAACCACCCAAGGATCTCGCGGAAGCCGGGCTGCCGGACCTTCCGGAGCTGGACCCGTCGGCCGTGGCCGACCAGCTGCCCGCGCGTGAGCACCTGGAGCAAGCGGCCGGCCGGGTCACCCGGGCCACCGAGCACCTCGCCCAGGCCGCCCCGCGGAGCGCCGACAACCACATCATCCCGTTCGTCGGGCCGCTGGACGCGCTGCTCTCCGCGGGCAACGCCGTCGCACCCGAGGACATCGAGCCGCTGGCGCTGGACGCCTCCGAGCACTTGCTGCCCGCCACCGCGGTGCCCGCCCTGCCCACCGCGAACACCTTCCCGACGGTGGCTCCGCGGTCGGACATGCCGGAGCTCGACCTGCTGCAGGACACCGTGATGCTGCCCAGCGTCGGGCAGCTGGATCTCGCGTCCTTGCCGGAAGCTGAGCTGCCCGAAGCCGGTCTGCCGGAGGCCGACCTGCCCACCACGGAACTCCACCGGATCCCGGGACTGAGTGACGCGGTCGAGGCGGTCCAGGCCCACGCGCAGCTGCCGGAGGTTCCCGTCGAGGCCGCACAGCTGTCCGCGGTCCCGATGGAGCGCGACCTGCCGACCACCGAGTTCGACCGCATCCCGGGTGTCACCGACGCCGCCGAGGCGTTCCGGGACAACCTGCAGGTGCCGCAGCTCGACACGGTGACCGCTCCGATGGACCGGGACCTGCCGACCACCGAGTTCGGCATGCTGCCCGGTGTCGAGGAAGTCGTGGGTGCCTTCCAGGGCGCGGGTGTGCCCAACCTGCCGCACACCGGCTCGCTGAGCGGGAACCTGCCGCTGGAGGACCTGCTGGCCGCGCAGCAGCACGTGGGTGAGCTGCCGATGGCGGCGGACTACACCGAGTTGGTCGACGGCCGCCGCCTGGTCTGATGCTTCATGCGATGAGGGCGTGGCACGGTTACAACCCCGAACTCAAGGCTCACCGAGCGTGCATTACCGTTTTGCGCGTCTTGATCACCCCCAAGCACTCTTCGTGAAAGGCAAGTACCTGTGACGTCTTTGAAGTCCGCACTGCTTGACTCCTCCGCTCGCCCGTCCGTGGTGTCCGACCTGAACGAGCTGGTCGACGCCGAGGTCAGCAAGAAGGGCATCGCCGTCAAGAGCGGTTACGGGCTGGTCAAGAAGATCAAGCCGGGCATCATCGAAGCCGCCATCGACTCCCTGCTGGACGACTTCGTGCAGCGGCTCGAGCCGTTCTACGCCGACTTCGCGCAGTCGGGTGGTGGCTCGTTCGGTGACTACCTGGCCGGCCGGTCCGACGAGGTGTCCGACGCGATGCTCGCGGTGACCGACGAGCGGGCCGAGCGCTCGCAGCGCGAGACGATCAAGAAGGTGTACAACAAGCTGCGCCCGCAAGGGAAGAAGAACGTGGAGGAGGCGCTGCCCGCGCTGGGCGGTGTGCTCCAGAAGTACACCGGCTGATCAGGCCTTGACGGCATAGCAAACGGCCCGCCGAGCGATGTGCTCGACGGGCCGTTTCGCTGTGCCCATCACGTGCCGGAGGAGCCGGCCTGCTTGCCTGCGTCCTTGCCCGAGCCGGACTTGGACTTGGCGGAGTTACTGCTCGAGGACCCGCTGGTGTCCTTGCCACCGGAGGACCCGCTGGTGTCCTTGCCACCGGTGGACCCGGACGGCTCCGCGGTCGGCGGAGCGTCCTGTGCGGCGTCCGCCGCCTTGTCGGTGTCCGCCTTCGCGTTCTCCGCAGGCTTCGCGTTCTCCGCAGGCTTCGCGCTCTCCGCCGGCTTGGCCTGCGTGGTCGGCTTGGGCGCGGGCGGCGGCGGTGGCGTGGTGGCCGACGCGGACTGCTCCTGCTTGGACCGCATCGCGTAAGCCACCGCGCCGACGATCATGCCGATGCCCAGCAGCTTCGGCCAACGACGCTTCTTCTTCTTGTCCGGCGCCGCTGCGCGGGCCGCCGCCTTGGTCTCCTTGCCCGCCGACTTCGCGGCGCTCTTCGCCTTCTTGGAGGCCTTGGCGGCCGACTTGAACTCCTCGGCGGCCTGGCGGATGGTGTCCTTGGCTTCCTTCTTGGCCGCCTTGCGCTCTTTGCGCCCGGCTTCCATGGTGTTCAGCTGTTCCCTGGTCTGCGCCACCGTGTTGCGGAATTCCTCCCGACGACGAGCCACTTCCTTCTTGGCTGCCTTCCGGCCTGCCTTGGCACCGCGGGCGATGTCCTTGCGTGCCTTCTTGGCACTGCGTTCGGCCTTCTTCCTGGCGCGCTTGCCGCGCTTGGCAACTTCCTCTGCGCCGCTGGAGAGCGTGTCGGCCAGTTTGTCTGTGGCCGTCGTCATGGCCTTCACCTCGTCATTTCGATAGCTCGCGTTGCGTGGGCTCTCATCACCCATCCTGCCCCTTGCTTATCTACTTCGCTCGTGATGGCACGATGTATCGGGTGACTGACAGCATAAGTACCCCCTCGAGTGCGACCTTGCACACCAACTTCGGGGACATTCGGATCACGCTGTGGCCGAACCTGGCCCCGAAGACGGTGGCCAACTTCGTCGGACTCGCCCAAGGAACCAAGCAGTACACCCGGCCGAACGCCAAGGGCTCGGTGTCCGGACCGTTCTACGACGGCTCGCTGTTCCACCGGGTCATCAACGGCTTCATGATCCAGGGCGGGGACCCCACCGGCACCGGTCGCGGCGGCCCGGGCTACGAGTTCCCGGACGAGATCCACGTGGAGAACAACTACAACCGGCCGTACCTGGTCGGTATGGCCAACGCGGGCCCGAACACCAACGGCTCGCAGTTCTTCATCACGCTCGGCCCGCAGCCTCACCTGAACCGCAGGCACACCATCTTCGGCGAGGTCGCCGACGCCGAGTCCCGCGAAGTCGTGGACAAGATCGGTGCTGTGCCGACCCGTCCGCCCGCCGACCGGCCGATCGAAGACGTGGTCATCGAGCGGGTCACGGTGGAGTGAGAGCCCGCCAAGAGGGAATGTGGTGAGCGAAGCGCAACCCGAGCCGCAGCAGGCGCCCACGACCTGCTGGTGGCACCCGGACCGGCAGACGGGCTTGCGTTGCACCCGGTGTGAGCGCTGGGCGTGCCCGGACTGCCTCCGCGAAGCGGCCGTCGGCTATCAGTGCATCGACTGCGTGGCGGCGGCCCGGCGCGAGGAGAAGGCGCGCTCAGCGGTGACGCGCGGCCGAGGCTTCGGGGCGCGCACGGTGGCCGGGGCCCGGGTCACCGATCAGGTCGTCGTCACGCCGCTGCTCATCGTGCTCAACGGGCTGATCTTCGTCGCCACCGCGGCCGAAGCGGGCAGCGTGATGGACAACCAGTCGTCCACGCTTTTCCTGCAGGGCGCGCTGTGGTCGCCACTGGTCGCTGCCGGCGAGTGGTGGCGGCTGATCACGTCGGCGTTCTTGCACATCGGGCCGTTCCACCTGCTGATGAACATGCTCGCGCTGTGGTTCCTCGGCAGGGATCTCGAGCAGCTGCTCGGCAAAGCCCGCTTCCTCGCGCTGTACGGGGTCTCGCTGCTCGGTGGCGGCGTGGCGGTGTACCTGTTCGAGGACGTCCAGCGCTGGACGGCGGGCGCGTCCGGCGCGATCTACGGCCTGCTCGGCGCGATCCTGGTCGCCGCGATCCGGTTGCGGCTGGACCTGACGTTCATCGTGGTGATCATCGGGATCAACCTGGTGATCAGCTTCCGGGTCGAGGGCATCTCATGGCTCGGCCACCTCGGCGGCTTCGCCGTCGGCACGCTGGTGACGGTCGCGCTGGTCTACGCCCCCGCGCGGATCCGCACCCCGGTGCAGGTCGGCACGATCGCGCTGGTGGTGGCGGCGCTCATCGCGATGTTTCTGGTGCGTGACGCGCAGTTGATCGAGCAGTTCGGCATTCCGGTCTGATTCGCGGGTGGGCGCTCACCCCCGCAGCCGGTTGAGGTCCTCGAGCACGTCGTCCGGCTCGGCGCCGAGTTCGAACTGACCGAGCACCACCAGCTCGCTGTCCGCCGCGCCGCCGTCCTGCGATGCCAGTTCGAGCTCGAGCGTGCGGGTGTCCCTGCCGAGCCGCCGGGTCGTCTTGACCCGGACTTCCACGTACTGCCAGTCGACTTCCCGCGTGCCCTTGAGCGTGCGGACGGCTACGCCGTACTGGTTGGCGAACAACCGCGGGTTGAGCAGCGAAGCGTAGGCGGTGAGCGCGACGAACAGCAGAGCAACTAGCCACAGCAGCAGCGCGCCGATCCTGTCGCCCTCGCGTCCGTAGAGTGTCGCGCCGACCGCGCCGGCGATCGCGAGCACTCCTGTCGCGGCGATGACCGCCCGTCGCGGACCCCAGGTCATCCCCAGGTTGTCCACAGGCTGGCCATTCGTTGACAGGTTATCCACAACAGTTATCCCCAATGGGGATCGGTTACAAGGGTGTAATTCCGGCGTCCGGTCACCGCCAGCGCATGGTCATCAACAGCCCGGCGACCAGCAGGGCGAAGCCGATGGCGAAGTTCCAGTTGCCGAGCTCGGCCATGAACGAGATCTTGTCGCCCGCCAGGTAGTTCACCACCAGCCAGGCGAGGCCCAGCAGCATCAGGCCGAACATGACGGCCTTGTACAGCGGGTGGGACGGCCCCTGCGCCTTGACCTTGACCGGGGTGGTCCGGTTCTTCGGCGGCGTGTACGCGGTCTTCTTGCGCACCTTAGATTTCGGCATGGTTGGGACCCTCTCACCACATGCGCTGTCGCTGGTCTCGGATCGGCATCCGTGCAGGCCGCAGCCGTCACTTGCCGTCTATCCCCACGTTAACGTAACGACTGCTGATGATGAACCGGATCCCGGGGGTGCCAGGTGGGCAAGCCTTCGGCCGGGACGGCCTACGTCGTCCTGCGCACCGTCGGCGAGCTGCTGGTCACCGCAGGCATCGTCGTACTGCTCTTCGTGGGGTACGCGCTCTACGTCACCGACCTGACCGCAGCGAACCGCCAGCGCAGCGCCAATAACGAGCTTGACCAGGCGTTTTCCGCCTCTCCGATGGAACGCCGGCGCCCGCAACTGACCGTCGGGAAGCCGTTCGCGCGGCTGTATGTCCCCGCTTTCGGCCAGGACTACCAGTTCGCCGTTGTCGAAGGCGTCGACCGGGAGCAGCTCGCGACCGGGCCGGGACACTACCCGCACTCGGCGCGGCCAGGGGAGCCGGGCAACTTCGCGGTGGCCGGTCACCGGGTCGGCAAGGGCGCACCGTTCCGGAGGGTGGACGAACTGCGCTCGTGCGACGCGATCGTGGTGGAGACCAACAGCGATTTCCTGGTCTACCGCGTGCTGCCGATGGCCGACGAACGCGCCACCTGGGAGGCTCATCAACGTAAGGACCCACGATGCGCCCGTGTCCCGGTGCTGAGCGGTGAGTACCGGCAGGTCGTCGGACGCAAGATCGTGGAGCCGGACCGCGCCGACGCTGTGGCCGCGGTGCCGTACCAGCCGAAATCGGCACTGCCGATCGCCCAGCAGAACGCGTTGTTGACCTTGACGACCAGCCACCCCGAGTACGGCAACAGCCAGCGGATGATCATCCACGCGGTGCTGACCGACCAGGTCGGCAAGCGCGGCAAGGCGGGCTACCCGACGTTGTTGCGGCAGATCGGAGGGCGGTGAATGTACGGCTGGATCTGGCGCCACCTGCCCGGCCCGCTCGCCGTGCGGGTCCTGCTGGCCGTCCTGCTGATCGCCGCCGTCGTCGCCCTGCTGATGCTGGTGGTCTTCCCGTGGCTGGAACCGATGCTGCCGTTCAACGACGTGGCGGTCGGCGCCGTGCTCAGCGGCGCGGCCGGGACGGCGGGTACGTCGGCGGCTTCTCCAGCATGGTGAAGCTGATTCCGGCCTTGCGCAGCCGCTCGATCAGTGCGTCGCCCATGGCGACGGCCGTGGTGACCTGGCCGGCCGTGGACGGCAGTTCGTCGAACGCCAGACACATCGCCGACTCGCTGAGCATCTTGGCCGTCTCGTCGTAGCCGGGGTCCCCGTCCGACGACACTTCGGTGATCACGCTGCGGCCCGCCGACGTGCCGTGGAAGCGAGCGGTGAACCACCCCTTCGCCCGCGTCTGCGGATCCGGTCCCTCGCCCGGCTTCTGCAGGTTGCCGAGCAGCTTCCGTATCTGTGGGACCTGGGCCAACGTGCCGACCACGGCCACCCCGGCGACCGTGCCGACCGCCGTCGGAAGCCGCTTCATCGCCGCATAGTGGCTGTAGGTGAAACGTGGGCCGTACTCGTCGAGTGCCGCGGCCGAGCGCGTCACGATCTGCGGGTCGATCGTCGGCATAGGCAGAACCCACGCCTGTGCGACGGAGCTCCGGTGCGGCTTGCCGGCCACCGGGCGAACCGAGCGGTCCCGCGGCTTCTCCTCGGCCCTGCGGCGGGCCTTGGCCACCGCTTGCGCTTGCCGCAGCCTGCCCATCGCGCCGAGCGCGGACGCCAGCGTCCCGCCGGAGGGTCGTCCGCCCGCCCGGATGAAGCCGTCGACGTGGATCGGCTGGTCGCTGGGCAGCTGCTTGACGGTGAAGTACACCCCGAGGTCGTACGGGATGGAGTCGAACCCGCACGCGTGCACCAGCCGGGCGCCGGACTCCTTCGCCTTCTGGTGGTAGCGCAAGTACATCTTGTCGACGAACTCGGGCTCGCCGGTCAGATCGACGTAGTCCGTGCCCGCGGCGGCGCATGCGGCGACCAGCGGCTCGCCGTAGGCGAGGTACGGGCCGACGGTCGTGATCACCACCCGGGTCGACTCCGCGACGGACTTCAGCGTCTCGGGTTGGGACACGTCGGCGGTGAGCAGCTCGAGGTCGGCGCACGACGGATTGATCGCGGCCAGGCGTTCCCGGACGGCTTCGAGCTTCGCCCGGTTCCGGCCGGCCAGCGCCCAGCGAGCCTGCGCAGGGACGTTGCGAGCCAGGTACTCCGCGGTCAGGCCACCGGTGAATCCGGTGGCCCCGAACAGCACGATGTCGAACCGTCGCTCAGCCATGGGGCCCACTGTAGACGCATTCGCCTACCGCCGGTATGTGGTGAGTCGACGCCGAGTGGGCCCGGGTTGTCCGGCGCCGGAAGCGTGCATCGTGGGATGCCGGATAGCCTTGTGCCATGCGTGTCCTGGTCGTCGACAACTACGACAGCTTCGTCTACAACCTCGTGCAGTACCTGGCGCAGCTCGGCGCCGACTGCACGGTGCAGCGCAACGACGAGGTCGACCTGGACGCGCTGGAGCGATTCGACGGCGTGCTCGTCTCTCCGGGCCCTGGTACACCGGAGCGGGCAGGCAGCAGCATCGACGTCATCCGGCGTTGTGCGCAAGCGCAGCAGCCGATGCTCGGCGTGTGCCTCGGCCACCAGGCGATGGCCGTGGCCTACGGCGGCACGGTGGACCGGGCGCCTGAGCTGCTGCACGGCAAGACCTCGCAGGTGCACCACGAAGGAGCGGGTGTGCTCGCCGGGCTGCCGAGCCCGTTCACCGCGACCCGGTATCACTCGCTGACGGTGCTGCCGGACACCGTGCCGGAGGGTTTCGAGGTGACCGCGCGCACCGAATCCGGGGTGATCATGGGCCTGCGGCATCGGGAGCTGCCGCTCGAGGGCGTGCAGTTCCACCCGGAGTCGGTGCTGACCGAGTACGGGCACCGCATGTTGGCCAACTGGCTGGCGATCGCCGGGCACCCGGTCGCCGACGAGAAAGTCGAGGAGCTGGAGAGCGCGACGCGGGCCCTGCAGCAGGCTGCCCGGTAAGGCGGGCAACCCAGCGCTGGCCACGAGTTCCCGCAGTCCGGGCGATCCGGCGCTCGGCTGTCCGTTCCCGAGGCCTGGTCAATCGGGCGCTCGCCGCGAGTCGACGCCGTCCGGGCAAACCCAGCGCTGGCCGCGAGTCCACGCCGCGTCGGACAATTCTGCGCTCGGCCGCCCGTTCCCGTGGCCTTGGCCAAACCTCAGCACTCGGCCACGCGGCTCGGCGGCCACTGCGGCGGCCTGCGGCGCCGCAGCGCTACGAGGCATCGCGCCGAGGCCCGGACAGCACTGAGCGGCAGCAACCACGAAACCTCGGTTCCACGGTCACTGCCGCTCAGCTGAGATCAGCTACCGCCCGGGCGGGCAGGGCGGCTCGAGCGGGCCGCCACACGGCGGATCGCCGCCACCCGGATCGTCGTCGCCTCCGCCGCCACCGCCGTTGCCGTCACCTTCGAACCGGTAGACGTGCAGCACGACGGCATCCGAGGCCTGCAACTTCTGGCGTTCCCCGGGCTCGGTGGACGCGACGCGGCCGTTCTGGTTCTGGTCGTCGGTCTGCTCCTCGACCACCTTGACCTCGCCCTTGTGGCCCGCTTCCTTCAGCTTGGCCTTGGCTTCCTCGAGCGTCAGGCCGACCAGGTACGGCATCTCGATCTCGGCGTTCGCGCCGTTGGACACCTCGAGCGTGACGACCGACCCCTTGACCACCTGGCCGCTGTTCGGGTCCTGGCTGACCACGGTGCCTTCCGGATCGGACGAGTCGACGTCCTTGCGCTCCACCTTCAGACCCGCGCCCTCCAGGCCCGCCTTGGCCTCCTCGAACATCTGACCGGTGAAGTCGGTGACGGTCACCATCTCCGGCTTGGCGTAGACCTTCAGCGTGACCTCGTCACCCTCGAGCACCTTGGAACCCGCAGCGGGGTTCTGCTCGGCGATCCGGCCCGCCTTGTCCGGATCGTCGTTGGGCACTTCCTCCATCTCCGGGTTGACCAGCAGCTTCTTCTCCTGCAGCCGCTTGATCGCGTCTTCCTTCGTGCGGTCGGTGACCGTGGGCATGGTGACCTGGTCGGGCAGCACGCCGTAGCGCACGGACAACTCGTCGGTCTTGGCGATCTGCACGCCGTGCCGCGGATCGGTGGACAGCACCTTCAGGTTGTCCTGGTCCTTGTCGCACGCGGGGTCCGCGCCCCACTCGGTCGCGATGCACTTCACCGGCTGCCACTTGACGTTGGTGAAGCCCGCCTCGCGCAGGGCCATCTGCGCGGCCTGCTTCTGCTGACCGATGATGTTCGGCACCGGGGCGCGCTCGTCACCGCTGTCGAACAAGCCGCCCAGCCACAAGGCGAGGAAGACACCGATGACGCCCAGCGCGGCCAGCGCCACCATCAGCTTGCGGCGGTTGCTCTTCCGGTCGGCCTCTTCGTCGGGGTAGTCGTCCTCGTACCGGTCCACCGCATGCCGCCCGGTGGACGACATGACCTGGGTGCGCTCCTCGTCCGACATCACCATCGGCGCGGCGGGCCGCTGGTTGGACAGCACCCGCACCAGGTCGGACCGCATCTCGGCGGCCGACTGGTACCGGTTCGCCGGGCCCTTGGTCAACGCCTTGAGCACCACGGCGTCCAGCTCGGGAGACACCGCAGGGTTGATCGTCGACGGCGCGACCGGGTCCTCCCGGACGTGCTGGTAGGCCACCGAGACCGGGGAGTCACCGGTGAACGGCGGCTCGCCGGTGAGCAGCTCGAACAGCACACAACCCGCCGCGTAGACGTCCGAACGGGCATCCACCGACTCGCCACGCGCCTGCTCCGGCGACAGGTACTGGGCGGTCCCGATCACCGCGGCGGTCTGCGTCATCGCCGCCTGGCCGTCGTGGATGGCCCGGGCGATGCCGAAGTCCATTACCTTGACCGCACCGGTGCGGGAGATCATCACGTTCGCCGGCTTGACGTCGCGGTGGATGATGCCGTGCCGGTGCGAGAAGTCCAGCGCCGCGCAGACGTCGGCCATGATCTCCATGGCCCGCTTCTGGTCCATCGGACCTTCGGTCTTGATGATGTCGCGCAGCGTCCTGCCCTCGACGTACTCCATGACGATGTAGGGCAGCGGGCCGTACTCGGACTGCGTCTCGCCGGTGTCGTAGACGGCCACGATCGCGGGGTGGTTCAGCGCCGCCGAGTTCTGCGCCTCGCGGCGGAAGCGCTCCTGGAAAACCGCGTCCCTGGCCAGGTCGGCACGCAGGATCTTGACCGCCACCTCGCGGCCAAGCCGCACGTCATGCCCGTGGTGCACCTCGGACATCCCGCCATAGCCAAGCGTCTCGCCCAGCTCGTAGCGGTTGGAGAGCAGGTTAGCGGCACTCATTGCAGTGTCGTCCTCTTCATCAGGCGCCTACCACCCCTCGACGGGTTGACGCGTTCGGTCACTGCCCAGGTTGGCCCCGAAGCCGGGCGAATCCGGATCGTGGTACGTCGCCGTGGGCGGTTGCTCGTTGTCGGCGGGTTGCCGGCTTGGTTGCTCCTGCGGCAGCTCATTGTCGTCCTGATTCGGTTCATCGGCATCCGGCCCGGCGGGAACAGACGGTAGTTGCTGTCCCGGCGGCGGCTGTTGTTGCTGGTCAGACGGCATCTCCGGGGCCGGCTGCTGCGGCAGTTGTTCGCTCGACGGTGGGGTGCCGCCCCCGCCGGGGTCCGGTTCGCCGTCGGAGTCGTCCGACAGCACCATGGGAAGCAGCACCGCTGCCATGACCACCAGTGTGACCCCTACCACGGCCAGAACCACCCAAGGCCACACCGGGCGTTTGGCCTGCTGCGGCGGATACGGCGGGGCGCCGGGCGCCGGAGTGGCCGGACCGGGAGGGGGAACCGGCATCATCGCGGGATGCGATCCGGGGCCGACCGGGCCCGCCGCGACCGGGATTCCGCTCGGCGGGGTGTGCGTGACACCCACCGGAGCGGGTGGTGGATGACCGGCCCGGACCATGGCGACGGCGTCGGCGAACTCGCCGCCGTTGGCGTAGCGCTGCGCCGGGTCCTTGACCAACGTCGATTCGATGAGGGCGCGCACCGTCGGCGGCACGTCCGGCGGCAACGCGGGCGGGGTGTCGCGGATGTGCATCATCGCGACGGTCACCGCGTTCTCCGACACGAACGGCCTGCGCCCGGCCAGGCATTCGTAGCCACACACCGCCAGTGAGTACACGTCGCTGGCCGGGGTCGCTTCTTGGCCGGTGGCCTGCTCCGGCGCGATGTAGTGCGCCGTGCCCATCACCATGCCGTTGCGGGTCACCGGCGCGGCGTCGGCGGCCTTGGCGATCCCGAAGTCGGTGATCTTGACCGACTCGCTGCCGTCGGCCTCCCGAACCACCAGGATGTTGCCCGGCTTGACGTCGCGGTGCACCAGCCCGCGCTCGTGCGCGGCGTTCAGCGCGCGACCCGCCTGTTCCAGGATGGGCAGCAGCCGTTCCGGCTTGATCCGGCCTTCCCGGGCGAGGATCCCGGCGAGCGGCTCCCCGCTGACCATCTCCATCACCAGGTAGGCGAGATCGTTGCCGCCCTCGGCGTTCGGCACGCCGGAGGACGCCTCGCCGTAGTCGTGCACCGCGGCGATGCCCGGGTGGTTGAGCGAGGCCGTGGTGCGTGCCTCGGTGCGGAACCGGTGCAGGAACTCGGCGTCCCCGGACAGCTCGGCCTTGAGGATCTTCACCGCCACCGTCCGGTCCAGCCGGGTGTCCGAGGCCTGCCACACCTCACCCATACCGCCGACCGCGATGCGCGTGTCCAGGCGGTATCGGTCGGCGAGCAGCAGGCCTGCGGAGAGCGTCACTGGCCCTCCTCCAATGCCGCCTTCATCGTGAGGCGACCGATCTCGGAGGCCAGCGCACCACCGGTGGCGGCCAGGTCGCCGTGCTTCCCACCGCTCTCCACGATCACCGCGACGGCCACCTTCGGGTCGTCGTACGGCGCGAACGCGGTGTACCACGCGTGCGGCGGCGTCTGTTTCGGGTTCGCGCCGTGCTCGGCGGTCCCGGTCTTCGAGGCGATCTTCAGGTGGGAGTACGGACCGGCGCCCAGCGTGTTCTGCTCGGACTTGATCATCATGTCGCGCAGTACCTCGGCGTTGTGCCGGCTCAACGCGGGCTCGCCGGTCAGCTCCTCCGGTTCGACGGGTTCCAGGACGGACAGTGCGGGTGCCAGCAGTTCCTTGACCAGGTGCGGCCGCATCGCCATGCCATGGTTGGCGATGGTCGCCGAGAGCATCGCGTCCTGCAAGGGCGTCAGGCGAACGTCACGCTGCCCGATGCCCGCCTGGTACAGCTCGGCCTCCGAGCCCAGCTCCCCGAGCCCGGACGGCGTCACGCTCATCGGGATCTCCAGGTCGTCCATCCCGATGCCGAAGTTCTTCGCCGTCTCCCGCAGCTTGTCCGCGCCCAGCTGGCCGGCGAGCTTGGCGAACGCCGTGTTGCACGAGTGGGCGAGCGCGTCCTGAAGCGTCGACCCCGGGCACGGCGCACCACCGAAGTTCGCCAGCGGCGTGCGGGTGCCGGGCAGGATCACGCTGGCCGCCGACTCGACGCGGGTGTCCTTGGTGGCGCCGTTCTCCAGCGCGGCGGCGGTGGTCACCAGCTTGAACGTCGACCCGGGCGGGTAGAACTCCTGGATCGCCCGGTTACGCATCGGGTTGTTGTGCTCTTTGCAGCCCTTGTCGCCGTCCGGGTCGCAGTTCCACCGGAACCACGCCCGCTCCTGCTTGCGACCGTCGTGCGAGGCGAGCTGGTTCGGGTCGTAACTCGGCAGGGACACCATGGCCAGGATCTCGCCGGTGTCCGGCCGCAACGCCACCACGGCGCCGCGGTGGCCGCGCTCCTTCATCGCCTCGTAGGCGGCTTCCTGCACCTTCGGGTCGATGGTCAGCCGGACATGACCGCCGCGCGGGTCGCGGCCGGTGAACATGTCCGACAGCCGCCGCACCAGCAGCCGGGGGTCGTTGCCCGCCAGCACCTCGTTCTCCGCGTGCTCCAGGCCTCCGGAGCCGTAGCGCAGCGAGTAGTAGCCGGTCACCGGGGCGTACATCTCGCCGTTGGGGTAGCGGCGCTGGAACTCGTACCGGCCGCCGGTCTTCTTCGAGTGGGCCAGGATCTTGCCGTCCTGCGAGATGATCTGGCCGCGCTCCCGCGAGTACTCCTCCAGCAGCACCCGCTGGTTGCGCGGGTCGTCCCGGTAGTCGTCGGCGTCGACCACCTGGATGTAGGTCGCGTTGGCCAGCAGCAGGGCCATCATGGCCAGCATGGCGAGCCCGACGCGGCGCAGCGGGGTGTTCATGACTTACCACCCGGGCTTTCCGGCGCTTGCACCATGACGGTGTGCTGCTCGGCGATCGCCGGCTGCTGCTGACGCGGCTGGGTGGGCTTGCGTGGCCGCCGGGCGGCGTCGGAGATGCGCAGCAGCAACGCCACCAGGATGTAGTTCGCCAGCAGCGACGAACCGCCGTAGGACAAGAACGGCGTGGTGATACCCGTCATCGGGATCAGCTTGGTGACGCCGCCGACGATGATGAACACCTGCAGCGCGATGGCGAAGGCCAGGCCGCCGCCGAGCAGTTTGCCGAACGTGTCGCGCACCGCGAGCGCCCCGCGCATGCCGCGCATGGACAGCAGCAGGTAGATCATCAGCACCGCGGCGAGCCCGACGAAACCCAGCTCCTCGCCGACCGCCGCGGTGATGAAGTCGGTGTTGGCCGACGGGACGGTCTCCGGCCGACCGGAACCCAGCCCGGTGCCGAACACACCACCCGTGCCGAGGCCGAACAGGCCCTGCGCGATCTGGTAGCCGCCGCCGGGGTCGTCGTAGGTGGCCAGCGGGTCGATCCAGTTGGCCACCCGCTGCTGCACGTGCGCGAACAGCGAATACGCCACCACGCAACCGACGCCGAACATGGTCAGCCCGACCAGCACCCAGATGAACCGCTCGGTGGCCACGTACAGCAGCACCAGCACGACGCCGAAGAACAGCAGCGCCGGACCGAGGTCCTTCTGCAGCACGAAGATGGCCAGGCAGACACCCGCGGCGATGACGATCGGGCCCATGTCACGCGCCCTGGGCAGCTCCATGCCGAGCACCCGCTTGCCCGCGGACATGAACAGGTCCCGCTTGGAGACCAAAAACGCCGCGAAGAAGATCATCAGCAGGATCTTCGCGAACTCACCGGGCTGGATGCTGAAGAAGCCGAACTTGATCCACACCTTCGCGCCGTTGACCTCGGACAACGAGCGCGGCAGCACGGCGGGCAGGGCCAGTGCGACCAGCCCGATCAAGCCGCACGTGTAGCCGTAGCGGGTGAGGGTGCGGTGGTCCTTGATCAGGATCAGCACGGCGAGGAACAGCGCGAGCGCGATCGCCGTCCACATCACCTGCTTCGGCGCGTCGCCGGTGTAGGTGTGGCCTGCCTGCTCGGCCTTGGCGGCCAGGGCGAGGTCGATGCGGTAGACCATCACCAGCCCGATGCCGTTGAGTACCGCGACGCACGGCAGGATCAACGGGTCTGCGTAGGGCGCCCAGCGGCGCACGGCCAGGTGCGCGATGAGGAAGACGCCGAAGTAGGCCAGGCCGTACCAGACGATGGCCAGCGTGAGTTCCTGCTCCTGATTGGCCTCCACCAGCACCAGGGCGGCGGTCATGATGACGGCGGCGAACCCGAGCATCCATGCTTCGGTGCCGCGACGCGTAGCGGGCTTACCGAACGGGCCGATACCGGGGTTGGTGGCTGACCCGTCGCTCTTTCCACCCGCCAACCCGACCGGCCGGCTCATCAGCCACCGCCGCCGTCATCGGGACATGCCTGCGACGGTGCGGGCGGCACCAGGCTGCTGCCACTGCCCGACTGTGCGCAGTCCTTCATGAACTTGGTCCGCAGCGTGTGGATGTAGGTGCGGGCGTCCTCCAGGCTTTGCCGCTTCACACCGTTGCGCAGCAGGTCCTGGACGTTCTCCACCAGGTCGGCCGCCATCAGCGGCTCACACGCTTGCCCGTCGGCCTCGCTGCACGAACCTTGTTCCAGGCTGCTCAGTTCGATGCCGAGGATGTCGCCTTGGATGCCGCGAAAAATCGACACCTCACCGTCGTGCACGCCCACGTAGTACTGCTGCATGACGAAGTACCGCGTGGTGATCGCACCTGCGGCCAGCACGAGGAGCACGACCGCGAAGCCGATCAGCATGCGTAACCGCTTCCTGCGCTTGGCGCGCGGATCCGGCTGCTCCTCCAGCTGCATGGGCTGCGGTGGCGGAGGTGGTGGCGGGGACGTCAGCGCGCGGGCCCGCGCGGCGGGTGAATCGAGCGGTGGAGCTTCGTCGGACCCGTCCCCCGCGGCGCCGCCGACGATCGGTGCGTCCTCGCCGTAGTCGACGTCGACCACGTCGGCGATGATGACGGTGACGTTGTCCGTGCCGCCGCCCTTGAGCGCCAGCTCGATCATGCGATCGGCGCACTCCTGCGGGTCGGCGATCTGGATGGCCTCTTCCAGCGTCTCCTTCGAGACCATGCCGGACAGGCCGTCCGAACAGAGCAGATAGCGGTCGCCGGCGCGCGCTTCCCTGATCGTCAGGCTCGGCTCGACCTCGTGCCCGGTCAACGCCTTCAGCAGCAGCGACTTCTGCGGGTGGGACTCCGCTTCCTCTTCGGTGATGCGGCCCTCGTCCTGCAGCTTCTGCACGAACGAGTCGTCGTGGGTGATCTGGGTCAGCTTGTTGTCGCGCCACAGGTAGGCGCGGGAGTCGCCGATGTGCAGCAGGCCGAGCCGGTTGCCGGAGAACAGGATCGCGGTCAGCGTGGTGCCCATGCCCTCGAGCTCGGCGTCGTTCTCCACCAGCTCGGCGATGGCGCTGTTGCCACCGGCCACGGACTCCCGCAGCTGCGAGAGCAGGTCGTCTCCCGGCTCGTCGTCGTCCAGCGGAGCCAGCGCGGCAATGACCACCTTGCTGGCCACCTCACCGGCCGCGTGCCCGCCCATGCCGTCCGCGACGGCGAGCAGGCGTGGTCCGGCGTACACCGAGTCCTGGTTGTTCGAACGGACCAGGCCTCGGTCACTGCGGGCCGCGTAGCGAAGAACAAGGGTCATGGGCGAAGCTCGATCACCGTCTTGCCGATCCGGATGGGTACCCCAAGTGGCACTCGGAGTGGTGCTGTGACCTTAGCCCGGTCGAGGTACGTGCCGTTGGTCGAACCCAAATCTTCCACGTACCAATCATTTCCTCGCAGTGACAAGCGGGCGTGCCGGGTGGAAGCGTAGTCGTCATCCAGCACCAATGTGGAGTCGTCCGCACGGCCGATCAGGATGGGACGGCCGTCCAGCGCGATGCGGGTCCCGGCAAGCGCGCCGTGGGTGACGATCAGCTTGCGCGCGGTCTTGCCGCCACCGGAGGGCTTCTTGCTCTTCTTGTCCCGCCGCTGCGGCATCTCGACCCGCAGGCCGGACGCCGCGTACAGGTCGGACCGGACCACCCGCAACGCAGCAAGAACGAACAACCAGAGCAGGGCGAGGAAGCCCGCTCTGGTCAGCTGCACGACGAGCTCTGGCATCGCAATTGGTCCGCTTCCACTTCCGGGCCGGTAGGGGTGTAGTCACGAGTATGCCCATGCCCCACGGGCGGTTGTGCACCGACGGTCCGAAACGGGCCTGTTCGGGCACACCACGGCCGCCTGGACAGCGACCACGGCGTGGGGAACCAGCCGCTGCGGTGCGCCGGCCAGCTTGTCCAACCAGGGGCAGGCTCAGCCCTGCGTGCGGAAGGTCAGCGACGAGTGGCCGACGCGGATGACGTCGCCGTCCGCCAGCTGCCACGTCTGCACCGGGGTGCCGTTGACCGTCGTGCCGTTCGTGGAACCGATGTCGGCGAGCGTCGCGCTCTGGCCGTCCCAGGTGATTTCCAGGTGGCGGCGCGAGACACCGGTGTCCGGCAGCCGGAAGTCGGCGTCCTGGCCACGGCCGATCACGTTGCCTCCCTGCTTGAGGCTGTACGTACGGTTCGAGCCGTCCTCCAGCTGCAGGATGGCGGTCAACTGGCGGTTCGGCTGCACCGCGGGCGGCGAGTACCCGCCCTGGTCGTAGCCACCGCCTTGGTCGTAGCCGGGCTGCCCGTACCCGCCCTGGTCATAGCCGGGCTGGCCGTACCCGCCCTGGTCGTAACCACCACCCTGGTCATAGCCGGGCTGGCCGTACCCGCCCTGGTCGTAACCACCACCCTGGTCATAGCCGGGCTGGCCGTACCCGCCCTGGTCGTACCCGGGCTGGCCGTACCCGCCCTGGTCGTAGCCGGGCTGCCCGTAGCCGCCCTGCTGGTACCCCTGGTCGTACCCGGGCTGGGAGTAGCCGCCCTGGTCATAGCCGGGCTGCCCGTAGCCGCCCTGGTCATAGCCAGGCTGGCTCTGTCCGTAGCCGTACTGGCCTTGCTGGCCGTACGGGTCGGCCGGGTCGTATTGGCCGTAGCCGGGGGGCTGACTCATTACTCGGTCTCCTGCGTTGCCGGGTGTTGCTGACTGTGCTGACTGTCCCTCGTTTTGCCTCTGCACGTCGGGGTCCACGGAGGAACGCGTCCGGAACTGACCGGTGTGCAGCGCGTCGTCGCGCTCTAGCGAGACTACGACCTCACCATAAGTGTCCCAACCGTGCTCCGCGAGATGCTCCGCCACGGCATCGGCTAGCGCGGTGGTGGCACGCTGCTCATCACCTGCCATCTGGTCGTGATCGGAGGGGCCTAGGGACACAATGTAATGATTCGGCGCGAGTTGTCGACCGCCGGCGAGTTGGCGGATGTTGTCCTCGGCTTCCCGCTCGAGTGCGTGGGCAACCTCGTCGGTGACGACCCTTCCGCCGAACAGTCGAGCGAAGGTGTTGCCAACGAGGCGCTCCAGACGCCGGTCAAAGCGCTCGACGCGGCCCACCGACTGGTCCTCCTTACACACCCTGTATTCCGTTACTCGATGGTATCCGTCTGCCGGAGCAACGGCACCCGACGTGGGAAAACTTCACGCCTCCAGTGACCGGCGCCCCGCACGAAAGCGCAGTTGACGGCCTCCGGCGTCCGCCGTGAGCGAACGGTGCTCGAGTCCGTCGAACCGGATAACCATCCCCCAGTGCGAGGCGCCGAAACGGCACGCGTTAAGCTATGCGAGCCGCTGATGCCCAGGGGCGAGTGGCGGAATGGCAGACGCGCACGGTTCAGGTCCGTGTGTCCGAAAGGACGTGAGGGTTCAACTCCCTCCTCGCCCACCAGAAACGACCTCCCTCTCCGGATGCGAGAGGGAGGTCGTTCTCTTTGTGGCCGAAGTGCGTTATCTCACAGGGCTCGTCACGCGGCTGTGGGACGCTCCGGGCCCAGGAGACCGCAGCTCACTCCACGGCCGGGTTGCCGTCCATCACGCGGCGAACCTCGATGCGTTCGGCGATCGGCTTGCCACCCGGCCCGGGCGCGGCCGACAACAGCGCGGCGATCTCGAAGGCCCGTTGCTCGGACGCCACGTCGATTTCCATGTAGCCCGCGAGCATCTGGCCCGATGACGCGAACGGGCCGCTGGTGACCGACGGCTGTCCGCCGCCGTCACTGCGGACCACGGCGGCCTCGTCGATCAGTGCCAGCTCGGTGACCCACTCGCCGCTGTCCTGCAGCTGCCTGCTCACGTCGTTCATGTACTGCACGTGCGCGTCGAAGTCGGCCTTCGGCCACGTGAACAACGGCGGCACGCCCTCGATCTCGGCGTAGTGCTTGAGCAGCAGGTACCTCGTCATGGAAGCTCCCTTGCGCACCCAGCACCATCACCGGCGCCGGTCACCACGCGATGATGCCGCCCGCCGCGAAGCGACCGACTCGGTCAGTCGGCCCGCTCGCTGATGGCCTCGTGCAGCGCAAGAATACGGCGCGCGTTGTCCACGTGCAGGTTCTCGATCATCCGCCCGTCGACGGTCACCACGCCCTTGCCCTCGGCCTGCGCGGCCTCGAACGCGTCGATGACCTTCCGTGCGTGCTCGACCTCGTCCGCCGACGGCGCGAACGCCTGGTTGCACGGCTCGATCTGCGACGGGTGGATGAGCGTCTTGCCGTCGAAGCCCATCTGCCTGCCCTGGCGGCACTCCTCGGCGAAGCCTTCGGCGTCCTTCACGTCGTTGTAGACGCCGTCCAGGATCACCTTGCCCGTGGCGCGCGCGGCCAGCAGAGCCAGCGACAGCCCGCCGAGCAGCGGCGTGCGGCCCGGCACGAACTCCGCGTGCAGCTCCTTGGCCAGATCATTGGTGCCCATCACCAAGACGGTCAGCCGCCGCGAGGCCGCGGCGATCTCCTCGGCGTGCATCATCGCGACCGGGGTCTCCAGCATCGCCCAGATCGCGGTGTGCTCCGGCGCACCGTGCAGCTCGAGCGCCCGCTCGATGTTGTGCACCTCGGCGGCCGAGTTGATCTTCGGCACCACGATGCCGTGCGGCCCGGCCTTGGCCGCCTGCCGCAGGTCCGCCTCGTGCCACTCGGTGTCCAGCCCGTTGACCCGGATGGTCACCTCACGCGAGCCGTACTCGCCGGAGGCCGCGGCGGCGCACACCCGCTCCCGCGCCTCCTCCTTGGCATCCGGGGCGACCGCGTCCTCCAGGTCGAGGATCAGCGCGTCGGCGGGCAGGGTCTTGGCCTTCTCCAGCGCGCGCTCGTTGGCGCCCGGCATGTAGAGCACCGAGCGGCGCGGGCGGAGCGTCGAGTTCTGCGTGGTCACTGCCCGAGTGCCTCCTTGGTGGCCGCGTCATAAGCGGCCTTGAGTTCCGGATCGCGGGCGGCCAGCTCGTCGGCCAGGTCCGCCACCACCTTGCACTGCTTGAACGTGGCGTCGTCCTGCATCTTGCCGTCGATCATCACCGCGCCGGTGCCGTCGCCCATGGCCGCGATGACCCGGCGGGCCCACGCCACGTCCTCCGGTGCGGGCGAGAACACCTTCTTGGCGATGTCGATCTGCACCGGGTGCAGGCTCCACGCACCGACGCAGCCGAGCAGGAACGCGTTGCGGAACTGGTCCTCGCAGCCCACGACGTCCTTGATGTCGCCGTACGGGCCGTAGTAGGGCAGGATCCCGTGCGCCGCGCACGCGTCGACCATCCGCGCCACGGTGTAGTGCCACAGGTCCTGCTGCGCGGTGGTGCGGCCCTCGTGCAGGTCGTCCGACACCGGGTCGGTGCGCACCAGATAGCCGGGGTGGCCGCCGCCGACCCGGGTGGTCTTCATCCGACGACTGGCCGCCAGGTCGGCCGGGCCGAGCGAGATGCCCTGCATGCGCGGGCTGGCGCCGGCGATCTCCTCGACGTTGGCCACCCCGCTGGCGGTCTCCAGGATGGCGTGCACCAGCAGCGGCCTGGTCAGTCCGGCGCGGGCCTCCAGCTGGGCGAGCAGCCGGTCCACGTAGTGGATGTCCTGCGCGCCCTCCACCTTCGGGACCATGATCACGTCGAGCTTGTCGCCGATCTCGGTGACCAGCGTGATCAGGTCGTCCAGCACCCACGGCGAGTCGAGGCTGTTGACCCGCGTCCACAGCTGGGTCTGCCCGAAGTCGGTCGACTTGGCCACCTCGACCAGCCCGGCCCGTGCGGCCTCCTTGCGGTCCGCCGCCACCGCGTCCTCGAGGTTGCCGAGCAACACGTCCACCTTGGGCGCGATGTCCGGGACCTTGGCCCGCATCTTCTCGTTGCTCGGGTCGAAGAAGTGGATCATGCGAGACGGCCGGAACGGAATCTCCCGCACCGGTTCGGGCGCCCCGATCGCCAAGGGCGCGAAGAAGTCTTTCGGCGAACGCATACGACCTCCATGTCTGTGGCATCGCCGGCCGGGCCGGGCGTGACCACCATAAATCCGACCTGGCCGGGCACAATGCGTTCGGCGGCCAGGGGTGACAAACGCCTCGTAGTGCGTCGACAAGATCACACCGGGATTGACGGGCGGGGAAATCACCCCGGAGTTGACGGGCAAGTCCCGGATCGTGCCGCACGCCGGTGACGCAGCGTGGCGGCATCCCGGCAGTTCATCGTGGTGCTCACCCATCCGGCCGCACCGTCGGACCGAAGCCGTTCGACCGCCCATCGACCGGTCACCGACGTTTAACGGCCGCCAATCGCATCCGAGCGCGCTAGCTAGAGACGAGCGTGGGCGAGCTTGGTACCCAAGTCATGGGCCGCTTTCCGCGGCGGCACCCACGAACATCACCGGGAGTGACACGCACCCCGGGGCCGGCGTCGGCGCGCCGGGAGGGCACGTTCGTACAGAGAGGTGGCCACGTGCAGGTTCCCCAGGGACGCACCAGTTCGGACCCGTCGCAAGCAGTCGGTGCGCGCACGCGCCGCCGACCGGCGCCGGTCATTCCCCCTGGGCCGCTGCCGACCGAGGGCGTGGAGCTCGCCGCTGCCGCCGCCCGGCAGCTGGACTGGACCGGTGTGGTGCTGCCGGAGACCACGTTGTTCGGCCGCCGCGTGCATCTCGTCGCCCGGCCGCGTACCGACGTGCACGCCGAGCGGATCGCCACCGGAGCGGGCCCGGTCACCGACAAGGCCACCGTGGCGACCTGGACCTGGCCCGAGCTGGAGCACACCGCGCCCGCGGCCGCCGTCGACGTCGTCGGGGCGGTGGCGGTGGCCAGGCACTGGCGGACGGCGCTGGCCAACGCGGTGCCCTTCACCCGCTACTTCCCGGCCGCCGTCGTGCTGCCGTCGGCCGCGATGATGACGCACGACTACGTGAACAACTGCCTGCCGCGCGCCCGCGCGTACGGCATCGCGGTGCTGTCGGTCGACGAGGCAGCTGCCGTGAGCCGTGACCTGTCCGGCGACGCGGGCCGGGTCATCCCCGCCGACGACGCGAACAGCCGGTGGATCGAAGAGGTCGCCTACGACCAGTTGTTGACCACGGCCGACGTCTCTGCTTGCGTGGAGTAGTGCGCGTAGTCATTGCAGGCGGGCACGGCAAGATCGCCCGCAAACTCTCCGGCCTGCTCATCGCTCGCGGCGACGAGGCGGTGGGCATCATCCGCAACCCCGACCACGCCGACGATCTGTCGGGCGCCGAGCCTGCGGTCCTGGACCTGGAGTCGGCCTCGGTGGACGACGTCGCCGAGGTGCTGACCGGTGCCGATGCCGCCGTGTTCGCCGCGGGCGCAGGGCCCGGAAGCGGAGCCGCGCGCAAGGACACCGTGGACCGCGCAGCGGCGGTGTTGTTCGCCGAGGCGAGCGAACGCGCGGGCGTGCGCAGGCATGTGCAGATCAGCGCCATGGGCCTGGAGCGGCAGAACGAGCCGGAGAAGGTCGGCGAGGTGTTCGCCGCCTACCTGAAGGCCAAGGCAGCCGCCGAGGACGACCTGCGGGCGCGTGACCTGGACTGGACCATCCTGCGGCCGGGCAGGCTCACCGACGACGAGCCGACCGGTGTGGTGCAGCTGGCCGAGTCGGTCAGCTACGGGCAGATTCCGCGTGCCGACGTCGCTGCGGTGGTGCTGGCGCTGCTGGACGAGCCGCGTACCGCGGGGCGGACGCTGGAGACCGTCGGTGGCCAGACGCCCATCGCCGACGCCGTCGCCGCCGTGGTTCAGGGCTGACCGAGCACGCGGTCGAGATAGTCGTTGGTGAACAGGCCGTCCGGGTCGACGGTCTTGCGCACCGCCAGGAACTCGTCGAACTTCGGGTAGCGGCCACGCAGCGTCTCGGCCCCCAGCGTATGCATCTTGCCCCAATGCGGGCGGCCGCCGACGTTGTTCACGATCGACTCGAAGGCGGCGAAGTACTCGTCGTAGCGCATGCCCTGGAACTGGTGCACGGCGATGTAGCCGTTGGCGCGCTGGTATCCGGTGGACAGCCAGATGTCGTCCGGCGCGGCGACGCGGATCTCGATCGGGAACGCCACCGGGTACGAGAGCTTGGCCGCGGCTGCCCGTAGTTCCTGCAGGACATTGACCACCTCGCCGCGCGGCACGGCGTACTCCGACTCGACGAACCGCACGTCGCGGCTGGTCACGAAGACGCGATGGGAAACGTCGCTGTACCGGCGCTCGGACAGCACGTTGGTCATGACCCGTTGGGTGGGTTTGGTCAGCCGCGGTGCCGCGCGCAGCATGCGGCACACCGCGCCGAACAGCTGGTTCTCGATCAGCCCGTACTCCACGTACTGCCTGGCCTTGCTCAACGGCCGCGGCGGCTCTCCGGCAGGCACCCGGTTGTTCCGCTTGATCAGCGTCTTGTCGCTGTGCGGGAACCAGTAGAACTCGAAGTGGTCGTTGCCCTCGGCCTCGTCGTCGAACCGCGCCAGCACCGCGTCCAGCCGGTCCGGGGCCTCCTGCGCGGCCAGCACGAACGACGGCACGCAGTTGATCGTGACCGTGCTGAGGATGCCGAGCGCGCCGAGTCCCACGCGGGCGGCGGCGAAAAGGTCCGGACGTTCGTGCGGCGAGCAGCGCACCACCGAGCCGTCGGCCGTGACGAGTTCGAGCGCGGCGACCTGGGTGGCCAGGCCGCCGAACGTCGCGCCGGTGCCGTGGGTGCCGGTGGAGATGGCCCCGGAGATGGTCTGCTTGTCGATGTCGCCCATGTTCTCCAGGGCCAGGCCCAGCGCGTCGAGGATGCGGTTGAGCTCGCGCAACGTCGTGCCCGCGCGGACGGTCACCTGGCGAGCGGCCATGTTCACGTCGACGACCCCGGTGTAGCCGCTGAGGTCCACCGCGTGCTCGTCGGTCGCGGCGATCGGGGTGAACGAGTGGCCGCTGCCCAGCGGGCGAATGCGGCGTCCCGCATCGGCGGCCGCGCGGACGGCGGCGACGATGCCGTCCAGGTCGGTCGGCCGATGGATGACCTTGGGTGCCGCCACCGCGGTCCCCGCCCAGTTCGACCACTGCATCATGCTTGCCCGCCTGCCTTCGGTGTCGGTGCGCACAGCCGGATCATACGCGAAACAGTTTCATGTACGCCGGTTTTGCGGGTAGTCTCGTCGCCATGGTGAGCCCGTCGACCAGCCCAGGACGCTCCGCATTCGACGCATCCGACCGGAGTGCCCTGCGCAGGGCTTACGACACCGCCACGGCCGGCCTCGAAGCCCCGCTGGCCATCGTCGACCTGCAGGCCTTCGATGACAACCTGGAGATGCTGGCCGCTCGGGCGAACGGTCGGCCGATCCGGGTCGCCAGCAAGTCGATCCGTTGCCGGTACCTGCTCGACCGGGCGCTGTCCCATCCCGCGACGGCGGGCGTGATGGCCTACTCGCTGCCCGAGGCGTTGTGGCTGTACCGCAACCAGGTCTCCGACGACATCCTGGTCGCTTACCCGACGGTCGACGCGGCCGCGCTGCGTGAACTGGCCGCCGACGCCAAGGCGTGCGCGGTCATCACGGTGATGGTCGACTCGGTGGATCACCTCGACCTCATCGACAAGGTTCTTGGTCCGGGCCATCCGCCGTTGCGCGTGTGTATCGAGCTGGATGTGTCGTGGCGCCCGCTGCCGCGCGTGCACATCGGACCGCGGCGATCGCCGGTGTTCACTCCGCGGGAAGCGGCGACCCTGGCGCGCGCGGTCGTCGCACGGGACGGCTTCCGGCTGGTCGGGCTGATGGGTTACGAGGGACAGATCGCCGGCGTCGGGGACAACGACGGCAACGCCGTGAAATCCGCGGTGATGCGGTGGATTCAACGCCGGTCGGCGGCCGAGCTGACCGAGCGCCGGACGGCCGCGGTCCGCGCGGTCCGGGCGATCGCCGACCTGGAGTTCGTCAACGGCGGCGGCACCGGCAGCTTGGAGACCACCACCGAAGACCCGTCGGTGACCGAGGTGACCGCCGGGTCCGGGCTCATCGGGCCGACGTTGTTCGACGCGTACTCCCGCTTCCGGCCCCGGCCCGCGGTGTTGTTCGCGCTGCCCGTGGTACGCAAGCCCGCACCGAGCACGGCCACCCTGTTCGCCGGTGGCTACATCGCCTCCGGACCGACCGGGCCGTCGCGGCAACCGTCGCCTTACCTGCCCTCGGGGCTCAAGCTCACCGCGCTGGAAGGCGCAGGCGAGGTGCAGACACCCGTGGTCGGGAGGGCAGCGCGGCAGCTGGCGATCGGGGACCGGGTGTGGCTGCGGCACGCCAAGGCCGGTGAGCTCGCCGAGCGGTTCGACCGCTACCACGTGGTGGTCGGCGACAAGCTCGAGGAGACCGTGCCGACCTACCGCGGCGAGGGCGTGAACTTCGGCTGACAGTGGCGCGGAATTTGCGTTGAAAGTCCAGTCTCTCGTGGGTAAGGGTCGGCAGTATGCGTAAGCCTGCCGAGAAGTGGCTCCGGGCATGGCGGCTCGAGGACGCACCGGCCCTGCTGGCCGCGGCGAACGAACCGTCGCTGCAGGAGCAATTCGTTCGACCCGTCGCCACGTTGGACGAAGCCCGCGAGTGGATCCAGGCCCGCGGCGCGGACAGCGCCGAAGGCACCGCGCACGCGTGGGCGATCACCGACGAGGACGACGAAGCGATCGGCCTGGTGACCGTGTCGCACATCGAACCGCGCCATTCCACCGGCTGGGTGGCGTACTGGCTGCTCCCGCGGGGAAGGGGGAAGGGATTGGCCGCGCGCAGCGTGCGAGCGGTGTCCCGGTGGGCGTTCGACGAGCTGGGCTTGTTCCGGCTCGAGCTCGGTCATCGAGTGGAGAACGTCGCGTCGTGCCGAGTCGCGGTGGCGGCGGGCTACGCACCCGAAGGCATCGAGCGGTCGCGGCTTGAGTACGAGGGCGTCCGCTACGACGTGGAGCGGCACGCGCGGCTGGCGACGGACCCGGAGCCGAACTAGGTCAACGCGCCGGGCAACACCGTGGCCTCCGACCGGTTCGGGTCAACCCCGGATCCCGGCGCTCAGCGGCCGAACCGGCTCTCCAGGTACAGCTTGATGACGTGCTTGGTCTCGTCGATGACCACCGGGTCCCCCTTCGGGTCCGTGCGGAAGGCGAACTTCAGCAGGGCGTCGGCGATCTCGACCGCCACCTTGATCGGCGTCACCAGCTGCTCGGGCGGCAGGTCGACCCGGCCGATGAGCAGCTCGGTCATGCCCTCGGCGACCACGTCGTTGTTGGTACGGCTGCCGTCCAGCAGGCGTGGGTCCACGGCGTCACCGAAGTGAACACGGGCGAAGCCCGGCGTCTCGTGGTGCATCTGGAGGTAGATGTCCAGCAGCGCATCCACCACGGCCCACCAGTGCTGGTGGTCGACCGTGGCCAGTCGCTCGGCGGCCAGCGACATGAACCGCTCCAGGTTGCGCTGGGTCAGTGCCTGCACCACGGCCCGCTTGTCCGGGAAGAACTGGTACAGCGAGCCGACCGCCACGCCGGCGCGTTTGGCGATGGCCGTGGTGGTCAGGCGCTCGTAGCCGACTTCGTCCAGCAGCTCGGCGGCCGCGTCCAGCATGCGCGCCACGCGGAGCGCGCTGCGCTGCTGTACCGGCTTCCGTCGGAGCGATGTGAGCTGCTCACCTACCACCACGTGGTTCCACTCCCCATCTCGGGTTTTCCGCCTGCGAACAACTCTAGAGCAGCGACGTCGACGTATCGGTCGGTCCGTCGACGGGCACACCATCGGGGACAACACGGGTCCACGGGCCGGTACCGGTCGGGGGAGAGGAATTACGGCACCGGCCCGTGGAGTCGGGGAGGGCGGGGAGGGGAGGGAAGGCCGGCGGCGATCAGCGGGGCAGCACGCGCGGGAGGTGCGCACTGCTCGTCCGCCGCGGGGGTGTCGCCGCCGGCGAGGTCTTGGTCAACCGGAGCGCAGGCCTGCGGTCGAGACGCCGCTGCGCAATGCGTGGCGGCGGGGGTGCACCGCGGAGTGCGATTCCGCCTTACGGCCCCGCTGGCGCGGCGGCTGCTGCGGGGCCAGCCCACCCGCGACCAGGTGCTCGTGGGCTGCTTGCCACACCGAGCACGGCGCCTTGCTGCGGTGCCACCGCGTCGAGCAGGTCGGGCAGTCGCCGCGGTCGTCCGGCTCGTGCAGCTTCAGCATCGACCGCCACGCCTCGGCCAGCCGGGGCAGTTCGGAGCGGGCGACGGACAGCAAGGAAGGGGCGTCGGCGCGCTCGGCCAGATCGGAGAGCATGTCCAGCCGCTCCCAGACGGCGTTGCGGAGAACCTGCCCCAGGATCTCGTCCACTGCTTGTGTCACCTTTCCGCGAGTTTGGCAGCTTCGTGCAGCACCGCCGTGAGCTGACCGATCTGGCTGACCGTCATCCGTGCCGTCTCGCCCGGCGGCCCGCTGACGACGACTTCGCCGTCGTCGACGAAGACCGTCACGCAGCGATCCCGGCCGATCATGTCGCCGCACCGGATGCGCCACACGACCTGACCGTTCTCCACTTCGCGCACCACGTCGCTGGAGACCACCTGCGAGCCGTTGGGGACGGGGCGCACCGGACGGCGGGCCGCGGCGGGGCGCGGGTTGGTGGTGCGGGGCAGGGGGTGCACCCGGCTGGGCCGGGGACCAACGGGGCTCATCCGCCGGGTTGTCGTGCCGCCGACCAACTCCACTGGTGTCACTCCGCTCGCTGTCGCTACCGCCTGGTTCGGTTCGCTCTGCGGCCCCGGTCCCGGCCCGTGACAGTTGCTCACGGTGTTCGGCCGTTCACTGGGGCCCGAACTCAAGACTGCGGTGCAAATTGCGTTCCGGGCGGGCGACAGCGCTGGGCGGTATCACCGCGCCGATGAACGGTCGATCGAGTTCAGCTCGTCCGATCAGGCTTCAAATTGCGGTGTTCGCGTGGTCGAATGGACCTGCTTACGCTGCTTGTCAGTCCCACGGATGAGGATGCCTGCCGATGGATGCCAGCGAGGAAAAGGTCGCTCACCTGGTCTCCGAGAAGGTCTGGGAGACCAAGGACATGCGGGAAGCGCTAGCGGCACGCGACATCAGCAAGGTGTACCTGCTGCTGCGGAAGGAAGGCATTTCCCAACGGCAGATCGCCGCAGCGACCGGTCAGTCGCAGTCCGAGGTGTCGGAAATCCTCAAGGGCCGTCAGGTCATGGCCTACGACGTGCTCGTGCGCATCGCCCAGGGTCTGGGCATCCCCAGGGGCTACATGGGGCTGGCCTACGACGAGGCCACCCAGATCACGGTCGTCGGTGCGGCCGACGAGCAGCAGGCTGAGGAGGACGAGGCGGTGAAACGACGGAGGTTTCTCGCGCACGCCGCACAGGTCACCATGGGTGCCACGGTGTTCGCTGCGGACTCCGGGTCGTGGACTGCGCCCCGACCGGCGGTGACTCCGGCCCCGAACCGTATCGGGATGGCCGACGTACGGCAGGTCGAAGCAGCGACGAGAGCGCTTCGCGCGCTGGACTACCAGTACGGCGGCGGGTTCTGCCGGGATGCGGTGATCGCCCAGCTCGGCTGGGGTCAGCAGATGCTCAACTCGAGCGCCACCGAGCAGGTGAAATCGCGGCTGTACGTGGCATTGGCGGACCTGCACAACGTGGCGGGCTGGACGTCGTTCGACACCGGCCTGGTGGACTCCGCCCGCGGGCACTTCGCCAAGGCGCTCGAGCTGGCCAAGGAGGGCGGAAGCCACCCGCTGGTGGCCAACATCCTCTACCGCATGGGCCGGGTGTACCTGCACTACGAGTCGCCCGACGACGCGTTGAAGATGTTCCAGCTCGGCCAGATCGCCGCGCAGGAATCCGGCTCGCAGCTGTCGGTGGCGGTGCTCACCGCGAACGAGGCGTGGGCCTACGCGATGATGGGCAACGAGGAGCAGGCGCTGCGGCTGCTCGGCATGACCAGGGACACCTTCGCCAGGGCAGAAGGTGAAGAGGTCCCCGCGTGGGCGCAGTTCTTCAACCAGACCGACGTGCACGCGATGATCGGCACGGTGCACACCGTGCTCGCCCAGCAGCCGGGACTGACCGAGCACACCAAGTACGCGATTCCCGCGCTGACCAGGGCGATCGACGGCTACGGCGATGACATGGCGCGCAGCAAGGCGTTCAACTTGAGCGCGCTGGCCACCAACCACCTGTTGGAGGGCGACATCGACCACGGCGCCAAGGTCGGCCGGTCCGCACTGGAGTGTGCCGAGAGCATCAAGTCCGCCCGGATCAAGGACCGGATGAAGCCGCTGAAGCGCGAGGCGGAGCGGCGCGTGAACAACCCGGACGCACGCGAACTCGCCGAGCGCATCAACGCCTTCTACGCGGCTTAGGGGCTCGGCATCCCCAACGAGAGGGGCGGGATGCTGCGGGAACCGCGTTTCACACCGGACAAGCTGCAGGCCGCCCTGCAGGTGGTGTGCAAGCGGCTCGGCGTGGACCACGAGGGTGCTCGGCTGCTGCGGTTCACCAACAACGCGGTGTACGCCCTGAAGTCGATCCCCGCCGTCGTGCGCATCGTCGGGTCGCGGAAGTTGATGCACCGGGCGGCCAAAGTGGTGCGGCTCGCCCGGCACCTCGAGCAGCACGACGTGCCCGCGGTGCGGCTGTATCCAGGGATTGCGCAGCCGGTGTACGGCGACAACCCGGTGTTCACCGCGACCGTGTGGCGCTGGGTGGAGCCTGCCGGCCGGACCGCCACCCCGGAAGAGTTGGCCGAGCTGCTGAAACGCCTGCACGCGGTGCCGAAGCCCGAGCACATCGGGCCGTGGGAGCCGCTGGCCGACGTGCAGGCCAGGCTGCAGGACGCGGAGGAGCTGGACCCGGACGACCGGGCGTTCCTGCTGGCCGCATGCCGTCGGGTGCAGGACGAGTTGCAGCGGCTGGAGTTCCCGCTCGGGTCCGCCGTCGTGCACGGAGATGCCCACCTGGGCAACGTGCTCGTCGGGCCGGACGGGCCGGTGCTGTGCGACTTCGATTCGTCCGGGTACGGCCCGCGGATCTGGGATCTGGTGCCGGTGGCCGTCGGCGGACAACGGTTCGGCGAGCCGGCCTCGGTCTACCAGGCGTTGGCGGACGCCTACGGTTTCGACGTCTTGCAGTGGTCCGGTTATCCAGTGCTGCGTGCGGTTCGGGAACTGAAGCTCACCACCAGTGTGCTGCCCACGCTACGGAGCAACCCACAGGTGCGCCCCGAGCTGCGCAGAAGGCTGGCGGACCTGCGCGCGGGTAGATCGGAGACGGTCTGGACGCGATACCGGTAGCACGACCGCTGTCCGGGCAGTACTCCGAACGGGTTCATTCACCGATGGATTTCCGCCGTTCACCGCTTGCCGCGCGAAGTCGCTCGACGAGGTGAAAGTTCGGTCCGGCTAGTCACCCGTTCAGGACACCGGGGAGCGGGCGAGAACCACCGCGAGACCGAATGCCGCACCCATCACCGCGACCTCGGCGGCCGCCCAGGTGACGAAAGCGGACTTCTTGTGGGCGGCGATCGCGGGCAGCAGCCGCCATCGCATGCGGGCGCCGAACACCGCGATCGCGGCAAGGCACACCATCTTGCCGATGACCAGCCAGCCGTACGGCGTGCCGAACGCGGCCTCGAGGAACGGCATCGCGGGTTGGGCGAGCAGCTCGACGATCGCGTTGAACAACCCGGTGCCCGCGACCACGAACAGGCTGACGCCCGCCAGCTTGGAGAACCGCGGCAGGGCGGTGGCCAAGAGCCCGCGGTTGCCGGCCAACAGCACGGCGAGCGTGGCGAGTCCGCCCACCCACGCGGCCGCGGCCATGACGTGCAGCTCGATCGAAATGGTCGTGTAGTCGTGGTACTCCCACGTCGACGAATGACCGGTGATCGGCAGCGGCAGCAGCGCGAACAAGGCAAGCCCGATGCGGGCCTCCGCCGGGACGCGTTCGCCGCGACGTACGGCCAGTACGCCGAGGACGCAGTGCAGGAACGCGAGCCCGGCGACGATCAGCAGCGCTTTGCCCGCTCCGACCGTGGTGACGTAGTCCGACACGTCGGCCATGTCGATGGTCTCGGCCGATCCGCGGTACTCGGCCGTCTGCAGCAGGAGCAGCACCAGCGCGCCGGCCGACCAGACGAGTGCCGCCGCGAACGCCGCCCGGCGCGCCGGGCGCAGCACGGGTTCGGTGAGATCCGGACGGTCGTAGCCGAGCAGCACCGGCAACAGGGACAGCCCGATGGTGGCCACCGCGGCGATGTTGAGCAGGGTGCGCACCAGCGGGATGGCGACCAGGACCACCGGACCCGGATCGGCCAGCCCGGGGATCGGAGTCAGGCTGACCACCGACAGGCCGATGAGCGTGCCCAGCACCGCACCGGTCACGCCGGTGATCAGTGCCGGGTAGCGCGCGGGTGCCGGGGTCCTGGTCGCTTCCGCCATCGTCAGCCTCGCCGCCCCGTCACGACTGGTCCTTGCCCACGCGCAGCGCGAACACCAGACCGACGCCGACCAGCACGACGGCGCCGCCGATCCACACCCACAGCGGCAGGCCGTCGGACTCCTCGGCCTGCGCGGCGGTGTCGGCCGAGGACTGCGAGCCACCGTCGGAGGGCTCGCGTCCCGCGTTGGCCGGGTCGTCCTTGGTCAGCGTGAACGTCAGCTTGTTCTGCACCACGTGACCGTCGGCGGACAGGATCCGATAGCCAATGGTGTACTCACCGGCCGGACCGAGCCCCTCCAGCGCGACACTCGCCTCGGGCCCGTCGACCGTCACCTCGCCCTCGGGGTCGGTGTACTGCTTGCCGTCCGGGCCGTTGACCACGATCTGGTTGCCCGGCCCGGCCTGCACGTTGGCGTTGAACGTCAGCGTGATCTCGCTCGGTGCCTCGGCGATCTTGGCGCCCTTGGCCGGGTCGGACGAGATCAGCACGTTGTGCGCCCACGCAGGCTGCGCCACCGCGCCGACGCCGAGTGCGGTCAACAGCGCGGTGACGACGACAGCGATCAGGCGTTTCATGACGAGGCCTTCTTCCGGCTCCGCAGGACCGCACCGATCCCGGCACCCGCGCCGAGCGCACCCAGCGCCAGGCCGATGCCGCCGAGCCAACGAGCCGTGGTGTCGGTGGCGTCCTCGTCGGCCGCGGCGTTCGCACTGTCGTCACCGTTGTCGTGCGAGGCGGCGGCTGCTCCGCCGTGGTGGCCGTCTCCGGACGGCGGCGCCAACTCGACCGCAGGCGCGGGCTT
The DNA here is from genome assembly GCF_000427825.1 of Thermocrispum municipale DSM 44069. Taxonomy (GTDB): domain Bacteria; phylum Actinomycetota; class Actinomycetes; order Mycobacteriales; family Pseudonocardiaceae; genus Thermocrispum; species Thermocrispum municipale. The sequence continues at coordinate 255,188 of NZ_KE386593.1, read as the reverse complement.
GTCGGCCTCCGGGTCCTCGTCCGCCCAGCTGACCGTGGTGCCGTTGGTGTAGTGCTGGTCGGCGGGCAGGATCAGCCTGTCGACCTTGGGCAGCGGACCGGTGGAGAACGAGAACTCCTGGTAGGACTGCTCGCCCGCGGGGATCTCGCTGCCCTTCTCCGCGGTCCAGGTGATCGACGTGACCACTTCGGTCAGCTCGGCGCCGTCATCGGTGGTGACGGGCTCGTCCAGCTTGGTCTTGGTGATCTTGGCGGTCCACCCGGGCACCGGCTTGGTGCGTGCGTTGGCCAGCGCGTACTCCTCGTCGAAGTGCACGGTGACCTTGTCGGTGCCCGCCTTCTCCTCTTCGTTGGGCACCCGCAGTGTGATGGCCGCGTGCCCGCCCTGCTCCGGCTGGGCACCGTAGACCTGGGCGGTGACGTGGGCGGATGCGACCGCGGTCGACGAGAGGCCGAGGGCCGCCGTGGCGGCCAGGACGGCGGCCGCGCGGGTGAGTTGACGAGTCTTGGACATGCGTGAATTGCTCCTGAATCTAGCCGTGCAACGGGATGACCATGGGCGGTGTTCACCCATGGCTGTGGTGTGATCAGGAGCGATGCGGTGGTCCGCGCCTGGTGTGCACTCGGCGCAGCAGGACCTCGGTGTAGGTCGCGGGGACGACCGGGTCGACCGGCGTTCTGGCGACCTCGGCTCGCGGCGGCCCGGCCAGGAGGACGACCGGCAACACGCGGCACAGCCCGGCGATGACGGCCAGCAGGCCGCGTTCGGCGCTGGTGATCAGCGCGGCCATCGCCACGGTGGCGCACGCGTGCGTGGCCACCATCCCCCACGTGCTCACCTCGGACGTCGCCGCCGCCGGGTGGCTGAGCCACGTCAACGTGAAGTGGGTGAGCAGCTGCGAGCCGGCCAACGCGATCAGGATGCCGACCAGCCCACCGCTGCGGGTTCCGTGCGCCCGGCCGACGAGCGCGGTGGAGATCCAGCCGGTGAGTCCGGCGATCACCAGGGCCAGCGACAACGGTGGAAGCGCACCGTTCGCGACGGCGTGCGCAGTGATGGACAGCACCGCTGAGGTGGCGGCAAGCAGGCAGCCGCGCGCGATCCGGATGTCCGGGTGTACGCGGGAACGGCTGCTCACACCATCAGGGTATCCGGGGGTTCGCCCTCGTCTCGCCATGCGGTCGGAGGGCGTGCCACTTCGGGCGCGGGTGCGTGGGTGTGCGCTCGGTCGTTCCGGGCGCGGGCCGCTCGATCGGTGCTCGGTCGGTTCGCGAGCGGCCAAGCTGGGCGGTGGTGCGCGGCGGGCGCTCGGTCGGTTGCTGGCGGCCGGCCCGTGGCGGTGCTCGGTCGGTGCGCAGAAGAACCAGTTAGGGCGGCGGTGCATGGCGCGCGCTCGGCCGGTCGGTGGCGCCGGCCCGTGCGCGTTCCCTCCGAGTACCTGCCCGTCAGACCCCGAGGTGGCGCAGCAACCGCGTCTCCAGGCCGTCCAGCTCGCCGGCGACCGCGCGATGGGCCTGCTTGCGGCGCGACGAAGGCATGCGCTCGGCGGCCCGCACCGCCGCGCTCAGCTGGCGCACGGTGTCCTCGGCCTGGTCGGCGAACTGCACCTTCTCCTCGTCGCCGCTGGCCCGCAGCTCCCGCAGTCCTTCGCTGATGCCTGCGATGCGCGCGTGCAGCGCGGCGCCGTACCCGCGGTATTCGGCGAGCGCGTCCACACTGACGCCCAGCTTGCGCGCCCGGTAGCGCTCGTAGGCCTCTCGGCCCGCACCGGCGGCCCGCACCAGGTACGGCACCACGACGGGCAGCACCGTCGGCGCCACCGCCTTGCCGAGCGCGATCGCGTTGCGCACTTTGCCCGCGGTGATCTTCGGCTCCTTCGCCTTCGCCACGACCGTCACTCCTGGTGCCTCGGTGCCCTCTTCTATCGCCTTGCGCGTGGCCTTCGCCGCCTGCTTCGCGGCCGCCTTGGTGGCCTTGCGTTCCTTCTTGGCGGCGCGCTTGAGCCGCTTGGCCTCCTTCTTCGCGGCCTTCCGGGCCGTCTTGGAGTGCCCGGCGCGCTCGATCGAGGAAACCACTTCGGCCAGCATGCCCGGATCGTCGAGGTTCGACTCGCTCGCCGCCATGTCATCAACCTAACCCGCACCGGGCCGGTTGGCACGACCGACACCGTCAGTGGTGCCGCCTATGGTGAACGCGTGGTGATGAGCTTGGCGAACGTGGTGCTGGACGCCGGAGTGGTCACGCGGTGCAGGCGGCGCGTGCACTGGGAGCACGATCCGGCGGCGCCGCAGCTCGACCCGTTGCCCGAGAACCCGGCGGTCGAGCAGCGGAAGGCCGACGCGCAGGCGCACCGGGCCGCGATCGCCAAGCTGCTTGCCGAGGAGTTCCGGGGTTCGGGCTGGGTGGAGGTGCCGACCGACGCCGAGCCGGAGGAGCGCATCGCCGCCACCGTCGCCGCGCTGCAGCAGGGCGTCTCGGTCATCTCCGGCGGGTTGTTGCCGGTCGATGTCGAGGCGGGCCGGCGCGGCGGTGCCGAGCTGCTGGTCCGCACGCCCGGCGGCTACGTCCCGGTGATCGTCGTGCGGCACCGCATCACCGACCCCGGCGAGGGCGCGCTGACCACGGCATTGACCGACCTGAACCCGGACAACGCGCGGGAGGACCCCGAGCGCAAGGTCCGGTCGCATCCACGAGACCAGTTCCGCCTGGCGCACGTCGTCGAGCTGCTGCGTGCCGCCGGGTACGCCGACCCGGATCGCGTGGTCGGCGGCGTCATCGGGCTCGATGCCGACGTGGTGTTGTGGCACGACCTGCTCGCCCCCAGCTTCCCCGGTGAGAAGTCGACGATGCAGGAGTACGCCGAGCGCTTCGCCGACCGGCTGGCCGTGGCCGCCGCCGCTGCCAGCGGTGCCGAGCCGCTGGCGCAGCCGTCGCGCATCCTGGCCTGCAGGCACTGCCCGTGGTGGCCGGTGTGCGAGAAGATGCTGCACGACAAGCAGGACGTGAGCCTGGTCGTCCGCGGCGATGACGCGGTCGCGCTGCGCGAGGCGGGTTTCGAGACCGTGGCGTCGCTGGCTGCCGCCGATCCCAAGGCCGAGCCACCTATCGCGTTCACCGGCACGACGTTCGAGAACGCCGTGGCGCTGGCGCGGGCGTGGCAGGCGGGCCTGTCCGTCGTGCGCCTGGTGCCGCGGATCGAGGTCCCGCGCGGCGACGTCGAGGTGGACGTCGACATGGAGAGCTACGTCGACCACGGCGCGTATTTGTGGGGCACGTTGCTCAGCGGTGCCGACATCGGCCTGCCGCAGACCTACCGAGCATTCGGCACGTGGGAGCCGCTGCCGACCGAGGACGAGGCCCGCTCGTTCGCCGAGTTCTGGGCATGGTTCACCGATGTGCGGTCGCGGGCGGCCGCGCGTGGCCTGACGTTCCGTGCCTACTGCTACAACGCGTGGGCGGAGAACCGCTGGCTGCTGGGGTCGGCCGAGCGGTTCGCGGGCATGCCGGGCATCCCGAGCGTGGCGGAGGTTCAGGAGTTCATCGACTCCGACGAGTGGGTCGACATGTTCGTCTGCGTGGTCGACAGCTTCCTGTGCGCGCACGGCAAGGGGCTGAAGGTCATCGCCCGGGTGGCCGGCTACGAGTGGCACGACCCGGATGCCGGTGGCGAGGCGTCCATGCGTTGGTACCGGGAGGCGGTCGGGCTCGGCGAAGGCGAAGCCGATCCGGCTCAGCGGGCTCGGTTGCTGCGGTACAACGAGGACGACGTGCGGGCCACGTTCGTGCTGCGCGAGTGGATGACCAGCACGGCCAACACCGAGATTCCTTACGTCGGAGACTTGTGAGCCGGCCCGACGAGGTCATCGGGCCGGCTCGTCCTGGTCAGGATTCGTCGATCAGCGCGGGGCCATCCGCAGCGCGCCGTCCATCCGGACGACCTCGCCGTTGAGGTAGTCGTGCTCGATCAGGTTGACGGCCAGCTTCGCGTACTCCTCCGGCCTGCCGAGCCGCTTCGGGAACGGCACCCCGGCGGCCAGACCTGCCCGGAACTCGTCGGTCACGCCGGCCAGCATCGGCGTGTCCACGATGCCCGGCGCGATGGTGAGCACCCGGATGCCCTGCGAGGCCAGGTCACGGGCGGCGGGCAGCGTCATGCCCGCCACGCCCGCCTTGGACGCGGCGTAGGCGATCTGGCCGATCTGCCCCTCGAACGCGGCGATCGACGCGGTGTTGATCACCACGCCACGCTGGTCGTCGGCCAACGGTTCGGTCTTGGCCATCGCCTCGGCGGCCAGCCGCATGACGTTGAAGGTGCCGAGCAGGTTGACCTCCAGCACCTTGCGGAACAGGTCCAGATCGTGCGGCCCCTTCTTGGACAGCACGCGACCCGCCCAGCCGACACCGGCGCAGTTGACCGCCACCCGCAGCGGCACGCCCGCGTTCGCGGCCTTGTCCACGGCGGCCTGTACTTGCTCGGGGTTGGTCACGTCGGCTTCGACGTAGGTCACGCCGTCGGGGTGGGGCGCCTTGTCGATCGCCGGGGCGAGATCCAGCGCGAAGACGGTCGCGCCCTTGGCGGCGAGTGCGGCGGCGGTAGCGCCACCGAGCCCGGAAGCGCCACCCGTCACGATGGCCGAAGTCGATGCAAGTTCCATGCTGCGGAGATTAACTGACGTTCACTTCAGACGTTTGTCCAGCTTCGGCCGCCGGCCGTAGCCTTGGGTTCATCCCGAGGACGGAGCGGTGCGATGGTCGAGATCCACCACGCCAGCTGCACGCTGTGCGAGGCCACCTGCGGCATCACCGTCACCACCGACGGCGACCGGGTCGTCGACATCCGTGGCGACGAACGCGACCCGATCTCCCAGGGCTACATCTGCCCGAAGGCGACCGCGCTCGCGGACCTGCACCACGACCCGGACCGGCTCAAGCGTCCGGTGGTCAAGCGGGACGGCGAGTTCGTCGAGGTCGACTGGGACGAGGCGTTCGATCTGGTGGGCGAGCGGCTGCGGGCGGTCCGCAGCCGCCACGGCAAGGAAGCGCTCGGCGTCTACTACGGCAACCCGACCGCGCACAATCTCGGCCTGCTGTTGTTCGGGCTGCCCCTGTTCCGCTCGTTGGGGAGCCGGCACGTCTACTCGGCCACGTCGGTGGATCAGCTGCCGCACATGCTGGCCGCGCTGCTGATGTTCGGGCATCAGGCGTTGTTGCCGGTGCCGGACATCGACCGCACCGACCTGTTCGTGTGTCTCGGTGCCAACCCGCTGGTCTCCAACGGCAGCGTCATGACCGCGCCGAACATGCGTAAGCGGCTGCGGGCCGTCCGTGACCGCGGCCGGGTCGTCGTCATCGACCCGCGGCGGACGGAGTCCGCGAACTCGGCCGAGCACATCTTCATCCGGCCCGGCACCGACGCGCTGATGCTGTTGTCGGTGGTCAACGTGCTTTTCGCGGAAGATCTGGTGCGGCCGGGACGGCTCGCCGACCGGATGACCGGACTGGGTGAGCTGCGCGCCGCCGCCGAGGAGTTCCCACCGGAGCGAACTGCTCCCGTGACGGGCGTTTCCGCCGAGCGGGTCCGGGAACTGGCTCGCGCACTGGCGACCACCCAGCGGGCGGTGCTCTACGGCCGGGTCGGGGTCTGCACCCAGGAGTTCGGCGGCCTCGCCACGTGGCTGGTGGTCGTGGTCAATGCCCTGACCGGGCATCTGGACGAGCCCGGCGGGTACATGTTGAGCACCCCGGCGATCGACCCCGTGCCACTGGCGACGATGACCGGTCACGCCGGAAGCTTCGGCAGGTACCGCAGCCGGGTCCGCGGGTTGCCGGAGTTCGGTGGCGAGCTGCCGGTGGCCACGCTGGCGGAGGAGATCACCACACCGGGCCAGGGGCAGCTGCGCGCGTTGATCACCGCAGCGGGGAATCCGGTGCTGTCCACGCCGAACGGTCGGCAACTGGACGCGGCGCTGGACGACCTGGAGTTCATGGTCAGCATCGACCCCTACATCAACGAGACGACGCGGCACGCCGACGTCATCCTGCCGCCCACCGGGCCGTTGGAGCGGTCCCACTACGAGCTGCTGCTCACGCTGGTGTCGGCGCGGAACTGGGCGAAGTACAGCCCGGCGATGTTCGGACGAGGCGAGCACCAGCGGCACGACTGGGAGATCTGCCTCGAGCTGGCCGCGCGCATCCTCGGACCGGACTTCCTCCTGCTGCGCCAAGCAGGGCGGCTGAGCGTCTCGATGCTGCGCAAGCTCGGGCCGGAAGGCATCGTCGACCTCGGCCTGCGGGCCGGCCCGCACGGCACTCTTCGCGGTGGGCTGTCGCTGCGCAAACTGCGGAAACGGCCGCACGGCGTGGACCTCGGCCCGCTGGAGCGGCGGTTCCCCGAGCGGCTGGCCACCAAGGGCAAGAAGATCCATCTGGCGCCGCGGGAGTACCTGGACGACCTGCCTCGGCTCCGCCGGCGGATGGAAGCCTGGGAGCCGGGGGAGCTGGTGCTCATCGGACGGCGGCAGCTGCGCAGCAACAACTCGTGGATGCACAACTCCCAGCGGCTGGTCAAGGGCAAGCCGCGGTGCACGCTGCTCGTTCACCCTTCGGACGCGCAGCGGCTCGGACTGGCCGACGGCGAAGAGGCGTTGCTGTCCTCGGCGGTGGGCGAGGTCCGGGTGCCGGTCGAGGTCAGCGACGAGGTCATGCCGGGCGTGGTGAGCCTGCCGCACGGTTGGGGACACGGCAGGCGAGGGGTGCGGCTGTCCGTGGCGACCAAGAACCCGGGCGTCAGCATCAACGACGTCACCGACGACTCCTGTGTGGACGAGCTGACCGGGACGGCGGCGCTGTCCGGGCAGCGGGTCACCGTGCGGGCCCTGGCGGCCACACCGGTCTGACCGGGGACGGGCGCCCGGCACGGCAGCCACACCGGTATGCCAGGGGACAGCAGCACGACACGGCAGCCACACCGGTATGCCGGGGACAGCCGCCTCTGGCTCCGCCGATCCGGCGACGCGTGCACAAATGCCACGTAAGCGTCCGCCTCGCGCTCTACTCTGGCCGAGGTGATCAGCGAACCCGGGACGGCCGAGGCGGAGCGGCCGAGCCTCACCCGGCGGGCTCTCTGCTACGCGGCGATCGTCAGCGCGGTGCCGTATCTGGTGCTCAAGGTGCTCTGGGTGACCGGGTCGCGGGTGGGCATCACCGACCCACAATTCGGCGACGACGGCTCGCTGCTGGTGCTCAACGTGCTCACGCTCGCGATGGACGCGGCCGCGATCGCTCTGGTGCTCGCGTTCACCTACCCGTGGGGTCAGCGGGTGCCCGCGTGGCTGGTGTTGCTGCCGGTTTTCGTCGGTTGTGGACTGCTCGGGCCGATCGTGGTCGGTATACCGGTGGCCGTCGTCGCGACCGCGCTGGTCGACGCCCCACCGCCGCAGGCCGCGTTACCACTGGCCGGATGGGTGTACCCCTTGGTGTACGGCGGGTTCATGCTGCTGGGGATCTTCCTCGTGGCGGCCTTCTGGTTCTATGCGCGTTCGCGCTGGCCGCAGGTCTTCACCGCGCGCACACCGAAGCTGTCCGGCACGGAGTGGTCGCTGACCGCGGTGGGTTCGCCGTTGGCGTTGACCGCCGCGGTGTTGCTGCTCGTCGATGCGTTCCAGCCGAGTGAGGTTCAGTCGTCCGCCGCGGCCGTGGCCGTGGTGCGGACGCTGTTCGCGTTGGCGGCCGTCGTCGGCGTGGTGGGCTTCTATCCGTACGGCGGCCGCCGGTTCGCCCCGCCCATGCTTGCCGGGTGGTTCGGAGCGTCCTCACTGGTCGCGTGGGGCGCGTGGGGAGTGCTCACCGTGCTGGGTGGGGCCACCGTGGTGGCCCGGGCGGACACGATGGAGGTCGTCGGCGCCCTGGCGCAGCTGCTGGGTGGCGCGCTGCTCGCCCTGGTCCTCATCCGTGCTCAGCGCCGCGTCACCGCGCGGGAACCCGAGGGCGCGCATCGGCCCGCTTCTCCCGGGCGCGCACCCATCGGTTGATCGGCGCTTCGAAGAACCGATGGGCGATCTCGGTGACCGCTGCCAGCAGCAGCAAGGCCAGCACGAGCGTGAGGTCCGTGCCCAACGTGGGCGAAAGGCCGTCGAGCATCGGGTACAGGCACAGCGGGTGCAGCAGGTAGATCGCGTACGTGCGGGCTGACCACGCTTTCGTCAGCTTCGCTCGGCTGACCCGGTCCGACGACGCCATGGCCAGCACGACCACGCAGAAGACCAGCGCGAGCGTGCGGGGGTGCTCGGTGCCGGTGTGGAAGTGCCCACCGATCCGGTCGGCCCACACGAACAGCAGGAAATGCACCGAGCCGATACCGACACCCGCGGCCATCGGAACCTTGCCGGAACGCACCAGCGAAACCAGCATGCCGATGATCAGCACCGGGAAGTACGCGGCGATGATGCCGAACCGCCGGGTGGCCACGTCCTCCCCGTGGCTGGTGACGCCGAGGACGATGATCACCAGCGCGGCGGCCAGCGCGGGCGGGATCCACGCCTGGCGGCGCAGCAGCGGGATGGTCGCGGCGACGTAGGCGTAGAAGAAGATCTGCACCAGCAGCGTCCACGCCGGGCCGATGATGATCACTTCCGGGTCGGTGAAGAACCCGAGCAGGGTCGAGCCGGTCAGCAAGTCGAGCACGTCCATCGACTTCTGCTTGCTTTCCGACGTGTAGACGCCGATGTTGATCAAGATCCACGCGGCCAGCGACACCAGCAGCAACAGCGGGAAGATCCGCACCAGCCGTCGGCGGAGGAATTGCGGCGCCGTCTCCCTGCTGGCCACGTGCGTCACGACCAGGCCGCTGACCACCAGAAACGTGGAGACGCCGACGAACGACAGGTTCGGGTTCAGGTGCAGTGGGGCGATCACGTCCTGGTCGACCCAGGCCGACGCCCACCACTCGTGTCCGCGCGTCGAGTACCAGCCGGCGATGTGGGTGTAGACGACCAGCAACGACGCCAGCACCCGCAACAGGTCGAGACCGTAGTAGCGGGTCTTCCCGCCGGCCGGCGCCGTCATCGCGCGATCACCGCACCCAGCCGATGGACGGCCTCTGCCAGTGCCAACGTCACCGCCAGTGCGATGACGACGGCGAGCCCGAACGGCAGCTTGGCGTGGTAGAGCACGCCAAGCAGCGGATAGCCGATGGCACAAGCCAGCAGCGCCGCCGGGTACGCGCGCGACCCCAGCCAACGGACGAGACGAGCGCGGTCCACTCGACCACCGTGGGCGCAAGCTCGCACGGCCAGCAACGTCACCAGCGCCACGAATGTGAACGTCAGCGGCAGCCACTGCGCGGCCTGTGCGGCATACCCACGCTCGGCCGCGACGATGACCACCAGGCAGCCGACGCCCAGCGGGGCGGCCGCCCAGCCCGATCCCGGGTGCCTGCGGACGATCCACGCGAGCTGCCCGACGAGCCCGAACAAGCACCACGTCACCAGCTGCCCGAACTCGTGGTACCAGCCGCCCGCATCGGTTCCGGTCAACGCGATCAGCCCGATCACGACCAACTGGAGCGCAAGCCCGCCGAGCGCGAGCCACCGGCCACGGGTCAGCATCGGCGCCGTGACTGCGATCAACACCGCGATGAACGCGGCGGCGGTGACGCCCCACCCCAGCCCGATCAGCGCGTCCTGCCCGGTCACCCGGTCGACCAGCAGCAGATTCATCGGCAACGTCATGCCGTCCGGATCGGCCCGCCGCGGCTCGGTCAGCGGCTCGGCGTCACCGAACAGCAGCACGAAGCTGATCAGGCCGGCCAGCAGGTACGGCAGGTACCCGAGCGCCACGACCCGCCAGAGCAACCGGCCGCGACCACCGGGCTCGGCGAGGCGGCTGCACGCCCAGAACCCGCCCGCGGCCAGCAGCAGCCCGACACCGAACAGCCCGAAGTCGGCGCCGATCCCGAGCGGGAACGTCACCCACTCCCGGACGGCCAGCACCAGGTCGGGAGTGAAGCCGTGGCGCACCGGCCAGAGCGCGACCAGGTAGCTGTACAGCACCAGCACCGCACCCACCGCCGCCGTGACGTACATGCCCGCGGGCCGCGGAGGTTCGGGTTCGTCCTGGACCACCGGGATGGGCTGGGTGGTCCAGTTCGCTGCTTCCGCCCACGGGTCGGCTCCTGCCGGTTGCCAGGCCTGTGGGACCGGCGGCCGATCCGGTTCCGGTCGCAGCCGTGTCGTGTCAGTCATCCGGCTCGACCGCCTGGATCTGCGCGGTGAGGACCTGGAAGAACTTCGCCTCGGCCGATGCGCGACGCGGTCCGCGAAACTCCACCCGCACCACGATGTCGCCGTGCTGGTAGTGCGCCCGCCCGCCTGGTTCCGCCGGGTTGTCCATCCCGATCACGCCCGCGTGGACACCCGGCGGAGTCGGCTTGTCCGCCCGCTCGAAGCCGTAGTCCCGTTGCAGGGCGGCGAGTTCCTCGGTGGCCAGGCGCGCCCGGTGCCTGCTCGGCATCTGCACCAGCAACACGATGGCCCGGCCACTGTCGAACTTGCTGACCGCCAGCCGCACCCGGTCCGCGCCGTTCTCGTGGAGGGCCAGCAGTTCCTCGCGAGTCAACATCCGCTGGCCGGCCACCGCGGCCAGCGAGTCCACCGTCGCGTAGTTCTCCTTGGCGCCACCGATCTCGGCGACGGCCATCGGGTCGACCGGGGAGCGGCCCGACTCGCCGATCGGCGGGGCACCGCGGGCGTGCTTGAGCGGCAGATGCTGACCCCACGCCAGCCAACCGGTGACGCCCAGCGTGACGATCACGATGGCGGCGACGACGGTCGTGACGATCCGACCCGCTCTGCTCGACCTCATCGCCAACCCCCGAAGCGCCGGATCAGCGTGGATGCAGCCACAACGTGAGGAATCCCGTCTTCTCGGCGCGCGCCAACCGTACGAGGTCGGCGTCGTCGACGGAACCCTCCTTCGGGCGGTCTGTGCCCACCATCACCACGTCGTAGCCCAGCTGCCGGTACAGGTCCAGTGCGGAGAGCGGATCGTCGCCCAGTTCCTCGATGGCCTCCGGGCAGAACTCGCACACCACGTCGGGCTTGTCCCGGTTCAGCACCTCGGTCAACCCGGCCAGCGCGCGGTGGTCCCTGCCCTGCAGGTCCACCTTCACCACGGTGACCGTCGCGGACCGGACTTCGGGCACGTGATCCAGCCGCACCGCGGGCATCTCCGACTTCTCGTCCGCGGACCGGCTGGCGCGGACGCGATGGTCGCCGCTGTTGTCGTCGTCCGGGTTGATCAGCTCGACCACGCCGTCGTTGTCCCACGCGGCCACCGGCAACAGGTGCACGCGGGAGGCCACCGACTCAGGCAGGTTCACCGTGACGTTGCGTTCGAGGCACTCGAAATTGGTCGGATGCACCTCGACCGCGATAGCCTTCTCGACCTGCGGGCAGGACCGCAGCAGGCGCAGCGTGTGGTAGCCGACGTGCGCGCCGACGTCGAGGAACGCGCCGGGCCGCTCGGTCATCAACCGGTGCAGCAGGGCGGCTTCGGCCGGCTCCCACGAGCGGTGATAGACGATCCAGTCCCGCACGACGGCGTCCTGCGGCATGAGCAGCGCGCCCGCGTCGCAGAGCACCACGTCCATGCCGTCGGGGACCGGCGTGTGCAGCACCCGTGCGGCTTCCTGGACCGCGTCGACCTCACGCCGCAGCCGCTGGATCTCGTGCTCGTCGTTGTCCGCCCGTGCGTCGCGCGTGGCGAACATCTCGTGTGTCCAGCTCTCGTAGCGCTGGATCCGGTCGCTGAGTTTGTCCAGGTCGGAAGACGTCGGAGTGTGGGCAAGAGCCGCGCGCAGCTCCGCCAGCTTGTCGGCGACGGCGTTGACCTCGCGAATGGCGTGCGACGCCCGTTTCGCTGCCGGACTCGCGACTCGGTCGACCTCGATCCGGACCTTCTCGGCCAGCATCGCGTCCTGCGCCGCCAGCCGCGCTTCCAGGCTCTCGATCCGGGCCAGCAGCAGTGCGTTCGACTGCTCGACACCCTCGGCCAGGGCCGCGTGCACACCGCGCTGGTGCACGTCGTAGTGGTCGAGCGCCCGCAGCACCGCCTTGCGCATGGCGGGCGCACCCGGCAGTCGGGACGGCGTGTTCGGGTTCGGAGCCTGGTCCACCTTGCCGCGGGCGGCCCGCAGCGGGTCGAGCGGATCGACCGGCGCGGCCTGCGCGGCAGCGGCCGCGCGCCGGGCCTGCCACTTGTCGTAGGCCTGGCGCAGTTGGGTGGCCATCCACTCCGACGCGGCCTTCATCGTGCGGGTGCGCAGGATGTGTTCGCGGGCGGCTCGTCCCCGTCGCGCGGCTTCCTCGGGGTTGTCCGCCACTTCGCGCATCGCCGCCGCGGCGGCCTCCAGGTCGGGGTCCGCCCACACCGCGTCCGCGTGGTACGGGAAATTCCCCTCGCCGACCGGGACGAGCCGGTACGGAATCGGCCACCCGGTGGTCTCGTCGAAGAACTCCGTGGTGGAGGAGTAATCGGTGCTGATCACCGGCAGCGCGCGGGCCATCGCCTCGGCCACGGTCAGCCCGAAACCCTCCGAGCGGTGCAGCGACACGTAGCAGTCGGCGCTGCGGTACAACTCGTCGAGCTCCGCCACGCTCAGGTAACGCTCGACCAGCTCGATCCGCTCGTCGCCTGCGGCCAGCACCCGCAACCGCTCCGCGTTGTGCGGATTCTTGTCGCCGTTGATCGCTTTGATCGTCAGCCGCACGTCGTCCCGGCCGGGGAACGCCCGCTGGAACGCCTTCACCAGGCCCCACGGGTTCTTCCGCTCCCCGACGGAGTTGAAGTCGAACGCGAACAGGAACCGGACGACATCGCCCGCTCGGCGCTCGCGGCGCGCGGGCTCGCCCGGGTCGCGCACCGGAACCGGGATGGTCTTCACCGGAACGGTCGCGGCGGCCGCGATGGCTTCCCGGCAGAAGTCGCTGACCGTCCACACCTCGTCGACCAGGTCGAACGCGTTGTGCTGCCACGCGGGAAAGTCCTCCAGCTCCCACGCCCACAGCCCGATGGTGTAGCGCTCGTGCGCCAGCTCCGGGTAATTGGCCAGGATCACCGGGGTCTGGTCGGCGTTGACCGCCAGCACGGTCACCGGGAAGCGGGGGCGGCCGACGGTGCCGTCGTGCTGCACGCCGGTGCGGTTGGACAGCGACCGCTCCTCGACCACGGACACCACGTCGATGCCCGCCTGCGCGATCGCCTTGTGCACGATCCGGCCCATCTCGCCGAGGCCGAGCTCGGCCGTGAGGTAGCCGGCCAGGTTCACGCCGAAGGTGTCCTCGGGCGAGGTCTTCGGCCCCGGCTCGCCCGGCACGGCCCACTCCGGCAACAGGCCTTCGGACACGCCGGAGCCTGCGCACCAATGCCGGAACGCCTCGGCGTCCTGCCCGGTCGGCTTGGGGAACGCCAGCTGCAGGTCGACCCGGCTGTGCCAGGCGGCCATCGCCAAGCGATGCAGACCAGCGGCCGCTTGCGCCTGGTCTTCCGGCGACGTCAGCCATTCCCGCAGTGCGCTGCCGCCGTCCGGGCCGAACGCGTGCGGCGGGATCTCCGGCCGGAGCCGCGGCGACGGGAGATTGACGTCCGGGCCTTCCGCCGCGACCCAACCGGCCCGGAAGACGCGGCGCATGCTCTTGGTCAACGGCGTGCCGTCCGGGAACTTGTTGAAGCCGTACGGAATGGATTCCAGCGTCTCGGCGTAGCCCGCCTCGCGCAGCGCGGCGCCGTAGGCATCGCACAGCTCGCGCAACACCGGGTGCTCCGACAGCAGCACGCGCGGCTTGCGGGCACAGTGCAACGTCAGCAGCCACGGCCGCTCCGGCCGGTAGCCGCTGAAGTGGAAGAACCGCAGCGGCGAGCCGCCCGCGGTCACCGTGCCGTCGGCCGTCTTGGTCAGCGGCCGCTCGTGCAGGTTCCAGTAGGCGACGTTGAAGCCGGGGTCGCGCAGCACGGTGTGCTCGAACAGCGCGGGCACCTGGTCCACCCAGCGCTGGTCGGTGAACAGCTGCTCCTCGGGCGCCACGATCGCGTCGTGCCGCAGCCGCTCGGCCCAGAAGTCCAGGAACTCCTCCGAACCGGGACCGGTGGCCAGGAAGCCGAGGTTGAACACCCCCGTGCCCATGATCACCGCTTCGCCCGGCTCCAGCCCGTCCCGCGGCAGCGGTTCGGTGAAGTGTGGCGTCAGCACCAGCTGGTGTTCGCGGGCCAGCTCGGCGACCTCGGGCATCGGCCGGTAGACGGTGATGTCCGGGTCCAGGTAGATGACCACGTCGCGGCCCTTGCGGCGCAGCTCGCGCAGCACATACGGCTTGACCGCGGTTGCCAGCTCGGTAACGTCGTAGGCCGTCGCCATCCGTAGGTAGTCCTGCTCGGCGATGCCGAACTCGGACGGGCCGATGATGTTCGCCTCGGTGACCTCGGTCAGGTCCGGGCCGGCCCCGGCGACGTCGGCGTCGATCACCGCGATGACGAACTCGTGGTCCGGGTGCTGGCGGCGGTAGGACCTGGCCAGCACGCGGGCCGCGGGGACGTAGTTTCGTGCGACGACCGTGCAGGCGGTCACCTGCACGGTCGTGTCGTGGTCCTCAGCTGCCATCGGCAGGCAGCTCCTCCAGCTGCGCGTTCAGCACGTTCTCGAACTCGCTCCGGGCTTCGTCGAGCTTCTTGTCGCTGCGCAGCTCGATCCGGACGATCACGTTGCCGCTCAAGTAGTGCGCGCGGATCTCCGAGCCGTTGTCGGTGTTGATCTCGGTGACCTCCACCGCGTCCGGCGCGCCCTTCATCGGCTTGGCGTTGTTGTCGATCTGGATCTTGCGCAGCTGCTTGACCGCGGTCGCACCGGTCTTCGCCGAGTCGGTCGCGGCGAGCACGATCGTGACGTTGCCTGCTTCGCCGAGGTGCTGGACGTGGAACTTGGTGTCGCCGGCACCCGCCTTGCGGTAGGCGTCCAGCTCCTTCTTGTTGAAGTAGTTCTTGTCCGGCATGTCGTCGAACGTGCTGACCTCGGGGTGCGCCTCGGCGTCACCCGGCAGGTCGGCGAGCGGCAGCGGGTCCGGCTCCTCGCTCGGGGAGGTCGGGGGCGCGCTGGTCTGTCCGCTCGGCGGAGCCTGCTGAGACGTCTTGTCTCCGGGGCCCGCGGTCGGCTGGCCGGAGTCCTGGCCCCACAGCAGCCAGGCGCCGACACCGATGCCCGCCAGCAACAACACAGCGAGCACCACACCGATGATCTTGCCCGCGCGGCCCTTCTCCTCGTCCTCCTCACCGAACTCCGGGCCTTGCGTCACCCAGTCCGGCTCGGTCGGCGGGGCGATCGGCGGGAACTCGTCGCCACCCCACACCGGGGCTTCCTCCTGTTGCGGCGCGCCCTGCCAACCGGGCTGCTGCGGCGGGTAGCCCGGCTGCTGGAAACCGCCGGGCGGCGACATCGGCTGCTGCGGGAAGCCACCCGACGACGGCTGCTGGTAGGGCGGCGGGTACGGCGGCTGCTGGGTCTCCCACTGCGGGACGGCCTGCGTGGCGTCGGCGTCGGGAGAGTACTTCGGCGTCGGGTCGGCAGGCGGCGTGCGGACGACCTGCGTGGCATCGGGGTTGTCCGACTGCCCGGCATTCGACACCAACTGGGTGGAGTCGGCGTCGCCGGGCTGCTGGGGCTGCTGCGCGGGGCTGACGATCTGCGTCGCCTCGGCACTCGTGCCGGCTTCCTCACCCGGTGGCGCGACGGCCGAAGACAGCACCTGATCACGACGGACCCGATACTCGTCGGCAGTGATGTTGCCTGCCGAGAAGTCCTCGTCGAGCTTGCGCAGCTCTTCCTGCCAGGACACCCCTGGCACCCCCTTCCGGGCTCAAGTCGTACGGCGCTGACAGCGCGAGACTGGCACATTGTCCCCGGCCGGTGAACCGTTGACGCAGGCACCTACCAAGTCGTGACCTAATCAGCGGCCCGGATGAGGTACGTGTAGCTGTCCCAATACCCGTCGGAGTAATGGTCCTCGACGCGTGAGATGACCTGATTGCCGCAATGCTGCACGATGTCGCGCAACAAGTGGTCCGGCACCGCATGCATCTCGACGCCCCGAGTGGCGTCGTCGGGTCGTTCGGCCGGGGCTGGCATCGGCTCGCCCATGACGTTGACGCCGACCCGGTGCACGGGGTTGCCCGCTTGCGACCACCACGTGATCAATTCCTGCACCATGTCGAATTCGAGCTGGTAGTCGCCGGGCTCGGGCGGGGCGGTGACGGTCAGCGGCAGGTCGACCGTGCCGCCCGCGGGCACGTCGTGCGGCAGATCGGCCCGGCCGTCGTCCTGCACGACCATCTCGTCACCGCGGCGCCAATGGTTGCCCAGACGCAGCTGGACGCCGGCAGGCCAGGTCTGGGTGCTCTCGTTGCGCAGCCGCACCGTCAGCCGTGCCGACTCACTCGGGCGGAGAGTCGCCGGCGGCTCGAGCGGTTCGAACCGTGCGCGCAGGGCTTCGGGCGGCAGCGGTTGTGGTAGTCGTGGCTCGGTGACGATCTGCAGCACCAGCACGCCGCCGGGCGCGAGCACCCGGTTCAGTTCGACCAGGTAGCGCAACTGGGCCAGCGGCGGCGCGTGCTGGACGACCACCAGGCTCACCACGGAGTCGAACTCGCCGTCGGCGAACGGCAGCAGGGTGCCGTCGTAGGCCTGGAACTCGAGGCTTCCCGGGTGCCGGTTGTACTGGCGGGCGCGCTCGACCATCGACGACGCGATGTCCACCCCGACGACCGAGGTGACGTCCGGCAGTGCGGCGATGGCGTTGCTGAGCCTGCCCACCCCGCAGCCGAAGTCGAGCACCCGGCCGCGCAACCGCAGCGAGTGCTCCGCCAGGTGCTTGACGACCAGGTCGATGTCGGCCACCCCGGTGGCCATGAACTCGTCGAGGTCCCAGTCGGCGCTCTTCTCGGCCGGGTACGGCATGATCGCCCACAGCGGGTCGTCGTTGCCGAGGCGTTCCCACGTCGCGCGGTTGCGTTCGACTCCCACGCTCACCTCTCGTTGGGCGGCAGCGTCCTGGTGATGTCGTCGAGCAGGACGGTCATTTCCTTCTTCAGCAGCTGGTTGTCGCCGCCCGGTGTGGCCACGATGCCGAGCCGGATGGTCTTGGTGCCGGAGGTGTAGATGACCCGGTACACGCTGACGTCGTCGGACAACTTGCGGTAGGTCGGCAGTTTCGCATGCCCGGGCAGACCGTCGGACTTGGGCACACGGCTGGCGCTGAGTTTGCGCATCGCCTTCGCGGTCGCTTCCGTCTTGGCTCGCGAGGAGTTCTCCGCGACCAGCACGACGTAAGCCAGCTCCGCCTTGCCGACGCGGCGGCTGGACCCCTTCCAGGTCACGCGCTCCACGTCGGTGGTGTCCAGCAGCGCGGCCTCGTCGACACCGAACAGCTTGCGTTGGGCGGCCTCGGCGGGCGTGTAGGTGCCGCTGTTGCGGTTGAGCACACCGGGCAGCTGGGGGAGCTCGTCGACCAGGCCGGAGACGGACCCGGGACCGGAGGAGCCGGCGCGCGGGGCGGGCGATGCCTGCGTGGTCGTCTTCTGCGGCGGAGCGGCGCTCGGCGGGGTGTCGGTGTTCTCGGTGGAGCTGAACCACCACACGGTGCCGCCGATCAGCACCGCGACCACGATGCCGACCGCGACGAGGACCTTGCCCTTGCCCGTCGAGGCCTCCTCCGGCGCCGCGGGCAGCGCCTGGTCTTGCGTGCCGATCCGGTTCGGCATGGCGCGGGGCGGAGTCTGCTGGGGTGGTACCGGCGGGGGCGGCGCGGCGGGCCGCTCGTACGGCTTCGTCTCCTGTGCCGGTGGCTTCGCCGGGTAGGGGATCGAGTCGGTCGGCTGTTCGTCGGCCGGGCTCGGTGCGGTGGTGGGCCGGTCGGTGGCCAGCAGGTCCTGCGCGGACACCGGTGGCTTGCCCGGCGTGATCCGCTCCTTCTCGGTCGGCGCGTCCGTGGACTGCCGGGGCCGCGCCGGGGCGGACGAGGCCTCCGCGAGCAGTTCTTCCCGCCGGGACACGTACTGCGCCTTGGTCAGCTTGCCAGCCGCGAGGTCAGCGTCGAGTTTGCGCAGCTCCTCTTGCCAGCTCATCTCCCAGTCCTTCCCCCGCCGTGTGCGCAGCATACGATGCCGGAAAAACCCGTCCGAGTGAACACGTACCACGTCGTCGGAGCCGTTCAATCCGATACGGTGGCATGCTGGTGTCATGTGGCTTTCCCGTGACAAGACCGCGATGATCACCGCCGATGAGGCGCTGCCGGGCCGCAGCGAACCGCTGCAGGTCGACGAGCAGCACGCCGTGCTGGGGTCCAAGATCACGCCCCCGTTCCCGGAGGGCAGCAAGACCGCGGTGTTCGGCATGGGCTGCTTCTGGGGCGCGGAACGCCTTTTCTGGCAGCTGGACGGCGTGTTGGCGACCGCGGCGGGCTACGCCGGTGGGTTCACGCCGAACCCGACGTACGAGGAGGTCTGCACCGGGCGCACCGGGCACGCCGAGGTCGTGCTGGTGGTCTACGACCCGCAGCGGATCACCTACGAACAGCTGCTGAAGGTGTTCTGGGAGAACCACGACCCGACGCAGGGCATGCGGCAGGGCAACGACGTCGGCACGCAGTACCGCTCGGCCATCTACTGGGCCGACGAGGAACAGCGGGAAGCCGCCGAGACGTCGGCGAAGAACTACGAGGCCGCGCTGCGTGATGCCGGCATGGGTTCGGTGACGACGGAGATCGCGCAGGCGGGCCCGTTCTACTACGCCGAGACCTACCACCAGCAGTACCTGCACAAGAACCCGATGGGTTACTGCGGCATCGGCGGCACCGGGGTGGCCTGCCAGATCGGTACCGGTGTGCCGAGCTCCGGCGAGTAAACCGGCTTTGCGCAAAGTCGCCGTGTAGCGGTCCGGCTTGTGCCATCCTGTGCGCGAACTGACGCAGGGGGTGCGGATATGCCGGACATCGGCGTCGCGCCGCGGTCGCTGCGAGCCGCGGCGAAAGGCACGCGGGAGCTGGCCGACGAGCTGCGGACGGTCGACCCGCGGGTGGCGGACCCGATTGCGCGGGCGATGCCGGGCTCCGGCGCCGCGAAGCATGCCGCGCAGGTCGGTGACTTCTGGCAGACACGGCTCTCCGAGAACGTGTCGTCGTTGGAGGATCGCGCGACGAAGCTGGCCGAGGCCGCCGACACCTACGACGGCGGTGAGCGCGCGGGCGAGGCGGACTTCAGCGGCTTGACCCCGGCGGAGACGTGAGCCGTGGGCGACTGGGACACGATCGCCGGCTGGAGTCCGGCGGAGCTGAAAGCGGTCGGTGACGACCTGGCCGCGGAGCTGAAGCGCTTACGCGGAACCGAGGCCGAGCTGCGGGACGCGACCACGCCCGCCGAGTGGGAGGGCGAAGCCGCCGAAGCGGCGAAGCGCTCGTTGGCCGAGATCGAGCGTGGCCTGCTGCATCGGGTCGAGGAGTTCGCGATGCTGCGGGCCGCGGTGGACGACGCGGCGGAGCGTCTCGAGCGGCTGCACGGGGCGATGCACGGCGCCGCCGAGTTCGCCCGCGCGCACGATTTCGAGATCGCCGGCGGTGTGGTGCGGCCGCGACCCGGTGCTCCCGCGAACCCGGATCCGGATGTGCGTGCACACCTGGAGGCGCAGGTGCAGCAGATCGTCCGTACCGGGTTGGACATCGACGCGGACCTGACGACGGTGATGCGGTCGGTGCTCGACGGCAAAGGCCACAGCGACGCGTCGACGATGACCAAGGCGGCGGCCGCCGGTGCCGAGTCCGGCCAGTCCACGTTGCTGGATCCACCGAAGGACGCCACGCCTGCGCAGAACAAGGCGTGGTGGGACACGCTGTCGGACGACGAGCGGAAGTGGCTGATCGCGCAGCGGCCGGAGTTGATCGGGAACCGGAAGGGCATCCCGTACCAGGCCAGGCACGAAGCCAACGTCAACCGGATCGCGCTCGAGCGGGAGAAGCTGCGCGAGCTCCGCGAGAACCTCAAGGACTGGACGTTCGTGCTGGAGCGCGCCAAGGAGGTCGGTATCGGCAAGACGATCTCCGACCTGCGGGGCATCGACGAGAAGCTCAAGGCGCTCGATGTGCTGGAGCGGCAGGCCGAGGACAACTCGATCGTCTCGTTGGACACTTCGGGCGATCGGGTCCGGGCCGCGGTCGCGATCGGCGATGTCGACAACGCCGACTACGTGGCGGTGTACACCCCGGGGATGAATTCCGCGGTCGAGGACAACATGAACCGGTACGTCGACGAGCTGCGTGAGGTCAACCAGTACGCGCAGGACATGCTGGCGGGCACCGGTGAGACGGTCGCGACGGTGGTGTGGATGGACTACGAGCCGCCGAAGACCAGCGTGGACGAGATCGTGGAAGGCATCTTCGACGATCGTGCGGAGGACGGGGCGAAGCGGCTCGCCGCCGAGCTGGAGGGCCTCGAGGCCAGCCGGATGGACGACCCACCTGAGCGGATCACGGCCATCGGGCACTCGTACGGATCGCTGACCACCGCGTTGGCGCTGCGGGAGAGTGACGCGGCGGACGCGTTCGTCTCGCAGGGTTCGCCGGGCTGGAACGGTGACGACGGCCTGAAGGTGCCTGCCGGCGAGCTGTACAACCTGCGCACGGATGGCGACTTGATCGCCGGCTCCGGTTGGTACGGCGGCAGTCCGGAGAATTACGACGGCGTGCGACAACTCGAAACCGACGACGCGGTGACGGCTGATGGCGAGCGGCTCGCCGGCTCGGAGGGCCACAGCGGGTACACCGAGGCGGACCGGCGTCAGTCGACCAGCGAGTACAACACGGCGGCGGTCATCACAGGTCGGGACGATCTGTTGATCGAACGCGAGCACGCTGACAGCAGATGACATCCGGCTTGTCCGGCCGACGACCCAGATGAGAGCGGTATGACCCCGGAAGAACAGTTCGCCGAGCTGCTGCAACGGCCCGACGTGGAGCAGGCCAAGCAGCGGTACGAGGACATGCAGGCCGAGATTCGCGGCGCCCTGTCCGAGCGGCTCGCGTTACCGGAGTGGGAGACGGATCCGGCAACGGCCAGTGAGGCTCCGTGCGGCGATTTCCCCGACGTGCATCCGTTCAACACGGCGACGTTCGGCTTGCCGTTGTGGTCGACGAAGGGGCCGCTCGATCCGGACCAGTGGAGCGTGGCCAAGGACGTGCTGCGCGAGGTCGCTGAGCGGTACGGGTTCCGCGAGGTCTCACTCGAGGTCGACCGCCAGGCGAATCCCGTGGTGCAGTTGTCCGACGGGCGGGGCGCCACCGTGCGACTCATGGTGAATCCACAGGACAGGGTGGTGTTGCGCGTCGACGCCGGGTGTCATTTGAAGCCCGAGGTCAAGAGGCTGGGGCGGCCGCTGAACGAGGCGGAGATGGAGGAGTATCGGCGCAGGCCGCGGTCGTGAGTTCGGGGCGCCTGGTCAGCCTGTCGCTCACCGTCTCGTCAACCGGTCGACTTGGCTCCTGGTCAGCCGACGCTCATCGCCCCGGTCGGCCCGATCTCGACGGCCGATCGTCGGGTTGATCGGGTGAAGTGTGGTGTTCGCAGCTCGGAGCGGGTCGGGCTGCGTTAGGGTTTTCGCCGGGAATGAGGAGTTCTGGGGGAGGACCGGGTGGTTTCGGCTCGTCTGTCATTGCCCGCCGTCGACTTTTTGTTCGAGGACCTGAAGCTGGGGCGGCCGCCGCAGCCGTTCGACGTGCCCTCGGTCGGCGAGACGATGGATGAACGTCAGCGGTTGCGCGAGGCCACGTACCGAGTGCTGGAACGCAGCGGGGTCATGGACGGCGGGCGGGTGAACCCGCAGATCGAGGCCCTGCTGGTGGTGCTAGCGAAGGCACCCGTCACGGTGTCGTTGAGTGGCGATGTCGAGGGCGCGATCCTCCTGGCGCGGGCGTGCTCGGACGGCCAGGACGCCGTTGTCGCTCATCAGGAAGGCAACGCGTTGATCGTGCGGTCGGTGCGGCCGGTCGCGGTCGTCCCGGAGTTGTTGTCGTTGCTGCCCAACATCGCCGCTGGTGAGGGGACCGAGGAGCGCATGGCCATGCCGACCCCGGCGGCCGAACCCGTGGTGGACGAGGACGAGTACAACCCGATGGCCGCCGCCCGCGCGGTATCGACCCGCGCCCGCGAAGGCAGCGGCGTGATGCGCCTGTTCTCCCGGCCCCGTCTCGGCTTCGGCGCCATCACCGCTCACGTGCGGAAACCGGTGCCGGGCGGGGTGCCGCGCTGGGAGCGGGCCTGCCAGCTGACGTGGTGGGATTTCGACCAGGAGTACGGCGCCGGGCCCGGGCGATGGTTCACCACCATCGACGGCGATCCCCCGCAGGTCACCTTGCACCCGGGCGACAGCCGCCGGATCGCCTCCTTCGTGCAACGTGCGCTCGCTCCCCATCTGGAGTGAGTGGTGGAACGAACGCCGGATTCGGGACATCCAAGTGGCAAAGGCAAACGCCGCACCGCTTGGCCAGGGCACGCGCGGCTGGATCGGTCGTCGAGGTTCCGGCCACCGACGGGCGAGGTCCAACCAAAGCACCCTTTTCGGTCACCGGATCCGGCTAAACTAGTGCCGCACACGCAGCGTGAGGGGGATAGTACGCATGGCTCTCGTGCCCACCGGCCCGACTCGTGAGGCGATCAGCTGGAACGAACTGTTCGGCTCCGCTGAGAAGAACTCTGCGGCTCTCAAGGGGGCAAAGGCTTTCCGTGACGCGGCAAAGGGGGGCAAGTTCGCCGTCGATCCTGATCAGGCAGAGAAAGCTTTGACGGAGCTTTACAATGCTGAAGCATGCGTGGACAGTGCCCTTCTGGTCGCTCGCGAACTAGGCCAAGCCCCGCCGGTCGGGGGCAGCCCGTTTGCTTCAGTCACCGCAGGCCCGTCATACGCGGAAGCAGGACGATCCGCCGCTGACGCTGTCGAAGCGACCAAAAAGGTGCTCGGGTACTACCGAGAAGGTATCGAAGCCGCGATGAAGAACTACCGGCAGCTTGACGACGATGCGGCTAGCTCGTTCGGGAGTAAAGCTTGATGGTGAATTCTGTCCGGACACGGCACGTGCTCGTGACGACGGTTGCGGCGGGGCTACTTGCGACAAGTGCAGCGTCGTGCTCCACGGAAGCAGGGCAAGCTGTTGGTGGGGACCACAATTCGCCGCCATCTTCGTCGGTGTCCTCAAAAGGTCCCGGCGACTCGGTTGGCGCGCTGAGAGATGTCGTAGCTTGTGATTTGATCACGACTGAAGAGCGCGATCAGATCGCCACAAATTTCAAGGTCATTAATCGGGGCCCGATCGGCGGGAGCGCCGACAGCTGCACCCAGCAGTCTGAGTACGGGCCTGATGGCGGCGTCACCATAAGTATCAGTATCCGACCGGAGCAGGTCATCGAGGACTATGTGGCGGCATCGACCGACAAGATCACTGACAGTGAAGTCGCCGGTAGACCGGCCAAGCAGATCACCAATAGTGGAGGCACATGCATTGTGACGTTCGCTGCTGAGCGTGGCCGGGTGGATGTCTCAGTGGCGACGCGGTCGGTCAAGGATTCCTGTGACATCGCCGACCACCTGACGGAAATCGTCGAGTCGAGGGTTCCGGAACCGACCACGTAGCTGAGGGGGATGCAACATGGTCAGTGACAGACGACGCGCTGAACTGGAACGTTTGGCGTCGATGCCGGAGGCGGAACAGGACAGGTACCTCATCGAGAATGTTCCGCCGCATGAGCGTGAACAGTTCATCCGCGACCTCCAGGAGGTTGCGGCCGAGGAAGACAATTTCATCGCGGAGCTGCTCGACGACGTTCTGGGGCGGTGGCGTGCGGGGGAGCGAGCTGAGCGACTCTCGGAACAAGCCATCGCGGACGCAAGTTCGGAGGACGTCGAGTTCGTCAAGGTTTCCGGCATTCCGAATGCCAACTACCTGGGCATCCCGCACGAAGAGCTTAAGAAGTGGTCGGTTGACAACAACGACCCTGGGACCGTCGGTCAGATCTCGGCCCATTACACCCAGGTGAGTAGGGCGTACAGCGATTCGAGTGAAGCGATCTCGCGTGCTGTGTCTGTGCTGCGCGGTTCGTGGGAGGGTGACGCGGGCGAGGCTGCGGCTTCGTACGGTGACCAGCTGGCGAAATACAGCGAGGCGTCGGCAAATAACGCGAAGCTGGCAGCGGAGGTAGTCGCGGCCCAGGCGGACACCTCGGAGAGCTTCAAGAACGCGATGCCGGAGCCGATTCCGTTCTCCTGGGAGAACGAGATGGCGCGGGCGCGGTCGGAGGGCAACCCGTTCGAAGCCATCAAGATCGTGTCCGACGCGATAGAGAAGCAGGAGAAGAGCCGGCAGGCGCACGAGCAGGCCGCGCAGGTGGCCGCCAATTTCGAGAAGTCGACCTACACCACGGTCTCCAAGGCGCCGGTGTTTGCCGAGCCGCCGAAGTTCGACGCGAGCGGTGACGGCGGTGGCAGCGACAGGGGCGGCGGCGGAGACTCTGGCAAGTCGGTGTCCAACATCGGGAACGGGCACACCGGGACCGGGAGTCCGCGTACCGGCCCGAGCAGCAGTTCGCGTGACCGTTCCGGGTCGCCTTCGGGGCGGATCGACCCGCCGAAGACCGGGGCGAACAGGCCGAACGACGGTGGCTCGAGCAATACGGGTGGCGTGCGGCTGCCGGACGGCTCGACTCGACTCCCCGATGGATCGACTCGCCTCCCGGACGGCACGATCGTCAAGCCGGACGGCACCAGGGTGCTACCGGACGGCACGAAGATCCTTCCCGATGGCACGCGGATCCTGCCGGACGGTCGCGTGATTCCACCGGGCAACACGAGGGCCGCTGGTTTGGATTCCGGGAGCAGCACGGGCTTCGGGCCCGGTAGCGGCGGTGGTCTCGGCGGAAGCACTTCGTACGGTTCGCCTGGCGGTGTTGGAGGCCCGGGCGCCGGGGGCGGTGCTGCCACGGGCTTCGGTCCAGTTGGTGGTGGTGCAGCAGCTGGTGCGGGCGGCTTCGGTCCGGGGAAGGGCTCCGGTGCTGTTCCGTTCGGCGGCGGGTCGGGCGCCGGCGGAGCCGCTGCGGCGAAGGCCGGTCCAGGTGCCGGTATGGGCCGCGGCATGGGCGGCATGATGGGCGGTGCCGGTGCGGGCCGCGGCCAGGGTGCCGAGGACAAGGAGCACCAGGACCAGTACTACATCAAGCAGGAGATGGACCCCGGCCTGCAGGTCGAGTACGACGAGCACGGCGAAAAGATCGTCGACGAGACCACCGGGAGGACCGTCGTGCCCTCCGTCATCGGCGAATGACCCGATAGTCGAGCGCTGGGCAATGTGGAGGAGAGTCCGATGGCCGCTGTCCGCGCAGCTCTCCCCCACCAGCCATGACGTCCCCCGAAGCGGAGCCCTGCCGAGGCGATCGGGTGACGAAGAACGGCGCCTTCCTAACTACCGAGACTGTGTGGGAGTCACGATAGGGGAACTCGACGAGGCACAGCGACACGTGCGTCAGGCGGAATCGTACGTCCGTGAACTCAGGCTGCCAGCCTCTCTTGAGAAAGTCCGTTCGCGGAAAGGCGTCGCTGTAAGTCTTAGAAGTACGCCGTGGTGTCCGCAGCAGATTCAGGCGAAGCGAGCGCGGAGACTTTTCGGTACTAGACAGCGGGTTCGAGGCGGCGATCAAGAACTACTGGATGTTGGACGGTTCAGCAGCGAGTCTTCTTGGGGGAACCTGTGACGCATCTGCTTGCACGGCGGGCGACTTCCTTTGTGATAGTATTCGCTGGGCTAATGGTTTGCGCGGCATGCGATTCGGAAGATGGTCGCTCAATTGCTGGCGACAATATTGGTCCGGCTTCCTCGCAAGCTAGCAGTCCTCCGCCTTCGGCGGACTCGACCGGAAGTTCGCTAGAACAAATTGTTGCTTGCGACCTGCTTTCGCCCGACGAAAGAGAACAGGTGGCAAAAAATCTGAAGATTACACCAAAGGGGCCCTTTGGTGGAAGCAGCGATACCTGCGAGTTCGAGCTTCCAGATTCGGGTGAAGTGTTCAGCTTCCTTCTCGCTGTTCGGCCGAATGAAACGGTTGAGAATTATGTACCGCTGTCCGAGGATGAGGTGGCCGACGGAGACGTGGATGGGCGGACTGCGAAGCAGGTTGCCGGGGAGGACTCATGTGTCGTTACCTTTGCTGCGGCTCAGGGGCGTATTGACATCAACGTTGCGGCGAAGAACACGAAGGCGGCATGCAGCCTGGCTGATGATCTGTCGGCGATAGTCGCACCAAAGGCTCCGAAACCGAACCCTAGCTAGCGCGGAACGGTAGATGGATGAGAAGGGCGGTTTCCCCGAATTGCTCGACTATACTGTTGGGCTTATGAACGTGAGGGGCATGTCGCAGCTGCTAACGCGCTGGTGGGAATGTTGAGCTTCGAAATCTCGGGCATATCGAGTACCCACAACATGGGAAGTCCGCACGAGATGCTGCAGGTCGAGTACGACGAGCACGGCGAAAAGATCGTCGACGAGACCACCGGGATGACAGTCGTGCCCTCCGTCATCGGCGAATAGCTCGAACGCGACGGCTGCGGGGTATCGACCGGCCGTGCGGACTCGCCGGGCGGCGCCCCGGAGGGGTGATCCGCGCACAAAAAATCCCGTAGCGTCGACGACGCGCTACGGGAGAACTGGAGCGGACGACGGGACTCGAACCCGCGACCCTCACCTTGGCAAGGTGATGCGCTACCAACTGCGCTACGTCCGCAACGACTGCACGAAGTTTATACCGTCCTGCTCCAGCGCCTGCGACCACCCTGCGCACACTCGCACCACGTCCAGCGGCCGGGAAATGAGTAGCCGTCGGCGAGGTGGCCGGCGATCGGTCGACGCGCCCGCCTGAGGTAGCTGACCTGGTAGAACCGTCGCACTCGAGGGCCATCCGCCATGGTCCTTCGGTACCTCGTTGCCGTGGCGCATCGGCGCCTGTGGCGCAAAGGCGTCACTCTCTGTCGTCCATGCGGTCACACTGATTCGCGACCCGGAGTCGTACGACGTAGCCCTTTCGGGGCTGCCGATCACGTATCGGCGAGGAGGGACCTGGCCGGATGACGCAGGGGACGGATGAGCTGGAGCTGCTCACTCGTCTGCGTGGGGGGCAGGACGAGGCGTTCGGCGAGCTGTTCGAACAGCACGCGCCGGCGGTGCGCCGGTTGGCGAGAAGCCTGGCCAATGACGCCAGCGAAGCCGAGGACATCACCGCCGAGACCTTCTTCCGCGTGCTGCGCGCGATCAAACGCGGCAACGGCCCGCACGACAACGTCCGCGGATACCTCCTCACGGTGGCTCGCCGGGTCGCATGGGAGTGGAAGGGCGCCGCGCAAGACGTCCCCGTCACCGACGACGAGCTGACCAGCCGCGCCGGCGCTACCGAACCAGCAGGCGCCCGCTCGGCCGAATACACGCTCATCACCCGCGCGTTCACCAGCCTGCCCGAGCGCTGGCGCACCGTCCTCTGGCGGACCGAGGTCGAGGGTGCCCAGCCTGCGGTGGTGGCGCCGCACTTCGGCCTCAGTCCCAACGCCACGGCAGCCCTGGCCCGTCGCGCCCGGCAGGGCCTGCGCGCCGCCTATCTCCAGGCGCACTTGAGCACCCACAAGAGCAACACGAGCTGCCGCTCGGTCCTGGACAAGCTCGGCAGCTACACCGCAGGCGCGGTCACCCCGGCAGAAGCGGCACGCATCGCTGCCCACCTCGGCAACTGCTCGGGCTGCCGCTCCACCCATGACGAACTTCGCGACGTCTGTCATTCCCTGCGCTCGCACGCCGGAGCCATCGCGGTCGCCCTGCCCGCCATCACCGGCGCGGGCGCCCTTGCCGCGGGCACCGGCACGGCTGCGGCCCCGGGCAAGGTCGCCGCGCTGAAGAGCGCATTCACCGGAGCCAAAATCAAAATAGGCGCGGCGGTGGCGTCGACGGCGGTGGTCGGGGTACTGGGTCTGAGTGCGGGCCCGGTGATCAACGACTCCGCCGTCGACGTCCTGGGCCTGCAGGGGCAGCAGGGCTACAACCACCTCGAGCCCACGATGCAGCGCGGATCCGGCGAGGACGTGTCCTCGATCAGCCGCAGGACGACGAAGCGGGCACCGCACCAAACCAACCGGACGCCGCAGCACGACCCCTACCGCGCGGAGCGTTCCACGGGTGGCTCACCGGAAACCCAAGCCACCGAAGCCACGGGCAAGCTCTCCGGTACCGCCGAGGCCGAAGTCCCGCTGACGCCCGGTACGCAGCGCAAGGACGTCGAAGCCATCCGCGACCTTCCCGACCCGAGCGCCGAGAAGCCGTCCGGCGGCCCGCCGAGCCAGATCCCCGAATCCACCCCGGGCGACCAGCCGGAGGAACCGGTCAACAAGCCGGCACTCGCGCCGGAAGAACCGCCACGCACCTCCTACGACGACGTGGCGCACGACTGCGTCGACGACTACGAATACTACGAGGTCTACAACCAGTCGAAAGGCCGCACTGAAACCTACGAGTACTCCTACCGGGACGGCGAGGGCTACGAGCGGACGATCTACCGCTACGACAGCGGTGAGGAGACCTCCTACACCTACTACTGGCACGACGAGTGTTGACCGCGGCTCGACGGGCACAGCGCTGCTCGAGCGGCCACTGTCGACGGGCGCCCTGAGCGGGCCAGACCGGGCGATCACGTGACCGCACCCAGCTGCTCCCGACGAGTTGTTGCGCTGAGTAACCACGCCGACGGAATGCCGCCCGATTGCCGTCTCTCGGTGTCGCCGGATTGCGCCACAATGGTGTGCGACAGACGGCGATCCGAGAGGAGACGGAATGGCCGAGCGGTCGGTCACGGGAGCCGACGGCCGGGAATGGACTCTGCGTAGTCAACTGGAGTGGCGTACACCAGCCACCGCAGACGACTTCGAGCACGACGTCACGGGTGGCCAGGTTTCAGCCGCAGTCATGGTCGTGCTCGTCGTGGTGTTCGCCGCCACCCTGCTGCTGTGGATGCCGGATTCGGTTGTCGTGCCCACGTGGGTGGCGCTGCTGATAGCGCTGGTCATCCTCTTCTTCCCGGTGCGCTGGGTGCTGCGCCGTCCGTGGCGGGTGGTGGCGGAAGCCGAAGGTGACGGTGAGGACCCACAGCCGGAACGCTGGGTCGGCACCGTCCGCGGCATGTTCAAGGTCAACACCGAGCTCCGGCGGGTGCAGCACGATATCGAGTCGCACTCGCTGCCGGACATCAACGGGCCGCTACGGCCGGTCGAGTAGGCGAACCCGATGCCCGAACTGCCCGAGGTCGAAGCGCTCGCCCACTTCCTCCGCGAGCACGCGGTCGGCCGGGTGGTTGCCCGCATCGACGTGGCCTCGCTGTCGGTGCTGAAGACGTTCGACCCGCCGATCACCGCGGCGCACGGGCGCGAGGTCACCGATGTGGGCAGGCACGGCAAGCACCTCGACGTCAGCCTCGGCGACCTGCACCTGGTGATGCACCTGGCCCGTGCGGGCTGGCTGCGCTGGTCGGACGAACTGTCGCCGAAGCCGCTGCGGCCGGGCAAAGGCCCGATCGCGCTGCGCGTACACCTCGGCGGCCCTGGCTTCGACCTCACCGAAGCGGGCACGAAGAAGGGCATGGCGGTCTGGTTGGTGCGAGACCCGAACGACGTCGCCAGCGTCGCCACGCTCGGCTCGGACGCCGCCACGTTGAGTCGTGACGACCTGGCCGAACTGCTGGCCGGCCGTACCGAACGGCTGAAGAACGCGATCACCGACCAGCGCCTCATCGCCGGAATCGGCAACGCGTACTCCGACGAGATCCTGCACACGGCCCGGCTCTCCCCGTACGCCACGGCGGGCCGCCTCGACGACGACGCGCTCGACAGGCTGCACGAGGCGATGGTCACCGTGTTGCGAGACGCGGTGGACCGCTCGGTGGGCCAGGAGGCCGCCCGCTTGAAGGGAGAAAAGCGCTCCGGCCTGCGGGTTCACGGGCGGACCGGGCTGCCCTGCCCGGTGTGCGGGGACAAGATCCGCGAAGTGTCGTTCGCCGACAAGTCGTTCCAGTACTGCCCGACCTGCCAGACCAAGGGCAAGCCGCTGTCGGACCGCAGGATGGATCGTCTACTCAAGTGATTTCACCGACGCGAACGGCAAGATTACGCAGTGCACTTGTCTCACGCGCGGCGAAACCGGAACATTGACAGGTGCCGAACGTTCCGCTATCGCAGCTGCTCGGGTGGGCGGTTGCCGCTGTCGCGATCGTCATCGCGCTGGTGGTGTGGCTCCGCTCGCGTCGACCGGGCAAGGCGACCGAGGACGCCGTACTGCACGCCGTGCACCGGCTGGCGTTGGCCGCGCCGGACCTTCGTGAGGGCCTCAACCAGGAAGCCGCCGACCGCATCACGCGCCACCTACGCCAACTGCTGAACTGTGTGGCGGTCGGCATCACCGACGGCGCAGGAGTGCTGCACAGCTGGGACGGCGAGGCCACCGACCACTACGTCGACCTCGAGCCGGCGATCGCGTCCGCCCGGGAAGGACACCGCAGGGAACTGGTCCCGCACGAGAAGCTGCCCTGCACGCACCGCAGCTCGTGCCGGATGCGGTCGGCGGTGATCGTGCCGCTGATCGTCGAAGGCCGCACCGACGCGGTCCTCATCGTCGTCGGCCGCAGCCGCAGCCGCAGACTGATCGAGATGGCCGACGCGGTGGCGCAGTTCGTGCGCACCCAGTTCGAGCTGGCGCGGCTGGAGGAGTCGAAGTCGGCGCTGCAGCAGGCGGAGATCAAGGCGCTGCGGGCGCAGATCTCCCCGCACTTCGTCTACAACGCGCTGAACACCATCTCGTCGCTGATCCGCACCGACCCGGAGGAAGCCAACGAGCTGCTGCTGGAGTTCGCCGACTTCACCCGCTACAGCTTCCGCAGCTCCGGCATGTTCACCACGCTGGCCGAGGAGCTACGCAACGTCGACCGCTACTTGACCATCGAGTCCGCGCGCTTCGGTGATCGGCTCAACGTCCGGCTGAAGATCGCGCCGGAGGTGCTCGGCGTGGTGGTGCCGTTCCTCATCGTGCAGCCGCTGGTGGAGAACGCGGTCAAGCACGGGTTGTCCGGCAAACCTGGCGGTGGCACGGTCACCGTGATCGCCGAGGACGCGGGCAACGACGCGGTCATCATCGTGGAGGACGACGGCGTCGGCATGGACCCGGCCAAGCTCAAGGAGCTGTCCTCGGCACACCGCACCGGCGAACACGTCGGCCTCGGCAACATCAGCCAGCGGATGCGGCAGCTGTTCGGCCCGGAGTACCCGGTGATCGTGGAGACCGCGGTGGGTGCGGGCATGAAGATCACGCTGCGGGTGCCGAAGTTCGCGCCGGGCGTGCGGCCGGACATCCCCGGATACGAAGCGGCGAAGGAAGAACGCGACTCCGGCCGTTCTCCGCTGCTGCCGCCGCAACAACAGAAGCCCGTACAGCGTCCGCGGCCGCGCAGACTGCCGACGCGGACCGGACACGGCCAGGACCCGCCGACCGAGGAGTGGAAACAGCCACGACGTCGCCGGGGCAGGCGGACCGCGCAGGAAATGCAGTTGCCACCACAGCAAGGGGCTACCTACCGTTGACGGCACACGGGAGAGGAGGTGGTCCAAACAGTGAAGGCTTACTGGACTCGTGAGGTGGCTGTCCGCTAGCAGCGGATATCACTTGTGAGGTGGCTGTCCGTCAGCAGCGAATACCAGGCAGTTACCCGACCCCCTGGGCGCCGGCCGTAGTCCAGCCGGCGAGAAGCCCAGGGGGTCGCCTTTTCTCGCTACCCTGGGGCTCATGAGCGTTGCCGAGAAGCTGACCGCCCGGTTGCCCAAGATCGCCGACCGCGGGGACAAGACCGACGTCGTCTCCGTGGTCAAGCTGCACGGGGTGATCACTCCTCAGGCGTCGCCGTTCAGTCGCGGCGTGCTCAACGTCAACACCGTCGAGTCGGCGCTCACCCGCGCGTTCGAGCACGACCGGCTCAAGGCGGTCGCGCTGCTGGTCAACTCGCCCGGCGGCGCCCCCACCCAGTCGGGGCTGATCGCCGAGCGCATCCGCGAGCTGGCCGACGAGAAGAAAGTCCCGGTGCTCGCGTTCTGCGAGGACGTCGCCGCGTCCGGCGGGTACTGGCTGGCCTGCGCGGCCGACGAGATTTACGCGCACCGCACGTCGCTGGTCGGTTCGATCGGCGTGGTCTCCGGCGGGTTCGGCTTCACCGGCCTCATCGACCGCTTCGGCATCGAGCGCAGGCTGTACACCGCGGGCGAGAACAAGCGCAGGCTCGACCCGTTCGAGCCGGAGAAGCCGGAGGACGTCGAGTGGCTGCGCAACATGCACGACCAGCTGCATCAGCTGTTCGTCGACTGGGTCAAGCAGCGTCGGGGTGAGCGGCTCAAGGACGACCCGGAGTTGTTCACCGGTGACGTGTGGCTCGGCCCGCGCTCGCACGAGCTCGGCCTGATCGACGGCATCGGCACGCTGCGCGAGGTCGTCAAACAGCGCTACCCGGAGGCCGAGATCACCGTGGCCGAGCCGAAGAAGCCGTTGCTGGCCCGGCTCGGGCTGGGCGGCCCGGCGGCCGCCGGCATCGACGCGCTGTTGACCGCGGTGGAGCACCGAGCGGCGTGGTCGCGCTTCGGTTTATGATCTCCCTGCGACAACAGCGTTGCGTGACAGGAACTTAGCGTCTGGTGAACGCTGCAGGCAGACACCAACAACGCTCGTTCCGACCTAGACATCTGTACCTGCACTAGGCAGGATGCTTGTCACTGTGAGTACTCATGACGACACACGGCGCCTGGTCGCCATCGCCGTGGACGACGAGAAGCCCGGTATGGAGATGCTCAAGCACCGGCTTGAGTCCAACCGGTACATCGGCCACATCTTCGAGGCGGTCGACGCGTCTGAGGCACTGCGCATCATCTCGGCCGAGCACCCGCTGCTGACCAAGCGGCGCAACGCGGGCCTGCCCGCGGTGGACGTGGTGTTCGCGGACATCAACATGCCCGGCCTGACCGGCATGGAGATGGCTCGCGTGTTCGCCGCGCTGAACCCGGCACCGCTGCTGGTGTTCGTCAGCGGCCACGGCGACGAGGCGGTGAACGCGTTCGACCTCGGCGCGGTGGACTACGTGCTCAAGCCGTACGAGCAGCCGCGGATCGACAAGGCGATCGACCGGGTGCGGGCCAAGCTGCGGGAGCGCTACGGCGCGCCGCAGGAGGACCGCGCGGCACCGAACGACGACGAGGTCATCCCGGTGGAGCTGGCGGGCACCACGAAGCTGATCCCGCGCTCGCAGGTCCGCTGGGTGGAGGCGCAGGGCGACTACGCCCGGCTGTTCACCACCGACGGCTCGTCGCATCTGGTACGCATCCCGCTGGCGCAGCTGGAGGAGCGCTGGGGCAAGGCAGGCTTCGTGCGGATCCACCGGTCGTACCTGGTGGCGCTGCGGCTGATCACCGAGCTGCGGATGGGGCAGGGCGGCTACCAGGTGGTGATCGGCAACGAGGAGAAACTGCTACCGGTCAGCAGAAGGCACACACGTGAGTTGAAGGATCGGCTCACCGGCAATCTGAGAAGTTGACCATGGACGACGCCACTCGGACCTCGTCGCCGCGGTGGCCGCGGGTACGCACGCCCGACCCCACGCTGGGACGCTCTCGTCCGGAGATGAAGCCGATCCCGGTCGAGCGGGTGCCGGGGTCGCCCGCGCATGCGAAGGCGGACATCGACCCGCCGACCAAACCGAAGCGCCAGCGCGTGGTGCTCAACGACGGCCCGGTCGCCCCGGTCCGGCCGCATCTGCACTCGCGGGCCGAGCTGGCCGAGAAGACCAGCTGGGGCGCCACGCTGATCGCCGACCAGATCCGCGGCCTGCTGGTGATCGGGATCCTGTTCGCCCTGGCGGTGCTGGTGCTGGTGGTCGGCCTGCCGCTCGCCATGTGGCTGGCGCCCGGCTTCGCGCGACTCGAGGTCGTCGGCGTGCCGTTGGCCTGGCTGTTGCTGGGGGTGGCGCCGTTCCCCGTGCTCGGTGGCATCGGGCTGCTGTACATCCGGGTGACCGAACGCCATGAGCGGGCGTTCGTGGACATGATCGAGCATCGCGGATGACCGATCTGCAGATTGCCGCTGTGGTGGCCCTGTCGGTGGTTGCGGTGGTGACGTACGCACTCGGCAGGCGCTCGACCAGAAGCGGCCAGAGTTTCGATTTCGCCAGGCGGACCGTGCGTTCCCGGCGCAATGCCGCCGCGATGTCCGGCGAGTACCTGTGTGCGGCGCTGTTCATCGGCATCACCGGTGCCGTGCTCTCCCAGGGCGCGGACGGGTTGTGGTACCCGATCGGTTTCGCCGCGGGCTTCGTCGCGCTGCTGATCTTCGTGGCCGCGCCGCTGCGGCGTTCCGGCGCGTACACGATGCCGGACTTCATCGACGCCAGAGTTCCCGGCCGGGGCATGCGCGGGCTGTCGTCGCTGATCGCGGCACTGATCGGAGTGCTCTACCTGATCCCGCAGCTGCACGGCGCCGAGCTGGCCGCTCGCACGCTGTTCGGTGGGCCGGAGTGGGCGGGCCCGGTGGCGTTGACCGTGCTGGTGCTGATCACCGTGCTCGGCGGTGGCATGCGCGCCATCACCGTCACCCTGGCGTTCCAGTACTGGCTGAAGATGTTCGCCATCATCGCGCCGACCCTGGTGCTGCTCGCGGTGTTCGTCAGCGCCGGCCCGGACGGGTCGCCGCGTGGTATCACGTCGCCCTCGCCGCCGGTGTTCAACGAGCCCACCACGGTGCGCATGCAGCAGCCGGTGACCTTGAATGTCGACGCTCCGATCGAGTTCGAGGCCAAGGGCGAGATCGACGGCGAGCCGACCGACGGCACCACGACGTGGTCGCCGCAGCGCGGCCCGCTGCACGTCGGCGCGGGCACCACGCTGTCGTTCCAGCCGGGAACCCCGGTGCCGGTGGTGTCCGGCCAACCCGCAGGTAACACCGACTGGCTGGACCCGGGCGGCGGAGACGCCTGGCAGCTGGTCGGCACGTACTCACTCCTGCTGGCGTTGCTGCTGGGCACGATGGGCCTGCCGCACATCCTGGTGCGCTTCTACACCAACCCGGACGGCGTCTCCGCGCGCCGGACCACGCTGCACGTGCTGCTGTTCGTCGGGTTGTTCGCGGTCTTCCCGATCATGCTCGCGGTGCTGTCCCGGCTGTACGTGCCGCGTCTGCTGGTGACCGGGGAGACCGACACGGCCGTGCTCCTGCTGCCTTCGGCGGTGCTTCACGGCCTCCCCGGGGAGATCCTCACCGCGGTGCTGGTCGCCGGCGTGTTCTCCGCGGTCCTGGCGGCCTCGTCCGGACTGGTGTTCAGCGTCGCGGGCGTGATCTCCACCGGCCTGTTGCCCGAGCGGCTGCGCAACTACCGCCTCGGTGCGGTGCTCATCGCCGGTGCCGCGCTGGGGGTGGCCTTGGTGGCGCCGCGCCTGGAGTTGGCGCACGCCGTGGAGTACGCGTTCGCGCTGGCTGCCTCGACGTTCTGCCCGGTGCTGGTGCTGGGCATCTGGTGGCGCGGGCTCAAGGCCAAGGGCGCTGCGATCGCGATGGTGTTCGGCGGCGGGGTGGTCCTGGCCGCGGTCGGCCTCAAGGTGGCAGGCGTCCTGCGCGGCGGTGAGACGCCGGTGCTCGTCGACCACCCGGCGTTGCTGTCCGTGCCGCTGGCGTTCCTGGTGGCCATCGTGGTCAGCAAAGCTTCGCGCAAGCGCGTGTCCGCCGACGTCGACGACCTCATGCTGCGCATGCACGCGCCCGNCCCGCNCGGCTTCCTGCGGGACAAGGACATTCCGCGGTACGGACAGGCCGAGGAACGCGTCCGGCTCACGCCGGGTAAGCACCGGAACCGGCCCGATTGACGCCAACCCTACGGCGATCGTGGCACCATCGGCACCGTGCCAATGTTTGCCGAAGACGTACCGACCACCCGGGTGGCTGACCTGCCCGACGGCGAGTTCCCACTGCTCGACGTCCGCGAGGACGACGAGTGGCGCGCCGGTCACGCGCCGACCGCGCGGCACATCCCGTTGCGCGACTTGCCCGCCAGGATGGCCGAGCTGGCCGAATTCGGTGACGATCAGCCGATCTACGTGGTGTGCCGCACCGGCGGCCGCTCCGAGCAGGCCACCGCTTTCCTCAACGCCAACGGGTTCGAGGCGTGCAACGTCGCGGGCGGCATGAAGTCGTGGCTGACCGAGGGCAGGCCGGTGGTGGCCGAGGACCCGAACGTCGAACCGACGGTGCTGTAGCTGCGATGACGCTGGATCCGGCTCGTGGCTTCTCGGTCCGCTGGACGGCGAGCCCGCCGCCCGGCGCTGCGCCGCGTCGCCGGTCGCCGGAGCCGCCCTACACCGGCCCGCCGAAGTATCCGGCGCCACCGCGCTGGGGCTTTCCGAACCTGATCTGGCGTCAGCCGACCTCGGTGCCGGGCACCCGCAGCGCACGCGCCCGGCCCGACGAGCTGATTCGGCCGGTGGGGACGTGGACGGTCGGCGTGCTGGTGGCGATCGCGGTGTTCGCGGTGCTGGCGGGCGCCGCCGAGTTCTGGCGCTACGCGCTGCTGGTGATCAGCCGGGACGAACCGCTCAGCACGGTGTCCGTGCGGTTGTCCGACGGGCTGGTGACCGGGTTCTGGTACCCGATCCCGATCCTGCTGTTCGCCGCGCTGGTGCTCGGGCTGTGGTGGCTGAACCTGGCCCGTGCCGAGGCGTCCCGGCTTACCGACGTCGAGCCCGCTTACGGTCCGGTGGCTGCCGGAATCCGGCTGGTCGGCCTGTGGGTCCTGCTCGCTGTCGTGGCGGCGGTGGAGTACCGCGTGGAGTTGCCGCAGCTGGTCGTGGTGATCGCCGCGCCGGTGCTGGTCGCCGTGGTGGCGTTCGCCGCCCTGGTGCTCGCCGGGCCGGTGGTCGCCGAGCTCGAGCACTTGGCGATGGGCAAGCCTGCGGATTCCCGGCCGAGGCCGTCGCGGCTGGTCGTGGTGTGGTGGGCGGCGTGCGTGCTGAACGCGGTCCTGGTGGCCGTGACGCTGTGGCGGCGAATGGGCGAGGGCGTGCAGGCCATGGCGGACGCCGTGCTGCTGACCGGCATCACCCACTGGGCCGCGGCCGCGCTGGCCGTCATCACCGTGTTGGTCATCCGACGCATCGGGATGCTGCTCTCCCCGGAGCGGCCGTTGGGCGGCAAGCGGCTGCAGGTCGTCGCCGTGCGGTCCGACGCCGCGGCACCCCCGCTGCGGGCGGTCCGCCCGGCCGGGGCGCGCCGCTAGCCACCGGGTAGTTTCAACCAACCGGGGCGACAACCCGCAGCGAGGAGGTTTTCACGTGGCCAAGCGTTCCCGCCGCGCGCGTACCGCACGCCGGGCCGAGGAGAGGAAGAAGCAGAAGGTCCGCGACGTCTTCGTGGCTCAGCCGTTCGAGGGCCTGGCCGCGGAGACCGAGCTGATCGCGATGCGTGAGTTCGTGCCGTCGGCGACCGTGCAGCTGCCGTTGGCCGACGGTGGCGAGGTCACGCTGGCGACCGTGCTGCCAGGGGCGGCCGCTGCGATGGTGCGGGCGGACGGCAAGCGGTTCGTGGCCATGCAGGTGCAGACCCGCTCGGGTGATGTCAGCCGGGACATCGGGCGCAGCCTGCGTTGGGTGCTGGCGGCCGAGGAGGGCGAGGTGCTCGCCGCGCCGGACACCACGAGCCCGCCCGAGGAGGGCGAGCGACTGCAGGATCTGGTGAAGACCGACGCCGAGCTGGTGCCGGAGCTGCACGACGACTTCTCCTGGTGGCTGCCCGAGGATCAGGACTCGACCAGCAAAGAGGTGCAGCTGTCGCTGGAGCGAGCCAACGAGGCGATCCTGCCGACGCACCGTATCGGTCCGGCCGTGTACTGGGTGGACACCGGCGAGAAGGCGCACATCCGGTGGGTCCGGCCGGAGCCGGAGAACGACGTGCTCAAAGCCTTGGCGCGATTGTCTGCACGCGGCGAACTGGACCTCGGGGAGGATTCCCGCTATGCGGGCTCGTTCCGCGCGCACGGCCTGCTGGTTCCGGTGTGGGACGTCGACCGTGAGGCGCATGCCCGCGAGTGGGCCGAGCCGGTCGAGCGGTTCGGCGAGCGGCTGGAGCAGGCGCTGGCCAGCTTGTCCGCCGAGCCGTTGACCGGTGAGGAGCGGCGGGCTCGGGACGGCATTCTCGGACGGCAACTGACCTTGCGGTGATGGGGGGCGGGGCCGTGGCGCGCGAGCTGGGGGATTTCGGCGAGTTCGTCGATGCCCAGCTGCCTGGGCTGCTGCGCTACGGCTACGCCTTGACCGGCAACCCGCACGACGGCGCCGACCTGGTGCAGACGGTGCTGGAGAAGATCGGTTCGCGCTGGAACAGCATCTCGCGCAAGACCGACGACCCGGTCGCCTACGTGCGGCGTTCCATGGCCAACGCGCACATCTCCCGGTGGCGCAAGCGGCGGCGGGAGCAGCTGGTCGCCGAGCTGCCGGAGAATCGCGACACCTACCAGCATCCGGACCCGTTCGAGCACGAACCGCTGTGGCAGGCGCTACGCGAACTGCCGCCGAGGCAACGTGCGGTGATAGTTCTGCGTTACTACGAAGGACTGTCCGAAGCGGAGATAGCGCACAGCCTGGGCGTGAGCCCGGGAACGGTGAAGAGCCAGGCGAGCAAGGCCATCACTTCACTGCGCAAGAAGCTGGCCGGAGCAGCGAAGGAGGGAGGTCAGCCGTGAGTGAGCGTTCCGATCACGACGTGGTGTCGGACCTGCGCAGGTTGTTCGACGACGAGCGGCTGACCGTTCACGTCGCGCCGGGCGCGCGGGACGCGGTGGTCTCCGGGGCCCGTCGGGTGCGCAGGCGCCGGGAGATGGCCGTCGTGGGCAGCGGCCTCGCGGTGGTCGCGGTCGCCGCGGTGGGCGTCGCCGTGATGGCGATGCCGCCCAATGGCGATCAGCAGGGCACGGTGGCCGCGTCGGGTACAGGGCCGACGCTGTCGACGGCGGAGAGCTCGTCGGTGGCGCCTCCGTCACGCGAACCGCAGGTGGAGCGGGTGCCGACGCAGAGCGACACGAAGGAAGCGCCGGAGTCGGAGCCACGCAGCGAGCCACCACCGCCGTCGAAGACCTCGCAGGACAGCTCACCGGACGTGCCGAATGTGCCGCTGTACGCCAGTGGGCCGATCGGTCCGAGCGGGTGGGGGCCGATCGAGCTGGGGATGTCGTACGAGGAGGTGCGGAAAGCCGGCTATCTCGGTGAGAACACCGCGCCGCCGCAGGGCTGCACGACGTATGTGCTGTCCACCCGCGACGATCAGGTCAGCGCCCTCACGATCTCCGAGTCCGGTGTCGGACGCATCTCGGCCGGGAACAACGGCCGCACGCCGGAGGGGGTTGGTTCGGGCACTTCGAAGGAAGAGCTGCGCAACACCTACCCGGACGGCACGGAGTCCGACGGCGTGTATCGAGCGGACACCGGGGCGGGGACGACGTACGAGTTCGCGGTGCCCGACGGGGACGAGGTCAGCGGGTTCGCGCTGACCGACGGGACCTGTTGAGGTAGGGGCCGCAGCCGGCCGGGCCTGGCGAGACGCCCGACGACCCTGGCCCGCGGGACACCCGGCATGCATCGACCGGATGCTGGTCTGGAGCCGCCTCTCCGGCACGCCCGACCCCGCGGCTTGCGGTGAGCGGGCTCCCGGCGTTCCCGACCGTACGCCGGCCCACGCAGAGACACCCGCGCGCTGTCGCCCAAACCCGTTACGACGGCCCTTACAGCGCCCCTCCGGCCACCGGCGGCATGTCGGCGGCATCGCCGCCGTCGCCGACCGTCTCCCGGTGCAGGAAGCGCTCGATCTCGAACACGTCGTCCCCGGCGCGTTTGGCGACCGTGAGCAGCGTGCTCATCTGCGAGATCTCCTCCACCTGCTCGGCGAGGAACCAGTGCATGAACTGCTCGCTGGTGTAGTCGTCGGCGTCCCTGGCCGCCCGCACCAACGACTCGATGTCCCTGGCGACCTGCTTCTCCTGGTCGAGCGCGAGCTGGATCAGCTCGATCGGCGCGGTGAACTCGTTGCGCACCTCCGGCACACCGGGGATCTCCACGTGATGGTCGGTGTCCAGCATGTACTGCACCATGGCGAGCGCGTGGTTACGTTCTTCCACCGCCTGGCGGTAAAAATGCTTGGCCAGTTGCGGCAAATCTTCGTTGTCGAACCACACCGCCAACGCAATGTACTGCTGGGACGCGTGAAACTCGTTTTGAATTTGGTCCTGGAGCAGCTCGAAAAATTTGGATCGAGGATTTTTCTTGGTGAGTGGCATACTCCGACCATACGTGCCCTGACCTGCGCCTTTCCACCCAGGCAAGCCTAACATCGGCGAGGGGGATCTAACTTTGGTAAGCCTCGCCTAAAATTGTTCCCGAATAATCGGGCACGACATACAACGCGGACCACCACGCCCCGATCCCAGCTCGGATCCGGCGATCGCCAGCACCTCGATCCCGGCCTGTTCCAGCCGGGCATTGGTTTCCACGTTGCGCTCGTAACCGATCACCACGCCGGGCGCCACCGCCAGCGTGTTGTTGCCGTCGTCCCACTGCTCACGCTCGGCGGTCACCGGGTCGAGCCCGGTGTCGATGACCCGCAGTTTGTCGATGCCCATCGCATCGGCGGCTGCGGCCAGGAACGGCTCCGGCCCCTCGATCTGCAGCTGTCCACCGTCGGAGTCCGCCGACCGTAGCGTGAACGCTTCCAGGGAGTCTCGCGTCGGCGGGTACATGACCACAGCGTCGGCGTGAACCATCGTGCAGACGGTGTCCAGGTGCATGGTCGCGCGGGTCTGGGTGATCGGCACGGCCAGCACGGTGTGCGCCGCCTGGTCGGAGAACAGCGACCGCGCCAACGCTTCGACGCCGGCGGCCGTGGTCCGCTCACCCACACCGACCGCCACCACACCGGGGGCGAGCAACAGGACGTCGCCGCCTTCGACGGGAGCGTGGTGCGAGCCGTACGCGCGGCCTGCGGTGGAGAAGCGTGGGTGGTAGGCGTAGATGACGTCGAGCAGTGCGGTCTCCCTGGCGCGGGCGGGCATCGCCAACGACGCCACCGCCACCCGGTCGGCGATCCACACCGACGAGTCGCGAGTGAACAGCAGGTTCGGCAGCGGGTCGATGGCGAACGTGTGCGGATGGTTCATCTTGCGCACCAGCGAGGCGCCTTCGTGGGCGGGCAGCTCCTCGAACGTCATCCCGCAGATCAGCACCCGGGCAAGCGTCTGCGCGTCGACGGAGGACAGGTAGCTGCGCAGCACATCGGTCAGGCTCGGGCCCAGGCGGCGCGGGTCGACCGCGATGTCCACCCCAGCGGCGTGCGCCCGCTCGTCGGTCAATGCCGTGGTGAGCAGGTCGTTGAGGAGCAGCACTTCCACGCCGCGCGAGCGCAGCAGCTCGGCGAACTGGTCGTGTTCTTCCTGCGCGCGGGTCACCCACGGGATCGAGTCGAACAGCAGCGAATCGTTGTTGCGCGGGGTGAGCCTCTTGAGCTCGTCTCCCGGGCGGTGCAACAGCACCGAGCGCAGCGGGCCTACTTCACTGTCGACGTGCGGGGTGGCTTTGGGTGTCTGGCTCACCCGCTGAGTTTAGGGTTCTCGACGCCGCTTCGTCGCGCCAAAGCGGCGTCGATCTTGCTGGGGTCCGCCACCCGCTCTCGAGCCCACAGCGCCGCCGCGGTCTTCGACGCCCACCTCCCGGTTTCCGCGTAGTGCCAGGCACGACAGGCGTTGAGCACCGCATTGGGCTGGGTGCGCTCATTGGCGTCGTGCCAGTCCAGCGAGTCGTTCAGTGCCCGGTGGACGACCTCCGGCGGCACCGGAGCAAGCAACTCGTGGGCGGGCGGCCCGTACAGCGGAATGGCGCGTTCCCTGGCCATCGCGATGTCCAGCACGAACCAGTGCGCCGGTTCGGTCGCCGGGTCGGTCGACACGCGCACCGGGTCGGTGTTCACGTTCAGCTGCCAGCGCGACGGCTGATCCGGCCCCGGCGGGTACAGAACGAACTCCAGTTGTCTGGCCGGACAAGGCAAGGCGATCAGGGCGTCGGCCAACGCGCGACGTACGGGCTCCGGTTGGGTCTCGGCCACGGCGAGGATGTCGACGTCGCTGCTGCCGGGTCGGTAGTCGTCCCACGCGATCGAACCGATCAGCCAGGCGCCGAGCAGCGATCCGGGCAGCAAGTGCTCCCGCAGTGTGCGGACGACCTGGCGAGCGTAAGCGTGTGGATCCACGGCGCTATCCCGGCAGCCAGGAAACCCCGCGCAACAGCGAGTAGCCGACGAACGCGACGATGTCGAGCAGGGCATGGGCGATGATCAGCGGCCACAGCCGGTTGGTCTTCTGCCACACGCGACCGAAGATCAGGCCCATCACCACGTTGCCGACGAACCCGCCGAGGCCCTGATAGAAGTGGTAGCTGCCGCGCAGCACCGACGAGATGAGCAGGCTGCGGTTCTCGCTGACGCCCAGTTGTCGTAGCCGGGTGAGCAGCAGGGAGACGACCAGCAGTTCTTCGGCGAGCGCGTTGCCGATGGCGGACAGCGTGAGGGCGATCGGCCGCCACCACGTCTCGTCCATGGCCGACGGCAGCACCGCGCGGTTGAGACCCAGCTGCCAGGCGATCAGATAGAGCGCCAGCCCGGGGATGCCGATCAACGCGGCGAGGCCGACACCGCCGAGCCAGTCCTTCTTGTCCGTGCGACCGAAACCGATGCGGCGCAGCTCGATGCCGGAACGCCACAGCAGGTACGCGCCCAGCGCGCCCCACCCGACCAGCCGCACGACACCGAGCAACTGGCGCAAGAAGTCGATCAGCTGGATGTCGGTCGTGGTGACGTTGAGCGCCACCTTCTGGTCGGCGAGCGCTGCCTGTTGCAGCAGGCCGTCCAGGTAGGACAGCAGGCTGCTCGCGCCGGACAGCCCGAGCGTGATCGCGAAGACGATCAGTAGCTCGATGCGAACCGCGCGCCGATCCCGCTCCTCGGTCAGCATCGCGGGGAACTCCGGCCGGGCCGGATTCAGCCACGCACGCAGGGTGGACGCCACGCGCCCACACTAGCGGCGCGATCGAGGTCAGCCGCGTCGGCGTCGCCGGACGATCCGTGTGGCGCCGGGCAGGAAAATGCCCGCGATCAACGCGGTCAGGGCGGCACCGATGATCAACCACAGGACGGCGGCGAGCCCTTGGTTGGCGGCCAGTTCGAGCGTGGCGTTGTCGAAGGTGAACAGGTTGTTCAGCCCCAGCGAGACGGCGTTGGCGAACGAACGCACGAACGAGGCGAACGCGTTGCCGAAGTTCGCTCCGGCGGCCACCAGCACGATGTGCAGCACCAGCACCAGCGCGAACAGCCCGGTGACGAACCGGATCACCGTGTTGAGGGTCCGCACCACACGGATCCGGCCGTCGGGTTGCTCGACGATCTCTTCTTCGCGATCGGCGAAATCATCTTCTCCTGTGGTCATAGTGCGTGAGTTCTACCCGGCCAGGCGGTAGATCAAACCTTCAGATCTGGGCGTCGGGCACGCGTTCGGCTAGGTTGCTCGCTGGCCGTCACATCCGGGCCATCGGACGAGGGAGTCAGGACCATGAAGACCCTGCGTGCTGCCGTACTTGCCGGCGTCGCCGCCACCACCGTGCTCGTCGCGCCGACCGCAACCGCGGCATCGAGCGTGGACCTGCGCTGGGAGTTGAAGGAAACCGGGACGACCGCGCAAT
Source organism: Thermocrispum municipale DSM 44069 (assembly GCF_000427825.1). Taxonomy (GTDB): domain Bacteria; phylum Actinomycetota; class Actinomycetes; order Mycobacteriales; family Pseudonocardiaceae; genus Thermocrispum; species Thermocrispum municipale. The sequence continues at coordinate 211,252 of NZ_KE386593.1, read as the reverse complement.
TCCGTGGGCTGTCGGTGGTGAGCAACGACGTGGTGTGGACCAGCGGCCAGGGCGGCACTGTGCTGCGGACGACCGACGGAGGGCAGACGTTCGAGTCCGTCGGGCCCGAGGGAGCCGAAGACCTGGACTTCCGGGACATCGAAGCCTTCGACGCCAGGACCGCGGTCATCCTGAGCATCGGTGAGGGTGGCGACTCGCGCATCTACCGCACCACCGACGGCGGCAAGACGTGGGACAACGTCTTCACCAACGCCGAGCCGACGGCCTTCTACAACTGCGTGTCGTTCTTCGACCGCAAGAACGGGCTCGCGGTCAGCGACCCGGTCGACGGCAAGTTCCGGCTCATCGAGACCCACGACGGCGGCAAGACGTGGAGCATCGTGCCGTCCGACGGTATGCCGCCCGCGCTGCCGAACGAGTACGGCTTCTCCGCCAGCGGACAGTGCCTGGCCGTTGCGGGTAAGCGGGACGCGTGGATCGCCAGCGGCGGTGGTGACGAGGCTCGGGTCTTCCACTCCGCCGATCGCGGGCACACCTGGACGGTGTCCACCACGCCGCTGGCCAGCAGCGAGAGCGCGGGTGTCTTCGCGGTGGCGTTCCGGAACCCGCGCATCGGGATCGCGATCGGTGGCGACTACGTGGAGCCGACGAACGGCGCCGACGCCCTGGCGTTGACCCGGAACGGTGGCAAGAGCTGGCGTGAGCCGCACAATGCGCCGCGGGGGTACCGGTCGGCGGTGGCCTACCACCCGTGGTTCGGCAACGTGGCGCTGGCCGTCGGTCCGACGGGCAGCGATGTCAGCCTGAACGGCGGGGTGACCTGGCGGCAGTTCGACGACGGCAGCTTCGACACCGTGGACTGCGCGTCCGACGGGGCCTGCTGGGCGTCCGGCCAGGACGGGCGCGTGGCGCGATTGGCGCTGGACTGATCACGTCGGCCGGAGGTGGTGATGGTGCTGCGGCCGGTCGGGCGGCGGTGATCGTGCCGGGGAGGATCGCCGGACCTTCCCGGGCAGGCGACACCTCGCCTTCGACCGGGCGGAGCGGCGCACCGGTTGCGCCGAAGGTGTTCGATAATCGGGCAAGTTGTCCGAATAAAGTACGATACTAGCGTGTCAACCGTGTCGAGCCCAGCGGAAGTCATGCCTCAAGGACCTCGCCCCACTCCGCCCCTGTTCAGCAAGCTGGTAGACGACTCCGCGTTGTTCCCACCCGGCACGGCGAGCATGGCGGAAGCGCTGCACAGTTACCTGGACGCGCGGACCGGGCCGCACTCGGGTGTCCTGGGGTTGTTCTTGTGCCCGGCGTCGCGGTTGCCGGAGCTGATCACCGAGTTGATCAAGATCCGCCCGTCCACCCCGTTGCCGTTGTCGTTGGTCATCGACACCGGTCTCGGCGGGGTGCCGAAGGCGATCTCCATCGTGGAGTCGCGCGCCGAGTTGCTGAACCTGCACATGGTCGAGATGCCCGCCCCGTCGGACGTCGACGACGTCTGGCTGGAGCGCGTGTCGGAGTTCGTGCCCGAGGACGTCGTGCGGGTGGTCGAGCCGCGGCGCGGCAAAGGCTGGCTGGACGGCGTGCGCAACGTGATCGAGCACGGCAGCTGGCCGAAGATCCGCTGCGGTGGCCAGTCGCCGGAGAACTTCCCCAGCGTGGACGAGGTGGCCGACTTCCTTGCCGTGGTCGCGGGTGTCACGGGTGCCTCGTTCAAGGCGACCAACAGCCTGCATCGGGCCGTCCGGCACACCGACCCCGACACCGGCATCACCCACCACGGCTCGCTGAACCTGCTGGTGGCTTCGGCGCGGTGCCTGGCCGGTGGCGACGTCCGGGATGCACTGTCCTCGACCGACGCCGATGCGCTGACCGCGGAAGCCAAGGGGCTGTCGGACCAAGCGGCCAAGGCCGTGCGTGAGCTGTTCGCCTGCTACGGCTCGGCCACGTTCGGCGAGACGGTCACCGACTTCGAGGAGCTGGGGTTGCTGTGAGCCAACCTCCGGCGTCGCTGACGCTGGACCGGGGTCTGGCACTGCTGGAGGCGGTGGCGGACGCCGAGGGTGAGGCTTGCACGGTTGCCCAGCTCGCCGCGCACATCGGGGTCAGCAGGGCCGCGGTGTACCGGCTACTCGGCCCGCTGTGCGATCGCGGCCTGTTGTACCGGGACGGCTCCCGCGTGCGGCTGGGTGTCGGATTGTTGCGGCTCGCGGGTCGGGTCGTCCCGCAGATGCGCGAGCTGGCCATCCCGGTGTTGCGGCAGTTGGCCGAGGATCTCGGCGCGACCGCCCATCTGTCCGTGGCGGACAACGACACGGTCCGTGCGGTGGCCGTCGTGGAGCCGACGTGGACCAGCTATCACGTCGGCTACCGGGTCGGGTCGACGCACCCGATCGGCCGCGGTGCGGCAGGCAAGGCTCTCACGTTGTCCGCGCTCCGCCCGGGCGGTAAGGGCTGGGTGTCCAGCGTCGGTGAGCTGGAGGCGGGAGCACACGGCATCGCCGCTCCGGTGCGCGGCGTCCCGGGTTTGCGGGCCAGTGTCGGTGTGGTGTCCCTGCACGCATTGGACGGCCAGGAGGTCGGGCCACGGGTGATGCAGGCGGCCACCGAGCTCGCCGCGGCTCTCGGCGGCGGTGCCCGGGATCAGAACGTCAGCTGACGGCACGGCGAACGACTGCCCGGTGGCCGCCGTCAGCGGAGCCCGCACGGCGGCCGGCACTGGGGACGACTGCCCGGTGACCCGCGTCAGCTGAGGCCTGCACGGTGGCCGGCACTGGGGACGACTGCCCGGTGACCTGGGTCAGCTGAAGGCCTGCACGGTGGCCGGCACTGGGGACGACTGCCCGGTGACCTGGGTCAGCTGAAGGCCTGCACGGTGGCCAGCACGGCGAACGCGGCGAAGGCGCAGCCGGCGATGCGCTGCAGCAGCTTCGGCCGGATACGGGCCCGGATCTTGCGGCCGAGGAAGACCGCGATCGCCGCGACCGCGACCAGGGCGCAGAACGCGCCGAGAGCGACGGCGACCGGCTCGCCGAAGCGGGCGGTCAGGCCCGCGGTCGCCAGCTGGGAGGCGTCGCCGAGCTCGGCGGCGAACAGCACACCGAACGACGTGGCGATGGCCCGGGTCATGGTCGTCACCGGTCCGGTGCGGCTGGCGTCGATCGACTCGTCCTCCGGCTTGGCGAAGCTTTCCCGCAGCAGCAGGTACGAGCCGATGGCGAAGATTGCCGCGACCACCGCGGCCACGATGTTCTCCGGGAGCAAGCTCAACGCTTGGCCGAACAGGGCGGCGACCACGACGTGGATCGCGAACGCCGCGCTCGCGCCGGTCAACACCGCGCGCGCCGGATAGCGGGTGGTCAGCACCAACGTCGCAACGAGCGTCTTGTCCGGCAGCTCAACGGCGAAGACCAGGGCGAACGCCGTGGCGAACGCAAGAATTTCAGCGGACAACTCGTGGTACACCCCTCTCCGGAAAACGACGTTATCGACAATTCCGGGGCATTGCCACTGATCGCGCTCGCGAATTGTTCGCTACGGCGTATGGTGATCGAATATTCGGCGCCGACCACCATTTTGTTCGGTGAACCGAAAAATCAATTTTCCCGCAACCGTGCTAGTTTGTGCTGGTCAGCGGCCTGCGCTGCCCACGATGAACAGATCTCTTGTCTGTCGTGGCAGGTGTGTCGACCAACAGTTCGTGGTCGGCGTCACGGGTGACGCAGAACATTTTTTCGCCAATTTCGGACCCGACCGATCGGTACGGTACTGCCGGTTCCGCCGGCGGCTGGGCGCGATCGGGCCGAAGGGCAGCAGGTGGCGAACGGCGGTAAGTTTGGCCCCGTGATCGGTCGCGTAGCTGTCCTCGCGGTGCTGCTGGCGCTCGTCGGCTGCGGCACGGAGTCCGAGCGGGTCATCGAACCGGGAGAGCTCTCACGCGGGGTGTCCGAAGCGCTGACCAGCGCAGGCAAGCAACACGACGACGTGCAGTGTCCGGACAGCGTGCGCGCGCAGATCGCCGAGTCGGTCAAGTGCACGATGGCCGCGGACGGCAAGCGCTACGAGGTCACCGTGGTGATCAAGGATGTGCAGGGCGATCAAGCGACCTACGACGTCGACGTCGCGCCACAGCCACTGCCCTGACATGATGCGGGCATGAGTGCGAGCAGCAAACGATCGGTGTCGATCACCCGAACCGAGCTTGGCAAGTACGTCGCGACCAACAGCCGGGGCGGCAAGCTGGAGTTCGGCACCGGCAAGGAGTCGGACGCGTTCACGCCCGTCGAGCTCCTGCTCACCGCGATCGCGGGCTGCACGGCGATCGACGTCGACACCGTGACGTCCCGTCGGGCCGAGCCCGAGCAGTTCGAGCTCGTCGCCAGCGGAGACAAGATCAAGGACGACGACGGCAACCGCATGGAGAACCTCGAGGTGGTCTTCCGGGTGCGTTTCCCGGAGGGGCCGGAGGGTGACGCGGCACGGGAGATGCTGCCCGCCATGGTGACCAAGTCGCACGACCGCTGGTGCACCGTCAGCCGCACCGTCGAGCTGGGTACTCCGGTTCGCCCGGTAGTGGAGTAACCGGGCCTCGCGGCAGGAATCCCCCACCGATGTAATCGCCGTCACCGGACTGTGGCATGCTGCCGAACGGGTGAAGCGTCACACGGTTGGAGGGCCAGTGGAGGACGAAGACCAGCTCGCCTGCCATGAACTCCTGCTGCGCCTGGCCGGCAGGCTGCCGGACGAGGAGCTGTGGCGCTACCGCGATTGGCTCGCCGAAGGTGCCATGGGCGTGCTGGCCCGAACGTTGCCGAAGGCGCTGCTCAGGCATGACATCGATCTCGAGCCGGACGATCACCGGCTGCTGCGTACCGCCCTGCTGCCGCACGGTGCCGATCCGCATCTGGTCAGTTCGGCACTTGGGGTGGATGACACACCCGAAGGGCGGTACACATTCACAGAAACTGCACCTGATCGGTGGAACGCCGTGGACTCGGTGTCGGCGGTGATCGGTGCGGCGCTGCGGAAGCGGCCGGAGGTCGGCGAGGTTCGTCAGACCTGGCGGTACCGCACGACGCCCGGCGATCACGACACCAAGCGGGTAGTACTGGTCACCGCACTGGCGGGGTGGCCAAGGTTGACCGGCGAGCTGCAGCGGGTGGTGCGCATCCTCGGTGAAGAGGTGCCCTGCATCGAAGTGCTGCCGCCCGATTGGGAGCTGCCGGACTATCACCGGGCCGCGCTGGCACGCTCGCAGCGGGTGAGCATCGGCGCGGAGGACACCAAGCATCCGGTCGGTGCCGCATAGTGCGGTGCCGAGCGCAACGGCCTTCGGGGAGGTCGGCGGGTGGCAGGAACGACGGGAGCGCCACCCGTTGGCCGGAGGGAGGACAGGCATGGTCGAGGGCAACGAGCCGGCAGCGCTGTCGCTGCGGCTGCACCGCGTACTGCTCGCGCTCGCCGGCCGACTCGACGACACGGCGTTGAGCCAGGCGCGGCGGCTCGCCGCGCGGGCGCGCACGGGTGAAGCCGCCGAGCTGGTCGGGGGCGCGTTGATCGCCGGCGACATCCCGGTCCGGTCGGCCGAGCAGGCCGAACTCGCCGCGGTGCTCACCGCCTCCGGCGCGGAGGAATGGTTCGCCACGAACTTGCGGGTCGACGACGCTACCGACGCGGGCGAGCACCGGTTCAGCGGCACGGAGACGGCGAGCGACGGCGTGGCGGAGGCGCTCGATCTCGTGGTGCACCGGCTGCCCGACGTGCGCAGCGTGCATGCGGTCTGGCGGAACACCGTGGCAGGTACGACACCCGGTCCGATGCCGCAGCGGGTGGTGCTGGCCGAGGTGGGACCGGAAGGCAGCGCGCTGGCCACCGCGTATCGGATGGACACCGCGTTGCGGCGGGCAGGGATCCGCGCGGCCGTCGAGGTGCTGGAGACCGGGGCGGACTGGCCGGCCTACCACCGGCTGGCGCTGCGGTCGGCGGTGCGCGTGACGGGTGGATCGAGCACTGCCGAGGACCCGGCCGCGGTGACGTCCTCCTACGAGAAGTCGGATACCCCTTCCTTCGAGCGGCCCAGCTACGAGCCGGCTGGTGAGTCGGCCTACGGCGCGGAGCGCGAGGGGGTCGATTACCGGTCGCCCCGTGAGTCATTCGAGTCGGCGTCGCGCGAGTCGGCCGCCGAGCCGGCGTCGTACGAAGCGGCCACCGAGCCGTCGTACGAGTCGAGCGTGCCGGCGGAGCCCGAGCCGGAAGCGCGAACCGAGACCGCGGAGTGGCCCGCGCCGCCGGAGCCCGAGCAGCCGAGTGAGGAACCCGCCGCGCAGACTCCCGAACCGCCCGCCCAGCCCACCGAGGAAACGAGTTGGCCGCAGTCGTCGGCGAGCTCGTCGGAACAGTCCGAGTCGACCGGCCAGTACGTCGACCGCCCGTGGACCACGCAAATGCCGCAGGTCGACGTCGTCGAGTCCACCGGCGACAGCGATCTCGAGCCCGGCGAGCTGTTCTGGCCGCAGGCCGAGGCGTCCGCGAAGAAGTCGGCGAGCCAGACCGCGACCGCGGAACCCTCGTCCGGATCGACCGACGAGACGGTGCCCCCGGAGACCCCGGCCGAGCAGACCACCGAGATGTCCGCCGCCGAGCAGGAAGCGTTGCGCGCCGCCATCGCCGCGGACAAGCCGGCGGAGCAGGCCTCGGACTCCGAACAGACCACGATCACCCCGGACGGGGTGAACGCTCCGACCAGGGTGAACGAGCCCGCGGTGGCGTTTCCGCCGAAGGACCTGGACAACCCGCGGTTGAGTGAGCGGGACCGGGAGCTGCTGCGCGAGCTGCACGCGGAGCTGGCCAAACGCGAGCAGTCGGCGCAGCAGGTGCGGCTCAACGGCTGGGAACCAGGAGTGGGACGATGAGCGACCCCAAGGAGTGGATGGCGGACATCGCCTCACAGCACGAGGGGTCCTACGTCGAGCTGTACGAAAAGGTCTACGCGGCCGTCGCACGGGGCGAAGGCGAGGTCCCGTGGGCCGAGGTGGCCGAGCGGCACGAATGGCTGCGCGAGTGGGCCGCCGAGCAGCAATTGGACGGCACCGGCAAGAAGGCCGTGGTGGTCGGCTGCGGCTACGGCGCCGACGCCGAGTTCGTGGCGAGCCTCGGCTACGAGACGACCGCCTTCGACATCTCGCCGACGGCCATCGAGCTGGCCAAGCGCCAGCACCCGGATTCGCCGGTGCACTACACCGTGGCGAACGTGCTCGAGCCGCCCGCCGAGTGGTCGCAGGCATTCGATCTGGTTGTGGAGATCGTCACGGTGCAGGCGCTGCCGCGCTCGTTGCGCCGTCAGGTCATCGACGCCATCGGTGGCTTCGTCGCGCCGGACGGCCGACTGCTGGTGATCAACAACAAACAAGAGGAGCCGTTCACCGACGGCGACTTCGGGCCGTGGCCGCTGACCAGGGCAGAGTTGGACTCGTTCACCACAAGCGGGCTCACCGAGGTTCGCGTGCAGGATCGGCCCAGCGAGGAAGCGCCGCCGACGCGCCGCTGGCAGGCCGAGTTTCGGCGTTGAGAACGTCGGGTTGCTGTTTGGAGGAACCCTCCAAAATCTCGCTACCGAGCGTGCATATGCTCCCCATAGGTCTACCTGCCGGTAACCAGCATGCTGGCAAGTCGGTGGGCCAGCAGCGATGCCTGCTGGCTTCGGTAGGAGTAGAACGGTCGTAGTATCCGTTCGCCAAATTCGTCCGCATCGAGTGCCATCCAGGAGGCTGCCCCGGTGTTCCGTCGAGTCGCAATCGTCAACCGGGGGGAAGCCGCGATGCGACTGATCCACGCGGTCCGCGAACTGAACGCGGAGACCGGGGCGGGCATCGAGACGATTGCCCTCTACACCGACGCGGAGAGCGCGGCCACGTTCGTGCGCGAGGCCGACCACACGTATGCGCTCGGTCCGGCGGCCAACCGCCCGTATCTGGATCTCGCCGTGCTGGAACGCGCGCTGGTGGAGACGCAGGCGGACGCCGCGTGGGTCGGCTGGGGCTTTGTGGCCGAGGACCCGGCGTTCGCGGAGCTGTGCGACAAGCTCGGCGTGACGTTCATCGGCCCGAGCGCCGAGGCGATGCGCACGCTGGGGGACAAGATCGGCGCCAAACAGCTCGCCGAGCGCGTCGGCGTCCCGGTCGCCCCGTGGAGCGGCGGTCCGGTGGACAGCCTCGAAGCCGCCACCCAAGCCGCCGGTCGCATCGGCTACCCGTTGATGCTGAAGGCGACCGCGGGTGGCGGAGGCCGGGGCATCCGCGTGGTGCACGACGACGCCGAGCTCGCTGACGCGTTCGAGCGCACATCGGCGGAGGCGCAGCGAGCCTTCGGTTCGGGCGTGGTCTTCCTGGAGCGTCTGGTGACCGGCGCGCGGCACGTCGAGGTGCAGGTCATCTCGGACGGCAGCACGGCGTGGGCGGTCGGGGTGCGGGACTGCTCGGTGCAGCGACGCAACCAGAAGGTGATCGAGGAGTCGGCCTGCCCGCTGTTGGAGCCGGAGCAGATCGCGGAGTTGAAGGCTTCCGCCGAGCGGCTGGCGGTGGCGGTCGGCTACCGGGGCGCGGCCACGGTCGAGTTCCTCTACCAGCCCACCGAGCGACTGTTCGCGTTCCTCGAAGTCAACACCCGGTTGCAGGTCGAGCACCCGATCACCGAGGTCACCACCGGATTCGACCTGGTCCGGGCGCAGTTGCGGATCGCAGCGGGTGAACCGCTGACCGGTGAGCCGCCGAACGAGTCCGGTCACGCCGTCGAAGCCCGGCTCAACGCCGAGGACCCCGACCGGGAGTTCGCCCCCGCTCCGGGCCGGGTGCTTCGCCTGGCCCTGCCTGCCGGCCCGGGTATCCGGGTCGACACCGGGTTCTCCGAAGGGGACGTCATCCCGGCCGACTTCGACTCGATGATCGCCAAGATCATCGGCTACGGACCGACCAGGGAGATCGCGCTGGCCCGGCTGCGCCGGGCGCTCGCGGAGACCACGGTGCTCATCGAGGGCGGGGTCACCAACAAGAGCTTCCTGCTCGACCTGCTCGACCAGGAGCCGGTCGTGCACGCCAGCTGCGACACCGGCTGGATCGACCGGGTACGCGCCGAGGGCGGCCTGGTGGCCGACCGGCATGCCGGGGTGGCGCTCGCGGCCGCGGCGATCGAGGCGTACGAGGAGGCTGAGCGCACCGAGCGGCAGCGGCTGCTGTCGACCGCGCACGGTGGCCGTCCGCAGGTGCGGCACGAGGTCGGCCAGGCCATCGACCTGAAACTGCGCGGCAACTCCTACCGGTTGCGGGTCGCCCAGGTCAACGCGCAGCGGTATCGCGTGGTGGTGGAGTCCGGTAGCGGTGAGCAGTCGGTGGACGTCGCCGTCGAGCGGTACGACAACAGCACCGGCAGGCTGACCGTCAATGGTCGCAGCTTCCGGGTGGTGACCGGCACGCACGGGCCGATCCACTTGGTGGAGGTCGACGGAGTCACGCACCGGATCAGCCGCGACGAGGGCGGCGTGGTGCGTTCCCCGGCGCCCGCGCTGGTGGTCGCCACTCCGGTGGCGGCGGGCGCCGAGGTCGAGGCGGGCGCCCCGGTGATCGTGCTCGAGTCGATGAAGATGGAGACGGTGCTGCGGGCGCCGTTCGCCGCGAAGGTCACCGAGGCGCTGGTCTCGGTCGGTGCGCAGGTGGAGACCGGTGCGCCGCTGCTGCGCCTGGAGCCGATCGGTGACGGCGGTGCGCACGCCGACTCGGGCCCGTCGGCAGCGCTGGAGTTCCCGCCCGCGCCCGAGCTGCAGCTGCGGGAGCGGGCCGAGCGTGCGCTCACCGACCTGCGCAGCACGTTGCTGGGCTTCGACGTCGACCCGGCGGATGCGGGCAATCTGCTCAACGTCTACGCGCGCGACCGCGCCGAGCTCGGCCCGGCCGACCTGTTGGCCGAGGAGATCGAGCTGCTCAACCTGTTCGCGGATCTGTCGGAGCTGAGCCGCAACCGGCCGGGCGCGACCGACATGCCGGAAGTGCGGGATCCGAGCATGCCGGAGACCCGCGTGCACAGCCCGCGCGAGTTCTTCCACCGCTATCTGCAGAGCTTGGACACCGAGCGGGCCGGGGTGCCGGAGTGGTTCACCGACCGGCTGGCCAAGGTGCTCGAGCACTACGGCGTGCACAGCTTCGAGCGCACCGAGGCGCTGGAAGAGGCGGTGTTCCGCATCTTCCTCGCGCAGCAGCGCGCGGCGTCCGACGTGGCGATCGTGACCAGGATCCTGCGACGCTGGCTGGTCGAACCGCCGCCGGGCGAGGACCTCAAGTACGCCGCGGGCGAAGCGCTCGAGCACCTGGTCGAGGCCACCCAGCTACGCTTCCCGGTGGTCGGGGACCTGGCCAGGAGCGTGGTGTTCCGGTGGTTCGCCCAGCCGCTGTTGCGCCGCAAGCGGGCGGAGATCTACGCAGGGGTGCGCGCGCACTTGCGGTATCTCGACGCGAACCCGGACGCGCAGGACCGGGCCGAGCGGATCGCCGCCATGGTGGCGTGTCCGGAGCCGTTGGTGCGGCTGCTGGGGCAGCGCATCGCCCGGCCCGGCAGTGATGTCCGGCCGCTGCTCGAGGTGATGACCCGTCGCTACTACCGCGAGGTCGAGCTGGACGACGTGCGCGTCGAGGTCGTCGACGGGTTCCCGGTCGTGCACGGCTCGTATCGGCTGGACGGCCAGGCCCGGCGGATGGTCGCCACCGCGACTGACCATGCTGCACTGCCTGGTGCGCTGGCGGCGGTGGCGGCGCAGGCCGACCAGGATCTCGCCGTCGACATCTACCTGGCGTGGCCGGAGCAGCCCGAGGATCAGGACGATGTGGCGTCCGCGCTGCGCGCGGAGTTGTCCCAGGTGGAGTGGTTGCGCCGGGTCGAGCGGATCACCGTGTCGGTCGCGGGCCGCGCGGGCGACGTGCACCACCACCAGTTCACGTTCCAGCCCGGCGAGGGCGGCGAGCTCGTCGAGGACACGCTGATCCGCGGGATGCATCCGATGGTGGCGCGCCGGCTGCAACTACAACGGCTGGCGAATTTCGACCTCACCCGGCTGCCGTCCGCGGACGAGGACGTCTACCTGTTCCGCTGCGTGGCCAAGCAGAACCCGGCCGACGAGCGGTTGATCGCGATGGCCCAGGTGCGTGACCTGACACCGTTGCGGGACAGCGACGGCCGGTTGATCACGCTTCCGGCGGCCGAGGGCGCGCTGGCCGCGTGTCTGGCGGCCATCCGCAGCCACCAGGCCGAGCGGTCGGCGAAGAGCAGGCTGGACACCAACCGCGTGCTGATCTACTGCTGGCCGCCGAGCGATCTGAGCCTCGACGAGCTGCGCGGCATCGTGCACCGCGCGGCGCCGTCGACCTCGGGCGCGGGCATCCGTGAGGTGATGTTCGTCGGGCAGCAGCGCAACCCGGAGACCGGCGAGCTGACCGACGCGGCGTTGCGGATCTCCAGCAAGCCGGGCGAGGGTCTGCTCATCGACATCATCGACCCCCCGACCGAGCCGATCACCCCGCTGGACGACTACGCGCAGCGGGTGCTGCGGGCTCGTCGACGTGGCACCACGTATCCGTACGAGCTGACCGGCATGCTGGCGGGCCCGCACGGTTCGTTCGTCGAGTACGACCTCGACGACCGCGGCGAGCTGGTTCCGGTGGACCGGGCGCCGGGCGGCAACAAGGCCGCGATCGTCGCCGGTGTGGTCAGCACCCCGACCGAGCGCTACCCCGAGGGCGTGACCCGGGTCGTGCTGCTCGGTGACCCGACCAAGGCGCTCGGCGCGCTCAGCGAGCCGGAATGTGCGCGGGTCATCGCCGCGCTGGACCTCGCGGAGAAGATGCAGGTCCCGCTGGAGTGGTTCGCGCTGTCGGCGGGCGCGAAGATCTCGATGGACTCGGGCACGGAGAATCTCGACTGGGTCGGCCGCGCGTTGAACCGCATCGTCCGGTTCACCCAGGCGGGCGGCGAGATCAATGTCGTGGTGGCAGGCATCAACGTCGGTGCGCAGCCGTACTGGAATGCCGAGGCGACCATGCTCATGCACACCAAGGGCGTGCTGGTGATGACGCCGGACTCGGCGATGGTGCTGACCGGCAAGCAGTCGCTGGACTTCTCCGGCGGTGTCTCCGCCGAGGACAACTTCGGCATCGGCGGCTACGACCGGGTGATGGGCCCGAACGGTCAGGCGCAGTACTGGGCGCGGAGCCTGCCCGCCGCGCGGGACGTGCTGATGGAGCACTACGACCACACCTACGTCGTGCCCGGTGAGCGCGGGCCGCGGCGGGCGGAGACGTCGGACCCGCTGGACCGGGATATCTCGTCGTACCCGCACGAGGTGGCCGACAGCGACTTCCGCACGGTCGGTGACATCTTCTCGGCGGAGACGAACCCCGACCGGAAGAAGCCGTTCGACATCCGCACGCTGATGCGCGCGGTGGCCGACCAGGATCACCCGCTGCTGGAACGCTGGGCGGGCATGGCCGACGCGGAGACCGCGGTCGTGACCGACACGCATCTCGGCGGGTATCCGGTGTGCCTGATCGGTATCGAGTCGCGGTCGGTGCCGCGCCGCGGTTTCCCGCCGACCGACGGCCCGGACACCTACACCGCGGGCACGCTGTTCCCGCAGTCGTCGAAGAAGGTCGCGCGTGCGATCAACGCGGCGAGCGGGAACCGGCCGCTGGTGGTGCTGGCCAACCTCAGTGGGTTCGACGGGTCGCCGGAGTCGATGCGCAAGCTGCAGCTGGAGTACGGCGCGGAGATCGGCCGGGCGATCGTCAACTTCGACGGGCCGATCGTGTTCTGCGTGATCTCCCGTTACCACGGCGGCGCGTTCGTGGTGTTCTCGAAGGCGCTGAACCCGAACATGCAGGTGCTGGCGGTCGAAGGATCGTTCGCGTCGGTGATCGGCGGTGCGCCCGCGGCGGCCGTGGTGTTCCCGGGCGAGGTCAACAAGCGGACGGCGGCGGATGCCCGGGTCAAGGATCTGGAAGCCCGGGTGGCGGAGGCGACCGGTGCGGAGCGGGCCGCGCTGTCCAGCGAGCTGGCGGATCTGCGGGCCTCGGTGCGGGCGGAGAAGCTGAGCGAGGTGGCCGCGGAGTTCGACGCCATCCACAGCATCGAGCGGGCCGTCGAAGTGGGGTCGGTCGACCGGATCATTCGGGCGGACCGGTTGCGTCCGGAGTTGATCGCCGCGGTGGAGCGCGGACTCGGCGCCTGAGCGGCTCGGTGCGGGGTTGATCGCTGCGCGGACTGGGCGCTTTGAGCGACTCGGTGCGGAGTTGACCGCTGCGCGGACTGGGCGCTTTGAGCGACTCGGTGCGGAGCTGACCGTCGGCGGCGAGTGCGGGAGTGGCAGTTCGACATCTCTGCAGCGGAGCGCCGCGGTGGGCATGAGGAAGGGCAAGCGGCCCGGGCAGCCGGAACGTCGTCGGCACACCATCCGGCGCCGGTCAGGACGGCTCGAGCCGGTTGAGCGCCTTCTCGGCGTCCTTGACGGCGCGGACCGCGGCGTCGTACTCGCGCTGGGCCTCCCTGGCCGCGTCGCGCGTCTTGCGTAGGTCGCGCTCGGCTTCGGCGAGCTGGGCCTTGAGGTCCTCCACCTGCTGCTCGGCTTCCGTGGCCGCATCGTTGGCCTTGGCCAGGGCGTCCTCGGCCTTGGACTGCTCGTCCTGCGCGGTGGAGAGCCGGTCGCGGGCCGCGGCGATCTTTTCCTGCTTCTCGCGCTGTTTCGGGTCCGCCGGCTTCTCGTCGTCGTTGCCCGGCTTCTTCGGCTCGGACCGCCGGTGAGTGTCGACCGACGCGATCATCCATTGGTCGAAGCCGGACGGCGCCAGCGCGGCTTCGAGCCGTCCGGCGACGACCTCGGCAGCGGCGTCCGGATTGGCGATCGCCGCCTCCAGCGTGTCGCTGACCTGATCCATAACGGCCTGGGTCGGATCCGAGCCGAGGCTGCACACCCGCTCGGTCACCTTCTCCACCTCGGTCCGCTTGCGGTGGGACAACTCCCGCAGCTTCGTGCCGTCCAGGTCGGCGTGCGCCGCGCGCATCTCGTCGCCCAGCTCGATCAGCTTGCGCAGCTCGTCCGGATGGTCGTGAGCGAGCTGGTTGACCAGCGAGGCGGCCAGCGACGGCTTGCGCAAGGCTCCGATGCGTTGAGCCAACTCCTTGTCGCCGGCCTTCTTGGCCTCGGCGACCCGCTGATTCCTGGTGGGGATGAAGTCGTCGCGCGGCCCGGCGTACAGCTCGTCGGCCACCGCATCGAAGTCCATGTCATCAGTCTCTCGCGGATGGCGCTGGTCGGCGACGTCACGAGCGGCCGTTGTCGAAGCGGAGGCGACGCGCAACGACGTCTTTGGCGACGTCCGCCAGCGAATGATCGTTCGCGTAGGCGTAAGCGCGCAGCCGAGCGAGCGCGGCGGCCAAGCTGACACCGAGCTGGACGCTGACCATTCCGCTCGCTTGGTGGATGACCGAGCGGGGTGGTGCGAACAGCTCGTCCAGCGACTTCAACCGGTGCAGCGGTAGCTCGATGTAGCGCTCCAACGCGAGGGCGAGCGCGGCGTCGGCATAGGCGAATGCGTCAAGGAGTTCAGCCGAGCTGAGGTAGCCGGGGCGAGTGCGATAAACGGTCAGCACGCCTAGCTCGACCACGCCTGCTCGTAGCGGGATGGCGAAGCACGCGCGCACGCTGCCACCCTGCGCGTAGCTGGCGAACATCGGCCATCGTTGCGCGGGCCCGGCGGTGGCCAGATCCGGGATGCGCACCGCCTGATGACCCGCGATCACATCGCTCGCCGGGCCCTCGCCCAACGTGACTTGACGCTCGTCGAGGTCGGCGGCGATGTCGTCGGAAGCTTCGACCGGTTGGACCAGGCCGCCCTCGCCGTCGGTCATGAGCAGGCCGACCGAGGCGTCAAGCTCTGCGGCGCAGACAGCGCAGACGTCACCGAGCGAGGGCGGGCGTGCGTCGTGCGCGGCTTGTGCTCGTATCGCAGTCCAGATTCGAGCCGTACGGTCGTCGATCACCGGGGGTCGGCCAAGGGGGTGTGCTGGGTACGAAACGTCGGTGGCGGGCCCAAATTCACAAGACCTCCGTGGGGGACATCAGCGGAGTCACCGCGTGCTGCTGATGCTGCGTGATTCTCACGAGACTGCAAGGGTCGAAAGGCTCTGTTTGCTCAGTCCCGGGCTTGTTGGTCGGTTCGCGGTCGATATCGGACAACGAATATCCAACGAGGATCGGGTTGTGCCAAGCTCGCGTCATGCGCGGGTTGCTGGTGTTGTTGACGGCGTTGCTTGCTTTGACTGCCTGCTCCGACGATGAGGCAGACGTGCCGGAGATCCCGCAGTTGCCGATCCCGGACATGGGCAAGGCGCCGAGCACCGGGGACCAGTGGGGCGGCGGCCCGCTGGCCGAACCACTGTCGTTCCACGAGGTGCGCGAGGTGCAGCACGGCGCGTGCGACCCCGCGGACAAGCTGGCCGTCGAGGACAAGGAGGGCGGGAGCTGTCTGGTGCTGAAACCCGCGGCTTTCGTGGTCGACACCGTGGACAGGGCTCGTACGGTGCAGGTGAACGGGCAGTGGCAGCTCCAGCTGAGGCTGACGGCCGACGACGCGGCGGAGTTCCGGCAGCTGACTGCTCGCGCAGCGCAGGAGCAGGATCTGCGCAACCGCGTCGCCGTCGTGTTCGGTGAGCGGGAGCTGCTGGTGGCTCCGGCCGTGCAGCAACCCGTCACCGGCAGAACGCTGGCGATCGCCGGTCCTTTCCAGCGGGCCGATCTCGACGAACTGCTCGAGCGCATGGGCGGATAGGCGCGCCGGTGCTCGCCGGCGTTCGTCCGAGGTCGACGGCGCGGCAGTAGCCGGGTGGGTCGCCCCGTTCTGCTTGCGTCGGTTCGCTTCTACGCTGGGGCTGTGACCTTCACCGGATTTGGCGAACACGCTATCGACTTCTACGACGGCCTGGTCGCGGACAATTCCAGGGCGTACTGGGAGGACAACGTCGAGATCTACCGGCGGGACGTGCGCGCGCCGATGGAAGCGCTGCTTGCCGAGCTCGAGCCCGAGTTCGCCCCCGGTTTCGGCTCCGCGAAAGTCTTCCGGCCTTACCGGGACGTGCGGTTCTCGCGCGACAAGACGCCGTACAAGACGCATTGCGGCGCGGTGATCGAACCCGGTCGCGGCGCGGGTGCCTACTACGTCGAGCTCTCACCACGTGGGCTGCGGGTCGGCGGTGGCATGTACCACCTGGAATCCGACCAGTTGGCGCGTTTCCGCCAGTCGGTCGCCGACGACAACCACGGGCCAGCCCTGGTGGCGATTCTGGACAAGCTGGTCTCCAGCGGCTGGGAGTTGCGCGGCGAGCAGTTGAAGACCAAGCCGCGTGGGTTCGACGAGGACCATCCGCGAATCGACCTGCTGCGGCACAAGACGCTGTGGGTCGGCAAGACCTTCGAGCCGGACGACGCCCTGCACGAGCGGACGACGCTGACCCGTGTGCGTACGGCTTGGCAGGAGCTGCGTGGGCTCAACGAGTGGGCGCTCGATCACGTCGGGACCACCGAGAAGGTGCGCCGCCGGTAGTCACGCCGGTGGCGAGGGCGCTCGGCCGCATCGGACCGGGCGCTCCCGTCCGTATCGGACCGGCGCTCCCGCCCGTATCGGACAGGTGCACCTGCCCGCATCGGACGGGCGCTGCCACCCGTTTTCGCCCCTAACCCATCACGCACCGGAACCCGGTGTTATCGGCGCGCAGCCCGGCGGGACCATCCGCACTCAACGCAGGCAGGCACTGGCTCAGCGGCGTCGCGAACGATCCGCCCCGGCGCTCGTAGCGGCCCGGCACCCGCTCGGTGGCGCACCACTCCCACACGTTGCCGCACATGTCGTACACCCCGTACGGCGACGCACCTCGGATGTACCGGCCGACCGGTGCCGTGCCGCCGATGCCGGTCTCCCAGACGTTGCACCGGTCCGGCAGCGGTTGGTCGCCCCACGGGAACTGATCACCGAACTGCCCGCGTGCTGCCTTCTCCCACTGCTCACCGGTCGGCAGCGACTTGCCGGCCCACTCCGCGTACGCCTGCGCGTCGTGCCAGCTCACCAGCACCACCGGGTGGCTGGCGCGCTCCGGCGGGCAGCCCTCGTCGGTCCAATGGGCGGGTGGTCGATGGCCGGTGGCCGCCACGAAGCGGCCGTACTCGGCGTTGGTGGTCGGGTGGATGTCGATGTAGAACGCGGGCAGCCACGCGGGCTCGGAGGTGAGCCCTTCCCGGAACGGGCCGCCTGGCACCAGCGCCATGCGCTTGCCGTCCACGGGATGCCGGATGATCGGGCTCTCCGCTTCGGCGGCACCGTCCAGCAGCGGTGGCGTGGACAGGAACTCCGCGAACCGCTCCCGCACCTCGGGCGACGAGCGCCGCAGCGACGTGTCCAGCGCCGCCTGGTTGACCGGGCGTGGGCTGATCTGCTCCCCGGCCGCCTCCCATTTGGACACCATCCGGTCGCTGACCCCCAGATGCGCGGCGAACTCGCGAATGCTCATCCGCCTGGCCGCGCGCAATGCGCGGACTTCCCGTCCGGTCCAGTGTCGAACCGTTCTCATAACCCCCTCGCCAGTCCTGTCCAGCCAGTAGTCGTTCGATGACGTTGCGTGCTGAGCCGAAGTAAAGCACCAGGTCGCGGCGGTCATCGGCGGTGAACGAGACGACGCACCGGCAAGTTCGGCGCTAGTTCGGCAAGAGGTCGGCAGGAGTTCGGTCTGCCCGGCGACGGGCCCTACAGGGCTTCCTTGCGCGCGTGCGCGTAGTGCACGCGACTTCAGACGTGCCCACGGTAGCGGTGACGGCCGACGTTTTCGGCGCTAGTTCGACGTAGCTTCGGCATGCGGACGTACGCAGCGCGGTCTCGGCCACGTCAAGCTGAGCAGGTGACGCAGGAAGACCCCGAGTGGCAGGCCGCGCTCGCCGCGCTGGAACAGCTGGTGACGCTCGGCTGGACGTTCAGGACGACGGTTGCGCAGCACAGTGCGGAGCCCGACAGTGTGCTGGCAGAGCGGGCGGTTGGGGAGTGGATCGACGTGATCCTGATCGAAGGGCACGACCGGGCGCACGGCATGCGATACGAAGCGCACCCGACGCAGCGCCGACCGCAAACCGAAAAGCTGGTGAGGCGGGTCGACGGTGCGCTCGACGAAGTGGTTGACGACGTGCTCGGCTGGTCCGAATTCCGCGGGTGAACGCGACGACACCAGGCGCTTGCCTGGAACGCGTCCCGGCGCTTGCCCGATCAGGATGGGCGTGCGGCCGAGCACCGGTCAGAGCATGGACCGTCGTGTCAGTCGACGCCAGTGCCGCGTTCGCGGAGCGGTCGGAGTTGGTGCAGGGCGCGGATCGATCGGTTTCGGAGCCGAGCACCGGGCGAAACCGTTGCGGGTCGCGAGCCGATCAGAACTGTTTAGCGGCCAGCTCGGCGAGCAGCTCCCGACCCCGTTCGGCGTTGCGCGGCAGGCTCAGTACGTCGTAACGCTGTGCGACCAGTTGGCTGGTGGAGATGAAGTCGCGCTGGCCGCGGGTCGACGCGTAACCGACGGCGGCGAACACCATCCCGAAAGCGATACCGGACAGCAGACCGATCAGGATCGGACCGAATCCCGCACCCGGCGAGAAGATTGCCAACAACAATCCCACGAACAGGCCGAACCACGCGCCGGACGCGGCGCCACGACCGAGCACGCCACCCCAGGTCAGGCGGGCGGCCACCCGCTCGACGAGCATCGGCTCCACCCCGACGATCGTCACGTCGGCCACCGGGAAATCCTTGTCCGCCAGATAGTCGACGGCGCGCTGGGCTTCCTCGTACGTCTCGTACGACCCGATCGGCCAGCCGCGCGGCGGGGACGGCATGTTCCCCGGCGACGGGTTCTGAACGAATGCGGTGGTCATCTTGCGTCCTCTTTCTCGAGGGGTGCTCTCAACCGATGAACGTACGTCGAGCGGGAAAGATGCCCGACTGTGCATACTTCACAGGTTGCCCTCAGGTTTTCCACGGGGGTCGACCGTTGATCATGGCCTAGACCTATCACTGCGCATGGGGTTACCCACTTTCGCCGTGGCGGCGCGCACGGACCGCGCGTCATTCGGCGGGCTTGCGGCGGCGACGCATCGGCGGAGTGTCGAAATCGATCGCGAGCGCTCCGAAGGCCATCACCAGCAGAACCGCCATACCGAGCGCGGCCACGGTCCACGTCGCGATGGTGGCGAACATCGACGACCTCCAGGTCAGCGTGACATTTCGCTTGTTTTCAGGGTCGGTCGACAACGGTGCCTGGGATATAGGCCAAAGGGATGGTGTTCGGGGCAATTCGCCCGCTCGCGCCGGGAAATGCGCCCATGTGAGGGTCCGCCGACCTGGCAACGACGGCCGGATGCGCGGTTGGTGCTGGCTCGAGGGCTGCCGGCGCAGGTCACGGGCCGGCCGGAAACGCACGGCGCTCGCGGGCCGGGCCCGGCGGTTGGGCGCGGACGGTGTAGCGACGCCCGCGGGCCGGGCGCGGACGGTGTAGCGACGCCCGCCGTCGGGTCCAGTGGTGGGTGGCGTGGGCTCGCGGGCTGCTCTTACCCAGGCAGAGTGCGCGCGCTGCGGCTGCGCTGGGTGGGTTCGGTGGTGGGTGGGCGGGCGTGGGCTTGCAGGCTGCGACGCGCGCTCGGGCGGTGGTGATCGACGCGCGCGGACCTGGGCCCTGAACCTCCGCGTCTCTGGTACAGCGCGACGCACGTCGTCCGCGGCCTACCGGCGCGGCCGCTCGTTCACAGCTTGCGCAGGCGCACCCGT
Organism: Thermocrispum municipale DSM 44069; assembly: GCF_000427825.1. GTDB lineage: Bacteria > Actinomycetota > Actinomycetes > Mycobacteriales > Pseudonocardiaceae > Thermocrispum > Thermocrispum municipale. Next base: position 191,378 of record NZ_KE386593.1, on the reverse strand, counting down.
GTGATCGAGTGGTCGCTGTCCTTGCGCAGCACCAGCGTCGCGCGGGCCCGCGTGGGCAAGATGTTCTGCAGCAGGTTCGGCTCGTTGATCGTCGTCCAGAGGTGCTCACCCTCCGCCCTGGCGTCCTCGTCGGACAGCCCGGCGAAGTGGTGGAAGTGCGACTCGGGGTCGGCGAACGCGGTGTCCCGCAGCTTGAGGAACCGCTCGATGTACCACCGCTTGATGTCCTCGGTGTGCGCGTCGACGTAGATCGAGAAGTCGAACAGGTCGGACACCGCAAGCCGCGGGTGGGGCTGCAGGACGTTCAGCCCCTCCAGGATGAGGATGTCCGGCCGTCGCACGACGTGCTCGACCCCGGGCAGGATGTCGTACGCCTTGTGCGAGTACACCGGGGCGCTGACCGCCTCCGCGCCCGACTTGACGTCGGTGACGAAGCGCAGCAGCGCCCTGCGGTCGTAGGACTCCGGGAAGCCCTTGCGGTGCATGATGCCGCGGCGCATCAGCTCGGCCCGCGGGTACAGGAAGCCGTCGGTGGTGACCAGGTCGACCCGCGGGTGATCCGGCCAGCGGGCCAGCAGCGCGTGCAGGATGCGCGCCGTGGTGGACTTGCCGACCGCGACGCTGCCCGCGATCCCGATGACGAACGGCACCTTGGTGCCGCGGGTGTCCTCACCCAGGAACGTGGTGGTGGCCTCGTACAGTCGCTGCCGCGCCGCGACCTGCAGGTTGATCAGCCGAGACAACGGGAGGTACACGTCGGCGACCTCTTGCAGATCCACCTGCTCGCCGAGGCCGCGCAGCTTGGCCAGCTCTTCGGCGGTCAACGGCAGCGGGGTCGACCGACGTAGCTCGCGCCACTGCTCGCGATCCAGTTCGACGTACGGGGTCAGCTCACGAACCCTCGCCATCGAAGCCTCCCTTGGCTCCCCGACTCCTGCCGTCACTGCATTGGGCACGATCAAAACAGCTGGCGCGGCGGAATCGATAGGTGCTGTGACAAATGGCACCTGGTACCAGTGTCCGTTGCCCTGCGCAGTTCCGGCAAGCTGGGAGGCTGTGACGTCGACCGGGCGAATCGTGCTATAAGGATCACTCGGACGGGCCGAACAACGGGCGCGGATCGAACGCCACCCGAATGGCGACTATCCGCCCGTCCCGAACCGTGCTCCAGTTCGCGGTCGGGATCGGCGGCGCCACCGACGTGTGCAAGTTGAACCACGTCAGTACGTCCTCGCCGTCCACGAACCGCTTGCGGATCTCGATGTCGGTGACGATCTCCGACATCTTGCGCAGCCCGTCCACGCACGCATCGGCGCCTTCGAGCTGAGCCAGCGGCCCGTGGAACGTGACCTCGTCGGCCAGCACCGAGCGCACGGTCTCGAAGTCCTTGGCCCGCCATCCGGCGAAGTACTTCACGGCGGCCTGCTCGGCAAGGTCTGGCATATCAACCCCCTCTTCGTCGTTCCTCCATATGTTCGCGCGAACCACCGACAATTTCGACCGGTTCGGCGGGAACATCCGGAACCCTGTCAGCGTTAGCACTCACGAAGGCTGAGTGCTAATCCTCAGTCTGGTCGTTTGACACGACAGGGAGGGATGTCAACGATGACGCTGGTTGTTCGCCGAGGCTCTTCGTGGGACCCGTTCAACATCCTGGCCCGCCAGTTCGACAGCGACTTCGACGAGTTGATGCGCCGTGCGTTCGGCCCCGACCGCGCGCCGACCACCGGCTTCGTGCCCGCCGTCGACCTGCGTAGGGATGGCACGGACGTCGTGGTGACCGCCGAGGTTCCGGGCGCCGACAACCTGGACGTCGAGGTCGTGGAGAACCGGCTGCGCATCAGCGGCCGCCGCGGCAGCGACGAGACCAGGGAGGACGACGGTGTGCTGGTGCGGGAGATCCGTTCCGGTGAGTTCCGTCGGGAATTCGCGCTGCCGAAGCACATCACCGCGGACGACGTCGACGCCGAGTACCGGGACGGCTTGCTGACGGTGCGCGTGCGCAACGTGGCCAAGCCGAAGCCGGAGCCGCGCAAGATCACCGTGCGTGGCGTCGCCGAGGCGGAACAGCTCCCCTCGGGTGAGGAAGTCCGCGAGGTCGAAGGGGCCACGGAGCCCGAGTCGAAGTAAGACCACGTGAGAAACGGACGGCCGTCGGAGCACGTGAGCCCGGCGGCCGTTCGGCTATGTGGGGGACATGCAGGGCTGCTGGGTGGCGCCGGCCGGGCTTGCCGGGCGCGCTGGGGCGGCACCGGCCGGGCTTGCCGGACGCGCAGGGGCGGCACCGGCCGGACTTGCCGGACACGCTGAAGCGACACTGGCCGGGCATGCCGGGCGCTGGAGCGGCACACGCCGGGGCGGCCCGCCGGACATGCCGGCAAGCCGACGCATCGTTCACTGGACGACGCTGCTGGGTGCGCGGCTCAGCCGCCGAACACCTCGTCCCACGCCACGGCCACCTGCCGAGCGCAGTTCTGCGGGTCCACACCCCCCACGCCGGTGCCCAGCCCCGGCATGGCGATCACGTCGATGGCCTCGGCGGCGGGTCTGCCCGGGTCCACCTCGCGGTCCCGCCACAACTCGAACACCGCGCGAGCGGCCAAGTACGGATGCACGGTGTCCTCGGCCAGCAGTTCGCCCGGCTCCCGCATCGTCGGGGCGCTGATCAGCCACGCAGGCATGGTCTCCCCGGTGGGCACCGCGAGCGCTTCGCCGACCGGCAGTTCACCGCCGTGCGTGTTCAGGATGGCCTTGCGCACCCGTTCCTCGATCCCGGGGAACGCCCGCGCGTACACCGCGTCGATGCCGCCGCGCATCCATCCGTAGGAGTTGGCCGGGCTGACCACGGCCTGCGCCTCGATGTCCAGCACCGAGCCGCGATGGACCTGCACGCGCGGCCGGCGGGTGCTCAGCAACGTGCGCCACGCCTGCGCCATCGCGTCGTCGATCGCGCACAGGACCAGGGCTGGGACGTTGCGTGCGGATCGTGCCTTCCGGCGGCTTTCTGTGGTGTGCGAGTCGATGGTCACGAAGCTCCTCACGGACGCCGGTGGGTACCTCAAGTCTGGCAAACCCAGGCAGACCGTAGCCAACCATCTGCATGTTGCAGATCTGGCAACTGAGTGATTTCGCCGAACGGCGCACCGGCCGTATGCGCTACGACGAACGTCGTGACGCCCTTCGCAGCAACGCGCAGTAATCTGCAGAAATGGACCCCACGGCACCGAGGGCACTGCGGCGGATCGCCTATTTCGGACCGCAAGGCACGTTCACCGAACAGGCTGCGCGGCAGCTGCACGCGACCGCCGAGTTGATGCCGTGCGAGACCATCCGCGCGGCGATGACGGCAGTGCGTAAAGGCGATACGGATGCGGCCTGCGTGCCGGTGGAGAACTCCGTGGAGGGCCCGGTCTCCGCGACACTGGACGGCCTGGCCGAGGACGACCCGCTGGTCGCCGTCGCCGAGGCGTTGCTGCCCATCAGGTTCAGCATGCTCGCTCACCCCGACACCGACCCAGGCGCGCTGCGGACGGTCGCCAGTCACCCACATGCCCTGGCTCAGGTGCAGCGCTGGCTGGAGCACCATTTCCCGGATGCCGAACACATCGCCGCATCGTCGACGGCGGCCGCGGCGGTGGGTGTCACACAAGGCCAGTACGACGCCGCCGTCACGGCACCGGTGGCCGCTGAACATTACCCGCTCAAGGTCATCGCCACCGACGTCGCCGACGTGCCGGACGCGCGTACCAGATTCCTGCTGCTGCGCCGCCCCGGCGCGCTGCCCGAGCCCACCGGGCACGATCGGACGTCGGTCGTCGCGGCGGCGGAGAACCGGACCGGAGCACTCTCCGAATTGCTCACCGAGCTGGCCATTCGGGGCATCAACCTGACCCGGCTGGACGCTCGGCCCATCCGCGGATCGTTCGGCCGCTACCGCTTCTACTTCGACTTCGAAGGCCACGTCGCCGAACCTCGGGTCGGCGACGCCCTCGCTGCCCTGCGCAGGAGGTGCGACGTGCGCTTCCTGGGCTCCCACCCGCGGGCGGACGACGGCGCCGCCAGCCCGTCCGCAGCAGCGTCGAACGACGTCTTCGTGCACGCCGCGGAATGGGTGGAGTCCATTCGCCGCGGGGAGTCCGCCTGACAGCCCCTCACCGCCGCCGACGCAACCTCGTCACCCCCTCACACGTCTGCTGGGGAGTAGACAACGTGGCGTCTACTTCAGGGAGGGACGACATGGTGCGGCAAAACCGAACCGGCTTGTCGAAGAGTGGTTTTCGTGCCGCAGGGCTGGCCGCCGGGATCGCCGCCGCGGTCGTGCTCACCGGCTGCGGGGGCGCGGAACAGCAGGCGGGCCCGGCGCAGGACCAAGCTCCGCAGGAGTCGACCGTGGAGTCCTCGCCCTCGCCGGAGCCGACCACCGAGGAGAAGACCGAGCCCGCGCAGTCGAGCGAGGCGAAGGCCACCAAGCCGCGTCCGCCGAAGGACAAGCAACGGTTGTGCAAGTCCGCGGACCTGCGGCTGTCCCTCGGCAGGGGTGACGCAGGCGCAGGGACCCACTGGCGTCCCCTGCGTTTCACCAACGCCGGGGACTCGCCGTGTGTGATCCAGGGTTTCCCAGGAGTTTCCTTCGTCGCCGGCGATGACGGACACCAGGTCGGTGCCGCTGCCTACCGCGACGGCAAGAAGGGGCCCGCGATCACGTTGCAGCCGGGCGAAACGGCTCATGCGCCGGTGGGCTTCACCCAGATCCACAACTTCCCGGCGGCGGAGTGCAAGCCGACCGCGGTGCGCGGGCTGCGCGTCTACCCGCCGCAGGAGACCGCATCGATGTTCTTGGAGCAGAAGGGCACCGGCTGCGCCAACGCCGACATCAACGGCTACCAGCTGAAGGTGCAGACCATCCGGCCGGGCGCCGGGATGTGACGGCAACCGAACAGGCGTTGCGATAATCCGCCCATGTGGCGGAAGGTGCTTGCGACTGTCCTGATCGGGATGGGCAGCGTTGTCGTCGTCGCGATGATCGACGTCGTCCAGGACTACCGGCCGGACGACCCGATCCGCGAAGCCGTCACGATCATGATGGTCGTCCTCGGGTTCGTCCCGGCCGCCATGTTCTTCGCCGCGTGGGCGCTGCTGCGTAGTGCCAACCGGCGCCCGACGCCACCCAGCATCGGCTGGATGCCGACCGGCCCGCAGTGGTTGTCCCAGCAGATGTGGCGCGAACTGCCCGACCTGGTGCCGAACCGGCCGCGGAACCGCCCGCGCCCGATGCCTGCCGTCGGCGTTCCGCCGGACGAAGCCCTGCGCAAACTGTGGGCCGCTCGCGCCGAGATCGCGCACGACCGCAGGCGGCCGCTCGGCTGGCTACCGGTCGGCGGCTGGATCGGCCTGGCCGCGTTCGTCCCGCTGGTCATCCTGCTGATGGCCTTGATCACGACGACCGTCCTGTTCGGGCCGCGCACCGAGACACTCGATGTCACGCTGCTGTTCATGGACTGGGTCCTTTGCCTGGTGGCGGCATCCTGGTTGTCCGTCTATCGCCCGCTGGCCCGGTACCGGCGACTGGTGCAGATCGAACGCGAGCTCAGCCATGCCATGCGCGGACGGACCGACACCGGCGCGCCGCTGCCCGCGACCGGCCTGGTCGAGCTGGTCACCGATCCGGTCACCGGGTGGCAGGGTTACTACCACCCACAGCTGCTACGCGTGCGGTCCTACGCGGCCGCGTGAGTCAGCCCCAGCCGAGTTCGTGCAGCCGGGCGTCGTCGATGCCGAAGTGGTGTCCGATCTCGTGCATCACGGTGATCAGCACTTCCTCCACCACTTCGTCCTCGGTGTTGCACATCGCCAGGATGGGCTCGCGGTAGATCGAGATCCGATCCGGCAGTTCACCGCCGTAGGCCGTGGTGCGCTCGGTCAACGCGATGCCGTGATACAGGCCGAGGATGTCCGGCTCTTCCTCGTTGCGCGGCTCGACCAGCACCACGACGTTGTCCATCGCCGCGGCGAATTTCGGCGGCACCTGGTCCAACGCTTCGGCGACCAGTTCCTCGAAGCGTTGCGGAGACATCTCCACGGCCATCGGCGACCTACTCGGGCGGGTCTTGCGTGGGTTCGTCCTCCGGCGGCACATCGTCGACCGGATTGTCGGCCTCGCCGTCGGACTCCTGCTTCGGTTCGGACGACGGCTTGGTGCTGGACTTGGGGGACGACGACGTGCTCGGCTTGGACTTCTTCTTTTTCTCGTCCAGCTTCTTGCGTTCCTCCTCGGTGGCGGCGATGCTGCCTTCCACCGGGGCGAGGCCGGACTTGTCCTTCAGCAGCGCGCCGACCTTGCAGTTCACCAGGCGTGATCCGGCCCGCCAACTGGCCTTGGTCCTGGTGTCCCACGCAACGATCAGCTTGAGCTTCTCCAGGTTCTTCCCGCCGGAGTAGGTGCGCGCGTCCTTGTTGCACACCTTGTCCAGGTACGCGTTCTGCTTGTTGGTCGACGGGTAGCTGTCGAACTTCTTGCCCAGGTTGACGATCGAGATCATCTCGTACGAGTGCTTCTCGGAGCACTTCACCGGATCGCCGACCGTCCCGTCGACCAGGCCGAGGCACGTGCCGGTGGCCCACACGTCGGACTGATCCTGCTCGACGGCCGGGCCCACGGTCGCCTGCAGCGAACCTCCAGGACCGATGCGCCACAGTCCGCAGCGCAGATCCCGGTTGCCCAGCTTCCAGTCGCGCTCGTTCGGGCGCAGCGCGGACACCTGCAGCTTGCCGTCCGGGTCGAGCTTGTTGTCCAGGTAGCGCTCCGCACCCTTGGTGCAGCGCTGCTTGGCGAGCCGGCGCCACGTCTCGGTGTCCGGCAGCGGCGCGCCCGCGGGGTACTTGGAGGAAATGTCGGTGACCTGCGTGACCTCGAAGACGTGTGGTTCCTCGCAGTTCACCGGCTTCATGTCGGCGGCGTCGTCGCGCTGCCACATCAGGCAGGTGCCGACCTTGGCAGCGAACGCGTACTGCAGGCCGTCCTTGGCGTCCGGCGAGGCGGGTCCGCCGCCGAGCGGGCTCGCGCCACTGGCGCTACCACCCGCGCCGCTCTGGGGCGCTGCCGCCAGCATGGTGACGAGCAGTGTGACGAGCGCGCCGAGTACGGCGCCCGCCAGGAAAGGGCGGGAGCCGGCGGTTGAGGTGTTGATCCGCAGCCGCTGCAGTAGTCCCGACATCACCGACCATGATGCCTCAATCGGGTGGCCGCGCCCCGCGTGCCCTCCCGTCCTCGCCCCGCTGATCAGCCGGGACGCACCCAGCGTGGCGGTGTCGTGGCGCTCGGTGGGCCGCTCTACTGTGTTGGCACGCGAAGTTGACCATTTCGACCAGGGGAGTCGCCGTGACTGCTGCTTCCGCGACGACGATGTCCACGCTGGCGTTGCCCGCTGATTTCGGCGGCACGCTGCTGCAAGGAATCGGCGCGATCCTGCTGTACGCGGTGATCGGCCTGCTGCTGATGCTGGTCGGCTTCTACGCCATTGACTTCACCACGCCGGGCAAGCTGTCCCAGCTGGTGCAGGCCGGGCGGCCGAACGCGGTCATCATCACCGCAGCCGGGCTGGTCTCGATGGCGTTGATCGTCGTGGTGGCGATCTCCAACGCGGGATTCGACCTGCTCGCCGGGGTCATCACGGCGCTGGTGTTCGGCTTCGTGGGGATCGTGGTGCAGGTGCTGGCCGTGCGCATGCTGGAGTGGGTCGCCCGGATCAACGTCGGCGAGACGATCACGGCCGAGACGTTCGCCCCGGCGTCGGTCGTGGTGGCCGCGGCCCATGTCGCGCTAGGCATGGTGGTGGCTTTCGCGATCTACTAGGCGCATGGACGTTCTGCGCACCCCCGAAGACCGTTTCGCCGGACTGCCGGACTTCGACTATCCGGCGCGCTACGCCGAGATCGAGGGCGGTTTGCGGATGGCGTATGTCGAAGCCGGGCCCGCCGACGGAGAGCCGATCGTGCTGCTGCACGGCGAGCCGTCGTGGTCGTTCCTGTACCGGCACGTCATCGCCGAACTCGTCGAGGCGGGCTACCGGGCCATCGCGCCGGACCTGATCGGGTTCGGCCGGTCGGACAAGCCCGCAGAGGTGACCGATCACTCCTACGCCCGGCACATCGACTGGACCGGCAAGCTGCTGTTCGACGCGCTCGATCTGCACGGCATGACGCTGGTCGGCCAGGACTGGGGTGGCCTGATCGGTCTGCGGCTGGTGGCCGCCGAGCCGGATCGGTTCGCTCGCGTCGTCGCGGCCAACACCGGCCTGCCGACCGGCGACCACGGGATGCCCGACGCGTGGTGGGCGTTCAAGAACGCGGTGGCCAAGGCCGAGCGGTTGGACATTGCCCGGTTTGTGCAGTCCGGCTGCCGCACCACGCTCTCCGACGAGGTACGGGCCGCCTACGACGCGCCGTTCCCCGACGAGCGCTACAAGTCGGGTCCGCGTGCCATGCCCGGCCTGGTGCCCGCGACCCCGGACAACGTGGAGTCCGAGCCGAACCGGCAGGCCTGGCAGAAGCTCACCACGCTGGACATCCCGTGGCTGTGCGCCTTCTCCGACAGCGACCCCATCACCGGCCCGATGGGCCCGATCCTGCAGCGGGCCATGCGTGGCGCGGCCGGTGTCGAGCATCCGGTGATCGCCGGCGCGGGTCATTTCCTGCAGGAGGACGCCGGGCACCAGCTGGGGCAAGCCGTCGTGGAGTTCGCCCGCGCGCATCCAAGCAGGTGACGGGGACTACCCTCGTCATTCGTGATCGACCCCAGGATCCTGCGTGAAGACCCGGACGCCGTGCGTGCGTCGCTGCGCAAGCGCGGGGAGGACCCGAGTGTGGTGGACCGGCTGATCGAGCTGGATCAGCGCCGCCGATCGGCCATCGCCCGCGCCGATGCCCTGCGTGCCGAGCAGAAGTCGCTCGGCAAGCAGATCGGCAAGGCCTCCGCCGACGAGCGTGAGTCGCTGCTGGCCCACGCCAAGGAGCTGGCGGCGGAGGTGAAGGCTGCCGAGGCCGAGCAGTCCGAGGCGTCCGAGGAGTTCAGCGCGCTGCACGCGGTGATCCCCAACCTGGTGCACCCGGAGGCGCCCTCCGGTGGTGAGCAGGACTACGTCGTGCTCAAGCACGTGGGGCAGCCGCGTGAGTTCGACTTCACCCCGCGCGATCACCTCGAACTGGGCGAGCTGCTCGGCGCGATCGACACCGAGCGTGGCGCGAAGACGTCCGGCGCCCGGTTCTACTTCCTCACCGGCGTCGGTGCCCAGCTGCAGCTCGGGCTGTTGAACATGGCCATCGCCCAAGCGGTGGAGACCGGCTTCACTCCGATGATCACCCCGGTGCTGGTGCGGCCGGAGATCATGCAGGGCACCGGTTTCCTGGGGGCGCACTCGTCGGAGGTGTACCGGCTGGAGGCCGACGACCTGTACCTGGTCGGCACGTCCGAGGTGTCGCTGGCCGGCTACCACGCCGACGAGATCCTGGACTTGTCCGGCGGGCCGCTGCGTTACGCGGGCTGGTCGTCGTGCTTCCGCCGGGAAGCGGGCTCCTACGGCAAGGACACCCGCGGCATCATCCGGGTGCACCAGTTCGACAAGGTCGAGATGTTCAGCTACTGCAGGCCGGAGGAGGCCGAGGCGGAGCACGAGCGGCTGCTGCAGTGGGAAGAGCAGATGCTGGCCAAGATCGAGGTGCCGTACCGGGTGATCGACACCGCCGGCGGTGACCTGGGCGCCTCGGCCGCGCGCAAGTACGACTGCGAGGCGTGGATCCCCACCCAGGGCACCTACCGGGAGCTGACCTCGACGTCGAACTGCACCACGTATCAGGCGCGCCGGTTGTCCGTGCGCTACCGGGACGAGAACGGCAAGCCGCAGATCGCCGCGACGCTCAACGGCACGCTGGCGACCACCCGCTGGCTGGTGGCGATCCTGGAGAACCACCAGCAGGCCGACGGCTCGGTGCGCGTTCCGAAGGCGCTGCAGCCCTTCGTGGGCAAGGAAGTCCTCAAGCCGGTCTGATCAGCGCGCGAGTGCGGCCGCCCCAGGCATGGGGTGGCCGCACTTTTTCGTGGGTCTCAGACGGACTCGGGCCGGGCCAGCTTCTCTGGGAAGTCCCAGTCCTGCGTGCCGCCCGGCGCCCGCTCCTCCTGCAGCGGGACCACCGCGGGCGGGGTCGGCAGCTGGGTGTGCTCGGTCGGCTCGACGCCGGCCAGCCGCAGTGCAGCCGCGATCGTGGTCTGGTTGGCACTCAGCACCGGCAGACCGAGCTCCTTCTGCAACGGCTTGATCAGGTCGTACGTCAACACATTGGTGCAGGCGATGTACAGGGCGTCCGCGCCGCGGGTGTCGATCTGGCGTGCGGCGTCGGCCACCTGCTCGTAGTTGAGCGTCCAGATCCTGCCGCGCAAGCCCATGTACAAGCTGTTGGTCACGCCGATCTCGAACTCGTCGAGGAACTTGCACAACCGCTCGGTGATCTCCGGGCCGTACGGGGTGAGCAGCGCGACCCGCTGGTAGCCATGGTGGATGAACTCGCTGACCATGGCGCCGGAGCTGGTGGTCGCGGCGGGCGCACCGGCCTCCAGCATGGCGTTCACCAGCGCGCGCTCCCCGGCCGCGCCACCGATGAAGCTGGCCATGCTGCACGCGTAGGCGACCACCGCGGGCTCGGGCGGGAGTACCCGGTGGGTGGCCTCCTTGACCGGCTGCGGGTCGGACAGCTCGTTCGCCCGGGTCAGGTCGATGTCGCCGGGACGATGGACCAGGCGCGTCATATGCAGAGTGACCGAGTCGGGGACCCAGCGCCACAGCTCGCGGTCGAGCCCCAGGTCCGCGGGATTGATCACTCCGACACCGATTTGCGGCTGCATCGCCCCTCCTCATCCTGCTTGTGGAGCCGGGGGCTCCGACGGTGAAGACACCGCCCCGAACGGGAGGTGTTTGAATTGAGAATAGGGGCGCGACCGGCTTCCGCTAATACCTGAAAGCCGGCGTTTACCTGGAGATTCGTTAAGGGAAATATTTAGCGCCGGTCAAGTTCGAGCGCGACGTGCTCGGCAATCTCCAACGACGAAGTCGCCGCGGGAGAGGGCGCGTTGAGCACATGAACGCCGTGCGCTGCACGAACGATGAGAAAGTCGTCCACCAGGGTGCCGTCGGCGCGCATGGCTTGGGCCCGCACACCCGCGCCGTGCCGTTCGATGTCCGCACTGGTCAATTCGGGCACGAGGCGTTGCAGGTCGCGCGCGAACCGGCGCGGGGACAGTGACCGCAGCACCTCGCCGACCGCGGTCCGCGGGTACCGGCGGGCCAGCCGCCGGAGCCCGGGGAAGCCGGCCAGTCGCACGGCTTCGGCAACGGAGAAGTCTCGCCACCGGTAACCCTCGCGATCGAATGCGATGACCGCGTTCGGGCCGGCGTGCACGGAGCCGTCGATCAGCCGGGTCAGGTGCACGCCGAGAAACGGCAACGAGGGGTCCGGCACCGGGTAGATCAGGCCGCGGACCAGGTGTTCGGCGGAGGGCTTCAGCGAGTAGTACTCACCGCGGAACGGCACGATCCGCACTGGTGGAGTCACGCCGGCCAGCCGCGCGACGCGGTCGGCGTGCAGGCCGGCGCAGTTGACGAGCTGGTCCGCAAACAGCGTCTCGTGTGGCGTCTCGACGGCCACGCGGCTGCCGCGGGGACGGATCGCCAGCACGGGAGTGTTCAGCCGCAGCTGTGCGCCGCCGTCGGCGAGCTCGCGGGCGAGCGCCGCGCAGACGCCGGGGAAGTCCACCACGGCTGTGGACTCGACCCTGAGCGCCTCGATGCAGGACACATGTGGTTCGAATTCCCGTGCCTCGGCGGAGCCGATCAGCCGGGCGGGCACGCCGTTGGCCTTCGCGCGATCGGCCAGCGCGTGCAACCGCGGCACTTCCTCCGACGACGTCGCCACGACGAGCTTTCCGCACACTTCCGCTCGGACACCGTGGGCCTTGGCGTAGTCGACGACAGAGCGGCATCCGGCAACGGCCATCCGCGCCTTGTGGGAGCCGGGCGGGTAGTAGAGGCCGGCGTGTGCGACACCGGAGTTGTGGCCGCTTTGATGGGCCGCCCAGTGTCCTTCCTTCTCGCACACAGTGACGTCTTTCCCGCGCGCCTGCAGGGCGCGGGCCACCGCCAGTCCGACGATGCCACCCCCGATGACGAGAACCTTTCGGCCGTCCGTGCGCACGTGTCCCTCCTGTGGCGGTCAACCGGTCGTGGTCACCCCGAGTGTTCACCGTGCGGCCACGACGCATAAGGTGCCCCCTTGTCGTGCAGTACGAGGAGTGCCCAATGCGGATCGCCGTCGTGAACAACTTCTACCCGCCCAGGGTCGGCGGCAGCGCGCACATGGCCGAGTCGCTTGCCAAGGGCTATGTGGCGCGCGGCCATGAAGTCCTGGTCATCACCGCCGAGTACCCGAACGCGCCTGCCGAGGAGACGGTGGACGGCGTGCGCATCGTGCGCCTGCCCGCCTTCCGGCTGCCCAAGACCAAGCTGGCGGTGAACTTCGACATCACGTTCGCCACCCGGCCGTCGCTGCCGAAGGCCCTGCGCAGGCTGCTCGGCGAGTTCCAGCCGGACGTGATCCACCAGCACGGCCAGTTCTTCGACCTGACGTGGGCAACCGGCATGTGGGCGCGCAAGAACGACGTGCCGGTGCTGCTGTCGGTGCACACCCGGCTGGAGAGCCCGAAGCCGATGTATCAGGCGGTGTTCTCCACGCTGGACAAGCTGCTGGTCGCCCCCATCCTGCGGCGCTACAAGCCGATGCACGTGGTGATGGACCGGCTGATGAACGACTACATCCACAAGAAGTACAAGGGCGCGATCTCCGGCACGGTCGACATCCCGGTCGGCCTCGACCCCACGTGGGCGCGCAGCGGCAACCCGAACCGGATGCGCGACGAGCTGGGCATCGGCGACGCCCCGATGATCTTGTCACTCGGCCACGTCATCCCACTGCGGGACCGGGTCACGCTGACCGAGGCCATGCCTGCGGTGTTGAAGGAGATTCCGGACGCCAAGCTGGTCGTGGTCGGCGGGATCTACTACGACGCGTTCCTCAAGCGGGCCGACGAGCTCGGCGTTCGGGACGCCATCATCACCACCGGTGCGGCGCCGAAGGCGGACGTGCCGGACTACCTGGCCACCGCCGACGTGGAGTGCCACAGCCTGCAAGGCATCGGCTTCGGCACGGCTTGTCTCGAGACGCTGGCCGCCGGGACGCCGCAGGTCGCGGCCATCACCGAGGATCACTTCGGCGACATCAAGATCATCGACCGGGAGCACATGCACCTGGTGCCGGTCGGCGACGCCAAGGCGGTTGCCGAGCGGTTGATCGAAGTGCTGAAGAACCCGGAGGAGGCGCGCCGGATGGCCCGCAACGGCATGGCCATCGTGGACCAGCACTTCTCCATGACCGCGGTGACCGAGAAGTACCTGGAGACGCTGCAGCAGCTGGCCGCGCAGCGCCGCTGACGGTGGTGGCCGCCGGCGCTCGTGGCCCGGCGGCCGCTGCTGTGCGCGTTCCTCGTAGTAACCCGCCGGCGGCTGGTGGGCGGGCGCTCTTCGTGGCCCGCGGTCGCTGTTGTCCGCGCTCTTAGTGAGTCTGCTCCAGCACGTCGGCGACGACCTCGTGCGACGGCAGGATCGACTTCCGCTCGCCGTCGATGTCGATCTTGCCGTCGATCAGCTCGAGGAACCGGTCCAGCTGCGTGGCCAGTGGCTCGGCGATCGTGGTCAGCTGCGGGATCTCGATGACCGTCTGCTGCTTGTACGCGGGCGCGCCGGTGGTCGGGCCTTCGTGCGAGATGTGCTTGTAGATGGTCACGTCGCGGCGCAGCAGGTCGAGCTCGATCAGCCGCTCCAGTTCGGAGATCACCATCGAGCGGACCTTGCGCTGACCGACCCGTGACGCCGACACCGTGGCCAGCCCACGCTCGAACTTCAGCACCGCGTCCACGGTGTCCTCGGCGCCCTCCACCGACCCCGGGTGGAAGTAGCCTGCTTCCGCGATCGTGTGCACCGGGGTGGCGCCGCCGAACATCTGGATCGCCAGGTCGACGTCGTGCACCAACAGGTCCCAGGCCACGCCCGTCTTGATCCGCGGCGCGTACGGGCTGTGCCGCTGCGCGATGACGTGGATCGGCTCCTCGAGCAGCGCCTTGGCCGTCAGCACCGCGGGGTTGTACCGCTCGAGCAGGCCGCACATGAGCGGGACACCCTGGCGCTCGGCGGTGGCCAGGACCTCCTTGGTCTCCGCCAGGCTGCCGCACAGCGGCTTTTCCACCAGCACCGGCTTGCCCAGGTCGATGACCTCGAGCGCGAGCTTGTGGTGCGTCTCGGTGGCCGAGGCGACGATGACGCCGTCCACACCGGTCAGGCTGCCGATCTCCGGCGTCCACTCGGCTCCGTGTTGCTCGACGACCGGCCGGGCCGCTTCCTCGTTCGGGTCGACGACCCGCACCAGCTCGGCCTGCATGCTCTGGCCGATGACCCTGGCATGCAGCTTGCCCATCATTCCGGTACCGATCAGGGCCAGCTTGCGTGTGCTCATGCGCCGAGAACCTCTCGCACGGTGGTGATGATCGTGGTCAGTTCCTCGTCGGTCAGCGCGGCGTGCACCGGCAGCGACAGGACCTGCTCGGCCGCCGCGGCCGCGGTCGGGAAGTCCGCCACCTTGACCTGGGGAACCTGTGGGTGGCCGCGGTAGCAGTCGTAGTCGAAGACCAGCTTCGGGTAGTAGATGCCGTTGCCGACGCCCCGCTCGGTCAGCGCCGCCGCCAGCTCGTCGCGGGACATCGCGGCGTCCGGCAGCACCTGGACGGTGTACTGGTGCCAGACGTGTTCGCGGCCGGGCAGCACCTGCGGCAGCTTCAACCCTGGTGTGCCCGTCAGCCCTTCGGTCAGCCGCTGCGCGTTGCGCTGACGCTTGGCGGTCAGCTCGGCGATCCGCTCCATCTGCGGGATGCCGATCGCCGCGTGCACGTCGGTCATCCGGTAGTTGTGGCCGGCCATCTCGTACTGGTAGCGGGCGCGCATGCCCTGGTTACGCAGCACTCGCAGCCGGTCCGCCAGGTCGTCGTCGCTGGTGGTGACCACGCCGCCTTCGGCCGTGGTCACGTTCTTCGTCGCGTACAGCGAGAAACACCCGACGCCGAACGAGCCCGCGGGCTTGCCGTCGAACTTCGCGCCGACGGCCTGCGCGGCATCCTCGATCACGTGCAGCCCGCGCTCGTCGGCCAGCGGCATCAGCGCACCCATGTCCGCGGTCTGCCCGTACAGGTGGACCGGCATGATCGCCTTGGTGCGCTCGGTGATCGCGTCCGCCACGGCATCCGGGTCGAGGTTGAAGTCGTCCGCGCGGATGTCGGCGAACCGGACCGTGGCGCCCGCTTCCAGCACGGCGTTGAGCGTCGCGACGAACGTGAACGGCGACGTGATGACCTCGTCGCCCGGTCGCAGGCCCAGCGCCTGCACGCTGGCCACCAGCGCCGTGGTGCCGCTGTTCACCGCCACCGCGTGCTTGGTGCCTGCCACTTCGGCGAAGAGCCCTTCGAACCGTTTGACCATCGGCCCTTGGGCGATGACCCCGGACCGCAACACCTCCGCCACGAGTGGCTCGGCGTCGGCGACGTCGACGACGGTGATCGGGATCATGACACTGCGCTCCCCAACATGCTGGTTGCCTGCTAGCCGGTGCGGGTGACCGGGTCGGGTAGGGTGGCTGCCGCCCGTAACCAGGCGGCGCGAGCCCCGGCCAGGCTACCGGGACGGTGCGTGCGGATCCGCACCCGGGCCGCGCCCCGATGGCGCGGGCGGCGAGAGTGCGGCGCAGACCGAACGGACGAGACGTGGCGAACCGGATCCACCCGACGGCGGTCATCGGCGATGGCGTCGAACTGGGCGACGGCAACGACATCGGACCCTATGCAGTGATCGTCGGCCCGACGGTCATCGGCTCGAACAACTGGATCGGCCCGCACTGCGTCATCGGCACTCCGGCCTCGGACCGTGGTGCGCCCCACCCGGCGGCGTGGGAGGACCCCCCGTCGGGTGATCCCGAGCGGGACGGGTTCGGCGTGCGCGTCGGCGACGGCAACCGCATCCGCGAATACTGCAGCGTCCATCAGGGGACCAAACGGCCTACCAGCATCGGCAGCGACGGGTATTTCCTGCGCAGCGCGCATGTCGCGCACGACTGCCAGATCGGCGACGGTGTCACACTGGGATCGAACGTGGTGATCGGTGGACACAGCGAGGTGTGGTCGCTGGCCAACCTCGGGCTCGGTGTGGTGGTGCATCAGCGCGGCCGGATCGGTCCCGGCGCAATGGTTGGCATGGGGGCGGCTGTCACCCGTGAATTGCCACCCTTCACCATCAGTAGAGGCGTTCCTGCCCGGGTATCCGGCATGAACGTGGTGGGGTTGAGCCGTCGGGGAGTCTCTGCCGAGGCGATCGCGCAGCTCGAGTCCTACGTGTTGCAAGGTGCCGGTGAGCTGCCCGAGCTGCCGGCGGAACTGGCGAAGCTGCTGACGAAGTGGGCTCGGGAAGGACACCGTGGAGAACATTGACACGGCCGTGCAGGAGGAGCCTGCGGCCGACAAAGGCGCTGACGGCGTCGCCGAAGCGTCGCCCGCGGTGCTGACCAAGTCCTCCCGGCGCACCCAGATCATCAATGCGCTGCGCTGGCTGGCCGTCGTCGTGGTGGTCGGTTTCGCCGCCTACCAGCTGTGGGCCAATTGGGGCGAGTTCTGGGACACCTTGCGGGACATCCCGTGGCAGTCGTCGGTGTTGTCGCTGGCCGCGGTGGTCGCGTCGATGGCGGCGACGGTGTACGGCTGGCAGGTCATCGTCGACGACCTGGGCCCGCCGATCGGCTACCGCACCGGCGCGCAGATCTACCTGGTCGGCCAGCTCGGCAAGTACGTGCCCGGGTCGGTGTGGGGCTACCTGCTGCAGATGGAGCTCGGCAAGCAGGCGGGCCTGGCCCGCGCCCGGGTGTTCGTCGCGACGCTGGTGCACCTGGGCATCATCATGGTCTCGGCCATGTTCTTCGGCCTGATCGCGCTGCCGGAGATCTTCGCCACCAGCCCGAACGCCCGCTGGATGCTGCTGGTGCTGCCGGTCGGCCTGATCACCCTGCACCCGAAGGTGCTCACCTGGCTGACCTCGCTGGCGCTGCGCATTCTGCGTCGGCAGCCGCTGGACCACCAGCTGCGCTGGGGCATGATCGGCAAGGTGCTGGGCGCCTCGTCGGTGGCCAAGCTCTTCCACGGCCTGCACCTGTGGCTGCTGGCCAACTCGGTCGGCGCGCCGGGCTGGACCGGGCTGCTGCTGTGCATCGGCGCCATGGCGTTGGCCATGACCGCGGGCACGGTGGCGTTCATCCTTCCCGCGGGCGTGGGTGCCCGTGAGGTGGTCATCGTCGCGTTGCTGGTCGCGTCGGGTATCGACCCGGTGCAGGCAGGGGCGTTCGCCGTGGTGTCCCGGGCGATGTTCCTGATGGCCGACCTGATCACCGCGGGCGGGGCTATCGCGGCGGCCAAGATGAAGTTGCGGGGCGACGCGGCCGGTGCGGACAAGCGGGCCGACGAGACACCGGCCAAGTAAGGTCACCGGTCGGCGACCTGTTTGATGGCGCCTTCGGTCGTACTCGGTGTTCCGAGGATTCGGTAGATCACCGCGTCGTCGTTGCGATAGACCTCGCGCAGGAAGGGCGCCTTCTCCAGGCCGGTCATCCCCGGCTGGCGCCGGAAATGCGGCAGGAAGCCCTTGCGACCGACGATCACCCATTTCACGTTGCGCCGCTTCACCGCTGCGCGCACGTCGGTGTTGTCCGAGTACTCGTTGAACTTCCTGGCCAGCAGCTTGGCGTCCGACGGGAGCAGCGCGCCGCCGAAATGCCCGGCCACCGTCCGCACACCGCTGAGCGCGTAGGTCCACACCGTGCCGTCGTAGCGGTCGTTCATCACCCACTCACCGGGCGCGGCGATCTTGCCTAGCTCGATCATGGCCTGGGCTTCGCCGGGGGTGACCACGCGGCCGTGCCCGATGTGTGCGCCGACGAGTTCGGCGTTGGACCGGACGTAGAAGCCGCCGCTGGCCAGGCAGAACAGAGCCACCGCCACGGCAGCCGTGGTCGCTGCCCTGGCGGACGGATGCAGGTCGCGCGGGTGGAAGACGCGGGCGTCCAAGGCGTTGCGCAACCAGCGCTGGATCTCCGAGATGCCGTGCGCGGCCAGCACGGTCAACGGCATCGCGGCCAGGGCCATCAGGCGCATCGGGTCGTCCCACCACGGCCTGGCCAGGGTCACCACGAACTCGTCGTCGAACGCGGCGACCAACACCCACAGCGTCCCGGCGATGACCGCGGTCGCGCCCATCCACCGCAATCGCCCCAGCCTGCGACAGGTCAGGATGCCGACGACGGTGACCACGAGCAGTGCGATGTGGCTGATGCCGCCGGAGGACCGGAAGCTGAACAACTGGGCCAGTGCTTCGGGAATGCTGCGATGCGACGGCCAGCCGCTGTACGGATACGGGCTCGCGGCGCGCCCCACCGCGCCCACCAGGTGCGGCGCCGCGACGACGGCAGCCGCCACACCCGCGCAGAGCAGCGCGACGGCATCGCGGCGGAGCCGCGGCAGGTTCCGTCGCCACCGGTAGACCAGCAGCGGGATCACGAACAGCAGGCAGGAGAACGCCGTCGAGCTGTGCACCGAGAGCGCTCCGACGGCCCCTGCAACCAGGACGAATCCGGTGTCGCTCGCGGGCCGCTCGAGGTAGTGGGCCAACAGTGCGGGAAGCACCGGCAGGAGCGCCATGGCCAGCATGAACGGCAGCAGCGGCCCGGCCAGCATGGCGTAGAGCAGGGTCGCGGGGACGACGGCAAGCACCGCGACGGCGCCGGCGAACACCGCGCGCCCGCGGAACACCCGCACCATGGTCACCAGGGACAACGCGAGCAGCCCCGGCGTCAGCACGGAATTCGCGTTCAGTATCGCCGGGATCGGCGCCCCGATGATCTGGTAGACGAGTGCGCCGAGCAGGTGGTAGGCGTTCGGGTAGAACAGCTTCTCGGTGTCGCCCCAGCGATGCACGCTGTTCATCCCGTGCAAACTGCCGTCGCCGGTTTCGGCGATGTAGCGGATGCCGTTGGCGTGCAGCGGGGTGTCGAAGCCCTGTGGGATGGCGTGCAGACCGCCCATGCCCCACAGCACGGTGAAGCCACCGATGAGCGCGCCCAGCAGCAGGAAAACCACCACACCCTGGTGCGCGTGCCGCGACCACGGCGTCCTTCTCGCCGGCTGACGCGAGGGCCAACGGCGGCGGAGCAGTGCCGCAAGAGCCGCAAGAGCGACGACGAACAAGGCGACCGTGGTCAGCGTGAACGGCACTCCGGCAAGAGCGAACCACGGGCCGGCGACGCCCACCGCCGCGTAGCTCAGAACGGGGGCACTCCCCGCGAGAATCCAGCCGCGCAAGCCGGCTGCCGCGCCGATGGCCAAGCCGGGCAGGAATATCGCCGCGGCCATGGTGAGCAGCGTGGCAGCCGCGGTCACGAAATCCAAAGGTGTGGGCATGGCGCCGTGTTTTCCCAGAGCACGATCGGCGCGGTTTGCGGCGCCGGGACCAGATGATCACCAGTGTGCCGTATGCCTTCTATCTGGCAATCACCGGTCCGGATGACCACCATTTCGGACCTTGTCGGCCGGGTGGGCGGTGCGCGATTCTCGTCCGCGGACAAGTGAACAACAGCACGGGGAGCCCGGTTTCCTGCTGACCGGCTCCTCGCGGGCGAGGGAGCTGGTGGGAATGGCCGGGAGATCGATCCGTGCGGTTGTGGTGGTTCTGTTCGCCGCGGCAGCTGCCTTTGTCGGCGTTGGTTCTGCGCACGCGGCAGGCGCTTATGTGGCGTTGGGCGATTCCTACAGTTCCGGCGTCGGGACGCGCGAGTATTACTCGGACAGCGGCGAGTGTTACCGGTCGCCGAAGGCGTATCCGGTGCTCGTCGCGGCGTCGACCGGCGCACAGCTGACGTTCGCCTCGTGCTCCGGAGCTCGGGTCGCCGACGTGCGGGGAAGCCAGCTGGGCGGGCTCAGCTCGTCGACCACGATGGTGACGGTGCAGGTCGGCGGCAACGACGCCGGTTTCGCCGACGTGATCACGTCCTGTGCGCGGCCGTGGCCGTGGACCTGCTGGGGCGACATCGACGAGGCGAACCGCATCATTCGCGACGAGCTGCCGGGACGGCTGGACGGCTTGTACACCGATATTCGGAACCGGGCGCCGAATGCGAAGGTGATCGTGGTCGGTTATCCGCGGCTGTTCAACGGCGAGGAATGCAATGCGCTGGCACGGATCAGCCCGGAGGAACAGCAGCGGCTGAACGAGACCGCGGATTTGCTGGCGGGCACGATCGGCGGCCGAGCATCGGCACACGGATTCACGTTCGTCGACGTGCGCGGTTCGTGGACCGGTCACGCGGTGTGCGACGACGTGGAATGGGTGAACGGGCTGTCGAACCCGATTCTCGAGTCCTACCACCCGAATGTGGCCGGGCACCGGGACGGCTACGCGCCCGCCGTGCGGTCGCAGTTCGTGGCGGTGCCGTCGGCCGCGTGACCGCGGACTCGCGGCACGATGTTCGGGCGTCGGGGTGGTCCTTGTCGCGGATACCCCACGCACAACCTACGGTGCCGTAACCTGCGTACATGGCAGAACTCGTCTACCCACCGGTGGTCATGGCCGCCAAGGCAGCGTTCAAAGCCCTCGGGCTCAAGTTCGACATCCGGGGAACCGAGCACATCCCGGCCACCGGGGGCGCGGTCATCGCCTGCACGCACGTCAGCTATCTCGACTTCATCTTCTGCGGGTTCGGCGCGCAGCCGGTCAAGCGCCTGGTGCGATTCATGGCCAAGCGTGAGGTGTTCGACCATCGCATCTCCGGGCCGTTGATGCGCGGCATGCGGCACATCTCGGTCGACCGGGCCGCGGGCGCGGGCTCGTATCGGGAAGCGGTGCGGGCGCTGCACGACGGCGAACTGGTCGGGGTGTTCCCGGAGGCCACGATCAGCCGGTCGTTCACCGTGAAGGAACTCAAGACCGGTGCGGTGCGGATGGCCGCCGAGGCGGGCGTGCCGGTGATTCCGATGGCGGTGTGGGGTTCGCAGCGGTTGTGGACCAAGGGCAGGCCGAAGAAGCTGTTCCAGCGCCGGGTGCCGATCACCATCCTGGCCGGCGCACCGCTGCACCCGCGCGAGGATGACGACTACCAGAGCCTGACCCAGGATCTGCGGGTTCGGATGCAGGCACTGCTGGACAAGGCGCAGGCCGACTACCCGGACCAGCCCGCGCCCGGTGAGGATCCGTGGTGGCTGCCCGCGCACCTGGGTGGCACGGCGCCCACGCCGGAGGAGGCGGCGGAGTTGGACAAGAAGCGGAAGTAACGGGCGGTCAGGACCGGTCGGCGGGCGCTTCGCGCCGGGGGCGGGCAGCGCTGCGCCGCCCGAGAGGCGTTCGCGCCGGCGACAGTTCGGTAGCGCCACACCGGCCAGTCTGCGTGCCGGACACGGGTCCGGCCGCTCTCCGGCCCAGGGCAGGCCTGCGCGCCGGCATCGAGTCCGGTGGCGCTCCGCCCGCGGTCAAGGGACGGATCCGGTGACTCCGTCCCGCCTTCAGAACCAGCGCTCGAGGACCTGCGCAACGCCGTCCTCGGCGTTGCTGGCCGTCACTTCGTCGGCCACCTTCAGCACCTCGGGGTGTGCGTTCGCCATGGCCACCCCGGTGCCCGCCCAGTCCAGCATCTCCACGTCGTTGGGCATGTCCCCGAACGCGATCACCTTCTCCTGGGCCACGTCCAGGCGCTCGGCGACCTCGGCCAGTCCGGTCGCCTTCGTCACCGTCTTGGCCGCGATCTCGATCAGACCGGAGTTGCTCGAGTAGGTCACCGCGAACTGGTCCCCGATCAGTTCGTTGGCCGCCGCGGCCATCTCGTCCGACGTCATCCGCGGATCACTCACCAGCAGCTTGATCGCCGGCCTGCCCAGTACCTCGGCGCGGGTGGCATGCAACGCGTCGCCGTCACCCCACGGATTGCGGAACTCCGACTCACAGACGTACTGCGGCGGCCCGTCGCCGTCCCCGGTCGCCACGCGCTCGGACGCCAGCCGCGCGCCCGGCAGCGCCTGCGACATCGCGTCCGCCAGGTCGTGCAGCTGCACCGGCTCGAGGCCGTGCGCCGACACCACCTGGCCGGTACCCACGTCGTAGATCACCGCACCGTTGGCGCACACCGCGTACCCGGTGAGCTCGGCCATCCTGGCCACCGGCGGGATCCATCGCGGAGGGCGTCCGGTGACCAGTACGAACGGCACGTCGTCGTCCACGGCGCGGCGGATCACGGAGGCGGTCCGCGCGCTCATGCGTTCCATCGGGGTGAGCAGCGTGCCGTCCACATCGGAGGCAATCAAGTGCGGTTTGTCCACGCACCCAGTGTGCTACGCCTTCATGGGCACGTTGGTTGTAGGCCGGGTGCAGTAATTCGTTACCAATCAGTATGGGGCCTATCACCCTGCGGGGTTAAGGCGATACGGTGCTTCGCGTGCGTGTCGGCATCGTGATCTTGACCGAGGACCGGTGGTGGTCCGGCGAGCCCAAATGGCGGCACGCGGAAGAGCTCGGATTCGACCATGCGTGGACCTACGACCACCTGGCGTGGCGCAATCTGGCGGACGGCCCGTGGTTCTCGGCGATCCCGACGTTGACCGCGGCCGCCATGGTCACCAGCACGATCAAGTTGGGCACGATGGTCGCCGCGCCGAGCTACCGGCATCCGGTGCCGTTCATGCGCGAGCTGATCACCCTGGACGACATTTCCGACGGCCGGTTGATCGCCGGCCTCGGCGCCGGGGTGGACAGCGGGGGCCTGCGTGACCGGGACACCATCGGCGAACCGGAACGCAGCAAGGCCGACATGGCCACGCAATACGCAGAGTTCGTCGAAGTTTTGGACGGGCTTCTCACCACGGACAAGTTCGACTACCGGGGGAAGTACTACACAGTGAACGCGGCCCGGAACCGGCCGGGCAGCGTGCAACACCCGCGGGTGCCGTTCGCGCTGGCGGCCAACGGCCCGCGATCGCTGGCGCTGGCCGCCCGGTTCGGCCAGGGCTGGATCACCACCGGCAAGGGGGGAGATGACCAAGAGTCGTGGTGGCGCGGTGTCGCCACACTGTCCGAACAGTTCACCGAGGCGCTCGCGGCGGCAGGCCGGGAACCGGACGCGGCCGCGCGCTTGTTGATGCTGGACAGTGGCCCGACCTCTGCGCTGTCGTCGGTCGAGACGTTCACCGAGGCGGCGCGCCGCGCAAGCAAGCTGGGGTTCACCGACATCGTCGTGCACTGGCCACGTGCCGAAGAGCCCTACGCCGGTTCTGAGGCCGTGCTGGAGCGCGTCGCGGATGTGGCATTGGCGGAGGTCAAGCAGTTGTGAACAACATGAGCACGGCGCGGGAGAGCAGGATGCACGACAACCGGCTGCGGGCCCAGGTGTCCGGCACGCTGGAACGGACCGACGGCGCCGTGCTGCGCTGGTGGCGCAGCGGTCGCGGCGAGCCGCTGGTGCTGGTGCACGGCTCGTTCGACGACCACAACGGATGGACACCCGTCCTGCCCATGCTCACCCAGCATGCCGATGTCATCAGTTACGACCGCCGCGGCCACAGTCTGAGCACCAGCCCGCGGGGCAGGGTCGGGGTGCAGGCCGACGCCGAGGACCTGCTCGCGCTGATCGACAAGGTGGCCGGCGGGCCGGTGCACCTGGTCGGACACGGCTACGGCGGCTCGGTCGCCATGCTCGCCGCCACCATGCGCCGGGAGGCGGTACGCAGCCTCGCGGTGCACGAGCCCCCGTTGTTCGAGCTGTTGCACGACAACCCGATCGCCAAGGTGCTGTTCGCGGAGTACTCGGTATGGCTCGGGCACGCCGCGGGCCTGATCCGTGGCGGGGACTTCGCGGGCGGCGCCCGGGTGTACGCGGAGAAGATCGGCTACGGCAAGGGCGCGTGGCACCAACTGTTCGACCGGGAGCGCCGGGCCACGATGATCTCCAACGCCACGGTGTGGCTGGACCAGCACCACGACCCGGGCAGCTACGGCGTGGACATCACCACGCTGGCGTGGGCGCGTTTCCCGCTGACCCAGCTGGTCGGCGAGGAAAGCCAGCAACTGCACCAGATGGTCGCCGACGAGCTGGCCGAGCGGCTGCCGTTCCTCCGTACGGTCCGGCTTCCCGGCGCGGGCCACGCCGCGCACATGACGCATCCGGACGACTTCGCCACGGCCGTCATCGGCCACTTGCGCGTCGTCTGAGCGTTACGGCGTCAGCTCGTAAATGACCGCGTCCTGGTTGCGGTAGACCGGGCGCACGAAGTCCGCGTTCTCCAGGCCCTTCGTGCCCGGATCGGGCAGCACGCGCGGGAACCGCGAGCCGTCGCCGACGAAGACGTGCCGGATGTTCAGACGCTTGACGGCCGCGCGCACTTCGGGGTCGGTGCGGTACTCCGGGAAGTGTTGCTCGAGGTAGGCCGCGTCCTTCGGCGGCACGTTCTCGTCGTAGTGCGCCGCCACCGATTTCACGCCGGTCAGCGCGTACAGCCACACCGACCCGTCGTTGCGGTCGTTCATCACGCGTTCGTCCGGCCGGGCCAGTTTCGCCAGCACCCGCATGGCCTCGACCTCACCGTCGCTGACCGCCAGCGTGGCCCGAGTGTCGCCAGGGCCGTTGTTGTACAGGCGCCCGGCTGTCGCCGCGTTGCCGGGGACGCCGAGCGCGAGGCTGGCCGCCGCGAACAGGGCCGCCACGACGACGACCGAGTGGCGCGTAGACAGCCGTTGCCGGAACCAGTCGTAGACCACCGTGAGCCCGTGTCCGGCGATGATGCACAGCGGCAGCACGGCGAGCGCGATCATCCGTGGCCGGTCGTTCCACCACGGGCGGGAGATGGCCGCGACCCAGTCGACCCCGCCGAAGCTGGCCACCAGCAGCCAGAACACCCCGAACAGCAGCGCGGCGCCGCCGATCCACCGCAGCGCCCCCAACCGGCGGTAGCCGATCAACCCGAGAACCACCAGCACGGTGAGCGCCAGCTGCGGCTCGGGCCGCGCGTGCTGGAAGGCCAGCAGGTTGTACAGCGCGCCCCACACCGGCTGCGCCGACGCCCACGGCCGGTAACCGTACGAGCCGGATGCTTGGTCGAGCGCGCCGAGCAGGTGCGGGGCGGTGAGCAGAATCGTCGGGACGGCCACGATCAGCAGCCGCTTGATGTCCGGCCACGCGGTGCCGCGCTGCTTCCACCAACGGTGCACCAACAGCGGCAAAGACAGCAGCACGATGGCGAACAGGGCACTGGAGTGCACCGCCAGCATGCCCGCGCACACCAGGCCGAGGACGACACCGGTGTCCGCACCGGGTCGGTTGACGAAACGCAGCACGGCGAGCGGCCCCAGCGGTGTCAGCGCGACCGACAGGGCGAACGGCAGCAGGCCGTTGGAGATCGACTCGTAGACGCCGCTGGCGGCGACCGCGGACACGACGGCGGTGCTCCCGGCCAGCACCGCCCGACCACCGCACTCGCGCACCAGCGCGGCCATGCTCAATGCGAAGATCCCGCCCAGCGGCATGACCATCGCGGTCATGACCAACGGCACCGAGCCGCCGGTGATCAGGTACACCAGTGAGCCCGCCAGGTGATAGGCGTTGGGGTAGAACTGCGAGCCTTCCGGCCCGTAGCGGTTGACGCTGCTGACGCCGTAGAGGCCGCCGTCGCCGGTCTCGGCGATGTAGCGGATGCCGTTGGCGTGGAAGACCGGATCCCACCGCTGCAGCACCGCGTTCAGCTCGCCGCGCGTGGCCAGCACCACCACGACGATCGACAACACGAACGCCAGGCCCACGCACCAGGCCACCGCCACAGTGCCGCGTCTGCTCCACCGTGGTTCCTCAACCGGGCCCGGGCGGCCGGACAGTCTGACCACGACAGCGGTCAGGCCCACGGCCACGACGGCGGATGCGAGGGCGGTGAGCAGGGTGAACGGCAGCCCGATCAAATGCAGCCAGGGCCCCGCCACGCCGAGCACGGCATAGCCGAGCAGCGGTGAGACGGCCACCAGAATCCAGCCGCGCAGCCGGCACACCAGGCCGATCGCCGCGCCCGGCACGGCCAACACGGCGAGGTAGGTCACCACCGCGGCGGCACTGAGCCAGACGGGTTCTGCAGGCATCAGTCCGACGGCAACTTCTTCGGGTCGATCTCGTAGATGGTGGCGTCCGGGTTGCGGTAGACCACCCGCACCCAATCGGCCTTATCCAACCCGACAAGCCCGAGATCCGGCTTGACCAGCGGATACCGGGACCCGTCGCCGACGAACACGTGCTTGATGTTCAGCCGCTTCACCGCCGCGCGCACCTCCGGATTCGTCGGGTACTCGCGGAAGTGATCGGCCAGCAGCGCGGCATCCTTCGGCGGCACGTTGTCGTCGTAGTGCGCGGCGACCGACTTCACCCCGGTGAGCGCGTACAGCCACACCGAGCCGTCGTTACGGTCGTTCATCACCCGCTCGCCGGGCTCGGCGATCTCGGCCATCTTGTACATGGCCTTCTCCTCCAGCGGCGTGACGGCGATCTGGCCCATCTCGCCCGCCCGGTCACGCTTGCTCTTGTGATAGGCGTGCGCCACGACCTCCTTGTTCAGCGGCGCGTAGAAACCGAGGCTGGCCACCCCGATGACCACCACCACGGCGGCCGCCGACCCGACCCGGACCGCGCTGCGGCGCTTGGTGAAGCCCGGGAGCCGCTCGGTGGCCACCTTGGCCAGCCAGCGTTGGGTCTCCGCCATGCCGTGCGCGACCAGCAGGCTGAACGGGATCATCGCCAGCGCGATCATCCGGAAGTGGTCGTTCCACCACGGCCGGGACAACACGATCACCCAGCTCAGCCCGCCCCAGCAGGCGACCAGCATCCAGAACGTGCCGAAGATGAGGGCGGCGCCGGTCATCCACCGCAAACCGTTCAACCGCCGGTAGGTCAGCACACCGATCACCAGGAACGCCACCAGCACGTACTGCGGGTACGGCGCGGTGTGCTGGAACATGAACAGATGCCACAGCGCCTCGCGGATCGGTTTGGCCGAGTTCCACGGGCGGTAACCGTAGGCGCCCGCGGCCTGGTCCAGCGCGCCGAGCAGCTGCAGGATCGTCAGCGCGCCCCCGGCGACGGCGATCGGCAGCAGGTGCTTGATGTCCTTGCCGATCGTGGAGCTTTCCGTCCACCACCGGTGGATCAGCATCGGCACCGCGAACAGCAGGCCGGCGAACAGCGCCGACGAGTGCACCACCAGCAACCCGGCGGCGGCCAGCACCAACACCATTCCGTTGGTGACGTTCGGCCGGACCAGATATCGGTGCATGATCATCGGCGCCAGCGGAGTGAACGCCGTGGACAACGCGAACGGCACCAGCCCGTTGGAGATCGACTCGTAGACGCCGCTGTTGACCGCTGCAGCGGTCAGCGCAGCCGCCCCGGCGAGCACCGAGCGGCCGCCGCACTCGCGCACCAGCGCGGCCATGCTCAGCCCGAACAGTCCGGCGATCGGCAGCGTCATCGCGTTGATCACCGTCGGTACGGTCGCGCCGGTGATCATGTACACCAGTGAGCCCGCCAGGTGATAGGCGTTGGGGTAGAACTGCGAGCCCTCCGGCCCGTAGCGGTTGACGCTGCTGACGCCGTACAGGCCGCCGTCGCCCGTCTCGGCGATGTAGCGGATGCCGTTGGCGTGGAAGACCGGGTCCCACCGCTGCGGGATCGCGTCCAGCTCGCCTTCGGCGGCGGCGATCAACACGACGGAGGAGACGACGAACGCGATCCCGATGCACAGGATGACGCCGAGGTGCGCGTTACGCCCCCAGTTCGGCAGCAGGCCCTGTTGGGGACGTTCTCGCTCCGGCCAGCGGTTCTCGACGTAGCGGCGGATTGCGTAGACCACCGCGGCGAACAGCGCCGTGGCGATGAGCGCCGACCACAGCGTGTACGCGAAGCCCAGCCCGGACAGCCACGGCCCGGTGAGCCCGTGCACCGTGTAGCCGAACAGCGGTGCCAGCCCGGCCAGCGTCCAGCCGCGCAGACCGGCCGCCAGGCCGACGGCCAGACCGGGGACCAGCAGGACGACGAAGTAGGCGACTACGGAGGCTGTGAACAGCCAAATCGAGTCAGTGGGCATCGGTTGTGTCAATTCCTCGAGGTGGTCGCTCTTTCCGGCCCCGGCCGTCGGGCCCCGTGTGTCTGGCGGCCGAGCCCGGTTGAGCACGTCGCACCCGGTACCCTGGGCGCCCGTGAGCTCGCTGACGAACTTGCCACAGGATACTGACGGCGAGTTCGGCGGCCCCGAGTGATCGCAGCGTGCGAGGTCAGCGCGAGTGCCGAGCTCACCAGCGCGGCCCGCGAGGCCAGCCGCTCCGACCTGCGGTGCGACCCGCCTGAGAGGTGTCAGACATGCTGGAACGACGTCGTGGCCGTCGGCCGCGTGAGCTGGAGCTGCTGGCCGGTGTCCAGCGCGCGTTGAACAAGCCGAGCGTGGTGAAGGCCGCGCGTGGGCTGTCGCATTTCGGCGAGCACAGCGCAGGCTGGTTCGCGGCCGGTGTCATCGGCGCGGCGGTGGATCGCAAGCGCCGCAAGGAGTGGCTGACGTCCGCTGTCGGCGTGGTGGGTGCGCACGCGGCGTCTACCGTGGTCAAACGGGTCGTCCGGCGGCCGCGTCCGGACGACCCGAGCGTGCAGGTGCTGGTCGGGACGCCGAGCAAGCTGAGCTTCCCGTCGTCACACGCCGCCTCCACGACGGCCGCGGCGGTGGTGTACTCGGAGTTGACCGGCCGCAGGCTGGAGCCGGTGCTGGTGCCGCCGATGCTGGCGTCCCGGTTGGTGCTCGGCGTGCACTACCCCAGCGACGTGCTGGCCGGGGCCGCGCTGGGCGGTGTCATCGGTGCTCTGGTGCGCCGCAAGGTAAGGAGCAGGAGTGACCGAGCAGGCTGAAGACGTGAGCACCGAGCCGCAACGCCAACCGCGCGGCGGACTGCTGGGCGGGGTGGTGCGCGCCGCGCGGCCCAAGCAGTGGGTGAAGAACGTCCTGGTGCTGGCCGCGCCGTTCACCGCGAGCAAACTGGCGGACACCCAGGTCCTGCTCGACGCCGCGCTCGCGTTCATCGCCTTCTCGCTGGTCGCGTCCTCGGTATATCTGATCAACGACGCGATCGACGTCGAGGCCGACCGCGCCCACCCGACCAAGCGGAACCGGCCGATCGCCGCGGGCATCGTGCCCGTTCCGGTTGCCTACGTCGCCGCTGCGGTGTTTCTGCTCGGCGGTGTTGCCGTCGGCTGGGCGGCGAGCTGGCAGCTGCTGGTCGTGCTCGGCGTGTACTGGTGCGTGCAGCTCGGCTACTGCCTCGGCTGGAAGCACCAGCCGGTGATCGACCTGTGCATCGTCGCCTCGGGGTTCCTGCTGCGGGCGATCGCCGGTGGCGCCGGTACCGGCATCCCGCTGTCCCAGTGGTTCTTGCTGGTCACCGGGTTCGGCTCGCTGTTCATGGTGGCGGGCAAGCGGTACGCGGAGATCATGCTGTTCGAGCGCACCGGCGCGCAGATCCGCTCGTCGCTGAAGAAGTACTCCGCCAGCTACCTGCGGTTCGTCTGGGCCACCTCGGCCGGTGTGATGATCATGTCCTACGCGTTGTGGGCGTGGGACACCCGGCCGGGACTGGACAACTCGGTGTGGACCGTGGTGTCCATCGTGCCGTTCGTGGTCGCCGTGCTGCGCTACGCGGTCGACGTGGACCAGGGCAACGCGGGCGAACCCGAGGAGATCGCGCTACGCGACCGGGCGCTGCAGATCCTCGGCCTGGCGTGGGCAGGCTCGCTGTTCGCCGCCGTGTACCTGTAGCTCAGATCGGCAGCTTGCGGAAGATCGGCCGCGGCACGTGCCGCAGCGCCGACATCACGAACCGGAACTGCGGCGGCGCCCACACCAGATCCTTGCCCTTGCGGGCGGCGGCGACGGCGATCTCGGCGACCTGCTCGGCGGTGACCGCCAGCGGTGCCTCGTCCATACCCTCGGTCATCTTGGTGCGCACGAAACCGGGCCGGACCACGGTGACCCGGGCGCCGTACGGCCGCAGCGCTTCACCGAGCCCGAGGTAGAAGCCGTCGAAGCCGGCCTTGGTGGAGCCGTAGACGAAGTTCGACCGCCGCACGCGCTCCCCGGCCACCGAGGACAACGCGATGATCCGCCCGTGCCCTTGCTTGGTGAGCTTCTCGGCCAACGCGACACCGACGGACACCGCAGCGGTGTAGTTGACATGGGCGAGCTGCACCGCGGTGGCGTGGTCCTGCCAGGCCCTCTCCGCGTCACCGAGCAGGCCGAAGGCCACCACGGTCACGTCGATGTCGCCGTCGGCGAAGGCGCGCGCAATGACGTCCGGATGCGAGTCGGTGTCGTTGGCGTCGAAGTCCAGCTCGACGACGTCGTTGCCCGCTTCGGACAGGCGCTTGGCCGCGGCGGTGCGCCGGTCGGTCGGGCGGGCGGCCAGCACGATGCGCAACGGCCGCCGCGAGGCGTACTGCTCCGCGATCGCCAGCGCGATGTCCGACGTGCCGCCGAGCAGCAGCAGGGACTGGGGGTTGCCAACGGCGTCGATCACGGTGGTCCTTCCGTTCGAATGGTGGGTCTTACAGGCCGAGCCTGCGGGCCTGGTCGGACATGAACACGCCGTCCGGGTCCACGGCGTTGCGGACCTTGCGCCACTGCTCGAGCCGCGGATACATCTTGGCGAACGTCTCCGGCGACAGGCGGGAGTCCTTGGCCAAATAGAGCCTGCCACCCATGCCCAGCACCCGCTCGTCCAGCTCGGCGCACAGCCGGTCCAGCCCGTCCTTGATCGGGAAGTCGACGGTGATCGTCCAGCCCGGCATCGGGAACGACAGCGGCGCTCGGTTGCCCTCGCCGAAGCGTTTGAACACGTTGAGGAACGACACGTGGCCGGACTCGGCGATGGTCCGCACGATCGCGCGCAGCTCGTCCTCCTGGCCGAACGGCACGATGAACTGGTACTGCAGGAAGCCGTGCGGGCCGTAGGCGCGGTTCCACTCCCCGAACAGATCCAGCGGGTGGTAGAACTGCGTCAAGTTCTGGATCAGGCCGCGCCCGCGCTTCGGGGTCTTGCGGTAGTACAGCTCACCGATCGCGCTGAACGTCAGCTTGTTGGCCAGCCCGGGCGGGAAGATGTCCGGCAATGTGAACAGTTGTGGCGCGTCGAACTTCAACGGGTCTCGGCGCAGCTTCTTGGGCAGCTGGTCGAGCGTGGCCAGGGATCCGCGGCCGAACGCGGCACGGCCGAGCCGGTGGTCGGTCGACATCGAGTCGAACCACGCCGACGAGTAGTCGTAGGTGTCGTCCGAACCGTCGGAGAACAGCGCGATCGTCTCGTCCAGGTTCTCGGTGCGGTCGGTGTCGGCGATGAAGTAGGCGGTCTCGGTGTGCGTCATGGCTACGGTGGCCTGCAGGATGATCCCGGTCAGGCCCATGCCGCCGACGGTCGCCCAGAACAGGTCGGCGTCCGGGCCGTCCGGGGTGAGCGTGCGGACCGTGCCGTCCGCAGTGAGCAGCTCCATCGACACCACGTGGTTGCCGAAGCTGCCCGCCGAGTGGTGGTTCTTGCCGTGGATGTCCGACGCGATGGCGCCGCCGATGGTCACCTGCCGGGTGCCGGGCAGCACCGGGACCCACAGGCCGAACGGCAGCGCGGTGCGCATCAACGTGTCCAGGCTGACGCCGGCATCCAGCACGACGTGACCGGAGCCGGCGTCGATGGAGTGGATGCGGTTGAGCCTGCTCATGTCCACCACGACGCCGCCCGCGTTCTGCGCCGGGTCGCCGTAGCTGCGGCCGAGGCCACGGGCGATGACGCCGCGCGGGCCGGCTTGCTTGACCGCTTCGATCACCACGTCCGGGTTCTCCGCGGGGACGACCTGGGCCACCGTCGGTGCGGTGCGCGCCCAGCCTTTCAGCGGCGTGCGTTGTGTGGACTCCACGCCCGCCAAGGGTAGTGAAGCGGCGCGGCCTAGACTGCACGACGTGGCACTGGCGGTTCCGGGCAAAGAGCGACTGAGGGGTCAGTTGCTCCGGTTCGTGCTGGTCGGTGGCTTCTGCGCGCTGCTCGACTACGGCTCGTACCAGCTGCTGCGGGCCATCGGGATGGACGGTCCGGGGTGGGTCGACTTGGCGCGGGCGATCAGCTTCGTCATCGGCACCACCACCGCGTACGTGCTCAACAAGCGCTTCACGTTCAACGCGACCGGTGGCTTGCGGCAGGTGAGCAGCTTCATCCTGCTGTACGGCACCACGTTCTTCATCGCCGTCGGCGTGAACCGGCTGATGCTGCTGGTGCTGCCGGAGGCCGCCTGGCAGAGCACGCTGGCCTGGGTGATCTCCCAGGGTGCGGCCACCACCATCAACTTCGTGATGCTCAAGCTGGTGGTGTTCCGGGAGAAGCACGAGGAGCCCGCTCGTTCGGCGGAATAGCCGAGGGGTTCGTGCGCACGATGCCGCCGGCGGCTACGTCGACCTGCTGGAGCGCTGCTTGCGAGTCGGTCCAGCCTGCTACTTCGGTGGGATGGCCGACGTGAGCGTGCCTTGCCGGTGCACGACGATTGCGGCGCCGGCGACGTTCTTGACCAGGACCTTGATCCGGAATGTTCGTCCGCAGCCGCTCCCGGTCTTCACCGGGATCGCCTTCGAGTGGTTCAGCACGACATGGTGGATGTCCCGGTTGATGTGGGTCTTTCGCCCGCTCTTGCTCGGGGAGTAATGCAGCGCGCAGTAGCCGGAGCCGTCCGAGCGGAGCTGGCCGACCACGAGCCGGGTGTTGATGTCGCTGCCGTACAGCTTCGCGTAGCCCTCGCACAAGCGTTTGCCGGTGACCGGGTCGGTGCTGCCGGAGACGGCCGTGCAGGTGGTGAGGTAAGTGTCACCGGAGGCGCTGAAGCTGGTGACCGATGCGGGTGCGGTCCAAGTGAGCACGTTCTCGTCGGCGGCCTTGCCTTTGATCAGCCGGCGCGAGGGAACGTTCGGGTCGAAGGACTGGGCCGACGCCGGGTTCAGCGGCTCGGTGGCTTCCAGGTGGGACTTCCAGCCGACTTTGAGGATGTTCGACGAGGTCTTCTTGCCCGACGGGCGGGGACGCCCGGTGCCCAGCCACAGGAAGCAGCGGTACTCGCCCGGCTCCGGTGCCGTGTACGTCCAGCGCGGTTTCTGGATGTAGGTCTGTCCGCGCAGGATGTTGCGGACGCCGTAGACCTGCTCGTACTCCTCGACGTTGACCTGCGCCGGCCCGCACTTGATCGCGTGCCGGGCGACCACCATGTCGTCGGAGATGGATTTCGGGGCGATGAGTTCGAGCTGGCCGCGCAGCCGTCGCTGCTCGCCGGGCTGCGATGCGGTGAACCGGACTTCGAAGATCGAGCCGGTGTCGTCCTTGTACGCCAGGTAGGTGCGTGACCGCCCGGCGAACTTGTCGTGAGCCTCGGTGGCGTAGTCGGCCATGGCCGGCTGCGCGGGCGCCGAGCCGAGGACGAGCAGGCTGCAGGTGACGACGCTCAGTGCGCGGATCTTTCTCACGGCCGCGTAGTCGTGGCCGCCGAACGGATTATTACCAAAACAGACAAAGTGTCTAAATAGTGCACCCGTTCGGTGGGTCCGATCAGAGTTCCTTGCGGGCCTCGTCGCGCAATGCCACCAGCTTGCGTCGCACCGACGCGGTGTCGGGCAGTGCGGCGACCAGCAGTGGGCTCGCCGTGTTCGGGTCGCCCGCCAGGAGTTGACGGATCCACTCCAGGCCCTGACGCAGCTCGCCGGGGTTGCGGCGGATCCCGCTGGTGTCGAGCCCACTCGGGGTGTGCGCGCGGGTCGACCACCCGCTGGCGGAGAAGGATTCGGTGTCGTGGGACGACCTGGAGGGTCGACCCGTCGTGACGATGCGCGCGGGCACGGTGCTGTGGGAGATGCTGCATCGCAACGTGGCGAGCCCGAACGTGGTGGTGCAGGCGATGTCGGCGCGCACGGTGAAGGTCATGGTCGGGCATGGCGCGGGAGTCGGTGTCCTCGCGCATTTCGACACGTCGGCCGACATTCCCGATTTGCGCTGGATTCCGTTACGGGCGGCGGAGCCGGTGCGGCTGTGTTTGACGCAGCGTGCGGACAGTCAGCCGTCGCGCGCGGCGTTGATCGTCCAGCAGTTGGTGCGGGTGCGGGCTGGAGAGCTGGCTGGGCAGCGCAGCGGGTCGGTGAGACAGAGACCTAGCGCCCCAACGACCGGTAGCCGGCTGGATTCGGGTTGAGGACGAGGTCCACGACGACCGGCAGGACGGAGATCATGCTGGCCAGCACGTAGGGCTGCTGTGCTGTCAGCTCGACGACGTAAAGGCCGTGCGCTTTGGCATCGCGAATGAGCGGGCGCCACTTGGCGTATCTGCCGATCTTGATCATCTGGCCGATCTGGGTGCCGGCGGCGTCGTTGATGGCGAACCGGGACGCCTTCATGTCTGTTGCCTGCAGTTGGCCCAGTGGGTGGAGGTCGGGAGCGGGGCCGGTTCTCCCGGTGAGCGACAGGCGGAGTTTGCCGAGGACGTTCTCCTGCTTGACCTCGCCGAAGACGGTCCCGGTCAGTTCGTTCAGACTGACGGCGCTCTTGCCCTTCTCTTTGCGGTGAGTGAACTGCTCCGCGACATTGCCCTGTGGATCGCAGATTTCCATGCGATCGGCAGCGTTGTGCTGCACCATCGCGCCCCATGAGGCGTCGGTCGAGATCGGGGTGACGTCCTCGACGCAGATGCCGAGCAGCTGGCCGCTGGAGGAGTAGATGTCGTACCGGTAGCCGGAGGTGGCGTCCATGGACGTTTGCTCCACCACGAGGACCGGTTCGCCGGTGCGCGTGCCGTCTCCCGAACGGGGCTGAACGCCTGCCTCGGCCAAGATTCCGTGCAGAGCGTTTTGGTCGATCGGCTGCTGCGTGATGTTCTGGATGGGCTGCGAGAGCTGGACGATCGGCCCGTGCGGGGCATTCTCGTGCGGACCGACGGTGGCCTGCCGTGGGGGCGCTGCGTCAGACTGCCGCGCGAAGGCGCTGCCCTGCTGCTGTTGCGGGGCGTAGGCGTTGCCCGGCGCTTCTGGCTGCTGTGGTGCGGTTTGGTTCCCCGTCGACGGCTGCGGCGGCTGGGTTGTGTGTTGGTTGCCGGTCGACGGCTGCTGTGGTTGGGGTGTGTACGGGCCCGGCGCTGGTTGGTGTGGGGCGTGCTGGCCGGGTGGTTGCTGCTGCGGGTATTGGCCGCCCGAGGTGGGCTGCGGCTGAGGCGTGTATTGACCGCCGGGCGCAGGTTGTTGGGCGTGCTGACTACTCGCCGAGGGATGCGGTGTGTGTTGGCCGCCCGCCGAGGGGTGCGGTGTGTGTTGGCCGCCCGGCCCCTGCTGCGACGGTTGTTGCTGGGCGTATGGGTTACCGGGTTGCGTGGGTGCTTGCTGCTGAGCCTGGTAGGTATAGCCGGCCTGTGCCGGTGCTTGCTGCTGCGCGGGCATGTTGCCGGCCATCGGATGGCTTTGGTTTGGCTGAGTTTCGTCGCCCACTACGCCGTTGTTGGCGATGCTCGTCGTCCACTGCCCGCCGTCCCAGTAGCGGAGCTGGTTCCTGCCCGTCGGGTCCGGGTACCAGCCGGGTTGCGGTTGCATCGGGCCACCCTTCGTCTGCGCGCTCCCAGTCGGCTCAGCGTAACCAAGGCTGCCGTTCGCGCACGCCGCGAGGAAGAACGGGTGGGGCGGCAACCGAAGGGCTGGGTACCGATGCTGTCACCGCACCTATGGTGTGGCGAATTTAGGGGCAGTAAAGGTGCAGTTGACGAGACCGACGGGGAGTCGTAGGTCTCTGACCTGGGGTTTTGGTGGGTCGCCCGGGGCTCGAACCCGGAACCTACGGATTAAAAGTCCGCAGCTCTACCAATTGAGCTAACGACCCTCGCCGCTCAGCGTACCGGTGCCGGCCGCGCGTGTTGTGAGCGTACCGGCTGTTGGGGTGCGATCTTCATGCTGGGCGCGTACGCTCCCGGCCTGGGGTCTCGATTCGAGAGGGGGATTCGATGAGCGCTGCAGATCCCATGGTTGCGCTGTCTGTCGAGCGGGACTTCAAGGCCTCGCCGGAGGCAGTTTTCGACTGGGTCACCGACGGCAACAACCTCATGTACGCGAAAGCTGTGTTGCGTGTGCGGCGGACCCGCGACGGCGAGGACTATGTGTGGGGCAAGGGTGCGCGGCGCGAGGTCCTGGCGCTCGGTGCGTGGTTCCGTGAGGACATCGTCGAGTGCGAGCGGCCGTACCGCTACGGGTATCAGATCGTCCGTTCGTTCCCGCCGATGCAGCACCTGGGCGGCCTGATCACGGTGACGCCGACGGAGGACGGATCGCGGGCGCGGTGGGAGTGCGCGTTCGACCTGCCACCCAGCGCCGGTGGGAAGTTCGTGGCCCAGTTGACCAAGGGGACCTTCGCCCGCACGTTCAACGAGATCTTCGGCGCGGCGAAACGACACCTGGGCTGACGCCAGAGCATTCCACAATATGGATACCACTTCCATAGCGCGGTGAGATGTCTAGCGTTGGGCGCACGTGCCGACCGCTGGGAGGAGTCTCGATGGCCGCGCCCACAGCAGCGACCGCAATCACCGCGCACAAGCTGGGCGCGAACATCGGTGCCCGGATCGAGGGCGTGCGTCTTGGCGGCGACCTCGATCCGGACACCGTCGCGTTCATCCGCCAGACGCTGCTCGAGCGCAAGGTCATCTTCTTCCGCGACCAGCACCACCTCGACGACGCCGGCCAGCAGGCCTTCGCCCGCCTGCTCGGGCCGCTGACTCGACCGCATCCGACGGTCCGCAGCGCGGGGCAAGGCCACGTGCTGGCGATCGACGCCGAGCACGGGAAAGCGAACGCCTGGCATACCGATGTCACGTTCGTCGACCGCATCCCGGCGATCAGCGTCCTGCGCCCGGTCACGCTGCCCAGCTACGGCGGCAACACCACGTGGGCCAACACCGTCACCGCCTAC
The DNA here is from genome assembly GCF_000427825.1 of Thermocrispum municipale DSM 44069. Taxonomy (GTDB): domain Bacteria; phylum Actinomycetota; class Actinomycetes; order Mycobacteriales; family Pseudonocardiaceae; genus Thermocrispum; species Thermocrispum municipale. The sequence continues at coordinate 154,131 of NZ_KE386593.1, read as the reverse complement.
AACAACCTGCCGCCGTCGCTGAAAGCGCTCGCCGACAAGCTCTGGGCGGTGCACACCAACCGCTACGACTACGTCTCGCACGTCGACCAGATCCGCATCGGTGGCATCGACGTCAAGGAGCAGGCCTACACCGAGGAATTCCGCCAGGACGTCTACGAAACCGAACACCCCGTGGTCCGCGTGCATCCCGAAACGGGCGAGCGCGCCCTTCTGCTGGGCTGCTTCGTCAAGCGCCTGGTCGGCCTGACCACCGCCGAGTCCTCGGCGATCTTCGAGCTGCTGCAGGCCCGCGTGGCTCAGCTCGAAAACACCGTGCGCTGGACCTGGCAACCGGGAGACGTCGCGGTCTGGGACAACCGCTCGACGCAGCACTACGGCGTCGCGGACTACGACGAGCCGCGCCGCCTGCACCGGGTCACGATCGCCGGCGACGTCCCGGTGAGTGTCGACGGCGTCCGCAGTACGCCGCGCATCGGCGATGCCGCGCACTTCTCCGCGGTGGCCTGACTCCGGCAATACGACGAAAGGTGGGTTCTTCTTCCGCAGCCCTGGCGGCCGGAGAAATCGTGAACTAATCTCACGTTTCCCTGTTCGGCTGCCGGAGCTGCGAGGTGCCCCGTGTCCGTACGTCTGACCGCCCGCATTCGTATCGCCGCCGCGCTCACCTTCACCGCTGCGGTCGTCGGTGCCCTGAACCTCAGCCCGGCGACCCAGCCGACGGCGACCGCGAGCGATCAGCCCGAGGCCGAGGTCAACGTCGAAGGCTTCGCGTTCGACGACAACGAGGCGGGCAAGCCGGTACGCGGGCTGTTCCAGTCGCACAACCACCACTGGTCGTACAAGGGCTTCGGGCAAGGACCGTTCTGCGGCAAGACGTTCGACGTCGAGGGCATCACCAAGGCGATGGTCGACTGCCCGGAGCACTCGCCCGCGGGCATCCCGGCGTGGTTCGAGCAGCTGGCCAGCGGCCAAGCGCTGTTGACCCCGCACAGCACGACCGGCTGGCCAACGTTCCAGGACTGGCCGCGGCCCGACTCGGCCACCCACAACGCCACCTACTACAAGGGCATCGAACGCGCCTGGCGTGCCGGCGTTCGGCTTTACGTCGACCACCTGGTCACCAACCGCGGCCTCTGCCTGATCTACACGCCGCGCCGCGCCTCGTGCGACGAGATGGATGCCATCCGCGCCCAAGCCGAGGAAGCCCGCGCCTTCGAGGCCTACGTCGACGAGAAGTCAGGCGGCCCCGGCAAGGGCTGGTACCGCATCGTCGACAGCCCGCAGCACGCCCGCGAGGTCATCGCGCAGGGCAAGATGGCCGTCGTCCTGGGTATCGAGACCTCCGAGCCGTTCGGTTGCTCGCGCTACCTCGGCAAGCCCCAGTGCACCGAGGAAGACATCGACCGCGGGCTGGACGAGGTCTACGACCTCGGCGTGCGCAGCATGTTCCTCTGCCACAAGTACGACAACGCGCTGTGCGGTGTCCGGTTCGACTCCGGCACCAACGGCCTGGTGGTGAACCTCGGCAACTTCGTGACCACCGGCCAGTTCTGGCAAGCCGAGACCTGCACGGGCCCGCACCACGACAACACCATCCCGCCCGCCGACGCCGGCGTGCTCGCACTGCTGTGGAGCAAACTCGCCGGCGTGGTCGACCCGGTCACGCTGCCGATCTACCCGAAAGCGCCGCACTGCAACAAACTCGGCCTGACCGACCTGGGCAAACACGCCCTGGAAGGGATGATGGAGCGCGGCATGATCGTCGAGCTGGACCACCAGAGCGTCAAGGCCGCCGACGAGACGCTGAAGGTGCTCGAGGAGAACAACTACAGCGCGGTCATCTCCGCGCACGACTGGACGGACCAGGGCTACTACGAGCGCGTGACCAAGCTCGGCGGCATGATCACGCCGATCGTCGAGCCGCACGGCCACACCGTCGACATCTGGCGCAAGGTCAAGGCCGCCGCCGACGAGCGCTACCAGTTCGGCTTCGGCTTCGGGCTCGACCAGAACGGCCTGCACCTGAGCCTGCCCAAGGCGGGGGAAAGCCCGCAGATCGAGTACCCGTTCACCTCCTACGACGGCAAGGCCAAGCTGGACAAGCAGGTCTGGGGCGACAAGACCTGGGACTTCAACGCCGACGGTCTCGCCCACGAAGGCCTCACGCCGGACTGGCTGGAGGCCGTGCGGCTGGAAGCAGGCGAGGACGCCGAGGAGTTCGTCGCCGACATGGTCAACGGCGCCGAGGCCTACCTGCAGATGTGGGAACGGGCGCAGGGCCGCTGACTCACCGGCCGTGCAGCAGCCGCACCAGGCGCATGACCAGCTTCATGTGTCGCGGCCTGCGCGCGAACGACAGCAGCGGCAGCGGCATGCGGTACTTCTGCCGCGCGATCGACTTGGCCGCGGCGAACTCCCGCAGGCCGTCGGGGCCGTGAATCCGCCCGAAGCCGGAGTCGCCGCGCCCGCCGAACGGCAGCGCGCCGACCATCGCGAACGTCTGCACCGAGTTGATCGAGGTCATGCCGCTGCGCAGCCGCGCGGCGATGTCCATGGCCTTCTCCTTCGACCCGGTGTAGACCGCCGAGCCCAGGCCGTAGCGGGTGGCGTTGGCCTTCTCCACCGCCTCGTCGAGATCACGGACCCGGTTGATGGTGATGGTCGGACCGAACGTCTCCTCGGTCATCGACTCGGAGTCCTCCGGCACGTCGGTCAGCACCACCGGGTGCACGAACGGCGGCCGCACCGACTCCGGCCCGCCGACCACGGCCTTGCCGCCGCGTTCGACCGCATCGGTGATGTGCTTGCGGATGACCTCCACCTGGCTCGGCATGGTGATCGGGCCGAGCTGCGCGTCCTCCTGCGCGCCCACCTTGATCTCCGCGGCGATCTTGGCGACCCGGTCCACGAACGCGTCAAAGACCCGCTCGGTGACGTAGGCACGCTCGATGCCCACACACGTCTGCCCGGCGTTGCCCATGGCGCCGAACGCCACAGCCTCCGCGGCCGCCTCGATGTCGGCGTCGTCGGCCACGATGACCGCGTCCTTGCCGCCTGCTTCGACGATCACCGGGGTCAGCGTCTCCGCACACGCGGCCATGACCTTCTTGCCGGTCGCCGTCGACCCGGTGAACGCCAGCTTGTCCACGCCGCTGCGGCACAGCGCCGCACCGGTCGGCCCGAACCCGGTGATCACTTGCAGCACAGGCTGCTCCGGCACCGCCTCGGCGAACGTGTCGGCGATCCACGTGCCCACACCCGGCGAGTGCTCGCTCGGCTTGAACACCACGGTGTTCCCGGCAGCCAGGGCGTACGCGATCGAGCCGACCGGGGTGAGGATCGGGTAGTTCCACGGGCCGATCACGCCCACCACGCCCAGCGGCTGGTACTGCACGCTGGCGGCGAGGTTCATCGCCAACGCCCCGGGCCGCACCTTGCGCGGACCCAGCACCTTGCGCGCGTTCTTGGCCGCCCAGTCGATGTGCTCGATCGCGCCGATGGTCTCCAGGCGCGCGTCATCGGCAGGCTTGCCCGTCTCGGAGTGCATCAGCCGGGCCAGCTCGTCGATGCGTCGCACGATGACGCGCTTCCACGCCAGCAGTCTGTTCTTCCGCTCGTCGTAGCCGAGCCCGGACCACCAGCGCGCCGCCTCGCGCGCCCGCGCAACGGCATCCTGCACCGCCTGCTCGTCGTGCACCGGATATGTGCCGACGACCTCGCCCGTGGCCGGGTTGAACGATTCCAGTACCTCGGTGGCGTGGGATGCCGTGAGCGACATGAGACCTCCCTGGTGACGGGAGGTCCATCTTGACTCGGACAACTGACCAAGTCAACGCGGCGGGTACTGGACCGGGGCCGCTGCGCATAGCAAGATTCCGCCATCGTCCACCGGAGGTCTGTGATGACTGAGTTCAGCAGGCGCAGCGCGCTCGTCGGTGCCGCCGCCGCGGGGGCTCTGCTGGTGCCCGGCGTGGCGCGCGCCGACACGGTCACCAAATTCCCGTTCCCGACCACATCGGAACTGACCGTGCTGGTCACCGGGGACGCCGGAACCGGATCGGCTTCGCAGTACGCGGTCACCGAAGCTGCTCGTCGAGTGCTCGCCGAGGAACGGCTCTCCCTGGCGCTGGGCCTGGGCGACAACATCTACGAAAACGGCCCGGAGACCCCGGACGACGACGAATTCGCCGAGAAGTTCGAGCGACCCAACGCCGGGCTGGACGTGCCGTGGCTCATGGCGCTGGGCAACCACGACAACAGCCTGCTGATCCCCGGCGACGGCAGCTGGCTGTTGCGCGGCAACAACGAGGTCGGCTATCACGAACGCTCGCCGCGCTGGTGGATGCCGTCGCGGTACTACTCGGTGGCGCTGCCCGAGGACGATCCGGTCGCGGAGTTCTTCGTGCTCGACCTCAACCCGCTCACCGCGTACCTGCCGAAACTGCTCTACTGGGCGCCCTACGGCCCCTACATGCGTAAACAGCGAGAGTGGCTGGAGAACGGCCTGGCCAACTCGCGGGCCAAATGGAAGTTCGTCTGCAACCACTACCCGTATCTGAGCAACGGTTCGCACGGCAACGCCGGCGCCTACGACGGTGTGCCCGCACTGCTGCCGCACGCCAACGGCGCCTATGTGAAGAAGTTCTTCGACGACGTCGTGCTCGGCCGCGCGCAGTTCATGCTGGCCGGCCACGACCACACGCTGCAGGTGCTCAAGCCGACGCCCGCCACCAAGGGCACGATCCAGGTCGTCAGCGGCGCGGCGGGCAAGACCTCGAGCCACGGCGGTGGCACCAACGAGGCGTACTTCCAGCGGTTCGACACCCTCGGCTTCATGCTGCTGGACATCACCAGCAGCTCGGTCGGCCTGCGCGTCTACACCGTCGACCCGTCGGCCCAGCACGCCGAGTTGGCCTTCCAACGGCAGCTGGCCTGACGGCGTCTTGGACGCTTGACTCGGTCGAGCGGCTGCGTAGCGTAGTGCGCATGTCCAGGGTGCCGGTCGACGTGCGGCGTCGAGAGCTCGTCGACGCGGCCATCACCGTGATGGCCCGGGACGGCATCGCCAAGGCGACCACCCGGGCCATCGTCACCGAAGCGGGCGTCCACCTCGGCCTGTTCCACTACTGCTTCAAGTCCAAGGAAGACATGCTGCTGCGGGTCATCGAGACGCTGCACGAGCGGCATCTGCGGGCGGTGTTGGACTCGGTGGATCCGCAGCTCGGGTTCGAGGAGATGGTGCGCGCCGCGCTGCGCGAGTACTGGGCCCGCGTCGAGCAGTTCCCCGCGGAGCATCAGCTGACCTACGAACTGACCCAGTACGCGTTGCGAAATCCGGCGTTGGCGGGCGTTGCGCGTCGACAGTACGAGCTACATCTGGAGTACGCGCGAGCTTTCTTGGCCGCCGTGGCCCAGGCAGCCGGTGTCCGCTGGACCGTCCCGCTCGACGTCCTGGCCCGCAAGGTGCAGAGCGCCGTCGACGGCGTGACGCTTGCGTGGATCGTCGACCGGGACACCAGCGCGACCCTCGCCGTGCTGGATCTTTACGTCGAACAGCTTGTGGCCTTCGCCGAGCAGGAGGTCCCCCAGAGCGCGTGAGGTCAGCTCACGCGACGCCGGAACAGCACCCGGGCAAGTAGCACCGAGACCACGAAGATCCCGCCGCACCAGGCGGCCGCCAACAGCGGGTTCGACCCGGCAGGCGTGCCGAGCAGCAGTGCTCGCAGCGTCTCGATGATGGGCGTGACGGGCTGATTCTCGGCGAAGCCCTGCACCCAGCCCGGCATGGTGTCGACCGGCACGAACGCGCTGCTCGGGTAGGGCAGGAAGGTCATGAAGAAGCTGAATCCGCTGGCGCCTTCCGGGGTACGGGTCAGCAGACCGACCATCGCCGCCACCGCGGACATGGCGAGGATGAACATGAGCAGCACGCCGGCCGCCAGTACCCAGTCCTGGGCGTCGGCGTGCGGTCGGAAACCGATGACGAAAGCCACCGCCAGGACCAGCGCCGTGGAGAGGATGTTGCGGGCCACGCTGGCGACCACGTGGCCGGCCAGCACGGCGGCACCCGAGACGTCCATCGAGCGGAACCGGTCGATGGCCCCCGACGACATGTCGTGGCTGACGGTCTGCGCCGTCATCGACGCGCCGAAGCCCGCGCAGAGCAGCAGCACGCCGGGCACCACGTAGGTCACGTAGGCCGTGCCGGTGTTGATGGCGCCGCCGAACAGGTAGACGAACAGCAGCATCAACATGACCGGCAACATCAGCGATGTCAGGATCGCCTCGGAGTTTCTGCTGGTCAGGCGCATGCTCCTGGCCGCCATGGTGGACCAGTCGGCGATCCGGGACGGGGCTGGTGCGGTGAGTTCAGACATGGGCGGGTTCCTTCGTGTCGTGCGGTTGAGCGGGCCGACCGGTGAGCGCGAGGAAGACGTCGTCGAGCGTGGCGGTGCGCGTGCGGAAATGGGCGATGGCCGTGCCGCTCGGGTCGACTTCGTCCAGCAGCGAGCGAATGTGCGCGGCGCTGCCGTCGGTGGCGGTGACCAGCCGCAGCTCGTCCGGTTCGGTGGAGACCACAAGGCCGGCGAGTTTCCCGACGGCCGCCGCATAGCTCGCCGGATCGGCGAACGTGACGTCCAGGCGGGTTTCGGCCACCTGGCGTTTGAGCTCGTCGGCGGTGCCCGAGGCGACGATCGTGCCGTGGTCGATCACCGCGATGCGGTCGGCCAGCTCGTCGGCTTCCTCGAGGTACTGGGTGGTCAGCACGACGGTCACGCCGCGCGCCACCAGGTCCTTGATCACGCGCCACAGGGCGAGGCGGCTGCGTGGGTCGAGGCCGGTGGTCGGCTCGTCCAGAAACAGCACGGACGGTTCGGTGACCAGGCTGGCGGCCAGGTCCAGGCGACGCCGCATGCCTCCTGAGTAGGTGCGCACCCGCCGCTCGGCCGCCTCGGTCAGGTCGAACTGCTGCAGCAGGGTCGTGGCACGGGCCCGCGCCGCGCGCCGTGCATAGCCCCGCAACCGGGCCATCATCTGCAGATTCTCCGCGCCGGTCTGTTCCTCGTCGACCGCGGCGTACTGCCCGGTGAGGCTGATGCTGCGGCGGACCCGGGTGCGTTCGCGCAGGATGTCGAAGCCCGCCACCCACGCTCTTCCGGCGTCGGGTGGCAGCAGCGTCGACAGGATCTTCACCGTCGTGGTCTTGCCCGCACCGTTCGGGCCGAGCAGGGCGAAGACGCTGCCTTGTTCGACTTCGAGGTCGACGCCGCGCAGCACGCGCACGTCGCCGTACGACTTCTTCAGTCCGTGGGCCACTACGGCCGGTCTTCTCGTCACGGGATGCTCCTAACTGCGTATACCATACGCTTTTGCGTAAACCATACGCAGTTTTAGGATGAGGAGTCAACTGCGACGGGTCGGAGACACATGGCGGACGAGCAACGGCCGGAACTTCCCTCGAGCGTCGAGCTCGCCTGGGGCAGACGCGCGTCATCCGGACGGGGACCGCGTCCCACGCTGAACGTCGAACGGATCGTGGACGCCGCCGTCCGAGTGGCGAACAAGGAGGGGCTGGACGCGGTCTCGATGAACCGGGTGGCCACCGAGCTCGGATCGTCACCGATGGCGCTGTACCGGCATGTGTCCTCCAAGGACGAGCTGTTGATGCTCATGACGGACCTGCCGCTGGAGAGTCCGCCGCGGTTCACCAGCGACGACTGGCGCGAGCGGCTGCGGGCGTGGGCGTGGGCGCACCGCGAGGTGTTCCAGCGCTATCCGTGGATGGTGCGGGTGCCGATCGGTGGACCGCCGATCACGCCGAACAACGTGGCATGGTTCGAAGCCGGACTCGAGGCCCTGGCGGGCACGGCACTCGCCGAGGGGGAGAAGGTCGGAGCGGTGCTGCTGGTCAGCACGCACGTGCGCAGCGACGTCCAGCTGAACGCGGACATCAGGGCGGCCGAAGCGAACACCGACCGGGCCATGGTGCTGGCCAACTACGGCGCCTTCCTGCGCGAGCTGACCACGGCCGACGACCACCCGGCGCTGCACCGGGCCTTGCAGGAAGGGGTCTTCGACGACGAGGACACCGACTCCACGGACGAGGATTTCGAGTTCGGCCTGCAGACGATCATCGCTGGGCTCGAGGCGCTCATGCGGGGCCGGGACGACGACTGAGACACGAGGTCCGCGGGCTCGAGCCGACGCGTTCTCGCGCAGCGCGGGCCGGCCATGTGGCCACGGGAAAGCCGCCGCGGGAGTTGGCGGGGGGACCCGAGCGCCTCGGCCGGCGGGACCCGAGCGTCAGCCCGGGGTGGGGTCCGAGCGTCAGCCGGCGCGGGCCGCGCGCCGCTGGGCGGCCCGATCGAGCAGGTGCCCCATCGGAATCACCAGCAGCCACGACAACTCCGCCGCGGCCGGATCGACGAACGCCAGCGGGATCGACGGGATGAACCCGGTGACGACCGCGGTGCCTCCGGCCAGGCTCCGCTGAATGATGTCGGGGTCGAGGTCCTGGCGAATCAGCGGGCGGGCGCCGTCGCGCAGCCGGGGCCTGCCCACCGCCGCGTACCACCACAACACGGTCGAGCTGAGTCCGGTCAGGATGATCGTGGCGGCGTAGAGGATCACGCCAGCCGGGGTGTCGCCGTGGTCACCCAGCACCGCCGTGGGGAACGGCAGCAGCGCCACCCAGAACAGGAACAACAGGCTCAGCCCGACCACGGTGCCGTCGGCCCGCTCGATGCGCTCGAACATGCGGTGATGCACGCGCCAGTAGCGGCCGATGACCACGAAGCTCAGCGCGAACGCCACCAGCTGCGGGACGAGTTCGAGCAGGCTGCCCGCCACGTCGTCGGGCTGGATCTCCGCATCCACCAGCGGCAACGCGAGCAGTGTGAGGGCGATGGCGAAGACACCGTCGGACAGGGCGACGATGCGTTCCACGCCGTGCGAGTCGTCCGCGCGCTCGTTCGTGTTGATCACCACCGATGGCCTGCGCACCGTGAATTCAGCGGGCAACTATTGCCTTCGGTGATGCGCCGAGTTTGGTTTCACCCCGCGGAGTGCTACCGCACGCCGAGCCGTTCGGCCGTCTCGCCGGAAATGTTCTCGAACGGGTCGTTGCCCTTGTAGGCGGTGATGACCTCACGCAGCGGGCCCTGCATCTTCAAGTGACCCTCGTCCATCCACACCGCCGAGGTGCACAGCTCGAGCAGCAGGTCGTCCTGGTGGGAGGCGAACACCAGCAGACCGGACCGCCGGACCAGGTCGACCAGCCGGTCGCGCGCCTTGTTCAGAAACGCCGCGTCCACAGCGCCGATGCCCTCGTCCAGCAGCAGGATCTCCGGGTCGATCGACGTCACCACGCCCAGCGCCAACCGCACCCGCATACCCGTCGAGTACGTGCGCAACGGCATCTGCAGATAGTCGCCGAGCTCGGTGAACTCGGCGATGTCGTCCACCCGCTTCTCCATCTGCCGCCGGGACATGCCCAGGAACAGCCCGCGGATGATGATGTTCTCGTACCCGGAGATCTCCGGGTCCATGCCGACGCCGAGGTCGAACACCGGAGCCACCTTGCCCTCGATGCGCGAGGTTCCCCTGGTCGGCTCGTAGATCCCGGCCAGCAGCCGCAACAGGGTCGACTTGCCCGCGCCGTTGTGTCCGACCAGTCCCACCCGGTCGCCTTCGGACAGCGACAGCGTGATGTCCTGCAGCGCCTCGATGACCGGCACCTTGGCTTCCGTGCCGATCCGCCCGCCGACCTTGCCGAGCACCCGCTTCTTCAGCGAGCGGGACTTCGCGTCGAAGATCGGGAAGTCGACGTAGGCCCGGTTGAGTTCGATGCTCACCATCTGTCGCTCACACCCAGTACGAGACGCGGGATCGGTAGTTGCGCAGCGCCAGCAGCGTCAGGGACCAGCCGACGACGGTGATCAGCCCGACCACCACCCAGTGCGTCCACGACTGCTGGTTGCCGATCATCGGCGCGCGCAGCAGCTCGACGAAGTGGTAGAGCGGGTTGAGGTCGGTGACCAGGGCTCGCCAGCCCGCCACGTTGCCGAACTTCTGGTACAGGATGTCGGCCGACCACACGATCGGCGTCATGAAGAACAGCAAGCTGGACAGCGCGGCGATCAGTTGCGGGATGTCCCGGAAACGGGTGGAGACGATGCCGAACAACAGGGTCACCCAAGCGCCGTTGACCACCAGCATCACGAACGCGGGGATGGCCAGCAACGCCGACCAGCTCAGTCCCGGATGCCACCACTCGAAGTCGCCCGGCTGGGCCTCGATGATCTGGTACGGCTGCGACAGGTCGCCGAAGAAGATGACCACGATGAACGCGTAGACGATCAGGTTGTGCGCGAACATGATCGTCAGCCGGTACACGGTGCGCAGCGCGTACACCGACAGCGGTGCGGGCAGATGCTTGATCAGACCCTCGTTGTGGATGAACGTCTCCGCGCCTTCGGTCATGCAGCCGATGACGAAGTTCCAGACGATGAAGCCGACGGTCAGATACGGCAGGAACGTGCCGATCTCCGCGCCGAACAGCTGCGAGTACAACAACCCGAGGCCGATGGCGGTCACGCCCATGGACAGCGTGATCCACAGCGGCCCGAGCACCGAGCGGCGGTACCGCTGCTTGATGTCCTGCCAGGCCAGGTGGCTCCACAGCTCGCGGTCACGCAGGCCGTCGCGGATGTCCGCGATCGCCCGGGCCCAGCTGCGCCGTGGCGCCACCGGTGGGTCCGGTTGAGCTGGGATTGTCGCCTGCACGGTGGACGAGCGTACCTGGGTGACGATCGGCGACTGACCCGACCGGGGACGTAGCTCACCCGGATGCTTCAGCCAGCGAAACGGGGTGGTCGGCGGTTCAATGGGCTGATGACCGAACCCACCAAGCCAACTCACGAGAGCGCGTCGTCGTTCACCAAGGCGATGTTCGCCGGGGAACTGCCCGATGAGCTGGTGTTCCCGTATCCCCGGCTGAGCCGCGACGAGTCCAAGAAGGTGCACGAGCTGGTCGGCACCGCGCAGGAGTTCCTCGGCGAGCACTACGACCCGTGGCGGGTGGAGCAGGAGCGCTGGGTCGGCGACGAGATCATCCGTGGTCTCGGCGAGCGCGGCCTCCTCGGGCTGTACGTCTCGCCGGAGTACGGCGGCCAGGGGCTGTCCCAGACCGGCTACTGCCGGGTGATGGAGGAGTTCGGCGGGATCGACGCCACGCTGTCGGTGGTGATGGGCGTGCACCAGTCCATCGGGATGAAGCCCATCCACATGTTCGGCACCGACGAGCAGAAGGCCCGCTTCCTGCCCGATCTGGCGGCCGGACGCAAGCTCGCCGGGTTCGGATTGACCGAACCCAACGCCGGGTCGGACGCCTACCACGTGGAGTCCTACGCCGAGAAGCAGGCGGACGGCTCGTTCGTGCTCAACGGGGAGAAGCGGTGGATCGGCAACGGCGCCAAGGACGTCGTGTGCGTCTTCGCCCGGTGCGACAACGGGCACGTGGCGCTCATCCTGGAGAAGGGCATGGACGGGTTCGAGGCACCGCACCGCTTCGACACCCTCGGTCTGCGCGGCAACGACCTGCGCAAGCTGACGTTCAACGACGTGCGGGTGCCGAAGGAGAACGTGCTCGGCGAGCCGGGCGACGGTTTCCGGATCGCCATGGCCACGCTCAACAACGGCCGCATGTCGCTGGGCACCGGCGTGGTCGGCGGCACGAAGGCGCTGCTCAGACAGGCCATCGAGCACACGAGCGAGCGCGAGCAGTTCGGCGTCCCACTGGCCGATTTCGAGCTGGTCGAGGACAAGATCGCCTGGATGGTCAGCTACCTGTACGGGTTGGAATCGCTGGCGTATCTGACCACCGGGCTGGTGGACGCCGGGGTGGCGGACTACTCGCTGGAGTCGGCGATGTCGAAGGTCGCCGCCACCGAGTTCAACTGGTACGCGGTCAACCGGGTCTTCCAGCTGCTGGGCGGGCAGGCGTTCATGGCCGACTCACCGATCGCCAAGTCGCTGCGGGACACCCGGATCTTCCCGATCTTCGAGGGCGCCAACGACGTGCTGCGCGCGTTCATCGCGCTCAACGGGCTGAAGGTGGTTGCCGAGGAGTTCGACGACCTCCGCGGCATCAACCTGTCCGACCCGATCAAGTCCATCGGCACGATCGCCGAGTTCGTCCGCGGCCAGCTGAGCAGGCGGCTGCGCCCCGCCGCCCTGGAGTCCGTGCACCCGGCATTGACCGAACAGGCGGACGCGGTGTCCGGTCAGGCCAAGAAATTGCGCGCGTCGGTGGAGTCACTGTTGCGCCGCTACGGCAAGGACGTGCGCTCGCGGCAGCGGCACCAGAAACGGCTGGCCGACGCCGCCACGGACATCTACGCCCAGGTGGCGACGCTGGCCAGGACGAGCGCCCTGTTCGAGGACCAGGGCGTCGAGGCTTCCGGGCAGGAGAACTTCATCGCGCGGTCGTTCTGCGACCGGGCGGCAGCGCGGGTGGCGTCCCAGCTGCGGTTGATCGACCACAACGACGACGACGCGATGCATTCGATCGCGCGGCTCGCCTACAACCACGGCGGATACGGACCCAAGCTGCACTAGCCGCCCGGTCGGTATGGCACCGGTCAGAGGTACTGGCCGGTGCCGGTGATGCCTGAGCTGTCGCTGTGCCCAGCGCCGTGACCGTGGCCGTGTCCTCCGGTCGGCAGGCCCCGGCGCATCTGCTCCAGCTGCACCCGCGCGGCCATCTGCTGGGCGAACAGCGCCGTCTGAATGCCGTGGAACAGGCCCTCGAGCCAGCCGACGAGCTGAGCCTGCGCCACTCGCAGTTCGGCGTCGGACGGCGTGGTGGCCTCGGTGAACGGCGCCATCAGCCGCTCCATCTCCTCGCGCAGCTCCGGCGCCAGCGCCTCTTCCAGCTCCTTGATCGAGGTCTCGTGGATCTCCCGCAACCGGTTGCGGCTGGCGTCGTCGAGCGGAGCGGCCCGCACTTCCTCCAGCAGCTGCTTGATCATGGTGCCGATCCGCATCACCTTCGCGGGTTCTTCGACCAGGTCGCCGACGTTGCCCGACTCCTCCTCGGCGGACTCGGCGGGGATCTTGGCGGCGCCGACCGGTGAGCCGTCGGGGCCGACAACCACCACGTGGTGTGACGAGTCCTGCTCGGCGTTACCTGTCGTGCCGGATTCTGGCGTGTTCGGCTCGGACATGTGCTCCATCCGTGTGGTCGACTGTGAACGCGGCCGCGCCGGCCGCGGTGTCCCACTCTCGAGCGTAGTCGTAACCAGGGAAATCGCCGTTGCAGAGGGCACCCCGGACGCCGAACCCTCTGCCGCATCCGTACGGTGTTCTCATGGGTAGCCTGGCCGATTCGCGGAGGTGAGGATGCCATTCGACATCGCCCGCATCCGTGGCCTGATGCCTGCCCTCGGCGACGGCTGGGTGCACCTCGAGGGTTCCGCGGGCATGCTCGTTCCGGAGCAGGTGGCCTCCGCGGTGGCCACGGCCATGCGCGCTCCGGTGTCCAGTCCCGGTGGCGTCTTCCCGGCTTCGCAGCGCGCGGACAGCATCGTCAACGCCGCGCGGCGTGCGGTGGCCGATCTGACCGGGGCCGACCCTGAGGGCGTGGTGTTGGGGCCCAGCGGGGCAGTGCTGTTGCGGCGGTTGGCCTTGGCGCTGGGCGATGTGTGGACGCTCGGCGACGAAGTCGTCGTGTCCCGGCTGGACGAGCCCACGAACCAGATTCCGTGGGTGGAGGCCGCCCGGCGGGTCGGCGGCGTGGTCCGTTGGGGCGAGGTGGACATCGAGACGTGTGAACTGCCCGCGTGGCAGTACGAGACGCTGGTGACGCCGCGGACGAAGCTCGTCGCGTTGACCGCGGCGTCCGGCACGGTGGGCACGCGTCCGGATGTCGCCACGGTGGCGGAGTTCGCCCAGCGGGTCGGCGCGCTGATGGTCGTCGACGCCTCGTATGCCACGCCGTTCGTTCCGCTGGACGTCCATGCTTCCGGCGCCGACGTCATGGTGGTCTCCGCGTTGTCGTGGGGTGGACCGGCGGTGGGCGCGCTGGTGTTCAAGGACCCTGGGTTGCTGAACCGCATCCACTCGGTGGCGTTGGACCAGGCGGCCCGTGGCCCGGCTCGGCTCGAGCTGGGCGCGCATCCGTATCCGTTGCTGGCGGGCATGGTGGCGTCGATCGACTTCCTCGCCGGGCTGGACGACACGGCGTCCGGGTCGCGCCGGGAACGGTTGCTGGCGTCGATCGCTGCGGCCCGCCACCACACGTCCGACCTGCTGGCGACGCTGACGTCCGAGCTGCGGGCGATGCGCCACGTGATGCTGATCGGCGATGCCATGCGCCGCATTCCCGCGCTGGCGTTCACCGTGGTCGATCGCAAGGCATCGGAGGTGGTCGAGCACCTGGCGTCCCGCGGAATCTGCGCGTTCGCCGACGAGGGAACGACCGGGCTGTTCGCCGCGCTCGGTGTCGGTGAGGTCGGCGGCGCCGTGCGCATCGGGTTGGCGCACTACACCAACAGGTTCGAGGTCAACCAGCTCGTGCGGGCGCTCTACGAGCTTGCCTGAGCTGCGCCTCGACGGCGGACGGTCCGGGCTTCTGAGCCGCACTTGACCGTGTTCGACTCCCGCTCCCGCATGCTCGCCGCTGCGCCTCGAGGGCACTTGGTCAGCGTGCGCCGGCGCGCTCGCCTTGACGGCGCCCGATCCAGCCCCGCTATGAGCTGCGCTTGGCCCGTCGTGCCTTGACCGCGCTCGGATCCCGCCTCGCGACGAACTCCCTGGCCGCCGCGCCTTGACCGCTGGGGCATGATCGGTCGCTAGTGGCGGTCGGAATCGGGTGAGGGCGTGGGTGTACTTCTGGCGCTGGGCTCCGCGGTCAACTACGGCTTGTCGGATTACGTCGGCGGGGTTGCGTCGCGGCGCGCGTCGTTCTTACGCATCGCCATGCTGGGCCAGATCGGTGCCTTCGTGGTCGTCGGTCTGGCCGCGCCGTTCGTCTCGCCGACGATGCCGCCGTGGGCCGACCTCGCGTGGGGCGGTCTGTCCGGTGTCGGTACCGCCATCGGCATGACGTTCCTGTTCCGCGGCATGGGTCGCGGAGCGGTGTCCATCGTGGTGCCGACCAGCGCTGTCGGTGGTGTGGCGCTGCCGATCCTGGTCGGGGTGGCGGTGCTCGGCGAACGTCCCGAGCTGCTCGCGTGGTTGGGCATCGCGCTGACCGTCCCCGCGCTCTGGGTGATCTCGCGCGGCAACGGTGGCGACGGGCATGCCGCAAGAACCGCCGTGCTCGACGGCCTTGTCGCGAGTGTCGGCATCGCGCTGCAGTACCTGGCGTTGGCGCAGGCCGGACCGGACTCCGGCGTGTGGGCCGTCGTCGCCGGGCGCGTCACCTCGATCGCCACCGTGCTCGTGCTCCGGGTCATCGTGCCGGACAAGCACACCGAGGTCGCCGAGGACGGGTCGCGGCGCGCCACCTACGGCGGACTGCTGGCCGGGGCGCTCGCTGGGCTGGCGCTGGTCTGCTTCCTCTACGCCACCCGGTCCGAGCTGGTCACCGTCGCGGTCGTGGTGGCGTCGCTGTACCCAGTGGTGCCCGTGATCCTGAGCGTGACCGTGCTGCGCGAGCGGCTCAGCCGCGTTCAGGGCGTCGGATTGGTCGCGGCGATGGCGGCGACCGTGATGATCGCCGCCGCGTGAATCAGCCGACGGTGAGCAGGAGCTTGCCGAACACCTGGCTGTCCTCCAGCGCGCGGTGCGCTTCCGCCGCGTTCGACATGGGCACCCTCCGGCCGATGATCGGCCGCACGGCCCCCTGCTCGATCAACGGCCAGAGGTGCTCGCGCACGGCGGCGATGATGGTGGCCTTGTTGTCCACCGGCCGGGCGCGCAGGTTGGTCGCGGCCACCGAGCAGCGCTTGCTGAGCAACTTGCCGATGTTGAGCTCGCCCTTCGTGCCGCCCTGCATGCCGATGATCACCAGGCGCCCGTCGAACGCCAGCGCGTCGATGTTGCGGTCGAGGTACTTCGCGCCCATCACGTCGAGGATGACGTCCGCGCCGCCTTCGGCCTTGACGATCTCGACGAAGTCTTCCTCGCGGTAGTTGATGGCGATGTCGGCGCCGAGCTCCCGGCACTTGTCCACGCGCTCCTGGGTGCCCGCGGTGACCGCGACCCGTGCGCCGAGCGCCTTGCCGACCTGGATCGCATGCGTGCCGATGCCGCCCGCGCCACCGTGCACCAGGAGCAGCTCGTCGGCTTGCAGCCGGCCGACCATGACCACGTTGGACCACACCGTGCACGCGACCTCGGGCAACCCGGCGGCCTCCTCGAGGTCGACATCCGCAGGCACCGGCAACAGCTGCGCGGCGGGAACAGCCACGCGCTCGGCGTAGCCACCGCCGGCGAGCAGCGCGCACACCTCGTCCCCGACCGACCAGCCCTCGACACCCTCGCCGAGCTCGGCGATGCGCCCGGAACACTCCAAACCCGGGTACTCCGGCGCCCCGGGTGGTGGCGGGTAGAAGCCCCGGCGCTGCAACACGTCCGCCCGGTTGACCGCGGAAGCGGCGATGTCGATCAGAACTTCACCCGGTCCTGGCTGCGGATCAGGCACCTCGGTCCACTGCAGCTTTTCCGGTCCACCTGGTTCGCTGATCGTTACCGCACGCATGTGCCCACCGTATAACCGGTGGCGGTGGTGCAGCGGAATGGCGGACGATGTGGGCCATGTATGACCCGTGGCCCCTTCGTCACCTGGTGCTCCGCACGCCACGGCTGGAGCTGCGCCCGGATGACGACGAAGGTCTGCTCGAACTGGTCGCACTCGCCCGGCAGGGTGTGCACCCGGACCGGACGATGCCGTTCGCGCACCCGTGGACCGATGCCAGCCCGGAAGACCTCGGGCCGAACACGGTGCGGCATCACTGGCAGCAGCGCGCCGCGATCGCGGACGGCAACTTCGGGTTGCAGTTCCTGGTCCGGCTGGACGGCAAGGTGATCGGAGTCCAGGGACTGACCGCGGAGAACTTCCCGGTGACCCGAGAGGTGGCCAGTGGGTCCTGGCTCGGCATGGCCTATCAAAGGCAGGGCTACGGCACCGAGATGCGGGCCGCCGTGCTGATGTTCGCGTTCGACCACCTGGGCGCGCTGACCGCGCGATCCTCGGCGTTCACCGACAACGCCGCGTCCCGGGGCGTCAGCCTCAAGCTCGGCTACCGCCCGGACGGCACGCAGTTGCACGTCGTGCGCGACAAGCGCGTCGTGGAGGAACGGTTTCTGCTGGAGAAAGCGAATTTCGTCCGTCCTGAGTGGACACTGCATACGCAAGGCGCGGAAGCATCCGTGCCCTTTCTCGCCACTGGCCACATTCCGCCGAAGGAACCTTGACGTATCGGGCATTTCGCATAGGGTCTTGGCGCATGAATCGCGGCGCTAACGGCCGGCGGGGCGGCCTGCGCCACGGTGGACCCTTTCCACGAAACCGGGAGATCGGTATGCCATCGGTTAGAAGGAAGCTCGCCGCCGCAACCGCGGTAGCTGCGGGCGCGGCGCTGGTGCTGAGCACACCAGGCGCGGTCGCGGCGCCACAAGCGGACAACAATCTACCGAAGAAGCTGGTCCAGGCAGTCAATCCGGACAAGGTGCAAAAGCATCTGATCGCATTCCAGCGTTACGCCGACCAGAACGAGGGGCACCGGGCCGCCGGAACGGAAGGACACGCCAAGTCCGCCGAATACGTTGCCTCGAAACTGGAAGCCGCAGGCTTCAATGTCACGAGGCAGGAATTCCCGTTCGTCTACGACGAGACGACCGCGGAATCGCTCACGCTGGGTGGCGAGGAGATTGACGCCATCCGCATGTCCTACAGCCCGAACACTCCTGAGGGTGGGGTGACCGCCGAGCTGTTCGCGATCCCGGTCGACGACACCCCGGGCTGCGAGGCCAGCGACTTCCCGGCGGAGGCCGAGGGCAAGATCGTGCTGATCCAGCGCGGTGTGTGCACATTCGGTGAGAAGCAGGCCGCCGCTGGTGAGGCCGGAGCGGCCGCCGCGATCATCTACAACAACACCGAGGGCGCGCTGAACGGGACGCTGGGCGACCCGGAGATCGCCGCGGTGCCGACCGCCGGTGTCACGCAGGAGGACGGCGCGAAGCTGGTCGAGGCCGCCGGTCAGGAAGCGACCCTGGATCTGCAGGGCATCACCGAGGACCGCACCAGCGTCAACGTCATCGCGGAGACCAAGACCGGTCGCCACGACAACGTGGTGATGGCCGGTGCGCACCTGGACGGTGTCGCCGCAGGCCCGGGCATCAACGACAACGGCTCCGGCTCCGCCGCGCTGCTGACCACGGCGCTCGAACTGGGTGGCTCGCCGAAGGTGAACAACGCGGTGCGGTTCGCCTGGTGGAGCGCCGAGGAGCTGGGCCTGGTCGGTGCCGAGCACTACGTGTCGCAGCTGTCCGAGGCCGAGCAGTTCGACATCGCGCTGTACCTGAACTTCGACATGATCGCCTCGCCGAACGCCGCCTACTTCGCCTACGACGGCGACGACTCGGACGGTGAGGGGGCTCCCGAGGGCCCGTACGGTTCCGCGGACATCGAGAAGAAGTTCGTCAACTTCATCGAGAACAAGCGCGGCATCCAGGTCGAGGGCACCGACTTCGACGGCCGGTCCGACTACGGTCCGTTCATCGAGGTCGGCATCCCGTCCGGTGGTCTGTTCACCGGTGCCGAGGGCATCAAGACCGAGGAGCAGGCCGAGAACTGGGGTGGCGAGGCCGGTGTCGCCTACGACCCGTGCTACCACGCCAAGTGCGACAACCTGGGCAACATCAACCGCAAGGCGCTGAACGTCAACAGTGACGCGATGGCCTGGGTGATCGGCAAGTACGCGTTGAGCACCAAGAGTGTCAACGGCGTCAAGCCGAACGCGGCGAAGTCGAAGGCCGCGATCGCCAAGCAGCGGGCCAACACGGCGCGCAGCCTGCCGATGGTGGCCAACGAGAACGCGCACGACCACGCTGCGGTCAAGTAAGCCGTAGCAGGCATTTGCTCGCAGACGCGGGCGGTCCCTTGGCGGGGCCGTCCGCGTTGTCGTGTGTGGTCCTTGGTGGGGCCGCCCGCGTTGTCGTGTGTGGTCCTTGGTGGGGCCGCCCGCGTTGCTGTGTGTGGTCCTTGGTGGGGCCGCCCGCGTTGTCGTGTGTGGTCCTTGGTGGGGCCGCCCGCGTCGGCGTTTGCGGGGTTCCGCTCAGCGCAGCCGTGGCTGCTCGTTCGCTGCGGTGCCCCGCCGACTTCTTCCTGATTCGCCACGTCGGCCGGCCTGCCCCGGCGCGCGGCCCGGCCTCATTCATCGGCCGGTTCTTCCGATCGGCCCACGGCCGTCGCGCGCTTCGGCGCCCGGCCGGCGCGTTGTCCGCGCAGTTCGCGGTCGGGCGGTGGTTCGCGGCGCGCAGCCTCGTGGTCAGCCGAGGTCGTTGGTGTTGAACGTGTCGCAGGCGGCCGGGTCGCCGGTCTGCAGCCCGGTGGTCAGCCATTTCTCCCGCTGGGCCGACGTGCCGTGGCTGAACTGCGACTCGTCCACGCGGCCGCCGCCGATCTCGCGCTGCAGGTAGTCGTCGCCGATGTGCTGCGCGGCGTCCAGTGCGGCTGCGATGTCGTCCTGGGTGATGTTGCTGATCAGCGGCTCGCCGCTCTCCGTCGGCGTCGTGGTCGCGTTGTGCGCCCAGACGCCCGCGTAGCAATCGGCCTGTAGCTCGAGGCGGACCAGGCCGGAGGTCGGCCCGGTGTCGTTGTGGTTCACCCGGTCCGAGCGACCGAGCAGGTTCTGCACGTGGTGGCCGTACTCGTGGGCGAGCACGTACGCCTCGGTGAACAACCCGCCTCGAGCGCCGAACTGTCGTTGCAGCACGTCGGAGAAGAAGTTCAGGTTGAGGTAGACGCCCTCGTCGGCGGGGCAGTAGAACGGCCCGATGCCGGCGTCGGCCACACCGCAGCCGGTGTTGACGCTGTCGCTGAAGAACGTCGTGGTGGCTTCCCGGTACGTGGTGCCGGAACGGCTGAACGCGTTGCTCCAGTAGTCCTGGATCGAGTTGACGATCGCCACGATCGCGCAGTCGTGGTTGGCGTTGGCGTCGGCGCCGGTGCGGCACTCGGAGCTCAGGTCGTTCGCGGTGACCTGCTGACCGGCCCCCAAGCCGGACAGGCCGCCGTTCAGCGGAACGCTGCCGCCGAGGCCGCCGACGCCGCCGAGTTGGGAGAGCAGGAAGTAGATGATGAAGCCGACGACACCGAGCCCGCCGCCACCTGCCACGACACGGCCGCCGATGCCTCCGGAGACGCCGCGAAGGTCGCGGATCTGACCCGGGTCGAGGTTCGCACCTTCGTTGAAGTCCACGTCGCACTCCTCACCATGCGCCGAGCCGGCGTCAGCAGCCTAAAACAGCGGCAGACATGCCTGGGCGCGGCCGCCCGTGCTGTCCGTCGGAGCGCCGCGCCCAGGATGAGAGGTTGTTGACGGCGATTGGCCGCACCGCGGGCCGGCGGCTAGCTCTGCTGGCCGGTGCGGACACCAGGCCGAGGCAGGCTGGAACACCGTCGATGGTGCGCTAGTGCGCGCACCGTGCGAAGCCCACGTGGTCGACTGCTCGCGTCCTCACCGGACTCGGGTCATCCCGCTCCAGGCGAAGGGATACAGCCGGCGACCAACCGCGAGGAATCATTCGACACTGCACCACCTGCCCTTCCCGGGAAGGCCGGCCCCGCCGCAGTTCATGCGGTACGACATGGGTCGTAACCATCCGTGCATCCAGCATGCGCTTGTTGGTCGGGGGAGACAAGTCGGTTCACCTTTCCCGGTCGCTCCGTGTGGGGGAGGTCCCGCTACCCTGTGGCTGCGAGGAGGCGTGGCAGAGCGGCCGAATGCAGTCGCCTTGAAAGCGACCGTCGGGAAACCGACCGGGGGTTCAAATCCCTCCGCCTCCGCCAGACGGGATGGGTCGAGCTGGCCAAGGCTCGACCCGTTCCATCCGACAAGCAGCCGGTACGAAACGGCAGTTGTCCTCCGCTGCACCTGGTAGGGCAAGCGCACTCCTGGCGTGCTCACGCGACCGCGGGACCAGCGACGGCGGCGCTGCGTTGTGGCAGGAGGGGTGTCCGGCGCCTACCCCTGGATCGTCACCGTTTGAGAGCGGATGAACACCATGGGTGCATGATCTCCATTAGAGTGGCCTGGACTGTGCGGTTCGTGAGTGACTGATGGGGGGCAGTTCAGACATGGGTTTCGACGTCGAGGCGAACGAGATCAACAAGTTCGCCAACTACATCCTCGACCAGGTCCTTGATGATCTTGACACGATCAAAGTCGGGGCGGCGCAAGAGGGACTGAATACCGAAGGTTTCAGTGGCGTTCTCGAACCTGTAGCCGAGATCATGGATGACTTCAATGTTCAGCTCGAGGAGGTATGTCACGAGCTGCACAGGCGCCTGGAGAACTTAGCCAACGCTCTCAAGAATGCCAGTCAGAAATACGGCGACATCGACACGGAGAACGAAGAGGAGTTCCGTAGGGAGCAGCGAATCGAACAGGGGAACGAGGATGCGCGGCTGGGGCGTCATCGGCAAGGGGAGATAACGCCGTACTGAGGGGGAGACTGTGATGGCAAAATCGTACGCGCCATACGCGAATGAACAAGACATCAAGCCGCCGATCGTCGACGTTCAGAAATTCTCGATCGACGAACTGATGAAGGATCGTGCGCCGGACTGGCTGACCGACAAGATCAATTATTTGTATAAGGAGATCAGGGGGGTCAGTCTCTACGACGAGCTGTTGCGACCCGTAGCTGGAGACTTCTATCGGCTTAAGGCGAACGCCCAGGCATGGCGACAGACCGCCTCGTCGTTGATGGCGTTGGCCGGCAACCTCGAATACAACGCCCGCCTGCTCACGATGAAATACTGGCGTGGCGCCGCGGCCGATGCGTTCAAGACCGGAGTGGTCAATGGGTTGGCCGTCGGCTTGATGGCGTGGGCCGGGGTTGCGAAGGTGATTGCCAAGGGATTCTCGAAGGTTGCCGACGCAGCAGTGAAAGGGGTCATGCACCTCGCCGAGGTTGCCATTCCAAAGGTCATCAACCTCATCAGGAATGCACTCCTGAAAGCCATTCCAGGAGTAGGGCAGGTTTCCGAGATCGCCAAAGCATTGCTCAGCTGGGAACTTCCGTACTATCGCCACGTTGAACACATCGTGTCAGCGATCGAGTCAGCGCGGGGCATCATCGATGCGCTCAAGGGTGTCGCCGCCGTCGTCGAAAAATACAAGGCCGCCTTCAATGCATTGAAGAAAATTGTTGACAGCATTCAAGACGTGGATGAGACGGTTGGGCCGTCGTATGCGGACCTCAAAACAATCGCGCAAAACACCAAGAAGTCGGCAGATGGCGTCATTGCGTACACCGGAAAGCCTGCAAAGGACAAGCATGGCAATTGGGTGCGTGACGACGACGGCCGAGTCGTCTTTACGGACAGTGAGCACACCCGTGCGATGAAGAAGCTGAAGAACGAATATAAGGACCTCGTTGCGAAGATAGATAGACATCGAGGGGGGCGTCGACCGCGTTGAGGCTGACCTTTGTTTGAGGTGGATATCTGATGCTTCCAGAAATTCCGGAATGGATGACGGACGAACTTTTACGTGCCGAGGCTGCGGTGGACGAGGCGGCGTACGCGATGAGTGCCGCTATCGAGCGGTCATATCAGACGCTCGAAGGTCTGGATGGTGACGCGAGTGCGCTGACCGACGAAGATGTCGCGAGGTTTCGGGACGCTTGCTTGTCCTCGCCGGCCTCCGACGAGTGGCGAAGGGTGGCCGAACGTGTTGCCTGCGGCGAGTTGACGTGGCGCAGTGTCATGTCAGGGGAAGCGGGGCAGGATGACGATGTCATGGCTGCCTTGAAGGCTACGTTCGAGAAGGCGGCAGACGCGGAGCAGAGCAGGACGGCAGAGGTCGACAGATATCAACCAGAGAGCGACATGTTCGACGACGACGTGGAGTACTTCAGCTCAGGGAAGTTCTTGCGATGATGAAGCGCGGCATGCATTGTCTGCTCGGCGTCATGCTCGTGGGCCTGGTCTCCGTGGGGTGCGATTCCAGTTCGGCCGACTCGAAGCCTGAGCCCGCCAAATTGCCGCCGGACGGCGACCTGTGTCTGCTCGTCCCGGAGCAGGAGATCGTCGAGATGTTCGGGGTACGGCCGGGTGAGTCGGAGCCAGGCCCCGGCGGGATGACCGGCTGCTCGTACAACTTTCGAAGTGAGAACTCCGACTCTCTGGAGTTTTCCATCCACTTCGGTAAGCCACGCGCCGAGCGACCGGAAAAGATTGACTTTCATGGTTTGAAGGCGCAACGAGGTGCCGAGCCCGAAGTCACCGACGCGTTCTCGTGTGTGATCGACGTGTGGATTAGGTCGGACGACGAGTCGGTCCTGAGTGTGCGTGGGTCGGATTTCGGCAAGAATCCAAAATTGTGCGATCATACCCGTCAGCTCACCGAGCGGGCTTATGCAGCCCTGCCGGAGAAGCAGCCTGAGGCGGCCGCATCGTCGAAGTCCTTGCCGGAATCGAGCTTCTGTCGAACGGTGACCAGTGACGACGTAGCGCGAGTTTTGAACATGAAGGTACGGAATCCGGCGAAATATATCGGCGAAGACAGCTGCTACTACACTCTGTCGGATTCTGAAGACCGAAAAGTGCAGATTACCGCGAAGCGGGGCACCGGTGTCAGCGACGAGGCAACGCGAATCCCATTCGAGGGCCTGGACGCACGCCTGTTCAACGGAGGTAGTCGGGAGAATTGCGAGCTCACCGTGCGGCTCGAGCCGGACAAGGACAAGTCAGCCTTCACCACGTCGATCTCGTACTGGGATTCCAGCCAGCCGCCGTGTGACGAGGTGCAGAAGGTAGCCAAGCTGATCTACGACGAGCTGCCGGGCTGAGTGGGCGTTCGTGATGCGGGTTGTCACCATCCTGTCCGTGGCCGTCCTGAGCTTGAGCCTGGTGGCCTGTGACCCCGACGCGTCGGGTACGGCGGAGTCGGCGAAGTCTGTGGCGGCGTCGGGGGAAGCGGAGGACGCGCCTGTGTCGGACAAGGTTCCTCCGGATGGCGACCTGTGCCTGCTCGTCGCCGAGCAGGAGATCACGGAGATGTTCGACCTCGAGGCTTCCGAGTCGGAGCCTGGGCCCGGCGGAATGGCAGGCTGCACATACAACTTTCGCAGCGGCAAGTCGGACGAGCTGACGTTCTCCATCAGGTACGGGAGCCCTCAAGCCGCGGACGGCGGCGAGGATGTGGAGTTCCACGGGCTGAAAGCCAGGCTTGGGCCAAGGCCCGGTTCGGACGATGCGTCGTGCGACATCGACATCTGGCTCAAACCAGGCGACGACTCGGTGCTCAGTGTTTCTGCGGCGGACACGGCCGGTGAGAACCCGAAACTGTGCGAACAGGCGAAGAAGCTGGCCGAACGTGCCTACGAGGCTTTGCCGGACGAGGAACTGGAGCCCGTCGAGTCGTCGAAGTCGCTGCCGAAAACCAACTTCTGTCGCAAGGTGACGGAAGAACACGTGGCGCGTGCACTGCAGCTGAAACGGTGGACGCGCGCCAGTTATCCCGACGACGACACCTGTCACTACGTGCTGCGGGACAAGGGGCAGGAAGCCTACGTGTCGGTGATGCGAGGCCCGGGTATCACGTCCGAGGCGACGCGTATTTCGTTCGAGAACCTGGATGCGCGGTTGTTCAACGGCGGGCAACGAGAGAACTGTGCGCTCGATGTGCGGCTCAAGCCCGGCGTGGACGACACCGGCTTCCACGTGCGGATCGGGATTTTCAACGCGCCGGAGCCGCCGTGTGAAGGCGTGCAGAAGGTCGCCAAGCTCGTTTACGACCGGCTGCCCGGCTGATTCGGGCGGAACGCCAATGAGCGCACGCCGGCGGCCACGTCCGGCCACCGAGGGTCGTCCGGGTCGGTGGGGAAGCCGAGCAGCGGGGCCAGCCGCTTCCAGGCGCGCGGATGCTTGCGCTGGTAGTTGTGCAGGACTTCCAGCACCTCTGCGGGCTCGAGCCGTCGATGCTCCGGCGATGTCCAACGCTGCCTGCCGAGACGGATTTCCAATGCGGGAGAAGCCTGCAAATTCCGATACCAGTCAGGGTTCTTCCCCCACGCGGCCACCACGACCACCTCGGGGACATCCGGGCGGTAGTCGACAACTTCCACGACGACTTCCCGGCGGGCCCCGGTGCGGCGGCCGCGATGCGCCACATACAACAACCGACGGCCGAACAGCCACCCCAAACCCGCCCGATACAGCCAGATCGGCGCGCGCAACAACAGCCGAAGGATTCCGCGTGGTTTGTGGTCGGTCAGGCCCATGCCGAATTTCCCCGTTTCTGCGTCGAATGCACGGTATCGCGGTTGAGGTGCGCACAAGCGGTTGGTGATCCGTCCGAGGGAATCGCTACCCTCGCCGGGGTTGACGATTGGGGGTCCGCAGCAATGAATATCGCCACGGGGGAGCCTGCTGCTGTGGCGTCGCACCGTGCCTGGCGGGTCGAACCTGCGGTGGCGCTGGTCGCGATCGCGCTCATCGGAGCGATCGGCTACGACGCCGTGCAGTCGTGGGGCGGCGAACTTCTCGACGTCGAGGTCTACCGGCAAGGCGGGCAACTGTGGCTCGACGGTCAGGACGTCTACGCCACCACCGGCCTGCGGATCGATCTGCCCTTCCTCTACCCGCCACTCGCCGCGGTGCTGTTCAGCTCGTTGACCGGACTGACCGCGCAAACCGCGGGTGTCGTGGTCACCGTTGTGTCCTTCCTCGCCCTGGTGGCGGCCGCCGTCGTGCTCGCCCGCAGGCTTCCCGAGCGGCTCGGACCGTGGCCGTTGGTCGCCGCGGTGATGGTCGCGCTCTGCCTCCAGCTCGAACCGTTGCAGCACACGTTCGGCTTCGGCCAGATCAACCTGATCCTGCTCGCGTTGGTCGTCGTCGACTGCCTGGTCGACGCCCGGTGGCTGCCGCGCGGGGTACTGGTCGGCATCGCCGCCGCCATCAAGCTGACGCCGTTGGTGTTCCTGCTGTACTTCCTGCTGCGGAAAGACACGCGGGCGGCCCTGGTCACGGTCGCCTCCTTCGCCGCCTGCATGGCGCTGGGTTTCCTCGCCGCCCCGAAGGCGTCGGTGACCTATTGGACCGACGTGCTGTTCGACACCGCCGACCGAGTCGGCAACGAATACGCAGGCAACCAGTCCATCTACGGCCTGCTGTCCAGGGCCGAGTTCGACGAGGGCGGGTTGATCGTGCTCTGGTTGCTTGCCGGCCTCGCACTGGCCGCCGTCGGTGCCGTGGTCATGCACCGGGCGCTCCGCCGCGGCTCGGACCTCACCGCCGTGGCCGTCTGTGGCGTCATCGGCGTGATGGTTTCCCCGATCTCGTGGAGCCACCACTGGGTCTGGGTGTTGCCTGCGCTGGCCGCCGCGCTCGAGCTCATGTCGTGGCGGGTGCTGCTCCCCGCAGTCGCGGTGGCCGCGGTCTTCTTCCTGGCCCCGCACTGGCTGGTCCCCACGAACGACGGGCACGAGTACCACTGGACGACCGGCCAATGGCTGCTCGGCAACGCGTACTTGCTCACCGCCGCCATCGTGCTGGTGGCTGCGGCGTTCGGCTATCGACATCCGCGCACGGCATGATGTCTGCCGATGCGCATCTTGGTGGTTGAGGACGACGACGGCGTCGCCGCCGCGGTGCTGGACGCGCTGCGCGGCCGGGGCCACGGGGCTTTCCGCGCCGCGACGGCGGCGGAGGTCCCCGCGCTGCTGCCGGATGCCGAACTGGTGTTGCTCGACCTCGGCCTCCCGGACGGCGACGGTTTCGAAGTCCTGCGCACCATCCGCAAGGCCTCCCAGGTTCCGGTCCTGGTCATCACCGCACGGTCCGCCGAACGTGACGTCGTCACCGCCCTGCACCTCGGGGCCGACGACTACCTGGTCAAACCGGTACGGCTCAAGGAACTGATGGCTCGGGTGGACGCCGTGGTGCGCCGCGCCAGAGCCCACAGCGCCGACCAGGTCGCGGAGATCGGCGACCTGCGCGTCGACCTCGCCGCCCGGCGGGTCACGGTCGGTGCCGCAGAACTGCAGTTGACCGGCAAGGAGTACGACATCCTCGCGGCGCTGGCCCGCCGCCCGGGCGTCGCGGTGAGCCGACAGGAGCTTCTGCTGCAGGTGTGGGGCCGCGCCGACAAGTCGGTCTCCCGGTCGCTCGACGTCCACCTGGCAGCGCTGCGCGCCAAGATCAACCGCCCTGGCCTGCTGGCCACCGTACGCGGCTTCGGCTTCCGGCTCGGCGACTGAGTCGTTATCAAGTTTGTTCTTAAGAACCCGTCAAGTTGCGCCTGTGCACCGGCAGCCGAGGTCGTATCGTGCTCGCCGACATTCTCCGGCGCAACGAAGGGCAGGAGGCCATGAGCAGCGATCCCTCCAGCACGAACGCGGCATCCACCGAGGTGCCGACGGGAAAGGCCAAAATCCGTTGGCTCGGACCAGGACTGGTGGCCGCGGCGACCGGTGTCGGCGCGGGTGACCTGGTCGCCACGATGGTGGCAGGCGCGCAGTACGGCACGGTCCTGCTGTGGGCGGCAGTAGTGGGAACGGCGCTGAAACTCGCGCTCGGCGAGGGAGTCGGCCGCTGGCACGTGGCCTCCGGCACCACGCTGCTGGACGGCTGGCGCCGCCTAGGCTATTGGGCCACCGGCTTCTTCGGCGTCTACATCGTCATCTGGGGTTTCGTCTACGGCGCGACCGCGATGTCGGCGACCGCGCTGCCGCTGAACGCCCTGTTCGACGGGCTCTCCGTGCGGTACTGGGCGATGATCTGCGGTGTCGTCGGACTCATCATGATCTGGCTGCAGCGTTACCGGGCGTTCGAGAAGGTCATGACCGCTCTGGTCCTGATCGCGTTCGTGTCCGTGGTGCTGATCGCCATCCTGGTCTCGCCCAACCTCGGTGAGGTGTTCAGCGGCATCGTGCCCCGGCTGCCCGACGGTTCGGTGGTCTACGTCCTCGGGCTGATCGGCGGGGTCGGCGGCACGATCACCATGGCCGCCTACGGCTACTGGGCGTTCGCCAAGGGCTGGAAGGGTCCGCAGTGGCTGTCGATGATGCGGCTGGACAACGCGGTCGGCTACATCATGACCGGCATCTTCGTGATCGCGATGCTCATCGTCGGCTCGACGCTGCTGCTCGGCCGGCAATTGACCGAGGACGACACCGGCCTGCTCTTCCTCGGCGACGAGCTGGGCGAGCAGTACGGCCAGTGGGCGCGCATCGTGTTCCTGATCGGCTTCTTCGCGGTCTCGTCCACGTCGCTGCTCGGGGTGTGGAACGGTGTGAGCCTGCTGTTCACCGACTGGACCCGCAGCATCCGGCTGCCGCACGGCAAGAAGGCCGAGGCCGCGATGGCCGAGGCCGCGGTCGGCGAACAAGAGGAGGGTGCCGAACCGGTGGCCTACAAGGCGGCGACGGCCGAGAAGTCGTGGGCGTTCCGTGGCTACCTGCTGTGGCTGACCTTCCCGCCGATGCTGCTGCTGTTCCTGGACAAACCGTTCGGCGTGACGTTGGCCTACGGCGTGCTCGGTTCGGCGTTCATGCCGTTCCTGGCCATCTCGCTGATGCTGCTGCTCAACTCGCGCCGGGTCAGCCAGGAGGGCCGGTCGGGCTGGTTGTCCAATGTGATGCTGACGCTGTGTTCCTTGCTGTTCCTGACGCTGCTGATCACCGACATCGCCGGCAGGCTGTCCTAGCCTGCTCATCGTGACGGCGAGCAGCACGAGGCGGGCGGACTGATGCGCCGCCGGTTGCTCCTCGTGCTGCTCGCCTTCGCGGTCGTGGCGGTCGCCGGGTTCGCGGTGCCGCTGTTGCTCAGCACGGCGGAAAGCCGCACCAACGAGTTCGTCCTGTCCCGCACGACCGATGCGGCGAGGTTCGCTGCCCTGGCACAGACCGCACTGGCCGAAGGCAGCACCGATCAGCTCCGGGCCGAGGTGGCGGCCCACAGCAAGCTGTTCGGCGACGGCGTCCTGGTGGTCGACGCACGCCGCAACGTCATCGTGGCCGAGGGCTTGTCGCCGGACGACCCGGTCGCGCTCACCGCGGCGGAAGCGGCTCTGCGCAATCAGATCGAGCCACGGCCGGACGACCTGCGGCCGTGGTCTTCGGGAGACGTACTGGTCAGCCAGGCGGTCGGCACCGGTGTCCGGGTGAACGGCGCGGTGGTGCTGCGAACCTCGGTCGAGCCTGCGGTGGCGGACATCCGCGTGTCGTGGGCGGGCATCCTGCTCGGCGCGATCGTCGCGCTGCTCGCCGCCGCGGTCCTGGTTCTGCGCATCACGCGGTGGGTGCTGCGGCCGATCGACCAGCTGGCCGCCGGGATGCACCGAATGACCCAGGGGCGGGGAGACACCCACGTCGAAGTGGTGTCCGGGCCACCGGAGCTGCGTGGCCTGGCCGACGAGTTCAACGAGATGTCCGACGCATTGGCCGAGTCGGCGGAGCGGCAGCGCGCGCTGGTCGCCGACGTCTCACATCAGTTGCGCAATCCGATGGCAGCGCTGCGCCTGCGTCTCGACGGCCTGGCGGACCGGCAGGAGGACGAACACGACGTCCGGCAGATGCAGGTCGAACTGGAACGCCTGGAGGACCTGCTCGACGGCATGATG
Source organism: Thermocrispum municipale DSM 44069 (assembly GCF_000427825.1). Lineage (GTDB taxonomy): Bacteria > Actinomycetota > Actinomycetes > Mycobacteriales > Pseudonocardiaceae > Thermocrispum > Thermocrispum municipale. Next base: position 124,330 of record NZ_KE386593.1, on the reverse strand, counting down.
GCGCTCGCGTCGGCGGACAGCACCGCGACCGATCTGGCCGCCGCCGAGACCGAGGCGCAGTGCGACGCAGCCACGGTCCTGGCCGAACGCGTCGAGTCCTGGCACGACGCGGCGTCCGCGGCGGGCGTGCAGCTCGCCGGTCAGCCGCTGCCACCGCTACCGGTGCGCTGCTCGGACAGTGAACTGGCGCAGGTACTCGACGTCGTGCTGGACAACGCCATCAAGTACGCAGGCCGAGGTGCGACGGTGACGTGGTCGAGTTCGCCCGGAGACCACGTGACCCTGGACATCCGTGACAACGGGCCGGGCGTCGCCGAGAAGGATCTGCCGCGGCTGACCGAACGCTTCTGGCGCGCGGGCGCCGCGCCGGGCTCCGGCCTCGGGCTCGCCATCGCCGAGCGCCTGGTCACCGCCCGTGGTGGCACGTTCGAGCTCTACCGCGTGCGACCCCACGGCCTCGGCGTGCGGATGCGGCTCCCGGCGGTGCCGACATGAAGCGGCGAACCGTGCTGGCGCTGGCGCTGGGACTGGCCGCGTGCAGCAGCGCCGAGGAACCCCCACGGGGTATGCGCATCGCCGCAGGCGAGCCGGGCGGCTTCTACGTCGAGTTCGCGCGACTGCTGGCCAGAACGCTCGACGCCAGGGTCCTCAACACCACCGGCTCGCACCAGAACATCACCGCCGTCAACTCCGGCAGGGCAACGCTCGGACTGAGCCTTTCGGATGTCGCGGAGGCGGCCGTGGCCGGGGACGCACCGTTCGACCGGCCGCTCCACCTGCGCGCCATCGGCCGTGTCTACGAGAACTACATGCAGCTGGTCGTCGCGGCGGACAGCCCCATCCGCTCCGTGGACGACCTCGCCGGGCGACGAATTTCCCTCGGCGCCGAAGGCTCCGGCGCAGCCATTTTCGGGGACCGGCTGCTGAAGGCGGCCGGGGTGCGAGCGCGCGTCAGTCACCACGAACTCTCCGACGCGACGCGACAACTCGCCGCGGGGAAGATCGAAGCCTTGTTGTGGTCAGGTGCGGTGCCGACGCCCGCGTTGACGGCGCTCAGCGGCTCGCACGAGATCCGGCTGATCGACCTGACCGAGGCTCTGCCGACACTGCTCGACGCGCACGCTGCGGCCTACCACCGCGTCGTCATCCCGGCGAGGACGTACGGCAACCCGCGGCCCGTGCCGACCATCGGTGTGCCGAACCTGCTGCTGGCCAGCCGTGATCTACCAGCGGAAACGGCCGCAGCCGTTGCCCGTGTGCTGGTCCAGCAGGCGCCTCGGTTGGTGCCGGCTTCCGCGCTCGGCACGCAGTACCTCGAGCTCCGCTCGTTGATCGCCACCGGCAACGTCTCGCTCCATCCCGGCGCCGCCGACGCGTACCGCGAACTCCGTGGTTAAGGCGCGTACGGCTGGAGGGCCTTGCGCACCTCGGCAGGCGGCTGTGCGGGTCGCAGCGTCTCGGTGTCGACCCACACGTAGCGATTGGTCACTTCGGTGACGTGGTCCTCGCCGCGCATCATGTCGAACCGGAGGACCACCGACGTGTTCCCGAGGCGTTCCACATAGGCGTCGACGTGCAGCTCGTCGTCGTAGCGGCACGGCGCACGGAAGCGCACGTTCGCCTCGGCAAGGACGAAGTCCACGCCGTGTTCGCGTAGCGCGTCATACGAGCCGTACAGCTCCCGCACCACCTCGAAGCAAGCCATGTCCGCGTAGGCGAGGTAGTGCGCGTTGAACACGATGCCCTGGCCGTCGCATTCGTGATAGCGCACTCGCAGGGGCATCGACGTGATCAGCTCGGTCATTCCCCGACCGTATCCGTCAGGCGCGACTGGTCAACGGAGTGCGGTGTGCGGCTTGTCCGATGAGCCGCCAGGTGGCGGTGACATCGGGCGCGGACCCATGCGGTCTGTGTGCAGTCGGGCCGCTGCCCGTCCGGCGCCCGCGTTCAGCCGCCGCGGCCCGCTCGTCTTTCGTGCAGGCGGGCGCGCCGATCACACGCGTCCGGTGAGGGTCGGCGGCTCGGGCTGCACCGCGATCAAGTCGTCCGGCGCCGACAGCCGCCACGCCTCGTAGACCAGTTCGCCCAGCTCGTCGCCGTCGATGCCGGCCAAGTGGACCACCACCCAGCCGAAGCTGCCCGCGGTGAACTGCACCTCGAACACGTCCGGCCGCTCGGCGACCAGCGCCTGCTGTTCGTGCAGCAGCTGCTTGAGCCCCACCGTCTGGGTGCGCGGCCAGTAGTAGCCGAACCGCTTGCCGCGCACGCTGTAGGAGTCGTAGTCGCTGCCGTGCCCGCGGGTCACCTCGGGCAGCGCGTCGATGATTCGATGGAAGAAGCTGCTGTCGACCGCCACGAAGGCATTGTGGCCAACGGCACCGTCATTTTCGGCGTGCGTCAGGCGGGCGGTTCCTCGCCGGTGTGGCCGCCCTCGTCCGCGGTCGTCTCCGACGGGTCGATCGGCTGATTGGCCTCGGCGCCTTCGTCGGAGTCCCGCTGCTGATCCTGGGTGTGGCCGAAGACCTTGCGCTCCAGGTCGTCGACGGTTTCCTGGGACTGCTTCGGTGTGCGCTCAGGCATCCTGGACGCCTCCCATCTCTCGTCGGCAGCGGACCGGCGTCGTCTACCCGCGACGATAGTCCAACTCGCCCGGCTCGGCCGCCGACGTCGATCACCGCCCGCGGAAAACCGGGGTACCCGATAGCGGCACATACCCTCAGGGGGTATAGTCGCGGCAGAAGCACAGAGGAGGAACCGCATGACCGAGAACACCTACACCGTTACCGGCATGACCTGCGGCCACTGCGCCAGCTCGGTCTCCGAGGAGATCGGCGCCATTTCCGGCGTGCGCGACGTGTCCGTCGACCTGGCCACCGGGAAGGTCACTGTGGTGAGCGAGTCGGACCTGAACGTCGCGGACGTGCGGGCAGCGGTCGAGGAAGCCGGGTACGCGTTGGCATGAACACCACCGCCAAACTCGCCGTGTTCGCCGCCGCGGTCGCCGTGGCCGTGGGTGGCGGCTGGGCCATCGGTGCCGCGGCAGGCCCGCAGGACCAGCCTGCCCCCAGCGCGCACAAGGCGACGACCGGGGGCCACGGCGACGGCGGGCACGCGGAGAACACCCACGTGGCGGGCCTGCCTGGTGGTTTGAGCGCGTCGCAGGACGGCTACACCTTCCAGCCGTTGACCCCGACGGTGCGCGCGGACCGCACCGAGCAGTTCCGGTTCCGGATCCTGGGGCCGGACGAACACGCCGTCACCCGGTTCGACGTCGAGCACGACAAGCGGCTGCACCTGATCGTCGTCCGGCGTGATTCCGCAGGTTTCCAGCACCTGCACCCGACGATGGCGGCGGACGGCACGTGGTCCGTGCCGCTGCGGCTCGCCAAACCGGGCAGCTACCGCGCGTTCGCGGACTTCAAACCGACCGGCGGCGAAGCGTTGACACTGGGCGTCGACATCGCCGTGCCGGGGTCGTTCGCCCCGGAGACCTTCGAGCCGTCCAAGCAGGCGACGGTCGACGGCTATCAGGTGCGACTGGACGGCACGCTCGAGCCGGGCAAGACGTCGGACCTGACGTTGACGGTCACGCGCGGCGGCAAGCCGGTGACCGATCTGCAGCCCTACCTGGGCGCGGCCGGACACCTGGTCGCTCTCCGCCAAGGTGACCTGGCGTACCTGCACGTCCATCCGGTCGACCCCGACGCGCGCGGGCCGGAGATCCGCTTCAAGGCGGAGGTCCCGTCCGCGGGCACGTACCGGATGTATTTGGATTTCCAGCACCGTGGCAAGGTCCGCACCGCGGAGTTCACGGTGCCGTCGGAGGGGCATCATGGCTGATCAAGCGACCCGCCGGACCGTCGAGCTGGCCATCAGCGGCATGACCTGTGCCTCGTGCGCCAACCGCATCGAGCGCAAGCTGAACAAGCTCGACGGCGTCGAGGCGACGGTCAACTACGCCACCGAGAAGGCGACGGTCAGCCACCCGGAGAACATCGCACCCGAGGACCTGATCGCCACCGTGGAGCAGGCAGGCTACTCGGCCGCGTTGCCCGCGGTGGAGGAGTCCGACGAAGCCACCGACGAGGATCCGCAGCTGCGGTCGCTGCGCGACCGGGCGCTGATCAGCACCGTGCTGGCCATCCCGGTGATCGCGATGGCCATGATCACCCCGCTGCAATTCACCTACTGGCAGTGGGCGTCACTGGCGCTGGCGGCGCCGGTGGCGATCTGGGGTGCCTGGCCGTTCCACGTGGCCGCCGCGCGCAACGCCCGGCACGGCACGGCGACCATGGACACGCTGATCTCCCTCGGGGTGGCCGCCGCCTTCGGGTGGTCGTTGTACGCGCTGTTCTGGGGTGGCGCGGGCATGCCGGGCATGAAGCACCCGTTCCGGTTCACTGTGGAAGCCGGGGCGGGCCCGGCGATGTACCTGGAGGTGGCCGCGGGCGTCACCGCGTTCATCCTGATCGGGCGGTATTTCGAGCTGCGTGCCAAGCGCCGGGCGGGCTCGGCGCTGCGGGCGCTGCTGGAGCTCGGCGCGAAGGACGTCGCCGTGTTGCGGGACGGCAAGGAAATCCGCGTCCCCGTCGAGCAACTGGCGGTCGGTGACACGTTCGTCGTGCGGCCGGGCGAGAAGGTCGCCACCGACGGCGTGGTCATCGAGGGCAGTTCCGCGGTCGACGAGAGCATGCTCACCGGAGAGTCCGTGCCGGTCGAGGTCGCCGAGGGCTCGCGGGTGGTCGGTGCGACGGTCAACGCAGGCGGCAGGCTGGTCGTGCGCGCCACCCGCGTCGGGGCGGACACCCAGCTGGCTCAGCTGGCCAAGCTGGTCGAGCAGGCCCAGGCGGGCAAGGCGGAAGTGCAGCGCCTGGCCGACCGGATCTCCGGCGTGTTCGTGCCCGGCGTCATCCTGCTGGCCGCCGGCACGCTGGGCTTCTGGCTCGGCACCGGCTCGCCGGCGACCGCCGCGATCACCGCCGCGGTCGCGGTGCTGATCATCGCCTGCCCGTGCGCGCTCGGCCTGGCGACACCCACGGCGTTGCTGGTCGGCTCCGGGCGTGGTGCCCAGCTGGGCATCCTCATGAAGGGCCCGGAGGTGTTGGAGTCGACCCGGCGGGTGGACACCGTCGTGCTGGACAAGACGGGCACGGTGACCACCGGTGAGCTGTCGATGATCGACTGGCACGGCGACGAGGACGTGCTGCGGATCGCCGGGGCGCTGGAGAACGCTTCCGAGCACCCCGTCGCCCGGGCGATCGCTTCGGCGGCGCGGGACAAACTTGGCGAGCTGCCGTCTGTCAGCGAGTTCGCCAGCGTCGAAGGCCTCGGGGTGCAGGGCGTGGTGGACGGTCACGCCGTCGTGGTGGGCCGCCCGGCGTTGCTCGAGCAGTGGTCGATGCCGCTGGACGAGGACCTCGCCCGGTGGCAGCGCTCGGCGGAGGCCGACGGCCACACCGTGGTCGCGGTCGGGTGGGACGGCAAGGCGCGCGGGCTGATCTCGGTGGCCGACACCGTGAAGCCGACGTCGGCCGAGGCGGTGCGACAGTTGCGCGCGCTCGGGCTGACCCCGGTGTTGTTGACCGGGGACAACGGGCGCGTGGCGGCCGCCGTTGCCGAGGAGGTCGGGATCGACGCCGACCAGGTGATCGCCGAAGTGATGCCCGCCGACAAGGTCGACGTCGTCAAGCGGCTGCAGGACGAGGGCAAGGTCGTCGCGATGGTCGGCGACGGCGTCAACGACGCGGCCGCGCTCGCGCAGGCGGACCTCGGCCTGGCCATGGGGACCGGCACGGACGTCGCGATCGAGGCCAGCGATCTGACACTGGTGCGCGGTGACCTCCGGCTGGCCGCCGACGCCATCCGGCTGAGCCGTCGCACGCTGGGCGTCATCAAGAGCAACCTGGGATGGGCGTTCGGCTACAACCTGGCGGCGTTGCCGCTGGCGGCGGCCGGGCTGCTGAATCCGATGATCGCCGGGGCTGCGATGGCGTTCAGCTCGGTGTCGGTGGTGCTCAACAGCCTGCGGTTGCGCCGCTTCCGCTGAAGCCGGGGCGCTCACCGCGGGAGATGCTTCGGGCGAGCCAGGGCGCCGGCTCCGCGACACCGCGGGGTCGGCGCTTTCTCGTCGGGACTGCGGGGTCGGCGCTTGCTCATCGGGACTGCGCGAGCGGCGCCCGCCCAGACTGCGAGGCCTGCACTCGTCGGGACTGCGCGACCGGCGCCCGCACCACCGCGGGAGCCGGTGCCCCTCATCCGACCGTCCCCGCTAGGCCGATCGACGGATGGTGGCGCCAGGCCGACTCTGAGTAGTGTCAACACCCCTTGCGCGGGGTACCCCGCCCCCGTGGACACGAACTCGTACCTCATGTTCCTGCTGATCGGTGCCCTGCTGGTGGTGATCGACGGCCAGGTCATCTACCGCAGCGGCCGCAAGATGCTGCGTCAGTCCGCCTCCGACGCGGGCTCGGCCGAATCCCAGACGAAGCTGGTCGTGGTGCTGTTCCACCTGGTTTCGTTCGGCGTCCTCGCGCTGGCCTCGACGATCGGGGAATGGAACACGCTGACCGGCGTGGTGGCGCGGCTGGGCCTGCTGTTGCTGTTCCTCGCCGTCGCACACTGGGCGGCGACCACGGCGCTGTCCTCGATGCGGGACCGGGAGAGCGCACGCTCACGGCGCCTGACACGGCAGCAGCGGCGCGAAGTCGGTGGTGCCGAGATCGGCGAACCGCCGGTGTCGCCGATGCCCGGTCAGATCGACACCTCGATGGGCACCGAGCCGTATGTGAGCCCCTCGATCGACGACGGCGATCCCTACTCTCGGTGATCCCTGCCGGGGACCGGTCCAGGTCCATGTGGGGGAACGTTTCCGGTGGTGAGAGGGACCCGTTCGGACGTCGCGCGGTCGCGGACGGTTCACCGTGCTAGCCCGGCAGGGGGATGCACGGTTACATGAGGTAACGATTTCGCGTACTTCTGCGAGTCCAAGGCATGGAACACCATGCGGCCGAGGCGGCTAACGAGCTCGAGCTGGGCGAGTTGCTGCCGCGCGCGATGCGCCGGGACGGCGCCGCGGGCCCGCCCACGACTCGCCCCGAGCGCTCCGCGATCGCCGGGCGAATCATGCTGGCCGTGGCCACGCTGATCCTCGGCAACGCCCTGTTGTCGGCCGCCGTCGCCGGAATGGCCGTGGTGGCGAAAATCTCCGCGGCGCTCGGTTCATCGTTGACGTTCCCCGGCGCTTTCATCCTGACTTTCCCGCTGTCCGTGCTGGTCGCAGGCCTGATGTGGCTGGCGTCGACGCAACGGCTGCACGCGTTCGAGATCGCCGCTTTCGGCGTTCTCGGAGCCGTGGGAGTGACGTATGCGGCCGGTCTCGGCATCGACGACACCACCATGGCCGAGATGCTGGCCTCCGCACGGTCGCTCGGCGGCAGCTGGTTCGTGCAGACCTTCGGCATCATCGGCGAGTACTTGACCTACTACACCTGGGTGCCGTTCCTCGGCGGGATCGTCACCGGGTACGCGATGGGCGCCATCTGCGTTCGGCTGGCCCACTTCGACCGGGAGTGACCTCGTTGCGGCAGTAGCATCGGCGGTGTGGAAGCCGGCCGGACGATCGCCATCGATGAGCTGGCTCGACAGGTTCTGGAGCGTGCGAAAGCGCGCTCGTCGGCGCGGTACGTGCTGGGAATAGCCGGGCCGCCGGGTGCAGGGAAATCGACGCTGGCCGAACGCCTTCGGGACGGCATTCGAGCGATCGCGGGCAAAGACGCTGTGGAGATAGCGCCGATGGACGGCTTCCACTTGCCCAATGCCGAACTCGCACTCCGCGGCTGGACCCACCAGAAGGGCGAACCGCACACGTTCGACGTCGACGGTTACGTCGAGATCCTGCGAGCGCTGCGTCGGTCCGGCGAGGACGTCGCCGTGCCGGTTTACGACCGAACGCGGCACGAACCCAGGCTCGACGGCGCGCGATTCAGCGCGAACACGACCATCGTGATCACCGAAGGCAATTACCTGCTGCTCGACGTGTACGGCTGGTCCGACATCCGGTCGTGTCTGGACGAGGCATGGTTTCTGGACGCCGATCGGGCCCTGCTGGCGCAACGGCTGTACGCCCGGCACGTCGACGGTGGCAAGACCCCGGACGTGGCTCGGCAGAAGGTCGAAATCAGCGACCTGGCGAACGCGGAGATCGTCGCGTCCAGCATCGACCGCGCGGACCTGGTGCTGGTCGACGAGGGCAGGACCTACCGCCTCCGCAAGCCCTACGACGGCCAGTGACGCATCCACTCCCGGGTGCCGAAGTAACGGCAGGAGAACGTCGCCACCTCGGCGGCCGCAGCCAACGCTTCCGGGAACGGGAGCCGCCCGAAGAAGTGGCAGAACGCGCCGTGCAGGATGTCGCCCGCACCGAGGGTGTCGATCACGGGTTCAGCCGCGACCGGCAAGACACCGCTGCCTTCGGTCGAGTTGTAGATGATGGGTTCGCCTCCGTCGGTGATCGCCGCGGAGACGTCCCGGTCCTCCAGGTACTGCAGGATCGCCCGGGGCTTGTAGCTGACGTCCGGTGGCTGGAACGCCGATGAGCAGATCGCGATGTCGGCCAGCGGCAACAGTTCGTGGTACACGTCCTTCCAGCGGCCCGCGTCCACCACGACCATGACACCGAGCTCGCGGGCCTGCTGAGCGGCCTCCAGACAGAGCTGCGGGTAGTGCCCGTCGACCAGCAAGAACGAGGCGTCCTTCAGCTCGGTCGACAGGTCGACGGCGGGCGCCGCGATCCGGCTGCCGTCCAGCGAGACCAGTGTGCGTGTGCGGCCGTGACGCGCGACGACGATCGACGAGATCGGTGGTGGTTGCTCCCCGCCGTCGAGGACGTCGACAATCCGCACCTCGGCGTTGGTGAGATCGTTCCGGGCGATCCCGGTGAGTGGGTGCGACCCCAACGCGGTCACCAGTGTGGTCTCGGTCCCGGCCAGGAACGAGTACGCCACGGCCGCATTGGCCGCGGGACCGCCCGCGGCGAGGAACTGATCCGACGCCTGGGTCTTGCTGTCTTCTTTCGGATAGTTGTCGACCAGGTAGGCGATGTCGATGGTCGTCAGACCGACGAACAGGGCTTTCGTCACGTCGCCATCATGCCCGCGGTCGCGGCGGTTGTCCCGCATGATCAATCGGGTGGCCCAAGTAAGACAGGGCCGCGACCGAGAAAGGCCGCGACCCTGTTCGCATGCGAGTCGAGCTACATGTTGATCATGTGGCCGGCCAGTCCGTGGATGGCCTCCTTGACCGCCTCGTTCAGCGTCGGGTGCGCGTGCACGTTGCGGGCGACCTCGTAAACCGTGAGATCCCACTGCTGCGCCAGCGTCAGCTCCGGCAGCAGCTCGGTGACGTCCGGGCCGATCAGGTGCCCGCCGATCAGCTCGCCGTAGGTGGCGTCGGAGATCAGCTTCACGAAGCCCTGGGCGTCGCCCAGTCCGTGCGCCTTGCCGTTGGCGGTGAACGGGAACTTGGCCACCTTCACGTCGTAGCCCAGGTCGCGCGCCTGCTCCTCGGTGTAGCCGAACGACGCGATCTGCGGCTGGCAGTAGGTCGCCCGCGGGATCATCGCGTAGTCGAGCTCCATGGTCTCCGCGCCCGCGATGGTCTCCGCCGCGATGACACCCATCGCCTCCGCGGTGTGCGCGAGCATCAGCTTCGCGGTGACGTCACCGATGGCGAAGATGTGGTCGACGTTGGTGCGGCAGAAGCCGTCCACGTCGATCGCCCCGCGCTCGGTCAGCGCGACGCCGGTGTTCTCCAGGCCGTAGCCCTCCACGCGCGGCTGGAAGCCGATGGCCTGCAGCACCTTGTCGGTCTCCAGCACCTCCTGCTGGTCGCCCTTGGTGACGGTGACCTTGACCTTGTCGCCGCTGTCGTCGATGGCGTCCACCCGGGTGCCGGTGCGCACCTCGATACCGAGCCGCTTGTAGCGCTTGAGCAGCTCCTTGGACACGTCGGCGTCCTCGGTCGGGACCATCCGGTCCAGGAACTCGACGATGGTGACCTTGACGCCGTAGTTGTGCAGCACGTAGGCGAACTCGACGCCGATCGCGCCCGCGCCCGCGATGACGATCGACTCCGGCAGCTGCTCGCTGAGGATCTGCTGCTCGTAGGTCACCACGCGCTCGGACAGCGACGTGCCCGGCAGCAGCTTGGTGGTGGCGCCCGCGGCGATGATGGCGTTGTCGAACGTGATGGTTTCCTCGCCACCGTCGACCAGCTGGACGCGCAGCGTGTTCGGGTCGGTGAACGTGCCCCACCCGGGGAACTGGGTGATCTTGTTCTTCTTCATCAGGTAGTGCACGCCCTTGACGCGGCCTTCCGCGACGTCCCTGCTGCGTTTGAAGGCCGCACCGAAGTCGAAGGTCACGTCACCGCTGATGCCGAAGGTGTCCTTCTCGTTGGTGAACAGGTGCACCAACTCGGCGTTGCGCAGCAACGCCTTGGAGGGGATGCAGCCCACGTTGAGACAGACCCCACCCCAATACTTTTCCTCGACGATCGCGGTGGAAAGACCCAGCTGTGCTGCCCTGATCGCGGCGACGTACCCACCGGGCCCGGCCCCGAGCACGACCACGTCGAAGTGAGTTGCCATGGTGGCGAGCCTACTAGGACCGCGTGGTTTCGGTGGGCGCTGTGCGGGGATCGGGAGACGTGACTCTCAGCCGATGGTCGTCGGCTGCTCGTCGCCGAACAGACACACCTTGCAGAACTCCCGGCCGAACGCGTTCAGCAAGACGCTGCGGCGCACGATCTTCGGCGCCCGCCCGGCCTGCTTCATCGCCTCGAGCACGCGCGGCTGGGCCTCCACCACCTGGTAGCGGTTCGGATTGCGCACGGTCTCCTTGGAGAACTCGATCAGCCCGAGCCGGGACAGGTTGATCAGGTACGGCTGGATCCGGTCCAGGTGCCGCAGGCCGGCGTGCTCACCGATCATGTTCAGCCCGCTGGCGACGAGTTCCGAGCCGATGCCGAACGGGCGATTGGTGCGCACGTCGATGGCCGGTTGCGGGCCCTCCCGGTAGAGGAAACGCAGGATGCGGGCCTCGTCCGGGGTGATCTCGGAGAGGATCCTGGCGTATGCGGGGTGCCCTTCTTCGTCCACGTCGACGTCGGCGGACCGGTTCAACAACTCCTGCCCTCGAGCACGCAGGGTCGCCGCTGTCGGCACCTCGTCGCCGTTGGTCTGGGCAGGTGGCCCGAACGCCCCGAACGAGCCGAGCAGCCCGGTCATCGTGCCGCCGCGCGGTTGCTTGCTCGACGAGGTGTTCAGCTCGTCGAGCCCGAGCGTGCGCCACGCGAACTCGCGCAGCTCGGCGGTCGTTTCCTGGAGCACCTCCACCGGGCGTTCGCCGTCCAGCGTGCGTTCCACCGCGGTGCGGCCCGCGCGCACGGTTGCTCCCAGGGTGCGATTCACCGTGCGCCACGACGTGGTCGCGGCGACCCGCAGCAGTCCGCTGATGCCCTGCACCAGGTCCGTGTTCCCCACTACGGGGACCACGCGCTTGGCCGGTCGCTTTTGCAGTTCGCTCATCTCACACCCCGAAGATCGCCAGGTGAACCAGGCCGGCGAAGATGCCGAGCGCGCCGCCGTGCACGAACAGCAGCCACTCGTCCTGCTTGATCGCCGAACGCAGCATCTGCACGAAATCCGCTTCGCTCATCCGACGCATCTGACTGGCGATGAAGTTCTCGATCTTGGCTCCCTGCCGCTTGTTGAACTCCGCGTCGGCGAAGGCCGCCGGCGCGAACGAACTGGCCTTGCGCGCCACCGACGATCTGATGTTCTCGTACTCCCGTGTGCCGATGGCTACCCGGACGGCCGTACGGGCGAACCCGACGGCGCGGTCCACCGCGGGTTTGAGGCTGTCCAACAGCATGCGGTGGGTGCGATCCGAGCGTGGACCGTGCAGCAGCTCGTCGCCGACGTTCTGCAGCGTGATGATGTGCTCGGCGATCAGCCGCGCGTATCCCTCGGTGACTTCGTCCTTGCGTTTGATGAACAGGCCCTGCCGCCACGGGATCCACCACTTGGGCTGCACCGGCTCGAAGATCATCTCGATGCCGAGCCAGTTCACCACCCAGCCGATCACCGCGCCGCCGACCGGCAGCACGTACCACGGCGCCTCGACGCCGAACCAGTCCGGCCAGAAGTGCAGCACACCGAACAGCACCAGGCCCATCGGCAGGCCGAAGTAGAAGCCGAAGTTCTGCATGAACCGCAGCTCTTTGCGGCCGATGTCCTGGAAGATGCTGTTCAGCTTGGTCGGGTTCTCGGTCAGATAGCGGATGACCATCAGCTTGGCGTCGATCAGCTGGTCGATGTTGTCGCCGATCTTGTCGGTCAGGCTCTTGACCACCGACGGCAGCTGCTGCTCGACCCTGGCGAAGACGATCTCCTTCACCTGCGGCGGCAGGTCGTTCCACAGCTGCGGGTCCTCGCGCAGCATGATCTCCTCGACCACGTCACGGATCTGCGCCTGCGCGATGGCGGTGAGGTGTTCGGCGATCCGGTCCGGCTCGAGTTCGCGATAGAAGTCGCTGATCCCGCCGAGTTTGGCCAGGCCCTTGTCGACGGCGATGCTGGCCATCTTGTCGGCGCGGGACGGCACGATGCCTTGCCAGCCGACCCGGCCGTCGTACTGCAGCAGCGGGAGCACCTGCACCCGGCGCGGCATGAGCGGGAACAGCACGCGCAGCCCGGGGATGCGGATGCCGTAGAACTTCAGCGGGTGGAACAACATCACCACGCCGGTCCAGTTGGTGATGTAGCCGATGATGCCGGTGAACAGCGGAATCGAGATCAGGTGGACCCAGAAGCGGGTGGTCGAGCCCGGCTCGAGTTGCACCAAGGGGAGCCAGTCGAACATGCACAGCTCCCTTCGGGCTTGGTGGTCACGCCAGGGCCACCGGCTGTTGCGCCCGGCGCCGATCATCATCGTTGCCGGGGAAACGGATGTCCACCGGACAGGTGGGTGACCACCTGCGGGGATGCGAGGTGGACAGGCCGGCGGGCGAAGGGCGCGCGTGCGTCGGCGCCGGACGGGTTTTCGGCCGGCCGCCTGCCTCGGCCCGGCCGGCCGCCTGTCTCGGCCCGGCCGGCCGCCTGTCTCGGCGCGGCCGGCCACTGGCCCGCGTCCGGCCAGCCACTGGCCCACGCCCTGTCGGCCACTGGCCCGCGACCCGGTCGGCCGCCTGTCTCGGCCCGGCTAGCCGCCGGCCCGCGCCCGGCTAGCCACCGGCCTGCGACCCCGCCGGTTACCTTCCCGCGCGGCCGCTCTGCCGGGCTGTCGGCGCCCACGGCTACCGTGGATGAGTGCGTGTCGCGACGTGGAACGTGAACTCGGTCAAGCAGCGGATGCCGCGCCTGCTCCCGTGGCTGGACCAGCGCAGTCCGGACGTGGTCTGCCTGCAGGAGACGAAGCTCACCGACGAGGCGTTCGTCGAGTTGCTCAGCGGGCCGCTGGCCGAGCGCGGCTACGAGTTCGCGCACTACGGCCAGGGCCGCTGGAACGGCGTGGCGATCCTGTCCCGCGTCGGGCTGGAGGACGTCGTGCTCGGCATCGACGGTGCGCCGGGCTTTCCGGATCCCGAGGCGCGGGCCATCGCCGCGACCTGTGACGGCGTGCGCATTCACAACTTGTACGTGCCGAACGGCAGACAGCCCGACTCGGACCACTACCGCTACAAGCTGGAGTGGCTGGCCGCGTTGCGTGAGGTGGTCGCCAAGGGGCCGGAGTCGGTCGTCGTGTGCGGCGACATGAACATCGCGCCGACGGACGACGACGTGTTCGACCCGGATGCCTACGTCGGACACACCCACGTGACCGAGCCGGAGCGGGCGGCGCTGGCCGCGCTGCACGAGCTCGGCCTGCACGACGTGGTCCGGGAGCGCTGGCCGAACGAGCGCATCTTCACCTACTGGGACTACCGCGCCGGCATGTTCCACCAGGACTGCGGCATGCGGATCGACCTGGTGCTGGCAGGGACCCCGGTGGCCGAGCGCGTGCGGGCGGCATGGGTGGACAGACAGGCGCGGAAAGGCACCGGCCCGAGCGACCACGCGCTGGTGATGGTGGATCTCGACGAGGCGCCGGACGGCGACATCGGTCCGGTCGTGCCGCCGCCGTCGCGGCCCGCTCGGCGGAAGGTCAGGTTGCCGCAGGCGAAGTAGACCCGACGGGCGCGGCGAAGCCCCGGACAGCGCTGGGCCGACGCACTTGTGGTGCGTGGGCCCAGTCGGTTTCCGGGGGCGGGCAGGCTATTCGGTGCCGGACGGAGCGGGCACGTCGATCCGTCCGAACTTCTGCGCGACGAGTTCGCCGAACCACAACGTGCCGTTCTCGTCCGGGTTGATGTCGCACGGATACGAAGCCGGGCTCGGTGTCGGCCACATGGTGGCTTCCTTGGTCTTCGGGTTGAACTTCAACACCTGGTTGCCCAGCAGCGCCGGACTGGCGAAGGCCAGCATCGCGTAGATGTTGCCGTCGCGGCCCTCGACGACCGGGCCGAGCTGCGGCAGCGGATTGCCGATGCTGCCGATTTCCAGGCTGTCGAGCACGCTGGTGAGCAGCCCGTCCACGCCGAGCAGCGGGTACTCCTTGACCTTGCCGGTCTCCGGGAACACCTGGGCCAGCTTCATGCCGAGGCCTTCGCCGACCCAGATCGTGCCGTCCCGAGCGGTCCGGATGCCGGTCGGCCAGGACATCGGGGTCGGCATCGTGTACTGCTTGATCTCCTTGGTGTCCACGTCGATGGTGCCGACCTTGTTCATCTGCGGCATGTTGAACACCACGGTGCGGCCCGGGCCGGGCTTGATGATGCCGAACAGCGAGTGCACCTGGCCACCGATCTCGCCGGGGACCTTGTACCGGGAGAACGTCTCGCTCTCCGGGTCGAAGCGGCCGATGGAGTTCAGCCCGCCCGCGGTGAACCACACGGCGCCGTCCGGGCCGATGGCCACGTCGTTGGACAGCACATGGCCGACGTTCAGCGGCGTCTTGCCCAGCGTCGTGCTGAACACGTTGTTCCACGGCAACGGGAACTGCTTGTACTTGCCGGTGTCGGTGCTGAACCTGATCAAGCTGTTGTTGGTGACACCGGGCATCCAGTAGTTGCCCTTGTCGTCGATGTCCATTCCGCCCGGAACCGACAGCGGCTGCGGTGTCGGGAAGGACTCGTACTCGCCGGTCTTGAGGTCGTAGGAGGTGATCTCGCTGCTGAGATACTGCTCGATCCACAACTTGCCGTCGTGGTACTCCACCTCGCACACACCACCGATCGGCAGGCTGGAGGGCACCGGCCCGTATTCCACGATCGGGTTCTCGTCGGCCTCGGGCGCTGCCCCGGCGGCGGGCATGACCGCCACGGTGATGGCGCCGACTGCGGCCAGCGCGAGCACGCTCCGACGTGGCTTGGCCAGAATCCGCTGCCTCAACCTCGTCCTCGAGCTCACATCGGGGTCCTCTCTGTGGGTCGTCATGTGGCTGTCGCCACATTGATCGCGATACTCTAGATCTAGATATTCGAAGAGTGGAATATCTGGAGCGGCAGTTGTACCCGTGTGGGTGACAATGACGTCAACCAAAGGTTGACGGTGGGCGCGCGTCAACTTATGGTTGACGCATGACAGATGAAGTTCGTCCCCGTCAGCAGGACGTCCCGGTCAAGCTCGATGACCTCATCACCGCGATCAAGAAGGCGCACGACGACCCGCTCGAGCAGCTGTCCGATGCCGTCATCGCGGCAGATCATCTCGGCGAGGTCGCCGATCACCTGATCGGCCACTTCGTCGATCAGGCGCGGCGCGCCGGAGCCTCCTGGACCGAGATCGGCAAGAGCATGGGCGTGTCCAAGCAGGCCGCGCAGAAGCGCTTCGTGTCGAAGCAGTCCGCCATCGACGAGGCGCTGATGGATCCGCAAGCCGGCTTCGCCCGGTTCACCCCGCGGGCCCGCAACGTGGTCCTGGCCAGTCAGAGCACCGCTCGCCAGGCGGGCAACCACCAGATCGGCGTCGCCCACCTGGTGCTCGGGCTGCTGGAGGATCCGAAGGGCCTGGCCGCGCTCGCGATCGTCGATCAGGGCATTCAGCTCGACGCCGTCCGCGAGGCCGCCGAGAACGCGCTGCCGCCGCGCGAGGAATCGGATCCGCCGGAGCTGATCCCGTTCTCCGCGGAGGCCAAGAAGGTGCTGGAACTGACGTTCCGGGAAGCGCTGCGGCTCGGGCACAACTACATCGGCACCGAGCACATCCTGCTGGCGCTGCTCGAGCACGAGGACGGCTCGGGTGTGTTGTCCGAGCTCGGTGTCGACCGGCAGGCCGCGGTGCAGTTCTTCATGAACGAATTGGCGAAGCTGGCGTAGCGCCGCTCCGCATAAGGTGGCGGAGTGCCGATCTCACCGGAGTATCTGAACCAGTTCACCGAACCCCTCGGCTACCTGGACTTCGCGCGGGTCGGGCCGCCGTCGCACGCGGTTCTGCGGACGTCGTCCACCGTGCTGCACGAGCTGGCCTGCCCAGGGCCGACGACCGTGTCCCAGGTCCAGCAGCGTGAGTTCGCCCGCGCCAAGGACGCCGTGGCGCGCGTCTGCGGCACCGATGCGGACCACGTCGTGCTCGAGCCCAACACGAGCACCGCACTGTTCCAGGCGGCCTTCAACACCGCCCGGGGTGAGGTGCTAGTTTCCACCGGTGAGTTTCCGTCGAACATCTACCCGTGGCACAGCGCGGAGGCGCTCGGACTCGTCAGCGTCCGGTGGCTGCCGCCCGGCCCGATGACGCCGGACCGGGTGGCAGCCGCCCTGACACCGGAGACGTCGGTGGTGTCGGTCAGCGCGGTGGACTTCCGCACCGGCTACCGAGCCGATCTGGCCGCTCTGCGCGAAGTGGCGGGCGACCGGCTCCTGGTGGTCGACGGCATCCAGGGTTTCGGCGTCGTGGACGAGCCGTGGGAAGCGGCTGACGTCCTGGTCAGCGGCGGGCAGAAGTGGCTGCGCGCCGGTCACGGCACCGGGTTCGCGGTGTTGTCCGACCGGGCGCTGGAACGGATGCAGCCGGTGTTGTCGGGGTGGACGGGTGCGCGCGACGCCGACGAGTTCGACGGCCGGGTGCACGCGCCGCTGCCGACCGCGCAGGCGTGGTCGTTGACTCACCTCAGCCCGGCATCCGCGGGCATGCTGGCCACCGCCGTGGAACTGGTCGAGCTGGCCGGCATCCGGGCCATCGCCGACCGGATCGAACAGCGTCTGCAGGAGTTCGAGCAGGTGCTCGATTCCGCGGGCGCCGAGATCGTGTCGGTGCGCGACCGGCGCGCGGGGATCCTCGCGTTCGTGCTGCCCGACCGGCCGGCGTCCGCAGTGGTCGAGGCGCTGGCGGCGGAGGACGTGACGGTGACGCTGCGCGATTCGCGGGTTCGGTTGTCCGCGCACGCGTCGACCTCCCCGGATGCGGTGCAACTGGTCGAATCGGCGCTGAAGAAGCTGACGGGCTGATGACTGACTCGCGGCAGATCGCAGGCGTGTCCGCGGCGTGGGAGGACAACGCGCACGACTGGCTCGAGTGGGCGCGTACCCCTGACCAGGACCGGTTCTACTGGCATTTCAACCTGCCCGCGTTCGCGCGGATCGTGCCGCCACCGGGCAAGCGCACGTTGGACCTCGGCTGCGGCGAGGGACGGGTCGGACGGTGGCTGGCCGAGCAGGGACACACCGTTGCCGGGATCGACAGCTCTCCGACGCTCGCCGAGAGTGCGCGCGAGGCGGGCGGTTACGACGAAGTGGTGTGCGGCGATGCGGCCGCGCTGCCTTGGCCTGACAACGAGTTCGACGCCGCAGTGGCGTTCATGACGCTGCACGACATGCCGCGGATGCAGCAGGCGATTCGCGAGGTGGCGCGGGTGCTTCAGCCGGGGTCACCGTTCGCTGTCGCGATCGTCCACCCGCTCAATCGGCCGGCGGCGAACCTCGACGACTACTTCACCGAGCATCGGGTCGACGAGGAAGTGGAGCGGCGTGGCTTGCGTATGACCTTCGTCGGGCTCGACCGGCCGTTGGAGGCCTACACCGGAGCCCTGTGCGACGCGGGCTTCGTCATCGAGCAGCTGCTCGAACCATGCCCGGACGCCGCCGCGCTGGAACGCGCGCCGGAGTTGGCGATCGCCACGCGCAGGCCGTTCTTCCTGCACCTGCGCTGCCGGCTCACCGGCTAGCCGCGGGGCCTCGACGCTCGAGTGCCCACACAGCGGTGGGATTGCCACGTCCACAGCCCTGCCCCGGGGCACGCTGGTCCGCCGTGCCCGCGCTTGTTCGCGGGAGCTCCTCGTCCTCGGGTCTCGGCAGCTCTGCGGAGCGGCGACGAGCAGTGCTTGGTCGTGCCGCGTGGCGCAGAAGCTACCGTTGAACCACGGCCACACCGTGGCCGCCGGACGAGGGAGCCGTACCCGGAGAGCGACAAGACGGCCGATGGGGAGCAGTCGTGGCGTGGTTGGTTCTCGTGCTGTCCGGCGCGTTGGAGTCGGTCTGGGCGGTCGCCCTCGGCAAGTCCGAAGGCTTCAGCAGGCTGGTTCCGTCGGTTGTCTTCTTCGTCGCGCTGGCGGCCAGCATGGCGGGGCTGGCCTACGCGATGCGCTCGATCCCGACCGGCACCGCTTACGCCGTCTGGGTCGCCATCGGCGCCGCGCTCACCGTGGCGTTCGGCATGATCACCGGCACCGAGAGCATCAACTGGCTGCGGATCGTGTTCCTGGTCGGCCTCATCGGCTGCGTGATCGGGCTCAAGCTCACTTGACCGCGCTGGTCAGGTTGACCCGGAACACCAGCCGCGCCAGCACCAGGATCACCACCATGAACAGCGTCTGCAGCAACCCGAGGCTGGCCGCCCGCGCCAGGTTTCCGTCGGTGATGTAGTCCCACGTCAGCACCGACAGCACGCGCGTGCCCGGGGTGTAGAGCAGGATCACCGAGTTCACCTCGCGGATGACGAAGATCGTCACCAGCACGACCGACGCGTAGATCGACGGCATCAACAGCGGCGTGGTGATCCGCCACGCGGTGAGCGCCCGGCCGACCCCGTTCACCGCCGAAGCCTCCTCGAGCTCGCGGGACACCTGCATCGCGCCGTTGTTGATCAGCCGGTACGAGTGCGGCAGGTGCGAGATCACGTACGCGATGATCATCAACGTGAGCGTCGCGTAGATCGGCGAGCCGAGGTAGACCCACACCAGGCCGGAGGCGAGCACGATGCCGGGCACCGCGAGCGGGAAGCTGTTGATGTAGTCGAGCGCGGCCGACGTGGCGCTCTTGCCGCGGATCCGAGCCACGTAGACACAGATCAGCGACACGATCACGCACGCGAGCGCGGACACCACCACGGCGATGAGCGTGTTGATCGCGGCCGCGTGCACGGCCGAGTCGGACAGCAGCCCGGTGAGGCTCGACAGGCTCAACTGCAAGCTGTCGAAATCCCGCGACGCGAACGGCGACAACGCGGCAATCACCAGCGCGAGCAGCGGCAACCCGACGCACACCACGGCGTAGGTGACCATACCGACGACCACCCACGGCTTGAGCCGCCCCAACGGAAGCAGCCGCGGCCGAAACCCCTTGCCGGAGACGGTCACGAAGCGCTTCTCCAGCCGCGTCAACCGCCGGTACAGATACAGGAAAACCGCGCTGAGCAGGAACAACAGTGACGCGAGCGCCGCCGCCTTGGCGAAGTCCGCACGGAACTGAGAGACCGCCCGGTAGATCAGCACCGGCAGCGGGTCGAAGCCCAGCTGCCTGCCCAGCACGCCGGGCACCGAGAAGATCCCGGCCGCGAAGATCGTGATGAACATGATCGACGAGCCGATCGCCGGTGTGGTCAACGGCAGCGTCACCCGCCTGATCGTGGCCAGGGTGCCGACACCGTTGGCGTAGGACGCCTCTTCGAGCGACGGGTCCATGTTGCGCAACGAGCTCGACAGGAACACGTACGCGTACGGCATGGACACCAGCGTCAGAACCCAGACGATGCCGACCGTCGACGTGACGTTCAGGACGAACCCGGGCCCGAAGATCTCCGCGAAGACCAGGTTGATCAGCCCGGATCGCGGAGCCGCCAACGCGTACCAGGCGATGGCCGCCACGAACGGTGACGTGAACAGCGGCGCGAGCACCAGGATCTCGATGACCTTCTTGCCGGGCACGTCCGTGCGCGCGGTGAGCCACGCCAGCACGCCGCCGGTGAACGTCGCCAGGAGGGCGACCGTGAGCGAGATGCCCACGGTGCCGACCAGCGACAGCCACACCTCGCCGGAGAGGTAGACCTCGGCGATCGTGTCCAACGACAGCTCGAGTGGTGGCGCGAGCGAGTCCGGACGCATCGCGCCGTAGAACATGGCCAGGATCGGCGAGCCGACGAACAGCCCGAGCGCGACGGCGAGCAGCACCGACCGCAGCCGCCACGGCGACCGGCCGGTCCGCGCGGCGGTGGCCGTGCGGTGAATCAGCGTGGGGGCGGCCATGTCACGGCTCCTCGTCCAACCAGATCACCTTCGCCGGATCGACCCGCAGCGACACGATGTCGCCCTCCCGGATCTCCCGCAGCCCGCTGACCTCCACCTCGAGGTCGACCGCGCCGGCCGCGACCACGCACTGGATCCGCGAGCCGAGGAAGGCCGCCCGGGTCACCTCGCCGACGAACACGTTCTGCTCGTCGGCGGACGGACCGAGCGACACCTCGAAGTACTCGGGCCGGATGACCGCCTGCCCGGTCACACCACGGCGCTGCGGAATCTGGGACGCCCCGGCGAGCCGGAGCGTTCGGCCCGGCTGGCCGAGCAGCTCGACCTCGGCGAACCCCGGACCGGCGGCGACGACGTTCGCTGGGAACGCGTTGATCGAGCCGACGAAGCGTGCGGCGAACTCCGACTCCGGCTCGTGATACAGCGACCGGGGGTCGGACTGCTGCTCGATGCGGCCACCGTTCATCAACACCACGCGGTCGGCCATGGACAGCGCTTCGGCCTGGTCGTGCGTGACGTAGATGGTGGTGGTGTCGAACCGGTGGTGCAGGTCGACGATCTGTTCCCGGATCTTCTCCCGCAGGCCCGCGTCGAGATTGCTCAGCGGCTCGTCGTACAGCATCAGGTACGGCCGGGTGGCCAGCGCCCGGGCGACCGCGACCCGTTGCTGCTGGCCACCGCTGAGCTCGGTGCCGTACCGGTCGGCGTAGTGCAGCAGGCCGACCGCGGCGAGCGTCTCGTCGACCCGCTCTCTCAGCTTCTTGCCGCGAACGCCCTGGCCACGCACGCCGTAGCCGACGTTGTCCCGCACGGACATGTGCGGCCAGATCGCATACGACTGGAAGACCATGTTCAGCGGCCGCTTCTCCGGCGGGACGTGCACGCGCTCGTCGGCCATCGTGCGGCCCGCGATGGTCAGCCTGCCCGAGGTGAGCTGGTTGAGTCCGGCGATGGCCCGCAGCATGGTCGTCTTGCCGCACCCGGACGGGCCGAGCAGCGCGACGAACTCGCCGCGCTTGACGGTGAGCGACAGTCGGTCCACCGCCGTGACCTCGCCGTAATTGATGGTGACGTCCTCGGCCTGCAGCGCGATCGCGTCGTCCGACGTCGCCGGTGCCGCGGTCGTGACGTCAGACTCCATTGTCTTGTCCACGATGTGTTCCTTTCGCGCGTCGGGTGGCGCTAGCCGAGGCGCTTCAGCCACTCCTCGATGAACTTGTCACTCTCGTCCTGGCTCAGGCCGTCCTGCCACGCGACGTCGATGCCCTTGGCAGGAGGCTGGTACCAGGACTTCTTGTTGATCGGCCTGCGGTCTTCCCACTCGGTGTGGCCGACCAGGCCGCCGGACTCACCGGCGAGCGCGTCCTGCGCCTTCAGCGAGGTGCCCCACTCCAGGAACAGCCGGGCCGCGGCCCGATGCGGCGCGTTCGCGCTGACGAAGAACTGGTGCATCGACGCCGGGGCCGGCTCGGGGTAAGCGATGCGCACCGGGGCGCCGTCGTAGATCCGCGGGATGGCCACCGCGTCCGGGACACCGATGCCGACGGCGTACTCGCCCGCGGACAGGTCGTTGGCGACGAACGGCACCGCGCTCTCGAACGTCGCGGCACCGTTGGCGGCCAGCTTCTCCAAGAACGGCCAACCGAGCTTGTCGTCGTTGACGATCGCCATGTGGGTGCCGAGCTGGGTGCCACCCGCGGTCGGCGAGACGATGCCCACCCGGCCTTTCAGCTCGTCGTCCAACAACGCTTGGTAGTCCCCGGTTTGCAGGCGTTTCTGCAGCTGGGGGCTGACTTCCTTCTCGTTCCAGGCGATCGAGGTGATCACCGAGTACATCGGCAGCCCGGCTTCCGCGGTGATCAGTTTCGGGTCGAGGTCGTCGTAGGAGCGGGTGCGGTACTGCACCGCCCAGCCGTTGTCGACACACTCCTCGATGTAGGACGGCACGCTCATCGACACCACGTCGGCCAGATGCTTACCGGCGGTCGTCTCCTCGGTGAAGCGGCGGTACACGTCGCTCACCGTCGTGCGGTAGATCTCGACGGTGATGCCGTACTGCGACTCGAACGGCTTCACCCAGGCCCGCATGGTCTCTTCACCGGGCACGCAGTAGAAGGTCAGCTTGCCTTCCTTCTTGGCGTCCGCGACCAGCTTGTCGAAGTCCGCGTCCGAGAGCGGGCCTTCCCGTTTCGCCGGTTGCGCGGTGTTCGCACCACCCCCCATCGCGCTGCACGCCGTGGTGGCCAAAGCCAATGCCGAAACGGATAGAAACGCCCTTCTGTTGAGTGCCATGGCGTCGTTGCCTCCTGATCGCCTCACGCAGGCGTATGGGATGGGGAATGGGTCGGGCTGACGGGGCGTGGAACGGGGGATGGGGCGGCCGGCTCGGCGAGACCGCTCGCGGAGCTAACCACGACGGACGCGGTCGAGGCGAGCGGTCTCGCGGGCCGGTCAGGCGGCGTCGCGCAGCTTGGCGGTGCCGACGATGCAGGTGCGATCGCCCGCCGCCACGTGCAACTTGCCGTCGTCGTCGATCTC
Organism: Thermocrispum municipale DSM 44069; assembly: GCF_000427825.1. GTDB lineage: Bacteria > Actinomycetota > Actinomycetes > Mycobacteriales > Pseudonocardiaceae > Thermocrispum > Thermocrispum municipale. The sequence continues at coordinate 101,240 of NZ_KE386593.1, read as the reverse complement.
GACGGTGATGGTCTCGTCCGGATACAGCGGGCCGACGAACTTCACGTGGATCTCGCCCCGGGTGAACCAGTCGGCGCCGTACTTCTCGGCGGCCATCGCGCTGGCGTACCCCTGGACCATCAGGCCGTGCGCCAGCGGCGCCTTGAAGCCGCGTTCCCGCGCGTAGTCGACGTCGTAGTGAATGATGTCGTTGTCGCCGTTGATCTCGCCGTATCGGTCGATCTTTTCCTGGGTGATGAAGTAGTCGCGTTTCATCGGGTCTCTTTTCCGCTCGTCGGATCAGTTGGGGAACGTGCTGATGTTCTCCGCCTCGGCGATCGGGTCACCGTTGTCGTTGGTGAACCGGGCCATATAGCGGACGTACCGGCGGCCGCGCTTTTCGTACTTCTCCAGGACTTTTCCGGAAGCGACCACGGTGGTGTCGGAATCGGCGCTGATCGGGCCGTAGTAACGGAACTTGTTGCTGGCCATGATTCCGCCCTGTGCCGGAGGGTATTTCCGGTACAGCACGGCCATCAGGTAGACGGACAGAATTGACGGAACGGCCACACGCTTGCCGTCGAGGACCATTCCCTGCGGGTCGGCGTCGATCGCGCGGGAGTACTCCGCGACGATGTCCGGGCTGATCGTGAAGGAGAACTGCGGCAGCTCCGCGCCGACCTCGAATTCCTCCCATTTCGTGCCCGGCTGTTCGTCTTCGCGCGGCTTGACTTCAGTTGGCCTGGTCATACTGCTCCTCTTTCGTGTGGGGGGAAAACTGTTCGACGAAGCCGGCGACGCGCTCGGGGGCGTAGCCGCACAGCTCGGTGAGCACGGCGGCGGTGTCCTCGCCGTGCCGCGGCGGATAGCGCAGTTCGTGCGCGGCGGCGTACTTGATCGGGTTGCCGAGGACCTTGACCCGTTCCCCGGACACCGGGTCCTGCACGTCCTCGACCATGGCGCGAGCCAGCGCGCTTTCCTGCGCAAGCGCTTCCGGCACGGTCAGTACCGGGGAGGCGGGAATGCGCAGGTCGAAGAAGTGTTGGCGCCAGCTTTCCGCGTCGCGGCCGGCGAAGATCGGGCGCAGGATCTCGGCGAGTTCCTCGACGTTGGTGAGCCTGCTGTAGCGGTCGGCGAAGCGTGGGTCGTCGGCCAGCTCCGGCTTGCCGACGGCTTTGCAGAACGCCCGCCAGTAGCTCGCGCCGGTCGGGGAGACGGCGATGTAGCGGCCGTCGGCGCAGCGGAAAGCCTCGCTCGGCGCGATGTTGGGGCTGCGCGAGCCGTGCGCGCGGGGCGTGATGCCGGAGATGAAGTAGTTCTGCGCCTGCCAGGTCAGCAGGCCGAGCTGGGCGTCCAGCAACGAGACCTGCACTTTTTCGCCCTGGCCGGTCTTGCCCGCGGAGTACAGCGCGCCTGCCACGCCCAGCGCCAGATACATGCCGCCGGCGAGGTCGGCGATCTGGTAGCCGACCCGGGACGGTTCCCCGTTCTCCGAGCCGGTGATGCTCATGACGCCGCCCATGGCTTGCACCACCAAGTCGTAGGCGGGAGCGCGTTTGAACGGCCCTTGGTCGTGAATACCGATGATTTCGCCGACCACGATCGCCGGATTGATCTCGCGCAGCTTCTCGTAGTCGATGCCGAGTCGCTCCGGGACGTCCGGAGCGAAGCCGTAGATCACCGCGTGCGACTCGCGCACCAGGTCGTAGAACGCGGCCAATCCGTCGTCGGATTTGAGGTCGAGCACGATCGACTTCTTGCCGCGGTTGACCGACAGGAAAAAGGACGAGAGATCGTCGACGTAGTACGGGGGGATTTCGCGGGCTGGGTCACCCTCGGGGGGTTCGACCTTGATCACTTCGGCGCCGAGCTGAGCAAGGAGCTGGCCGCCGAACGGGCCACCGAGCACCCAGGTCAGATCGAGCACCCTGACCGATTGCAGCATTGCGAATCTCCTCAGATAGAGCCGTCGTTCCGGTGAAAGGAACAACGTGGGGAGTAGGCTTGCGGAGGTCTGACCTGGGCGTACAGTAGGCTTGGGCGTTGACTAGGTCAATACCTGCGGCAGAAATTCGAAGGAATAGCGGTGTCGATACAGGAAAAGGTTCCGCTCAGAGGAACGCAGGGCGGGACGGATGCGGCCGATCGGGTGGCGGATGTACTCCTGCTGCTGATGGACTCGCCCGGCCCGGTCCGGGTGTCCGGTGTGGCCGCGGAGTTGGGCATCGCGAAATCGGTCGCGCACCGCGTCCTGCGGTCGCTGGTGTCGCGCAATTTGGCCGAGCAGGCGCCCGGCTCGTCGGGGTATCTGCTCGGCCCGGCCGCGGTCGCGCTGGGGGCGAAGGCGATGAGCCGGTCGAAGTTGGAGAACGCCGCCGCGCCGCTGCTGCGGGAGTTGCGCGACCGGACGCAGGAGACGACCTTGCTGACGCGTCCGGTCGCCGGTGGCCGAGTGCACGTGGCGCAGTTCGAGAGCCCGCACCACGTGCGCATGACGGTGGAGCTGGGAGCGTTCCGGCCGTGGCACGCCGGTGCGAGCGGGAAGATCTTGCTGGCGTTCGCCGAGCCGGAGTTCCGGGAGCGGGCGATCGCCCAGGAAGCCGAGGTGTACGACCTCGGCGAAGAGGCGATCGCCGCGCTCAAGCGCGACCTCGAGCACGCGCGGGAACGGGGTTACGTCACCTCGAGTGGCGAGCGCAATCCGGACGCCGGTGCCGTCGCCGCGCCGGTGTTCGTGCGCGGGGTGGCGATCGCGGCGGTGAGTGTGTGCGGGCCACGGTCGCGGTTCACCCCGGCGCACGCCGAGCGAATCGCGCCGATGCTGCTCAACGTGACACAGCGGCTGTCCGCCCGGCTCAGCTGAGCGCCGCGGACACGCTCTGTGGTCCGCATCGGGCCGGCGGATCAGCCCTGCAATATCCAGGTGTCTCGGCCGGGCACGTGGGCGCGCCGCTCGCCGAGGAGCCTGCCGGGCCGCTCTCGCCGAGGGGCCCGCCGCGCGCCGCTCGCCGAGGAGCCCGCCACAAGCCGCCGTCACTTACCGCGCCGCTTCTGCCGAGGAGCCTGCCGCGGGCCGCCGTCGCTTGCCGCGCCGCTTCTGCCGAGGGGTCTGCCCCGCGCCGCCGTCTACCGGGCCGCTTCCGCCATGACCGCGCGGGCGATCACGTTGCGCTGGATCTCGTTGGTGCCCTCGCCGATCTCCAGGATCTTGGCGTCGGCGTAGAAGCGGGAGATCTCCGACTCGAGGATGTAGCCGTAGCCGCCGTGGATCTGCAGGCTCTGGTCGGCCGCGCGGTTGGCGACCTCGGAGGCGTACAGCTTGGCCATCGCGGCCGCGGTGCTGAACGGGCGGCCGTGGTCGGCCAGCCAGGCGGCGCGGTACACCAGCGCGCGGGCCGCCTCCACCTCGGTCGCGATGTCGGCGATCTTGTGACTGATCGCCTGGAACTTGTGCAGCTTTCTGCCGAACTGCTCGCGTTCGCCGGCATGCCGCACGGCCAGCGTCAACGCCTTGCTCGCCAGTGACAACGACAGTGCCGCGACGCTGATCCGGCCGGCGTCGAGCACCGCGAGGAACTGCCGCAACCCGGCGCCCTCCTCGCCGATGAGGTTCTCGTCCGGCACGAAGCACTCGGTGAAGATCAGCTCGCGGGTGTCCAGCGCGTGCCAGCCGAGCTTGTGCAGCCGCTGACCCTTGCTGTACCCGGGGGTGCCCTCCGGTACGAAGAACGTGCCGTAGCGCTTGGTTCCGTCGGCGTCCTCGCCGGTCAGGGCCAGGATGGTGACACCGGCGCTGATCGACGTGCCGGCGTTGCTGATGAACATCTTGGTGCCGTCGATGACCCAGCCGCCGTCGACCTTGCGGGCCCGGGTGCGGATGCCTGCCGCGTCCGAACCGGCCGTCGGCTCGGTCAGCCCGAACGCGCCGATGGCCTCACCCGTGGCCAGCGGACGCAACCAGCGTTCCTTCTGCTCGTGGGTGCCGAACACGGCGATCGGCAGGCTGCCGATGGTCGAGTGCGCGTTCCACGCCGACGCCACCGACTGGTCGGCCCTGCCGAGCTCCTCCATGGCCGCGACGTAGGCGACGTATCCGGCGTTCGAGCCGCCGTACTCCTCGCTGATGAGCATGCCCATCAGGCCCAGCTCGCCCAGCTTGGTGAACACTTCGGCGGGGAAGTACGAGTTCGCCGACCACTCGGCGGCGTACGGTTCGATCTCCTTGGCGGCGAAGTCCCGGCAGAGGCGCTGCAGTGCCTTGGTCTCCTCGGGCAGGTCGAAGTCCATCACCGCTCCTTCGGGGTCAGCAGAATCTTCATGTGGTCACCGCCGCCGTTGAGCTCGTCGAACGTGCGGACGGCCTCGGTCAGGGGGCGGACGTCGGTCAACATCGGACTCGGGTCCAGCCGGCCGGTGGCGATCAGGTCCAGCACCCGGGGAATGTCGAAGTTGTAGCCGAGCGCTCCGGTGATCGTGCGCTCGAACGGTACGACCTGCGTGATCGGCAGCGCGGCCGATTCCCCGCTGATCCCGGCCATCACCACGCGGCCACCCCGGCGGGCGGTACGAATGGCGAGTTCGACCTGGTCAGGGCGTCCGGTGGCCTCCACCACGACGTCCGGCCCGACGCGGCCGGTGCGCAGGAAAACCTCGCGGCGCACGTCGCTTTGCGTCGGGTCGTAGACCTCGGTCGCGCCCGCGTCCACGGCACGACGAGCGCGGCCGGCCTGGGGTTCGCTCACGTACAGTCCGGCGGCACCGGCCAGCTTCGCGGCGAGCACGGCGGCCAACCCGATCGGGCCGGCGCCGAGCACCAGCACGTTGTCCCCGGCTTGAACTCCGGCACGGTGGATGGCATGCAATCCGACCGCGAGTGGCTCGGCCAACGCGGCGTGCTCGTCGGACACCGCGTCCGGTACCGGGACGAGGCCTTCGACCGGGACGAGGACATGCGACGCGAACGCCCCGTCGGTGGCCAGTCCGACCGAGCCGCCTTTGGCGCAGATGTGGTACTCGCCGTGGCGGCACCATCGGCACACGCCGCACCGCAGACACGGGTCGACCGCCACCCGGGCGCCGGGTTCGATGCCCGCGACCGGGCTGCCGAGCGCGACCACGGTGCCGCTGAACTCGTGCCCCATGGTGAGCGGAGGCTGCTTGCCGGTGAGCGGATGCGGCTGGGTGCGGATCAGGTTCGGGCCGTGCGCCACCTCGTGCAGATCGGTGCCGCACACACCGCAAAAAGCCACTTCGACCAGGGCTTGTCCGGGGCCTGGTTGATCAGGCTGGGGCACTTCGTCGAGCCGCAGGTCCTGCGGACCGTGCCAGCGCAGTGCGCGCACGTCGACCACCTCTCGCGCCGGGTCAGTTGTTTTTTCGAACAGTCGGTACAAGAATCGTCGTTCGCGGCCGCTTGTCAAGGGGCCGAGCCGAACGCGTGACGAAAAGGATGAGGGGCGACATGACTTCCACTCGGGCACCCGAGCTGTCGACGGCGCTCGACACGAACACCGATGTGCTGACCGAGATGTACCGGCGCATGCGGTTGATCAGGCAGTTCGAGGACCGGGCCGCCCGGCTGTACCGGAACAACGAGATCCCCGGGTTCCTGCACCTGTCGATCGGACAGGAGGCGTCGGCGGTCGGCGCGTGCTGGCCGCTCGGCGATCGGGACGTCGTGACGTCCACCCATCGCGGCCACGGGCACTGCATCGCCAAGGGTATGGACGTCGAGGGCATGTTCGCGGAGCTGATGGGCAAGGAGACCGGGACCTGCCGGGGCCGCGGCGGTTCGATGCACATCGCCGACCCGCGGCACGGGGTGTTCGGCGCCAACGGCATCGTCGCGGCCGGGCTGCCGATCGCCGCCGGCGCCGCGACCGCGGCCCAGTTGCGTGGCGAGGGCGCCGTGGTGCTGGCGTTCTTCGGTGACGGCGCGGTCGCCCAGGGCATGTTCCACGAGGCGGTCAACCTGGCGTCGGTGTGGAACCTCCCGGTGATCTTCTTCTGCGAGAACAACAAGTACGCGGAGTTCTCGCCGATCGCCACGCAGACCCGCGCCTCGCTGGCCGACCGCGCGCCCGGCTACGCGGTGGACTTCCACCACGTCGACGGCAACGACGTGGTCGCGGTGGCGTCGCTGGTCAACGACGTGGCGAACAAGCTGCGCGCCGGCGCCGGCCCGGTGCTCATCGAGGCGGACACCTACCGCTGGCACGGGCACTACGAGGGCGACCCGGAGCGTTACCGGGACAAGCAGGAGCTCGCCGAATGGAAGGCGCGCGACCCGCTGGTCCGGCTCGCCGCGCGGCTCGGCGACCTGAAGGTGGACGTGGCGACGATCGACCAGGAGGTCGAGAACCGGATCGACGCCGCGGTGGAGGCGGCGCGCGCGGCCAGCCCGCCTGCGCCGGAGACGCTGCACCACTTCGTGGGCGTGCCGCGCGAGCCGGTGCCCGAGCCGCCGGAGGCCGACGGCGAGATCTTCCGGACCATGGACGCGGTGCGGACGGCGCTCGACTACGAACTCCGGCACGACGACAGCGTGTTCCTGGCCGGGATCGACGTCGGCGAAGGCGGCAACGTGTTCGGGCTGACCCGCGGGCTGGCGGAGGCGTATCCGGGGCGGGTTCGGGACACCCCGATCTCGGAGAGCGCGATCATCGGCACCGCGGTCGGGGCGGCGATGGCAGGCATGCGGCCGGTGGTCGAGCTGATGTACTTCGACTTCATCGGGGTGTGCCTGGACCAGCTGATGAACCAGGCGGCGAAGCTGCGGTTCATGACCGGCGGAGCGGTCGAGCTGCCGCTGGTGGTGCGGACCCAGTTCGGCGCGGGCAAGTCGTCGGGCAGTCAGCACTCGCAGAGTCTGGAGGCGCTGCTGGCGCACATTCCCGGGCTCACGGTCGTCATGCCGTCGACCCCGGCGGACACCTACGGGCTGCTGCGTGCCGCGATCCGCGACCCCAACCCGGTGGTGTTCGTGGAGAACCGGCTGATGTACGGGCGGAAGGGCCCGAAGCCACCGGAGGACCACCTGGTGCCGCTCGGCCGTGCGGCCGTCCGACGCGAGGGCACGGACGTCACGCTGGTGTCGTACTCGCGGCTGATGCACGACTGCGCGACCGTGGCCGAGGAACTGGCCGCGGAGGGGATCAGCGTGGAACTGATCGACCTGCGCACGATCGCGCCGCTGGACGTCGACACGGTGCTGCGCTCGCTGGAGAAGACGAACCGGCTGGTCATCGCCCATCAGGCGGTCGGTGAGTTCGGCGTGGGTGCCGAGCTGGCCGCCATCGCGTCCCGGGAAGGTTTCTGGAGCTTGGATGCGCCGGTGATCCGGGTCGGTGCGCAGTCGACGCCTGCGCCGTACGCGCCGTCGTTGGAGCAGGCGTGGATGCCGACGCCGGAGCGGATTGCCGCGGCCGTGCGGGAGTCCGTGCGGGCCTGAGGGTCGGCTGGGGGCGCCGTGGCGTCCCCAGCTACTTCTCCTCGGACTGCCGTGCCCGGAATTCCTCGACGCGCTTTTCCAGATCGCTCGCGTCGTAATCCGGGCTACGGAATCCGGAGATCAGCGTCGCGCAGTACTGCTGCGACAAGAACGCGGCATTCCATGGTCCACCCGGCCGCACCCACTGATACGTGTGGTTGTGCATGTTCAGAAATTGCAGCATCGCCAGCCGGGGATCCATCTTCCGGAATGCGCCCGACTCCATCGCCGCGGTCAGCAGGTCCGTGACGATCTGCTCGAACTCGTGCCGCTGGGCGATCAACCGCGACCGGTTCTCCCCGGTCAGGTGCCGGTAGTCGTGCTCGTAGACCCAGATGTGGTCGAGCCGGGCGAAGATGATCTCCAGCAGCGTCTCCGACAACAGCCGCAGACGCAGCACGGGGTCCTCGTCCAGTGCGGCGATATTGCGCGCCGCGTCCAACAGCGGCCCGAGCACCCGGTTCTGGATCTCGACGAGCAGATTCTCCTTCGAGCCGATGTAGTAGTACAACGCTCCTTTCGCCAAGCCCGCCACCTTGCCGATCTCGGCAATTCCGGTGGCGGCATATCCCTGCTTGGCGAACAAATCGGCGGCCTGATCGATGATTTGCTGTCGCTTGATCTCGTATCCCGGCCCGTGTCCCGGTGGTCTCGGCATATGTCCTCCGTCGCCTGGCGAGGCTCACCTTAGGCCGCGCCATCCCCCTCGTGCCGCTACCCGTCACCGGGCGCGCCGGTGAACCGCGCCTTGCCCGGTCCGTTGCGCAGGAACGAGGTCATCCCGCGCTCCTTGTCCTCGGTGGCGAACAGCCCGGCGATCAGGCTGCGTTCCAGGCTCAGCCCGGCGGCCAGCGAGGCGTCCAGACCGTGGTCGACCGCCTCCTTGATCGCTTGCAGCGCCAACCGTGGTCCTTCGGCCAGCTGCCGGGCGTATGTGGTGGCCGCGGCCAGTGGATCGTCGGCTATCTGGTCTACCAGACCGATGCGCAACGCCTCCTCCGCGGTGACTTTTCTGCCCGTCATCATCAGCTCCTTCGCCCGCGACGGGCCGACCTGTCGCGCGAGTCGCTGGGTACCTCCCGAGCCGGGCGTGATGCCGAGCAGCACCTCCGGCTGGCCGACCTGGGTGTCCGGAGCGGCGACCCGGTAGTCGGCCGCCAGGGCCAGTTCGAGGCCGCCGCCGAGCGCGAAACCGTGCAGGGCGGCGACAACCGGAAGGGGGAGTTCGGCGATCCGGGTGAAGGTCTTCTGCAGCGCCCTGTTCCACCCGACGACCTCTTCGAAACCGAACGTCGACAGCTGCTTCAGGTCCGCTCCCGCGGCGAAACACCGGCCTTCGCCACACAGCACGACGGCGCGCACCCGACCCTCGTCGGCGTCCCGTTCCAGCTGGTCAGCGGCATGGGCGAGGGCATGACGCATCGCGGTGTCGAATGCGTTCAGCGGCGGGTTGTCCAGCCGTAGCGTGGCCACGCCGTCCGCGATCTTGGTGTGCACCAACTCGGTCATCCACTTCTCCTTCGCTCACCCGGCTCGGTCTTGTCAGGGCGCCAACTGGGTCCTACAGTGCTTGCCATCACAGTTTAGTAGACCGACTGGTACACGAAACTCATCGATGGCGCGACACAGCGGAGTGTGATGGCACATGAGCGCAGTTGGCTCGACCGTTCCCGAAGGGATCACGGTGCCGAGAGAGGCGGTAACCGAAGAAGAACTGGCCGAACTCGGCGTCGATCTGGACCGCGACTTCCCCGGCTCGACCGCCGCTGACTTCCGCCGCTACCCGGTGCTGTCGGAGGGCGGTTGGTACCTCGTCGTCAAGCACCAGAAGACGCTGCGCTGCGTCAGCCGGGAGCCCTGGCGGCTGCTCGGCCCCATCGAGCTGACCTCCGACGGCCTCGACGTCGAATAACGAACTCAGGAAAGGCAGGGATCTCATGATCGGCGTAGACGTCGGCGGCACCTTCACGGACGTGGTGGCCATTGCCGATGGGCAGATCAAGACGGTCAAAGTGGCCACCGATGTGAAGGACACCGAGAAGGGTGTGCTGCGCGGCGCCGAGGAAGTGGGCGTCGCCGACTCCGCGGTGTTCAACCACGCCAGCACCCACGGCCTGAACGCGGTGATCACCCGGCGGTTGCCCAAAATCGCCTTCCTGACCACGTTCGGCCACCGCGACATCCTGGACGTCGGCCGGACCTGGCGCCCCATCGAAGGCTTGATGAACCCGCGGTGGCGCCGCTCGTACGGGGACGCCAACCGCCCGCTGGTCCCGCGCTACCTGCGCAGGGGCATCCGGGAGCGGTTGACCGCCGACGGCGGCGTGCTCATCCCGCTGGACGAGGACCAGGCTCGTCAAGAGCTGGAGATCCTGCGCAACTGCGGTGTGCAGGGCGTGGCGATCTGCCTGATCAACGCGTACGTGAACAACCACCACGAGGAGCGGCTGCGCCAGCTCGCGCACGAGGTGCTCGGCGACGACGTGCCGGTCTCCATCTCCAGCGAGGTCTCCCCGCTGGCCAAGGAGTTCGCCCGCGCGTCGACCACCGTGGTCGACGTCTTCATGCGGCTGATCTACGACGAGTACTGCAAGCGGCTGGACGCCGGCCTGCGGGACCTCGGCTTCACAGGGGATTTGAACTTCGCCGACTGTGCCGCCCAGCTGGTGCGCGCCGACGAGGCGATGGAGCACCCGTTCCGGATCGTGTTCGCCGGCCCGGCCGCGGGCACGGTGTCCAGCGCCCACTTCGGCGAGCTCATCGGCGTGAAGAACCTGCTGTGCGCGGACGTCGGCGGCACGTCGTGCGACATCAGCATGGTCACCGACGGCGAGCCGTTCGTGAACACCACGTTCGAGCTCGAGCACGACCTGATCGTCAACGCGCTGTCCAACGAGATCTCCAGCATCGGCGCCGGTGGCGGCAGCCTGGTCACCGTCGACGCCTCCGGTGAGCTGAAGGTCGGCCCGGGCAGCGCGGGCGCCGACCCCGGCCCGGCGTGCTACGGCCTCGGCGGCAAGCAGCCGACCACCACCGACACCTGCCTGCTGATGGGCATCATCGACCCGGACGGCTTCGCCGGTGGCCGGATGCGGCTGAACCCGGACCTGGCCAAGCAGGCGTTCGAGGACCTGGACAGCCCGCTGTCGTTCGACCAGCGCGTCAGCTACGCGTTCAACATCGGCATCAACAACATCGCCGAAGGCGTCACCAACATCGCCATCCAGCACGGTGTCGACCCGCGCGACTACAGCCTGGTCGCCTACGGCGCGGCGGGCCCGATGCTGCTGCCCGCGGTGCTGGACCTGGTGCACGCGGCCGAGGTCATCGTGCCCCCGCACCCGGGTCTGTTCTCCGCGCTCGGCCTGGTCAGCTCCGACCTGGTGTACGCGGACAGCCGCAGCTCCTACACGCTGCTCACCGCGGAAGCCGCCGAGCAGGTGGACAAGGTCTACCGCTCGATGGAGCGGCGGGTGGCCGAACGGCTGCCGGAGGAGTACCGGGACCAGGTCGAGTTCGTGCGCAGCTTCGACGGCAGGCTCGCCGGGCAGACCTGGGAGACGCCGTTCATCGCGGTGCCCAGCGGCGAGATCGGGGCGGACGAGATCGCCGAGATGGTGCGCAACTTCCACGACGCCTACGAAGAGCGCTCCGGCAACCGCTTCGAGGCGCTGCCGGTGCAGGGCGTGACCTACCGGGTCCAGGCGGTCATCAAGTCCAAGAAGGTCAGCTATCCGGAACTGCCCGAGCGTCCGGCAGGTGACGAGCTCACCCCGGACCGGATGCTGACCATCAAGTACCTGGAGTCCGAGCCGATCGAGGCGGGCGAGTACCAGCGGGACGCCCTGCGTGCGGGCGACGAGGTCCCCGGCCCCGCCGTCATCCGCGAGCCCTTGTCCACCACCTTCCTCGTCCCCGGCCAGGTTGCCACCGTCGGCCGCCACGGCGAGCTGCGTATCCGGAAGGCCTGAGTCATGACCGAAGCAACAGCCCTGAAGGACCTCGACGACGCCGCGTTCGAGGCGCGCTACGCATCGGACCGGTTCACCGCGTCGGTGCTGTCCAACCGGATGCGGTACATCGTCCAGCACATGTGTACCGGCCTGCTGAACAACGCGTTCTCGTTGATCCTGCGTGACTGGTACGACTTCGCCGCCACCATCTCCGGGCCGCCGGAGCAGAACTACCCGATGGCCTCGGTGAGCAACAGCCTGGCGATGTTCCTCGGCACGATGTCCGAGGCGGTGCGCAACACCATCGAGGAGTACGGGCCGGAGAACCTGCGTCCCGGCGACGTGATCATCTGCAACGACCCGTACCGCGCGGGCAACCACGTCAACGACATCTGCTTCATCCGCCCGGTGTTCCACAACGACCGGCTGGTGTCGTTCGTCAACCTGCGCGCGCACCAGCTGGACATGGGCGGTGTGGTGCCCGCCGGCTTCAGCGGTACCAAGCGCAACGTCTACGAGAACGGCCTGGTCATCGCGCCGATGCTGCTGTACCGGGACAACAAGCCGGTGAAGTCGTCGTTCAACTTGATCTTCGACAACGCGCGGTTCTGCGAGCTGCTGTTGCCGGACATCAAGACGATCTACCAGAACCTGCTGCTCGGTGAGCAGCTGATCCTGGAGAGCATCGACCGGTACGGCGTGGACGCCTACCTGGGCGCATTGCGCTACGCCACCGACACGTCGGCCGAGTCGATGAGCCGCGCCATCGCCGAGATCCCGGACGGGGTCTACGAGGCGGAGGAAGGTATCGACTGCGACGGCATAGACGACAGCATCGAGTACCGCATCAAACTGAAGATCACCAAGGTCGGCGACCGCATGGAGCTGGACTTCAGCGGAACGTCGCCGCAGGCGCGCACGTCGATCAACGCGGGCATCCTGGACACCAAGACCGCGGTCGGCGTGGCGTTGAAGTTCCTGATCGACTCGGAGTCGCCGTTCACCTCGGGGACCTACCGGCCGATCGACATCGTCATCCCGGCGGGCACGTTCATCAGCGCGACCCCGCCGGACGGCGCGGTCTTCCTGTACTGGGAGAGCACCGGGCCGGTGCTGCTCGCGGTGTTCCGTGCGCTGGAGAAGGCGCTGGGTCGCCGCGCGGTCGGCGGTGACTACGGCTCGCTGAACATCCACAACGCCAACGGCGTGCTGCCGGACGGGACCCCGTGGGTGACCACCGCGCAGTGCGGTGGCGAGCACGGGCCGTGGGGCGCGACCGAGGCGGGCGACGCGGACAGCTACTCGGTCATGTACCAGGCGAACAACCTGGACCCGGCGACCGAGGCCATCGAGTCCGAGGTGCCCGCGGTGGTGCTGCGCAAGGAGTACGCCATCGACAGCGCGGGTGCGGGCACCAACCGCGGTGGTGCCGCGGTGCTCAAGGACACGCTCTACCTCACCGAGGCCGAGCACTGGTCGAGCCCGCTGCACGTGAAGAAGGCCAGCGGTATCGGTGTCTACGGCGGCAAGTCCGGCGCACTGGGCGCCACCTGGGTGTTCGACCCGGACTACTACAACGTGCCGCAGAAGAAGGAGCTCATCCCGACCTCGGACGAGGTCTACGAGGGTTCGACGCCGGTCGCCGGGATGCTCGACCCGAAGACGAAAGCGGTCGACCCGAACGGCGAGTACTTCTACTTCGCCCGTAACCCGGTGTGGCACACCAAGCCGCACGCGGTGTTCCGCTACCTGACCAACGGGGGCGGCGGCTGGGGTTCGCCGCTGGACCGCGAGCCCGAGCGGGTCTGCCGCGACGTGCGCGACGAGTACGTCTCCATCGAAGGCGCGTACGAGCACTACGGGGTCGTCATCAAGGGGGATCCGCACAACGACCCGGAGAACCTGCAGATCGATTACGAGGCGACCGAACGTAGGCGCGCGGAGCTGCGCGCCCAGCAGCCGGCCGCGAACTAGGGAGGCATCACCGTGACTGACAACCCCGCAGCGCCCGACGAGGAGACCGTGCGCAGGCAGAACGAGCTGCGCGAGAAGTTCATCGCCGAACGCGGTTACTGGAACGCCTTCTGGGAGGGGCTGCTGAGCCTGGACCCGAGCTTTTTCGAGGCGTACCTGAATTTCTCCGCGGTGCCGTGGCGCACGGGTGTGCTGGAGCCGAAGATCAAGGAGCTGATCTACGTCGCGATCGACGCCTCCACCACCCACCTGTACGAACCGGGTCTGCGCCAGCACATCCGCAACGCGCTCTCCTACGGCGCGACCAAGGAAGAGATCATGGAGGTGCTGGAGCTGACCAGCGTGCTCGGGATCCACACCTGCACGATGGGCGTGCCGGTGCTGATGGAGGAACTCGAGGCGCACGAGAAGTCGGCATGACCGCGGGCATGCTGCACCCGGACGGCCCGGCGGGAATGACCGGCCAGGTCGCCGTCGTCACCGGTGCCGCGCGCGGGATCGGTGCCGAGGTCGCCAAGGAGCTCGCGGCGGCGGGCGCCGCGGTGACCGTGCTCGACGCCCGGCCGTGCGACGAGGTGGTCACCGCGATCACCGAGGCGGGCGGCTCGGCCGTCGGGCAGATCGTCGACGTCACCGATCGGGGTGCGGTCGCCGCGGCGATGTCCGCGGCGGCCGCCCCGGCCGGGCGCATCGACGCCCTGGTGACCTGTGCGGCGATCTACGGCGACGCCGTCTCGCTCGAGGAGTTGGCCGAACCCGACCTCGACTCGGTGCTGGACGTCAACGTCAAGGGCACGATGTGGTCGGTCGGCGGCGCCCTGCCGCACATGCGGGACCAGGGCGGACGCATCGTCTGCATCGGCTCGGTGGCGGGAAAGATCGGCGGGGTGCTGGCCGGCCCGCACTACGTGGCCAGCAAAGGCGCGGTGCACGCCCTCGTCCGGTGGATCGCCAAGACCGAAGCCGCCAACGGGATCGTGGCCAACGGCGTCGCCCCTGGCGTGGTGGACACCCCGATGATCACCGGCAAGGGCTACCGGCCGGACGGCCACCCGCTCGGCCGGTTCGCCGCGCCCGAGGAAATCGCACGGGTCGCCGCCTTCCTCGCTTCGCCCGCTGCCAGCTACGTCAGCGGCGAGGTGGTCGACGCCAATGGCGGCCTGGCCATGACGTGACGCATCGGCGAGTTCAGCCGAACCCCCAACAACTGCGGTGAGAAGGAGTCGCAATGTCGTATGACGGAGCGTGCGCGATCGTCACGGGCGCCGGGTCGGGTATCGGCCGAGCCTGTGCGCGGCGGCTGGCGGCCGACGGGTTGGCCATCGCTGCGGTGGATGCCAACGAGGAGGCGGCCAAAGCCACCGTCGACGAACTGACCAAGGACGGCCACCGGGCAGCCGCCTTCGGGGTGGACGTCACCGACGAGGACGCGGTCGCGGCGATGGTGCCGCAGGCGGCGGAGCTCGGCGCACCCCGCGTGCTGGTCAACGCCGCCGGGATCATCGTCCGCAAGAAACTGCTGGAGTCCACGCTGGACGAGTGGCGGCGGGTTCTCGACGTCAATCTCACCGGCTACTTCGTGATGTTGAAGAACGTCATCCCGGCGATGGCGGCAGCCGGTGGCGGGTCGATCGTGCAGATCGCCTCGATCGCCGGGCACATCGGCTACGGCTTCACCTCGTACACCGCGGCCAAAGGCGGCGTGCTGGCCATGACCAAGCAGCTGGCCGGCGAGCTGGCCGCGGACAATATCCGGATCAACTCGGTCAGCCCCGGCGTGGTGCACACCGGGATCAACCGGGACACGTTGAGCACGCAGGTCATCCACGACGCGACGGTGAGCGCCACGCCGCTGGGTCGTATCGGTCAGCCGGAGGACATCGCATCCGTGGTGGCCTTCCTGGCCAGCGAGAACGCCGGGTACGTGACCGGGGCGGACCTGGTCGCCGACGGCGGAATGATCAGCCAGGTCAACTGGGGGGATGCGGGGGAGCGTTTGCACAGCTACCACTCCCAGGAGCAGCGATGAGCAACTTCGCAGCGATCCTCGACTACCACGCGTCCCGCGCGCCCGAGAAGGTCGTGCTGCGGCAGGGCGATCGCACGCTCACCAACGCCCACCTGCTGGAGCGGGTGAACGCGTTGGCCGCCGGGTTGCGCGACCTCGGCGTCGGGCGCGGGGACATCGTCGGGTTGTTGCTGTACAACCACCTGGAATTCTTGGAGGCCACGTTCGCCGTCAACCGGCTGGGCGCGGCCTTCCTGCCGATGAACTACCGGCTGGCTCCGGACGAGTGGCGCTACATCCTCGAGCACGCCGGGGCGGTGGCCTTGCTGACCGAGCCGGAGTTCCAGGGCTCGATCGACCCGGTGCTGCCGGACGGGGTGCGGCACCGGCTGTTGCTGGGTGCGGACCAGGCGCCGGACGGTTGGCTCGACTACACCGCGCTGGTCGAGGCGAACCGCGGCCGCCAGGTGCCGTGCGAGCCGGTCGGCCCGGACGACCTGCAGCGCCTGATGTACACCTCGGGCACGACGTCTCGGCCGAAGGGTGTCTGCATCACGCACGGCAACCTGACGTGGAAGAACCTCGGGCACATCGTGGAGTTCGGCCTGACCGCCGACGACACCACGCTGGTGTGCGGTCCGCTGTATCACGTCGGTGGCTTCGACCTGCCGGGTGTCGGAACGCTGCACGCCGGCGGCTCGCTGACCGTGATGCGGAAGTTCGAAGCGGCCAAGGCCGTCGACATCATCGAGCGGGAGCGGCCGACCAACGTGTGGCTGGCGCCGTCGTTGATGAACGCGATCCTGCAGCTGCCGGACCTGCACGACCGGGACACCTCGTCGATCCGGTTCATCATCGGTGGTGGCGAGAAGATGCCGGAGCCGCTGATCGAACGGATCTTGAAGGCGTTCCCGAATGCCTGGTTCTCCGACGCGTACGGACTGACCGAGACGGTTTCCGGCGACACGTTCAACGACCGCGACCACACGTTGTCCAAGGCCGGCTCGGTGGGCCGCCCGGTGGTGCACACCGAAGTGCGCATCGTCGATCCGGACGGCAACGACGCGCCGACCGGTCAGCTGGGCGAGATCGCCCTGCGTGGGCCGAAGGTCAGCGCGGGCTACTGGCGCGACCCGACGGCGACCTCCGCCGCGTTCCGTGACGGCTGGTTCTTCACCGGCGACGTCGGCCGCCTCGACGAGGACGGCTACCTGTATGTCGAGGACCGGAAGAAGGACATGATCGTCTCGGGTGGGGAGAACATCGCCACGCCCGAGGTGGAGCGGGTGCTGTACGAGCACCCGGAGGTCGTCGAGGCGGCGGTCGTCGGGATGGCGCATCCGCGCTGGGGTGAGGTGCCGCAGGCGTTCGTGGTGCTGAAGCCGTCCTCGACCGCGTCGGCCGAGGACTTGCAGGCGTTCTGCCGAGAGCGGTTGGCCAAGTTCAAGGTGCCCGCGGCGGTGACGTTCGTGGAGGAGCTGCCGCGGACCCCGTCGGGCAAGGTACTCAAGCGTCAGCTGCGTGAGGCGAAGGCATGAGCGGAACTCTCCAGGGCAAGGTTGCCTGGGTGACCGGTGCGGGCAAGGGGTTGGGCCGCGCCATCGCGGTGGCGCTCGCCGAGGCGGGCGCCACCGTGGCGGTCAGCTCGCGCACCAAGACCGACCTGGAGGACTTCGTGGCCGAGGTCGGTGGCGGGCTGGCCGTGCCGGGCTCGGTGGCGGAGCCCGGGTTCGCCGATCAGGCGGTCGCCGCGATCGTCGAGCAGTTCGGCAGGCTGGACGTGGCGGTGACGGCGGCTGGGATCAGCCCGACGTTCCACCGGACGGAGAAATCGCGCGACGAGGACTGGACGGCGGTCATCGACACGAACCTGACCGGCACGTATTACTGTGCCCGCGCCGCCGGGCGGCAGATGCTCCAGCAGGGCGGCGGCAGCATCATCACCGTGTCGTCCGTGCACGCCACCGCCGGGATGGAACGCATCGCGGCGTACGCGGCGAGCAAGGGCGGGGTCGAGGCGCTCAGCCGGGTGATGGCGGTGGAGTGGGCCGATCGCGGCGTGCGGGTCAACGTGCTCGCGCCGGGCTACTTCCACACGGATCTGTCCGAGGGCCTGGTCAGCAGCAAGTGGGGCGAACGGATCGTGGCCAGGACCCCGCAGAAGCGGGTGGCCGCTCCGCCCGAGCTCGGCGCCGCCGCGGTGTACCTGGCGTCGGACGCGGCGAGCTACACCACGGGAAGCACGCTGACGGTCGATGGCGGGTGGACCGCGGCTTAGCGCCGACGCCTCGGGAACTACGGCGGTGCGCCGCCTCGTCGCGCGGAATCGTCGGGTTCGACGGGCTGGGCGGTCGGGAATCGTCGCGCCCGCGGACCGTCGGCCGAACTCAGCCGGGCCGTCGGGACTGGTCGAGTTCAGTGGCCGGGTCCTCCGGGCTGGTCGAGCTCACATCGCCGGGCCGTCGTGACGGATCGAGCTCACATCGCCGGGCCGTCGTGACGGGCCGACCGACACGTGCCCAGCCGGCCGGCCTGGAGCACCCCACGCCGGCCGTGTCGCTGCCGGCACCCCGCACAGTCCTACTCGACGACCGCGGCCAGTGCGACCGTGATCCCCGCCGGGCCTCTGACGTAGGCGAGCTGGTGGGTCTCGTACCGCACGATGTCGCCGATGAGTTCGGCGCCGTGCGGCCGCAGCCGGTCGAGGGCGGCGTCGACGTCGTCGACGGCGAACATGACCCGGTGGCCACCCAACGCGTGCACCGGCGTGGAACCGTCGTCGGCTGCGGGTGGGGAGAGGTACTCGGTCAGCTCGATCCGGCCGTGCCCGTCAGCGGTGCGCATCATCGCGAGGGCGGTTCGCACGCCGTCCAGCCCGAGGAGGCGGTCGACCTCGCCGCCTCCCACCGTCGCCTCTCCCTCCAGTTCCATGCCCAGCGCGCCGAAGAACGCCTTCGCCTTCTCCAGGTCGTCGACGACGATGGCGATGTTGTCCAGGCGCGCAGCGGCGCCGTCGCCGGTCATCGAGCCGCCTCCGCCGCCTTCTGCTGCATGAGTTCGGCGATCGAGGTCGGCAGCGTGGTCTCGAAGTCGATCAACTTCGCCCAGGTCGGCTTCACCACGATCCGCACCATGCGGTCGTAGAGCGCTTTGACGTTCTTCTCCCATTCCACTCGCTGTTCCGGCGTCATCTCATACGTGCCGTTCATCTGCATGTACTCGTCCGGGATGCCTTCGACCTCGTCGAGCTCGGCATTGCCCCGCAGCAGCAGAACCTTCGGCGGGTGCGATTCGGTGTCGATCGTCAAGGCGACGCGGGATTGCGACGCAACGCGGCGAGTTTGCGCGCGTTCGTCGAGGTGCACATGACGATTTCCGTGCCGTTCCAATGGATGCCGATCGGGATGGCACGGGGTGTTCCGTCCAAGGCGACGAACGCCAGCCTGGCCAGGTCACGGGCCAGCAACTCCTGGCTGTACGGGCGGGCGAGTACGTCGTCGATCGCCTTCTGATCCATGAGTTCCCCTCGGGTTGCCTGCGGCGTATCCGCTCAGCTTTCCGTGTCGGAACCCATCCGTCCACTGGCACGGTGCGGGCTGTCCGCCCGGCGATCGACCCGGCGACGTCAGCTGACGTCGGTGGAGGCGAGGATGCGGGAAATCAGGCCGTCCAGGTCGAGATGGGTGGACTCGGCACCGCGCGCGATCAGGTTCGTGCTGGCCTCGGCGAAGGCGTCGACCTCCTCGCGCGGCAGAACGACGTGTGCTCGGTCGGCGGGGGAGCCGAGGTGGACGCAGACGTTGGTGTCGTCGCAGTGGATGTGGGCGTCGCCCTCGCCGGACGGCACCCCGGCGAGGGCCTCCAGCAGCAGGCCGCGGTCGAAGCACCATTCCTGCGCTGGGAAGATCATCCACACCGCGTGCGGGTCGTTCCGCGAATAACGGAGCTGAACCTCGACGGCATTCGGTGGGGTCCCGTCGATGATGACGTGGCCGCTGACTGGTTTGCTGATCTCGTGTAGTGGCATCGTGCGCTCCGGACAAGTTGCCGTTGTCGGCATGGTTTCCGCATCAAGAACGGTTCCGGATTCGGCTCGGGAAATCTGGCGTGCTGGCCCTTCGGCTGCGCGTGCCATCCCGCTCGATGCGCACGGGCTCGCCCCCGGCAGGCAGGGGTTGTCCCCACCGTCGGCGGCCAGGACAGCGGGTGGCCGAGCACCGTCGGCGCTGCTCGGACCCGCCGGCCCCAGCGCGAATCGGCGTCCGGTACCCTCTTCCACGGAGGATTGGCCGAGCGGCCTAAGGCGCACGATTGGAAATCGTGTTGGGTGTGAAAGCCCTCACGGGTTCGAATCCCGTATCCTCCGCCAACGACCAGCGCAAACGCCGGATCGCTCAGCAGAGCGGTCCGGCGTTCGCTTTGAGTAGGGGAGCCCGCTCGCCGACCGAGCTCGAAGTAGTCGGCCAGCTCGTCCGGCGTCGTCAGCAGACGTCGTAGGCCGCGTCGGAGCGACGTTCCAGCAACACGGTGTCGTGCCACACGCCGTTGACCTGGGCGATGCGCTCTCGGACGCCGACAGTGCGGTAGCCGGCTGCGTGATGGAGCCCGATGCTTGCCCGGTTCTCCGTAAAGATGGACGTTTGCAATGTCCACAGCCCGGCGCTGTCCGCCTCGACCACCTGCTGCCGGATCAACGCCTTGCCGACACCGCGGCCGCGGTAAGCCTCGTCGACGTAGATGGCGCTCTCGGCGACGCCCGCATAGCACTCGCGGTCCGACACCGGGCTCAAGGCCGTCCAGCCGACGACCACGCCGTCGATCTCGGCCACCCACCGGTGCCCGGGCAGCCACCGGGCGTCGAGCGAGGCACGACTGGGCACCGTCGTCTCGAACGTCGCGATCCCCGTCGCTATGCCCTCGCCGTAGATGCGGCGCACGGCAGGCCAGTCCTCGGGCCGTAGAGCACGAACGTGGACGTCCGCGGGTGCGTCGGCGGGACAGCACGGGCGCGGCGCGAGCGTGCCCATGACGACGTCGGCGGCGTGCGGCAGGCCGGTGCAGCAGGCCTCGTTGACCATCACCCTGGTCGCAGTGCCTTCCTTGTGCAGCCGAAGAAAGCCGACCTCGGCGAGCTTGCGGATGTGGTGCGAGCACGTGGACTGACTGATGCCCAACTGCTGCGTCAGCGCTCCGACCGTCATCCCGCCGGGCGTCGTAGCCACTACGTGCAACAGCCGGACACGAGTCGGGTCGGCCAGGCAGGAGAACCACTCCGCATACTTCGCCGCGTCGTCATCCGGCAACACCCGCGGGGCGGGAGCGCTGATCGTCATAACGACATTATCGATGGCTCTCGATGGTTGCGTCAATCGATCTCCATCGATACATTGAGCGACATTCAATCGATGAACACCGATGAAGGGGTCGATGATGGACGAGGTGCCGGTTGTCGTGGTCGGCGCGGGTCCAGTGGGGTTGGCGGCTGCCGCGGAAGCGCTGGAGCGCGGACTGAACCCGCTGGTGTTGGAGCGTGGGGAGTCCGCGGGGGCGAGTGTCACGGAGTGGGCCCACGTGCGGATGTTCTCGCCGTGGTCGGAGCTGATCGCGCCGGCGGCCGGCCGGCTGCTGGAGTCGACGACGTGGCAGAAGCCGGATGATGCGGCCTATCCGACGGGCGGCGACTGGGTCGAGCGGTATCTGCGGCCGCTGGCCGAGGCGCTCGGCGATCGTGTCCGTTTCGGCGCCGAAGTGACAGGAGTTGCCCGCCGCGGGCGCGACCGCGTCGTGGACGCGGGACGGGAGACCGAACCGCTGATCGTCCATGTGCGCACCGCTGATGGTCGCGAGGAGCGCATCACGGCGCGGTCACTGATCGACTCCTCCGGCACCTGGAGCTCGCCGAGTCCGCTTGGTGGTGACGGGCTGCCCGCGCTCGGCGAGCGTGCTGCGGCCGAGCACATCACTTATCGCATACCGGATCTGTCGCAGCCCGCTGAGCGGGCTCGCTATGCGGGCAAGCACGTGGTAGTAGCCGGTAGCGGACACTCCGCGCTCACCGCGCTGGTCAGCCTCGTGGCGCTCGCGAAGGCTGCGCCCGCCACCCGGATCAGCTGGGTGCTGCGCCGGGGCACGGTCGGAGGCGTCTTCGGCGGCGGCGCTGCCGATCAGCTTCCCGCGCGCGGCGCCCTTGGCGTGCGCGCACAGCAAGCCGTCGACGCCGGCGCGGTGCGCGTGGTCACCGGCTTCCGCACGGCGGCCGTGGAGGCCGCGTCGAACGGTCGGCTCACTCTCCTGTCGGGCGACGGTC
The DNA here is from genome assembly GCF_000427825.1 of Thermocrispum municipale DSM 44069. Classification (GTDB taxonomy): domain Bacteria; phylum Actinomycetota; class Actinomycetes; order Mycobacteriales; family Pseudonocardiaceae; genus Thermocrispum; species Thermocrispum municipale. Next base: position 79,530 of record NZ_KE386593.1, on the reverse strand, counting down.
AGCGTGTCGAGGACGTCGACGAGGTCGTCGTGGTCACCGGCTTTCGCCCTGACCTGTCGTGGCTGTCGGAGCTCCGTCTCGAGCTCGACACCACGTTGCAGGCCCCGGTCGCGCTCGCACCACTGATCGACCCGAACGTGCACTCCTGCGGAACCGTGCCGCCGCACGGCGTCAAGGAACTCTCCCATCCGGAACCGGGCGTGTTCCTCGCCGGAATGAAAAGTTATGGCCGGGCGCCGACCTTCCTCGCCATGACCGGCTACGAGCAGGTGCGCAGCATCGTCGCCGAGCTGGCCGGCGACCGTGAGGCGGCCGAGCGGGTCGAGCTGGTGCTGCCCGAAACGGGTGTGTGCGGCGGCGCGGGCTTGTTCGACCGAGCCGAGTCGCAGCCCGACGGCGGATGTTGCGGCGCACCGGCCGAACCGCAGTCCGTCTCGCTGCCCGGCCCGACCGTTCGCTGATGACCACCACGACGGCGCATGCTGAGGCGCTCACCGGTGCCGGCCTGCGCCGCGTGTTGGTCGTTCTGTGCGTCACCGAGATCACCAGTTGGGGCGTGTTGTACTACGCGTTTCCTGTACTCGCCCCGTCGATCAGCGCTTCGACTGGCTGGTCGCTCATGGAGATCACGGCCGCGTTCTCGGTGAGTCAAGTGGTCTCGGCGCTGGTGGGCATCGTCGTCGGGCGCCTGCTCGATCGCAGAGGTCCGCGCGGGATCATGACCGCCGGATCAGTCGTGGCGGTACCTGCGGTTCTGCTGATCGCGTCCGCGCAGAACCTCGTTTGGTTCTTCGTCGGTTGGAGCGTCGCAGGCATGGCGATGGGAGCTGTTCTCTACCCGCCGGCTTTCGCCGCCCTCACGCGCTGGTACGGACCACGTCGGGTTCGAGCACTGACGGTCCTGACGCTGGTCGCAGGTCTCGCCAGCACGGTGTTCGCGCCGTTGACGGCGTTCCTGGCCAGGGACGGTGACTGGCGGACCACGTATGTCGTGCTCGCGGGCGTGTTGGCCGTGATCACCGTTCCCGGCCACCTCTGGGGTCTCCGGGGACCGTGGCCCGACGCTGAGGCGCCCGATCCCGCTCGGCACGCGGCCGATCCGGCAGCCATCGCGCGAAGCCGTCCGTTCCTCGCGCTGGGCGTTGCGTTGTCGCTCACCGTCTTCGCAGCGTTCGCGGCTGTCGTCAACCTTGTTCCGCTGTTGGCCGAGCGCGGCATCGACACCGGAACAGCGGCTGTCGCCCTCGGTCTCGGTGGCGCCGGACAGGTGCTCGGGCGACTCGGATACGGCTGGCTGTCGCGCAACACGAGCACTCGCATGCGCACGTCGCTGATCTTGCTGGCCATCGGGGTCACGACCGGGCTGCTCGGCGTGCTCCGCTCGGTTGCTGCGTTGACAGCGGTGGCGGTCGCGGCGGGTATGGCTCGCGGCGTGTTCACCTTGCTGCAGGCGACAGCCGTCACCGACCGCTGGGGCGCCACCCACTACGGCCGTTTGACCGGGTTGCTGTCGGCCCCACTCACCGCAACGATGGCGCTCGCCCCATTCGCCGGCGCGGTCGTCGCGGACCTGTTCGGCGGCTATTCCGCCGGGTTCCTGGTGCTCGCCGGACTCGCGGTGCTGGCAGCGGTCTTGGCTCTCGCCAGCACGCCCCCGAGGCGAGAGGTGTGACGCCACACAGGTTCGAAGGTCGCAGGTGGTCGGAAGAACCGGGTCCACCAGCTGAACCGGGGGCAGGCAGGCTGACTCCGTCGTACCGGCGCCACGTGCGCCAGGCGCTCACGAGGGCGAGGCTGTCGCCTCGTCAAGCGGCACGGACCAACGCTTGGGGGCAGGGCTGCCGGTGACCTGTTCGACGACGATCTTGCCGGTACCGGCGTGCTGCCGAACCAGGCCGCCGGCGTACATGTCCTCGACCGCGGCGACCTCCTCGGCGTTCGGGACCGGGTTGGTGCACTCGACACCGGCCGAGCTGCCGGACATCAGGCTCTCGCACGGCCCCGGCTTGTTGTCGTACAGCCCGAGGCTGTGGCCGAACTCGTGCGCGGCGATCCGCACCAGGTCGTAGCCCTCGTCGACGCCTTCCTTGCCGAACCACACGGTGAGGTCGTCGCCGGGCATCGCGGGCCCGATCTCGGCGCGCGGCCACCCCGGGTCGGCGACGAACGAGACATCCGGATCTCCGCCCGGCTCGACCTCGTCGATCTGCACGTTCTCCAGCTGCTCGTTCCAGATCGCGATGCCTTGCGCGATGGCGTCGGCGTACTCGGAGGCCTGACTGGCGTCGTAGGTGATCGTGACTTGCGCCGGAGCGACGGTCGCGGCCGAGGCCGATGGCGCGACCGCGACCAGCGGCAGCAGCAGCGTGATGCCGGCGATGGCGGTGCGGACAGCGGTGCGAGCGAGCATGGTCTCTCCTTGTGGGACGAGGACCGGGACCTTTCCGGGGTAACACCCGTTCGGCACCCGCGACCACGTTCTTTCGTCGTTCAGCCCGAACGCAGAGCGGGAGCAAGCACCCACACCGACACGAAAACGCCGGGGCCGCAGCAGCGGCCCCGGCGTTGGCGGAGTTCGTTACTCCTCGTCGTCCGGCAGCGCGTGGTCGGCCACGCCGGGGTTCGGGTCCCGGCTGAGGTCGATCAACGGGCTGGGTTCGGCGCCTTCGGGCAGCGCGTGGTCCGGGACGCCGGGCGTCGGGTCGCGAGTCAAGTCGATGTGCTCGCGACCGGTCGGCTGGTCGCTCATCAGATCCCCTCCAGTTTCGTCTCGACCCCGGCCACCCTAATAGCTCGGCTATTTGGCGCCGGGCTTGACGCGCACCACGGCTGGGTCATGGTCGCTGTTCTGGTCGTGGAACTCGGCGTTGATGTGCACGATGTCGAACGCGACCGACTTGAACCCGCGCGAGGTCAGGATGTGGTCGAGCACCTGCGACTTGCCGTCGAACACGTAGCCGTACTGTTCCTTCGGCGGCAGGATCTCCACCAGGTCGGTGAGCGCGCCGTCCTCGGTCAGCACCCGCAGGGTGGGCGAGAACGAGAAATCGTTCAGATCGCCCGCGACGACGATGTTGGCGAACCGGTCCCGCCGCTGGATCTCGTCGACGAACGCGCGCACGGCCTTCGCCTGCTCGACGCGCTGTTCCTCGGATACCCGGGCGGGCGGCTGGAAACGCCCGTGCACCGGCTGGTCGCCACCTTTCGACGCGAAGTGGTTGGCCACCACGAACACGGTCTTGCCGCGGAAGACGAACTCCCCGGCCAGCGGCTTGCGGCTGTCGGTGAACGCCTGGTTGGTCGGGTCGATCCGGCCGGGCGAGATCGACAGGTGCGGCTTCTTCGACCCGAGGACCTTCACCGGCGTGGTCGCGTCCCCGCCGGGCCGATCGACGAACGACACCCGCTTCGGGTTGAACAGGAACGCCACCCGGATGTTGCCGCCCGGCTCGCCGCCGTCGGCCAGGTCCTCCGGGTCGATCTGCCGCCACTCGTAGCGCGGACCACCCGCCGCCACGATCGCGTCGACGAACTTGTTCAACGTCTCGTCGGCGGCGACGACACCGTCGTCGGGTTCCTGTGCGCCGTTGTTGTCCTGTACCTCTTCCAGCGTCACGATGTCCGGCGAGGCGAGATTCTCCACGACGCCCTTCGCCAACGCGTCGAACTTCGCCTGGTCGTCGGACGGGGAGAGGTTCTCCACGTTGTACGTGGCCACGGCCAGCTCGTACGGCCGCTGCTTACGCGTGGTCTCCCGCTGCAGGTCGCCGGGGACGACGTCGCCGAGCTCGGTGGCCATCAGGGTGTACCCGCCGAACTGGTCGTACTCCACCACACCGGCGGTGACCCCGGCGAGCGTGTCGCCGGTGTCGGCCTTGGGGAACGGACGCTCGGCGAACGGGATGAGCGACTCGATCTTCAGCACACCGGTCGGGTCGTTGTCGTAGCCGGTGTAGAGGGTGCCGCCCCGAGCACTCGGGTACTCGTCGGGCTTGCTGGTGACGAACAGTTCGTTGTACGAGGTGGTCGGGCCGACGACCGGTGCATCCGTCACCTGGACCCGCATGCCTTCCCGGCTCTCCCAGAAGTCCAGCGCGTAGGCCTCGGGCTCCAGTGGGAGTGGCTCGATGTTGCCGCCCGGCTTGGCGGTGAGCTGCGCGGGCACGGTGTCCGGCGTGATCTTCTCCGCCTCGGGCACGTCGTTGCCGGACGAGGTCACGGTCCACGTGGCGTCGGTCAGCTCGGTGGTCGACTGGAACGGCGAATCGCTCGGGTTCGTGGGATAGAACTCGTCGACCGTGCCGGACACCGTCACGGCGTCGCCGACCTTGACGTCGGGCGTCGTGTTGCCGGTGTACACGAACAGGCCCTCCGAGGTGCGGGGGTCACCGTCGCCCTGGGGGTCCTGGAACCAGAATCCGCGCGCCGAGCCGAACGCCCGGATGGCGGTCACGACGCCTTTGACGTCGCTGACCTGCTGACCGTCGAACGGTGAGAGCCGGGTGGTGCCTTGGATCTGAGCGATCGTGGCCTGCTGGGCCTCGGGTGCCGCCGTGGCCGGGACGGCCAGCCCGGTCAGTGCGGTCAGCGAGGCGGCGGACAACGCGACAAGGTGTGCGCGCCTGCGTCCGGTGAGAGTCACGGTGATCCCCTGTTCGTCCTGCGCGGTATGACGGCGTGATCGTCCCCCAGAAGGATGAACGATGGAAGAACGTTCGACGGCTGTCGACGTCAGATGCGTCCTTCCGGCTGCCTACTTTCGTCGGGTTTGTACCGCAATGCGCCCCCGGCGGGGGTACGACACTCAACGAAGGTAGGCAGCCGGGGCCGAAACCGCTGGACGTACTCGCGCTCGGCCGCAATGGGAGCCGGCCGGCCCGCGACGGGCGCCAGACGAATTCGTGCTCGGTTGCGACGAGCCGGACCCGGCGTGCAAACCTGCGCCGGAAGCCGGAAGCCGGAAGCCGGAAGCCGGAAGCCGGAAGCCGGAAGCCGGAAGCCGGAAGCCGGAAGCCGGAAGCCGGAAGCCGGAAGCCGGAAGCCGGAAGCCGGAAGCCGGACGCGGCATGCGAGCCGGCGCCCGGCTCACCCCGGCAACTCAGCCGCAGATCGCGCCGTCGGCGGCGGAGCCCACCAGCTTGGCGTACTTGGCCAGCACGCCGGAGGTGTAGCGCGGCTTGCGCGGCTGCCACTGCTGCTTGCGGCGGGCCAGCTCGTCCTCGTCGACCAGCACGTCCAGCGTGCGGTTGTCGAGGTCGAGGCGGATCCGGTCGCCGTTCTGCACCAGGGCGATCGGGCCGCCGTGCGCCGCCTCCGGAGCCACGTGGCCGATGCACGGGCCGTGCGTGGCACCGGAGAACCGGCCGTCGGTGATCAGCAGAACGTCCGAGCCCAGGCCCGCACCCTTGATCGCCGCCGTGACCGCCAGCATCTCGCGCATGCCCGGGCCGCCCGCAGGGCCTTCGTAGCGGATGACCACCGCGTCGCCCGGTTTGATCTGGCCCGCCTCGAGCGCCGGCATCACGTCGGCTTCGTCGTCGAACACGCGCGCGGTGCCTTCCATGACCCGCGCGGGCAGCGACGCGCTCTTCACCACGGCGCCGTCCGGAGCCAGCGAGCCGCGCAGGATGGTCAGGCCACCCGTGCCGGCCAGCGGCTTCGACAGCGCCGAGATGATCTTGCCGTCCGGGTCCGGCGGGTTGATGTCGGCCAGGTTCTCCGCCATCGTCTTGCCGGTCACGGTCAGCGTGTCGCCGTGCAGCAGGCCCGCGTCCAGCAGCGCCTTCATCACCACCGGCAGGCCGCCGATCTTGTCGATGTCGCTCATCACGTAGCGGCCGAACGGCTTGACGTCGGCCAGCAGCGGGGTGCGCTCACCGATCCGGTTGAAGTCGTCGATGGACAGGTCGACCTCGGCCTCGCGCGCGATGGCCAGCAGGTGCAGCACCGCGTTGGTCGAGCCGCCGAGCGCGGTCACCACGGTGATGGCGTTCTCGAACGCCTCGCGGGTCATGATCTGCCGCGCGGTGATGCCCTTGCGCAGCATCTCCACGACCGCCTCGCCGGAGCGCTTGGCGTAGTCGTCACGACGACGGTCCACCGCGGGCGGCGAAGCGCTGCCGGGCAGCGACATGCCGAGTGCCTCGGCCGCGGAGGCCATGGTGTTCGCGGTGAACATGCCGCCGCACGCGCCCTCGCCCGGGCACGCGTGCCGCTCGATGTCCTCCAGCTCCTTCGGCGTGATCCGGCCGAGCGCGCACGCGCCGACCCCTTCGAACGCGTCCTGGATCGTGATGTCGTTGCCGTTGAGGTTGCCGGGCAGGATCGACCCGGCGTACAGGAACACCGAGGCCAGGTTCAGCCGTCCGGCGGCCATCAGCATGCCGGGCAGCGACTTGTCGCAGCCGGCGAGCAGCACCGAGCCGTCCAGCCGTTCTGCGTGCATCACGCATTCCACCGAGTCGGCGATGATCTCCCGGCTGACCAGCGAGGACCGCATGCCCTCGTGGCCCATGGAGATGCCGTCGGACACCGAGATGGTGCCGAACTCCAGCGGGAAGCCGCCGGCATCGCGCACGCCTTCCTTGACGCCTTGCGCGAGTCGTTGCAGGGACAGGTTGCACGGGGTGATCTCGTTCCACGACGAGGCCACGCCTACCTGCGGCTTGTCCCAGTCCTCGTCGGTCATGCCGACGGCCCGGAGCATGGCGCGCGCGGGCGCCCGCTCGTATCCGCTGGTGACTTCGTGGCTACGTGGCTTGACGTTCACCTCTGGCTGGCCCTGCTCATCCATGCAGGTCATGGTCGCAAACCGGGCAAGTCGGGGTGCAGCCAGGGCGGTGATTCAGGGTCGCCAGTACCCCATCGCCGTGATGGCTTTGCGGTCCAATCGGTAATGGTCACGCAGGACGCCGACCAGACGTCGGGTGGTTTTGGTGTCGCACGCGACCCAGGCGTGCTGGCCTGTGGCGTCGAACGCGGCCTCTGCCACGGCCTGCACCAGGCCCGCGCCGGCGTCGGTCCGCCGTACCCAGGTGACCTCGGTGTGCGGTGTTGCGGCCACCGGAAGCTTCTGGTCGTCCTCGTGCTGCCACTCCAGCCACACCCGCGCGGGTGTCCCGTCGAGGCCGGTCAACAGGCTGTTGATCGCGGGCAGCGACGCGGTGTCGCCGATGACGAGGTAGCCGGACGGGTCGGGCTTCGGCCAGGTGAACTTGGTGCCGAGGACGGTCGCGTCGATGGTGTCGCCGGGGCGCGCCGCTTTCGCCCACTCGGTCGCCGGGCAGCCGTCGTGCAGGGCGAACTCGATGTCCGTGGTGCGGGCCCGCGGGTTCGGGTCGACCAGCGTGAAGCCGCGCTGCTGCAGCTTGGTCCCGTTCGGTATCCACAGCCTGATCCACATCGTCGGGTGTACCGGCAGGTCGTCGAGCAGGGTGCCGGTGTCGAACGAGACGCGGAGGTAGTGGTCGGTGACGAACCGGCTGCCGCGCACGGTCAGCTGGTAGTCGCGGCCACGCCAGGCCTTGATGACCAGGCCGTCGAATCCGCGGGAGGGCTTGGACATGAAGGCAGGCTAGCCCGGAACAACGGCGATATCCTGCGGCAGTGACCGGGGTCGCGGGAGTGCTGCTGGCCGCCGGGGCAGGCACGCGATTCGGCCGCCCCAAGGCGCTGGTGGAATTCGCCGGTCAGCCGCTGGCTCACCGTGGTGCGGCGATGTTGGCCGCGGCGGGCTGCGACCCGGTGCTGGTCGTGATCGGCGCGGCTGCTGACGAAGTACGCCGAACGTTGGCGGATTCGCCTGCGCGTCTGGTCGACAACCCTGATTGGTCGACCGGGCTGGCGTCTTCTCTCAAGGCGGGGCTCGCCGCGCTGCCGGCAGACACCGAAGCCGCCATCATCACCTTGGTCGACCAGCCGCTGGTCGGAGTCGCCGTGGTGCGTCGGATGCTGCAGGTATTCGACGAAGGCGCGCGCTTGGCGATGGCGTCGTATCACGGCCGACGCGCTCACCCGGTTTTGTTGGGGCGCCACCATTGGGCGGGCGTCGCCGAACTGGCGCACGGCGATGCGGGCGCCCGCGGCTATCTGCGTCAGCACGCCGACGACGTGGTCGAGGTCGATTGCACCGGCCTCGGTGACCCGGTCGACATCGACCGGCCCGAGGATCTCGACACGGTGGAAAGCGGGCCTGAAAAGGCGCGCTGAAAGGATGATCTGTCAAAGCGCTCTCGCTCCACGGGCGAGGGGATTTTCCTGAAGAAGCGGACCAAGGCGATCGTCCTCACGGTCGTCGGGATTTGCAGCAGGGTTTCGCGCAGCTGCAGCAGCAATTTGCCCAACCGCAGCAGAATTTCGCGCAGCCGGCGCAAGGATTCGGTCCGCAGCAGTCGTTCGGCCCACCGCCCAACAACGGCCCCGCGCCCGGCTACGGCCCACAACAGCAGCACCCGCAGCAGCCGGTTGGGGTCCGCCGTCCGGCCCGCCGCAGGGCAACTGGGGACCGCAGGGCTGACTTCGCGGAACGCCCGGAGCGCCCGGGCCGACTTCGCCTGGCGGCGCGCGCCGCGGCGCCGTGGTGTTGGATGGGAACTCCCGCCAACGCAAGGAGAAACCATGACGCCGACCAAGCCCGAAGTCACCATCACCCCCGGCGCGCCTTCCGGCATGCTCGAGATCGACGACGTGCAGGTGGGTGACGGCGCCGAGGCCACCCTCGGATCCGAGGTCACCGTGCACTACGTCGGCGTCGCGCAGTCCACCGGCGCGGAGTTCGACGCGTCCTGGAACCGCGGCGAGCCGTTCTCGTTCACGCTCGGTGGCGGTCAGGTCATCAAGGGCTGGGAGCTGGGCGTCAAGGGCATGAAGGTCGGCGGCCGCCGCAGGCTCACCATCCCGCCGCACCTCGGGTACGGCTCGGCCGGTGCAGGCGGGGTCATCAGGCCCAACGAGACGCTCGTCTTCGTGGTCGATCTGCTCGGCGTCGAGTAGGCACGCACGCGGGATCTGCTCGGCGTCGAGTAGGCACGCACGCGGGACGGCTGACCGCACGGCGAGTGGCCATCGCCGGCCGTCGCGTCAAGATCACGCATCCACCAGGTCCCGCCCGCGCGCCCGGGTGGGCCAGGATCCGAACCGAACTACCGGACAGGATCACCGCACGGGTGGCGGGCCACATCCGCGTCGCCGCACCGGCGTCCCTTGGCGGCCGGTGCCGCGCGCTCGCGCCCGCCGATCAAGCCGCAAATCGTGCCTGCCGAGGCGCCGACTTTGCTAGCTGATCCGCTCACAGCAGATCAGCCGCGCAAGGGACACGCCACATTTTCTGGGGTTCCACTCAAGACGAACCACAACATGTAGTGTTCGGCCCTGCCGATGGTCCGCCGCTGCGAACAGCGGTGGGGCAAGAGGGAATCCGGTGCGAGTCCGGAACTGCCCCGCAGCGGTGAGCGGGAACGACCGCCGTCAACCAAGCACTGGGTACGAGCGCCTGGGAAGCGACGGCCAGTAGGAACCCCGGGCGCCTGCCCGGCCTGCCCGCAAGTCCGAAGACCTGCCGTCGGCGCGCGCACCGCCGGTGCGCGCTGTCCGCAGACCGCGAGGGTGGTCGCGCAGGCTCCGAGGTGGGTTTGTGCGCGCGCTTGCGGTCGCGGGCTTCGAGTTGCCGAGCTCGCGAGGAGAGAGCCGTGACCCTTGCCGAACCGACCCCTGCCCGCACCGACCCGGACACACCGACAGCGCCTTCCGCGGTGACGGTGATCCGGCGGGACGGGTCCACGTCGACGTTCGACGAAGCCAAGATCTCGGTGGCGATGACGAAGGCCTTCCTGGCCGTCGAAGGCACCGACGCCGCCTCGTCGTCCCGGGTACATCACCTGGTGGAGGAGCTGACCGCGCAGGTGCGGGACTCGCTGCTCCGCTACGGCGCCCGGTCGTTGCACATCGAGCAGATCCAGGACCAGGTCGAACTCGCCCTGATGCGCGGTGGCCATCACGCGGTGGCCCGGGCGTACGTGTTGTACCGGGAGGAGCGGGCGAAGGCCCGGGAGCAACAAGCCGAGCGGTCCGAACCCGCCGAGGTGATCCGGGTGAAGGGCCCGGACGGCGCGCTCGAGCCGCTGGACCGCGAGCGGATCGCCGCCGTCGTCGCCGAGTCGGTCGACGGTGTGCCGGACACCGACCCGCAGGCCGTGCTGACCGAGCTGGACCGCAACGTCTACGACGGCATCAGCCAGGACGAGCTGGGTGTGGCCATGGTGATGTCGGCCCGCACGCTCGTCGAACGGGAGCCGAACTATTCCCAGGTCACCGCGCGCCTGCTGCTGAACAACCTGCGTGCGGAAGCGCTGTCGTACCTGGCAGGCGAGCCGCGCGCGGCCACCCAGGCCGAGCTGGACTACCCCGGCTACTTCCGCACCTACCTGACCAGGGCGATCGAACTCGGTCAGGTCGACCCCGAGCTGGGCGAATTCGACCTGACCGCGATCACCGCGGCGATCGAGCCGGAACGCGACCTCGAGTTCGGTTTCCTCGGTCTGCAGACGCTCTACGACCGCTACTTCCTGCACCACGACGGCACCCGCTACGAGCTGCCGCAGGCGTTCTTCATGCGGGTGGCCATGGGTCTGGCGCTGCGCGAGCAGGACCGCGAGGCCCGCGCCGTCGAGTTCTACGACCTGCTGTCCAGCTTCGACTTCATGGCCTCGACGCCGACGCTGTTCAACGCGGGCACCACCCGCCCGCAGCTGTCGTCGTGCTTCCTCACGACCGTCGAGGACGACCTGGACGCGATCTTCCAGTCGTACCGGAACAACGCGCTGCTGGCGAAGTACTCCGGCGGGCTGGGCAACGACTGGACACCGGTGCGCGGCATGGGCGCGCACATCAGGGGCACCAACGGCCAGTCGCAGGGTGTCGTGCCGTTCCTCAAGATCGCCAACGACACCGCGGTCGCGGTCAACCAGGGCGGCAAGCGCAAGGGTGCGGCGTGCGCCTACCTGGAGACGTGGCACATCGACGTCGAGGAGTTCCTCGACCTGCGGCGCAACACCGGTGACGACCGGCGGCGCACGCACGACATGAACACCGCGAACTGGATCCCGGACGAGTTCTTGCGCCGGGTCGAGGCCGACGCGGAGTGGACGCTGTTCTCCCCGGACGAGGTTCCGGACCTGCACGACCTCTACGGCAAGGAGTTCGCCGAGCGCTACCGCGAGTACGAGCAGGCGGCCGACCGGGGCGAGATCCGCGTCTTCCGCCGGGTGTCCGCGGTGCAGTTGTGGCGGCGCATGCTCACCATGCTGTTCGAGACCGGCCACCCGTGGATCACGTTCAAGGACCCGTGCAACCTGCGCTCGCCGCAGCAGCACGCCGGGGTGGTGCACTCGTCCAACCTGTGCACCGAGATCACCTTGAACACCAGCCCGGACGAGGTGGCGGTGTGCAACCTCGGGTCGGTCAACCTGGCGCGGCACGTCACGCCGGACGGCCTGGACACCGAGCGCCTGCGCAAGACCGTCACCACGGCCGTGCGCATGCTCGACAACGTCATCGACATCAACTTCTACACAATTCCGCAGGCCAAGCGGTCGAACCTGCGGCACCGGCCGGTCGGGCTCGGGTTGATGGGGTACTCCGACGCGCTGAGCGTGCTCAAGCTGCCGGTGGACAGCCCCGACGCGGTGGAGTTCGCCGACCGCAGCATGGAGCACCTGTCGTACTACGCCATCGCGGCGTCGAGCGAGCTGGCCGCCGAGCGTGGCCGGTACGAGTCGTTCGACGGCTCGCTGTGGAGCAAGGGCATCCTGCCGATCGACTCGCTGCGGATCCTCGCCGAGCATCGCGACGGTGACCTCGACGTCGACTACTCCACCACGCTGGACTGGGACGCGCTGCGCGAACGGGTGCGCACGGTCGGGATGCGCAACTCGAACGTCATGGCCATCGCGCCGACGGCGACCATCGCCAACATCTGTGGCGTCGGCCAGTCGATCGAGCCGTTGTTCCAGAACCTGTTCGTCAAGTCGAACATGTCCGGCGACTTCACCGTGATCAACCCGCACCTGGTGCGCGAGCTGAAGGAACTCGGGCTGTGGGACGAGGTGATGGTCTCCGACCTGAAGTACTTCGACGGCAGTGTGCGGCACATCGACCGGGTGCCCGACGAGCTCAAGCGCCGGTACGCCACCGCGTTCGAGATCGACCCGAAGTGGCTGGTCCTGGCCGCCTCACGCAGGCAGAAGTGGATCGACCAGGCCCAGTCGCTGAACCTCTACATCGACCAGCCGAGCGGTCGCAAGCTCGACGAGCTGTACCGGCTGGCATGGCGTAGCGGCCTGAAGACCACGTACTACCTGCGTGCCCGCGCGGCCACGAGCGTGGAGAAGAGCACGCTGCGTGGCACCGACGGCAAGCTCAACGCCGTCCCCGTCGCGCCCATCCCCGCCGCGAGCCCCGAGCCGGCCGCATGCCGTATCGACGACCCCGACTGCGAAGCCTGCCAGTGAGGAACCTGATGACCAACATCGAAGACATCACCGACGCCACCGGCCTCGGCGAGATCCAGCGCGGCGCCGCGCGGGTGAACGTCGAGGACAAGGCGATGATCAACGCCCGCGCCGACGTCAACCAGCTGCTGCCGTTGAAGTACCACTGGGCGTGGGAGAAGTACCTGGCCGGATGCGCCAACCACTGGATGCCGACCGAGGTGTCCATGCAGGCCGACATCGCGCTGTGGAAGTCGCCGGACGGGCTCACCCCGGACGAGCGGCTGATGGTCAAGCGCAACCTCGGCTTCTTCGCCACCGCCGAGTCGCTGGTGGCCAACAACCTGGTGCTGGCGGTCTACCGGCACATCACCAACCCGGAATGCCGCCAGTACCTGCTGCGGCAGGCGTTCGAGGAGGCCGTGCACACGCACACCTTCCAGTACATCTGCACCAGCCTGGGGCTCGACGAGGGCGAGCTGTTCAACGCCTACCGGGAGGTCCCGTCCATCGCGGACAAGGACGCGTGGGCGTTGCAGTACACCCGGCACCTGGAGGACCCGAACTTCGGCACCGGATCGGCCGAGGCCGATCAGGACTTCCTGCGCGACCTGATCGCGTTCTACGTGGTGTTCGAGGGCATGTGGTTCTACACCGGGTTCGCCCAGATCCTCTCGCTCGGCAGGCGCAACAAGATGGTCGGCATCGCCGAGCAGTACCAGTACATCCTGCGTGACGAGTCGATCCACTTGAACTTCGGCATCGACTGCATCAACCAGATCAAGCTGGAGAACCCGCACCTGTGGGGTGAACAGTTCCAGCGCGAGGTGCGGCAGATGCTCGTCGAGGCGTGCGAGCTGGAGGTCGCCTACGCCCGCGACACCATGCCGCGCGGCATCCTCGGGCTTACCGCGGCGCAATGCGAGCAGTACCTGCACTTCATCACCGACCGGAGGGCGCAGCAGCTCGGTCTCGAGCCGGTGTTCGGCGAGCAGACCAACCCGTTCCCGTGGATGTCCGAGGCGATCGATCTGACCAAGGAGAAGAACTTCTTCGAGACCCGAGTGACCGAGTACCAGACCGGCTCCACGCTGAGCTGGGACTGACCGGCAACGATCCCGGCCCCGGACGTGGCCCGTCCGGGGCCGGGAATTCTCCGGTTGCGTGTGATGTTGCTGACGAACAACATGGCAAGAACTGGGGCGAAGAAGGGACAGCGAATGGCAGAAGGACGCCCGACGCTCTACGGCGACGAGCACGTCAAGCGGTACGAGGAGACCAACGGCGAGGTCGGCCACATCTGGGTGAACGGCGCACCGTGCCTGATCCTGACGACCAAGGGCCGCAAGACCGGCAAGGAGTACAAGTCGGCGCTGATCTACCAGAAGGTCGACGACGGCTACGTGATCATCGCGTCGAAGGGCGGTCACCCCGACCACCCCGGCTGGTACAAGAACCTGATGGCCAACCCCGAGGTCACGGTGCAGGTGAAGGCGGACAAGTTCACCGCACGGGCCCGCACCGTCGAGGACGACGAGCAGCGTGAGCAGCTTTGGAAGACCATGACCAAGGTGTGGCCGCAGTACGACGAGTACCAGGAGAAGACCGACCGGAAGATCCCGGTCGTGCTGCTCGAGCCGGTGGCCTGAGGGCGGCAGCCGGCGCACGGCTCGGGGTGGTGGCCTGAGGGTGGCGGCCTGCGCACGGCTCGAGGCGCGTCACGCCGGGGCGCCTCGACCTGAGATTCGGGGCTGACAGCAGCGGCGCGGCTTCGGCGTCGAGCGTCCGGAGACCGCGCCGTCAGTCCGCCATCAGCCCGGTGCGCCAGGCCCAGGCGGCCACCTCGACCCGGTTGCGGGCGCCGATCTTGGCCTGCGCCGATGCCAGGTGCGTCTTCACCGTCGACAGCGACAGGAACAGCTCCGAACCGATCTCGGTGTTGGTCAACCCGCGTGCGACGGCCCGCACCACATCGGTCTCCCGTGGCGTGAGCGGCTCGCTCGGCTGGTCCTCCGCGGCGGTGCTGCGTGCCGGTTTGTTGAAGTGCTGCAGCAGCCGCACGGTGATCTGCGGCGACACCAGCGCGTCGCCCCGTTCGGCCGCGCGCACCGCCTCGATCAACAACGACGCGCCTGCGTCCTTCAGCAGGAATCCGCTGGCGCCGTTCTGCAACGCCGTGTGCACGTATTCGTCCAGGTCGAACGTGGTCACCACGACGACCCGCAGCGGATCGCTGACCTCCGGTCCGGCCAGCTGGCGGGTGACTTCCAGACCGTCGAGCCCGGGCATGCGGATGTCCAGCAGGCACACGTCCGGCCGCAGCTCCCTGGCTTTCCGTACCGCCTCGACGCCGTCTGCGACGTCGGCCACGACCTCGATGTCCGGTTGCGCGTCGAGGATCATCCGAAAACCCATCCGGACCATTTCCTGGTCGTCGGCGATCAGTACACGGATGGTCATTTCCGGTTGTCCTCCACAGTGAGCGGTAGCCACGCTTCCACGACCCAGCCACCGTCCGGGGCCGGGCCGACCGACAGTCTGCCGTGCAGCAACGCGACGCGTTCACGCATCCCCACCAGGCCGTAGCCGCTGTCCCGCCACGACGGCTTCTTGGCCGACTTCGCCGGCTTCTTGGGTTCGCCGCCACCGCGACCGTTGTCGCTGACCCGGATGCCGAGTTGCTGCTCGACCACCCCGACCACGACGCGCACCTCGGTGGCGTCGGTGGCGTGCTTGCCGATGTTGGTCAACGCTTCCTGCACGATGCGCAGTGCGGACCGGGCGACCTCCGGCGGAAGGTCCGCGCTGATCTCCGTCTGCAGCACGGTCGGGACGCCGTGCGTCGAGTTGTCGACCAATTTGCGCAGGTCGGCGGCCAGATCCATGGTGGCGTCCTCGGTCGGGGTGTCGCTCGGCTCTCCGGAGCGGATGCTGGCGACCAGCCGGCGCATCGCGGTCATCGCCTCGATCCCGGCCGCTTCGATCCGGTCGAACGCCTCCTGGGTGAGCTTCGGGTCGTTCTTCGCGACCATCTTGGCGGCCTGCGCCTGCACCACGATGCCGGTGACGTGGTGCGCGACGACGTCGTGCAGTTCGCGCGCCAACGCCATGCGTTCGGCCGATTTGGCCTCGGCGACGGCTGCGCTCATCAATTGCGCGCGTGCCGCGTCTCGCGACCGCAGGTACAAACCGAGAGCGACCGCCAAGCCGAGGAACAGCAGGGCGGTGATGGCGAGTCGTTGCAGCTCGCTTCCGGTGGTCCGCAACGCGGTGGTGATGGCGACCGCGACCGACATCACCGCGATCACCCCGGTGGCCGCTTCCGGTTTGCGGTAGCGCACCAGGTTCACCGACACGACGATTCCGGCCAACACGTGCACGGCAGGCAGTGGCGCATTTCCGACACCGGGGAAGTCGACGTCCCACGCTCCGCCGAGGATCCCACTGACCAGGAACACCCCGGCCAACCCGAAACCGGCGGTGATCGGATGCTGCACGGACAGCACCGCGAGCCCGGCCGCGGCCAGCGACAACAGCACGACGGCCATGCCGAACAGCGAGCCGGACGAGTTGACGAACTCCAGGAAGAGGAACAGGGCGAGGACGCCGATGAGCGGCCACTGCGTCAGGTACACCGCGTAGCGGCTGGACTCGTCGGGAAACGCGGGCTTGCCGGTCGTCTTGCGCCTGCCGAAGACCACCGCGGCCACAAGCAGCACGAAACCGACGAACAGCGTGTCCGAGTGCGGATGCCCGCTGCCGCGGATCGACACCGCGGCCAGGCACCCGACGACCAGCATCGCGGTGGCCGCGACCGCCCGTGGCGTCGGCAGCATCCGGTGTGCCAGCACGACCAGCTGGAGGCCTGCGACCGTCTCCGCCAGCGAAATCCCGGTGAGCAGCGACGTGTAACCGCCCGAGCGCATCTCCGCCAGCGGTGAGACGAGAACGAGCGCCAGTGAACCGAGCCCGGCCCCGAGCATCGGATTCTTCCGCCCCACCACCGCGCACGCGGCCAGCACGACGCTGCCCGGCACCATCATCAGCGCGTGCCAGCGACCCTGGAACGGGTAGAAGTTCTGGTGGTCCGCGGTGAGCAGGTCGGTGACGGCGACGACGACGTCCGCCATGACCGCCGCTGCCAGCAACGCGCCGAACAGGCCCAACCGGCGCCACGCCGCCTGCACCGTGGCCCAGCGCGGCTGCTCGTCCGACGGCGGACGGTGCGCTGTCGTCGTCGAGGAATCGGATTGCACAACGAGACATTAGGCCACCCGCGGAGGGGATGCCCTCAGCTCTGCGGCCGATTCCGCCTCGGTCACTCGGCCGAGGCAACACCACACGCATGCGGCCTATCGCCCGATGTGTCCGCACCCGGCTGACCGCGAGGCTCTGGAGTCGACAAGCCCACTCGACTTGGAGGCTCATGTGCTCGGTCAGGAACCATCCACGGTGCAGAACGTGCTCGCGCCGCCGGCCATCTCCGGCAGGCGCCTGGTGAAGAACTACGGCCCGCATCGCGCGCTGGCCGGTGTCGACATCGATGTGCGGCGCGGTGAGGCGGTCGCGATCGTCGGCCCGTCCGGGTCGGGCAAGTCGACGTTGCTGCATGTGCTGGCGGGCATCGTCGCGGCCGACCACGGCGAGGTTCACCTGGGCGGATCGCGCATCGACAACCTGTCCGAGGCGCGCCGCAGTCTGTTGCGCCGCAGCGAGTTCGGCTTCGTGTTCCAGCAGGGAATGCTGGTCGCCGAGCTCACCGCCGAGGAGAACGTGGCGCTGCCGATGCTGCTGGGCGGCTCCGATCGCGGGCAGGCGCTGCAGGCCGCCCGCCACTGGCTGGACCGGCTGGGCCTGGCCGGCCGCTACGGCAGCTTCCCGGGGGAGCTGTCCGGCGGGCAGGCTCAGCGGGTGGCGATCGCGCGGGCGCTCGCGCACCAGCCGTCGGTGGTGTTCGCCGACGAGCCGACCGGCCAGCTGGACAGCCGCACCGGCGCGGAGATCATGAACGTGCTGCTGGAGATCTGTGCGGAGACCCAGGCGGCGATCCTGGTCGTCACGCACGACCGGGAGCTGGCCGCCCGCGCCACCCGTTCCGTCGCCATCCGGGACGGCCAGATCGAGTCGGCGGTGTTGACCGCATGAACGCGTTCCGGATCGCACTGCGGGTGCTGCGGGTCGATCGCCGCACCCGGACGTCGGCGCTGCTGACCGCGGTCGGTGTCACGGTGGCGACATCGTTGGTGCTGCTTCTGCTCGGGCTGCCGTACGCGGTCGACGCCCGCGAGGCGCGCACCGCATGGCAGCAGGGCGCGGTCACTTCCGAGGTCGCGCCCGAGGAGGCAAAAGCGCTGATCAAGACCAGTCGGGACCGCGCGGCCGGGGAAATCATCGAGCGGATGGACATCGCGCTGACTCAGCACGGCGAACTGCCGCCGCCACCCGGCGTGGACAAGTTCCCGGGGCCCGGTGAGTCGCTGGTGTCGCCGGCGCTGGCGGAGCTCATCGACGACCAACCGGCCTCGGTGGTCGGGGAGCGCTTCGGCAAGGTCGTCGGGGTCATCGGATCCGACGGACTCAGGCACGACAATCAGCTGTTCGCCCTGGTGGGGCAGTCGCCGACCGGCATCGGCGACGCCAACCCGATCAACGAGTTCGCCACCCCGTTCGGATTCGCCGACGACGAACTGGAACTGCTCGCCGGGGTCGGCCTGGTGGTGTTGCTGGTGCCCAGCCTGGTGCTGGTCGCTTCGGCCGCTCGCCTCACCGCGACCCGCAGGGAGCAGCGGTTGGCCGCGTTCCGGTTAGCGGGCGCGACGCCGCGGCAGGTAGTGGCCATGGTGGTCGCCGAGCTGGCTATTCCGACGGTCGTCGGCGTGGTGCTCGGCGTGGTGGTGAACCCGCTGGTCCGGTGGTGGGCGTCGGGCGTTCCGTGGGACGGCAGTGAGTGGTATCCCGCCGACTTGGCGACGCCGACCTGGCTCGTCGTCGTCGCGGTCGTCGTGCTGCCGTTGTTGGTGCTCGGTGCGGCCGTGCTGGGCCTGCGACGGGTGGTGATCACCCCGCTCGGCGCGGTCCGAAGCACGCCGAACAAGCCGCTCGGCGCGTGGCGGGTGCTCGCGCTGCCTGCGGCGCTCGCCGCCTTCTGGTTCGCCGCGCGCTCCGGAGAAAGCCTCGCGGTGGTGCTGATCGCGCTGGCCGCGCTGATCGGTTCGGCGACCGTCATCGGTCCGTGGGTGACCGCGGTGGTCGGGCGCGGACTGGTGAAGTCGTGGCGGGGTCCCGCCGGGCTGCTCGCCGGGCGGCGGCTGCACACCGATCCGAAAGCCGCCTACCGGTCGTCCTCGGGGGTCGTGTTGGCGGTGTTCGTCGGCACCATGGCGTTGACCCTGCTGCCGACGATCGAGGGCGCCGAGCTGGCGCCGCGGGATCCGATGTTCGCCGCGTCGACGCTGCGGACGTTCACCAGCGCCGAGCACGCGGACGACATCGTCAAGCAGATCGACGACCGGCTGAAGCGCTACGGCCAGCAGGAGCGGGCCGTGCGGCTGGACGAGGTCGTGCTGACCGACAGCGACGGAGCCGAGTACGGAGCGGTCGTCGGTAGGTGCGCGGAGGCGGCCCCGGTGCTCGGCCTCTCGCCGCAGATGTGCCGGAACGAGCCTGCCGTCTACGGCATGCCGACCCGCCCGAAGGGGATCGCGGCGGAATCCGGGGACCAGATCAAGGCGCTCCCCACGAACGTGCCGACCGCGGACCTGCCGCGACCGGTCGCGCTGATCGACCCCGAGCTGGTGCCGGAGAGCGTGCAGCCGGTGTCGTCGATCGTCGCGGTGGCGACGACGGATGCCAACCGCGACCCGATCCGTACCGCGATGGTGGCCGGTTCGGCGGGCAATCAGGTGACGTCGGACCAGGACCTGGTGCTCAACGGCAGCAACCACCTCGACGAGCTGCGCCGGGTCACCGCGATCGGGATCGTCATCGCCGGGTTGCTGGCCGGGTGCAGTGCGGCCATCGCGACGGCGGGATCGGTGATGGATCGACGCCGCACCTTCGGCGCCATGATCGCTGCAGGCACGCAGATGTCGGTGCTCGCCCGCACGCTGCGGGTGGAGGCGTCCCTGCCCGCGGTGATCGCCACGTTCGGCGCCGGGCTCGCCGGGGTGTTCGTCGGCGTGATGCTGCTCGGGTTGATCGACAGTCCGTTGGAGCTCGTGTTGAGCCCGTGGTTGCTCGCCCCTGTGGTGGTCGGGGTGATCGTCGCCGTGCTCGCCGCCTCGGTGTGCGGTCCTGCGCTGCGACGGGTGCGACAGGAGCCGCTCAGCGACGAGTAGCGGTTCTTGTGCGGCGTGGGCCGGCCTTCTCGGGGGAGGGCCGGCCCACGCACGTGTGCGCTTGGGGGTGACGTCGGAGATCGGGCGCTGAGGGATTGCCTGCGTGGCGGCCGCGGGTGGCGCGGGGGCCTGAGGGATTGCCGGCGTGATGGTCGGGATGGCGTCGGGGGAATCGGGCGCCGAGGGGCGGCCCGCGTGTGCTGTCGGGATGACGGGGGAGTCGGGCGCCGAGGGGCGGCCCGCGTGTGCTGTCGGGATGACGGGGGAATCGGGCGCCGAGGGGCGGTCCGTGGGCGTGCGCGGCCGGAGCGACGTGGGACTGCTCGCTGTCCGGGCACGACGCGCGCCCATGATCATTTCCGGCTCCGCCCGAGATGACCCGGCCACATCCCTCCGCCCGTGCCCTCGGTGACCGCCCACGCCTCCCGGTCACGTGGCGGACCGCCACCCGGCCCGCCTCGGCCATTCGGCCGAGGCACGACCGGCCGAGGGGACCAGGTGGTCATGACCGCTCGACCGATCCGCTGACCTGGTGTTTTGCCGCATTCTTGAGTCAATCGGGCCGGAGGGGCCCACCGGACGAGGAGCACATCATGATCGTTCTGCAGCTGATCGCCGTCGCCGTCGCCCTGCTGGTGCTGGTCGCCATGGCCGCCGCGCCCCACCTGCAGGACTGGCACGAGCGGACCCCGGTGTGGCACGACGAACCGGAGACCGCCCACGGGCTGGCGGCCTACCACAGCGTGGCGCTCTGACGGTGTCAGAACGGGGTGTTGGCGAAGCCGTGGACCGCGATCTTGTGCAGCAGGTCGCGATAGACCTCGATGTCCGCGGTCGGATCGCCGGTGACGCCGAGCGTGCCGAGCATGCGCTCGTACTCGCGCTGGGTGTTCGGACCCCAGATGCCGTCGATGTCCAAGCCGGAACCCTGGAATCGGTTGCAGGTGGCTTGGACGAAGTTCGTCGCCGACTCGCCGCTGGTGCTCAACAGCGGCGGCATGCTCGCGAAATCGGCGTGGAAGTGGTCGTGGTGGTTCGGGTACCACCCGTCCAGAACGTAGCAGAACTGCCGCCGCAGCGTCGCTTCGACGCCCAGGTACCGGCGGGCCACGGCGTCATCGCTCGACGTGTGGTCGCCGTCGAGCGGTGAACTGACCTGACCGCTGTCCCATTGCACGACGTCCAGATCCATCGCGGTGCCCGCGCCGTGCTGCCCCTCCTTGTTCACGTAAAACCCGGCGGAAACGAGATATTGCACATTTCCGTAACCGGCTTCCTGGGCGATCGACCGCAGCTCGCGAATCCACACCACGAGTGTGTCGAGGAATTCCTGCGTACATTGCCACGTCACCGGGTCCTGATTTCCCGGGTTCGACCGCCAGTAATAGACCGGGGTGCCGTCGATGTCGCTGAACGACACCATCGCGGCCGACTTCGGCGCCCGCATGCCCTCCGGGAGTTCGGTCCCGGCCGACCGCGCGACCGCGCTCACCGTGGGCGGGATCATCAGCGTAGCGGCCCCAGCAGCGGCGACACCGCCGATCGCGCCGAGGAACGCTCGCCTGCCGAGCGGAGGTGTCTGGTTGTTGTCCTTCGGTGCAGAATGCACGGTTGTCGCCCTCCCGTACGTGGTTGACCCAAAGGTGTGGCACGATAGCGGGCCGCGCCACGGACGAGTAGCTACTTTGTGCGGGAACCGGACAAAAAATCGCTATCCGGGAAAACTGTTGATCGTCGCGGTATCCCGACGAAAGTGGGACATATTCAGCGTGGTCGGGTCGATCAATTGATTTTCGCATGAACTGAATGCGGAACTATTTTCGTGTCGGGGACATGCACAACAAGAACAGAAACACTGCCACGATTTTCGGCCGATTGGGTGCCGCGACGACGACCGCGGCTTCGGCACTGGTTCTCGCCTGCGGAACGGCGTTGGCCGACGCCGAGGTCGACAAGCCGTCGGACCCGGCCCTGACCGCGGAAGCCAACGAGCACCTCCGCGGCACGATCGGCCGCCTGTACACCCACTTCCCCGGTCAGGACGAGGGTGCCCGGGTCATCTCCACC
Organism: Thermocrispum municipale DSM 44069; assembly: GCF_000427825.1. Lineage (GTDB taxonomy): Bacteria > Actinomycetota > Actinomycetes > Mycobacteriales > Pseudonocardiaceae > Thermocrispum > Thermocrispum municipale. Next base: position 57,641 of record NZ_KE386593.1, on the reverse strand, counting down.
GCGACCGTGGTCGACAGCGAGAGCGGCGACGTGATCCTCGGCGCGGGCCATGCCGTCTACAACGACAAAGGCGAGTTGGCCGACCTGGTCGAGTTCGTCCCCGGCCTGCACGAGGACGAGCAGCCGTTCGGCACGTGGCAGGCGAAGAAGTGGGTGGTGCCGGACGCCTACGTCGAGTCCGAGCGGGCAACCGACGACTTTGCCGTCGTCGTGCTGGAGACCGACGAGGAGGGCAGGCACATCGAGGACGTCGTCGGTGGCGGTCACCAGATCTGCTTCGACTGCGCCAACCCCGGCGCAGAGCCGCAGCACGCCAAGGTCTACGGCTACCCGGGTGAGCACGAGGGCGGCCAGGTGCTCGACATGAGCTGCCAGGCGCAGGTGCAGTTCCAGGAGAACCGGCGGTTCGGCTACTGCGACAACGACGTCGACGCGCCGGGCGGCGGCGCCAGCGGAACGGCGCTGATCGCCGATGTCGACGGCGAGTCCGGTACCGGCACGATCATCGGCGTCTACACCTGCAAGGTCGGCGACGAACTGTGCGGGACTCCGTTGACCGGCCCGGAGCAGGAGATCTTCGACGAGAACCAGGGTGCGGTCGGACGGAAGAGCTGACGCGAACGCCCGAACTGCACATCCGAACACTGCGAGGGCACTGCGAGCCGCCTGGCGTTCGCGTGGCGGGATCGGCTCCTGGGCTGCCATCGCGGTCTCGGCGAACCCTCCACACCGGCAAACGAAACGGGCCGGACCCGCCTGGGCCCGGCCCGTTTCCAACGCGGTAGCGGTGGGATTTGAACCCACGGAACGGGGTTACCGTTCACTCGCTTTCGAGGCGAGCTCCTTCGGCCGCTCGGACACGCTACCGCCGAATAGGCTACCGGACGGCGTGCGCACTGTCCGAGGGGGGCGGTCACCTTCGCCGTCGCCGGCGACCGGCGCTCTCCTCGACCGGGCGACTATTCGGCGGACTTGTCCTGGTCGCCGGAGTCCTTGCCGCCGGTGACCTTCTCCGCGAGGCCGCCGCCCACTTCCTTGGCCTTGTCGGCGATGTCGCTGCCGACCTCCTTGGCCTTCTCGGCCACGGACTCCGCCACGCCGGAGGCGGCTTCGACGGCGTCGGCCGCCTTCTCCCGTGCTCCGCCGAACAAGCCCTTGACCTTGTCGATGATGCTCATGCTGGTTGTTCTCCCACTCGGATCGAGTTGGTCGGGGGGATACCGGATCATGCCCGGCGAACCAGCAGGAAGCGACGAGCCTTGCCGAGCGTTCACCCGCAGGTGTCACGGTGGTCGGCGAAGAACCGCTCCACCAGCTCGGCGCACTCGTGCTCCAGGACGCCGCCGACGACCTCCGGCCGGTGGTTCAACCGACGATCACGCACCACGTCCCACAACGAGCCGACCGCTCCGGTGCGGGGTTGCCACGCGCCGAAAACCACCCGGGCGACGCGGGACAGCACCGCGGCGCCGGCGCACATGGTGCACGGTTCGACGGTGACCGCGAGCGTGCACCCTTCCAGTCGCCAGCCGTCACCCCACTTGGCCGCGGCTTGCCGGAGCGCGAGGACCTCGGCATGCGCGGTGGGGTCGCCGAGTCGCTCGCGCGCGTTGGCCGCGCCGGCAAGGATCTCGCCGTGCGGGTCCAACACGACAGCACCGATCGGCACATCGTCGCTGCCCGCCGTGCGCGCTTCGGCCAGTGCGGCGCGGACAGCTTCCTCATAGGCCTCGTACATCGTCAGGTTCGTTGCAGCGCTTCGTCGAACTGTTCGCCGAAGCCGCAGCGCTGCGCGATCATCCTCAGCTGCTCGTCCGGATACAAGTCCTCGTCACCGGCGATCATCGCGAGCTCCTCGGCAGGCAGGCCCAGGTCGGCAGCGATGGCGAGGTCGCCTTCCGGCCAGACCGCGTCATCGTCCTCGTCAGGCGTGGGCACTCGCAGCATATCCAGCACGTCTGCGGCGATGTCGTAGTCGAGCGCCGCCGTGGCGTCCGACAACAAGAGCTCGGCGCCACCAGGGGCCGGCCGGATCAGCACGAAGAACTCGTCGTCGACACCGAGCAGCGCCAACACCGCGCCTTCCACGGCGACCTTGCGTACTTCGGTCAATGCGGCGTCCAAGCTGGTCAGCGCGGTGTTCGGCAGGGGCCTGCACCACCACCTGCCGCCTTCCAGCGCAGCCTCGATCGCGAAACCGGCAACCGGTTCTCGAGCGTTCATGGCGTGCCTTCGGTGACCGCAGCCGTCATCACGCAACGGTAGGACGAAACCGCAGTTCGCGCGAGATCAAGCAGGACGGCCGACGGGCACGATGTCCGTGGTATCGGGCAGACTGGCGCACTGTGCGCGACGTATGTGTGGTCGGACTCGGCCTGATCGGTGGTTCGGTGCTGCGTGCCGCGGCGAAGGCGGACCGGCAAGTCTGGGGCGCGGCCGCCTCGGACGAGGACGTCGCGGCGGCCAGGGCGGACGGCTTCGACGCCACGACCTCGCTGCCCGACGCGCTGGCCAGGGCCGCCGAGCGGGACGCGATCGTGGTGCTCGCGGTCCCGTTGACCGCGGTCGACGCCGTGCTGCGCCAAGTGGCGGAACACGCCCCGGGTGTGCTGCTCACCGACGCGGTCAGCGTGAAGCAGCCGGTGCAGGAGTCGGTGCGCCGGCTCGCGCCGGAGGCCCGCTTCGTCGGCGGGCATCCGATGGCGGGGACGACCGAGTCGGGCTGGCCCGCGGGCAAGGCCGACTTGTTCGCCGGTGCGGCGTGGGCGTTGTGTCTGGCCCACGACACCGAGTTGACGTGGTGGGCGGAGATCGCGCAGCTGGCCGTGGAGTTCGGCGCGCAGGTCGTACCGGTCACGGCGGAGCTCCACGACGCCGCGGTCGCCCGTATCTCGCATTTGCCGCACGTGCTGGCCGCCGTCCTGGCCGCGATCGGCGCGGAAGGTGGTCCGTTGACCTTGTCCCTGGCCGCAGGCTCGTTCGCCGATGGCACGCGGGTTGCCGGGTCGCGGGTGGAGCTCGTGCGAGCGATGACGGAAGGCAACCGGGCCGCGCTGCTGCCGGCGTTGGACACTGCTTTGGGGATGCTGGGCGCGGCGCGTGGCTCGCTCGCGTCGACGGGCTCGCTGGGGGCGACCATCAAAGCCGGGCATGCCGGAGCACAGGCGCTGGCCACTATGCGCTCAGCGGACTACACGTCGGTTCGCATCGACTTGCGAGCGCAGGACGCCTCGGATGCGTTGCTGGCGCTGGGGGAGCAGGGTGGTCGCGTGACCGCAGTGGAGGGAAGTACGGCGTTGGGGCGAGTCCCGGTGACGAATCAGGCTGCCGACCCGCGGTGACGCGGCCGGCAGCCTGATCGCTGCGTGCTGAGGGTCGCTACGAGCTGGACGGTCCGGTCGGGCCGTGGCCTTCGTGGGGGCTGCCCGGCTTAGGGCCGCCACCGGGCTTGTCCGATGCGCCTTGCGCGCCTGGCCGCCCTGGGGTGGGGCGGCTCTGCTCGCCGGAGCCGCTGGTGTGGCGTGGGGCCTCGGTGTGACTTGCGCTTTGCGGGCGTGGCCCTGGGGTGGGGCCGCTCTGCCCGCTGGAGCCGCTGGTGTGGCGTGGCGCCTCTGAGTGACTCCCGCTCTTGCCCGCCTGGCCGGGTCCGTCGGCGTTGCCCTGGCCTTCCACGAAGTTCTTGGCCTTCTCGGCGACGTTGTCGATGGTCTCCGACTTGCCCTTGAACTTGTTCTTGGCGAAGCCTGCCGCCTTGTCGATCCCGCCGCTGACCTTGTCGCCGTGCTGGCTCAACGCCTCCTTGGCCTTGTTGGCGAGCTTGCCGAAGTCGACCATGGCGTGCACTTCCTCTCTTCTCCCCGGCAGGTGCCGGGGCTGTCGTCCGCCGCCGCGGGATGAGCCCGGGTGACGCTTCACTCCCTGTCACCCGGGCTCCGCCGCGCGGTGTCGGCTCCCGTCTTCGTCCATCCCAACCGTGCACGCGGATCCCCGCAACGCGAGGTCACCCGCCCGGAGGGGACGCCGTAGGACCGGGTTCCCCACTGAGCGGGCGGATTAATCTCCGCGGCTGCGGATTTCATTCGGTCGCGCCGCGGCCGCGCAACAGGGTGCCTGCGGCGGCATACGCGCGCTCCAGGTCGACGGCGTCCGGGGCGATGCGCCACTGCTGGTGGATGCCCATGGCCATGTCGAGCAGGACGATGCTCAGCTCATCGGCGCGGCCTTCGCCGGCGAGTCCCGTGGCCTCGATCCACGCTTGGATCTGGTCGCGCAGGGCGTGGCACTGCGGTGCCCGCCGCCTTGGGTTGGGCGCCGGGAGTATGGGGACTGGTTGCCGGCGTCCTGCTCGGCCGGTCGCCGTTCCTCGTCTTCCTGCTCCCCGGCGTGTTGCTCGTGCAGGCGGCACAGAAGAATCCGTCGAGAACCGATGTGGGCTGAACCTCCGGTCGGTGGCTGGAGGTTGGGGTGCGACGCGCGGACGGGTAAATCCTTTTCGCGCGGTTGGTTTCCACCGACGGCCACGCCGTAACACGGCCGTTCCTCCGCGGGCGCGGGCGGGAAACTCGCATCACCCACTGTTGCGGCACTGGCCGTCGGCGATCGATCCGACGGCAGACGACGGGAGGCCGAGATGACGGATCAGGCAACGCGCAGGCCCGCAGTGTCGTGGCAGGTCGATCAGTGGTTGCGGCGCCGGAGCAGCCACGCGTCCGACTGGCCGGTGGAGAAGCTGTTGTCGCTCAAGGGTGCCGCCACCGTCAGCGTGGTCATCCCTGCCCGCAACGAGGCGTCGACCGTGGGCGAGATCGTCCGAACCATTCGCGGCGAACTCGTCGACCGTGCCGGGCTGGTCGACGAGCTGGTGGTGGTCGACTCCCGCTCGACCGACGACACCGCCCGCGTGGCGGCGCAGGCCGGGGCGACGGTGGTGGCCGAGCAGGAGGTACTCGCTCAGCTGCCGCCGATGCAGGGCAAGGGCGAGGCGCTGTGGAAGGGCATGGCCGCATCCACCGGCGACCTGGTGGTCTTCGTCGACGGCGATCTGCGCGAATTCTCCGCCACGTACGTCACCGGACTGCTCGGGCCGCTGCTGGCCGACGAGTCCGTCGTCTACGTCAAAGGCTTTTACCGCAGGCCGTTCGTCGGGGACGGCGAGGTGCAGCCCGACGGCGGCGGCCGGGTCACCGAGCTGGTCGCGCGACCGCTGCTGAACATGCACTGGCCGTCGCTCGCCGGGTTCGTGCAGCCGCTCGCCGGGGAGTACGCGGGCAGGCGCGAGGCCCTCGAGCAGATCCCGTTCATGGCGCACTACGGCGTGGAGATCGGTCACCTCATCGATTTGCACGAGCGCTACGGCCTGGACGCACTGGCCCAGGTCGACCTCGGCCAGCGCAAACACCGCCACCAGTCGCTGCGGGACCTCGGGGTGATGGCAAGCCAGATCATGCTGACCGTCAACGACCGGCTGGAGCGCTACGGCCGGATGATTCCGGTCGACGGCCCGGCCACCACGCTCACCCAGTTCCGGCACGGCGCCGATCCGGTGGTCAGGGAGTTGACCATGGACGCCCGCCCGCCGCTGCGCTCACTGCGCAGCCGCACCGCTTGATCAGGCCGGACGGGAGCTGTTGGCCCGCAGGATCTCTTCCTGGTACGGCGCCACGACCTCGGGCGACACCCGCAGGTCGAGCAGCAGGAACGGACGCTCCTGCGGCGACCGGGCACGCCACTCGGCCAGCGCATCGAGGTCCTTGAGGGTGCGTACGACGACACCCTGCGCGCCGACTGCCCGGGCAAGCGCAGCGAAGTCGACCTCGTCGATCACCATCGGCTCGCGCGCCAGACCCTGCCGACCGTAGACGTGCACCTCAGCGCCGTACGCGCCGTCGTTCCACACCACCGCCATGCCGCGGCCCCCAGCGACCCGGACCGCGGACTCCAGGTCGGCAGCCGCCATCAGTCCGCCCCCGTCACCGGTAGTCAGCACGACCGTCGACTCCGGCTTCGCCCTGGCCGCGCCCGCGACGCTGGGGAAGCCGAGCCCGATCGACTGGAACGCCGTGCCGACCATGATCATCCGGTCCGGGGAGGCGACCGGCCAGTACATGTTCGCCCAGCCGATGAAGTGTCCGCCGTCGGAGACCACCACGCGGTCCTCCGGCAGCAGCTCGGCGATCCGGCAGGCGGCGCTGCGCGGGTCCAGCCGCCCGTCCGGGGCCAGTTCCTCACCCGGGTGGTAGGTGCGAGCGGCGGTCACGTCGACCGATTCCCGCCAGCCGCTCGGCTTGGCCTCGATGCGCTCCAGTTCGTCGAGCAGCTGTTCGGAGACCACGCGCGCGTCGCCGCGGACGTAGCCGCTGACGAACGGGTGGGTGGAGGTCTGCGCGACGTCGACCTGCAACACCTCGGTGCCCGGGCCGAACAGCTGCCCGAACCGCATCGTGAACTGGTTCAGTCCGGCGCCGACCACGAGCACGACGTCCGCTTGCGCCACCAGGTCCATCGCGCCATCCGCGCCGAAGCCGCCCGCCACACCCAGGTCGTAGGCGTCGTCGAACAGACCGCGCCCCAACGCCGTCGTCGTGGTCAGCGCACCCAAGCGGTCGGCGATCTGCCGCAGCACCGGCCCGGCGCCGGACAACCACGCACCCCGCCCGGCCAGCAGCAACGGACGCTGCGCGCCGGCCAAACGCTCGGCGAACCGGCGCACCTGCGCCTGCGCGAACGCGCCGGTCGGACGCAGCGGCTCCAGCAGACGTGGCTCGGGCGGCTCGGCCTCGACCTCGCCACCCTGGGTCGAGGTGGTCACCACTTCGGTCTTGACGACGTCGTAGGGGAGCGCGAGCACCGCAGGCACCCGATAACTCAGGGCGTGCTCGACGGCGAGGATCACCGTGCCGCCCGCGTCCGCTCGCCCCACCGTGTACGTGCGCGCACCCACTGCCGAGGCGAGCGCGATCTGGTCGACGTCCCACGGGCGGTGACCGGACGTCGGCGCTTCGCCCGCGATGACGATCAGCGGCACCCGCGCCTGCGCGGCTTCGGCAAGCGCGGTGATCGTGTTGGTGAACCCGGCGCCGTAGGTCGCGGTCGCGGCCGCCAGCCGACCGGACGCCCGGAAGTAGGCGTCGGCGGCGACGACGCAGCCGACCTCGTGGCGCATCGGCGTGTAGCCGACGTTGGTGTCGCGCTCGAGTGCGTCGATGAGGTGGGCGTTGCCGTTGCCCATCACGCCGAACACGTGGTCTACGTGCCGGGACAGGGTGTGGGCGACGTGTGCGGAAAGCGTGGTCACGCAAGTCCTCCGGGGTCTCTCAGCCGGTGCCCGAGGGTCGCCCGAGCGAACCGGCGTGGGGCAATGCGGGTCAGCGTTGCGGCAGCAGGCTACGGGAGAAGAACTCCGCCAGCTCTTCTTTCGCCGTCAGCGGCAGGATCGCTGCGACGTACTGGTCCGGCCGCACCACGACCACCACGCCGTCGCGCGACAGCCCACGCTCGTCGAAGATGTCGGTGTCACACCACACGGTCGGCTTGGCTGCGAACACCTTCTCCCAGTCGACCAGGCCGAGCGGGCCCGACTTCGGGCGGAACACCGCGGGCACCTGCGTGACGTCGACTTCGTCGTATCCCTGCTGGTAGATGACCTTGACGTCGAGCACGGAGTCCGGGTCCTCGTCGGGTGGGGTGTGCCGCAGCAGCGGCGAGTCGTCCGCGGTACCCATCCACTCGGCCCAGTCCCGCAACGCCGACGGCTCGGTGGGGCCCGGCCGGTCGGCGAAGGCGTACACCCGCCAGCGGCCGTCGGCTCGCGCGTGGTGGCCCAGGTGGATGACATTGCCGTCGCTAGCCATCGTCACCTTGGCCGACTTGAACCGCATGCCGAGCGGGAACCCGGTCGCCAGGTGCTGGTGGTCGTTCGTGCCGACGATCATCGACGGCTCGTATCTCGTCATGAACCCGGACGGGAACTCCGCGGTCGCCAAGTAGTACTGCGCCAGCTCGTCGGGGTCGCTGATCTCCTCCGGCTTGCGAGCCATCAGCGACGACCACTCGCGGTCGAAGTCGATCAGCTGCTGGGCGACCGGCTGGCGCTCCGCCGAGTACGTCGCCAGCAGCGACTCCGGGCTGCGGCCGCTGACCACCAGGCCGAGCTTCCACCCGAGGTTGAAGCCGTCCTGCATCGACACGTTCATGCCCTGCCCGGCCTTCGCGCTGTGCGTGTGGCAGGCGTCGCCGGTGAGGAACACCCGCGGGGTGCGGTCCGAGCCCTCCGGGACGTCGTCGAACTTGTCGGTCACCCGGTGGCCGACGATGTAGACGCTGTGCCAGGCGACTTCCCGCACGTCGAGCGAGTACGGGTGCAGGATCTTGTTCGCGCGCCGGATGATCTCCTCGATCGGCGTCCGCTTGACCTGGTCGAAGTCCTCCGGTTCGACCTCGCCGAGGTCGATGTACATCCGGCACAAGTAGCCGCCCTCGCGCGGGATGTGCAGGATGTTGCCCGCGCTGGAGGTGATCGCACACTTGATGCGCCAGTCCGGGAAATCGGTGTTGACCAGCACGTCCATCACGCCCCAGGCGTGCTTGGCGTAGTCGCCGACGTGCTTGCGGCCGATCGCGTCACGCACCCGGCTGTGTGCGCCGTCGCAGCCCGCGACGTACTTGGCCCGCACGACGCGGGTCTCGCCCTCACGCTCACCCGCGGTGTAGCGGACCGAGACCTCGACCGGGTACTCGCCGTCGTCGGTCACCTTCAGGTCGACCATCTCGACGCCGTAGTCCGGCACGATCCGCCCGGGCCCGTTGCGGGCGGCCTCCGCGAAGTAGTCCAGCACCCTCGCCTGGTTGACGATCAGGTGCGGGAACTCGCTGATCTTGAACCCGTAGTCCTCGGTTCGCGAGGTGCGGACGATCCGGCTCGGGTCGTCCGGATCCGGGTTCCAGAAATTCATCCAGCCGATGTTGTAGGCCTCGGCGATGATCCGTTCGGCGAAGCCGAACGCCTGGAACGTCTCCACGCTGCGCGGCTGGATGCCGTCGGCCTGGCCGAGCCGCAACCGGCCGTCCCGCCGTTCGATGATGCGCGTGACGACCTGCGGGAACTGCGACAACTGTGCGGCCAGCAGCATGCCGGCGGGGCCGGAGCCGACGATGAGGACGTCCATTTCGTCGGGCAGCTCCGTCGGCCGGTCGACGCCGGTACCCGCAGCGGGCAGCACGCGCGGGTCGCCGGAGACGTAGCCGTGGTGGTGGAACTGCATCTTTGCTCCTTACTGCTGCTTGTCAGGGGCACGGCCGCGGTGCGGCCGTGCCCCCGGGACGACCGGCTCACGCCCGGCTTGCTCCCATGATGGGGCTTGCGGCCTGTTCGGCCTCGTGTTCGGTGCCCAGCGGGATGCCGGTGCGGTCGCGGATGAGCAGGGTCGCGGCGAGCCCGACGGCGGTCATGCCGAGCAGGTAGACGGTCACCGCCCCGGTGCCGCCGGTGGCCTCCAGCAGCGCTTGCGCGATCGTGCTGGCGAACGCGCCACCCGCGATCGACCCGATGGCGTAGGCGATCGAGACGCCGGAGAACCGGATCGAGGCGGGGAACAGCTCGGCGTAGTAGGCCGACGTCGGGCCGTACGTGAAGCCGAGCCCCACGCTGAGCACGGCGAACGCGGCGAACACCGAACCGATCGAGCCGATGTGGATGAGCGGGAACAGCGCGAGCACGCCGATCGCCTGCAGCACCCAGCCGAGGGTGAACGTGTTGCGGCGGCCGAGCCGGTCGCTGATCCAGCCGGCCACCAGGGTGGACACCAGCCACACCACGGCACCGCCGACCACCGTCCACAGCACGTCGCTGCGCGGCAGGCCGAGCGGGCCGTCCGGGTTGATCGTGTAGTTCTGCAGGAACGGTCCGGTGGTCATGTAGCCGACCGCGTTGTTGCCCGCGAACACCAACGCGGCGAGCAGCACCAGCACGGTGTGCTTGCGGAACAACTGGACGATCGGGGTCTTGCTCTGTGCGGCGCGCTTGGCGATCTCGGTGAAGACCGGGGTTTCCTCGACCTTGCGGCGCACGTAGTAGCCGACACCGATGAGCACGATCGACAGCAGGAACGGGATGCGCCAGCCCCACGTCAGGAATTCGTCGCCGGGAGCGAGCTGGCTCATGATCGCCATCGCCCCCGCCGCGCCGATGAGCCCGAGCGGGACGCCGATCTGCGGGCCCGCGCCGAACAGGCCGCGCTTGGCCACCGGTGCGTGTTCGCACGCCATGAGCGCGGCGCCGCCCCACTCACCGCCTGCCGAGATGCCCTGCATGATGCGCAGCAGCATCAGCAGGATCGGCGCGATCGCGCCCGCGGTCTCGTAGGTGGGCAGCACGCCGATCAGCGCGGTCGAGGCACCCATGAGCACGAGCGTGAAGACGAGGACGAGCCGGCGTCCGTAGCGGTCGCCGAGGTGACCGGCGATGGCGGCGCCGAGCGGGCGGAACAGGAAGCTGATGCCGACCGTGGTGAAGCCGACGATCGTTGCCGCGGCACCGCTGAGGCCCTCGAAGAACAGCGCAGGCAGCACGAGTGCGGCCGCCGAGGAGTAGATGAAGAAGTCGTACCACTCGACCGTGGTGCCGACGATGGTGGCAGCGACGACGCGGCGCCGCTCCCGCTGGCTGATGCCACCGCCGTTGGTGGCGTCCGAGGTGTTCATGGGAACTCCCACTGGGGTGTCGTGACGTCGGTGTCAATCGACGGGGTGAGGTTCTGCGTGTCGTGGCCCGGACAGGTGGTCACGTTTGCCCGTCTGGCGGAGGTATCGTATACGATTTCGGATACAAAACAAGGCCGAAAGGAACTCATGACCGCAACGCCGCAGGAGGTCACCGGGGACGGCGCGGGCGATGGCCGTTTCGGGGTGCTGCCGCGCAGACCCGGCAAGATCGTGGCCGTCCACCTCAGCTACGCCTCGCGCGCCGAGCAGCGTGGACGTCGCCCGGCCCATCCGTCGTACTTCTTCAAGCCGTCCAGCTCGGTCGCGCCGTCGGGGAGCACCGTCGAACGCCCCGCGGGCACCGAGTTGCTCGCGTTCGAGGGCGAGATCGCGCTGGTGATCGGCGTTGAGGCGCGGCACGTTTCGGTCGCCGACGCCTGGCGGCACGTCGGCTGGGTGACGGCCTCCAACGACCTCGGCGTCTACGACCTGCGCGCCGTCGACAAGGGATCCAACGTGCGGTCCAAGGGCCGCGACGGGTACACCCCGATCGGCCCGGCGCTGCTCGACGCCGCCGCGCTCGACCCGGCCGGGCTCCGCGTGCGGACCTGGGTCAACGGCGACCTCGTGCAGGAGGACACCACGGCGAAGCTGCTGTTCCCGCTCGCGCAGCTGGTGGCCGACCTGTCGCAACACATGACGCTCGAGGTCGGTGACGTCATCCTGACCGGCACGCCCGCGGGTTCGAGCGTCATCGGTCCCGGCGACGTGGTGGAGGTCGAGGTCGACGAACCGGCCAGCGGCGCGACCACGGGACGGCTCGTCACGACCGTGGTGGCAGGCCAGACCGCGTTCGATCCTGCGCTCGGGTCGCTGCCGCAGGTCGACGACCGGCAGCGCGAGGAGGCATGGGGCTCCCGCGAGGCGGCGGGCCTGCCGCCGAAGGGCCTCGACCCCGCGCTGCGCGCCAAGCTCGAGGCCGCGCCGACCGCTGGGCTGTCCGCTCAGCTGCGCAAGCGTGGCCTGAACGAGGTGTCGATCGACGGCGTCGCTCCGCTGCGGCCGGGCACCAAACTCGTCGGCACCGCGCGCACGCTGCGCTTCGTTCCGTACCGCAAAGACCTGTTCGCCGACCACGGCGGCGGCTACAACGCGCAGAAGCGGTGCTTCGACACCGTCGGCGAAGGCGAGGTCATCGTCATCGAGGCGCGCCGCGACCCCGGGTCGGGCACGCTCGGCGACATCCTTGCGCTGCGTGCCCGCGCTCGTGGCGCGGCGGGCGTGGTCACCGACGGCGGTGTCCGGGATTCCGCGGCCGTCGCCGACATCCTGCCCGTGTTCTCCTCCGGCAGGCACCCCGCGGTGCTCGGCCGCAAGCACGTGCCGTGGGACAGCGACGTCACGATCGCCTGCGGGGGCGCCACCGTGCAGCCAGGTGACGTCATCGTCGGCGACGACGACGGCGTGGTCGTCATCCCGCGTGCACTCGTCGAGGAGGTCGTCGACGCCGCGCTGGCGCAGGAGGAAGAGGACGCCTGGATCGCTGAGCAGGTCGCCAAGGGTGAACCGGTGGAGGGGCTGTTCCCGATGAACGCCGCGTGGCGCGCCCGCTACGAACGGGAGCGGGGGCAGTGACCGACACCGAAATCAAGATCAGCAAGTCGCAGCGCGCCTACCAGTGGATCAAGGAGCGCATCTTCAACCACCAGTTCACCCCCGGCTACCGGCTCGTGCTCGGCACGATCGCGGCCGAGCTGGACATGAGCGTGGTGCCGGTCCGTGAGGCGATCCGGCAGCTGGAGGCCGAAGGCCTGGTCACGTTCGAGCGCAACGTCGGCGCGCACGTCGCGATGCTCGACGAGGACCGCTACAGCGCGAGCATGCAGACGCTGAGCCTGATGGAAGCAGCTGCGGTCGCGCTGGCCGCGTCGTCGCTCACCGAGGAGGACCTGCGGCGTGCCCGCGAGGCCAACGAGCGCCTGCGCGGGACGCTCGAACCGCGGCGTGCGTTCGATCCGCACGCTTTCACCGTCCTCAACCAGCAGTTCCACGCGATCCTCTACCGCGCATGCCCCAATCAGCGGCTCGTCGAGCTGATCGACGCCGAGTGGGCCCGGCTGGGCAACATGCGCGACTCGATCTTCACGTTCGTGCCCGAGCGGGCGCGCGAGTCGGTTCGCGAGCACGACGAGCTGCTCGACCTGCTCGAACGCGGCGCCCCCACGCACGAGATCGAACACACCATGCGCCGCCACCGTGCCGGCACGCTGCAGGCGCTGCTGAGCCACAACCACCCCGATCAGCCGGTCGGAATGCCCGAGCTGTGACGTCAGGAGGTATCCGCATGAGCACCGACAATCCCTCCGCCGCCGCGCGGCACGTCCCGGAGGACTTGCCCGACCGCATCCAGCACTACATCGACGGCGAGCACGTCGACTCGCTCGACGGCGCCACGTTCGGTGTGCTCGAACCGGTCGGCAACACCACGTACCTGCAGTGCGCGGCGGGCAGTGCGGCGGACGTCGACCGAGCCGTGCAGGCGGCGCGCCGCGCGTTCGACGAAGGACCGTGGCCGCGCATGCTGCCGCGCGAGCGCGCCCGGGTGCTGAACCGGATCGCCGACATCGTCGAGTCCCGCGACAAGCGGCTGGCCGAGCTCGAGTCGTTCGACTCCGGGCTGCCGATCACGCAGGCGCTCGGCCAGGCCCGCCGCGCGGCCGAGAACTTCCGGTTCTTCGCCGACCTGGTGGTCGCGCAGGCCGACGACGCCTACAAGGTGCCGGGCAGGCAGGTCAACTACGTCAACCGCAAGCCGGTCGGTGTCGCCGGGCTGATCACGCCCTGGAACACGCCGTTCATGCTCGAGTCCTGGAAGCTGGCACCGGCGATCGCGACCGGCAACACCGTGGTGCTCAAGCCGGCCGAGTTCACCCCGCTGTCGGCGTCGCTGTGGGCGGGCATCTTCGAAGAGGCCGGGCTGCCGCAGGGCGTGTTCAACCTCGTGCACGGCATCGGCGAGCAGGCGGGGGACGCGCTGGTCAAGCACCCTGACGTGCCGCTGATCTCGTTCACCGGGGAAAGCCGCACCGGCGAGATCATCTTCGCCAACGCCGCACCCCACTTGAAGGGGCTGAGCATGGAGCTCGGCGGCAAGAGCCCGGCGATCGTGTTCGCCGACGCCGACCTGGACGCGGCCGTCGACGCCACGATCTTCGGGGTGTTCTCGCTCAACGGCGAGCGCTGCACCGCGGGCTCGCGCATCCTCGTGCAGCGCGAGGTCTACGACACCTTCGTCGAGCGCTACGCCGCGCAGGCCAAGCGCGTGCGGGTCGGGTACCCGCACGACCCCACCACCGAGGTGGGCGCGCTGGTGCACCCGGAGCACTTCGACAAGGTGATGAGCTACATCGAGCTGGGCAAGAGCGAAGGCAAGCTGCTCGCAGGCGGCGGTCGCCCGGCGGAATTCGGCGAGGGCAACTTCGTCGAACCGACCGTGTTCGCCGACGTGCCGCCGACCGCGCGGATCTTCCAGGAGGAGATCTTCGGCCCGGTCGTGGCGATCACCCCGTTCGACTCCGACGAGGAAGCGGTCCGCCTGGCCAACGACACCAAGTACGGGCTGGCCGCCTACGTGTGGACCAACGACCTCAAGCGCGCGCACAACGTGGCCCACGCGATCGACGCAGGCATGGTGTGGCTGAACAGCAACAACGTGCGTGACCTGCGCACACCGTTCGGCGGCATCAAGGCGTCGGGCCTCGGCCACGAGGGCGGCTACCGGTCGATCGACTTCTACACCCACCAGCAAGCCGTGCACATCACGCTCGGCAAGGTGCACAACCCCACGTTCGGCAAGGACGCGTGAGATGAGCAGGAACGACAAAACGTTGACCTCGTCGGGCTTCTACGTCTCCCAGGACGCCCCGATCGTCTGCGACAACCCGGTGCCGAAGCCGTCGGTGCCGCCACCGGACATCATCCGCTGCGCGTCGATGGAGCTGGTGGTCAGCGACCTCGCCGCGGCGCGGGAGTTTTACGTCGACGTGCTCGGCCTGGTGGTCACCGAGGAGGACGACGAGACGATCTACCTGCGCACGCTCGAGGAATTCATCCACCACAACCTCGTGCTGCGCCAGGGCCCGGTGCCCGCCACCGCCGCGTTCTCCTACCGCGTGCGCTCGCCGGAGGACCTGGACAAGGCCGTCGCCTGGTTCTCCGAACTCGGCTGCCGCGTCGAGCGTCGCAAGGAGGGCTGGGTCAAAGGCGTCGGCGACTCGGTACGTGTCGAGGACCCGCTGGGCTTCCCGTACGAGTTCTTCTACGACGTCGAGCACGTCGAGCGGCTCGCCTGGCGGTACGACCTGTACACGCCGGGTGCGCTGGTGCGGCTGGACCACTTCAACCAGGTCACCCCGGACGTGCCGCGCGCGGTGTCGTACCTGCAGAACCTCGGGTTCCGCGTCACCGAGGACATCCAGGACGACGAGGGCACGGTGTACGCGGCGTGGATGCGGCGCAAGCCGACCGTGCACGACACCGCGATGACCGGCGGCGACGGCCCGCGCATGCACCACGTCGCGTTCTCCACGCACGAAAAGCACAACGTGCTGGCGATCTGCGACAAGCTCGGCGCGCTGCGGCGGTCCGACTGCATCGAGCGCGGTCCCGGCCGTCACGGCGTGTCGAACGCGTTCTACCTGTACCTGCGCGACCCGGACGGTCACCGGGTGGAGATCTACACGCAGGACTACTACACCGGCGACCCGGACAACCCGGTCGTCACGTGGGACGTGCACGACAACCAGCGGCGTGACTGGTGGGGCAACCCGGTCGTGCCCAGCTGGTACACCGAGGCCTCGCTCGTGCTCGACCTGGACGGCAACCCGAAGCCGGTCGTCGCGCGCACCGACTCGTCGGAGATGGCGGTGACGATCGGCGCCGACGGGTTCTCCTACACCCGTAAAGACGACGACAAGCCGCTGCCGGAATGGAAGCAGGGCGAGTACAAGCTGGGCCACCAGCTCTGATCGGCCCGCTGAGCGGCAAGGAGACCAATGCTCGAACCCGAAGTGCTCACCGCGATCGCCGACGAACTGGCCGAGGCCGATCGCACCCGCTCCGTGATACCGCGGATCACCGCCCGGTACCCGGAGGCCGACATCGAGGACGCCTACGCGATCCAGCGGACCTGGCGCGACCGGCAGATCGCGGCCGGGCGGAGACTGGTGGGCCGCAAGATCGGGCTCACGTCCAAGGCGATGCAGGCGGCCACCGGCATCACCGAACCCGACTACGGGGTCATGCTGCACGACACCGTGTGGAGCAGCGGGTCGACGATCCCGTTCGACGCGTTCTCCAACGTGCGCATCGAGGTCGAGCTGGCGTTCGTGCTGGCGAAGCCCCTGGAGGGCCCCGGGCACACCGTGGTCGATGTGCTGCGGGCGACCGAGTACGTGATCCCGGCGCTCGAGGTGCTCAACTCGCACATCGAGCTGGAAGGCCGCACGATCGTCGACACGATCGCCGACAACGCCGCGTACGGCGCGATGGTGCTGGGTGGCAATCCGACCAAGCCGGATGCCGTCGACCTGCGGTGGGTGTCGGCGCTGCTGTACCGCAACGAGACGATCGAGGAGACCGGAGTGGCCGCGGGCGTGCTCAACCACCCGGCGACCGGGGTGGCCTGGCTGGCCGACAAACTGTCCCAGCACGGCGACCGGCTCGAGGCGGGCGAGATCATCCTCGCCGGCTCGTTCACCCGGCCGATGTGGGTCTCCCGCGGTGACAGCGTGTTGTGCGACTACGGACCGATGGGAACGATCACATGCCGCTTCCAGTGACCTTCCGCGACGCGCTCGCCGCCGCCGACCGGCCGCTGATCGGCATGTGGTGCTGCTCCGGCAGTCCGCTGATCGCCGAGATCTGCGCGGGCTCCGGGCTGGACTGGCTGCTGATCGACGGCGAGCACGGGCCGAACGACCTGGGCACGATCCTCACCCAGTTGCAGGCCGCCGCCGCCTACCCGGTGACGACCGTGGTGCGGGTGCCGAGCAACGACGCGGTCGTGATCAAGCAGGTGCTCGATCTCGGCGCACAGAATCTGCTCGTGCCGATGGTCGGCTCGGCGGAGGAGGCGCGGGCCGCGGTGGCGGCGGTGCGGTACCCGCCGGGCGGCATTCGTGGTGTCGGCTCGGCGCTGGCGAGGTCGGCACGCTGGGGACGCGTCGGCGGTTATCTGGCCGACGGTGACCAGCACGTCAGCCTGGTCGTGCAGGTCGAGAGCGGCGGGGCGGTCGAGGCGGCGGGCGAGATCGCGGCGGTCGACGGCGTCGACGGTGTGTTCGTCGGGCCGTCCGATCTCGCGGCGTCCATGGGTTTGCTCGGGCAGCAGACCCACCCGGACGTGGTGGACGCCGTGCTGCGCACGTTCGAGGCCGTGCGCGCACAGGGTAAGCCTGTCGGGGTCAACGCGTTCGACCCGGAGATGGCGCAGCGCTACCTCGACGCCGGGGCGTCGTTCGTGGCCGTCGGCGCGGACGTTGCGCTGCTCGCTCGCGGCAGTGAGGCGCTCGCCAAGCGCTTCATCCCCTGACCGTTCGCCTACGGCTCGCCACGAAGCGTTGCGGTCGGCTGAGGTCAGCCGACGGGCACTCCCGCCACCGCGCGCAGCGAGGCGAGCGTTTCGCGCGCGATGTCGTCGAACGGCCGCTGCTCGTCTTCCCGCAGCCATTGGGCGATCGTGCTGCGGAACACGACGACGGCCGACTCCGCTGCCAGCGTGGCGGCCGGGTCCGTGACGCCGCGGTCGAGCAGCCCGCGGTGCACGACGTCGGCGAGCTGGGCAAGCTTGTTCCGCTCGCGTTCCTGCAGCGCGGGGTGCGCGTCGACCAGGAGCTGTCGCATGCGCGCGTACGGGCGGCGCTCTTCGTCGAAGAACTCCACGGCCGCGACCACGCCGCTGACGGCGACATCGAGGGGTGCGGCGTCGGCCGGCGCCTCCTTGACGCCCCGCGCGACCGCCTCGATCAGCCGATCCTGGCCGTCGAAGAGCACCTCACGCTTGTCGGGGAAGTGGCGAAAGAAGGTGCGCTCGGTGACGCCGGCCGCCTCGGCGATGTCGGCCGCGGTCGTCTCTTCGTAACCGTGCTCGGTGAACAGGCGTACGGCAGCGGTGTGCAGTCGCGCACGCGTCCCCGGCTGCCATCTGCCCATGACCGCAGTATAAGTGATGACAGGAACTGACATGAGGTTGTACAGTGATGTCTGCGACTGACATCACTGGTCGTGGAAGGAACGAGGAGTCAGTTCATGCATGTGTTCATCACAGGCGCTGTGGGGAGGACCGGACGGTGCTTCGGCGTCGCCCTGGTCGCGTCGAGTGACAAGACCCGCGCCCAGCTCGGCGGGCCGGCCTTCGCAAGGACGCGACGGGCGTCTCCGCGCACGGCGCGGGGCTGTGCGGGACGGAGGTGGCCTGAGTGCAACCGCCACGCTGGAAGGTGGCCGTGCTGACCTGGGTGGGGATCTATCCGCTCATCACCACGCTGCTGTGGGTGCTCGGCCCGGTCCTGGGCGGGCTGCCGCTGCCTGCGGTGACCCTGGCGTTGACCATCGTGCTGGTGTCGCTCATGACTTTCGTGGTGATGTCGGCGCTCACCCGGGCTTTCCGGGGTTGGTTGCACGGGCCCCGGACCGCCGCGGGGACGTCCTCCCGGGCCGGGCAGAGGGCGCCGGTGCGGGCCGGCTGAGTGTCGCGGCTGCGGGCGCCGGAAGAGCGGCCGGGCGCCCGCAGCCACGCTCATGTCGTCGCCGGCAAACCCCCGCAGGTGGCCGCGTCCTGCCCGGGCGCCGCGCCATCTACTGCGCGGCGGGGTCGAGCTCCTGCAGTCGCGGGAACGTCTCCTCGAGCAGCGTGGTGAGCTGCTCGGTGAGCAGCAGCAACACCTGGTCGCGGGTCAGCGTGTCGTGGATCATCCACTCGCGTACGGCTGCCTTGACCATGCCGCCGTAGGCCCGGACCAGCGCACGCAGCTGCTGCCCGTGCGGCCGCACGTCGTGCATCCCGACACTCTTGATCAGGTTCTCCGCGGCTCGTCGGTCGGCTTCGGCCAGGATTCGTTCGACTTCCGGGTCGCTGCCGATGCCCTCGGTCCCCAGCACCGCGATCCAGCCTTTGGCGTGCTTGCTCACCGTCGTCAGAAGCCAGTCGACAAGGGTTTCCACGCGGGCCCGCAGTGGCCCGTCCGGCAGGGTCGCCGGATCGAACGTGGGCACCGTGACGATCCGGCGGACCGCGGCCAGGTAGAGCCCGCGCTTGGACTCGAAGTAGTGGTTGATCAGGCCTCTGGCGACGCCGGCGGCCCGGGCGACGTCGCTGGTGGACACCTCCGCGTACGGCCGCTCGGCGAAGAGGTCGATGGCGCGCTCGAGGATCTGCTCACGTCGTTCGTCGGGCTCCAACCGCCGCCACCGCGGTGGGGACTGCGCGCTCATGCCGGCCATCTTGCCTCAGTCCGACTGCCACGGAAGCCATGCGGGGATGTCGTCCGGGACCACGCCGGGGAACTGCGGGTCACGTCGTTCGAGGAAGGACCGCACGCCCTCGACGGTGTCGTCGCTGCCTGCGGCCTGGGCGATGAGCCGGGAGTCGAGCCGGTGCACCGGATCCGGCGACTCGAGCGGGCTGAGCCGGAAGAGCATCTGCCGGATGACCGCGGCGGCCACCGGCGCGACCTTGGCGGCCAGTTCCGCGGCGAGTTCGTAGGCGGCAGGCAGGACTTCGTCGGGTTCGTGGAGCCGGGTGACCAGGCCCGCGGCGAGCGCTTCGTCGGCGCCGAAGACCCGCCCGCTGACCATCCAGTCGAGTGCGCGGCCGAGCCCGACCAGCCGGGGGAGGAACCAGGTGGACGCGCCTTCCGGGTACAGGCCGCGACGGCTGAACACGAAACCGAAGCGGCTGTCGGTGGCGGCGAGGCGGAAATCGGCGGGCAGGATGATCGTCGAGCCCGCGCCGACGGCTGCGCCACGAATCGCCGCGATGACCGGCTTGGTGGAGGCGAAAATGGCGCGGACGCAGCGCCCGGCAGGCTCCTGCCACGATTCGTCCCCCTCGCCCACGTCGAGCGAGCCGCCGGACAGATCAGCACCGACGCAGAAGTCCGACCCGGCGCCGGTCAGCACGACAACGCGCACGTCGGGGTCGGCATCGGTCTTGCCGAACGCGTAAGCCAGCTCGTCCGCCATACGCACCGTGTAGCCGTTGCGCGCTTGCGGCCGGTTCAGCGTGATGGTCGCAACCCCGTCGGCGACCGCGTAGTCCACTTCCTGGAAGTCCATGCGGCTACCGTGACCTCTTGTTGTCGTGCCGTCAACAGTGTCGATGGGGGGCCGTTGTGGGCCACGACGACAACCACGGATGGCGCCTAGGCTGCGTCGCAGAGACCGTGTACGCCAGCAGGGAGAGAGCACGTGAGCGCGACATACCCCGCCCATACCCGCCTGATCCGCAGCCTGATCAGGGAAGACAAGACGTTGGAGCTGTTCGTCGAGGAGCAGCCGACGCGCGCGCCCGGTGCGGACGAGGTGCTGATTCGCGTGGAAGCGGCGCCGATCAATCCGTCCGATCTCAGCCTGCTGCTGGCCACGGCCGACCTGGGCCGAGCCGAGCAGAGCAGCGACGAGCACGGTCCCAAGATCACCGCGCCGGTGCCCGAGCGCGGCTTCGCTGCCATGCAGGCCAGGGTCGGCATTCCGATGGCCGTGGGCAATGAAGGGGCAGGCACGGTGGTCGCCGCGGGTGACTCGCCCGAGGCGCAAGCATTGCTGGGACGCACGGTCGCCGTGATGGGTGGCGGGATGTACGCGGAGTACCGGACTGTTCCGGCGTCGGCGTGCATGGTCCTACCCGAGGGCACGCCGGCCGCGGCGGGCGCAGCCGCGTTCGTCAACCCGTTGACCGCGTTGTCGTTCCTCGAGGTGGCCAGGTCGGGCGGGCACCCCGCCATCGTGCACACCGCTGCCGCCTCGAACCTCGGACGCATGTTGAACCGCATCTGTCTCGCCGACGAGATGCCGTTGATCAACGTGGTGCGGTCGCCGGAGCAGGTGCGCCTGCTCCGTGCGGAGGGCGCTCAGTACGTCGTCGACACCAGCGCAGACGGGTGGTTCGAGCAGCTGGTCGAGGCGATTTCGGAGACGGACGCGACGCTGGGCTTCGACGCGGTCGGTGGCGGACGGTTGGCGGGCGACATTCTCGCCGCGATGGAAACGGCTGCCAGCCGGAAGTTGACGAAGTATTCCCGCTACGGCTCGGGCAAGAAGACCCACGTCTACATCTACGGACGGTTGGACACCTCGCCGACCACGATCTCGTCGGGGATCGGGTTTGCGTGGAACCTGTCGGGCTTTCTGATGCCGACGTATCTGGCAACGCTGGACGAGGCCACCAGGAACCGGATGAAGGAGCGGGTGGCGAACGAGCTGACGACCACGTTCGCCAGTCACTTCGCCGAGACGGTCTCGTTGGTCGGCGCCTTGGAGCTGGACGCGCTCCGCACGTACAGTGCGCGAGCCACGGGCGCCAAGTACTTGATCGATCCGAGCTTGGGGTAGCCCCGGTCAGCTGGTCGGGCCGGCGCGAAATCCGGCCATGTGCCGAGCCCGGGTTGGCCCCGGCCGGCGGCGCAATGTGGCTTGTGCCGTGGCCGGCTTCGTCGCCCGGCCGGCGGCGCAATGTGCCTTGTGCCGTGGCTGGCTTCGTCGCCCGGCCGGCGGGCTGGGGCCCGTTGCCGCCTTGGCTAGCTCGCCCACCTGGTCAGGCGCGGCAACAGCGCGGTGTAGACGTCGGGGTTGAGCGCCATGCCGGTGTGTGTGCTGTGCACTTCGACGTGCTCGGCGCTCGGGTCGCGGCACAGCTCCCACGGCGCAATCTCGTCGTGCCGGGAGTAGACCGAGACTGCGGGGATCTCCGACGGCAGTGGGTTGAGCAGGTGGGCGCGGTTGACGCGATAGCACTGACCGGTGAGACAGTCCTGGTCGAGCACGCCGGGGAGGCCCGCGCTGCCGAGTCGCGCGATGAAGCGGGCGACGGCGAGGAACTTGGCCTTGCCCGCCAGCGGGTTGAGGACCGCGCTGGCCAGCATGATCAGACCGCCGACCAGGTCCGGCCTGCGCATGGCCACGATGCGTCCCAGCCAGCCGCCGCGGCTCTGGCCGAGAATGATCACCTTGCGGCCGGTCGTTTCGACGTGCCGTTCGAGGGTGGTTTCCAGCCGGGTGACCATGGTGGTGGTGCAGCCGATGTTCAAACCGGTGCGCGAGCCGATGGCCTGATAACCACGGGCGCGCAGCCAGTTGCGGGTGAGTGCCAGGCTGCGGTCCCCGAAACCGAATCCGGGGACCAACAGCACGCCTTGCCCGTCACCGATCGGTTCGCGCCGGTTCCAGACCGGGTGGCGGAGAAGCCGGGGATGTCCCGCACCATGGTGCGAAACGTTCCTTCTCCGACGGCGACTGTCGATGGGGCTGACGCTGGCATACGTTTGGGCTACCCCCTGGCCTGCCTTTCATGCGCCGGCGAGGCGTGAATCACCGCAAATGGCGCCAAAGGAACGTAAAGGTCAACGCCCAGTGAAACGCCCGTTGCGCGTTGTCGGCGGCCGCGCCATGTCCGCCTTCGATGTTCTCGTAGTAGTGCACCTGGTGGCCGAGTTCGCGCATTCGCGCGGCCAGTTTGCGCGCGTGCGCCGGGTGAACGCGGTCGTCGCGGGTTGACGTGACGATCAGCGTCGGCGGGTAGTGCCTGTCCTGGTGCAGGTTGTGCAGCGGCGAGTAACTGCGCAGGTAGGCGGCGTCGTCGGGGTCTTCCGGGTCGCCGTACTCGGCCATCCACGAGGCCCCCGCGAGAAGCTTGTGATAGCGCAGCATGTCGCACAGCGGCACATGCGACACGATCGCGCCGAAGAGCTCGGGGTAGCGGGTGAGCATGACGCCGGCGAGCAGGCCGCCGTTGCTGCCGCCCTCCATGCCGAGCTGTTGCGGGGTGCACAGCCCGCGGTCGACCAGGTCGCGCGCCACGGCGGCGAGGTCCTGGTAGGCGCGGTGCCGGTGGTGTTTGAGCGCGGCTTGATGCCAGCGCGGTCCGTACTCGCCGCCGCCGCGGATGTTGGCCACGACGTAGCGGCCGCCGCGCGCCAGCCACGCCCGGCCGACCGTTCCGCTGTAGGACGGGGTCAGGGAGATCTCGAACCCGCCGTAGGCGTAGAGCAGCGTCGGGCCAGGGCTGGGCCCGCCGATGACGAAGTACGGGACTTCGGTGCCGTCGTCGGATGTCGCGAAGTGCTGCTCCACCGTGAGGCCGTCGGTGTCGAACCAGGCCGGGCTGCGCTTGAGGATTTGCGGCTTCTCGTCGCCGACGACGCCTCGGCTGAGCGTGGACGGTTGGGTGAAGCCGGAGGTCTGCAGGAAGTACTCGTTGGAGTCGTCCGGAGAGGTGTCGACCAGGTCGGCGCTGCCGATGTCCGGGATGCCGGGCAGATCGTGCTGCTGCCAGCTGCCCGGCTCCACGACGAGCAGGCGGCTCTTGACGTCGGTCAGGGTGACCAGGAGCAGGTAGTCGCGGGTCCACTGGTGGTACTGCAGCGACGAGTGCTCGTCGGGTCGGAAGACGACCGTGAAGTCGCGATTGCCGTCGAGGAACTCGTCGAAACGGATGGCCAGCAGCGAGCCCGCGGGATGTCCCAGCCACTCGCCGCGCGGTTGCACCAGCATCCACTCGCGGTGGACGTCGATCTCGCTGTCGTTCGGGACGTCGATGCGTTGCAGCATGTCGCCGGTGCGGAGCAGCTTCTCGGAATTGAAGAAGTCGATCGACCGGGAGATCCAGTCGCGTTCGAAGCCCTTGGTGGGGTCGTGGTAGCCGGCGACCTGCATGTCGTCCTCGTTGCCTGCGAAGACGAGTTCGGCTTCGGACAGCGGGGTGCCGCGCCGCCATTGCCTGACCTGGCGCGGGTAGCCGGAGGTGGTCAGCGAGCCGGGGCCGAAGTCGGTGCCGACGTAGATGTGGTCGCGGTCGATCCAGCTCAGCCGGTGCTTGGCCTCGCCGAGCTCGAACCCGTCCGGGACGAACGTCAACGTGCGCAGGTCGAATTCGCGCACCACGGTGGCGTCGGCGCCGCCGCGGGACAGTTCGATCAGGCAGCGGTCGTAGTCCGGGCGCAGCACGGTCGGCCCGTGCCAGACCCAGTTCTCGCCCTCCGCGGCGGCAAGCTCGTCAAGGTCGAGGACGACCTCCCAGTCCGGCCGCGGTTGGCGGTAGGACTCCAGGGTCGTGCGGCGCCAGAGGCCGCGCGGGTGGTCGGCGTCCTGCCAGAAGTTGTACAGGTAGTCGCCGCGCCGCGTGACGAACGGGATCCGGTCGTCGGCATCCCAGACTTCGCGGATTTCGCGCTGCAGCTGCGCGAACTCGTCATCCTTGGTGAGGGCGGCGACCGTCTCGTCGTTGCGGGCTCGGACCCAGGCCAGGGCTTCGTCTCCGGTGACTTCTTCCAACCACAGCAGTTCGTCCACACCGCGACGTTAGCCGCACTGAGCGACGCGGGTCGGCCCGTGCCCGGACGGTGGGCTTGTCGATCTCGGGACGGCGAGCCAGCCATCCAACGCCGCACACTTTGTCGACAAAACGACTTGTTTACTTGTCGGTGGGGAGATCGGTCGCCGAGCCGGCGCCTTCGCGTCCCAGCGGTAGCTCGCCACGAGGCGGCACGCGCGGTACTCGTCCAACCGCTACGCCCGCCCAGCGAGTCGCCGTACCGCGGCGAGGTCGGGCTGGGCGGCGTTGACGATGGCCTCCGTTACCGAATCCATGCTCGCCGGATCGACCCCCGCTGCGGCGCAGTTGTCGCGGAACTTCGCGATGACGCGAGTGGCATCCCACGGGCGGGAGCCGTTGCCGTCGACGTCGGGGATCCGGACGAGTTGGCGGCTGCCGTCGTCCCATGCCGCTTCGAGCTTCGCGGGGAACCGTGCGGGATAGCCCGAATCCGGCCAGGGCTCCCAGGTCACGCGCTGTGCGAACCGCACGACTTCCGGGTCCGGCTCGCCGACGAAGTCATCAAGGTCAACCTGACCGCGCACGGCTTGCAGGGCCACGACGTACGGCAGGCTCCACCGTGCTTCGTCAGCACGTTCGGGTGACTGCTTGCGCTCCCAACGAACCGCGATGACGTGCTCCTGCCCGGTGGGCACGTGGCACGTCAGTCGCTGCAGGCGCTCGTGACCACCGGGTCCGAGGTTCAGCTCGGCGACGGCCTCGACGAACGGGTGCAGGAAGTGGCAGCACGGCAAACCCTTGAACGCCGCTTCCGCCAAGTACCAGCGCGTTCCGAGATCCTCCAGCGACGACTGGAAGCGCTCGGCAGCCGCGGCGTCTCGCGCGTAGAGCCCGAAGAATCCGCGCTCGCCCTCGAAGACCGTCCGGGCTCCGGTCACACCGCCACCGACCAGGCGAACCGCGGACACGGCGGCCTGCGCTGCGATGCCGGCCTGGGCGGCTTTGCTGGTCGCGCCGCTGGCCAGGAACGTGAAGTTGCCCGCAGCGAAGCTGGCCGCGAGGCCGATCGCGTCAGCGAGCCGTTCGCGGTCGAGACCGTTGATCAGGCCGACGGCCAGGGCGCCGGCGAGCGGCCCGGCGACCGACGTGCCTTGGAATCCCACGCGCTGGAACCCGCTCGGGCTGGCCAGGCCGAGGCGGACGAGCACCTCCCACCCCACGGCGAAAGCCTTGATGACCTGCCGGCCGTCCGCGCCGGTGTCCTCGGCCGCGGCAAGCACCGCAGGCGCGAGCACGCTGCTGCCGTGCATCACGGAGCCGGTGTGGGTGTCGTCGTACTCCAGCGAGTGGATGAGTGTGCCGTTGACCAGGGCCGCTTCGGCGGGCGAGGTGGTCGTGTCGGCGCCCAGAACGGTGCAGGGCCCGGTCGTGGCGACGGTGGAGGGAAGCTCACGTACGGGCCCGCGACGAGTGGCTGCCAGCCCCACTCCGACGGCGTCGAGGAAATGCAGCCGCGCGGACGCTTCGATGTCCGGCGGAAGCTCCGGAAGATCGGCGACCTTGTCGATCAGAACGTCGACGACGGACATCAGGACACCTCCCCGAGAAGTCGATCCAGCACCACGCGGAGCGGGACGTCGAGGTCCAGCGGCCGGTCAGGGTCGGTCAGCGCCTCAGCCTGTGCAGCGAAGCCGGGTCTGAGCTCGGCCGTCAGCGTTCGGAACTTGTCGAGGAGCTGCTCGCGCGACATCGGCCGGTCCGGTCCGCCGAGCGCAGACATCACGGTTTCCTCGTGGACGCTGCCATCCGCCAGGGTCACCCGCACACTGGACGGCCGGTCGTGCGGCGGCTCGGGTACGTCGGTCCACTCCTCGATCCGCACGCGATCCCGCAGCTGGACGACTGTTGCCTCGTGCAGTGACTCCCGGGCGAACGCCTTCATATCGGGTTCGCCGGCCAAGAGCACGGCGGCCACGGCATGGGGCAGCGAGAAACGCGCGGCAAGGCTCGTTTCGGGGCTCTTGTTGCCGAGCGCCGCAGCAAGCGGGTGCGCGCGGACAGCGATCTCGACGATCTTGTCGACCGGTACCCGCTTCGCCAGCTGACCGGCAGCTTCCACGCTCGAATGCAGATACTGACAGCACGCGTACGGCTTGTGATAGGCGTCCTGCACACCGTAGCGCTCACCCAAGCCCTGCGTGAGCTCTTCCTCTCGCGCCGCCGCGCCACCGACGTCGGCGAAAACTTCGCGGAACGCCGTAGGACTGCCGGTCAGCCCGGCGTCAGCCATGTCCGCGGCGAGGAATCCGAGCTGGGAAGCGGCCGCCGCCCACGCGTTGCGCACGGTGGCACCTTGGGTCGCATTGACGAACGGCCCGGTCATCGACATCGAGGCCGCACCAAGCACGGTTCGGGCAAACGCGTCCGCTGGGAGACGACGAGCGGCGCCCACCGCAGCGGCGGCCCCGATCGGCGACAACGACGCATGAGGATGACGCGACAACGGAAGCGGCGGCCGATACGCGCGGGCGACCCGGGTGACGACCTCGTACCCGGTCACGAGCGCGATGAGCAGGTCACCCACGCTGCCGTTCGTCGCTTCCACCTCGGCGAGCGCGGTCGGCAGCGTGTACAGCGAGCCGTGGCAGGTTGCCGGGCGGTAGCCGCCGTCAAGCTCCGTCCAGTTCGCGGCCACCGCATTCGCCACCGAAGCCCGACCGCGATCAGTTCGCCGACCAGGGACGCCGACCACGGTCGACTCGTCACCGTCGACGGCCTGCGCGGAAACCCGCCGCACCTCGTCCTCGGTGTGCGCCGCGATCATCGCGGCCAGGTCGTCGCAGACGATGAGCATCGCCTTGCGCAGCACGGGTTCGGGAATCGTGGCGACTCCGCGGCGCGCGTGGTCCGCCGCCCAGTCCAGCAGCTCCGTGGCCTCAGACATGCACGCCTCCCGCCGGCTCGGCGGCCGCTTGCGTGACCCGCACGTGCCGGCGGTGCGCCAGCCACGCACATCCGGCCGCAACCAGGCAGAGCCCGACGATGTACCAGGCCATGGCGGTGTTGCTGTCGGTTTCGCTGTACAACCAGGTCGCGATGAACGGCGTGGTCCCGCCGACGAGCGTGGTCGGCAGCGCGTACGCCAGCGACGCGCCGGTGTAGCGGATCTTGGTCGGGAACAGCTCGCAGTAGATCGCCGGCTGCGGCGCGTAGGCGGCGGACTGGATGACCGCCAGCCCGAGAATCATGCCGAGCAGGATGATCCACGAGTCACCCGTCTCGATCATCGCGAAGTACGGGAACGTGAAGGCAGCGGCGGCCAGGGCCGCCAGCGTCACCTGACGGCGCAGCCCCACCCGGTCGGAGAGCCACCCGAACACCGGGATGGAGATCAGATAGCACACCGAGACGATGGTCAGGTGGTTCAGCGTCTGCGACTCCGGCACCTTCAGCGAGTCGGTGACGTACGCCAGGGTGTAGGTCGCGATGACGTAGTAGAGCGCATTGTTGGCCGCCGCCAGGCCCGCCCCGATCAGGACCGACCGCCAATCCGTGCGCAGCACCTCCGCGACCGGGACCTTCGTGACGTCGTCCTTCGCCTTCGTGGTGACGAAGTCCCGCGACTCGGCCAGCCCGCGGCGGATGTACAGGCCGACCAGGACGATCACCACGCTGGCCAGGAACGGGATCCGCCAACCCCAGTCGCCGAAGGCGTCCCCGCTGACCCACGACGACACACTGACGACAAGGCTGGCCAGCAGCAGCCCGGCGGGGGAGCCGATCTGCGTGGACGAACCGAACAGTCCCTTGCGGCGGGCCGGCGCGTTCTCCACCGACAGCAGCGCGGCGCCACCCCACTCGCCGCCGAGCGCGATGCCCTGCGCGATCCGGCACAGCGTCAGCAGCACCGGAGCCCAGACACCGATCGCCGAGTAGGCCGGGATGAGGCCGATGAGGACGGTCGCGCCGCCCATGATGAGCAACGTGGCGACGAGGACGTTCCGCCTGCTGATCTTGTCGCCGAAGTGCCCGAACAGGATGCTGCCCAGCGGGCGGGCGATGAACCCGACCGCGAAGGTGGCGAAGGCGGCAAGCTTGCCCAGCACGCCTTCCTGCGTCGGGAAGAAGACCTCGTCGAACACCAACGACGCGGCCGTTGCGTAGATGAAGAAGTCGTACCACTCGAGCGTGGTGCCGACGAAACTGCCGATCGCGGCCCGCTTGGACTGGGGCTGCGCCGGCCCGGTGGGGGTGGACACAACAGGCTCCTCGTCAGTCGGTGGAGATCGGGGCGAGGGATGGTCGATGGATCGGGGCGAGGGATGGTCGTGGATCGGGGCGAGATCAGCCGATCAAGGCCAGGGCGATCAGCGGATCAGGGCGAGAAGAGCTCCGCGGATCAGGACCAGGGAGATCAGCCCGCGGCGTGGCGGCCGGCGAGCAAGCCGAGTCCGAGCGCGCTGAGCAGGCCGTTGCCGGACGAGTAGCCCGCGCCACCGGCACGCCCACTGATTCCGGCGGCGACACCGCCCGTGGCATAAACGCCGGGAATCGGCCCGGACTGGCCGAGAACTCTGGCGTGTTCGTCGACCCGAACGCCGCCCTGGGTGTGGAACAGCGCCGGAATCGCGCGCACTGCCGCGTACGGCGGCTTCAGCGGCCCGCGGCCCCACTCGGTGCGGCCGAAGACATCGCTCGCTTCTCCGGCAGCGGCCGCGCGGGCGGCGTCCAGCGTCCGCGCGAGCTCGTCCGCGTCCGCCCCGGTGACCTGCGCCAACTCCGCCACGTCGGCCGCCTCCTTGACGCCCCCGGCGGCGAGGAGGTCGGCGAACTCTTCTTCGTGCGCGGCGACCGAGTCACGAATGCCGGTGTCGAAGATGACGTGCACCGGCGGCTCGGCTCCGGACACGGCGGGGGCGAAACCCGAGTAGCCGACGGACTCGTCACCGATGCGCCTGCCGCGTCCGTCGATGAGGATCCCGCCGTGTTCGACCGTGGTCCACGAGGTGATCGAGCCGTGCGGGCTGGCCACGGCCGCGTAGCCCTGGAAGGCTTCCGCATTCGCCATCGACGCGCCCAGGTCGAGCAGCCACCGCACGGCCTCGCCGGTGCTGCCGTGTGCACCGAGGTACTCCAGCCCGACCGCCTGCGGCGCGAACTGCCGGAGCATCTCGCGGTTGGCGCCGAAGCCGTTCGCGGCGAGCACGACCGCGCGGCTGCGCAGCGTGTAGGTGCCGGAACGGTCACCGGACACGACGACACCTCGCACTTGGCCGTCCTCGACGACGAGCCGGTCGACCGGCGAGTGGGTCAGGACCTCGACATCGGCGGCTTTCGCCGCGCGCAGCAGGTCCGCAACCAGGGCATGGCCTTTGCGGGACGGCGGGGCGTGCAGCCGCGGGACGCTGTGCCCGACGTGCTTGTAGTCGGTGATCAGCCGCAGGTCCACCGAGTGCTTGTCGACCAGCCACTCCACCAGCGGCGCGCTCACCGTGGCCAACGTGGTGACCAGGTCCTCGGCGTCGTGCGGGCCGGACTGCCGCAGCAGGTCGGCGGCCAGGCGTTCGGGCGAGTCCTCGATTCCGGCCTCCGCCTGCCAACGGCTGCCGGCTCCGGGAACCGACCCCGTGGAGGCGGCGGTGTTGCCACCGGGCCGTTCTTCCTTCTCCAGTACGACAGCGCTCGCGCCCGCGTCGGTCGCCGCGAGGGCCGCAACCAGACCGGCCCCGCCTGCGCCGACGACGACCACGTCTACGTCGATGTCCTGCACAAACTTCCCTTCTTCGCGATGAGTTTCCACGGTCCGCAGCGCGGTGCTCGGCTCTGGTGAGTCAGACGGCGCGCAGTGCGGTACCCCGGGTTTCGGTGACGGTCAGCGAGGTCGCGGCGGTGATGACAGCCGTGCCGATCAAGAACCACGCCGGTGCCAGCGAGCTGCCGGTCACGTCCAACAGCCACAGGCTGATCAGCGGCGCGGTGCCGCCGACGGCCATGCTGGCCAAGTTGAAGCCGAGCGCGATGCCGGTGTAACGGACGCGGGACGGGAACATCTCGGCGAACGCGGCGAACACGATGCCCATCAGCGCGGCTTCCGACAGACCGAGCACGACCTGGGCGACGACCGCCAGGGGCAGCGACGGCGCGCTCATCAGCGCGAAGCACGGAATCGCCAAGACCCCGAACGCCACCGACGCGACGAACAGCATCGGCTTGCGGCCCCACCGGTCGGACAGGTGGCCGAACAGCGGCATGGTCAGGCACGAGACGACCAGCGTCGTGGTGGTCGACCAGAACGCCGCGTTCGGGCTGAAGCCCGCGGTCCGCTGCAGATGTGTCGAGGCGTAGACGTACACCACGTAGTAGCCGGCGAACAGCAGCGTCGACAGGCCCAGCGTGCGCAGCAGGCCGGGCAGGTGCTCGCGGATGAGCTCGGCGGCCGGGGCGGACGCCAGGCCTTCGCCGGTGGCCAGCTCGTCCTTGGTCACCGAGTCCTCCAGCCGGAACCGGATCCACAGGCCGACCAGCCCCAACGGCAGGCTCAGCAGGAACGGCACGCGCCAGCCCCAGTCGGCCAGCTGCTCCTCGGTGAGCACCGAGTTGAGGATCGACACCGTGACCGACGCCAGCAGCGCACCGCTCAACGCGCCGAATTGCACCGTGGAGCACAGGAACCCGCGGTGGCGGGGCGGCGACTTCTCGGCGACGTACGCGGCCGCGCCGCCGACCTCACCGCCGGACGCGATTCCTTGCACGCACCGCGCGGCCACCAGCAGGAACGCCGCGCCGACGCCGATGGCGGAGTAGGTCGGCAGTACACCGATCGCCACCGTGGCGGCGCACATCGACAGGATGGTGGCCGCCAGAATGCGCGAGCGCCCGAAACGGTCGCCGAGGTGTCCGAAGATCAGCCCGCCGAGCGGCCGCAGCACGAAGGCCGCGGCGAACGTCGCGAACGTGGCCAGCAGGGCCGTCGTGGGGTTTGCGCCCTCGGCGAAGAAGACGACCGAGAGCACCGTGGCCAGATAGCCGTAAATGCCGAAGTCGTAGTACTCGACGATCGACCCGACGAGGCCGGCACCGATCACCCGCGGGTCGATCGACGTCGGCGCGTCGGTCTTGGTCGTGACGTCAGCGGGCGCGGCTTGCGGGGTCTGGTCGGCTGCCTGCATCGTCAGCACCTCCATGTCTGCCGCCCGGTTTACGGCGATCGGGTGTAGCGAACACACTCGGCGAAAAACTGCAAACTGTCAACACTTCTGCGTGAACTTGGTGGAAACAAAAGCAAATCTGCAGCTAGGTACTATGATCGCGCTGTCGACAGTTACCGCGGCTCGCGTGCCGCGAGGAGGAATCGGATGACTGAACAACTCCGGCCGACCAAGCTGGGTCGCGCGGCCACCTACGCGGACAAGAGCCTTGAGGTGTTGCGCCAGATGATTCTCGACGGCGAACTGGCCCCCGGGCAGCGGCTCAACGAGGTCCACCTGTCGCAGGCGCTGGGCATCAGCCGGGGGCCGTTGCGCGAGGCCATCCGGCGCCTGGCGGCCGAGGGGCTGGTCGAGCCGGTGACGCACCGCGGCGTCTACGTCCGCTCGTTCTCCGCGCGGGAGCTGTCCGACTTCTACGAGCTGCGCATCGCGCTGGAGACCCACGCCGTGCGGCTCGCCGCCCGCTACGCGCCGCAGGAGCGCATCGACGAGCTGGGCGACATGCTCGACGAGACCGAGCACACGATGGACGACGACACGGCGGGCGCGTATCCCGCGAACCCGGATTTCCACGCCCGGCTCGCCCGGCTGGCGGCGAACCCGCCGCTGCTGCAGGCGCTCACCGAGGTGGGGAGGAAGATCAAGCTGGCGCGAGCCCGGTCGGCGCATCAGCCGCAGCGGGCCCGCACGGCGCTGGAAGAGCACCGCGAGATCCTGGCGGCTCTGTCGAAGCGCGACGGCGACAAGGCGGCCGCGCTGCTGGAATCGCATCTGACCAGCTCGCTCAACAACGCACTCGCGGTTCTGCGCGCCTCCGAACCGGAGTGATGGAGTTCCCCGGGCCCACCATGGATTCAGTGAGCCCGGGGAGGCTTTCAGCCGCCTGCAGGCAAAGCGGCCAGCAGGGCGTCGGTCGTGGTGACGTCGGCGTACTTCTGCGCCATGTCGAACAGGTTCACCTCGTGTACCACCGGGCTCCGGTCGTAAACGGCGTCGGCCGGGACGCTGACCCGGAAGTTGTAGGAGAACGCGTCGGTGACGCTGGATCGCACGCAGCCGGACGTGGTGCATCCGGTCACCACCAGCGAGTCGACCCCGGCTTCCACCAGGTAGCTGACCAGCGGCGTACCGAAGAACGCGCTCGGGTGCCGCTTGGGCACGAGGATGTCACCCTCCTCCGGCGCCACCTCGGAGACGAACTCGTATCCCTTCGACGGGATGTCCATGATCGCCGGCACCTTCGCGCCGAGCCTGCCGCTGTCGTAGCTCTTCTTCGGTGCCACGTGCGGATACAACACCGGCCAGTCGTTCTCCCGGAACGCGGCGAGCAGGCGGGCGATGTTGCCGACCGCCGCCCAGCCGACTTCGCCGCAACTGGTCGGGAACTCCTCGACGGCGGTCTCGAACGGCGCCGGCGTGGTGCCGACGGTGCGGTACTGCACGTCGATGATCAGCAGGGCGGGACGCTGACCCATCCCGACCGGTTTGCCGAAGCCCGCGAGCTCGTACCGGCGAGTCGTCAGCTCGTCGATGACGCCTTTGCCACCAACCGTCCACGGACCTTGTTCGCTCATGCGTACTCCTTCGCTTGCGCCAGCGCCGCAGCTCCGCTGCGCTCTCTCGGCAGGTAGACACCGGTGGGCTGTTGCGACAGCTCGCCATCGCGGACCGCGAAGTGTCCGCGCACCAGCGTGTGGACGACTTTCAGGGGAATCTCGACGCCCTCCCACGGCGAGTATTGGGCCGCGGAGTACTGGGTTTCCGCGCGCACCGTGGTCGTCGCTTCGAGGTCGACGACGGCGAGGTCGGCGTCCGAGCCGATGCGGATCGTGCCTTTGCTTGGGAAGAGGCCGAAGAGGTGCGCTGCCCGCGTGCTGGTCGCGTCCACCAGTCGCTCGAGGTCGATCCCGCGCCGCAGCCCTTCACCGATCACCGTCGGCAGCACCAACCCGGTGCCCGGGAAACCGGCCGACGCCGACCAGATGTCCTTCTCCTTGGCCGTGCGGTGTCGGGCGTTGTGGTCCGAGCCGACGGTGTCGACCTCGCCCGTGCGCAGGCCTTCCCACAGCGCTTCGACGTCCTCGGTGTGCCGCACCGGCGGGTTGACCTTCGCGTACGTGCCGCACGGAGAGTCGGTAGTGAGTGTCAGGTACTGGGTGCAGGTTTCGGTGAACAAGTTCTCGTAGGCGGTGCGCTGGGTGCGCATCGCCTCCAACGCGGCCTTGCTGCTGGTGTGCACGGCGTAGACGGAGGCGCCCGTGACGCTGCCGAAGTACGCGACGCGCTGCACGGCTTCCGCCTCCACGACGGGTGGCCTGCTGCGGTACCAGGCTTCCAGCGGCGGGAGCGATTCGTCCTTGGCCCGGTCGCGCAGTTTCCACACCAGCTCGATGTTCTCCGGGTGCGGGTTGACCATCGCGCCGGCGTCCGCGGCCCGCCCGAGCAGGTCGTACATGAACGAGTCGTCGTTGCTGGGCAGTCCGAGGTACTTGCCCTCGTCGCCACGGAAGTTCATGAAGAACTTGAAGCTGGACACGCCGAGTTCGCGGACGTAGTCCGGGATCGCGGCCGCCTGCTCGTCGGTGCCGAGGACGAAGTGGAAGCCGTAGTCGGTGTGCGAGTTGCCCTTCATCGCCGCGTCCGAATCGGCGAAAACCTGCTCGTACGGCTCGGCGCTCATCAGGTAGACGAGCATCGTCGTGATGCCGCCGGCCGCCGCCGAAGCGGTTTCCAACGACGCGTCGTCGGGATCGCGCGGGACGCGGATGTCCTTGCCGAGGTGGACGTGCGGGTCGATGCCGCCGGGCAGCACGACCTTGCCGGAGATGTCGACTTCCTCGGCCGCGGTGACGTGCGTGCCGGGGGCCACCAGACCGGCGATGGTCCCGTCGTTGATCAGGATGTCCAGGTTCTGCAGTCCCGCGCCGTGCTGGAAGACCTTCCCGCCGCGCAGTCGCAGGTCGTAGCCGTCCATCAGCTCCTCCTGTCGGGCTTCGCCGCGTAGCGCTGCTCGAGTTCGTCGAATTCGGGTTTGCGCACCAGTTCCTGGCGGTCGCGCCAGCTGATCATCAAGTGCTGGGCCTCGCGCGTGTCGCCGTGCTTGTCCAGGTGGGCGAGGATCGCGCGCATGCCGACCACGGCCCCGCGCAGCGTCGCGTTGGCGTACAGCGCGACGGCGAAGCCGAGGTCGCCCAGCTCGTCGCGGGACAGCAACGGGGTGCGGCCGCCCTCCACCATGTTCGCGATGTGCTTGCCGGGGACCTGCGTGGTGATGTAGCGCATCTCGTCCACGCTCTCAGGTGCCTCGACGAACAGCACGTCCGCTCCTGCCTCGCGGTAGGCCGCGGCGCGCTCGCAGGCCGCTTCGAGTCCTTCGGTCGCGCGGGCGTCGGTGCGGGCGACGATGACCAGATCGTCGTCACGGCGAGCGTCGACCGCCGCGTGCACCTTGCCGACCATCTCCTCGAGCGGAATGACTTCCTTGCCGTTGAAGTGACCGCACTTCTTCGGGCTGACCTGGTCCTCGAGCTGGATGGCTGCCGCGCCCGCGCGCTCCAGGCGACGTACCGTGCGCTGCACGTTGAGCGCGTTGCCGAACCCGGTGTCCGCGTCGACGACGACCGGGATGTTCACCGCGTCCGCGATTGCCTCCACGTGGCCGGACAGCTCGTCCAGCGTGAGCAGGCCGTGATCGGGCATCCCGAGGTAGCTGTTGGTCACGCCTGCGCCGGTCACGTAGACGGCGCCGAAGCCCGCTTCCTCCACGACCCGCGCGGCGAGCGCGTTGGCCGCGCCCGGAAGGAGCAGCGGCTGGTCGGTGGATTCGACGAGCGCGCGAAGCCGGCGCGCCAGGTTGGTCATGGGGCCTCCCCGAGATCGCTTGCTCACGGCCACCGGTCGATGCGGTGGGGTGTATCGCCACCCTGACCGGTAATCTGCCAACTGTCAACAGTTTGAGATTACCGGGGGTGGGACGACCCGGACCGCGCCGGGCTCCCACCACCCTCAGACCGAGGCCAGCACCTCGTCGAACAACTCCGCGTACCGCTCCTGGGCCGCCCGCCTGCGCGTCGGCACGTGTTCGCTCGGCCGTCCGTCGGCAGGCGCTTCGTAGTTGCGCAGCTCCAACTTGGCCACGGTGTCGCGGTGCACCTCGTCCGGGCCGTCGTAGAGCCGAGCCGCCCTGGCTGCGCGGTACATGAACTCCAACGGCAGATCGGAGCTGTAGCCCAGCGAACCGTGCGTCTGGATGGCGCGGTCGATGACGTCGTGCAGGATCTTCGCGCCGTAGTACTTGATCATCGCGATGTCCTTGCGGGCCGCCTTGGTGCCCTGCGTGTCGATCACCCATGCGGCATGCAGCGTCATCAGCCGCAGCGCCTGGATCTCCGCGGCGGAGTCGGCGATCCAGTTCCGCACGGTCTGCTTCTCGCCGAGCACGCTGCCGTGCGCGTACCGATAGGTGGCGCGCTCGCACATCATGTCGAACGCCCGCTTGGCCTGCCCGATCCAGCGCATGCAGTGATGAATCCGCCCGGGCCCGAGGCGCTTCTGTGCGATCACGAAGCCGTCGCCCGGCTGCCCGAGCAGCGCGTCGTCACCGACCCGAACGTCACGCAGCACCACCTCGCAGTGCGAACCGAAGTAGTTCTCCCGCGGCCTGGGGTTTTCCATCGACGCGATGTCGCGCACAACGTCCAGCCCTGGTGCGTCGATG
Source organism: Thermocrispum municipale DSM 44069 (assembly GCF_000427825.1). Taxonomy (GTDB): domain Bacteria; phylum Actinomycetota; class Actinomycetes; order Mycobacteriales; family Pseudonocardiaceae; genus Thermocrispum; species Thermocrispum municipale. Next base: position 21,469 of record NZ_KE386593.1, on the reverse strand, counting down.
GGCACGATGAACTGCGAGGCTCGGCGGTGCCGCTCCGCGTCCGGGTCGGTGACCGCCACGACGATCACGAAGTCGGCGGTCGCGGCATTGGAGATGAACCACTTGTGGCCGTTGAGCACCCAGCCGTCGCCGTCGCGCACCGCGGTGGTCGACAGGTTCGTCGGGTCGGCGCCGGCGTTGTCCGGCTCGGTCAGCGCGAACGCGGAGTACATCTCGCCGGCCAGCAGCGGGTCCAGCCACCGCCGCTTCTGTTCGTCGGTCCCGGCCGCCGCGAGGATCTCCGCGTTCCCGGAGTCCGGCGCCTGACACCCGAACACCAGCGGCCCGTACGGCGTCGATCCGAGGATCTCGTGCATGAGCCCGAGCTTGACCTGGCCGTAGCCCTGACCGCCGAGTTCCGGTCCGAGGTGCGCCGCCCACAGTTGCTGGTCCTTGACCTGCTGCTGCAGCGGCGCGATCGCGGTGCGCAGCTGCGGCCAGGTGAGATCCAACGTTTCCAGCGGACGGACCTCGTCACGCACGAACGCCGTCATCCAATCCAGCTTCCGCTGGAACTCGGGGTCGGTGGAGAAGTCCCACGCCATCGATGTGCTCCCTTCCGGGGTCGGGGTCAGGCGGCGAAGCGGCGGGCTCGTTCGAACAGTCGCAAGGCGTAGCGGTGCAGGCGTTCGCCGACCTGGACGGGTGCTTGGCCGGACCGGGAGCGGGCGTAGGTGCCCTCGAGGATGATGCCGAGCTTGAACCCGGCGAGCGCGGTGTACCAGTCGATGGCCCGCAGGTCCCGGTCGCTGTGCGCGGCGTACCTGGCCAGGATCTCGGTCCTGCTCGGCAGCCCGCCCGCGCCGGCGAGCTTGCTCTCCAGCAGGTCGGGTTCGCCGTCGTCGCCCCACATCACCAACATCCAGCCGAGGTCGAGCAGCGGGTCGCCGACGGTGGCCATCTCCCAGTCGACGATGGCGGTCACCCGCGGCTCGACGCGGTCGAACAGCACGTTGCCGATGTGGTAGTCGCCGTGCAGGATGCCCGTCGCGCCCTGCTCGGGACGGTTGTCCTCGAGCCAGGAGGCGATCCGGTCCACCTCCGGCAGCAGCACGGTGGGGTAGCCGGGCAGCAGCGTGAACGACTCGAGTTCGCTGCGCCACCGGTCCACCTGGCGCGCCAGGAAGCCGTCCGGGCGCCCGAAGTCGGTCAGTCCGATCGAGGCCGGGTCGAGGCGGGCCAGTTCGCCGAGCGCGTCGACCATGCTCAGGCCCATGCGGTGGCGCATACCGGGGTCCGCGGCGTGCGCGGGGGTGAGGGACTCCGCGGCGTTGTAGCCATCTACAGCCCGCATGAGGTAGAACACCGCGCCGATGACGTCGGTGTCCTCGCAGCCGGCGACGAACATCGGGTGGGGCACCGACGTGCCGGCCAACGCGCGCAGCAACGTCATTTCGCGCTGCATGATCCGGTTCGACTGGGGCCGAAGATGCTGTGGGCCGCGCCGCAGGATGTAGCGGACACCGGAACGCTCGAAACCGATCATGACGTTCTGTGTCCCGCCGCCGATCGGGGACACCGCGGTCAGCTCGCCTGCCCCAAGGCCCTGGGCGTCCATCCAGTCCCGAACGGCGGTGAGGTCGACCCCGATGAGGTCGCTGTGCGTGGTGTCGGTCGGCATGCCTCGAACGTATCCGCCGCAATCTTGCCCCGGCACTGTCGTTTCCCCAGCTTGTCGTGGGTTTCTACAATGCGGGTCGAGCCGGGCGACGGTGGCGGTCACGGGTTGGCGAACGACAGGATCTGGAACGCCAGCCGGGCGGACAGCAGCGCCTCGAGGCCGCTCGGGTCGAGCCCGGTGAGATCCTTGATCTTGCCGAGCCGGTAACGCACGGTGTTCTCGTGCACGTCGAGCGCGGCCGCCGCACCCTTCACGCGCCCGTCCGCGTCGACGAAGGCGCGCCAGGTCTCCAGCAGTGTGCCGTCGTCGGCCGTACGCACCGGGTGGACGTACTCGTGGGCGAACCGCACGGCCTCCTTGACCCGGCCTGAGCCGACCACGACGCGCAGTAGCCCCAGCTTGGTGACGTCCAAGACGTCCTCGGCCCAGTCGAACGACCGGGCGATCTCGGCGACCTCGCGCATCTCGCGGGAGGCGTGGGGGAAGTCGGTGACTTCGCGGCACACCCCGGAGATGACCGTGGTGCCGGTGGCCAGGTCCGGTTGCAGCGACTCCCGGACCTGCCGCACCCGGTTGCGGACCGCGGCCAGCTCCTCCGGTGAGCCGTCGTCGGCGAGCGGGACCAGCACGATGATGTGGCCGGGCAGCTTCACCGCCGCGGGCTCGTCGATACCGAAAACCTCCTGGAACCGACGGGTGACCAGGCGCTGCGCGGCGGTCGCGCTGAGCCGCGGGTTCGCCGACAGCGTGAACCGCACCAACACGTGCGGGTTGGTCAGGTCGATGCCGAACTGCGGGCCGCGCCGGATCAGGTGCTCCTTGTCCCGGGTGTTGCGCAGCAGGTCGGACAGGTAGTCGTCGCGAGCCTGGCCCTGGGTCTCGATCTGCCTGCGCTCGGACAGGATCTGCAGCGACAGCACGGTGGCGCCGTGCTCGGCGATGTTGGCGTCGATCGGCTCCAGCGACCTGCCGACCTCGACGATGCCCAGAAAGCCGTTCGGCCGTCCCTCGATGACCAGCCGACACATCAGATGCCGACGGCCGAGTCCGACGGACAACGTCGGCGGCACCACCGCGGACGGACGTTCCGGGCTGAGACCCGCCAGCTCGGCTTTCACCGCGGGCATGGTGCGGATCCGCTCGGAGATCACCGGCGGCCGGTCGAGACCGAGGGCGGCGGGCGCGGACCAGGCCAGCACCCGGAAGTCTTCGTCGTAGAGCACAACGGGTTTGGCGGACAGGTCGGACAGCAGCGCGACGACGGTGTGGATGTCGGCGCCTTCCAGGACCGCGTTGGTCAGCTTGCGGTGCACGTCGGCCAGATACGCCAGCGTGTTGCGGCTGCGGGCGATCTCCGACGCCTGCGCACGCAGCCGCACGTTCAACATCGCCTGGCTGATGAACAGCGCGCTGAGCTGCGCGAACATCTCCGCGATCTCGATGTCTTCCTGCGTGTAGACGTGGTCGCGGTCCCGGTCGTCGACGAACAGCAGACCGGTGACCTCGCCGTCGAACACCAGCGGGACGCCCAGCATGGCCCGCACCTGCCAGTGCTCCATCGTGCGGCGATGCGGGCGTGGGTCGTTGGCCACGTCCTCGATCAGCACCGGGCGGGCCGTCTCGATGATCTCGCGGCTGAACGCGTCACCCTCGATCCCGGACTCCTGCCGCTTGACCGCCTCGGTGATGTCGCCCTGCTCGGCGCAGTGGCCCGCGGCGCCGCGATACCGCCCGTCGGGGTGCTTGAGATAGAGCGACGAACGGCAGACCCCGATCACTTCGCACAGCTTCATGCACACCGAGCGAAGCAGTTCTTCCAGATCGGTGTCCTTGATCGCCTCACCGGTGATCTGCGCGAACGCGGTGATCACGTCGCGTTCGCGGTGACGCGGCCGGGGGATGGCCGGCGTGGCGATTCGCTCGGTGGTCGTGCTCAGCAGCGTCATGGGGTCCTCGTCTCCTTTGTCGTGGGCCTCCCGTCTGCCTCGCTCACCAACATCCACGAACTAGTGACAATTCACAAGAGCGGAATGTCAGGTTGCGATCACGTCCGGTAGGGGTGTGTCCAGCGCATGCCCCATCCGGTCACGCTTGGTCCGCAGGTAGCGCACGTTGTGCGCGGTGACGGCCGTCGGCAGCGACACCCGTCCGACGATTTCGATCGAGTAGCCCTCCAGGCCGCCGAGTTTGCTCGGGTTGTTGGTGATCAGCCGCATGCGCCGCACGCCGAGGTCGGCCAGGATCCGTGCGCCGACCCCGTAGCTGCGCGAGTCGTCCGGCAGGCCGAGGGCGCGGTTGGCGTCCACCGTGTCCAAGCCCTGTTCCTGCAGCGAATAGGCGCGGATCTTGTGCGCCAGGCCGATCCCGCGGCCTTCGTGTCCGCGCAGGTAGACCAGCACGCCGCAGCCCTCGCGGGCGATCTCGGCGAGTGCCCGCTCGAGCTGTGCCCCGCAGTCGCAGCGCAGCGAGCCGAGGATGTCGCCGGTGAGGCATTCGCTGTGCACCCGCACCAGCACGCCCTGCCGGCTGTGGCCCGCTTCGGCGACATCGCCCATGACCAGCGCCAAGTGTTCGGAGCCGTCCACCACGGAGCGGAACGCGACCGCGCGGAACTGGCCGAACTCCGTCGGCATCTCCGCTTCGGCGACGTACTCGACGAACGGCTCGGTCGCCGCCCGGTACCGCACCAGGTCGGCGATCCGCACGATCGGCAGCCCGTGCTCCTCGGCGAACGCGTCCAGGTCGTCGCCGCGTCGCATCGAGCCGTCGTCGGCGACGATCTCGCTGATCACGCCCACCTCACCAGCTCCGGCCAGGCGCAGCAGATCGACGGCGGCCTCGGTGTGGCCGGCCCGGGCGAGCACCCCGCCTTCCCTGGCGCGCAGCGGGAAGATGTGGCCCGGCCGGCACAGATCCTCCGGCGCGGTGGATTCGTCGGCGAGTGCTCGCACGGTCGCTGCGCGGTCCTCGGCGCTGACCCCGGTACCGGTGGAGACGTGGTCGACGCTGACGGTGAACGCGGTGCGGTGCGCCTCGGTGTTGCGGTCGACCATCAGCGGAAGATCGAGCGCGTCGGCGCGATGCGCCAGCATGGGTGCGCAGACGATGCCGGTGGTGTGGCGGACGATGAACGCCATTTGCTCGGTGGTCATCGTCGCGGCGGCGCCCACCAGGTCGCCTTCGTTCTCGCGGTCCTCGTCGTCGACCACGACGACCAGGCCGCCCGCCGCGAGCGTGGAGACGGCGAGTTCGACCTGCTGAGCCGGGGTGCGGGGCATGGCCACTACTCCTGTTCTGCGCTGTGGGTACCGAACGTGCGCCGGTGATAGGTGAGCGGCGGGGAGTCGGCGCGGTCGGCCTCCACGACATGGCCGAGGACCACGACGTGGTCGCCGCCGTCCACCAGATCCGCGACGGTGCACGCCACCCAGCCGGGAGCGCCGGTGATGCGCGGTGCGCCCGAGGACAGGGACCAGTCGACCCCGTCGAACTTGTCCAGGCCCTTGCGGGCGAACCTCAGCGCGAGGTCGTGCTGACCGTGGCCGAGGATGTTGACCCCGAACCGGCCCCGCACACGCACCACGCTGAGCAGGTCCGACCCGCGGTCGAGCGCGACGAGCACCATCGGTGGATGCAACGACAGCGACGCGAACGCGCTGACCGTGGTGCCGTGCGGCCGGTCACCGTCGAGCGCGGTGACCACCGTGACGGGCGTGCACACGCCCGCCATCACGTCGCGGAAGAGATCGGTGAAGTCGTGGGTGGCGGTCAAACCTCGAGTCATGGGGGAATTCATCTCGCCGTCCGCCGGGTGAGGTGTGGCGGCGCCCGGACCCCCGGGCGCCGCCACGACGGTGATCATGCGCTGACCGGGACCTTCGCCGTCATCTTCTTCAGTTCCGGCACGACCTTCTCGCCGAACAGCTGCGCCGACTTGAAGGCCTGGTCGATCGGCAGGCCACCGAACGCGAACGCGGCATTGGCCGAGAAGTCGCCGGCCAGTTCGCGGCGGGCCGCGTACTTCTCCACGATCTGCTCCGGCGTGCCGTAGATGTTGGCCTCCACGTATCCGGTGGCGGCCGCCTCCATCCCGGCTTCCTTGATCATGTCCGCGCCGACCTGGTACGTCTCGTAGCCCTTGGTCGAGCGCCAGTGGTCACCGGCGAAGTCGTAGTGCTTGATCACCGACAGGAAGTACCGGGACAGGTGCTCGTGCGCCAGCCGCCGCGCCTCGTCGGCGTCCTCGTGGCAGATGACGAAGTCCTGCACCAGCGGGGTCGGCGGCTCCACGCCCTGCTTCTCACGGTACAGCTCACGCCACTGGTTGATGGCCTCGGCGTGCTTCTCGAACGGGAACTGGACGAACGTCATCATGCGCAGGCCGAGCTCGGCGATGATCGGAATCGTGTCCGGCGACATGGCCGCACCGAACAGCCGCTCGCGGGTCCACTCGTAGGACGGATCGGGCGCCGGGCGGATCTGGGCCCTGGACTGCTTGTAGTACTTGCCGTCCGGGTTCTCCACCACGCCGGTGCGCAGGCCTTCCAGGGTGAGTTTGGTGGCTTCGACGAACCGCTCGCGCGCCTCGTCCATCGGGATGCCGAACGCCTCGTACTCCATCTTGGCCAGGCCCCGGCCCATGCCGTACATCACGCGGCCGCCGGACAGCATGTCCAGCATCGCCACCTTCTCCACGACGCGTTTCGGGTCGTTCCACGGCAGGATCACCGCGGCCGTGCCGAGCTTGATCTTCGAGGTCTTGGCCGCGATGTAGGTCAGGATCTGCAGGTTGTCCGGGAGCATCGAGTAGTCGTCGAAGTGGTGCTCGGCGGACCAGACGGTGTCGAAGCCCCACTTCTCCGCGTTCACTCCCATTTCGACCTCGCGGAGGAAGACCTCCTGGTCGCTGACGTTTTCGTGATAATTCTGGGCGACCAACAGCATGCCGATGTCCATGGACGTGTCTCCTTCAATGTGTGCGAATGGGTTGTTGCTGGAATGGGAGCGAAGAACCGGAAGAACTACGCGGCGAGGAAGACGGCCCGAGTGTGTTCGGTGTCCAGGTATTCCTTGACCGACTGAATTTTCCCGTCGCGCACCTCGAATACGAAGTGATACAGGTTGTTGTAGACCCGGCCGTTGGTCATCTCGGAATACGACTCGGTCTCCACCGCGACGCGGTCGCCCTCCGCGGTCCATGCGATCGGGGTCAGCCGGATCGCGCCCGTCTTGGTGTTGGCGGACAGACCGGAGAGCATCTCCCGGAACTCGTCCTTGCTCTTGGTGCCGGAGATGCCTTCGATGGTGCCGGCCACCCACCAGGTCGCGGTGGGGGCGAGATAGTCCATGATCGCCGCCACGTCACCGGTGGAGAACACCTGCATGAATTCCGCAACGAGTTTCTTGTTGTCCGCTTCGCGGCTTCCGGCACTCGCGGTGTCGTTCATACGAACTCCTTCCGCAGGGGAAGTGGGCGAAAATGCGTCGAGAAAACGAAATTCAGGTTTTGTCGTCTCGAGGCTAACTTCCCGCTTGTGGTGCGGGTCACGTGACTTTTCGCGGCGTTGTAGGCCACCACAACCACGGGCAGGTCAACTACGGGAGGCGAACGAGCTGAGCAAGCCGCCGTCGGTGGCCACCACCGAGCCGGTCATGTACTCGGCGTCCGCGACACCCACGATGACCTGCGCAATTTCCGCCGGAAGGCCCGTGCGGCCCAGCGGGATCGCGGCGAGGATCCGCTCGCGCGCCCGCCCGGTCAGCGCCGAGGTCATGTCGGTCTCCACGAAACCCGGGATCACCAGGTTCACCCGAATGTGTCGCGGTGCCAGTTCCACCGCGAGCACCTGGGTCAGTCCGTGCAGGCCGGCTTTCGCCGCGCCGTAGGCCACGTCGCCGGGAAAACCGCGAAAGCCCACCACCGCACCCACGTTGATGAGGGCGGATCCGGCTTCGAGGCGGGGGACGACGTGCCGGGCCAGCTCGAATGCGCCGGTGAGGTTGGTGCCGATCACCTCGTCCCAGTGCTCTCGCGACAGGGTGTCGACCCGGCCACCCCGGTGGACCCCGGCGGCGTTGACCACCACGTCGAGCGATCCGAACCGCTCGAAAACGGTGCGCACACCGCGTGCCACCGCAGTCGAGTCGGTGAGGTCGGTGTGGATTTCCACAACTCGATCCGGGTGGGGCCACTGCTCGGTGGCGGGCTTGCGGGCGAAGACCGCGACCCGGTCGCCCCGGGCCGTCGCCTGCTCGACGACCGCACGCCCGATACCGCGCGACCCGCCGGTGACCAGCCAGTTCTTGGTCATCGATTCAAGAACTCCGTCAAGGCGCCGAGGTAGCGGTCCCGGTCCTCCAAAAACGGTGCGTGCCCGCCGGCGAACTCGACCAGTTCGGCGCGCGAGTTCAACTCGGTCACGGCCTCGGCCTGGGAATACGGCACGAACGTGTCGGCACGGCCGTGCAGCAACAGGATCGGCACCTCCAGGCCCGCGAGTTCCTTACGCAGGTCGACCTCGGCGAGGTCGCGCAACGACTGGTCACCACGCGGGCCCATCTCCATGAACATGTCCCACAGCCAGTCGAGGACCGCTTCGCCCGGGTTCTCCGCGCACACCGCTTCCGCGACACCGCGCAACGTCGCGGCGCGGTTGGCGGCGAGGGCGTCGAGGATCCCTTCGACGTCGGCGGTCGTCCCGCCGTGCGGCCAGTCGTCGGTCGCGGTGTAGCGAGGCGAGGCCCCACCGGTCAGCACCAGGCCCGACGCGCGGTCACCCAGCTTGGCCACCGCGGCCGTGGCCACCGCGCCGCCGAGCGACCAGCCGTTGATCACCGGGCGGTCCAGGCTGAGGTGGTCCACCAGGCGCACGACGTCCTCGCCGAGCGCGGCGATCGACACCTCCTCGAAGTCCTTGTCCGAGCGCCCACAGCAGCGCTGGTCGAGCGTGACCACCTCGTTGCCGTTGGCCAGCAGCGCGGGCAGCGTGGTGTCCCACGCGCGGGCGTTGGCGCCCCAGCCGTGCACGAGCACGATCGGCCTGCCGCTGCCGCGATGGTGCTCGTAGTAGATGCTGCGGTCGTTCTCGACGGGCAGGTATCCCATGGTGTCCTCCTGAACTAGTAGGGATCGAGCAAAAGGGGAGGTCTCGGCGGCGGACAGCTCGCGCAGGGCGCGCGGCACGACCGGTTCGCGGTCGCGGAAGCGGGGCATGACGTGCTCGGCGAACAGCTCCATCGAGCGCAGCACCTTGTGGTGGTCGAGCCCGCCGAAGCGCATCCAGCAGATGAGGTGTTGCAGCCCGGTCTCGTCGTGCAGCGACTCGAGCTGCCGGATCAGGCCGTCGGGGTCGCCGACGTAGACGACGCCGCCGTCGCGCAAGCCGTCAACGGTGACGCCGCCCGCCTTGTCGGTGGCGGAGACCAGTTCGGCGTACCGCTCGTAGCTCGGCGGCACGTCCTCGCCTTGCGGAACGATGGACAGAACCGAGTCGAAGTACCAGGTCAGCGCCTCGCGCGCGTTGTCGACCGCGGCCTGTTCGGTCTCCGCGAGGTGGATCTGCCAGTTCATCGGGAAATCCAGCTCGAGGATGTCCCGGCCGAGATCCCGTAATCGCCGTTTGGCGTCGACGACGAACGCGTTCAGCTCCGGCATCGTCATCAGCGTCGGCGTGACGAGCATGTTGCAGCCCTGTGCGACGGCCAGGTCGAACGACTCCGGGCTGATCGAGGCGAGGTAGATCGGCGGGGTCGGGCGCTGCACCGGGGTGGGCCGGCAGTCCACGTCGGTGATGTCGAAGTGCTTGCCGTGGTACGAGAACGGCTGACCGGTGGGTTTGCTCCACAGGCCGCGGATGATGTCGAGGGCCTCGACGAACACCTCACGGCTTTCCGCCTGCCGTTCGCCCGCGCCCATGTTGCGGAACTCGTGCGGTTGGTAGCCGCGGCCGACGCCGAAGTCGAGCCGTCCGCCGGAGAGGACGTCGACCATCGCGTAGTCCTCGGCGATGCGGACCGGCCAGTCGAACGTCAGGTTGCTGACCGCGATCCCGATGCGCATGCGCTCGGTGCGTTGCGCGATGGCGGCGGCGGCCACCTGCGGGGAGGGCATCGAGCCGTAGTCGCTGCCGTGGTGCTCGGCCAGCCACACTTCGTCGAAGCCCAGCAGTTCGGCGTACTCGACCTGTTCGAGCATCTCGCGATAGGCACGCGGGAAGTCGTGGTCGGGACATTCCAGGACGTAGAAGATGCCGAACTTCACGCAAGGTCCTCCTCGTGACGGGCGTGGAGGTGCGGGTTATGCGGGTGAGGGCGCCGCATGGTGCGGGTCCGCGAAGAGTCCGGCGCCGACGCTGCTGCGCAGCCGCTTCTTGTCGAGCTTTCCGACGCTGGTCCTGGGCAGGGAGTCGACGACGATGACGCGTTCGGGCAGCCACCAGCGCGGCACCCGCTCGGCCAGGGCCGACCGCACCTGCTCGGGGTCCAGCTGGGCGCCTTCGGCGGCGACGACGAAGGCCAGTGGACGTTCCTGCCAGCGTTCGTGCGGGACCGCGATGACGGCTGCCTCGGCGACCTGGGGGATCGTCGTCAGTGCCTGCTCGAGCGCCAGCGAGCTGATCCACTCACCGCCGCTCTTGATCAGGTCTTTGGCCCGGTCGACGATGGTCAGGTAGCCCTCGGAGTCGATGGTCGCGATGTCGCCGGTACGCAACCAGCCGTCGGCGAACGCCTCCGGGTGCTCGTCGCGGAAGTAGCGGTCGGCGACCCACGGTCCGCGCATGAGCAGCTCGCCCCGGTCGACTCCGTTGTGCGGGACCTCGTTGCCGTCGTCGTCGACGAGCTTCCAGTGCAGGCCGGGTAGCAGGCGTCCCTGGCGACGGACGTACTCGTAGCGGCGCTGCGGGTCGTCGTCGGCGTCGCGTGGTGGGCGGGCGAATGTGCCCATCGGGGACAGCTCGGTCATGCCCCAGCCCTGGTAGGCCGGCACGCCCAGGTCTTCCTCGATGCTGCGGATCAGCTCCGGGGTCGGGGTCGAGCCGCCGAGCACCAGGGCCCGCAAACTGGTCAGGTCGATCCGGTTGGCCGTGGCGTGTTTGACCAGGTCGACGGCGACCGTCGGGACCATGCCGGTGTAGGTGACCTGTTCGGTCGAGAGCATGGTGGCGATGTCGGCCACCGACGGGTGCGGCCCGGGCAGGACCTGATTCGCGCCGGTCATCAACGCGGCGAACGGGATGCCCCACGCGTTGGCGTGGAACATCGGGACGACGTGGCAGACGGTGTCGCGCTCGCAGATCGCGTGGCCGTCGGCCAGGCATGCGGCGAAGGTGTGCAGGTAGAGCGCGCGGTGCGAGTAGCCGACGCCCTTGGGGGCGCCGGTGGTGCCGGAGGTGTAGCAGAGCGCGGCCAGGTCGTTCTCGTCCCGCGGTACGGGTTTTTCCAGCGGCGTGGCGGCCGCGATCAGTTCGTCGTGGTTCGGGCTGTCCCCGTCGGTGGTGATCACCGGCATCTCGGGGCGGCGGGAGCGGACGCTGTCCAGCAACGGCAGCAGCGACGAGTCGACGAACACCACGCGGTCATCGGCGTGGTCGACGATGTAGGCGATCTCGTCGGCTGCCAACCGCAGGTTGAGCGTGTGCAGCACGGCTCCCGCCAGCGGAGCTGCCAGGTACAGCTCGAGATGGCGGTGGTGGTTCCACGCCAGCGTCGCGACCCGATCGCCTGGCCGCACCCCGAGGTCGATCAGGGCTTGAGCGAGGCGCAGCACGCGGTCGGCGTACTCGGCGTAGGTGTAGCTGAAGATCTTCTCGCCGTCCTGGTACTGGGTGATCGTCTTCGCGGCGAACAGGTCGCGTGCCCGGTACAGGAAGTCGGTGATCAACAAGGGGGAGCCGGAGGCCGGCGCAGGGGTCATACGGACACCTCCTGTCGTCCGGCCGCGACGGCCGCGCGTACTTGCGGGATGACGCGGGAGGTGAGCAGTTCGATGCGGGCCGACCCGCTCTCCACCGATTCGCCGGGCAGCTGCGCCCAGAAGTGCACGTCCTTGATCTGCGGACGGTCGAGCAGCAGCGTGGTCAGCTCGCTGACCGCGGTGTCGACGTCCCACAGCAGGAACGCGCCGGCGTCCAGCAGGGCCTGCGGGTTCGGGAAGGTGGGGACCTGGTCCGGCGGGCCGAACGCGCCCATGCCGATGTAGCCGTTGATCTGGTAGAGCGCGTGCTGGCCGATGCGGGCCCACTCGCGTTCCGGGTCCTCGGCGATGATTGCCCACTGACCTGCGTAGATGCGGCCCTCGTCGACCGGTTTGCCGACCTTCTCCAGCGCGTCGATGTACATCTGGTGGTGGGCGTTCTGGGTACTGAGGAAGCCGTCGGCGATGCGGGCGACGCGCTCGATGGCGGGCTCGGCCATGGCGCCGACCAACAGTTGCGGGGTGGCCTCCGGCTGCGGGGTGACCGGCAGCGCGGGGAAGTCGTAGCGCTTGCCGTGGAACTCCGCGGTGTCCCGCGACCAGGCGCGGCGGATGATCTCGACGCCTTCTTCCAGCAAGCTGGGCCGGTTGCGCAGGTTCCGGCCGAAGGCTTGGAACTCCGGCTGCCAGTAGCCCTGGCCGACGCCGAGGTCGAACCGGCCGCCGCTGAGCAGGGACAGGGTGGCGGCGTCCTCGGCGAGGCGGATGGGGTTGTGCAGCGGGGAGACGATCAGGTTGGTGCCGATCTTGAGCGACTTCGTGCGGGCGGCGATCGCGCCACCGATGACGAACGGCGACGGCGTGTAGCCGTCGGCCATGAAGTGGTGCTCGGTGAGCCACACCGACTCGATGCCGCGGCTTTCCGCCCAGGCGATCTGGTCGAGGGTCTCGGCGTAGAAGCTGGTGAAGCTGCGCGGCCACCGCGCCGGATTCCGGAAGTCGTACCACAGGCCGAAGGTGCAGGTGTGCTCGGACACGGCGGGCTCCTCAGATCGTCACAGCGGGCACAGGGGTATGTCGTGGATCACAGAATGGGCCCGGGGTGGTGGCCGGTGAAGGCGCTGGAAGCCGAGCCGTTGTCGGTGGATCCAAAGGCTTTGCGGCGAACAGCACCCGGTGCGGTGATCCGGCGTGGGCAGTGCCGAGTGCGCAGGTGAGCGGGTCTGCCGTGGGTGATTCGGCGCAGATAGCGGGGTGGATCTGCACCTCGGCGGGGTTCGGTCAGCCGGAGTTGATCAGTCCTCCGGGCGGCGCAGCGGGACGTGTGACAGGGCGCACATTGCTCCAGAAGTGTTGGAGGTCCGCACAAGGCGGCCTTCGACGGTCATTCGTCCCAGGTGGAGCGCTTCGCGTGCGCGGAAACCGCTTCGCCGATCCGTTGGATCCGCTCGCCCAGCATTCTCATGGTGGCAGGCTCGAGGTCGGCTTCGGTGAGCTCGCGTATCAGCAACGTCAGCGTGCGCACGATGCCAGGGCAGGATTGCGCGATCGTGGTGAACAGCAGGGTGTCAGTTTCCACCGTCCGCTCGTGCCCGGTGTCGGCGGCGGACTGGCCAGGTGGTGGCGGCACCATCGGTCCGGAGTTCTACGTCATGGCTTCCGAGCCTGGTCACAGGGGTCCTAGGGCGGGAGGGAAGATCGGCAGGATCCCGCGGGAACGTCGTACGCTGAATTCGTGCCCGAACCGAACGAACGGCTGCGGTTCGCCCGCGAATCGATGCCCTCTCGACGCTCACCGGGCACTCATGCGAGCCGCGAGGAAGTGGCCGAATTGGTGGTGGCGTGGATCGCCCGTCATCACGGCAAGGACTCGGCCTTCGACGCCAATCACCTCGGCAAGTTGGAACGCGGGACCGTGCGGCGTCCGTCGTCGCTCGTTCGCGCCGCACTGTGCGCTGTGTACGACGCAACAGAAGCCGACCTCGGCTTTGCGCCTACCGAAGCCGCCGATCGTGTGTCGGCTGCGCTGCGCGGACGGACCGACGTGGTCGCGCTCGATGCTGTCGCGTCGGTGCTGGGGAGTTTGCGACGGTTGGAAGACGTCGCGGGTGCTGCCGAAGTCGTGCCCAGTGTTCGGCGGCAAGCCGCACTGGTGGACCGGCTGGCTCGCAACGCATCGGGCGATGCGCGCTCCTGTGCCGTCGGGCTGTTGTCCGAGATCGAGCAGTACCTCGGGTGGTTGGCGATCCCGCTCGGTCAGTGGGGTGAATCGCGGCGACATCTGGACCGGGCGACTGTTCTGGCGATCGAAGCGGACGACTCACATCGCCTGGTGACCGCGTTGTCGTTCGCGGCGGACCGAAGCTTGCGCCGTCACGACGTGCGTACGGCTGATGCGCTGAACGAGGCCGCTGCTCGCAACCCGCGCTCCCACCCTGCACTGCGCACGTACTTGGCCTATCAACGCGCCGACGTATTGGCGCGCGGCGGGGACCGGACCGAGGCCGCCCGCCAGCTCGGTCGAGCTGACCAGTTGGTTGATCGGCTTCCGGGTGAGGTGCCCGAGTCCGGCTACTGGTACACGCCGTCGTTCTTCACCGGCGAGCGAGCCTTCGTGCTGCACGCCCTCGACGATCGGCAAGGCGCCCGTCGCGCCGCCGCAGATGCGTTGGCCGCCATGCCTGCCACGTGGCGCGGGGAAGAATGGGAGCAGCGCCGCCGTGAGCTTGCCGAGCTCGCGGCATAGCCAAGTCGAAAGAACGCGCGAGCCCGTGACCGTTCCGCTGACCGGCACGGGTGAGCAGCGCATTCGTCGCTCAGGATGAGACGGCTGGCGGTCCGGGCGCACGTTCAGCAGAATCATGCGCGGATGCGTACCCGAACGAAAAGGAACCGAGCATGTGGGATCCGGGCAGCCGGGAGATGCCTTCACGATCAGCGTTACTCGTCCTGGGCCGGATTCCCGCGGGCCGGTCATGAGCGGTCCGCGCGTCGCACTGTTCGCCACCTGTCTGACTGACACGCTGTACCCGGACACGGCCAAAGACGTCGTTCGCCTGCTGGAACGGCTGGGCTGCGAGGTCGATTTCCCACTCGGGCAGACATGCTGCGGGCAAATGCACTTCAACACCGGCTACCGGGATCACGCCCGCAAGCTCGCTGAGTCTTATGCCGACGTCTTCGCCGAATACGACTATGTGGTGGCGCCGTCCGGCTCGTGCTCGGCGATGGTGCGGGACATCCACCCGGACCTGTGCGGCACCGGGCCGGCGGTCGAGCACACCTACGAGCTGAGCGAGTTCATTATCGACGTATTGGGTGTCGAGGACGTCGGCGCCTACTTCCCGCACCGCGTCACCTACCACCCGACGTGCCACTCACTGCGGATGCTCGGCGTGGGGGACCGGCCGCTGCGCCTGCTGCGTGCGGTGAGAGGGCTGGAGCTCGTCGAACTGCCGTTGGCCGAGCAGTGCTGCGGCTTCGGTGGCACGTTCGCGCTGAAGAATTCCGAGACGTCCACGGCGATGCTCGCCGACAAGATGCGCAACGTGCTGGACACCGGTGCGCAGGTGCTGTGTGCCGGCGACAACTCGTGCCTGATGCATATCGGCGGTGGTTTGTCGCGGTTGAAGACGGGCGTGCAGACCGTCCACCTGGCGTCGATCCTGGCGAGTACGGAGGAGGAGCCGTGGGCGGCCGCAACCCGGTGACCTGGCTGGGCAGTCCAGCCTTTCCGAAGGCCGCGCACGAGGCGTTGGCCAACACGCAACTACGTCGCAACCTGCGCAAAGCGACCACGACGATCCGGGCCAAGCGCGCCGAGGTCGTCTCCGAGATGGCGGACTGGGAGCGGCTGCGCCGCGCGGGCGAGGCGATCAAGGACGACGTGCTCGCCAATCTCGACACCTACCTGGTGCGGCTCGAGGAGGCCGTCACGGCGCGCGGCGGCGTCGTGCACTGGGCGCGGGACGCCGAAGAGGCCAATCAGATCGTGCTCGATCTGATCCGCGCCGAGGGCACCGACGAGGTGGTCAAGGTCAAGTCCATGGCCACGGCGGAGATCGGGCTGAACGAGGCGCTGCAGGCCAGCGGGGTGAACGCGATCGAGACCGACCTTGCCGAGTTGATCGTGCAGCTCGGCGAGGACCGGCCGTCGCACATTCTGGTGCCGGCGATCCACCGCAACCGGGCGGAGATCCGCGAGATCTTCAGCAGGCGGATGACGGAGAAGCCGGCGTCCGACGAGCCGAAGGATCTGGCGGAGGCGGCGCGCAAGTACCTGCGGCGCAAGTTCCTTTCCGCCAAGGTCGCGATCTCCGGGGCGAACTTCGCCGTCGCCGACACCGGGTCGATCGTGGTGGTCGAGTCGGAGGGCAACGGGCGCATGTGCCTGACGTTGCCGGAGACGCTGATCACCGTGATGGGCATCGAGAAGCTGGTGCCCACCTGGCAGGACCTCGAGGTGTTCCTGCAGCTCCTGCCGAGGTCGTCCACCGCGGAGCGGATGAATCCGTACACGTCGGTGTGGATGGGGGTGACACCGGGCGACGGGCCGCAGAAGTTCCACCTGGTCCTGTTGGACAACGGACGAACAGCAACGCTGGCGGACAAGGTGGGCCGGCAGGCGCTGCGGTGCATCCGGTGTTCGGCATGCCTGAACGTGTGCCCGGTGTACGAGCGGACCGGTGGGCATTCCTATGGGTCGGTCTACCCGGGACCGATCGGGGCGATCCTGGCGCCGCAGCTCGTCGGCGACATGCACGACAAGCAGGCCGCTTCGCTGCCGTACGCGTCGTCGCTGTGCGGAGCGTGCTTCGAGGTGTGCCCGGTGCGGATCAACATTCCCGAGGTACTGACGCACCTGCGGGCGGAGGCCGTGGAGGCGAAGGGCAAACGCACACCGGAGGCGCTGGCGATGGCTGCGGCCGCGTGGGTGTTCGCCGATCCGAAGCGGTACGAGGCGACGCAGAAGGCCGGGTCGCTGTCGCGGTTCCTGGCCCGTGACGGGTGGATCAAGAGGATTCCGGGGCCGGGAGCGAAGTGGACGGATTCGCGGAACGCGCCTGCGGTGCCCAAGGAGTCGTTCCGCACGTGGTGGAGGCGCAATCGTGTCGAGCGCTCGTGAAGAGATCCTGAGCAGGATCCGTGCGGTGGACCGTCCGGCGGGTGCGCCGGTGGTGCGGGACTACGAGCGGGAGCGCTCGGCGTCCGACGTGCTCGCGCTGCTGGACGAACGGGTCGCCGACTACAAGGCGATCGTGCACCGGGTGTCCGAGGCCGAGGTGCCGGATCGGATCGCCGAGTGCTTGGCCCGGCGTTCGGCGAAGACCGTCGTCGTGCCTGCTGATGCACCTGATTCGTGGCGAGTGTCCGGGGTCGAGTGGAAGTCCGACGATCCGCCGCTGGCCTTGTCCGAGCTGGACAGTGTGGACGGTGTGGTGACCGGTTGCGCGGTGGCGATCGCGGAGACGGGCACGATCGTGCTGGACTCGGGTGCCGCGCAGGGGCGGCGGATCATCACTCTGGTGCCGGACTACCACCTGTGTGTGGTTCGGGCCGATCAGGTGGTGGTCAGCGTGCCGGAGGCGTTGGCGCGGCTGGAGGCCACCCGGCCGTTGACGTTCATCAGCGGGCCGTCGGCCACCAGCGACATCGAGCTCGACCGGGTCGAGGGCGTCCACGGTCCCCGCACGCTGGAAGTCCTGATCGTCGGCTAGTTGAGCGTGGCGTCGAGAATCGCCGCAGCTGCTTCCCGCGCGCGCGTGGCGGGTGCGGACGAGCCGGCCATCGCGCAGCGGGTGATGGCGCCTTCGCTCAGCAGGATGAGCTGGTCGGCCAGCTGCTCCGGGGCGTCGGCTCCGGCTTCGCGGGCGAGTTCGACGAGTTCGGCGCGGAAGCCGTCCTTGTGATGGGTAGCCATCTCCGCGATGTGCGGTGACGCGGCGCGGAGCTCGTTGAACGTCCTGATGAACGCACAGCCGCGGTAGTCCGGCTGGCTCGACCAGTCGCGCAGGAAGTCGAACACGGCGAGGATGCGTTCGCGCGGATCGGTCCGGGCGTCGACGTGCTCGTCGAGCATGGACTGCCACAACGCGTCGCGGTGCCGCAGGTAGGCCTCGATCAGGTGCTCCTTGGACGGAAACAGCTGGTAGAGGCGCTTGAGCGACACACCCGCGGCATCGCGGATGGCGTCCATGCCGACGGCTTGCACGCCGCGCTCGTAGAACAGTCGATCGGCCGCGCTCAGGATCTGCTGCTGCGCGGTCTCGTCGTCGAGCCTGGTCCTGCTCGTCTTGCCGCCGGTCTTGGTTGCTGTCTTGGCTTCACTCGCCGTTGCTGACTTGGCCACTTCGCCTTCCCTTCGTCCCTCAGCTTGCCTTCCCGGCCCCGTGCGTCTGTATGCCCCTCCGCCTCGCGCCGACAATTCGCTCCGTCTGGGCGTTGCTGAACTGCTCCGCCTTCGCGATCCCTCGGCCCGTCGCGTCTGCGTCCCTGCGCCTCCGCGATCACCGTCATTCATCCCGGGATCGCCGTCTTTCGTCTCCCGCGACCGCCACGTGACGCACGCCATGTTGCGGGGAGAACCATCGTTCTCCTAGAGTAGCAGACGTCGGAGAACGAACGTTCTCCAAAGACTTCCACAAGGGTTGCGAGTCCCCGAAGACCTCGAGGGCTCCGAGTTCGAAAGGGTTGTTCGACATGAGTGTTGTTCTGGAACCGGCCGCTCAGGAGTTCGCCAACGCGACCGCCAACCCGCCGTTCCTGTTCGAGTTGCCTCCGGAGGAAGGTCGCAAGGCGGTCGACGAGGCGCAGACGACCGACTACCCGAAGCTGCCGGTCGACGAGGAGTGGATCACCCTCGAGGACGGGACTCGGGCGCGGATCGTCAAGCCGCAGGGCGCCACCGGCGTTCTGCCCGCGATCCTCTACATCCACGGCGCCGGCTGGGTGTTCGGCAACGCGCACACCCACGACCGGCTGGTCCGTGAGCTGGCGGTCGGCGCGGAGGCCGCGGTGGTGTTCCCCGAGTACGACCTGTCGCCGGAGGCGCGCTACCCCCGTGCGATCGAGCAGAACTACGCGGTCGCGAAGTGGATCGTGACCAAGGGCAAGGAGAAGGGGCTCGACGCGGAGAAGCTGGCGATCGCCGGTGACTCGGTCGGCGGGAACATGTCGGCCGCGCTGACGCTGCTGGCCAAGGAGCGCGGCGATGTGAAGTTCGTGCAGCAAGTGCTGTTCTACCCGGTCACCGACGCTGCCTTCGACACCGGTTCGTACCACGAGTTCGCGACCGGCTACTTCCTGCAGCGCGACGGCATGAAGTGGTTCTGGGACCAGTACACCACCGACGAGAAGCAGCGGAACGAGATCACCGCCTCGCCGCTGCGGGCAACGACGGAGCAGCTGAAGGACCTTCCGCCGGCGTTGGTGATCACGGCCGAGGCCGACGTGCTGCGTGACGAGGGTGAGGCGTACGCCGCCAAGCTGCGCGAGGCCGGGGTGCCCACCACCGCGGTCCGATTCGCCGGAATCATCCACGACTTCGTGATGCTGGACGCGCTGCGCGACACCCACGCCGCCAACGCCGCCATCGACCTGGCCATCCGCACGCTCAAGAGCGCGCTGCACTGACCGAACAGCGACCGAGGCCGCCGGAATTACGGCCCGGGCAGACCCCGAAGGATCTGTCCCCGCCGTTGCTCCGGCGGCCTTTGTTGTTCTCGAGCCAGGTCATTGCCGCTGCGGCGCGAACCGCGGCCGTGTGGCGTACCCGCCCGCGTGCAGCAGACGCACGACGCGGTAGCGGTGCGGCCGCCACGGTTCGAGTGCGGCAACCATGGCGTCGTCGTCGAAGTCGGCGTTGAACATGGCGTGGCCGACCACACGGGCGAGGTGCACGTCTCCGACGGACAGGGCGTCCGTGTCCCCGAACGCCCGCTGGGCGATCTCCGCCGCTGTCCACACCCCGATCCCGTCGATCGTGCACAGCAGGCGCTTGGCGTCCTCGGTGGGCAGCCCGCTGAGTCGTTCGAGCCGACCGGCTCGGCGTACGCAGGCGATGATGGTGCGAGTTCGTCGTGGGTCGACCCCGAGGCGATGCCATTCCCAGGCGGGTATCGCCGCCCAGGTGGACGGCGCCGGGAAGACCTTCATGCCCTCAGGCGCGGGCCCAGGCGCGGGGGTGCCGTAGCGGCGAACCAGTCGGCGCCAGGCCGTCGTGGCTTGCCGCCCGAGCACTCGCTGCTCGAGGATCGCGGGGATCAGGGCTTCGAGGACGCGATTGGTGCGGCCGATGCGCAGCCCGCGGTTGCGCCGGAGCAGGCCCTCCAGCATCGGATGATCCGGCCGGAACTCGCTCGGGTCGTCGGCCGCGCCGCACAACTCGGGCGCGTTCTCGACGGCCCGCCGCGCACCGGGACCCCATGCCCGGCAGGTCAGCGTGTGGACATCGTCCTGCGTCAGCAGCATGCTCACCGGGCCGTCATCGGTCAGCGATGTCCGCCAGACACCCGGCAGCCCGGAGTGGGCGGCCGACTCCACGATCCGATGTGTCGGGTCGGCCCGGCCACGCTGCAAAGGAGCCACGGTCTGCGCTATGGCCGTCGGCCAGGACGACTCCCACGTCGTGCTGGCGTCCGGTTTCGGCAGATGCGTGTGGCCCACGCGGCGATTGTCCCGCAGCGGCCGTTGATCAGGTGAATGCCACCGGGAGCGCGGGCGTAGGTAGGAACGCCGGAAGGGGATCGGCTGATGCGTTGATCTTGATCCGGTACGACGGTGCGCCGCGTGCTACGAAATGACCAATGCGCCGGGTTGATGCGCCGTTCAGGGCAAGAAAAATGGCCCCTGAGCAGGGGCCTGATGCGCGCCCGGAGGGATTCGAACCCCCAACCTTCTGAAGACGGTTCCTTGCCCGTAGAGCACTGGTCAGCCCCCTGACCTGGATGGACTCGGCCGGGGGAGCTGTCATTGTCTGTTGGTGTTTGCCGCTCTCCGCCGGGCGCATGTTGGACGAATGTTGGACGCGCCGTCAGGATCCTGAGTGGTCCGGCGGACGATGCCATTGACGACGACATTGCCATCCTCGTAATGATCATGGCGCCGTTGTCGAACAGCACGTGGCAGTTGGGGGGACAGGCACAGCACGTTCGCTGCCATGTCGGGGGATCTGGGCTGGTCATCCCGTCGCCTGAGGGCGTCTAGATCGCACCTGCCTGGGGCCGCAACCTGCGTGCATGACCGGCGCGTACGTGATCAAGCTTGCGGCCCCAGGCCGGTGTGATAGCCCTCAGGGCAGGCGGCGGGATGACCAGTTGGTGACTACCCGCACACACCGCGCGGCCGTCGGTTGCGCGTTCGGGTCGTTCGGGTCATCCCGGAGCCTGCCCGCCCGGCGAGGGCATTTCTTGGATCTGTTGATGGCTCCTGCGTGATTGCGCCCGGGTCGCCGAGACGCTGGCGGCGGGCGCGGGGACCGGCGGCAGCCGCATGCCCCGCTTGCCCGCCGCGCCTCGGTGGCGGCCCGGTGCGCGGCCCCGCAGGGGCCGCCTTGAACAAGTAGAGAAAGTTTGAACACGCAGACCGGGGCTGCGAGCGGGGGTCGGGGGTGTGATGGCTGTGGCCCCGTGTGGCGGTGTGGGAGGCGCTGAGGGGTAGCCTGTGCTGTACAGAACTAAACGATGACCGTGGGAAGANTTTCAGTAGCTCCGGAGGGAGGTGAGCCGGGATGGCCGATGAGNCGCGCAAGGGGCGCTACGGATATCGGGAGATCGCGGACGAGCTGCGGGCGCGCATTGATGGTGGTGAGCTTCCTCCGGGCAGCAAGGTTCCTGGTGAGAACGAGTTGATGGCTCAGTACGGGGTGGAGCAGCCGACCGCTCGTCGCGCACTGGACG